>NC_021064.1:0-2526138 GCF_000367205.1 Cutibacterium avidum 44067 | reverse complement strand
GGGTGAGCCGCTGTCGCGCAATTCGTCGTTTTCGGCCCAGATGTCTTCCCCGCCTACGCGGGGGTGAGCCGCTGTCGCGCAATTCGTCGTTTTCGGCCCAGATGTCTTCCCCGCCTACGCGGGGGTGAGCCGCTGTGCCGCATTGTCCATGGGAACAGTCTTCCGTCTTCCCCGCCTACGCGGGGGTGAGCCGGTTGCGCAGCCTGGCGAGCCTCCACCGGAACAGTCTTCCCCGCCTACGCGGGGGTGAGCCGAAATCCGTTTCCTTTGGATCCGACAATCGACGGTCTTCCCCGCCTACGCGGGGGTGAGCCGAGCGAGATACATGGTGTAAATGGCGCTACGCAGTCTTCCCCGCCTACGCGGGGGTGAGCCGTTCACGCCCAACAATCCGGGCCAGTGGAGCCGGTCTTCCCCGCCTACGCGGGGGTGAGCCGTGTCAGCACCTTAAACCCACGCCGGGTACGCTCGTCTTCCCCGCCTACGCGGGGGTGAGCCTAATTCGGGTCTTTCAACAGCCCTTTAGAATGAGTCTTCCCCGCCTACGCGGGGGTGAGCCTTACCGTATGAAGTCAATTTCCGAGCACACTGAGTCTTCCCCGCCTACGCGGGGGTGAGCCGGCCGCGACGCGCGGTGAGTTTGTTCAGCTCATGTCTTCCCCGCCTACGCGGGGGTGAGCCCATTACTGCTGGAACAAATCGGCTTGCAGAGATGTCTTCCCCGCCTACGCGGGGGTGAGCCGGCATCACCGCCTCACAGACCCCCAGCGCGGCCGATGGACCGCAGCCGGAAGCGTCATCATCGACTGGCAAAACCGATCACTGGTCCCCATCGACGGAAACCTTGATGCCGTCATCGACCACTGGGCATGGACTCACGATCCCCAAGCCCACACATCCACCATGATCGACCTTGGCACCGGAACCACCACCAGCCCCGTCACCGCAACCCCGGCACGCCCCCTCGGCCTCGCCCAAAACCACCTGATCGTCATCAGCGACGACGACCAAGGGCACCTGAACCTCTACGGGCTCAAATCTGCATAAGCACCGCGGCGGCGCGCTAACAAAGCCCGCCGCCACAGCACTTCACAGATCATCTCTGAGCATGACTTCTTTCAGCTTGCGCGCTTGCCTCTCCAAAGCCTCTTCTTCGGCCCGGTTCTCCAGCTCACCGTCAATACCAGCTGCAATGAACCGCAGCAGCAAGCCACCGCCGACCAGCACACCGGCCAAGACCCACTCTCGTGTAGCAATCTCGGACAGGTGCGCGTGACGGCCAATCACCCAGACCCCATAGCCGATGCAGACCAACCCCCCGTAGCGGCAGAACCACATTCCCAGGTGCATCGCCCCCTCACGCGGCGACACGACCAAGAGGAAGAGGGCATGGAAGAACCCAGCGATAAAGTTCCATACCTGCTGTAGAACAAAGCCAATAAAGTTGAAAAGAGTGAGTAAAAGAGTGAGTATTAGCGCCGACATCCCCTTCCGGTCCTACCAGCCAGAATAATCAACCTGACACATTCTGTGGAGGCAACCCCGCCAGCCGGTCTTCCCCGCCTACGCGGGGGTAAGCCGGGTTTCTCACTCAGATGAGGAGGGCGAGATGAGTGAGTTTGTTGCCGACAATGGTGTTCAAGTGACCGACGAGATGGTTCGCCAGTGGGCGAGTGAAGCCGAGTCCGGTTTTGAGGGGTTGCAGGTCGAGCCGTTCGAGGGCCGAGCTTGGGAGGAAGTGGAGACTGAGCCCCTGGAGCCTCGCACGATCCGAGTGAGTGCCAGCCCAGCGTGTGGAGGCTGATCGAACGGGACGCGTCTCGGCAGGGCATGACCGTATCCGCGTGGACCCGTCAAGCGCTGACCCGCGAGGTCACCCAGACCCTCAAAGCCAGCTGAGCCCTAAACTGCCGCGCGGCCCTCGGGGCCGCTTGCCCTCTAAAAGCCTCTGGGCGTCCTTCCTCACGTGAGCTGGTCACGGAGGGCGCGTTGGGAGGGCGTCAGTAGTGCCTCGGGCATATAGGTGACCTTGAGGGCGTCCAGGGCGGCGCGGTCGTCGGCGCTGATGTGGATTCTGCATGTGGTTGCGTCCGGCTGTCGTAGCGAGTCGGCTGCTGGTCACGTCGGTGCCGACGGCGCCACACACGGGGCATTCCCCCCGCACGCCAGTGCGGGAGGGTAGAACCACAGCGTCGAGCACTTTGCCATCGAGATATTCGCGGCGGAGGCGAGTCCACTCTCGAGCCCACGCTTTCTTCAGATCGCCGTAGGTACTCATTCAAATCCTGGCGGCATAGGGCCGCGGGGCTTCCTCGGTTTCCCTCGCCCAATCCTTGCGGGCACGTCTTCCCCGCCTACGCGGGGGTGAGCCCTTCGTCGCACTAGGTGCATCTTTCAGAACCGGGGCTTCCCCGCCTACGCGGCGCGGTCGTGAGACCCTTCGCCTCGGATGACGTCTTCGTGCCGGGCGACCGACTCGATGCCATGCTGACCGATTACCCCCGATACGGTCGCCGTTGACATGGAGTCGACGTCGATCGCTCAGATCTGCCGCTCCTTCGATGTCGACTTCGTATCGACCCGCAGCATGTCCGACCTGTGCGGGCCGGCTGCCAACGAGGAGCACCCTGAACGCGTCGAGGGTGCGAGTGAGCGCGCCGCCAGCATTGTGGTGGAGCTCTTGGAGACCGAGTCCTGACAGAGGACGCAGCCAGGGCCGACGGCACCACGAGAGCCGCGCACCTGGCGGCCCGCGGCTCTCGCCCTCCTGGCGCCTCAGCCCTGCTGGGTGAGCTGCTTCACCCACTGGTGGACGTTGGCGATGTCCTCGGCATCGCCCCCGTCTGCACCGGCGATGCCGAGGAAGCCGACGACCTCGTCACCACGCATGAGCGGGGCACCGGCGTCGGACTTCTGCAACTCCATGCCCTGGGGCGCGGAGAACCAACTGATCCAGTGACCATGGCCCTCGACGGTGGCCTCGGCACAGCCCACTGATGCCAAGTGGCCCGCACCACGCGGGCCACTGAAGGCGACGACGCTGAGCTTCTCACCCTCGCGCGGGGCCTGTGGGCTGAGCTTCGCCACCGGAGTGTCCTTGACCGGGGTGGCCAAGTGAATCAACATGGCCTGGCTCTTGGACGGATCATTGGGGGTGAAGTAGTGGCGCTCGGTGATCGCGGTCCGATGACCGGATCCGTCGACGACCTCGGTGCTCTTCCCGCACCGAGCGGTGTCGGACCAGGTCAGCGCCCATTCGGGGGCAACCAGGACCGCGCTGCAGCGGTGCTCACCATCGGGCGCACTCAGAGCGACGATGCCCCGGTTGGTAGTGGACTCACCGCCGGTCGCCGCCTGGGCCACCCCACCCCCCAGGGGCAGCGAGAGGGCACCGACGACGGGGAGGAACTTACGCATGGACAGACATCCATTCTTATTGAGAATGATTCTCGGTAGTATTCAGCTATGGATCCCCAGCCAAGTCAAGTGCCCAGCACGTGCTCTGGACAGGTCCTCAGAGCTTCAGGTTGTCCGACAGTTCCAGCGCGTAGCGCACCAGCTCAACCGGATGCCCGACCCGCCTTGGCGATCTCGTACTTCTCCTTCTTGAGGCCATAGGCGCCCGCGGTGCCCCAGTAGCCACTGGACGAGCGCAGTGGCATCCTCGGTGATGACGAGCAGACCCAGAATGGTGTCACTCACCCGGTTGCGGGAATCGACCTAGTGCACTCCCCGCTCTCGCCGATAGTTACAGCGTTGATGGGAGCGTGAACACGGAGATGTGCGGGCTCATCGTGGCACACGTATACACTGTGATCTGACGTCACTCCACGTCATTCATCCAGTATTCATCCAGTCACAGGAGACCGTCATGGCGCCGACCGCCGCTGCCGCCGATGAACTCGTCAAGACTTACGGAACCGGAGATGCCGTCGTCAAGGCCCTCGACGGGGTGAGCGTCACCGTCGAGGTCGGTGCCCTCACCGCGGTCATGGGTCCGTCGGGATCGGGCAAATCGACGCTCATGCACTGCATGGCCGGGCTCGACCGCCCCACCTCAGGCCGCGCCTTCATCGGCCAGACCGATGTCGCCACCCTCACCGACATGAAGCTGACGCTGCTGCGACGTGAACGGGTCGGATTCATCTTCCAGCAGTTCAACCTCGTGCCAACCCTCACGGCCCGCGAGAACATCCTCCTGCCCCTGGCCATCGCCGGACGCAAGCCCGACCCGCAGTGGTGGGACACCGTCATCGACGTCGTCGGCCTGGCCGACCGGCTCGACCACAAGCCCTCCGAGCTGTCAGGTGGGCAGCAGCAGCGCGTCGCCTGTGCGCGCGCCCTCGTGGGCCGACCCGAGATCATCTTCGCCGACGAGCCCACCGGCAATCTGGACTCCATGAGTGCCACCGAGGTGCTCGGCTTCCTGCGCCGGTCGGTCGACGAGTTCAGCCAGACCATCGTCATGGTCACCCACGACCCCGTCTCGGCCTCGTATGCCGACCGGGCGCTCTTCCTTGCCGACGGGCGCATCGTCGACGACATCTGTCATCCCACCCATGACGCCGTGCTCACGACGATGGGCCGCCTGGACCCGCGCCGCCACCCGTCGACCGACTCCGGGCCGGATGACGGCCCGTCCCCGCACCGGGCGAAGACAACCGGTGGCGAGCACGTGCCGGCCGCCCGCCGTGTCGAAAGGCCCTGAACCACCATGTGGAAGGCCACCTTCACCTCCCTGTGGAGCCGCAAGCTTCGGCTGTTCATGTCCACCTTGGCCATCGTCCTTGGCGTCGCCTTCGTCTCGGGATCGTTCGTCTTCGGCGACATGCTCCGGTCCACCTTCAACTCCATCGTCTCGGGGTCCGTCTCGGACGTCGAGGTGTCCAAGAACACTGAGGACGCGGTGCAGGGCGACGCGACGAAACCGTACCCGTTGACACCGGCCGTCGTCGACAGGATTCGCACGATCGACGGTGTCAAGGACGCCCAGGGCACCGTCACCGAGACGGGAACCGTCCTCATCGACCGCGACGGCAAGGCCATCACCAGTTTCGGGCCGCCCCAACTGGGCTTCAGCTGGCAGACGACCCCGGCCCTCGGCGGCCAGCAGGGCGTCCACGTCGTGTCGGGCCACGAACCGCGTGCCGACGACGAGGTGGTCGTCGATCCGCAAACCCTCGACAAATCCGGCCACCATGTCGGCGACAGGGTCAAGGTCATCACGAGCCGAGCCGGCACCGTCCAGGCGAAGCTCGTGGGCACCGCCACCGTCGGTCAGAGTGGGTCCGCCGGGGCCAGCTACGTGTTCTTCACGACGCACCGCGCCCAGCAGCTCTTCCTCAAGGGCCACGACGCGTTCACCGGTGTGGCCACGGTCGTCGAACCGGGCGCCGACCGGGCGACCGTCGCCAAGGCCGTCCAGAAGGTCCTGCCGAAGGGATACCAGGCCAAGGACGGCAAGGTCGTCGCCGATGAGCAGATGAGCGTCATCGGCAAGGCCCTCGGCTTCGTCGACATCTTCCTGCTCGTCTTCGCGGGCATCTCCCTGCTCGTCGCGAGCTTCCTCATCGTCAACACCTTCACCATTCTCGTCGCCCAACGCTCCTCCGAGCTGGCGCTGTACCGGGCCATGGGGGCCAGTCGCGGTCAGATCAGGGCGACCGTCCTGGTCGAGGCCCTCGTCGTGGGCGCCGTCGGGTCAGTCCTGGGTCTGTTCGGCGGCCTCGGTCTGGCCGTGGCCATCAAGGCGATCATGGCCGCAACCGGATGGGACATCGGGCAGACGACGCTCACCCTGGGCGTCAAGGCCATCGTGGCCTCGCTCGTCACCGGCATCCTCGTCACGCTCGTCGCCGCCCTGCTGCCGGCTGCCCGGGCCACCCGCATCTCTCCGGTCCAGGCCATGACCTCGGCCCGAACCGAGTCCGAGGTCGGGTTGGGCAAGCGGGCCGTCATCGGCTCCGTCATGGCCGCCGTGGGCGTCGTGGGGATCGTTCTGGGGGTGTTCGACGTCGTGGGCAAGCCAGTGGCCTGGGCCGGAGCCGGCATGGCCCTGACGATGATCGGCGTCGCCCTGGCCTCGCCCCTGCTCGGCCGTCCGGTCATCTGGATCGTCGGCAAGGTGTACCGAGCGACCTTCGGCGAGGTCGGCAAATTGGCCGAACTCAACTCGATCCGTCAGCCCCGACGCACCGCCGCGACCGCATCGGCCCTCATGATCGGGCTCACCCTGGTCTCCCTCATGGCCGTCTTCGGGGCCTCCTCGACGCGCTCGGTGACCAGCCAGGTCACCGACACGCTCCGTGGCGACTTCATGGTCGGCCGACAGGGATTCGAGGGGTTTCCCGACCAGGTCCGCACCAAGGTGGCCGCCGTCCCGCAGGTCAAGGACGTCCACGCCATGAAGATGGCGCAGATGCTCGAGATCCCCGCCGGCCACACGACCCCGCCCAAGGAGTACTTCACCGACGCCACGGGACGTCACATGCGCGGCATCGCGGGCATGGAGGCGACCTCGCTGGACAAGATGTTCCCCCAGAAGGTGACGAAGGGACGCATGTTCCGCACCGACGGCGAGATGATCGTCGACGAGAAGGCGGCAGAGAAGAATCACCTGAAGGTGGGGTCGTCCTACCGGTTGTGGTCAGTGGATGCCCAGCGTCCCATGACGCTCACCGTCGTCGGCATCTACACGACCGGCAAGGGACAGCCCATCGCCACCATGTGGGTCTCGACGAGCACCCTCACCTCGGCCGGTCTGGGCGACAAGGACGCCTTCCTGTCGATTTACCTCAAGCCGGGCACCGACCACGAGCAGGCCCACAGGGCCCTCGACGCGGCATTGGCCGATATGCCGTTGGTGAGCGTCATGGACGTTGGCCAGTACACCGACCAGATCCTCGTCAACGTCAACCGGACCATGGCACTGCTCTACGCACTGCTGGGACTCAGCATCGTCATCGCCGTGCTCGGCATCGTCAACACCCTGGGTCTGAGCATCATCGAGCGCACCCGGGAACTGGGCCTGTTGCGTGCCATCGCCCTCACCCGCCCGCAGGTGCGCCGGATGATCACCCTGGAGTCGGTCGTCATCGCCCTGCTCGGAGCCGTGGTGGGAGTCGGTCTGGGAACCGTCTTCGGCATGGTGCTGCAACGTCTGCTCGCCGACCAGGGCATCGACAAACTCTCGATCCCGTGGCTGCAACTCGTGGCCTTCCTCGTGGCCGCGGCCCTCGTCGGGGTGCTCGCTGCGCTGTGGCCGGCGCACCGGGCGGCCCGCACGAACATCCTCAAGGCCATCGCCACCGAGTGAGGTCTGCCGGCGGGTCCTCCAGGCACCGGGCGGCGGTCGCCAGCGGCCCGGTCATCGGCGAGCTTTCCTCAGCAGGGTGCGGACGCGGTCGGGATCGTCGGCCATGTCCAGGGTGGCGAAGACGTTGGAGACATCCACCTCGGGACGCTGCCAGCCGATGGTCGCGGCGTGGGCGGCCAGGGCGACGCAAATCTCCTGACAGCCGTCGATGATCCACTCGGGGTCGACGCCCGGGTTGACGTGACGGGAGAACTCGGCGGCGTCGTGCTGCTGGGCCGCCAGGATCGCCGACAAACCACTGCGCAGCTGCTCAACGGCCTCCTCCCCCATGGTGGAGACGACGACCGGGTCGGCCATGTCACGACGAACCCGCTCAACCAGCAGGCCGGGGACCTCGTCGGAGGTGAGCCCCTTGTGGTCGAAGAGCCAGTCGGGCAGGTACACCTCGACGGCGTCGTCGTCGACCTGTTCGACCCGCTTGACCACGGCGTCGAGCAGGCTGACACCGAGCATGATCGCACCCTCGAGCTGACAGAGCGGGGTGAGGGCGATAGCGATAGCGGCTCGTCCGGACTCGAGTGGGTCGATCTGTTCACCACGCTCCTGGGCTCGCAGCTCCTCTTCGCTGGCCCGGCGCAACACCTCGAAGGACTCGGCCGGCGGAATCTGCACGGATTGCGGGTCGGCCTCGACGTCGTCGGCCTCCGGGAGCTCAGCGCCGACGGAGTCAGGATCGCACCAGTTGGCCGGGATCTCCGGGATGTCGTTCATGGTCATTCGCCTTTCCTGTCATAGACCGATCCGATGACGCGCGCCGGATTGCCGACGGCGATGGATCCGGCCGGGATGTCCTTGGTGACGACCGCTCCGGCTCCGATGACGCTGTCCTCGCCGATGGTGACACCGGGGCAGACGATCGCACCTCCGCCGAGCCAGACATTGTTGCCGATCGTGATGGGTTTGGCAGCCTCCAGGCGATCCCGACGCAGGTCCGGGTCGATGGGGTGGGTGGGAGTCAGCAACTGGACGTTCGGGCCGATCTGGCAGTCGGTGCCGATGCGAATCTCGGCGACGTCGAGAGCCGTCAGGTTGTAGTTGGCGAAGCTGCGCGCGCCGAAGTGGATGTTCTCACCGTAGTCGACGTACAGCGGCGGCTTGATGACGGCATCCTCTCCGAGTTCGCCGAGGAGTTCGGCCAGCAGGGGACTGGCGCTGTCCGGATCGTTGAGGAAGGCCCGGTGGTAGGCGTCAGCCAGCCTGGCCCCGCGGTCGGCTATCCGGGAGTTCTCCGGGTCGTCGGCGATGTAGAGGTCCCCGGCGAGCATCCGTTCCCGGTTCGTGCGGGGGTCCCCTGCGAAGTGGTCAGTCATGGGATCAACGGTATCGGGAGAGCATGAAGGCATCCCCTGAACCTCGAATACCGGCTAGTACTACACGGAGCTGCCAGAAAACCGGGATGGTGACGTTGCCATCGGGTTTTCGGAGCGTTTTTTGGCAGCTCCGTGTGGTGGAGGCCGTGCAGCAAGGCTGCGAGAGGAATGCGCCCCTGGGATCACAGTTGGGCCACCTGGACCAATCCCCGCCCCTGCCACGTCCACCCGTACCAGTTGTGTCCCCTGCGCCAGAGATCTTGACAGGGGGGACACAGCTGGCACAGCTGACAATGAAGGTCACGGAAAGAAGGGGCGCCCGGTACCCCGGACGCCCCGCAGCCTCACCTGACGAGCTCTCCCTTGACGAGCTTGATGAGACGGTCGAGAACCGCACCACCCGAGGCATTCGACCCGTTGTGCTCGTACTCAGTCGTCACCCAGGCATGCATCTGCGGCAATAAGGCCGCCGTTTCGACGGAAAACTGGCGCGGCACATAGGCGTCGTCGTGGTACACCGCCGCAGCACAGGGCACCTCGGCAGCCCGGAGGGTGTCAGCGTCATACAGCTTCGGCCACGGATGGTTCGCAATGAGATTGGCAACCTCCTTCCACGGCCGCAGCTCCTGGTCGGTGTCGAACCACTCTGGCATGACGTGCTCACCGGTCAACAGGGTCGGATCCTGCTGGAAGTCCTCGGGCAGCATCCGCGCGGCCGACCAGTCGGTGACCACACCGTCGGCATAGGATGACTCGTGGATGACGGCGTACAGCGGGTTACGTCCGCCAAAAGGCAGCAGCCCGGCAAGATCATGGCGGAACGACCGTGAGGTGTGCGGATACTCCAGCAGGTAGTGCAGCTTCTCAGCCCCACCCGAGGCGCCCAGCAGGTGTCCCAACGACCGCAGCCGCGACGGCGTCACGATGTCACCGTTCGGAATGGTGACATCGCCCTTCTCGGCCAGCGCCATGAGCTCTGCGAGCCGCACCCGATCCTCCGGGAATCGCTTGTAGTACTCCAGCGACTTTGCGCGCAGCTGGTCGTAACAGGCGGTGTAGACCTCGTCAGCAGAACGTCCGACCGCCGACAGACCACCCGTAAAGTAACCCGCCGACAGCGACTCCGGGTAGGTGGACAGGTACCTCAGCAGGGTGAATCCGCCGAAGGACTGGCCCAGCACCGCCCATCTCTGAACACCGAGGTGACGACGGATGTCCTCGCAGTCCTCGACGATCTCGTCGGCACGCAGGTGAGTGAGGTACTCCGCCTGGCTGGCCGGATCCCCCACCGGCTCGCTCACTGGCGAGGACAGTCCAGTGCCGCGCTGGTCCAGCAGCACGAGCTGGTAGTCCTGCAGGGCCCGGGCCAGCCAGCCCGGGAATCCGGGATCACTCAGCGTCGGCCGCGGAGACTCACACCCCGGGCCGCCCTGCAAAAAGACGAGGTACGGCTTGTCGGTGCCGTCAGGAGCAGCAACCAGACGCGCATAAATCTCGATGGTGCGCAGGTCCTCGGGGTTGTTGTGGTCCAACGGGACCCTGAGGCGAATGTCATCTGTTAGCAGGCCAGGAATGTTGCGGTTCCACGTCATAGCATCAGCCTACGAGGCCCGGACACCAACCGAGTCGACTCCGTCACTCCTCGCCCAGCGGCGCGAGGCTTGCCATATCCAGAACCCTCAGTATTTTCTCAGCCTTCCCATGATGTTCCTCCATCCTCCGCAACTATCGTCACGGCTTGTCCCGTAGATTTGGGGGTCCATCAACAGCGCATCCCCGAGGTGACACCCACTCACCTATACTGAACAGATTTTGAGAATCTCTCAGGAACACGTACAGTTCAACGAGCCCCTGAACCTGCGGCAACGCTCGGAAGGAACATCACATGACCAACACCTCGACCAACGCCGGGACGGCTCTCAAGCGCACCGTCGCTCTGACCGCTGCGGCCGGACTCGTCGTCATGGGCACCATCGCCGAGGAGGCCCACGCCGCCCCCACCGGTACCCCTGGGGCCCATGCGGAGAAGGCTCCCACCCAGCAGACCAAGAAGGCGCCGACCAAGCAGGCCAAGCGCGCCACCCCGTACACCACCCAGTTCGCGCAGTCCCGTGCCCACCTCAACGTTCGTTCTGGACGTGGCACCGCGTACAAGCGTCACGGTCTCATCCACCCCGGCGACCGTCTCCTCATCGTTGGCAAGGACGTCCAGGGCTGGACCCCCGTCAACTACCGCGGCAAGACCTCCTGGGTCGCCACCCGCTACATCAACAAGGTCACCCGCCCGGTCGGCATCTTCGCCCAGCGAGGCGACCACAATGCCCGCACCAAGGCTGTTCAGCGCGACCTTTCGACCCTCAGCTACTTCCCGGGCAAGTGGGTCGGACTGCCTTACGGCCCATCCACCACCAACGCCGTCAAGGTGTTCCAGAAGGCCAATGCTCTCAAGCAGACCGGCGTCACCGACGCCGTCACCATGAGCCTGCTGCGCTCGAAGGCCAGCTACAAGCGCGCCGCCGAGGCCGAGAAGGCTGCCGAGACCGAGAAGGCAGCTCAGAAGAAGGCCGCCGCTCCGGAGCCGACGCAGCGTCACTCCGAGGAGTCCTCGCGCACCTCCCGTTCCTCCGAGCGCTCGGACCGTAGCGCCGCCGACGTCTCCACCAGTGGCGTCGCCGGAAGCTGCGGGGCCTCCTTCTACACCGATTCGCAGACCGCCTCCGGTGAGCCCTTCAGCTCCTCGGCCATGACGGCTGCCTCCAAGACCTACTCCTTCGGCACCCGCCTCAAGGTGACCAACAGGGCCAACGGACGCTCTACCGTCGTGCGCATCAATGACCGTGGACCCTACGTCTCCGGTCGCTGCCTCGACCTGACTCCGGCCGCCTTCAACCAGATCTCGTCGCCCAGCGCTGGCGTTGCCGACGTCACCTACGAGAAGGTCTCCTGAGCTCACCAGACATCGATCATGACAGCGTCAGCCCCCGATCCACTGCGGATCGGGGGCTGACGTCATGTTCAAGACTTCTCAGGCCAGGCCAAAGATCTCTGGCCCAGGAATCAACCGGCAGGAGCCTCCGGGCCGTCGTTGAACCACCAGGTGGCCTGTCCGGGAACTCCGGCCTTCTTGGCCTCCTCCGGTGCCTCGACCTTGTCGAGCTCGTGGACATTGCCCTCGGCATCCTCCCAGCACACCACCTCGCGGCGCACCGGGATCTGCACGGTCACCAGATCAGTGACGACGTAGCGGCGCAGCTTGGCACCAGCCGGCAGACCCATGGCGGGCACGGGCTCGGCGACCGGGAGAACCTCATCATCAGAGTGTTCCTCGGAGTGATCATCGCTGAGCGCCTCAGGACGGTTCTCGTCGTCCTCCTCGCCATCCTCAGCAACCGGGGAGCCCACGTTGTCCTCGTCACGGGGAGCCGCCGGAACGATGACCGGAGTGACGGTGGTGTCCTGGCCGACCTCGTCATCGTCGACGGGCTGGGTCTCGCCGACCTCCTCGGGGGAGTCGTCGTCAACCTCTGCGGCGTCGACGATGTCAGGATCGCTGTCGGCACCGCGTCCTGGCTGGGCGATGATGATGTCGTCATCATCGATCTCCAGTCCGGAACGACGAGCGGGCTCCATGCCGTAGTGGCCGTAGACCTCGGCCTCACGGTCACGCGAGAGATCGTCCTCCTCGGACGCCTCAGGGGCGGTCTCGATGATGTCGCGGTTGAACGGCACACTGACGTGGCTCGTGGAGTAATCGGCGCCGCGTACCGGAATGAAGTGTTCGTGGCCCTCCGAAAGCACGGTCACGAAAGTCACGGCACCGGTGACCTCGTCGGCAAAGATCTGCTGGATCGTCCCGACCTTCTCACCATCCGGTCCGACGACCTCGGCGTCGAACAGTCCGGGGATGTCCTTGGGATCCATGGCGCTGATGTCCATGTATCGACCTCTCGCTAGGGGGCTGGAACGTACGCGCATACACGCACTCTTCGCTTCAGCTTTTCACAGTGCAGGCGCCAACTGGCGCAATGCATCCGGGCGCGTCTCGAACTGAGCACCTGCCCGGATCGGGTCGACATGCCTTGGCCTGAGGATCAGAGCTCGTCAAGCCAATGGTCTGACGATCAGCAGTCCGAGAGTCAACGGTCGTTGATCGCGCTGACCATCCGGTCGACGGCCTCCTCGAGCAGATAGCGTGGGGTGGCGAAATTGATACGTGCGTGCCCCTCACCCCCGGGCCCGAAGGTGGGACCGTCATTGAGACGGATACGGGCGTGACGCAGCAGCCACTCCCCTGGCGAGGCCGGAAGCTCGTAGGCGGAGAAGTCGAGCCAGCCCAGGTAGGTGCCTTCAGGAATCCGGTAGGACACTCCCGGCAGTTGATCGGCCAAGGTTTCCGACAGCCACACCGCGTTGTCATGGATGTAGCAGTTGGCGGCATCCAACCATTCCTGACCGGAGTCGAAGGCGGCCTTGTTGGCAGCCATGCCGATCGTGGTGGCCCCTTCGGCGTCGAGCGGATGGACCTTCTGATCCCACAGCTTGGCCTGCTCATCGGTGAAGAGGGAGATGAAGGCCGTCATGAGCCCGGGGATGTTAAACGACTTCGACGCCGAGGACACCAGCACCGAGTGAGCGGCCGCTTGCTCGCTGATGCTGGCGTAGGGCACCGAGGCCTTGCGCTTCTCGCAGACCGGGACGAGAGGTCCATGGATCTCGTCGGAGATGACGAACCCGTGGTGACGCTCGACGACCTCGGCCAGTCCGCGCAGCTCGTCCGCAGTGAAGACGCGACCCAGCGGGTTGTAGGGCTGACAGAGGATGATCGACCCGGCACCCTTGGTGAAGGCCGCGTCGATGCCGTCAAGGTCGAGGGTCCAGCCCAGGTCGGAGTCGACCATCGGCACCGAGATGATCTCGCGTCCTTCCAGTCCCGGCACCTTCCAGAACGGCATGTATGCCGGGGAAGGGACGATCACGGGGCTTCCGGGAGCGCTATAGGTGCGGATGGCCAGCTGGACTCCGGACAGGACATTGCGCAGATAACGCACCTTGAGCGGATCGACCGTCAGGCCCTGGACCTTCTTCGCCCATGCCGCCCATGAGTGCCGCAGTCCGTTGTCGCGCGGATATCCGTAGGCGTGCTTCGCAACCATGTCCTCGATGGCCTGCTGGATGGGCGGGGCAACCCGGAAGTCCATCTCGGCCACCCACAGCGGGATGACCTCCTCGGCGACGTCTTCCCACCTGGCCGTTCCGCGTGAACGCAACCACTCGACAGTGGGGCTGTCGAAGTCGAAACCAGTCATTGCCGTCCTTCCATAGTCCTCGACCGGGGCGTTGCCCCGGTGCAACGCCCGTTCACCGGATATGTGGCTGCAGGTCGGTGACATGCAACCACATGCCCTTTCGTCTCAGCTTGTCACATACCACCGGGCACGTCTGCCGGGATTGCCGTCGAGAAGCTTGTAGGATCGTCATGTGATCTTCAAACGTGTCGGTGACTCCCGCCCATACCCTGGCCACGGGTACACGCAGAAGCAGTGGTCCCAGCTGGCACCCGTGCAGGTGCGCCTGGACCAGCTCGTCACGACGAAGAGCAACCTTGACCTGGCGAACCTTCTCGAGGACGACTCCACCTTCTACGGGGACCTCTTCGCCCACGTCGTGGCCTGGCATGGCGACCTCTACCTTGAGGACGGCCTGCACCGCGCGCTTCGTGCTGCCCTTCAGCAGCGTCAGACCCTCCATGCCCGTGTCCTCGAACTGGACTGATGCCCCGTCATGACTCCTGATGAACGTCGCCACTATCTGAGGATGGCAGGTACCCCGATCACCCTGCTGGCCCTCGTCATCCTCATCGCGGTGGCCATCCGCGCCGGATGGAAGGCCGTCAGTGCCCCCGTCCCCCCGCCACCGATCACCCCTTGCGTCAATCAGGACGTCAAGGGCAAGCTGACAACGAAGGACGTCACGGTTTCGGTGTACAACTCCGGTCACACCCGTGGCCTGGCGGGTAGCGTGTCGAAGCAGCTTGCCAACGTCGGGTTCGTCATTGATTCGGTGGCCAACCGTGAGCCCATGGTCAAGGAGGTGACGGTCATCGGCCACAACGCCAAGGATCCTGAGGTGAAGCTGGTTGCCGGCTACTTCCCGGCAGCAGTGTTGAAGTCGGATCCCAAGCGCGTCGATCATGAGGTTGAAGTAGTGCTCGGCGATCGCGACCCGAACTTCAAGACGGATGCACCGAAGTTCGTGAAGGTTGGTGAGCCCGTGTGTCTGCCGTCACCGTCACCGACCCCATCGATGCTGGCGACGCCAGGGGAAAAGCAGCCCTGACCATCAACCAGCCCCGTTAAGGCCACGGATCCATCTGGGTCCGTGGCCTTCCCATTCGTCTTCTTAGTCAGCCGGGTTGGTTGGCCTGCCCAGTCGGTTTTGGTCAGCTTGCTCAGCGACTTCGTCAGTGTGGTCACTCGGCCTGGACGCGCAGCCCGTGCCAGCGCGCCAACCGGCCTCCCCGGCCTATCTCGGTCAGCCTCTCGACAACGTACCGCCGTTGCCCCTGGGGGACGACGATGAGCAGCTCGTCACCTTGCTCCAGCTTGGTCTCCGCGCGCGGAGCAAAGGACCGGTCGCCACGGATGATGAGCGAGACGACGCAGTTACGCGGCAGCCGCAGCTCGCGGACCGTCACCCCGGACAGCCTCGACCCCTCGGGAACGTCAGCCTGCAGGAGGTCGGCAGCGATCTCGTCAAGGGGCGCAACCTCGATCGTCACGTCCTTGGCCATCTGCGGATCGACGACGCCGAGGAGCTTCGCCGCGCCCGGCAAGGTCGGGCCCTGGATACAGGTGAAGACGACGACGAGCACCAGGATGACGTCGAAGAACTTGTCGGCGCGCTCCATGTGGGACGCCATCGGGATCGTCGCCAAAATGATCGGCACAGCCCCGCGCAGGCCGGCCCAGGACAGGAAGAACCGCTCGTTGCGGCGGAACCCGAACCATGTCGTACAGGCAAGGACTGCCAAGGGGCGCGCGACAAAGGTCAACAGCAGGCCGGCAGCAACACCGGAGCCAACGGAGGCCCAGGTGAGACGGTCGGGATTGGCCAGCAGACCGAGCATGACGAACAAGCCGATCTGACAGATCCAGCCGATGCCCTCGGAGAAGGATCGGGTGGTGTGCTGATAGGGCAGGTCGCCATTGCCAATCATGACGGAGGCGACGTAGACCGCGGCGAATCCGGACACGCCGATCCACACACCGACACCGTAGGCGGTCACGGCCCATGCCATCGCAGCGATGGCGTAGAGGTTTCCGGATGGCAGGTTGATGCGTCGCCCGATCCTGACGGCCACCCACCCGACGCCCAGACCGACGCAGATACCACCGATGAGCTCAAGGGCAATGGATCCAAGAAGAGGGAGTACGCCGATCGTCGACTCCCCGGTTGCGACCCCGGTCAGTGCGATGACGACGAGGACGGTCGGGGCGTCGTTGAGGCCCGACTCAGCCTCGAGCACGGATCTGAGACGATTGGGCAGGGAGACCCCTCGAAGCACAGAGAACACGGCAGCAGAGTCAGTCGGGGCGGTGGCCGCGCCGAGAAGGGCTGCAACGCTCCAGTGCAGGCCGAGCGCGTAGTGGCCCAGCAGAGCCATGACGCCGAAGGAGACGCCTATCCCGGCGGTCGCCAGCAAGGCCGCTGAGCCCAGGGCCGGTCGGATGTCTTTCCAGTTGGTCGATAATCCGCCATCGGCAAGGATGAGCACGAGGGCAGCGAAACCGATGGCGTGTGCGGCACCTAGGTCGTTGAAGTCAATGCCGAAACCGATGGGGCCGAGCAACATACCGACCAAGAGGAACAGCAACAGAGCAGGCAGTCCCAGACGAGTGCCGATCCGGGCCGCGAAGGCGGCCATCAACACGACGACGGCGCCGATGAACAGGGCGAGGTCAGAGGGTTGCACGAGGTCATTATTCCAGCAGGACGACGTCCGTCATGGATCTGGACACCATGGGGAACGCCGTCTCGCGAGAAGCGGACATCAGAAGGGTCCGTTGAAGGTCGTGAACTCCGGAGGGTACTGCTCCGGTGGTGGGTTGCTCCCGAAGCCGACCGGGGCGGTCTCTCTTTCGGACTATGCCCCAACCCGCTAAACACAAGGTCCCGGGAACCTCTCAGCTCCCGGGACCTTCTCGGCGGTGACGGAGGGATTTGAACCCTCGGTAGCTCTCGCTACACCCGCTTTCGAGGCGGGCACTTTCGGCCGCTCAGACACGTCACCATGAACAACGGTAGCGAATCCATCACCTCTGGCCAAAATTCGGGTGTCAGGGACACGACGATCAGGTGTCAGAGTGTGTCAGGGGCGGCTGTCCTCGTCCTCACTGCTGACCTCAGCCTCCTCGGCCGTCTCGACCGCCGGGTCCACCTTCGTGTTCTTCTTGTCGAATCTCTTGGCGACCACGAGTGCCAGCCCGATGTAGAACACCAACAACCCAGCCATGATGAAGGACATTTGGTAGATCGTCCCGACCATCGAGAGGTCGCTGAGGTTCAGGTAAGTCAGCGGCACGACCGCGTAGATGATCGCGAAGACCAAGGCGATCCCGTTGTTGCGGGTCACGATGAACATGTTCGAGATCGGCGACGTGACGAAGTTGACGTACAGCCACGGCACCAGAGCCACCGCAATGTCAGCCGACTGCTGGAACTTCGCGCCCAACAGCCACGGCAACACCGGCGGGATGAGCACATACAGCAACCCGAAAGGCACAATGCCGATGAGGAACGACCTCACCACCGACTTCTTGACGGTCTGGTAGAACTTCCCGGCGTCGGAGACCGACAGCTTCTGGAAGAACACCTGGGACAGTGCTTGGTTGATGACCGACGCCGGCATCTGCATCAACGTCCAGGCGATGTTGAATCGACCGTAGCCAGCCGTCGAGAACTTCACCATGATGATCATGTTGACGCCCTGCTGCCGGATGGCGTCGACAATGGCGTTCGGAGCCGTCAGCAGAGGGAGCTGCCGATACTTGCGCATCACCGCACGCATCGGCATGTCGGATTCCTCGATGGCGCGCAGGTCAGGACCCAAACGGCGTCGAAAGTTGTTGAGCGCCAAGCACTTGCCCAGGAAGGTCGCGACGACCTGACCGAAGGCGGCGGCATTGATGGCACACGAGGTGATACGTCCGACCGCCGTCGTCGACTGGCACCACAGCGCGTTGGTGCCGATGATGCCGAACTGTTTGCGTCGGTTCGCCCAGTAATTGACGACGTTGACCTGGGTGTAGGCGAAGACGATCGGGCCGACCGCCAACAACCACCACCGGGCCTGCGGCTTGCCGAGCAGCCCACTGAGGAATCCGCCCAGGGGAATCATCGACAGCATCGCCAACGTCGAGACGACTGCGTTGATCCGCGTCGCCAACCGGAGCACCCGTTTGGCCTCGGAGTTGTCCCGCGGCAGCACGATGGCCATTTCGTAGCGCAAGGCTGCGGCAGGGATGACGAACTGGGAGACGGCCATGATGGCGCCATAAATACCCCAGTCAGACGGGTCAATGTGGTGGGTGACGTAGAGGGTGGCCAGGGCAGCAATCAACTGAGCCAGGCCAGTCCCACTCATGACCTTCGTCACCGAGGCGAGAAACTCATGGCGCTGGATGTAGGCGTGAGCGCGTGGGAAGCGCACTCGATTCTCCTCGGTCGCCGCGGTATTTCCGGAAGGCGTCTGCTCCCCGGATTCCGACGGCGTCGATTCCGTTGGGGTGTTGGTCACCCATCCACGGTACAGGCCCGATGACCGCCGAAGAATTCGCGCAGCAGGGCGGACGACTCGTCGGCCATGACACCGGAGACCACTTCGGGACGGTGCGGAAGCCTCGGATCGCGCATGACGTCGAAGAGGGAACTGACGGCTCCGGCCTTGGGATCGAAGGCTCCGAACACCACCTTCGGGATCCGCGCGGCGACGATCGTCCCGGCGCACATGGTGCACGGTTCCACGGTGACGACGAGGGTGCAGTCATCCAGACGCCACCCGTCCCTGACCTCCGCAGCACGGCGGATGACGAGCACCTCGGCGTGAGCGGTCGGGTCACCGGTGAGCTCGCGCTCATTGCCCGCCTCGGAGAGGACCTCGCCGTCAGGGCCGAGAATCACCGCACCAATGGGGACGTCACCCCACTGCGCAGCACGACGTGCCACGACGAGAGCCTGGGCCATGGCCTGACGCCAACCCGGCATCGGGCCAGCCACGGATCAGCGCACCGAGGTGTTGGCGGCCCGCTCGAACTGCGGTCCGAAGTGAACCCGGGCGGCGATGTCGGCCAGGATCTCGTCGGAGTCCTCGTCGGCCTCGGCGAAGGCCTCCATGTCGAACTCACCCACTCCGGCGTCGGCAAGCATGTCGCCATCGCCCATCGTCTCGGGGTCGTCGTCGGGGTCAGGAATGTCCTCGCCCAGGAAGTCAGCGACGTCGCGAGCGATCGGCCAGTCATTGGCCTGGGTGGAGTCGGACAGGAAGACCTGCACGTTGCGACCGCGAACCCGGACGATGACATAGAACTGGTGGTCGATCGAGACCATGCCGACGGCTCCTGCGTCGCCAGGGAGACGGCGCAGCTGGGTGATGAGCTCGTCGAGATCGTTGGCGAGCATCGGCTCCATGGGGACCGCGGTCCGCTCGCCATCATCGTTGTAGAGAGCTACGACGAAGTCGATCTCGTCCTCGCCGGCGTCCTCGAGATCATCGTCGTCATAGTCATCGTCATCATCGTCGTCGTAGTCGTCCTCGTCATCGGGCAACTCGTCGTACTCATCGAGATTGTCGTAGTCATCGACGTCATCGTCGGGAACAAACTCGTCATCGCTGAACCGGGACATGACGACCTCCTTGGGGGCGAACGTCTCCATCGTTGCAGACATCTGGCCGCGGAAACAGTCGCAGGGCCGATTTGAGCGCGAACTTCTCGACGGAAGGAGGAGTCGAGGCAGTGTGGACGGTGCTGTACCTGCCGTTATCGGCGAAATTCGCCGAGTATTGGCCGAATCAGGCCATGGCAACGTCACCACCCCTACCGACAGGCTCCCCGACAGCAGCTACTTCCGTACACCGGCGCCGCACATCCCCCACCCATTCACTCCTCGGCCCCCGAATCTGGTGGCCGAGTGCCGCCAGTTACTCGTCATGTGCGAAGGTTGGTTTCGTGGAACTCAATGTCATGGATCATCCCCTCGTCTCCCACAAGCTGACCCTGCTGCGCTCAGTGGACACCCCCAGCCCAGTGTTCCGTCAGCTCGTCGAGGAGCTCGTCACCCTCATGGCTTACGAGGGCACCCGCGAGGTGCGCATCGAGCCGACCACCGTCACCACCCCGCTCACCACCACCGAGGGTGTCGCCCTGGCCCGCCCCAAGCCGCTCGTCGTCCCGATCCTGCGCGCTGGCCTGGGGATGCTCGAGGGCATGATGCGCCTCGTCCCGTCGGCCGAGGTCGGCTTCGTCGGCATGGCCCGTGACGAGGAGACCCTCCAGCCGATGACCTACGCCGAGCGTCTTCCCAAGGACCTCTCCGGCCGTCAGTGCTACGTCCTCGACCCGATGCTGGCCACCGGCGGTTCCCTGGGCGGCACCGTCGAGTTCTTGGTTCGCCGCGGCGCCGACCACATCACCTGTCTGTGCATCCTGGCCGCTCCAGAGGGCATCGAGAACTTCCGCAAGCTCGTCAGCGATCTCGAAGTCCCCTGCCACCTCGTCGTGGCCGGCGTCGACGACCACCTCGACGAGCACGGATACATCGTCCCCGGCCTCGGTGACGCCGGCGACCGTCTGTACGGCCTGGCCGAATGACGCAACTGCGCCCCGAAGACCTGCGCGGTCTGGCGACCCTGCTGGGTTCCCCCGAACCCAGCAGGGGCGTCCCGCCGTGTTGGCACTGGGTCCTCCTCCTTGACCCGGTCGACCCCGCCAGCCTCGACGAGGACGGGTACACCATCGGCTCCCCGATCACCCCGAAACCGGGTATGACGAGGATGTTCGCCGGCGGTCGGGTGCGCACCACGACCCCGTTGGCCCTCAACCGCGAGACCACTCGCACCACTGAGGTCGCCTCGGTCACCGACAAGCAGGGGCGTCGCGGCCCTCTTCACTTCGTGACGATGAGATCCACCTGGGCACAGGACGGCCAGGACTGCCTGGTCGACGAGCAGGAATACGTCTTCCTGCCAACCCAGTCCTCCGATCCCTCACCCGCGGGTGCCGGGCAGACCGACGGCGACGGGTTCCTGGCCACCGAGCCTCTGTTGGTGACCTTCTCGGCCCTGACGGCCAACCCCTACCGCATTCACTGGGACCGCGACTTCTGCCGTCACAACGGTCACGATGGACTGGTCGTCCACGGACCGCTGCAGGCCCTCCTCATGGCGCAAGCCTTCCCAGGCGAGACCTACGTCGGGAAGGAGTTCTCCTACCGCTTCCGCGCCTCCGTGACCGCCCCGACCCGACTGACGGTCGGCATCGAGGACGGCGAGGCACAAGTCCGTCGCCCCGACGGTACGGTCACCGCGACAGCAACCCTCGAGGAGTTCTGACCCAGGCGCCCCGTTCGGACTTCCTGGGCCGCAGTCTCACGAGGCAGGGAGCGAACTCAGTTCGCCAGTCCCTCGACGACCTCAGCTCCTGGCAGGGACACCAGGTCAGCACCACTGACGATGAGCTTTGAGCTGCGCAATCCCGATCCGATGCACACGGCCTGGGCCTCGGCGACGCGCGGGTCAATCCAGATCGGCCACTCAGCGGGCAGGCCCACTGGGGTGATCCCGCCGTATTCCATTCCGGACATGCTGACGGCCTCGTCTATGGGCGCGAAGGACGCCTTGCGGGCGTCGAGCTTCTTGCGCACCACCTTGTTGACGTCAACCCTCGTCGTTGCGAGGGCCAGACAGGCGACGTACTTCTCGACGTCACCGCGTTTGCCCTTGACGATGACGCAGTTGCCACACGTTTCGGGACCCTCACCGAAGGCCTCACACAAGGCGTCGGTGTCGGCGATCTCGGGGTCAATGCTGAAGACGACTGCCGACGACAACTCGGCGGCTCGACCGGCGACCGTCGCGGCCAGCAGCTCGGGGTGATCGGCAGCGGGCAGGTGTTCAACGGAGTCGTACATGCGACCCACCGTAGTCACCGTCGATCACACGCCGGGACTGTCTCTCACACCGCGGACGGATACCGTTGACCGTGGTTGTTTCGACGACGAGGAGAACGATGACCGACGATACGAAGGAAGCGACCGGCGAATCCCGCCCGAATGCCAACGATCCGATCCCCACCGATTACGCCGACCGCGCCAAGGGCATGGGCGCCTCGGTCATCGACGGTGGTGCCGCGTTCCGAGTGTGGGCCCCGCACGCCGAGGCCGTCGCCGTCACCGGAACCTTCGACGACTGGGCAGCCCAGCCCAGGGGAGACAAGGACGACGCCGATAAGGTTCGCTCGACCAAGTTCCAGCTCGTCAGCGAGAACAACGGCTACTGGTACGGCCAGGCCGCCGGTGCCACGGTGGGCGACGAGTACCGTTTCGTCATCATCAACGGCGACCAGGTGATCTCCCGCATCGACCCTTACGCCCGCCACGTGACGAGCTCGGTCGGCAACGGCATCATCACCGATCCCGACGCCTATGACTGGGAGGGTGACGACTTCACTCCCCCGACCTTGAACGAGCTCGTCATCTACGAGATGCACGTCGGAACCTTCTTCGACAAGGACCCTGACGACGACAAGCCCGCCGACCTGGGCGACGTCGAGGACAAGATCGACCACCTCGTCCACCTGGGCGTCAACGCCGTCGAGCTGATGCCTCTCATGGAGTTCGCCGGGGATTATTCGTGGGGTTATAACCCGGCCCACATCTTCGCCGTCGAGAGCGCCTATGGCGGCCCGGAGAAGTTGCGCGACCTCGTCAAAACCTGCCACAAGCACGGCCTGGCGGTCATCATCGACGTCGTCTACAACCACTTCGGCCCCTCGGACCTCGACCTGTGGCAGTTCGACGGCTGGAGTGAGAACGACAAGGGCGGCATCTACTTCTACAACGACTGGAAGTCCTCGACGCCGTGGGGCGACACCCGCCCCGATTACGGCCGCGGCGAGGTCCGCGAGTTCATTCGCGACAACGCCATGATGTGGCTGGAGGAGTTCCACGCCGACGGCCTGCGCTACGACATGACCCCGTACATGCGCAGCGTCGATGCCGGTGAGATGAACATCCCCGACGGCTGGAGCCTCACCCACTGGATCAACACCGAGATCCGCGAGAAGTTCCCGCGCGCCATCACCATCGCCGAGGACCTGCACGGTGAGCCCAAGGTCGTCTCGACCGAGGACGACGGTGCCGCCTTCCACGCCCAGTGGGACAACCATTTCGTCCACCCGATCCGCGCTGCCGTCGTCGCCGCCTCCGACGAGGCCCGCGACATGGACGCCGTGCGCGATGCCGTCGAGTTCTCCTACGGTGACGCCTTCTCCCGCGTCATCTACACCGAGTCCCACGACGAGGTCGCCAACGGTTCGGCCCGCGTCCCCCAGGAGGTCGACGACGACGATCCGACCGGCTACTACGCCCAGAAGCGCTCCACCCTGGGAGCGGCCCTGGTACTCACCTCGCCGGGTCTGCCGATGATCTTCCAGGGCCAGGAGCTTCTGGAGGGCGAATGGTTCCGCGACACCGTCCCGCTGCATTGGGATCAGGGCGCTCAGTTCAAGGGCATCTTCCGGATGTACCGCGATCTCGTCAGTCTGCGTCTCAACGAGGAGGGCCACACCCAGGGCCTCACCGGCCAACACGTCGAAACCTTGCACCTGCACCCGGACAACCACGTCTACGCCTTCCATCGCTGGGCTGACGGTGGCCCGCACGACGACGTCGTGGTGGCGGTGAACCTCGATTCCAAGGCCTGGGGTGAGTACACCATCGGGATGCCGGCCGCCGGCCGCTGGGTGACCAGGTTCAATTCCGATGCGAAGGTGTACTCGGATGCCTTCGCCGGGGTCGACGTTCCCGAGTGGTTTGTCGCAGCCGAGGATGATTACGACGGCCACCCGGCCTCCGCGACCCTTGTTCTGCCGCCTTACAGTGCGGTCATCTTGTCGCGCGCCTGAGGTCGCCGACGTACCGACACGTGTGACGAGAACAGCGCCACCGGAGCGGGGGAAGTCAGGACGATTTCCCCCGCTCCTCTCACATCCGAACTTCCTTCTCTGTTCGACTTGCAGTTGAGACCATGAGGTCCATACTTTCTGGAGTGAGTCGCAGACATGGACGGCACGCGGTGGCCAAGGCCACCCAGCCGATCACTGATCCTGAACCGATCCGAGCCATGAAGCCGGGGCTGGCCCTGGCTGCGTTGGGAATCGTCTTTGGTGACATCGGAACCTCGGTGCTCTACTCCCTTCAAACGATGTTCTCGATGGAGAACCATGCCGTTCGACCCACCCACGGTGACGTCATGGGGATCATCTCGATGATCTTCTGGTCGATCCTGCTGGTGGTGTGCGTCAAGTACGTCATCTTCGTGATGCGTGCTGACAACGACGGTGAGGGCGGTATCCTCGCGCTGATGGCCTTGGTGCGTCGTCTCATGGCCAGCCGCAAGGGCACTGGCATGACGGCAATGTTGCTCGGCATCATCGGCGCCGGCCTGTTCTACGGAGATTCCCTCATCACCCCAGCGATCTCGGTGATGAGCTCGGTGGAAGGCATCACGGTGGCCAATCCGGGCGCCGAGATGATCGTTCTGCCCGCCTCGGTCGTCATCCTGACGATCCTGTTCATCGTGCAGAGACGAGGGACGGCAGTCATCGGCAAGGCCTTCGGGCCGGTGATGGGTATCTGGTTCCTCACCCTGGCGGCCCTGGGCATCCCGTGGATCATCAGCAAGCCCTTCATCATCACGGCCCTGTCCCCGCATTGGGCGATCCTCTTCGCCGTCGAGCGACCCGGAATGGCCTTCATCGCGATGGGCGCTGTCGTCCTGACGATCACGGGTGCCGAGGCCCTCTACGCCGACATGGGTCACGTCGGCGCCCCGTCGATCCGACTGACTTGGTTCGCCGTCGTGCTGCCGTGTCTGCTCATCAACTACCTGGGGCAGGGAGCGATGATCCTCGAGCATCCCGACTGGATCGACAATCCCTTCTTCCGGCTGGCACCCGGCTGGGCGACGATCCCGCTCGTCGTCATTGCCACGATGGCCACCGTCATCGCCTCCCAGGCCGTCATCTCCGGCGCCTTCTCGATGAGCTCAGAGGCGACCCGTCTGGGACTGTTGCCACGTCTGAGCGTGCGTCACACCTCGAAGTCCGAGGGCGGCCAGATCTACATCCCGGAGATCAACTGGATCCTCTTCGTCGGCGTGCTGGCGCTCATCCTCATCTTCCAGACCTCGACGAAGCTGGCCACCGCCTATGGCCTGGCCGTCACCGGCACCTTCTTGCTGACGACGAGCCTGTTCCTGGTGCTGGCCCACCGGGCGTGGCACTGGCCCATGTGGGCTCTCATCCTCTTCGGTGTCATCGTCGGTGGCGTCGAGCTGTCGATCTTCGCCGCCAACCTGCTGAAGATCGCGTCCGGCGGCTGGATTCCGCTACTCTTCGCGGCCATCATCATCGCCATCATGACGACCTGGCGACGCGGTACCGCCTACATCGCCAAACAGCGGCAGAACGACGAGGGTCCGCTGGACGACTTCCTCGACTGGGTCCATGAGACGGAGCCGACCCGCGTGCCCGGACTGGCGATCTACCCGCATCCGGGACGAGCGACGACCCCGTTGGCCATGCTGAACAACCTCAAGTTCAATCATGTGCTCCACGAGCACAATGTCATCATCTCGATGGTGGTGGAGAACGTCCCACACGTGCGTCACGTCAATCGCATCGAGAAGGTCGATCTCGGCAGGCCGACCGACGGCATCGTCTACATCGCCTGTCACGTCGGATTCGCCGACTCCCAGGACGTCCCGAAAGCACTGGCCCTGGCGGCAGACAAGTACCCGGTGCTCAAGGAGCACCTTGACGACGCGATCTATTATCTGTCGCTGGTCGACGTGAAGCGCTCCGAGCCGAAGCAGGGGGCGAAGATGACCGCCTGGCGCAAGGTGCTCTACGTGGGTCTAGCACGCAACCAGGCCGACCGGACGCGAGTGTTCCGCATTCCGCGCACCCGTGCAGTGGTCATGGGTGAGGCCGTCGATCTGTGACGATCCGGCGGCGCTGACGACGGTGTGATTCCCGGGGCTCGAGGGCCTCGGGAATCACACCGTCGTGGGGGCGATGAGTTCCAGGAACCGCGCCGCGAAGGCCTTCTCGGCGGTGACAACGTCCTCGTCGCGACGCACCGCCTCGGCAGCTGCGATGGCCTCTGACCAGGGGAGACGCTGTTTCCACTCCTTCTCGGTGTGGCCGATGGTCCAGCCGTCGAAAATCTCCGGGGTGCATTCCGGGTGGAACTGGACTCCCCAGACGCGTTCGGCGAATCGGACCGCCTCGACCTGTCCGGAAGGATCGCGGGCAAGCAGCACGGCGTCCTCGGGCAGGACGACGGCGACGTCATTGTTGAAGTGGATGCCACGGTGGCCGGAGTAGACCGACAGCAACGGGTCCTTCTCCCCGTCCGGGGTGAGGTGCACCTCAGTCGGTCCGAGGCAGAGATGGTCTGAGGTGCACACCCGGCCTCCCAGGGCGACGGTGGCGAGCTGGTGGCCCAGGCAGACACCCAAGAAGGGGATGCCCGCGTGGACGGTGCGCACGATGAGTTCTCGGGTGGGCGCGAGCCAGGGAGCCTGGACGTCATCCTGGCAGCCCATGGATCCGCCCAGCACCACGAGGGCGTTGGCGTCAACGGTGGGTGGCACCGGGTGGTCCCAGGCATTGACCTCGACGACGTCTGCGCCGGCGTCGCGCCAGAGCTGTCCGAGCCTGCCGGGGTTGCAGGAGGACTCGTGGACGATGACCAGGATCCGTGTCATGACGGAAAGACTACGGATTTTCTGTCACCGTCGTGTGTCAGAGCTGTTGCGAACCGTGTGCGGATCGTGACGTGTCGGAGGAGTCCCCGGTTCTGGCGCGTTGGTGTTGAAGTCAGTCCTCCGCCAGGACCCGCTGGGCTGTTGCCGGGTCATTGGTGATGACGGCGTCGACGTCGAGGGCCCGGGCAGCACGCAGGTGGTCGGGAGTGTCCAGAGTCCAGGTGCGCACCGTGAGGCCGGCGTCGTGGAACGTCGGGACGTCATCGCGGTCGGCGAGGAGATGGGCTCCTGGATGGACGGCCTGGACGTCGAGGTGGCGGGCGTAGTCCCAGGGATCGACGATGTCGTCGGCGTAGAGGATGGCGCGTTCGACCCGGTTGTGGGTGCGCTCGGCGACTTCGGCCATGCAGCGGTGGTTGAACGAGGAGATGACGATGCGGTCGGCCATGTGGTGGGCGTCGATGGCACGGGCGACGGCCTCGATGAGGCTCGGGTAGCGCTCGACGCTGTTCTTGAGCTCGATGTTGAGGCCGAGGGTGGTGTGGGCGAGCAGGTCAAGGACCTCGTCGAGGAGGGGGACCTGGGCGCGTGGATGGTCGGTGTGGGCGGCCGCGTTGAGGGAACGGACCTGGTCAAGGGCCATGGAGACGATTGGGCCGTGTCCGTCGGTGGTGCGATCGACGGTTTCGTCATGACAGACGACGACGTGGCCGTCGCTGGTGAGTTGGACGTCGAGTTCAATGCCGTCGGCGTCGAGGTCGATGGCGTTCTGAAAGGCGGGAAGGGTGTTTTCCGGGAACTGCATGCTGGAGCCGCGGTGGGCCCACACGGTGGTCATGAGGTCATGATGCCACGGGCATTGACCGGCGTGCCTGCGCCAGTACGCTGGATGGCATGGTCATGACCGGTATCGTGTTCACCATTCTGTGCATCCTGGCTGTCGCTGTCCCACTCGCACTGTTCATCCTCGCCCTGCTGTCAATCCTCAGCTCGGACATGCTGACGGGAGCCGGGAAGCTGATCTGGATCGTGGTGTGCTTCTGCTTCCCGATCATCGGGCCGATCGTGTGGTTCATCGCCGGGAAGAACATGGCGTTGAGCTGAGTTCCCAACCAGGGAACATGGTGCACACGTCGTGCCAACGGACGTCCGTAGAGCATTGATCCTGCGTCTTTGCCACACTCCTCCAAGAACCACGAAACCCCGCCACGAGGGCAGGGTTTCGATCTTGCGCGCCCGGAGGGATTCGAACCCCCAACCTTCTGATCCGTAGTCAGATGCTCTATCCGTTGAGCCACGGGCGCTTAGCGCTGCGCGCGTTGCTAAACGTTACAACGCTCGATCCTGCAATGCAAACTTGAGGACCTCCAACCCCGTCCAACCCGCTTGAGCAGCGGATCTGAGAGCCATCGGCACCCGAGCCGCCGTCTGGCGCCCCAATGGACACCTGGCGGTAGCACTCCAGGAAAGCACCGCGCCCGGCACCCTCCAAAAAGGAGTCACCGGGCATCCGCGGAGGTGGCGGGATTTGAACCCGCGATGGGATTACCTCCCAAACCCGCTTAGCAGGCGGGCGCCATAGACCTGACTAGGCGACACCTCCAAGTGCCGTGTCAGCCTACCGTCTCAACCCCCATCCCTCCAATTCCGGCCCCCTTTCGCATCCGCGTCAACACCACGGCGGCTCAGACAAGAACAGCCGCTCGCGGCTGTCTCCCCGCGTGTCGCGATTTGCAGACCCTTGGCCAGCCGGTCCCACGTCCCATTGGTGCCAGCGGTTACGATGGGGTCCGCCCCATCGACATTTGCGGAAAGGCACGAGCATGGCTGACGAGTCACACGGCGCCAACTCGCCGTCTCCACGTCACGCCGCCAGACCGGACTGGATGGACGACCCGGAGGCCAACGAGGACACCCATGTCCTGCGTCGCGCGGACCTCGAGGCCGCAGCGCGAGGACCCGTGTCCTCCCCCCGTCCACGTCGCTCAGCCACCGAGCCACCCATCACCGCCCCGCAGCCGCCCAGCGAGCCACGACCATGTCCCACCCCGGCCCGTCGTGCCGCGTCGTCATCACCGGCAAGCAGAGGTCGGCACACCCCGTCGCGGTGGAACGAGGAGGCCAGACTCAATCACGCCTTCCGCACCTGTCTGGGATGGACCGTTCTCGGAGCGATCGTTCCGGGCCTTACCCTGTCTCGCAGTCGCACCCCACGTCGCCGGGTCGCGGGACTGACGGTCACCGGCTTCCTCCTCATCGCGCTAACCATCGCCGTCTTCTTCATCCTGACCAACCCGACGGTCGCAGCAACCGTCGTCGTACGTCCGAAGCTGCTGACCGCGCTGACCTGGGGCCTGCCGATCCTGGCCATCGTCCTGGTCGCTCTGCTCACCTTCTCCCACCTGGACCTCCGCCCCCGCGGTATCACCCAGGGCCAGCGATGGCTCTCGACCGTCCTCGTCACCGCGTTGTGTACCATCATCGCGACCCCCTTGGCCGTCGCCGGGCGCTATGCCTACGACGAGGCACACATGCTCGGTCGGATCTTCACCGACCAGCGCTCCGGCACTCGTCCCTCCATCGACTACAACCAGGACGTCAAGGCCATTTGGGCCTCCAAACCACGGGTCAACGTTCTGCTCGTCGGAGCTGACGACACCAAGGCGCGCAACTACAGCGCCGATAATTCCATGAACACCGACACGATCATGGTGGCGTCGATCAACACCTCCAACGGTGACACCTCCATCTTCCAGATCCCCCGCAACACCGCGAAGATGCCCTTCCCGGCTGATTCGCCACTCCACCAGGACTTCCCTGATGGTTTTGTCGGGAAGGACGGCGACGGCAGCAACCCCGACTACATGGCCAACGAGATTTGGTCGACGGTGTCGGCCCACCACGTCGATCGCATGGGCGAGACCGACTACCCCGGAGCTGACGCCCTCAAGCTGGCCACCGGTGAGGCTCTCGGCCTCAAGATCGACTACTTCGTCATGCTCGACATCGACGGCCTTCAGAAGCTCATTGACGCCCTTGGCGGCGTGACCGTCAACGTCAACGAGCGTCTGCCCATCGCTGGCAACACCGAGGGCAAGAAGCCCGACGGCTACCTCAAAGTTGGCCCTGACCAGCACCTCGACGGTTACCACGCCATGTGGTACGCCCGGTCACGGTCGGAGAGCACCGACTACGACCGCATGGGACGTCAGTCCTGCCTCATGAAGGCTGTTCTCGACCAGGCCAGCCCGCAAACCGTCCTGACGCGCTTCGAGTCGATTGCTGACGCCTCCGGTCAGATGGTCGTCTCCGACATCCCGCAGGGCATGCTGCCGGCCTTCGTCGACCTGGCCATCAACATGCGTGACGCCAACATCAACCGCATCGTCTTCACCAATGGCAAGCACGGGTTCGTCTCGGCCAATCCGGATTACGACCTCGTCCGCAAGCAGGTGGATGCCGCCATCCATGGCGTCTCGGAGACTAGGAACAAGAACAAGCCGGTGACGGGAGCCTCGGCAGCCAAGCCCAGCAAGACGGCCACGCCGAAACCGACCCGGAGCGCGTCGAAGAAGTCGTCGCACAGCGCCACCCCAAGTTCCTCGCCGACCAGCCACGACGTCTCGCAGTCGGTGACTGACGCCTGCGCCTACAACCCTCAGGAACCCTGACGAGCGGCGCTTGGGAAGGGATCTCCCTGGGTTGCACCTCGCTGGCTGCCCCCGTGCAGGCGGGTGAGCCGGCTAGAGCCCCGCAGGCGGGTGACCTGAGCGGGTGAGGCCCGCCGTCGTCAGTGGTGTGGGGCCGCAGTACTCCCTCGAACGACCAGCGGAGCCGACACCATCTCCGAGGTGGACTCATGACGAGCCCCCTGCAATTGGGCCATGAGTTCCTCGGCAAGACGCTGACCGATTGCGGCAAAATCCTGACGCACCGTCGTCAACGTCGGCCACACCAAATTGCCCAGGATGTCATCGAATCCCACCACGGACACGTCCTCAGGCACCCGGACCCCCATGTCCAGCAGACCGATGATGAGGCCTGCCGCCATCTCGTCATTACTGGCCACCACTGCGGTCGCGCCGGCGGCCTTGAGGCGGCGAGCGGCCTCGCATCCCGACGAAGCCGTCCAGTCTCCGACGACGACGTCGGGAACATCACAGTCGTTGGTCTCCAAACACTCCTGCCAGGCTTGACGACGCACCGCGGCCTGGCGGGAGTAGGTCGGCCCGCTGACGAGGTGGACGGTTTGGTGCCCCAACGCCAGGAGGTAGTCGACAGCAGCGCGCACCCCAGCGGCTTGGTCGCACCCCACGGTCGAGAATCGGCTGCACGTCGGACCGGCCACGACAACCGGCGCGCCTGGCGGCACCTCGAGCTCGTCAAGTCGATCGAGCTCAAGACCCTCGATGATGAAACCGTCGACCCGCCCCGACATCCGCTTCATGGCGTGCCCGTAGGCCCCGACGAGGTCATCGGTGGGTTCGAGGCGATCCAGGACGACGGCGAAATCACTACGCCGGGTGGCGTCGACGATGGCCTGAACAGTGCGCAGCTCGCCGGTGCGAGAAAGATCCGTGGCAAGGACGCCAATGGCACTCGTGCGCCCCGAGCGGAGGCTGCGAGCGGCGAAATTGGGCGAGTACCCCACCTCGGCCATGGCCTGGAGAACCTTCTCGACGGTCTTCGGTCGGACCGCGTCAGAGTGATTGACGACGCGTGACACAGTCTGCTGAGATACTCCGGCAGCTGCGGCGACATCGCCCATCGAGGGTCGGGACGATCCACGACGCTGTTGCTCGGTCATCACAACGCCCTTCACGACAGTGGGCCATCTGCCCGCATCCGGCTCGCCACCGCGTCCACCGTCGGACGGGCGTGGAACTGGCGAATTCTGGCCCACATCATTGCACCCGGAGCGTGGCCGGACCCGGGGTGACGACATAGAGATCAGGGTGGGTGAATCCTGCGTCGCGGAAAGCCTTGACGACCTGCCTGGCAGCGTCGTTGCGGACATCGCGGTCGACCAGGGCGATGGCACAACCACCGAATCCACCACCGGTCATCCGCGCACCGAGGACCCCGGCAGCGCGGGCTGCGTCGACGGCGGTGTCCAGCTCGGGGCAAGTGACCTCGTAGTCGTCACGCAAGGAGTCGTGGGAGGCGTCCATGAGCGGTCCGACCTCGCGGATGCGTCCGGCGTCGACGAGCTTGGCGAACTGAGTGACGCGGTCATTTTCGGTGACGACGTGACGGACGCGGCTGGCCATCTCCTCGTCGTCGAGGGCTGACAATGCGGCGCCGAGGTCGCCGACCTCACGCAGGCTGGCGACGCCAAGAATGCGGCAGGCGCTCTCGCAGGCGCGACGTCGTGCCTCGTACTGACCGTCGACGAGGCGGTGGGAGGCTCGGGTGTCGATGACGAGGAGTTCCAGGCCGGCGGCGTCGAGGTCGAAGGGAACCTGACGAACCGACCAGTCGTCGCAGTCAAGGAGGAGGGCGTGGCCGTCGGTGGTACGCAGGGACGCCGTCTGGTCGAGGCCCCCGGTGGGAGCTCCGGCGACCTCATTCTCCGCGGCGCGGGCGGCATTGACGAGGTCGGTGCGGCCAGCGTCAGAGTCGGACAGGCCGAGGTCGTAGAGATCCGCGAGGGCCAGCCCGACACCACACTCGACAGCTGCCGACGAGGACAGACCTGCCCCCAGCGGGACGCAGGTGACGAGAGCAGCCTCGAACCCGCCGATCTCGTAGCCAGCCTCGCGCAGGGCCCATGCGACGCCGGCGGTGTAGGCCTGCCAGCCATTGACCGACCCGGGAGCGATCTCGTCGAGGGTTCCCTCCCAGGAGAGGATGGAGTCGGCAAGCTGGGAGACGAGGACAACCTTGTCGTCGTCTCGACGTCGGGCGGCGACGTAGGTGCGGTGAGGCAGGGCGATCGGCAGGCAGAAGCCATTGTTGTAGTCAGTGTGCTCGCCGATGACGTTGACACGTCCGGGAGCGGCCCAGACGCCGTCGGGAGTACCGCCGATGTGCTCAGCGAAGAGGCCACGGGCACGGCCTGCGCCATCCTCAGTCGACCATGCCGTGCCGATCGTGGTGGCCTCGGGATCCGCCGCGAAGGCGTCGGTTGTCTGCGCCATAAGTGGCTCCTTTGCCCGTCAAAACCGTTGTCAGTAAGGAAGACCGTACCGCCGCTGCCGACGATGGCAACGGCTCGGTGGGCACTTCGCTCACTCATAATGTTTACGTACTCAAAAATAGCGGGTCGGGGTGTGACCCTGCCACGTCGGGAGCCTATGGTTCCCCGAGGGGGCGGTGCCCCACAACGCCGTCACTGCCCTCGTAATGACAGAAAGGACCACCCCACACAATGCCGTTGGAGACGCTCATCAACGCGGGATTCGTTGACTACCTGATCCTGCTCATCTATTTCGTGTTCGTTCTCGGAATCGGGCTGGCTGCCAGACACCAGGTGTCCGACTCCCTTGACTTCTTCTTGTCCGGGCGAAGCCTGCCCGGGTGGGTAACGGGGTTGGCATTCGTGTCAGCCAACCTCGGTGCCGTGGAGATCATGGGTATGTCGGCAAATGGAGCCCAGATCGGCATCCCGACCGTGCACTACTTCTGGATCGGAGCCATCCCGGCAATGGTCTTCCTCGGCATCGTCATGATGCCCTTCTACTACGGCTCTGGGGTGCGCTCGGTGCCGGAGTTCATGCTCAAACGATTCGGGCCGGCTGCGCACTTGGTCAACGCGATCTCTTTTGCACTCGCCCAGTTGCTCATTGCCGGTATCAACCTCTACCTGCTCGGGACGATCGTCCACGCCCTACTGGGATGGCCGCTGTGGGTTGCCCTCATCGTTGCTGCGGTGATCGTACTTGCTTACATCAGCCTTGGTGGCTTGTCGGCAGCCATTTACAACGAGGTGCTGCAGTTCTTCGTCATCGTCGCCTCCCTGCTGCCGCTGGTCATCATTGGTCTGCACCGTGTCGGCGGATGGAATGGACTCAAGGCCAAGATCACCGCCGCAGCGCAGGCCCATCCTGACGCCGTGACCCCGGCTGCCCAACAGTTGCATTCCTGGCCTGGCCAGGCGCTGTCGGGATTCACCGACCCGGTGATGTCGGTCATCGGCATCACCTTGGGCCTCGGATTCGTGCTGTCCTTCGGCTACTGGACGACGAACTTCGTCGAGGTGCAGCGCGCCATGGCGTCCGACTCGCTGTCGTCGGCGCGCAAGACTCCGATCATCGGCGCTTTCCCGAAGATGCTGGTGCCGTTCCTCACCGTGCTGCCAGGCATGCTGGCTGCGGTGCTCGTGCCGGAGATCGCTCGGATGAAGGCGGGCGAGAAGATTGCCGGTGGCGCGTCGGGCAACGTCGTCCAGTACAACGACTCGGTGTTGTTCCTCATTCGCAACCTGCTGCCGACCGGCCTGACGGGTGTCGCGATCACGGGCCTGCTGGCGGCGTTCATGGCCGGTATGGCCGCGAACATCTCGGCGTTTAACACCGTCTTCAGCGTGGACATCTGGCAGCACTACGTCATCAAGGACAAGGCTGACGTCTACTACGTCAAGGTTGGCCGAATCGCCACGGTCGCCGCCACTGTCGTTGCGATTGGGACCGCGTTCCTGGCGTCCGGCTTCTCCAACATCATGGACTACCTCCAGACCCTCTTCGGGTTCTTCAACGCTCCGCTGTTCGCGACGTTCATCCTCGGCATGTTCTGGAAGAAATCGACGCCTCACGCCGGTTGGTCGGGACTCGTCGTCGGTACTCTCAGCGCTGTGACGGTGTGGGTCATGAGCCTGACTGGTGTGTTCACCTTGCCAGGTCAGGGAACCGCGTTCCTTGCTGCCACGGTCGGCTTCCTCGCCGACATCATTGTCAGTGTCGTGGTTTCGCTGTTCACGACGCCGAAGCCGGCCGCGGAACTCGTCGGGCTGGTGTATTCCGAGACACCGAAGGAGAGCCTCGTCGATCCGCACGAGAAGAGCCTCCCGTGGTATCGACGCACGGTTCCGCTCGGCATGACCGTGCTTGCCATCACCGTTGTTCTCAACATCATTTTCTGAGGGGGTTGTCATGTCGAACGGAACTTCCACGGCCCGTCGCAATCGTCGCAAGGTCGCCCGCGCGATGGATATTCGTACCGTCATTGGTGACTTGCTTGCGCTCTACGGAGCCATTCTGACGATCACTGGCCTGGTCAGGGGGGCAGACGCTCGAGCCGACGTGTGGGCGGGGATCTGCCTGCTCATCGCCGGGGCAGCGTTCTTGTTGTGGGTGAAGGTTCGCCCCATCGAGGTGCCGGAGGATCTCAGCAAGGCAGATGCTGGCAAGCATGAGGAGAGCTGACACCAGCTGGCGCAGGTGCCAGCTGGTGTCAGCTGGTTGAACTTCGTGCTGAGGTGTGGCCGGGCCGTGGGTGACGCGGTCTGGCCACGTCGTCATTCACCATCGCTTTCCTCGCACACCACCGACCCCGTCCTGGTCCAGGGCATGCACCGCACGTCCCCGTCCCCTCCTCGCCACATACACGTTGAACAGGCAAGAATGCCGCGGCATACCGAACTACTTCTGGAATGCCACGGCCTTCTTGGGCGGTGATTGGGGTCAGACGCTTTGATGGTATCCGCGCGAATTGTCGAGGCGGTGTGCGACGTCGACGGCCAGGTCATCCATTTCCTGAGGGTCCCCGACGCCGGGACGAACGATGTGGGTGCGTCCGACTTGGCCGTGGTAGAGGGTGAGACGGGAACGCGACTCCGTGAGGGCTGCCTTGGTGACCTTGTCCCAGGTGCCGCGGCGATCCTGCCCAGCACCATGAATGTGGTAGCCCGTGTCATCGAGGTCGACGTACAGCTTCATGTGGGCCATCGACCAAGCTGCGGTAACCGCCAGGGCAATGCCACACGCGAGAACGGCAATGAAGAGGATGGTCACGGCTTCATGCCAGTTGTTGGCGATGCTGACGATCATGAGAACAGCGCCAATGATCGAGAGGAGGCCGGCGACGATGAAGCCACGGATCGGAGGCTCTGGAGACATGACGTGCCGGGTCGTGCCTGGTGGAAGATCCGTAAGGTCCTTCTTGGCCATCCCCATCTCCCGTCGCTGCAAGGTTGATCTGTGAGGACTCCGCCCCCAGGTGTCAGATGTGAGGGACGGACCCTCCTGGCGGCGAGAGTGGGATTCGAACCCACGGAGGTTGCCCTCGGCCGCTTTCAAGGCGGCTGCACTCGTCCACTATGCGATCTCGCCAACCGAGCTCTACCCGGTGGTCACATCTTAGCCATGATTCGGCGGTACTACCCACCGTCTCGGGCAAGGGCGGGATATGAGGCCCGCGCATGGCCGTTGATGTGCGCTTTGGTTCTCCGGCGCTGCCCGGAGCATTCACGGTGACAACATCCACCTTCGGGAACGTCCGGCTCGGAAGCTCCTCCTTCCCCTCCTCCCCCACACACGGAACACTTGCCCCCAACAAGCCCACCTCCGGTGGCATCCAGCCATCGGGACACTGGCGCAGGTATCGGAACCGCGAGCCCCTGGGCCTGCTCTCACCGCACTCCCGGTTTCGTCAGCACCCCAATGAGTTCGTTGACCTTGAGTGGCTTGGAGGACGACCGCGTCGTGACGATCTCTCCTGAATGGTCACCCGATTGCCATCCGACCTTCCAGACCTCAGTCATGCGAAGGGTGTAATTGCCCGGATGCTGGTAGATGTAGCCGCAATTTGGAGATTGGGCGCGCGGATCGGCGTTTGCGGGACGAGGGGTCGAGTGGGTGCAGCGGATGGTCTTCTCGCCGGTTTCGTAAACGGTATCCACTCGCTGTGCGTCGAGTGATACGACGATTCCATGTGCGGAGTCGCTCGCGGTGTGACGCTCAGCCCCTGGGTTATGGAACCACAACGGCTGCCCTACGGCCGTGATGTTCCACTTGTTGGCCGAGGGACGCGGCTCGATGTCGATGACGGGTTTCGCCAATCGAATGCCCGTCGCGATGTCAATGGACCAGGCTCTGATCTCGTCAGGTGTGGGGCTAGCAGGTCTCTTCGGTGCAGGACGCGGGGGTCGACGACCAGGCGTCGGCTTGTCGTCACGTGTATTGAACCCTGGCAAATACGGTATTCGGTTGAGATTCAATATGGATGAATCAATGTATGCGTCACTCCCCCACCGCTTGCGTGGCTCGGGCGATCCTGGTGCGGTGGAACCACGGTGCTTGTCGACATGGGGATGACGGCGCTTGTGATGGGAGCCCCGGTGACCTGGGGTGCCGTGCTTGGAGCCCCGATCGAGATTGATGCCAGGCTTTCGGTGGGAACCTCCGCCTTTGTACCTGACGCTGATTGATCCCCGTTTCGAATCCTCGCTGACTCCACCAGAACTCTCCGCAAACGCAGGAGCTCCAGTACACAGAATCGAGAGGATCACTATCGCAAAGACGTTTTTTACGCGTGACATGAATCGACCTCTCCCGACTCAGCATCAGTCACAATTAGGCCATGGCCTTCATCGTCCATTGAAAGCTTATCTCTTCGAATACGACCCGATATCACTTTGTCGTCCTTCGAGTCCTTAAATCTCCAAGCAGAGAAGTCAGCACACCCCAAAATTGTGATACCAAAATCATTTTCTCCCGCGACTCTCGAAATCTTGACATCACGGAACGGACGATCGAGCGGTAAAGCTCGATGTCCTCGCTTCTCCGCCTCCATATACGCCTTGAACGTAGCATCTGCGCCGTCCTCACTCAGAATCTCTTTGAGCTCAGGTGACAAGGAATCACCCACACCCTCCACCTCGAGCTTGTAGATCTCGTCCAAGTACGTCTCATAAACCTTCTTCGCCTCCAGGAACAACGCATCCTCTTTCGTCCCCGGGACCGGTGTCGCCGTCGCCTTCACAAACCTCGGCCCATCCGAACTCGGAGTCGCGGTCGAATTCGTCGTCACCACGCTCGGGGCTGGCGTCACTCCGCCCATCGAGCCCGGAGTGTCCCCAGCACCACCACAGGAAACCGTCCCCAAAACCGCCACGACAAGAGCTGTTGTCGTCGCCACATGCCGTCGACAGCGTCCGCCGTGCTCACCATTCATCACCATGGGGACCATCCTGAAGGTCAGCACAACCGTTGAGAACCCCCGCATCCAAAATCTGTGGATAACCCCGAAACTCTGTGGATACGACCTCTGGGTGATGTGAGGAATCCCAGCATCACTCCCGCCCTGTGGCAGGCTTGAAGTATGCATGCGATCACCGTCCGCCCAACCGACAAGACAGATTCCAAGGGCCGTCATCGTCCCGGTCCCGAGTGCATCGAATGGACCGAAATCCCCACTCCCGAGCCCGGACAGGGCGAGGTCCTCGTCAAGGTGAAGGCAGCAGGCATCAACCGTGGCGACCTCCTGCAGCGCCAGGGCCTTTATCCGCCGCCGAAGGGCGTTTCCGAGACCATGGGCCTCGAGGTCACCGGCACCGTTTCCTCCCTCGGCCCCGACGTCGATGGCTGGGCCGAAGGTGACGAGGTCGTCGCCCTGCTCGCCGGCGGCGGATACGCCGAGTACGTCATTGTCCCAGCCGGCCAGCTTCTCCCCATCCCCGACGGCATCGACCCGGTTACGGCGTCAACCCTCATCGAGGTCTCGGCGACCGTCATCTCCAATATGGATCACGTCGGCCTGGCCAAGGGCGAGACCTTCCTCGTCCACGGTGGCACCGGCGGCATCGGACAGTTCGCAATCCAGTACGCCAAGTCGCTCGGCTGCACGGTCATCACGACTTGCGGCACCGCCGAGAAGCAGGAGTTCTGCCGCAGCCTCGGCGCCGACGTCGCCCTCGACTATCACGACGATTGGGTTGCCGGCGTCAAGGAAGCCACCGATGGCCGCGGCGTCGACGTCATCCTCGACGTCATGGGTGCGAAGTACCTCGGGCTCAACGTCGATGTGCTCGCGACCGGTGGACGCCTCGACATCATTGGAATGCAGGGCGGGGTCAAGGGAGAGCTCAACATCGGGAAGCTCCTCGCCAAACGCGCCCTCGTCACCGCGACGAGCCTCCGCCCCCGCCCTCTTGAGGAGAAGGCCAAGATCTGCCAGCGGGTTCGTGAGGTCGCCTGGCCGCTCTACACCAACGGCAGTATCAAGCCCGCCCCGGTCGAGTCCTTCCCCATGCCCGATGCCGGTAAGGCTCACGCACGCCTGGAGTCCGGTGAGGTGCTCGGAAAGGTCGCGCTGACCCTCTGACCCCTCGGCGCAAGAACGACCTGTCTCTGTTTCGGCTGCGGCAAGTCGTTCTTGCGCGCGGCCATGTGGTGCCGCCTCCACCCCAATCCACCCCCCTGCCGACGAACGACTCCACGTGTGGTTATCGCGGTCATGAGTGTGGGCCCTGCCATCTCGGGCGGCACCACCCACCGTCAGCACCCGAATCTCCACCACGCACCTCTCCACCACACACCGAACCGAATATCCATTTGCCCGCATGCATATCTATGCGCTAGAGTGAGTGACGTGTCCAAGGTCATCACTCAGCTTCCCGTCGGCGAGCGCGTCGGCATCGCATTCTCCGGAGGTCTCGACACCTCGGTAGCCGTCGCGTGGATGCGCGAGAACGGCGCGATCCCTTGCACCTACACTGCCGACATCGGTCAGTACGACGAGCCCGACATCGCGTCAGTGCCGGGCCGCGCCCTCGACTACGGCGCCGAGATCTCCCGACTCGTTGACTGCAAGGCGGCCCTGGTCGAGGAGGGCCTGAGCGCCATCGCATGCGGCGCCTTCAACGTCCGCTCCGCCGGGCGCCCCTACTTCAACACCACCCCGATCGGACGCGCCGTCACCGGGACCCTGCTGGTCCGCGCCATGCACACCGACAACGTCTCCATCTGGGGCGACGGCTCCACGTACAAGGGCAACGACATCGAGCGGTTCTACCGCTACGGCCTGCTCGCCAACCCGCAGCTGCGCATCTACAAGCCCTGGCTCGACGAAAAGTTCGTCGCCGAGCTCGGTGGCCGCGACGAGATGAGTGCCTGGCTCACCGCCCACGACCTGCCCTACCGCGATTCCAAGGAGAAGGCCTACTCCACCGACGCCAACATCTGGGGCGCCACCCACGAGGCCAAGACGCTTGAGTCCCTGCACGTCTCGATCGAGTCCGTCGAGCCCATCATGGGCGTCAAGTTCTGGGACCCCGACGTCAAGATCGACACCGAGGAGGTGACGATCTCCTTCGAGCAGGGCATGCCTGTCGCCATCAACGGCAAGGAATACGACGACAAGGTCGCCCTCGTCCTGGAGGCCAACGCCATCGGCGGCCGCCACGGACTCGGCATGAGCGACCAGATCGAGAACCGCATCATCGAGGCGAAGTCCCGCGGCATCTACGAGGCCCCCGGCATGGCCCTGCTCCACATCGCCTACGAGCGGCTCGTCAACGCCATTCACAACGAGGACACCCTCGCGACGTACCACAACGAGGGGCGTCGTCTCGGACGGCTGCTCTACGAGGGCCGCTGGCTCGACCCGCAGTCCCTCATGATCCGCGAGTCGCTGACCCACTGGGTCGCCAGCGCCGTCACCGGATCGGTCACCCTCAAGCTGCGTCGCGGCTGGGATTACTCCATCCTCGACACCACCGGCCCGAACTTCTCGTACCACTCCGAGAAGCTGTCGATGGAGCGCGTCGAAGGCGCCGCATTCGGCCCGACCGACCGCATCGGCCAGCTCACCATGCGCAACCTGGACATCGCCGACACCCGCGAGAAGTTGGAGCTCTACTCCGACCAGGGGCAGCTCACCAGCCATGCCGACCTCGTCGGGCAGTTGGAGTCTGGCGGTGCTGCGGCCATCGCATCGAGTGGATATGACGATGATGACGACAGCCAGAAGGCTCTTGACGCTGCCGCAATGGAGTTCGGCGTCGACTGATCATCAGTCCTTGAGTTCGGGCCGTCCGGGATGCACCGGGCGGCCCGAATGAGTTCCCCTCCCGTTACCCGTTGCGCAGAATGAGATCTTATTCACAATGACCTCGCGTGCTGGCACACTGCTCCTATGAGTAGCAACACGACGCCGCCCAGTGACTGGAATAGCCCGGACGGAGACTCTCCCTACCAGCCGACGAGTCCCTCGTCGCAGTCCTACCCTCAGAGCTACGAGCCGACGTCCCCCTATGGGTCTGTCTACTCCAGCCCCTCGCCGTCCGACGACGACAAGAAGGGATTCTTCGGATCCCTTTTTGACATGTCCTTCGACTACTACGTGACGCCGAAGATTGCGAAGTTCGTCTACATCCTCGCGATCATTTGTGCCGCCGTCATGTGGCTAGGCATGATCGCTGGTTGTTTGGGCGGCGGCGATTCCGGTGGCAAGGGATTGCTCGCCGTGCTCGCAATCCTGCTGGGATGGATCCCGGCGTTCCTGTTCATCATTGGCGTGAGGATGCAGATCGAGTTCATCATCGCCCTCATCAAGACCAGTGAGAACACCTCCATCCTCCGCAAGAGGCTGACCCGCTGACTCAGCCTCGACGGGCCGCACATCGCTGACGGTGTGCGGCCCTTTTCACGCCCGGACTCGCAACCGCTGCAAGCCAGCGAGGACGTTATAGACTGCTCTAATGCGCGGTTACCGGGATGTCATCGCCATCCGGGAGGTGTGGACGACCCTCCTCTTGTCGGCTCTCATCCGGATTCCGATTTTCAGCCTCGGAATCGTCATGAGTGTCCACGTCGTCAGTTCGCTACATCTGGACTACGTGCGAGCTGGAGCCGTCACGACCGTCGTCACCGTCGCAACCATGATTTCCGGGCCATGGCGAGGCAGCATGGTCGACCACAAAGGGCTGCGGCGAACCATGCTCCCCTCTCTGATCATTACGACGATCACGTGGGGATTATCGCCTTGGCTAGGGTATTTCCCGCTGCTCGTGCTGTGTGCCATAGGCGGCCTGTGGAATTACCCGATTTTCACCATCCCACGTCAGGTCTTGATGGTCGCCGTGCCCACGTCCCGACGTCGGGCCGCACTGTCACTGGACTCGGTGAGCGTGGAGATTTGCTACATGATCGGCCCGACGGTCGCCATCATCGCAGCGACGACCGTCGGAACCCGGATCACCATCACCGCGTGTGGGTTCATCGCTGCCATCGGCGCGGCTGGGCTCATGACCCTGGACCCGGCGACCACAGAGCCGTCCGCAGTCGACCCGGTGCCACCCGCCACACATACCCCAGCGTCGGCGGCCCCGGTCGTCGAGGCCCCTCGCAACCGGAAACTGGCATGGCTGTCTCCCCGGTCGGCGTCCATCCTGTTAGCAGTCATCGCGACCGGATTCTGCCTGGGCGGTATTGAGCTGACGACCGTCGCCGCGATGAGGTCGATGGGCCGTCCCGAGATGATCGGATGGGTGCTCGCAGCCTCCGGCTTGGGGTCGGCCATCGGTGGCGTGCTGTACGGCGCCCTGCCGCGAGGGGCGTCCACGGCGCTTCTCCTCGTCTTCCTTGGCGCGCTGACCGCGTTGCCGGCATTGTCGAGCGGCCCCGGCTCGGCGGCCATCCTGCTGTTCCTGGGCGGCGTCTTCTGCGCCCCGACGATCACGTCGTCCATCGACGCCCTGACCGATCTGGTGCCGGCGGATTCTCGAGGAACCATCATCGGGTGGCAGGGGTCATGCCTCAACGGCGGCACGGCCATGGCCGCTCCGTTGATCGGCGCCATCATGGACTCTCACGGGTGGCAGTGGGGGTTCCTCGTGGCTGGCATCGCCAGCGCCGTCGTCGGAGCGATCGTGTGGACGACGGTCAGGATGGTGCGGAAGCGTCAGGCCGCGTAATCGCTTGGTTCGCTGACGCAATCGCCACAACGAAGAAGGGCCCGAAAGCGACACCATCGCCTTCAGGCCCTTCCTCTTACCACTCGCTCGGCGAATCCGCCGACATGGGCGACGGCCTTCCCGGACTCAGCTCGTCGAAATGCGGTCGAACGGGTTCCTCGTCGCGCACCTCTGGCTTGAGCCCAGCCCTCTCCGCATGAACGGCTGCGGCACCAGCAGGACGAGGGACGCCCTCGTCCACGCCCAAAGCCGCCTTCTCCACGGCCGCCTTGTGATCGGCGTCGATGCGATCCCGGACGGCTTCCTCCGACGACGGCACAGACATCGTCTGGCGCTTCGGCTCCACATCCTCAGCGGGAGCTGGTTCCGGAGTGTCCTTCCACTCGTCGCCCAGGTAAATGATCGTGTCGCCTTCCTTCGGCTCGTTCATGTCAACGTTCGCGACGTTCACCGACGACGGCCTGACGACGAACATCACGACAGCCTCGGGCATGGCCTGACGGAACTGCTCCCAGGTGTGGTGATTCTCGTCCAACTCAATCTGACGCACCCGCTTGCCGCTGCGCCACATCTTGTCCATCGCCGAGTGGGTTGTCGGCGGATCGAAGGCGGTCCTCGCCTTGAGGATCTGCGCGGTGCCGGTCGTCGAGTCCCCGGCGTCACCCTCATCCAGACGCTCAAGCTGAAAGACGTTCGCCCGCCCCAACGCGCGCCGGTAATGCACTGACGCGATGGAGTTCGTGTCGTCGTCAGGCGTACATGCCACCATCGACGCGATCCCCGCAAGGTCCATGTCCTCGGTCGCGTACTCGGACAAGAAGTCCGCCGCCTCGCACCGGAGCCCCGCTTTCCGGGCCGCGTAGAGGTCGTAGGCCCTCCGGGTGACGATGAGGGTGGGGACGTCCAAGTCGCGCAGGGTCTTCGCGGTGTCAATACTCCAGGCCGGCGACCCCGCAAACATGACGCCGCGCGGACTTGCCGACGCAAGCCCCAGCTTCTCGGCGAGCCGACCAATGCCCAGGCCGTAGATAGCCACGGTGCAGACGATGACGAGGAATACCAGCGGCACGAGCCGGTCGACCTGACTCGCCATCCCCGCAATCTGGTCAGCGAACGACACCAGCTGCTTCGCCCGCTCGGGGTCAGACTCGGCAATCTCCTTGGCCTGCTCCCTGACATGGTTGGCGGACTCGCTGAACTCCATCGCAAAGATCGACGCCACCGACGCGGCCACGATTCCTCGCGGAGCCATGAAAGCCATCAGGATCCGTTCCTGCCGGGTCGTCTCGGTTCGCATCAGGCCCAACATCACCGACGCAGGCCGGACGACCAGCACGAGCAGGGCGACGAAGATCAGGCCCATTGGCAGGATGTCGGCGATCTGGGACGGAGTCACTCGTCCGGCCAGCATGATGAACAACACCCCGACGAGGAGCACCTGCAGATGCTCCTTGAACTCGACGACGGGCTCGAGTTCAAGATGAGGCTGGTTGGCGAGGTAGATGCCCAGCATCGTCACGGCGACCAGCCCGGACTCCTCGCGCAGGAAGTTCGCCCCGACGCAGGTACCGACGGCGACGCCGACAAAGATCACGCCCTGCAGGAAGTCCGGGATGAGGTGTCGCCTCATCATCGCTGTGAGGAGCCACCCGATCGGTGCCGCGAACAGCAGCCCAACCAATAGGGTCAGCCCCAGGTCCAGCACACCTTGTCCGATCGAGGACCCACCGATGCTGCTGATGGCCTGGTAGACCAACAGGGCCAGGATCGCGCCCAGCGGATCGACGACGATGCCCTCCCACCTCAGCAGGGCGCTCACCCGTCGGGTGGGCCTCAACTGACGCAGGATCGGGTTGATGACCGTCGGACCGGTGACGATGAGGATCGCGCCCAGCAGCAAGGAAACACGACCGTCGAACCCCAATGCCATCGCAGCCAGGGTGATGAGAACCCACGCGATCCCTGCGGTGACGGTGCACAGCCGAAGGATTGGCCGTCCCAGGTCACGAACTTCGCGGAGCTTGAGCCCAAGTGACCCTTCGAAGAGGATGATTGCCACTGAGAGGTTGACACCGTCAAACAGGAGTTGTCTTCCGAAGATCTCATCGGGGGTAACCCACTGTCCGAGTGCGAAACCGATCACCAGGAGGAACAGCAGCGCGGGGAGGCGTAACCGCCATCCGAGCCACTGGGCACCGACCGCAAGTGCGAGTACGAGCGCCATGTATGTTGCTGCATCCACCCGGGCACTCTAACCGGCACAGTGCCGGTTTTCCCACGCGGGAAGCGTGGGCACTGAGCGCCGGGGCCAGCAACTCCGTGGATGCCGTGGGGATGTAGACGAAAGTCGAATGGATCGACGACAAGCTGTCCGAAAGTACAGATCTGGCTGTCCCGGAAATCTCCTCCGCGATCCATCCCCAACGACGAATAACCCTGAAATGAGTACGTGAACATCCGCCTGACAAGCCTTTTTGGACGTCCAATTTGGTCACCGTCAACGTCAGATCGAGGCCTGAAAAGCACTTGTAACATCACAGCCAGTTGACGTTGAAATACGCCGCCTTGGCCCATTGGAAAGGAGCCATCGTGAATCGGACGAACGATTGCGCCCTCCCGTCCTGCGCCAACCTCAGAACGGTCTTCCAGCATCCCCTGCTCGAGGGTGACAGCACTGCCGCCACACCCGACGAACAGCGCCTGGAACGCGCTCTGCAGGCTCGCGCTCGAGCTGCTTGCTCCGCCTGCTCTCTCTTCGAACAGTGCCTTGAGAACGCCATCCTCGACCACGACGTCGCTGGATTCGCTGCTGGCACAACCCCGCGTCAGCGTTCTCGCATTCGCTCCTGCCTGGGAGTTCGGGTTCGTCCCGACGACTTCGAATCCTTCGCCGGGGTCATCGCTCGCGGGCATCAGGTGGCCACCCAGGACGTCGTCAGCCTCCATCAGGCTCACCCCGATCAGCCACTGAGCTTCATCGCAGACCGTCTCGGTTGCTCGCTGTCCACCGTGAAGCGGCACCTGCGTCGGGCTCGCGACACCTCTTCGGCCCCGCGCCGCAAGACTCCTGCGAAGGTCAAGACAACCAGCCTGGCCGCCGCATACGAGTCGGTGACCGGGCGCCCGTACCCGAGCCGCGCGAGGTTGGCTGCCTGAGAAAAAGTCACGCTCTGTTCACCGCATGATCATCGCACGGTGGCAGGCTGGCTGACATGACATTCAATCCTCGTATGGTGGCCCTCGACATCGACGGGACCCTCGTCGATTTTGAGGGCGAACTTCCGGACTCGGTCCGTAAGGCGGTCGCCAAGGTCGACGTCCCTGTCGTCCTGGCGACTGGGCGAGGGCTCTTCGGAGCGATCCCCGTCCATGAAGCCCTCGGTCTGCAGGGGGGACACGCGGTGGTGTCCAACGGAGCTGTCACCGCGACGATGTCCCCCGTCGAGATCGAGTCCCAAGTCACCTTTGATCCGCGACCCATCATCGATCACGTCATGGACGTCTACCCGCAGGCGCTCATCGCGGTCGAGGAGGTCGGCGTCGGTTACCGCCTCAACCAGCTCTTCCCCGTCGGGGAACTGCAGGGCGAACTCCACATTGAGACCATTGACGAGTTGCGCTCCCGCCCGGCCCCGCGCGTCATCATCCGCGATCCGAACGGTTATGCCGACTCCTTCCGCGACCTGGCCCACAGCCTCGACCTGCACAGCGTCTCCTACGTCATCGGCTGGTCGGCCTGGCTCGACATCACTCCGGAGGGTGTGACTAAGGCCTCTGCCCTTGACACCCTGTGCCGTCTCAAGGGCATCGATCCCAAGGACGTCCTGGCCATCGGCGATGGTAACAACGACGTCGAGATGTTGCAGTGGGCCGGACGCGGAGTCGCTGTCGGCGATGCGCCCGACTCCGTCAAGGCCATTGCCGATGACGTCGCTCCCTGCTTTGCCGACGGTGGCACCGCGGTTGAGCTGGAGCGCTGGTTCTGAAATCGTCTCCCGGTCACTCAGGCCGGCTGCCCTCGATCATCGGGAACCGACCTCAGTCGATCCGCCCTGCCCGCAGCACCCCCGGCTCGACGTGACACTCCGCCCCGAGGTCCATCGGGGCAATCCGTCCGGCCGCCCGCGCCTCGAAGAGCTTCGGCAACAGCATCGCGGCCAGAGTCGTCGGTGAGATGGTGTTGACGTAAATCTTCGTCCCGCCCTCGAACCCGGCCAGGGTAGAGATGCGCAACTTGAGGATGATCCGCCACGGCACCGGTACCCCGGTCCCTATCGGACGGTAATGCCACTCCTCATTGGCCGGCACATCATCGCTGACGGCGACGTGGGCAGCGTGCAACAGGTCCGACATGGCGTCAATCCCGTCATCGTCGACGCGCCACGGCTGGTCGGCGCGGCCCGTCGACCACACCTCGACCGAGGGGTACCTATGACCAAAACCGACGGTCATGACAGCGCCCTCGTTACGGGCCAGCACCAGTCCGTGCTCGACCGCGAAATCTGGCCCCCAGCGATTGAAGATGCCCGGGTCTAGGACGGCCTTGGGCAGCACCGACTCGTTGTCGGCTCCCACTTCGTCAATGGCCACCAGCTGCTTGTGCAGATGATCGAATGACGCCCCGGCCGGCTTGAGCCAGTTCTGGAAGGCCACCACGTATCGGACGTGCTCGTTGTGTCGGTGCAGCTGGACCATCGAGTCGACGGTCAGGGCCATGAATGCCCGGTGTTCGTCGACGGTCAGGCTCGCCGATCCGGCGACGTCGGCCGTCGTCGTCCCCTCGTCGGTGTAGTGCCGCCTGGCGACGATGACGTCGTGTCCCCCGGCGAAGAAGGCTGCAGAGGCCTCCCGCAGCTCTTTCGGGCCGAGGTCCTCACCGCGCTGGTCCGACCCCACAGCCTTGAACTTGGCGTTGAGGACCGACCGGACATGAGCCTCTCCCCCCGGGTTTGACAGGTATTCCTCCTGCCAGTCGCGCGAGGCCCGTGGAAGGTCCATTCCCCAGTTGAGCTGCCAGTACTGCCAGGACAGGATCTCGAAGAGATTGGGGATCCGTCGGAACTCCGGGACGGTGTCACCGAGCTGATCAGCCGAGACACGACGCATGAGGTCATGGCCCCGCACCAGACCGCCCTCCCGCTTCACCAACCGAGTCTTCTCCGGAGGGGTCGACAGCAGGTTGTCCGGGCAGAAGGCGCAGGCCGCATGACGATCGTGCTCGGTCAGCTCCCGGGTCTGCGTGGCCGGTTTGCTCAGCGGGCGGGCCCCACGACCAGGCACCGTCCACACCTTCGTACCCGTGAACGGGTTGACCTGCTTGATGGTGCCGTCGGGCAGTTCCCGGTAGTACGGCTCGTCGCTCACTTCGCCGGCTCGATGAACTCACGCCCACCAAGGTAGGGACGCAGCGCCTCGGGCACGCGCACCGAACCGTCAGCCTGTTGGTGGTTCTCCAGCAGCATGATGATGATACGGGTCATCGCGCACAGGGTGCCGTTGAGGGTGGCCAGCGGTTCGACCCCGTCAGGTCCGCGATGGCGGATGGAGAGACGACGCGCCTGGAAGGTGGTGCAGTTCGAGGTCGAGGTGATCTCGCGGTAACGGCTCTGAGTCGGCAACCAGCCGTAGCAGTCGTACTTGCGAGCAGCCGAGAGGCCCAGGTCACCGGAGGCAACGTCAAGCACCTGGAACGGGATTTCCAGGGCCGAGATGAAGTCCTTCTCGAAGCTCAGCAGCTTCTCGTGCCAGCCCTCCGCCTCATCGGGCAGGCAGTAGACGAACATCTCGACCTTGTCGAACCAGTGGACGCGGAAGATGCCGCGGGTGTCCTTGCCATAGGAGCCGGCCTCGCGTCGGTAGCACGGGGAGAAGGCGACGTAGCGCTTCGGGAGCTCGGCGTCGTCAAGGATCTCGTCGGAGTGGAACGCGGCCAGGGCAACCTCGGAGGTTCCCACCAGGTATTGGTCGTCCTTGGGCAGGTAGTAGACGTCGTCGGCGGCCTGGCCGAGGAACCCGGTTCCCTCCATCGCCGAGGGCTTGACGAGGGCCGGCGGGATCATCGGGGTGAATCCCCACTGCGCCGCCTTGGACATCGCCAGGTTCAGCAGGGCGAATTCCAGCTGGGCGCCGACGCCGGTGAGGACATAGAAGCGAGAGCCGGCGATCTTGGTGCCTCGCTCCATGTCGATCGCGCCGAGGGCCTCGCCGATCTCGAGATGGTCCTTGGGCTCGAATCCTTCCGCGACGAAGTCACGTGGGGTGCCGACGGTCTCCTTGATGACTCCCTCGTCCTCGCCACCAGCGGGAACGTCGTCAATGACGATGTTGCCGAGGGTCCTTGCGAGCTCGATGAATTTGGCGTCAGCCTCGTCAGCGGCCTTCTTGAGGTCGGAGACCTCGCTGGCAATCGACTTGGTGCGAGCCAGCAACTCGGTCTTCTCGTCTCCGGACGCCTTGGCAATGCGTTTGCCCAGCCCCTTCTGTTCAGCGCGCAGGTTCTCGTGGGCGGCGATGGCCTCACGACGAGCCTCGTCAGCGGCGACGATGTCGTCGACGACCGAGGGGTCCTCGCCGCGGGCGACCTGGGAGCGGCGAACGGCATCCGGATCCGTTCGCAGGAGCTTGGGATCGATCATGTCGCCGATCCTACCGGTCGGGAGCCTGCGAGGAGTCAGAGGCCAAGAGACGCGGCAGGGCCCGGGTGGTTCCACCCGGGCCCTGCCGACGTTGTCGTCAAGCGATCACGCCATCGCTTGAGTCCTCGACGTCACTTGTTCTTCGGCTGTTTGGCCTGATCGATGTCGATCTGCTCCTTGGCGACCTTGCCGGACACGGTCTGGGTGTCCTGGGTGGTCTCCTTGCCGATCTTGATCTTCTCGGCGGCGACGGTCTCCTTGTCGATGGTCGGACGCTCCTCGTGGGTCACGATGTCCTGGGCGCCCTCGGAGAGCTTGACGTCGTCACCGGCGACCTTCTCGTCGAGAGGAACGCGCTCGACGTGGATCTCCTCGCGCTCGACCGGGACCTCGACGGTCTCGGTGTCATGGACGATGTGCTTGCGGATGCGCACACGACCGGTCTCGACACGCTCCTTGCCAACGTTGAGGCGCTCCTCGTGGCGAACGACGGAGCCATCCTCGGCCACCGGGGACTTCTGGTCAGCAGTGGTCTGCGGCGTGGTGTCGGCGACCTTCTCGGTCTTGGCGTCGGCAATACGATCACCGGAAACACCATTTCCAGCAACGCCCGGGTTGCCCTCCTTGTCGACGACCTTCTGGCCGGCAACGCCACCAGCAGCTCCACCGGACACACCGTTGCCCGCGTAACCCGGGTTGGCGTCCTTGGTGGTGTCCTTCTCGGAGGCGAAGGCATCGGAGTAGTAGCGGTACAGCTCGTCGGTCTCATCCTCGGAGAGGTGGCCGTCCGGGTCAACGTTCGGGGCGTCCTTCACCTTGTCCTTGGTGTAGGGAGCGCGGATCTCGTCACCGGAAGTCTCGAGGCCCTTGAACGGGACGAAGGTCTCGTTGCGTCCGAAGAGACCGGTCTTGACGGTCACCCAAGCCGGCTGGCCGGAGGCGTCGTCGAGGTAGACCTGGCCGATCTCGCCAATCTTGTCACCAGACTGGTCTACAACGGTACGGTCGTAAAGAGCGTCGATATTGGCGTTCGTAGGCGTCTTGTCAGTCGGCATTCTTAATTCCTTTCGTTTAGATTTCTACCAAATCCCATTCGGAGAGCCGAGCAGAATCGGTTGATGTCTTCAACGATACGAACCTGAGGGCCACAATCAAACCGGCTCATGTTGCGTTAATCGCTTTTAACCAAAACTCTTGTTCTGGCAACCTAGGTATGTTACGATCCCTGACCGCGGCGAGGACGCATACGTCACCATTTCCCGATGACCCCCTGGAACCACTTCTCCGCCGCCACGTAATCCTCATCGCTGAAGCCGCGGATGACGTCAGGGCCCTCAGGCGACGCAAGACCCCTTGTAGAGCCGTTTGGATAGGACCCGAGGAAGATCACCTGACGGCTGATCCGGTACAACCCCTTGAGCGCAGCAGCCATCCTCCCATCCGCGACGTGGCCAATGGCATCAATGGAGAAGCAGTACTCACCGAGACGATCCTTGGTTGGCCTCGATTCAATTCTCGACAAATTAATTTTGCGGAAAGAGAACTGCTGCAGGATCTCCAACAAGGCACCTGGGTGATCGCTCGGGGGAACGACGACAACAGTGGTGCGATCATCCCCCGTTCGAGCAATCATCTGCCCACTTCTCGCAACCAAAATGAATCTCGTGACGGCATCCGGATTGTCCGCAATTCCCTGTGCCACAGCTGTCAATCCGTACATCGTTCCGGCAACTTCGGCGCAGACGGCGGCATCGAAACGGGACCGTGGATCCGACACCTCCTTCGCCGCGGAGGCAGTCGACCCACCCTGGGTGATTTCGGCGTGCTCCGGGAGGTTGGCGGCAAGCCAGTCCCGGCACTGATTCGCGGCATGAGGGTGGGTCACGACGCGACGGATCGACGACAACGACGTCCCAGGTCGAACGTAAAGATTAAATTGCACCGGAATGACGACCTCGCGAACGATTTGCAAACCACCCAGAGCAGCGAGAGTGTCCAGGGTCGCACTCACACCACCCTCGACGGAGTTCTCAATGGGAACCAACGACGCCTCGACGTCGCCATCGACAACGCCCTGCAATGCGGCGCCAACCGTCGCATACGGGCGAGCGTCGACGCGGCCGAGAGTCTTGAGGGCCTGATGGGTGAAAGTGCCTGCGGGGCCGAAATATCCGTACACGCCGTCAGACTATCCACGTGGTCGTCACAGTGGCCCCGACTCCGTCAGGCGGGCATTTCGCGCAGCCGATCGAGGAGCTGGACGCCATTCCACGCCGGATCATCGGGACTCGTCCACTGCGGAGCCGGACGATCCAGGGCATCATCAAGAAGGTCAAGGTATTCCGCCCGGTCAACCTCGGTGACGCCGAGACTGGCCAAGTGCGGGGTGCTCCATTGCACGTCCAGCAATCTCGAACCGAGTTCACACACCAACCTCAACAGAGCAGTCTTTGAGGCGTCGCGCCCGTGTCGAGGGTCGTGGAACATCGATTCCCCACTGAACAATCCGCCCACACTGACGCCGTAGAGCCCGCCCACGAGGCGGCCCTTGTCGTCCCAGGTTTCCACCGAATGAGCCCAGCCTCGCTCATGGAGGTAGCCATACGCCTCGATGACGCGGTCATCGATCCAGGCGTAGGGGCGATCCGGGTCAGCGCATCGTGTGATGACGTCACCAAAGGCGCGATCGACGGTCGTCGTCTGGTGCTTGGTCGTCTTGCGCAAACTGCGAGCGACCTTGAGATGACCGGGAATCAGAACACCTCGATACATGGGAGACCACCACGCTGTCGCCCCCTGGAACTCCCGGGGCACCTCCTCGTCAGTGATGGGCATGGGAAAGACACCCTCATGGAGTGCCGCCAGCACCAGGTGGGGACTGAGAGCCCCGGTGATCGCGATGAGGTCATCGTCAGGCCATTGATCCGGATCTCCGAAAAGCTCTGGAACCGTCACTGACCTGGCCTCCTGTCGTCGCCGCGGGTCCATTGTCCACCCTCACCACGACATCGAGCGCGAACGACAACCGAGGCTTACCTGACGAAACCCCCACCCCTTGCTATTAGGTAAGGCTCACCTTTGCTAGGGTCTCGTCTGCTCATGTAAACGCACGAGCAGACATTTCACACAACCTAGGAGCCAGGCTCATGAAGTCCTCCATCCTTCGATCGGCGGCTGCCGTCGTCGCAGCATTGACCATGGCCGCCGGCATCGGTGGTTGTTCCACCGAGAAGTCCGACTCTGGATCCGGCGATTCCAGCAAGAAGGCTCTCAACGTCGTTGCCTCCACCGGATACCTCGGAGACGCCGTCCACAACATCGCCCCTGACGCCAAGGTCAAGGTGCTCGTCAAGCCCGGCGGCGACCCCCACACCCAGGAGCTCTCCACCGGTGACATCGAGGCCATCGAGAAGGCCGACGCCGTGGTCTGGACCGGCCATGACATGGAACACCACATGATGGACCACTTCGACAAGCTCGGAAACAAGCAGGTCCCCGCCGCTGAATCCATCCCCAAGTCTGATCTGCTCCCCTGGGAGGAGGACGGCAAGATCGAGGGCCACGACCCCCACGTGTGGAACTCCCCCGACAACTGGAAGTACGTCGTGACCGCCACCGCCAAGAAACTGGGCGAGATCGACAAGACCAACGCTGACACCTACAAGAAGAACGGCGAGGCCTACAACAAGAAGATCGATGAGGGGAAGAAGAAGGCCGGCGAACTCTTCAACCAGATCCCCAAGGATCGCCGCATCCTTGTCACCGGTCACGACGCCTTCAACTACCTCGGCAAGACCTACGGCATCGAGATTCACGCCACCGACTTCGTCTCCTCGGAGTCCGAGATGAGCGCTGCTCAGATGGACAACCTCGCCAAGCTCATCGCCGACAAGAAGATCAAGACAATCTTCCAGGACAACCTCAAGAACCCTGAGGCCATCAAACACCTCAAGGAGGCCGTTGCCGCCAAGGGTGGATCCGTGACCGTTTCCGACAAGCCGCTGTACGCCGACTCCCTCGGCGAGAAGGCCCCAGTCGACACCTACCTGGGCGTCTTCCAGTACAACGCCGAAACCATCACCAACGCCCTCAAGTGAGCGCAACGGTGCCGCCCATGAGCACGTGGGCGGCACCTGTCCACAAGGAGAAGCCAATGTCCTCACCCAAATCAGCAGCCCTCGAGGTTGACGACCTCACCGTCGCATACCAGGACAACATCGCTCTGTCCCACACCAGCCTCAGCTTGCCCACAGGTGAGGCCTTGGCCCTCCTTGGCCCCAATGGGGCTGGTAAGTCCACCCTCATGAAGGCCATTCTCGGACTCATCCCCACCCTCACCGGATCCGTCCAGATCTTTGGGAAGCCCCTCAACCAGATGCGTCGCCACATCGGGTACATGCCGCAGGCCGCTGACGTCGACTGGGATTACCCGGCGACGGTGGGAGACGTCGTGGCTCAAGGAACCTTCGGGAGGCTCGGGTGGTTCAAACGTCCCGGAACTGCAGAGAAGCAGATCGTCCGGGAGTCGCTGGAGACCGTCGGCATTGCGAAATATGCCGACCGGCACATCACCGAACTCTCCGGTGGACAGAAACAGCGGACCTTCATGGCACGCATCCTGGCCCAGCGTCCCGACTTCTTGTTCATGGACGAGCCCTTCGCCGGGGTCGACGCCGCCAGCGAACGCACCCTGATGTCAGTTCTTGACATGCTCGTCTCGGAAGGGAAAACACTCGTCATCGTCCATCACAATCTCGCCAGTGTGGCCGACATCTGTACCTGGGCGTGCCTGCTGGCCGAGGGGAAGGTGGTCTCGGTCGGCCCCCTCGCCGAGGCCTTCACCACCGAGACGGTGCACACCGCCTACGGCATCAGCGACGACATCTTCACGGGGGCACGATGAGCGCCCTCGTTCTTGCCGAGATCGTGCCTGCCTCGGAGTTCTTCGGCAGCTACACCTACCGGACGATGCTCATCGGCACGGTCCTCATCGGATTGTTCTCTGGCGGGCTGGGGTGCCTGCTCTACCAGCGCAAGCAGTCCCTGTTGGCCGACGTCATTGGCCACTCCGCGATCGCCGGGGTCGTCGGAGCCTTCATCGTGTCGACAGCGGTGTTCAACGTCAACGGCCGCTCCATGGCCACCTTGACCATCGGCGCCGTCATCTCCTCAGCCCTGGCAGCCCTGCTGGCCAACGTCATCAGCGCCCACTCCCGGGTGAGTATCGACGCGGCGATGGCAATCTGCCTGGCACTTTTTTACGGCGGTGGCATGGTCGGGCTGCGCATCATCGCCCAGTCCACTCTGCCCAACCGCCAAGGGATCAACACCTACCTCTTCGGCAACGCAGCCACTCTGACGACTGAGGACAACATCGTCATCCTCGTCTTCGGGCTCATCGCGGTCGGAGTGGCAGCATTCACCTGGCGTGGGCTGACACTTTTCATCTTCGATCCAGTCTTCGCGACGATGTCCGGATACTCCGGGCGGACCGTCTCGACGATTCTGTTCCTCGTGACGACGACATCCATCGTCATCGGGGTCAAGACCGTGGGACTCGTACTCATGATCGCCTTCGCCATCATGCCGGCGGCCGCAGCTCGGTTGTGGGTGCGACACATGCACACCATGATCGTCCTCGCTGCGATCCTGGGAGCGGTCTGCGGAGCTGCCGGCTCATACCTGGCGGTGTGCATGGGCCGGGTGCCGACCGGACCGGTGATCGTCGTCGTGCTGTTCGTCGTGTTCGCCTTCTCGATGCTCTTTTCTCCGCATCGGTCGCTGACCCAGATCCGGGTGTCGCGGCGCCGCGCACTAGCAGCACAGGCAGAGGGGAACTGACATGCCACTCATCACGTCCATCCTACTGTTGGCCATCGTCACGGCTGTCACCTGCTCGGTGCCCGGGATCTTTCTCGTGCTGCGCCACCAGTCGATGCTCGTCGACGCGATGTCCCACGCGGTGCTGCCGGGTATCGCCATCGGGGCGCTGCTTTCAGGGTCATTGAACTCCCCTCTGCTGGTTGTCATCGCCACCCTCATGGGGTTGGTGGTCGTCATTGGTGCCGAGTGCCTGGCCCGCACCGGACTGGTCACTGGCGATGCCAACCAAGGGCTGATCTTCCCCGTACTGTTCTCCATCGGTGTGATCCTGCTGTCGACGGTGCTGGCAGAGGTTCACATCGACGAGTCGACGATTCTCGCTGGCAACATCAACCTGCAGGCACTATCGGTGAATCACATCGTGTTCGGGACGATCGACATCGGCCCCATCACGATGTGGAAGGAGATCGTGGTGTGCGCCATCACCACGATCGTCCTCTTCGCGATGCGGAGGGTGCTCGCGGTGGCGACCTTCGACCCGCAGCTGGCTCGCACCATGGGCCTGCCGGTCCGGCTGACCAACGGAATCCTCATGTGTCTCATCGCCCTCACGGTGGTGGTGTGCTTCGACGCGGTGGGGTCGATCCTCGTCGTCGCACTCATGATTGCTCCGCCGGCCACCGCACTCTTGATGGCGAGGACCCTGCGTCGGATGGTGGGGTGGACCATCGTCGTGGCGGTGGTTTCGGCCGTTGTCGGATTCGAGCTGGCAAAGATCTGGGACCTGGCGACCTCGTCCATGATGTCGGCGGTCTCCGGTGTGGTGTTCCTGGTTGTGCTGGCCGGTACGAACATCGCGACGCGCATTCGACAGCGTTCCCTGGCCAAGAAACCAGCCCCGACCGAGGTTCATCCTCGCGACAGTCGGGCAGTGTCGACCAAGACGGTCCCCGACGCTGTACTGTCCTGACGTCACGCCGGGCGACTGACGATCCTTGTCGGTTGCCCGTTTGTTCGCACGAGCTGGTCACACGGGTCGGTTGCCCGAGCCCGTCGTGCGCGTCAATTGCCCAAGGTGGTCACGCCCACTGCCTGCACTCGTTGACTGCGCGGTAATTTTTGTCAGCCGAGGTCCAGGCCAAGCACTCCGGTGTTCCCTCCCCTATCTCGGCTGACATTTTTCGCACTTGGCAACGAAGGGCCTGCTTTGGGAAGCAGGGATGCCTCGGGGCTGTGATCCTTGTCCGGGAGGACAGTCTTCGTACCTTCGGCAAGGCCCACGACGAACCACACTGGCCGAATTACACCCGTGTGAGTTGTCCCCAGTTGGTGGATAAACCTGTGGATAACTCCCGGGGGATGCCGGTGTCGGACCCCCCGATGACGGCCTCTCACTCCGTGACACCGGACTCACACATATTTGGCAACGTCATATTTTCATAATTGATGTAGCCTGGCCGCATGGTCAAAGTCCAGCGTCTGGCGCGGGTCCGCGAGGTTCGCCACGACATTCCCAACGTCATCTCGATCGACTTCGAGCCGTGCGACATGCCGCCCATCACCTCGGTCGACGATCACGTCAAGATCGCCCTGCCGTCCGATGGATCCGACCTCCGCACGCCTGTCAGCAACGACTCCCATCCTCTGCTGCGCACGTATACCCGCCGCCGCTGGTCCGATGACGGGTCGTGGGGCATAGATGTCCTGCAGTTCGGGCCCGAGACCAAGGCGGACGCCCATGACGGCCCCGGATCCCAGTGGTCGAAAATCGTCGAGCCCGGTGACGAGGTTGCAGTGAGGGGACCGGGAGGCCACTGGCAGATGCCTTCGGACCTCACCCACTTGCTCGCCGTCGCCGACGCGGTCGCTCTCCCAGCAGTGGCGAATACCCTCGCTGCCCTGCCGGAATCGGCCCGCGCCACCGTCGTCCTCGTCGACGGGCATCACCATTACCCCCTCCCCGAGAACGACCACATCACGATCGTGCCGACTCCCCGCGATCCCGTGGGAATTGTCGCCACCGTCCGAGGCCTTGCCCTACCCGACGACGCCCACACCTTCGTTCATGGAGAGGCCGCGATGGTCCGTCCCATGCGCCGTCATCTGCGCCTCGAGCGTGGACTGCCCAGGGAGAGGGTGCAGCTGTCGGCCTACTGGTTCGCCGGGCACGACGCCGACGGATGGCGCGCCATGAAGCAGGACTTCAACCGCTCGATGGAAGCTGAGTCGGGAGACTGAGGGAGGTTCAACCTGGGTGATCTACGCACACAGCGTCGAGGGCCGGCCTGCTTGAAGCAGACCGGCCCTCGATGCGTCAGATGATGATCAGGCGGTGACCACGTTGGTCAGAATGAGGCCAATCATGACGAGACCCACGACGATGCGATACCAGATGAAGCCGGTGAACTTGTTCGAGGAGACGAACTTCAGCAGCCATGCGATGGAGACGTAAGCCACGATGAGGGAGACCACCGTCGCCAGAATCGTCGGCCCCCAACCAATCGCATTGCCGCCTCCGCTAGCGGCGGAAATGTCACTGGCAGCCGAGATGGTCTCGTAGATGCCGGCAGCCACGAGCACCGGGATCCCCATGAAGAACGACAGGCGAGTTGCGGTCGCGCGATCGAACTTGCGGAACAGACCGGCAGAAATCGTCGCGCCCGATCGGGAGATACCGGGGAACAGCGGAGCCAGTGCCTGGAAGCAGCCAATGACGATGGCATCGACGATGCCGACTTCCTTCATGCCACGGTCGAGGTCCGACTGACGGTCACCCAGCCACATCACGCCACTCCAGACGATGAGGGCAATGGCGACCACCCACAGGGAACTCAGGGTGTTCTCGATGGCGTCCTTGAACAACAGGCCAACGATGCCCACCGGAATCGAACCCAGGATGATGCCCCAACCGAGAGTGTAATCCGGATCGCTGCGGTCCTCCTTGTGGGCCAGACCTTTGCACCACGCGACGACGATGCGCACGATGTCAGACCAGAAGTAAATGATGGCGGCGATGATCGCGCCGACCTGGATGATCGCGGTGAAGGCAGTGATCCCGGCGCCCTGAATGTCGTACCCCAACAGCTTCTCGACGATACGGAGATGGCCGGTGCTGGAGACAGGCAAGAACTCGGTGATGCCCTCGACAATGCCAAGGATGACGGCGTGCAGCCAGTTCACGGATGAAAACCTCTCGATTGGGGGTCGTGCGGATGCGGCAGGCGCTAATCCACGTCACTGCATCCGGGCTCACACCATAGACGGAGATACCGACAATTCTGCGGTACAAGTACCCAGTCGCCTGACATCAATGACCGTGGTCGGGGCTGAGACATCCCAACTACGACCACGGTCCTCATGCGCACAGCTCCCTCACAGTGGCGGCCATGAGCTGCAACAGCATGAGCCCACGCGCATCGTCATGTCATGCGGGCGAACCCCGTATGACATGACGTCATTCAGCGTTCTCGGTGGAATCCACATTGCGAGAGCCGAGCTCGGCGTCCAGCCGAAGCAGGCCTGGGCCGTCGTCCCCGATGAGCTCGATCCGACCGACGATCTCGCCGACGGTCGACTCCTCCTCGATCTGCTCGTCAATGAACCAGTGGAGCAGCGGAATGGCGTCGATGTCGCCGGCTGAGGTGCAGGAACGGTAGAGCTCACGGATGGCCTCGGAGACCTTCTCCTCATGGGCAAGGGCCGTCTGGAAGATCTCGAGCGGGGACAGACCGGGCTCGACCTCGGGAACTTCGATGGTGCCTATGCGCGGGTGGTTTCCGCGATCGAGGACGTGGTCGATGAACTTGTTGGCGTGAACGATCTCTTCGTCCGCTTGGTGGCGTAGCCACGTGGCCACGCCGGAGAGGTCCTGGGCGTCGGCCTCGATGGCCAGCTGACGGTAAGTCATGTCAGCGGTGAGTTCGAGGGTGATCTGATCGTTGAAGGCCTTGACGATGTCATCGGACATGTTCATGTCTCGAGCCTACGAGGGGCACCCAAAAACTCCGGGGTGACGAAGAATGGCACCCCAGATGAAGGGACATCACTGCTGTGAATCTCCCCCACCCGACGCGACAATTTTCGTGCTCACGGGTCACGCGGACTGGATGAATCGGCCTCTTGGACCGGCCCCCTTGCCGCTCTCGGCGGTGAGAGCCCTCAGGGAGAGGCCTGCCCCGGTATGTCATCTGATAAGGCGTCCAAGGCGACGACTGACACTCCTCGACGATTTTCACCGCCAGATCAAGACCACAGGGCGTACGTCTGACCATTCCCGACGCACCAGACGGAAATCCCCATCACCCCGACCTCGAGAGGCACGACATCGGCCAGGAGCTCGACTGCTCTGCCCCGTAGCTCAGGCGGAACCTGGTACCCCATCGTGACGTGGGGATTCCACCACCGTGGCCCGTAATAGTTGAAAGCGGTGACGCCCACCTCGGCCAGCCGACGATGCAGAGCCTCATGGGGTCTCCGGAGCGCCTCCGGAACCCGCGAGGCGCGAAAAACGTCAGCCGCCGCCGGAGAGGAGCACGATTCGGCACCTTCCCCCGGCGAGGTGTCAGAAATCGTCGTGGGGGTGAGGGGGCCGGAGACAGCGGCGGGGACGGGGGCGTTGGTGTCCGACCAGGCGACCTCAGGGCGGGTGACGTCGGGGCGAGTTGGGTGGTGAGGGCACAGCGCCACCACACCGTCAGAATTCGGTAATTGGCACGAGGTCGTCAGCGTCACTCGCTCCGGCCACCCGACGTCGACGAGATCAGAATCGACACCGTTCATGGTCGAGACCGCCGCCACCGTGACGTGGGCAGGCTCGTGCAGCACCGGAATCCCCGCTGCCATGAGCCGGTTCCGAACATCACGAAGAACCTCCTGGGCCTCGTCATCGAGGATGAGGGACAACGTGTGAGTGAACACAACGCCGGGCTGCCAGTCGCTGTCTTCTGTCACACCTCACCCCGATCTTGTTACAAATATGTTACTAATGTCACACTTTTCATCCATTTACGGCATAGTTCCAATCACGATGCCAAAGGAGGCGCCAACGGTGGCAAGTGAAACACAACTGGTCCGTGAAGAACACAGTCTCGGACGGGCTGCACTCAACACCCTCAAAGGGTGCCTGGGAAACCTCGTCGAGTGGTACGACGTCTACACCTACACGGTCTTCGCAACATATTTCCAGAACCAGTTCTTCAGCCCTGAGGACAAGAACTCGCGCATCTACGTCTATGCCGTGTTCGCCATCACCTTCCTCATGCGTCCGCTGGGTTCCTGGTTCTTCGGACGATGGGCCGACCGGCACGGACGTCGCTACGCCCTCACCTTCTCGGTTCTGGTGATGGCCTTCGCCTCATTGGTTGTGGCGATCCTTCCTTCTCGCGACCAGATTGGTATGTGGGCCGCAGCGCTCCTCATCATCTGCCGCATTGTCCAGGGATTCGCCACCGGTGGCGAGTACGGCACCTCGGCGACGTACATGTCGGAAGCGGCTGTTCCTAATCGTCGCGGCTTCCTGTCATCCTTCCAGTACGTCACCCTCGTTGGTGGCCAGGTCATCGCCCAGGCCGTCCTGCTCATCGAGACCGCGACATTGACCCACGACCAGATCGCCACCTGGGGTTGGCGTATCGCCTTCGGTATCGGTGGCCTCGCGGCCGTCGTCGTGCTCTGGATGCGACGCACCATGGACGAATCCCTCACCGAGGAGCATCTGGAGAACATCCGCACCGGCCTGGACCGCGATTCCGGCACGATGCGCACCCTGCTGGTCGATCACTGGCAGCCGCTGCTGCTGGTCTTCCTCATCACCATGGGCGGCACCGTCTGCTTCTACACCTACTCGGTGAATGCCCCCGCCATCGTGAAGTCCACCTTCAAGGAGCAGGCAATGACGGCGACCACCGTCAACCTCATCGCGCTGATCTTCCTCATGTGCCTGCAGCCGGTCGGCGGCCTCATCTCCGACAAGATCGGCCGCAAACCGCTGTTGGTCTTCTTCGGCGTGGGCGCCATCTGCTACACGTGGGTACTCATCACCTTCCTCCCCAAGGCCACCAATCCCTTCGGCGCCTTCGGCCTGCTGTTCGTCGGCTACATCATCCTGACCAGCTACACCTCGATCAACGCCCTGGTGAAGTCCGAGCTCTTCCCGGCCAAGATTCGCGCCCTCGGTGTCGGCCTCGGCTATGGCCTCGCCAACTCCTGCTTCGGTGGCACTGCCCCGCTCATCTACGAGGCCTTCAAGGAACATGGCAACGTGACGTGGTTCATCGTCTACGTGACGACCCTGACCTTCATCTCGACCTTGATCTACGTCTTCGGGCTCAAGAACAAGACGGCCACCCATCTCGATCACGAGCAGGGGCACGCCTGGACACACAACGATGAAACGCCCCCACCGGCAGCCCGCTGACCCCCAGTGGCCATGCGGTGACCCCCGCGCGGCGCACAATGGAGTCAGGCTTCGTCATGACTTTCGCCGGTGGTGACACAACATGAGGGAGGGCACCCACAGGGTGCCCTCCCTCATGTCTGCGTGTGCGTCAGATCACGCGGCAGGAACGGTCTCCACCGTGACGTGACCCTTGATGGCGTCATGCAGCTTGACGCCGACGGTGTGCTTGCCGATGGTCTTGATCGGCTTGCTGATCTCGATGGTCCGCTTGTCGAGGGCGGGGCCACCAGCCTTCTTGACGGCCAGGGCGATGTCGGCAGGGGTGACGGCACCGAACAGACGACCACTCTCGCCGGCCTGGACGGTCACCTGGACGACCAGGTGCTCCAGCTGAGAGCGGACCTGCTCGGCCTCCTCCTTGGAGTTGATCTCCTTGGCCTCGCGGGCGCGGGTGATGTCCTTGATCTGGGCCTCAGCACCGCGTGTCCACTTGATGGCGTAGTTCTGCGGCAGCAGAAAGTTACGGCCGTAACCGTCCTTGACCTCAACGATGTCACCGGGGACACCGAGCTTGGCCACCGGAGCAGTGAGAATGAGCTTCATGTCTTTCTCCCTTCTCAGCGAGCCGTCGAGGCGTACGGGAGCAGTGCGAGCTCGCGGGCGTTCTTGATCGCGATGGCGACCTTGCGCTGATCCTGGACCGACAGCCCGGTGACGCGACGAGCGCGGATCTTGCCTCGCTCAGAGATGAACTTGCGCAGCAGGGCAGTGTCCTTGTAGTCAACCGCGCCGATGTGCACGGTCTTGACGGGGACGACCTTCTTCTTGTTCACAGACTTGCGCTGTGGACCGGCCATTGTGGTGCTCTCCTTCGTGTGAAAGCCCGGCTCTCGCCGGAATGTGCCTTGTCCGTGGCCCCATGCGGGGCACCGAACCTGATGTTTCTTGTATCGATGATGCCGGTGATCGGCGGATCGGATCTCCCGATCAGAGACCTACCGATCAGAACGGGGGCTCATCGGTCTGGGCCGAGGCCCAGGGATCGACTCCGCCGCCGCGGTTGGCATCACCGTTGTTGTAGGACCCCTGGTTACCGGAGTTTCCGCCCCAATTACCACTCTGGCCGCCATTGCCGCCGGACCAGCTGCCCTGGCCGCCACCGGGGTTCCCGCCCCAGGTGCCGCCCTGGCCGCCACCAGCATTGCCACCCCAGTTGCCTCCGCCGGAGGACTGGTTGCGAGCCACCTTGGCCGAGGCGAACCTCAGCGACGGGCCCACCTCGTTGACGTCGATCTCATAGGAGGTGCGACGGTTGCCGTCGCGGTCCTCGTAGGAGCGAGCCTTGAGGTTGCCGTTGACGATGACACGCATGCCCTTGGAGAGGGACTCGGCGACATTCTCGGCGAACTGGCGCCACACGGAACAGTTGAGGAACATTGCCTCACCGTCGCGCCACTCGTTGGTCTGTCGGTCAAAGGTTCGCGGGGTCGATGCCACCGTGAAATTCGCGACAGGCACCCCATTAGGGGTGAAGCGCAGCTCAGGATCAGCAGTCAAGTTGCCAATCACCGTGATGGGTGTTTCGCCAGCCATGTCACTCTCCGCGGTTCGGGGTTTTGCGAATCAATGGTTCCAGTGTGCCGCTCACCTAGGACAGTCTTCGGAATCTCCCGAAGAACTGAGGCGAACAGCGCGGGTCCTCGATCCTCAGTGGATCTCGGGACGCATGACCTTGGTGCGCATGACCTTCTCGTCGATGGCGAGAAGACGATCCATCTCCTGGATGGTCGCGGGCTCACAGGTCGCGTTGATGACGACGTAGACGCCTTCCGACTTCTTCTGAATGTCGTAGGCCAGGCGGCGCTTGCCCCACACGTCGACGTTGTCGACGGTGCCCTTCTCGTCAGTGATGACCTTCAGGTACTTCTCCATGAGGGAATCGACCTGACGCTCCTCGACGGTCGGATCAATGATGATCATGACCTCGTACTTACGCATACGCTGACTCCACCTCCTCTGGTCTCAGCGGCCACGAGTACATCCCGTGGCAGGAGGGCGAATGCCACCGGTCGGGGTCTGCCCGACCGGCCAGCCGCCACTGTGGACAGCCAATTAAACAGCATACCGGCTGGGTCGTCGTTCTCCGAATCCTCGGGACTCATCGCCGACCGCCTTACCCCCCATGGCGCCCAAAATCCATGATCCGCGCAGCGCGAGGCCACTTAGGTTGCCCTAAGCAGTTGGTAACGATTTCATCAATTTCTTCTTCGAGGTCTCGCGCCCACCGGGGCGATCCGACAGAGTTCTCCCCAAAGCGGCCGGAACTACACCCGAGGGTCCGACATACGGGCACCATGTCTGTTGTGCCAGATCTTTGGACAATCTGTCTGCCACGTATGCGAGCCCGGGAGGTCCGGCCGCAGTGTCAAGGAAAGACGGTCACACACATGCGTACATCTCGAGGAGGAGGACTGCTCGCAGGCATTGTTGCGCTGGCGCTAGCAGCTACTCCGGCCGCGATGGCCGCCCCGAGTCCAACACCACCGCCCCTCTCTTCCCCTCCCGCGGCTCAGAAACAGTCCGAGAAGGTCAAGGTCATGGTGCTGTTGAAGGGGCAGCCCTCCGGACGCGGAGTTGAGAAGACCAATCTCGCCGAGCTGAGCCGCACCATCAGTGCCATTCAGTCCAAGGCCCCGATCAAGGTTGACCGCCGATTCGGCATGCTCCTCAAGGGATTCTCGGCCTGGGTGGAGACCTCTGACATCCCCACTCTGGAGGCCCAGCCAGGCGTCACCTCCGTCAAGCCGGTGCGCGCTTACAAGCCGGTCGATGACGACGCCAACCTGGAGACCGGGGCCACCGCAGCTCGCAAGACCGGACTCGACGGACGAGGCACTGTCGTCTCCATCGTCGACACCGGTATCGACATCAAGCACCAGGACATGCGTCTCGACGCCGAGGGCAAGGCCGCCGCCAAGCTCAAGGCTGCTGACGGATTCACCGACAAGGTGCCCTATGGCTACAATTTCGCCGACCGCAACAACAACGCCAAGGACACCACTGCCTCCCAGCACGGCATGCACGTTGCCGGCATCGTGGCTGCCAACGGTGGGGCTGACGCCGACGCCGTCACCAATGGACGCGTCAACGGAGCCGCCCCCGAGGCCCAGCTGCTCGCCATGAAGGTGTTCTCCAACGATCCCGCCAAGTCCGAATCGGCGTACACCGATGACATCGTCGCTGCCATCGAGGAATCGGTGCGACGCGGGGCTGACGTCATCAACATGTCTCTCGGCTCTCCTGACGGCGTGGACTCCGCCGACCAGGGTGAGGCCCTCGCCATTGCCAACGCTCAGCATGCCGGGGTTCAGGTCATCGCGGCCGCTGGTAACGACGGACTGTCGACCTCCACCCGGGGTGACGAGGTCGACGCCCTCGGGCTCCTCGACAATGGTGCCCTCGGCAGCTCCGCCGCTGCCCCGGCCGCCTGGTCGGTCGCCTCGATCAACAACGCCCACAAGATCGTCACTGCTGCGAAAGCCACCTGGGAGGGCGGTTCGGCCGAGGTCGGATATCAGCAGCAGGCTGGCCCCGCCGACCTCGAGGTCCACAAGCTGTGGCCTGCCGGCATCGGCAAGCCCGCCCAAGTCCCGGCTGAGGTCAAAGGCAACTGGGCCCTCATCGAGCGCGGTGAGATCTCCTTCGCCGACAAGGTGAAGAACGCCACCGCCAAGGGCGCGACCGGTGTCATCATCTTCAACAATGCCGATGGCGGGAACGACATCCCCGGCATGGCAGGCATCGACGGCTCCAAGGTTCCGGTCTCCGGCATGGGCCACGACGACGGACAGAAGCTCGCCGACGTGATGCAATCCGGCAAGGAGGTGTCGATCCAGCTCACCACGTCCAACAAGCTGGTCGACAACCCCGACCCTCTGCTCGCCTCGAGCTTCACCTCGTGGGGAGCCACCCCGGACCTCAACTTCAAGCCTGAGATCGCCGGTGTCGGCGGGTCCGTCTACTCGACCCTCAACGACAACAAGTACGGCGTCATGTCGGGTACCTCGATGGCCACCCCTAACGTCGCCGGACTGTCGGCCCTCATGCTGCAGTCCCTCAGGAAGACCAACCCCGGCCTGTCTCGCGTCGCAGCGGATTCCACCCTGCGCACCGCGATGTCGAACACCGCTGAGATCCTCAAGTACTCCAGCGGTGTACCGCTGGCTCCGCGTCAGATCGGTGCTGGGCTCGCCCAGGTTGACCGCGCCACCAAGACCCATGTGCTGGCGACCGTCGACGGCAAACCCAACGCTGCTCTCAAGGAGGTCAACTCAGCCCGCAAGGTCAACATCGCACTCACCAACCTCGGTGACAAGCCGCAGACCTTCACCACCAGCCAGACCTGCGTCATCAACGAAGACCACAGCGGCGACAACCCGCTGACTTCGTGCTCGACCGGGGAGAAGGCCTCCGCCGAGACCAGCACCGTGACGGTTCCTGCCCACGGGACCGCCAAGGTGTCCTGGACGGTCACGCCGAAGAGCGGGGACGCCCACTGGATCGAAGGCTGGTTCAAGTTCTCGTCCACCGACCCGTCGCAGCCTGACCTGGCCCTGCCGTACATGGGCTTCGTCGGCAATTGGAACGCCGAGGACATCATCGACACCCCGATCTACTCCAAGACCCCGTCGGTGATGTCGCAGGTCTTTGGTGAGAAGAACCCGCACAAGACCGTGCTGGCCAGCAAGGCCCTCGGCTCGATGACCGTCGAGCGCGGTGTGGGGCACAACTTCTTCTCCCCCAACGGCGATGGGATGCTCGACACCATTTTCGCCCAGACCCTGCTACTGCGTTCCGCCCAGGAGCTCAAGTTCTCCGTCGTCGATGCCAACGGCAAGACGGTCCGCGAGCTTGGTTCCGACCGCGACCTGCAGCACATGCTGCTGAACAAGCTCGCTCTCATCTCGACCAACGCCGCCGACAGCGATCCCGACCGGGGTTGGGACGGCAAGGTGTGGGACGCCAAGAAGGGTGCCTTCGTCACTGCCCCCGAGGGTAAGTACACCTTCACGGTGCAGGCCCGTCTGTCGCCGAACTTCAGCTGGCAGACAGTCGAGATGCCCTTCGTCCTCGACGTGACTGCCCCGAAGCTGGCCACCTCGGTCCGCAGCAACACTGACGGCACCGCCTCGGTCATCGTCAAGGTCACTGACGCCGGTTCCGGCGCCGGCCCGGTCGCCGCTCGCGATGGCTCGGGCACGATGCTGACCGCCGACACCACGTCGGTACCCGGCGCGACCGTCTTCACCGTCTCGAACCCGGCTGAGGCCAAGTACGTGCAGATCACTGGCGCCGACCGCGCCGCCAACACCACGACTTCCGTCGTCATGCTCGACAAGACGGCCCTGGCGACCCCCGACCCCATCCTCAACGGAGCCGTCGTCAACGCTGAGACCCCCGACTCCTCGAGCTTGTTCCAGATCGAGAACCAGCCCTTCCTGCGCAAGGACAAGACCCTGCCGGTCCGTGGTGTCGTCTCGGCCGAGGTCGCCAAGGTGACCGTCAACGGGATTGACGCCACGATCGACGCCAACCATCACTTCACCGCGATGGTCGGATGGGCCGAGGGTCACAACACCTACGAGATCGTCGCCTACGACGCCGCCGGCAAGGTCCTTGACCGCTCCACGACGTCGTGGATCGACGTCGACCTCAAGGGCCCGCAGCTGACCGCTGACGCCGCTCGCAATTCTCAGAGCCTCGTCACCGTCAAGGACGACGACACCGTCGACGTCTCCGGCGCCGTCTCCGACGACCAGACCAAGATTGGCGACCAACGTCGCCCGCTGACGGTCATGATCGACGGCAAGAAGGTCCAGGCGAATGCCGACGGCACCTTCAAGGCGACCGTCACACCGGGCAAGTCGGCCACCCAGATCGTCGTGACGGCCAATGACGGGGTGAACGTCACCACGGTCGCCCTGCCTCTCGACCGCCCGGTCACCGAGGACAACGCCTTGCACATCACCTTCGACGACCCGGCCATGGCTGATCCGAACTCCCCGTTCGGCCAGCAGAACGTCTTCCTGGACGGCAAGGACCCCAACATTGGCACCAAGACGAGCCCTCGTACCTACACGCTCTCGGGCACCTTCAACCGTGCTCCGAAGTCCTTCACCATCGAGGGCAAGGAAGTCCAGCTCGATTCCAAACTGCACTTCTCCGTCAAGGTTCCGATCAACCAGGGTCTGACCAAGATCGGCTACACCGTCACCGACACCACCAGGGGAGCCAAGACCCTCGAGAGTGCATGGCGCGTGTTCTACGACAGCCGGATCCCCAGTATCCAGCTTGATCGTCCGCGTATCGCCGAGGACGGCGCCATCTACATCACCAAGCCGTCGCAGGACGTCACCTTCGCCGGCCGAGTGTGGGACAACGCCTTCGGTTACAACCTGGCCATCAACGGCAACATCGTCAGCAACTTCACCAACATCTGGGATCCGGGCGCCACCATCAACAAGCGCGGATTCTCCGAGGATGTCACCGCCTCTGATGGCGACCGCATCCTGTTGGGTCTCTACGACCTCATGGGCAACGGCCTGGAGCAGATCATCCCGGTGATCAGCGATGCCGACGCCCCTGACGTCGAGGTTGCTGGCGTCAAAGCTGGTGACGTGGTGTCCGAGCCGACGACGATCACCGTCAAGGCTTCTGATGCTCACCTTGACAACATGAAGGTGACTCTGGACGGCAAGCAGGCCGCCTTCAAGGCCACGAAGGTGGTTCCCGCCGAGGGTGCCGAGGTTGCCTTCGAGGGAGAGCCGGACGACACCGGTGCCACCGCGCCGTCGATCTCTCCGTCGACTGAGGCCTCCGCCGCTCCGTCCGCCAGCGCTCCGACCACTGGCTCGGCTGTTCAGGCTGAGAAGGTCGCTGCCAAGGCCGCTGCTGCTCAGGAGACTGTCGACGAGGAAGCCGCCAAGGGTGACGCCAAGCCGCCCAAGACCGGTGAGGGCTACACCCAGCTGACGGTCGAGCTATCGACCAAGGACCTGTCTGCTGGCGCGCACCAGCTGGCCGTCACCGCCACCGACCGCGCCGACCGTCGCACCGACGTCGCCGTGCCCTTCGCGGTGGACGCTGCTCCGCGGATCGAGGGGCCGGCTTCCCTGGTCGTCGACCCCGACGAGGACATCCTCAGCCAGATCCGCTCCGCCTACAAGGTGGTTGACGATGTCGACGAGAACCTCGTCGTCGACGCCGACCTGAGCGGACTCGTCATGAACAAGGCCGTCCCGGTTGTCCTCACCGCGGTCGACTCGGCTGGCCACGTCGTCACCAAGACCGTGCAGATCACCATGCAGCGTCCGGAGCGGACCCTGGCCGGTGAGTGCGGGACGATGAGGGGCCGCTTCGCCAAGGGTGACTCGATCTCGATCACCTGCCGCGCCGACGACAATGGAGACGTCATCGTCACCGTGAAGAACGCCGGACCGGCCGTCGCCGGAACCCTCACCCTGAACGTGCCGACCGATCGCAAGATCCTCGTTCTCGAGAATGGCAGGGTCATCGGCACCGCGAAGGGTCAGATCGTTGACGGCAAGGTCGTCCTCAACTCCCCGTCGAAGATCACTCTCAACTTCGTCGCCACGAAGGCCGACCCGGGTGACACCCAGCCGACCATCCCGGGCAGGACGAAGCCGGGACACGACACCAAGCTGGGTCATGGCACCAGGCCGGGTAACAACGGTTCCAAGACCCCACACCGCCATTACCAGCTGCCCTCCACCGGTGGTGACCCCGCCACTGGCCTGACCGGTCTCGCCGGACTCGTCGGGATGGGAGCGCTGGCTAGCATGGCAGTTGCAGCCATTCGCAAGTCGCGTCGCTGACGCCTGGCAACGCATCGCCCCTTCACCTGTTGGTGAGGGGGCGATGTTCGTTGTGGGGGTTCTGGCAGGGACTGAGATCGAGGCCTGCTGTGGGGGCTGTCTCCGTCAGGGGCCTGACGACGATGCGTCGCGGTGGCGAGGTGTCAGCGGCCGCGTGGCGGCCCAGGAATGAGGATTTCCCCGCCGGCCCGCCATGCGCGCAGGCCGGATGCGAGGAAGTCGCAGGTGTAGCCCTTCTCCCGTACCCGGTCCACCAGGTGACCGGATCGGAACCCGGTGTCGCACACCAGGACGAATTGCGGATCGGGTTCAGCCAACGGGTCATCGCCATAGACTGCGGTGAACGGGTCGGCGATCAGATCCTTGGGATTGACGAGCCGCGCCCCTGGGGCGTGGCCGGCCTCATATTCGCGAGGAGTCCTGACGTCGACGAGAACTCCTCCCTTGGCGAGGATGTTGAGGACGTCGGGAAGCTCAAGGCCTCCCTCGGCCATTCCATGATTCATCAGCAGGTCGCGCAGTCCCATGTCTGCACAGTCTAGGGAAAAGTGACCGAACGGTGATTCACACCGTCTCGTACTGGGTGGCGACTCACCCGATGGCGAAAAATCCCGGCATGGCAGGGCCCGGGAAGCGTCAATGCGCGTTCCCCGGGCCTGCTGACGAAAATGGTCACTCTCTGCTCGACGCTGTCTGTCGACGAGCGGGCTGTGGCTCAGGCGTTGATGCCCTCCAGTACCGCGCGAACCTCCTGCGGAGTCGAAGCCGACATCAGACGGTTGCGGAAATCAGCCTTGACGAGATTCCGTGCCAGGGAGGCCAGGATACGCAGGTGCTCGTTACCAGCTGCGGCCGCGGGAACAGCGATGAGAAAGACGAGGTTGGCCAGGGAACCGTCCGGGGCTCCCCAGTCCACTCCCTCGTCGCTGCGAGCAAAGGCCAGGGCCGGACGATCGACGCCATCACACTTGCCGTGCGGAATCGCGATGCCGTCACCCAGACCGGTGGTTCCGACATCCTCACGGGCGCGGACGGCCTTGAGGAGCACATCGCGGTGGACCAGCGCACCGCTGGCACCGATGAGGTCAACCATCCTCTCGATGGTGTCATTCTTGTTCCCTGCACTCAGAGACAGATCAATCGATCCTTCGGCGAGCAGATCTGCAATCGTTGCCATGTTGTTTCTCCTAACGATGTCGTTGTGGGGTCAAGGTCACGCCGCGACGGCACGTTCCTTCTTCCGAGCTGCTGCTTTCTTGAGGGCCAAGGACATGAATGCCGTCACCAGGGCACCGATGATGATCGCGGCGAAGAAGCCGAGGATGGGGCTGCACGCGCCGAGTACGCCGACGATCGGTCCGCCGTGCATGACGACGTCGTGCACCCCGAACATGCCGGCCAGCACAGCGGCGACGGCTCCACCCACCATGTTCGACGGGATGACACGGGCCGGGTCAGCTGCGGCGAACGGGATGGCACCCTCGGTGATGCCGAACAGACCCATGAAGAGAGCGGCAATACCGGCGTCACGCTCCTGCTTGGTGAATAGATGACGATCAATGAGGGTGGCCAGGCCCATGCCGAGCGGGGCGACCGGGATGGCGGCTGCGGCCAGACCCATGACCTTGCCCTGGTCGACGGCGATCATGCCGCCGGCGAAGAGGAAGGCCACCTTGTTGACCGGCCCGCCCATGTCGAAGCTGACCATGAGGCCGATGATGATGGCGAGGATGACGATCGAGGAGGTCGTCATACTGGCCAGGAAGTTCGTCAGGCCGTTGAACAGGGCCGCCAGCGGGCGGCCGAGCACGTAGACGTAGAGCAGCGAGACGACCGCGGTGCCGAAGATCGGGATGATGAGAATCGGCACGATTGGCTTGACGTACTCATGCCACGGGATCTTTCGCATCCACTTGGCGACGTAACCGGCGATGATGCCGATGATGATGGCGCCGATGAAACCAGTATTGAGGCCGGTCTTGGCGCCGTCAGGGGCAGTCGTCGTCAGGTAGGGGAACTGGTCGCCGCTGTTGGCGATGAAACCGGACACCATGCCGACGACGAGGCCGGGACGGTCAGCGATGGCCTGAGCGATGAAACCGGCGAGCACCGGAATCATGAGGGAAAAGGCCAGAGTTCCAATCTGCAGGATGGTCTGCCAGAAGCTGCCCTCGGGGACGGCGACGCCGCCAGCAGTGGGTTTGCCGCCGATGCCCAGGGCCAGGGCGATCATGATGCCGCCACAGACCACGAAGGGGATCATGTGGGAGACCCCGGCCATCAAAGCGGCGTAGAGGGTATGCCCGACGGAACCCTTGTCGTCCTTGCCGGGCTTGGCAGGGGTGACTCCAGCGGAGACCTCGGCGGGCTCGGTTTCGAGGTCCTCCTTGGCCCCGCCACGAACGGGGGCGGACAGGGCCTTCTCCATGAGCTCGGCCGGACGAGCGATGCCGTCCTGAACACCGGTGACGAGGACGCGCTTGCCGTCGAAGCGGGACAGGTCGACCTCGGTGTCAGCCGCGATGATGACAGCATCGGCCTCACGGATGTCCTCGGCGGTCAGCTCGTTCTCGACGCCGATCGACCCCTGGGTCTCGACCTTGATCTGGTCACCGGCTTCCTTGGCCGTCTCCTCCAATTTCTCGGCTGCCATGTATGTGTGGGCAATACCGGTAGGACATGCTGTGATTCCGATGTATTTCTTCATTGTTCTCCTTGATGTGGGGGTGCGCTCGCCCGTCTTTGTCGGGCACTGGGATGACACATCGTCGTCGGCACAAATGTCCGACGTGATCAGATCCGTCAGGCGACTGGGGCTCTCCACACCACAACGAGCGGATCCCCACGAATCTCCTCGCCAGACCAGGCACGTTCGGTCATGCTACCTGCCGCCCCCTGCACGATCCCCATCGACCTTGAGCTGTCCTCGAGCCGAGTTCCCCCGGGACCCCACCAGCACGCGGTGAGAGCCTCCCGGTGACAAAAATCTCCGCCCCACCAGGCACCTACGCACTGGAGTGCCTGGTCCGTGCCCGTACTGACGAAAAACGCCAAGGAGAACCAACGGATAGGTCAGGCTCCATCACGGCTTGCCGATCCGCTGGTAACCTTCAGCCCTTTCGGGTGCGATCGGAGGTCACGGGCCTCTGGACATATGTCGCGTCGACTCTGGCAGCTCCTTTCTCACCATCAGGACGATGGAGAAAATCACTCCAAGGATGAAGGTGATGTGGGGAAGGGACCCCGCGAGACATCCTCGGCGCGCCTTGGGGCGTCCTGGGCCAGGAATACCGACGAGGTTGACAGGCCCATGCCGATTGCGACGCCGATGAAGGAGATGGCAACGAGAGGTCTTGTCATCGGGGGTAAGGGCAAAGGTGTCGGAGAGGAACACCATGGCCACGTTGAAAATGGAGAGGTTATAGCCATCAATGAACTCTCTGAATGCAATGAGAGGGGACGACCACTTCTTGATGAATCTCGCGCGATCTTCACCCACATAGATCGCGCCGGTCGAGTTGTGGTTCGTGGCGGATGGATTCCTTCGTCTCGAGATACGCACGTCTAGAGATACGCAGCGCTGCGCGTCGCGAGCTAAATTATCACGCAATAAAATCGGCAATCGAATGGCCCACAGAAATATGATCGTGACATATGCCCCGATGAAAGGGGCACCGAGCCGACGGGCGCAACCTGTTCCTCACCTGCGGATCAAGAATCTCAGCGGGGGCTCGATTGGCGCGCACCAGCCGCGCCATGACAACGAGGTCAGGACGAATTGAAGAGTAGAAATGGAAGTATCCAGGGCAAAGATAATTCTGCCCCTCTTCGCCATCAATCGAGGTCATGAAACGATCCTTGGGACACCCACCCTGACACATTCTCAAGTGCGGACACCTGCGACATTGCTGGTTCAGCTGAAGATTCTCCTTCTTGGAGAATTCTCGCATCGTGTCCGTTGAGACCAGCTCCGCGAAGGACTTCTCTCGAATGGACCCAAGACGCCAATCAGGCTCAACCCAGTGATCGCATGCATAGACGTCTCCATTGAATTCCATGGCTACGTTGTTGCCGCATTGCGGGGCATGAACGCACACCGGGTGAATGCCGAACATGGCCGACAGCGCAGCGTCAAGATCCTGAATGAACACCGCCCCGACGTCATGCTGAACCCATTCCTCGAAGATCTCGGTGAGGAACTGACCATAGGCCATCGGATCAACGCTGCGGGACGTCACGGCAGCGCCCTCCTGGCGATAGAGCAGCCGCTCGCCGGACGCCGTCCGCCATCCCGCCTCAGCAACTGGAAGATCCTTGTCGTTCACCCTCTCGACGATGGGGATGAACTGCAGGTACTGAGCCCCTAAATCATCACGGAAATGCCGATAAATCTCGACCGCTGAATGCTGATTGGCGGCATTGACGGTGCACAAGATGTTGGTCAGAACTCCCGCTCTCTGCAGAAGACGGTATCCGCGCGCAACCATGTCATAAGTGCCACGTCCACCACGGTTCTTGCGGTACGCATCATGGAGATGGGCCGGGCCATCGATGGACACACCGACCAAGAAATCTTGCTCAGCCAGGAAAGCCGCCCATTCTTCATCAATGAGGGTGGCATTCGTCTGAATGGCATGAGTCACCTTCTGACGCGGTCGCCTGTACTCGTCAGCAAGTTCAACAACCCGGCGGAAGAACGGCAGCCCCCTCAACGTCGGCTCGCCGCCCTGCCACAACATCATGACCTCACCGTCGTTGCTGGCAGCCAGGAACTCCACGATGTAATCGCGCAAGGTGTCGTCGTCCATCTGCTGACGCGGCGCGCCGTACAGCAACTCCTTCGACAGGAAGAAGCAATACTCACAGTCCAGATTGCATGCTACACTTGTCGGCTTTGCAACCACTGACAGGGGCAGACACTGACGTACGAGGGGCCTGGAGCTCCCCTTGGCCGATGCGTGGGGTGCCATTATTCCCTCCGCTGTCTTTTCACACGCGCCAACACCGGCAGGACAGCATGCCCGCTCGTCACACCGATTTACCACGCGAGCTGTGGAGAACTCAGTCCTTGGGGTTCTCCTTACCGGCCTTCCGACGCACCGCGATCCTGCTGTACATCTCCTCGACGATCTCGGTGAATCTCTTCTCCACCTCACGACGTCGCACCTTGAGGGTCGGTGTGAGCAGGCCATTGTCCATCGTGAACTCGTCCCACAGCACCCGTAGGTCACGGATCTGTTCCTGGTGAGGCAGCTTCTCCGTGATCTCGGCCACACGACGCCGAATCTCCTCGGCCAGCTCCTCGGATCGCAGCATCTCCGGCCCGGTCATCGACGAGATGTGCAGCCTCTCGGCGATCTCCTCCACCTGAGGCAGAGACGGCTTGACGAGCAGGGTCAGGCACGGACGATTGTCGCCCAGCAGCACCGCATGCTCGAAGAGCGGATCCTTCATGAGGGAGTTCTCGATCGGCTGCGGAGAGATGTTCTTGCCATTGAGGGTGACGATGATGTCCTTGAGCCGATCGGTGATGACGAGGAAGCCGTCGTCGTCGATGTACCCGATGTCGCCGGTGTGCAGCCAACCGTCCTCGATCGCCGCAGCCGTCTCCTCCGGGGCCTTCCAGTACCCCTTCATGATGTTCGGTCCGCGGTAGAGGATCTCCCCGTCGTCAGTCGTCGACATCCGGCTGCCCACCAGCGGCCTACCGGCAGTGCCGAACTTGCACCCACCAGGGGAATTGAAGCTCACCAGTGGGGATGCCTCAGTCAGGCCATAACCCTGGCACACCAGCAGACCGCACGCGGCGAAGAATTCCTCGACCTCCTTGCGTAATGGCGCACCACCGGCCGCCAGCACGGTCTTGGGCCCTCCGACGGCGTCACGAATGGCCTTCAGGACGAGACGATCGGCCACCTTGTGTCGTGCTTCCAGCGAGACGCTGGGACGACGTCCGTCCTGCTTGGTCTGCCACCACTCGCGCCCGACCTCGAGCGACCACTCGAAGATCTTGAGCTTGGCGGGCGAATCGGCGACCTTCTCCCGCGCCACCTTCATAACCTGCTCATAGAGTTTCGGCACCGAGACGAAGAGGGTCGGACGAACCTCTGCCAGCATCTCCGAGATCGTCTTGGGATTCGGCACGAAGGTGTTGAGGCAGCCGTGTCGGATGACCACCATCGACCAGCCCCACTCCAGGGCGTGCGACAGGGGAAGGAAACTCAGCGAGTGGTCGGCCGGGGTGAAGTCGAAGAAGGCGTCAAGAGCCTGCAACTCAGCCAGAGCTGCACGATGGCTGATCATGACTCCCTTGGGCTCCCCGGTGGTCCCCGAGGTGTAGATGAGGGCGGCGACGTCGTCGGCGCATGATTGCCTCATGCGCTCCTCGACGACGGGCTGCATCTCCTCAGAGACCCCAGCCTGGCGGACCTGTTCCAAGGAGAGCACCGTCAGCCCATCGTGATCACCAACGCGATCAGCTGGGTCGATCAGCACGACAGTCTCCAGGCAGGGCATCTGGTCCCGTGCTTCGAGAATGCGATCAAGCTCCTTGGGTCCAGCGGTGACGATGACCCGAATTCCAGCATCAGTGACGATGTGGACGATCTGGTCGGGAGTTGACGTCGGGTAGATCGGCACCGGGACGACGCCGATCGTCATGCCCGCAAGATCAGCCTCGATCCACTCCGGGCAGTTGCCGGCAAACAGGGAAATACGATCCCCCCGCTGCAAGCCATCCTCGGTCAGCACCCCGGGGGTGACGAATGCTCGCGCCAAACCAGCAACGCGTCGACCCGTCTCAGCGTAGGTGCGAATGATCCACTGGCCATCCTGACGAACCCGAGTCGCGGGACGAAAACCATGGTTCGCTACCGTGCCACGGAACATGTGGGCAAGGTGATTCTCGACGAGACTCTCGCCCGGTGTCGGCTGGCCGAGAAGTTCCCCGGCTGGGTCGCGTTCAGCCTTGTGGAACTGATGTGTGCTCGATGTCATGACCGTTCCCCCTCGCCGGTGTAGACCTGACACCCCCATCGTAATGTTCTCTGATCGTCCGACGCGGGTAGCCCTCACAAGCGCTCCCGCAGCCAGTCGATATCGCGCGCCTGACCCTCGGCATCCCCCGGTGTCTCGACGACGACCGGAGCGTCCGCAGCACGGATGACGTCGACGAGGGCGTCGGCCCCGCACTCCCCCTCACTCAGGTTGGCGTGGCGATCCCGTCCGGAACCAGCCGGTCCTTGCGAGTCATTGGCATGCACGAGGTCGATCCGACCCGTGATTCCACGGACGTCATCAACCAACGTCGTCATGTCGAGACCAGCCGCGAAAGCGTGACAGGTGTCCAGACAGAACCCGACATTCTCATGACCTGACGCGGCACCGATGGCCTCCCAGGTCCCTGACAGTCTCTCCAGGAAGCGAGCCATCGCGTTGTCCCCGCCAGCGGTGTTCTCGACGAGGAGCGGCACCGGGAACTCGAAGCCGTCGATGGCCTTGCGCCAGTTGTCCTGCCCCTTCTCGATCGGCTCCCCGGCGCGTACGTGACCACCATGGACGACGACGCCTGTCGCCCCCACCTCGGCGGCGGCGTCAAGGGTCTGCTGCAACAGCTTGCGGCTGGGAATGCGGATGCGGTTGTTGAGGGAAGCAACGTTGATGACGAAGGCCGAGTGCACCACGAGCTTCAACCCGGCTTCCTCAGCAGCCTCCTTGAGGGCTTGGGCACCTCCGGGAAAGCCGCAGACCGGCTTCTTCCAGGACTGCGGGTCCCCCAGGCTGATCTGGGCGATGTCGGCTCCGCGTGCTGCCGCCTGTGCCACGGCGTCGGCGGTGTCGACATGACCGCCAATGATCCACTTGGTCATGCCAACACTGTGCCACGAGGAACCGACCGTTCCGTGACTGACGCTGTTCGCTTCAGCGGAACGCCAACGAAAGTCCATCTGAAGATGGTGACCGTCCCCCGAGTGCCGTAGATTGGAAGGTATGGCAACGAGCATGGTCACGGGTGGAACATCAGGTATTGGCCGCGAGTTCGTCACCCAACTGGCTGCCCGTGGCGACGACATCGTGATCGTCGCCCGCGACACCGAGCGGATGGCCACCATCAAGGCGGACGTCGAAGCCCGTTACGGGGTGTCCGTCGAGACGATCGAGGCGGACCTCTCGCAGCGCGAGGACGTCGATCGGATAGCCGCACGTCTCGAGAATCCCGCCCACCACGTCGATCTGCTCGTCAACAACGCCGGCTTCGCGGTACACGCCAAGATCCTCGATCCTGACGCCCTCGAACTGCAGGACCGAGCCTTCGAGGTCATGATTCGGGCGGTTCTGGTGCTCTCGGCCGCAGCCGGGCGAGCCATGAAGTCCCGCGGCCACGGAGCCATCCTCAACGTCTCCTCCTCGAGCGCCTGGATCAACACCGGCAATTACTCGGCCGTCAAGGCGTGGGTGCTCACCTTCACCGAGGGCCTCGCCAATGAACTTGCCGGCACCGGCGTCAAGGCCATGGCCCTGTGCCCAGGGTGGGTCCACACCGAGTTCCACTCCCGCGCCAACGTCACCGCCAACCACCTGCCGGACTTCTTCTGGATCGACGCCGAGACCCTGGTGCGCGAAGCCCTCAATGACCTCGATCATGGCAAGGTGGTGTCCATCCCCACCCCACTCTGGAAGTTCTTCATCGCAGTCGCCACTCACACCCCACGATCCGCCATGAGATTCCTGTCACGAACCCTGTCCTCATCGCGGGACAAGGACGAACACCCACAGCACACGTCGGGAGGCGAGGCCTGAGATGGCCAGCGTCAAGCCCACCAAGGACCGAGGCCGGTACACCAACGATCTTTCCGCTGTAACGCGGCAGGCAGCGAACATGCTCCTGCTGCGGCCACTGGTGTGGAAATTGGTCAAGGTGTCCGTGCACGGTGCGGACAATCTCGACGGGCTCGACGGTGCCTACGTGGCCGTCGCGAACCACTCCTCCCACCTCGATGCCCCGCTGGTCTTCGGGGCGCTGCCGAAGCGACTCTCCAAGTATCTGGCAACCGGAGCCGCAGCCGACTACTTCTTCACCGCATGGTGGAAGGCCGTCGCGCCAGTGCTCTTCTTCAACGCATTCCCGGTCGACCGAGGCAAGGGGAAGACCAAACAAGGGGCTCGCAACCCACGCTCCCATCGCGGCATGGCAGGTTCCCTGCTGACTGACGGCGTCCCACTGCTGATCTTCCCGGAAGGGACGAGGTCGCGCACCGGAGCGATGGGTACCTTCAAGCCGGGCGCTGCCGCGCTGGCGATTTCGCGCGGGGTTCCCGTCATCCCGATTGCCCTGGTAGGCGCCTGGGCTGCCATGCCTTCCGAACAGGCGGGCCTCCCCAAGGGTCGTCCCCCGGTCCACGTCGCGATCGGACACCCGATGGACCCCGTCCCCGGGGAGATCGCTCACGAGTTCTCCGAGCGGATTCGTCGTCAGGTCATTGAGCTGCACGACCAGACCGCCCGCGCCTACGGCATGCCCACCCTCGACGAGTACGGACGCCACCGCGCCTTGAGCCAAACATCTGAGAGCGGTCACGCGACGTCCCAGACCAAGGACTCGACGGCTGAGTCATCTCAGCCGAATGAAGGTCAATGATGGATCGACCGGTCAAGATCAGGGAGGTCGAGGCCTGCCGGGTCATCTCGATGACCCGGGTGGTGTCCATCGACGAACTCGATCCGTTCATGGATGAGGCCTTCAAGGCTCTAGAACGTCTCGCCCCCGGCGATCCCACTCTCGACAAGGCCTCCCCCTTCGTCATCTACCACGACGGCCTCACCGCCGAGAAAAACGGCACCGTCGAGGTGTGCCAGCCGATTCAGGGCTCCATTGATGACTCTGTGCTGCCGGGGAACGTCACCGTACGCACCGTGGACACCCATCGGGAGGCCTGGGTGACGGTCACCAAGGCCGAACTCGAGTACCCCGACATCGACGAGATCTACGACGACCTCGACGCCTGGCTGGAGGAAGCCGGAATGGTGCGTACTGACGCCCCTCGCGAGGTCTACTGGGCTAATTGGGACACCACCGGCATGGAAGATCCGGTCTGCGACGTCTGCTTCCCCATCGTCTGAGGCTCACCCGGATACGGGCATCCTCGTCCGAGCCCAAAACCAATGCGAAAGGCCCCGTCAGATGACGGGGCCTTTCGCACGAAGCCTTGGATCAGCTGTAGCGGACGGTCACCAGACCCTGTCCGGGAGCGATGGCATTCATCGCAGCGGTCGAGAGATCGAGGCAACGTCCACCGACGTAGGGACCGCGGTCATTGATACGCACGGTCACGGTACGGCCGTTGTTGACGTTGGTGACGCGGATCGTGGATCCCAGCGGGAGGGTCCGTGAAGCGGCGGTCAGGGCCGACGGATCGAAGGTCTCACCGGAAGCGGTGGGGCCACCGGCGGTGCCGTCTCCCTCGCCGTAGGTGGAGGCCACACAGGTGCTACCGCTGGTCACCGGATTCGAGGTGGATCCGGAGTTCGAACGAGATCCAGCGTTCGAACGGGAAGAGGCGGACGAGGACTCAGCCTTCTTCGTACCAACCTTGACGACCTGGGTCACCGGGGCCTTGACGACCTTGGTGGAAACCTTCTTCTCGGAAACCTTCTTGCCGTCCTTGTAGACGACGATCCAGGTCTCCTCGTTGGTGCCCTTGACGCCCTTGGTGGCGATCTCGGTCGCACCCTTGGCCATCGAGGGGGTCTCAACCCTCTTGGTGGAGAAGGGAACCGCCACGCGGCGCTTCTGGGACTTCTGATCAACCATGGTCAGGGTGATCTTCATGCCATCGGCCAGCGGGGTGCCGAGACCCGGCTTGCTGACGTCACTGGAGTCGACGGAAATCTTGGCCGCCTTGAGGGCATCGGCGACAGTCCCGACCGCGCTGACCTTCTGGGTCTTGCCACCAGCGGTGACGGTGACGTCCTTGGCAGTCTGCATGGAGAAGGACAGACCGGCGCGGGAAATGTCCAAGGAGCGCGACACCGAGACGAGGTTGTCCGGATCGGACTGGTTCAGCTGATCCAGCACCTCGGAAACGTTCTTGGCGGTGGTCCACCGGACCACCTTCTTGCCGTCGATGGTGACGACGACACGGCGTCCGTAGTTGACGGTGATGACCTGACCGTCGTGGATCTCGGAGTCCAGCGAGGGTTGGACATCGTCATGGGGGCCAACAGTGATCCCATGCTGGGCGAGGGCCTGCTTGACCGTGCCCGGCTTGACCTTGCCCTGCTCGGAGACTCCGTCCACGGAGAAGGTCACGGTGTCTCGATCAAGTGCCTGGACCATCGTGAGACCGCCAGCCGAGGTAAGGCTGAGGGCTCCGGCAATCGCGGAGGCTACAACTTTCGACATTCGACCACTTCAGTATCGGGGGCTCGAGGGCCCGGTACGGGGATCAGCGTCAGCCAAATCTGACATGCGCCAATGTGCCACCGGTGGGAGGCACGGGGTTTACCCTAGAACAGTTCCCCCGGAGAATCCAAAGATTTACTGAGAAACTTAAGATTCGCTCGTTCCTCACGTGCGTCTCGCAAGGTCCAAGCGGGGCGACGAGCCGAAGCAGACCCATGAAAAACCGCGTCATGTAGCGGTTTTGTAACCCCCGCCTCACTGCGAGCGCACCCAGCCAACTCGTCTCAGCTTCTCAGTTTGAATCGCTCACTTCCGGGTGCCAGCGCACCAGCCTCATCGAGTTCGTCACCACAAAAATCGAGCTGAAGGCCATCGCCGCGGCAGCGATGACGGGACTCAACAGGCCCACGGCGGCAACCGGGATGGCCACCACGTTGTAGGCGAAGGCCCAGAACAAGTTCTGCCGAATGGTGCGGTCCGTGGCGTGTGCCAAGGACAGGGCATCGACGGCGAGCCTCGGGTCTCCTCGGGTGCAGATGATGTCACTGGCGGCGATGGCAACGTCGGTCCCGGTTCCCATGGCGACCCCCAGATCTGCCGCCTGAAGGGCAGCGGCGTCATTGACGCCATCGCCCATCATCGCGACGCGAGTTTCGTCAGCCTGCAGCCTCTTGACGACGTCAACCTTGTCCTCGGGCATGACCTCGCTGATGACCTCGTCGATACCCAGTTCTGAGGCCACGCGTGCGGCAGCGCCGGAATTGTCACCGGTCACCAGCACCGGACGTACACCGGCACCAAGGAGGCGTTTGACGGCGATGACGGCCTCCGGCTTGATCTCGTCGCTCACCGCGATGGCGCCGAGAATGTCGTCACCTCGGCCCACGACGAGCACCGTGCGACCCTCCGCCTGGGCCTGCTCGACATTTTTCGACAGCTCGTCGGGGATGGCGTCGAAAAGTGACACCCGGCCGGCTCTCGCCGGCAACCCGTCAACAACACCGCTGACACCGAGTCCTGGCAGGGCCCGGAAGTCCTTTGCGGGGGCGATTCCGGGACATGCCTCGACGACAGCCCGCGAAATCGGGTGCTCCGACCCAGCCTCCAGCGCAGCCGCGACACCGAGGACGGGCGGGTTGTCGGAAATGCTCACCGCGCTTCCGGACTCGTCCCACACCTGGGTGACGGCCATCTGCCCGGTGGTGAGGGTTCCGGTCTTGTCCATCGCAACGGCGTCAATGTCGCGAGCCCTCTCCAGGGATCGGGCCCCCTTGATGACGATGCCCAACTTTGCTCCTCGACCGGTACCGGCGAGCAGAGCCATCGGGGTTGCCAGGCCCAGCGCACAGGGGCAGGCGATGATGAGCACTGCGACACCCGCGGTGAATGCAGCAGTGACCCCCTGCCCCAACAGACCCCACACGATCATCGTCAACACGGCGATGGCGAGAACCGTCGGCACGAAGATCGAGGAGACCTGATCGGCGAGGTCCTGGGTCTCGGAACGGCTGGTTTGAGCAGCCTCGACCAGGGAAGCGATGCGGCACAACTCGGTGTCAGTGCCAACCGCAGTGGCCTCCACGACAAGACGCCCTGACGTGTTGACGGTGGCACCGACGACGTCGTCCTCAGGCGCCACCTCCACCGGCAGGGATTCGCCGGTGACCAGGGATGCGTCGATGGCCGAGCTCCCCTCGACCACCCGGCCGTCGGTGGCCACCTTCTCCCCCGGCCGCACCACGAAATGGTCACCGACCTTGAGGGCCTCGATGGGAACCGTGACCTCCTGGCCGTCACGGACGACACGCACCGACTTCGCGCCCATCTGCAACAGGGCCTGCAGGGCAGATCCGGCCTCGGCACGATTCCGAGCCTCGATCCAACGACCCACGAGGATGAAGGTGATGACGCCGACTGACGCCTCCAAGTAGATGGCCGACGAGGGATCGGGGCGTTGCAGTGCCCACGTCATGTGATGTCGCATGCCGATCGCGCCGGCGTTGCCCCACACCAGGGCCCACACCGACCATCCCAGAGAGGCCAACGACCCCAGGCTGATGAGAGTGTCCATCGTGGTGGCACCGTGTCGCAGATTCTTCCATGCCGCTCGATGGAAGCCGGCACCGCACCAGAACACGACCGGAAGGGTGAGCGCGAGCGCGAGCCACTGCCAGCCGTCGAACTGCAGGGCGGGAATCATCGACAGCAGCATCACCGGCACCGCGAGGATGACGGCAACGATCAATTTGTTGCGGATTTTCGCCGCGTGATCCTCGGGAGGTGCTGCCGGCTCAGGCATGGCAGCGCCGTATCCAGCTGCCTCGACCACCTCGATGAGGTCGTGGACGCTGACCGGCCCGGTCGTCAGGACGTGGGCCTTGCTGGTGGCGTAGTTGACGGTGGCCTGAACCCCGTCAACCTTGTTGAGCTTCTTCGTGATCCGGGCGGCGCAGGAAGCGCAACTCATCCCGGTGATGTCGAGGTCGACGGAGGTGGGCTCCGTCTCCTCGTCCGGTTCAGGCGTGGTTCCCGAGTGGGTGAGGGTGGACATGTTCTTCCTTCGTGGACCACCCGTCGGAGTCCTGGGCGTCGGGGACAGGCGGGATCATCCGACCGCTCGAGTGGCTTCGGAGGCCGACGGGCTGTGGGGGGAGGTCAGCCTCGGGGGTCGGGACCTGACGGCGATGTGCGATCAGACCCCGGGGCCCGAGGTCGAGTGGATGTCGTCCCAAATGGGACGACGAGCCGAGCAATCTCAGGCCCGGTGTCCGCCGCAGCCGCAGCCGCCCTTCTCGGCGTGCTGGGCATGCTTGGCGACGGCCTCGTCGGAGTGCTTGTGGCCTCCACAGCCGCAACCGGACTCCTCGGCCTTCTGAGCGCCATGTCCATGACCACCGCATCCGCACTGACCACCGGGGTGCCCGGCGGTGTCGAGGGAGGCAGCCTCGGCGACGGTGTACTCGCCGGCCTCGTCAACGGCGTCGGCAACTTGACCGAAGGGGATCTCCTCGGCCGAGTCAATCGTCATGGAGCCGGACTCCAGGGAGACGGTGACCTTGTCGACACCGTCGATGACCGAGACCTCCTCGGTGATGGCCTTGACGCAGTGCTCGCAGGTCATTCCGTTGATGGTGTACGTCTTGTGCATTGTTCCTCCAGTGTGCTTGGGATCAGGCCTTGACGAGACGGGCGATGGCCTGGTTTGCCTCGCTGATCTTGTCCTCGGCCTCCTGCCCGCCGGCCTGTGCGGCACGAACCACACAGTGACTCATGTGCTCGGCCAGCAGCTCCAGGGAGACGGACTTCAGGGCCGAGGTGACTGCCGAGACCTGGGTCAGGATGTCGATGCAGTACTTTTCCTCATTGACCATTCTCTCCAGGCCTCGCACCTGCCCCTCGATCCGCTTGAGGCGTCGTAGGTGCATCTCTTTGTGACCGAGATACCCGTGTTGAGGATGGTCATTGCAACCGCAGGCTCCACGCGCCTCGCTGGACACCGACTTCTCGGCATCAGGATGAGCGGGGGGCGCCTCAGAGGTGTGGCAGCAGTCATCCGAGTGGTTCATAGGTCCTCCTCCACATGAAAATATACCCTCTGGGGGTATATGGGGCAAGAGGGTAGCCTCCCATTTCAGGACCCCAGGGGTAACACGATGTCGACCGCCTCCACGACACTTCAACACCAGCTGATCATTTTTGTCGGCTCCCTTTCCCCGGGGCACCCTCGTGACTCACGATTTCCCGGATCAGGGGTTTTCGCAACACGGCAACGCCCACTACCCCGTGGCCCCAAATGCCGCCCTGACCGGCCCCACAAACCGCTGTCCACCATCCACTGAATCGCCCCGGGATGTCTGGAGACTCCGTACTTGGGAAAGGGCGGAGTCATGCCAGGCAACACAAACAAGCGCTACCCCGCCGAGTTGAGGACCCGGGCGGTGCGGATGTATCACGAAACCCGCCCGAACTATGACAGAGATTGGCCCCCGATGGTCAGGGTCGCCGAACTGGAACAGAATTACTACGCTGGCCACACCCAGCCCCAGAAGGAGCTGGAACTGTCACACCACTGAGTCCCCGGACCCACCGGGGCGATTCACACAGACGTTGTGGATAACTCACCTTCGAGGGGACTTCCGAACGGGTGACACCACCGTCACTCACAACCGTAACGTGACCCATCCCCCAACCCGACACGCCGAAAATTTTCGTCCAATTCCTCACAACACACCCATAACCCCTAGCCAAACACAGTTTCTGGGTGAATATTCCACTCCGTATCCCCAGATCCACCGAGTTATCCACATGTTCTCCCCAGGCAGTCCCCACACATCCACTCCTTACCCACAAGGGCTGTGGAAAACTCTTCTGCAGGCGATCTCGAATCGTGGCACACTCCCGCTCGGGGAAGTGTCGGACCTTAGTGGGACCGTTGCCCCCATCCCGACGGCGAACGTCGACACATCCGTCACACCGTGTCACCCTGAAGGAGCAACCATGTCCAGCGCACCCGCCGAACCCGGACCATCCCTGGACCGCAACCCTCCCCAGGACATCGACGCCGAGAAGTCCGTCCTCGGGGCCATGCTCTCCTCCAAGGACGCCATCGCCGACGTCGTCGAGGAGCTCAAGGGTGTCGATTTCTACCGGCCCGGACACGAGCTCATCTTCAACACCATCACCGACCTCTACGGTCGCGGCGACCCGGCGGACACCGTCACCACCGCCGACGAGCTCGATCGGCGCGGGGAACTCGAACGCGCTGGCGGACGTCTGTACCTCGCCGAGCTGCTGAGCAACGTCACCGTCACCGCCAACGCCGCCTATTACGCCAAGATCGTCGCCGACAAGGCCGTGCTGCGTCGCCTCGTCGAGGCGTCGATCCGAATCGCCCAGATGGGCTACCAGGGCCAGGGAGAAGTCGCTGACATCGTCGACGCCGCCCAGCAGACCCTCTACGACGTCTCCACCCGCAAGACCAGCGAGGACTATCACCCGCTCTCGGAGCTCTTCGAGAACACCTTCGACGAGCTGGAGGCCATCGAGGCCCGTGGCGACGCCATGGCCGGCATCCCCACCGGATTCACCGACCTCGATGAGCTCACCAATGGATTCATGCCCGGCCAGATGATCATCGTCGCCGCCCGTCCTGCCATGGGTAAGTCCACCCTCGCCCTCGACTTCGCCCGCGCCGCCGCGATCAGGAACCACCTGGCAGCAGCCATCTTCAGCCTCGAGATGGGGCGCAACGAGATCGTCATGAGGCTGTTGTCCGCCGAGGCCGGGATCGAGCTGCAGCGCATGCGCTCCGGACGTCTCTCCGAGGAGGACTGGCAGCGCATGGTCGACAAGACCACGCAGATCTCGTCGGCCCCGCTCTTCATCGACGATTCGCCCAACCTGACGATGATGGAGATCCGTGCCAAGGCCCGTAGGATGAAGCAGAAGTTCGACCTCAAACTCGTCGTCATCGACTACATGCAGCTCATGACCTCCGGCAAGAAGGTGGAGTCTCGTCAGCTCGAGGTCTCCGAGTTCTCACGCCAGATCAAACTACTGGCCAAGGAGTTGGAGATCCCGGTCGTCGCCCTCTCCCAGCTCAACCGTGGACCTGAGCAGCGCAATGACAAGAAGCCGATGATGAGCGACCTGCGTGAGTCGGGTTCGCTGGAGCAGGACGCTGACGTCGTCATCCTTCTGCACCGCGAGGACGTCTACGACAAGGAGTCCCCGCGCGCCGGTGAGGCCGACATCATCGTCGCCAAGCACCGTAATGGACCGACGCGAACGGTTCCGGTCGTCTTCCAGGGTCATTACTCGCGTTTCGTCGACATGCAGCGCTGAGACCGTGACTCGGTTGAAACCCAGTACTCAGCCAACCCGCTCGGCATTACCGTGGGGGCATGGAAAGCATGCATGCCGTTGCCGTCACACGCTCCCTCCCCGTCACCGATCCCGAGTGTTTCGTTGACATTGACTTGCCGGTGCCCGAACCGGGCCCGCACGACCTCCTCGTCGAGGTGCAGGCGATCTCCGTCAACCCCATTGACGTCAAGCTGCGCAAGGGGGCTGGCACCCCGTCGACGCCCCTGGTGCTCGGTTTCGACGCCGCTTCCGTCGTGCGTGCCGTCGGTTCCGAGGTCCACGACTTCGCCGTCGGTGACGAGGTGTGGCACTCGGGGAACCGAGACCTTCCAGGCACCTACTCCCAGTTTACCCTGGTGGATTCGCGGATCGTCGCGAAGCGCCCGTCGTCCCTGACGATCGCCGAGGCTGCCTCCCTGCCGCTGACCTCCTTGACGTCCTGGGAAGCCCTCGTCGATCACATTGGCCTGGGGACCCTTGACCAGCGCAGCGACAAGGCTTTTCTCATGATCGGTGGGGCCGGCGGGGTCGGGTCCGTGGCCATCCAGCTGGCCCGCGCCATCACCAGCGGACCGGTCGTCGCGACCTCCTCGCGTCCTGAAACCGCCGAGTGGTGTCAGGACATGGGCGCCACTGGGATCATCGACCACCGCGAGCCTCTGGCCCCGCAGGTCAAGGACCTCGGGATCGACGGTTTCGACGGCGTCCTGTCGGCCTACACGCCGCCGGCATCGGCCCTGGCCGAGATCATGGCCCCCTTCGGCCACCTCGTCATGATTGACGGCACCGATTCCTTCGACCTCATGGCCTTCAAGCCGAAATCGCTGTCGGTGGCCAGCGAGTCGATGTTCACCCGTCCGCAGTTCGGCACCGCGGACGTCGCCAAGCAGGGCCAGGCTCTCGCTCGTATCGCACAGCTGGTGGAGAACGGCCAGATCCGCCCGACGATGACCCGCCACATCGAGGGACTGACGGCTCAGCACGTCCGCGAGGCCACCGAGATCGTCGAGTCCGGCGGCATGATCGGCAAGGTCGTCATCACCCTCTGACGCTCCGCGAGAGTCACTCGCACCGTTGCATATGGCTCAGAACACAACTGAACCCCCGGCTCACCGGGGGTTCAGTTGACTTGCGTAACTGGAGAAAAAGAACTCAGGCAGCGTGCTGACAGGTCGGGCAGGTGCAATCCTCGCAGGTGCAGTTGGCGCAGGAATCGCTGCAATGGCCACACTCGCACGTCTTGTGATCGCAGGTCGGGCAGGTGCAATCCTCACAAGTGCAGTTGGCACAGGAATCGTCGCAGTGACCACACTGACAGGTGGTGCACTCGTCGTAGTGGCCGTCGTGCTCATGGTGAGCATGGCCGCCATGAATGTAGTCCACGTGATCGTGGTGGATGACAGCCTCGTGGCCGCAGTTCGGGCCGTGGGTGTGGTGGTGGGTCTCAGCGGGACGATGCTCAGTGGTGACAGTCATGGTCGTGCTCCTTCATGTGGTTGAAGGCGTCCAGAAAGATGGACGCCACATGGTCGTCAATGAGCGAGTACATGGCTTTCTGCCCGTCCTTACGCGCAGATACGAGATGCGCGCTTCGCAACACCTTGAGGTGGTGGGAGACCAGCGGCTGCTTGACGCCGACGATCTCCGACAGTTCTCCAACCGATGCCTCACCATCAGTGAGGCGATTGACGATCCGTGCCCGAATCGGATTCGCCAAGGCGGAGAACAGCCGAACGACGGGGTCGAATTCCCCCGATTCCACGTCCTTGCTCATGTCCACGACTGTATATCAGGAGATTTGTATATACAACTATTTTGATGGATATCATTCTCATCTTCATCTGGGTGGCACCGCCCGGTTCGGTACCTAGACTCGGGTTATGAAGTTAAACAAGGCTGAAGACGTCAACACCGCCGAGGTCGCCGGCATGGGACTGGTCGGAGGCTGGCTTACCGCCCGCGCCACCGGCGTCCGAGGACTCGGCGGAGTGGTGCTCGCAACTGCCGGTAGCTGGGCCGGACGCACCTGGCTCGCCAAGAGCGGTCCGACGATCGCCGGCGTTCTGGGGGCGACCTATCTGGGTGCCTTTGGCGCCTCCCACGGGTTGGCGAAGAAGATCGGCGCATGGCCCGCCGTCATCACTGTGACTGCTGCCACGTGCACCGCCTGCCACTTCCTGTGCGACACCAAGGAGTGATCGACCTCTCGGCCCCAGCCACCGACGTTGCCCCGCTGCTCCTCGGGGCGACGATCTGGCACGGACCGGTGGCAGTTCGTCTCACTGAGGTCGAGGCGTACACGGGGCTCGACGATCCCGCGTCCCATGCCTTCCGTGGACCGACTCCACGCGCCCGCGTGATGTTTGGACCGCCTTCACACGTCTACGTGTACCTGTCCTATGGCATGCATCGCTGCGTGAACCTCGTCTGCTCCCCCGACGGTGTGGCCTCGGCGGTCCTGCTGCGCGGCGGACGAGTGATCGCCGGCGAGGAAGATGCTCGCCTTCGCCGCGGAGGGGTCCCCGAGAACCGTCTCGCCTGCGGACCGGGAAATATGGGCTCGGCCCTGGGAGCAACCCTCGAGGAGTCGGGGGATCCGGTGGAACTCATCGACCCCGACGCCACATCGACGTCCGGCTGGCGGCTCCAACCCGCGGACCACCCCGTCGAATTTCGTCAAGGCCCCCGGGTGGGGATCAGCAGAAATGTCGACGCCCCCTGGCGGTGGTGGATCCCCGAGGACCCCACTGTTTCTGGGCCTCGGAAGTAGGAATCCGCCTGCGGCTTACCGCGATCGGGGCCCGTCGGCCACCCCGAGCCCACGGTCCTCGGTCACGATGACAAAAATCCCGACCCACCGGGGGCCTCATCACTGGAGTGATGGAACCCTTCGTGAGCCGGGAATTTTCGACACAGGGTATAAACGCGGGTCAAGGACACCGGCCCCACCAGGGGCACGAAGCGCGCCAGTCACGATCCCAAACACCAAGGTCACCACCACGAGCACGTAAAAGGCCGGGACCCGCCCCCACAGCAGGTCCCGGCCGACTCCGGATCACAGGAGGTCCGGCGAAACTGAGCCCCACGCCATCGAAGAGCGGTCCGACTCAGTAGGTCTCGATCAGTCGAGCAGGTCGTCCGACAGTCCGAGGGAATGGTGAAGCAGCCACACCGGATGGACGATCTTGACTCCCGAGGACTTCGAGATCTGCCAACGGCAGGTCTCGGTGTCGCAGACGCCGATGCCCTCGTTGTGATCCTGCATGTGCTTGAACACACCTGCCCCGATCTTCTGAGCAACCTCGTAGCGCTCGGCCTTCAGACCGTAAGTACCGGCGATGCCACAGCACGGCTCGTTGGACTCCAGCACCTTGACACCCGGGATGAGCTCCATGAGCTGCACGGCCGGGAATCCCATGCCCTGGCTCTTGACCTGGCAGGGCTGGTGGTAAGGAACCGTGATGTCGATCGGACGGAACTGCGAGGCATCGAGCTCACCATTGCGGTACTCGTCCATGAGGAACTCCGAGAAGTCCCGGGAGCGCACCGACACGTCGTGCAGACGAGGATCGTCAACACCCATGATCTCGTGGGCCTCGTGCTTCATCATGCCGACGCAGGAACCCGACGAGGACACGATCGTCAGTCCCTTGCCGAGGCTGATGATCTTGTCGCACAGGTTGAGGATGTCCTTGGTGGCACCCTCGAACAGGCCGTTCGACTGCTTCGCCAGACCACAGCAGCCCTGCTTCGGGACGAGGACCTCGTAGCCCAGGTGCTCGAGCACCTCGATGGACTTCTTGGAGGTCTCGGTCTCGAAGTAGCCACCGGCACAGCCCTGGAAGAAGACGATCGGACCCTTGGTGGCCGGCTTGGCCGGCTTGTGGTGGCGCATCCACTTGCTGAGGGTCTCGGTCTGAGCGATCGGCATCGGGGCGTCGCGATGGACCTTGATGATCTTCTCGACAGCGATACGGATCGGCTTCTGCTTAAGGCCCCAGTTGGCCAGCGGAGCGATCGGGGACAGCACGCGTCCCTCAAGGGTGGTCAGCGGGATGAGGCGGTCACGCAGCGGAACACCATTCTGGTGCTTCATCTTCATGGCGGCCTGCTCGTTGAGCTCCGCGATCTTCACGCCCTGCGGACAGTGCAGGGTGCAGATGCCGCAGAAGTTGCACCACTCCAGGGAGTGGTCAACGGACGCTCCGTCACGGTAACGCTCACCCTGCGGGCCGTTGTACTTCGGACCGGTGTAGAGCGGGGTGGCCTTGGCGACCGGGCACATCGTCTCGCAGATCGTGCACTTGACGCAGGCGTCGAGCGACTGGCGCGAGACCTCGTGTCCGGCGAATGTCTCCTCGATAACACCCATGATCAGTTCCTTTCCTTGGTCGCAGCAGCTGCCCCGACCGACGACAGGATGGCATCGGCGGCCTTGATGGCCGAGCCGAGGGCGATGCCCTCACCCGACTTCTCCTGCCACCTGGTGGCGCCGGCGATCACGCCACCGGAAGCGTAGACATTGGAATGGACGGGCTTGCCCTGGTAGGTGACGAGCATGTTCTCGTCCACCTCGACGCCACACAAGAAGAGCGGCTGCGGGGAACCCCAGTAGTCGCCGTGGACCAGGCCCTCCTCCTCGACGCCCTCCGGCATGGTGACCGGGAGGTCGAGGATGGTCTCGTGCAGCTTGCCGTGGGAGTCGAGCTTGAGGGCTCCGGACTCGAAGCCACCACCAGCGAGGACGACGGCGTCCGCCTTGATGTCCTTGCCGGCGCCGGCAGTGCCGACATGCACGGAAACGACCTTGCCGTCGACGACCTTGCAACCGGTGACCTTGGAGCCGAGCACGTAATCGACGCGCTCGTTCTTGGCGGTCACGACGAGCTTGTTGTTGAGACGCATGCCTGGCACGCAGGGCGGCAGGGACGCGATCTCGAACACCTTGGCTCCGAGGATCTTGCTGAAATCAGCAAGAACCTCGGCGTGGTTGTCGATGCCGAGGACAGCCGGCAGGGCGACGATCTCACCGGGGTTGACGAATCCCTTGAGGCCCTCGGCCAGCATCCGACGGGCACGAGCGTTGTCGAGGGAGCGCGCCATGTTCAGGCCGGTGGCGTCATACTCACCCTTGCGGGGCTCGAAGTCGACGACGACGGCGCGGGCGGAGGCGTGGCCACCGCCGGGCAGCTCGGTGCGATCGATGTTCTGGGCGATGAGGCCTGCGTGGAAGTCCTTGTACTGGGCCAGACCGATGACGACGACCTTGTCGCCGTCCTTGAGGTTGCCGTTGATCATCGACGGCGGGACCAGGGCGGTGGGACGGATCGCGCCAACAGCGGTCGGCAAATTGATCGTCGACTCGGCGTCGCCGACCAGGAAGGACTCACCGACGACCTCCCGCAGGAAGTCGATGCCCTCCTTGACAGCCTCCACGCCGATCTTGGCGTAGGGGTGCTCGGGGTGCTCGGAGGCGTACTTCTTGACGGCCTCGTAAGGCTTCTCGACGCGCTCAGGGGTGTAACCGAGGACGTCAATGGTGCCCTGGCCCAGCTGCAGGCCGCCGACACCCTTGGTGACGAGGGTCACACGGGCGCCACCACGGCGAAGACGCAGGGCGGTGATCAGGCCGGCCAGGCCCGATCCGACAACGACGACGTGCGGCGCCTTGAAGCGGTCGGAGGTCGGCGATGAGGTGGTAACGGTTGCGGTGCTCACAGCTCGACCTCCTGCTGCGGGGTGGGAAGGTGCTCGACGTCGAAGGTGCCCTGGAAGATCCAGTCGTCGAGGACAGTCTGACGAACCTGCTCGCCGTAGAGGATCGGCCACAGGCCAATCCAACGGTTCTTGAGGAACAGACGCAGCAGGCCGGTGGCGCGCTCGGCGTCGATGTTACCCTCCTCGACGGCAACGCCGGTGGCGCGCATCGAGCAGAAGCCGCCCTGGCAGGGGCCCATGCCCAGACGCAGCTGACGACGCAGGTCGTCGAAGGTGGCGTCGGGCTGCTCGGCCAGCAAGTCGGTGAACATCTTGCGGCTCATCAGCTCACACTCACAGATGATCTGGTCGTCGAGCTTCTCGGACATCGGGACGGCTTCGGGGTCGCCACCGCGAACCAGGCCAGTGCTGGCGCGACGCTCCTCGTTCTCACCCAGACGATGGGTGATGAGGTAGTTCTTGCCGACGGTCGAACCGGGTACGGCCTCCTCGGCGGTACGGCAGGGGCGGTCGTCACCAAGCTGCTCACACATGACGTCGACGACGTTCTGGGCCATCAGACGGTAGGTGGTGAGCTTGCCACCAATGATCGACACGATGCCATTGACACCGTCGCGGGAACCGTGGTCGAGGATGCTCATACCGCGGGACATGTGACGGGTATCGGTAGCGGCAACTCGCTTGTCCTTGAACAGCGGGCGGGCACCGGCCCAGGCGTGCACGGCACGGGCCTCGCGGAATCCGGGGACCAGAGCCTCGCCGGAGTCGAGCATCTGCTGCACCTCGTTGCGCGGGATGGACAGACGCTCTGGATCGTCAGCCTTGACGTCAGTGGTGCCGATGATCGACACGGTGTGCACCGGTACGAGGATGTCGCCGTCAGTCGGGTAGATGCAGCGGTTGACAACCGTGTTCACCAGACGGTGATTCATGGCGATCATGATGCCGCGGCCGGGGACGACATCGACGTCGTGACAGCCGACGAGCTCGGCAATACGTCCGGCCCACGGGCCGGCGGTGTTGATGACGAATTTGCAGTCGATGCGGATCTGCTCGTCGTGCTTGAGGTCGTGTGCGACGACCGCGGTGATCTGGTCTCCCTCACGGATGATCTCGGTGACGGCGGTGTAGGTCATCACCTTGGCGCCGTACTCGATGGCAGAGTGAGCAGCTCCCCAGACCATCTGCCAGCCGTCGACCGAACCGTCCTGAACGGCGAAGGCACGCTTGATGCCGGGGTTCACGCGGGGCTCGCGGCGCAGCGCCTCAGCAGTGGAGATCTCCTCGAAGGGAACCTTCGACTTCCTGGCACCCTCGATCCACTGATCGGAGAACTCCAGGTCGTCCTCCGGGGTGACCACGAAGAGTCCACCGGTCTTCTCCACGGCGTCGGCGTGGATGCGAGTGACAATTGCGTTCTCCTCGGCGCACTCCGTCGCCGACCCGGGATCAGACACGACGTAACGGCCACCGGAGTGGAGCAGGCCGTGGTACCGACCGGTCGTCCCTTGGCCGAGGTCGGCCTTGTCCAACAGAACGGCGCGGTATCCACGCATCGCGACGTCCCGCACGACGCCCGCACCGGTGGCACCGCCACCGATGACGACGACGTCTGCGTCCATGGTCCTCATTGAATGCTCCCTTCGAAACCATCCGGCATGTGGGGTGTGGCGCAAGGGGTTCTCGGTGCCCCGCCACCGTTGCCAGGTACTTCTCAAGGTTAGGGAAAACAATGGGCCACAACCACCAGAACCGGCTTTTGTGCATGTTCACGCAGACTCTTGGGAACGGACGTGCAAACGGCTTCATGGCGCGGTTTTCACCCGATTACACCTCGCCTCCAGCGTCGCAATTTAGGCAAAAAATAACTTGTTTAAATAGCAGAAAGACAAGAAGGACAATTGTGTGAATAACCACCCATCCTCACCTTGGGACAATTCCTACCGCGTCATCACGTGGTCTCCTCGCTGTCACAGGACAGAGTTGGGCCAGGTCTCCCGACAGCAGGGTCCTGCCGCCGAAAATCGGACTTGCTGCCGCAACGCTGTGAGCGAACGGGTCACTCCACCGGAGTCTCGGCCGACTCCCCCGACAGCACCTTTGCGATGTTGCGCGCAGCCAGCCGGCTCATGACCTCACGGGTCGGCAGGGCAGCTGATCCGATGTGCGGCAACAACACAACGTTCTCCATCGTCATCAGATCCCCAGTGATCGTCGGCTCGTCCTCGAACACGTCCAGGCCGGCACCGGCGATCGACCCAGCTTTGAGAGCCTGGACGAGAGCAGCTTCGTCGACACAGGCACCACGTGCGGTGTTGACGAGGTAGGCGGTCTCCTTCATGGTGGCCAGGGCGTCAGCATTGATGACATGGCGGGTCTGGTCGGTGAGCGGGCAGTGCAGGGAGACGGCGTCAGAGGCGGCGAGGAGCTCGTCGAGCTCGACACGACGAGTCGGCTGGGTGTTCGGATTGACGGCGTCGATCGCTGCGACATCCTTCTCGTGACGGGCGTTGTAGATGACGTTCATGCCAAATGCAGCAGCGCGTCGGGCCATCGCCTCGCCGATCTGTCCCAGGCCGATGATGCCGAGGGTGGCTCCCTGCAGACCAGCACCCAACATGAAGGTGTGGTCGTAACGCCAGGCCTTGCCGGCACGCACCCAACGCTCCGCCTCGCCGGTGCGGCGGGTGACCTCGAGCAGCAGGGTGAACGCAAGATCAGCAGTGGCCTCATGGAGGACACCTGGGGTCGAGGTCACGACCACTCCGGCTTGCCTGGCGGCGTCAAGGTCAATGTTGTTGAACCCTGCGGCGCACTGTCCGATGACCCTGAGTTTCTCACCCTTCCCGATCATCTCGGCGTCGAGGGGGTCGGACAAGCTGGTCAGGAGTGCGTCGGCGGTGACGATCTGGTCGGCGATTTCCTGGCGATCCATGAAATGGTCGCCGCCCACGATCTCGTGACCGGGGAGTTCCTCGTTGACAACGGACATGAGCTGCGGTGCGGTGACGATGATGCGAGCCATGGCATCACTGTAGGTGAACACGACCCATCGAAACAGGGCGTCGCACAAATTGATGCAGTGTGCAACAATTCCGCTGTGCAGATGTCGCAGGGTGCAACGAAATCGGAGGGGCTGAACCCCAACCATGCCGATGTCGAGAAGGCACTGCAGGCGTCATGGGCCCTCGTCGACGTCGCGGCCCGGTCCCTCGCCGAGCTTGCCGAGGATGTCAGTGCCCCCCAGTACCGACTTCTCGTTCTCATCGACGCAGGGGTGACACGCGGGGTCGACCTGGCTCGCGACCTGGAGGTCCACTCCTCGACCATCGCGCGGATGGTCGAACGCCTCGTCGCCAAGAACCTCATCGACCGCTCCCCCGACCCTGATGACCGTCGCGCCAACGTGCTCTCCCTCACCCCACGTGGCTCGAAGCTGGTGCAAGACGTCAACGAACATCGTCGACGTCAGCTCATTGACCTGCTCAGCCAGCTGGAGCCGGGAGAGATCGAGACCGTCGTCACCGGGTTCACCCTGTTCACCCGCGCCGCCGAGGCCAGTGGCCACGGCACTCCCACTTCCAACCGCTCCTGTGCAGAGGACTCCAGCCAGCAATGACCGAGACCGCCGTCCATCCCGAGGCACGGGCCGCGTTGGCCAAGCGTCTGAGACGTCTGCGCCGTGCCCTCGTCCCGCACCGGCCCAAGGCCTTCCGAGACTCCCTCAACCGATGGCTGCTCATGGGCACGGTCATCGGCATCGTCTCGGGCATCGGCGCCATCATCTTCTTCTTCTGCCTGGAAACCGGCACCCACTACTTGCTGGAGACCTTGGGCGGATACACCCCGCCGGGCACCCTCGGTGAGGGAGACGGTAATCCGGGAACCGGCCTCACCCGGCCCTGGGCCATCCCACTGGTCGTCACCGGTGGCGCGCTGGTCTCGAGCATCCTGGTGTACTTCGTCGCTCCCACTGCCAAGGGCCACGGCACTGACAACGCCATTCACGCTGTCCATCACGACCCGACGGCGCTCAGGGGCAAGGTCGCGGTCATCAAGATCATCGCCTCGTCGCTCATGATCGGTTCCGGAGGCTCTGGTGGACGTGAGGGCCCCACCGCCCAGATCAGTGCGACCGCCATCTCCTCGCTGTGCAAGAAGCTCAAGATCGCCACACCGGACGCCCGCATCGCCGTCTCGGCAGCAACCGCTTCGGGTATCGGAGCGATCTTCCGCGCTCCTCTGGGTGGCGCCCTGCTGGGTGCTGAGCTGCTCTATCGCGACGACATGGAGTCCGACGCGATCATGCCGTCCCTAGTGTCCTCGATCGTCGCCTTCGTCGTCTTCGGATCGGTCTACGGATTCGAGCCAATCTTCGGATCGCTGAGTGGGGTGCAGTTCTCCCAGCCCCTACAGCTCATCTGGTACGTCCTGCTCGGTCTGGCTGCCGGTCTCATGGGCAAGTTCTACGTCAACGTCTTCTACGGCGGCACCAAGTTCTTCGACCGACTCAAGAAGGTTCCCGGCTGGCTCGTCCCGGCCATCGGTGGCCTCGGCGTCGGCCTACTCGGCCTGGTCATTCCGGCTGCTCTGGGAACCGGTTACGGATCGGTACAACAGGAGATGTTCGCCGACAACCTCATGCGTATGCCCCTGCTCATGGTGCTGGCCATCCCGTTCGCCAAGGTCCTCTCGACGACCCTGTCGATCGGCTCAGGCGGTTCGGGTGGCGTCTTCGGCCCCGGCATGGTCATCGGCGGCGCTACCGGAGCTGCGCTGTGGCGTCTTCTCGAGGGGCTTCCGGGCATTCCCTCCTCCCCGATGAGCTTCGTCATCGTCGGCATGATTGCCTGCTTCGGATCGGTGGCCCACGCCCCGCTCGGCATGCTTCTCATGGTTGGCGAGATGACCGGAAACCTGTCGATGCTGGCCCCCGGCATGATCGCCGTCGCCGTGGCTGGACGGGTCGTCGGAGACACCTCGATCTACACCTCCCAGCTCAAGGACCGTCTGGAGGGTCGTCGTGTCCACGCCATGGGTCGTGTCACGAAGCCGGCCGAAGCCAGGTCCGAGGACGAGGCGGCCAGCCCGAAGCCGTCCATCAAGAAGCCGGCGACCAAGAAAACCGACGGAAAGACGACCACCCTGCCGTAGAAGCCGGTTCTCGGCACGCCAGTCTGATCTCAGTCAGTCGTGGGGCGGAACGGGCTGCGTCCATCATGGCGCGACCAGGCGATTCCGACGAGGTACAGCACGACGACGAGAGCCCCCGTTGACAGCAATTGGGCGCGCACTTCGGGAGCGAACATCCCCAGCACGACGATGCCCGCCAACAGAATCATCGAGACCCAGGACACCACTGGGAATCCCTTGATTCGCATCGGCAACGGAGTGCCCTCGCGCTCGACCCGACGACGCAGCACGTACTGGGAACAAATGGTGAAGAAGTAGGTGACGATAATCGTTGAGCCGACGATGTTGAGCAGGGTGTCGAGCACGGTGTCACCCCACTTGAAGGTCGCCAGCACGCAGCAGAATCCGAAGAGCACACTGGCGAGTACGGCCGTTGCAGGCACCGAACGTCCCCTCGTTCGCATCGCGGCGCGGGGAGCCATGCCTCGCTCAGCCAGGGAGCCGAGCATTCGGGCTGCGCCGTAGAGGTTGGCGTTGAGGGAGCTGAGCAGGGCGAGCACGATGACCAGGGTCATGATCTCGGAAGCAGCTGGGATACCGGCGCGATCAAGCACGGCGACGAAGGGGGAGGTGCCGAGTTTGGGGTCGTCCCAGGGAACTGCGATGACCATGACGGCCACCGATCCCATGTAGAAGAGCAGGATTCGCCAGACGATGGTCCGCACCGCGCGGGAAACATTGCGCGCCGGGTCCTCGGTCTCCGCGGCGGCCACGGCCATGATCTCGATGCCACCGAAGCTGAAGGTCACCATGAGGAGGGCGGCCGCGACACCGGACCACCCATTGGGCATGAATCCACCGTGTCCGACGAGGTTGGACGCTCCGGCCGCGGGGGCTGCCAATACACCACAGATGAGCAGTACGCCGACGACGAGGAACACAAGGACTGCGGCCACCTTGAACAGGGCGAACCAGAACTCAAACTCCCCGAATCGGTCGACCCCGAGCAGGTTGACGGCCGTCAGGACGACCAGGAAGATGAGTGTGAGTAGCCACACCGGTGCTACCGGCCACATCGCGACGAGGGTTGACGCCGCTGCGATCGCCTCGGCCGCGACGACGATGACCAACTCGATCCACCAGACCCAGCCCATTGCGAATCCGGCGGCCGGGCCCATGGCTCGCGCGGTGTAGACCGAGAAGGCACCGGAATCGGGATGGGCCGCAACCATCTCGCCGAGCATGTACATGATGGCGATCACGAGCAGACCGGCGACGACGTACGCCATCAAGGTGGCCGGACCGGCCGCCGCAACCCCCTTGCCAGAGCCGACGAAGAGCCCGGTCCCGATAGCCGATCCCAGGCTCATCATCACGAGATGACGGCCCTTCATCCGGGGCTTGCCTCCTGCGGGGCCCGTGGGCGTCCGCGTGACGCCCGTCATCTGTGTGGCCATGGTCGCTCCTCACCTACGTGTGGGTGGGGCTGATGTTAAGGCCGGGTCGACTGTCTGGAGATTGCTGTTTCCGTAGGTGGGACGGGGCACGACTGACTCGACACATCTGCTGCGGTCATTCGGGGTCGGCCAGCTGGTTCCTCTCCTCCTCGATGAGGCCGTCGCAGATGCGGCTGAGAATGGTCTCCAGGTCGTTGAGATGACCATGATCCAAACCACCGAAGACAACCCGACGCACCAAGGCCGCATGACCTGGAGCGGCCTGCTGCAGCGCTGTCCTCCCCTGATCGGTGAGGTGGATGATGGCTCCTCGGCCGTCGGAGCAGCAGATGCGACGCTCGATGAGACCGCGCTTCTCCATACGAGTGAGGTGATGGGACAGCCTCGACCGTTCCCATCCCATGTGCTCAGACAGTGCGACGACTCTCATCTCCTCGTCGTCGGTCTCCGACAGCCGGACGAGGACCTCAAAGTCCTGCACGGACAGCTGTGAGTCGCGCGACAGTTGACGATTGAGCACGGCTGGCAGAGCGGTCGTCACCTCCAACCACAGGCGCCAAACCCGCTGTTGGTGGTCATCCAGCCAAACGGTGCGATCCTCTGTCACTGTGCCTCCTTCATTCCTGAGTATAGGAGCCCGGTAGGCGCCCTTGGGCCTACCGAAACTGTCCCGTGTTGACGTATCACCTTTCTCGTGTCATGAGAGTTGCCATATCAACCGGAGCATATGGAGGACAAGGAGAATCACATGACTGACATCAACGCTGTCAAGCAGAACTGATTGCCAGAACTCCACTAAATCCTCACCTGACAAGCCAGAACATTCGTCGCACAGAAGTGTCCGGGTCGTCTCCTATCATGTTGCCATGACGAGATTCCTCCATACCTCGGACTGGCAGCTGGGGATGACTCGGCACTACCTGTCCAAGCGGGGCGATGATGACCCGCAGGCACGATTCACTGCCGATCGCATCGAGACGGTACGCAGGCTGGGCGAGGTCGCCCGGCAGGAAGAGTGCGATTTCGTCGTCGTAGCCGGCGACGTCTTCGAGACCCAGAACGTTTCTGCTCAAATCATCGCCCGCAGCTGTGAGGCGATGGCCTCCATTGGCTTGCCTGTTTATCTACTACCGGGAAACCACGACAGCCTTGAGCCCGGATGTCTGTGGGATGGAACGGAATTCACCCGTCGCTGCCCTGACAATGTCTGCGTCCTGCGTGACCGGTCAGAAGTCGACGTCACTGACGCCAATGGCTCCGTCATCGCGAAGATCGTCGCCGCTCCCCTGACAACTCGGCATCCATCGACGGATCCGCTGGCAGAACTCGCCACCAGCCTGGAGCCTACTCAGACCCCTCGCATCCTGGTTGGCCACGGCCAGCTGGAGGGATTGTCCGGTGACACCCGGGAGGCTCTCATCTCGCGGGCTCCCCTGGACGATGCCACTGCCCGTGGCGCATTGACCTACGTCGCTCTGGGAGACCGCCACATCGCATGGCCGGTCGGCGATGACCACGCTGCAATTCGCTACAGCGGCACCCAGGAGACGACGAGCTTCAACGAGGACACCGTCGGCACCGCAGTCGTCGTAGACCTCGACGACCCGCTCACCTGCAAGACGATCAAGGTTGGCACCTGGTTGCACGCGCGAGTCAGTCAGGAGGTCGCAGGCGAGGCAGATCTGGAAGCTCTGAGGGACCGGTTCAATTCCTTCGATCACCGGGACCGCACCATCATCCGCTATGACCTGCACGGCCAGCTCACCATCTCCCAGAAGGCCGAGCTCGACGAGATCATCGCCGACCACGAGACGGTCTTCGCCAGTTTGGAGCCCAGTGAGAACCGCCACGATCTCACGGTCGTCGAAGACGACGCCAGCCTGGCCGATGCCGACCTACCGAGCTGGGTGAGGGATGCTGCTGAGGAATTGTCGACCATGTGTGCCACCAATGAGGACGCCGTCTCAGCCCTGACCCTCCTGCACCGGCTCGTGAACGCGGAGAACCCGTCGACACGCGCTGCGGAGGTGACACGATGAAGCTGCATCGCATCCACGTCGAGAACTTCAAGGCCATCGAGAACCGCACCCTTGAACTGCCCGATACTGGAATCGTCGTCGCGACTGGCCCCAACGAGGTCGGAAAGACCTCAATGGTTGAAGCGTTGGACCTCGTCCTCGGCACCAAGTACAAGGCTTCCTCCCGGGCACAGGAGGTTCGACAGGCCCAGCGCTACGGAACCTCACTTCCGGTGGTCGTCGAGGCCGAGATGACGATCGGTGAGCATCGTTTTGCCCACCGCAAGAGCTTCCTCAGGGACAAGGAATCCTGGTTGAGGTTCATCTCAGGCCCGCGGGCCGGACAGATCGTCACCGGGGACGAGGCCGTCGAAACGATGGAAACCCTGCTGGCCGGAGCGGACATGACGCTGTGGAATGCCCTGCGTCTCATGCAGGCCAGCGGTCTGTCGCCACTGCGGTTGGACTCCTCCAAGGCTCTGACAGCAGCGCTCGAGCAGACAGGCAGTCAGAAGCCCGACGAGGGTTCGATCGGCGGTCTCATGGACCGAGTGCGTGCCGAGTACGAGGTGTACTACCAACCCACCACCGGCAAGGAACGGAAGGGAGCTTTCCAGGAACGGGAGCAGCTGGAGGCCGTCAGCCATGCACTCGACGAGGCTTCGACACGTCTCAAGGAGGTTGACGAGGTCGTCGAGGCTCTCACTCGGATCAATGAGCAGATCAGCCACGACCACGACGTCGTGGCATCGAAGATGGCCGAGTGTCAGCAGACCAAAGCTGCTCTCGACAGTCTCACCGAGCTGGAGAAGGAGGTTGAGACCACCAGTCGCGTTGCCAAGGAGGCGGCGCAGCATCACGCCGAGGCCACATCCGCTCACGGGGTGCGAGTCAAACTCGTTGAGAGCCTCACCGAGGCTCGCGAGAGGCATGAACAGTGCAAGCAGGTGGCCGTCGAGAATGCCGAGAAGGACCGAGCGCTAGCCGCTGAACTCGCGGAGACCCAGAGCGCCCTCGACGACGCCGCGTCCAAGGTCGCCGAGGCCGAGACTGCGGAGGAGGGAGCACGACGTACCCTCGCCGCTGTACGAGCCGGTGAGGAGGCCGCAAAGGCGCGCAAGCAACTGGACCGCGTCATCGAGCTCAGGGAGCGCCTCTCCGACGGACAGCAACGTCTCGAGTCCGAGAAGGTGACGAGCCAGCTGCTGACCAAACTCAAGGAAGCCGCCAAAACCGACGCCATCGCCAAGGAAGCAGCGGCGCTGGCCAGCACCCAGCTCATCATCGAGCATCGGGACGAGGGAGATCCCCTACGGATCGACGGCGCCACACTTGATCTGCCTGTCGGCCAGACGAGCCAGCGCAGCATCGACGGTGAGCTCGTCATGGAGATGGGCGATGCGTGGCGACTGAGAATCTCCCCCACCTCCGAGGTCATGAACCTGGCACGCGACGCGGAGACGGCACACCAAGCGGTCGTGTCCCTCTTCGCGGAGCTCGGCGTGGCCAGCCTGGAACAGGCCGAGGCCCGCATGGCCGAGCGCAAGGTCCTCCAGTCGAACCTCGCTTCCTGGAAAGAGCAGCTGGAGCGCGAGCAGGGCGAGAACACCATCCAGGAGCTCGAGGCGCTCGCCGATCAAGCCAGCGAGGAAGTTACCCTCACGGCCGCAGAGGCCCAGAAGCTGGAGGACGACGCCGTCGCCAAGGCCAACGGAGCGCGCAACTCTGAACGCCAGACCCAGGCCCGCCTCAAAGCGGTGGACAAACGTCGCGGCGAGACCCATGAGAAGGCATTCCGCGCCAATATCGACCTCGACAGCGCGGCCGAGGCCGTCGCCCGACTCGTCGAGGAGCTTGCCACCGCACGGGAGGCCATCCCGGACGGCGACCTGGCCGAGGCTCTCACGATCGCCGAGGAGGAGGATCGCGTCGCAAAGGCCGACGCCGAACGCGCCGCAGCTGCCCTTGCCGAACGCAACCCCGACCAGGTCCATGCCGAGGCAGAGGGAAGCCAGCTGGCCCTCAGCAAGGCAACCTCTCGTCTCAAGGAGGACACCGACCGTCAGTTGGAGCTCAAGGGCCAGCTGCTTGGCCTGGGCCGCCAGGAACGCCAGGCCGACGTCGACACCTTGGCCAGCAAGAAACACCAGCTCTCCCGACGTGTCGCCGGGCTGGAAAGCCGAGCACGATCGACGAGGCTGCTGTACGAAACCCTCAGCCGTCACCTCGACCAAGTGCGTCAGTCCTACGTGGCCCCGTTCACCAGCGAGATCGACCGGATCGGCAGGGCCGTGTTTGGTCAAGACCTCCACGTCGAGATCGACTCCACTCTGACGGTGGTGGCTCGCCAACTGAGGGGCGCACGCCTGGAGTGGGATCAGCTGTCATCGGGAGCCCGGGAACAGCTGGGACTGGTGGTCCGACTGGCCGCGGCCCGCCTCATTGACCCCGATGACGGAGTTCCCGTAATCCTTGACGATGCCTTGGTCTACTCGGACCCAGTGAGGGTCAGGCACATCCTCACCGAGGTTGCCCAAGGGGCTCGAACGAGTCAGATCGTGGTGCTCACCAGTGCTCCTGAGAGGTACGACTCGGTTCCTGGGGCCCAGCAGGTTCGGTTCGATTGAGCCGTTCCGTCGCGTGGGGAGGCTGGTCCGAAGCCCGTCGACCTCGGACCAACGAGCCAATCGAGGCTCGCTCAGGCCCCGGTCCGCATCCAGGCATCCCCGTGAGCCCGCCAGGCCAGAATCCCGCAGCGCACGGCCATGAACCCACCAAAGGCGATCCACAACCAGACGACCGCAGCAGCCGGGTCAGCTGGCGCCCAAAGATGAACCGCCCATGCCATCGGCAGATACACCAGGAACATCACCACCTGGGCTCTCGACAACCAGCGGCCGTCACCTGCTCCGATGAGCACTCCGTCGAGAATGAAAGCCGGCCCGGCGATGACCTGTTCAACGGCCACGACGAGAAGACCAGCCGCCACCGCCCGGTGAACTGCCGGATCATTCGTGTAGATGGCGGGAACCAACTGGTGGGATGCCGCCAGAAGCGCCCCAATGACAACTCCGGCCCACACTCCCCACCGAGTCATGGTGCCGGTCAACAACCGTGTGCGGCGAATGTCGCCAGCTCCCAAACTCGCTCCCGTCAGGGCCTGACCAGCGATACCGAGGGCGTCCATCGTCATGAGGAGCAGGTTCCAGATCGTCATCGTCACCTGGTAGGCAGCCATGGTGATAGCTCCCGCTCGTGCCGCCACCCACGTCGTCACGTAGAGAGCAGCCCGCAGCGCGAGGGTACGAATGAGCAGCGGGATGCCATCGCGCAGGCTCGAGGCGATACCGCCCCAATGAGGCACGAGGCTCAGGTCGAGACCGTGAGTACGTCTCCACAACACCCACACCAGGGCCACCGCCATGGCAATCTGGCAGATCAGGGTGCCAATTGCTGATCCCTCGATCCCCCAACCCATTCCGAGCACGAACCACAGGTTGAGCACCAGGTTGAGGCTGAAGGTGATGACGGTGACGACCAGGGGCGTCCGGGTGTCCTGGAATCCTCGCAGTACCCCGGTGACGGCCATCGTTGCGAGCATGGCGGGCACACCAAAACCAGTAATGCGCAGATACCGTCCGGCCTGTTCAGCGACCACGCCGCTGGCACCGAACCACCCGGCAACCGTCGTCGGAATGACCACCAGCATGATCGCGACGAGGATTCCGATGATGAGGGACAGCCAGAGTCCGTCAACACCGGTCTGAGCCGCACCATGGCGGTCCCCCGCTCCCATCCGGCGCGAGGAGGTGGCCGTTGTCGCATAGGCGAGGAAAACGAAAAGACCCGTGAACGTCGTCAGGGCTGCCGACGCAACACCGAGGCCGGCCAACTGGGCAGTGCCCAGGTGCCCGACGACCGCAGAATCCGCGACGAGAAATAGCGGCTCAGCCACCAAGGACAAGAAAGCGGGTATCGCCAGATTCAGGATCTGGCGATACCCGGTCTCAGCCTGGAAATCCGTATTGCGACTCGCTCGAGCCATCAGGCTCGAGCAATCGCACCACGTAGGGAGGCACGAATGATGTTGAGGACGTTCTCGGCTCGCTCGGAGGCCTTCTCACCACGCAACGGACCGGAGGTCGACAGCGAGGCAAACCCGTGAAGCAACGACCACAGCAGGATGGCGAGGTCGCGCACATCGACTCGCTCCGAGAGCTTGATGTCGGGGTCGGCGAGAACATCTCTGATGACCGAGTCGGGCAAATTCGGTGCCTTCGACCGATCCGTTTCGATCATGTCGAGGCCGGCATCCGAAATGCGGTATGCGACGTCGAAAAATCCCGGCTCTGCCAGGGCGAAATCAAGGTACGCGCGGCACGCAGCCACCAGCTGGGCAACTGCTTCAGCTTCATCGTCTTCAGGCTGAGCTTCAGCCACAGCTTCACGCATCCTACGGCCGATCTGGTCGGCAGCCGCCAAGCCCACCTCATCGAGAAGGGCCTCGCGGTTCGTGAAGTGACGGTACGCCGCGTTGGGTGACACGCCAGCTCGGCGAGTCGCTTCACGGAGCACGACCGCCTCGGCGCCACCACTGCGAGCCATCTCCAAGCCCTCTTCCACAAGGGCCTCACGCAGATGGCCGTGATGGTAGGTCTGACGTGTCTGCGACGAGCGATACGACTCCGTCATTAATGATCTCCCAGTCCGTTAGTAATATGACATCAGCCAAACTGGCTGAATATCGACGCCCAACCATACGTGACATTCCTGTGGTCGCGAAGGGCAACCTCTGTGACCACCCAACTTCCACTCAACTAGGCTGAACGCATGAGTTCAAGTGTTCCATATCTACTAGCCATACTCGGCGAAGGGGTCGTGCCGCCCTCGACCATGGTGTGCCATGGAGACGATCTCGGACTGCTGCGTGGGGACGGAGTTTTCGACACGACTCGTATCGTGACCGCCCAGGATGGAACGTCCCGAATTGATCATCTCGAAGAACACCTTTCCCGCTTCGCTCGATCAATTTCCGGCGTGGACGGACCCTTGCCCGACATGGACTCGTGGAATCACCTCATCGAGGACGCTGCGCGCAGCTGGCGCATCCCCGGAGAGGCCGCCCTCAAACTCGTCTACACCACCGGTCGCGAGGTGGTCCCGGGACCTCCACGAGGGTTCCTCATCATCGTTCCCCTCTCCGAAACCCACAAGGAAGAGCGGGAAGGGATCGACGTGCTGTGCCTTTCGCGTGGGGTCACCAGCGAATCCTTCGCCGATGCACCGTGGCTTCTCGGCGGTGTCAAGACCCTGTCCTATGCCGTCAACGTCGCGGCACTGCGTCATGCCAAGTCCCAGGGCGCTGACGACGTCATCTTCACCTCGACCGAGGGCTATCTGCTTGAAGGGGCCACCTCTGGGTTGGTCGTCGAGGCTGCCGACGGACTGTGGACAACCCCCACCGGCGCAACTGGGATCCTCAGCTCCATCACCGTCAATACCGTCTTCGAAGCCGCTGACGACGACGGGGTCGAGACTTCCACCCGTCTCATGAAGCGCGACGAGGTGCTGCGCTCCCAAGGAGTCTGGCTGCTGTCGTCCATTCGTGGCGTCGTCCCCATCCTGAGCATTGACGGCCACCCGGCTCCCCAGGACGACGAGATGACCCACCGGTTGCGGGTGTGGGCCGGATTCGAGGAGTGATGCCCGCCTCCGACTCGGCCTCACCCGCGACCAAAGCCCTTGTCAAGGCCAAGGTGGCTCATGTTCTGCACAGCTATGACCACGACCCTGCGAACCACCACTTCGGCGAGGAGGGAGCAGCAAAGCTCGGCTTCGACCCGGCCATCATGCTCAAGACCTTGGTCGTCGAACTCACTCCCTCGGGAAAACTCGCCGTTGCCGTCGTCCCCGTGAGTGGCCAGCTCAACCTCAAAGCCTTCGCATCCGCGATGGGTGCGAAAAAAGCCGCCATGGCCGACCCCGCGGCAGCCGAGCGCTCAACGGGGTACATCGTCGGGGGGATTTCGCCACTTGGACAGAAAAAGCGGCTGCCCACGTGCATCGATGAATCGGTGATGGAGCAGCCGCGAGTGCTGGTGTCAGGCGGGCGTCGCGGGCTGTCGGTGGAATTGTCACCATCAGACCTGATGGCTGTCACCGGGGCCTCGACGGCGAGAATAACCTGCTGACGCCAGCCTGCGTCACTTCCGGGAAGACTTGGCGATCGACTGGGGCAGAGCGAGCAGCCCGACGACGATGACGACGCCCAGGATCACGTGGATCCACTTGACCGCACCGCCGCTGCTCATCTCGCCGAGGCCGTACTGGACAAGGATCAGCACCGCCATACCAACCGCGTGACCAACGATCGACGAGGCCCCACCGCGACGCTTCCACATGACGGCGAGGACCGCAGCCACGATGGCGGCCACCAAGGTCAGAATTCCAAATCCCATGTGCACGTCGCCGAGCCCGTGAACACCGGAGAGCATGAAACAGGCCAACGCAGCCTGAATGATCACGGACGCGACCGCGATCCAAGCAGAGATCGTCAGGGCCTTGGGAGGGGCGGGAACGACAGGGGTGTTCTGTGTCATGACTCACACTGTAGGCCACCGCTGCCGTCACGGCCTCGTCGCGAACGGTGCCCTTCTATGACCCACGGCCCCCACCAGACCCCCAGCCCGATCGCTACCAGGAGGGCAGGCCACGTCACCTCGGCCACCGCTGAGAGCATCGGTATCAAGGCGAAAAGACCGGCTGCCCCCAGGAGGACCGTCGCTCCCCCGACGATTCCACCTGCAAGACGCTGGCTCCTCCGCTGCTCCAGCCGTGCACCCAGCAAAGCTGCCTGCAGGACGACTGGGATGATGAGGATCACTGCCACGCCCATCGCGTAGAGCAGACCGACGAGGAGGCTGCCGAACCAGCCGCGTACCGGCATCGTTCCGCTGGTGCCATTGGCCCCAGGTGTGACGGCCCATATCGCCAGGCTGAGACCCCACACCAGTCCGGTGATGGCCATTACCGCGACAAAAGCACCGGCAGACCTACCGACCCGGGCAGATTCGGTCGTCGACCCCAGGGTGTCTGGATCGCCCTGATCGACGTCGTGGCCCAGCCGCGCTCTCAGGTCGAGGGTGTTCTCCTCGTCGCGCCGACGGCTCACCGCACCTTCACCTTCGTACCCTCGTGAGCGAAGGAGTAGAGGGCCTCCGAGTCCTTCGGAGCCAACCTCGCGCAGCCGTGACTCGAGTACCCCGGCATGCCCAGGGTGTAGACAGGCTGAGCAGGTTTCTTAGTCTTCTCGTCCCACGGAATCTGGTGGAAGCCAATGTGGCCGATCGCTCCCGGGCGTTGATAGAAAGCCAGAAAATTGGGGATGTACCAGCGAATGCCATCCTCGGTTGATGCGGCATGTTGAACCTTGTACTCGATCTCATAGTCCCCGACCGGGGTTTTCCACGGCTCCGCGGTGGTGAGCATCGCGCGCTTCACCACACCGTCCTCAACGAGGTAGACGTGATTCTCCGCCTTGATCCACAGCACATAGGTTCCAGCGCCTGCCGAGGATTTCTCACCCACCGCCAGGGATGCGGGACGTGGAGTTGGGCTGGGAATCGAGGGCCTCGATTCGTCGGTCTGGGGACTGGCGGAGTCCTCGGGCTCGTCGGCACCGTCCTTGTCAGTCGGTCCGTCCGGGGCCTCCTCACTCGGGGACGCCTTGGCCGTCAACTCGGGAGAAGCGGTCGGGCACGTCACGGGATAGCGATGACGAGCACGAAGATCACCCGCGCCCGGAACGGAATCGATACACGTCGTCACTGTCGGCGTGGATGATCCGCAGCCAGCGACCAAGCACACCATTGCCACCAGGGCAGCGAGAAAACCACCGCTACGCCAGAGGCCAGAGCCGGCGCGCGGTTCTGGGTGCGGGGTATGTCCGGAGGTGATCATCGAAGCCAGTTTAGAGACCGCACTGCGGCTATTCGAATGCAACGCTGCTAGCAGAAAACTGGTTGGGCCCTGCGAAGTACAGCGAAGGGAGGTGCGAGAGACTGGACGCAGCACCGGGAGGAGAGACCATGTCCACCGCACTTGTCATCGGGGAGTCGCTGATCGACGTCGTCAATGATGCTGGGCGGGTGAGTGAACACCCCGGGGGCTCGCCCATGAACGTCGCGGTTGGGCTGGCGCGCTTGGGACGCGAGGTCGAGTTGGCGACCTGGATCGGTCCTGACTCTCACGGTCAGAGCATCGAAGCCCACGTCGGGGCCGACAACGTCCGTCTCAGCAGGTCCTCACGCGGAGCCGATCGCACGTCGACGGCCACCGCCACCCTGACGGGAGGCCAGGCGAGCTACGACTTCGACCTCGAGTGGGCGTTGCCGTCGGTTCAGATGCCCGACGACTGCGTGGTCGTCCATACCGGATCCTTGGCGTGCGGAATCGCTCCGGGACGCCAGGTGGTGGCCGAGACGGTGGCCACCGCCCGGGGCTCAGCGACGATCACCTTCGATCCGAATTGCCGACCCAGCCTCCTCGGCGACCCGAGTACCGCCCGCCACGATGTCGAACAGTTCGTCCGGCTGGCCGACGTCGTCAAAGCCTCCGATGAGGACCTGGCATGGCTGGGGGAAGGCTCCGACCCCGTCGAAATGTTGACGGAGTGGATGGGACTGGGGCCGAAAATTGGCATCCTGACGATGGGAGAACACGGCGTGGTGGCCATGACGGCCTCTGGTGTCGAAATTCGCATCCCCGGGGAGCGAGCTGACGTGGTCGACACCGTCGGCGCCGGGGATTCCTTCATGTCAGCGACCATTGACGGCTTGTGGACTGCCGGGCTGTTAGGGGCCGAGCACCGCGTCGACCTGGGGCGCATCGAAGCTCGCATCCTTCGCCAGGTGATGCAGAGGGCGGCCCATATCGCTGCCATCACGGTCTCCCGAGCCGGCGCAAATCCCCCGCGTAGCAGCGAACTGGTGTGAACCGGGCTTCCCTACCCCGGATTCTGCGAGACTGGCCCCATGAAGGGGAACTTCCACTCGGCATATGACCAAGGTTTCGCACGAGTCGCAGCATGCACCACGACGGTGCACATCGGTGACCCGGCATCGAACATGGCGGGTATTCTCGACACCTGCCGGGAGCTCGACTCCCGCGACGTGGCCGTCGCCGTCTTCCCCGAACTCTGCCTGACCGGCTACGCCATCGACGACCTGCTGCTCCAGGACGTCCTCCTGGACGCCGTTCTCGACGCCATCGAGACCCTGCGTCAGGCATCCCGCGACCTCTTCCCGGTGGTAGTCGTCGGGGCCCCCCTGCAGCGAGGAAACCGGCTGTACAACTGTGCGGTCGTCGTCCACCGCGGCCAGGTGCTCGGCGTGGTGCCCAAGAGTTATCTCCCCAACTACCGGGAGTTCTACGAGAAGCGTCATTTCGCCGCCGGCGCCGGCACCAGCGGGATCATCGACCTGTCGGGGCGACAGAAATCTCACGTGGCATCGATCGATGTCCCCTTCGGCACGGACCAGCTCTTCCAGGCCTCCGACCTGCCCGATCTCACCTTCCACGTGGAAGTCTGCGAGGACCTGTGGGTTCCGGTCACCCCGTCGTCCCAGGCCGCGCTCGCGGGGGCCGTCCTCGAGGTCAACCTCTCGGGGTCTCCCATCACTGTCGGAAAATCGCGCCAGCGTCACGAATTGTGCAAGATGACGTCCTCGCGCAATCTACAGGCCTACGTCTATGCGGCCGCTGGCCCTGGGGAGTCGAGCACCGACCTGTCCTGGGACGGCCAGACGATGATCTACGAGAACGGCTCCTTACTGGCGGCCACCGACCGGTTCTCCCCCGAGCCGGGGTACTGCCTCGCTGACATCGACCTCGATCTGTTGCGTCAGGAGAGGATGCGTCAGGGTTCCTTCGACGACAATGCCCTCTCCCATTCTCGTGACAAGGGCTGGCGGACCAGTACCTTCATTCTCGCCCCGCCTCATGAGGACATCGGTCTCGAGCGACCCGTCGACCGGTTCCCCTTCGTCCCCAACGAGCCAGACCAGCTCGCCCAGGACTGCTACGAGGCTTACAACATCCAGGTCTACGGGCTGCGTCGTCGCCTCGAGTCAATCGGGTCACCCAAAGTCGTCATCGGTGTTTCCGGTGGCCTGGACTCCACCCATGCCCTGCTCGTCGCAGCCAAGGCGATGGACCAGATGGGCCGTCCCCGCACCGACATCCTCGCCTTCACGATGCCAGGGTTCGCCACCACCGACCACACCAAGAACAACGCCCTGGACCTGTGCCAGGCACTCGGCATTCCCTGCGAGGTGTTGGACATCCGCCCGGCAGCCACCCAGATGCTCAGGGGGATGGGGCACCCGGCCGGTGACGGGGCTGACGTCTATGACGTCACCTTCGAGAACGTCCAAGCTGGTCTGCGTTACGACTACCTCTTCCGCATCGCCAATCAGCGAGGCGGCATCGTGCTGGGGACCGGAGACCTGTCCGAGCTGGCCCTGGGGTGGTGCACCTTCGGCGTCGGCGACCAGATGAGCCACTACGGGGTCAACACCGGCGTGCCGAAGACCCTCATCCAGCATCTCATCCGGTGGTGCATTTCGTCGGGCCAGTTTAACGAAGCCACCAATGTCGTCCTGGAGTCCGTGCTGGGGACGGAAATCTCCCCCGAGCTCGTCCCGGCTCGCCCCGGAGAGAAGATCCAGTCCACCCAGGCGAAGATCGGCCCCTACGAGTTGCAGGACTTCACCCTCTACCACCTGTTGCGCCACGGGATGCGTCCCAGCCGGATCGTCTTTCTGTCCCACCACGCCTGGCGTGACGCCTCGGTGGGGTCCTGGCCACCCGGGTTCCATGACGAGGACCGCCATTCCTATGACCTGTCAGCCATCAAGGACTGGACACGGCTGTTCCTGCGTCGATTCGTCGGAAACCAGTTCAAGCGCTCCACCCTGCCCAACGGACCCAAGGTCGTCGCCGGTGGGTCCCTGAGCCCGCGCGGTGACTGGCGAATGCCGTCCGACGCCGTGGCCCGGGCCTGGATGGACGACCTCGAGACGGTTCCCGACGAGCACTCCTGAGCCCTGACGACCTGTGCCCTGGGGAAAATGGCCAGCCCGAGGGTCCCCCTCCCCGCCGCAACACCGAACGCTCACCGCACCGATGACGAAAATCCCCGACTCACCGTCCCCACCGTCACAGTTCACCCTCCGGCCACTCTGACGCGGCAATATTGAACTGTGCGTGTTGATGACGAATTGAGGCTTACCCCCACCCTCCCCGACGGTCGTGGGTTGCGCATCGGCATCCTGACCAGCGGTGGCGACGCCCAGGGCATGAATGCCGCTGTCCGCGCCGTGGTGCGCTCTGCATTGAGCGTGGGAGCCGAGGTCTATGCGATCTACGAGGGCTACCAAGGCATGATCGACGGAGGCGACGGCATCCGGAAGTTCGGATGGGATGACGTCGGTTCGATCCTCAACCGTGGCGGCACCGTGATCGGCACCTTCCGCTGCAAGGCGATGCGTGAACGCTCAGGTCGGCTGAAGGCCGTTCAGAACCTCTTGGAGCACGGAATCGATCGTCTCGTCGTCATTGGTGGCGATGGTTCGCTCACTGGTTTGGACGTGTTGCGCACCGAGTGGACCGATCTCGTCGCCGAACTTGTCGACACGGGTCGGGTGAGCCCCGAGGTGGCCCGCGAGCACCCCTCCCTCATGATCGCGGGACTCGTCGGTTCCATCGACAACGATCTCGTTGGATCCGACATGACCATCGGCGCGGACACGGCTCTGCACCGCATCGTCGATGCCATTGACGACCTCACCTCCACCGCCGCCAGCCACCAGCGATCCTTCGTCGTCGAGGTAATGGGTCGTCACTGCGGCTATCTCGCCCTCATGGCGGCAGTCGCCGGTGGAGCCGACTATGTGCTCATCCCGGAGCGCCCACCGGAGGACGGCTGGGAGGATCGGATGTGTGCCGAGCTCAAGCGCGGCCGACAGTCGGGGCGCCGGGACTCGATCGTCATCGTCGCCGAAGGAGCCACCGATCGCGCCGGTAACCGCATCACCTCCGAGTACGTCCGTCAGGTCCTCGAGAACAAGCTCGGGGAGGACGCCCGCGTCACCATCCTGGGCCACGTCCAGCGCGGCGGACGCCCCTCTGCCTACGACCGTTGGGCTTCCACCTGGCTCGGCTACCACGCCGTTCACGAGGTCCTTTCGACGACCCCGGAGGCCGAGGGACGCGTCATCGGAACCGGCGCGAACCGTATCCACCGTCTACCCTTGGTCAAGGCCGTCGCCGACACCAAGTCGGTGCCCGGTCTCATCGAGCAGGGGCGTTACAACGAGGCCATGAGGATGAGGGGACGCTCCTTCGTCGAGATGGACGCCATCTTCACCGAGCTCAGCGAGCCGGCTCGCACCGAGACCGAGGGAGTCGAGGACGCCGACCGCAAGCGGATTGCGATCATGCATGCCGGCGGCCCTGCCCCGGGCATGAACACTGCTGCCCGCGCGGCCGTCCGGTTGGGCATTTCTCGCGGCCACACCGTCATCGGAATCCACAACGGATTCGTCGGCCTGGCTGCCGGGGACATGTCGGAACTGGCCTGGGGCGACGTCGAGGGCTGGGCCGGGGAAGGCGGCGCTGAGCTGGGCACCCGCCGCGAAACCCCGAGCACCCGTGACCTCTACGCCGTCAGCCGCGCACTGGAGGACAACCACATCGACGCCCTGCTCGTCATCGGCGGATACTCGGCCTACGAAGGCATCCACACCATGACGACGGAACGGGACCGCTACCCCGCCTTCCGCATCCCAACGGTGTGCATCCCGGCCTCGATCGACAACAACCTCCCCGGTTCCGAGCTGTCCATCGGTGCCGACACCGCCCTCAACGTCATCGTCGAGGCGATGGACAAGATCAAGGAGTCCGGCATCGCCTCGCGTCGGTGCTTCGTCGTCGAGACGATGGGGCGCGACTGCGGATACCTCGCCCTGATGTCCGGGATCGCCGCCGGTGCCGAGCGGATCTACACCAATGAGGACGGCATCTCCCTGGACGATCTGGCCAATGACGTCCACTGGTTGCGGGAGTCCTTCGCCCACGGACGACGTCTCTTCCTGGCCGTTCGCAACGAGAACGCCTCTCGCAACTACACCACCGACTTCATCGCTCGACTGCTGGAGGAGGAATCCCACGGCATGTACGACGTGCGCCAGGTGGTGCTGGGGCACATGCAGCAAGGTGGGTCGCCCTCTCCCTTCGACCGGTTGCTGGCCAATCGTCTCGCGTATCGCGCTCTCAACCTCATTGACGACGAGTTGGCCGCCCACCAGGACGGGCCGTGGTTCATCGGTGTCAACGAATCGGACATGCGCCCCAGCAAGATGGAGACGATGCCTTCCCTCGTCGACTCCGCTCACCGTCGTCCCCGCGAGCAGTGGTGGCTGACGATGTCGCCGGTGGGACGAACGGTGTCCGACGAGGTGCGCTGATCCCGGACACCTAGCCAGGTTCATTACGCGACGCTTCCTCGTGACGCGCAGGTCCGACCAGCCGAGCCCGTGGCAATCTGGTTCACATGTGCGGACGTTTCAGTCTCGGAATGGACGGCGACAAGGTCGCGCGCCTCTATGGCGGTGACCTCGCCATCCCTTGGCAGCCGCGGTACTCCATCGCCCCGTCGACGATCGTTCTTACCCTCCACCAGAAGGACGTCACCCGGGTCCTCGCCCCGCGAGGTGGGGGTTCCGGCCCGGCTGGGCGAAGAATCCAGGGCCCAGCCCCATCAACGCACGCCTCGAGACCATCGCCACCAATGGGATGTTTCGTACCGCGATGGCCTCCCAGCGCTGCGTCGTTCCCATGACGGGGTATTTCGAGTGGACCGGGGAGCGCGGTGACAAAATTCCCCACTACATACATGGGTCCGGACTCCTGAGTGCAGCAGCCATCGCCGCGACGCGAAAAATCGACGCCGGCTTCGAGACGACGGTAGCGATCATCACCGCTCCCTCCCGTGACGCCGCTGGCCAGGTCCACAATCGGATGCCGGTCTTCCTCACCGACGACCTCGACGAGTGGCTCGATCCTGCCCGCCTCGACGCGACCCAGGCGCGGGGACTGGCCGCCCACATCAGCAAGGCACGTGACTTGATCGCGAACGAACTGAAGGTCGACCAGGTCGATCGTCGCGTCAACTCGGTGAGCAGGATCGACCCGGCCGACCCTTGTCTGATCGAACCGGCCCCCTGACGATTATCGTCAGGGGGTCGGGAGGCAGCACTTAGGCGACCTTCGGGATCTCCACCTTCTCGTTGTACTTGGAGAAGGTGGCATCAACAGCCATGTCCCCGCCCTGCCCTGACGGCATCGACATCTTGATGCCCTTGAACCGCTTGGCATCGTCAAGCCAATAGGTGACCTTGCCAGTGGTCTTCTTCTGGTCAGTACTCGACGACGCGCTCGGGGTGGCACTACCGGAGGCCGCCGGAACGGTGGCGTCGTAACGATGACCTCGGGATTCCTTGCCGACGTAAGTCAGGTTGTCGATCCCCTGGGTGAATCCAACCGTCATGTCGCCGGGATCGTTCTTCTTGCTCTTGGTCTGAGAGGGAGTCTTCTGCCACTTCGACCCCTGCTTGGTGTACGTCTGATCGTCAATGATCACCTGCTCGAGGGTCCCGCTCGACTCAGGGTTGGTCGTGACCATGTGAGCCTTGGGCTTGGAAGAATCCGTGCCGTCGTAGTCCGTGGTGGCCTTCATATTCATCTTCTGGCCATTCATCGAGCCGTCCAGAGAGGTCTCCATGCGGTAGGTCTTCACCGTCGCCATGGAGGTCTTGACCTCCTTGATGAACCTCGCCTTGTCGACCTTCCCCTTCTTGAACAGCGGATCAGCTGCTGCGGAGCTGGCGTGACTGTCATCCGCCTTTGATCCGCCATCACACGCAGCTAGAGACAAGCTCATCGTTGTGACCAGGGCCAGGGCAGCAACTTTCAACGGGGTACCTGAAAACACTCGCATGCATTTGTCCGGCTGGGGGTGTGCCGACCTTTCCACCCTCGATGTTAGGCGTTCCCAGGCACAACTGGATGGTCCCACCCTGACGGCAGGACGACCCAGAATCACTGATTCTTCATGACACCTTGGGAATCCTGACGGGCTCCGCGAACTTCGACAGAGTCATGTCCATCGTGACGCCAGCCCCCTCGGCACCCGTCGACATCTTCATCCCGACGACCCGCTTGGCATCGTCGAGCCAGTACGTCATTTTCACCTTCTGATTCATGGCGGCGGCCGCCTCTCCCCCGCTCATCTTGGCCGGATCGAGCACGACGTCGAACCGATGCCCGCGGGAGTCTTCACCCACATAGGTCACGGACTCCATCGCATTGGTGGACTCGCGGACGGTCTTCGCGACATCGGCCTGGCCCATACTGACACCAGTCTTGGAGCTCCTGACCCACTTCGATCCGCTCTTCTGGTAGACGTCCTTGCCCAGGATGACAACGTCTGCATCCTTCCCCTCATCGGGAGCAGACACGAGGACATGCGCCTTCGGAGCCGACTGATCATGGCCGTCGTAGTCGGAGGACAGCTTCATGGTGTGCTTCTCACCAGACATTGCGACACCCATGAAGCCTTCCATGTGATACGTCCTCATCTTCTTCACACCTTCGGTGAGGTCCTGAGAAAAATCATCCCTGTTGACTTTTCCCTTCGTGAAGATCGGATCCGGTGCAGGAGTAGGGGTTGCACTGGTGGCGACGCTTGTTGCCTTGTCGGCAGCCTTGAAGGTGTCGGAATTCCCACCACAGGCGGTCAAGGACAGACTGGCCGCAGCAATCGTAATGACAACAGCGGTCTTCACGGGATTACCTGAAAGAAATCGCATCTTCACATTCCGGCTGGGAGGGTGCCGGCCTTCCTGTCGGCATACTAACTACGGGAATGCGTCGTGGCGGGATCCGTTCTCACTTCATTACAACCGCACAGACAAGCTCCAACTGCCACCACAGATCACCGAGCCATGGCCCACGCCCACAGCCCGAGGATCGTCATACCAATGATCGTCACGATGACGACGATCAGCCAGGTCAGCCAGTCGGGGTGCTGGCGGGGCGGGGTCGGGTCGCCGTCAGACATGAGATGCCTCCAGGTCAGTTTCACACGGTGATGTCCATGCAAGGGTATCTGGAGGCCATGACTGCCCCTCGTGAAAGGACCGTCCGAGGCTGATCAGCGGGCAGTGAACGTTCCCGTTTCGGCCCAGTTGACGTTTGGGAAGTCGCCGGTCCGGCGCTGTACGATATAACCCGTTCGTCTTCCCATCGAAATGGACCATGGCTCTCATTTCGCACACACAAAACATGGAGGTACTGTGCCGTCGAGACTGACCCGGCGTTCGGTTCTGGCCACAGGTGCCGTGACTCTGCCAATGACCGTTGCAGCTTGCGCCAAGACGCCCCTGGACGAGGACGGTTCTGGTTCCGGCGGCACCGCCGGTGGGTCGTCCGCGACCCCGACGCCCACTCCGACCCCGACCCCAGCAGCTCTGACGCTCACCTCGGACCACCCGATCACCGAGCTGCAACCTGGTGACACCCTGAAGCTCGCCGTCGTCAACGGTGCTCTCAAGGACGTCAAGGTCACAGACAAGGATGACGACGAGGTTAAGGGAACCCTCAAGGACGGAATGTGGACCCCAGAGGAACCCTGGAGCCTCAACACCCACTACACCGTGACGGCGACCCTGACGAACACGGATTCCCATGCCGGACCGACGACCACCGTCACCAAGAAGATCAAGAGCCTCGACGGGGATGTCAACGTCGTCGAGATGCTCTACAGCGACGCCACCGTCGGCGTCGGTATGCCCGTCATCATCAAGTTCCGCAAGGACGTCATTGACGCCGGCATGCGCGCCAAGATCCAGAAGGCGATGGAGATCGACGTCTCCCCTAAACAGGAGGGGTCATGGGGATGGCTTGACCAGTCCCAGCTCATGTGGCGCCCGAAGGACTTCTGGAAGGCTGGCACGAAGGTCAGCGTGCGCGGCAAGCTCAAGGGGCTACCCACATCAAGCCATCGCTGGATCACCCGCGACATCGACGATTCCTTCCGCGTCGGCGATTCCCACATCCTGAAGATCTACATCAACAAACACAAGATGGATGTCGTCGTCAACGGCAAGGTGGCACGTTCCATCCCGGTGACGACGGGCAGGCCCGGCGGGAACACGACCACCCGATCTGGCACCAAGGTCATCATCGAGCGTGATCGCACCAGGGTCATGGACTCCTCGACGGTCGGCTTCCCCAAAGGGAGTTCTGATTATTACCACCTCAAGGTGAAGTACGCCATGCGTCTCACCTACACCGGTGAGTTCATTCACGCCGCCCCATGGTCCGCAGGTTCTCTGGGTAGTGCCAATGTCTCGCATGGCTGCGTCGGAATGTCCACCGAGAGCGCCAAGTGGCTGTTCAATCTCTGCGCGGCCGGGGATCCCGTCATCTGCACCGGATCCAACCGCCAGCTCAAGCCCCCCGAAGGCATCGGCTGCTGGTGCTACGACTGGAAGGGCTGGCAGAAGCTCAGCGCGCTCTGAGTCAGTCCTCCTGACATGGCAAAACCCTCTACCTCGATTCGAGGTAGAGGGTTTTGCCATGTCAGGGCGCCCTCACTCCTTGACGCCGTTTTTGGCTCCACAGGGCGGTTTTCTCCGGCAATCAGAGCTCCTTGACAGCGGTTGACGCGACACGCTCAAACCCTCGATGTCTTTGAGTCGACCGGTTGGCAATTCCTAATGTCCCACCCATCCCGGAAACGCCGGGATCGAAAGCCCCGATGCCTTCATTGGCGAGAGGAAGTCACACCGTGATCCGCCCCAAGCGCTCAGTCCGAGGTGCTGCCGCCACCATCGCCCTCACCTCCGGTATCAGCGTTGTTGCACCCGCCGTCATCGGTGCGGTCGCACACGCAGCTAACACGCAGACGATGTACGCGACAACGGACGTCAACGTGCGCTCTGCATCCTCCAACTCCGGCAAGGTCCTCACCGTCGTGGCCCGTGGCCAGTCGGTGCAGGTTACCGGCGAGAAGGTGCGCGGGTGGATCCCCGTCGCCGTGAACGGAACCACCGGCTGGATTTACCAGCGCTTCCTCACTGAGGAGAGCATCCGCCCGGTACATTTTGGGTCCGACCCGCTCCCCGACACCATGATCGCGACCGTCCCGGTCAACGTTCGTGACAATTCCGCCAATGCCGGCAAGGTCCTCACCGTTGCCGAGCGTGGTCAGGAGGTTCAGGTCACCGGTCGTCCTGACGGCGGCTGGCTCCCTGTCTCCGTCAATGGCAAGTCGGGTTGGATCTACGGTCGCTACCTCGCCACCGGCAAGGTGGCTCCGGCCCCCTCCAAGCCGACGGTTGACGCCACGAGCGGCTCCTCGACCAGCCGTGACAAGAGCCGTCCGGCCCTCGACAACGCTGCCACCCGCACCACCAGCGGCGTTAACGTGCGCACGGCTCCGTCTCCGTCCGGGCAGGTCATTGACCAGCTGGCTGACGGCGCCGGCGTCGAGGTCACCGGCGAGGCTCACGGGAACTGGGTGCAGGTTCGCGCCGGCCACCGCACTGGTTGGGTCTACCGCACCCACCTGAGCGGCAAGGTGCCCGCCGCCCAGCCCATCAAGCACGCCGAGCCCGCCAAGCACTCCGAGCCCGCCAAGTCCACCAAGCATGCCAAGGACGGCGCCTCCACCCACACCACCAGCGGCGTCAACGTGCGCACCGCCCCGACCCCCAAGGCCAGCATCGTCACCTCCCTGGCCGAAGGAACCGGCATCAAAGTCACCGGCAACGCCCGCGGCAACTGGGTCGAGGTCCGCGCCAACGGCCACACCGGCTGGGTCTACCGCACCCACCTGAGCGGCAAGGTGCCCGCCGCCCAGCCCATCAAGCACGCCGAGCCCGTCAAGCACAAGGGTGGAGACACCAGCCGCGACACGACCCGTCCGTCGCGTCACCACGCCAAGGACGGCGCCTCGAACAAGGGTTCGGGTCGCGCCGATGCACGCTGCGTCGCCTCCTTCTACGACGAGCCGCAGTCGACCGCCTCAGGTGAACAGTTCAACCCGAACGCCATGACCGCTGCCCACAAGTCCCTGCGTCTGGGTACTCACATCCGTGTCACCAACGTCCGCAATGGTCGCTCGGTGGTCGTCCGGATCAACGACCGCGGCCCGTACGTCGCCGGTCGCTGCGTCGACCTTTCTCGTGCCTCCTTCGCCGAGATCGCCGATCTCGGACAGGGAACGACCCCGATCACCTACACCGTCCTCGACTGATGACGAGGGACTGAGTCCAACTCCGTGTGGGGGTGGCTCGCCGATGGGCGGGCCACCCCCACGCGCGTCTCGTCAGCCGGGGGTCCGTCGGGCCGGTGTCGAAAACTGTCACCCGACCCGGGGAACCCTCAACCATGCCGACCAATATGCCGGTTTCTTGGTGATTTGTACCGGCGAGCCGTAGCCTTGGCTGTGCCATAGTTCACACCGTGGTGACGCTCGGGAACGAACCCGTAGTGCCACCCGTCCACGTATGTCCGGCCACCGGTGATGTCCGGACGAGGCCGCCAGGAAGGATCGCACGATGGGTTCGAGTGCAAGGTTTGTCGACGAAGACACCCAACTCGATTTCGGCAAGGTCGTCGCCACTGACGGCCAGGTGGGTTACGACATCGGGGGTCTGCTCAACAAGACCGGCAACGTCATGATCGACCCCGGATTCGTCAACACGGCGTCCTGCGAGTCTCAGATCACCTACATCGACGGTGAGAAGGGCATTCTGCGCTATCGCGGCTACCCCATTGAGCAACTCGCCGAGCAGTCCACCTTCCTCGAGACCGCTTACCTCGTTCTCTACGGCGAACTGCCGAGCAAGGCCCAGCTGGAGGGATTCGAGGAACGAATTCGCCGCACCACCCTCATCGATGAGCGAATGCGAGACCTGTTCCGTTGCTTCCCTCGTCGCTCCCACCCAATGCCCGTGCTCGCCTCCGGCATCATGGCTCTGTCGACCTTCTCCCAGAAGTCGTCGGGAACTGATCCGGAGCAGATCGAGGCTGCCACCACCCGTCTGATCGCCAAGGCCCCGACCCTGGCTGCCTTCGGTTACAAAAACTCGATGGGCCAGCCGACCCTGTACCCTGACAACTCGCTGAGCTACGTTCAGAACTTCATCCGGATGAGCTTCGGCTTCCCGACCGAGCCTTACGAGTTCAACGACCAGATCACCAAGGCCCTGGAGACTCTCCTCATCCTGCACGTTGATCACGAGCAGAACTGTTCGACCTCGACAGTCCGCATGGTTGCGTCGTCGGGTGCGAACATGTACGCCGCAGTTGCCGCCGGCGTCAATGCGCTATCCGGGCCGAAGCATGGTGGCGCGAACCAGGCCGTCCTCGAGATGCTGCAGTACATCCGCGACTCCGACATGACGACCAAGGAGTTCGTCCGCAGGGTCAAGGACAAGCAATCCGACATCAAACTGATGGGCTTCGGCCACCGCATTTACAAGAACTACGATCCGCGTGCCGCCATCATCAAGAAGCACGCTGATCGCATCATGGAGCTCCACACCGGTCGCGAGGATCTTCTCGAAATCGCCAAGGAGCTTGAGGAGACCGCACTGAGCGACGACTACTTCAAGGAACGCAAGCTCTACCCGAATGTCGACTTCTACACCGGTCTCATCTACGAGGCCATGGGCTTCCCGATGAACATGTTCACCGTACTGTTCGCCTTGGGTCGTCTGCCCGGCTGGATCGCCCAGTACCGCGAGCAGGTGGCCACCGGCGGAAACAAGATCTGGCGTCCGCGTCAGATCTTCACCGGAGCTGACCTGCGCGACTACGTACCGCTGGATCAGCGCGCCTGACTGTGCAAAAGGCCCCGGGGCTTCGGCTCCCGGGGCCATTTCATGCCTGATACTCCGACAAGCGGCAACCCTTGGAGCGTTACCCGGCACCGGCGCCCACCCGGACCACCAGTTTCCTCCGCCAGGCTGACGCCACTCCCCGCCCCCCATGACGATTTTCGTCAGTTCCCCGAGCCGCACGTCAGTCCAGATCCAGGACTACCCCTGTGGCGGGGAATTTCGCGCATCAGCTCTGGGATTGCCGAAGGCGACTTCGGAACGGAAGCACCGTCGATAGACTCCGGCGCATGGATTCGGCTGAAGCGATGAGTCTCCCCAAGGTCGTGCTGCACGATCATCTCGACGGCGGGTTACGCCCGGCGACGGTTCTGGACCTCGCTGCCGAGCGCGGCCGACCCGTCCCTGCCAACACGCCTGAGGGGCTTGCCGACTGGTTCCTCGAGGCCGCCGACTCGGGTTCCCTGGCGCGGTACCTCGACACTTTCACCGAGACGGTCGCCCTCATGCAGGACGCTGACTCCTTGCGCCGCATAGCGCGAGAATTCGTCGAGGACATGGCTGCCGACGGAGTCGTGTACGCCGAGACTCGATGGGCTCCCCAGCAGCATCTCGAAGGTGGTCTGACCGCCGCGGAGGCCACCGAGGCAGTCCAAGCCGGCCTCCTGGAGGGAATGACGTCCGCCTCCGAATCGGGCAAAACCATCATCGCACGACAGATCCTGTGCCTGATGAGACATCTCGACGTCCCGGACGATGTCGTCGACCTCGCCATCAACCATGCTCCCGGGGTTGTCGGCGTCGACATCGCCGGACCCGAGGACGGCTTCCCACTTGCTCCGTTCGCCGATGCTTTGGAGCGCGTCCGAGCGGCCGGAATCCACCTCACCGTCCATGCGGGCGAGGCAGCCGGCCCGGAGTCAGTTCTCGACGCCCTCGATCATGGGGCAGAGCGTCTCGGGCACGGGGTGCGCATCATCGAGGACCGCGATACATCTGGTTGGGGTCCGACGGCCCAGCGGGTGTTGTCCCGCCGGGTGCCGTTGGAAGTCTGCCCATCCTCAAACACCCAGACCGGCATCTGCCGCAGCATCGCTGATCATCCGTTGTGTGTGTTGTGGCGGGCTGGGTTCAATGTGGCCGTCAGTTGCGATAATCGTCTGATGAGTCGTACCACGACGTCACGGGAAGTGGCGTTGGCCGGCCAGGTCCTCACCTGGAATCGTGACGACGCCCTGCAGGTACAGCGCAACACTCTCCAAGCAGCGTTTTGCACATCGGCCGAACAAGAATCCCTCGCACCGCTGCTGAGGTGACCCATACCTGCGAACACGATCATGGGACGGTACCTCACCGATACCGCCCCACGATCATTCACCACCTCACAGAAGCTCAGAGACACACGAAACGTCCATACCCAAAGCCTCTCCTACACCAGCGGTATAGAGCTTGCCGTCGTGGGTCGTCAGGCCACGAGCCAGCTCCTTGCGCTTCTTGCAGGCATCCTTCCAACCTTCCTCGGCGATGAGGACCGCGTAACGCATGGTGGCGTTGGTCAGTGCGTAGGTCGAGGTGTGCGGGACAGCGCCCGGCATGTTGGCGACGCAGTAGAACACCGAGTCGTGGACCTTGAAGGTCGGCTCGGCATGGGTCGTCGGGTGGGAATCCTCGAAGCAGCCGCCCTGGTCGATGGCGATGTCGACGAGCACCGAGCCCGGCATCATCTGCGAGACGGTCTCGTTGTCGACCAGGTGCGGGGTACGAGCGCCAGGAACCAGCACGGATCCGATGACCAGATCCGACTCCTTGCAGGCTTCCTTGACGGCCAGCGGGCTGGAGAACTGAGTGCGGATACGTCCGCCGGTCACTTCATCGATGTAGCGCATTCGGGCGACGTTGACGTCATAAATGGTGACGTCGGCGCCCATGCCGTCAGCAACGCGAGCAGCGCAGAATCCGGCGACGCCACCGCCGAGCACCGTCACTCGACCGTTGCGGACACCGGAGCCACCGCCGATGAGCACGCCATTTCCGCCGGCAGGCTGCATGAGACAGTTCGCGCCGACCTGGGCTGCGAGTCGGCCGGCAATTTCCGACATCGGGGACAGCAACGGCAGGGAGTGGTCATCCATCTCGACGGTCTCGTAGGCGATCGAGGTGACCTTGCGCTTCAAAAGCTCCTCGGTGAGCGGACGATCCGCGGCCAGATGCAGGTAGGTGAAGAGGGTCAGCCCCTCATGCATGCGATGATATTCGTCCTCGATGGGCTCCTTCACCTTCAACACAAGATCAGCGTCATCCCACACCTTGTCAACATCATCAACAATCCTCGCCCCAGCACTCTTGAACTCGACATCCGAAATCCCCGAACCCGAACCAGCCCCAGCCTGCACCAACACCTCATGACCATGACTCACCAACGAATGAACCCCATCAGGGGTAACAGCCACACGAAACTCGTTGTTCTTGATCTCCGTGGGAATACCAACACGCATTGCACTTTCTCCTTTGACAGTGTGCTCGTCGACGTCATCGCCAACCAGCTGCGGGTAACACTTAGAGAATAAGCACTTGCACGGCTCAACCCAGCAGTCAGCAAGGCGAGCTCTTGACTCTTTCAAAAATCGTCCTGCAAACCTCGAGATCCGTTCATCCGGAGCTGGCACTGTTAGTGATCGCCTCTCTCGTGATCCCCGATCAGCGGAGGGCAGATGAACTCCCCGGTGGCACGGCCGGTACGGCCCAGAATCCATCCCATCGACTTGTGACTACGCATGTAGACGATGGTTTCAGCCGGAGCGAGACCTGGTATCGCCTCCGCGATCGCCGACTCGATCATGCCGATCCCGTTCTGGCGCTCCACCCGGAAGTTCACTCGCAAATTGTTGTTGCCAGTGATCCACATGCACGACCGCAGCGCCGGTTGCTGACGCAGCAACTCCAGCACTCTCGTCTTGTGATTGAGGGGGATGGTGGCCGTCCAGGTGCACTCCAAATTCCACCCGCCCAGCTCCGGGGAGACATCACATCTGAGCTGGATCTTCCGGTTGGTGAGCAGTTTTTGCAACCGGCGATGCAGGGTGCTGGCCGGAATGTCCAAGGTCCTGGCCAGGGAGGTCGCACTGGCACGTCCATCAGCCGCAAGCAACTGGGCCAGCTCACGATCCAAATCGTCTGGCGGCAGCATCCACAGCTCCCCCGGCTGCGGGCCCCTGGCAAGGGTTTTCTCCGACTTGGTGAGAGCATTGATGCGCCAAGAGTCCGAGCCGATGACCACTGAGGTCACCAGCGCGCTACGTGACCCATGGACGCCGCGCAGCCCGCAGATCCAGTCGATGACCATGTCGGAGAGAGTGGGAAGATCGGGCGCCACGACGGTGAGCAACAGGTCACGATCCCCCGTCGTCTCGTCGACACTGACGATCATCGGATTCGCGCACAAGGTCTTGATGACCTGGGGCAGGCTCTCGGTGTGACAGTCAACCTCGACGATGGCCGTCATCTGCTGATCGAGGTTCGGACAAGCGGTTATCCAGGCGATTCCGTCATCGACGAGACGCTGCCAGCGATGGGCAACGGTGGTTGGTGACATGCCCAGGACCTTGCCCACCTTGGCCCAGGTGGCACGCGGGTCGATCTGCAGGACATTGACAAGCCGTCGGTCCAGCTCTTCGTACATCTGTAGCAGGAGACATTGCACAAACATCCAGTGACAAAGTAGAGCCCTGACGGATCAACGAAGAGCCGTCGACCTGCACAGAACACAGGTCAGGGCAGGCCCCTTTGACTGCGGAAATGCCGCCAGCACAGTGCATGCACGGTGCCAGACAGTGACCAGTAAAGAAGCCGGCTCGCTTCAGCACCAGACATCGTCGTCAGGAGGAACCACAATGACCGCCACCAATCCCATCCGAGTCGTCCAGTGGGGTCTGGGAGCCATGGGCCAGGGAATGGCCAAACTCATCACGTCCAAGGATGGACTGGATCTTGTCGGGGCCATCGACGTCAACCCGGCCCTGGACGGTAAGGATGTCGGCGAAGTGCTCGGCATCGATTCCCTCGGAGTCCATGTCACGACCGATCCCTCCACCATCCTCGACTCCGACAAGGTCGACGTCGTCACAATCGCCACCACCTCGTGGGTACGCGACCAGATTGCTGACCTTCGCACCATCATCACTGCCGGAATCAACGTCGTCAGCATCGCCGAGGAGATGTCCTGCCCCGAGGCCCAGAACCCCGAGATGGCCAAGGAACTCGACGAACTCGCCAAGTCGCACGGCGTCTCAGCTGTTGGTGTTGGCGTCAACCCCGGATTCGTCCTCGACCACCCCCGAGGAGTTCAAGGCCGGAGTCGCCGACGGCTCCATCGTCGGCCACGTCGGCTTCCCGGAATCCATCCGACTCCTCAGCGACGCCCTCGGCCTCGGGGTCGACTCGGTCGAGCAGAACATCGAGCCCATCATCGCCAAGGTTGCCCGTCCTGCCCGCGACCGCACCGTCGAGCCGGGTCAGGTCGCCGGGTGCAACCACACGGCAGTCGGCCGTCGCGGGGACCAAGAGGTCATCCGACTCATCCATCCGCAGCAGGTCGCCCCGGAGGCCGAGGGACAGGAGACCGGCGACTTCATCACCATCACCGGCGTCCCGGACATCTCGATGTCGACCGGACCGGAGATCGCTGGCGGCAAGGCCACCGCGGGTATCTGCGTCAACACCATCCCACGCATCGTCGCCGCCACCCCCGGACTCAAGCGCATCATCGACCTGCCCTCGCCGTGTGCCCTCATGGGACCGTCGGCCTACGAGCGTCGCTGAGCGAGGTCATCATGACAGAGACTCTCAACACCACCCCGCAGGCGGACGATCCGGTCCCCGAAGGCACCTGGGTGGAGGTTCGCACCATCATCCTGCAGCCCTCCGAACGCGCCGCCGCCGTGCCGGCTGACACCGCCGCCACCCCCTCGTGCAGTGGATCAGTGGATTCCTCGACGAGGAGGCACACATCGGCGACGAGGCCACCATCACCTCAATCATCGGTCGGCATCACACCGGCGTCCTCGACCGCGTCAATCCCAGCTACAGCCACAGTTTCGGCCACACCGTGCCCGAGCTGTTGACGATCGGCACCAAGCACGAACCCATCACGTCCCACGGGAAGGAGGACCGGTCATGAGCAACTCCTATGACGACGTCATGGCTCGCCGCAGCGAAATCATGCGGCGTGCCCTCGCCCTGGACTACGACAGCTTCCAGCGCGGTGACCTGGTCTTCGACTACGACGCCCTGATGCCCTCCCCTGGCTATGACCTCGACGACGTCGCTCGCATCCAGGCCGAGACCAAGGTGGGTCACACCCCGCTGTACGAGCTGCATCGTCTGACCGAGGCCGTCCGCGAGATCGCCGAACCCGGCAAGGGTGCTCGGATCCTTCTCAAGGATGAGGCCGCCAATGCGTCAGGCAGCTTCAAGGCTCGTCGTGCCTCCTTGAGCGCTCACGAGGCCGAGGCCAAGGGATTTGCCGGCATGGTGACGGCCACCAGCGGAAACTACGGCGCCGGCGTCGCCTCCCAGGCCGCTCAGCGCGGACTGGCGTGCATCGTCATCCAGGAGATCTACGACTCCCGTCACGTCGGCCAACCCGAGATTGTCGAAAAATCCCGGGCTTGTGAGGCCTACGGCGCTGAAGTGATCAAACTGACGGTCGGACCGGAACTTTTCTACGTGCTGCTGCGCACACTGGAGGACACTGGCTATTTCAACGCCAGCCTCTACACGCCGTACGGCATCGCGGGCATCGAGACCCTCGGCGCCGAGATCGGTCACGAGGTGAAGCAGCGCTACGGACGCCAGCCCGACGCCGTCGTGGTCACCAATGCCGGTGGCGGCAACATCACCGGAACTGCCCGTGGCCTGCGCAAAGTGGGCTGTGACGAGACCGAGGTCGTCGCCGTCTCGGTGGATCTCACCGGGCTGCACATGGCCTCCGACCACGACTTCAACAACAAGTCGTTCGCCACCGGCCACACCGGTTTCGGCGTGCCGTTCGCCACCTGGCCCGACCGTGTTGACGTCCCACGCAACGCCGCTCGTCCACTGCGGTACATGAATGGCTACCATCTGGTCTCCCAGGGCGAGGTCTTCTACATGACCGAGCTCCTGACGAAGATCGAAGGTCTGGAGCGGGGCCCGGCCGGAAACACCAGCCTGACGGCCGCGGTCGCCATGGCTCGTCAGATGGATCGCGACCAGATCGTCGTCGTCCAGGAGACCGAGTACACCGGCGCCGGAAAGCACCACAACAGCCAGCTGTCCTTCGCCCGCTCGCGCGGTATCGAGGTCCGTCGTGGCGACCCTGCCGGCAACATCCCCGGCAAGGCCATCGTCATTCCGGAACGTCTCGACCAGGTCGGCACCCGTGCCCTCGACCTCGACAAGCTGCGTCGCAGCTACCTGCGCCACGCCAGCCAGGTGATGGCTCCGGAGGTGTGGGGAGACGCCGAGCTGGAGTTCCTGGCCGACGAGACCAACACCACCACCGATGCCGTCCGCCAGATCGGCGCTGATCTGGCCAAGGAAGGAGCATGATGTCCGACCCGGATCAGGAGCGCGTCGAACGCTACGAGGCCCTGCGTGCCGAGCTCGCCGACCTCGATGACGCTGCTCTCAAGGAACGCTTCTGGCAGCTGTGCGAGCAGGTCATGACCCCGGTCGTCGACCTCGCCCGCACCCACACCACACCATCGATCGAACGGTCCGTCCTGCTGCGCATGGGGATCGACTCCGTGACGACCCACGCCGTCGTCGAGAACGTCTTTGCCGCAGGACTGGGCGGCAAGGGGGCCGGCCACGCCGTACTGCGGTTGTCCCGTCGTGACGGCATGGACCTGCGCGACGCCGTCACCCGCATCGCCGAGGACCCCAAGTCCCTCGACGGACTGTTCGACGGCAGCCCACTGCCCCCGCAACGGCACCGACGGAATCCGAGGAAGGAGTCCCGGCATGACCATCCAAGATTGCGAACCTCTGGAACGACGGTGGCTTCTTCCCCAACGGAGTGATGGGATTCCTCGGCGGATTCCAGATTGCCTTCTTCGCCTTTGTCGGCATCGAGCTCGTGGGCACCGCCGCCGCCGAGACGAAGGATCCCTGCACTACCCTTCCCAAGGCGATCAACGCCATTCCTGTGCGGTTGGCCCTGTTCTACGTGCTCGCCCTGTTGGCCATCACCACTGTCATCCCCTGGCGCAAGGTGGTGCCTGGTGTCAGCCCGTTCGTGTCGCTGTTTGGCCTGGCCGGTTTCGGAGCTGCCGCCAGCGTGATGAATTTCGTCCTGCTCACCGCCGCGGCATCGTCAGACAATTCGGGGCTGTACTCCACATCGCGGATGATGTACGGCTTGGCTCTCGATGGTCAGGCTCCATCAAAGTTCCGAAAACTGTCGGGCAACAACGTCCCGCGCAACGCACTTGTCGCATCCTGCCTGCTGCTGCTCTGCGGCATCATCTTCCTGTACACCTCGGACTCGATCATGCAGGCTTTCGCCCTCGTGACGACCGTTGCCGCTCTGCTGTTCCTGTTCAGCTGGTCCCTCATCGTCGTCTGTTACATCGTGTACCGCCATAAGCGCCCCGATCTGCACGAGGACTCGGTGTACAAGATGCCTGGTGGCGTCCCGATGTGCTGGGGCGTGCTGACATTTTTCGCGATCAGCCTCGTCATCCTCGCCTTGGATCCGACGACGCGAATTGCAGTGCTCATCACGCCGATCTGGTTCGTCTTCATCGCTTCGATGTACTTCGTCTACCGCCACCGCACGCAGCGCAAGGAGGGGTCACGCTGACCGTCATCGACCTCTGGTCCGCAGAGCAGACACGCCCCGCGGGCCAGAGATGCTCTCTGGAAGCGGCCAGCCTCGATCGAGGTTCCTGACCACACAGACACGGTAGCTGTCCTGACGGGGTCAATGGTTGTTGATATGGGTTGATAGCCATCTCATTGGCGAATGGATCATTATAATGATTAGAAATCGACGAGCATGGCACCGCATTCCAACCACGACTATTTGGCCATCCTTTAAATGACGATCACCAGGGGTCGACCGGCCGGTGCTATGCTGCAAACAAATTGCATCGTGGAAGGCTGAGACACTGTCGATTCACCCTCACCGCGCGACTCTGACGTCCATTTCACGGAGGCGACACATGACTGGTTTTGGCGAAAATCCAGACGCTTCAGGGAACCCTCAAGCGCCGACGAGTGAGGCTTCCCTGACTGCGGATTCACCACATCCCAAGGAGCACGACGAAGTGCACCTCCACCGCAATCTGAGCAACCGCCACATCCAGCTCATCGCGATCGGTGGCGCCATCGGGACCGGCCTGTTCCTAGGATCCGGCAAAGCCATCCACGCTGCCGGACCAAGCATTATCGTGTCCTACCTCATCATCGGAACTATGCTCTACTTCGTCATGCGAGCCATGGGCGAGTTGCTCATGTACAACCTTGACTACAAGAGCTTCCAGGATTTCGCAGCCGATCTGATCGGCCCTTGGGCAGGATTCTTCCTGGGATGGACTTACTGGCTCTGCTGGATTGTCACTGGAATGGCCGAACTCATTGGAATCACCACTTACTGGGATTTCTGGATCAAAAACCATAGCCTCGCTACCTTACTAGCAGCTGCGACGCTCTTCCTGCTTCTCTGTTTAAATCTCCTCACTGTTAAAATGTTCGGTGAACTGGAGTTCTGGTTCGCACTGATTAAGATCATCGCGATTATCTCACTCATCATTCTTGCCATCGTGCTGGCAATCATTGGATTCAAGTCCCCCTCTGGGGGCGCCGCATCATTCACCAACATGTGGGATCACGGTGGATTCATGCCAAATGGATGGAGTGGGTTCTTCGCTGGATTCCAGATGGCGGCCTTCGCATTCGTAGGGATTGAACTCATCGGCACAACCGCAGCCGAGACCCAAGACCCTGAAAAGACGCTTCCCCGAGCCATCAGTGCTGTTCCGGCACGAATCCTCATCTTCTACATCGGCGCTCTGGCCGCGATCATGACGGCCGTGCCGTGGAACGAGGTCCGCCCGGATTCATCCCCGTTCGTACAGGTTTTGGGACTCGTCGGATTCACTGGGGCCGCCAGCGTGATGAATTTCGTCGTACTCACGTCCGCCGCATCGTCATCGAACTCCGGGATCTACTCCATTTCACGGATGCTCTTTGGCCTCGCGCATAAGAGGATGGCTCCGAGACAGTTTGGGCGCCTCAGTAAAAATGGCGTCCCGCGATGGGGGCTCGTCGTCACCGTCCTGGTTCTCAGCACGGCGCTTATCCTGGCGGCGTCAGAATCCTTCGTCGAGGCTTTCACTCTTGTGACGACAATTTCCTCAGTGCTGTTCATCTTTGTCTGGAGCATGATCGTCATCAGCTACATGAAGTACCGAAAGATTGCTCCGGACGCCCATTCAGCGTCGAAGTACCCCATGCCTGGTGGGCGCGGCATGTGCTGGGCGATCCTGGCGTTTTTCGTCTTCACCCTCGTGTTGCTGGCCCAGGAACCTGACACCGCCCGTGCTCTCGCACTCACGCCTCTCTGGTTCCTCATTCTCGGAATCGGTTGGTTCTTCGACCGTCACCACGCCATCCGCGACGACGCGGGGACCGACGATACCGATTAGAGAGGGACAGTTGAGCGACGATGATGACCAGCACGTTCTATCGGGATCGCACCAAATCTTGGCTGGTAGGGAACTGGACCCGAGTGCGAGGCACGATGACACACTGGTGCAACCGTCCCGCAATGGAGTGCCCGGAATGGGGCCGTCCGCCAGCCACGCGGACGTGGCCAGTTCCATCATTCCGTCATGCTTGCCGGCGCCGCCCTCCCCTATCCGTTGACCGCATCGCAATTTCTGACAGCTCAAAGGAGTTATGACACATGTCAAGATGCCCGTCGCCCTCACACGCCATTGTTGATCTGTCTGCCATCGCTGCGAACCTCGCCGTCGTCAGGAAACGGGCTGGTGACCGGAAGGTCCTCTTCGCCGTCAAGGCCGATGCTTATGGGCACGGCGCCGTCGAAGTCTCCCGCTATGTCGAAAAACATCACTGCGCTGACTGGCTCGCCGTCGCCACTGTCGCGGAAGGCCAAGAGCTGGTGGAAGCCAGCATCACACTCCCCATCCTCAAGCTCTCCCCCGTTGACCCCTGGGACCTCGATGCCGCTATCGAATCCGGCATGCGTCTCACGGTGGTGGATTTCGACTCCCTGGATGCAGTGAACTTTGCCGCCGGGAAACGGGGAGTTACCGTCAAGATCCACATTGCCGTCGATAGCGGTATGGGGCGTATTGGGTTGCGGCCGGAACAACTTGGCGAACTCACGGCCGCCGCGGATCGTGCCGAGAACGTCGAGGTCGAGGGAGTATTCACTCACCTGCCCATCAGTGACGTCCCCGAGGGAGAGGACTTCACGCGACGCGAGATAAGCACCTTCATGGATGCTGTATCCCGGATCGAGGCGGAGCGCGGACCCTTCCCACTGGTGCACCTTGCCAACTCCGGCGCCATCCTTGGGCATGACCTGGGACGAACGTCGATGGTGCGCGCAGGCATCGTCGGTTACGGATACGACCCCGACCCGCACGCTGATCGCGCCGAACTGCGCCCTGCTTTGTCCTGGGTGAGTCACGTCACCTTCGTCAAAACTGTCAATCCGGGCGACACTATTGGCTACGGAAGGACTTGGACCGCAGGCGAGACGACAAAAATCGCCACCGTGCCTGTCGGATACGCCGATGGGCTGTCGAGGGCGTTGTCGAACAAGGGGCGCGTGCTCATCGGAGGCGCTGTCCACCCCATCGTCGGTCGGGTGTGCATGGATCAGTTCATGGTCGACCTCGGCCCCGATCCGACTGCCACCGTGGGTGATGAGGTGGTTCTCATCGGAACCCAGGAAGACGAGGTCCTGACCGCCGACGACATGGCCGAGCAGCTCGGAACCATCAGTTACGAGATCACCTGTGGCATTTCGAAGCGGGTGGATCGTTATTGGACCGGGGAATGATGGGCTGATCGTCCCTGGGCTGCGTGGATAGCAACAAGCCACATCCTCACCTCATCCGCGCGTCGTGCCCCCTGCCCCCGAGCCCCATACCGGGCAAAATCCCCGCTTGGTGTGTGGTCACGTCACACCTCTGTCGCAACCACACACCAAGCGGGAAAACCCGGCACCAGGCCAACTGCCCGGGTCGCCGGGCCCAGCCCCTTGGCGTAAGCAGGGCCGCTCCGTCACTCGAATTGATAGTGTTCAACGACCTCGTCGATGCACGCACGGGCCATCTCAGCGTCCGGCATCTCGCAGAACACTCGTAGCAGGGGCTCGGTACCGGAGAAGCGAACAATGATCCACCCACCGTTGGCGAAGTACACCTTGACTCCGTCCATGTCGCTGATGTGGTCAATCTCGAGGCCAAAGTCGGGAAGATCCTTCTCCTCGTAGATGCGCTTCTTGAGCGCCTCCTTGTCCTCGGACGCGAAGGAGAAGTCATCCTCCACCATCTCGAGGCGACCGTAACGCTCCTCGATGTCGGCGTAGATCTGGGAAAGCTTCTTGCCCCGTTTGGCGATCATTTCCACCAGCAGGGTGCCCGCGTAGACGCCGTCCTTGCCCGCAATGTGTCCCTTGACGGTCAAACCACCCGAGGACTCACCGCCGATCACAGCGCCGGTCTCAGCCATCTTGGACGACACCCACTTGAAACCGACCGGAACCTCGTAGCACGTCTGCCCGTGGGCCTCGGCAACGCGATCGAGCAGGTGCGTCGTCGCGAGGTTGCGCACGCACCCGCCCTTCCAGCCCTTGTCCTCCAACAGGTACGTGTACAGCAGGACCAAGATCTGGTTGGGGTGGAGGAAATGTCCCTGATCATCGATGATACCGAGTCGGTCAGCGTCACCATCGGTGGCGATGCCGATGTCGGCTCCCCGCTCGACGACCTCCTGGGTCAACGCTTGCAGAGTCTTGGAGTTCGGGGAGGGGAGACGCCCACCAAAGAGGGTGTCGCGGCGCTCGTGAATGGTGTCGACGTCGCAACGAGCCGTCATGAGGATGGTCTGGAGGCAGGTGCGAGAGACTCCGAACATCGGGTCGAGGACAACCTTGAGGTGGGCGTGTCGAATCGCTTCGAGGTCGACATGGTCGAGGATCGCGTCGATGTACCAGTTCATCGAGGTTTGCACCTCGACCAACCCGTCACGAAGGGCGTCAGCGCGGTGTACGCGCTTGATGTCGGCTGGGCCGATGGAATTGGCGCGACGCTGGATGGGTTCAGTGATCTCCACCTTGGCGTCACGACCGCCCTCCGTGAACACCTTGAGTCCGTTGTACGTCGCGGGGTTGTGGGAGGCCGTGACCGCCATGCCATAGGCACAGTCCAGGTCGCGGACAGTCCACATGATCATCGGGGTCGGGGCAGGCCGGTCAATGATCCGAACGGTGAGCCCATTGGCCGCGAGCACTTCTGCCGCCCACCATGCGAATTCTGGGGAGAGGAAGCGTTGGTCGTACCCAATAACGACCGGGCGCTGCTGTTGATTCTCGTCATGTATACGATCTGAAAGCGCCTGAGCGACTCGCTCAACGTTGAAACGAGTGAAGGTATCCGCGATGATCGCTCGCCAGCCGCCAGTGCCAAATTCGATCTCGTCCGCCACGATTCAAGAATAAGCTGGAAAACGCCTTCAGGTTCCAGGACGACCGCGGTCACGAAGATCCGCTCACCACACCTGCGCGATGGCGAGATGGCGATGAGCGGACTCCCGGCTTTTCAGTCCAGGCGCCGAGCAGAGGGTCCCGGACGGGTGACGACAGTCGTCGCTTGGGACGCTTCTTCCGGGTACTCGTCGCGATACGAGGTGATCCATTTTTCGGCGAACTCCTTCGCCTCCGCGGACGGAACCAACGCCCACACCGAGCCGCCAAAACCAGCACCAAAGGAGGTTGAACCAACCGCTCCGAGATCATGCGCGATGCGCGCCAAGACGGCGGTCTGCGGAACCTGGTTGCCAAGAAGATCCTCGGCCGCTCGCTGAGATTCCTGGGCCATTCGACCGAACTCCTCGAGGTCGCCACACGATAGCGCCTTGGACGCCTCCGGGATGATCTTTTCGGACTCGGTCAGGAAATGATCCAGGCGTCGGGTGAGGTCCTCTCGATCCCGCACCACCTCGTAAAGCTTCTCGGCGTCAGGATCAACGGCAAGGACATCGCCGATGACCGCGTCATGACGACCAGTGTTCGAATTCCACCGACTGACGATCTCCCGAGTTGCCAGGGATGCTGCGTTGTAGAGATCCCGCGCAGCTCCGGTCTTCTCAGCCGCCACCCCAGAAACAATGACGACGAACGACATGTCCTCGGGGAACGGGACTCGTCTCTCCAGTCGGATCGGGCAGAAGCGGAATTGCCCGAGTTGACCGTCCTCGCTGCACACCATCGCCGTGTGGTCCTCTGAGCCGCCAAAAGTTCCCACGCCAGCGGCACCAGCAAGGTTCTTGAAGGTCATGCCGTTCTCGTGGCAGGCCAGGTATCCTGCCAGGTCAACGTCATCGGTGATGTTGTCTTGCCAAGCAGTGGTATCCGACAGCCCGTTGAAATCGGCCAGACCAAGCACAATCGCGCTGACCAGAGCTGACGAGGAGCTCATCCCGCTGGCAAGCGGCAGGTCGGAGGTCAACCGGATCCTCGCCGGGGCCAGGTCTCCAAAATTGGCCGTCAGGCGATCGAGTACGGCCTGCGCGTACCTGCCCCAATGCCCTGCCGGCAATTTTGGATCGTAGCCAGCTTTCAACGACAACTCACCGGGAGCTGCGTCGGTCGATGCCGTGAGCCCCCTGTCCCCTGGCTCCACCGAAATTGTAACGCCGCGATCCACTGCGGCCACCAACGTCGACCCACCGGCGTAATCGGTGTGCTTCCCGAGGACCTCGATACGCCCTGGAACGAACCACCGCGTCATAGTTTCACCTCGCGACCACCGAGCGCGTCAACCACCGAGGCGATGTCTCCACGGTTCGACATGTCAAGAACGCCCGCTTCGACGGGAACAACGGCAAACCGCTCGCCTTGCTCGACCATCCACCGCACCGCATCGACGATCTCGTACTCACCACGCGCAGACTTCTCGATGGAACGACAGGCTTCGAAAATTCTCGGGGTAAGCAGGAAGCAGTTCATCGAGACCAACGCGGTCTCCCCAGCAGCGTCAACAACTTCGGGGGCCGGCTTCTCGATGATATCGGCGAGCTGACCAGAATCGTCAGAATCCAGCAGAGCGAAGGCACGAATACGCTCCGGGTCGATGTTGGACTGATCGATCATGGCACGCTTCGTGAAGCCGAGCGTCGCAGATGCGGGTACTTCGCGAAGCCTGGCAACAGCGTCCTCGGGGTAGAAATTGTCCGAGTTCACAACAAGGACTCTGTCATCACCGGCGAAGTCCTCGGCGGCTGCAACCGCATCAGCAGTACCTAGCGGCTGCTCCTGAATCGCATATGTGATCTCGACTCGTGACTTCTCGCAAGAGTCGTAGTAATTGCGAATCAGATCGTGCTCCGGACCGATCACCAGACAGAATTGGTCAAACCCGGCATCTGCGAGGGAAGAAATCACATAATCGAGGAACGGACGGCCATCCAGACTGATCATTGCCTTGACGCCTGCCTGTGCGGCGCTTGCCTGTTCTGCAGTGAGGGAGACGCCCACAGCGGCCTTGCGCATGCGGGTTCCCAGGCCTCGAGCCATGATGACGGCCTTGCGAGGAGCTCGTTGTGTCACGGGATCGTGTGTCATGTGAGTAATCCTAGGAATCGTCTCGTTCTCGCACGCAGCTAGGACGGCACACGGTCACTTCAGGTGATCCTTTTCCATTTCTGCCGGCAGGGTGTCGGGGACACCAATCACGTATCCTCGTGACATGGCCACCGGTAGCAAGGGCACCTCGGGCAAGGGCTCGTCAGCTAGCAGACACTCGTCGGCGATAGTCTTCCTCACCATTCTCCTTTTCATCATGAAAGACAGCGCCTTCGATGGGATCATCGGCTTGGTGCTGTTCGCAACGGTGATCATGTGGATCGTCCAGGCGCAGAAGGACAAGAAAAAACGCAAGACCGGTTGGGATTACGAACACGAATCTGGCTCGGACGACCAAGAACTGCGGATCCTGAGTCCTGGTTCCTTGGGGCAGAAGAAGGTCATCGAGCGGCGGCCTCACACATCGGCGAAAGTTACTGACCCGCTGTCGGACCTCTCAGCTGACAAGTTGCTCAGCGATTCCTTCACCGCCCTGACCGACGCGCTCTCAGGTATTTCTGACGACTCCGAGAAGCACGACGAACCTGCACGTCCTCACCCTCATCAGACCCTTCCGACACCGTCGTATTCGCAGTGCTCGTCGCCTCCTGCCCCAGATTCAGGTGAAGACGTCCCCGAATCCTCGGGGATTGACAATTACGAACCCCTTCCGTCCGAGGTCGCTGCCCCTCGTTTCGACGCAGCGAGTCTTCCAGCTCCCGACGCACCCTCCGCTCTCCTTGTGCAGGGCGCGCATCCATCGACATCCCCGAAAACTTCCTCTAATCCCCGGAAGACCTCCTCTACCGCAGGCACGAAATCCCCCAGCAGCCTTGGCACAGCAAAACTCGTCAAGGATCGTCGTTTTGACGACATGCATCGCGGTTCGGCTGCCATTTCCATGACCCGCGAATCATCGACCATGCCCCTTCATGACGCCTCGGAGGACCACGGCTCGTGTCTGTCCGCCTCGTCCCTCTTCTCTCAGGACTGACAACCTTCGACATGTGGCCGATTCTCACTGTGCAGCATGAAAAGTCTCCAGTGCTCCAGGGGATCTACACGAACCTGCTCCGCCCCTTCTTGAGATGACAGTTTTCGCACCCGCGTCAACCCATCTAGGGCACGCTGCAATGCTCCCAGCCGAAGCACCGGCAGCCGCGCCTCACACCGGGACGAGTACCCCCTGATGTCGACGCCACAATGCTGACCTGATGGTGTCAAGAACCAGCTCCGGAGCTTCGCGGATCATCATCGGTGTCACGCGGATGACACGCCACCCAGCCCCCGCCAGGAGCGCATGACGCCGAGCAGTCATCTCGTAATCCCGGGGCTTCCCATGAAAGGTGTAGCCATCAACCTCGACGATCACCTTCTCGTGCTTGAACCAGAGATCGGGGAAGAGCACGCGTCCGTTGATCCACAACCTCTCATTCGCCCTCCACCCGTTGACTCGATACTCGTGCAAGAGCGCATGAAGCTCCCGTTCAGCTACCGACCAGGGTCGATCGAGGAGCTGCCTCAAAACCTCTTTGGTGGTTCCAGGCGACACCTTACGGGCCAAGCGACGTCGAGCATCTCGGAGCTCCTCAGGACTCACCCATCCTGCGCGGAGGGATGCCGTGGCCGCTTCCCAGTCCCCCCGAAGGGCCAACCAGAAGCACGTATAGGCATGAGTCGTCCTGAATCCATTACGGTCGTCAATGATCGACTCGCGTCCGGCTCGGTGAAAACGTAGCCAACTCCTCCTTGGCAGCCGGGGCATCGCATGCGGGATTATGACGTCGATCTCCGTGACATCAACGTCTCTCATTCCCGCCAAGTAGAGAGCGGCACGCCCGGTGAAGATTGCATTTGGTCGCCACAGCATGACGGCCCGCATCCAGGCATCAGGTCGCCGCACTGCATCCGTTGTCATGACGATGCGTGGCAGGGGTCTGATGACCCAACCTTCTCGTGCGGCTTTACGCGCCTGTCGCGCAACTCGGCCCACTGAACTGATTTTCGCCACGCCACCGCTGGCCTCAAGGATGTCAACTAGTTCCATATCTTCAGTTGTCGTTTCCGGGCGGGCGTTTCAGTCATCCAATGTGAAATTTGTGGATAACCCTGCGATCGGGATTCGGCGTTATCCACAGGCATCTTCCCAAGTCGACGGCCCGGGCCTCGTCCCGTCCCACCGAAAACCGTCGATCCGAACGTGATGCCTGCACCCCAATGCTCACGGCTCCAGCGAGATGACAGTTTTCGTCCGTGCCCCCCACGGAACCGTGACATTCCGGCAGATCATTTGTCAGGAGTAGACACCCTGCGTCATTCCCGCCACCAGTACTCATTGACGAAAAATCCCGACACCCCACCCAGTCCCGTCACCCACCTGCAAAGTAGGCTTGCGGCATGGCAGAGATGCGCATTGAGAAAGACAGCATGGGCGAGGTCGAAGTACCCGCCGAGCATTACTGGGGCGCCCAGACACAGCGCTCCCTTCACAACTTCGAGATCGGTCGTGACACCTTCGTCTGGGGCCGAGACATGATCCGTGCTCTCGGAACCCTCAAGAAGTCCGCGGCACTGGCCAACAAGGAACTGGGTGAGCTGCCGGGCGACGTCGCCGACCTCATCGTCCAGGCCGCTGACGAGGTCATCGCCGGAAAGCTCGATGACGAGTTCCCACTGGTCGTCTTCCAGACCGGTTCGGGCACCCAGTCCAACATGAACACCAACGAGGTCATCAGCAACCGCGCCATCGAGCTGGCTGGGGGCGAGCGCGGCTCGAAGAAGCCGGTCCACCCGAACGACCACGTCAACCGCGGCCAGTCCTCCAACGACACCTTCCCGACGGCCATGCACATCGCCGTCGTCTGCGCTCTCAATGAGCGCCTGTACCCCGCCGTCCAGCAGCTTCGCGACACCCTCGACGAGAAGGCCAAGAAATACGACGACGTCGTGATGGTTGGCCGCACCCACCTGCAGGACGCCACCCCGATCCGGCTCGGCCAGGTCATCAGCGGCTGGGTCGCCCAGATCGACTTCGCCCTCGACGGCATCCGTTACGCCGACTCCCGCGCTCGCGAGCTGGCCATCGGCGGCACCGCTGTCGGCACCGGCCTCAACGCTCACCCCGACTTTGGCCCGACCGTCGCCAAGCATGCGACCGAGGAGACCGGCATCGAGTTCAAGCAGGCCGACAACCTCTTCGCCGCACTGAGCGCCCACGACGCTCTGGTGCAGGTCTCCGGGTCCCTACGAGTTCTCGCCGACGCTCTCATGAAGATCGCCAACGACGTTCGCTGGTACGCATCCGGCCCCCGCAACGGCATCGGTGAGCTCCTCATCCCCGAGAACGAGCCCGGCTCCTCGATCATGCCTGGCAAGGTCAACCCGACCCAGTGCGAGGCCATGACGATGGTCGCCACCCGCGTGTTCGGCAATGACGCGACGGTCGGTTTCGCCGGTTCTCAGGGCAACTTCCAGCTCAACGTGTTCAAGCCCGTCATGGCTCACGCCTGCCTGGAGTCGATCCGCCTCATCGCCGATTCGTGCATCAGCTTCGACAAGCATTGCGCCTACGGCATCGAGCCGAACCCCGACAAGATCAAGGAGAATCTCGACAAGAACCTCATGCAGGTCACGGCTCTCAACCGTCACATCGGTTACGACCTGGCTTCAAAGATCGCCAAGAACGCGCATCACAAGGGCATCAGCCTGCGTGAGTCCGCTCTGACGATCGGTGGCATGAGCGAGGAGGACTTCGACAAGTGGGTCGTTCCCGCCGACATGACTCACCCCAGCGCCGCTGAGTGATTTTCGCCGCCCCAACGACGTATCGGGCCGGTCACTGCATTGACAGTGACCGGCCCGATGTTTTTATACACGGCAGGAAAGGGACAGGAGGAGCAAGCGTCCTCAGGGCGCGACGCTGCCCTTGACCGGTCCGAGGGTCCCCATAGGGGGAACCCCACCGAGGATGGAATCCATGCTGCTGAAGTCCTATCGGACCCCAGCTGGCATCAGCCCTTGACGGCGCCGGCGGCGAGTCCGGACTGCCAGTAACGCTGGAGCACCAGGAACAAAATCACCAGCGGAATGACACCAATGACAGAGGCCAGCATCACGGCACCCTTGTCCGGGGCGAAGTAGGCCATCATGCCGTAGAGGCCCTGGGTCACCGGCTGCAGACTCTCGTTGGTGATCATCATCAACGGCAATAGGAAGTTGTTCCACGTGGCGACGAAAATGAACAGGAAGATCGTCACCATGGCAGGAGCCAGCAGGCGCAATACCATCGTGGAGAAGATTCGGAATTCGCCAGCCCCGTCGATGCGAGCAGCCTCTAGAAGCTCAGTCGGAACCGACGAATCGGCGTAAACGTTGCCGAGGAAGACCCCGAAGGGGCTCACCATCGACGGGATGATCATCGCCCACACGGTATTGACCAGATGCATCTTGATGAACAGCAGGTAGAGCGGAACGGTGAGCAGTGCCACCGGCATCAGCAAGCCGGTCATGATGACGACGAGCAGCACCCGGCGCCCCGGGAACTGGAACTTTGCCATCGCATACCCGCAGGCGACAGAAATGATCGTCCCAACAGCACCTGCCACGGTCGAATAGACCAGCGAGTTGAGGACCCAACGCGGGAACATCCCCTTGGTCCAGGCCATCAGGGAATGCCAGTTGGTGGCCCAGTTGAACTCGCCGAAGGCGAATCCGGGGGTGCTCACGAGATCGGTGTTGTTCTTGGTTGATGCGACGACCAACCAGATGATGGGAAGCAAGAAGTAGCAGGCCACGAAGGCCAGGATCACGAAAGTGATCGTCCTAGCTGTCTTGGAGGGAGCAATGGAGCGCGGCGGCAGCCCCGCCAGCGACGGACGATAGCGAATGCCGTCCTTGGTGACCGCGGTCTTGTCGTGTGCCATGTCAGTCCGCCTTCCTCTGGACGAGGGCATAGATCATTGCGAGCACTCCAGCAACCAACGCCATCATGATGGACACTGCCGAGGCCGGTCCGGCACCACTCGGGCTGATATTTCCGTTCATGGTGTTGTAGGCCATCATCATCGGGGTGTAGTCACGCGGCATCCAGGTTGCCACGGTGGCCAGAACCGTCGGCTCGTTGAAGAGCTGGACGGTGCCGATGATCGACAGCAGGACGGCCAACAGCGCAGCACCGCGAACCATCGGGATCTTGATCTTCGTCATGATCTGCCATCCGGAAGCACCGTCGATGCGAGCTGCCTCGTAGAGATCCGACGGGATGGCCTGCAAGGCGGCCAAGAAGATGAGCATGTTGTAGCCGGTGAACGTCCACGTCGTCATGTTGGCCATTGAGCCCAGGATGACGTGGGAGCTCAGCAGACTGAAGCCGAGATGCCCGGCGAACGGGGAGATTTCGGGCAGGTAGAGGTAGGTCCACATGATTGCGCCGACGAGGCCCGGAATCGCGTAGGGCAGGAAGTAGGAGAGGCGCCAGAATCCGGGATGGCGCACCAAGTGGGAGTCGATGACCAAGGCCAGGAACAGCGCCGCCAGGATCATGATCGGGATCTGGAAGATTCCGAAGAGCATGACACGACCAATACCGTGCCAGAAGGCCGGATTTGTGCACACCTCCTGGAAGTTCTGCAGACCGACGAATTTCTCCACCGTCTGGCCGCCACCGAACAGCCCACCGCCTTCGGCAACCTGCTTGTGGAAGCCTGCCCGGATGCTCTCGATGATGGGGGCAATGAACACGATGATGAAGACGACGGTGAACGGCAACGCGAAGAGCCAGCCGGTCAGCGCCTCGTGTCTGGCCTTTCGACTGGCCATCGTGGTTGAGGACATGACGTCTCCTGTGAGGAATTGTCACGGTGTGGATCGTCTCGCACCGTTCGTGAGGTGGCCAATTGCCGACCACCGGGAACCGCGTCCGTGGCGGACCAAAAATGTCTGCTGGGGTGAGGGTCGGGGCCTCTTGGAGCTCAAGAGGCCCCGAGCTGACGAAAATCGTCCTCCCGATCCGCGCTCGTCATGCGACAGATGGGATCTGGAGCCGGGAATTGATCCCGACCCCAGTCGACATCACTCGTTGACCGGAAGGCCGGCGTCCTTGAGCGCCTTGACCGAAGTGTCCTGAGCGGTCTGGAAGATGTCCGAGACCTTGGCCTTGCCGGCTGCGGCATCGGCAGCCTTCTCATTCATCTTTGTGCCCACAACGGCGAATCCGGGGATGTAGCCGAACTTAGGAGCGAGCTTCTCGTTGGCCTTGGCGAGCTCAGCCATGACGTCCTGTCCGCCGAACTGCTTCTTCATCTTCTCGGGGGTGGTTACCTGGCCCTTGGCGGCGGGAACCAGCCCCTGGGTGGCAAGGTCATCGACCTGGGTGTTGAACCAGTCGTTGAACTGCATCGCCTGGGCGGCGTACTTGCAGCCCTTGACCACCGCCACGCCGGAACCACCGTCAGGACCGGTCAGCTCAGAGCCACCGAAGGGCGGCAACTGAGCCACACGCCACTGGCCGTTGTAAGGCGTCTTGTCCAGGGCGTCGAGCATGAAGCCGGTCTCCCAGGCAGCAGCAATATTGCCGATGAGCCTTCCGTTGACGAGAGCCTTCGTGTAGGCGTCGCTCCAACGGGCGTCGGTGAGGGCGCTCTTGTCGTCGAGGGCCTTCTGCCAGAAGTCAGCAACGACCTTGGTCTTGTCGCCGTTGGTGTCAACCTTCCACTTGTCACCCTCGGCGGAGTACCAGACGGCACCAGCGGCAGCCGCCTGGGCGGACAGCGAGTTCTGGGCCTCATCGGGCTCGAACCCGAGGATGTACTTGCCCTTGGCAGCGGCTTTCTTGGCAGCGGCGAGCAGTTCATCGGAGGTCTTCGGAACCTCGATGCCGAGCTTCTTGAACTCAGCCTCGTTGTAGACGTAGACCAGCGGGCCGGTGTCCTGGGGGAGACCGACGACCTTGTCGCCGACCGACATCTGCCCGTAGGCGCCGGAAAAGTGGTCCTTGTACTTCTCAGCCTCGCTGGTGACGTCCTGGACCAGGCCCTTGACGTACATGTCCGGAACCTCGGCATATCCGGCCTGCACCAGGCAAGGGGCGGTTCCGGCCTTGACGTCGGCCTCGAGCTTCGGCATGAGCTCGTTGGCCTTGCCCGGGAACTTCGTCGTCTCGACCTTGATGTCGGGGTGTTCGGAGTTCCACTTCTTGACGACGTCAGCAACCTTCGTCATGCCCTCGCCGTCGGGAAGACGATGCAGGTACTTAATGGTGACCGGGCCGGACGCAGATGTGGCAGCGGACTGCGAAGCGCTCTGGCTCGACGACCCGGATCCCTCCGAAGAACTGCCACAGGCACCGAGAACGAGCGTTCCGGCGACCATCGCAGCCACAGAGGCCACCCGACGAGTACGGCGTGTGATCATGTCAACCCTCTTCCTTGAGCGTCAGGACGCGGAGAGCCCGCATCCTCGGGATGTTGACCGGCGTGTGGGGGAGACCGCCTTGGAGTCCGCCACAAACGTCGTGTACACGTGTACACTACGACATGTCACCCCACTCCGACAAGTGGGGGCCCACAATCGGAGCGTCGCCGATGACGATCCGGGGACAAAAGGAGGATTGCCGATGAGCGAGGACACGGGTCGGCCCACCATGCATGACGTGGCTCGGGTGGCCGGCGTATCCCATGCGACGGTGTCACGAGTTCTCAACGGTCACACCAATGTGGCCCCCGCAACTGCTCGTGCCGTGGCTGACGCGATCATCACCACCGGTTACGTACCCAATCGGGCAGCAAGGTCACTACGGGTTCAGTCAACTGACACCGTGGTCCTCGTCGCTCGCGAGAACGTCAATGTCTTCTACACCGAGCCGACCCTGTCCCCGATGGCATCCGGCGCGAATCTTCGTTTGTCGGAGCACGGCTACCAGATGCTGCTTGCCCTCGTCGATGATCCTCGCTCGGCAGAACGTGTGGGGTCATTGATTGCCGGAGGATCCTTCGACGCGGCGATTCTGGTCGCCATGACCAACGAGGATCCGCTCGTTGCACGCCTCATGGCGACAAATATCCCGCTCGTGACCGCATCGACGCCATTACCGGGATCGGACATCCCCTCCGCTGACACGGACAACGTCGGAGGCGCCCGAGCCATTACCGAACGGCTGGTGGCCACTGGTCGGTCGAAAGTGGTCGCCATTGGTGGGCCTTCCTGGGCACCAGTCACCCCGTTGCGTCTCGACGGGTTCCACCAAGGTGCGAGAAATGCCGCGCTCGGGCACACCACGGTCGATGGGTGGACCCTCACCGCAGGCGAACGGGCAATGTCCGAGCTCCTCCAGCGCTACCCGGATCTCGACGGAGTCGTCGCGGCCTCCGATCTACTCGCCACCGGTGCGATCCGCGTCCTCAACGAAGCTGGGCGGCGAGTACCGCAGGATGTTGGCGTCGTCGGGTTCGACGATGCGCCGGCTGCGACCCTCAGCGATCCGCCATTGTCAACCGTACGAAGTGATGCCAGGGCGACCGGAGCCGCCCTGGCAGACATGGTGGTTGCACAGATTCGCGGTCAGGAACTCCCCCAACGCCACCTCGTCATACCGAACGAAGTGCTCTGGCGGGAGTCAGCCTGAGACGTCACACCGCCGACGGACGCTGCAGGTCGGTGTAATTCACCGCCTTGGCATCCAGCAGATCGACAAAATCGTCGAAGCCGTTGACCTCCAGCCACTGACGTTCGGCCTCGGTGATCGGGACGCCCAGGAGCCAGTGCACCTTGAGATCACCAATTTCCACCCGGTCGAGTTGAGGGGTGGTGAATGGATGACACCACATCAGGTGCGGGGTGGTGGAATTCGGCGCGTACATCGACACGACGTCGCCGAAGACAATTCCCGGGGCCATCGGCCAGTGGTCACGCAGCACCGCAAAGGCGCATGACCCCAGAACCTTGCCCATGACGTCGGAGCCGGGAGCGCCCACGACCATGAGTTCGGCGCGAATGTCACTGCTGGTCCCGTCGACAAGGGCTATTGAGTTCGGCTCGGCGTGCAAGCTCACCGTCGACCAGGTTGACCATCCCGGTGCAGGCGCGTCCGCGAAAGACAGGACGTCGATACGAACTTCTTCAGCGGCATCGACCATGCCGTCGGCGCGCGGAGTGCCGCCGACGGCCTCGACCACGGCCTGGGCAACCTGAGGGCCAGTCGAAGGCATCTGTGTCGGCTCGGCCAGATGCTCGGGCAGGTCTTGCGGATCCAGCGGTCGCTCTGCGGCCGGCTGATCACCGCCGGGAAGGCGTGCTGCAGGGGAGACGTTGTCGTCACTCATGCCTTGATCCTGTCATGTTGATGGCTCGGACGCGTCTAGGGAGGGCTTTTTCTTGCCCGGAGTGGGAAGGTGGAAGTGTTACCAAGAGCACATCTGTCACCTGAACCCGACCGCGAAGGGAGACCATGCCTCCGCTGAAATCCGACGTGTGGACCTGGGACACGCTGATCCACATCCTCATCATCATCGCCCTTGCGATAGTTGCCCGCTGGCTGCTACGCAAGGGCGTCGACTGGACGATTCGCCTCATGGTGTCGCGCTCGGAAAAGCGCGAGGCCACCATGCCCGGGCGCACCCGCCGCATCCTCGCCGAAGCGACAGGTGCGACTCTCGACAGGCAGAATCAGCGCACGACGACCGTCGGCGGACTGCTCTCGAATGTCGGCGTTGCCATCATCATCATCGTCGCCCTGCTGTCGGGATTCAGCACCATTGGCATCAAGATCACCCCAATCCTGACCTCCGCCGGAATCGTCGGCGTAGCCCTGGCCTTCGGCGCGCAGACGCTCGTCAAGGATGTCCTGGCGGGACTTTTCATCATCTTCGAGGACCAGTACGGCGTCGGTGACGCGGTGAAGATCAACGAGGTGGAGGGCCTGGTCGAGGACGTCGGCCTGCGCGTGACCCGAATCAGGGACTGGAACGGTGCCGCCTGGTACCTTCGAAACGGGGAAATCACCAAGGTCGGCAATGTGACTCAAGGATGGACGACCTCGTTCACCGACATCAAGGTGCACGCCTTGGAGGACCCGAATCAAGTCATCCGGGTCATCCGGAAGGTCCTCGACGATATTGCGGTCGAATTCGAAGGCACCCTGCTCGACAAGCCCCTGGTGTTGGGAGTCGGCGACATCACCGGCGACACCATGACCTTCCAGGTGATGACGAAGTGCATCGCGAACCAGCATCATGACGTGCTGCGCGCCCTGCGCCGTGAGTGCAAGGACGCTTTCGACGCCGCGAGAATCCGTGGAGCCTTTTGATCCGGCGGCCCGTTTTCATCACGACATGACACCTGCCATCACCATGGTGTGACACCGTGCCCCGAAACGACTCTCAAATGCGGTCCTGGACTTCTCCCTCGGCAAGAGTCCTTCCCAATGGAACGACAGGGCAGGAACGGCTGATGACGAAAAATCACACCCCGCTGACCATCAAGGGCGTGTCGAAATCATTCTGTCGCTCAGCCAGGGAAATTGTTCACGCGGTGAACGACATCTCCTTCACCGTCGACCACCATCGACATGCCCCTGGGCCTGACCCGCCCGGACAACGTACGCCTCGAGGTCGCCATGCACGTTCCTGGTCTGGTCATCACCGGACTGGCGTTCTTCGACAACGTCTTCATCCCATTGAGCGACACCATGCCCACCATCGGACGATGGGGCCCCCGCCTACGACATCACGGCTCTTGCCCGCTGCCCGTTGACCAACGGCATGGACATTGGCGGTGGCCACGACTCCTTGAGGGTTCTTCCAACGATCCCAGAACAACTTCCCGCTCCGGTGCGATTTTCCCCTTCAAGGCACCAACGCCGTCACCGGGGTGACGGAAGAACGCGCATGACGATGAGAATTCTCATTGCCGAGGACATCGATCTGGACCTCGCCGCCACCGCGATGTGAAGGGGTCACTCTCTCTCATCACCGACCGTGAGACCGAAATCCTGGGAATGGTCGTGGATGGCTCTGCCGAACGTGCGTCGTCAGCAGGGGAGAGGGTCAGCGTCCGAGTTCCTCCCGCACCGCCTGCTCCACAGCCTGGCTGAGCAGCAATCCGGCCTTGGCCATCGACTCATCCGGATCCGGCTCGATGTCCGACAAACAGATGATTCGTTGGAATGCCCCGCGCTTGTCCCCGGGGAGGTCGCATTTTCCACAGACTGCCCACACCGGCACCCCGGCATCGAGAGCAATCTTGCGGATGGTGTCGGGGAGCTTCCCCAGGAGAGTCTGCCGGTCGATCCGTCCCTCCCCGGTGATGACCAACCCTGCCTCGGAAATTTTTGACACCGCCTTTGCCCATCCGAGCACTGCAGCTGCTCCTGGACGGTACTTCGCGCCCAGACAACGGAGCGCCCAGCCAACTCCACCAGCGGCACCAGAGCCAGGGGCGTCCCGGTACGCGCTACCAATGGCCGCCTCCATGAGATCAGCGAGCCTGGTCAGACCAGCTTCAGCAACCTCGATCCCTTCCTCGTCCAGTCCCTTTTGCGGACCGAAAACTGCTGCTGCACCGCTCGGCCCCAGCAGCGGTGAGGTGACGTCACATGCCACGGTCAGTTTCACTCCCGACAGCTTTCGGTTCAACCCGGACAGATCGAGGCGCGAGAGTTCCGGCAACCCCGCTGCGCCGGGAGAAATGGGCGCCAAGTTCTTGTCGAGCAAGCGCACCCCGAGGGCTTCCAGCATCCCCGCACCGCCATCGGTGGAGGCCGAGCCGCCGACCCCGACGGTGATGTCAGTCGCTCCACTGCGCAGCGCAGCCGCAATGACCTCCCCGAGGCCGCGACTGGATGCCACCAACCCGCGTCGAGGGGTCGGTGGTCCGGACACCCTGTCAGCCCTCTCCAGACCACAACAGGTGGCCATCTCGATGACTGCCTGGTTGTCGCGCAAGGCATAGTCGACTTCGGCAAGGTCACCGGTCGCCCCGTGGCACTTGACGGTTACGGCGTGGAACCCAGCTGCCAGAACAGCCTCCACAGTTCCCTCACCGCCGTCAGCAACTGGAATCGTCATGACCTCACGCCTCGGGTCAGCTGCGGAAAACCCTCGCTGTACCGCCCGGCACGCCTTGCCGGAGCTCAGAGAGCCCTTGAACGAGTCAACGGCCACAACCACAGGTGCATTCGGATCAGGACGCATGGTCTCAGCATGGCATGCGGACATGTTGGCTCCCGAAACTGGCCCCATGACCTTCGCTGAACATTTTCGCCGCGTCGCATCGATCCTCGTCACGAGATCTGCCCGACACACATGATGTCGGCACTTTTCGTCACACCCCGTAAACTCGGTGTCATGGTGAATCGCGCCTACCTGTCCCTGAGCGTTCTTGCCCTCGTGTTGTGGGTGGCCGCGTACCGTCATCTACCCGGCTGGGCGGCTGGAGTGACGCTGGCGTGCGTCGTGTTGTTCTCCCTGTTCTGCGAGTGGTCCCGAGTGCGCACCCTGGCCCGCATTGGCAAGTCCCGCGGCACCAACCACCAGAGTTCACGCGATCGCAAGTTGTCCTGACAAGGCTGTTGACCATCCCCGTGACACGGTTTCCGATCACGCTGGCTTCAGCACTTCCCTTCCAGCTCGCCAGCTTCGTGACCGCCGCAAAAGCCAATGTCGCGTAGGCTGTCTGCCGCCATGCCTGAAAAAAACGTCAACAGCCCCTCGACGCTGCCCACCGCCCTGCACCCAACCCCCGATGAGTCGGGGATGACCGTGCCGCAGCTGCTCCAACACCGCATCGATGTGCTTTTTGAGCAGGTGCCGCTGGTCGCTGAACTGGGCAAGGTCTTTGCGCAGGCGGGTCACGACCTTTATCTCGTCGGGGGGTCCGTCCGCGACGCCCTCATGGGCCGTCTTGGACACGACCTTGACTTCACCACCGACGCTCGCCCCGACACGACGGAGGCAATTCTTCGCAGCTGCACCCATGCGACATGGGGCATCGGCCGAGCCTTCGGGACTATCGGCGCCCAGATCGACGACTGGGTGGTGGAGGTCACCACCTACCGCGCAGACGCGTACCACCCTGACTCCCGCAAGCCCGAGATCGTCTACGGAGACACCCTCGAGGACGATCTCATCCGTCGCGACTTCACGGTCAACGCGATGGCATTGCATGCCATGACTCGAACATTCTCCGATCCCTACGCCGGACTCGCCGACATCGTGGCGGGAGTTTTGCGCACTCCCTTCCCGCCAGAGCGGTCGTTCAGCGATGACCCGCTGCGCATGATGCGAGCTGCACGGTTCACCTCCCAGCTCGGCTTCACCGTCACCGACGAGGTCCGTGCCGCCATGACTGACATGGCCCCACGCATCGAGATCATCTCCGCCGAACGTATCCGTGACGAACTCTCCAAGACCCTCCTCACTGACCACCCGCGCGCGGGCCTCGACCTCCTGGTCGCCACTGGCATCGCTGACCATGTGCTCCCCGAGCTGCCAGCCTTGCGTCTAGAACGCGACGAGCACCATCGTCACAAGGACGTCTACGAGCATTCCCTGACAGTTCTAGACCAGTCCATCGACCTCGAGAAGCGCCGCGGTCACGAGCCCGACCTCACCGGTCGTCTGGCTGCTCTGCTGCATGACATCGGCAAACCGCCGACACGTAAATTCGAGCCCGGCAGCAAGGTGAGCTTTCACCACCACGACGTCGTGGGAGCAAAGATGGCCCGCAAACGTCTCAAGGCCCTCACCTACCCCAGCCAGGTCGTCAAGGATGTGTCAAAACTCGTCGAACTGCACCTGCGCTTCCATGGCTACGGCGACCAGGGGTGGACGGACTCGGCGGTGCGTCGTTACGTCCGTGATGCTGGCGACCAACTGGAGCGTTTGCACATCCTGACCCGCTCTGACTGCACTACCCGGAATCGTCGCAAGGCCGAGCGGCTGGAATTCGCCTACGACGACCTCGAGAGGCGCATCGCCGACCTCACCGCCAAGGAAGAGCTGGCTGCGATTCGTCCCGACCTCGACGGCGAAGAGATCATGGCCACCCTGGGCATCAAGCCCGGCCCAGCGGTCGGCAAGGCCTACAAGTTCCTCCTCAACCTCCGCCTCGACGAAGGCCCGCACACTCCTGGCGAGGCAAAGGCCGCACTGCTGGCGTGGTGGGCCGAGCAAGAGCACTGAACCTCACGCGGACCACGGTTCAATCCCGTCCCCGGCCAACTACCATGACAAACGTGTCACCTGCTTCCCGCCTTCGCCCAGCCGCTTGGCTGGGGTTGTTGATGGTCCTCACGACCGTCTTCGCGGGATCTTCCCCTGCCCAGGCACGTACCGCGACAGAATTGGTCAAGGTGACGATTACTTCTGTCAGCCCACCGACAGGGGATCCCAAAACTCCCATCACCATCAAGGGGACGGTGACAAATACCTCTTCGGTGTCGATGACATGGGTTCAAGCGTCGTTCTGGCGCTCCCAGGACCAGATCAACGACACCCGGGACCTTTCTGACCTGCTGGCATCCCCCGCCACCGTGCCGGTTGGCATGCGGTGGTATCGGGAGCCCAACGAGGCGTCAATTTTCAACATCACTGACCCAGAGGCCAACCAGACCTTCAAACCAGGCGACAGCGAGTCCTTCACCGTGACTGGAACACCAGCCCAGATGGGGTTGACTTCACCCAACGCCGTTGACGCGATCGGCGTCCACGTGCAGGCGTCCCCCGAGAACCAGTCGCGCAGAACTGTCGGACGAGCACGAGTACTCACGGTGCTCTCAGATGCTCACACCAGCGCGAACCTCGCCCCCGTCATCGTGCTCTCGACCATGCCCACCCGCAGGATCGACGGCACCTTCACCGACGAGTCGCTCGCGGATGACATCACCCATCGGCTGAAGCCTCTTGCTGAAGCGGCACACACCCGTAACGCAACAGTTCTCGTCGATCCAAGTCTCATCGACGAGGCCAGGGCGATGGCCTCGGGATATCGCGTGGCTGGCAAGGGCACAACCACCGTCGAGGGCAAGGGCCAGCAAACAGCCAGAGAATGGCTCGACCTCGTCGAACCATTACTGACCACCGGCCAGGCATATCGCCTACCGTACGGAAATGCCGATGTCATTGGAGCGGTTCGGCAGGGCCGCCCCAACGTTCTCTTGACGGTGAAACACGCACTCGACCCCTCGAATCCAGCCGCGAAGTTACCGTTGGCAGTCGTCGACCCAGCGGCTGAGCTCGACAAGTCCTCGTTCAAGACCCTCACCAAAGAACTCTCCCCCGCACTGGTTCTGACATGTGCAGCATCGGCTCGTGACGGCGTCCGGGAGGAGTCCGGAGTCAAGGTGATCGGTCTGGCCGACACCGCCCGAACCGACGGCCATCCACAGTCCAACAGCGATCCCCAGCGGCGCGGAATGCTGCTGTCCCAGGCCCTCCTCATGACTCACGAGTCGATTCCGGCGGTCACCCTCGTCACCACCGTCAACGATGTTCAAGCCACTGCGCCGGTCGGTTGGCTGCACCTGCAGAATCTCTCGGCAGTTCTCACTGGAGCCAAGCCGGGCCTTCGGCTACCGGGAACACGCGCCGGTGACATCACCCTGAAGGACCCTTGGTGGCGCGTCCAGCACGACGTCGGGATCGATTCAGACGACTGGTCCGACCTCGTGGGAGCCCCCACGGAGGCGACCTCCTTGACCTCGGCGAAATTTGTCAGCAGGTCGTTGTCGTCGTCACTCCAGGATCGTGAGGCATGGGCTACTGACGTCATGCGCCCAGCGGCGGACGCCATGGCCGGCAAGGGCCTGGTCCTGCATTCAGCCCCGCAGTTCGTGATGTCCTCCTCGACCAATGACTTTCCCCTGACGGTCACGAACTCGCTCGCACAGACGGTTCACGTCAAGGTCGTCGTCTTCTCAGAAAACCCGCAGCGCATCGACATCCCGGACACCCAGGTCGTCACGATCCAGCCCAGGGAAACGCAAACCATCAGGTTCGCCCCGAAAGCAAGCTCAAATGGAGTCGTTGAGATGCAGGCACACCTGTCGACTCCGTCAGGACGCATCCTGGGGTCCCAGACCAGTTTCGTTGTCAAGGCGACTCAGATGGACGATGTCGGCTGGATCATCATTGTGGTGTCGGCGCTGGTGCTCATCATCGCCACGGTGCTGCGCATTCGTCAGGTGACCGCGAGTTCCCGGCGTCAGGCCGAATCCAACGGTGAGTCCCAGACCAGTGGCCCCACCGCTGGCTCGACCTCCGATGACATTTCTGACACCACACCTTCCCCTTCGACAGTAGAGGATCCTGACACGGCCTCGGACGACGATTCTGAGCATCACCTCCCCACCGGTGAGGGCAACCTCGCCGAGTGACAATCCCGGGGTTTGCGGCACGGATCGGTATCGTTGACGATGCACATTCGGATCGATCGGGCAGGAGGTGGCAGTGTCTTTCGAAGACCCCGCCGATCGTCACGGCGGTCGGTATGACTCGGGTCTCCATGCCGCGGATGACCTCCCCGACCTTCTCCCAGGGTCCTTTCTGGGCGAGCGTTACCGTCTCGACCAGGAGCTCTCCCATCCCGAGTCCTCACTGACCTGGCGAGCCTTCGACACCAAGTTGCACCGCCCGGTCCTGATTCACGCTCTGGCCCCGCACGGTCGTCGCACACCCGCTGTCCTGGACGCGGCCCGGCGAGCCGCCGTGGCCACCGATTCGCGCTTCTTGCGAGTCCTCGACGCCATCGTCGCCGGACCAAGCGAACCAGCATCATGGGTTGTCAGCGAATACGCCCCTGGAAAGTCAGTCGAGGAGCTGTTGGAGACCGGGCCCCTCTCGGCGTTGGAGGCGGCATGGATTGCCCATGAAATCGCCGACGCGATGGCACCCTTGCATGCCCAAGGGGTCTTCCACGAACGCATCAACCCCGGAACGGTGCTCGTCACCTCGACCGGAAATCTCAAGATCAGTGGCTTGCTCGTCGAAGCCGCGTTGCATCCTCGGCCGGGCGACAATTCTCGTCCCTGGCCGGACCGTGAGGTCGCCGACGTGACAGACATCGGACGGGTTCTTTATGCCTGTCTGGTCTCGCGCTGGCCAGTCGGACGTGGCCACCGCCCGTCCGTCGAGCCAGCCTCGACAATGTCCTGGGGACTGCCGCCCGCCCCGACTGACTCCCACGGCTGGCTCACCCCACGTGAGGTCCGCGCCGGAGTCTCCCCAGCCCTCGATGTCCTCTGCGACCAGATCCTCTCGCAGGTTCCCCGTTATGACGAGGTGCCATTGCGCACCGCGAATGAAATTGCGCATTCCCTGCGTCGGACCCTCGGCTCAGCTGACGCCGCCGCTGACCTCGAGCGTCGCATCCGGTTCCCGGTAGGACCGGCTTCCCGTGCCGGGGAGGAGCCATGGCGCTCCGACGAATCCGCCGCTCTTGCGCCGGACCAGGATGAGCCAGAACGGGCAGAGGAGTACGGACCTGACGATGAGGGGTACTGGTCCCCGGACGCGGCTGCCGGAGAGTGGGGGCGTCAGGCAGGGCCAGTGCCGTGGACGAGCAACAACGACCCCCACACCACACAGCTCTCCCCCGCTGGGCAGGAGTCCTCGGAGAACGGCAGTGCCGAGCTGGTATTGGCCAAACCGCGCCCTCACAACCGTCGATGGCCACCGGTACTCACGGCTGCCGTTGGCGTGGTCATGATCGTGTGTCTCATCATCGCAGGGGTGCGTCATTCTGGCAGCAACGTCCCGGAGGCATCCAGCGAGCCGACCACCGTCGAGGTGACGCGCGTCCAGGAATTTGATCCCGAAAAGGACGGTGGCGACGCCAAGGAGAACCACGACGAGGTCAGACACGCGATCGACGGCGACCCGTCGACAGCTTGGCACACAGTCGTCTATCACAACTCTGCGAAGCTCGGGAACCTGAAGCCCGGCGTCGGCCTGGTCATTGATTTGGGACGCGTCACCAAGGTCACATCGGTGAAGGTGCAACTGGTCGGATCCGGCACGGATATTTCCTTGTGGCAGCCGACCAGTGATGTCTCCTCCGATGAAGCTCCCATGACGACGATCAAGGAGTGGACCCAGGTGGCGGCGGTGCCGGGGGCCGGGTCGACGGTCACGTTGAAACCATCCGGCAAGACGAAGGCCCGTCACCTCCTGATCTATCTGACGGAGCTTCCTCCGAAATCGACCTCGCGGTTCCAGGGTGGGATCGCAGATATCACCGTCACCGGGTCCTGACGACGTTTTTCGACGCCCGGGGCTGGCGACCATCTGCTCTCCGACATGTGCTTTCTGGCAGCGACCCAACTGCCGACTGACAGTTTCCGACGGAATCATCGTCAAGTGAGGCACCTTCTCTGCCGCCGCACCACCTCAGTGACGAAACCCCCAACTCGTCCCTCCTCCGAGGCTAGGATTTTACGGCCTTCGCTCGAGCTGACACTTTTCGTCGTGCGGTCTGGTCGTTGTTCAGTCTGGTCGTCGTGCAGTCTGACATGAGGGGCCGGTGAAGGAGGGTCCGTGTGACAGGAGCCCGTCGCGAGAACCCCGCAGAGGACAACTGCAGAGTCACCCGCGAAAGCGAGTGCCCCCAAAAAACGCAATGGTGCCCCGTGCTCGAAAGCACGGGGCACCAGGTGTCATCGGTCCATCGGGATCAACTCAGGATCACTCCTTGACGTCGTCGTCCATCCAGTCGAAGGTCTTGGTGACGGCCTTCTTCCAGTTGCGGAACAGACGCTCGCGCTCATCCTGGTCCATCTTGGGCTCCCAGCGCTTGTCCTCGGCCCAGTTGGCGGTGACGTCCTTCTCACCCTCCCAGAAGCCGACAGCGATGCCAGCGGCGTAGGCGGCGCCCAGAGCAGTGGTCTCAGCAACCACCGGGCGAACCACCGGCACGTTGACCTGGTCGGCCTGGAACTGCATGAGGGCCTCGTTGGCGGTCATGCCACCATCGACGCGCAGCTCGGTGAGCGGCACACCAGAGTCGGCGTTCATGGCCTCGAGGACTTCACGGGTCTGGTAGGCGGTCGACTCGAGCACGGCGCGGGCGATGTGGCCGCGGTTGACGTAACGAGTCAGGCCGACGAGGGCGCCACGGGCGTCCGGACGCCAGTAGGGTGCGAACAGGCCGGAGAAGGCTGGCACGAAGTAGGCGCCGCCATTGTCCTCGACGGTGTTGGCGAGAGCCTCGATCTCCGGGGCGGTCTCGAACATCTTGAGGTTGTCACGCAGCCACTGGACCAGGGACCCGGCAACGGCGATCGAGCCCTCGAGGGCGTAAACGGTGGGCTGGTCGCCGATCTTGTAGCAGACGGTGGTCAGCAGACCATTCTCGGAGAAGATGGCCTCCTCACCGGTGTTCATCAGCATGAAGCAGCCGGTGCCGTAGGTGTTCTTCGCCATGCCCTTCTCGAAGCAGGCCTGGCCGAAGGTGGCGGCCTGCTGGTCACCGAGGATGCCGGAGATCGGGGTGTCGATCAGCAGGCCGTTCTTGCGGCCGTAGCCATAGACCTCGGAGGAGGACTTGATCTCGGGGAGCATCGACTTCGGAATGCCCATGACCTCGCACATCGAGTCGTCCCACTCGAGGGTCTTGACATTCATGAGCATGGTGCGGGAAGCGTTGGTCGGATCGGTGACGTGCACGCCGCCCTCGGTGCCTCCGGTCAGGTTCCACAGCACCCAGGTGTCCATGTTGCCGAAGTACAGGTCGCCGGCTTCAGCCTTCTCGCGAGCACCCTCGACATTGTCGAGGATCCACTTGACCTTCGGGCCGGAGAAGTACGAGGCGAGACCCAGGCCACAGATGTGCTTGAAGCGGTCAGCACCCTCGTCGCCAGCCAGCTCGTCACAGATCTTCTGGGTACGGGTGTCCTGCCACACAATGGCGTTGTAGATCGGGTCGCCGGTGTTCTTGTCCCACACCACGGCGGTCTCGCGCTGGTTGGTGATTCCAACGGCAGCCAGCTGGTGGCGGTTGATGTTGGCCTTGGTCAGCGCGAGTCCGACGACATCGCGAACAGCTTCCCAGATCTCGATCGGGTCGTGCTCAACCCATCCGGCACGCGGGAAGATCTGCTCGAATTCCTGCTGGCCGACGGCCACGATCTGGCCCGAGTGGTTGAAGACGATGGCCCGGGTCGAGGTGGTGCCCTCGTCGATGGCGAGCACGAACTTTTCGTCGCTCATGATTGTTGCCTTTCTTGTCTACGTTGACTTGTCTGAGAGGTTGCGACTGATACGAAATCAGCTCTGGTGTGACAGTGAGAAACCTACTCAGTGCCAGAAGATAATGTAGGTGAGGGCGGCGAGAACGGCACCAATGGTCGGGCCGACAACCGGAACCCAGGAGTAACCCCAGTCACTGCCACCCTTGCCCTTGATCGGCAGGACGGCGTGGGCGATACGAGGAGAAAGGTCACGAGCCGGGTTGATGGCGTATCCGGTGGGGCCGCCGAGAGAGGCACCGATGGAGACGATGAGCAGGGCGACGGCGAGCGGGCCAATGGTCACACCCTGAGTGAAGCCGGAAATGATGACCCACAGCACGAGGACCCAGGTACCGATGGCCTCAGTGATGGTGTTCCACAGCGGGTTGCGGATCTCAGGGCCGGTGGCAAAAGTACCGAGCTTGAGGGCCGGGTCGCAGTCCTCGTCGTAGTGCTGCTTGTAGGCCAGCCAGCAGAGCACGGCACCGACGAAGGCACCGGCGAACTGGGCGAGGATGTAGATGATGATGTTGCTCGCGGTGGCGGGGATACCCTTGGCCAGGTCCTTACCAGCAAGTGCGAGGCCGATGGTGACGGCCGGGTTCAGGTGCCCGCCGGTCTTGTAGGCTGCGTAGACACCGAACATCACGCCGAAGCCCCATCCCCAGTTGATCTGGAGGGAACCGGGAGCGGGATTGCCCTTACACTTGGGAAGGAGGTTGTTGGCGACGACGCCACAACCCAGCAGAATGAGGATCATGGTGCCCAAGAACTCAGATCCGAAGATCGTCGCGGCGGGCACCGCGGTTTCGAGAAGCATGAGGACTCCTTCGTCGTGGCGTCATCCATTGACACCGATTTACTCGCCGGTGGCGGTCGATCCCGTAGGATTCAGCAAACGGGGACCGTCGTCCCGACCCTGTGGGGGCTGGACGTGGCTCAGTCAAACATCTACGGCACCGGAGAATCGCAATTCTGCACTTATGTGCATGGCAAGGGGAGAGGCATGAACGAATTGTCCAATGACGTATGGACAGCAGCGTCCATGTATTACATGCAGGGCGAGACAATGGATGCCATCGCCAGCCATCTCGGCACATCCCGCTCAACCGTGTCTCGTCTTCTCAAACAGGCACGTCAGTCCGGAGTTGTGCGTATCACCTTGTCAGAGCCGACTGGGTTACGTAACGGCCTGGATTCCACCCTGACGAGGATGTTCGGGGTCAACACCACTGTCGTGCCGGTGAAATCAGGAACGACCGAGATTCACCGCCTGGACCAGGTGGCCAGGATCGCCGGACAGATGGTTACGGACATGGTCGAGGACAATTCCGCGATAGGAGTTGCCTGGGGAACGACCCTGGATGCCGTCACCCATTATGTCGTCCCCAAGGACGTCAAGGGAGTGCGCGTCGTACAGATGAATGGGTCGGCCAACCCCACCAGTTCAGGGATTCCTTACGTTGGATCAATCCTTTCCAGAATGGCTGCCGCGTTTGGGGGTGAGGTCATTCATTTCCCAGTCCCGACATTCTTCGACAATGCTACGACGAAGGCCGCGATGTGGCAGGAGCGCTCCGTTCAGGCAGTACTCAAGGCACACCGCGAGCTCGACCTCGCCGTGTTCGGCGTGGGAGCCCTCGACAGCCCAGTCCCCTCCCACGTCTATTCCGCCGGTTACATCACCGATGAGGAAAAGGCGAATTTGATGCGGTCCGGAGTTGTTGGTGACGTCAACACCGTCCTCCTCAAGGCTGACGGCGCCTATGACGTCGAGTTCAACAAGAGAGCGACCGGATTGGCCCCATTCCAGTTGCAGCGCATACCGCGTCGGCTCTGTGTCGTCGCTGGCCGCGCCAAGGCTGTCGGGCTGTTGGCCGCACTGCGCGCCAGGGTGGCGACGGACCTCGTCGTCGACGATGCAACTGCTCGTGCAGTCCTCGATCTGATGTGACTCGCCAGTCCTGCGCCCGTGGGAAGAGCGCCGAAGCCACAGCAGCTGTGGGGCCCTTCCCACGTCGCGTAACCCGTATCAGGACTTCGCCGTACCCAAGGTGACGTCGGCGGTGGCCTGCTGCGAACCACGGATGTAGCTGATCTTGACCTTCTGGCCAGGCTTGAACGACCTCACGAGACCGACCAGGGACTCTCCGGACACGATATCGGTGTCGTCGATCTTGGTGATGACGTCGCCACGCTGCAGCCCGCCCTTGTCAGCTGCCGAGTTGGGTGAGACCGTGGCGATCCCGGCCCCGAGGACTTGGACACCATCCTTGCTGCCAGCGACGTCACGCACGGAGATGCCCAGGAAGGCGTGAGTTGCCTTTCCGGTGTCAATGATCTGATCGGCAATCGATTTGGCGAGATTTGACGGGATCGCAAAGCCGATTCCGATATTGCCCGATTGCTCGGAGTGGCTTGACGAAAGGCTCGCAATGGAGGAGTTGATCCCGATGAGCTCACCATTGGCATTGACGAGAGCACCACCTGAGTTGCCCGGATTGATGGCTGCGCTGGTCTGGATGGCATTCGTGACGACCACGCCCGACGACGAATCTCGAGATCCCAGCAGATCCCGTGAGTTACTGCGATTCATGGTGGTGACCGGACGATTGAGGGCACTGATGATTCCGGTCGTCACCGACCCCGACAGGCCGAGCGGATTGCCGACGGCCATCACAGGAGACCCGACGGTCAACTTGCTGGAGTCAGCGACACCGATCGGTTTCATGGACTTCGGCGGGTTCGTCACCCGGATGACGGCAAGGTCCGTCGATGGATCCGTACCAACTACCTTGGCCTCGTAGGTCTTGTTGCCCATGGAAACCGTCAGCTGGCCGCCCGAAACCGCGTCGGCAACGACGTGATTGTTGGTGACGATGTTGCCGTTCGTGTCGACGACGACTCCCGACCCCTCGTCTCCGCCATTGCCCGTCCTCACGGTGATGGCGACTACCGAGTTCGACACGGCGGAGGCGGTGGCCGTCCAGTCCGGGGCGGAGGATGAGCCTTGAACCACCTTGGTGACGCTGTTGGGGGTTGCAGGGCTCGACGTCACAGCCGGGGCGTCGTTCCTTGTCAGGGAGCGATCGACAAGGCCCCCGGAAACGCCGCCAACAGCCGCCGCCAGCACGGCGACGAGAACAACTGTGCCGCCACGAAAGCCCTTACGGGCCGATCGCGACGAGCCCTCCGCCGGGTCGGGGTTTTTGTCACCCGCACTCGGGGCCGGCTGCTCAGAAGCCTCCCACGGAGGAGGCTGGGTGGTTGACGGATTTCCCTGGGTCGCCCAGGAATCGTTACTGCGCGACCAGTAGGCATCCTGCGCCCAGCTCTGGCGATTGTCGTCAGGGCGAGAAGGATAGCCTCCCTCCCCACCACCACGCTGGAAGGGATTGGGTTCACGCGGCTCACGGGGACCATTCGTCGACTCACTCATGACTCCAAGTTTCCACGACCGCGCCAAGTAGTCGATGCACTGTCCAGCAACGTTTTCCCCTCAGAGGAGAAGGTTTGAGACTGCAGTCCCACCCTCCAACGGGGTCGGATCCGACCGTGGTCAGGCGCCACGGGGATCGCGTCAACCCCCAGTCAGGGAACCCGCCGTCCAATCGGCCTTGCCACCCCTCATATCCACAGGAGGTGCTCAGGAAGGCCACGACGCATTCACAAAGATGAGATCGGAGAAGTGGGCCTCCACTGCTGGGCTTTCCCCTCCCCCGGTGTACAGCCCAATTCGTGGGCGAGAGGCCGCAGGCATCGTCCACGTGGCGCCCCACGTCCAATGGCGACCGTCATGGCTGAGCGCCGATCGGTAGAGGTGCTCACCGCCATGGTCGACGTGATGGGCAACACGTAGCCATGTCACGCCCGCAGGTCGACCGACCACTGCCCCACCGTAACTGCGGAACCCATCCGCATCGGTAATCTCGCGTCCGTATTCGACGATGCGCGTTCCCTCGACAGCCACCGCACCAAGACGGATGAAGTCGTCATCACCGTTGATGACCACCAGGGACTGCTCCGGGTTTGGTTGATACTGGCACCTCGGGTCCGTGAGGGCCTGGTGAGAGGATGCATGTCATGCCCAAGCCTCATCCGAAAGGGTTCCGCGATGATGTGATCGCGGTGGCCCGCAAGGGCGAGGCCTCGATCAGCTAGATCGCGAGGGACTTCGGGATCAGCGAGTCTTGTCTGCGCGGCTGGCTGGCCAAGGCCGACCGTGCTGATGCCCCGGCCGGGACCAACCAGTCGGCGGCGCAGTTGCGCCAGGCCACGAAGCGCATTCGGCTGGTGGAGCAGGACAACGAGGTCCTGCGTCGAGGTGCGGCCTATCTGTCCTGCGACATCAACCCACAATGATGTTCCCTTTGGTCACCGACCTGGCCCAGGCCACGGGGTCGATCCGGGTGCCGGTCGCGGTGTCGTGTCGTGTGCTGGGCTTGTCCCGGCAGGCCTACTACCAGTGGCTCGCCTGCCCGGTCTGGCAACGTGACTGCGACGATGCCCACCTGATCAACGCCGCCCTCGAGGTGCATGCCGAAGACCCCGGCCTGGGCTACCGTCTCATCGCTGATGAGCTGCCCGAGATGGGTATCACCGCTGGTGAGAATCGGGTCCATCGCCTGTGCAGACTGCAGCGGATCCGCTCGTTCCACTCGGTCAAGAACGGCTCGTGGAAGAAACCTGGACCGCCGGTGCACGACGACCTGGTGCAGCGCCAGTTCCATGCCGAGGGACCCAACCAGGTGTGGTTGACCGACATCACCGAGCATCACACCAGCGAGGGCACGCTGTACTCGTGTGCGGTCAAGGACGTCTGGTCCAACCGCATCGTCGGCTACTCGATCGACAGCCCCATGAAGAAGCCGATCGCGATCAATGCGCTGCGCATGGCGCTCCAGCGCCGCGGACCTGTGGCTGGGTGCATCGTCCACTCAGACAGGGACAGCCCATTTCGAGCCCACGCATGTGTGGCCGAGTTGACCGCCCATGACCTGCAGGGGTCCATGGGTCCAGTCGCGTCAAGCCCGGACAATGCCGCCATGGAGAGTTTCTTCGCGCTGGTGCACAAGAACGTCCTCAACCGTCATCCCTGGGCTAGCCGCGCTGAGCTACAGCTAGCCATCATCACCTGGATCGAGAAGACCTACCACCGTCGGCGCCGCCAACAACGCCTCGACACACTCACCCCGGTAGAGGCCGAAGCAGTCCATCAGACCACCACCAAGGTCACCTGACCTACCCCTACAAAACTATCAAGCAAACTGGGGGCAGTCCCGTTTACGAGGAAGACCACGAGATCATGGTTCTCGGCATCCCACGTCGCCACGGTCCACACCTGATCGGCTCCTCCCCACCGTTGTGTGGAGATTGCCGGTCCCTCGCAGCGAGTATCAAGGACCACCCCGCGAGCGTGTCGTGACATCAACGCGAATGGGTGGAAGATCGTCTGCCGCCAGGCGCGACCACCCTCTTCAGTACGAATCGGAGCGATGACATTGACAAGCTGTGCCTGACATGCGACACCAATCCTGTCCGTATGACGTAGCAGGGTGATGAGGAGGGAGCCCACGACCATCGCGTCCAAGACCGAGTAAGTGTCCTCGATGAGGTGCGGCGCATGCTCCATGCCGATAGCATTCTCCCCACCAAACCGGCTCTGATACCAGACGTTCCATTCGTCGAAGGAGATCTTGAGTCGACGGTCACTGTGATGCATGGCCGCGACGTGGTCGAGGGTGGCGACGACATCGCGGATGTACCTCTCCATGTCCTCTGCGCAACAGGCGAAGGAGGCGACATCATCATCTATGGGCTCGTAGTAGGCGTGGGCTGACACCATGTCGATGTTGTCGAACGCTGCATCGACGACGACGCGCTCCCAGCGTCCGAACGTCGGCATGGACCGCGATGAGGAACCGCACGCAATGAGGGACAGCTTGTCGTCGAAGCGGTGGAAGGCATTGGCCACCTCGGTCACCGTCCGGGCATATTCGTCGGGCGTCTTGTGGCCCATCTGCCAAGGTCCGTCCATCTCATTTCCCAGACACCAGGTCTCGACGTTCCACGGATCTTCCCACCCATGGCTCCTACGCAACTGGAGAAGACGGGTGTCGGTATCTCCGTTCACGTACTGGAGGAATTCCATGGCCTCGTTGAGCCCACGTGTCCCAAGATTGACTGCGAGCATCGGCTCAATACCCATGCGTCGACACCATGCGAGAAACTCATTGGCCCCAACGGTGTTGGGTTCAACCGACCGCCACGCAAAATCAAGGTTCCTCGGTCGCTCCTCGAGCGGTCCGACGCCATCCTCCCAACGGTGGTTCGAGACGAAATTTCCACCGGGATAGCGGAGAACTGTAATTCCCAGTTCCTTGATGAGCGCTGCCACGTCACGCCGAAATCCGCGGGAATCAGCATCGGGATGATTCGGCTCAAAGATGCCGGTGTAGACACAGCGACCCATGTGCTCGACGAAACTGCCGAAGATCCTCCGGTTTACTTCTCCCACCTGATAGGCGGGATGGACGTGGACAGTCGTTGTCCTCATGGATGTCTCCTCTATGCGACGACGTCGGTGCCGTCTCCGTAGCTCCTGGACAACGTTGTAATCCATTTTTACAACGATGTAACGGAACATGCAAGGTGCACGCCGAGACGTCAGCCCTGCGACATTGCTCGAACCATCACGAGGATCTAAAATCATGACCATGACAGCGCGTCTCGTGGATGTTGCCGAAGCTGCAGGGGTGTCCGTCAAAACCGTTTCTAACGTTGTACATGAGAGCCCCCACGTCCGCCCTGACACCCGAGCTCGGGTCGAGCAGGCCATCAAGGAACTCGGCTACCAACCCAATCGCGCAGCGCGCCAGTTGAAAGCCGGACGAACCGGATTCATCGCTCTGGCTCTCCCGGAAATTGAGACCCCTTATTTCGCAGAGCTCGCCTCTCGTATTTCAGAGCGGGCCAAGAAGGAGGGGCTCATCGCTCTGATGGAGCTGACTGGCGCGGATCCCGTCATGGAAAATCGAGTACTCACTCGGTTCGGCCGGGGCGTCGTTGATGGGATTGTCTTCTCACCCCTGTCTCTGACCTCGGAGGAGATTTCCGACCATCCCACCAATGTTCCCATGGTGTTACTCGGTGAGCGGGCAACTCCACCCGATCATGACCATGTCGCAGTGAGATCTGTCGACGCAGCACGCCGGATGACCGAGCATCTCATCGAAGTTGGGCACCAGCGGATCGCCGCCATAGGTCACGTCCCAGATCAGGGCACTGCATCGACGCGGCTCACCGGATATCGTCAGGCGCTAGAAACAGCAGCCATTCCCCTCGACGACGACCTGGTGGTGGGCGTACCTACTTACTCGCGATCAGCTGGGTTTGATGCCATGAACCATCTACTCGGCCTCACGGAAAAGCCTGACGCCGTCTTCTGCTTCAACGACACAATGGCTATCGGTGCGGTTCGCGCCTGTCACGAAGCTGGGGTGCGAGTCCCGCAAGACATTGCAATCGCGGGATTCGACAACACTGAAGAGGGTGTCTACTCAACCCCGACCCTGACTACCATCGCTCCTGATCTGAACGCGCTCGCTGACAAGACCCTGACGATCCTCACCCAACGCATCGGCCAATCCAGCAGTGACACGCACCAACCAGGAACCGACGTCCCCGTACCCTGGCACCTCGTCATTCGTGAGAGCACCGGAGGGCCCGCCGTCCGCCCCTAATCCCCACCGGGAATGTCCTGAACCCTTTGTGTGCTGGATAGGTTGATCCCTGAACCAGTCACCGACCAGGAGACGCCATGACAACTCAGCCCCTTGTGCCCAACACCATCCTCGGCAACATCTCGCTGTCCGATTCCTCGGAGACCGACACCGTTCAACCGTCCACCGAGACCATCGACACCGACACCCGAGGCGACGACGAGCCCCGTGACGTCATCATCGTCGGTTCCGGTCCGGCTGGATACACCGCAGCCGTTTACACCGCCCGCGCAGGGCTGAAGCCGCTCGTCTTCGAAGGATCCATGGATGCCGGTGGTGCCCTCATGCAGACCACCGAGGTCGAGAACTACCCCGGCTTCTCCGAGGGCATCATGGGCCCGGATCTCATGGCTCAGATGCGTGCCCAGGCCGTGCGATTCGAGGCCGAGCTCGTCGCTGACGACGTCACCGAGGTCGACCTCACCGGTGAGATCAAGAAGGTCATCGACACCGATGGAAACACTCACCACGCCCGCGCGGTGATCCTCGCCACGGGATCGGCCTACCGCAAGCTCGGTCTCGAGGACGAGGTCCGTCTGTCGGGTCGTGGCGTGTCCTGGTGCGCCACCTGTGACGGGTTCTTCTTCACCGGCAAGGACATCGCTGTCGTCGGCGGCGGTGACTCCGCGGTCGAGGAGGCCACCTTCCTCACCCGGTTCGCCAACTCGGTGACCCTCGTTCACCGTCGTGATAAGCTGCGCGCCTCCCAAATCATGGCCGACCGTGCCGAGGCCGACCCCAAGATCACCTTCGCATGGAACAGCGAGATCGTCGCCATGCAGGGCGAGTCCAAACTGGAGTCGGTGACCCTGCGTGACACCAAGACCGGTGAGGAGCGTCGACTCAAGGTGTCAGGAGTCTTCGAGGCCATCGGACACGACCCGCGTTCCAAGCTGCTCCGGGGCCAGGTCGACCTGGACGATGCCGGATACGTCGTGTGCGCCGAGCCGTCCACCCGCACCAACCTGCCGGGAGTTTTCGCCTGCGGTGACCTGGTTGACTCCCATTACCAGCAGGCCATCACCGCGGCCGGATCCGGATGTCGTGCAGCCCTCGACGCGGAGAGGTTCCTCGCCGAGCTGGGACGCTGAGTCTCTCGTCAGTTTTCGCCGTGTCGCTTCGTGAAGGTACGAGGCGATGCGGCGAACCACTGTTTCAGGGAATAGCAGTGGGTGCCCCAACACCGAGAGACACCGCTCTGGCACAGCGGGAAGCACTCCTACGAATCGAGCTCCGGGGAGGCGGCCGTTTTTCGTCACCTCATTCTTGGGCGGGTCCATGCCACTTGCTGCCAGGCAGACAGACCCAACCTCGACGTGAAGACCTTTGGCTCCCCGGAGACGGGGTCGGTGAATCCCATCTGCCAGGCCTGCAACTGCAACGGGTGGCTGAAGTCATCCACCGGGGTATCCAGAAGTACCGGGTAAAAGGGGTCATTGACTATAGGAGCTCCCAACCGCTGCATGTGGAGACGAATTTGGTGGGTGCGACCAGTCCTCGGTCTAGCCTCGTAGAGGCCCAGCCCATCATGCTCGGCCAGCAAAGTGATGCCAGTCACGGCATTCGGCTCGCCCGGAATCTCACGAGCCTGCAGGATGCCTCGTTCCTTGATGATTCTCGACCTCACCTGCCAGCCGTCTTTCGTCACCACGACCCCGTCCCCGGCACGGTGTTGCACCACAGGGGCGACCAACCGGTACTTTTTGAACACCTTCCGGCGCTCGAACATCTCCTGGTAGGGCCGACGCCACCTCCTCTCCCTGGTCAGCAGAAGCACTCCGGCAGTGACCCGGTCGAGACGATGGGCCACGGTCAGTTCTGGTAACCCCAGCTGGGTCCGCAGCCGGACAACGACCGACTCGAGAACGTGCCGACCTCGCGGAATTGACGACAGGAAGTGCGGTTTGTCGACGACCAGGATCCGATCGTCGGCGTACAAGATCCCGATACCAGCTGGGACAGAGGTCTCCTCAGGAAGATCGCGGTGGAAGAAGACAAATGTCTGCGGAGCGAAGGGGGAGCTCCCCGTGAAGACACATCCGGCTTCGTCGACGAACCTCCCCTCGTCGAGCATCTCGTCAACTCGCTGCCCACCCACTCTGACGAGCTTTTCGACCAGATAGTCACGCATCGTCAGCCAGGGCCAGCCGTCAATCCCCCGTGCGGTCGCCAACCTGCGACATTCTCCGTGATCGGGAGTGTGGACCCATGCCGATTCCAGGCCGTGACGTTGTGGAAGAGGCGATCGGGGCACCATGTCAGCCTACGGGTAAGCCGACGCCGACCCCACACTCCCCTCAGTTCCGGTTCACAAGAATCCCGTCTCGCGGACTTACAGCTCAAGGCAGTGTTTCACACCGGCCGCGAGGCGGGATTTTGGGTTCTCTGACGTGTCCGAGCCACCCCAGATGTCGACCACGCCGGGAACCATGTCCTACAATACCTAGTACCACTAGGGTTTTGTGGAGGTCGGCCCACCTGCACCTCCCCGGCAAAGGAGCAAGCCCATGACGACAACCCCGAACGAAGCTGCCCAGCCTCAGCAGAAGCAGTACGCGAGTACCGGCCGTCTTGGCGCAGTCATGTTCATCGGACAGTTGGGCTGGGCCGCCGTCGGCGCAGCCTGTGGAACATTGCTCGCGGCACTGGCTGCTGAAGTGAAACCTGAGGACAAGGTCGACTTCCTCGCCCTGCTCACCACCACGGGAGCCATCGCAGCTGTCATCTGCATGATCACGGCAGGCACCCTGTCAGACCGCACGAGGTCACGGTTCGGCCCGCGCAACCCTTGGATCATCGGCGGCGCAATCATCGGAACCCTGGCCTTCGCCGCCATCGGCCTGACCAGAAACCCCGCCCTCCTCGTCATCGCGCACATGATCTACCAAGGCGGACTCAACTGCATGCTCGGCGCCTTCAACGCCGTTCCCCCGGACTACGTCCCCGACTCCGTACTCGGCAAGGTGTCCGCCTTTGGCGGCGCGGGCTATCTTCTGGCCCAGATCATTGGTGCGGTTATCGCAGGGGCGCTTGTCACCCGACCATCCCAAGGATTCCTCGTCGCAGCCTGGATGATGCTGATCTCGAGCATCATCGTGGTCTTCCTCCTGCCACCTCACCCGCTGCGCAATCACTCCCCACGGCCGCCGGTCACCTGGCGTCAGTTCGCATCCCAGATGAAGCCGCCCGCGGATGGACAGTTCTGGTGGATTCTGGTTGGCCGGTTCCTTTTCGTCATCTCCCTGTTCATGGTGATGCAGTTCCAGCTCTACATCGCCACTGACGAGATGGGAATGACACGGGCAGCCGCTGGAAAGCTCATTGCCATGAACTCAGCGGTTCTCGCCGTCACCGCCGTCATCCTCGACGTCATCACCGGGCCATGGTCCGACAAGGTCAAGCGTCGCAAGCCCTTCACGATGATCGCCCCGCTCATCGCGGGAGCGGGTGTCATCCCTCTCTTCCTGGTCAACGAGCCCTGGACCCTCACCGTCTTCGCAGCCATGGGCGGCGCCGCTTTCGGTACGTACATGGCCGTCGATGGCGCGCTCATGGTCGAGGTTCTGCCCAACCGTGACGATTCGGCTCGTGACCTGGGCTTCCTCAACGCCGCCAACTCCTTGCCGATCGTCTTCGCCCCCGGTATCGGCGCGACGCTGGTAAAGACGACCGGCTATCCCGGACTCTTCATCGCAACGATCGTCCTGGCCGTCCTCGGATCGTTGTGCATCACACGAGTGACAAGGGTGAAATGAGATGAAACTGGATCCACGACTAGCCGAAATCCTGGAGCGTCAGCCCCAGAAGGAACAGACGCTCGCGGAGCAACGGGCGCAGCAAAATGACTTCGCAGCAAGCCTACGGGGAAAATTGACACCCGAGATTCCCGACTCACTGGAGCTCGAGGATCGCATGGTGCCAGGCCGCGATCGCCCCATCCCGGTCCTGATCCAGCGTCCGGAGGGCCTCCCCGATCCCACTCCAGTACTGGTGTGGGCCCACGGCGGGGCTTTTGTTCACGGCTCTCCGCGCACCGTGCTCTCCCGCACGGCCAACATTGCCCGGCGTGCCGGCATGTGCGTCGTCAGCGTCGACTACCGGCTGCTGCCCGAGCACAACTACCCCGAGAACCTGCATGACGTCGTCGATGTCGTACGATGGGTTGCAGAAAATGCCCAAGCTGAGGGGTTCGACGCATCCAGGGTTGTCGTCAGCGGGGACTCAGGCGGCGGAAATCTCGCGGCTGCGACAGGAATCACCTGCCGCGATGAGGGTGGCCCGAAGATCCTCGGTCAGGTCCTCGAGGTGCCGGTTCTCGACCTTTCAGACACTTCCGACGCGATGGCCGAGGCCCAGCGTGACGCCCCCGGTCTCGCGGCCGTGCTGCACCACAGCCATGTTCGTTACTTGTCTCATGGGGCGAGTCTTGACGACCCGTGCAGCAATCCGATCTGTCTGGAGGATGCGACCGGCCTTCCGCCGACGTTTTTGCTCAACTGTGAGGTCGACCCGCTACGCGACGATTCCTTCGCGTGGCAACACAAGCTGGAAGCAGCCGGGGTGCCGGTGCAGCTGACGACGATCCCGGGGATGGCCCACGCCACCCAGAGCTTCACCCTCGCCTTCCCCCAGGCGAAAGAGGCTGAGGACAACATGATCGCCTGGCTGCGCGATCTCATCTCCTGCTGACATACGATGGCCGGGCCCGGGGATTTTCGTCACCGGGCCCGGCCGTCGTCACGTCTGTGTGGATTCCCAGGACCTCCGCGTGAGGTGCCTCAGTTCAAGGGCTCACCAGCGACGCTGAAGGTCACCGGGGTCTGCGCCTCAACCGTGCGAGAAACGGTGCAGTTCTTGTCTCGCGACATCGCGACGACGCGATTCACCAGTCCCGCCGCCTCATGGCCCTCGTCGGTGTCGGGGAAGCTGAGCTGGAAGTCGACCGAAACGTCCCCCAGGGATGCTCGGCCCTCCTCGTCGCTCACCTTGGTGCCCATGACGGACACGGTGAACTGGGTCGGCCCGCCGCGACGGCTCGTCACGGTGTCGACATCGACGGACGAACATCCACCGATGGCTGCCAGCAGCAACTCGACGGGGGTGAACTCGGCATCCTGACCGGAGCCGAAACGGATCTGACCGCCACGCGCGTTGGTGGCGGTGTAATGGCCCTCACTACGACGGACCAGGGAAACCTTCTTGGTGGCGGACGGCATGATTCCTCCTCAGCGCACGAACTCTTCGATGACCTTGACGAGCGCCTTCTTCGTCTTACCGCCCTGCAGCGACTTGACGAGCTGGCCGCTCTGCCAGACCTGAATCGTGGGCAGGGACATGATTCCCTGCTCGGCCGCAATCCGGGTATTGGCGTTGGTGTCGACCTTGGCGAAAACCATCCGGTCGCCATAGACCCCAGCCAGCTCCTCGATGATCGGGGAGAGCTGCTTGCAGGGGGCGCACCAGTCAGCCCAGTAGTCGACGAGGACGGGCTTGGCAGCCCCGAGAACCTCGGAGGCGAAGGTCGCGTCGGTGACCTCGATGACGTTGTTCATGACAGCCTTTCTAGTTCGACCAGATGAGTCTAGGTCGTGGTGGCTCGAAGGGCACCTCCGGTTCACAACCACCGAGCGGTTACCCGGCCCATCCAGGCAAAACCACTGGAAGCACCCAGCAATCCAGTCCCGGTGCACAAAAACGCCGACCCGCGGGGTCGTGAAACACCAGAGTGCTCAAGACCCTCTCGAGTCGGCAGTTTTTGCACCCGCGGCGGTGGGTGCCGACGGCAGATACCAGTGACGGTGGGTGCTCGTGGCCGTGGAAAGGTGAGCAGAGCCTCACGGCTCTCGGGCATCGTCACGCCCGCACTGGGTTCACACCCCCTACCGAGGCGGGCCAGGGATCACCTCTCCCCACCGAAGAACTTCTCCCAAGGCAGGTCGAGCGGCGCATTGTGGGCGACGATCTCGTACAGTGCCCGCACCAGCGGGAAGTCGGTCTCGGCAATGACCCCGCGCTCGGTCAGCTTTCCGATCGCCTCGCCAACGACGCCGATGGCGGCAACCCCCTCGAGGGTGATGCCCTTCATCTTGACGTTGCGGATCTCCGAGAATGGCACTCCGGCTCCGACATAGGTGCCGGCGCGTACATTGCGTCCGCCCATCGTCGTCACGAACATGTCGCCAACACCGCCCAGACCGGTGGCCACCTCGGCATCGCCGCCCATGAAAGAAACCATCTGCTTGAGCTCGCGGGCTCCCTCACCGAACAAGGCTGCCGTGTAGTCGTACATGACGTACCTGGCATCAGTCTGGCCGGCCTTCTCGAGCATGCCAGCCGCAAATCCGCCTCCAAAGGCGAAAATGTTCTTCATGCAGGCACCGACCTCGTGTCCGATGAAGTCGGTGGACGTCCAGACGTGGTAGTAGTCGTTGCGATACGCCGCAGCTAGCCGGTCCAGCACCTTCTGCTCCTCACCGCAGAACACCACACAGGTGTTGCGGTGCACAGCCAGCTCACCGGCAATTGACGGTCCGACGATCGCTGCCCAGTGAACCTCGTTGGCAAGGTCGCCCATGTGCTTCTTCAACACATCAGGAAGGATGTGAAGGGTACCGTCCTCGTCAGCCTGCATGCCCTTGGTGACGCACAGGATGGTCTGGCCCGGCTTCGCCAGCTTGGCCAGCTGTTCACCGGCCCAGTCCACACCGAACGAGTTGACGCCGCTCATGATGACGTCGGCCCCCTCGACGGCTTCGGCAGCGTCAGCAAAGTGATAGGCCTTGACGCGTTCGTCGACCTTGAGCTCGAGAACAGGATGCTCCCGGGTGGCCTGAATGGAATCAATGATCTCGTCATCGAGGTGGGTGCCGATGAGACGGACGTCATTGCCGTTCTCAACGGCGGGGAAGGTCAATGCGGTGGCCATGACGCCCGCACCGAGCACTGCAATCTTGAGCATCTTCGTACCTCCGAAGGTGGGTTGTGGCCCGGCAATGGGCCCGACACCATTCACGCTAACCACTGGTCACACGCGAATCCCACATTCGTCAGCAGTCTGCACTTCCGTGCAGAAATGAGGGTCCGGACCCTGGGACCACACAAAGGATCACTGCAGAGCCTGCTCGGCAGCATGGGCATCGACAACGAGGTCCGTGCACAATCCTCCCTGCAAAACGGTCTCCACGGCCTCGGCCTTTTCGACTCCCGATGCAACGGCCAGGACTCGTCGAGGACGCGAAGGATTGTGGTTGTCGCCTGCTACCCTGACGCAGTCCAAATCCACTGAAATCGTGCGCGAATCCAGTTCCTCGTCGACGACCTCGCCGTGGACGTCGACGTAGTGGCTCATGATGTCTGCGCTGGCACCCTTGCGACGCAGCTCCTCGATACCGTCCTTCGTGACGTGGCCCGCCGTCACCAGGATCGAATCGGTACTGACAGCTCCGGGCGAGTAGACGAGGAGATCAGCCTTGTGGGCAGCCTCCAGCGGGCGTGAGACCGACGCGTCCTTGCGGAGCATCTCCCCCAGATCCGCCGATCCGACGATCGTCGGGGCCTGCAGGGTGAGAGATCTGCCCGGGCCGAGTTCGGCCATCCGCACGACGGAGCGTCCCACCAGGTCGTTCCTCGTGACGGCAACACCGCCGTTGGTCTGGGCGACAACGACATCGGGATCCCAACCAGACCCCAGGTGCTGAGCAAGATGAGCCGTCGTCCGTCCCCAACTCACCGCGACCACCTGCGGCTGGGGTCGCCACTCGGACAGCCGCTGAGCTGCCATCCGAGTGACAAGGTCCAGGGTCAGTTCGTCACTGGCCTGGACGGGCACGACGACGGCCGTTTGCAACCCGAAGGTTTCCACCAACTCGGTCTCGAGCCGGTGATGCCGGGCGAGTGGGTGATCAATGGTGATCTTGACTATCCCGGTGCGGCGAGCTTCCTCGAGAATCCTGCCAACCGTCCAACGGCTCATGGAGAGTCGTTGGGCGATCGCGGCATGGGTCATCTGCTCAAAGTAGTACATCTCCGCAACGTGGAGCATCTCTTCGTCTTGGCTCGCCCGGCGTCGGTTCGACATCGTCATGCCTCGGTCCGCGTCACAGAACGGACTTGGCGACCTCTGCGACGTGGTCGGCGGTGAAGCCGAACTTCTCGAACAGCAGGGTTCCGGCAGCAGAGGCACCGAAGTGCTCCAGGGAGACTGAAGCACCCTTGCAGCCGACATACTTCGACCATCCCATGGCGATACCGGCCTCGACGCTGACACGAGCGGTCACCGAGCTGGGCAGAACCGACTCGCGGTACTCCTCATCCTGCTCGTCGAACCACTCCTGACACGGCATCGAGACGACCCGGGTCGGGACCCCGTCAGCCTCCAGCTTCTTCTGCGCTTCGAGGGCCACCGACAGCTCGGATCCGGTGCCGATGAGGATGAGCTTGGGCTCTGCGCCGGCCTCGGACACGACGTAGGCACCCTTGGCAACACCCTCGGCAGAGGCGTACTCGTTACGGTCGATCGTCGGCAGATCCTGACGCGACAGCACCAGTCCGGCGGGACGGTCGATGTGCTCCAGGATGGTGCGCCACGCCACCGCAGTCTCGTTGGCATCGGCCGGACGGACGATGTCGAGGCCCGGGATGGCACGGTAGGAAGCCAGGTGCTCGATCGGCTGATGGGTGGGGCCGTCCTCACCAACGCCGATGGAGTCGTGGGTCCACACGAAGATCGACGGAACCTTCATGAGGGCCGCGAGACGGGCCGAGGGACGCATGTAGTCGGAGAAGACGAAGAAGGTTCCGCCGTAGCAACGGGTCAGGCCCGACAGGGTGATGCCGTTGAGGATGCCACCCATGGCGTGCTCGCGCACACCGAAGTGGATGGTGCGACCGTAGGGGCCACCTGGATCCTTCTCGGAGCAGCGATCCTCGGGCAGGAAGGAGTCGGCCCCCTTCATGGTGGTGTTGTTGGAGCCGGCGAGGTCTGCCGATCCGCCCCACAGCTCGGGAAGCTGAGGACCGAGAGCGCTCAGGACGGCTCCGGAGGCCTTGCGGGTGCTCATCTTGCCGGGCTCGAAGGTCGGGATCTCGAGATCGTCGGGCAGCTTGTGGGCAAGCATCCGCTCAAGGAGGTCGGCGCCGTCAGGGTTGGCGTCGTGCCAAGCGACGAACTTCTTGTCCCATGCCTCGCGCAGACCCTTGCCGCGCTCGGCGAAGGCGGAACGCACCTTCTGGACCATCTCGACGTCAATGGCGAAGGGGGTGTCCTCGAAACCGAGCTTCTCCTTGAGGGCGCTGACGCCCTCGGTGCCGATCTTCGCACCATGCACCTGGGCCAGGCCGGCGAGCACCGGGATCGGCCAGCCGATGACGGTGGTCAGACGGATGAAGGACGGCTTGTCGGTGACGGCCTTCGCGTTGTCGATGGCCTCCATGAGGGCCTCGACGTTCTCCTCGTAGGTGGTGCCCCCGTTGGTGAAGTCGACGTGCTGGACGTGCCAGCCGTAAGCCTCGTAACGAGCCTCGACGTCCTCGGAGAAGGCGATGGTGGTGTCGCCCTCGATGGTGATCCGGTTGTCGTCGTAGAACAGGATGAGGTTGCCCAGTTCCTGGGTCCCAGCCAGGGACGACGCCTCGGAAGCGATGCCCTCCTGCATGCAGCCATCACCGGCAATGGCGTAGACGTAGTGGTCGAAGGGGCTGGTTCCGGGAGCGGCGTCCGGGTCGAGGAGGCCACGCTCACGGCGAGCTGCCATCGCCATGCCGACGGCGTTGGCAACGCCAGCACCGAGCGGGCCAGTGGTGGTCTCGACGAATTTCGTGAGGCCGTACTCGGGGTGGCCAGGAGTCAGGGATCCCCAGGTACGCAGGGACTCCAGATCGGACAGCTCGAGGCCCAGACCGGCCAGGTAGAGCTGGGTGTACTGGGTCAGCGAGGAGTGTCCTGCGGACATGATGAAGCGGTCACGGCCGAGCCAGTTCGGGTCGGCCGGGTCGACGGCCATGACCTTGTGGTAGAGCAGGTAGCCCAGCGGGGCCAGGGAGATGGCGGTGCCGGGGTGCCCGTTACCGGTCTTCTCGACGGCGTCGGCCGCCAGCACTCGTGCGGTGTCGACAGCGAGCCTGTCGGTGTCGGTCCACGTCAGTTCGGTTGCCACGATGTTCCTCTCGTATTGGCTTGTTGGCCTGATCTGTGTGATGTGTTGTCGCTCGTCATGGCGATGGGTGGGGGCTCAGGTCCTCACTGGGAATCCTATTCGCAACCCCATCGCCATGCACTTGTGGGGGTGTCGATGTCACAAATGTGCAAGGATGCCTTCCTTCGTCACCCTCTCTTGACCTCCCGGGCCCGCAAACGTGCTTGGCGTCGGATCTCCTTGAGCCGGCGCATGACCTGGTTTCCGCCGCGGCCGAAGTAGTCGTGAAGACGAGCGTATTCGGCGTACAAGGCGTCATATTGAACGGCTCGCTCCTCATCTACCTGGTAGACCCCCTCAAGCTTGCCTCCCATGGCTTGGGACGCTGCACGCACATCGGGGTACGCGCCGGCGGCGACCGCGCCGAAAACTGCCGAGCCACGTGACCCTGGCTGCTCTGTAGCGCCCACGGACAGCGGCACCCGACAAATATCGCTCATCAGCTGCATGAGGAAGTGGTTCTTGGTGAGGCCTCCGGCAACGACCATCTCGTTGATCTCGATTCCGGCGTTGCGGAACGATTCGATGATCGTGCGAGCGCCGAAGACAGCCGCTTCCAGGAGGGCGCGGTACTGGTCTTCCGGGGTGGTGGTGAGGGTTTGGCCAAGGATCGTGCCGGACAGCTTGGAGTCAGCCAAAACTGACCGGTTGCCGTTGTGCCAGTCAAGGGCGATGAGACCGTGCTCACCCACCTCTTGGTCAGCGCACTTCTCGGTCAGCAGGTCGTGGATGGTGATGCCGCGACGCTGTGCCTCCTCGGTGTAGGAGGCGGGCACGCAGTTCTCGACGAACCAGGCGAAAATGTCACCGAAGGCGGTTTGACCGGCCTCGTACGCCCACGATCCCTCGATGATCCCGCCGTCGACGATGCCGAAAACTCCCGGCACCTCTCGGCATTGGGAATCCGACACGATGTAGCACGCCGATGTTCCCATGATCGCGGTCATCTGACCGTTTTCGACAGCCTGCACAGCCGCAGCAGTGACATGAGCGTCAATGTTCCCGCTGGCCACCGCAATTCCTGCCGGCAGACCGAGCTGCTCGGCAAATTTCGACGTCAAGCCACCTACCCGTGCTCCTAGGGGGACGACCGGCGCGTTCATGCGGGTTTCAAAAACGTCAGCGAAGTGCGGGTTGAGGTTCGCCAGGAACTCTTTCGATGGGTACTTGCCGTCTTGGTACGTCCGCTTGTACCCGGAGTCGCCCTGGGCGAAGGTGAGAACCTCGGTGAGTTGCCAGGTGATCCAGTCAACGGCGTCGCAGAAGACGTCGGTGGCCTGATAGACCTCGGGCGCCCGCTCCAGGGTCTCGAGCACCTTCGGCAGCAGCATTTCGGGGGACAAAATTCCCCCGTAGCGCGCCAACCACGGCTCGCGTCGAACCTGGGCCAGCTTGACGATGCGATCCGCCTGGTCCTGAGCACCGTGGTGCTTCCACAATTTCACCCAAGCATGGGGGTTGTTGGCGAATTCGGGCAGCTGACACATCGGTGTGCCGTCAGATTTCGCAGCAATGACGGTCGAAGACGTGAAGTCCACCCCGATGCCAATGATGTCGTCGGCGTCGACGCCGGCATCGGCGATCGCTCCGGGAACAATTGTCGTCAGCGCCTCGATGTAGTCGCTGGGATCCTGCAGGGCGAAGTCTGGCGGCAACTTTTGACCGTCCGCCGCGCTGAACACCCGATCCATGACTCCATGGGCATATTCGTGGACAGCAGTGCCCATTTCGGTACCGTCGCCAACTCTGACGATGACAGCACGTCCCGACAGAGTGCCAAAATCCAGTCCCACCACGAACTTGTCGGCCATGACCCTCTCCTCGATGCAGTCGTGGGGTGAGGCCGGGGCGAGTAAGCCGGCCCGCGCCCCACGACGGTCTATGTGTCAGTTCTGACGGACCTTGTCAGTCCTGCGGCCAGGGGCGCTGACCCCAGAATCCGTCAGCCTCGAACAGCGGCTCAACGAAGTCGCTGATGGTCCCTGTCTCCACCAGCAGGTCGAGCAGGGTGTACCGCGACCTGATCATCTGGCACCGGTAGTAGGTGTCGTGGAAGCGCTCCCGGGTCAAGCCGATCTGGGCTGGATGGTAGATGCCGCCAACGGCCTGAATGATCTTCTCCACGTGGGCCGCAGGCATCACCTGAGCGCGGCAGCGCTCCTGGATGGTCGGCCACTTCGACCTCACGACCTCCAGACGCTCGCGCAGGGCATCCGCGTCGAGGTACTTGTCCATCGTCTGCTTGACGGCCGGCTCCAGCATGTCGCCGGTGAAGTTGGCGCGAACCTTGGCCTCCATCTCCTCGGCCGTGGGCCACTTGGCGACGGCGGTGTCGACGTCAAGAGTCGTGAAGTCATGCTCCAACACCTTCTCCCACAGGGCCAGCACCGAGATGGTTCCCAGGCCCACCTTGAACCCGTGAGTCAACGGGGGTTCTTGATCCATACCGAGATGCTCCATCTCCCACACATGGGAGAACTGGTGGCCGGCACCAGACGCGGGACGAGACGAGATGCGGTACTTCTGCATCGCCAAACCGGACATCACAAGACCCTCGACGAGACCGTTGAATGCCTCCGGCTTTCCATTCGCAAGGCCCTCCGGGTCACTGATCGCGCTGGCCAGCGGACCCTGGACGAGATCCCACACCTCTTGGTCAATCGGCTCGACACCCAGCTCGTCAGCGACGATCCAGTCAGCTCCGGCCGGGATCTTCTCGATGAGGTCACCCAGTCCGGTGGCGGTGCAGCGCTGGGGCGCACCAGCCATCATCGGCAGATCGGCAATGAGGGCCTGGGGGGCGCGACAACTCATGGTGTGTTTGAAACCGTTCTCGGTGATGGAGGCGCCGAAGGCAGCATATCCATCCATCGATGCGGCCGTGCAGACGTTCATGTAGCGCCGCCCCAGCTCGTCACTGGCTCGCTTGGTGAGGTCATTGAGGGTGCCCGAACCGATGGAACAGGCAATCACCCCGTCGAGGTCACGGATGTGGTCACGGATCTTCTCGATGTTCTCGTAGCAGGCGTAGACGGTGGGACGTCCCGGGAAGATCATCGGCTCGACGGTCTCGACCCCGTGTGTCTCGAAGGACGCCTTGGTCTGCTCACCGGCAACGGCCCAGGTGTTCTCGTCGGCAATGATGATCGCCTTCGCGCCACCGAACAGTTCCTTGAACACGCGCCCGGTTTCATCAAGCACGTCGTGACCCATGATCACGACGTCAGTGTCGTCGCAATCGGCCAATGCCTTGTCAATCAATTCGGACATTACTTCTCCTCTGATCGGTGTGATCGTCAGTTCTTGTCGGCCTCGTGATCGACCATGTCATGAATCATGGGGCGCAGTTGCGGGTAGGTGTCGCAGTACTTGTCCACGTAGTACTGGTACTCCTCGTGACGCTCCTGGTCGGGCTCGATGACGTCAATCTCGTGAACCATCTGCTTGGCAGCCTCGGGCAGGTCCTTGAACAGGCCAGCACCGACGGCGGCGACCATGCAGGTACCGAGCACGACGGCGTCGCCAACCTCGGTCAGTGCGATCGGGACGCCTGCGACGTCAGCGTGCATCTGCATCCAGTCGCGACTCTTGGTGGCACCGCCACAGGCGACCATGCGGTCGACCTCGAAACCGGCAGCCTTCATGGCGCGCAGGTTGTGGGCCGTGCCGTAGCAGACCGACTCCTGAATGGCGTGGTAGAAGTGCGCCGGGGTGTGCATGAGGGAAAGTCCCCAGATGATACCGCGAGCCTTCGAATCGGTGTACGGGGTGCGGTTGCCCTGGAAGTACTCGTTGATGATGAGGCCGTCGGATCCGGGACGGATGTTCCGGGACTGCTCATTGAGGACGTCGTAGGGGTTGAGACCGATCTTCTCTGCGGCAGCGGTGTAGTCGGCGGCGAAGTTGTCCTTGAACCACTTGAGCACCGAACCGGTCGAGACCTGGCTGCCCTCGACGGTGTACTGGCCGGGCATGACGCCGTCGGTGTACGCGCCGAAGAATCCCTGGCCGTGGATCTCGGTGTCGGACTGGCCGGTCAACACGTGCGAGGAACCGGTGATGAGAGCCATCGAACCCGGGGACAGCACGCCCAGTCCAATCTGGCCGGCCCATGCATCAGCCAGACCCTGAGCGACCGGAATTCCCGGACGCAGACCGAGCAGCTGAGCAGGAATTGTGCCGAGGGTGCCGACCGGGGTGCCGAGATCGAGGACCCGCTCCGGGATCTTGTCAAAAACGTCACCACAGCCGATGGTCTCGTAGAAGTCCTCCGGCCAGCCGCCCTTGTCGCGGTTGTAGTACATCCGGATGGCGGCGGAGTTGATGTTGGTCGTCCACTCGCCGGTGAGTTTGTAGGTCACCCAGTCCGGTGCGTCGACGAGGTGAGCGGTCCTACGATAGGTCTCCGGCTCGTGCTCACGCAGCCAGGCGGCCTTGAAGGGATACCACTCGGCGGTTGCCGGGGAGGTCCCGGCGCCGTTGTAGAGGCGGGCGACCGAGTCAGATCCCTCCGCGCGAGCGGCCTGCTCCGTGGCGCGGACGTCCATCCACATGATGGCCGGACGCAGTTCGTTGCCACGCTCGTCCATGGCAACCATCGTCAGCGTCGTGGCGTCGTAGGAGATACCGGCGATGGCAGCCGGGGAGATCCCGGCAGCCGCGATGGCACGATGACAGGACGCCTGAAGGGCCTTCCACCACTCCTCGGGATCCTGCTCGGCCCAGCCCGGACGGGGGTGGGTAGTCTTGTACGGGGTCGCTGCGAAGGTCAGCGGACGTCCTTCGAGGTCGAAAATTGCCACTCGGCACGACTCGGTGCCGTAGTCAATGCCCAAGAGGTAAGGGCCGTTGTTCAACATCGTTGTCTCCTGTGAGTGTGTCTTGAGGGGCTGCGGCCGCGATGCTCGCAGCCCCGTCGTCGTGTCAGTCGTTGTCTTCGGTCCAGCCGAGCTCCTGCCATGCCGAGGCAGGGATCAGCCGGTCAATGCGATCCAGGGTCCAGGTCGGACGGTGCTCGGCATCCAATGCTGCGACGTCATCCGCGGTGGCCTCACCGGTCAGCACGCAGGCTGATTTCATGCCGGTGTCGAGGGCCATCTGGATGTCGGTCTGCAGTCGGTCACCGACCATGACGCAATCCGACGGATCGACGTCAAGCCCGGACAGCGCCTCGGTGAGCATGACCGGGGATGGTTTCCCCAGGCTGACCTTGCACTGCTGTCCGGTACACGCCTCGATGGCTGCTGTGATGGCAGCGCAATCGGGCTCGCCGCGGCCGCCCGGGAAGGGGCAGAACCGGTCCGGATTGGTCTGGACTAGGAAGGCGCGCTTGTGGAACCAGATGGCGTCGAAGGCTATCTGCAGCTTGCGGTAATCGAAGGTGCGATCGTACGAGGCGATGACGATGTCGATCTTCTCGGGATCCTCGCACAGCTCGACACCGGCCTCCTGCAAGCTCCGCTTGAGGGGCTCCTCCGCGATGGCGAAGACCTTGGCGTCCGGGTGGTTGTTGACCAGCCAGCGCGTCGTCGTCACGACCGTGTTGGAGATGTCCTCGATAGCGGTCGGCAGGCCCAGCTTCTCGAGCTTGTCGACGTACTGACTCGGATCCTTCGTCGGGTTGTTCGACAGGAACCTCACGGGAATCTCGCGACGACGCAGCTCCTCAATCATGCGGCGGGCACCGGGCAGGAGGTGGTCGCCGAGGTAGATGGTGCCGTCCATATCGAAGACATAGGCATTGGCGAATGCGGTTGGTGCGTCGATGACGTCATTCATACTTGCTACTTCCTTGGGTCAGATCAGGCGAACAGGGCAACCAGTGTGACGACCACGGTGTTGCTCAGCCAGATGGCAGCAGCAGGCGGGTCGATGTGGCTGGTGCCGCGGTCGTACCAAAGCCGTGCGCAGAACTCACCGAGACCAGCGGCGAAGATGCCGAAGATCGCGGCGATGAGCAGGGCGACCGCCGCCATTCCCCAGGTGTGGGAATCCCACGTCGAAGTGGCCGTCCAGGTATAGGTGCCAATGCTCTTGCCCATCAGCAGCGGGAAGAACTGCACTGCGGCCAGGCCGGCGATGTTTGTCACGTGATGCTGGACCGGCATGTTCCGGTTGGTGATGAGGAACAGGATGATGACGGCCGAGATTCCGAAGCAGAAGCTGTTGGCGTTGAGGGCGGCCAGGTTGTTGTCGAAGCCCATCTCGGTGAGGCGGGCGCCGACGTTGGCGGCCAGGAAGAGCGAGGCTCCACCGGCGAAGATGCCGAAGAGGGAACCGATCGTCAGCAGCTGGCTGGGCTTCTCCTGCCACTCCAGCCACCGTCCATTGGGACCCGGCTTGATCTTGGCCGGGAAGGTGGTGGCGTCTTCATGGAAGAGCTCCGGGTTGTGCAGGGAGCCATGGAACAGACCCTTTCCGGGGAGACCGCCGAAGGCGAGGCGGGCGAGCAGACCGGAGATCAGCACCGTCAGGGCAACGGAGTCGGTGTGCTTGCCGAACCACGGGATGTTGGAGATGCCAATCTGGCACAGGTATCCAAAAACGCCGAAGAGGGCACCGATCAGGAGGATGTCAGGGCGGCCGATGCCGGCCAGCGGGGTGTTGACGTCCTTGCCGTCATCGAGACGGCCACGGTAGCGGGCGTAAATGGCTCCCGCGACGCCGCCGGCGAAGGCGATGTGCGGTCCCATGAAGGGACCGAAGGCCAGGTAGTCCAAGCCGAAGGTGTTTCCGGTTGCGGCAAAGACTCCCCAGGAGGCCAGCACGCAGAAGCCGGTGAGGACGAAGGCATAGTTGCCGCCAATGGCAGCTCCGACAGCGCCGCCGGCGATGGCGGCGAGGAGCCCGAAGATGAAGACTCCAACAGAGGTGGTGAACATCGGTGTTCCTTCATGAGGGCGGGATCTACCCGCGATCGGATGTCCGTGGGCAACGACGGTGCTGCACACGGTCTTTCTGGGCGTCCTGGAGGTCGTCCCCCAGGGGATAGGGTGGCTCAGATGTGAGGTGTGAAGTGGGTGGCGCGGTCATCGGCGCCCGCGCCACACCGGTGTCAGCAGCAGCTGCCCGGGGCAGTCTCCCCGGCGATGTCGCCTGATTCGTAGGCGTTGATGAGATCGACGTTGGTCTTGGAGTGAGAGCTCGGGTCGAAGGTGTACCCAATGAACTCGCGGGCCAGACGACGGGCGAGCTCGAGCCCGATGACGCGCTGTCCCAGACACAGGACCTGGGCGTCGTTGGACATGATGAGGCGCTCCACGGAGAAGGAGTCGTGGGCGGTGCAGGCTCGGATGCCCGGCACCTTGTTGGCGGTGATGGCCATGCCCATTCCGGTGCCGCAGAGGAAAATGCCTCGATCGGCCTTGCCATCCTTGATGACGTGGGCTCCCTTGACGCCGATGTGCGGGTACAGGGTGTCATCACCCTCCTGGACGCCGACGTCGATCACCTCGTCGACTCGCGCATCAGCCTCGAGATCGGCCTTGATGGCGTCCTTGTACTGCACTGCCGCCGGATCTGCGGCGACGACAATTCTCAGTCCCATGATCCCTCCATGCTTCGTTGCCGTGCGTTGGGGAGTCTCACTCGCGAATGCGAGAAGCAACGACTCATAGTGTTTATATTAACACTGTTGATGTGAAAAGTAAGGGCCTTCAGTGTGGATTTCGCCACAGTCGGGCGCGGTCATTCGGGTGTGAACGGGACGTCAGCGATCAAAAGTGTCCGTAGCGGACAGAATCACCATGACTTCTGGTGAATGGGTGCGGAGAGGCACGGACAGATTCACACCACGCGTGTGAAAACCCCGTCGAAGCGGTGCGGTGTGTGAACGGTGCGGTGTGTGATCGGCGCGGGGGCGCGAAGCGGAAACGATCGTCGTCAGGACCCTGACGAATCATCCCCCACGACCATGAGGTGGACGCCAAGATCGCGCAGCTGGTCAAGAATCCCGTGTGGGGTGTGGGCATCGACGACGACGTGATCAAATTCCGTCAGATCGGCAAATTTGAACAGCGCGCGTCGTCCGAACTTGGTGTGGTCGAGCAGCAGGACCCGCTTCTCGGCTGACTCGAGCATGGCCCGTTTGACCTCGACGACCTCCTGGTACGGGTGATAACAGCCGGCCTCGAAGATCCCCGAAGCGGACAGAAAGCACAGATCCGCGTGCATGGAACGGATCATCCGAACCGCCGCGGGGCCCATCAACGACTTCGCCCAGGACTGGTACTCGCCACCTGAGACGACGAGCTTGTCCGAGCCATTGGCAATGACCTCGTCGGCCACCAAGAGGGAATTGGTAACAACCGTCAGTGGTGAGTGGTCTCCGAGGGACCGCAGCAGCCACACTCCCGACGTCGAGTCGTCGAGCATGATCGAGCATCCTGGGCCAATGAGATCGCCGGCAAGGTCGGCTACCGCCTGCTTGTCCGTCGAACTCTGCTCCAGCCGAAATGTGGCGTCCGCCTCGTGCAAACCGTTGGCAACCGCAACCACCCGGCCGCGGTGGCGCTGCAGCACTCCACTGGCTTCGAGGGTCGCAAGGTCGCGATAAACCGTCATGGCAGATACACCGGTGGCCTCGACGAGGTCCTCGACGGTAACCGACCCCGCTCGAACGACCGCCTCGGCAATCGCAAGCTGACGTGCCCGCGGCCCGTTCTGGCCCTTGAGAGTCGTGGTCCCACTGCCGGCCATCACCCATCGCCTCCCAACATGTCCAGCTCGCAAGAATCCTATCTGCGAGATAGTCGCATGCTGTTCTCAAGCGCAGAAATTGGCAGTTGACCACGATCGCGTCAGGCTGCAACTCACGGACGATCCGAATGGGATCGTCAGCACCCCACTGCTACGGACCCGTCCCCGAGGAGGAGAAGTCGAACCAGAGGACGTCGAGCGGTCCGTAACCGGAATTCCCTCACCTGACCATGCAAAAATTGCCGATAGGACTCGAGATCTGGCACATGATCAGGGGCGACGCCCCGCATCGGGTGATGACGGTCGTCATGGTGCAGGAAGTTCGGTCGTGACCAGTCACTTAGGGAGAAGTACAAGCCCACCCAGGTCCCACGGTTCCGAACGGCTACGAGAAACTCAGCAACGAAGTCTCAACCTAATATCTTGGCCGTCGTGTAGCGAAGATACAGACTCGAACAACGCATATCCATCATGATGTGTGGCAGTGAGAATAGCGTATTGATAAATCCCTGGCGATCATCCTCTCGACCGACCTCACCCATTCATCACGCACCGAAAAAGTATATTCTTCCCAATGAATAGACATTCCGAAACGATCACGACTCCACCGCACAGAACGACCAAACCTGGCTTCATCAACAGCCTGCATGCCACGAGTGCGACACAACCGCCGAGGACTGGTCCAGTCATCTCCAGTGATCGGCCGAATCAGCTAGCGGACGCCTTTTCGATGGCCTCCCACAAGCCATTGAGATAGGGGATTCCGAGAGCGCGGTCGTACAGCGGGTATCCCGGTCGGCCCATCTCTCCCCAGATCATCCGACCGTGGTCCGGACGAATGTAGACGTCCGAGCAGTGATCGTGAATGGCCTTCATGATGGCGTACATGTCCAGGGATCCATCGCTGGAGAGATGTGCCGCTTCCTTGAATTTCTTGTGTCCCAGGAACTTCACGTTGCGGACATGAGCCGCAGCAATTCGTCCCATGTCTCCGTACTTCGTGAAAATGGCAGGAACATCATTGTCTTGATTTGACCCCAGTGACCCTGCACACACACAGCGAGTTCGCCGGGGAATCAACGAGATCGACAACCTTCTGTAAATCTGAATCGCTGTGAACGACGCGTGGAATTCCGAAGATGTCCCAGGCGGGATCATCGGGGTGGATAGCCATCCGGATACCGACCTTTTCACAGGTCGGAGCAATTCCCTCCAAGAAGTAGCGATAGTTGTCGCGCAGCTGGTCCGGAGTCATGTCGGCGTACTGGGCCATCACCTCGTCGAGGTCGGCCAGTCGCTCAGGCTCCCAACCGGGCAGCGGAAAGGCCGACGAATCCAGGGTGGCCTTGACGATATCCTGAGAAGTCAGACCCTCGAGCTCCTCGTGGTCGTAGTACAGGCAGGTCGACCCGTCCTCGTTGCGGTGGAAGAGCTCGGTGCGCAGCCAGTCGAACACCGGCATGAAGTTGTAGACGACCACCTTGATCCCATGAGCTGCGAGATTCTCCAGGGTCTTGCAGTAATTGGCGATGTAGGTGTCACGAGACGACTTGCCGAGCTTGATGTCCTCATGGACGTTCACCGACTCGATGACCTCGCACTCCAGGCCGGCCTCATTGACCTTCTGGACGTAGGAGGAAATCTCCTCCTCTGACCACACCTCTCCGACCGGAATCCAATCCATTGCCCCCATGATTCCGCTGGTTCCGGGAATTTGACGGATATTTTGCAGGGTGATGGGATCGGTTTCCGGACCGTACCACCGAAATGTCATCTTCATGATTGTGCAAACTCCTTGTCCAGAACCGCCCTGACGGCACCCGGATCAGCCGTCAGACGAATGAAGAATTGTTCAACGAGCTCCGCCAGTGGCGTCGTCGTCAGGTCCACACCGAAGATGTCGGCGCGGCGCAGGATGGGGGTGATGACCTTGGGATCCTCGTCACCCAGATGAACCCCTGCCACAACGGGTTTCAGATCATCAAGCAGAGGATCGGGGGAAAGCTCGACCGGCCGGCCGTCATCGGCGATGCCCATGAGGTATCGGCACCAAGCGGCAAGGATGAAGGGGATCGCCCGTAGCGACGCGACGTCCAGGGAATCATCGGCGAGATAGGACTTGATGGTCTCGCCGAAACGGATCGGAATCTTCTGTGAGGAATCAGTCGCAATTCGACTTGGTGTATCGCCCAGGAATGCGTTTGGGAAGCGTTCCTCCTCAACCTCCCGGAGGAATTCCTTGGGATCGACAATTCCGGGGTCACTGACGACCGGTAGCCCCTCCTGCCATCCCAGACGGTGCACCAGGCCAGCGAGACCGGGATCCTTGATGGCCTCATCGATGGTGGGCTTGCGCAGCAGCACGCCGGTGACGGCCAGAGCAGTGTGCAGCGGGTTGAGGCAGGTCGTCACCTTCATCCGCTCAAATCGGTCGCACGTGTCGCGGTCGGTGAAGTGGACTCCGGCCTTCTCCAGCTCCGGGCGCCCATTCGGGAAACAATCCTCAATGACGAGGTATTCGGCCGACTCGGTGTTGACGAATCCCGCCACCCCGGCGTCGGGGTCAATCGACATGTCCTCGAACCCCATCGAGGCGAGTTGGTCGGCAACCTTCTGCGAGGGGGCAGGAGTGATCTTGTCGATGACCGAAATCGGGAAGGCGACCTTCTCCGCGATCCATTCGACGACCTCGTGGTCGATGGTTCCCCTCTTCTCCCACTCCTCGGCGATCGTCAGCACTGAGGTGCGGAGCTTGTCTCCGTTGTGGGAGAAATTGTCACAGGAGACCAGCGCAACCGGAGTGGCCGGCGTGCGAACGCTGCACCAGCAGGGCGGCGACAAGGGCCATCGTCGTCGACATCGCATCGGTCATGGGGTTGCGGCCCAGATCCTCGACGACGGCGTCCTGGAAGGAACCGTCGTACCCGGTGAGCTGGTAGCCCTTCTCCGTGATCGTCAGGGTGATCAGCTGCAGGGAGTCAGCACATGCGATCCCGGTGATGCGACGGAAATCGTCAGTACGTCGGTAGGCCAGTCCTTCGCTGATGGAGGCGATGGCTCCGAAGTCAGTGTGGCCATCAGCATGGGAAGTGACTCCCAGGGTCAGCAGGTCATGGTCGCCAAGGCCACGATCGAGGCGCTGCGGACTCCGCTGCGCAACGACAGCGACGCCGCACTGTTCCGCTCCCGAATTCATGACGTGTTGAGCCAGTCGAGCGATGTGGACGCGGAACAGGTTTCCGGGACCAATATGCATCCAGCGCGGATGATCATGGGCCTGACTACGCATTCGTTCGACATCGAAGGTGGGAACGCTGATGCCGGCATCCGTCAGTACGGAACCACGCAGAGAATCGAGACCGAGTTTCATGACATGTCCTCCGGATCAGAGCCCGAAGACGTGGGCGGGCTGCTCCACGACGAGTCGGTGAGCAATCTCAACCGCCTCGTCCAGGTCGAGCCTGCCTGAAACCACCAGTTCGGCGAGATGGGCGGCATCCAGACGCCGGCTCATGTCGTAGCGTGCAGGAATCGAGCAGAAGGCGCGAGTGTCGTCGATCATGCCGCTCACCCTGCTGAACCCAGCCATCTCCGTGATGGCGTGCTTGAACCTCATCACCGACTCGGGGGCGTCGATGAACCACCAGGGCACTCCTATGTAGAGGCTGCGGTACCAACCGGCCAGCGGAGCGATTTCCCGCGAGTAAAGGGTCTCGTCGATCGTGAAGATGACCAGCTTGAGGTCAGTGTTCCCAAATTTGTCGAGCAACGGGTGCAGGGAGTCGACGGCTTCCAGAGCAATCGGGACATCAGAGCCGATGTCGGCCCCGAAACGGCGGAAGGCGGACGTGTCATGGTTGCGGTGCACCGCCGGATGGACGGTCATCGTCAGGCCGTCCTCACTGGCCATCCTTGCCTGATCAGTGAAGAGATGCCGACGCAGCAAGGTCATCTCCTCAACAGTGGCCTGCCCCGCAACCGAGTCGGCAAAAATCGCCGCTGCACGATCGTGGCCAAGGATGACGGTGCCGAGATCACGGTGGCTGTGGTCACTGGAGACCGCTCCGTGATCCTTGAAGTAGGCACGACGAGTCTCCATGGCGGCGGTGAACCCGTCGAGGGTGGTCGCGTCGTAGCCGCTCACCTCGGACAGCTTCGCGAGGAGGTTCGTCCAGCCCTCGGCCGCCGGTTCCAGGTACTTGTCGGGGCGGAAGGTGGGAGCAACACGACGGGTGAAGGTCTCATCCGTAGCCAACCGCGCGTGGCCGTCAAGGTCATCGCATGGGTCGTCGATGGTTGCGATGAAGGCAATGTCGAAGGAGTCCATCAGGGCTCGGGGGCGGAAGTCGGGCTGAGCGATGTGCTCAGCGATGGCGTCATAGATGTGATCAGCGGTCTCGACGCTGGGGCGCTCGGTGACACCAAAAATGCCGACGAGCTGGTCAACCAACCAGTAACGCATTGCAGTACCTGCAAAGTCGCGCCAGTGTTCGCAGAGGATTCGGAAGGCCTTCCGGTTGTCCTCCTCACTCATCGACTCTCGACCGACACCAAGGTCCTCGAGATCGACACCATTGGCATGCAGCAGGCGATTCACGTAATGGTCGGGGGTGATGAGCAGGCTCGTCGGGTCGGAGAAGGCCAGGTCATCAGCGATCCATGACACCGGAACGTGTCCATGGGGAGAAATGATGGGCAGATCCTTCGTGGATCGGTAGATTTCGCGCGCAGCGGCCAGGGCAGAGGACTCGCGGGGCAGCAGGCGATCCTCGGAAAGGGTAAGAGTCGGCGTTGACATGCCACTCACTGTGCCCCGTGACGACATTTCCTGGAACGAGTTGCCGTCACTTGCCCCACTTCGTCAGCCAGATTCACGCGCCATGAAGGACACCGGGACGATGTCCTCGCTGGGGGCCTGACGCTCATGCCGGCTCGGCCTCTCCACCATGTCGAGGAGACGATTGACGGCGACCATGCCCATCTGGAACTGGTTGACGCGAATCGTTGACAGGGCTGGTGAGACCAACGCCGAGAACGGAATGTCGTCGAACCCGGTGACGGCCACGTCCTCAGGAACCTTCACCCCACAAGCCATCGCTCGCCTCATGAATCCGATGGCAATGAGGTCGTTGTAGGCGATGACGGCCGAGGTTGGGTGGTCCTTCCACATGTCGAAGGCCTCGATGCCACCCCTGATGGTGGGTGTCGGGCAGGCGAGTTGATGCACCGTCACTTGTCCGTTTCGCCGCGCCCCGTCGAGCAAGCTGCGCCATCTCACTCCGGATTGCCACGATGCCGTGGGTCCTGCGAGGTAGGTCACCGTGAAGCGTCCATCGGCCACGAGATGGGAAAGCGCGTCTCCAAGTCCTTCGTCAGCAGCCGGCGTCACCGACGACACCCCTGGCACCTTGCGATTGACGGTAATCACCGGTTTCATCCCGGCCAGGTGCCGTAAACCGGCGTCAGACATACGTGAGCCGGCAAAAATGAAACCATCAACGGTGGCCAGGGATCGCTTCGTGGTCTCGGACTCGATCTCGGAGGACTCGTTGGAGTCGATGAGGACGACCATGTAGCCCCGCTTACGGGTGCCGGCGAAAATCCCCTTGACGGTGGCACCGAACACCGGGTTCATGGCGTCAGCAACGCACGCAGCCACGAGATGATGGGTTCGACTCGCCGATACTCTGGGCACCTCGTCCTGACGATAACCGAGCTCCCGGGCGACCTGAAAGATCCGTTCCGACGTCTTGACGCTCACCCGTCCCGGACGAGAAAACGCCCGGGAAGTGGACGGAGCAACACCGGCAGCCCGTGCGACGTCGCTGATGGTAACCGGTGTGGTGGACCCCTCGCCTACCCCCATGCTCTGACTCTACCGCTGGCCGGAGTGTCTCATGCCCGAGATGCACAGGGTGCAAACCGTGGCAAAGGATCGCGGTTCTCAGCGCCACAGTGCGACTCTCTAAACAAGGCGATGTTGCCTGTCCACAAATGCTGTGACGATGATCGTCGCAGCCCCGAAAACACAGAGGGTTGTCAATGTCGACCACTACGACGAAGAGCCAGAAGGCTAAGGCGGTTAACGCTCGCGATTTCGATATTCGCGACATGATCGGTTACGCGCTCGGCGACGTAGGAAACAATTTCACCTTCAACCTGGTGAATTCGTTCCTCATGATCTTCTACACCAATGTGTTCGGCCTCAAAGCCGCCTTGGTGGGCGCGCTGTTCATGTCCGCCCGACTGGTCGACGCCTTCGTCGACATCATGGTCGGCCGCCTCATTGACAATGCCAAGATGACCAAGCGCGGACGGTTCACCCCGTGGGTCATGCGGATGAAGTTCCCACTCGCCGCCTCCGCCATTCTGCTCTTTCTCCCAGCTGCCGGACACCTCCCCATGACGACGCGCGTCATCTATGCCTTCGTCACCTACCTGGCTTGGGGCATCTTCTACTCCTTCGTCAACATCCCTTATGGATCGATGGCTTCGGCCATCTCGGGCAAGCCGCGCAACAAGACCTCGCTGTCCACCGCCCGTAGCATCGGATCGGCTTCCGGCACCGCTATCGTCAGCTATGTCGTGCCGCTCATCATGTACGGCAACAACTCCCATCAGATCAATCCGCACCGATTCTTCATGGGCGCTGCGGTCTTCGCCATCCTCGGTCTGTTCTGCTACGTCGCTCTGACGATGCTCACCGTGGAGCGCATTCGCATCGACAAGACCGAGCGTGTTCCGCTGGGAAAGATGTTCTCCGAGATGGCCCATAACAAGGCCCGCGTCATGCTGGTCATCATCGATATTATTGTCGTCATCAACCAGAATCTTTCCGGCGTCACCCTGACCTACCTGTTCAATGATTACTTCCAGAACAAGACAGCAATGTCGATCGCTCTGGTCTTCAATTTCACGAGTCATCCTCGTTGCGCCTTTCGCCCAAGCCCTGGTGCGGAAATTCGGTCGGAAAGAATCCGCGACGGTGGCCTTGTTCTTCGGCGCGGCCGTGTACGGCACCATGCTCATCATCCACACCCACAGCCCCTGGGTCTTCCTCGTCGGCCTGTTCTTCGGGTCGCTGGGTGCCGGTGTGTTCAACCTCATGGTGTGGGCCTTCATCACCGATGTCATCGACGCTCAGGAGGTCATGTCGGGGGAGCGCGAGGACGGCGTCATCTATGGCGTCAACTCCTTCGCCCGCAAGCTCGCTCAGGCCATCGCCGGTGGTATTGGTGGTGTCATGCTGACGATGGTCGGCTACCAGTCCTCCTCGCAGGGCGGCACGGTTCAGTCTGAGTCGGTCGTCAATAACCTGTACACTCTCGCCACCGCCATCCCGACGATCTGCTGCCTCGGCGCTGCCCTCCTCCTGCTGGGCTACCCGCTCACCCGCGCCAAGGTCATCGCCAATGCCGACGAGCTGGCCCGCCGCCACGAGGCCCAAGCTGAGCACAACGCCTGATCCCACCATCACGGAGACACACCATGGACACGCTCCTGAGAATCACCGATCACTCGACAACCGCGCGGAATTCTGACTCCCTGACGACCCAGGTGACGATTTTCGACGCCGAGGGCAATGAGGTTGCCAATGGGATCGGCGCCTCCGCGACAACCAGCATCCCCTCGGTCCACCTCTGGCAGCCGGGTCAGGGCTACCTCTACGAGGCCGAAATCTCCCTGCTCAACGGGGAGCGTGTCGTCGATTCCTACCGTCAGGCTATTGGCGTGCGCACGGTCCGCGTCGACGGAAATCGCCTCCTCGTCAACGGAGAACCGGTCCACCTGACCGGATTCGGCATGCACGAGGATCACCAGACCATCGGAAAAGCCCACAACGACGCCCTCATGCTGCGCGACGCCGCATACCTTGAATAGATTGGCGCAAACTCCCTGCGCACCTCCCACTACCCTTACTCCGAACACGTCCTTGACTACGCTGATCGTCACGGATTGCTCATCATCGACGAGACTCCCGCAGTGGGCATGAACATGGGCTTGGGAGGCGGCATTTTTGGCGCCCAGGGCTACACCACCTTCTCCGAGGAGACCATCAACGACGAGACCCAGAAGGTTCACACCCAGGTCATCCGCGACCTCATCGCCCGGGACAAGAACCACCCCAGCGTCATCATCTGGTCCATCGCCAACGAGCCCGAGTCCGAGACGTCCGAGACCGAGGCGGCAGAAAACTACTTCCGCCCCCTCTTCGACGTCGCCCGTGACGCTGACCTCACCCGCCCGGTGAGCTTTGTCAACGTCATGCTCGCCCCGTACGGGGCGTGCCGGGTTTCGCAGTACTCCGACGTCCTTCTCCTCAACCGTTACTACGGCTGGTATGTCGACACCGGTGACCTCGCCACGGCCGAGCGTCACTGGCGCGAGGAGCTGGAAGGCTGGGCCAGCGAGAACAAGCCAATCATCATCACCGAGTACGGCGCCGACACCATACCTGGCCTGCACCAGGCCCCCGCCCAACCGTGGAGCGAGGGGCGGCTGAGAATACTAAGCTGAAGTCGGTTAACAGGCCCCCGCCCAACCGTGGAGCGAGGAGTACCAGGTCGAGGTCCTCGAGATGAACGAGCGGGTCTTCGACTCCTTCGACGCCGTTATCGGCGAGCAGATCTGGAACTTCGCGGACTTCGCGACCACCAGCGGCACCATGCGCGTCGGTGGCAACCGGAAGGGCATCTTCACCCGGGATCGCCAGCCCAAGATGGCCGCCTTCCACCTTCGCAGGAGATGGCGCGGTACGGAGCAATGATCGGCGGCCTCCCCATGGCGAGGGACTAGAATTAAACGCGCATGGTGGACTCCCTGACGACAAGTTGCGGTGCAAGGACCACGCTGCGTGGGCCTTCGGCAGCATCTCGCCCACACCCACACAAGTGCAACTGACGTGGAGGGAGCCCACGTCTCGACCCACCGAACGTCGAGAACCATCCACACCTACGCAGGCCGAGTGCCCTGACGCCCAACTCCACCCCTCTTGGATGCCCGTCTGACCACGCTCATGGAAACTTCACAATTTCAGGGGACAATGGATTCATGGCCACCCAAGCTCACACCGACTCCGTGAACCTCAGATTGGCGCTCAACGGCCTGCCACTGCCGACAGCCGCGCGCGCCTCCGACATCGACGTCGTCGCCCCGGTACTTGCTCGTCAACGGGAACTCAGACGGGAGATCCCTGAGCTCCTCTGCCCGGCTGACCGACGCATCCAAGCATTCATCGACCGTTACCTCGGCGAGGACTCCCCCGTCCATCCCCACCTGCCCGAAACCACCCTGACTCTCGATGAGCCCGGCCTGGCCCGAGCCTTTTCCCTCCCCGTCGACGGTGACGAGTTCACCTCCGACCTGGTCGCGAGTTACCGGGTCGCCAACGGCGTGCTCCACAACCCGCGCAACGATCGTCGCACCACCGCCGGCGTCTTCCATGTCGCGGAGGGCGGTCTGGCTATCCCCGACGACAAGAAGGCCGTCCCGATCGACGTCTTCGCCCGTCTCCTCGACCTCGCCTTCCAGGCCCCGCCGGAGCACACCCTGCTTCCTTACACGTCCACCCAGCCGGTTGAGCGTCAGGCCCACACCTGGGTGTCCCTGCTGCTGCGTCCCCTCGTGGTGCCGTGGATCCCGGGCTTCGTCTCCGAGCGTCGCATGGAGGTCCGCTTCTTCGCTCCCGGCGGTCTGGTCTCCAACCTCGACTTCGTCGAAGGTATTTTCGGCAATGCCGGGGACCCGCTGCTGCCCGCCAACGACTCCGCTCTGGAGCCCTCGGGATGGACCGGCCACAGCGGCTGCGTCATCCTGGCCCCGCACCTCAATCTCGTCCGCAAGGTCGACCTCGGTCTGCCTCACATCGACCAGGCCACCGACCGCCAGCGTCGCGACGGCATGTGCTGGTCCGACGAGTCGGAGCTCTACAACGAGGGCAAGCCGTTCAAGCTGTGCGCCCGTGACGATTCCGGGGTCATCCTCACCATCGTCGCCGACAACTACTTCGGCTACTGCAAGAAGGAGGTCAAGACCCAGATCTCCTACTCCGCGAACCTCTTCGGACTGGCCGAGGAGGAGCACTCCGGTGGTGCCCGCGCCTACCGTTCCCACAACCAGGGCCAGGAGTACGCCACCCCGACCTGCGAGCGGACGGTTGCCGACGTCGTTGCCGAAGACCCGGACGATTTCGAGATGCTCGACAAGGGTCACGCGAAGGTCCTCGGCATCGACAACGTCCTGCTGGTACCCGGCGGAACCAAGTTCAGCCTGCGCGACGGCACCGTCACCTGGGACGACGGCGCACAGTCGATCCCGATGCGCGCCGACACCGAGTACGTCTCGCCCGACGGCTACCGCATGAAGATGATCCACAACGAGGCCGACAACCAGTGGTACCTCGAGGGTACGTACGGCGAATCGACGACCTTGCACAAGTGCTGCACAGTGTCCGGCGGCGGCAAGTCGGAGATCTCCAAGGCAATCTCGGACACCTTCCTGCAGGGCAACGCCTACGCCCCGGACTTCGAGGCCGACATGGACGCCGTCGAGGACATCCTGCACCGGGATTTCTCGTCCCGATTCGCTGACCCCGAGCTCAACGGAAAGGACCACCGTCCGATCCTGTCGGCGGAGCGTTCCGTCGGGTCGGTCATCAAGCTGCTCACCCCGTCGTCAGATTTCACCGACTGGTACAACGACTGGATCAACTCCATCCCGTCGTTCCGCAAGGAACTCATCTTCACCATCAAGCGCTATTACAAGCCCGAATGGGGTGACGACTGGCGCTCCCACTTCACGGTTGCGCCGACGAACGGCCGCCACGGCAACATGGTGCGCCTCGACGGTCAGAAGATCCTGGTGAGCATGGCTCGCGTCGGTTTCCAGCCCGATGGCTCGTGGCGTCTGTTCACCCTGCGCCACGACTACGCGCCAGCCGTCAAGGTCCAGACCGAGGACGACATGACGGCCTCCGTCATCACCTCACCTGGAATGGTCACCGGGCCGGAGGGCCTGTCGCGCAAGGTCGTCGCCAACTGCGAGGCGCTCCTCTTCCAGCGTCCTGACGACGCCATTCACCGTGGCTATGACACCCAGACCGAGCGCGACATGAGCGAGCGCGACCTCTTCATCTCGAACTATCAGCCTCTGACCCGCGATGACGTCAGAGCAATGCGAGACGACGTGGTGGCCTTCTCGAAGTTCACCAAGCCGATGCGCGAGGCCCTGTCGAATTTCGCCGACTCCGATCCTTCCGAGGAACCGAAGTACGTTGCCTCCAGTGCCGATCCGCGTCTCATTGACGGGGTGCGCTCGCGTAACCCGCGCTACCTGCAGGTTCGCCCCGACATCGCGAAGCCGCGCGAAACGGCGATCGCGAACCTGGCCAGCCACCTGTACCACGGCCGGCGGGTCAACGAACCGCTGCCTCTCCCGGTCGACGTCGTCGCTGCCGGTCGGCGCAACAACCCGCCCGAGGACAAGATCCCTGCCCTGTGCGCCTACAACCCGCTGCACTACATGGAGCTGCCGGAGTTGTTCATGGAGTTCATCTCTTCCATGACCGGCAAGAGCCCCTCGACGACGGGCGCCGGTTCGGAGGGTGCACTGACGAAAGCCCCGTTCAACGCCCTCCCGGCAGTCTTCGACCTCAACTCCTCCTTCCTGTCCTTCGTGCTGTCCGGTTACGACGGTTGGCTGTCCTCGGCTGGGTTCATCGGACCCAACGTCGAGGTGGCCCACGACATCTCCCTGCTCGTACCGGAGATCTTCTGCCGGATGTCGCCGGAGGAGAGGGATGCCAAGACCCTCATCGAGGGCGGATACCTGGAAAAGATGGAGGACTTCGAGAAGGACGGCGAGCTCATCCTCGCGTCCCGTCTGGGCTACCGCATGACCGAGAAGTTCATGCGCGCCTACTTCGGCCGAATCTTCCTGCATCCCGACACGGTCTTCACCCCGGAGATGCTGCGTCCGGAGCTACAGGACGCCGAGATCTTCGCCGATTCGGTGCGGACGATCTCGATGACTCACGCCCGGGTGGCGAAGGCTTACTTCGCTGATGGGACGATCTCGCTTGCCGTGCCGCCGATTCGGGCCCTGCTCGAGATCATGGCGACCGGCACCTGCGAAGAGGGTTGGACCCTTGACGATCCTGAGCTGCGTGAGATGTTCACTCGCGAGTCCGTGCTGGCCTCCGACTGGTACGCCGAACGCCTCGACGCCAAGCAGGCCGAGGATGCGCGACGCTCCGAGATGGGTATTGCGCAACTCGAGGAGTTCATGGCTGACCCGCGCAACGCAGCCGCCTGCGAGGAGATTGACGTCCAGGCTCGCCTGGATCACGTCCGCCGGTTCCATGATCGGGCCGTGACCGAGGAGTACCGCCAGCAGCTGGTGGGAACCCTCGGCCGACAGGTCAACTTCCGCTGAGATTGAAGGCCCCGGGTGATGTCACCCGGGGCCGATCTTTTCCTGCAGCGGGTTTTGTGCAGCGACGTCTCTGTTTTGCCCCCGTGGTTGTCGGCGGAAGCCTCCTCGCTGGGTCTGCGTCACTGACGCCAGTTGGCTGCTCCCCTACCCTGTGACAAAAACTCCCGCCTCGCGAAGGGTCGGAGCACCCAAATGCTTCAACCAGGTGCGAGGCGGGGTTTTTCGCACCTGAGACGTGCACACGACTGACGGAACCCTGGCTCGAGGAAGTCACAACGAGCCCGCCTGCCGCCAAGAACCGGCCATGTCTCGGGACCAGCCCTGTCTTGACGCGCCGCTGCCCAAAACCCCAAACCAGCCCCTCTGGCTACTGTTACGAAGCACGATGGGGGCGTGGACTTCATCGATCTGACGGCGGCGGGTTTCGACGAGTGGGTCAGTGTCGAAAACCATCAGCCCAACGAGACTCCCGCTAATTCCTGGCTCCCCGCTACCCACTTGATGACTCCAGAGGCCATGGATCGTCGCATCAACCACACCCACGAGGCCCTTTTGGCCCAACGCCACGAGGGAAAGGCCGGTCACGGCCACGATGTCGCGGCTGCCCCAGGTACGGTTGCCCGTCGCGTCGCCGTGTCCGCCACCCAGTTGGGAATTGTCGCCAGGCTCGTCGTACCTGTGGTCGCGGCGCGGACCCTGGGCCACGATGTCGATTTTCCTCGCCTGGAGGATCTCTGGTTCCGGGACGTGCTTCAGGCACCCGTTCCAGTGTCAGTGGCCTGGAAACCTGGACCAGCGAAAATCACCGACTCGGCCGTGGAGAGAATCACCGATGCCTTCATCGCCGCCGGGCTGAGCAAAATCGTCGCTCTCGACAACGTGGCCTCCGCCGTGAGCACCTCGGTCATCATGATTTCCCGCTGCCGTCCCGATCTACGCCAGGCCGCCATCGACGCTGCAACCGAGATGTTGATCATGGTTGACCCTCGCCCTGGGATCACCGCCGGTCCAGGGTTCCATCGACGCAGCTGTTGTCTCTACTATCAGGTGAGCGGTTCGCGGATCGCCTGCTGCGGGGACTGCGTCCTGGTCTGAGTGGCGCTCGCCGTCGATTCGTAATCATGGCGCGCTGAGCCCGTCGGCCATCGCAACCGTCCAACGTCGGCCGGGGCGAGGCCGTCGCCCCGCAACCACCCGAACCAGCGTTCCACCCAGCTCTCGTCGCTCTTGATCGATCTGCGAAGATCCAGCCTCATCCGTCGCACGGGACCCGCGCACATGGAATCGACCTCCTGGAATCCCCACGACTCCAACCAGGTCACCGGCGCAAGCCGTCGATCAACGCATGGTCCGACGACGCCGCCGGCCTCAATCACCGGAACCGAACTGTGTAGGCGTGCAGCCAAGAACGAAGTGCGCACTCGCCCCCAAGAAACGTCGCTTCGATGGGGCAGGAAGCCCACCAGGACTGCGCCCCCGGGTGTGCGGGGAATTTTCGACATCGGGTGCTCGTCAGGAAGGCAGGACTCGGGCGCAACCAGGATGATCCCGTCGAACTCGTCACCATGACGACTTGCGACCCCGAAGAACCCCCAAGCCTGGCATGCAGCGTCGGCCCATTCCGGGAGCGGTGAACCGGCGTCGATTCCCCAGGATCGGAGTTTTCCGGAAACGCCAAGGGGTGCGGCATCTTTCCTCGTCAGAGTTGTCAGGTGCCTGACTCGCATGATGCCTCCTCAGATGTGCCCGAGTGCGGCCCGCAGCGATGAACACTACTGACAGGGCTTCCTGCGAGGTCTGTGCGTGAAATAGACCACACTCGTATGAGTGTCATTCTAGGTTTCCGACGCATAGGTGGGGCACAGTGGGAGGGTGAGCAGCACAGACCACAGCACCAGGCAGCCTGTCCCTTCGACCGATGACGTGCGCATCGACGCCGCTGCTCCGAAGGCCGCTGAGGCCACCACGAACCGTCGCGTCGACACCACCTTCGACAAGTTCCATGATCGTTACTCCGTCCGGACCCTTGGCCTGAAGACATCCCCGGTTCGAGCCCTCTTCTCGGTGGCGAACCGTCCCGAGGTCGTCTCGCTGGCCGGTGGCATGCCGAACATTGCCGACCTTCCCCTCGACGTCGTCGGCGAGTCGTTGAAGGAACTCATCGACACCCGCGGCGCCGTCGTCATGCAGTACGGATCCGGCCAGGGCGAGCCGGAGATCCGTGAGCACATCTGCGAGGTCATGGCCGCCGAGGGTCTCATCGCCGACCCCGACAATGTCACGGTCACCTGCGGCTCCCAGCAGGGGCTCGACCTCGTCACCCGAATCTTCTGCAACCCAGGCGACGTCATCATGGCGGAGTCACCGTCCTACGTCGGGGCTCTCAACACCTTCACCTCGTACCAAGCTGAGGTCATCCACGTCGACATGGACGACGAGGGCTTGGTGCCGGAGTCGCTGCGCGAGAAGGTGACGGCTGCGCGTCGCGACGGCAAGTCGGTCAAGTTCCTCTACACCATTCCCAACCACTCGAACCCGTCGGGAATCTCCCAGTCGACCCAAAGGCGACGCGAGATCCTGGCCGTGGCGGATGAGCTCGACCTGCTCGTTGTCGAGGACAACCCGTACGGTCTGCTCAATCTCGACGGGGATCCCTTGCCGACCTTGAAGTCGATGGATCCCGAGAACGTCATATATCTGGGCTCGTTTTCCAAGACTTTCGCGCCGGGATTCCGCGTCGGCTGGATGCTCGCCCCGTCCTTCGTCCGCAGCAAGTTGGTCCTCGCGCAGGAATCCGCGACCTTGTGCCCGCCGGTCTTCTCCCAGTTCGCCATCTCCAGTTACCTGACTCATTGGGACTGGCGCGGGCAGGTCCGCAGCTTCATCGACATGTACCGCGTTCGTCGCGACACCATGCTGGCCTCGTTGGCCGAACACATGCCCGAGGGGACGACGTGGACCCGTCCGTCCGGCGGATTCTTCGTCTGGTTGACGATGCCGGGAGCGGTCGATTCGGCCGCCATGCTTCCTCGGGCGGTCACCAAGCTCGTTGCTTACACCCCTGGAACAGCCTTCTACAGTGACGGACGAGGACAGCGCAATATTCGGCTGTCGTTCTGTTATCCGACGCCTGAGCGGATCAAGGTCGGCGTCGAGAGGCTGGCCGGAGTGATGCGCGACGAACTCGACATCGCAGAGACCTTCCAGCTGGGCGACGGGCGACGCCATGTTCGCGACCTGGGGCCTGGACCGGATCTCGCCTGAATTCCTCGGCGGCGACGCGGTCTGCGAGGACCCTGCGACGCGAGCCCGGCACCATGTCGGGATGGCCGGGCGTGATTCGTGAGACTGCGGGATTCAACTGGTCGCTGAGTATGAATTCGGCGATTTGTCGATTTATCTGTGAATCGATGAGAGATGGCTGCTTCTGATCGAGCCTGTGGGTCCTGTCTGGCTGTCTTGGGAGAGTCGGTGTCCCCGTCACTGTCGCGACGCTGGTTGAATGGGGCCATGTTGCAACCAGTCGTCGTCCTCGCCGGCGGGCTCAGCCATCAGCGCGACATCTCTTTGAAGTCGGGTCGCACCGTTGCCCAGGCGTTGCGACGAGTCGGACATGAGGTCGTGGAGGCCGATATTGACTCCTCCCTCATCGAGACCCTGCGCGCCAACGACGGAGCCGTCGTCTTCCCCATGCTGCATGGTGGTCTAGGAGAAAACGGGGCTCTTCTTGAAGTCCTCCAGCTCATGGACATCCCCTATGTTGGATCGGGGCCGGCGACCTGCCGCATTTCCTTCGACAAGTCCATTGCGTCACGAACCGTCGCTGCCGCGGGTGTCGCCATCCCTCAGCAGGCGGCTCTCCCCCACGACGTCTTCCGAGAACTCGGAGCTCAAACCGTGATCCGGTCCATCACGGAACGGTTCGGACTTCCAGTCATTGTGAAGCCAGCTCGCGGCGGCTCGAGCTTGGGGGTGATGAAGGTCGAAGACGCCGCTGACCTCCCCCAGGCCATTGCCAATGCCTACGCCTATGACGACATGGCGGTCGTCGAGGAGTTCGTCACCGGAACCGAACTTGCGATTGGCATGATCACAAGCTCTGAGGGAACGCGAGTGCTCCCTGCCGTTGAGATCCGCCCCGTCGGTGGGGTTTATGACTACTCGGCGATGTACACCGGGGGCGAGACCCGTTTGACGGCTCCGGCCGACATCAGTGATGAGACTGCCGAAGCCGCAACTCAGATGGCCCAGATCGTCCAGCGGGAGTTGGATTTCTCTGGCATCTCCCGTGTGGACGCCATCGTCGACGGGTCTGGACGTCCGGTGTTCTTGGAGGCTGGTGCTGCTCCCGGCATGACGGCCACGTCCCTCGTGCCCGTCGCGATGGAAGCCGCTGGCCTGGATCTCGGCCAGGTGTGCTCGCACCTTGTCGCTGACGTCGCCCGTAACCATGACTGAGGGCGACAAGACGTCAGGAACCAGCTCTGCCGTTCGCGTCAAGCAGGCGCTGATCATGCTGATCGGCACAGTGCTGGCCGGGGTGATGGTCATCCTCGGCCTGTGGCAGATGAATGTCTTCGAATCCCAGCAGAACAATTCCACCCAAGCCCGTATAGATCAGCCTGTCATCACGTGGGACAAAACTCCCAAGCGAGCTGACGTCATGGCCCAGTACGGGCGCCGGGTGAGGATTACCGGCACCTTCGAACCTTCAACCGCCACAATGGTGGGGACGTCATGGCCAGTCAGGGCCGTCCAAGGAGTACGTCTCAGGTCGGGCGAGACGATCGCTGTCGTCCGGGGAATGGTCTCCGAGGGCCAAAACACTCCCCCGGCCCCCAAGGGCACCGTGACGCTGACGGGTGTCCTGGCGGCCTCAGAATCCGACGATGAGCACCGCAACCCCCAGATGCCAGCAGCTGTGCTGCCCTCGCTGCGTCTTGAGGTGTTGACCCAAACATGGCCGCAGCCGTTGGTGCCGGCGACACTGACCCTTGACGAGGACGGTGCACGTGCCCAAGGTTTGGCCCCTGCTGAACCGGTCCTTCCCAAGGGAGACGGCGGTGAACGTAATCGCGGCTATGCCCTTCAGTGGTGGGTGTTCGCTATCTTCACCATCGCCATGTCCATCGCTTTTGCCAGAGCCGCGGGGAAACATAAGGACTGATCCTCATCAGGTCCGGCGGCGGTTGGCCGGCGTCAGTACTCTGTTTCACGTGCAACATACCGACGACGTGACCAGCGATGAGTTCTACGCTGCCCCCTCGGCAAGCGAGCCAACAGCGGGAGATGGAGCGCATACCAGTGCCCATCACCATGGGTCGAACCCAAGTTCGCCTGTGGATGCGGCTGAGGCCGAACAGGAGCCGTGGATTGAACCCGACGAGATTCCTGGGGTACGCAAGGCCTTGATTGCCTATCGAGTCATGGCGTACGTCGTGGGCACCCTCTTGGTCGTCCTGGTGTGTGTAGCAATGCCACTGAAGTACGCCGCCGGGAAGCCGACCATGGTCAACGTCGTCGGCATCTCTCACGGGTGGCTCTATCCCGTCCTCCTCATCACCGCGTACGTGTTGGGCCGCAAGGCAGGATGGCCGCTCACGAGGCTGCTGATCATTGCCTTGGCAGGAACCGTGCCGTTCCTGTCCTTTGTTGCCGAATACTTTGCGCGCAAGGACGTCGAGCGCCGTATTGACTCCGCGAACGCCTATTGGGCTGGCCACCAACCGCCCGCCGAATGAGCCCGTAACTCAGGACGAGACCGCGTGAGCCCGACTCCGACGGCAGACTTGGTTCCCCGTTTGCGTCAGACCACGGACTTCTCGTCGACCTCGTCCCTGCGGACGTCTTTAATACGGAATGCCGTCCCGCCCACTGTGCGAGAGTCGGTCGCACGATGGCTGCTGACCTATGGCAATGCCCCTGGCTGGCGCTACAGCGTCAACCAGGGGCATTCTTTCATCACTTATCACTTTGACAATATGTCGATAAGTCGCTCTAACTCCTCATTGTCACTGAACTCCAGGGTGATCGTCCCTCGACCGTTACGACGCTTCACCTTCACCGCGGTACGGAACCGCTGGGACAACTCATCCCCCCACTTCGCCGCTTCGGCATCCCGTCGAGGCTTCTTGCGCTGATGCGGCTTGACCTCGGTCGTGTCGTCGAGCGTCTGCCGGACGAGTTCCTCCGTTGCACGCACCGAGAGACCTTCATCCACGATGCGATCGGCAATGTTGCCCTGGAGGTCAGCATCTTCGAGCGAGAGAAGAGGACGAGCGTGTCCAGCGGTAATGTCACCCTCGAGCAGTCGCTTCTGAACACCAGCACTCAGCTTCATCAGGCGGATCGTATTCGCGATCTGCGATCGAGACCGCTGAACCCGCTCCGACAATTCGTCCTGAGTGCAGCCGAAGTCATTGAGCATCTGCTCGTATGCAGCGGCTTCCTCCAGCGGATTGAGCTGGACGCGGTGGAGGTTCTCAAGGAGAGCATCTCGCAGCATGTCCTCGCTGGCCGTGGTACGTACGATGGCGGGAATCGTCGTCAGCCCAGCTTTCCGGGTCGCACGCCACCGTCGCTCGCCCATGACGAGCTCATATCCGTCGTCCACGGGGGTGACGACCACAGGCTGCAGGACCCCAACAGCTTTGATGGAGTCAGACAGCTCGGTCAGCTCATCGTCATCAAAGATCTGTCGTGGCTGATGGCTATTGGGTCGCACCTTGTCGACACCGATGAGCGCGAACCGTGACCCTTCAACCTCATCGTCCGAGAGGGAGCCAGCAGAATCCTCCTCCAGGATCTCGTCATCCGCCTCGTCGAGATCGGTCCTCTGGAAGAACTCCCCAAATCCGCGTCCCAACCCACTGTGCTTTGCTGCCATCGTCATGACTCCTTGCTCTCGGAGGTATCAACTGGCGTTTCTCTTCCGGAGGCAGCCGCGTTCGGGGCCGGAGCATGCCGCTTGGCGAACTCTGCAGCCGCCTCACGATATGCCACAGCACCGGCTGACTTCGGATCGTACGTCAAGACGCTACGGCTGTAACTCGGTGCTTCGGACACACGAACGGACCTTGGGATCCGTGTCGTCATAGTTTCCCGTGCAAAGTGAGTGCGAACCTCCTCATCCACCTGCGTGGACAACCTGGTCCTGCCGTCAAACATCGTCATGAGGATCGAGGCAAGGCTCAAATCCTTGTTCATTGCGTGTCGCACAGCGTCAATGGTGCGCATGAGCTGCGTCACGCCCTCCAGGGCGTAATACTCACATTGGATCGGCAGCAAGACTTCATCCGCCGCGACAAGTGCATTGAGGGTCAAGAGGCCCAGAGACGGGGGGCAATCGAGAATGACGTAGTCAACGGCGTGGGTCTTGAGATATTTGCGAAGGGCCTTCCGTAGACGACGCTCTCGCCCCTTGACATCAACTAGTTGTAGTTCTGCTCCGGACAGATCAATCGTCGCCGGTACAACTTCGAGACCGGGCGCCTCCGGGCTCTCCTTGGCGACGAGTGCGATATCCTCCTCGTCAATGAGGACTTCGTAGGTGCCGGGCGTCCCTGCCTCGTGATCGATCCCAAGGGCCGTCGAGGCGTTGCCCTGGGGGTCGGTGTCGATGAGAAGCACCTTGAGCCCGCTCATAGCCAATGCCACCGCAAAGTTGATTGCTGTCGTAGTCTTCCCCACCCCGCCCTTTTGGTTGGCGACAACGATCGTGGTGGGTTTAGCGGGACGGGGGAGAGTCAATGGCATGGCAGAGGCCGTAGCGTCATCAACGCGGTCGGCGGCTGGATCCGCTGCGTCAGGCACCTCGGGACCATCAAAGGCCGCCCGCTTAGGTGCTCCGTCATAGATAGGGACCTCGTCGGTCATACGCATCCTTTCACTTGCGAGCGGGAATGATGTTTCACGTGAAACACCGTCGGTTGGTCACTCTACCGGGCACGCCTCCCAGATCCAGAGACATTTTCCTTCCTGTGGATAACTACGGAGACGGGACGTGCACGCCTGTGGATAACCAACTCCATGTGGTGGATAACAGAGAGCACAACGAGGAACTCAGCCTTTGGCACCCACGAGCGCGGACCCCGTGCCGTATAGCCTCATGATCCGCGCTCGTCTCGGGCTAGCTTTTGTCTGGTAGGACGGCCCACCGACATGAAGGATCGCCGAACCTGGCTACCCATCTGATCATGGTGCAGTTCACGTAGAAGCTCTCATCAAAGCACGCGTCCCCACGTATCTGTTACTTGTGCGCACAGCCAGCCCCTAGGTGCGGGTTCAATAGCCTCCGAGGAACACCATGTGGGATCCCGAGAGCCCACAGTTTGATGACGACGAACCATGATCAGATAGATCCGAGGTGGTCATGGCCGTGCCAAATAGCCATGTTCAGTCGGACATCACCTAGGCCTTGACAGCCCGCGACGCGTGCGTACCCGACTGCCGGATCAATCGCTGGGATCGCATTCTGTGATCGACATGGGCACCTTTCTCCGACCTCAGCCCAGCGGACACACGTCCGGCGAAAGCCCACACTAGGCAGGAATTCGCGTCCGGCCGGAAGTCGCGTCTGGCCGGAATCAGACCGGAGGTGAAAGCCGGGACACGAAAGGTGGCGGGAGATGACGCGGTGCCGAACCGGACCAGGGCCACACAGACTCAATGGGGACTCAACGGGGAAGCGGAGCCGGGGTTAAGCGCGGCCAGCGGGGACGCGGCGCTTGCGTAGCCCACCCCGGCGTGAAGCGTAGCCAGCGTGAAACGGACCCAAACGCGAGACGTGCCAGTGCGCAACCCGATCAGCGGAAGGCAGCCCTGGCATGAAACGAGGCTAGGGCAAGACACACCCACCGGGAAGCGGACCCCACGTAGTCCAGACGCCGCGGAACCAGTGCCGATGTGAAGCGCGGCGCAGATGTGGAGCGCGGCTAATGTGAAATGCGACCAGCGGAAAGGTCGGAAGGGTGCAGGCGCCCTTCTGATGCGACTGGTTTTCCCTTCGGAGCGGCACCGACGCCGTCTTCAGGCCAGTACCAGATGCGCCGATGAACGCTTCCGATGGAGTCAGCGGTACTGCCCTGTTCTGCCATCGCAGCCGCCCGGTCTAAATCTTCGATACCCAGACTGATGGAGTCCCCCTGGTCGGACCAAGGATCCACACCGAGACCGATGTTTCACGTGAAACACCTCCCCCCCCCGTGCCCGATCGACGTGAGGCGGAACTTCCAGCCACTTGTGACGTCGAGCACGGCGGCGCACTTCATCGTCACCGTCAGGGACGACTCCAAAGCACCTCTCATCGCCGAGTTCGTCGTGCTCTCTTACGTCGTTCCGGCATCGTTTTCCGTAGGAGAGCAGACCCGTGCACTTAGGTCCCGTTACGGCCTCGTCCTCCTAGGCAAACCATCGCTCCATACGAAGATGGCAGCCAGTTCTACGCCTTTCGAGCCGTCACAAGAAGCACACTCGCAATACCCGCCCATGATCACCACATCGGCCGGTGGCCGCCAAACCACCAGGAACAGCGGCCGCGGATACATTCGACCGCCTCTGAATTGTGACTTCTACGAGTCAGTCGCGACTGGGTGTCCCCTCAGCGACCTGATCCAGGGTCTCGGTGGTGGGCCGGACGGCACCTCATGCATTCTCAGATCGGCAGACGCGCACTGCGCGCGTGACCTCCGACGATGGGTCAGCACGAACGAGGAGTACTTCGGCAGAAAGATGACGCTTAGAAAGCTCCTTCTTCGCTTTCACGACCTCCTCTTCGGCTGACTGCCCCTTCAGGGCGAGGAGACACCCATTTTGCCCGAACAGCCCGGCCGTCCATCCAACAAGCGTGCCCAGCTTCGCAACTGCTCGGGACACGACAACGTCAGCGGAGATTCCGGCGTCTTCGGCGCGATCGCGCACAATCGACACGCGGCCTGCTAGGTCTAACTCATCGACAGCCTCGGTCAAGAAGTTGGAGCGTCTCAACATCGGCTCGATCAGTGTGATCTCGAGGTCCGGCCGCAAAATCGAGAGCGGGATTCCAGGCAAACCTGCACCACTACCAACGTCAGCGACGCGCGATCCTTGGGGAATCAGGCTTTCCAGGGCCGCACTGTTGAGGATGTGACGCTCCCACAATCTGTCGACCTCGCGAGGACCAATCAGTCCCCACTCGACCCCGCGACTAGCCAATATATCGACATAGCGTTTAATCGTCTTATAGCTGCCGCCGTACAGTCGCTCGGCTATCGCGTCGTCAGTCACCTGGGTCATGTCAGACATCCTGCCATGTCAACGTTCGGTAATCCGGCTGGCTCTCCCATCCACCATCTCTTGGGTGCCTGAATCACCAATTCCCGCGCCGTCGCGACCTGTCGACTCATGCCGAGCTTAGGTGGGGGCATGCTGACTGCTTCACCCCCTGTCTCAATCGTCCCGGACGTGTGCGACGATCCTTGATCGCTTCACCTCGACCTTGTTCACCTCCCGACGTGCTGCAGCTGAAAAGCCCCCGCTTGCCCCCTCGATCCGGTCGACCAGTGACCGCCGTCAACCGCCATCGGGCCTGGCCACGTCCATGATCACAGCACTGACAGGCACGCCACACCATGATGACAAATACCCCGAAATGGATTTCACGAGACCTCCGCAGTACAGCCGTCGATCCGTCGTAACTCTTCTTCGCCACTCTGTATGCCGTCACCACACCACAATGGGGAGCCGACCCGCAGGGGGGCGAGTTGGCATCCTCCGGGGGCACATGCTTCTGCGGATCAAGCGTCAACCCCACCGACCGCGGCGGGGGAGAGCTGAGATCCTCCCACGGCTGCCATTACCCGGCGACTCCGATGACCGTGCTCAATCCGTCGCCTCACAACCCTGGCGCGTAGCCACTAATTCGCCGGACGTGAGCGCGCTCGGTGAGTCACACAGCATGCGGAGCCCATAAGGCTCAAGCCGTCGTTTTTGTTCTCTCGTCAACCCTCCCCACCCCAAAGAAAGAGATACCGCCGGTATTCAACAACTTGTGCAGGGTGGAAACCAGCGATATAGTTCACCTCTCGATCTCGCGTACTTCCGGCGCTGCCGTCCAGAACGAGGTTTAGGTGACGACATCATTGAGTCATCTAGACTCAGCTTATTCTCTGATTGTGGATGAGCTGCACGGATCCCACACAATCTCTTCCACCCTCGTCTCGGTCCGCCGACCTCTACGCAACGACAATCCCAGCTGCCATTTCCAGTGACTGATCGATTTGCCTGCTCACACGATGCCCACTCCTTGACGTATCGGTCGAGCTCACCAGCCCACGGCGGCCAGGCTTAGGATCGACCGGATCGAGCTCGTATATCTTGTTTTGTCCGCATCGACGCCGGGGTCGCTCGCTCACATGGGTCCTTTTGAGGACACTCAGCATGTCCCCGAAGCGCCGCGCCGCAACGCCCAAGCTCCAGGCACCTAAACGGATCCCAGCAACCGATCGCGCCCGCCCGAAACACCCCCATCCATGGAGTCATCTGTTCCACGTGAAACACACCCCGGGCCTATTTATCTTTTTGTCGATATATGCCTTAATACCTATAGCGTTTGTCGTCTCCGTCACGCAGCGACCACCCACCACGTCGACCAAACGCCAGCCCCTCACACAAATGCCTCAACGCGTCAACGACGAAACGGCAACCAAGACCTCGCCTCGTCACCACCAACGAACGCACAGCTCATCAAACTCACCTGCGACAGCAGGGTAGTGGCCCCGTCGCAAGACGCGCCGTCACAGAAGCACGGCGAAACGCTTCCAGGACGGGCACCACATGCGTGTCAAAGACCTATGCATCTCACAGCACCGTCACGCCTCAAAAATCCACGCAAGCGCGACAAAACATACGGCCTCACCACGTCACCATGCGGCTGCCCAGCGCACCTGACACACAGCTCGGCATCACAGCGCATACAGAGCACTCAACCGACGGCGGTGCCACACGGCTCGTCACCCCAACACACCGGGCGTTAACACCCCGGCGGTGCCACACAGGCGACAGGCGCCAGCGCTCACCAAGGCCACATGGCGCTGACCAGGGCCACATGGCCCCGAACGTCACTTCACGCGGATCTCGTCGAAGGTCGCCGTCGTCATCCGGACGTTCACCGACACCTCGTCACCTACCTGGGCAGGTTCTCCGGGGCCCCCAACAAAAACAAGCGAGGAATGCATGTGAGGAGGCTCTGCGAAGACCGCTCGTCGTCCCGCGACGGTGAAGGGACTCGTCACCCGTCCCGTCATCTGCTGCAGCGCCTCGGCCCCCGGGATGAGCCATTGCCGCAAGGACCCGGCGGAGATCGGTGCGGACAAGGCAACGCCATGGGCCGTTCCTCCCGATACCACGACGATGTAGCCGTCAGCACGGGTCTTGATTCGGTGATAACCCACCGGCGTTCCCTTGGGCAGCCAGTGGACGTCCAGAACCGTTCCCGTCACCCGGAAGGCGTCCGCGTCACCCAGCCACAGCCGGGTCCCGACACGCATCCGCACCGGGACGTCGAGTTCCTTCGACAGCGTCTTGTAGTCGTCAAGGCTGAGATGAGAGAACCAGATACCGCGTGAGGCCAACGGATGACGCTTGACGATCCGGGCCATCTCGCGCCCCTCATCCAGAGTCGCGCCTGACGGAAGGTGAATCGTCCATCCACGCACGTTCAACCCGTCAAGGTCCAGGGCCGCGACCTCGTCTGCGCGCACGCCGTGGCGGTGCATGGAAGTCTCCACCTCGACGAGGATCGGCGCGTCCGGGGCAAGCTCACGCACAGCAGCGACGTCTTCAACCCGCGAGATCGTCGTGATGACCTTCGGATCACTCAACAGCTGAGTGGCCACCTCGTCGCCGGGTCGCCACGGGTTGAGGACGACGACGTCCTTGTCCCAACCATGTTCACGAACCGACGCCACCTCTTGTGCCACACCGACAGCAATGACGTCGACACCGAGGCGCTGCGACTCCTGCACCGTCAATGCGTGTCCGAATCCGTACCCATTTCCCTTGGTCACAGGCACGATTCCCGGGCAGGAATCAACGAATGCCGCCACGTGGCTGTGCCAGCGTTCCGCATCAACAGTGAGTTTGAGCATGTCAGCGTCTCTTCATGTAGAGGTCGAAAGCCTTGTAAAGGATGGGGTTGATCGGCTTGTCCCACTCGCCGGGGAAGGCCACCGCCTGGCCACCGCTGCCCACCTTGAACTGGATAAGTCCGATCTCCGGATCATCAGCACCAACACCGGCGACGATGCCACGCATGTCGTACACAGCGCATCCCGCTTCATTGGCGGTGCGAATCATGGCCCACTGAATGGCATTGGATCCACGCACTTCACGCTTGGCCGTGGTCGACGCGCCATAGGAGTACCAGGCGTGCTCACCGACGGTGACGAAGGTCGTCGAGGCGACGAGATCGCCTTCGTGCTCAGCGAGGAAGACCTTCATCCGGCCGTCCTCCTCAGCATTCAGGACGTCCCACATGTGCTCGAAGTACTCCAGCGGACGTCCCGTGAACCCATCACGCTCGGCGGTCTCCAAGTAGACCTTGTGGAATCGCGGCAAGTCTTCACGGGTTCCGAGCTTGACCTCGACGCCAAGCTTGTTGGCCTTCTTGATATTGCGACGCCACAGCTGGTTCATGCCCTTGAGGAGTTCGTCCTCAGTCTTCTGGGTGCCATCCTCGTGGCGCAACGGAAGCTGGAAGTTGAACTGCGGCTGTCCGGCGGCGAATCCGTCACCACTCTGGTCAGTCACCCATCCGCCCTGCTTGAGGACCGACAAGACGCGCTCGCCCTCGGGGGTGGTGACGTCCGGCTCCACCTCAGTCAGTGAGGTGACGTTGTCGTCGGCGATGGCGTCCTTGATCGTCTTGGTACCCCAGATACGGTGCACGACGGCCGGCCCGATACGCACGGCGAAGGCCTGGCGTTTCTTGACGTGGGCAACCAGGGCGTCAAAGTGCCCGGCGATGTCGTCGCGGGACCAGTCGAGGACCGGTCCTTCCGGCAGATAGGCCAGGTAACGAGGCAGCTTGGGGAGCTTGCGGTAGAGGATCAATCCGACACCGGTGAGCTCGTCACCGTCGTAGAACCCGATCCGTTCACCTCGCCACTCCGACTTCACCCGCGCCCAAGCCGGGGTCTGCAAAAAAGAAGCTGACCCTCGGGCCGCAATAAACTCGAGCATCGTAGGGACGGAAATAGGGCGAACGGAAATCGTCACACATCCGACTATAACGTCGAAATAATCCCCTCATCAAAGGCGCCAGCCGTGTCTGCCGGCTTGATCGACCCAACTCCGGCACCGCTTTCGCGTCAGCGAGGACGGACCCCCGTGGTCAAGACGGGCCCGCTACAAAGAAGAGCCCGGCGAGTATCACACCCACCGGGCTCCACGTCCATGACTCACTGCGTATGCGTCACTGCTCCTGCGTGATGACCACGTGACGCTTGGGCTCGACACCCTCGGACTCGCTGACGAGTCCCGCGGCCGCAACCGCGTCATGCACGATCTTGCGCTCGAAGGGGTTCATGGGAGCCAGGTGAGCCGGCTCACCGGTCTCCTTGACCGACTGAATCGCCTCAGTTGCCAGGACCACCAGCTCCTTGCGACGCGACTCCCGGTACCCGGCGATGTCGAGCATGAGGCGGGAGCGATGCCCGACCTCGGTCATGACGGCCAGGCGGGACAGCTCCTGCAGGGCCTCCAGGACCTTGCCGTCCTTGCCGACGAGGGTCTGGGAATCCGTGACGATGGAGACGTGGGCCCGCCCGCTCTCCACATAGGTGTCGATGTCACCATCCAGGTCGGCGATGTCGAGCAGCTCCTCGAGGTAGTCAGCGGCGATGTCACCCTCCTCATCCAGAGGGTCACCAGGCTCCTTGTTGTCACTCTCCTCATCGTCCTCGTCCTCGACGTCATCCCCTGACTCGAGGTCGACGTCGTCGTCCTCAATCTCCTCGACATCGATATCGCCGCGGTTCTCAACCTGATCGACGTCGAGCTCCTCGATGCGCTCGCTGCTCTCGCTCATCGTTGTTCGTTACCTCTCAAAATCAACCAGTCATACTGGTCAGTGGAATGGTTCATGACGGGTCCGGGGCCCGGCCTCACTTCTTGCGTTGGGCTCGCGTCTGCTTGGCAGGCTGCTGGCGACGGACGACCTGACGACCACCACTGGCGTCCTTGCGTACCGTCTGACGGGTGACACCCTGACGGGCAACCATCGGCTTCTCGCCATCCTCAGCAGTTGCCACCGGAGTGGGGGCGACGACCTTGCGGCGACGCTTCTCACGACGGGCACGCTCGATCTCGTCGGGATCCTTGCCCTTGGCGATCATGCGCTCACGCCAGTCGATGTAGGCCGGGGTGTTCGGCGTCGGGTTGTTACGAATGAGGATCTCCTGCTGACCGAGAGTCCACAGGTTCGAGGTGCACCAGTAGAGCATGACGCCGATCGGGAAGCTCACACCGGAGAACAGGTACATCAGCGGGAAGAGGTAAATCATCATCTTCTGCTGCTGTGCCATCGGGCCGGTCAGGGACTCCGGCGGCATGTTCTTCCGCATCAGCTGAAGCTGGGTGTAGAACAGCGTCGCCACCATGATGATGATGAGAACCAGGGCGACGACCTGGGTGCCGCCGAAGCCGTCGTTCATCGGCAGGAAGCGACCGGCCAGCTCAGCGCCGAAGAACTTGGCGTGCTGCAGGGATTCCATGAGCCCCGGATTCTCGGTGAAGAAGTGACCGCGGGCAATACCGCGGGAGGCACCGTCGAGCACGCGGAACAGAGCCAGGAAGATCGGCATCTGCAGCAACACAGGGAGACAGGACGCCGCCGGGTTGACCCCTTCCTCGCGGTAGAGGTTCATCATCTCCTGGCCGGCACGTTCCCGGTCGTCGCCGTACTTCTCCTGAATGGCCTTCATCTTCGGCTGGATGAGCTGCATCGATCGCGCAGAGTTGATCTGCTTGACGAACAGCGGCACCAACAGCAGGCGGATGAAGATCGTCAGACAGACGATGGCCAACGTCCACGACACGCCAGAGTCGCGACCGAACAGCGGCGACCACAGGTAGTGGAAGAGGACGAGCAGGCCGGACACCGCCCAGTACAGCGGCACCATGATGGCGTGACCCATCGCATGGAGGGCGCCGCCCAGGCCGAGTATGACCAGCGGGTTGAGCATCAGTTCTCACCTCGGGTGTGGGAAGGGGTACCCATGTGGGTACTCCCCGGATCGGTGTGTCCGGGGATGGTTCGTGGGACCGATCCGCGATCCCTCGGGTCATCACCCGTCAGGTCATCGGTCGGTTTCTTTGTGGAGCGCGCGAGCTCGGGGTGGAGTTCACGCCATTGTCTTGCCTCGGGGGTGCGCGGCACTGGGTCGTACCCGCCGTTGGACCATGGATTGCATCGTAGGATCCGCCAGATGATCATCGGCGTCGCCCGGAACACTCCGTGCACCTTCAGGGCTCGCAGACCGTAGGCGGAACAGCTCGGCTCGTACTTGCAGACGTCTCCGTAAAACGGCGAGATGAAGGCACGCCAGCCCTTGACGAAGCCAATGGCCAGCCACGTGAGGGGACGAAACCGCCGCAGCGTGCCCCACACGCCACTGCTGTGATCCGGTCGCCGTGCCGGTACCGCTGCAGCCATCATCGAAGTTTCCGCAGTGCCTGGTGCCATGCGCCGTCGAGATCCTTCGCGACTCGACCCGGTTCGGTTGCGGCAGCCGGCAGAGCCCGCACGACGACGACGGTGCCGTCCTCGAGTTCGTCGACGAGGGGGCGACACAGGTGCCGCAAGCGCCGCTTCACACGATTGCGGGTGACGGCATTACCCACGGCCTTGGAGACGACAAAACCGACCCGGGGCGCGAGCTCGGATCGGGAAGTGATCGGTCCGTCGGACGCTGATGGCCCACCGGTACCACAGTTGTCCACAGCGGCTGTGGACAACTCGGTGATGTCGGTCGGATCGGGCCGAACCTGTGCACATCGTCCAGCGTGGACGACGAGAGTAGGACGGCCTGATCTGACGCCCCCGCGGACCGCGGCGCGGAAGTCACCGGGACGGTGCATCCGCGACCGGGCGGGCAGCATGGGGACTCAGGCCGACAGCTTGGCGCGACCCTTGCGACGACGAGCAGCGAGGATGCCGCGGCCGGCACGGGTGCTCATGCGGGAACGGAAACCGTGGTTGCGGGCACGACGACGATTGCTGGGCTGGAAAGTGCGCTTCACGGGGATGTTCTCCCTTGTGTCTCGGGGATCACCCGGGGGATCGACACGAGCCGGTCCCATGTGTCCGGGGCGCCCGGATGGGCGCAGGGGAAGTGGACGCTGAAGACAGCGACCGGATAACTGTACGTTGTCGACCCCGTCATCGGCAAACTGACAACCTCGCAACGAGTAGTCATCGAACAACACCCATGAAACCACAGTCATGTAGTCCTCTGACCCGCTTGACAAGCCACTCAAACCGGTTGCGGATGGACCCGTGACTCACTAGCGTTCGACAGTGCGGTGCCCCTCCGGTGCCTTGACACACGGGTTGTGGAAAACTGTGTGGACAACTCTCGACGACTTCTAGGGAACAGGTGGTGGAATGTCCGACACCCCGTTCGGCGACGCCGACCACCCCCGTCCCGCGCCGATCCATCCGGACGCCGTGCTGCCCCCACCGATGAGTTCGCAGCCGGTTGACAGTGATCCCACCGAAGCACTCAACGCGGCCTGGGACGAAATCCTCAAGAAGGTCTCCAAACCCAACCGGGCGTGGTTGTCCAACACCACACCGGTGACGATGCACGGCTCGACCGTCATGATCGCCGTCCCCAACGAGTTCGCCCGTGAACGCGTCGAGTCCAAGATGCGACATGAGCTCGAGGAACTCCTCTCCGACCAGTTCCACAAGGGCATCCATCTCGCCATCACCATCGACCCCGATCTGGAGTTGGCCCTCGGTGCCCCCGAACATGACGACGAGGAGGAAGAGGCTCCCGTCCCACCGGCCCAATTCGTTCCCAAGGTCACCGTCGGAGCGACTGAACCCTCCACCCAGCCAGTCCCCAGTGTCGATGATGACGAGAGCACCCGGCTCAATCCCAAGTACACCTTCGACTCCTTCGTCATCGGCGCTTCCAACCGATTCGCCCACGCGGCTGCCGTCGCCGTCGCCGAGGCTCCCGGCAAGTCGTACAACCCGCTGCTCGTCTATGGCGGCTCCGGACTGGGCAAGACCCACCTGCTGCACGCCATCGGTCGCTACGTGATGTCGTACTACGACAACGTCAAGGTGAAGTACGTCTCCACCGAGGAACTCACCAACGACTTCATCAACGCCATCGGAACCAACCGCACCAGGGAATTCCGTCGCTCCTACCGCGACGTCGACGTCCTGCTGGTCGATGACATCCAGTTCCTGGAGTCGAAGATCCAGACCCAGGAGGAGTTCTTCCACACCTTCAACACGCTCCACAACGCCCAGAAGCAGATCGTCATGACCTCCGATCGGCCGCCGAAACTGTTGGAGGCCCTCGAGCCCCGCCTGCGCAGCCGATTCGAGTGGGGTCTGTTGACCGACATTCAGCCTCCGGATCTGGAGACCCGAATCGCCATCCTGCGACGCAAGGTTGCGGCCGAGAAGATCGAGGTCGAGCCGGATGTGCTGGAGTTCATCGCCAGCCGCATCCAGACCAACATCCGTGAGCTCGAAGGCGCCCTCATCCGGGTGACGGCCTTCGCCAGCCTCAACCAACAACCGGTGGACACCTCCCTGGCCGAGGTCGTCCTCAAGGACCTCATTCCGGAGGGACGAGAGACCCCGGTGACTCCCGAGCGAATCATCGCCGAGACGGCCAGCTACTTCGACATTTCCACTGACGACCTGCTGGGCACCTCGCGCGCCCAGACTCTCGTCACTGCTCGCCAGATCGCCATGTATCTGTGTCGTGAACTCACTGATCTCTCGCTGCCCAAGATCGGTGCTGAGTTCGGTGGCAAGGACCACACCACGGTGATGCACGCCGACCGCAAGATCCGCGCTCTCATGGGGGAGCAGCGTCAGATCTTCAACCAGGTTTCCGAGATCACCAACCGCATCAAGCAGTACTGAGCGGCTCTCCACAATTCTGGGCGCCTCCAGGACCGCCATCGGCCGTCCCTCCGGTCATGCTGCTGTCTGCCCGCTCCCGGCCTGAAACCATGAGCGCAGGACCCATTCCCACCCCCCAGGCACCGTCTTGACCCGCGCACGGACGCGTTCGTCCCCATCCCCACACTCGGGTGTGGAAAACCAGTGGATAGTCGGGGGACAACCATGGGACAACGTCGGCCGTCCACAGGAACCCCTTCGGCACACACATCCGGTCCACGTCGTCATCCACATCACCAAAAACTCTGTGACAACGGGTTTCAGGGATTATCCACAAGATCCACAGCGGTTATGACGATGAAGAAAGGACATACATCTCCATCTCTTAAAAATCTGTGGGTGTGGATTTGGGGACAAGGCCTCCTTCGCCGTTGCTCACCCGACGAGATCTACTGACGGAATTTTCCCCGACATCGCCGACCACACCCTCAACGTTGGCGTCACGTGGGTGCGATTCGTCCTGTGGCATGGATATGATCGACCTGCAAGCACCATGGGGTGCAAGACGCCAAGTCAAGGGGACGCAGTGAAAATCCGTCTGGAACGCGATGTCATGGCCGAAGCTGTCGCCTGGGCTGCCCGCAGCCTGCCGAACCGGCCGACAGTGCCGATCCTGGCTGGACTGTTCGTACGCGCCGAGGGTGACTCCGTCGTGATGTCTGCCTCCGACAACGAGACCAGCGCCCAGATCACCCTTCCCGCCCAGGTTGACGAGCCCGGCGAATCCCTGGTTTCCGGCAAGCTGCTGGCCGACATTGCGCGCAGCTTGCCCAACAAGCCGGTCCAGATCACCACGGATCCCGCCAAGATGGATCTGGTCTGTGGATCTGCCCGCTTCACCCTGCAGGCCCTGCCGGTCGACGAGTACCCCGATCTGCCGCAGATGCCGGCTGCCACCGGAACCGTTGAGGCCGATGTCTTCTCCCGGGCTGTCGCCCAGGTCGTCGTGGCCGCTGGACGCGACGAGTTGTTGCCGGTCTTCACCGGCGTGCGCGTCGAGATCAACGGCGAGGTCCTCTCCCTGCTGGCCACCGACCGTTACCGCATGGCCCTCAAGGAGATCACCTGGAACCCGGCCGCCACCGACGCCGAGGCCACCGCCCTGGTGCCGGCCAAGGTCATGAACGAGACCGCCCGCTCCATGACCTCCGGTGAGCACGTCACCGTGAACCTCTCCTCGGGCGAGAGCGGCGAGGGTCTGGTTGGTTTCGAGGGTGATGGTGCCAACGGTGTGCGTCGGATGACCACCCGTCTGCTGAGTGGCGAATTCCCCAAGGTTCGTCACCTCATGGACATCAAGGCCACCCGATCGGTGCGCGCTCGTACCGACGAGCTCATCAACTCGGTGCGTCGTGTCTCCCTGGTGGCCGAGCGCAACACCCCGCTACGCATGGTCATTAATGACGATTCGGTCGCCCTGTCGGCCGCCACCGGTGACCAGGCCCAGGCCTCCGAGGCCATCGAGGCCATCGTCACCAACCATGTTGACGGAGAACCCACCATCACGGCAGCTGGATTCAACCCGCACTACCTGTCCGACGCCCTCGGTGCCTTGGACACCCCTTACGTCCACTTCTCCTTCACCGCTCCCGGCAAGCCCTGCCTGGTGACCGGACTCAATGATCTCGACGGCAAGCCGGAGACGGATTACCGCCACGTCATCATGCTCATGAGGCTTCCCTCCTGACCGATCCCACGACACTAATGGGCCTTGTCGACGGGCATGATCCGACAAGGCCGACTCGTGAAGGTTCCATAGCACTCTGACTTGTGGACCAGGGGCATGGGGTGCTGGATCGTCCAGTCAGTGGGATTGCCACACTGTTGGCATGACAACCATCGCTGACGTCCGGACCGAGGTCGACCGCGTCTTCGATGCCCTCAATGCGCCTTCATGGCCCGATCCCCACGCTGACAACCAGATAGCGGCCGAGGAGGAGTACAGCAGGGTTACCGATCCACAGCGGTATCGAGCTCTCGTGCTGCGTCTGCAAGCCTGGCAGCAGGCCCTTTCCACTCTGTGCGACGTCGACGTCGACACCATGGCCAAGGGGGAGGACCAGTTGCAGCAGCGTTGGTCGAGCCCGCACGGAAACACCCTGCCGCTGCATGTCTCCGTCGTTACCTTCGACCAGGTTCCCTTCGTCGGGCTGTCCGTCACCTCCGACGCCGACCCCTTCGACATCGTCCCCGACTGTGCCTGTGATGCCTGTGACTCCGGGTCGCAAGACCTGTTGGCCGTTCTCGACGACGACATGACGGCCCTCGTCGACGGCAGTCTCGTCTCCATCGTCGCCCCCTCGGACGCGGATCGATCGGCCTTCCGGCTGGTGGCCACCAGCCGACGCTGTGCGTTGGAGTGGGGAGGAGACGGTCCTGCGCCGTTGTCTGAACCGGAAGCCGTCGTCGATGCCATTCGCAGCGGTGATGATCCACTCCTCCCCGAGGGCTGCGTCGTCCTGCACGGCAGGCCATGGCTGTGAACAACTCGCTCCGGTAACCTGACTCGGACGGCCTGACAGCGGTCGGAGGGAGGTCCGGATGTTCGTCGAGCGTCTCGAACTGGTCGATTTCCGCTCCTACGTCCGCGCCGACGTCCCCATGACAGCGGGGGTGACGACCTTCATCGGCTTCAACGGTCAGGGAAAGACCAATCTCGTCGAGGCCGTGGAATACCTGTCCACCCTGTCGTCACACCGCGTCAACAATGACACCCCGCTGGTGAGGCTGGGAGCTCATCAGGCCGTGGTGCGCGGCCGAGTCCGTGCCGGGGCCGAGGATTCCCGCAGTCTGCTCCTCGAGGTCGAGATCAATCCGCGGCGTGCCAATCGGGCACGGATCAATCGCGCTCCACTGACCCGACCTCGCGAGATCCTCGGGGTGTTGCGAACCGTGGTGTTCTCGCCCAATGACCTTGTCATCGTCCGTGGTGATCCGTCAGATCGTCGCACCTTCCTCGACGGGCTGGTGATGACACGATGGCCGCGGATGGCCGGGGTGAAGTCAGACTACGAGCGCGTCCTCAAACAGCGCAATGCCCTGCTCAAGTCCCTGGCTGGAAGGGGACCGTCGGCGGGAGCCGAGATCGGCGCGACCATGGAGATCTGGGACGACGAGTTGGCCACCATCGGTGCCGAGCTCCTGTCAGCTCGGCTTGACACCTTGTCGGCCGTCATGCCACTGACCTCGGCCGCCTACCGTGAGATCGCCCCGGTCAATGACCTGGTGACCGCCTCGTACAAGTCGACCATCGACCTCGACGGACTGTGGTCACCTCCCCAGGAGGGCCAGATCCCCGAGCCCATCGACCGCAAGGAGCTGGCGAACCGATTCCTCGACGCCCTGGCGAAACGGCGAGCCGACGAGCTCATCCGTGGCGTCACCCTCGTCGGTCCACAACGCGACGACATCGTCCTGCACATCGGAGAAATGCCGGCCAAGGGGTATGCCTCCCATGGTGAATCGTGGTCATTGGCGCTGGCCTTGCGGCTGGGGTCCTTCCAGTTGCTGCGGGACGACGGCATCGAGCCTGTTCTCGTCCTCGACGACGTCTTCGCCGAACTTGACGCCACTCGACGTGGACGGCTGGCGTCCTCTGTCATCGAGGCTGATCAGGTCCTGGTGACGGCCGCAGTAGCCTCGGACGTTCCCGAGATCCTGCGCGGGGAGAGGTTCGACGTCGGTGGCGGCCAGGTGCTGCCCCATGAGGGGAGTGACGATGACTGACGGAGTTGATCCGCGCGACCCGGTCGTCCCTTCCGACGAGGACCGTCGCCTGGCAGCCGACCATGACGACGAAGGGGTCGACGTCGCCCTGGCCATTGCTCGGGCTTCCCGTGGTGAACCGGCGGGAACCCCGCGTCGTGACGACGACGGTGAGGTGTTGTTGCCACCACCTCGACGTTCCATGGTGAGGAGACGTCGTCGTCCTCCCAGTACCCCGACATGGTCTGGCCCGGGAAAGGATGCCCGCGACCCGATGGCCCTGGGGGATGCCTTCACCAACCTTGTGAAGTCCAAGGGATGGGGACGTCAGGTCAACCTGCACCTGGTCCTCTCACGCTGGCCAGAACTCGTCGGTCCGACCAATGCTGAGCACTCCCGTCCGGTCAAGTATCAGGGCACGGTCCTGACCGTCCGTACCGAGGCGACGGTGTGGGCGACCTCCTTGCGCACCATCGCGCCACAGCTGGTTGCCGAACTCAATCGTCGGCTGGGTGAGGGGACCGTCACCAGGGTCATCATCGAGGGCCCCACTGCTCCCAGTTGGAAACACGGTTCCAGGTCCGTGCCGGGTCGTGGGCCGCGCGACACCTATGGCTGAGATCATTGACCTTTGAGGGCGTCGGCATTGAGCGAAGAACCCGCGAGAATATGGCTCACATAGGGTGATACCCGTAACGTTGTACTCGACCATGAGGAGGTCAGATGCAGCGTTTGGTCGGTGAGGTTCAGCACTACGACTGGGGATCGGATCAGGCAATCCCCGAGATTCTCGGCGAGCAGCCGAATGGACAGCCGTGGGCTGAGTACTGGCTGGGGGCTCACCCCAAGGCTCCGTCAGTTCTGGCCGACGGCGTCACCTTGGATCAGTGGCTGGCTGACCACCCCGAGGAACTCGGGCGGGCCAGCCGCGACGCCTTTGGTGATCGCTTGCCCTTCCTGCTCAAGATCCTGTCGGCCTCCCATGCCCTGAGTATCCAGGCCCATCCGTCGCGTGGGCAGGCCGAGAGGGGATTCGCCGCTGAGAACGAGGCGGGAGTGGGCCCGGGTGATCCCAATCGCATCTTCCGTGACGACTGGCCGAAGCCCGAGATGATCGTCGCTCTCACGGATTTCGACGCTCTGTGTGGTTTCCGTGACCCGTCCTCCTCCCTGGTTCTGCTGTCGGGACTGGGGAAGCTCGACGGACTGGATGAGGTGCTCGCGCCGCTGGGCCAGGACGACGGACTGGCCAAGGTCGTCGCGACGGTGCTCTCGGGTGACGAGAAGGTCGTGACCGTCGTGGAAGGAGTCGTGGCAGCTTCCCGCACGTATCTTGAGGAGGGCACTGACGAGGCTGTTCGGGGCTTGGCGCGCACCGCCGTCGAGCTGTCCGAGGACCATCCCGGTGACACGTCCATCCTCGTCGCCCTGCTCATGAACCGGGTGCGACTGGCACCTGGTCAGCAGATTCACCTGGGAGCCGGCACCATGCACGCCTACCTCGGTGGCACCGGTGTTGAGATCATGGCCAACTCCGACAACGTCCTGCGTGGTGGCCTGACGAGCAAGTACGTCGACGTCGATGCCCTGCTCGACCATGCCATCATGACTCCCGAGCCGTGCGTCGGTGAGTACGCGGTTCAGGTGTCCCCAGGAGTGGGTCTCTACCGCACCGAGTTCCCGGAATTCCGGTTGTGGGCCCTGCAGGGACACGACGACACCCTCTTACTTCCGGCTACCGACCTGGGCCGGATTCTCCTCGTCACGGAGGGGCAGCTGGTTGCTCACTGCGACGATGAGGACTGTGAACTGAATCGTGGTCAGTCGGCATGGCTGCCGGCAGGCGAGGAGGTGACGGTGACTGGCCAGGGGCGTGGATTCCTGGCAGGCGCCGGGGTTGACGCTGACCACTCCTGAGCTGATAGAGGTGTGAGAGGCGGCGTACCGCTGCAGACGCCGTGACCCCCATCCCGGACCCCGTGGTCGGGGATGGGGGTCGAATCGCTCACAGACCCTCTCAACGTCCGTCTCGCGGGTTCCGGTGTCCGGTACCGCTCAGGATTGCGGTAACATCGGGGCGTTGGGCTCTCCGTCGGCGCATGACATCCGACGGTGACGCCAACCCCGGAGGTCACCGTGACCTCTGCAGAGACACAGGAGCGCATTGCCCGTGAGCCAGCCCGAGATGCCCGAGTCCGTGACCGACGGGGACACCCCCGAGGACCTTCTCATCGACGCCACCGATCATCCTGACGTCCTTGACTCGGATCTTTCCCCGACGACCGTCGATGGATCCTATGACGCCGGTCAGATCACTGTCCTGGAAGGTCTGGAAGCCGTCCGGAAGCGTCCCGGTATGTACATCGGTTCCACCGGTGAGCGCGGTCTGCACCACTGCGTCTACGAGATCGTCGACAACTCGGTCGACGAGGCAATGGCCGGTTACTGCGACACCATTCAGGTCGAGCTGCTCGACGACAACTGGTGCCAGGTCACCGACAACGGACGTGGTATCCCGGTCAAGGAGCACCCCGTCGAGCACATCCCTACCGTCACCCTGGTGCTGACCAAGCTGCACGCCGGCGGCAAGTTCGGCAACGGGGGCTACAAGGTCTCCGGCGGTCTGCACGGCGTCGGTTCCTCGGTCGTCAACGCCTTGGCCTCCCATTTCGTCGTCGAGGTGCGGCGTGACGGCTACCACTGGCGTCAGTCCTTCAGCCTGGGCGAGCCGGACGGCCCGTTGGAGCAGCTCGAGGCCCTTGGCCCTGACGAGCACGAGGGCACCACGGTGCGCTTCCAGCCCTCCGACGAGATCTTCGACTCCATCGTCTTCGAATACGAGACCCTGTCGAACCGCTTCCGCGAGATGGCCTTCCTCAACAAGGGACTGCGGATCATGCTGACTGACCGCCGTGAAGGTCATGTCGACGAGGACGGCAATCCCATCCACGAGGACTTCCTCTACAACGAGGGCCTCAAGGACTACGTCCGCTTCCTCACGGGCACCCGCGACGTCATCAATCCCACCATCATCTCCCTGGAGTCCCATCGTCCTGAGGAGGGCATGGGTCTGGAGATCGCAATGCAGTGGAACACCTCGTACACCACTAGCGTCCACACCTTCGCCAACGCCATCAACACCATCGAGGGTGGCGCCCACGAGGAGGGCTTCCGTGCCGCTCTCACCAACACCGTCAACCGGTGGGGCGAGACCTGGGGACTCATCAAGAAGCGTGAGGACCGCGTCTCCGGTGACGACATCCGCGAGGGACTGACCGCCGTCGTCTCCATCAAGCTCACCGAACCGCAGTTCGAGGGCCAGACGAAGACCAAGCTCGGTAACGCCGAGGCCAAGTCCTTCGTCCAGAAGGCTCTCAACGAGAAGCTCTCCGACTGGTTCGAGGAGAACCCCAACGAGGGCAAGAACATCGTCCGCAAGTCCCAGGCGGCCGCCCAGGCGCGTGTCGCAGCTCGCAAGGCCCGCGACCTGGCCCGTAACCGCAAGGGTCTGCTGGGCTCGACCTCCCTGCCGGGCAAGCTCAAGGACTGCTCCTCGACCAACCCGGAGGAGTGCGAGATCTTCATCGTGGAGGGTGACTCCGCCGGTGGCTCGGCCTCCCAGGGTCGCGACCCGCGGATCCAGGCGATCCTGCCGATGCGAGGCAAGATCCTCAACGTCGAGAAGGCCCGTCTCGACCGCGCGCTGAGCTCGGAGACCATCGAGTCGATCATCAACGCGCTGGGAACCGGCGTCCACGAGGACTTCGATCTGGACAAGTTGCGCTACCACAAGATCATCCTCATGGCTGACGCTGACGTCGACGGCGCGCACATCCGCACCCTGCTGCTGACCCTGCTGTTCCGGTTCATGCGCCCAGTCATCGACGCCGGTCACGTCTACCTGGCCCAGCCGCCGCTGTTCCGGCTACGGTGGACGAACTCTCCTCACGAGTTGGCCTACTCTGACGAGGAGCGTGACCTGCTGCGTCAGGACGGTCTGGCCCATGGCAAGAAGCTGCCTCAGGTCAACCCGATCCAGCGCTACAAGGGTCTGGGCGAGATGGATGCCGAGGACCTGTGGGACACCACCATGGACCCCGACAAGCGTTTGCTGCTCCAGGTGACCCTCGAGGACGCCGCCCTGGCCGACCAGATGTTCTCCATCCTCATGGGTGAGGACGTCGAGCAGCGCCGGTCCTTCATCCAGCGCAATGCCAAGGACGTCCGCTTCCTCGACATCTGAGCACCCCCTCGAACCCTCCCCTCATCCACTGATCATTCAAAGGACACTCCATGGCTGACGATGAGAAGCCCGACGAGCAGAACCAGGCCGACCGTCAAGGACTGGTGACCGGCCGCCACGTCGGGATCCAGCCGGTAGAGATTCGCGACGAGATCCAGAATGCCTACCTCGACTACGCGATGAGCGTCATCGTCGGGCGAGCACTGCCCGACGTGCGCGATGGCCTCAAGCCGGTGCACCGTCGCGTCATCTACGCGATGTATGACGGCGGCTACCGTCCCGACCGCGGCTGGAACAAGTGTTCCCGTGTCGTCGGCGACGTCATGGGCAAGTATCATCCGCACGGCGACTCGGCCATCTATGACACCTTGGTGCGTCTGGCCCAGCCGTGGGCCATGCGCCACAAGCTGGTCCAGGGCCAGGGCAACTTCGGTTCCCAGGGCAATGACGGCGCGGCCGCCATGCGATACACCGAGTGCAAGATGGCTCCGCTGGCCATGGAGATGGTCCGCGACATCGACCAGGACACCGTCGACTTCCAGCCGAATTACGACAACAAGGAGACCGAGCCGGTCGTCCTGCCCGCCCGGTTCCCCAACCTGCTCGTCAACGGGTCCTCGGGCATCGCGGTCGGTATGGCAACCAACATCCCGACCCACAACCTGTGTGAGATCAACGAGGCCGTGCAGTGGTCCCTGACCCACCCCGAGGCCTCCCAGGAGGAGCTGCTCGAGGCGTGCATGGAGCGGATCAAGGGTCCTGACTTCCCTGGTGGCGCGCTCATCGTGGGCCGTCAGGGAATCGAGGACGCCTACCGGACCGGCCGTGGCTCGGTGACGATGCGTGCCGTCATCGACATGGAGGAGGACAAGAAGGGACGCCAGAGCCTGGTCGTCACCGAGTTGCCCTACATGTGTAACCCCGACAACCTCGCAACCAAGATTGCCGACCTGGTGAACTCCGGTCGTATCAACGGCATCGCCGACATTCGTGACGACTCCTCGGCCCGTACCGGTCAGCGTCTGGTCATCGTCCTCAAGAGGGATGCCCAGCCGCGCGTCGTCATGAACAACCTGTACAAGCACACCGCTCTGCAGGACACCTTCGGCTGCAACATGCTGGCCCTGGTGGACAACGTGCCGCGCACCCTGCGTCTGGACCAGTTCATCAGTTACTGGATCGACCATCAGATGGAGGTCATCCGCAGGCGTACCGAGTACCGTCTGGCCCAGGCCGAGAAGGACGCCCACATCCAGCGGGCCCTCGTCAAGGCCCTCGACATGCTCGACGAGGTCATCGCCCTCATCCGTCGCTCCCCGAACACCGAGGCCGCCAGCACCGGCCTGCAGGAGCTGCTCGACATCGACGAGATCCAGGCTCGCGCCATCCTCGACATGCAGCTGCGTCGTCTGGCCGCCTTGGAGCGTCAGAAGATCATCGACCGTCTCGAGGAACTCGAGCGTCTCATCGCCGGTTACAAGGCCATCCTGGCCAGCGAGGATCGTCAGCGCGAGATCATCTCGACCGAGCTCGCCGAGATCGTCGAGAAGTACGGTGACGAGCGTCGCACCCGCATCATCGCGGCTGACGGGGACTTCTCCGAGGAGGACTTCATCCCCGACGACGATGTCGTCGTCACCATCACCCGTGGTGGTTACGCCAAACGCACCCGCACCGACCTCTACCGCGTGCAGAAGCGCGGTGGCAAGGGTGTTCGCGGTGCGAGCCTGCGTGCTGACGACGAGGTGGCCCAGCTGTTCACGACCACCAACCACCAGTGGATCCTCTTCTTCACGAACATGGGCCGTGTCTACCGCACCAAGGTGTGGCAGCTGCCGGAGGCCGGCCGTGACGCCAAGGGTGGCCACGTCGCCGGACTGCTGAGCTTCCTGCCCGACGAGAAGATCGCCCAGGTCATGACCCTGCGCTCCTACGAGGACGCCGAGTACCTGCTGTTGGCGACCCGTAAGGGCCTGGTCAAGAAGACTGCCCTCAAGGCCTACGACTCCTCCCGTCAGGCAGGCGTCATCGCCATCAACTTCCGTACCGAGGACGACGAGCTCATCGGTGCCGAGCAGTGCTCGGCCGAGGACGACGTCCTGCTCATCAGTCGCAAGGGTCAGGCGATTCGGTTCTCCGCCGGTGATGACCAGTTGCGGCCGATGGGTCGTGCCACCTCCGGCGTGACCGGCATGAAGTTCCGAGATGACGACGAGCTGCTGTCGATGTCGATCATTCACTCCGACATGCCTGAGGACGACCGCTTCATCTTCACCGCGACCGACGGTGGCTATGCCAAACGCACCGCCGTCTCGGAGTACCGCCAGCAGGGACGTGGTGGCCTCGGCATCAAGGCCATGGCCCTGAACGAGGAGCGTGGTTCCCTCGTCGGTGGCCTGGTGGTCAGCGAGGCTGACGAGATCATCGCCATCAAGACCTCGGGTCAGATCACACGGTCGGCCGTCTCTGAGGTTCCCGCCAAGGGACGCTCGACGATGGGGGTGAAGTTCGTCTCCGTGCACGGTGACGACGCCGTCTCGATCATCGCGGTGAATCCTGAGCACGCGGTCGAGGAGGACGTCGAGGAAAAGGCTGTGGAAACCGCTGAAGGTGGTGCCACGCAGACCGAATCCGGGGATGTGCTTCCGCAAGGCGATACTGTGGACGACGACCGTACCGTCGATACGGCGGAAAGCGACATGAAGCCGGAGGACAACGGTGAGTGACGAGAAGAAGGTGACGCATCCGGGTCCCGATGATCCAGAGGCGACGCACTGGACTGCCGGTGACGCTCGTCGTACCTTCCAGGAGAAGGGCCGGCAGCGCCCCGATCCGCGTCAAGAGTCTGATCGCAAGCGGACGACGGCGTCGACCCCTGCGGTGAAGCGCGCCGACGCGAGAGCGACGAAGTGGGAGAAGGCGCCCCATCAGCCGGATTCCCGTCCCGCCCAGGCGCATCAGCCCGCTCGCGCTGCCAGGCGTACTCGTAAAGCCCGGTTGCGTCTGACGCGTGTTGACCCGTGGTCGGTCATGAAGACCTCCCTGCTCTTCGGTGTCGCCGGTGCCATCATCTTCTTCATCGCGACGTGGATCATCTGGGGCATCATCGGTGCCTCGGGTGCTTTCGACTCGATGAACAAGGTGGCCAATGATCTCATCAGCTCCCCGAGCTCGAACTCGAAGTTCCAGTTGTCCGATTACGTCAACACTGGGCGAGTGTTGGGTTTGACGGCCCTCATCGGTGCTATCAACGCGGTGCTGTTCACAGCCATCTCGACCCTGTTCAGCTTCCTGTACAACTTGGCTGCGGAGATCATGGGTGGTCTGGAGGTGACCCTCGCGGAGGACTGAGGGCCCTGAAAGCGTGGAGAACGTCCCCGGATGTGTGAGCATCCGGGGACGTTTTGCGTTGTCAGCCGCGTCGTCATATGCCGACCACACGGGTTTGACGAGGACCGTTGCCAATTCCCTTGACACCGGGTTCCTCGTTTGCTTTCATTTATGCCATACATCTGTGGAAACGTTTCCATGGGTGAGGTCGGGGACAGGCCCCGGCGACCTCGGACTCGACGACGAGAGGAGGGAAAGATGGATCGCAAATCGACGATCAAGGACGTCGCCAAGCTGGCCGGTGTGTCCCTCGGGACAGCATCTCGCGTTCTCAATGGCAGCTCCGCGACCTCGGAAGCGTCGCGTACTGCAGTGCGCAAGGCGGCCAAGGAGCTCGGTTATCTGTCGAACGCTCATGCCAGGTCGCTGCGTTCGGCCCACACCGGCGTCATTGGTCTGGTCGTCCCGGACATTCGAAACCCATACTTTGCCGAGCTGGCATCAGTTGTGGAGAACGCCTGCCTGGCCCATGGTTGGGCCACCTTGCTGTGCAATGCCGACGAGTCCCCTGACCAGTTCAACCGATACGTCGACACCCTTCGTCGTCAGCGAGTCGACGGTGCGATCGTCACCCCGACCGGCTTGGGAGAACATGCCGTCAAGGACCTGGTCGACGACGGGGTCCAGGTGGTCTGCGTGGACCGTGAGGTCGCGGGGTCATCACTACCCTCCGTCACCTCCGATCCGTGGAACGGGATGGGGGAGGCCGTCGATCACCTGTTGGAACGTGGGCACCGCAGGATCGGTTTCATCACCGGCCCCCAGCAGACGTCGACTGGTCTGGAGCGTTACCAAGCCTACTGCCAGCTGTTGGCCGAGCATGATGTCGACGTCGTCGATGACCTCGTGGTGGAAGGTGACTACCAGGAGGAGTCGGGACGCGTCGGTGCCGGACAACTACTCGATCGCGGTGCTACCGCCGTCTTCGCCTCCGACTCGCTGATGTCGATGGGAGCCCTGCGAACCTGCCTCGACAGGGGAGTTCGCATCGGTGAGGACATCGACCTGGTCGGTTTCGACGACCTTCCGGTGTTCAGTCTCACCAATCCAGCCCTCACCGTCGTTGCCCAGGACATCGACGCCATGGGAAAGGTGGCCGTTGATCTGCTGAACCATGCCATGGCTGGTGAACCGACCAGCTCCGCTCGACTGGACACCCATCTCATCGTCAGGGCATCAACCCGAATGGTCAAGGAGGACCAGTGACAACATCGCCAGTACTTCGACTGGACCACGTCAGTAAGGCTTTTGGGCCCGTCAAGGTCATTGAGAACGTTTCCGTGGACGTCATCCCGGGCAGGGTGCGCGTCCTCCTCGGCGAGAACGGAGCCGGAAAGTCCACCCTCATCAAGATGATGAGCGGTATCTACCACCCAGATTCGGGATCCATCGTCATTGATGGCAACCCTGTCGACCTTCCCACCGTCAAGGCTGCTGAGGCCGAGGGCATAGCGACGATCCACCAGGAGCTCAACCTCGTTCCACAGATGTCGGTGGCTGAGAACATCATGCTGGGACGTACCCCCAGCCGTGGTGGACTCGTCAGTTGGGGCCCGATGCGAGCCCAGGCCCGTGCCGCTCTGGAGCGGATTGGCCTGGACGTCTCCCCGGATCGCCTCGTCGGGTCGCTGAGTACTGCGCACCAGCAGCTTGTGGAGATCGCGAGAGCTCTCTCGATGGATGCCAGAGTGCTCATCCTCGACGAGCCCACCGCCGCCTTGACTCGCAAGGAGTCCGGTCAGCTCTTCGAGGTGATGGACGACCTCAAGGCCAAGGGCGTGGCGATGGTGTTCATCTCCCACCACCTCGACGAGATTCCGCGCGTTGGTGACGATGTGTCCGTGCTGCGCGACGGCACCCTCGTCGGTGAGGTTCCCGCCTCCACCACCGAGCGCGAGCTGGTCAAGATGATGGTCGGCCGCGACATTGACGACCAGTTCCCGCGCCACCGCGGTGAGGTCGGAGAGGTGCTGCTGTCGGTCAAGGGACTCAGTCGTGAAGGGGCATTCCAGGACGTCGAATTCGAGCTGCATGCCGGCGAGGTGTTGGGCCTGGCCGGCCTGGTGGGAGCCGGACGTACCGAAGTCCTGCGAGCCGTTGCCGGGGCTGACAAGTACGACTCCGGCACCGTTCGCGTTCATGGCAAGGAGCTTCCGGGCGGAAAGGTTTCCCGCGCGATTGCCCATGGCATCGGCCACGTGCCCGAGGAGCGCAAGTCCCAGGGACTGGTCCTGGACGCCTCGGTCAACGAGAACCTCGGTTACGCGACCATGAAGTCGACCTCCCACGCCGGTCTGGTTGATCGATCCGGCCAGCGACGACGAGCCCAGGACGTCGCCGAGAAACTGCGGGTGCGGATGGCCGGTCTGGATCAGCCGGTGCGCAACCTGTCCGGTGGCAACCAGCAGAAGGTCGTCATCGGTCGCTGGATCCTCGCGGGCTCGTCAATCCTGCTGCTCGACGAACCGACCCGAGGTGTTGACGTCGGTGCGAAGGTCGAGATCTACCAGCTCATCAACTCCGTCACCGAAGTCGGGGGAGCCGTCCTCATGGTGTCCAGCGAGTTGCCCGAGGTAATCGGGATGAGCGATCGAATCCTCGTCATGGCCCATGGACGGGCGATGGGAACCCTGGACGCCATGACGGCCACCGAGGATGCCGTCATGGAGTTGGCAGTGGCCTCCGTCGATCCCGTCGATGAAGAATCAGAATGACCATTTCTGAATCCGAAAAGTATTGAAACAATGTCGTCTTGTCTCGATCAGCGATGATCGGGAAAGGAAATATCATCGTGACCATCGCAACAACAGCCACCACTCAAAAACCGTCGGTCGGTAGGAGAATTGGTTCCTGGGCCCTCAATCATGGTGCCCTTGTCGGTCTCATCATTCTGTGTATCGCCCTATTCATTGCCACCCCGGTGTTCCTCACCGTGCCGAACATCATCAATATCGGCATTCAGGCAGCCGTCGTGGCCATCATGGCCTTCGGCATGACCTTTGTCATCGTCACCTCCGGCATCGATCTGTCGGTCGGTTCCGTCGCCGCGCTGTCGGCCATGGTCTCGGCGTGGATGTTCTCCAACGTCGGTCTGCCGGGCTGGCTCACCCTCATCATCGGCCTGCTCATCGGTCTCCTCGCCGGGGCCGCCTCCGGTCTGGCCATCGCCTACGGAAAGCTGCCGGCCTTCATCGCGACACTGGCCATGATGAGCGTCGCTCGTGGCCTGACACTCGTCATCTCCGGTGGAACGCCGGTTGCCACCTCGGGTGCAGTGAACCACCTGGGCGCTGACCTGGGGCCGATCCCCGTTCCCGTCATCATGTTGGCCCTGGCTGGCGTGGTGTGCTGGTTCATCCTGTCGCGCACGGTGCTCGGCCGCTCCCTTTACGCCATCGGTGGCAACGAGGAGGCTGCCCGCCTCTCCGGTATCCCGGTGCGTCGCATCCTCGTCGCCGTCTACGCCCTCGCCGGTCTGTTCGCTGGTCTGGCCGGCTTGGTTCTGGCTGGTCGACTGTCCTCGGCTCAGCCGCAGGCGGGTCTGGGATATGAGCTGGATGCCATCGCCGCCGTCGTCATTGGTGGCGCCTCCCTGTCGGGAGGTTCCGGAAAGGCGAGCGGTACGTTCATTGGCGCTGTCCTTCTGGCCGTCATTCGTAATGGTCTCAACATTCTCAACGTGTCCTCCTTCTGGCAGCAGGTCGTCATTGGCTGCGTCATCGCCCTGGCTGTCGGATTCGACGTCTTCAGGTCCAAGAAAGAGTCCTGAACACAACATTGGCAACAGAAAAACCCTGTTGAAAGACGAAAGGTAGAACGATGAAGTTCAAGACTGCTCACAAGATGCTCGCGACGGCGGTCGTCGCGACGATGGCCGCCACCGGTTTGGCGGGCTGCAACCGCGACGGCGGATCCGAATCGGCCGCCTCCGGGACGGTCGTGCTGGCCGTCTCCACCCAGACCAACCCCTTCTTCGTCCAGCTGGTTGACGGCGCCAAGAAGGAGGCCAAGGCCAAGGGGATCAACCTCCAGGTCCAGGATGCCTCTGACGATGCCGCCACTCAGGCCAACCAGCTCGCCAATGCGGTGTCCACCGCGGCCAAGGTCGTCATCGTCAACCCGACCGATTCCGACGCCGTCGCCCCCTCGGTCAAGGCCCTCAACAAGGCCAAGATTCCGGTCATCACCGTCGACCGCAGCTCCTCCAGCGGCGACGTCGCCTCCTTCATCGCCTCTGACAACGTCGCCGGTGGCGTCGAGGCTGCCAAGGAGCTCGCCAAGATCATGGGCGACAAGGGCGAGATCATCCACCTGCAGGGAACCCCGGGAGCCTCGGCATCCCGCGACCGTGGCAAGGGATTCACCGGGGAGATCGCCAAACACCCGGGCATCAAGGTGGTCGCCAAGCAGACCGCCAACTTCGATCGCTCCAAGGCCCTCGACGTGACGACCAACCTCCTGCAGGCACACCCGAAGGCTGCTGGCATCTTCGCCGAGAATGACGAGATGGCCATCGGCGCCATCTCCGCTCTGGGATCGAAGGCTGGCAAGAGCGTCAAGGTTGTCGGCTTCGACGGCACTGCTGACGGCATCAAGGCTGTCAAGGCTGGAACCCTGGGAGCGACGATCGCTCAGCAGCCCGCTCTGCTCGGCAAGGTCGCGGTGGACCAGGCCGCCGACATTCTGGCCGGCAAGACGGTTTCCAAGACCACCCCGATCAAGGTGGTGCTGGTGACCAAGGACAACGCGAAGGACTACGAATGAGTGATCGATGCGTGACAGCATCCGGGAAGGTCGCCGTCGTCGGGTCGATCAATGCCGACATGAGAGTCGGTGTGGAGAGGTTCCCCGGGCCGGGGGAGACCCTGGCCGGGGGAGAGGCCACCCTGACCCCCGGCGGCAAGGGAGCCAACCAGGCTCTTGCGGCGGCACGTTGCGGAGCCCAGGTGGAGATGGTTGGTGCTGTCGGGAATGATCCGACGGCTGAGACAGCCCTCTCCCTGCTCTCGGAGTGCGTCGGCCTCGACGGTGTGGTGCGGCGAGACATCCTGACGGGGACTGCCGTCGTCATGGTGGCCGATTCCGGGGAGAACTCGATCATCGTCATCGCGGCCGCCAACGGGTCGGTCGACGCCGCGAGCGTGCATGCGCAGGCCGAGAGGGTCGGGGACGCTGACGTCGTGGTCTGCCAAGGGGAGATCCCGCGTGACGGGATAGCCGAGGCAGCTCGATGCGCCGAGCGGTTCGTGTTCAATCTGGCTCCGGTCATCAACGTTGACCCGGAGGTCATTCGGATGGCCGATCCACTGGTGGTCAACGAGCACGAAGCGGCCCTCGTCGCTGCCGCGTTGGGGTCGACGACGCCTCGCCTTGAAGAGGATCCTGACGCCGCCCTGCGCGAGTTGTTGGATCTGGGATGTCGCAGTGTCGTCATCACCCTGGGATCGGCCGGCTGCATCGTCGGCGGACCGGAAGGGTTCGATTCGGTGCCGGCAACGAAAACGGTGGCTGTCGACACGGTCGGTGCGGGGGACGCCTTCGTCGGTGCCTTGGCTGCTGAGCTGGCTCGCGGACGCAGCCTTGTCGAGGGTTGCCGTTTCGCCACTGCGGTGGCGACTCTGACGGTGACCAAATCAGGAGCACAAGCCTCCTACCCGAGCATTGGAGAGATCGAGAACATTCGCCAAGGAGATCAAGCATGAAGAAGAGCGGACTGCTCAACCCCCAGTTGTGTGCGGCGGTAGCCAGGTTGGGGCACACCCAGACCTTCGTCGTGGCAGACGCCGGGTTGCCGATTCCCGCGGACGTCCCGGTGATTGATCTCGCGCTGGTGCTGGGAACTCCGAGGTTCCAGGAGGTTTTCGACGCCATCCTGGACGAGGTCGCCGTCGAGGGGGCCACGATCGCCACCGAGGCTGTCGGCCACGAGCCGGAGGAGTGGGTGAGGAATCGGATCGACGAGGTCAAAGCCGTCAGTCACGAAGACCTGAAGAAGGCACTTCCGAGTGTCTCCTTCGTGGTGCGAACCGGTGAGACGACTCCATACTCCAACGTCATCGTTCATTGTGGTGTGGCGTTCTGAGTGGAGCACGACACCTCGATTGGATCCCGACTTGCTCCGAACATTAAGTATCCATTAGAGTTTTTACTCGCAGTCGGGAAACCGGTCGAGGTTCGGGCCTATAGCTCAGTCGGTTAGAGCGCCGCCCTGATAAGGCGGAGGTCACTGGTTCAAGTCCAGTTAGGCCCACCATCAAAACCGCCTCTGACAAGGAAACGTGTCGGGGAGTGTTGTCATTCCTAGAAGATCAGGCGCCTCTTGGGTCGTCTTGTCACCGGCTGTCGTACGCCGTTCTGGCCTCTTCTGACAAGTGTCGTCCCTCGTCCATCGGTCAGGTTCCTCGTAGTGGTGTAGCGGTGTGATCCTGCACTTACCGCCCGCCCCACCCAAGCGAGAGAACACACCACTACACCACTACGAGGAACCTGACCGGCCGTGCCCGCGATCGCTGCACCGAGGTAGCCGACGGTCACGCTCGACTGCGACGGGGTGACCTTCACGCGCCACAGCCACCTTGGCGGCATCCTGCACCAAGCAATGCTGTGGGCGGCTGCCTCCCTCCGATCAGGTGAGGAAAGGGCCTCCACCACTAGACTCGTCCCTACACACCGGCTGGCCATACTTGGTCATGCCGGGAGGACGGAGGAGAGTATGGCCCGACGACCCCTTGCCGACGAGGCCATCGACGCGATCTTGGACCACATCGTCGACGGCACGTTTGCGCCCGGCGAGGCGTTGCCGTCGGAACAGGACCTCGCGAATCTCCTTGGTGTCTCGCGCCCGACGATGCGGGAAGCGGTCCGTGCGCTCACCGACCGTGGCATCCTCAACGTCGTGCACGGCCGTGGCACCTACGTCACCGAGCAGCGTGAGTGGCGCGACCTGCCCACGCTCATCAACGTCGTCGCCCGCACCACCTCACCCCGGGAACTCGGCCGTCAGCTCACGGAGGTGCGGCGGATGATCGAGGTTGGCGCCTGCGGACTTGCTGCGCAGCACCGTACAGACGAGGACCTCGACGCCCTGCGAACATGCCTCGCAGACTATGATCGGGCTGCCGCCAGGGAAGACATCGAAGAGGTCGTCCGCCTCGACCTCGACTTCCACGAGTGCATTCTCCGCGCGACAGGCAATCCCTTCCTCGCCCCCGTCATGCACTCGCTGACCGATGCCCTTCAGCGTTCCCGTCGGGTCACCTCGGCGCAGGTTGAGGTGCGGGAGCGCGCGACGCGCCACCACCGCGACATCCTCCGGGCGATCAAGGTCAGGGACGCGGAGGCAGCTAAGAACGCCATGCGGGCACACATGACGCAGACGCGCGACGACATCGTGAAGTTTGCCTCGGACCACTGAGCCGGCCAAATCTCCGACGATCCCTTGCGCAACATTCTTCGGTGTGTCTACCATCAAGCAAAGACCTCAGAGGTCTGAGCACAAAGGAGTGAGAGCATGGCTTTCCTGTTGGCCGAACTCTTGGACGGGATGCCCCCAGCGCGTGAGCTGACGGCAGCGGACGTCGTCGAGGCGCGTACGAGAGCGAACGACACCACCACCTACGTCGTCCTCGACGACGACCCCACCGGCACGCAGTCCGTCGCCGATCTTCCGGTGCTCACGCACTGGGAAGTCGAGGACTTCCGCTGGGCCTTCTCGAGCGGGAAACCCGCCGTCTACGTCATGACCAACTCGCGGTCGCTGGCCCCCGACGACGCAGCGCGCGTCAACAGGGAGGTCGTAGCCGCCGCGCTCGAGGCCAGTCAAGGGCACCCCGTCGCTTTTGTCTCGCGCTCGGACTCCACGCTGCGCGGGCACTTCCCGTTGGAGCCCGACACTATCGCCGACGAGCTAGCTCGGCATGGAGCGCGCCCTGTCGACGGCGTGGTCATCGTCCCTGCCTTCGGTGACGCGGGCCGAATCACGGTACGCGGTACCCACTACGCCGGATCCGTGGCCGAGGGGTTCTCACCCGTCGGCGAGACGCAGTTCGCGCGCGACGCGACGTTCGGCTACTCCTCGTCGTACTTGCCTCGCTGGGTGGAGGAGAAGACCGACGGCGCCGTCCCCGCCGCCGACGTGCTGGTGCTCGATCTCGCCACGCTCCGCGCCGACCATGAGGGCGCCATCGCGTTGCTGCGCTCGGCGACAAACCGGCAGCCGATCGTCGTGGACATCGTGGAAGAGAACGACCTGCGCGCTCTGGCGCTCGTCCTCATCGCGGCAGAGTCCGCTGGCTCGCACTTCGTGTATCGCGTAGGTCCGCCGTTTCTCCGCGGCCGCATCGGACAGGCTGTCAAGGAGCCTGTGAGCGTCGACGAGATCCGCGCCTCCCGCAGCGGTCGTGACGTTACGCCGGGCGGACTAATCGTCGTTGGGAGTCACGTGGATCTCACCACTCACCAGCTCAACCTTCTCCGCGAGACGCAACAGCCGTTCGAGCTCGAGATCGAGGTGGCGCAGATCGTCGATGAGGGCCGTCGGGATGAGCATGTTCGTGATGTCGCTGCCCGCGCGGCAAAACACCTCGCCGAAGGGAATGTGGTCGTCCGCACTTCCCGGGCCCTCGTCACGGGCCCCGACGGGCAGGCGTCGCTCGACATCGCTCGGAGAGTCTCGGAGGCCGTCGTCGAGGTGGTGCAGCAGGTGCTGGCGAAGACGTTGCCGCGGTTCGTCGTCGCCAAGGGTGGCATCACCTCATCCGACGTGGCGACGCACGGGCTCGGCTTCCGGCGGGCTAACGTCGTCGGTCCGATGCTGCCGGGCATCGTGTCGCTCTGGTCCGCCCAGGACGGCCCCGCAGCAGGCATTCCGTTTGTCGTGTTCGCTGGCAACGTTGGGCAGGCCGATTCGCTGTCCGAGGTCGTCGTGAAACTCACCCAAGCTTGATCCCACCCCCTCCAACCGAAAGGATTTACCATGAACATCGCCGTTCTCGGTCTGGGTGCCATGGGACTGCCCATGGCCACCTGGCTTACTCAGTCATTCACCGTGACGGGCTTCGACATCGCCGACGAGCGCGTCCAGCTCGCAGCCGAACAGGGGGTCACCTGCCGCGCCAGCGCGCGAGAGGCCTGCGCCGACGCGGACGTCGCCCTTGTCGCAGTGCGCAATCAGGCCCAGCTCGAAGAGCTCCTCTACGGCGGCGCGGGCATCGTCGAGATGTTGCCGAAGGGCAGCGCGATCATCCTCACCTCCACCGTCGGTATTGCTGCTGTCGAGCAGGTCGCGCAACGGCTTGCGGACGACGGCATCGGCCTCGTCGACGCGCCCGTCTCAGGAGGCCCCGTCCGCGCGGGCAAGGGTGACCTGCTGGTCGTCGTCGGAGCGTACCCCGACGTGTATGCCCACGCCCTTCCTGTGCTCGAGGCCATGGCCTCCAACCTGGTGCTCGTCGGTGAAACGCCCGGCAAGGGGCAGGCCATGAAGACGGTCAACCAGCTCCTCTGCGGCGTACATATCGCCGCCGCGGGCGAGGCGCTGGCGCTCGCGGGCCAACTTGGCCTGGACCAAGAGAAGGCCCTTGAAGCGCTCATGTCCGGCGCTGCCGCGTCTTTCATGCTGGGCGACCGCGGTCCCCGCGCCATTCAACGCTATCGTGGCGAGGAGGCTGAGGTGAAGTCACGCGAAGACATCTTCGTGAAGGACATGGGGATCGTGACGGCCGCCGCCAAGTCGGTGGGCATGGCCGTTCCCGTCGCGGCCGCAGCCGAGCAACTCTACCTGCTCGGCTACGCGAACGGTCAGGCTGCGCGTGACGATTCGTCGATCATCGACGTCGTCACCCCAAAACGGGGCTGACATGGGAGCCGGAGCGCTGCTCGGCATCGCACTCGGTGCCATCGTGCTGCTGTTGTTGCTGGTTATCGAAGTCAAGATGCCAGCATTCGTTGCCATGCTGCTCGTGTCATTCGGTACCGCGTTGGCAGCGGGTATTCCATTGCTCGACATCATCCCGACGATGACCACGGGCATGGGCAACACACTGTCCAGCGTGATGATCGTCGTCGGCCTCGGCGCGATGTTGGGGCGCCTGATCGAGACGGCCGGCGGTGCCGACTCACTCGCGCAGCGCTTCTCGGCCGCGCTGGGGCCGAAGCGCGTCGTCGCTTCCGTGACTGCGGCCGCATTCGTCCTCGGCATTCCCGTGTTCTTCGATGTGGGGTTCATCATCCTTGCTCCGATCATCTTCGGCTTCGCTCGCGCAGCCAAGATCAATCCCCTGCGCATCGGCCTCCCCGTGGCAGGTGCAATGCTGACGGTGCACGTCGCCCTGCCTCCGCATCCGGGCCCGGTTGCTGCTGCGGGTATCACGGGTGCCGACAACGGCATGTCACTGCTCATCGGCCTGCCGATTGCGGCTGTGACCACGGTGATCGGTTTCATGGCCGCAAAGCTGTTCAAGCTGGAGAGCGTCACGCTCGGGGAGTCGCCGGCCACCAAGCCGGCGGGGCCCGTCGACGGCGGAACTCGCCAGCCGCTGGGGGCCGGGACCGTCGTCGCGCTCATCCTGCTGCCGATCGTGCAAATCATGATCGGCACTGTGGGCAACATGATGCTCGCCAAAGGCTCGATGCCGCAGAAACTCGCGGCAGTCATCGGTGCCGCCCCGCTCGCACTCCTCACAGCAGTGATCGTGGCCTACCTCGTCGTCGGACATCAGCAGCGGTGGGGGCTGGCGAAGCGAGGGTTGGTGCTCGACTCGGCATTACCGGACGTGGCAGTAATTGTGTTCGTCACCGGCGCGGGCGGAGTGTTCGCGAACGTGCTGGTCACGTCGGGTATCGGTAAAGCATTCTCCGAAGTGCTCATCGGCCTCCACATGCCGGTCATCCTCGCTGGCTTCCTGATCGCCGCTGCGCTGCGCGCCTCGCAGGGCTCGGCCACCGTCGCGATCCTCACCGCCGCTGGTCTGATGGCGCAGCCAATCGCCGACGTCGGCTACAGCAGCACCCAGGTGGCGCTCGTCACGCTCGCGATTGGCTTCGGTGGCCTCGGCCTGTCGCACATCAACGACTCTGGCTTCTGGATCGTCACGAAGTACCTTGGGCTCAGCGTCAAGGACGGCCTGCGCACCTGGACAGTGCTGTCGACGATCTTCAGCCTGACAGGCTTCCTGCTGACGTGGGGAGTGTTCGCGCTGGTCTCCTGATCAGGGCGCTGTAAGGCCCCGTCGGAATGGGCGAAGACACACCCACTCGGGTTTTCCCGGGCGGGTGCGCCCTGTGGGACGAATGCGGGAAAGCTCCCGACATCATTTACCATGCCCGCCATGACGCCATAGCGGCGTCAAGTTGGGAGAAACCGCATGATTCACGTGTCACAGCGGGTCAGACGTCTCATGAGTGTCATCGTGGCTGCCTTCGTGGGCCTGGTGACCCTCGTGGGCCCCGGAATGGCCCAGGCACATGCCGACGACTCCTCGTCGGTCAAGGGCAAGACCTTCATCATTGCCACTGACACCACCTTCGCACCGTTTGAGTACCGTGACACCTCCGGTGAGATGGTCGGTATCGACATGGACCTCATCCATGAGATTGCGACCCGTGAGGGATTCAAGGTTGACATCAAGGCGATTGGCTTCGACGCCGCCCTCCAAGCGGTTCAGGCGAAACAGGCCGACGCTGTGCTCTCGGGAATGACGATCACCGACGAGCGCAAGAAGATCTTCGATTTCTCGGATCCGTACTTCCAGTCTGGCGTGCAGATGGCCGTCAAGAAGGATTCGGACATTTCCGGATACGAGGGCCTCAAGGGCAAGACCGTGGTCGGCAAGACCGGCGCCGAGGGCTTGGCCTACGCCAAGTCCATCTCGAAGAAGTACGGATTCACCGTCAAGGCCCTGGACAAGGCCGACACCATGTACTCCGAGGTGCAGACCGGTAATGCAGCGGCTGTCTTCGACGACTACCCGGTACTGGCCTACGGCATCGCCCAGGGCAATGGCCTCAAGACCGTCACGCCCAAGGTGGCTGGCGGGTCCTACGGTTTCGCGGTCCTCAAGGGCAACAATGCTGCCCTCAAGGATGCCTTCAACAAGGGGTTGGCAGACGTCAAGGCTGATGGCACCTACGACAAGATCGTCGACAAGTACCTCAAGGCCTCCGACTCCGAGGCCGATCAATCCTTCTGGCAGCTCTTCGTGAGCAGCTTCCCCGCCCTCATGAAGGGTCTGGGAATGACCCTGGCCGCCACCGCGCTGAGCTTGCTGTTCGCGTCGATCCTTGGCGTCATCTTCGGGTTCTGCAAGGTGTCCGGCATCGGGATTCTCAAGGCCATCGCGGCCATCTACGTCGACATCTTCCGAGGGACACCGTTGTTGGTCCAAGCCTTCTTCTTCTACTTCGGTCTACCTACGGTGACCGGGATCAAGATCGGCGTGCTGACGGCCGGCGTCCTGACCCTGTCCCTCAATGCTGGTGCCTACATGACCGAGATCGTTCGCGGCGGCATCCAGTCCGTTGATCCTGGGCAGATGGAGGCATCCCGGTCCCTGGGCCTGAACTGGATGCAGTCGATGCGCAAGGTCATCGTTCCGCAGGCGGTCAAGATCAGCACCCCGGCTGTCATCAACCAGTTCGTCATCAGCCTCAAGGACACCTCCCTGCTGGCTGTCATTGGATTCGCCGAGCTCACGTATCAGGGTCAGCAGATCATCGCCCGGAACTTCCGGTCCTTCGACATCTGGCTGATGGTCGGCATCATCTACTTCATCGTCATCTTCGCCCTGACGAAGCTGTCGAACTTCGTCGACAGAAAGGTGAACAAGTGACCACCGCAACTACCTATGACGGCCCCATGATCGAGGTCATCGACCTGCGCAAGTCCTTCGGGGAGCTGGAGGTGCTCAAGGGCATCTCCGCCACCATCACCAAGGGTGAGGTGCTGTCCATCATCGGCCCCTCCGGGTCCGGAAAGTCGACCTTCCTGCGCTGCCTCAACCTGCTTGAGGAGGTGACGAGCGGCACCGTCAAGGTCGAGGGACAGGACCTCACCGCCAAGGACACCGACATCAACAAGGTGCGTCAGAAGGTGGGAATGGTCTTCCAGCACTTCAACCTGTTCCCGAACATGACCGTCGCCGAGAACATCATGCTGGCCCCGGTGCAGCTCAAGAAGACCAATAAGAAAGAGGCTGCTGAGCGCGCCCATCGGATGCTGGAGCGGGTGCACATGGCCGACAAGGCCGGCGCCCGTCCCTCGCAGCTGTCGGGTGGTCAGAAGCAGCGTGTCGCGATCGCGCGCGCCCTGGCCATGGACCCCGATGTCATGCTCTTCGACGAGCCGACCTCGGCCCTCGACCCGGAGATGGTCGGTGAGGTGCTCGACGTCATGAAGGACCTTGCCGAGGGCGGTATGACGATGGCCGTCGTCACCCACGAGATGGGATTCGCCCGAGAGGTCGCCGACAAACTGATGTTCATGTCCGATGGCTACCTCGTGGAGGAGGGAGACCCGGTCGAGGTGCTCTCCAACCCCCAGAACGAGAGGACGAAGAACTTCTTGTCGAAGGTGTTGTGAGACACCCTGAGATCCGACGTGGCGACGCTCCAAGGCGTCGCCACGTCCGTGGTGTTGCGCTAGGTCGGCGAGCCAGATATACCCGGATCGTGTGTGGTGATCGGGTTGCTGACCGTCGGGGCTGCTACTCCTGGTGGCAGGGGACCGATCATGAACCCGTTCTCCACCACCATGGTGGGTGACGCCAGACGGAACAGCGTCAAGGTATGAAAGAGTTCTCGAAACGACAATAGGAGGACGATGTGAGCCAGGATCGACGGGATGTTGTTCGAGGACTGCCGCTGTACAAGCCGGGGGCCGCTCCCGGTGAGGGGGCCGTCAAGCTGTCGTCCAACGAGAACCCGTTCGGGCCGTTGCCGAGCGTCGTCGAGGCCGTCACTCGGATGCTCGCCGGGTTCAACCGTTACCCGTCGATAAGTGCTGAGGAGGTGCGCTCGGTCATCGCCGAGCACGTCGGCGTCGACATGCGCCAGGTGGCCCTCGGGGCCGGGTCGACCGAAGTCGCCAGCCAACTCATGCATGCCTTGGCCAGCACCGGTGACGAGATCATCTTCCCCTGGCGTTCCTTCGAGGCCTACCCGATCCTGACTCAAGTCGCCGGGGCCACTCCGGTCCCGGTGCCGTTGACGGAGGATCTGCGTCACGACCTCGACGCGATGTCCGCCGCGATCACCGACCGCACCCGGCTCATCCTCCTGTGCACCCCCAACAACCCGACCGGGACGGTCCTGCACACCGACGAGGTGGAGGAGTTCCTGGTCAAGGTGCCCGAGGAGGTTGTCGTCGTCATGGATGAGGCCTACTGCCACTTCAACAAGGATGAAGGTGCCGTCGACGGGATCGGCCTTCTCGACCACCACCCGAACGTCGTCGTCCTGCGAACCTTCTCCAAGGCGTACGGCCTGGCAGGCCTGCGCATTGGTTTCGCCATCTCCAGTCCCGAGATCAGCGACGACCTGCGTCGCGTCGCCACCCCGTTCACGGTGACCTCTCTCGCTCAGCAAGCTGCGGTCGCGTCGCTGGCCGTCGAGGACCAGCTCGACGAGAGGATCCAGCAGATCATCGCCGAACGCACCCGGGTTTTCGATGCGCTGGTCGAGCAGGGGTGGGGGATCAGTCCCTCCCACGCGAACTTCCTGTGGCTGGCAACAGGGGACGACACCGACCGGGTTGACGAGGTCCTGGTGTCCCGGGGCGTCTATGCCCGGTGCTGGAGTGGCGAGGGAATTCGCTTGTCGATCGGGTTGCCCGAGGAGAACGATCGAGCGATCGACGCGCTGGCTGCTGCGGTCAGGGGCTGAGTTTCAGATCCCCAGGAAGTCCCGCCATTTCGGTAGCTCGGCGTTGACCTGTGCCATTCCGAGTGCATAGGCCTGACGCAGCTTCGTGACGTCCTTCTCCCTGTTGGTGACGGGCATGACTCGCGGGTAGAAGACGTATGCCTTCCCGTCTGTTTCAAGGTCACGCAGCATCTCCCGGGTGGCGTTGTACTTGGCCGGCCGGGCGATGATGGCTTCGGCGACAGCAGGACGACGCCGGAAGAGCCTGTTGATCGCTCGGGGACGTTTGATCTCACTCTTCACGTAGTCGCGTGTTCGGGTGCAGACGACGAAGAACCGGTCATAGCCATCGAGCTGGGCGGCGTCGATCGGGATACCACCCGCGTCACCGATGGCACCGTCGACGTACTCGACGCCGTCAATGGTCACCGGGGGCATGAACCCCGGCATCGTCGAGCAGGCCCGTACTCGCACCATGAGATCGTCCATGGTGGACATCTCGTCGCGGGTGAACCATTTCTGCTCGCCGTTGTCGGTGCGGGTAGCGCCAATACGTAGTTGCTGAGTGGATTCCGAGAAGGTCTGGAAGTCGAAGGGAAGTGCTTGGTTGGGCTCACCGGTGCGCTGGTAGATGTACTCGGCGTGGAAGAATCCGCGCCCGGTGATCCAGGTGCCGACATTGCCGAATCGGGGGTCGGCGGCGAAGTCGGTGAAGCACTGCCGGGTACGCCAGGGGTCGCGAGAGAGGTAGTTGGCAGTGTGGGTTGCCCCGGCCGATATGCCGGAGACGTGGGGGAATTCCCAGCTCATCTCCAAGAGTTTGACGACGACGGCGCTGGTGTACGAGGCGCGCATCCCACCACCCTCGAGGATCAGAGCCGTGCGTTCCATGGGAGTGGTCATGTGTCCAGCCTGCCACGGTGCGAGTTGATCTTGGCGGGCAGAATGGGGGAGTGACCTTTCCGACCGACGTTCCCCATGGTGGCGACCCTGAACGGGCCGGGGACGTTGATGTCCGGCCACTCGTCGAGGAGGACCTGGAATGGCTGTGGCACTGGAACGTTGAGGTCGTCGATCCGCAATGGAAGCACTGGGACGGACCGTATTTCGGGGTCGATGATGGCCGTGGTTTCGAGGAATTCGCCGAGGAATGGCGCTCGGGTCTCATGACTGGCCACAGGGCTGTGGCGACGGTGGATGGAAAGCGTGCTGGATTCGTCTCCCGGTTTGAGGAGCCGCCAGCTGGAGGTGGTTGGTGGGAGGTCGGGATCGTGTTGTTCCAACCAGCCGTGTGGGGGCGGGGAGTGGGACGCAGAGCCTTGCGGTTGTGGACCGAGGAGACCTTCGCAGCCACCGATGCTCAGGTGGTGACTCTGACGACCTGGGGTGGCAATGGCAGAATGATTCACTGTGCCAATGCTGTGGGATACCGAGAATGTGGCAGGATTCCACAAGCACGGTCGTGGCAAGGGCGTCGTTGGGATTCGGTGACGATGGCCCTGTTGCGTGCTGACTGGACGGGTTGAATCTGGCAAGAGGTGGAGGTGAGCTGATGCGCCGCGGTGTGGTGGCATGGGCCCTGCTCTCCTGTGTCCTCGTCTCCGGGTGCAGCACTCTCAAGCCTTTGACGGATCCGCAACCCACTCCAACACTCTCGGCGAGTTGGCCGGCTGTCGGGACTGACGCTCATCCGGACTGGGCTGTTCCAGTGACACGATCGGGCAAGAAACTGGGGAGTTTTAGCGACGACCGCATCCGTATCGAGGTCGAGCAGGCCGCCATCGCGACGGCTCCCAAGGACTCCGTCATGGTTGATCCGGATGACGGCACGCCGGTCGTGCGCAAGGGATCGCCGATTGCGCTGGTTCGTTACGTCGTCACGAATGTCTCGAAGGCGCCGATCAACCTGGGTCTGGGGACGGTGACGATCACTGCGCGTTACCCGGACTGGAGTTGGCGTCAGCCGCTGGTATCGGTGCCGGCTCCGGAGGCTGATGCCACGCACAAGATGGTGACGACTCCCTTTGCTCCCGGAAATGCCCGGCCGCCGTATGTGTTGGGGCCCGGAGAGTCATTCATGGTGGGGGCGAATTATCCCTATGAGACGGCTGAGCAACTCGATGTGACGGCCAAAATCGTGGTGTGCGACTCGGCAGGGGCCGTGGATCCGGGGTTGGGATGGACCCTCACCGGTCAGGTGCATTTGACGTGAGATGACGCGCCCGGGAGTGCTGAGTATGACGGTTCTGTCGGGTGTCGAAGATCCGTGGCAGAGCCTCAGCGAGGAGGACGGCCGAATTGTCGAGGAGCCCGAAAAACGAATGACACATTTGATCCGGACGCCTCGTGCTGAATCCACGTGGTGGGCGTGCCATTGGGGCGATCATCTCGTGGTGGGCGGTGTGTTGTGCACAGGACTGTCCACAGTGGCTGTGGACAACTGTGGACAACGTTCGCGGGTGATGTGATCTGGAACACCCTTAAAATTGTTGTCCACAGATGTGCTGTGTGTCCCTTGAGAGGGGCCGAGGCGCGCCCATAACTTCACGGCCATGTCCGCGACGACTCCTGCACACATTGCGACGCCGATACCCCGGCTACGTCGCTCGCCCCGTCTCATCGCCATCGGCGTGCTCTGCGCCTGTCTGGGCGGCCTTGGCGGAGCATTTGCCTGGCACAGCGCGTCCCACACAGACCAGGTTCTCGTCATGACGCGGGCAGTGGGGCAGGGCGAGATCGTCCGCAATACCGATGTCGGTCTGACATCCGTGGCCGTCGACCGGGCGGTGACGACCATCCCGGCATCTCAGCTCGACGAGATTGTCGGCCGCCATGCCCTCGTCGATCTCTCAGCCGGTCAGCTGCTCGGATCCCATTCAGTCGGCGCGCTTCGGGTGGCACCGGGGCGTTCTCGAGTTGGGCTGAAGCTGGCTGCCGGACGGATACCCACCGTCTCCCTTCCTGCGGGAGCGCGCGTGATCTTGGTGGAAACCAGCTCTGACAAGGCATCGGAGACCGCATCTCAACTCTCGACCTTCGACGCCGTCGTTGTCGCAGCCCCCAAAGGCACCAACGACCATGGGGGCTGGCTGGTCGACGTGGAGGTGGATTCCGGCAATGCGGCCCGGCTTGCTGACCTGGCCTCGTTGGACCGCATTGCCCTAGTCGAGAGGGGACGATGATGGCGATGCTCCTGCTCACCAGCCCTGGGGGAGCCCCAGGACTGACGACGACTGCTCTTGGTTTGGCATTGAGCTGGCCACGCGACGTCATCCTCGTCGACGCTGACCCGTGCCCAGGCCGCGCCATCGAATCAGGATTTCTCGCTGGTCGCATTCCACCGCGGGCTGGACTGATCGGATTGGCCGCAGCCTGTCGTGACGGTGCTGATCCGGTGCAGGCGATGTGGGAGGAGATCATCCCACTTCCCCACGATGACGACAACAAGTTGGTCGGGCTCATCAGCGGTTACGGGCATCTTGGGCAGGCTTCTCTCATGGGTGCTGCGTGGTCAGGTCTTGTCAGCGCCATGATCGATCTCGGTCAGGCTGGGGTTGACGTCATTGTCGACGGTGGGCGGTTGGGTCCGGAAGCCTTACCCGAGAGCCTCATTTCGCGCTCGTCACTCATCGGGATCGTGACGGGATCGCGGCTGCGACAGCTTGCCGGGCTGTCCATGCGATCCAAGGAGGTCGAGGCCATCTCCTCGACCACCACCGGAACTGTGGGACTCGTCGTCGTGGGCCCTGGCCATCCGTACGGCTCGCGCGAGATCGGACGCCAATTTGGCCTGCCAGTGTTGGGAGAAGTGACTCGTGACGTTCAGGCTGCGGCCGTTCTGTCCGATGGTGACCCAGCGGGAAAGAGATGGGCTCGTGGACGGTACGTCACGGGTCTGCGAACCCTGGCCAATGCGATGGAACTCAAGCTCCGTCGCTCCACCGAGACCATCAACGGGCCGCGGGCTGCGACGTCATTGGCCGTGGGGGTAGCGCCATGACGATCAACGAGACCGCTCCGGCAGTGTGCCGATACGCCGATGACACCCCGGCAGGCACCATCGAGAGCAGAGAGGACCTTGCTGGTCTGCTGTCTCGGATGTCCCCGTCGGTTACGCCGTCTCCAGTTGCGGCACCTGGACCCACGCCGAGGCGACTTGAGACGACCGACGTTGACTGGAGCACAGTCGTCGCGCTGCGTCGCAAGGCGTCGGAGCGTATCTCCTCGGAACGTGCATCGCATCGAGAGCGCAATGGAATTGATCTCAGCGGCGATGACGTGAGGATGCTCGGCCGGTCGGTTGTGCGTCAGGTGGTTGAATCCCATGCCGAGAAACTGACAGCCGAGGGCCAGGCGTTGTGGAGCACGCCCACCAAAGAGGCCTACGCCAGCGCCGTCGTGGATGCGATCTTCGGGTACGGACGGTTGCAGCCGCTCTTCGAGATCCCCGATGCCGAGAACATTGAGATCAACGGCTGTGATCGGGTCTTCATCCAGTATGGGGACGGACGACGTGAACCGGGCCCGCCGGTTGCTGACAGCGATGACGAACTGGTGGAGGCAATCCGCTTCCTGGGGGAGTCCGCAAACCCTCCGCGACCCTTTGACGACGCCCATCCCACCATGACGGTGGCTCTCGGCTCGGAGTACCGCCTGCACGCCATTGGGTTCGGGCTGTCCTACCGACCGTCGGTCGTCATCCGTCACCACACCCTGACGAGGGTGACGATCGGCGACCTCGTTGCCAGCGGGATGATGCCCCATCACGTAGGTGTGTTGTTGCGCGCGGCCGTCTTGGCTCGACGATCCATCGTCATTGCAGGAGACCAGGGAGCCGGCAAGACGACCCTGTTGCGGGCTCTCGTCGACGCGATCCCACCGACTGAGCGGTTCGGAACCCTCGAAACCGATTACGAGTTGCTGACCCACCTCAACCCGGATCGCGACAACATGGTCGCCCTGCAGGCCACCGTCGGGCTGGGGGAGAAGGTGGATGGTCGATCCCTCGGCGAGTTCACGGTTGCCGATCTCATCCCGGAGGCGTTGCGTCAGAACCTGTCGCGCCTGGTCGTCGGCGAGGTGCGTGGTGTCGAGGCAGCTGCCATGTTCGAGGCGATGCAGGCCGGAGCTGGAACCATGAGCACCACCCACTCCCATTCCGCGACCTCGACCATGGACCGTTTGGCTGGACGAGTTGCCATGGGCGGTGTCATGACGATCGACGAGGCCTATCGCCAGATCGCTCACAACATCACCTTCCTCGTCCACGTCGCCCTGGTCGATGACACCTGGCGAGGAGGGACCCGGACCCGTCATGTCACGGAAATTCGGCAGTTGACCGGGGCGCTGGAAAACGGCCGTCCCATCACCCATCTCACCTATGCCGCGCCGACATCCACGAGCCCTGGTCTCTTCCACCCCGATCCTGCCCTTGTCGCCGAACTCTCCCATTACGAGCCGGAGGTGACGAGATGGGCATGAGCACACCGGTCGCGGCACTGCTGGGGATTCTCCTGATTGGAGGACTGACGATGATCGTCATCGGGTCAGCCCCCATCCACCAGTTGTCCACAGGACAATCCACAAGTTTGTGGACAACGGTGGACAACTGGTTCTCCCGGTTGTCCCGCCGCAGTCGCGTGCACGGTCTGACTGGTCTGGGTGTCGGTGCCGTTGGTTACCTGGTGACCGGTTGGGCGGTCCTGATTCTCATCGTGCCGATCCTGGCTGTCGTCGTCCCTGCCTTGCTGGCCGATCCGCCCCGGCGCGACCTCGACGTCATGCGCGCTCTGGAACGGTGGGTGCGCCTGGTCAGCGGTTCCGCGTCGACGGGCAAGTCCGTCATCGACGCCATCCGGGCGACGCGTCGTCAGGCCCCGGCGCTCCTTGTGGAACCGCTTACTCGCATGGTGGCACGGCTGGATTCACGATGGGACACCCGGGCTGCCCTTCAAGGACTTGCTGACGACCTGGACAGTGCCGACGCCGACCAGGTCATTGCCGCGATCATGATGGCTTCAGAACGAGGGGGGACGGGGGCCACCAGCACCCTCGATGCGCTGGCGGCATCCCTCCAGGAGCGGATTCGGGCAGCCCGAGGAATCCGGGCCGAGCGTGCCAAACCGCGAGTGGTCGTCCGCCAGGTCAGCATCATCATCGCCGTCGTGTTGGCTGGTGCTCTTGCTCTGGGACGAGAGTACCTGGCCCCCTACCGTACCGGCGTCGGCCAGGTGCTGCTGTGTTGCTACGCCGGGTTGTACCTCGTCGGGCTCGTCGCTCTGTCGCAACGCAGCAAGCCTCGACGCCGCGCCCGGATCCTGTTGAGGCGGGAGGCCGATCATGACTGAGTCCACGCTTGTCCTCGCCGCCATCTGTGGGGCTCTGCTGGCATCCGCACCCATCTTCGTCATCGCTGGAAGGCGCGGTGCTCCCCTGAGGCTGATCGACGCGCTGGCAGGGTTGTCCGGGTCCATCCGGCAGGACTCCGTCGCCGATCCAGCCTCCGAGGACGGACGGCTGGAGAGATGGGGAGCACGCGCTGCGACACGGTGGCCACGTCTCATCAGTGAGAAGTCTCGTCGAACCCTCGCGCTACAGGGCCGGACTCCCGGTGACTTGGTCGCCGAGAAGGCTGTCATGGCGGTGGGCGGAATGGCGATGCCCGTCCTCGCCCGGGTCGTCGCAGCGATATGGGGTGGCGCCCTCCCGGTGACTCCTGTCGGACTGGCGGTTGTGCTTGCCCTTCTTGGATGGTTCATTCCTGACACCCGGATCAGGTCACGATCCAAGGCAGTCCGTCAGGATGCTGCCGAAGCGGTGCTGGTCTACATCGACCTCGTCACATTGGCGAGGTTGGCAAATCAGTCAGCGCCCCGAGCCCTCGTCGAGGCCGCACAGATGAGTGATCACCCTGTCCTGGCCCGGATTCGCACCACGCTGGAGCGTTCCCGATTGGAGCAGCAGTCGCCGTGGGCTGGCCTGGAGAGTCTGTCCGAGGAACTGGGACTTCCCGAGCTTGCTGAGCTCGTCGAGGTACTTCGCCTCGACGATCAGGGGGCCTCCCTGGCCGGAACTCTGCGAGCACGCGTCAACGAAATGAGGGACGCCCATCTCAACCGGGAAAAGATCGAGGCTCAGACGACCTCCGAATCCTTGACGATCTGGATGGTCATCCCGGTTCTCGTCCTGGGGTTGGTGCTCATCACTCCGCCGCTTCTGATCATGGCTGGGGTGGTGTCATGACCATGCCTCGCACCCTCGACACCCCAACCTGCAACGGGGCCAGTGACGTCACCGGAAAGGCCGGTGCGAATGACCAAGGAGGTCGCCATGAAACATGTCAACACCGTCGCGTCCCTTGTCCTGCCGATGATGGCGGGCATCCCGCCGGTCGGCGAGAAGCGCGACGAGAGGGGACTCAGCCAATCAACCGAGAACGCCATCCTGCTGGTGGGGGCCGTGTCCATCGCAACGGTGGTCGTCACCGTGATCAAGGGGTACGTGACGTCGAACCTGCCGAAGTGAGGTCAAGGCAGGCGTATCGACGAGGCCGGGAGCGTGGGGTTTCCGAATCTCTCCAGTGGTCGCTGGTGTGGCCGGTGGTCCTGCTCGTGGTGGTCGGGGTCGTCCAGACCTCGGTCGTGCTGCAGGCTCGGGCCACAGCCACCGAGGCGGCTCGGGCGGCAGTCAGGGTACAAGCCTTGCGTGGTTCCCATGCTGGTGATGCCGAAGCTGTCGCTCGGGACGTGGCCCAGACCTCCAAACTGGCCGATGTCACGGTACGGGTGTCGACCACTGACTCCCTGGTACGCGTTGACCTCGAGGGCAAGGCAGCGACCCTGTTTGGTGCCGTCGTCCCCGTCGAAGGTCACGCCGTTGCCGTTGAGGAGGGGACATGATTCGGCATGGTCAATTTCGGGGATACCAGCGTGGTGCAGTCGCCGTCGAGGCTGCGCTCATCCTGCCTAGTCTCCTCATGATTGCCGCAATGACGACAGGGGGTTGGCGGCTGTCCGAGGTACGGGCCGATGCCCAGTCGGCTGCCGAGGTAGCCGCTCGCGCGGGATCGGTCGCCTCGACGGTTGGTAAAGGCCATGCGGTAGGCCAGCGAGTCGCCATGACCGAACTTGCCGGAACCAGGTGCAGCGATCCTGCGATCATCATCGACTCATCGGCCCTTGCCCTGCCAGTGGGGTCCACGGGAGTCACCTCCGCCCGGGTGAGGTGCACTGTCCGGCTCTCCGACCTTCTCGTTCCGGGGATGCCGGGCGCCCTCCACGTCGAGTCGACGGCACATTCCACCGTCGATAGTCATCGGGAGCGACACGTATGAATGACGCATCTCTCCGCGCCCGAATGCGCGGTCTCGCGGCCTTCGTGGCCCTCATCATCCTTGTCCTCGGCTCCCCAGCTGCCCTGGTGGCATGGGGACGTCTCGACGCCACCACCCTGTTGCGTCCGTCAGGCTGGCTCACCCCTGATGACGGGACGATCCTTCTCGGGATTGCCACCGTCGTCGGCTGGCTGGCATGGGCGGTCTTCACGGTCTGTGTGGTCTCGGAGGCCGTCGGACTGGCGACCAGTCAGCGTCGCCACATCAAGCTTCCTGGGCTGGGCACAGTTCAGAGCATCGCGGCCGGACTACTCGTGGCGAGCCTGACAGTCCTGTCCCCTCTGACACGCTCGGCCGCTCCTCCCACCCCGGTGCCGATCGTGGCGACGGCTGCCGCGACGCCGCAGCCTGCAGACGAGGTGCAGGCGAGTGCTGAGGTTGAGCCGGCCCCGGACGAGGATGCCATGACGGTCACCGTCGGCCCCCATGACGACCTGTGGACGATAGCTGAAACCTGGTACGGAGACGGCACCTCATGGCGACGTATCGCGGCCGCCAATCCCGGGATCGACGTCGATCACCTGGCCGCCGGTCAGGAACTCGCTCTTCCCGGGGTCACCATGACCATCCCCAGTGGAAATACCGGTGCTGGCCATCCCCTCGATGCGGACCAGCTCGATCGGCTCACCCCGTCCGTTGACGACCATGACGTCCGAACTGTCACCGTTCAGGAAGGGGACACCCTCAGCGGGCTCGCACGCACCTGGCTCGGTGATGCCGCAGCCTGGCCGTCCCTCTGGCATCTCAATGAGGGAATCATCACAGACCCTGACCACATCGAGCCCGGCTGGGAGCTCGTCGTGCCTAACCCGGAACCTGAACAGGCCACGTCGACGTCAGTGCCCGACATGGACGAAGCTGCGATGACCGAGCCGGAGAAGGCTCTCCCCGGCCACGACGACGAGGCATCCGGTGCAGACATCGCTCAGAGCGCACTGCAGCCAGATGCGCCTCCCACAGATGTCCCGACTCCTCGCCCCGAGGAAGCGGTGGCTGCCGCCGGGCTAGGTCAGGACCCTGCCGAGATCCTCCGTACCGGGTTGGCGGGCCTGAGCCTATTCCTGGCCGGTGGAGTGGCCGGCACAATCGCTGCTCGACGGCAGCAGCAGCTCTTCACCCGCCCGCTGGGCCGACGAATTCCTACCGTGTCGGGACCACCGCGTCGCGCCAAGAGGATGCTCGACACCGTGGCCGATCACGGGGACGAAGCAACGTCACGCGGTGACGACGCCGTCAGCACTGACCCTGTCAGCGCCGACACCCTGACGCCCACGACCGTCGTCCTGGGAACTACTGACCCACACACCCCAGTCGTGCTGGACCTTGCCGATATTGGCGGTCTCCTGGGTATTGACGCCACTGCTGAGTTGGCCTCCGCGGTGGTGGCATCGATCAGTCTGTCCCTCGTCGCAGCGCCATGGTCCGGCGGAATCGACATTGTCGCCGTCGGTGACGACCTCGCGTGGTTGTCACGGACCGGAAGTGACGATGTGCAGTGTGCTGACGCCGAGGAAATCGTCGAGGGACTGGCGGATCTGCCTGACGGTCCCAGTAGTCAGCACCCATCGATCACCAGGATCGTGTTGTCGTCTCAACCCCTCGAGCTTCCGAACCCGTCATCCGTGGTCGAGGCGGGAGTCGTCGTCGTCATGCCAGGCACATGTGGCCGGAGGGTCATCGTCACCGGCCCCGATCATGCCGAGCTGGATGGTCAGGCTTTCACACCCCAGATCGTCACCGCACCGATGCGCCGTGCCGTCGTCGAGCTGCTCGAAACCACTGCTCGAACTGATACCGAGCCTGCCCCCTGGTGGGAGCCACGGCGAGGGGAGGAGACGTCCAGCCCTCCGACGATGGTGGCCGAAACCTGCGCAGTACTGCCGCCCAGTGATGCCCATATGACCGTCGAGGAGGAACACGTGCTCACGCCAACTGCACTGAGTGATGTCGCTCAGTTGCCCGTCCCCGTCGGCGCAGTATCCTCTCCTGTCCTGCGCCTCCTTGGTCCGGTCGACCTTGTGGGAGCTCGCGGGAATCCGCCGACCAAGGCTCGGCGGCAATGCCTTGAGTACTGCGCCTGGTTGCTGTGCCATCCTGGCGCGCGATCGGTGCAGATGGCTGACGCCCTCATGGTCGCCGAACCGACCCGACGGTCCAACGTCTCCCGACTGCGGCGGTGGCTGGGCGCCGGTGATGACGGTCGGGCCTACCTGCCCGAGGGGTATGACGGGTCCCTGCGTCTGGCAGATGTCGTCAGTAGTGACTGGGAACGGCTTGAACTGCTTGTCGCGGGAGGGGTCTCGACGGCCCCGCTGGCCAATCTCATCTCGGCCCTGGACCTCGTTCGCGGTGCCCCGTTGGCTGACGCCGCTCCCGGTCAGTGGCACTGGGCCGAGGAATGGCGCATCGACATGATTCAGATGATCCGTGACATCGGGGTCGAGGTGGCCCGTCGAGCCATGGAGACCCGCGACCTTGAGCTGGCATCCCGGGCCTTGGCACGTGCCACCGTCGCCTGCCCTGAGGACGAAGTGCTGTTGGTGGCGCGCATCAAACTCGCTGACGAACTCGACGATCGTGGCGAGGTCGAACGGTTGGTCTACGTGCTGTCGCGGCAGGCTCGCCGTCTTGGCGTCGACTTGTCGGAGGAGACGATTTCGGTCCTCCAGGAGGTGATGGAAGGCCACGTGCGGGCCCGGGTGGTGTGAGCGTCACTCCTCAGGACTGCCGGTGGGAAGACCTCCCATGGCGCTGCCCTTGTCGAAGACATCGTCACCATGTGCGCGGGTGGCCAGGATGAAGATTCCGGCCACCACGAGGTAGGAGAGTGCCAGACCAATCATGTGCGGGCCAGACAGTCCGTGCACCGGAAGCACGAGGGCCGCCAAGGCGGAGCCTCCCACGAACAATGCGTTGTAGACCATGTCGTAGGCGATGAAGACTCGGCCCTTGTAACCATCAGAAACATGGGCCTGACAGATGGTGTCGACCCCGGCTTTCAGGGACTGGGCGAAAAGGCCGATGAGGAAGCCGGCGACCAGCAGACCCCAGCGGTTCGGGAGGGCCCCTGGGAAGGCCTGAATGACGGCGGTGCCGACCAGCAGGCTGATGAGGGCCTTCCTCATGCCCAGCCCGTGTACCAGCATCGGCATGAATCCGGCCGACAGTACGAAGCCGGCACCCATCGCCACCGCCCAGATCGTCATGTCAGCCATGGCCCCGTTGATGTCGGACTGTACGTGAAAACGGTTGCGGTAACCCAGGATCATGGCCACCGAATAGACGCCGAAGAGTGCCCGCTGGGCGCCGATGAGAGTGATGGAATTGCCCACCAGGGGCACCTTTCTCAGGTAACGGAAGCCGTCGACGACCTCCTCGGCGACAGTACGCAGCGTTTGGGAGCGGTCCAGCAATGGTGGCCCGAGTTCTCGGCGCGAGAACTGAAGACCAAGTGCCACAGAAATCGCGAAGAGTACCGCAGAGATGCAGAAGATGATCGTGTCGGCATGGTGCACTGGCATGTAGCGTCCAGCAATCATTCGAACGGCGGCCGCGACGACGGCACCAATCATGAGTCCCAGGGGACCAATCGTCGGCATGATCGAGGAAGCCGTCAGGTAGTCGCGTTTGTCGATGGTGTACTCCAGCCCTGCCACCAACGCCGTGAGAAGGAAGCGGTTGAGGCTCATTGCAATGAGCAATCCGACGAGCAGGGCCAGGTGAGAGGGTCTGTCGCGTGCACCGTCCCAGACCAGGATCCCCAACCCGATCGCGATGAGGCAGCGCAGGCCGTCGGTGTAGACGAGGATTCGCTGACGTGACCAACGGTCGAGAACGACAGAGATGAAGGGCCCGATGATGCTGAACGGCAGCAAGGTGATAGCCAGCACCATCGTGATCGACCATGCGTCAGGCTGCTGCTCGGGAGAGAGCAGCACGTAGGAGGCCATTCCCACCTGCAGGGTGCCATCGGCCGCCTGTGTCGCTACGCGGACTCCGAGAATCCTTCGAAAACCGTGGCGTCGCCACAGGTGGCGCAGGTTCTGCCAGAACACATGGTCTCCTTCGGGGCCGGCCTGCCTCGATCCTAGAGGGTCGTGTGAAGGAGATCCTGGGCGGATCCGTCGCTGGTTGCGCCCGCATGGCCGGTGGGGGACAGCCTGAAAAGGCCCTGGAACGCCATTTCATGAGGAGCTCAACAACAGGGGGTGTGGACTTGGGAAGGTAGAGCGGCTAGCTTCTAACCACTCGTATCGGTCGGCGTTGGATCGACGTCGGGGCTGTGTCCACCGCATGCACAGCCGCCCCACGGATGACTCATCGTTCTGCCCGCAACAATATATCGTTTTATGTAGCATAATTAATGCCCTGCAATGCAATGCGGCGTTAGGCTCACAATGAAGGAGGTGCCATGGCTGAACTCAAGAAGGGCCTAGGGTTCTTCCAGCTCCTCGCCCTCGGGGTGGCCGGGTTGATCGGCTCGAGTTGGATTTACACGAACTCGAAATTCTTCGACAAGTACGGTGCTGGCGGCATGATTTTCGGCATGCTCCTCGGAGGCTTGCTGGCATCCTGTGTGGCTCTGGCTTATAGCGAGTTGACAACGCTGTTTCCCCGAGCTGGGGGCGAAGTCGTCTACTCCTACGTCGGCCTCGGCAGAAGGGCATCCTTTACCACTGGTTGGCTCCTCATTGGCGCTTATCTTTCATCCACTGCTTTTTATGTGACAGCTTTCGGGTATCTTTTGGAAAAGATTTGGCCGAATTTGGGATCCGTGTCCCTGTATTCAGTCAACAGGGAATCAGTCGATATGACTGTATTGATAATCGGCGTCGTCCTGACCCTGATCATTGCGGCAATGAACTGGTTCGGAGTGAGCCTTTCCGGTCAGATCCAGACCGTTCTCTTCGTCGCCATGGTCGTCATCGGACTCGCCCTGGTCGTCACGGCGCTCGTCACTGGCAGCCCCAGCAACTTCATCCCGCCCTACCGAGCCGACGCCAATGCCCTCGGCGACACCCTCCGCTTCGTCGTGCCCGGTATGACCTACATGGCAGGCTTCGGGCTGGTGGCAGCACTGGCCGAGGACGCCGACATCCCTGCCCGCAAGATCGGTCGCATCACCGTTCTCACCGTCCTGACGGCCACCTTGTTCTACTGCTTGGTGCTGGCCTCCTCGGCCTGGATCCTTCCCTGGCAGGACGTCGCCAAGATGCACCTGGGCACCATCGATGCCTACACCACTGCCGGCTTCCCGATCCTCGGCTGGGGAGCCTGGATCATTGCCATTTGTGGTCTGTTGACGAGTTTCCTCGGCCTGTTCATGGCAATCTCCCGCATCGTCGTCGCGATGGCGAGGGCCAGGCTCCTTCCGGAGGGCCTCGCCGCAGTGGACGAGAAGAGTGGGGCCCCGCGCAGGGCCATCCTGCTCACCACTGTCATGACCTTGCTGTTGGGAGCCCTAGGCCCGGGCGCCATGCTGTGGTTCCTCGACACCGGTGGCATCTACCTCGGACTGGTGTGGATCATCGTCGTCATCACCCTGTCCGCCCTTCCGAAGAAGTACCCCCACCTGCGCTCCAAGTACCATGCCGGATGGTTGCCATGGGCGGGAGCTGTCGGCGCCCTCGTCACGGTCGTCATGGCGATCTGGCCGGGAACGAACACCTCGCTGGTGTGGCCTGGTGAGTACCTCGTCCTGCTCGTCTGGGCCGTCATCGGTTTCATCCTGTGGCGGCTGGCCAAGCCCATGGGGGAGGACGAGGCCCTCGGCAGCTTGCTCGGTTCCTACGCCGATGACCTCAAGGAAAACCTGGGTGAGGTGGAGCAGACCCCGGCCAGGAGCTGACGATTCGTCGGGCCCTCCTGCCTCATGACGTCGCGCTCATGGGGCGGGAGACGGCGTGATTGCAATGTTGCTGTCCGTAAAGGTGTGCAAAGGGCCTGACAACGCGCCATGATTGGGGCCATGGCGATGAAGTCGGATCTGGACATTGCTCGTGAGGCCCACCTTGACCCCATCGAAAAGGTGGCAGCTCGGGCTGGCATCGAGGAAAGGTGCATCGAGCCCTACGGGCGCGATGTCGCCAAGGTTGATCTCGAGGTCATCAAGCAGAACAGGGATCGTCCGCGCGGCAAATACGTCGTCGTCACGGCCATCACCCCCACACCCCTTGGCGAAGGCAAGACGACCACTGCAGTCGGTCTGGCTCAAGGCCTGGAGAAGATCGGTAAGCGCAGCGTGCTCGCTCTGCGTCAACCCTCCATGGGCCCGACCTTCGGCATCAAGGGCGGTGCCGCTGGCGCCGGGTATTCCCAAGTGCTGCCGATGGAGAAGCTCAACCTGCACCTGACCGGTGATTTCCACGCCATTGGTGCGGCTCACAACCTGTTGGCCGCCATGATCGACAACCATCTGCACCACGGAAATGAGCTCGACATCGAGCCTCACTCCATCTCATGGCGTCGCGTCGTCGACATCAACGACCGTGCCCTTCGCAACACCATCGTCGGCCTCGGATCGCGAATTGACGGCATCCCCCGTCAGAGCGGATTCGACATCACTGCGGCCAGCGAGGTGGGCGTCATCCTGGCCCTGGCCACCTCACTCTCAGACCTGCGCGCCCGGCTGGGACGTATCGTCATCGGCTACAACCGCTCCAAGGAGCCAGTCACCGCGGAAGACCTGCATGCCGCCGGGTCGATGGCAGTCATCCTCAAGGACGCCATCAAGCCGAACCTGCTGCAGACCACCGAGAACAGCCCGGTGCTCGTCCACGCCGGCCCCTTCGGCAACATCGCCACGGGCAACTCGTCGGTCATCGCCGACCGCATCGGCATCGGCTGCGGTGACTACCTGCTGACGGAGGCCGGATTCGGCGCCGACATGGGCGCCGAGCGGTTTTTCAACATCAAGTGCCGCGTCGGTGGTATGCGCCCAGACGCCGCCGTCCTCGTCGTCACCGTGCGTGCCCTCAAGACCCATGCCGGTCGCTACAAGGTCGTTCCTGGAAAGCCACTGCCCCCGGCCATGCTCGAGGACAATCCGGACGACGTCCTCGCCGGTGCCGCCAACCTGCGCAAGCACATCGAGATCGTCCGAGACTTCGGCGTCTCCCCGGTGGTGGCCCTCAACGTCTTCCCGAGCGACCATCCCGACGAGATCGACGCCGTCCGTAAGGTGGCAGAGGTAGCCGGTGCTCACTTCGCCGCTTCGACCCATGTCGTCGACGGTGGCGACGGCGCCGTCGATCTGGCTCGCGCGGTCGTCGCGGCGTGCGACCAGAACACCGACTTCCGCTACACCTACAATCTCGAGGACTCCCTGGTCGACAAGCTCACCAAGGTGTCCACCAAGGTTTACGGGGCTGATGGGGTCGACATCGCTCCGGCCGCGGCCAAGGAGCTCGCCCATTTCGAGGATCTCGGCTACGGGAACTTCCCGGTCGTCATCGCCAAGACCCACCTGTCCCTGTCTCACGACCCCTCCCTCAAGGGGGCCCCGACCGGATGGCGTCTGCCTGTCCGCGAGGTGAGGGCCGCTGTGGGCGCCGGGTACATCTACGCGATCTGTGGTGACATGCGCACCATGCCGGGCCTGGGACGTCACCCGGCGGCCGAGCGCATCGACATCGATGACACCGGGGAGACCATCGGATTGTTCTGATCGAGTGTGATCCGCGGGGCTGCGGACATCATTCCTCGCCCCGCTTCTGTCGTGATCCTTGTCCTGGGGACGACTCAGCGTCCCTCGGTGGGCGGGGGAGTGGGATGGGTCAGCACACAACTCACCGGGCGTCCGGTCACGAGAGACCCGTCGCGGACGAATCCCTCCTCGCGGCCGGTGAGTTCGCCGATGAGGAGACGACGCCCCTTGTCGAGTAGGTCCGCACGGTCGTCCGACAGGTCATGGAGTTGGTGTGGATCCGCCGCAAGGTCGAAAAGCTGCTCCTCTCCAGATCCGGACATCCAGATGTACTGGTAGTCGTCCCACCAGATCCACTGCAGTGACTGGCCGAGCAGGACATGCTCGCCATGCAGGTGAGTGCGCCACGGCGACTCTCCATCGCGTAACAGTGGAAGGATCGAGCGGCCCTCGACCTTATCGGGGGTGTTCACTCCCGCACAGTCCAGCAAGGTGGGCATGACGTCGCGCAGCTCGACGAGTTCATCTACTCGGCTACCAGGGGTGATACCAGGCCCGGCAAGCAGGAACGGGATGTGGGTCGATCCCTGGTAAGGGTAGCCCTTTCGCCACAGGTGATGGTCTCCCATCATGTCGCCGTGATCCGATATGAAGGCGATGTACGTGTTGTCAGCCACCCCGAATTCGCCCAAGACCTGACGTAGTCGGCTGATTTGGGTGTCGATATGGGTCATGTGACCGTAATAACCAGCCATCGCCCGACTGATGTCGCGTGGCCGGTACCGAGCGACGAGACTCGTCGGATCGGCGTCATTGCGCCAGTCGCTGAAGGTGTCCGATCAGTCCCCGACCGCCGGCGGTCGCAGCGGAGCCCCGTCATAGCGGTCGAAGGCCCACTGCGGCGGATCGTAGGGGGCGTGGGGACGGTGGAAGGACAGGTAGAGGAAGAATGGGGTAGTCGGGTCGCGGCGGTAGAACCACCGGGTCGCCTGGTTGACGACCCAGTTCGTCGGGTGCAGCCGCTCGGCCTTGTCCCAGGGCCGAGCAACTAGGGAATTGCACTCGATTCCGTCATCGATGTAATCCTCGTCACTGGCCGTCCCAGTCTGGTCGCGCAACCACACGAGATAGTCGTCATAGCAAGCCGGATCGCGGTGGCGTTGTCGGGAGTAGTGCAGGTACCCGTCGTGAAGTTCGATCTCGTCGAATCCGATGCGATTGCGCTCGGGCCAGTAGTGCATCTTTCCGATGGCACGGGTCTGGTAACCGGCGTCCGACAGGGTCGACGGCAGAGTGTCCTCGACGTCGAAAGTGACTCCGTCCTGGTAACCGACCCGACGATGGGTTCCCGCAGAGAGCCCCGTCATGAGGGACATCCTTGCCGGAACACACGTGGGCGTGGCCGAGTAGGCCCTTTCCACGACAGCCCCCTGACTCGCCAGCTGGTCGAGATACGGTGTCTCGACGTCAGGATGGCCCAGCCCGGAGAGGCAGTCACCCCTCCACTGGTCAGTACAGACGAGGACGATGTTGGGACGGTCAATCGCTGGTTGTTCGTGTTGGTCGTTCATGATGCGTCTTGCATATTCTCACTTGATTCCAGTCATGGTGATGCCCGTTACGATGTAGCGCTGGGTCGCCACGAAGAGGGCACACACTGGGACGAACAGCATGAGGGATCCCATGGCCGTCAGGTTCCACAGTGTGAAGCTCTCGCGGTTGAACGACGACAACCCAATGGTGAGGGTTCTCATGGCCTCGGACTGAGTGGCGATGAGCGGCCAGAGGAACTCATTCATCTGGAAGACAAATGTGAACAGTCCCAATACCGTCAGAGCCGGCTTGTTCTGAGGCAGGACGATCGATCGGTAGATGCGGAGTTCCCCCGCACCGTCGACACGTGCGGCTTCAACGAGGGAGTCCGGGATACCTGCCATCGACTGACGCATCAGGAAGATCGAGAATGCGCTCATCAAGAATGGCGTGACGAGCCCTTGGTAGGTGTCCAACCATCCAATCTGACTGAACTTGGCATATAGCGGAATCATTCGAACGAAGAACGGGATCATCATCGTCGAGAGTATGAGGACGAAGACAGCGTTCTTGCCTGGGAACTCAAATTTCGCGAAGGCATACCCGACCAACGGCGCGAAGATGAGGTGTGACAGCGTGATGAGGCCTGCGACGAGGACAGAGTTGAGGAAGAACCTTCCGAATGGGGCAGCCTCGAAGAGGCGGGTGATGTTGACCCATTGCCATGATGACGGGATGAGAACGGCTTTTCCTCCCGTTGCCTCCGCGTTCGACTGGAAAGCCAGACTCACCATGTATACGAGGGGGGCTATCGCAATAAGCGCTGCAATCCATACGAGGACGAGTGAGACAACCCTCGCTCCGGGAAAGAGCTGCTCGGATCGATGCCTGGCCTGAGCAGATGTGGTGCTCACAAGATCGCCTCCTTCATTCGTCCCACCCGCAACTGAATTATTGAGAGAGCGACGATCACAATGAGCAGTAGGAATGACATCGCAGACGCATATCCCAGGTTTCCACTAGTGAAGGTCTCACGGTATACCTGATACACATACAGGGATGTCTCATTCCCGGAGCCACCATTGGTGACGATGTATGGTAGTCCAAATTGTTGGAGTGAACCGATCATTCCGACGAGGACAACGAACAATGTCGTCGGTGCGAGCATAGGAAGAGCGATTTTCCATAACCGCTTCGATGCTGAGGCGCCGTCAATTCTGGCAGCCTCGTGAAGCTGAGGATCAATGGATTGAAGACCGGCCAGGAAGAGCAGCATGACGTAGCCGGATTCCTGCCACACCGTGATACCGACGAGGGTAGCCAGTGGGGCGGTCGTCAGCCAGTTCTGTTGGGGTAGTCCGAGATCGCCGAGAACGGCATTGAGGATGCCAGTGTTTGAGTCGAGGATGTTCCTCCACATCAAGCCAATGATGGCGACCGAAGTCATGTACGGCGTCAGGATTGCTGTCCTTGCGATGGTACGGCCCTTGAAATTCTGGTTGAGCACCAGGGCCAGGATTAGGCCGATGATCGAGGACAAGATGAGGCAGGAGGCCGCGTAGATGATCGTGATCCCAAATGAATGCCACATTTCAGAGTCGTGAATGATATTAACGTAGTTTCTTCCGCCCACCGGGGTGAGCTTGGTGAAACCCGTGGTGAAAGAAAGTCTGAACTCATCGATGATTGGCAGGAAGAAGAACAACGCGAAATATATGAGGGCCTGAGCTATGAACAGGTACGCTGTCCGATAGCGACGCCAGGAGAACTTGCGCCCGTATGGCTCCGGGGATGTCTTTGTCATCACATTCACCTGCTAAGGAGCTTTCCCACCGTCTTGTTGTAGATGGCAACTTCCGAACGGGGATCTTTGTTGGACAGGATGACGTTCTCGTACATGACCTTTCCCGCATCGGCGATCTTGGCCATGTTCTGGTTCGGCCAATATGCCCGGTCGGGAGCAACGGCGAGATCTCGAGCGGTTGCGACGACGCGCATGTTGGGGTCGTTCTGGACGACGTCTGATTTGGCCCACGACTTGCGGGAACATGCCATTCCGACTTCCTTGGTCACCTGCGCCTGAACGTCGGCATCGGTGAGAACCTTGATGAGTTCCCAGCACAGATCGGCGTTCTGGCTCTTGGTGGGGATCATGAGGCCGGAGACGGCGATGGTGGTCTTCTGCTCCTTGTGCTTGAGGGGAGCCCCGATGATGAGCGGGAAATTCTTGTCCTCAGTGCGGACGGCTGAGATGTCCCAAGGACCCGTGATGATAAAGCCGCACCTCTTGGACGTGAGCAGCTTGCGGGGGCCTGAATACTCGCTGGATGTGACCGGGGTAGGGGAGACCTTGTGTTTGTAGACGAGGTCGCGCTGGAAAACCATGGCCTCAACGGCGGCGTCCGCTGGCTGCATCGGTGTTGACTTATCGGCTGTGTACTTGACCCCGTTCTGCAGGAGCCAAGGCGTGCCCTACGAGCTGTCGTTGTTGAGGGCGCATCCGTGCTCAACACCAGATGCTTGGATGCGCTTGGTGGCCTCGAGGAATTCTTCCCAGGTAGTAGGCATGGGAACTTTGGCCTTGGCTAGCATTTCCGAGTTGGCGAAGACGAGCCCGCCCATGGTCAGGTGCATCGGGACGGCGTAGGTCTTTCCGCTGGCCTGGCGCACATCGAGGCCAGCGGGCACGAAGTCGTCCAGGAATCCCTTGTCCTTCTTGATGTAGTCGTCGAGGGCCATGATGTTGCCGTCGTTGCCAAATTGCGTAGCCCAGAATCCGCCCGGCTCCTCTGTGATGTCCGGGGTGGTGCCGGAGAGGAAATCAGCAGTGAGCTTTTGTTGCAGATCAGGCCATTGGAAGGTCTGGATGGTCACCTTGACCTTGTGATCCTGCTCAAACTTGGAAATGACTCGCTTGTACGGTGCGAAGTCGTGGCCCGCAGAAAGGTAGAACAGGATTTCCTTCCCTGTCCGCTCGCCTGAGTGTGGGGAGGAATCGTTGGATGAACCTACGCCAGAGGAAGGTGAGCATCCGGTGAGGAGGGATCGTCGGGACAGAGGAGTGTGCATCGTTGCAATCTCTCTTTCTTGGTGTGGTGATTTTTAGTTCGAGGTGCTTCCTCGAGAAAACAGTTTCCAGGGAACAGGAATCTGACTGGCGTCAGCTGTCCCGTCGATTCGGTGCCAGAAATGGCGCATGATATCGTCGATTTCTGAGGTGTCGAGACCGAGCGAGCTCAGGGAAGGGTCCATATCCAGCGACTCGGCCGAATTTCCGGTGCCAACGACGGCGATGTCGTTGAGGACGTCGATATGGAGGGATTGGGCCGCCAGCATGAGGCCGATGGCGGTGCGATCTGAGGCGCAGTAAACAGCGTCAGGAAGAGAACTCGTCGTCTGAAGGGCCTCAAGTGCTGCGCGGAAGACATCCCCGATGAAGGGGCTGGAGGTGAAGAGGAGCTGTGGAGTGCGTGCATGACTTGCCTGGAAGTCCCGGTACATCTCCCAGCGGGGATCGAGCTCGCACTCTTCGCGCGTCGGGAGCTGCCCAGCAAAAGCCACGGAACTTCTACCAGTCTCGGCAAGGGTAGTCAGAGCGCACGACACGCCTTCGCGCTCATTGATCACGACGTGGTCGTATCCTTTGCCGCCGGGTTCACCGCCGACGAGGAGGGTCGGTATCAGTGCCTCTGGTTGGGTCTTGAGGACCTGGGCGATTCCCGGGCGAGAAAAGGCAACGATCGCGGCATCACATGCGCCCGCTCGGATGAGCTTGTTGATGGGGCTGATATCGCCATCGGCGATCGCGACGCTGACGAGCTGGTGGTCGTGCTCGGACAACCTGCGCGATGCGCGGAGTTGGAAACGCTCAACGAACCGGTCCAGCGGAGCGTCATGGAACAAGGCGACTGTGCGGGACTTGCCCAGCCGTAATGACCTCGCTGCGCGGTTTCGCACGTACCCGAGATCACGGGCAGCCTTACGTACCCGTTCTTGGGTTTCTGGGGTGAATCTTTCGGAGTGGTGACTGTAGGACAGTACGTACGAGGCGGTCGACACCGAGACCCCTGCTCGGGGCAGCTACGTCAACGAGTCCGACATGTCGTGCCATGTGTCTCTCCTGCGAGTAATCGGGCACGCCTGTGTGTCCGACTGTGTCCGAGATTCGGAGTAGAGACCCCAGAACAGTTGAGTCAATCGTTTGAATCAAACGATTGAATAAATGTGAAAAACTAGGCACTAGATGGGATCCGTAGTTTTCCTGCGTAGCCCTGCTCAAGGGGTACCGACCATCTGACCTGTAGACGGTCGCCGTGCCGTACCCTCAATCCGTGACCAGCAAACGCGCCGAGGACGCCCGACTCCGCATCGAACTCGATGAGAGGGCGCGGCGTCAGGAAGCTGCTCAGGCTCAGCGACTCATCGACGACTTCCTTGCTGCGGCTCGGGCCAGGGGCATGACACCCGAGCCGTTGCGGGCCCAGCTCATGGATGGCCATGAGGCGCGGACGGACAGACGAGGCTGGTATCTCAACGCCAAGCATTCCCTGGCCATCGGCGAGAACGGCGAGTATTACCAGCTTGTCGTCCCGGGTGGCTTCATGGAGCGGGTGCGTGGGGTCAAGCTGGAGCCCTCCTCACCGCCAATGCACATTGGTCGCGGCGGACGTGACGGTGAGACCGGCGATCTCAAGGAGTTTCTGGGCTGGCTGCTGACCGATTGAGCTGTTCTGGTGGACGAGAGGCCGTCGCTGCTGCGACTCCCTCGGAATTACGGTCACCCTTCGACGGCGGCTGGTGTCGTCTGTCGGTGTGACCTAGCGCGACGCCGGCGCTGGGATCTGAGGGAATCACGCCAGAACCAGGCCGCCATGAGGACAGCACAGGCCAGGAATCCCCACGGGACGAGGCGCAGGCCGAGGATGGTGCGATCACGCACGGCGACAATGGCATCCTCGGGATTTCCTGAGGCGGATCGGACGACCAGATCGACCTGCTGCCCGACCTGGTACTTCCTGACATTGCGATACGGATTCGACGGCACGGTGTCGGTGACACCGTGATAGGTGTACTTGATGGTGGCGACGTTGCCGCCCTCGGTGTGCATGAGATACCTGGTGGCTCCGGTATTGACGGGGTCGTGCAGGTACACGGCTGTGACGGTTCCCTGGATGACCTGACTGTTGCGAATGAAATCGTCACTGCGTTCGGCCAGCACCAGGTACAGGCAGCCCACCGTGGTCAGGTAGATGACCCCCAACAGGGCCATGACACGTTTGAACTTCGTCACGGCGAACAGCATACGTCGCAGGCATAAGAATCCTATTCATGACGCGGCGAGCAACTCGTCACGGCGCTTCCTCATGGCTCGACTCGCTCGCGAGCACCGGGCACGCACTGCCTCTGGACTCATCCCGTGACGTCGTGCTGCGGACGCGGAATCCAAAGCGTCCACCCACACGCTGCGCAGGACCGGCGCGCTGACTGAGGTGATGATTCCCAATTCCTCGGCGGCGGTGAGCAGTTCCGAGGCGACCTGGCCGGGGTCGTCCGGCATCTCAGGCGCACTCATGTCCACGACCTCGACCGGGGTTTCCCTGCTCGTCCCGCGTAGCCTCGCTGAGACGACGTGCAGACAGTCCAAGGCCAGATTCGTGCACACCTTGTGGTTGCGCGTCAGTGGGAAATTGACGATGACCAGCCACGCCTGACCGACGTAATCGTCCAGACATGCCCGCCGATTCCTGCTTGCCATGACGACGAGGGCTGGCAGGATCGCCTGGATCAGCGCCATCCCGGCGAATTCCGATGTCTGGCCAGCGCCACTGCGAGCGGCGATGAGGGCTCGGATGGCAGCCGCGTCGTCGGTACGTAGCGTCCGGGGCAGGTCCTCGGGCTCACACCCGGCGCAGAGGAGATTGGCACGCCATTCGGCGCGGGGGTGGGCGCACATCTCGGCCCAGTGGGAGTCCAGACGGCGGTGGATCATCATTGTCATGGCAGCACCTCTCGGGATCGGCGATGACCCAAGTCCATCGACGGGACGTTGCCCACGGTGTTGCCTGCCGGGGTCAGGGTGTTGCCCATGTGACGCTCAGTGTTGTCCGTCTTCACGTGAGTGTTGTCCGGTGGGCGTCACGACAAGACTCCCCACCAAGAGGACCGGCCGTGCCCCGAAGGACACGGCCGGTCGTCGTCACGCAGATCGGGCGGTGGAAACTCTCACTCGTCTGCCAACGCCTCAGTGGGAGCAGCCATGGCGGCGCGTCGGCCCGGGAGGACCGAGGCGAGGCAAGCCGCCGCCAAGCAGATTGCGATGAGACCGAGGGTCCAGGGCCAGTCGATCGAGAAGTGCACCGGAATCGTGTCCGAGGCCACCCGGAATATAGACCGGATGCCCAGCCAGGCGAAGTAGAACCCTGCCACCATTCCGACGATGACACCGACCATACCGACCTGGATCGACTCGTAGAGCAGCATCAGCCGTAGTCCGCGCCGCTGCATGCCCATGGCCCGCAGCAGCGCCGACTCGCGCCGTCGTTCCAGTACCGACAGGCTCAAGGTATTGGCCACACCGATGAGGGCGATGAGCACGGCAACACCCAGCAGAGCCGTCATGACGATGAGCAGGGCCTTGAGGATCAGCTCGACGATGCCGCCGATGAGGGCACCGCCGCCAACATCCATGTGCTGCGAATCGATGTTCGTCGACGGGGAGATCATCACCGTCAGCACCGAGGCCAGATTGCTCCGGTCCTCGAGGTGGACCCAGGCAGCCTGGTCGCCCACGGAGGGAACGATCTTATTCATGTCCCTTTCGGTGACCAGGATGTCGTTGTAGGGGAGTCCGTTGACCTCCTTGACATCGAGAGACACCTTTCCCTTGGAGGACGAGAAGTCCATCGTCTTCGGTGAGTTGCCCATCGATGTCATCAGCGCGACCCCAGGTTTCATCTCCTTGGCAATCGAGGGCGCGACCTTGGCAATCTTGTCCTTGTCGGCGGAAACGATGTGGGTCTGAGGAGAGACATCCGTCTCGACGAACCCGCCCTTGAGGATGACGGAGTCCTTGACGTTCGGCAGGTTCTGCACTGACTTGATAGCCGACGGGTCGAGGGTTCCCACCTTGGGCTCGTCGCTGTTGGGGTCATGGCTGGGACTGTTCGTGAAGGTGATGTCGATCGGATAGTGCTCGTCGATCTGGTCCATGACCGTCGTCCGCGTCGTGGAGATGCCGACCTGCAGGGTCACCGACAGCCCGATGGCCAGCATGAGGGCCACCGCCGTCAGGGAGGTACGCGTCGGGTTGCGCGTGGCATTGGAGGTCGACAGCCGGGCTGTTGACCCCAGTGGACGCAACAGGAGCCCGAACCCCTTGATGAGCCACGGCACATACAACGGTGTGGCGATAAGGAAGGCCAGCGACAGGCAGGCGGCCGACAGGACGGCCCAACCGATGATTCCGTTGCCGTGCCCGGTGATCGCCACCACGGAGGTGATGACTCCGATCACTGTAAGCAGGGAACAGATGATGATCCGTGCCAGTCCGACCCGGCGCCTCTGCTCCACCGTCGGAACCGGGCGCAGCGCCTCCAGAGGTGCCACGCGAGTGGCTCGAAGCGCCGGCAGGAAGGCGGCCAGGACGGTGATGACGATGCCAATGAAGAACTCAATGACGATGTCCTTCCAGGGCCATTCCAGCCCGAAGGCCAAGGCGCCCGTGTAGGCAGTGCCAGCTACCGTCAGCAGGATTCCGAGCACGACACCCAAGGCCGAGCCGATGACACCCAACAGGATCGCCTCGCCGAGAACTCGTCTCCTCACCTGGCTGCTCGACGCTCCGACAGCCCGCATGAGACCGATCTGACGGCGTCGTTGGGCCAACAGGATGAGGAAGGTCGTCGTGATGATGATCGCGCCCACCAGCAGAGCGATGGCCCCGAAGACCATCAGCAGGTACTTGGTGACGTCGAATCCCTGAGCCAGGTCAGTGACGGTCTTCTTCTGATGGTCAGCCGCGGTCTCGATCGTCGATCCTTGCCCCTTGGTGACGTTGAACTCGGGGGCGCCCTTGACGGTGGGCAGCGTCTTTTCAAGGTTGGTGACGAGCTGTTCGGGAGTCGTCCCGTCCTTGGCCTTGACGATCCAGGTGTCAGGGAATTGGCTGACGTCCTCGCTGCTGTAGGCCGGAGCGGTCTGCAGGGCGTCCGCGTCGTCGGTGATTCCCACCACCTTGATGTTCTTACCGGTGATGTCGACGGTGTCCCCGACACTGACGTGCAGGTTCTCGGCCGCCGCCTTGGACAGCGCGATCTGACCGGGTCCTGATGGCCAGTTGCCCGAGGTCACCGAGGACCAACGGAACGGTTCTGCCGGCGTCTTGTGGACATCAATCATCGTGGAGTCCCGGCCATGAGAAGCGGCCATGGTGGTGGACTGGACGATGTCGACGGTCCGGACGCCGGGAGTGTCGCGAATCCCCTGAGTGATGTCCTTGGGATTGGTCTCGGTGTCGGCGCTGTAGACGACGACGTCAGCCTTCGAGGTGGCGACCGCCTGCTCCTTGCCCAAGGCCGTTCCTTGGGTCCGTACGAACATCGAGATGCCGACGAGGAACCCGACGGAGACCGCGATGGCAATGAGGGTTGCGGCCATCCTGCCTGGACGCTGACGCAACTCCCGGAAAGCCTCGGTGAACATCAGCCCTCCAACCCGGCCATCGCCTCGTTGACCGCCTCGGCGGTGGGGGAGGCGATGTCGTCGACGATGCGACCGTCCAGCAGCATGAGGACGCGGTCGGCATAGGAGGCAGCCTTGGCGTCGTGAGTGACCATAATGATCGTCTGACCCAGGTCGTCGACACAGTGGCGCAGGTAGCTCAGCAGGTTCGTTCCCGACTTGGAGTCTAGGGCTCCGGTGGGCTCGTCAGCGAAGACGACATGCGGCTTGGTGATCATGGCGCGGGCGCAGGCGACGCGTTGTTGCTGACCACCCGATAGCTCCGAGGGACGGTGCTTGAGGCGATCAGCGATGCCCAGACCGGTGATGAGCTGATCCCACAGGGCCTTGTCAGGCTTACGCCCGGCCAGGTCGAGGGGGAGCAGGATGTTCTCCTCAGCGGTGAGCATCGGCAGCAGGTTGAACGACTGGAAGATGAAGCCGACATTGTCGCGGCGCAGGGTCGTCAACTTGGGGTCTGGAAGGCCCGAGATTTCCTGGCCAGCCAGGAACACTCGACCGGAGGTGATTCGGTCCAGGCCGGCGAGGCAGTGCATGAGGGTTGACTTGCCGGATCCGGACGGGCCCATGATCGCGGTGAAGGTGCCGCGGGTGAAGCGAACGTTGATGGAATCCAGGGCGGTGACCCGAGTCTCCCCGTCCCCATAGACCTTGGTCAGGTCGATACCAGCGGCAGCGTCCGTCTCGACGGGGGTGTTCAACATCCCAGGAGCCAGATCGTCAGAACGGGCTGAGCTGGTGGCGCGGGAAGGCTGGGCGGACTCAGCCCGTGTCGGGAAGGTTCCGGTGGCGTGAGCCGGTTGAGGATCAGGCGATTGTGGTCGTACCCACGGCTGACTCAGCTGCTGGTCCTGCTCCCCGCCGCGCTGGGGCGAGGGCTTGGCCCAGGCCGATGGGGCGCCCTGCTCAGAGGGGACACCGTGTTGCGGGGACTCGAGGGATCCCGGCTCGCCGGGGGCGGCGTGGCTCGGCTGCCAGGGCTCGTCAGATTCGTAAGGTCGGTTCTGGTCGCTCATGATGCCTTTCATGGTTCCCGAAGGGGGGCATCGACAGGTGGACGATGCCCCTCACGCCTTAGGTGACGTGAATAATAATGTGGACGCTGGGAGCATCCAATATCGAATATATGTCCGGTCTGAAGTTGTCAGATGAGACCGACTTCATGGGCAAACAACACGAGGCCCACCCGGTCCCGGCACTCCAATTTCGATAGTAGCCGACCAATGTGAGTTTTCACGGTCCCCTCTGCCATGTAGAGAGTTTGGGCGATCTCGGCGTTCGTCGCCCCCTTGGCGATCTCCACCAACACCTCCCGCTCGCGGTCCGTCAGCACCGCCAGCCTCTTGTCGGCAGCCTTGGGATCACTGGGCAGGGTGGGCACGACGTGGTCGAGCAGACGTCGGGTGGCAGATGGGGCGACGACCGCGTCACCAGCTGCGACATTGCGTATTGCGCTCAACAGCTCGGTGGGGCGGGCGTCCTTGAGGAGGAATCCGGATGCGCCGGCCTTGAGCGCGGCGTAGACGTACTCGTCGAGGTCGAAGGTGGTGAGAATCAGCACCTTGGTGTCCAGTGGGGACTCAGTGATACGCCGAGTTGCCTCGACGCCGTCCATCTGCGGCATCCGGATGTCCATGAGGGCGACGTCGACGGGCATTCGCCGTAGCACGTCGAGGGCTTCGACGCCGCTGGACGCCTCCGCGACAACCTCCATGTCGTCCTCGGCCTCGATGAGCATACGAAATCCAGAGCGGACGAGGGACTGGTCGTCGACAAGGATGACGCGGATCGGATCAGGCATGGCACCTCCAGTTGTTCGTCAGTCGGAGTTTACCGATTGCGTGCCGTGCAGGAATTTGTCGATCTCCGGATTCGCTGGGTTGTCATCGTCGCCACACCAGGTCTCGGCGAATCGCTCCAGACGCTCATCGGTCGAGCGAAGAAGGAGGAGCCCCACTATGGCCATCGCGCGGTTCGATCAACAGAGCTGCGGCCGCAGTCGGTCGTGTTTCGATGCGGTTCAGCTCTTGACTGCTCCCTCCGAAATACCGGCGATGAGTTGCTTGGCGCCGACGGCAAACACGAGCAACAGCGGGACGACGGCGATGAGCGAGGAGGCCATGAGCATGCCGTAGTCGGTGCCGTGTGCTGTTTTGAGCTGGCTCAATGCCACCTGCAAAGTCAGTTTGCTGGGATCGTTGAGGACGATGAGGGGCCACATGAAGTCGTTCCATGAGCCGATAAAGGTGAAGATCCCTAGGAATGCCATGGCAGGACGGATGATGGGCACGCACACGTGCGCGTACTGGCGCCAGAACCCGCAGCCATCGAGGGTCGCTGCTTCCATGAGTTCCTTCGGGATGGCGTTGGTGGCGTACTGGCGCAGCCAAAACACTCCGAACGAACTTGCCAGGGAAGGCACGATGACGGCCTTGAGATCGCCCACCCACCCAATCTTGCTCATGAGGACGAACTGCGGGATCGTCGCTAGCTGGGTGGGCAACAGGAAGGTCGCCAGGACTACAGCGAAGAGCACTTTCCTACCGGGAAAATTGAACTTGGCGAAGGCGAAGGCTGCCAGTGAGGAGATGAGCAGCACGAGCACCGACACCGTCACCGCCACCAGGGCTGTGTTGGTCATGGCCGCCCAGATGTTGATCTTGTCAGTGATGGTGTGGACGTTTTCGCCCAGACGGTCGCCAGGGGTGAGCACTGGCGGGTACTTGTAGATCACCGAGGAAGGCTGGCTGGCCAGCACGAACATCCAATAGAACGGGAACAGCGAAACCAGCCCGCCCAAGGCGAGGAAGATGTGCCTCAGGGCCGTACCCACATGCCGTCTCATCGCGCCACCTCGCGATCATGCTCGCGGGTGACGAGCCAGTTGATGATCGAGAAGAACAGCACGACGACAAACACTCCCCAGGCGATTGTCGCGCCGTAGCCGTACCGGTTCTCCTGGAAAGCCACCGAGTAGAAATAGAGCACCATCGTGAGACCAGAGTTGTTCACCCCACCCGCAGAGGCTGCCCCGGTGGATCCGGAGCTGGTGATCACCTGGGCTTCGGTGAAGCTCTGCAACGAACCGATCGTCGACATGAGGGTGATGAACAGGACGATGGCTCGAAGCTGCGGCAAAGTGACGTGGAAGAATGTGCGCCACCCGTTCGCCCCGTCGATGGCGGCTGCCTCGTACTGACTCTTGTCGATAGCTTGCAGTCCGGCGAGGATGAGCAGAGCGTTATACCCGACGAATGACCACACCGTCAGCGACGAGATCGCGATCTTGATGCCCCATTCGCTTTGCAACCAGGCGATGTTCGACTGGCCGAGCATGTTGCGGATAGCGTTTGCGAGCCCGAACTGGCTGGCGAAGATCGAGCTGAACAGAATGCCCATTGCCACCATCGACGTAATGTTCGGCACGAGGTAGATGACCCGATATGTCGTGGAGAACCGCATCGTCTTGTTCAGCATGAGGGCGACGATCGTGGCGATGATGAGCGTCGGGATCGTGCCCATCGCCCACAGAATGAGCGTGTTGCCCAGCGACTTGTAGAACAGGTGGTCGCTGACCAGGTACTTGAAATTCTCCAGACCGACGAAGTTCGCGCTGCCCAACCCTGACCAGTCGGTGAACGCGAGCAGCAGGGTGAAGATCATCGGTACAGCCGCGAAGATGAGGAAGAAGAAGAAATACGGACTCAGGGCGGCATATATCGGCAACGCTTTGCGCATCCGTCGGCCCACGGAAGAGTGACGCAGCTCTCCCGTGGGCGCGGTTTCAACGGCGGTGTTCGCAGAATTCATCTCGTCACAGAACTCACTCGGAAAGCTGCCTCACTTGACGGTGAGATGGAGCTGTTTGGCGATCCGTTTGGCCTCGGAGACGGCGTCGTTCCAGGCGGTCTCCGGGTTCTTGTGCGACGATTCGACCTGCTCCAACTGGGCCCGGAACGGAGCGGACACGGCATCGGAGTGCGAATCTTCGTAGATCGGACGTACCGACTCAGCAGCCTTTCCGAAGACCTTCGCGGCATGCTGCCCACCGAGAAACTCCACTGGCCCGGACACCTTCGGATCATCGTAGGCCTTCGGAGACACGGGGAAGTTGCCGTTGTGGACGTACTCGCGCACCTGGGATTCCACGCTGAGCAGTTCGCGGATCGCTTCGAACGAGGCCTTGGGATCGGATGCCCCAGCAGGGATGGACAGGAACGAGCCGCCCTGGTTGATAGCCGGGCCGGGGTGAGCACAGACTCGCCACTTGCCCTTTGTCTCGGGAGCGTCAACCATGAGGTCGGCCAGGTGCCAGGAGGCACCGAAGTCGGCGGGTAGGCGTCCCTCGTTGACGGCGGCGGTGGAATCGGACGTGTCGGACTGGATTCCGGCGATGATGCCGGCCTCGAACGCCTTGACGGTGATGTCCCAGGCCTTGCGGACGTGGTCCTGATCGCCGATGAAGGTCTTCTTCTCGTCAATGAATCCCTTGCCCGATTGCGGCCAGATCGTGTCGAACAAGCCTGCCGAGTTACGCACGAGGTAAGTCTTGTCCTTGGCCGCCCGGAGCTTGGTGCCGAGCTCGATGTAGGCGTCCCAGCTGGTGATCTGGGCGGCGAGCTTGTCGGGGTCGGCGGGCAGTTTGGCCTGCTCGAAGATGTCGGCCCGATAGAACAGGGCCGTCGGGCCAATGTCGGAAGGAATGCCGAGCTGCTTGCCGTCGGTGGTGGAGGCCTGGTCCCACTTCCAATCCAGGAAGGTGGGCTTGAGGTCCTTGGCACCCAGAGTGTTGAGGTCGACGAAGTACTTGGCGTGGTCGCGGAAGAAGGCGATGTCCTCACCCTTGACGCCGGTGATGTCGGGCAGGCCGGAGCCAGCAGTGAACGTCGTGGTGAGCTTTTGCTTGAAATCGCCGCCGATGATGTCCTGACGCACGCTGTAGGACGAGTGCGCCTTGGAGACGGCAGCCAGCGTCTGCTTGTCGAATCCTTCCGGCCAGATCCACAGGACGAGCTTCTTGGCATCACCGGAACCCTTGTCGGACGAGGGCTCGGTGGAAGTGGAGCATCCGGTCAATGCCGATACTCCTAACACGCCCAGTCCGGCAAAGCTGCCGGCGAGCAGGTGACGACGCGACAAATTCATGAGGTCCCTCCTTGGGGTTGAACGGAAATCGTCACTGACAAAATCGCTCAATAATGTTCATTGTGGAGGCGGGACTCGAGCCGACCCTCGATGGTAAAAACGCCTTCTAAGGGGGTTGGGGGCTCTTTTACCCGCCAGTGGTTCAGGGTGTCACGACTGTGTGCACCTGAGGTTAACTGTAGGTGATATCCAGGAAACAACCTTGTCAATGCTTGATTCGGATATGGTTGAGCTGGCCGGAAGGGGTCAACCCGTGAGATAACTGTAGCGTCCGGCGGGTGGCGGAATGGTGCAAATTGATCGAAATGACGAAAATCGGCAGATCGGCGACCCTGGATCGGTACGATGGGCACATGCTCAAGGCCGCTCGTCACGACGCGATCGTCGAACTACTCCGGGATCGACCTGCCATGCGAACCGTCGACATCGCTCGGAATCTGAACGTGAGCATGGCCACAGCGCGGCGTGACTGCATCGCTCTGGAAAACAAGGGCATCATCGAGCGTTCTTGGGGAGGCATCCAACTCGTCACGAACGTGGACGATCATTTCGGTGACGTGATGAACTACCGCACTCGCGCCAAGGCTGCGATCGCCCGCAAGGCCGCCGAGCTTGTCCACGACGGCGACACGATCATCATGGACATCGGCACCACCGTCCATCATCTGTCCGGGCTGCTCACCGAGCGCTCCGTCACCGTCCTCACTGCTTCCCTGCCCGTCTTTGAAGCTCTCAGGAGTGCCCCGGACGTCACCGTGGTTGTGCTTGGGGGAGTGTGGTCGGAGCGATACCAGTGCTTTGACGGTCAGTTCGTCGCCGATGCGCTGACTCATCATCAGGCCGACCTAGCTTTCCTGGGCTGCTCCGGGGTGAGTGCCAACGGGCGGGTGCGTGACACAAGTCGTTCCCAAGCTCAGATCAAACAGGCGATTGTCGCTGCAGCGAGTCGAAGCTACCTGCTCGTCGACTCCGAGAAATTCCCAGGTGTCGGGGCGCATTCCCCGTTCACTGTCGAGGACGTCAGTGGGGTCATCACGACTGGGCCACTGCCGCCGGACCTCGACGCCCACTACGAATCAACAGGCATGGAGGTCGTCACGGTATGAAACTCACCATCCTCGGTGGCGGGGGATTCCGCGTTCCGCTGGTATTCAAGGCCCTTGCTCGCGACGACTCACCTCAACGAGTCACCGAGCTGCGGCTTTACGACACCGACTCACTCCGACTAGGTGTCATCGAAACAGTGTTGTCCCAGCTGGCCCCCGGCCTGCCTAACGCGCCGTCCGTCGTGGCGACCACTGACCTACCCACTGCCTTAGCGGGAACCGACTTCATCTTTTCGGCCATTCGCGTCGCCGGAACGCGTGGACGCGCCTTGGACGAGTCGATGTGTCTGGCGCGCGGTGTCATCGGCCAGGAGACTGTCGGGGCTGGCGGTATCTCATATGCCTTGCGGGGTATCCCGGTGGTGCTCGACCTCGTCGAGCAGATAACGCGATACGCCCCCCATGCCAAGGTCATCAACTTCACTAATCCTGCCGGGGTGATGACCGAGGTCATGCAGCACCGCCTTGGAGACCAAGTGGTCGGTATCTGTGACTCCCCGGTCGGCTTGGCCCGTCGCGCCCTCTCCACCTTGCAGAATGCCGGGCTGGCACCGGCTGACCTGGGTTCCCTGTTCGATGCTGATGGACGCGTCCACATCGGATACAGCGGGCTCAATCACCTGGGCTGGCTCACCAGCTTGGAGGTCGACGGCATCGACGTCCTGCCGCGTCTGATGGAGCGCCCCGACCTCATCGGGAGTTTTGAGGAAGGTCGGCTTTTCGGTCCTGATCTGGTGCAAGCCTTGGGCGCCGTACCCAACGAGTACCTGCACTATTACTACTATTCTCGCGACGACCTCTCCGTCGATCAGAACGCCGAGGCTCCGCGCGGGGCGTTTCTGGAAGCCCAGCAGCGGCGCTTCTACACCAAGGCCCAACACACTGACGATGTCGCCGGACTGTGGGAGGCCACTCGCCTCGAGCGCGAAGAAACGTACATGGCCACCAATCGCGAGGTCTCGGGGGAGTTCGAGCGCGACGAGGCCGATCTGGAAACTGGTGGATACGACAAGGTCGCCCTTGCGATCATGCACGCCATCGCCAACGACGTGCCCGCTGAACTCATCCTCAACGTTGCGAACCGGGGGGCTCTCCCCGACCTGCCGGACGACGCCGTCGTGGAAATCCCGTGTCGAGTGGACGGTTCCGGGATTCACCGACTTCCTGCACCGGCGCTGCCCGACCATGCTCGCGGGCTCGTCATCAACGCCAAGTACGTCGAGCAACGCACTATCGATGCCGCTGTCAACCACAGCCGCACCGCCGCGTTGCTGGCCCTGAGCCACCACCCATTAGTTGACTCCGTGTACGTTGCCGAGCAGCTTCTCAATGATTTCGCCGATGCCTTCGACGGCCTGGACTACCTTGTGGATGACGATGCATGATCACACCGAGCTCACCCAAGACCGCATTGGTCACCTCAAAGAGCGTCTCGAACGAGAAATCACCCAGAAGATCTGTCCACTGGACGTGACGGCCTGGCAAGCTCCCGGCGAACCGGTGAGTTTCGAGGAAGCCGTCGTCGCCAACTACCGTCCGTTCCCGCCTGGAACCTGGTGGGGTGCGCCATGGAGTACCTGGTGGCTCCACGTCACCGGCACTCTGCCCGAAGGCCACGCCGGCGACGAGATCGACCTCTCGATGGACCTCGGATTCGTCGGCGACTGGGCCGGAAACCAGTCCGAAGCCATGGTGTACACCTCTTCGGGACGCCCCCTCAAAGCCCTCAACCCACGCAACCATAGGGTTGCACTCAACCACGGGGCGCTGGCCCAACGATTCGCTGACGAGGGTGAGCCGCTCATCGGGACCGATGGGGGCGTCGAGCTGTGGGTGGAGGCCGCTGGTAACCCCGACATGACCTTGCATCTGGGCGGACCCACTGAGCTGGGGGATCGTCGCACGGCAGGCGATGAACCGCTGTGGCAGTTCAGGGGAGCGGAACTCTCGGTGCGTCGCAAGGAGGTGTGGGACCTGTGGCTCGACATTGATGTCCTCGATGGGCTCATGCGCCAGCTGCCGTCCGACTCCACCCACCGCGCCCAGTTGCTTCACGGTTTGGAGCAGGCTGCCGACGAGGTCGATCGCCATGGCATCCTCGCCGGTGCCCGACAGGCGCGAGAAACCCTTGCCGGGTACCTTGGCTCGGGGGCGAACTCATCGGCTCAACAGATGACGGCGATCGGACACGCGCACATCGACTCGGCATGGCTATGGCCGTTGCGTGAGACCCGCCGCAAGGTAGTGCGTACCTTCTCCAACGTCGTGTCACTGGCCGAGGAATATCCCGACTTCCACTTCGCTTGCACCAGCGCCCAGCACTACGCCTGGCTTCAGGACTCCTCGCCAGAACTCTTCGAGCGCGTCAGGGACGCCATTGAACGTGGCCAGTGGCACCCGGTGGGTGGCATGTGGGTGGAATCCGACACCAACCTGCCCTCGGGGGAATCATTGGTGCGTCAATTCACCAGTGGTCTGCGTTGGATGCGTGAACAGCTCGGGGTACGCCCGGACTGCCTGTGGCTACCGGATTCCTTCGGCTACACCGGTGCGTTGCCCCAGATCGCCCGACTGGCTGGCATGAACTGGTTCTTCACCCAAAAACTCAGCTGGAACACGGCCAACACCTTGCCCCACCACACATTCTGGTGGGAGGGCATCGATGGGACTCGTATCTGGACGCACTTCCCGCCGGTGGATTGTTACGACTCCATCGTCAGTGCCGACGAGGTCAAGAAGGCTGAGGCGAACTTCAAAGAGAAAGGTGTGGCGCGACGCTCGATCCTGCCATTCGGGTATGGCGATGGCGGTGGGGGGCCCACAGCTGAGCAGGTGGAACGCGTCCACCGATTCGCCAATGTGGAGGACGCGCCTCAGGTTCGGTTGGGCTCACCTGACGACTACTTCGCCCAAGCTCGCGATGACTACCCCCAGGCGCCAGTGTGGCGCGGCGAGATGTACTTGGAGTTCCACCGGGGCGTCTACACCTCTGTCCATGCCCTCAAGGACGGCAACCGACGCGCCGAGGAGGCTCTCACCGCCGCCGAGTGGTTAGCCGCCGCGGCAGCTCGCCTCGGTCATCCCTACCCGCACGAGCAGTTGGAACAGCTATGGCGACGTACGCTGTTGCTGCAGTTCCATGACATCCTGCCCGGCTCGTCGATCGCGTGGGTGAATCAGGAGGCCATCGCCGAGTTCACCGCTATTCGTGCTGAGTTGGATCAGCTCATGGATGAGGCCTGGCAGACACTGTCACAGGCGTCTGGAGGCGAGATCCCCGGGGCGAGTCTGATCAATCCATCCCACAGTGACCGACGCGAGGTTGTCACCGTTGACGGTCGGTCCACACTCGTACAGGTGTCAGCCATGGCGGCGCAGCCGCTCACCGATGCGGTGGTTGACCCTGAGCACCCGGTACGGGTGGAGCGGGAGCTCGACTCGATCCGAATGTCCAACGGACTGGTCGAGGTGTGCATCGACACGCACGACGGACTGGTGAGCTCGGTTGTTGACCTGGTGGCCGACCGCGAGCTCCTGCTGCCCGGGCAGCGCGCCAACCGACTCGTCCTGCACCCCGATTATCCCGACTGTTTCGACGCATGGGAATTGCAGCACCAGTACCGCCATAGTGCTGTTGTGGTGGATGACCTCACCGGGGTGGACGTCCTCGAGGACCCGCTGCGGAGCACGGTGCGAGTTGAACGCGGGGAGTCCGGCTTCATTCAGGCCATCACCCTTGACGCCGACAGCCGAGCGGTCGAGTTCAGCCTTGACGTCGACTGGACTGAGCAGGCCCGAGTACTCAAAGTCGACTTTCCGCTCGACGTGGCCGCTGACACCAGCGTCGACGAGATCCAGTTCGGTCATATCAAGCGACCAATCGGTGCCAACACGTCATGGGATGACGCCCACTTTGAAAGCTGTGGACAGCAGTGGATGTTGCTGGGCGAACCTGGATACGCCGTTGCGTTGGCCAACCAGTCCACTTACGGCCATGACGTGAGCCCAGCGGGAGGAGACGAGCACACATCTACCCTGGGGGTGATGGCCCGGCTTACCTTGCTGCGTTCGCCACAGAACCCAGACCCCCACCCCGACCGGGGCAGTCATCACCTTGTCTACAGCCTGCTCACTGACGCCACAGTCGCGTCGGCGCATGTCGAGGCGGCGCGGCTCAACCAGCCGCTCCACGTGCGAGACGGCGTGCTAAATCTGCCCAGTATGGCCCGGATCGAACCGGAACGCGGGCTCGCCGTCGTCGACTCCGTCAAACAGGCCTTCGACGAGTCTGGTGATCTCGTCATCCGGATGCACGAAGCAAACGGTGCCCGCAGCCGGGTGCGTCTACTACTGGACCGGGACGGTTACCTCAGCGAGGTGGACTTGCTCGAGGAACGCGTGAGCGACCCGACCCAACAGCTTCCGACGATCGCCGTGAGCGCGGTTGACCTCTCCCTGCGTCCTTTCCAGATCTTGACGTTGAGAGTGAGTCAGCGATGAAACTGCTTCTGGTGTGTATCGATGGGATGCGCCTTGACATGGCACTACCCGAGGCACTGCAGCACAACCCCGGATTCGCCCACCCCGATCACCCGGCCGACCCGCGATTCGTGCGCGGGGTGGGTGAGGGCGAGCCGGTTCCCGAGCACCCCGCCCCAGCCCTCGACCACACCCTGCCCGTCGACCAGGCCCCCAGCGGGCTGGCACCCACCCTCGCCCGCCTGGTGCGAGGTGACGACCGTTCCCAGGGCACGATCATCCCCATGTGGATGACTCCGCCCACCGATTCGGCTCCCGGCTGGACGACGATCCTCACCGGGGCCACCCATGAGCAGTGCAATGTGTGGTGGAACGAGTTCGTCGGCCACGACCTCGCCCGGCACCCCGACATCCTGTCCCAGATCTTCTTTGCCAACCCGTCGGCGCGCACCATCGCAGCAGCCACGTGGGACGCTTTTGTCAGCCCCTACGGGCCTGGGCCGATCATTCACCAGCGGGTGGACCAGCAACGCACCGGCCAGCACCAGCTTTTCGGACCCGACCTGTCCGAGGGGATTGACCGTGCTGACGAGCAGGTGGCGTCGTGGGCCGCCTGGCACCTGTTGCACGAGGGGCCGGACGCCGCCGTCGTCTACTTCGAGGGGGTGGACCACGCTGGGCACAGTTACGGGGCGGACTCCGAGCAGTATCGCCAAGCCGTGCGCCACGTCGATGAACTCACCCGTCGCCTCGTCAAGGCCGTCGCAGAGCGTCACGAGCAGCTCGGCGAGCAATGGCTCGTCGCCGTCACCACCGACCACGGGCACAAACCCGAGGGAGGCCACGGCGAGGACGAGGTTGAGGTGCGTCGTAGTTTCCTGGCAGCTCACCACATCGGTGGGGCATTGCCCGATCCATTGCTTCGTACCGATCCCATTCGCAGCCACGAACTGACGCCGCTGTTGCTCAGGGCGATCGGAGTGCACCCTGGTCACATGGACGCCAGCGATGTCGGCGTCTTGCGCGATGTGAAGCCAGTCGGCCCGAGTAGAGAGATGGATTTTGAATGGTGACGACGCACTTGCCTGAGAAGGTCGACGGCGTTCTCTTCGACATGGACGGTACCCTGCTCGACACCCTGTCTGCATGGCGTGCAGCCTCCGAACGGTTGTGGGGCGGCTGTCTGGCTGACGCTGTCAGCGCCGACGTTGACGGGGGCACCGTTGACGATGTCGTCGAGCTGTACCTGCGTGACCACCCGCAGGCAGATCCGCAGGCCACCAGTGAGCGTCTCGTCGACCTTCTGGACGCCTGCCTGGCTGACAACACGGAGCCGATGCCCGGGGCGGACCGTCTGGTGAGGAGGCTGGCCGGTAACGTGCCCATCGCGGTGGCCTCCAACTCCCCCACCCGCCTCGTGCGTGACGGACTGGCCTCGCAAGGCTGGCTGGACCTCTTCGACACCGTCCTTGGGTTCGACGACGTCGCTGCCGGCAAGCCGGCCCCCGACCCCTACCTCGCAGCAGCGAGGCGGATGGGAGTCGACCCGGCCAGATGTGTCGTCATCGAAGACTCTGCCTTCGGGTTGCGTGCTGGACAGGCTGCCGGGGCGTGGGTTCTCGCGCTCGGCGATCGACTCAAGGGCCAGGGGGACATGTGGGTCCCGGGGTTGGATGATGAGCGCGTGACCTCATGGGAGCCCTACCGATGACGGCGTGCGAGTTGACGCCCGCCCTGCAGCGGCGCCTGGACGAGGTCGGTGCTCAGATCGGTTCGAGTGTCAGCGAACACATTGATGAGGCATCGGGTCGGCAGGCTGCGGGCCGATTCGTGGCCTGGATGACGGACACGTGGACTCGCACCATGACCCGTGACGACCACGGCGTCTTCGTCGTCACTGGTGACATTCCGGCCATGTGGTTGCGCGACTCCTCAGCTCAGCTGTGGCCCTTCCTGGCACTGTGCGACCTGCCTGCGGTGTCCCGTCAGATCGGCGACGTGGTCGCTCGGCAGTGGCACTGCATCGGAGTCGACCCCTACGCCAACGCCTTTAACTCTGGTCCGACCGGAGCACATTTCGACCCCGACGATGTTGATCTGCTCGATGAGTTGTGGGAGCGCAAGTACGAGGTTGATTCGCTGGCCTTCCCCGTCGATCTCGCATGGCGGTTGTGGCAGGCCACGGGACGTCCGGACCACCTCAACCGTGCGGTGCACGAGGGGTGTCAACGCATCGTCGAGGTCTGGAACCTGGAACAGGACCATGCCACCCGCTCCACCTATCGTCATGTGCGCCCCAGCGAACCCGTCGACACCCTTGGCGCTGATGGCTCGGGCGGGCCGGTAGCGCCCACCGGGATGACGTGGAGCGGGTTCCGGCCTTCCGATGACGCCTGCCGCTACGGATACAACATCCCGGCACAGTTCATGGCAATACGTGCGTTGCGGCAGATTGGCGAATTCTGTCGTGTCTGGGACGACGAGAGCCTTGCCGAATGCGCCGCGAGGTTGGCCGCTGACATCGACGCCGGGGTGAGGCAATTCGGCGTCGTGACGGATCACCTTGCGTACGAGGTCGACGGGCTCGGATCAGTAGTGGAGATGGACGACGCGAACATGCCGTCGCTGCTGTCGCTGCCTCTGACCAGCGACCTTGCCCGTGACGATCCGCTCTACCAGGCCACCCGGAACTGGGTGCTCAGCGAGGCCAACCCTTACCTGTTCAGCGGCCCGACAGCACGGGGCATTGGCAGCCCGCACAGCCCCGACGGCTACATCTGGCACATCGGTTTGGCGGTGCAGGGGCTCACTGGGGACGACGTTGAGGCGCGCGACTGTCTGAGGACGATCCTCGCCACCGATGGTGGCACTGGCTGGACGCACGAGAGTTTCGATCCACATGACCCCACTCGGTTCACGCGCGGGTGGTTCAGTTGGTCGAACTCAATGGCTTGCCTGCTCATGATGAAGGTGGCCGGTATCGACGCCATCACCGGTGCCAGTTGACCCCCATTGCGGTGAGTCGGCGGGTCTGGGCCTCCAACTCTGATTGCGGCCGAGCCGGATCGCCGGTCCACAGCTGTTCGGCGATCGATGTGCCGCGCGGGAAGGCGGCGTCTTCGACTTGGGCGGGGGTGCGCAGGTATTCAGTCCACAGTTGGAATTGCCCACCCAGCAGGTGTGGCGAGTCCACTGCGGCAAGTACATCCTGCAGCCCGGCGACGTCGTCCATGGTCATCGGGGCAGCTATCGTCACTGGTGCCTCCGGACCCGCTTCAATGCCGTGATCCAGGTACGTGTGCCGGGCGGGTGCGCCGATGACGTCGTGGCCTGCGGCGACGGCGCGGGAGATGTCGTCGGCGTCTCGCCACACCATCACCGTCACTTCCTTGGGGGCACCGGCCTCTAACACCTCGTCCCAGGCAATGATCTGACGGCCTGCGGCGACCACGTGATCACAGATCTGCCGCTCGAACCAAGCCTGGGCCTGGTGTGGTGTCGTGATCCCCAGTTCGGTAAGCCGAGCCCGGGTTTGCTGGTGGTCGAACCACTCCTTTCCGGGGCATTCGTCACCACCGATGTGGATTGGTGAGTCCGGGAAGATCTCCATCACGGCGTCTAAGGCATCGCGGCAGAAACCCAAGGAATCGTCGGTCAGGTTGATGTGATGCTCCGACACCCCGAAAGCAGTACGTGGGTGATCCAGTGGTATTCCGCAGCCCAGCGCGGGATAGGCGGCCACTACCGATTCGGTGTGGCCCGGCAGGTCAATTTCTGGCACAACCGTGATACCCAGCAGCCCTGCCCGTTTGTTGATGGCGCTCAGCTGCTCGACGGTGTAGGCGCCTCCGTGAGGTACGTGATCATGCTCGGCGACGTCGTCACAATCGTTGTCGTCGGGTGGTGGTTGGTGCCCTCGTACCGTTCCCGGACGCCAGGCCCCTACCGTGGTCAGACGTGGCCACCCCGGTACCGGCAGGCGCCATCCTTGGTCGTCGGTGAGGTGTAGGTGCAGCCGGTTGAGCTTGTGCATGGCCAGCACATCCAGGAAGCGCGTGATGAACGAGGCGGGCATGAAATGCCGCGAGACATCCAGGTGCGCCCCTCGCCAACTGTAATGTGGCGCGTCGACGATGACACCCTTCGGAAGGTGCAGGTGTTCTCGGGCCAGCGGGCCGGGCCCGTGGACCCACGGGGGGAGTAGCTGCAGCAAGGTCTGCACCGCCCATCGTGCGCCATTTGGGTCGCCGGCGGTGATGCGGATCTGCGTGTCGATCTCGATGCGGTATCCCTCTGCCTCCAAGGCGGGATTCACTGTGACGATGAGAGAAATGGTGTCGGTGTGTGACGTTACGCGCACGACGTCCAATGCCGGGGCCAGTCGCTCGGCAAGGGTGGTGACAGCATCGGTGACCTCGTCGGGGCCAGCCCAGGAGAGGACGGTTGGCAGGGGGAATCGTCCCTCGGTGAACTGCACGTGGCGGGGCTGGGGACACAAGCCTCGAATCAGGGTGTCGTTGGAGGGGACGGGCATCTCTACTCCTCGTGGCATCGCCTGCCAATAGGGTGCTCCACAGATTACCTGGGATTGGAGTTGCTTATGCTGGGGGACGACCAATCGCGCACAGGAGCTATGCCCATGCCCGTCAACCGCCATCCTCGGCTGCTCGCCGCAGGTATTACGTACCGCGACCTCGTCATCTCTGGAATCGGGCGGCTGCCTGCGTTGGGGGAGGAACGCTACGGCACGGACTTCGTCGCCACGTGGGGTGGGATTGCCAACACGGCTCGGATTGCAGCAAGCCTGGGAGCACGGGTGCAATTGCTCACGGGTCTAGGTGACGACCTCAACTCGCAGATGTGTCGTCGTGAATTGATCGACTGGGGCATCGATCTGGCCCAGAGCCCGATCAATCCGGGCTGGGCGCTCCCGGTGACGATGAGCCAGGCGTGTGGCACCGAGCGGGCTATGACGACCGTAGAAACGGCGTTGCCAGTCCCTTTCCCCGCTCCTAGTCTTGACGGAGTCGACGCAGTAGTCACCCATGTCTCGATTCCCGCTGACGTCTGGCTGTACGAAGCCGCCGATGCCGGAATCCCGGTGATTGCAGACCATGGATTTGAGGAGGGGCAGGAATCCGGGGTGCTCGAGGCGGTGTCGGGATGTACCTGCTACACGCCTAACGCAGCTGAGGCGATGCAACTGACCGGTACCGACGATCCGGTGCGGGCGGCGCGATCCCTCGCCGAGCACGTGCCGGTCGTCATCGTCACATGTGGCGGCGACGGGATCGTCGGTGTGGATTCCCGCACTGGTGAGGAGGCCCATGTTCCGGCAGTGGCCATTGATCCGGTCAACACCACAGGTGCCGGAGACGCCACCGTGGCTGGCCTGGCCTGGAGCTGGGAATGGCAGGTCTCGTTGGCCCGAAAGCTCGATGTTGCAGCCCTGGTGGGAGCCATCGTCACGTCGCGAGCGCACGGGACCACGGATCCGCTCACACCTGAGGATCTACTCGCCTGGATACCGCGAGACCCAGAGCGGTTCGGGTTCCTTGCTGAACTGTTGCGGTGAGTGGTTACGGAACAGAGCTCATCTCTGGCGGGAGTCAGCCTGGACTGGCAGCTTCGCCATGACGCAGAACCCGCCCTCTTTGCGAGGCCCCGCGGACAGTCGTCCGCCCATCGACGTCACCCTCTCACGCATGCCCTGCAGCCCGTGGCCGCGCCCGTCTCCCTGGACGGCGTCTCCATACCCGTCGTCGACAATCTCCACATGGATTGCGGTTGGCGAATAGGCCAAGGTCACTGAGGCGTGAGCGCCCGGGCCAGCGTGTTTGAGGACGTTGGTGAGGGCCTCCTGGACGACTCGGTAGGCCACCAGACCGAGGGCCTGGGAGACGACCGGCTCCTGTCCCGTGACGGTGAAGGTGACCTTCACCCCAGACTTCTCGACGAGCTCGGGAATCTCCGCCAGCCCGGGGGAGGGGGAGTAGTCGGCGTCGGTGTCCTGTCGCAGCACCCCGACGATGCGACGCATCTCGACGAGGGCCTCGCGACCGGTCTCGGCGATGGTGTCGAGGACCTCGGGGGCCTTCTCCGGCTTCTTCGTCGCCAAGGCCTTGCCGCCCTCCGCCTGCACGATCATGACCGACAGTGAGTGGGCGACGATATCGTGGAGCTCGCGGGCGATCTCGTTGCGGGTGCGTTCCTCGGCGACCCTGGCCTGCTGCTCACGTTCAGCGAGGATGGCTCGGTAGCGTTGGGCCTTGGCGATGCGCTGTTGGGAGTCGATGAGGGCGGACTCGCGCAGTCGTCGTCCCACCGCGTAGGGGGTCAGGACCAAGCCGGCACAGACCGCCATCGCAAGGATCAGCAGCACCCACGGCGTCCCCGAGGTGGGGTCATATCCAGCGGCGATGGTGAGCTGCCATCTCATCGGGCCGATCACCGAACCCAGCGCTCCGACCCACAACACCCAGCGAGACTGGTGGCCGTCCACCCATCTGGCCACCGAGTAGGAGGCGATGGGGACGATGAAGATGCTCAGTACCGGGAAGGGCACGAAGATGAATTGGATGGCCCCGCCGAGGGCCACCAGGGTCATCATGAGCAGGGGATGATCACGGCGCATCGGCAGCGAGGCCACCATGATCATGGAGGAGACGAGGGCCGCGGCGTACTCGGGATGGGGTCGTTCGACCAGGCTGACGAGATAGGGGACGATCGTCACCACGGCCATCACGAGGGTGAGGGTGACGTCTCCCCACCAGGCCCGTTCGGTGTCTGCCGGACGACCGTCGTCGAGCTTGGGGTCCAGCACCTCCTCCATGCCGGGGATGGAGATCTGCGGGACGTTGTTGCGGGTCGGGTTGAACCGGTTGAGGCGGGCACGCACACCGGATCCGAGGGATCCGTTGGAACGGTTGTCCGTGGTCGAGGTCTGCGATCCGGTCTCCTCCATGACCGCCAGTCTAGGAAGACCGTCCAACCATGGTGGATTGGTTTCTGATGTCGGGTGACGGTGTGTGGAATGGCAACGCGCACGGTCGGTGACCACTTCGCCACACACAGCTCGCCCGCAGGCTGGGTCGGTGAGCCGCCCCCTAGACTTGGGACTGACGATCACGGCGACACGGAAGGTTCCCATGAAGATTCTCATCACCGGCGGGGCCGGTTACATCGGATCGACGGTCGGTTCGGCATGCGAGGAGGCAGGCCACGAGGTCGTCGTCCTGGACGACCTGTCCGCGGGACGCCGCGAGTTTGTCCGCGACCGCACCTTCTACGAGGGCGACATCGCTGACCAGGACCTGCTCGACCGCGTCTTCACCGAGAACCAGATCGACGCTGTCGTGCACTGCGCGGCTAAGATCATCGTCCCGGAGTCGGTTGATGAGCCGCTGACCTACTACGACAACAACGTCGGCAAGACCGTCGCCCTGCTCAAGGGCATGGAGCGCAACGGTGTGCACCGCATCCTGTTCTCCTCCTCCGCCTCGATCTATGCCACCGACGAAGAATTCAAGGTGACCGAGCAGTCCGCCCTGGACCCCGGTTCCCCCTACGCGACCACCAAGTTCATGGTGGAGTTCATCCTGCGTGACGCCGCCCACTCCTCCGACCTCAAGGCCCTCAGCCTGCGCTACTTCAACCCGATCGGTTCGGACCCGAAGCTGCGCACCGGCCAGCAGATCGAGCACCCGACCCACGTGCTCGGCAAGATGATCGACGCTTGGATGGAGGACTCCACCTTCACCGTCACCGGTGTTGAGTGGCCCACCCGTGACGGTTCGGGCATCCGGGACTTCATCCACGTCTGGGACCTCGCCCGTGCCCACGTCGCCGCCCTGGAACACCTCGACGAGGTCACGACCGATGATCCCTACCAGGTGTTCAACATCGGCACCGGAAACGGCGTCACCGTCAAGGAGCTCGTCAAGGCCTTCGAGGAGGGCACCGGCAAGCCTCTCAATGTCGTCTACGGTCCGCCGCGCCCCGGCGACGTCGCAGGGGCCTACACCGTGTCCAGCCGGGCCAAGGACCTGCTGGGTTGGAGCGCGGAACTGACTCCGGCCGACGGTATTCGTGACGCCATCGCATGGGTGCCTGAGCGCAAGAAGATCTTGGGCTACTGATCTCCCGAACCCTCGACCCGTCACCGGCCTCGCACTCGTGCGGGGCCGGTGGTGTTTTCCCGGGCTGCGTGATTCCGGGGGCGATGTGACGGTGTCAGAGTGGACGGATGAAGGCCAGCACCATCGTCGTCAGCTGGTTGGTCATCCGGTCGATGTCGGCCTTTCGCCCTGACGCCATGGTCGCCAGCACCCGGGAGTCGAAGACCGCGCGGGTGACCTCGATGAGGTCGTTGACGCTGATCGTCGTCGTGACGTCGTGGTCGCGCAGGGCTCGTTCCACCATCTCGCGCAGGGCGGGAGAAATGGCTGCCTCGACGTGTTGGTATGCCTCCCGCAGTTGTGGATTTCGTGTTGCCTCGAGGGTGATCTCCAGGATCGCCACAACCGTCGTCGGGTCCGAGCCGACCGCCGACGAGAAGAGGGCGATGATGTCGTGGATTCGATCCCGCAGGACGTCCTGGCCGTCATTGGGGAAGTCCAAGGAGGAGCTGAGGACAGCCAGATTCTTCTCGGCGTAGCGGCTCAACACCGCCATGCACAGCTCGTCCTTGGAATCGAAGTTCGAGTAGAACGCTCCGCGGGTGAACCCGGCCTCCTCGCAGATCTCCTCGACGGTCGACCCCGGTACCCCCTTGCGGGCGAAGACGGCGACAGCGGCGTCGGCCAGTCGTGCCTGGGTGACTGCGCGACGAGCAGAGACTGTGGTGGTGGACATGACGTTCCTGGAGGCCTCGCGGGTTGAATACGACAGTGTATCGGATACGATACTGCATCGAATACAAAATTGTATCGAGTGGTGCTCGGGCGAGTTCATTGCGGGGTGATGATGTCCTCCTTCCTTCACGATGTCGGGGAGTGTTGCTTCCGCAGGGCCAAGACCGTTGTCGCCCTGTGGCTGGGCCTGTTGGTCCTGCTCGGGGTGGGGATGGTCGCCCTGCAGAGCGAATACGACGACTCCTTCACCATCCCGGGCGCCCCCTCCCAGGTGGCCTACGACAACCTCCAGGTGACCTTCCCGCAGGCCTCCGCGTTGAGCGCCAACGTCGTCATCACCGTGCCCGATGGCACCGACATCTCGTCGAAACCCATTCGTTCCCGGATCGAGAGAGGTGTCGAGGAGCTCAGGGACCTCAAGGACGTAACGGGGGCGACCTCGCCCTGGAACAAGCACGTCACCGGGATGATCAACAAGGATCACACCGCGGCCGTCATTCAGGTTGAACTGGGGCAGGTCAGCTCGGTGACCTTTCCCGACTCCGGACGTGATGATCTGCAACGGCTGGGGCACGAGATCCAGGCCGACCTGCCGTCGGGATCACATGTCTATGTCGGTGGCCAGGCCTTCGAGGCGATGCTGCCCTCCCTGTCGATCACCGAGGTCATCGGGGTCGGGGTGGCCCTCGTCGTCCTCGCCGTCACCCTGGGATCCTTGGTGGCAGCCGGGATGCCGATCATCACAGCCGTCCTCGGGGTGGGCATCACCTACGCGATCATGGCGATCCTCACCCGGTTCACGACGGTCAACTCCGTCACCCCGATGCTCGCCGTCATGCTGGGGCTGGCCGTCGGGATCGACTACGCCCTGTTCATCCTCTCCCGCCACCGCGATCAGTTGCGTGACGGCTTCGAGGTGCAGGAATCGGCTGCTCGAGCCGTCGCGACGTCGGGGTCGGCCGTTGTCTTCGCCGGGACGACGGTCGTCATCGCTCTCATCGGGTTGGCCATCGCCAAGATCCCCTTCCTCACCGTCATGGGCGTCTTCGCCGCCGTCGGCGTCGCTCTCGCCGTCGTCATCGCCCTGACGATGTTGCCGGCCTTCATGGGCCTGATGGGGGAGAGACTGCGTCCGCGGAAATCTCGTCGCGGACGGGGGTCGAAACCAGCCCAGGTGACAGCCAGAGCGAGCAGGAACGACGATGCCACAGCCGGCACGGAGACACCGTCAACCGGTACCAAAGCGGTTGGTAAGGGGGAACGTTCCGGCGGCATCTTCGGGTGGTGGGTACGCACCGTCACCCGCTTCCCGCTGGCGACCATCCTCGTCGTCGTGGTGGGTCTGGGAGCGCTGGCCGTTCCGATGAAGGACCTCCACCTCGGCCTGCCCACCGCCGCAGAACTGCCCGCAGACAACACGGCCCGGCAGACCTACGACGCCCTGGAGAAGAAGTTCGGGCCGGGATTCAATGGCCCGGTCATCGTCACCGCCGACATCGTCACCTCCACCGACCCGATGAAGATCGTCAACGGGCTCAAGGCCGACATCGAGAAGCTCCCCGGCGTCGACACCGTCGCTCTGGCAGTACCGAACCAGAACGCCGACACCGCCATGGTCCAGGTGCTGCCGACCACGGGTCCCACCGACGAGGCGACCAACAACCTGGTCCGCGAATTGCGCGACCACAAGGCCGAATGGCATGACGAGTACGGGGTCGACACCGCCGTCACCGGACTGACGGCCATCAAACTCGACGTCTCCGACCGTCTGGGAGCCGCCCTGCTGCCCTTCGGAGTCTTCGTCGTCGGGCTGTGTCTGGTGCTGTTGACGGTGGTGTTCCGGTCGATCGCGGTCCCCATCAAGGCGACTGTCGGCTATCTGCTCTCAGTGCTGGCTGCCTTCGGAGCTGCGCAGTTGGTCTTCAACCGAGGCATCGGCCTGTCGGTGGTCAACCTCGACCGTCCAGTCCCGATCATCTCCTTCATGCCGATCGTCGTCATGGGCATTCTCTTTGGTCTGGCCATGGATTACGAGGTCTTCCTGGTGTCGCGAATGCGCGAGGAGTACGTCCACACCGGCAACGCCAGTGGTTCCGTCATCAGGGGCTTCATCGGTTCGGGCAAGGTCGTCACGGCAGCAGCCGTCATCATGTTCTCGGTCTTCGCCTTCTTCGTCCCAGAAGGCATGAACGCCATCAAGGAGATCGCCCTGGCCCTGGCCATCGGCATTCTCGCCGACGCCTTCCTGGTGCGAATGACCCTCGTCCCGGCCGGCATGGCCCTGCTCGGTGACAAGGCCTGGTGGCTGCCCGGATGGCTGGATCGCCGCTTGCCCCGCTTCGACATCGAGGGGGAGGGGATTGCCCACGAGGAGAGACTCGCCGAATGGCCCACCCCTGACCACACCGAGGCCCTGCACGCCGAGGGGATCGGGGTCGATGGTCTCTTCGCTGACCTCGACCTGCACGTCGAGCCACATGAGGTGCAGGCCGTCGTGGGGTCACCGGGCTCGGTCACGGCCGTGCTGCTGGCGGCCGGGGGACGACTTGCCATCGACCACGGTCGGATGAGGTCGGGCGGCCGTCTCCTCCCCGAGCGGGCCTCCGTGGTGCGTCGGGTGGCATGGCTCATCGATGCCGCCGACAAGAACCTCACCGAGGAACTGCAGGCAGCCGCAGCAGCCCTCACCCATCCGCCGCGACGCCCACCGCGTCTGTTCCTCATTGACCACGCTGATCAGATCGTCGAGCAGTCCCACCGCGACCAGCTGGAATCCCTCATTGTCGAGGTGAATCAGGCCGGTGAGGCCGCCGTGATCCTGGGAGCCCAGCGTGCCGGCCGCATTGACTGGCTGGAGCCACAGGCCGTTCATGACCTGACCGAACACCAACCCGAGCCATCCCTCGGAGGTACCCGATGATGACCGAACGTTCCCACTCCACGATCAGGTTGCGGTGGCCGGCGGTGGTCGCCCTGATCCTCGTACCGTTGGTGGTGGTGGCCGGCCTGGTCGGCACCACCTGGCGGACCACTGACCGGCTGGGCCAGGTGAAGGCGGCGGTTGTCAACGAGGACAAGGCCGTCGAGGTCGGTGGACGACTGGTTCCCATCGGACGCCAGCTCACCGCGGAACTGGTCGATTCTGGCTCTCACACCACTGACGGCCACACCGTCGACTGGACCTTGACCGACGCCGACGGGGCCGCCAAGGGGCTGCGAGACGGCACCTACTCGGCGGTCGTGACGATCCCGGAGTCCTTCTCGTCCGACGCCACCTCCTACTCCGCCAATGACGCGGCCAAGGCCAAGCCAGCCCTCATCGACGTCACCACCTCCCAAACCTCCCCGGTCTCCGACACCACCATCGCGGCCCTCACCGCTCAGGTGGCGCGGCATTCCCTCAACACCACCCTGACCTCGGGGTACCTCGAGAACGTCTACATCGGCTTCAACCGCTTCGCCCAGCAGATGGGCAAGATGGCCGACGCCGCGGCCAAGCTCGATGACGGGGCGACGAAACTTGCCGACGGCACGAAGAAGTCAGCCGCCGGGGCGGGAACCCTGGCCGCTGGCATGACGAAGCTCAGCGGGGGAGCCCAGCAGCTGAAGACCAGTGGCGGCAAGCTCACCGACGGCGTCTCCCAGCTCTCGGGTGGTCTCAACATCCTGTCCGACAAGGGAAAACAGCTCAGTTACGGTGCGAACGGTCTGGCCAGCGGGGTGGCGACCTACACCGATGGCACCGGCAAGGTCGTCGACGGAATCGGTCAGCTGTCCGCCGGCCTGACGACGATGGACCAGAAGGTCAGCGCGGCCACCGGCAAGATCGACACCTCCCAGCTCAACCAGCTCACCGACGGGGCAAGCCAATTAGCGGACGGCATCGACCAATTCACCGATGGCCTGGTCGGATATCGCACCGAGATTCGTCAGTACGCCTCCGGGGAGAAGACCGCCGAACTCAAGAAGGAGTCCTTGTCCAAGGGTGAGGCGGACTTCATGGCACGCTGCACCCAGAGGCACACCGCACAGGATTGCCAGAACCTGCGGCCCCTCGTCCGCGACGCCATGACCGACGGGTACGCCCTCGGGGTGAGGGCTGGATCGGCGGTGGCCGTCAAGGCGATGTCCGTCAAGGACCCCAACTCCGGCATGAGCATCGACGACGGCATCGACCAGCTGGCTGACGGCTCCTCGCAGCTGTCCCAGGGTGTCGACAAGTTCACGGTCGAGATACGTACCGGACTGCCCAAGGTGGTCGGCCAGGTTGCCCAGCTGCGAGATGGCATCCATCAGACCGCCACTGGCGCCCAGACCTTGGCCGCCAAGTCCCAGCAACTCAAGGAAAGCGGGGCCAAGCTCTCCGCGGGGGCTGTGACCTTCGCCAATGGTGTTGACGCCTACACCGGCGGGGCCTCCAAGGCGGCCGCCTCGACCTCGGAGCTCGAGCAGGGGGTCAATCAGTACGTCGGCGGTGTGAATCACCTCTCTGACGGGGTGAGGAAGGCTTCCGCGGGGGTCGGCACCTTTGCGTCCGGGATGACGAAACTCAACGGTGGGGCCCAGAGACTCACCGACGGCACTGGAAAGTTCTCCGGTGAGCTTGCGGCCGGGACCAAGAAGGTGCCGACCTACTCTCAGAATGACCGCACCAAGCTGGCTGACGTCGTGTCCGCTCCCGTCAATGGGGATGGGCCTGCCATTGCGACCTCGGTGGCCGCGGTGGCGGTTCTGCTCATCCTTGGTGCCTGGATCGCTGCTCTGGCGACCTGGCTGGTGGCTCGCACAGTTCCCTCGCGGGCGCTGAGCTCCGCGCGCTCGACCCTGGGCCTGCTGGCCCGGACGATGTCGGTCGGCGCCATCGTGACCGTCGCGGTGAGTATTGGCCTGGCGGTCATCGGCGGGGTGGTGTTGGGTCTCTCGGTACCACGGTCGATCGGATTGGGAGGATTGCTGCTCCTCATCGGGGCGATGTTCGGCCTGATCAACCACGCCCTGGCCGCTTGGTTGCATGGCCTGGGGCGGCTCATCAGCGTCGTCCTGGTGACGGCGAGTGTTGCTGCCGGGCTGGCGAGCACCGTCCCCTCCCCGGTGCACTGGGTCGACGCCATCTCCCCGCTGCGACCTGCTTTGCAGGCGGAGCGGGCTGTGGTGGCCGGGAACAATCCCAGCTTCGGATCCCTGCTGGCCGTTGTCATATGGGCGGTGGCGGCCCTCATCGCCAGTCTGCTCGCAGTGGCGCGACGGCGTCAGACCAGTGTCAGGGAACTGCTGGCCGCCAGCGCAGCCTGAGCGTGCGGCAGCGATCTAGAGTGGCACCATGAACAAACCCCTCCTCGCGAGTCTTGCCGTTCTGGCCAGTGTCGTTGCAGTGACCAGCCGGATCCGCTCGGTGCGGAGGGGTTGGATCGACGAGGTGTGGCGATTCGGCATGGAGGGGATTGAGGAAGGCCCCGACGACGAGCAGCGGAGCTGGTCGTCGAGACCACCTCGCCCCTCGCCAGGTCCGGTCTTGTCGGGTCTTCTCTCACTCGGTCCGAGCCAGCCCGTCGGCAAGCACCCGGTTCAGGGTCGGACGGGTCGCCCACAGACCCAGCCGCACCATGCCTGCACCGATGAGAATGGTGCCGACCGTCACGAGGATCGTCACCGGCCTCAGGACGAGGGCCACCCCCACCATCGGGACGATCAGCAGTCCCGTGGCGACCAGGCCTGTCACCATGGCGAACCTCATTGGTGAGATGACGGTGATCCGTCGCACCTTGTCCTGGGTGGCCAGATCCATCCCGACGATGTCCAGACCCACCTCGACCGAGCGGCGGTCGAGAATCGCAGAGGCCTGGTTGACGCCCACCGAGCAGGCCACCGTGGCGAAGGCGAAGACAATGAGCAGGATGGTGCCGGTCTGCAGGTCCTGCCCGATGATCTGGGCAGCAGGGTCGGCGCTGGTGCCGTTGCCCGCCGCCTGCATCATGGCGGCCCCGGTTCCTGCGAGCATTCCCACCACGCACACCGCTCCCAGGGAGGCGACCTGGGTCCAGGCAGCCCGCGGGTTCTCCAGCACCTGACGGGCAGCGACCAGATCGGTGGCATTCCTGGCCTTGTTGAGGCGGTGCTTGAAGTACATCGACAACAGCTTGGGGCCGATGATGTTGGCGAGCTCGACGACGGCTCCCAGCAGGATGGCGAGGAAGACGTACACACCGACGACGCCGGTCTGACGTCCGAGGACGCTGAGTACAGCCTTCGAGGAGACGAGGACGAAGACGATGGCTCCCCCGATGGCCAGCCGAACCCATGACACCGAGCGAGGCTGACTGCGCATTCGCACTCCGAGGGGAGAGACGTCGACCCGTCTCAGACCAATGGCGGAACTGATAAGGGCGAGGAGTACCAGGGCCAGGATGGCCCCGGCCACCGGAGCGGGCCCGAGCAGGACCGAGCCCGCACCGATCTGGCTGCCGTTGAAGGACAGTCGTCCCAGTAGGGGCACGCAGATGAGGTAGCCGACGATGCCGAGCAGGGACCCGACGAGAGCTTGCAGGCCTGCCTCGACCAGTGTGACCACCCGCAACAGATGGGATGACGCCCCGATGAGACGCAAGGAGGACAGCCGATCGTCGCGACGTCGGGCGGACAACCGCGCGGCCGAGGAGGCCAGGGTCATCAGCGGCAACACCAGCAGGATGACGGCGATTGACGAGGTCAGCTTGTAGAAGGAGGCATTCTCACCGGGCAGGTGCCACATCATGACGGCACCGCCGGTGACGTCGAGGATGATCGTCGTGATGACCGCGAAGGCGACCACCGGCAGCCGCCAGGTCGAGTGATCAGCGGCCGAGGTGCGCAGGGTCATGCTGAGGATCGACGAGGTCGCCGGGCGTCCCGCTTTGGTCGCGAGTGGTTCGGGGACGGAGATCGACGGGATCTGCTGATCCGCGGTTCCCGGTTCAATGGTGGACTTCGTGGTCATGGTCACCACCTCCCGTCGGAATGGCGCATCTCGTCGGAGACGATCCGGCCGTCCTGCAGGCGCAGGATGCGCTGACAGCGGCGGGCGACGCCCTCGTCATGGGTGACGACGATGAGGGTGCGTCCCCTCCCGGTCGTCGCCGAGAGCAGGATGGACATCACCTCGACGGCAGTGGCCGAGTCGAGGGCTCCGGTGGGCTCGTCGGCGAAGACGATCGCCGGGTCGATGACCTGGGATCGGGCGATGGCCACTCGCTGCGCTTGGCCGCCGGAGAGTTGACCGATGCGTCGTTCCTCCATGCCTCCCAGTCCCATCGAGCTCAGCCACTGGACGGCGTACCCGACGGCCTGGGACCGAGAGGCGCCATTGAGCATGAGAGGCAGGGCGGTGTTCTCGACGGCGGTGAGCTCGGGGACGAGCATTCCTTGCTGGAAGACGAACCCGAGGGACTGGCGACGCAGTTGGGCCCGTCCCTCGCTGGAGAGACTCTCGACGTTGACGACGCGGTCGGGCAGACCCAGCTCGATGCTGCCGGAGTCGGCCGAGAGGATCCCCGACAGGCAGTGCAACAGGGTGGTCTTTCCCGATCCGGACGGCCCCATGACGGCGACCGACTGGCCGGCCGGGATGGCGATGTCGACGTGGTCGAGGGCACGAGTCGTCCCGTAGGTCTTCGTCAGTCCCAGGGTGCGGAGGTGAGCGCCGGGGACAGGTTCGGCGACGGCGTGAGGGTTGGGTCGGGTTGGCGTCAACATGTCATCCACCGTGCTGCCCGGGCCCCTCGTCGCACATCGTGCTGGCGGACGAATTGGAGGGTCCTCCTGTAGTGGGAGAACGGTGGTGTCACGGGCTCGGCTCCGATGATCATGGGAGCGTCGAGGAAGAAGATCAGCGCGCAGGGTTGTTCGCTGTCTCAGATTGGTGCCGTGACCAGAGTTGAATAGATCCCTATCCTCTAGTTGTTGTACGGCGCCCTGCGAGAGGCTGTAGCAATGGAATTGATGTCTCCACGCGATGCTTACATTTATTATTTTAAGTACTACCTCAAGATCTCATCCGAACTACGCAACATGGTACTGGGATTCTGGGTCAGTGACCCATTAGATATAGTGCAAGTAGTGTACAGAATCGAGGAAAGTAACCTCCTGCGCGGTAGGGCTCGCTACGAGCCAGTAGAGGACTGGGGAGACAAGATCCCGAATCCACCAAAAATAGAGACGATGGATCCAGATTCCATCGTAAGAGTACTTGATCATATTGACCCCGCAAACAACGCGATTCATCATATGGCAATGATGCTCGCCATAGATATTCGCGAACCTAGTGAAATACAAGTAATAAATAATGGAATCGGATGGATCGGCGAGCCGACAGATATACTTCCTGGCATGTATAAGGTCCCTTTGGATTAAAAGGTACACCTCCGGGAGCAATGAAGAGACTAGAAGAGATTAAAGGCAAAAATCTTGATCGGCCTCGCCATGGCCCGCCGCGTCGGCAGATCCCCATCGGCACCGGTCCCGACCGCACAGTCCCCGAACCCCTCGGATCGTCGAGGTCCCGTCGTATGGTGTGTCCATGACGACCAACGACCGCTCGCTCCCATCAGATCTGCCCTCTCAGCTGCTCATTGACGGAGAATGGGTGGACGCCGAGGCGTCCCGCACCTTCGACGTCCTCGACCCCTCCACCGAGAAGTCACTCGTCGCCATCGCCGATGCTTCCGTCAACCAGGGCACTGACGCCCTCGACGCCGCCGTCCGTGCCCAGGAGTCCTGGGCCGACACCTCCCCGCGTGAGCGCGGTGAGATCCTGCGCAAGGCCTTCGAGCTCGTCACCGAGCGCAAGGACGACTTCGCCAAGCTCATGACCCTCGAGATGGGCAAGCCGCTGGCCGAGTCCTACGGAGAGGTCGCCTACGGCGGGGAGTTCCTGCGTTGGTTCTCCGAGGAGGCAGTGCGCATTCGCGGTGACTACGGCCTGCTCCCGGAGGGCAAGATCCGCCAGCTCGTCACCAAGCGACCCGTCGGCCCGTGCCTGTTCATCACCCCGTGGAACTTCCCGCTGGCCATGGCCACCCGTAAGATCGCCCCGGCCCTTGCCGCTGGCTGCACGGTGGTCATCCGCCCGGCCTCGGCCACCCCGCTGACCACCCTGCTCTTCGCCAAGACCCTCGTCGACGCCGGTCTTCCCGCCGGGGTCGTCAACGTCATCACCGGTCGTGACCACGCCGTCACGGACGCCGTCCTGGAGGATCTGCGGCTGCGCAAGCTCTCCTTCACCGGATCCACCGGGGTTGGCGTCAACCTGTTGGAGAAGGCAGCCAAGCACGTGCTGCGCACCTCGATGGAGTTGGGCGGCAACGCTCCCTTCATCGTCTTCGACGACGCCGACCTCGACCAGGCCATTGCCGGTGCCAAGGGCGCCAAGATGCGCAACATGGGAGAGGCCTGCATCGCTGCCAACCGGTTCATCGTCCACGAGTCGGTGGCCGAGGAGTTCACCAACCGGATGGTCGAGATGATGTCCGGCCTCACCGTCGGGGATGGTCTGGACGAGAAGTCCGAGGTCGGCCCCATGATCACCGAGAAGGATCGTGAGAAGGTCGACGACCTGGTTCGTTCCGCGGTAGAGGCCGGTGCGACTGTTCGCTGCGGCGGCGAGATCCCTGCGGGCAAGGGCTGGTTCTACCCGCCGACGGTGCTCTCCGGTGTGTCCGCCGATGCCGAGATCATGCAGACCGAGATCTTCGGACCGATCGCCCCGATCACCACCTTCAGCACCGAGGAAGAGGCCTTGGCCATCGCCAACTCCGTCCCCGTCGGACTGGCCGGTTACGTCTTCACCGGCGACACCGCGCGGATCCTGCGGATGGGTCAGAAGCTGGAGACCGGCATGATCGGTGCCAATCTCGGTGTCTTCTCCAACGCGGCTGCCCCATTTGGTGGTGTCAAGGAGTCCGGTCTGGGCCGAGAAGGTTCCTACCAGGGCATTGAGGAATTCCTGGAGACGATCTACGTCGCTCTTCCGGCGTGACTCAAAGGACGTGATCTCGAGGGTGGGACGGTAGCGTCTGCCGGGTGGGCACCTCACGTCTCCGACTCATCACCGCCGTCCTCCTGACGGGGCTGGTGTCCGGACTCATCGGTGGCCTCATCGGCGAGCTGTCCCACCTCATCGAGGCCTGTGCCTTCGGTGCTCCCTTCTCCTCCTCGACGACCGGCGTCGGCGGGGTCGTCATGTGGCGACGGTTGGTCGCCCCGATCGCGGGCGCTGTCATCGCGGGCCTGACGTGGTGGTGGTTGCGTCCGCGTCCGTCAGGTTCGATCATCTCGGTACGCCAGGCTGTTGACATCGACTCCCCGAAACGTTTGCGGCCGATCGAAACCATCGTTGACGCCCTGGCCCAGCTCGTCGTCGTCGGGTCGGGAAGCTCCCTGGGCCGAGAGGCCGCGCCTCGTCAGATGGCTGCCCTGGCCGCCCAGGGGCTGTCCGACGGATTCCGCGTTGACGGCTCGACGAGACGAGTGCTGTTGGCCAGTGCCGCCGGGGCTGGTTTGGCGTCGGTCTACAACGTGCCGGTCGCCGGTGCCCTCTATGCCTTGGAACTGACGGTGCGTCCCGACCTGCGCACCCGGCGCGGTTGGGGACAGGTTGGGATTGCCGTCGTCATCTCGGTGCTCTCGACGGTGACGGCCTGGATCTTCAACCATGATCGGCCCATTTACCGCTCCCCGGTGGCCGAGGTCACCCCCTCCGGTCTGGGATGGATCGTCCTCCTCGTCGCAGTAGCCACCCCCATCGGAGCAGGGATGGGCGTGCTCTTCGGGGAGATGAAACGTCGCGTCCCGGTGACCTCCCGACTGTGGTGGACGGTGCCGCTCGGATCGATCGGAGTGACGGCCATCGCCCTCATGGCTCCCCAGGTGGTCGGAAACGGTCAGGTCATCGTCAATCTGGTACTGGCCCACCCCGTCGCCCCGGCCACGTTGGCGATTCTGCTCGTCGGGAAGATCCTCGCCACCACGGTGGCTCTGAGGTCCGGCGCTGCCGGCGGTCTGCTCACCCCGTCCCTGGCATCCGGTGCTCTCATCGGCACTCTCATCGCGGCAGCGGCGGGAATTGATTCCCCCTCCCAGGTCACGATGATGGCCATTGTGGGAGCCGGTTGTGTGCTGTCCATGACCCAGCGTGCCCCCCTGTTCGCGGTCGCCTTCGCCCTGGAGCTGACCCGTGCCGGGGCACTGGGTGTTCCGGTCGTTGTCGTCGCGGTGCTGCTCGGGTGGGCTGGTTTCGTCCTCATCGGCAAACGAGGGCCGGGGTTCCACGGAGGGATCGGTCGCGCTCCGGGGAATACATCAGGTTCGCGATAGTCTGACCTGGATGTACCAGCCGCCGCGCGGCGATCCTCCCAACCAAGGAAGGGCACATGACTCAGGATCTGGCTTCAGCAATCGCATTCCAGGTGCGATCGACCTCGGGACGTTCCGTCACCGCGTCGACCCCTATGGAGGTGTGGCAGGGGCTGTCAGCCTCCGTCGTGGGCCGCATTGCCGGCGACTGGGAGACCACTGACGCCGTCTACAAGGCAGGACGTCAGGAGCACTACTTCTCCGCCGAGTTCCTCATGGGACGAGCCCTGCTCAACAACCTGTCGAACCTCGGCCTGGTCGACGAGACCCGGGAGGCCCTGGCCAGCTTCGGCATCGACCTGTCCCAGGTGCTCGAGCAGGAGCCGGACGCAGCCCTCGGCAACGGTGGCCTCGGTCGTCTGGCCGCCTGCTTCCTCGACTCCTGTGCCACCCTGGAACTACCCGTCACCGGCTACGGCATCCTCTACCGTTACGGCCTGTTCAAGCAGCTCTTCGACAACGGTTTCCAGACCGAGCACCCGGACCCGTGGATGGAGGAGGGCTACCCCTTCGTCATCCGCCGCGAGGAGCAGCAGCGCATCGTCCGCTACGCCGACATGTGGGTGCGTGCCATCCCCCACGACATGCCGATCACCGGTTACGGAACTCGCAACGTCGGAACCCTGCGGTTGTGGAAGGCCGAGCCGATGGAGCAGTTCGACTACCAGGCCTTCAGCTCCCAGCGCTTCACCGACGCCATCGTCGAGCGGGAGCGCACCTCCGACATCTCCCGTGTGCTGTACCCCAACGACACCACCTTCGAGGGCAAGGTGCTGCGGGTCCGTCAGCAGTACTTCTTCTGCTCGGCCTCCCTGCAGGAGATCGTTGACAATTACGTCAAGCACCACGGCGAGAACCTCACCGACTTCGCCAAGTACAACTCGATCCAGCTCAACGACACCCATCCTGTGCTGTCCATCCCCGAGCTCATGCGCATCCTGCTCGATGAGCACGGCATGGGCTGGGACGAGGCCTGGAAGATCGTCACCCACACCTTCGCTTACACCAACCACACCGTGCTGGCTGAAGCCCTGGAGAGGTGGGAGATGCAGATCTTCGATCGCATTTTCCCGCGCATCTCCGAGATCGTCCGCGAGATCGATCGTCGCTTCCGTGAGGACATGGGCAAGCGCGGCCTCGACGGCCAGACCATCGAGTACATGGCTCCTGTCTCGGGCAACCAGGTGCGGATGGCGTGGATCGCCTGTTACGCCTCCTACTCGATCAACGGTGTCGCCGCCCTGCACACCGAGATCATCAAGCGCGAGACCCTCAAGGAGTGGCACGCGATCTGGCCGGAGCGGTTCAACAACAAGACCAACGGCGTCACGCCGCGTCGCTGGCTCAACCAGTGCAACCCGCGTCTGGCAGCCCTGCTGACCGAGGTCACCGGGTCCGACGCCTGGGTCAAGGACCTCTCGGTGCTCGCCAACTACACCGATTCCGTGGACGACTCGGTCTACGACCGCATCAATGAGATCAAGCACGCCAACAAGGTCGACTTCGCGGCCTGGGTGGCCGAGCGCGAAGGCGTCGAGATCGATCCGGATGCCATCTTCGACGTTCAGATCAAGCGTCTGCACGAGTACAAGCGCCAGCTGCTCAACGCCTTCTACGTGCTGGATCTGTACTTCCGTCTCAAGGACGACCCGACCCTCGACGTCCCCAAGCGGGTCTTCGTCTTCGGAGCCAAGGCCGCTCCCGGTTACATCCTCGCCAAGGCGATCATCAAGTTCATCAACGAGGTGGCTCGCCTGGTCAACGACGACGAGGACATCAACGGCCGCATCAAGGTCGTCTTCGTCCACAACTACAACGTCTCCCCGGCCGAGCACATCATCCCGGCCGCCGACGTCTCCGAGCAGATCTCGATGGCCGGCAAGGAGGCCTCGGGCACCTCGAACATGAAGTTCATGATGAACGGCGCGCTCACCCTGGGCACCCTGGACGGGGCCAACGTCGAGATCCTCGACGCCGTTGGTGACGAGAACGCCTACATCTTCGGTGCCACCGAGAAGCAGCTGCCCTCCCTCAAGCGCGGATACGACCCGCGCTGGCAGTACGAGAACGTGCCCGGTCTCAAGCGAGTCGTCGACGCACTGACCGACGGCACCCTCGACGACAACGGGTCCGGCTGGTTCCACGACCTGCGTCAGAGCCTCATGGAGCCCGGCTGGGAAGGCCCCGACGTCTACTACGTGCTCGGTGACTTCGAGTCCTACCGCACCGTCAAGGACGCTATGGCTGCCGACCATGCCGATGCCCGCGGCTGGGCCCGCAAGGCGTGGGTGAACATCACCCAGTCCGGCCGGTTCTCCTCGGACCGCACCATCCGCGACTACGCCGAGCAGGTGTGGAAGCTGGATCCGGCTCCGATCGACTGAGCGAGCGTCGGCTGACTGACGACGGCGGTAGCCGGGCTGCCTACGGGTGGCCCGGCTTCTCCATCTCCTCGTGTGTCGAGACTCGTGCCTCGGGATCCTTGATACGCCGGTGAGAAGGGATCAGCGCCACAGGGCCTTGGTGGCCAGGGCCAGCAGGACGGCCCACAAGGCCGATGCCATCGTCCCGATGATGAACTGCTCGATGGCCGCGCTGGATTCCTCGTTGGCCTCCTGAGCCCCGGTACCCGGAGTGGGTTGGGATTTCAGTTCGGCATAGCGGGCGAGGGTCTTGACGCCGAGGATGACGGCGATGCCGGCTGGATATCCGGTGAGAATGGCGGTGACGATGCCGAGTCTCTCCAGATAGCCGATCCACAGCCCGCCACGCAGCAGGCCCTTGTCACCGTCAGTGTGGACCCCGGCAGCGTGGAAGACCAGGGAGACGACGTACTTCCCGGCCCACACCGCGGCGATGACGACGAGGACGGCCGCGATCCTCATGGCGATGGTCATTGCACATCCCGGGCCAGGTCGACGGCGAGTTGGCGAGTCTGCACCAGGTACTCCCAGTGGGCACGGGTGAGACGTTGGCTGACGGCTGAGGTGCTGATACCCAAGGCTCGTGCGGTCTCCTCGTTGGTCATGGACAGATCGTAGGACGCGACGATGTCGCGAGAGGCTGGGCGCAATCCGCGTGCCAGGTCGACGACGACACTGGCCATCTGGGAGAACCGTCGCATGGCGTCGGTCCCGTCAGCGGCCACCTGGACATCAGCGCGACGGCGTCTGCACTCCTCGATGGCCTGACGGGCTTTGACGTATGCCGGTCCGCGCGCAGCTCTCGTGGAATCTGGCAGGGGAGTGACGACCTCGTCATGGGCGAGGCCAATTCGCCACGGCCCGCAACCGGCTGTCCACAGCGCATGGATGAGGGTGGCAGGGTCGGTCGAGAGGGCCTGGACCTCGTCCCCGGAGGTGCGTTCTGGTGGAAGGGTCCAGTGTGGCGTGCCGACGCGGTAATCCGTCGGGCTGACGAGGAGTCCCGGGGAGGTGAGGGAATCCAGGAGAGTGGGGACCTCGTCGTCATGACTGCGGCTTTCGAGCTGATCGGCCAGGATCACCCAGGCGAGCATGATCACATCCCCTCATTCGCACTTGAGGTCATTGCCTTAATCATAACAGCGTTAAGGAAAAAAGCTGAAGTGATTGATCGTGGGACGAGGTGGACCCTTACATCCGGCGAGTCTGTTGGTGACGTCATCCGTGGGAGGATGGAGCGCACCCGACACAGATCAGGAGTCGTCATGTCCAAGAAGAAGGTCGGCATCCTCACCGCTGGTGGTGACTGCCCTGGACTCAATGCCGCAATCCGTGGATTTGGCAAGGCAGCCATCCGACAGCACGACATGGAGCTGATTGGTGTTCAGGACGGCTTCCTCGGACTGGCGGAGAACCGCACCGTCACCCTGGGTCCGGGCGCTCTGTCCGGCATCCTGACTGTCGGCGGAACCATTCTGGGAACCAGCCGTGACAAGGTCAATCGCATGATCATTGCTGGTGAGGAAAAGGACATGGTCCCCACCATCGTCGACAACTACGAGAAGCTGGGACTGGATGCCCTGGTCACCCTGGGGGGCGGTGGCACTGCCAAGAATGCCTACAAGCTCGCCAAGGCCGGACTCAACGTCCTTCATCTGCCCAAGACCATTGACAACGACATCGTCGGGACCGATGACTCCTTCGGATTCTCGACGGCGCTCGAGATCGCCACGGAGGCCATCGATCGGCTGCACTCCACCGCCCACTCCCACCACCGCATCATCCTGGCCGAGATCATGGGCCACCGTGCTGGCTGGCTCGCCCTGGGGTCTGGCATCGCCGGCGGCGCCGACGTCATCCTGCTGCCCGAGGTGCCCTACAAGGTTGACTCCATCGTCGAGGCGGTGGAGAGGCGCCGGAAGCAGGGCCTCAACTTCTCCGTGATCGCGGTGGCCGAGGGAGCCCGCGACGAGGCCGACTCCGCTGCGATGGCTGGGGCCCAGGCCCTCGTCGATGCCTCGAAGACCCCAGAGACGAAGGCTGCTGCCAAGAAGGCCAAGAAGGACCTCGAACACTCGATGCGCGACAACACCCTCAAGCTGGCGACCCAGCTCGAGGAGGCCACCGGGCTGGAATCGCGAGTCTCCATCCTCGGCTACGTGCAGCGTGGCGGCATCCCGTGCGCCCATGACCGGCTGCTCGCCACTCGCCTGGGAACCATGGGCGCCAAGCTCGTTGACGACGGTGAGTTCGGCGTCATGGTGGCTGCCAAGGGTGGGGACACGATGACCGTTCCGCTCAAGGAGGTCGCTGGCAAGGTCAAGTACGTGCCCTCCAACCATCCGTGGGTCGAGGCAGCTCGCGAGGTCGGAACGGGCCTCGGCGATTGAGTTGTGATGCCCTTGGCCTCGGCCAGGGGCATTCGTCTGTCTGCCGTCCTTCAGGCTGCGGTGTGGATCACGCACTTTCCCCCTGGGTTGGCGTCAATGGTCGTCGCCTTCCCCGTCACGCCCTCGACGACCCCGCAGTGCAGGGCACAGACCACCTGCGGGTGACCGAGGGCCAGGTCGAGGAAGGGGCAGTGTCGAAGCACGATTCCCTCATCCTCGGGGGCGGGGGAGAAGCCCATCTCGTCGAGGACGGCGACGAGGTTCCCGGGGTGATGACGTCCCCAGCGCTGACCGATACGCGTGGCGGTCCCTGCCGGATCGTCGCTGGTGGCAATCTCCTCGACGAGCATCTGGGCCAGCAGTCGGTAGGCACGCGGTCCCTCGTCGTTGACGAGGGTGAAGACGGTGTGGGGTCGGCCCCGAGTGGTCCGGTGTTGGCGGGTGGTCTCCACTCGTCCCTGCTCGACGAGACGATCGAGGTGGAATCGCGCCGTCGAGGGGTGAATCCCCAGGTCAGCTGCCACGTCGGCGCTGGTGGCAGAACCGCCACGCTTCTGCAGGGCATCGGCGACCTCGTCGATCCGCTTCTCGGATCCCGGGTCTACCAGGCTGGTGTCACTCATCCCGTCACGTTTTCTCATGCCGTCACCTGAATGATGCCCCGGGCTCCGCGCTCCATTTCCACGAAGGAGTGGTTGACGAAGGTGTAATGGCCCGGTTCCTCGAAGACCATCTCGACGAAACCACCCTGGGCGCTGGACAGGTCGAGGGCCTGGCAGCCGCCGCCCTCCGGATTGCCACGCTTGAGGGTGTAGGCGCCCTCCTTGAACACGGTGTCGAACTGGGTGCCGACGACGTGGAAGGAGCAGCCGCGACTCGGGCCGGCTGCCAGCACCCAGATGCGTACCCGCTCACCGACCTTGGCCTTCAGCGGCTCGAAGACGTACTGGTTGGCGTGACCGTTGAATATCGTCAGGTCCGGGGTCTCGTTGGCGATCTTGGCCATGTTGACCTCGGCCCCGTTGTGCTCGCTGAGGTAGGTCTCCGACTGCACCAAGTAGTACTCGCGATCGGCGCGCGGCAGGTCATGCGGGGGGACGATGACGGCACCGAACATGCCAGCCGCGATGTGGGCCGACATCGGCATGGTGGAGCAGTGGTAGAGCCAGATTCCGGCGCGGTGAAGGGTGAAGTTGTAGTCGACTTCCTGGCCCGGTGCGATGGTGCGCATCACCTCGTCGGGGGAGACGGTACCGGCGTGGAAGTCCAGGGAGTGACCCATCGTCCCCCTGTTGACCAGGTGTACCCGCATCTCGTCGCCGATTCGGGCGTGGATGACCGGTGCCATGTAGCGACCGTTGTAGGTCATGGCGTCGATGGTCGTCCCCGGGGCGATCTCCTGCACGGATTCCTTCGCGGTCAAGGTCATCGTGTGGACGCGTCCGGCCAGCAGTGGGGGGACGACGGCGTCACGGGTCGTGAATCCCCTGCCAGGAGCCTTGGTGAGGTCGATCTTGCGGCGAGGATCGGCCGAACCCATGCGGTCGTCGTGCTCGGCGCCTCCTGGCATGCCATTGACCTGGACCTTGAGCACCATGCCCATCGACTTGTGGCCGACGATGGTGCACCAGCCCTCGGTCGGGCCGGTGATGACTCCCGCCTTGACAGTGGCATGGGCCCCCGGGTCGAGGCGTGGTGAATGAGCGCCATTGGCGAACTGTAGGTCGTGGACCTGATTGGGATCCTTGTTGGTGATCTCGACGACGAGCTCGTCACCGGCCGGCACGCTGATCGTGCTGGGGTGGTACCTCATCCCCTCGGTCGTGACGTTGGCCGTCGTGGTGTGTCCGGTGGGGGAGACCTTCCCGACCACCGCAGCGGGGCCGTCGGTGCCCTCGGTGGGCGCGTTCTGGTCCAGTCGGTGACCAACGGCGGCTGCCGTCAGGGCGGTGGCAGCACCGGCAAAGGCCCCGACGAAGGAGCGACGATCAGTCGGAGCGGTGGGAGCCGGGTCGACGGTCTTGGGCGTGATGCCGGTGACGGTGGAACGGTTCGGGGCGTCGGATTCGGTGGATGTGGTGGCTGTGGGCTTGGCGGCAGGTGAGTCGGCTGCTCTCTCGGGGGAGGCCCTAGGGGTTCCTCCCTTCTCGGCAGGGGTAGCCGTCCGAGCCGCCATCTGGCGTCCCTTCTCCTTGAGCAGGGGGACGCCGGTGCGCACCATCGCTGCGGTGGCAGGCAGGAAGGTGGCCAGTCCGACGACGGCCATCACCATGCCGAGGCGACGAGTCCAGGTACCCATGGCGAGCACCCACAGCAACAGCCCGGCATTGGTGATGGTGGCTCGCAGCGCTCCGAAGGCGTGCATTTTGGCATTGGTCGCCCGGACGATCCTCGGCCCGCCACCCATGACCATCGGCATGAGGTAGCTCATGGCGCCGATGAGGAGCTGGAGCAGGAAACCGACGATGACGGGCACCGAGAGGGTGAAGATGTCGTCAGCCAGCAGCCCGGTGCCCTTGGAAGCGAGTTTCCAGGCCAGCCAGACGAGCCACACCAGCATCCAGCAGATGGCCGCCCCCATGGTGAATCCGGGGAAGTCACGCGGCGGCTTGTGGACGGCACAGGCCACGAGGTCTCCGAGCACGATGCAGACGCCAATGATGTGGGCAGTGACGCCGACGGCAGCGAGCCACCACAGCCCGCACAGGGCACTGACGGTGGTGACGGCGACCGCGGCCATCATGACGTAGAGGGAGTACCTGCCGTGGCGATCTTGGGCGGGTTGCATCTTGGTGCGCAGCACGGTTGGCCACAAGGTGATGAGGGTGCCGACGACGGTCAGACCGACGAATCCGAGCAGGTTGAGGGCCTGGTGGGCGACGAGCAGACGGGTTCGCCACGGCTCGACGGGGGAGAAGGCCATGATCGCGCCGAGAGTCGCTCCCAGGGGCAACAGGCAGGCGGCCGCGCAGTAAAACCTCACCGTGGAGTCGAAACGACCGGGGAGGGCGTGGCGAACCTGATGGCCCAAGTCAAAGGCGTACCAGGTGAGCATCGAGCCGACGATCACTGCTCCTACGACCGTCACCCACGGCCAGTCCGCCACCATGCCGACACAGGTGACGATGATGCCGGCCGTCAGCAGACGGATGCGCAAGACCTGACGACTGCGATCAGCCTCGGTGAGGTTGTTGTGCAGGATCGCCTCGGTGAAGTACTGGCCCCACACCATGATCGAGGTCGTCGCGACGCCCAGGGTGACCATGTGGACCAACAGCCAGCGCGACTGCGGGATCCACCGGCTCACGATCGCCACGATGAGCAGGGCCGCCAGCCACCCGGAGACCGGACGGGACGCCTTGCGGTGCCAACTGCGCTTGTTCGTGTCCGGCTTGCGGCCGACCGACGCGGACGTGATCTCAGCCATGGTCCCTCCTGAGGGGGAGTGTCGTGTGTGGGGTTGCAGGCTTCGGGTGGGTGTCGGGCCGACTTCGCGAACGAACATGGGTGGCCACGACGGCCACCAAGGTCAGCAGGCTCAGGACGTTGACGACACCGCCAGCCTGCACGGCGGTGGGACGATCCAAGGCGTCACCGATGCCGATGCGCACCAGCAGGGAGGCCTCCAGCAGGAAGGCCGGCAGCCAGAACCACGTCGTCCAGTTCAGTCTGACGCGCAGTACCGCGGGGAGGATGATCGGGGCGTGGCCGAGGATCATCCCCATCGTGAATCCTAGGAAGACTGAGTGGACGACGGCGTCATAGGCCCGTCCGGTGGTGAGGAGGCCATTGACCGTCCAGATGAGACCAGCCAGACCTAGCCACAGGTAACCGATCATGAGCAACAGGCCGATGTAGGCCGCCTGCCCACCACGCTTCAGCCCGCCGCGGGCGACGTCGTTACGGCACAGCCACACCGCCAGAGCAACGAGGACGAGTCCGAGCAGTCGGTATCCGATCTGGGGGCTGGCGACCGAGACGAAGAGAGCGGCCACGACGGTCAGACACAGAGCGGGGAGGGCGCGATTGCGAGTCATCGTCAGACGGGAGAGTTCCAGCCTCTCGCCGCAGATCGTCAGGATGAGGTAGCAGGCAAGCCATCCGATGACGTCAGGGACGTCGGCCCCTGAGGTGAGCAGGGCGGCTGCACCGGCGGCGCAGAAGGCGCCGGCAATCTGGATGACGGTGGCGTCGTCGTGGCTGCGTTTCCACAGCGGGACATATATGCCCAGCAGGCCGAACTGCGCCAGGGTGAGCAGGGCCAGGCCGAACCGGGGAGGTATGAGGGGCACGAGGAGGGCGACCACGCCGAGTCCCGAGACCAACGGGACGAGGTAGCCAGGTTTCTTCCCCAGGGCGACGGCCCGTTCCAGGCAGATGACGGTGCCGACGAAGCCGAGCACCATGAGGGGTCCGTGCCAGTCCGACAGCCGTGACGACATCACCGGGGACCAGACGCCAAGAAGTAACAAGGCGCCGTCAAGGCCCGCCAACAGGGAGATTCCGGCCCCGACCATGAGCCAGGCTCGGCGCGATCCGACGGAGGAAGTGGGCACGGGGAGTCCTCTTTTCGATGATCGATTCCTCAAAATACTACGTGCGTCGAGGTCTTTTCTACCTATCCCACCCGGGACGGCAGGAGCAAGCAGGTCTCTCGGATGACGTGGTTCGGAGTGTGCAGACATGGTGATCTTGCGCTCGTCGGGAGTCAGGTTGTCCAGCATGTGGAAGGGTGTTAGTATGTCTGCATATCTGGTGTCCATAAGGAGATGGACGTATCGTTATTAATTTCGTGTAAATTTGTGATTTACGGTTGTTTGGTACTAGGATTGATGGCTAATTCCTGCACCTGCGGGGTGTCATTTTTCTGATTTACGAATCATTTCTTCTCCCTCGATTTCTCCAATTATTAAATATGGTTTCGAAGGATGCGCGCAAGCCTAGATAACAAAAATAATCTATCGGTTAGGGGTAAAGGTGATTGAGAGTCGGATCGAAGAGGATCTTCTTGGAAAACGGGAAATCTCGAATGAGTACTACTATGGAATCCATACGTTGCGTGCTCTAGAGAATTTCCAAATTTCACGCGGATGCATGAACGACGAGCCTGACTTCATTCGTGGAATGGTTCAGGTGAAGAAGGCGACAGCTCTGACGAACAAGCAGTTGAAGGTTCTTCCGAGTGATGTCGCTGACGCCATTGTCGCCGCATGCGATGCGATCTTGAATGATGGGCGCTGTATGGACCAATTCCCGACTGATTCCTTCCAGGGGGGAGCGGGAACCTCGATCAACATGAATACCAACGAGGTCATCGCCAACTTGGCTCTCGAAATGTTGGGATATCCGAAGGGTACCTATGACGTCATCCATCCCAACGATGACGTCAACAAGTCCCAGTCGACCAATGACGCCTACCCCACCGGGTTCCGGCTCGGGGTGTACGCCCTGCTGGAGGGGCTGAAACAGGCCGTCGCCGACCTTGCAGATAGTTTCGATGCCAAGGCCAAGGAGTTTGCCGATGTGCTGAAGATGGGACGCACCCAGTTGCAGGATGCTGTCCCCATGACTCTGGGTGAGGAGTTTGACGGGTACGCGCACAACATCCGTGCTGAACTGGACCGGCTTGATGTCGGAAGCGATCTTCTCGTAGAGGTCAACCTGGGCGGCACCGCCATCGGCACTCGGATCAACACCCCAGACGGATATGCCGAACTTGCCGCAGAGAAGCTGGCCAAGGTGACCGGGTACCCGATTCGCCCTTCCACCAACCTCATGGAATCGTCCTACGACAACGGTGCCTACATTGCTGTCCATTCCATCATCAAACGCCTGGCGGCGAAGATCTCCAAGATCTGCAACGATTTGCGATTGCTCTCATCTGGACCAAGGGCTGGGCTCAAGGAAATCAACCTTCCAGAGATGCAGGCAGGATCGTCCATCATGCCGGCGAAGGTGAATCCGGTTATTCCCGAGGTCGTTAACCAGATCTGCTTCAAGGTATTCGGAAACGATGTCACCGTCTGCTTCGCCGCCGAAGCTGGTCAGCTGGAACTCAATGTGATGGAACCGGCCCTGTCACAAGCAATGTTCGAGTCCATCCACCTTCTGATCAACGCCTGCGACACCTTGCGTAGCAAATGTATTGACGGGATCACTGCAAATGCGGAACGGTGCCGAAAGTATGTCACCAATTCCATTGGCATTGTGACCTACCTGAACGATGTGATTGGACACCATCAGGGCGATCTCATTGGCGAGGAGGCTGCCCGTACCGGAAAATCAGTTCGTGATGTCGTCCTCGAACGCGGCCTAATTCCGGAGGAAAGGCTGGATGAGATCATGTCGACCCAGAACTTCCTGCACCCTCGATACTCAGGACGCACATACGAGCCGAGCGACCGCGGTCTCCCGGAGGACCCCAGGACATTCGTGTCTGAGCATCGCTGACACGCGATGATGCTCTTCATTCAACTGGCCGTCGTCCTACTGTTCATCTTCCTGGGGGCACGCAAGGGAGGACTTGGCATCGCCTATGCAGGGGGTGCCGGCGTCATCGCCCTGGGAATACTTGGTTGCAAGGTCGACCCAGGTACTGGTATTCCGTGGGATGTCATTGGGGTCATCATCTCGGTGATTTCCTGCGTGGCGGCGATGGAAGTAGCCGGCGGTCTGGAACTGCTGGTGATGCTCAGCGAGCGGATATTGCGGCACAATCCGAGGAGAATCACCTTCCTGGCACCCACCGTGACGTTCTTCATGACTGTTTTGTGTGGTACCGGACACGTCGCATTCGCCACTCTCCCCGTCATCGCGGAAGTGGCCAAGGAACAGAAGGTGAGGCCCTCCCGCCCACTATCCGTAGCTGCGGTGGCCTCGCAGATCGGCATATGTGCTTCGCCGATTTCGGCGGCGATGGTGGCGATGGCGGCCATTGTTGGCCCTCTGGGCGTCTCGTATCCGAAACTGGTCCTGGTCTCGATCATTGGGGGCTACGCGGGCTCGATGATCGGTGCGGTTGTCTCCTCAAGACTCGGATGTGAGTTGGAACTCGACCCGGTCTATCTGCAGCGACTGAAAAAGGGCCAAGTCTCGCACCGCAGGGCGGAGAACTACAACATCAAGCCATACGCAAGACGGTCACTGATAATCTTCGTGGTGTCCTTGATCGTAGTGATGGTCTATGCCGCTGCCATTTCCGCTGTGGACAAGCCCCCGTTGCCACGAGGTGCCGCCATCATGACCTTTATGATGACTGCCGCCCTCGTCATAGCCACCCTGTGTAAAGTCCCGCTCAACGAGATCACCTCCCAGGCAACCTACAGAAGTGGTACCTCTGCCGCCATCTGCGTAATGGGGGTTGCTTGGCTAGGCAATACCTTCGTGAGTTCGAACATCGGCACCATAAAAACTGCCGGATCGGGAGTCATTCACTCGGCGCCGTGGCTGTTGTTCGTGGTGCTGTTCCTGGCCGCATCGTTGCTCTACTCGCAAGCCGCAACTACGGTTACGTTCATGCCGGTTGCGGCGGCCCTCGGGCTTCCGGTGTCGGTGCTGGTCGGATGTTTTGCGGCGGCCTCGGCACTGTTCCTGCTACCTACGTATCCCACCGTGGTGGCTGCGGTCGAGATGGACGATACCGGGACGACGAGGATCGGAAAGTACATTTTCAACCATTCATTCCTGATTCCCGGCATCGTCTCCATATCGGTTGCCTGCATGGTTTCCTATGGGGTGATGCTCGCAGTCGGGTGAATGCCGCCCTTGCACAATCCGTCGAAGTTTCCAGTGTGAGAGCGTGTGGGTGGGGCTGAGTCTTGGAAAAGGCATGGTCTCACCCACACACCTTTAGATAACGTTCACCGGGTGGTCGGGGTGCTTGTCCAGCCATCCCCTGATGAAGGTGCAGTCCGGGCGTACCGTCAGGTTCTGGGAGGCGATGTCGTCGAGGGCAGATCGGGCCAGGGCACTGCCGACTCCCTTGCCGCCGAAGGCGTCGAAGACCTCGGTGTGAGGCATGACGACGACGTCCCCCTCGCGGCGAAATTCTGCGAATCCGGCGAGCTCACCGTTGATATGAGACTCGTAGCGTGACTGCTGGTCGTTCTTGGTGACGATGACGTCGCTCATGCTCCCATCGTCGGGCAACTGCGGCCCTATTGCCAGGGCCTTCGCAGGTGCTTTCACGGATGGCGTCATTTGCTTGGAAGTGACCGTGCCAAGGGGCAGTGTGGAAGGAAGTACTCGACCTATCCGGAGAAGTCGTCATGCCCATTGATCCCAGTAAGCCGTCAACCAATACGAACGGTTCCCCCGCGCCCAGCGACGAATACTCCCTGACCGTCGGTGCCGACGGCCCAGTGCTGCTGCACGACGCCCACCTGATTGACACCCTGGCCCATTTCAACCGCGAGAACATCCCCGAGCGTAAGCCGCATGCCAAGGGGTCGGGGGCCTTCGGACACTTCGAGACCACCGCTGACGTCTCGGAATACACCAAGGCCGGTTTCCTGCAGAGAGGCAAGGAGACCCCGATGCTGGCCCGCTTCTCCACGGTCGCCGGTGAGCTCGGTAGCCCCGACACGTGGCGTGACGTCCGTGGATTCTCGCTGAAGTTCTACACCGACGAAGGCAACTTCGACATGGTTGGCAACAACACCCCGGTATTCTTCATGCGCGACCCGATGAAGTTCCCCCACTTCATTCGCTCACAGAAGCGCCTGCCAAACTCTGGCCTGCGCAGCCCCAACATGATGTACGACTACTGGAGCCTCTCCCCGGAGTCGGCCCACCAGGTCGCCTACCTCATGGGCCCGCGAGGCATTCCGCTCAGCTACCGCACCATGAACGGCTACTCCTCGCACACCTACTCGTGGGTGAACGCCGAGGGGAAGATCACCTGGGTGAAGTACCACTTCATCAGCGACCAGGGCGTCCACACCATGACCGCCGACCAGGCCAAGGCCGTCGTCGGGGATCACCCGGACCTCCACCGCGAGGATCTGTTCAATCACATTGCTGACGGCGACCACCCGTCTTGGACCGTCAAGGTGCAGTTGATGCCCTACGACGATGCCAAGGACTACCGCTTTAATCCCTTCGACATCACCAAGGTGTGGCCACACAAGGACTATCCGCTGCACACCATCGGCAGGTTCACCCTGGACCGCAACCCGGAGAACTTCTTCGCCGAGATCGAGCAGGCGGCCTTCTCCCCGTCCAACACCGTCGAGGGCACCGGCCTCTCGCCCGACCGTATGTTGTTGAGCCGCGCCTTCGCCTACAACGATGCCGCCCGCAACCGTCTGGGCGTCAACTACGAGCAGCTTCCCGTGAACCGTCCGACCGTCGCGACGAATCAGTACACCTTCGACGGCCAAATGACCTACGAGCATGCCGGCTCGGCCCCGACCTACGCCCCGAACTCCTACGGTCGCGACCACGCCACCGGCTACCGTGCCGGGTCGGAGGTCACCTGGGAGACCGACGGCGAGCTCGTTCGTGCCGCTCAGACCCTTCACTCCGAGGACGACGACTTCGGCCAGGCCCACACCTTGGTCCACGACGTCTTCTCCGAGCAGGAGCGCGACGAGCTGGTGGAGACCCTCGTCGACCTGCTGACGAACTTCGACATGGAGGAGCCGGTCATCGGCAACACCCTGACCTATTGGCGCAATATCGATGCCGGTGTCGCTGACAGGGTCGAGTCCACGATGTGATGCCGCTCTGACCCACTCGTGGTCTCCGGGGAATCAGGGTTCCCCGGAGACCCTCTCTTCCCAGCTGCGCCGGTTTCGGCACCTGCGCCGGGCTTGTCGCGGTGCGGGTGCCACAAGGTGGTCCAGCTATGTGCCCGAGAGCGGCTCAGTGTTGACTCGACCACACCTGCCACAGTTTGGCGAAGGGGCCGCTGCCCTCGCGCAGCCGCTCGGGAGGCCCGACCTCCACGATCCGCCCGTCCTCCATGACCGCGACCTCGTCAGCCATGGCCACCTGGGACAGCCGGTGGGCGACCAGCAGGGCCGTCCTTCCCCTGACGACCTCGACGGCGGCCCGGTCGAGGGCAGCCGCGCCCGAGCTTCCGGCCTCGGCCGTTGCCTCATCCAAGATGATGACCTGGGGGTCGGCCAGCAAGGCCCGTGCCAGCGCCACCTGTTGGGCATGGGCCGGGGAGAGCCGGGTTCCCAGTCGTCCCACCAGAGTGTCGACACCGTCGGCCAGATTCCTCACCCACTCGGCACCAACCTGTTCCAGAGCCTCCATGACGGTCCCGCGAACCTGGTCGTCAGGCCAGTTCTCGGCGGTGGCTGGTAACCCGAGAGCCACATCGTCGAGAAGGCTGCCCGAGAAGGTGTGGATCTCCTGGCTGATGAGCACGGTTCGAGCCTCGCCAGGGGACATGACGACCTGACCAGACCGAGGTTCCAGCAGGCCAGCCACGAGTGCTGCCAGGGTCGACTTGCCAGCACCGGATTCCCCGACGAGAACCATGGTGTGCCCGGCAGGGATGTCCAGGCTCACCTCGTGCAGCACGTCCGGACCGTCCTGATAGCCGAAACTCAGCCCCTCCACGTGAACCGACGACGGGCCCTGGTGGGTGTGCTCGACGACGGTCGGTTCCTCGTGACGGGCGTGGATCACACCCACTACCCGCTGCAGGCATACCCAGGCAGCCTGCAGGTTGTTGAGGAACATCAGCAGGAACCGTACCGGGGAGAACAGCCTCAGCAGCACCAGGACTGCCGTCGCCGCCGCACCGACGCTGAGCTTGTTGCTGGTGACGAGTAGGTATCCCGTCCAGGCGACGCCGATGGTCGCCACGGCCTCACCGGCCAGCAGTCTGATGACGAGCCTGTTCCCGAGGAACCGTCCGCGCAGGTTCCAGCGGATGGCCTGCCAGGATCCGCCCGCCACCGTCCGAATACGCAGATTCTCCAGCCCAAAGGCCCGCACCACGTCAAGGCCGTGGATGGTCGAGAGGATGTGCTGGGACTGGGTTGTCGAGGCCCGCCTCTCAGCGCGATACACGGGCGGGGCAGTCCGCAGGAACTCCCGGATGGCCAGGCCGTAGAGCACGGCGGCGAGGAGCACCGGGATGAAGAAGGCCGGATGCAGACTGGCCAATGCACTCACTGACACGATCACCATGATCATGGTGTTGACAAGGCGCGGAAGGGCGCCATTCGCCGCGTCGCGTACCGCTTGGACGTCGTCGGACGCGCGTGAGACCAGGTCGGCGGTACCCGCCCGCTCCACCCGCTGCTGGTCCAGCCCCAGGCCGGCCCGGATCATCGACTCCCGCAACCGGGTGACGATAGTCGTGAAGAAGGACGGCGTCAGTGCCTGGGCGACGCCGTTGCAGATTCCCGACCCGATCACCGTGCCGGCCATGACGAGGGCCGGGGAGAGCAGGGACGAGGGCGAACGGCGGGCCCGAGCGGCGTCGATGATCCATCCGGTCGCCATCGGTACAGCCAGGTCCAGCAGGGCCGCCGCCGTGATGACCACGATCGCGCCGACGAAGTACCCGCGCACGCCGCGTGCCGCCCGGTGGACCTCGTGACGAACCTGGGCGGCAGAGGCGAGTGGCAGCCAACGAGGAGTGCTCATGACAACATCCCCCGGTAATCCTCGCGGGTCAGCAATTCGCGATGTGGAGCGCGGGCGACTTCGTGGCCGTCACCGTCGAGCATGACGACCTCATCCATGCAGTCCAGCAGGGCCGGGGACGTGGTGGCGATGACGGTGGTGCGTCCCCGCCGCAACTCCTGCAGCCGTTCAGCGATGGTGGCGGTCGTGGCGGCGTCGATGCTGGTGGTGGGATCGATCAGCACCAGACCGTCAGGGGAGTGCAGCAGGGCTCGCGCCAGGGCCAGGCGCTGACGCTGACCTCCGGAGACATGGCGTCCGCCCTCCCCGACCTCGGTCTCCAGACCGCGCGGCAGCGCTTTCGCGACGGTGTCCAGGGCGGCGGCGTCGACGACAGCATTGAGTTTGGCAACCGTCGTCTGGCGATCCAGCACGATGTTGGCCCGCGCGGTGTCGTCGAAGAGTTCCGGGGTGCGTGGAGCCACCAGGACCAGACGACGTCGCTGGGACGGGTTGAGACGACTGGCCGGCACCCCGTTGAGCAGGGTTTTCGGCCCGTGGTCGATGGCGTCAGCCAGTGCGTCGCAGACTTGCTGCGGGGCGACGATCCCCAGGTGTGTCCCGGACGGGACGTCCAGACAGAAGTCCGGCTCCTCGACTGGAACCCGTAGCCAGACCGGGCCGTCTCCGGGAGTGGTGCGGGCCCCGTCGTCGGGATGGACCGGCCAGGCCGCAGGGCTGTCACGCAGCTCGCAGAGCCTGTCCCCGGAGGCGTTGGCGCTGGATAGCATCGTTGCGGTGTCGACGCCCAGGGCTCGTAGCGGCGGCCCAAGGGTCTGCGCCAGACCCACCACGGTGACGAGCTGCCCGACGCTGATGTGACCCGTGAGGGCGAGCCACCCGGCCAGCACCGTGAGGGCGGTGATGAACACGCCGACCGAGGCGTTGATGGTGCCGGTGTAGACCCCCTTGATCCGACGGTTGCGCAGGGTGGCCGCCAGCCCCTCCCGACTCGCCGCGCGGAATCTCTCGGTGGCGCGGTGCTCGGCCGACAGTCCCTGGATGACGCGCAGCCCGCTGGTGAGATCGGCTGCGGACCCGGCCACCGCGGCCTCGGCCCGCCGCTCTCGGCGGGTGCTGCGCTTGACCGGGGCGACCCCCTTGACCGACAACAGGATGAGCAGCGGGACGATGCACACCGTCGCCAGTGCCAACCACCCGTTGATGAGAGCCATCGCGACGAGGGAACCGAGCAGGGTGACGGCGTTGCCGGGGATCGAGGTCAGGGCGATGAAGGCTCGCGACACCGCCCGGACGTCGGTGACGACGACGGCGAGAAGATCACCGGGAAGACGGGACGTCCCACCTATTCCCCCCGGAGCAGTGATCCGATCGAGGGCCTGGACACGGAGGTCGTGCTCGGCCAGCCCGGCCCCGACATTGGTCTGCATCCGCACCGTCTGGGCCACCGCACGGACCACGTAGGCCAGCGCAACCAGGGTCAGCCAGCTGGCGAGGGCGGCAGCATTGGCCGCGACCACTCCGTCATCAATGGCGCGGCCGAGGGCCATCGGCACCCCGATGTTGACCAGGCTGACGAAGGCTGAGGCGATCGACCCCGGCAGCAGCCACCGCTTCCCGTCGTGAGACATCTGACGCACCACGGCCCGCCCGTCGTGGACCTCGTCGAGGTCGATGAGAGGGACGTCGATGGGCGGCGGGGTCTGTCTGGGGATGTGTGGAAGCCAACTCAGCCTCGGCTGCCAGTGCCGACGGGGAGTACGTATCACGCTGCCCCCGGACCGCCGACCGACTCGAGGGGACGCCGCCTCATGCGGTGTGGCAGGACGAGCCGGGCGGACTGGGTGAGGTCGTCGGTGGTGATATCGGTGCGTCCGTTCCACGCCGCCAGGGTGCGTGCGGCCCTCACCATCATAATGTCGGCCCGGTGGCCGTCGACATGAGCGTTGATGCAGGTGCGGGCGACCGTCATGAGGGTCTCGTCGTCGATCTGTACCTCCTTGACGAGCTCGGTGGCCCGTCCGATCCTCTTGCTGGTCTCGTGACCTTCCTGTTCCCACTTGCGTGAGAAGCCGGTCGGATCGTCCTCGAAGGCCAGACGACGCCGGATGACCTCGATGCGCTTCTCGGGGTCGTCCTCACCTCCGACGGTGACGCACAGTCCGAACCGGTCGAGCAGTTGGGGACGCAGTTCTCCCTCCTCGGGGTTCATGGTGCCGACCAGGGTGAATCGCGCCGGATGGGTCACGCTGACGCCCTCGCGCTCGACGGTGTTGACCCCCATCGCGGCCGAGTCCAGCAGCAGGTCGACGATGTGGTCGTCGAGGAGGTTGACCTCGTCGACGTAGAGGATCGCGCGGTGGGCTGCGGCCAGCAGACCGGGCTCGAAGCGGCGTCGCCCCTCGCGCAGGGCCGTCTCCATGTCGAGGGTTCCGGTGACGCGGTCCTCGGTGGCTCCCACCGGCAGCTCGACCACGGGCACCCGGACGGTGCGCGGCTCGGGTATGGTCTCGGGCAGCCTGAGCTCGGTAGCGTGGACCGGATACTCCTCGGGGGACAGGTGGTAGGCCCCGGGAACCTCCTGGTGCTCCGGGAGCAGGGCTGCCAGGCCACGCACCGCCGTGGACTTCGCGGTTCCCTTCTCGCCGCGGATGAGTACCCCGGACAGATCGGGGCTGATCGAGGCGAGGATGAGGGCCAGCTTCATCTCCTCCTGTCCGACGATGGCGCAGAAGGGGTAGACGGGGCGTTGTGCCATGTCAGCGGTCCTTTCGGGGTTGGGTCGGGTCGAGTTGGGAGACGACGTTCACGAGGTCGTCGGCACGTAGGTCGTCGATGCGCAGGCAGGGTCCGCCCAGGGCCATCGCGATGTCGTTGGCCCTGGACAGTTGGATGCCGCGGGGGTCTTCGGTGTCGATGACGACCCAGCTGAGACGCCGGTCGGCACCGATCTCGTCCGCCACCTTGAGGGCTTCGTCGGTGGCGCGGGAGTTGGGTTTGCCGTCCAGATCGACGTTGCCGCGTCCGTCGGTGACGAGCACCAACAGCGGACGCAGACCGGGGTCCTTGAACAGCAGGGGCCGGACGACCTCGCAGGCCGTCACGAGCCCAGCCGCCAGAGGAGTGCGACCGCCGACGGGAAGCTCGGCCAGGCCGCGTTGGGCGACCTCCACCGAGGAGGTCACCGGGACGAGCACCTCGGCCCGGTCGCGGCGGAAACCGATGAGGCAGACCCGGTCACGCTTGACGTAGGCGTCGAGCAGCAGGGAGAGGATGGCCCCCTTGGAGGCGGTCATCCGGCCCCGTGACCCCATCGACCCGGAGGCGTCGACGACGAGGATGACGCAGGAGGCCGACCGTCCGGTCCTCACCTTGGCCCGCCAGTCAACCGGCTCGACGTGGACCGCCATCGCGGGGCGATTCGGGTCGGCTCGGCGTGACCTCTGGTGCACCGCGGCGGCACGCAGGGTGGCGTCCAGGGCAAGGTCGTCGGGTACGGTCGTGAGGCGGGCCGAGATGTAACGACCGCGTCGATCCTTGCTGCGGGTACGCAGGCGTCGTCCGGAGGCGCGGCGCGCCAGACGATCCTGACCGGGTTCCAGAGGCCGAATGGCGAAAGGATCCCCGATGGCAGCGACCTGTTCCCCGGGGTTGGGCTGTTGGTTCGGTTGTTCCTGCTGATTGTTCTGGTCGGCAGGATCCGTGTGGTCATCGGGTTGCTGATCGTCCTGGCTGCCGGGTGGGGGAGCATCATCCTCGTCCTGCGACCCGTTGTCCACAGCGTCACTGGGGCCAGGGTCGGGCTGATCAGGCCGTTGATCTGGTTGGTTGGGCTGCTGGTCCTCGGACTGCTCCTGCTGTGGCGGTTCCGGTGGCGGTGGCGGGTCCGACGGGGTCTCGTCGCGGCGGCGATGCCGCAGCACCATCTCGCTGACCGCAAGCACGTCGTCCTCGGTGGCGACCCCGCGGCCGGCCAGGGCGGCGTGGGCTCGGGTGGCCTCCGCCATGACGATGTCGGCCCGGTGGCCGGCGACGTGGTTTTGCCGGCACAGTGAGGAGATGAGTTCGGTGACGACGTTGTCGAGGCGCTCCCCGTTGACCATTCCGCGGGCCCGCTCGATGACATCAGCCTGACGACCCTGCTCCTCCCGCCACGTCGAGAGGAAAGCAGCGGGGTCGGCGTCGTGACGGAGACGACGCCGAATGATCTCTGCACGGGCCTCCGGGTCCGCCTCGCCGTGTACCTCGACGCACAGTCCGAACCGGTCGAGCAACTGGGGTCGCAGCGCTCCCTCCTCCGGGTTCATCGTTCCGACCAGGACGAAACGGCTTGCCAGGGCAGCTTTCAGCCCCTCGCGCTCGACCCGGACGGTTCCGGCGCACGCGTCGATGACGAGGTCGACGAGGTGGTCGTCGAGGAGGTTGACCTCGTCGACGTAGAGCACCCCGCCGTCGACCTCGCTCAGCAGACCCGGCTGGAGCACCGGCCGGCCCGACGTCAGGGTGGCCTCCAGGTCGAGTCCTCCGACGAGGCGATCCTCGGTGGCGCCCAGGGCCAACGTCCTCATCACCTGACTCGGCGGCAGTTCCGCCAGACCACGGACCACCGTCGACTTGGCCGTTCCCTTCTCACCACTGAGGACGACCCCGCCAATACGGGGGTTGACCGCGCACAACAGCAGGGCAAGTTTCGTCTCGTCCTGTCCGACGATGGCGGTGAAAGGGTAGGTCATCAGGCCAACCCCAGCCGGGCCAGGTCGAGTCCGCCGTCGGCGGTGACTGACGCAGTGGGCGTCGGAGCAGCGGACTGGTGCGGGTCGTCGGAAACCTCCTCGATGGTTCCCTCGATGTCGGCATAGGTGTCCTGCAGCTCCTCGACGGTGATCGGGTCGGCCTCCCAGACCTTGCGCTGAGCGGCGTCGAGAAGCTTGTCGACGATGTTGTGCAGGGCATGTGGGTTGACCTCTCGGAACCATTCCTGCATGGCGGGGTCGAGGGCGTAACGACGCGCCACCTTCTCCCACAGGCCGTCGTCGACGACATCGGCGGTGGCGTCCCAGCCGATGAGGATGTCGAGAACCTTGGACAGGTCACCCGCTCCCTTGTACCCGTGACGCTGCAGACCTGAGATCCACGACGGGTTGAGGATCCGGGACCTCAGGATGAGCCGGGCCTCCTCGGTGGTCGTCCTGGTGGCGATCCGGGATGGATCCGAGGAATCCCCCACGAAGGACGACGGTGCCTCACCCCGCACCGTCGTCGCAGCAGCGATGAGTCCGCCGTAGTAGTTGTAGAAATCGGTGCAGCTGAGCATGTCGTACTCGCGGGTGTCCTCATTCTTGACGGTGACATCCATCCGAGACAGGGCAGCGGTGAATCTCTCCGTCTCGACGTCTCCGAACACCCCTTCACCGTAGGCGTGGGAGGAGGCGGCGATGTAGGCCCGGCCCAGATCGGCCTTGTCCTGCCATGCCTTGGTCTCGATGAGTTCCTCCACACCGGCACCGTAACCGCCGGGCGGGCAACCGAAGATCCGCAAGGTGGCCTTGCGACGGGCCTGCTCGACGTCGATTCCGCGGGCTGTCATGACGTCGTCGAGGGGAATGTTCACCGATCCCAGGGTCAGCCCGGCCATCGCCACCAGGATGAAGATCACTCCGAGGATCGCGAAGCGGACGGGCAGCGGCAGTCCACGCCGCCGTTGCGTCGTCCGGTGTGCTGCGGTCACTTGGTCGGGGCCTTCTTGTAGAAGGTGAACTCATGGTTCGGACTGAGCTCAGGGTGCAGGATGGCGGACAGGTCTGCCAGCACCAGATCAGGACGGACGACGCCGGTCTGCCAGTAGTCGTTGCCGTGCTTCGGGTCGGCACGCAGGACGGCGTTCCAGACGGTGCCGGTGCGTACCGCTTTGAGGGCCTTCATGCGCGGGTCGTCCTTGACGATGGTCGGGATGGAGGCCTTCTGCGACTCATTGATCTGGCCATCGATCCAGAAGTCGGCGTCATGGGCCCTTTTGAGGACCGTCTCGGTGTCCAGCTTCGACGAGACCACGCCGTGGACGTCCTTGAAGACGTACTCACCGCCAGCGTCACGCAGGAACTGGATGGAGTAGTTCTCGTTGGACTTGATGTACCAGACCCCCTTGAACTGGGAGCCGTAGAGCACGATGGGTCGCGTCTTGACCTTGGAGGTGAGCTGGGCCGTCTCGTGGTACTTCTTGGCGATCTCGTCGTACTTCTCATTGGCGACCTTCTCCGCATTGACAAAGAGGGCGTCGTACTTGATCCACTCGGCCCGTCCCAGCGGGGTGTTCTCGAGGAAGTCGGGCTCGGCGACGACCGGTGTGCCCATCTCCCTGACCTTGGCAAACTTGCTGGGGTCGTCGTGGCCGCTGATGATGAACAGATCAGGACGTAGGGCGGCCAGCTTCTCGGTGTTGACCTCAGTGGTGCCGTCCCCGACGCCGAAGTCAGCGACATGAGCGTCCTTGAGGGCCTGACGGGTCTTTGGGTCACCGACCATGTCCACGCTGGCCATTCCGATCACGGCGTCCAGCTTGTTCATCATCTGGAACTTCATCGGCTCGGTCGTTGATCCAAGAGCAACCCTGGTGGTGGGAATGGTGATCCGCTGCGCCTTGGCGAGCTCACCGTCCAGGTGCGGGTCGGGGGCGCCACACTGCACCAGGACGTACTTGGTCTCCTTGGACGAGGTACTCGACGGGTTCTTGACCGTCACCACCTTGTAGGACTTGTGGTAGGTGACGGTGAGGCCGCGGGCGTCGCTGAAGGTCGCTTTGTCGCCGAAGTAGTCCTTCGAGGGGTCGAAGTCCTTGATGCAGCCGGGCATGCTGTCGCCGGTGTTGGCGGAGGAGGATGTCGTTGGCCTGTCGCCTGAAGTGGTCCTGTCCTCGGAGCCCGAACATCCTGCCAGTGCGAGGCTGGGGGCAACGAGGAGGGTGATGAGGGCCGAGATCCTTCTCGGCGTAGTCTTCGTCTTCGGAGTACTCACGCGGTTCTCCCTGCGGTCATGCCGCAGGACTCACGGTGGCACCCGCGTCGTGTGCCCGGCAGACTCCTACGGCGAGAGTCGTTACTTGCCACTCCGTAGGGAGTCGACCGGACTGAGCTGTGAGGCATCACCGTTGCGCGACAGTGTCGGATTCCCACCGACTTCGCTCACCGAGGAGTACCCCGGACCGAGTCCGATTCGAGGCAATCGCACACTAACACCCCGTGTCAACGGCGGTGAGCAAGGGGTATGACACACGGAGCTGCCAAGAATTGGCCCATAATCACGATGGTGACGTCACCATCGCGATTTCTTGGCAGCTCCGTGTGGTAATCCTCAGGTATCGAGTCCTCAGGATCCCGATGCGAGCCGACCGATGACCTCCCACGGCCGATGCGGGGCCACCACACCGTGTAGCTCCTCGACGTCGCCCCGATCACAGGCCAGTTCGAGGCAGGTCGAGGGCCCTCCGGAGCGAGCCAGGTCAACCTCCACGTCCCGAAACTCGGCCCGTAACCCCGCGGTGGAGGCGAGCTGTGCGGCCTCCCACGCCACCCCGTGAGAACCCACCGGGACGCAGTCGTGAACCTTCCCGGAGGCCACCAGGTCTCGCACCTCCGCGAGTGGCACGATCTCGCGCCGGCCAGGGGCGACGTCGTCATCAGGGGCCGAGACGGGAGTCCCGACGCAGACCAGCACGTCACCGTCATGGGCCCGGGGGAGTTCTCCCTCTGGCATGACGCCGATGACTGTCACGCCAATCCCGGTCTGGGTCGTCGCGACGTTGTCCTCCGTCGAGCCCGTGACCGCCGTGGGGTCAATCCCGACGGCGGCCGCGCAGCGTCGGAACTCCTCGATCATGGGCTGGGCTGACTCCCAGTCCTGGCACAGGGTGTTGACGAGGACGAGAGGACGCGCACCGGCGCACATCACCTCCAGGAGGGGTACCCGCGCTCCCAGATGAGCGCACCACACCGGGTCAGCTGGGTAGGAGTCGTCAGGACGCGGGCCGATCCCACCGATGGTGTCACAGGCGATGACCAGACGAGAAGCCGGGACATCAGCCACCAGCAGGTCACGCAGCCTCGTGACGGGTAGGGGGGATGAGGGGAGATGGTTCGGGGCGGTCACGGTGTCATTCAACCGCGACCGCCCCGAAGTTGCACTGGAAGGACGTCATGACGTCAGCACGTCACGGCAGGATGTCCTCGTAGTAGGTATTGCGCAGCAGGACCGACAACAGTCGACCACCGGGCAGGTGCCCGTCGTTAAGTGTCTTGGCGGAGGCCAGCAGAGAACGGATGTCGTATTGAGCAGGCCATGTCGGTGGGATGTCGCGGTCGAGGTTGAGCAGCCCGTAGACAGCCATCATGGCGGTACGAGCCGATCCTTCGACGGTGAAGATGCAGTCGTCCGGGGTTTCGACGAACTGGCCCAGGCAGGCCAGGTTGACGCAACCGTCCGGGATGACCTCCGGGCGATCTCCCTTGCCACGAGGCATGAAGAAGGCTGTGATCCACGGCATCGTCGCAATGCGAACCTTGGTGCGAGCCTTGATCTCCTCGAACTGGTCGAGCAGACCGAAGTGATAGCAGTACTCCTTGAGCAGTTCCTCTCCGGTGCACTCCAGCATCGGCTTCTTGACGATGTCGCCCTTCTCGAACGGGTACAGGCCGTAGGCCCAGGCGACGCCCCAGTCCTTCGGCTGATCGTGGAACTGTGGCTGACGGTTCATCGTCAGCGAGATGCACCACGACGAGTCCTCGGCGGTGATGATGCCGCCGGTGACCGTGCGTCCGGACAGTGGATCGTTGCCCGTCAGTTCCCTGATCTTCTGGAGGAATGGATGGTCCTCACCGATGAAGTTGAAGCTGATCGACTGCCACACCGTCTTGTCGGCGTCGCTGCAGAAGACGTCGGGACGACCGAACACGGCGGAACGACGGACCAGGTTGCGCCACAGCTCCCAGCCGGCGACCTCGTCCTTGTTGTAGGGGGCGGGGTGGTCCATGTCGCCGTAGCCGGTGCACTCGGTCAGTGAACCGTTCGTGACGAAGACGAGGTCCTTCGGGGTCATGTCGATGCGATGTTCGCCGCCCTCCTTGTCGCGCCACAGAATGCCTCGGGCGACCTTGCGGTGAGCAGTGATCTCCGGGTCGACGTCGTAGACCAAGGTGTCGTACTGGAACTTCACGCCGCGCTCGGTCAGCCACTTCATGAGCGGGACGACGAAGGAGTCGTACTGGTTGTAGCGGCTGAACAGCAGACAGGAGAGGTCCGAGAATCCGGGCAGCAGGTGGAGGAAGCGGTGCATGTAGCGCTTGAACTCGGTCAGGGACTGCCACTGCTCGAAGGCGAACATCGTCTTCCACAGTGTGTAGAAGGTGGAATGCAGAAAGTCCTCGTCGAACCAGTCCTCGATGGATTTGTAGTAAGTGTCGGACTCCTTGGCCAGCAGCAGCTTCAGGACGGCGAGCTGGCCTTTCTTGTTGATGCCCATCATTGTAGGCCGAGCGTTTCTGGCCCTGATTGTTGATGATGCGGCAGTGATTGACGTTCGGATCGTTCTCGTTGACGATCCGGAACTCGTCCATGACGCTGTAGGGCTCGGGCATCTCGAGGGCCGGGATGTCCTTCATGACGTCCCAGAAGCACTCGAAGTGTTGCTCCATCTCACGACCGCCACGGGCGATGAAGCCCTTCTCGGTGTCGCCGTCGCCGTCGAAGGCGCCGCCGGGCTGGTGGAGCTCCTCGAGGATCGTGATGTTCTCGGCAGGCATCTTGGCGTCACGGATGAGGAAGACGGCTGCCGTTAGTGCAGCGATACCAGAGCCGACCAGGTATGCCTTGCGCTCAGCGATGTCGTCCGGGGGCACCGGGTGGTTCATGGTGTAACGACCGAGGTCGTTGTGAACGAACGGGTTGCCATCCGGGCTGACCGGGAAGCTGCGCTGATAAATCTTTTGGAAGTTCGTCATGATTCACTCGTCATACGACTTCGCCGGAAGTTCTCCGGTGAACTTCGACTAGCCTCACGATAGCGCCGGAAGGGTGTGATGGAATGCCCTCTTTTTGAGACTTTCGTAAGAGTTTTCTTGAGCGTTCTTCGTCGTCGGGACTCGGGGTGCAGTGCCTTGTCGCAGTCGGGTGCCATACTTATCGCTGGACACGGGGTGCGCCGTATCGGCGCTGAGATCACACCCGTGGAACCTGATCTAGTTCGTACTGGCGAAGGGATGTCCGAGATGGCTTCTTCCACCCCCAGAAACCCGTCGCAGGGCTCAGTCCCGCGCGTCCTCTCCATCGCGGGAACGGATCCCTCCGGGGGTGCCGGCACTGCTGCCGACACCAAGTCCATCACCGCGGCCGGTGGGTACGCGATGGCCGTCGTCACCGCCCTGGTTGCCCAGAACACTCAAGGGGTGCGCGCGATCCACACCCCACCCACCGAGTTCCTGAGGCAGCAGTTGGCGGCAGTCAGCGATGACGTGGCGATCGACGCCGTCAAGACTGGCATGCTCGGAACGGTCGAGATCATCGACACGGTCGCCAGATTCCTCGACGAGCACCGTCCGCCCATCGTCGTCGTCGATCCGGTCATGGTCGCCACCAGCGGAGACCGGCTCCTCGCCCCTGACGCCGAGGCTGCCATGCGCGAGTTCTGTCGCCGGGCAACCGTCGTCACCCCGAACATTCCCGAGCTCGCAGTGCTGTGCGAGACCGGACCGGCGAAGGGCGCCGAGGAAGCCCTGGAACAGGCGCGCGGCTGGGCCAAGGAGACCGGGGTCGCCGTCGTCGTCAAGACCGGCCATCTCGACTCCCGGCGTGTCGACAACATCTGGGTGGGCTCGGAAGGGACGACGTACACCGCGCAGAGCACCCGGGTGGAGACGACGAACACCCACGGCACCGGATGCTCGCTCTCCTCGGCTCTGGCGACCCGGCTGGGTGCAGGGGATGCTCCCGGCGAGGCCCTGGGATGGGTCACCGACTGGTTGCACGAGGCGATCCTGCACGGGTCAGAGCTGAAGGTTGGCCGGGGACACGGTCCGGTCGACCACTCCCACCGGGCACGACGGCTGTCCGCCGATGCCTCGGCGGTGGCTTGGTTCGGGCCGATCGAGCCGCTGGAGTCTCCCAAGGCCCTCGTCGGTTCGGCGGGGTCAGCACCCACTGCTGCGGTGGACCCGGTTGGTCCGTGGACGACGGCCCTGTGGCAGGCCAGCGCGGATCTGGCCCGTCAGATCCAGGGATCGGACTTCGTCGCTGCCCTCGTCGATGGCACCTTGACGGGTCACGCCTTCAACTTCTACCTCGGTCAGGACGCCCGATATCTGGCCTGCTATTCACGAGCCCTGGCCGCTCTGGCTGCTCGCGCCGTCGACCCGCAGGACGCGGCGTGGTGGGCGCAGTCGTCCGAGACCTGCATCGTCGAAGAGGCTGCCCTGCACCGCGCCTGGTTGGAGGGACGCGATCAGGCTCCGGCCGGCCCGGTGACGACGGCGTACACGAATTTCCTGCTGGCACACACTCTGGGTGACGACTACGTCGTCGGGGTGGCGTCCGTCCTGCCCTGCTTCTGGCTGTATGCCCAGGTGGGAGCCGGGTTGCCGCAGGTTCCGGAAGGCCATCCCTATGCGTTGTGGCTCGACACCTACCGGGCCCCGGGGTTTGTCGAGGCTACCTCGCACACCCTCGTCGTCGTGGAGAAGGCCTTCGAACAAGCTGGTCCGACTGCTCGGGCACGTGCTGCCCATGCCTATCTGACGGCCTGTCGTCATGAGTTGGAGTTCTTCGACCAGGCGATGCGCGTCTGAGCCGCCATCGCCCCGCTCCAGACCGCACCATCCACACTTGTTCAAGGACTTGCCCCCATGACCACGACAACATCACTGCCCACCGTTCCGAACACCTCGTCGAAGGGGACGATGCCACCCGAAGGACGGGCCGCTCTGCGGGCCGGCGTCGTCGGCAACTGGATTGACAACATCCACGTCTTCCTACCCCTGACGGCCCTCGCCCCCGCGATGGTGGTGCTCGCCGGCCCCTCGGCCAGCGCCTCCGTCGGCGCCCTCGTCGTCATCGCCATGCTGCTGGGACGTCCCCTCGGCGGGATGATCTTCGGACGGATCTCCGACCGGCTGGGACGCACCCGTACCACCCGCCTGGCCATTGCCGGCACCGCGACCTGCGCCGGGCTCATCGCCGTCATGCCCACCCACCAGCTCATCGGGGCGTGGACGATCGGGCTCATCCTGCTGCTGCGATTCCTGGGCGGGATCTTCGTTGCCGGTGAGTACTCCGCCGCCATCCCGCTGGCGATGGAATGGTCATCTCCCAAGAAACGCGGCTTGGCGTCCGGGGTCATCCTGTCGATGGCTCCCTGGGCCCAGGCGTCAATCGCCTTCGCCGTCGCCGTCATGCTGGCCGCTCTCGGGCCGGACCGCTACGCCGCGTGGGGATGGCGCATCCTCTTCGTCATCGGTGCTGCGATGAGCATCGGGATGATCATCTACTATTCCCGGCGGGTCTGCGACGCCCCTCTCCTCCACCGCACCCATGACTCCAGGGATGCCTGGAAGACCCCGACCCCCGGTGTGCGTGAGGTCATCGCCGGGGCGTGGGCGCCGGCCTTCTGGCAGGTCTTCACCCTCATGACGGGGCTGTGGCTGCTCACCGACACCACCGTGCTGATCCTCACCGCGCGACTGCGCACCGACGCCGGGCTGACGGCTACGGCGACCTCCTGGGTGATGGGAGTCGCCTCCGTTGGTCAGGCGATCTTCATGGCGCTGGCCGGGCACTGGTCCACGAGGGTGGGACGGCGCCGTCTGCTGGTGTGCTGGGGAATCAGTGCCGCGGTGCTCGGCCCGCTGCTGTGGTGGGGAGCGATCAGTTCCGCATCAGCAGGCAGGGCAGCCGTCTTCGCCGTCGCCCTCCAGGTGGCGACGGTGTCGGCCTACGGTCCCATCTCGGCCTACCTGTCCGAGAGGTTCCCCACCGAGGTGCGCTCCACCGGCTACGGCATGGGGTACAGCCTGTCCCTCATCCTGCCGGCGCTGTACCCGTTCTACCTGCCGGGGCTGGAGGGCTTGTTCGGGCATCTCGGGGCAGTGCTCGTGCTCGTCGTCCTCGGTGGTTTGCTGGTAGTGCTCGGTGCCGTCCTCGGCCCGCGGCTGTCGGGGGCTGACATCGACGCTGACATCGACGAGGTGGCGAGGGTGGCATGACGATTGACGAGGTGGTGGCGGCTGCTCGACGCAATCCGCCCATGGTTCACTGCCTCACCGCGACGGTGAGTATGTCCTTGGTGGCCGATGGCCTGTTGGCGGCGGGGTTGCGTCCGATGATGACGGAGACCCTCGAGGAGGCCCCGGTCGTCGTCACGGCCGCCGACGCCCTGTCGGTCAACCTGGGCACCCTGTCGACCGATGGCATGGTCGGCATCCCCGCCACCGTCGCCGCTCGTCCTGACGGCGTCCCGTGGGTCCTCGACCCGACGGCGATCGGGCTGGCACCGGTGCGTACCCGGATGGCTCGCGACTTCCTGGACGAGGGACCTGACGTCGTCAAGGGGAATGCCTCCGAGATCCTCGCCCTCGTGGGAGGACGAGGGGGACGCGGAGCCGACTCGGCGGATGCCCCCGAGCACGCCGTCGACGCAGCTATCGAGGTGGCGCGACGGACCGGGGGAGTCGTCGTGGTGTCGGGGCCGACGGATGTCGTCGTCACCACCGATGGGGTGGCCGAGAAGATCTCCAGAGGCCATCCGTTCATGGCCCGGGTGACCGGGACCGGCTGCCTACTGGGCGCGTTGACCGCGGGGTGCCTGGTGGCCACCGATGATCCGGTGCAGGCCGCGGTGACGGCCGTGACCTGGTTCGACGTCGCCGGTGAGGTCGCGGCGGCCCGTGCCGGCGGACCCGGTACTTTTCGTGTGCAACTGCTCGACGCCCTCGACGAGGTCGCGAGAACCGGAGTGGAGGAGACGAGATGACCCTGGACCTGCGCTGTTACCTGGTGACCTCGGGAACCGACCGTCACACCGTCGAGACGGCTGCGTTGGCTGCTGGGGCAGGCGCCGGCATCGTCCAGGTGAGAGCCAAGACCCTGGCGACCCGAGACCTCTTGTCGCTGGTTCTCCAGGTCGGCGAGGCGGTGCGTCGTGCGAACCCGGAGACGCGGGTTGTCGTCGATGATCGAGCCGACGTCGCCTGGGCGGCGATGCGCGCCCGCGGTAACGTCCACGGGGTGCATCTGGGGGTCGAGGACCTTCCGGTACGTGACGCCAGGGCCATGCTCGGGCCCGACGCCATCGTGGGTTACACCACCGGAACCCTGGACCTGGTGAGGTCGGCCGAGCCCCTCGCGGACGCCCTGGACTACCTGGGTGCCGGGCCTTTCCGACCCACCCCGACGAAGGACTCCGGACGCCCACCGCTGGGGGTGGAGGGGTACCCGGCCCTGGTGCAGGCGAGCTCTCGGCCCGTCGTCGCCATCGGGGACGTCCAGGTTGACGACGTGGCTGCGCTGGCGACAACCGGCATCGCAGGGGTTGCCATGGTGCGCGCCGTGATGGCCGCTGACGATCCCGCCGCGGTGGTCGCGCAGGCCATCGCGGCCTTCGATCGTGGCCGGGAGGGCTGATTCCCCTGAGCCGAACGGTGACGCACGTCACACTTTCTGAACCGTTCGGGACTCGCCTGTTAGCAAATCGTTAGGATCTCGCTCACCCCCGTATGGGATCCGTAGGGGAGCGCGACAACCCCCTTACGACACGATTTCGATGGTTCCTGGTGCCAAAACCGGCACTCCGGAAACCCCGGGTCATCGTCAAGGAGCCTTGTCATGCTGGACGTTATCTGGCTGCTCGGTGTCGTCGTCCTCTTCCTCCTACTCGCCCTGTGCGTGAAGGGGGTCGACGCGCTGTGACCGTCCTCAACATCGTCGCGGCCATTCTCGGCATTGCCGCTGTCGTGTACCTCGTGATCGCCCTCATCCGTCCGGAGCGTTTCTGATGACGTGGTTCTACTTCTTGGCGAGCCTTGCTCTTCTCGCCCTCGCGCTCGGGATCGCCCAGCATCACCTGGGCTCCTACATGGCCCGTGTCTTCACCTCTGACAAGGACACCAAGGTCGAGGCCTTCTGCTACCGCATCATGGGCGTCGACCCCCGTGCCGGACAGACGTGGAAGTCCTACGCCCGCTCGGTGCTGGCCTTCAGCTTCTGCGGTGTCGTCCTGCTCTACGCCCTCCAGCGTCTGCAGTCGTGGCTGCCCTGGTCCATGGACAAGGGGTCGGTGAACCCAGCCGTGGCCTTCAACACCGCGGTCTCCTTCGTCACCAACACCAACTGGCAGGCCTACTCCCCGGAGGCGACCCTGGGGCACTTCGTCCAGCTCGCCGGCCTGTGCGTGCAGAACTTTGTCTCCGCAGCCACCGGCATCGCGGTCGCGATCGCCCTGGTGCGTGGATTCGTCGGACGTGGTGAGCACACCATCGGCAACTTCTGGGTCGATCTCACCCGCACCACCCTTCGCATCCTCATGCCGATCGCCGCTGTGGGAGCCTTCCTGCTCATCGTCGGTGGGGCTGCGCAGAACTTCATCGGCTTCATGCACGTCACCGGCATCGCTGGTGGGGACCAGATCATCCCGGGCGGGCCTGTCGCCTCCCAGGAGGTCATCAAGGAGCTCGGCACCAACGGTGGCGGCTTCTTCAACGGCAACTCATCCCACCCCTTCGAGAACCCCCAGCCGTGGACGAACATGCTGGAGATCTTCCTCATCCTGCTCATCCCATTCTCGCTGCCGCGCACCTTCGGAAAGATGGTCAAGGACGTGCGTCAGGGCCGCGCCATCCTCATCTCAATGATCGTGCTGTTCCTCATCAACCTCTTCGCGATGGCTGCTGCCGAGTTCTCCGGACACGGCACCGCCGGGCGCCTCGCCGGCGCCGCGATGGAGGGCAAGGAGCAGCGCTTCGGCCTGACCCAGTCGGTCCTCTTCGCCAACGCGACGACGATGACCTCCACGGGCGCCGTCAACTCGATGCACGACTCCTACACCGCCATCGGTGGCATGTTCACCATGCTGAACATGATGCTGGGTGAGATCAGCCCTGGCGGCGTCGGATCTGGCCTGTACGGCATGCTCGTCATCGCCGTCATCGCGGTGTTCATCGCTGGACTCCTCGTCGGTCGTACCCCCGAGTACCTCGGCAAGAAGATCGGCCCGCGAGAGATGAAGTTGTCGGCCCTGTACATCCTCGTCATGCCGGCCCTGGTGCTGTGCGGGGTGGCCCTCAGCCTGGCCATCCCCGGTATTCGGGATGGTGTCGTCAACACCTCGATCTCGAACCCGGGTGAGCACGGACTGAGTGAGCTCGTCTACGCCTTCACCTCGGGTGCCAACAACAACGGTTCCGCCTTCGCCGGTCTGGATGCCTCGACGAACTGGCTGTGCGCGGCGATTGGCGTCGCCATGCTGCTCGGTCGCTTCCTGCCGATCATCCTCGCCCTCGCCCTCGCCGGAGCCCTTGCCGAACGCGAGCCCGTCCCGGTCACCGCAGGCACCCTTCCCACCCACAACGCCCTGTTCATCACCCTCGTCGTCTTCACGGTGATCCTCGTCACGGCGCTCGTCTTCTTCCCGGTCCTCACACTGGGACCGCTGGCCGAAGGACTGATCTGATCATGACCGTCATCACCTCGAATTCGCGTTCCCGCGGCCTCACCGGGGCCCAGGTCCGCCAGGCCCTGCCCGGTGCCTTCCGCAAGCTCGACCCGCGTGCCCAGTGGCGCAACCCGGTCATGTTCCTGGTGTGGGTCGGCGCGGCCCTGACGACGATCGTCGCCGTCATGGAGCCGTTCACCCACATCACCGACGGCCGTGTGCCGACCGGATTCTCCGCGGTCATCGCGGTCTGGCTGTGGCTCACCGTGGTCTTCGCCAACCTTGCCGAATCCATCGCCGAGGGCCGCGGCAAGGCCCAGGCCGAGACCCTGAGGAAGACCCGCACCGCCACCAACGCGCTGCGCGTCGATGGTTGGGACGAGAAGAACGATCCCTCGGCCGAGCACACCACGACCACCGAGATCGTCTCCTCGGACCTCAAGTACGGCGACGTCGTCGTCGTGACGGCAGGCCAGACGATCCCCGGAGACGGGGACATCATCTGGGGCATCGCCTCGGTCGACGAGTCGGCCATCACCGGTGAGTCCGCCCCCGTGGTACGTGAGTCCGGCGGCGACCGTTCCGCCGTCACCGGTGGCACGAAGGTGCTCTCCGACCGCATCGTCGTCAAGATCACCTCGAAGCCCGGCCAGTCCTTCGTCGACCGCATGATCGCACTGGTGGAGGGATCCGGACGCCAGAAGACCCCCAACGAGATCGCCCTCAACATCCTGCTGGCGAGCCTGTCGATCGTCTTCGTCATCGTCGCCCTGACCCTGAACCCGATCGCCTCCCTGGCCGCCAGGCCGGTGGGCATCACGGTTCTCGTCGCCCTGTTGGTCTGCCTCATCCCGACCACCATCGGTGCCCTGCTCTCGGCCATCGGTATCGCGGGTATGGACCGCCTGGTGCAGCACAACGTGCTGGCCATGTCGGGCCGAGCCGTCGAGGCCGCCGGTGACGTCACCACCCTGCTGCTCGACAAGACCGGCACCATCACCTACGGAAACCGTCGAGCCAGCGAGTTCATCGCGATGCCCGGCGTCAGTGAGGAGGAGATCCGCGACGTGTCCGCCCGGTCCTCCCTGGCCGACCCGACCCCGGAGGGCACCTCCATCGTCGACCTGGCTCGCGAGCAGGGATTCGACGCCGATGCCTGGGGTGACCAGGGGGAGGTTGTCCCCTTCACCGCTCAGACCAGGATGTCCGGCATCGACCTGCCCGACGGCACCGAGATCCGCAAGGGTGCCGGTTCGGCCGTGCGAGCCTGGCTGACGGAGTCCCACATCGACATGGACATCGACACCCTCGCCCACATGGATCGTCGCGTCGACGCCGTCTCCGAGTCCGGTGGCACCCCGCTCGTCGTCGCAGTGCGCACCCCCGACCATGTCGGCAAGGTCCTCGGCGTCGTCCATCTCAAGGACATCGTCAAAGAAGGCCTGACCGACCGGTTCTCCGAGTTGCGTCGGATGGGCATCCGCACCGTCATGGTGACCGGTGACAACCCGCTGACGGCTGCCGCCATCGCCAAGGAGGCCGGGGTCGACGACTTCCTGGCTGAGGCCACCCCGGAGGACAAGCTCGCCTACATCCACAAGGAGCAGGAGGGCGGCCGGATGGTCGCAATGACCGGTGACGGCACCAACGACGCCCCGGCCCTGGCCCAGGCGGACGTGGGTGTCGCCATGAACACCGGTACCTCGGCCGCCAAGGAGGCCGGCAACATGGTCGACCTCGACTCCGACCCGACCAAGCTCATCAGCATCGTCGGGATCGGCAAGCAGTTGCTCATCACGCGCGGCGCCCTGACGACCTTCTCCATCGCCAATGACATCGCCAAGTACTTCGCGATCATCCCCGCGATTTTCATGGCGACCTACCCGGGCCTGTCGGCCCTCAACATCATGGGCCTGCACTCCCCGGCGTCTGCGGTGCTCTCGGCGATCATCTTCAACGCGATCATCATCGTCATCCTGGTGCCGCTGGCTCTCAAGGGAGTGTCCTACAAGCCTGCCGGGGCGTCGAAGATTCTCGCCCGGAACCTGCGCATCTATGGCCTGGGCGGAGTTGTCGCGCCATTCATCGGCATCTGGCTGATCGACCTGCTCGTCCGTCTCATTCCCGGTTTCTGATCGGAGCCCATCATGATCATTTCCTCCAGGACTCGTACCCTCCTCGTCGGGCTGCGCTCGATCCTGTTGTTCACCGTCATCGTCGGCGTCGTGTACACCGGCGTCATGACCGGGCTGGGACAGCTCGTCCTCCATCGGCAGGCCAATGGCTCCCAGCTGGAGGTCAACGGCAAGGTGGTCGGCTCGACCCTCATCGGTCAGTCCTTTACCGACAAGGACGGCAAGCCGCTGCCGGAGTACTTCCAGCCGCGCCCGTCGGCCGCCGGTGACAACGGTTACGACGGGTCTTCCTCGGGTGGTTCCAACATGGGGCCTGAGAACCCGGACCTGGCCAAGACCATCAAGGAGCGTCGCAGCCAGGTGGCGACCTTCAACGGGGTGGATGCCGGCAGGGTTCCGGCCGATGCCCTGACGGCGTCGTCCTCTGGTCTGGACCCGCACATCAGCCCCGCCTACGCCGAGATCCAGGTCAGCCGGGTCGCCAAGGCCCGTCACCTCGATCCCAGTGTCGTCCGTGGGATTGTCGCCAACAACACTGACGGACGCCAGCTCGGATTCCTCGGTGCGACTAGGGTCAATGTCGTGACCCTCAATGCCGAACTGGATCGTCAGCACTGACTGACGTGATCAGTTCGTGATCATGGCCTGAAGGAGGACGAGGTGGCTGCTCGGGGACGATTGCGGGTGCTGCTCGGCGCGGCACCGGGCGTCGGCAAGACCTACGCCATGCTCGACGAGGGCAAGCACCTGAGCAAGAGTGGGTCCGACGTCGTCATCGCCGTCGTCGAGACCCACGGCCGGGCAGCCACCGCGGCCATGACTGAGGGGCTGGAGATCGTCCCCCGCCACCTCGTCGTACATCGCGGCATCGAGCTGTCCGAGATGGACCTCGACGGGGTACTCGCCTGCGATCCCGACGTCGCCCTGGTCGACGAGCTGGCCCACACCAACGCGCCCGGGTCGCGTCACGAAAAGCGCTGGCAGGATGTCGAGGAACTGCTGGACGCCGGGATCGATGTCATCTCGACGGTCAACATCCAGCACATCGAGTCGCTTAATGACGTCGTCGAACAGATCACCGGGGTGCCGCAGCGCGAGACCATCCCGGACACCGTGCTGCGCAAGGCCAACCAGGTGGAGGTTGTCGATCTCGCCCCGCAGGCCCTGCGCGATCGGCTCTCGGGCGGCAAGGTGTACCCGGCAGAGCGGATCGACGCCGCCCTGTCCAACTACTTCCGACTGGGCAACCTCACCGCCCTGCGCGAGCTGGCCCTGCTCTGGGTTGCTGACGAGGTAGACCACGCCCTGGCCGATTACCGCAGTGAGCACGGGATCGACTCCCACTGGGAGGCCCGCGAGCGGGTGGTCGTCGCCCTCACCGGTGGACGCGAGGGGGAGACCCTGTTGCGTCGCGGTGCCCGTATCGCCGCTCGAGCCGGGGGTGGTGAACTGTTGGCCGTCCACGTCACCACCGAGGACGGTCTGCGCTCCCCGCACCCGGGTGAACTGGCTCGTCAGCGTGGATTGGTGGACCAGTTGGGAGGGTCCTTTCACCAGCTCGTCGGCGACGACATCCCGGAGACTCTCATCGAGTTCGCGAAGTCGGTCAACGCCACCCAGCTCGTCATCGGGGCGAGTCGGCGTGGGAAGTTGTCGCGGTTGCTGACGGGTCATGACGTCGAGTCCGACATCATTCGGGCTTCGGGTGCCATTGACGTCCACATCGTCAGTCATGGTGCCCAGGCCAAGGGAATCCGGCTGCCACGGATGGGTGGGTCCTTGTCGACTCGTCGCCGCATCGCCGGTTTCGTCGTGCTGGCGGTCTTCGGGCCACTGCTGACCTGGTTGCTGGTGTCGACGCGCAGCCCCGAGGCCCTGACGACGGATGTGCTGACCTATGAGTTTCTGGCTGTCGTGGTGGCCCTGGTCGGCGGTGCCCTGCCGTCCTTCGTCGCGGCTCTGGCCTCGGGTATTGCCCTGGACTACTACTTCACCAAGCCCTTCTACACCGTCACCGTCAACGAGCCGCTGCACATGGTGGCTCTGCTGCTGTACCTGCTCACGGCCGCCCTGGTGAGCTTCGTCGTCGACCGCGCTGCCCGCAAGACCCGGGTGGCACGTCGCGCGGCCGCCGAGTCAGGGCTGCTGGAGTCGGTGGCCGGATCGGTGCTGCACGGTGAGGACGCCGTCGAGTCGTTGTTGTCCAAGGCGACCGAGGCCTTCGGGCTGTCGGGGGCCCGGGTGCTGACCGACGGACGCGTCGTGGCAAGCTCGGGTACGACCAGCGATGAAGTCACCGAGCAGCACATCGACGATCATTCGGTGGTCGAGTTCCACGGGCCTGAGCCGGACGCCTCCGAGCGTCGCCTGCTGTCGGTGATCACCACCCAGTTGGGGACGGCCCTGGACCAGCGGCAACTGGAGGAAACGGCCAAGGCGGTGGAGCCACTGGCCGCCACGGACCGAGTGCGAACGGCCTTGTTGTCGGCGGTGGGACACGACCTTCGTCGGCCCCTTGCGGCCGCGACCGCTGCCGTTTCAGGTCTGCGCAGCGAGGGAGCCGGTCTGTCCGACCAGGATCGTGATGACCTGTTGGAGACCGCCGATGACGCCCTGGGGAAACTGGCCAACCTCGTCACCGACCTGCTCGACGTCTCCCGGCTGCAGTCCGGCGTGCTCGGGGTCTCGGTGATGTCGGTCGACCCGGCCGAGGTCATCATGCCGGCCTTGGATGAGTTGTCCCTGGGGCCGGCGGATGTCGAGATCGATCTGGGAGCCGACGTGCCCGAGATGGTCGCCGATCCGGCCCTATTGCAGCGGGTGGTCGTCAACCTGTTGTCGAATGCGCTGAGATATGAGCCAGCAGGTGGCCGGGTTCGGCTCGCGACAAGCAGTTTCGCCGACCGGGTGGAGATCCGCGTGATCGATCATGGTCCGGGGATTCCGGAGGATCGTCGCGATGACGTCATGGTGCCCTTCCAACGGTTGGGGGACGCCGACTCGACCGTCGGGCTGGGACTGGGGCTGGCCCTCTCGAAGGGTTTCGTCGAGGGGATGGATGGCACCCTCGCGTTGGAGGACACTCCTGGTGGTGGCCTGACGATGGTCATCAGCCTGCCGAGGGTGGGCCATGCGGCGGCTGGCCACGATGATGTGGATCACGATGACATTGAGGAGGGGAGTGCTCGATGAAGATTCTCATTGCTGACGACGACCCGCAGATCCTGCGGGCGCTGCGGATCACCCTGGGGGCGCGCGGATACGAGATCCTGCTGGCCCGCGATGGTCAGCACGCCCTCGAGATGGCTGTCGATCACAAGCCCGACATCATCCTGCTGGATCTCGGCATGCCGCGTCTGGACGGGGTTCAGGTCATCGAGGCGGTGCGGGGGTGGTCCCAGGCGCCGATCCTGGTTATTTCGGGACGGTCGGGGTCGGCGGAGAAGGTGGAGGCCCTCGACGCCGGGGCTGAGGATTACGTCACCAAGCCCTTCTCGATGGATGAGTTGTTGGCGCGGATTCGGGTCCTGACGAGGAGGATTGGCCAGGACGAGGGGGATTCCGAGCCGGTTATCGCTTTCGGGTCGGTGCGGGTTGATCTCACCTCGCACACCGTTACTCGTGACGGGGCTAATGTCCGGTTGACGCCGACGGAGTGGCGGGTGCTCGAGCTGTTGATCCACAACGAGGGTCGGTTGGTGACTCGACAGACGATGCTGAGCCAGGTGTGGGGGTCGGAGCATGTCACCGACACGGGGTATTTGCGGTTGTACATCTCCCAGTTGCGCAAGAAGTTGGAGCCCGAGCCGAGTAATCCTCGGTATCTCATCACCGATGCGGGGATGGGGTATCGGTTGGTGCTTGATCCGCACGACTGATCCTCGGGCTTGGCCGGGGTCCTCCGACCATCGCTGACGGAGATTCAGCGCGCCGACCGTGGAACGATGATGGTCAGCCCTGAACAGAGCTGACCATCATCTCCGTTCCGTTTCGATCATGCGCAGTTGTTGCTCGTGAACGAGATCGACTGAATGTTGATGGCCTGCCAGCCGAAGAGCGGCTCGCCTGGTTTACCAACGTAGGTGCCGCCGCCAATCAAGGCTTCCTTGAGGAAGCGGTTCGTGTATTCCATCGTCAGTCCACTGGAGGACACGCTGCCGAAGGTGAAGGTGTCTACCCACGGCCTATCGGTGTTGTTCTGTCCGGCACCGTTCCGCTGCAGCGGGGACGCAAACGTACCCGCACCGGTCTGCTCGGTTGTCGTACTGCCATGCTGTGTGCTCACGATCCCGCTCGGGGTTTGGCTGAAGCCCACAGCATCCCAGTACTGGTCACGGTAGCCATCCGTGGAGTAGTTGGCCTTGGTGACGTTCGAGGAGATGTCCCCGACTACGATCGTCGTTGCGCGGGCACACAGATCCCTCGTTAACGCTGGTGGCGTAAAGCAAGTTGGATGCTGACACCAAATCGACGTCAACATCCAAGTGCTCACTCCGTGTGCACCTCTTCAGAGCCCCGGCACAGTGGCGGGACGAGAGACCGCCGGACAGTCTCGACCAAGATCACGGTAAGGCTCGTCAGTCTCACCGACGCCCCGGCCGAAGTCACCGCAGAAACAAACCTGCCCCGCCATCAGGCGGGGCAGGTTTCGATTTTCTTTTCTTACGTGGAGCATAGGGGATTCGAACCCCTGACCTACTGCTTGCAAAGCAGCCGCGCTACCAACTGCGCCAATGCCCCGTGGACCCGAACAGTCTAGGGGAACTCAGCCCCTTTCGGCGAGTCGAGTACGGGCGCGTTGCTACACGGAGCTGCCAAAAAGTTGCCTGAAAACCCGATGATGACGTCACCATCCCGGTTTTCTGGCAGTTCCGTGTAGAACAAGCCGCCTATGACAGCACCTCGGTGGGGTTGACGACGACTGGCTCCAACCCACGCTTGGCCAACGCCGGAGCCAGGTCCTCGGCTCGACCACAGATCCCGATCCGCCAGTCGTCGGGGTTGAGAAGTTGGCGCCACGCAGTGTTGGCTGACCATTCCTGACCATCCACCCTCACCGAGGCCACTGCAGCCAGGTGATCGTCGACCCAGGTCGGCGCCAGACCCGCCCGCACCAGAGCAGCCACCTGATGGGCCACGGCTCCGGCGGTGTCGAACTGCAGCGGGGCAATACCCACCGAGTGGTCGCGGGCGGCATCGACCTCGTCGTCACGCAGGTCGTCATCGGAGGTGAGGATGCTCAACGCTTCGGCGACGGCGTCAGCGCCGACCTCGGTGCGGAAGGATCCAGAGACCGTCGCCACCCCGCCGTCGAGCAGCGGGCGAGCCGACATCCCCACCCCGTAGGACCAGCCCTTGTCCTCTCGCAACACCTGGTTGAGCCGCGACCCGAAGGTGCCGCCCAAGGCACCACACGCCACCTTGAGGGCCGCCCATCCTGGGTGGGAGCGTCCCACCGTCGCCTGCTGGATCCTCACATCGGCCTGCACAGCGTCGGGACGGTCAACGAGGATCACTCGCGGCCCACCAACGCGAGACCTCGACGGGGCGACCTCCACCGGCGACCCACCGGCGGTCCACTGCTCGAACACCGAAAGGTCGAGGCTCTCGACCCCTTCTCCGGCAACCACCAACACGGCGTCGCTGAGGGTCCAGTGTGCGGTCCAGAACTCCCGGGCAGCCTCGGCATCGAGCTTCTCTACCGATGTCAGGGTGCCAATGGTGGGCAGGGCTGACCGCGACCCCTCCGGCCAGAGGGCACGGGCTGCAGCCAGCCCGGCCAGGGCCGACCCACGCTGGCTGGTCTGGGCCAGGGAAGCCCGGGCGACGTCGACCTGACGGGAGATGTCGGCCTCGGCCAGGCTGGTGGCCCTCAGCAGCTCGACGAAGAGTTCGGCAGCGCCATTGAACCGTGTCATGGGCACGTCGACGCCGACGTGGCTGCCGGTCAACCCGGCCGACCCGTCGTAACTGGCCCCGATCGATTCCATCGCCTCGGCGAATGCGGCATCAGGGTGGGGTCCGGTCGACTCGTCGGCAGTGCGGACGACGAGTCCGGCAAGACCTTCGAGGCCAGCCGGCTCAGCACCCAGGGGCGCGTCCAACCCGATTTCCATCGTGGTGATGCGCTGACCGGGCATCGGGATGCGCACCACCGTCAGACCGGTCGACAGGGTCTCGACGCTGCACCGAGGGAAGGACCACGGCGAGCCGGGCTGCACGTGTGGACGATCATTGAGGGTCTTCATCACGCCACCTCCTTGTGGACGACGGTCGATGCTTGCTCAGGGGAGAGCCACCGTTTCGCGGCCTCGGTGACCTGGGCAGCGGTGATCGCACGCACCCGGTCGAGGTGGGTGTTGACGAGGTTGGCGTCCCCCAACAGGGTCTCGTGCATGTTGAGCAGGTCGGCCCGTTCGTCGACGACGGCCAAGGATTCCAACCAGTCCCGTTCCACCTGCGCCCGGGCCCGTTCCAGTTCGGCTTCCCGCGGCCCGTTGGCAGCGAACTCGGCAATGATCTCGTCGACGGCTCCGGTCAGCTCCTCCTCGGGGACTCCCGGCTTGAGGTGGGCCGACACCAAGGCGGCCGAGGACCCCCGGGACAGCCCGAAGTCGTTCATCGCGACGCCGTCGACCAGGTGACGCTCCCGCTCGAGGGCGCGGATGAGACGCGAACTCATCCCGGATCCGATGGCATCGATGGCCATCGCCACGGCGAGGTTGTCAGGATCGGTGATGGGCGGGGTGGCCCAGGATCGGGTCACCGCGGTCCGGGGCACCGGGCGCTCGACGACCACCCGCGGGTTGTCGTGGCGAACTGGTCCCTGAATGCGCGTCGGGAGGTCACCGGTGGCGGTGGGTACCGCTCCCAGGTACTTCTCGGCGAGAAGGAGACCTTCATCAGCCTCGACGCACCCGGAGATGACGAGAACAGCGTTGTCGGGTCGATACCAGGTGGAATGGAAGGCCGTCACGTCGTCGAGGCGGGCAGCGTCGAGATCGGGCACCGAACCGATGGTCGGATGCCCGTACGGATGCGTCTCCCCGAACCGTCCGTCCAGGAGCAGATCGAGCAGGTCACCATAAGGGGTGTTGTCGTAGCGCTGCCGTTTCTCTTCCTTGACGACCTCCCGCTGGGTGGCGAGGTTCTCCTCGGTGACGGCCAGATGGGCCAACCGCTCGGCCTCCAACCACAACGCCAGCTCCAACGCCCCGGCGGGAACCGTCTCGTAGTAGTTGGTGCGGTCAAAGCTGGTGGACGCATTGGCCGACCCTCCCACCGACTCGACGGTGGCCAGGTGTTCGCTTGACGCGATGCCGCTCGTGGTACCCGAGAACATCAGGTGCTCGAAGAGGTGGGCGAATCCGAAACGGCTGACCTCCTCGTCGGCCGATCCCACCTGGTACCAGATGTTGACGGCGACACCGGGGGAGGTGGCGTCCGGATTGACGACCACGTGCATCCCGTTGTCAAGGGTCGTGCGGTGTAGCTGGAGGCCTTCTGACATGGGTTCGAGCATAGGGGCAGCCGATGACGCCGTGGGTCGGCTCGCGGTGGCGAAGTGGTTTCTGAGGCTCGGTGCCACCACCTTCCGTAGCACTGCCCACGATCATCAACCCGATCACCACAGGCGGGCAGAAGGACCCTCAAAATCTCTCCCACAACCCGTTGCGGAACACCACCTGCGCCGATCCGTCCTTATCGCGCCGTACTCTGGAGGGTATGCAGACGCAGCGAAACGTGGTGTCCCACGCCCTGCAACGCCGTCACACCCTGGAGGCGTTGCTCAGCCCCCGGGTCGACCTCAATGCCCCCACGGCATGCGACGCCGACCCCATGTTGGTGCGTGCCGCCATGCACCACGGCGAGCCCCTCGACCACGACTGTCCGGTCTGCGAGTCGCCGCGGCTAGTCCTGCTGCGCCATGTCTTCGGCCACCAGCTGGGCCAGTACTCGGGACGCATCCGCACCGTTGACGAACTGGAGGAGATGGAGCACCAGTTCGGTGAGTTCCACGTTTATGAGGTCGAGGTCTGTCCCGACTGCCTGTGGAACCACATCCTCGTCGATTACGTCCTGGGGGATGGTCGACGTCGTCGCCCACCTCGCCATCAGCCGACCGTGGAGGACATCTATGGCTGATCACAAACCTGCCAAGCGGCCAGCACGCCGAGCCGCTCCCGCACCGGGTGGCGCCCGGTCGGCTTTCCCCGCAGCCAGACCCAGGCGCGGACGCCACGGGAAGCTGAAGAAGTTCCTGTGGGGCATGCTGGTGACGATCCTGTCGCTGGCGATCATCGCCGTCATTGGTGTCTTCGTCGCCTATGAACGCACCGAGCTGCCCGACCCCAACCATGACTTCCAGACGAACACCTCGTTCATCTATTACCGTGACGGCAGCCGGCTCGGATCCTTCTCGGTGCAGAACCGTCAGTCGATTCCTTATGAGTCGATGCCCAAGGACCTGCGCAACGCTGTCGTCTCAGCCGAGAACCGTACCTTCTGGACGGATCCTGGCATCTCGGTCAAGGGCATGGTTCGCGCCGCGTGGGCCATTGCGCGAGGTGGTGAAATGCAAGGGGGCTCGACGATCACCCAGCAGTACATCAAGGTGTTGTACCTGTCCCAGGAACGCACCATGAGCCGCAAGTTCAAGGAGCTCCTCCTCGCGGTGAAGATGGGCAAGGAGGTGTCCAAACAGGACATTCTCGCCGGCTACCTCAACACCATTTACTTCGGTCGCGGAGCTTACGGAGCCCAGGCTGCCGCGAAGGCGTTCTTCTACACCGACGCCTCCAAGCTCACCTTGTCTCAGTCGGCAGTGCTGGCGGCGGTCCTCAACAGCCCTGCCAACTTTGACCCCAACGGCGGAGTGGCCGCCCGAGAGAGGTTGCTGCAGCGTTACCGCTACGTCCTCGACGGTATGCTCGAGGCCGGAAACATCACCCGGGCCCAGCACGACGAGGCGTATCGGCAGCTGCCGAAGTTCCCGAAGGTCCCCGACTACAACCGGTGGGCGGGAACCGACGGCTACCTCATGAAGATGGTCCATGACGAGCTCATCGCGAGGGGATTCTCAGACCAGCAGATCAAGGGTGGCGGGCTCAAGGTGACGACCACCCTCGATCGCAACGACCAGAAGGCAGCGGTTGCGGCCGGCCAGAAGTACAAGAGGATCGCAGGTCGCAACGCAGGCTCCAAGGGGGCGGAGAATCTTCATCCGGCTCTCGCCTCGGTCGACGTCAAGACTGGTGGTGTGTTGGCCATTTACGGTGGTGACGACTACATTTCCAACACTCGTAACTGGGCTCGCACTCCGCGCCCGTCGGCGTCCACCTTCAAGACCTATGCGGCTGTGGCTGGGATGCGGCATGGTTTCAGCCTGCGCTCCCGGTTGGAAGGCGACGCCTTCACTCCCGACGGCGACACGACGGAGGTCCGCAATGAGAACAACCGGAACTACGGCACCGTTAGTATGCGGCGAGCCATTGCGAAGTCGATCAACACCGCCTTCGTCGACATGGTCTCGCGGATGAAGGACGGCCCGAAGGACGTTGTCCAGGCCGCCAATGCCGCCGGGGTTCCCAAGGGCACCGGATGGGACCTCAACAACCGCATCGCCCTGGGCACCGCCGAGGTGAGCCCACTGGCCCAGGCCGGCGGCTACGCAACGATCGCGAATGACGGTAAGAAGGCCACCCCTCACGTCGTTGGCAAGGTCGTCGACCAGTCCGGAAAGGTCGTCTATCAGGCTCCTAAACCGTCGAAGCAGACCATTGAGGCTGATATCAGCCACGATCTCAGCTACGCCCTGCAGTCTGTGGTCGAGGAAGGCACCGGTCGAATCGTGGCCGACTTCGACCATCACGTCGCTGGAAAGACGGGTACTTCCGGCGTCGGGGACGGGGTGACGGCTGCCTGGTTCGTCGCTTACACCAAGCAGATCTCGACGGCCGTCATGTTCGTCGCAGGTGACAGCGGCAACGAGAACCTCGACCCCTACGCTCGCGAGGGGGCTACCGGCTTCCATGGCGGCGATTACCCGGCGCGCACTTGGCGCGACTACATGGAGACGGCGATGAAGGGGACGCCTGATGAGTCCTTTGCCGACCCTGATTGGGTGAATCTGTCCGGCAAGCACTACGGCGAGGCCAAGCGTCCGGAAGTGCCAGTTGAAGAGGATTCTCGGGACACCTCCGACAATTCGGACTCGAACGATCCCGAGTCGCCGGTTGAGCCGTCGGCGCCGGTCCCTGCAGCATCGACGACCCCGAGTTCCAAGCCGTCGTCGACGGCCAGCCAGGAGCCTCCCAAGCCGTCTTCGACGATGACGAGGACTGAGCCGACCCACACCCGGCGCCCGACGCACACCGCCAGACCGACACACACTATCCATCCCACTTCGGGAGAGACGACGCGCGGCGGGAGTCAACCGGGTGATCAGGCACACAGTGGGTAGCCTGACGACGTGACCATCCCCGATCAGAACGACGACGCCGTGGCGGTCAACAGTCATGCGGTCGCACGCCCGAACGGCGGATCCACGGGTTACGCAGGTCGCCGTGCCCTTGACGTCCCGAGGCGATCCCGCGTGTCTCAGCTGGGGCTGGATCGCCGTATTGGTGGGCGCATGGGGCGTCATGCCTGGCCACGCGGCATTTTCTTCGACCCAGGTCCGTGGGCTGTCATGAGCGCGATCGTGGTGTGGTTGCTCACGATCTACCGCGTCACTCCGTGCGTGCAGCATGTCGCGTCCAAGACCGTCGATCCGTACCAGCGGCAGTGCTACTCGGACATTCCGACGATCTATCGGTCCTCGGGAATGGGCCACGGCGGATCACTCTTCTCGAACCCCGACGTCGCCCAGACCCCTCTCGTGACTGTTCTCATGGCCTTCTGTCGCCGTGTGGTGTGGGTCTTCGGTGCGGAAGTCTCCCCGAAGGCCACTGACCAGCAGGTTCTCGACGCAGCCAACGCCTATTGGGGAGTCGCCCAGGTCGTGCTCTTCGTGGCTTTCCTGGCCGTCGTCATCTCGGTTATGCTGCTGGGGCGCAGCTCGGACACCAACCTTCCCGTCGATGAAGAGGGCCGTCCCACCCAGGTCCGACGCCGTTCCTGGGACGTCTTCTGGGTGGTGCTGTGTCCAGCGGTCTACCTGGCCGGTCTCATCGACTTCTCCATGGTCCCGGTCGCCCTGGCCACCACGTCGATGCTGGCCTGGTCCCGTCGCCGTCCATGGTTGGCCGGGATCCTCGTCGGTCTGGCCTGCGCGGGAAGCCTGCAGGCCGCCGTGGTGGCCTTCGCCGTCCTGGTGTGTTGTCTGCGCGCCACGCGGCTTCCGGAGCTGGGGCGATACCTGCTGTCCGGGTTCCTCGTGTTGATGGCCTGTCATGTCATCGCGTGCTGCCTCAGTCTGACGACCTGGTGGACCTACCTGCGTTCGGCCTTCTGGTCAGGCACCGGTCTGGGCACGATGTGGTACGTCATCCAGGACTCCTCGGGCGGCACAATCCCTGGGATCGGCTGGATCACCGGCGCCTTGACGATTGGCGGCCTGCTCGGTCTGGCATGGCTGTCGATGACGGTCCCGAGACGTCCGCGGATCGCACAGGTCGCTTGCGTGGCCCTGTTGATCCTCTTCATCACCAACAAGGTGTACTCGCCGCAATGGGTGCTGCTGCTCGTTCCGCTGGCTGCCCTGGCCCGCCCCGATTTCCGCGACTGGGCCGTCCTCATGGTGGGGGAGTGCTTTTACTCCTTGGCCGTCTGGGCCCATCTCGGCGGGCTGTCCCTGCCGGGCGGGTCCGATGCCGACATCGTCTACTGGGCCTCCATCGTGTTGCGCCTGGCCTGTGAGATCTGGTTCGCGTGGGGAGTTGTCGACGACATCCGACGGCCGTGGAATGACGTCGTCAGGGTGGGGTATGCCGACGATCCCACCGGTGGGGTGCTCGACCACGCACCAGACCCAGCGCCCGAAGGTGAACCCGTCGCGGAGGCTGCCCGGTGACGCGCACCGGAGCAATGAGGTCGACGCGAGTCGCGACGTCATTCACCCCCGCCGATGACGGACGCCTGGTGGCCCAGACATGGTTGGGGAGTCGAGCGATCCTGTTCATCATCGCCGTGGTCGGCATGGCCGGGTACCACCGCACCTTCTCCCAGGTGACGGGTAACTGGGACGTCCAGCACTTCATGTCCATCGCCCGCAATGGGTACGCCGATCCCCTGGAAATGGCCTTCTTTCCTGGCCTTCCGGCACTGCTCAAGGTCGGCAGCCTCATCGGTCTACCGATGGAGGTCACCGGAGTTCTGCTCGGCCTGGTCGGGTCGGCCTTGGCGGCCTGGGCGCTGTTCCGTATCGGCGGCACGGTCCCGGCGTGTTTGTGGCTGATCGCCCCGACGGCGGTCTTCACCGTCGTCGGGTACACCGAGTCCCCGTTCTGCGCCGCCGCATTCTGGTCCTGGGAGCGTGCCCGAGCCGGGAAATGGTGGCCAGCCGCGTTGCTTGCCGGACTGGCATGCACCTTCCGAGTGTCAGGGCTCTTCCTCGTCGGTGCCCTGGCCGTGATGGCAGTCCTTGGCGACGGGGACCAGCGTCGTCTCACCAGCCAAGCCGCTCGACGCCGCCGTAATACCGAGATCGTCAATCGGCTTTCGACCCTGCTGGTGCCAGCTGCTGTTCTCGTGGCCTTCGCGGTGTGGTTGCATCGGCTGACAGGGTCGTGGACGGCCTGGTCCCAGGCGCAGACCAAGGGTTGGGGACGCGGTTTCACCACCCCGGTCGAGACACTGCGGCACACCTTGCCCGCGACCCACCCCGAGACCTGGGAAGCCACCTACGGCTCGGGGCCAGTCGGAGTGGCGATCGTGTTTCGGCTCGAGCTGGTCTCGGTCGTCCTGGGTATCCTCGTCTTCATCTACTGCCTGATCCGTCGCCGTTGGGCCTCGGCAGCGTGGGTTGGTATCCAAGTCGTGGCCTTCTCGATCGGTTATTGGTACATGAGCGTCAACCGTGCCACTCTGTTGTGGTTCCCGCTCTTCGTCGCGCTGGCTGAGCTCACTCGTGGCCCGTCCAAACCGCCCGGTCTGGTGTTGCTGTGGCGCGGAGTCATGGGCATCGTCATCGTCGCCGATCTCGCCGTCGTGGCGTGGTGGGGCTGGCGATTCTTCACCGGGGGGTGGGCCAGTTGAGGCTCGTATACGCGCGCAAGGTCTGGACTCTCCCGACCCTTGAGAAGATCGTCGTGGTTGGCGTCGTGGTCGCGTTGTTCGCGATGCAACTCATCGACACCCGTCATGGTTTGTGGACCCCTTGGACAGTCTCGATTCAGCTTGTCGGGTGCGCCATCCTGACCATTTGTCTGGCCCCAGCGGCATGGCGACGACGTCATTCCATGAGTCGAACTGGCTGGATCTTCATCGTCGAGATCGCGACGATCCTGGTCTGGGCCCTGATCTCCTCGATGGTGGCCCCGAAAGCCGTCGTGTGGCGGACGACGGTGCCACGTATCCACCAGGTGATGCCACCTGTGACAGCCCTGGTCACCTTGATGGCGGCAGTGGCGACGGTACTTGTCATGTCACGCCCTGCTCGCCGACTGGCCGCCCTCGGAGGGTCCACCGCGGTGCTTCTCGGAGCTCTCGTGGACTGGCCGGTTCAGGCGTCCATCCACCGCAGTCCCAGGCTTGCCAGCGCGATGGGAGGCTCGGCGGTTCTTCACGTCGCGATCCTCCTGGCAGCCGGTGTCTTCTTCGACGCCTCGAGGGTGACTCGCACGCGTCCGCGACGGCTCGCCCTGGCCATGGTGGGATGTCTTGCCGTCGGCATGACGATCGCCACCGGTTCCCGTGCCGCCCTCATCGTGCTGTTCATCTTCGGTGCCTGGGCGTTGGCAGCCTGGGGACGATACCATCCCCGCATCGTGGGGGGTCTTGCGGCGGCCGGAGCGGCGATGTTGGCCGCCCTCGTCATCTGTGTACCCGCCCTGCAACGTCTGGCCACGTGGGCCTCCCCTGCTCGTCTTCATGCCGCTTCGGTCGGATGGAATGCGGTCTCCGGCTCCTGGACGTACCTGTTTCTCGGCGTGGGATCCGGTCGGGTCTTCCCGTGGTATTCCATCGAGGACAAGTTCATTGCGGCTCCGGGGGCCGGCATCATCGGCACTCCGTTCGGGAGTGCCCTCAATTCTGCCCACTCAGTCTTCGTCGCGGTGCTCACGGAGTTGGGCATCCTGATGTTCCTGGTGCTGTGTGCGTCTGTCGTCCTGGTGTGGGCCAATGCCTGGCATGATGTGCGTCGTCGCTCGGCCTGGGCGGTGACCTCGATGGTTCTGGCTGCCACCACGGCCGCCTGGGTCTTCGACACCTATCTGCTGAAGAACTTCGCCGTCTCGACGTGGTGGTGGCTCATTGCTGGTTGTGTGCTGGCCTCTCGCGGCTGTGATGGAGAACGGGTTGGTCCGGTGGCAGCCTCGCTGGAAAGCCCCGGCACTGTTGAATCATGCCCTGGTGAATCAGGCAGCGGACACTCCGAGTAGTACTGATTGAGGCTGTACGACGTCGCGACGGCAGCTCCTGACCGCGGCCCTCTGATGAGACGATCCTCTCGGGACAAGGAAAGTGACGGTTGCCGGAAACCGGCAACCGTCACTCAAGAGGTCTTCCAGAAGCGCTTACTTCTTGCGAGCCAGAACCACACCGTCCAGGTGAGCGTGGCACATCGACAGCAGTTCGAGGTGATCGCTGAGTTCGCGCCGTGAGGTCACTCCCTCGCCCACGACAACGATCGTCGAGGCGGTCTTGGACGCAACCGTGAGGGAGTCAGAGGCCTCGAACCCTGCAGAGGCGTTGACGATCACGGTGTCGTAGCGGGAGCCCAGCTCGTGCAGCAGGGCCGTCAGCGCCTCACCGCCGAGCAACTCGCCGCCGTTGTCGGTGGCCGTTCCGGCCGGGATGAAGTCGGCCTCGTCACCCTTGCCGGTGACGAGGACGTCAGCCTCATGAGCGCGACCGGCGAGCAGATCAGACAGCCCAGCGGTGGAACGGTCGAGGCCGCGTGCCTGGGTTGCGCTGCCATGGGCCAGATCGGCGTCGACGAGCACCGTCCTCGTACCGGTGCGGGCCAGGCTGCCGGCGACAGCCGCGGCAATCGCTCCGGCCTGGGTGCGCTCTGAGCTGGGGCACAAGGAGACGGTACGGATGCCGTCACGGGCCGGCATGAAGGAGATGTTGTGGGCCAGCGGGGTGATCTCGCTGGTCGTCGGGGATGCCGAGACTCGGCCCAGAACCGAGGAATCGACAACCTCGGCGACGTTCTCCGGAGTGCGAATCCTGGTGTTCAGGATGGCTCGGACGAAGAGGTAGATGAGACCGACGAGGATGCCGATGAGCACACCGACGATGATGCTCTTGGTGACGGAGCGTTCACTTCCCCGCACCGGGGAGGTGATGACGGTCGCCTTGGAGATGGACAGCACCGGCTTGTTGTTGCTGGCATGCGGCACCTGGGAGACAGCCTTCTTGAGGTCCGTGACCATGGTGTCGACGATCCTCTTGGTGTCGTCCTCATCGTCGCCGGAGTAGATGATCTGCAGGAACATCGGGGAAGGGGTCACCTTGATCGCCTGTTCCAACGACTTTGACGACACCTGGGGGTCCAGGCTGGCACCGAGGGGCTCCAGCACCGCGGCCGAACTGAGGTAGTCGGCATAAGAGGTGACGAGATGGGTGGTGTATTCCGAGGCCGCCGCCGGATTCTGGAAGGTGTTAAAGGCTTCTGACGTGAACAAGACGTCGGCCTCGGCCTCGTAGCTCGCATGGGACATGGCGTAGTGGCCGACCCCGGCGACCACTGCGACGATGACGGCGGTAATCGCCGATGAGGCCAGGAAATGGCGCGCGTTCCGGAACACTGTACGTAGCTGCATCCAACAACCGATCTGTCAGGGGTGGAGGTGTGTATAGGCTGGAACAACCATAGCCCGTAGGACAACTGAGGAGCATCAGCCATGCAACGATCAGGCGCACTGTCTGGCGTGTTGGGACGCGCACAACATTGGCTTGCGCAGCGGGTTCGCCATGGCCGCCCTTCCCAGGGAGTTTCGGGCCAGGCAACCAGCCGACACCATGACACGCCGCTGGTCGTCCTGGTGACGTCCCGGTTTCCCTACGGATCTGCCGAGCAGTTCATTGTCGCGGAATTGCCTCACTGGGCGGGTCGCGGCATCGACATGGTGATCCTGCCGGAGAAGAACGACACACCGAATGTCCAGCCCCGTGATCTTCCTGCAGGTGTCACCCTCGACACCCGCCTGGTGAAGAAGTGGGGAAGCCATGAAGGACGTGTGCTGTCAGTTCTCGATGCCCTGACGTCCGGCGTTTTCTGGCGAGAAATTCGCGATCTCGCCAGTTTGGGCCGTCTGAACCGTTCTCGCTTCGTCTTCGCCCTGCGGTCCTGTGCCCAGATCACCATGGTCCGACGCACCCTGGCCGAACTGTCGAGAGAACACGGCGGGATCGATCTCGTCTACACCTACTGGCTGGCCGTCTCGACAGTGGGTGCTGCGTTGGCGAAGAAGCAGGGGGTAGTGCGCCGTGTGGCGTCTCGGGCTCACAACGCCGACATCTACGAGGATCGTCACCCCCTGCGCCATCATCCCGCGGTGCGCCAGATCGTTGACGAGGTCGACCTGCTGGCCCCGATCGCGGCCGATGGCGCCGAGTTCTGTGTTGATCGCTATGGTTTTGATGAGAATAACGTGGTCGTTAGCCGGTTGGGTGTCGACATCCCCTCGCGCGAGGAGTGGTGCCGGCCCAGCCCGGACGGCGTCTTCACCGTCTTCTCCGTCAGCACCATGACCCCCTTCAAGCGGCTCGACCTGCTCATCGATTCTCTGGCGGAACTGTCCCAGCGATGCGGATCAACCACCCTGCGCTGGGTTCACGCTGGTGAGGGGCGTCTCCATGACGAGCTTGCTGCCCGAGTTTCCGAGAAACTCCAGCCTCGTGGGGTCGAGGTGGAATGGCTGGGCCAGCTCGGACACGACGAGCTCTTCGCCTGGTATCGCACCCACCAGGCCGACGTCCTGGTCAACACCAGCTCCTCGGAGGGCATCCCAGTGTCCATGATGGAGGCGATGGTGCGCGGCGTACCGGTCATCGGTACCGATGTGGGCGGGGTTCGTGAGATCCTTCCTCCGGACTGGCTGATGCCGTCCGATCCATCAGCGTCAGAGGTGGCCGAGTTCATCGCGGCGCGGATGGATGACGCCAAGTCCGACCGGACTCGTCAGGAGGTGGCCCGTTTGGTGGCCGAGAAGTACGACGCCGACCACAACTTCGACGTCTTCGTCGACCGAATGGTGACGGTGGCGCAGGCATGACAACGCTGGCACAGCGGGCCGATCTTCCGAGCTCCCAGCCTTCCCGGGTCGCAATGTGGTTCGTGAAGTTCTTCCTCATCTTGTTGCCCTTCGCGTCGGCATGGGCCTCGACGATCACCATCGCCGGTCTGCCTCCGGTGCGGTTGCTGGTCGTCGTCCTGGTACTGGCCGCTCTGGCGGCGCGCCCACGGGTGGAGATCGTCTCCCAGGTCCTCATCGCCGTCGGCATGTTCTGGATCGCGATGGGCTTGTTCCTCATGAGGGATGCTGAGGGCCTCAAGGAGATTCTGGGAGTTCTCGTCGGCCTGTTGACGATGATTTCCCTGACCCTCGTCGGCCACGGGCTGTCCTGGATCATCCTCATGTGCCGGGCCTGGCTCGGCGGCGTCATCATCGCGATCCTGCCCGGCTTGTTCGAGATTGCCACAGGAAAACACATGCCCAACTACCGGTTGGGTGCCTCGGCCTATGTCCGCAGGACGGCGACCGACATCGCCTCCTTCATGGTCAATCCCAACCTCTTTGCCTACTTCATCACTGCCGGCATGGTTGCCCTCATCGTCGGATGGCAGCTCGAGAAGGGCTGGCTGAAGTGGACGTACTTCATCGTCGCTCTCCTCGTGGCGCCGGTGACCTGGTTCACCGGGTCAAGACTCTGCATGGCAGCCTGTCTGGTGCTGTTGGCCTGGATGTGCGTGCGCTCTCGAGTTCTGACGATGATCGCAGCCATCGGGGTGTGCGTGGGTGCCATTTTCGTCATTGCCGCCGGGATGATTCCCCAACTCATCGACGCTTACAACACCTTCATCGTCAACCTCAACTCGAATTCCGGTCAGACCCGTCTGCACCTGTACCAGAACGCCGGATGGCTGTTCGTGAACACCAAGGGCGTCGGCATCGGACCGGGTCGGTACACGGTGGAAGTGACCGCCGCGCCGTGGCGGACCTACGGCGCCATCGATCCGCACAACGGTTTCACCGAGGTCTTCGTGGGGTACGGCCTCCTGGTCGGCGTCATCCTGGTCGCGCTGGCGCTGGCCGCTCTCATCGCAGCCATTCGCCGCGCCGGGGGGCATCCCGGCTACACCGAGACGATCCTGCTGCAGGCGGTGGGCGTGAGCCTGCTCCTCTGCCCGGTGCTGGCCATGGCCAACAGTTCGTACCTCAAGGCCCCGGCGGTCTGGTGCCAGATGGCCACCATTGCGCTGTGGTGCCAGTACCTGCTCAGGACCAGCCTCTCTCCACGCAGATCTGCGAAGTACCATGTCGACGACCGGCGGCTTCCCCGTCGACGCCGAGTTCTGGCTCGAGCCATCTCTGCCGGCCAGAAGTGAGCCCCTTCCACATCTGAGGGCCAATGTCCTGTGGCGTGTTCGGCCTCCTGAGAGCGGCCCTGTCGGCGTCTTGTCCTGGGCGCGAGTACGCTGGACCCGATGCAACCGGCATGAAAGGCGTCCCACATGGGTGAACCACGGATCATCGACACCGCCGATCTGGACGACGGTGTGACCATCGGCGACGGTTCGTCGATCTGGCACCTCTCCCAAGTCCGCAGCGAAGCTGTCCTCGGACGCAACGTCGTGGTGGGCCGTGGTGCCTACATCGGCGAGGGCGTCCGCGTCGGCGACAACTGCAAGATTCAGAATTACGCGCTGGTCTACGAGCCGGCGGAGCTGGAGGACGGGGTCTTCATCGGTCCGGCGGTGGTCCTCACCAATGACCACTTCCCCCGCGCCATCAACCCCGACGGCTCCCTCAAGTCGGCTGACGACTGGGAGCAGGTGGGCGTGACCTGCAAGCGCGGTTGCGCCATCGGCGCCCGCTCTGTGTGCGTCGCCCCCGTCACCATCGGTGAGTGGGCCACGGTGGCGGCCGGATCGGTCGTCACCAAGGATGTCCCGGCCTATGCCCTGGTGGCTGGTGTACCAGCTCGTCGAGTCAAGTGGGTGGGTCGTTCCGGCTTCCCGCTGGATCCCGACGGTGAGAACAAGTGGATCGACTCGCGAACCGGGGACCGGTTCGTCGAGGATCCCGAGACCGACACGCTGACTCTCGTCAGCGAGGGCGAGCAGGCCTGAGGTCGTCGTCCCCCAACCCAAGTCCCCCTTTTGTGGGTGCCACGGCGCCCACAAACCGGACATCGTGTCCGAACAGTTAGGAGCTTTCAACGTGACTGCCCAGTTCATTCCACCTGCCAAGCCGATCCTCGGTGATGACGAGCGCAAGGCCGTCGACGAGGTCATCGCCTCCGGCATGGTCGCCCAGGGCCCCCAGGTCCACGCCTTCGAGGAGGAGTTCTCCTCCCAGGTCGTCGACGGGGTCCACTGCGTGGCCGTCAACTCGGGCACCTCGGCCCTGCACATCGGTCTGCTGGCCTCCGGCATTGGTGAGGGTGACGAGGTCATCGTTCCTTCCTTCACCTTCGCCGCCACCGGCAACTCCGTCGCCCTGTCCGGCGCCAAGCCGGTCTTCGCCGACGTCGACCCGGTGACCTTCAACCTGGATCCGGTCTCCATCGAGGCCTCCATCACCGACAAGACTGCCGCGATCATGCCGGTGCACCTCTACGGACTGCCGGCCAACATGCCTGAGATCCTCAAGATCGCCGAGAAGCACGGCCTCAGGGTCTTCGAGGACTGCGCCCAGGCTCACGCCGCCAGCATCGACGGCAAGCACGTCGGTACCTTCGGTACCTTCGGCGCCTTCTCTTTCTACCCGACCAAGAACATGACCTCGGGTGAGGGTGGCATGATTACCACCTCCGACCCGGAGGTCGCACGCGAGGCTGCCATGCTCCGCAACCAGGGCATGGAGAAGCGTTACGCCAACGAGTACGTCGGCCTCAACAACCGCATGACCGACATTCACGCCTCCATCGGTCGTGTTCAGCTCACCAAGCTGGCCGGCTGGACGAAGACCCGTCAGGAGAACGCGGCCTTCCTGTCGAAGAACATCACCGAGGCCGTCACCCCGGTCGTTCCCGAGAGCTACGTGCACGTGTACCACCAGTACACGATCCGTCTCGAGGGAGCCACCGGCGAGGAGCGCGACCGCTTCGTCACCGCCCTCAAGGAGGAGCACCAGGTCGGCTCGGGGGTCTACTACCCGATTCCGAACCACCGTCTGCCCTCGCTGGCCCCGTATGCCCCTGGCCTCGAGCTGCCGAACACCGAGAAGGTTGCCGCAGAGTGCGTCTCGCTGCCGGTTCACCCCTCGCTGTCCCAGGCCGACCTCGAGCGCATCGTCGCCGCTGTCAACGCTTGCGCGAAGGCAGGTGCCTGATGGCGAACCTGCGTGCCGGCATGGTCGGTATCGGCTCGATGGGCAAGAACCACGTCCGCAACCTGCGCGCCATCGACGGCGTCGACCTGGTCGCGATTGCGGACGCCTCCGGCAAGGACCCGTTCGGGGTCGCCGGTGACCTGCCCGTCCTGCCCGACGTCGACGCGGTCATCGAGGCTGGAGTCGACTACTGCGTCGTCGCGGCCCCGACCAAGTTCCACGAGGAGATCGGTCTCAAGCTGGCCGAGGCGGGGGTTCACGCCCTCATCGAGAAGCCGCTGGCCTACGACACCGCCGCCGCCACCCGTCTGGCCAAGGCCTTCGAGAGCAAGGGTCTCATCGGTGCCGTCGGTCACATCGAGCGGTACAACCCGGCCCTGCAGTCGCTGCGCAAGCGTCTGGAGAACGGCGACCTCGGTGACCTCTACCAAGTGGCCACCCGTCGTCAGGGTCCGTTCCCGGCCCGTATCGCCGACGTCGGCGTCGTCAAGGACCTCGCCAGCCACGACATCGACCTCACCGCCTGGGTCACCCAGCGTGAGTTCGAGCTGGTTGCCGCCCGCACCATGTTCAAGGCTGGCCGGGATTACGAGGACATGGTCTCGGCGACCTGCCAGCTCTCCGGTGGGCTCATGAGCAACCACCTCGTCAACTGGCTGACCCCGACCAAGGAGCGTCGTACCTTCGTGACCGGCGAGAAGGGCATGTTCATCGCGGACACCCTGACCGCTGACCTCACCTTCTACTCCAACGCCAAGGTTGCGACGGTGTGGGACGACATCGCCAACTTCCGTGGCGTTGCCGAGGGTGACGTCACCAGGTTCGCGATCCCGAAGCCCGAGCCGCTGCGCACCGAGCACGAGAACTTCCGTGACGCTGTGCTGGGTAAGGGATCCGACATCGTGACGATGACTCAGGGCGCCAAGGTTGTCCAGGTCTGCGAGGCGATGATCAACTCCGCCGCCTCCGGGGAGTTCGTCAAGATCTCCTGATACATCGGTCATGATCGGGCCGGGCCGTCGAGGCCCGGCCCGATTGCGTTCACCGACGCGTTCGGCCTGGGTCGAGCGGCCGAGTCACCACCGGCCTCGAGGGTAGGATGGCTGGCATCTTTGGTCTCCACGAATTCCCTGCCGGCCTGCGGGCCGTGGCATCGCGCTCGGTAGACCCCGCCCAGTGGTTCAGCGGGGCGGCCGAGGTTGTCGTCGCATGTCTTTTCCTCACGTGTACCTATGTCACAGTGGCCCAGCCACTTTTCGACAATGGCGCGTGCCCGCTGATGCTCCCGCTCTTCGCGGTAGCTGCCGTGGTGCTGGAAGTGTTGTGCATCGTCAGGGATGCACGGGGGGTACCGACTCCGCGGGAGTGGTCCCGTCCCCTCACCATCGTGGCGTGCAGTTTCCTGGCGCTGCTGGCCTGGGCTGCGGCCTCGATCCCCTTCCATGACCATGTCGTCTATGACTATTCCATGGGGGTCGTCAGGGGCCTGCCGCTCTATGCCCTCGTCGTGCCCCTGGCCGAGGCGACGATGACGATTCTCGTCGCTGTCTTCGCCTGCCGACTCATCGCGGTGGAGAACCTCGAGGGAGCGCTGTGGAGACTGTCCGTTCTGATGGCGATCGCGAACCCAATTGGGCTCGTCAACGAGTACTCAGCAGGTCATACGACGGGATGGCGGGTTGCCACCAAGCTCGGTGGGGCCGCGATCTGTCACGTGTTGCTGATCCTCGCCGGGGCCGTCGCAGTCGACGCCGTCATCCGGAACCGTCACCGGATCCTCTCGAGCGTGGCCGTCGTCAGCCACCTGGCCTGCTTGGCGGCGTCCGGGTCCCGTGCCGGGATTATCTGCCTGGCCCTGTTCATCCTCGGTCTGGTTCTCCTCGGACGCTCTCACCGCAGGAGAAGCCGTGAGCAATGGACCATCCTCGCGGTCCTGGGGATAGTGGTGGCCGGAGTTGCCATTTGGTTCGTCTCAACGGTGCGGACGGGGTCTCTGGTGGATCCGGCGAGGGCGAGGACCTGGGCCTTGGCGGGACGCGTCGTCCTCGAGTCACCGGGTCGTTTCCTGATGGGAACCGGCTATGGGACCATCTGGCCGTGGTTCGTCCTTGAGTCCACTTTCATGCCCGGGTCCTCCCATGGGATGCGCCAGACCCTGTACGGCTACAGTCTTCCGCACGCTCACAGCCTGGTCGCCCAGGTGCTGGGGGAGCTCGGGGCGATTGGCCTCGCCCTGCTGCTGGTCTCCCTGGGCACCGTCATCGCGGTGTGCATCAAGGGGATTCGCGGACACTTCCCGGTGCTGTGCCTCGGGGTGCTCGCGACGATCCCGGCCTTCCTGATGGACACCTACCTCATCAAGAACTTCCCGATCGCGCTGTTCTGGTGGTTCTTCACGCTGGTCGTCTGCCGGCTCGTGACGACCACGGGGAAGGATGACCGCGAGGAAGTGCCCGTCGACCACTGATTCGGGCGGGAAATTGTGCGCTCAGCCGTGATTTTTTCCGGGGCGAGTCAGCGGATGGTACGGCTACAGTACTAGCCTGAATCCGTCGTCAATCCATATTAGTGACGATGACGTCGCCAGGTCATGGATGTCGATGCCGCGCCCGGGCAGGTAGTTTTCGGGGTTGCCGGGGAGGTTTTGAACCCGCCGTCCGGACGGATTCGTCATTCCCGGACCATGGGGAAAGGAAAGGATTAGATGTCCCTCGAGCCGCTCGCCGCCGATGCCGAAGGCGTTACCGCAGTTGGAAGGGCGAGGGGGTTCAGACCCAAGCACTTGGTGACCGGCCCCTCACGCGACGACAAGTCATTCCTCGGACATCCGGGCGGACTGCCGTGGATGCTCCAGGTCGAGATGTGGGAGCGATTCTCCTGGTTCGGGATGCGGGCCATCCTCGTCTACTTCATCACCGACACCTTGGCGAATGGCGGCCTCGGGCTGCCGGTCAATGCCGGTCAGGTGGTGATGGCCTCCTATGGCGCTGCGGTGCTGCTCATGACGATTCCCGGCGGCATCTTCGCCGACCGGATCCTCGGGCCGTGGGTCTCCACCCTGTGGGGCGGTCTCATCATCATGACCGGTCACGTCATCTTGGCGATACCTCAGGTGGTGACGTCGTGGATCGGCCTTGTCTGCATCGCCATCGGTACCGGTTTCATCAAGCCGAATCTGTCGACGGTCGTCGGTGGCCTCTATGACGATGGCGATCCGCGTCGTGACCAAGGCTTCCTGTACTTCTACATGTCGATCAACATCGGCTCCCTCATCGCTCCGCTCATCACCGGTCTGCTCAAGGACCACTACGGGTACCACGTCGGATTCATCGCGGCAGCCATCGGTATGGCCCTGGCCCTCGTGGCCTTCGTCCATGGTCGTTCCAAGCTGCGCGACTTCGCCTTTGACATTCCCAATCCGCTCGCCCCGGGTGAGGGGCGACGGATGGTGCTCAAGACCCTGGGAATCATCGCGATTGGTGCTGTGCTCGTCATCGGGTTCAAGGCGTTGCTGGGTGAATGGACCTCGGCTATCGCCTACTCGCTGTTCACCTTCGCCACCGTGACGGCTCTGGGGTACTTCTTGACGATGTTCCGCTCCTCGAAGGTCACTGAGCGGGAGCGTGGTCACCTGTGGGCCTTCGTCCCGCTGTGGGTGGGGCAGGTGCTCTTCGTCATGATCTTCGAGCAGGCAGCCGGGAAGATGGCCACCTTCGCCAAGGCCAACACCGACGGTCACATCGCCGGTTCCGCCCTTCTCAAGCCGGAGCAGTACCAGATGATCAACCCGGCTGCCGTGCTCATCCTTGCCGGTCTGTTGGGCATGTGGTTCCGGAAGCGGGAGGGGAAGTTCCCCAACACCCCGCAGAAGTTCGCGATCTCGGTGTTCATCATCGGGCTGACCGCCCTCATGATGGGATTCGGCTTCCAGAGCTGGCCAGGCGGGGACAAGCTCGCGCCGTGGTGGTTCCTGGCCGTCGTCTTCGTCATTCAGACCGTCGCCGAGTTGTTCATGAACCCGATTGGCCTCTCGACGGCCACCAAGCTGGCCCCGAAGAAGTTCGCATCCCAGAACATGACTCTGTGGTTGCTGGCTGCGGCCTGCGGTCAGGGCCTGGCATCGGTGACGATCGAGCGCACGAAGAATCTTGGTGACGTGGTGTTCTACTACGGTCTGGGCATCGTGACGATCGTCGTCGCGGTCGTGCTCTTCGCCATCGCCCCGTGGACCCAGTCGAAGATGGAGGACGTCGATCAGGTGTGCCACGAGGATGCCGGGGTCACCCCGGAATCTGAAGGCCACTGAATCTGAAAGCTACTGATTCGTCGGTGGGGCCCGTCCGGTGGGGCGGGTCCCACGTCGTGTTGGTGGTCCGTGTCGACCCGGTTCTGTGTCAGAGACACCTTGGCAGAGGTACTTTCACCGTGTGTGGTGATCGGGTTGCTGACAGCTCCTGGTGCTATCCCAGGTGGCAGTCGACGGGTTCAGAACCCGATCTTCCACCAGCGTCTTGGCTCGGTGCGAAAGCCAGCCGTGAACCCTCGAAGGGACGCTGAGGGCTGATTAACGTGGTTTGTGTACGCATCGTTTCGACGATGAACCCAACCTTGGGAGCACACATGACGACGTACCAGTACCTCATCGTCGGTGGCGGGATGGCCGCCGACTCAGCCGCCCACGGCATCCGCGAGATTGACAAGGACGGGTCGATCGCCATCCTCAGCGCCGACGTTGATTCGCCGTACCCCCGCCCTGCCCTCAGCAAGAAGCTGTGGACGGATCCCGAGTTCACCTGGGACAAGACCGACCTCGCCACTGCCTCCGACACCGGTGCCGAGTTGCGCCTCGACACCGAGGTCCTCAGCATCGATCGCGATGCGAAGACCGTTCTGGTCGGTTCAGGTCAGGTTTTCGGCTACCAGAAACTGCTGCTCGTCACCGGCCTGACCCCGTCGCGCATCGACGATGACGGAGACGCCGTTCTCTACTTCCGATCCGCTCGTGACTACCAGAAACTGCGTGCCCTGGCCCAGCCTGGTCATCATTTGGTGATCATCGGTGGCGGATACATCGTCGCTGAGCTCGCCGCCGCCCTCGTCCAGCAGGGCTGCGAGGTCAGCCTCGTCACACCCGACCCGATCCTGGGCGGTTCCCAGTTCCCGGCCCAAATCGCGTCGGAGTACCAGAAGCTCTTCGCCGATGCCGGAGTCCACCTCGTCACCGGGCATCGTGTCTCCTCGGTGCGCAAGCACGAGAACGCCGAGGTCACCCTGGACGACGGCATCATCCTCGAGGCTGACGACGTCGTCGCCGGTCTGGGGGCGACTCCCGTCACCAACCTGGCCGAGGACGCCGGTCTCACCGTCGACAACGGCGTGGTCGTCGACGAGTACCTGCGCACCGACGACCCCGCCATCTGGGCAGCTGGCGACATCGCGAACTACCCGGACTCGGTGCTGGGCCGCACCCGCGTCGAGCACGTCGACAACGCCACCATGATGGGCAAGGCAGCGGGCCGCTCGATGGCCGGTTCGGACACCCCCTACGCCCACACCCCGATGATGTACTCGCAGGTGTTCGGGGTTCGCTGGGAGGCCGTTGGCGCTCTCGACGCCAGCCTTCAGACCACCTCGGTGGAGGTCGGGGACGGCCAGGTCGTCTACTACCTCAAGGACGGAAAGCCGGTCGGCGTCCTGCTGTGGAACCTGCCTGGGCGAACCGACGAGGCCGTCAAGGTGCTTGCCGACCCGCCCGAGGACCTCTCGGACGCCATCAACTGACTTCTACCACAGGAGACAACATCATGGATCTCGGACTCAACGGGCGGGTAGCCCTCATCACCGGTGCCGATTCGGGCATCGGTTGGAACACCGCGAAACTCCTCCTTGCGGAGGGAGCGAAGGTTGCCGTCACCGACCTTGACGCCGACGAGCTCACCAAGGCCGCGAAGGGCCTCGACGCGGCCGAGGACCGTCTCGTCGCCTTCCCGGCTGACGTCACCGACGCCGACTCCTTGGCCGAGCTCCACCAACAGGTGAAGGAGGCCTTCGGGCCGATCGACATCCTCGTCCAGTCAGCCGGGGTCACCGGCGCCCAGGGAAAGTTCCACGAGATCGACGAGGAGGGCTGGCTCTCCACCCTCGACATCGACCTCATGGGCCCGGTGCGGGTGCTGCGGGAGTTCATCGCCGACCTGCGTACCGGCGGGTGGGGTCGTGTCGTGCTGCTGGCTTCCGAGGATGGCGTCCAGCCCTATGACGACGAGATCCCGTACTGCGCCGCCAAAGCCGGTGTGTTGGCCTTGGCCAAGGGGCTGTCGCGCACCTACGCCCGGGAGGGGCTGCTCGTCAACGCTGTCTCCCCGGCCTTCATCCACACCCCGATGACCGACGCCATGATGAACAAGCGGTCCGAGGAACGTGGCGTCAGCTTCGACGACGCCATCGAGTCCTTCCTCGACGAGGAGCGCCCCTACATGGAGCTCAAGCGCCACGGAGAGCCCGAGGAGGTGGCTGCCGTCATCGCATTCCTGTGTTCCGACAAGGCCTCCTTCGTCAATGGGTCGAACTACCGTGTTGATTCCGGGTCGGTGGCGACGTTCTGACGACTTTCGGGTCCACGTGGAGATGGGCGAGGGCCGCTGTCGTCATGACAGCGGCCCTCGTCGTGCGTGGAGCGGGATCAGGCGTCGAGGTCGGACTCGATGAGATCAGCGATGGTGTTGACGTCATCCTCGTTGCCACCGGCGACCGTGACGGGATCGCCCGCGCCAGCACCGAGGGTCATGATGAGCAGCACGGATTTGGCGTCGATCGGCTCGCCTCCTTCTGCGGCCAGGGTGACGGTGGAGCCGAGTTTGGCAGCTTCCTGGGAGATGACTGCGGCGGGACGGGCGTGAAGCCCGACGGAGGATCCGACTTTGACGATTCTGCTGGCCATGATGGTGTCCCTTTCAGGGTTGTGTGTTTTGGCGTGGAAATTTCAGGCGGTGGCCTCGGCCTTGCGCTTGGCTGAGGCCTTGAAGATGGTCACGAGCAAGGCTGCCACGATGGTGCCGACGACGATGGCCAGGATGAAGGCCCAGACCCGGTCAATGGCGAAGAAGACGAAGATACCGCCGTGGGGAGCCTTGGACGCAGCACCCAGCGCCATCGACAGGGCCCCGGTGACGGCTCCGCCGGCCATCATCGAGGGGATGACGCGCAGTGGGTCAGCAGCTGCGAAGGGGATGGCACCTTCGGAGATGAACGAGGCACCCAGCAACCAGGCAGCGGTGCCGTTCTCGCGCTCTGCCGGTTGGTAGAGGTTCGGACGCAGAGTCGTCGACAGGGCCATCGCCAGGGGCGGGACCATCCCGGCTGCCATGACGGCGGCCATCACCTTGAGGGATCCGACATTGGTGACGGCGAGGTTCGTCGTCGCGAAGAGGTAGGCAGCCTTGTTGATGGGGCCGCCCAGGTCGGAGCACATCATGAGGCCCAGGATGATTCCGAGGATGACAGCCGATGCTCCGCTCATACCACCCAGCCAATTATTGAGGGCGTTGGTGAGGGCGGCCAGCGGTCGACCGAGGACCACGTACATGAGGCCACCGGCAATGAGGGATCCGACGAGCGGGATGATGACGACCGGCATGAGACCACGCAGCCAGCGGGGCGGGTTGAGACGGGTGAACCAGTAGGCAACCAGGCCACCCAACAGACCACCGACGATGGCGCCGATGAATCCGGCCCCGGTAACTCCGGCGACGGCACCAGCCACGAACCCCGGGGCGATGCCGGGACGATCAGCCAGACCGAAACCGATGTAGCCGGCGAGCGCGGGAAGCAGGAAGCCGAAAGCCGCCTGGCCGACGGCAAAGAGGACCGCGCCGATGTAGGTCATGGTGGCCGATCCACCCAGGGCATGAGCGGTAGGCGCCGGAAGGTTGTTGAAGGTGTTGTGGAGGGCGATGTCCATGCCGTCCTTGGCGATCTCGTACCCGCCGAAGAGGAATCCCAGGGCGATGAGCAGACCACCTGCCGCGACGAACGGGATCATGTAGGACACCCCGGTCATGAGGGCTTGCTGGATGCGCTTGCCCCAGCCGATCCGGGAACCGGCCTGCTCGGGCTCCTGGTGTTCGCCGTGGCCCGCCGGAACACGGTGCGCGTGCGGATCCTTGGCTGCCGCGACGGCCTCGGCGACCATCTTCTCGGGCTCGTTGACGGCACGCTTCACCCCTGACTCGATGACCGGCTTGCCGACGAATCGCTCCCGGCCCTTGACGCCGACGTCAGTGGCGAAGATGACGGCATCAGCGGCCTCGATGTCGGATGCGTCGAGGGGCTCGGTAGCGGTGGAACCTTGGGGCTCGACCTTGACGTCAACACCCATCTTCTTACCCGCGGCCGTGAGGTAGTCGGCGGCCATGTAGGTGTGGGCGATGCCGGTCGGACAAGCTGTGATGGCGACGATGTGGGTGGTGGGTGTCTGTTCGGGAGCTGTCGCGTCTGTCGCGGCGGCGGTGGTGGTTGCCGGTACAGGCGCGTCCTCCTTTGGTTCGACGACCCCGCCGATGAGGTCGACGACCGTCTGAGCGTCGGGGGCCTGGCGCAGTTGCTCGACGAATTCGGGCTTGACGAGGGCGCGAGCCAGCTTCGTGAGGAGCTTCATGTGGTCGGCACCACCGTTCTCGGCGGCAGCGATCATGAAGACGAGGTCAGCAGGGCCGTCAGGTCCGTTGAAGTCAACTGTGGGAGACAGCCGGGCGAAGCCGAGTGAGGGCTGGGAGACTGCGGCGGAGCGGCAGTGAGGGATAGCGAATCCACCGGGCATTCCGGTCGGGCTCTTGGACTCACGATCCAGGGCGTCATGGGTCAGGCCGCGGGCGTCGGCGCGTCCGGCCCTGGCGATGATTCCGGCGACCGAGGTGATGACCTCGGCCTTGGTCGAGCCCAGGTCAGCGTCGAGGGATACCAGTTCCGGGATGATGAGAGGGGCGTTCATCGGTTCTCCGATCTCACAGATGGGTGAGGCTGACGTGGATGGCGTCGGCCTGGGCAGGGGTCGGCATGGTCGACCCCGGGAGGGCTGCGGCGGCCGTGCCCCAGGCAACGGCGGTGCGCAGGCAGTTCTCGGGTTGGTCGCCGCGGGTACGGGCCAGCAGAAATCCGGCCAGGGAGGAGTCCCCGGCGCCAACGGTCGATCTCACCTCGACTGGTTCGGGCCAGGCGTGCCAGGCATCGGTCTCGGTGACGAGTAGGGCCCCCGCCCCGCCGAGGGTGACCAACACCTCGGTGATGCCGCGAAGACGTCGGGCGGCAGCGACGACGTCGTCGAAATGGCCCTGCTCGGCGGCGGACTCCAGGGAGTTGCCGTCGATCCCACAGAGCTGACCAAGCTCGACGGAGTTGGGCTTGACGAGTTCGGGAGCTGACTCGGGGAGTTTCCCGGACAGCTCTTGCAGGGGCTTGTCAGAGGTGTCGACAGCGACCTTGACGCCGGTTTCGTGCAGCCGACGGGTCATGGTGGTGTACCAGTCCGAAGGGACGCCGGGAGGGAGAGACCCGGACAGGACGACCCATTCAGCGTCGGTCGACGTCTCGAGGATGATCTCCTCGACGGCGGTCAGTTCGGCGGTGGTGAGTGCGGCTCCGGGGTGGTTGATCTTGGTTGTGGTGCCGTCGGGTTCGGTGATGGTGAGGTTGGTCCTCGCTGGCGTCGAGATCGGGACGGCGATGTGTGGGATCTTGTCATTGGCGAGGCCGGTGACAAGCCGGTCCTTGGTTCCGGCCGGTACGACGGCACAGGTGTCGACCCCAGCTCCGCAGAGGACTCGGGAAATGTTGACTCCCTTGCCAGCGGAGACCTCAGTGGAATTGCCGAGTCGGTTCACCTGGCCGCGTTGCAGCGGCCCAGGCAGGGATGCAGTGCGGTCGATGCTCGGGTTGAGGGTGACTGTGACGATCACGGGGGACTCCTTCGTCGCTTTTCCCAACGGTCCCTCAGGTATGAGCGACCCTTCAATGTTGGGATGTGTGACACTCTAAAACATAAAAGCTGGAAAAGCAACAATAAAACACTAAAACGGACATTTGGTGATGCGGGGCGCCGCGATGCCTCGGGGTGACTGTTTGACGGGCTGATCCGGCGACAGGCGTCGGTGTGGTGATCGGTCTTATGAATGGGGTTGCTGCCACCTGTGGTTGCACGTGCTGACGTCAGCAACCTAAACACCACACACGGTGGAAGTGCGTGCCGGGGGAAGCGTGCGCAGTGACCGGGGAGACTGAAATGGTCCTGGCTGCGGCCGACCTCAGGCGATGACGATCTCGACGCCAGACTTCTGCAGCATCTCAACCTGGTGTGGGGTTACCCCGGAGTCGGTGATGATGACGTCCACGTCACCCAACTCCGCGAACCTCATCGTTGACTCTGCCCCCATCTTCCGGGAGTCGGCCAACACGACGACGTGGTGGGCGCTTGCGATCATCGCTGTCTTTGTTGCGACCTCATCGGCGTCGGGGGTGGAGAGACCATGGTCCAGGGAGATGCCGTTGGTGCCCATGAAGGCGACGTCAACACGCAGCCGTGAAATGGCATCGACATTCCCGACGGTGGCCTGAGTGGTCGGGCGCAGGCGCCCGCCCAGTAGGTGGACGTCGCATGCACTGTGGGTTGCCATGGCGCTGGCGATCGGTGATGAGTTGGTGAAAACGGTGAAGCGCCTTGTGGGAGGTATGATCGCCGCGAGTCGACCGGTCGTCGATCCAGCGTCGAGGATGATCGATCCGTTGTCAGCCGGCAGGTGGGGCAGCGCAGCCCTGGCTATCTGCTCCTTCTGGCTCACCGCGGAGGAATCACGGGTGTCGAGGGGTTGATCTCCCAGCAGGTCGAACTCGATCGGGATGGCGCCACCGTGGACGCGTCTCAGCATCTTCTGGGTGCACAGTTGATCGAGATCGCGCCGAATGGTCTCCGGGACGACCCCCAGGGAGGCTGACGCATCAGACACCGACACCCGACCGGTCTCACGGGCGATGTTGATGAGCCACTTGTGTCTCTCGGCGGGATACACCGGCCCTCCTCAACGAAAAGCCCCCAGCGCAAACAGGCTAAATCCCTAGTCAGGCGCATGATGCGGGGATGACTGTGATGGCGGGAGCATAACACGAACTCATTGCGGCGCTCTGCCCGGTTAGACTGACGGGGGTATTCGCGAATCCCAAGGAGTTCAGGAATGAAAATTGCCGTCGTCGCCATGGGCAAGATCGGGCTTCCCCTGGCTGTGCAGTTCGCCGAGAAGGGTCACGACGTCATCGGCGTCGACGTGCAGCAGCGCGTCGTGGACGAGATCAACAAGGGCAACGAGCCCTTCCCCGGTGAGGCCTATCTCGACGAGAAGCTGAAGAAACTCGTCCCGGCCGGCAAGCTCGCCGCCACCACCGATTACTCCAAGGCGATTCCGGGCGCCGATGCGATCGTTCTCGTCGTCCCGCTGTTCGTCAACGACGAGACCTGGGAGCCGGACTTCGGCTGGATGGAGGCCGCGACCAAGTCGTTGGCGGAGCATCTCACCCCGGGCACCCTCATCTCCTACGAGACCACCCTGCCGGTCGGCACCACCCGCAACCGCTGGAAGCCGATGATCGAGGAGATCTCCGGCCTGACCGAGGGCAAGGACTTCCACCTCGTCTTCTCCCCGGAACGCGTCCTCACCGGCCGTGTCTTCGCCGACCTGCGTCGCTACCCGAAGCTCGTTGGCGGCCTGACCGACGAGGGCACTGCCAAGGGCATCGAGTTCTACGAGCAGGTCCTGGACTTCGACGATCGTGACGACCTGCCGCGCGTCAACGGCGTCTGGGACATGGGCACCGCCGAGGCCGCCGAGATGGCCAAGCTCGCCGAGACCACCTACCGCGACGTCAACATCGGCCTGGCCAACCAGTTCGGCAAGTACGCCGCCGCCAACGGCATCGACGTCTACAAGGTCATCGACGCCTGCAACTCGCAGCCCTACTCCCACATTCACCGTCCCGGCATCGCCGTCGGTGGACACTGCATCCCGGTCTACCCGCGCCTCTACCTGTGGACCGACCCGGACGCCACCATCGTCCGTACCGCCCGCGAGGCCAACATGACGATGCCGCAGTACTGCGTCGACCAGGCCGCCTCGGTGCTGGGAGACCTGTCCGGCAAGAAGGTCGTCGTCCTCGGTGCCTCCTACCGCGGCAAGGTCAAGGAGACTGCCTTCTCCGGCGTCTTCCCCACCGTCGAGATCCTGGCCAAGGCCGGCGCCGACGTCAGCGTCCATGACCCGATGTTCACCGACGAGGAGCTCGGCAAGTTCGGCTTCAAGGCCTACCACGTCGGTGAGCCCGTCGACGGGGCCCTGCTGCAGGCCGACCACCCCGAGTACGCCGAGCTGACCCCGGCCGATCTTCCGGGCATCAAGGTCCTCGTCGACGGTCGTCACGTCGTCGACGCGGCCAAGTGGGACGGCGTTGAGGTCATCGTCGTTGGTGACGGGGAGGCCTGAGTATGTCCCTTGCCCGCGTCTGTCACGTCTCGACCGTTCACAACCCCCGCGACGGCCGCATCTTCCGCAAGGAGTGCGCCAGCCTCGCCAAGCGGGGCGCCGATGTCTGGTTCATCGGCGCCCAGGACGGTGACGAGATCGTCGACGGGGTACATGTGGTGGGAATCGGCAAGGCCACCAACCGCATCGACCGTCTGACCCGCCGTCAGGCCAAGGTGTGGAAGGCCCTCGACCGGGTGAACCCCGATCTCGTCCACATCCATGACCCCGAGCTCATTCCGCTGGTACTGGCGTGGAAGAAGTTGCGCGGGCGGGCTGCGGTCTTCGATGCTCACGAGGACCTCGTCGCACAGATCGACGGCAAGGAATACCTGTCACCGAAGATCAAGCCGGTCGCCCGCACGGTCGCCAAGGCCCTGGTCACCATGGCTGACAAGGGGTTCGACGGTGTGGTCGCGGTAACCGACGGGGTTGCCGAGGACTTCGGACACCGCAACCAGAAGTTGGTCCACAACTACCCGCTGCTGTCGAGCTTCGACACCACGGTGGAGGGGGAGAAGGTTCCAGGCCAGATCGTCTACGTCGGCATGCTGTCCAAGGGACGTCAGACCGACAAGATGTTCGACATGATGGCCCTGATGGACGGTGACGCCCGCCTCGTCATCGCCGGCAAGCAGGATCCCGAGGTCGCCTACCTGTTCGACGAGCTCGACAAGCATCCGCGCGTTGACTACTGCGGATCCATCCCGGTTGACGAGGTGCCCGGTCTGCTCGCCTCCTCGGTCATCGGCCTGGTCTTCCTCGAGCCGCTGCCGAACTACGTCAACTCGCTGCCCACCAAGCTCTTCGAGTACATGGCGGCCGGGATCCCGTTCATCTCGACCGACCTGCCGTTCCTGGTGAACATGTTAGAGAAGTGGGACTGTGGAGTCTTCGTCGACACCTCGAAGGACGCCAAGGCTGCGGCCGAGGCGACCAAGGAGCTGCTGGCCGACCCGGAGCGCTGCAAGCGTCTCGGTGAGAACGGTCGACGTGCCATCGCCGAGGAGTTCAACTTCGAGGCTGACGTCGACGCCCTCGTCACTGTCGAGGAGCGCGCCCTGAAGCGTCAGGACTCCCAGATCGTCGAGGCATGACCCGGATCCTCACCCGTGTCCTGGTGGCCCTGCTGCCGCTGACGGTGCTCTTCGGCACCTACGCGGCGGTGGGGCCCTTGACGTCCTTCCGGGCAGACGTGGCCGCCCTGGCCGTGATAGCTCTGATCAAGGGGACGTCGTGGCCGCGACAGTGGCCGCTGATCATCTTTGGTCTCGCGTGGGTGGTCGTCGGTGTGGTGTCCGGGCTCATGGTGTCCTGGACGCCTGCCTGGGGCGATCTCGCCAACCTCGTCATCGGGTTGGTGCTGGTGTGGGCCCTGTCCAGGGTGAGGAATGACGACACCCTGGAAGACCTGACCCTGGGGTGGGAGGTCGCCATCCTCGTCAGCCTCCCCATTGCTGTGTGGGAGCACCGCACGACGCGTCACCTGGCGCAGTTCATCGACGGTCTGTGGCGGGGCCGACCGCTGGTGTACCCGCTGCCGGGAACCTTCTTCCCGAACCCGAACTACTACGGCCTGTTCCTCGTGCTGGGTCTGGGTCTGATCGCGTGGCACGCCGTCGTCAAGGGCGGTTGGCAACGCTGGTGCCACGTCGTCGTGGCCCTTGCCAGCTTCTACCTGCTGTGGCTGACCGGGTCGAAGCTCTGCCTCATGGGTGCGATACTGATGGCCATCGGCGCGGCTCTGACGTGGAAATACGGTCGGATCGTCGTCGGTGCGGGAGCCGTGGCCGTCGTCGTACTGGCCCTCGGGGCAGGTCGGGCGACGCTGCTCTCGGCGTGGAATGACGTCATCGCCGTCCTGGTGCAGCATGCCAATCTCGGCTCACACTCCTGGCCGGTCAGGCTGTCCCTGCTCGGCTTCGGGCTGCACCTCATCGCGACGCACCCGCTGATCGGGGTCGGACCCGGTGGGTTCGCCCACCTGTCCCGTCACCCCGCAGTGTATTCCCTGCACCACAAGACCAATCCCCATAACGGACTCATCCATGTGGCCTCCGACTACGGTGTTCTCGTCGCTGCTGTACTCGTCGTGGCATGGGTGTGGGGAATCGTCCGGGCGTTCCAGCGGTGTGCGCATCGCTCGGGACAGACCCGCCATATCGCCAGGCTGTACATCGCGATGATGTTCGCGGTCCCAGTGCTCATGATGGCCAACAGTGTTTTCGTCGGGCCGAACGTCGTCGCCCTGTGGATGGCCGTGCTCGTCCTGCTCGACACCGTGGTCGGGTCGCGAGATACCGTGATGGCGCGACGTGCTGTTCGCGAGGAGGCGTGAGTTGACGGCGCTGGACGATAGGCTGGGTCGACGTACGGTACGCGGGCAGGAAGGTTCATCAATGCGCGTCGTGAGCATCGTCGGGGCTCGTCCCCAGTTCGTGAAGTTGGCCCCGGTGGCCAAGGCCTTCGCGGCCGAGGGAATCGATCACAAGATCATCCACACCGGCCAGCACTACGACGTCAACATGTCCGACTCCTTCTTCATCGAGCTCGGCATCCCGAATCCTGATCTGCACCTGGGTGTCGGTGGCGGCTCCCACGGCCTCATGACCGGTCGCATGCTCGAGCAGCTCGACCCGGTGCTGGAGGAGATGAACCCGGATTGGGTGCTCGTCTACGGCGACACCAATTCGACCATTGCCGGCACTCTCTCCGCCGTCAAGATGCACCTTCCGGTGGCCCACCTCGAGGCCGGTCTGCGTTCCTTCAACCGCCGCATGCCCGAGGAGCACAACCGGGTCCTCACCGACCACGCTGCTGACCTCTGCCTGGCTCCGACCGAGGTGGCCATGGGTCACTTGGCCGACGAGGGGCTGGCTGCCCGATCGGTGCTCGTCGGTGACGTCATGACCGATGTCTGCCTGCAGGTGCGCGACTCCGTCCTTGCCAACCCGCGCCCGGTACCCGGCGTGGAGAAGGGCGAGAAGTACGTCATGGCGACGATCCACCGCGCCGACAACACCGACGATCCCGAGCGTCTGGCCCATATCCTTGATGCCCTCGGCGGCCTGGACCGTAAGGTCATCCTGCCGGTGCACCCGCGTCTGCGCGCCCGCGCCGAGGCCGACGGCATCACCATCGCCCGCGGCAACCTCACCACCATCGACCCGCTGGCTTATCCCGACATGGTCAATGCCGTCACCAATGCCGTCGGCGTCATCACCGACTCGGGCGGTCTGCAGAAGGAGGCCTTCCTGCTCGGCACCATCTGCACGACGGTACGTACCGAAACCGAATGGGTGGAGACCGTCGAGAATGGCTGGAACGTGCTCGATCCCGACGCCGAGCACCTCGCCGAGTACGCCACCCGCCCGCACCCCGAGGGCGATCCGGGACATCCGTACGGTGACGGCAATGCTGCTGCCAATGTCGCCAAGGTACTGCTCGAGGCCGGCAAGACGGACTGATGACCGATTCCCCTCGCCTCGGCAGGGTGGTGTCCCTGTCGACGGTGCATCACGGCCACGACAACCGGGTCTTCAACAAGGAGGCGCGGGCCCTGGTCGGGGTCGGCCATGACTATCACCTCGTCATTTCCGCCGAGCATGACGGGGTTGACCAGGGGATTCCGGTCGTCGCTCTGCACCGCGAGGAGGGACGACTCCGTCGGCTGGTCGTCAGTCAGCGGGAGGCGTGGCACCACCTGCAGGCCCTTCAACCTGAGGTGCTGCACATCCATGATCCCGAGCTCATCCCGTTGGCGCTGCTGTGGGGACGTCGTCACCACTGCAAGGTCATCCACGACGCTCACGAGGACCTCATCGGCCAGGTCGACACGAAGCCGTACTTGGGTAGGGTGACGCGGCCGCTGGCCCGGTTGGCAGCGCGTGGACTCGTCGGGCTGGCCGACCGCGGGGTCGACGCCGTCGTTGCCGCGACACCGACGGTCGGGGAAAGGTTTCACCACTCCCCGGTGACGGTGGTGCGCAACTATCCCTGGCTGGCGAATTACGACGCGACTCCGGCTCCGGTGCCGGGGCGGCTGGTGTACGTCGGAGACCTGTCGGAGGAGCGCAAGCTCTCCTTCATGATCGACGTGACGCGTCGGTCTCGTCAGCGGGTGCCAGGGGCCCATTTGGTGCTGGCCGGACGGGTGCTGCCGCGTTGTCAGGACACCGTTGACCGCGCGGTGGCCGAGGGCTTTGTCGAGCACTTGGGCCTTATTGGCCCGAACGAAGTGCCGAAGGTGTTGGCCAGCGGCCAGCTGGGGTTGGTATTCCTCAAACCGTTACCGAACTACGTCGCCTCTCTGCCGACGAAATTGTTCGAGTACATGGCCTCGCAGGTACCGTTCGCGGCATCCGATTTCCCGGCATGGCGGGAGATGTTCGACGGCTATGGTGCCGGGATCTTCGTCGACACCGAGGATGTCGCCGCGACCGCTGATGCCGTTGGCGCGCTGCTTGCCGATCCGAAGCGTTGCCATGAGATGGGCCAGGCGGGACGTCGGGCCGTCGAGTCGGGGCTGAACTTTGAGTCCCAGGCTGAGGCGCTGACGGGGCTGGTTTCTCGCCTGCTCGAGGGCTGATTACTCGGGAGCGAGCGCGTGGCTGGGGTTACCGGTGCACGTCGGACCTTCCCCACCATTGATTCCGTAACCTGACCAACCCTGGCCCCAGGTCCAACCTGCCTCGTGCCTGCTTCTCCCGCAGTTCCTCCCCGCCCGGGACCCACCTTGTCCCATTCCTGTGGTGATTGGGGTGATGAACATGCGGTGAGCCATCTCACCTGGCGAGGATCGGGTTCAGAAGACGGTTTTCCACAGAAGATTTGGCTACCCCGACCAGAGTTGTCCACAGAATTGAAATTGCCTGGCAGAAATCGCGGGTCCCGCCGACAAATTGGGGTGTGAGGAACCTTCAAGAACGACTCGATCACCGTGGCGTTGCCCGCATCCACCGTCACAGCTACATCCGAGGCCAGGCCGACCGGGCGGTGGCCCGAGGAGACGCAGTCCGCATCTTGCCAGGAGTGGTTGCTGCGACAGCCCTTGCCAGAGACCCCAAGACCATCCTTCGCGCGCTGCTGTTGTGGCACCGCGATGCCGTGATCGTCGGAAAGACCGCTCTCTTGCTGCTCGGGATGACCGCTCCTGGCGCCAACAGGCCCATGGACTTCCGAACCATCAATGAAGTGGAGGCCTTTTCCTCAACCCGTCGGTTGGTCCGACCGGGTATTCGGGTACGTCGCTGGCACGTGCCGCATCGTTTCGTGACCGAGCGGGAGCGGGTTCGGATTGCCACCGCTGAGGTATCGGTCCTCGTCCTCGCCATTCAGGGGGAATGGGAGTGGGTCTGCGAGGCCCTGCGACAACGCCTCGTGACTCCCGAATCCTGTCGTCGGGCACGCAAGAGCCTGACCGGCCGATACCCAAAGGCCGAGGTCGATGCCGCATTGGCTGACATTCTCCTGGCCGCATGGTCGATCCCGGAACTGGAGATGAGCAGGTTGCTTCGCGCCACCGGGATCACCGGTCACAAGCCCAACCACAAGGTCCGGGTGGGAGGTCGTCATTACTACCTGGACCAAGCCTTCGAGGCCGAGAAGGTCGCCTTGGAGATTGATGGCCGGTCAGTTCACGGCACCGCCGGGGGTTATGAGGAGACGATGATGAGGTCGGCCCATCTGGACCGTCATGGCTGGAAGGTGCTCCACGTCACCCCGACGATGCTCCGTAAGACCCCGAGATTCGTCCTGGACTGGCTCGCCTCCCACCTGCATCGGCGGCATCGGCCAAGAACCATGTTCAGTGAATCCGTCCTGCGGCAGATCATGGGCGGTGTCGCGCCAGCCTGAGGCTCGCGGATCCAACCTTGTAACGGCGAAGGAGGGCAGCCTACCCCCTGATGGGTCTTGATTCGTCCCGTTCGCTGACCCATGCGTCCCCAGCCCAGCCTGACCTTCGCGTTGTCCCGCTGTGGAAAATGGGGTTTCGATGAACCCATCTGCAATGTGGCGCTGCACCGCCGACCATCAGGAACCCCATTGCCACAGGAGGGGGAACGCTCATCTCATGGCTCGAGGCACGGGAGCGAGGGACCCGGACTTACCGGCCCTACGAATAACGGTGGGGCAACGCTCTCGCGTCACCCCACCGTCAGTGAATCGTCACTTGTAGGAGTAGAAGGCCGGGGCGGTCGACACACGCCCGGTGCCACCCATTGGGGTGGCGTGGCCGTCGGCTCGCGGATCGCGACGGCGAGCCCTCCGTCCGCCGGCAGGCTTGCGTTTGGACAGGTTCTCGAACAAGGACGGATCGTGGGATCCCGTCTTCTTGTCCTTGGGTCCCTTGCGCACTGCCACCAGTGCGATCCCGGCGACGGCGACTGCAGCCACCGTGACGGCAATCAGGGTTCCCTTGTCGATCTCCTCAGGATTGATCTCGAGCTTGCTCATGCGCATCACTTCTTCCCGTCGATGGGCTTGGCGCCCTTCTCGTCATCGTCGCGAAGAGCGTTCTTGTTCTTGTCTTCCTTGCCTTCCTCGGTGAGGACATCGCCGACGATGGCTCCGGCCTCGCGATGGAACGCAATGTAACGAGCGCCGAGGTTGATCATGGCCTGCAGACGGTTACGACCGCCCAACAGGGTGTAAATGTGCACCATCACCCAGGTCAGCCATGCGCTGATACCGGTGAACTTCAGCTTCTCGGACAGCTGGACGACGGCTGAGTTGCGGCCGATTGTCGCCATGGTGCCCTTGTCCTGGTACTCGAATTTCTCCAGCGGCTCGCCGAGTTCGAGGTGGACGATCTGACGGGCGACGCACTCGCCGCCCTGGATGGCGGGCTGAGCCAGCTGAGGTTTGGGGTCCTCGGTGTTGATGGCACCGTCGCCGACGGCGAAGATGCGATCGTGACCATTGACGCGGAGAGTGCCATCGGTGGCGATACGGCCGCCGCGACCCTGCTCGAACCCCCAGTCGGAAACGGACTTGTGGGCACCGACGCCAGCAGCCCAGATGACCATGTCCGCAGGAAGCGTCTGACCGTCCTTGAGGAGCACCGAATCCTCGCGCACCTCGGCGATGGCGGTCTTGGTGCGCACGTCCACGCCGCGCTTCTGCAACTGGCGACGGGTGTAGTGGCGCAGAGCCGGGTCGAAGGGCATGAGGAGGTGGTCAGCCATCTCGACGAGGGTGACGTGGACGCGGTCGGTGGACACGTCCGGGAAGATTGCCGGGATGCCGATCGACTTCATCTCGGCCAGGGTGCCGGCCATCTCGACGCCGGTCGGGCCGCCACCAACGATGATGACGTCGAAGGTCTTGTCACGCTGGGTGTCGAGGTCCTCGAGGTAGGTGAAGATGGCGTCGCGTGCGCGCAGCGAGGATGCGCGGGTGTAGATGGTGTACGAGTGCTCGGCGGCACCGGGGGTACCGAAGAAGTTGGCTCCGACGCCCTGGGACAGGATGAGGTAGTCGTACGAGATCGGGTCGCCGTTGTCGACGTTGACGATGCGGTTCTCGGTGTCGACGTCGGTCACAGAGGCACGACGGAAGTGGGTGCGAGAACCGTTCTGAGCGGCGAAGGAACGCAGGCGGTAGGTGACGTCACCTGGGTTCAAACCACCGGTCGCGACCTGATACAGCAGCGGCTGGAACGTGGTGTAGGGGTTGCGGTCGATGAGGGTGACGTCGCACCCTGCTTCGGCAGTCTTCTCAGCGGCCGCCAAGCCACCGAAACCAGCACCAACGATCACGACTCGAGGCTTGGAGTCCGCCAGAACCGGTATGCGACCCAGGCCCGGCAGGCCAATGTCCGACAACAGGGTATTGATGTCCATCTGATCCTCCGAATGATGGTGATACATACTGATTGTCCCAAAAATGTGCTGTATTTCGCAATAATGTGAGCCCCATGGGTAGGTTGGGGCCGGGCACTTCAGCTTGCAGCGTGACAGGCTTGGACCATGCCACATCTCCACACCCAGCCACATGGACACGACGTCACGATCAGTGCGTGGATCCTGAGAAGGTTTCCATCTGACAGCTCACGTGGCTGGCAGTGGAAGGCCCTCGTGCACAAACACCGCAAGATGAATTTGTGGATTCAGCCGGGCGGACACGTCGAGCACACCGAGAACCCCTGGCAGGCCCTTGTTCACGAGCTTCACGAGGAAACTGGCTATCACATTGACCAGTTGAGCGTCCTGCAGCCCTGGAATCGGCTTCCTGACGGGGTCCATGACCTCATGCACCCGACGCCGGTGCTTCTCAACACCCACAGCCCCTACCCAGGGCACTTCCACTCCGACATCGCCATGGCGATGGTTGCTGATGGTGATCCGGCGGAGAAACCGCGTCCTGGCGAGTCTCTGGAGCTTCAGTGGGTCAGCCCTGACGAGTTCGCCGCGCTCCCGGGGGCCGAGCCCGATGCCGTCATGATCATGACGATGATCGTCGAGCGGGTGGCCGATTCCTGGATTCCTATCCGGGCGACGGACTGGTCGCTGGAGGATGCCCCCACGGAGGCAATGACGAACCGCACGGTCGCCGAGGCCACTGCCCCTGATCCCCTGGACGAGAGGGAGACCGAGGGGTGGAGGACGGCCCAGTGACGCAGAGTCCCGACCTCGACGCAATAGGCTCCGGGCATCCGGTTGCCGATCATTGCGACGAGATCACCACAGCCCTGGACGTTGGGAGGGCGGTCATCGTCGCCCCACCGGGCACCGGCAAGACGACCTTCGTCCCGCCGCTGGTTGCATCGCGGTGTTCGGGTCGGGTCATCGTCACCCAGCCACGACGGGTGGCAGCCAGATCCGCCGCACGCCGACTTTCCACACTCACCCGGACCCGCCCCGGCGAGTTCGCCTCCCACACCGTGCGCGGGGAGTCGACGACAACCCGCGACACCAGGGTTGAGTTCGTGACGACCGGGGTTCTCCTTCGCCGCCTGATGCGCGATCCTGACCTGACAGGGGTTGACGCCGTCATCCTCGACGAGGTCCATGAGCGTCATCTCGATGCCGACCTCGCCGTCGCGATGGTGTGCGAGGTGGCCCAGTTGCGTGAGGACCTCATGGTGTTGGCGATGTCGGCCACCGTCGACAGCTCTGGGTGGGCGAGCCTCCTCGGTGCGGACGAGCCGGCACCGGTCGTCGAGGTGCCCTCGGCCCTGCATGAGCTCCAGATCGAGTGGGCCCCAGCCTCGGGATCCCCTGTGGATTCTCGGGGTGTGACTCCCGAATTCCTCAGTCACCTTGGCAGTGTCACCGTCGAGGCCCTCGATCGCCACCCGGATGGTTCGGCGCTGGTCTTCGTGCCGGGGGCGCGTGAGGTCGATCACGTCGTCGCGGATCTGCGCTCCCGGCTCCACGGTGTCGAGATCGTCGGGCTGTCAGGGTCGATGTCGGTGCGTGAGCAGGATCATGCCTTGTCGGACCCAGGTGATGCGCGCCGTGTCATCGTCTCGACGGCGGTTGCGGAATCTTCCCTGACGGTGCCGGGGGTGAGGCTCGTCGTCGATTCGGGTCTGTCCCGGGAACCGCGCCTGGATCGTGATCGCGGCATGACGGGCCTGGTGACAGTCCGGGAATCTCGAGCCTCGGCAATTCAGCGTGCCGGACGCGCAGCTCGTCTCGGCCCTGGCGTCGCGGTGCGGAGCCTGCGGCCCCAGGACTGGTCTGGGATGGATGCCGACGCGGCCCCCGAGGTTGATCATGCCGACCTTGTGGCGCCGCTGTTTGCGCTGGCCGTCTGGGGCTCGCCTCGTGGCGAAGGCATGGCCCTACCAACCCCATTGCCACAGGACCGGGTGGCCGAGGCCGAGGAGGAACTGCGTGACCTGGGTGCTGTTGACGCTGACGGTCGAGTCACCGAGAGAGGGCGTCAGCTCGCGACGGTTCCGGTGGACCCGCGTCTGGCAAGGGCCCTGATTGACGGCGCACCGATTGTCGGGTCTCGTCGCTGCGCCGAGATCGTCGCCATGCTCGGCCTCGACGACGGACAGGTCGACCTCGTCGGGCAGTGGCGCCAGCTGCGGACTGGTCGTCACCCCGATGGGAGGGTGTGGCGTCGCGAGGCTGACCGGCTTTCGCGTCTCACTGACGGTGTCCCCGACACCAACATCACCGACGATGATGCTGTCGCCACGGTCGTCTCCCTGGCTCGCCCAGGTTGGATCGCTCGCAGCCGTGGTGAGGGGTCGTCGTCCTATCTGTTGGCTTGTGGCACCGGGGTTGAACTACCCCGCAACTGCCCACCCGGGTTGCTTGGGCAGCCCTGGTTGGCCGTTGCCCGAACCTCCCGCGTCACGAGCGGCGCCCTCATCCGGGCAGCGGTCCCGCTAGCGGAATCAGCGGCTCTGGATGCCGGTGCAGCGATGCTCGCGACCGAGACCACGGTCACCTGGAATGGCGGCAAGGCTCGCGGTCGACGCGTTTCGCGGCTTGGTGCCATCGAGTTGTCGTCCACCCCGGTCCGGCCAGGGCGTGATGAGGCTCGTCGAGCGGTGTTGGAAGAAGTGAGATCCCGCGGGCTCGAGGTTATAGGCCTGACGAAGAACGGTGAGTCCCTGAGGCGTCGGCTCGCCCTGGCCCACCAGGTACTCGGAGACCCCTGGCCTGACGTCAGTGATGAGGCTCTGCTCTCCCGCGCCGAGGAATGGCTCGATCTGGATGGCCTGGCCGCAGGGCAGGGGAGTGACGCCACCTCTGGCCTACGCGGGATGCTGGGGTGGCAGGAATCGGCACGTCTTGACGAGATCATCCCCGAGACGGTCACGGTCCCCAGCGGGTCGCGAATCCGCGTTGACTACCCGGAACCCGGCAGTGACGCTGCTCCGGTGCTCGCGGTGAAGCTCCAGGAGTGTTTCGGGTGGACCGACGGCCCGATGATCTGTGACGGCCGCGTGAAGGTGGTGCTCCATCTGTTGTCCCCAGCCCGACGTCCGTTGGCCGTCACCGACGATCTCGCCAGTTTCTGGGCCAACGTCTACCCCTCGGTGCGAGCGGAGAATCGTGGACGTTATTCCAAACATCCCTGGCCCGAGGACCCACTGACAGCCATGCCCACGAAGCGCACGAATCGGGCGTTGGGGCATAGCTGACGGCGGGCCATGTCCAGCACCCACGCTGAGCCCGGGAGTTGAGGACGTGTTCCCAAGCAACGTGTCCCTTCCCGTCCCGGTCCACCCGCAACCTTGTGGAGATCGGGGTTCTGACGGTGAAAGCTGCTACGGGAGATGGCACGACGGGGGTTCATGACCCCGATTTCCACCAGGAGTCGGGATCCGACATCGTCGAGGTCCGGGCTACGGACCCCGCCCGACGACATCCGAGCCCCGCGCAAGGATCGCCGAACCCGTTGTGGGTGGAGACTTCCCGCCAACCGCGACTACGATGGCTCTCAACGACAGGGGAGCATCATCGGATGCTGAGAGTGGGCACCGCCCAGACCCTCGAACCTGAACCGGTTAGGACCGGCGTAGGGAGTCGGGCTCTTCGCGCATGTGCGCCCCCTTCCGAAGGGACGGAAGGATTTCCATGACCAACGACAAACCTGCCATGCGGTACCGCACCATTGACATCGTCACTCCGGTGATGATTGCGGTGGCATTCGGTGTCATCTTCCTCGGCTACGGCGCCCTCTACAGCCTTCTCAAGCCGGTGGCCTCGGTGTACCTGCCGGCCGAGGGTATTCTCGCCGGCATCTGGTTCCTACCCGCCCTCATCGCCGGCCTCATCGTCCGCAAACCCGGCGCTGCCCTTCTCGCGGAGGTCCTCGCTGCATCCATTGAGGCCGCCCTTGGCAGTCAGTGGGGAGCCGGGACCCTCATCTCGGGTCTCATCCAGGCTCTGCCGATGGAGCTGTGCCTGCTCGCCGTCGCCTATCGCAAGGCTGGACCGAAGCTCGCCATGGTTGCCGGAGCTCTCACCGGTATCGCTGAGGGTATCTACGAACGTATTTCCTATTACCCGATGTTCCGTTTCGGGGACACCGTCGTTTACCTCATCCTCATGGTCGTCTCCGGAGCCCTGCTCGGCGGTCTGCTGGCGTGGGGTATCGTCCGCGGCCTGGCGGCCGCCGGCGCCCTCAACCCCTTCGCGGTTTCTCGTGAACTGCATGGAGGAAAGCGGAGTACGGCGTCGGCACGGAATCTGTCATGACTGACGTCTTGGCCCGTACTGACCAGGCTGACGACGTCTCCGCTCGGCGGGCGGTGCCAGTGGATGTCGAGGGGTTGACTGTCGGCGTCCCGGGCCGCGACGCTCCCATCCTCGGGCCCATCGACCTCCACCTGTCGGCTGGCGCAAGGGTGCTTGTCACAGGGCCTTCGGGTGCTGGCAAGACGACCCTGCTGCACGCCGTCGGAGGGTTGCTGGAGGAGGAGAGTCACGACCTGACGGGTCAAGTGAGTACGTGGGGCGACGACAGCGTCGGTCTGCTGCAGCAGGAGCCGATCCACTCCGTCGTCGCCGCGACCTGTGGACGTGACATCGCCTTTGGTCCGGAGAATCATCGCGTTCCCCGCGAGGAGATCTGGCCGATCGTCGAGGACTCCCGACGCCGTGCCCGGTTCACCATTCCCTGTGACCACTCCACCACGAAGATGTCGGGCGGGCAGATGCAGCGTCTCGTCATCGCCGGAATCCTGGCCACCGACCCCGGTCTTCTCCTCCTCGACGAGCCGATCTCGATGCTCGACGAGGAATCGGCCAGCGCGATTCGCGACGAGGTCGCCAGGATGGCCCACGACCGGACGGTTTTCGTCGTCGACCACCATCCGGACCAGTGGCGTGGGATCCTCGACCAGGTTGTCGAGTTGACCGATCACGGCAGCCTCAAACGGATCTGGGATTTCGAGGACTACCTCGACTCGCGCGAGCCCACCGAAGTGCCGTGGCACCCCGCTACTCCCGGCGAGGCAGTCGCTCGGGCCGTCGCCCTCGATGCTCACCGTCCGCAGTCTGACGACGTGCTGCTTCGTGGCGTCGAGATGTCGGCCCGACGCGGTTACGTCACGGTCCTGTCAGGGCCTAGCGGGATCGGCAAGTCCACCCTGCTGAGGCTGCTGGCCGGGCTTGACGACCCTGCTGCCGGCGAGCTCGCCCTCCCCCAGCCCGAGCACACCGCCTGGGTGCCGCAGAACCCGGAGAACTACCTCGTCGCCCGCACAGCTGCTGACGAGTTATTCGCCTCGCCCATGGTCCCTGAGGATGCCGATCTGCGGGACCTCGTCAGGACCTTCGGGCTCAAGCCGATCCTTGACTCCCACCCCATGACCTGTTCGGGCGGGGAGAAGAGGCGCCTCGCCATCGCGGCGGCACTCGCTCAGAAACCCGACCTGCTGCTCCTCGACGAGCCGACCGTCGGCCTCGACGACGACCGCGGTGCCAGTGTCCTGGCGGCCATCCGCGCCGCGGCGGACTCCGGGGTTGCCGTCGTCGTCTCCGCCCACGACCCCCAGCTCATCGAGATGGCTGACGAGGTCGTTGACGTCGCCTCGTACCGCGATCCGGATCCTGCCCCGGACGAGAACCCCCAGGGGAAGTCGGCATTCCTGACGACGGTCAACCCTCTCGTCGTCCTCCTCATCGCCGTCGCGGGCATTGTCGGGTCCCTCTTCGTGCGATCTCCGCTCATCGGCGCCATCGGGCTCATCCCGGCCGTCGCCATGGCTCCGATGTGTTCCCGCCGCGTCAAGCCCCTGGCGGTTCGGACGATTCCGGTCCTCATCGCTGCGGTGATGTTGGTCTGGACGACCCTGTTGCTCCACAACGGGTTCACGAACCCAGCGGTGTGGAGTGAGGCGACCCGTCAGGGGCTGAGGATCCTCGTCTTCGTCCTGCCGGGCGCACTGGCCTCGGCCGCGGTCGATCCCACCCGGTTCGGCGACGCCCTGGCTCAGCAGACCCACCTTCCGCAGCGCCCGGTGGTGGCGTCGGTGGCAGGTGTGATCCGGATGGGTCACCTGGGCGACCAGTGGCGCGTCCAGTCCGATGTGCGCCGCCTGCGCGGGATGGGGCCGACGTACTCCCTGTCATCTCGGGTCAAGTACCTGTCCTCGATGACATTCGCGATGGTGCTGTACGCCATGAGGTCGTCAGAGGTGCTCAGCCGGGCCATGGACTCTCGCGGTTTCGCGACGGCGACTCGTCGTACCTACGCCGTCGAGTCGCGCTGGCGAACACGAGACCTGTGGGGAGTCGCGTTGGCTGTCCTCGTCATCGCCGTCCCGGCCATTGCAGCGGCACTGCTGGGGTGATGGACTCCGACGATGCAGAGCGGCTGGGGTTGCCCACCCCAGCCGCTCGTTTCCGACGTCATCGGTACAGCGCCTTCTCCAGCACCGTCTCGAGCTTGTCGACCGATGCTTGCAGGGAGTACTTGTTCGTCATGAGCTCGCGGGCCCGCTCGTGCCAACGCTTCATGGTGGACTCGTCGGCGTCACGCACCCGCTCGATCCCAGAAACGAGCTCGGTCGGATCGACGCAGGCGCCCACCTCGTCGTCACTGATGACGTCGCGGATCGGCACCTTGGCATTCGAGACGACGGCCAGTCCGGCGGCCATGTAGTCGTAGAGCTTGTTGGGGCTCATGCCCTTGTCAAAGACCGACTGCGGGGAGACGGTGTGCAAACCGACGTCACAGGCCGAGAGGATGCGCACCAGCTCGGACTTGGGTACTTGGTCGTGGAACTTGACGTTCGTCAGTCCCAGCTTCTTCACCTCGTCGATGGCCCACTGCTTGCGAGCTCCAGCACCGACGAGGAGGAAGTTGACGTCCGGCAGACGACGGGCCGCGTCGACGATGAGGTCCAGCCCGACGTAGTTGGCATGGGTGCCGGAGAACACCGCGGTGAATCCCTCGATGCCGAACTCCTTGCGCAGGTCCTCGCGGGACTCGTTGACCTCGTACTCGGCCAGGTCGGCGCCATTGGGGACGACGGTGACCTTGTCGACGTTGATGCCGAGCTCGCGGAAGTGGTCCTCCCAGCCTTTCGTCACGACGACGATCTGGCGGGCATGGGCGTAGATGGTCTTTTCCAGCCCCTGGAGCACCTTGTGAAGGGCCGATCCCTCCTTGAGGGCGCCGCCGGAGACCAGCGAATCCGGCCACAGGTCGCGCACCTCGACGACGAAGGGCTTGCGACGCAGAGCGGCGACGACCATGCCAGCGGCTGGGGCCAAGATCTGTGGGGAGGAGGCGAAGATGACGTCGGCCGGGCGTACCAGCGTCCGGGCGCCGGCACCGGCGGCGAAGGCGATCCAGCCGAGGACACGCTTGGCCCCGTTGCCCTTGTACTCCGGAATCGGGACGAGGGTGTAACGCGGGTCGTCAACGGTCATCCTCTCGCCAGAGGTGTGGTTGATGTTGGCGGCGTAGAAGTGGGGCTGCCAGCCGCGCAATCGTGAGAACATGTCGAAGTTGCGGGTGATGCCACCCGACCCCGGTGGGAAGGCGTAGTGGTTGATCACGCTGACCTTGCGTTGGGGCATCGTTCCTCCTGGACGTCTCGTGCGGACAACCTTACCGGGCGTTCATCCGCGTCCCTGTCATGCTCGTTCCACCCGTGATAGTGGGATGACCGTGGCCGGTGACTGTTGTCGCCGGCCCCGATCATGTCACGACGACATATGGCCTCGTCAGATGGGATCTGGCAGCAGAGTGGGCGACACCCGACGTGCCTGTGGTAATTGCGGTTACGACCCGGGGGATTGCTATGTGAGGTGGCAGCTGGCCTTGTCAACACCCCGATCACCACACGAGTGTGGGTGGCGACGACGAGGGATGGCACAGAACGAGGGGCCGGTGGCATTGGCCACCGGCCCCTCAGCCGTGAATTCGCTCAGGATCCGTAGGTCGTCTTGGCCTTCTCAAGGGCCGCGACGTAACCGTTGCGCTCGTACTCGGCGGTCGAGGCGTCGGCCGGGATGGCGAGCATGCCGCGCAGCTTGTCGAGGCCGAGCTCCTTGCGCTGTAGGTAGGACTCCAGGCCCTTCTGCAGTTCGGCCGCATACCCGGCACCGTGGCGCACCAGCGCCGAAGTGGTCATGACGACGTCAGCGCCGGCAAGAAGGTACTTGACGACATCATCGGCGGTCTCGACACCCGACGATGCAGCCAACGAGGCATTGATACGACCCGACAGGGCGGCGATCCACGTCAGCGGCAGGCGGGCGTCGGCCGGGGAGGACAGCCACACACCGGGCTCGACCTGCATCTTCTCGATGTTGATATCGGGCTGCAGGAAGCGGTTGAACATCACCAGGGCGTCGGCCCCGGCGGCGTCCAGACGGGTGGTCATGTTGCCCAGGGCCGAGAAGAACGGCGAGAGTTTGACGGCCACCGGGACGGTCACGGCATCCTTGACTGCCTGGACGATCTCGACGTGACGGTCCTCGACCTCTTCGGCGGACTGCTCGAGGTCACCGGGCACCATGTAGATGTTGCACTCGATGCCCGCGGCGCCGGCATCCTCCATCCGTTTCGCGGTGTCGACCCAACCACCGTTCGTCGCGCCGTTCAGCGAGGCGATGATGGGGATGTCGACGGCATTGGCGCTGGCCTCCAGATGGGTGAGGTAGCGCTCGGTGATACCGCCCTCGTTGCTGGCCACGGTCGGGAAGAAGCTCAGCGACTCGGCGAACGAGTCCATGTACTCCAACTCGATCTCGGCCTGTCGGGCCTCCTCATGCCTCACCTGCTCCTCGAACAGGGAGTACATGACGATGGCTCCGACCCCGGCGTCGGCGAGGGCCTTGACCCCGTCGACCTTCTGCTGGATGGGGCCGGCCGAGGCCACCAGCGGTGACCTCAGGGTGAGCCCCATGTACCTGGTGTGAAGATCACTCATGAAACGTCATTCCTTCGTGGGCTGTCAGGCGCGGTTGGATGAAGCGGCGAGCTGGGACATACGGGCATCGACGGCGAAGTCCTCGGCAGTACGGGAAGCCATCTCGGCGTACTCGGCATAACGACGCTCCACCTGGCGCTGACCCAGATCCAGCATACGTTCGGCCTCCTCCGGGTGGGCCTTGGCCAGCATCCGGTAACGCAGTTCCAGCTTGGTGTACTCCCGCCACGTCTTGTCGGGTTTGGAAGAGTCGAGCAGGAACGGGTTGCGTCCCTCATCGGCCAACACCGGGTTGTACCTCATCAGCGGCCAGTGTCCACAGTGGACGGCCTTGTACTGCTGATCGAGGCCGTTGCGCAGGTCGTAGCCGTGGGCGATGCAGTGGCTGTAGGCGATGACGAGACTCGGGCCCGGGTAGGCCTCCGCCTCGCGGAAGGCCCGCAGGGTCTGCTGTGGATCGGCTCCCAGGGCGACGCGAGCCACGTACACCGATCCATAGGCGATGGCCTGCATGGCCATGTCCTTCTTGGCGGTCGGCTTGCCGGCGGACGCGAACTTCGCGACGGCACCCAGCGGGGTCGACTTCGACGCCTGGCCACCGGTGTTGGAGTACACCTCGGTGTCGAGAACCAGAACGTTGACGTCGCGTCCGGAGGCGAGCACGTGGTCAACGCCGCCCGAACCGATGTCGTAGGCCCAACCGTCACCACCAATGATCCACACCGAGCGACGCAGCAGGTGATCGGCGACGCTCATGAGGTCGCGCACCGCCGGGGTCTGTTCCATGTCGGAGAGCTTGGCCTGCAGTTGCTTGACCCGACGCTGCTGACGCTGCAGATCGTGCTCGGTGAGCTGTGGGGCGTGCAGCAGGTCGTCGACGAACTCAGGGTCGAGCTGGTCGGAGACCTCTTGGAGCCGACGCCTGGCCAGGTCGGTCTGGACGTTGGCGGCCATCCGCATGCCCAGGCCGAACTCGGCGTTGTCCTCGAACAGGGAGTTCGACCATGCCGGGCCACGGCCCTGGGCGTTCTTGCCCCACGGGGTCGTCGGCAGGTTACCGCCGTAGATGGAGGAGCAGCCGGTGGCGTTGGCCACCTCGGCGCGGTCGCCGAAGAGCTGGGTGATGAGCTTGACGTACGGCGTCTCGCCACAACCCGAGCAAGCTCCGGAGAACTCGAAGAGCGGCTCTAGGAACTGGGTGCCTCGCACGGTGGCGAAGTCGACACGGGAGCGGTCGTTGACCGGGATGGTCTCGAAGAACCTCACGTTCTCGCGCTGGACCGTCTTGTCGAGATGCTCCTCGAGGTTGATGGCCTTGCGGTCGGGCTCGCCCACCGGGTGGGCCGGGCAGGCCTCGACGCACAGGCCGCAGCCGGTGCACTGGTCGGGGACGATTTGCAGGGTGTAACGGGACTCCGGCAGACCCGCGGCGTTGAGCTCGGCGGACTGGAAGGACTCCGGGGCTCCCTCGAGCTGGGACTGTGAGCAGTATTTGGCGCGGATGACGCCGTGCGGGCAGACGAAGGCGCAGTTACCGCACTGGATACAGGCCTCGGGCTCCCAGGTCGCGATGACGTCGGACAGCGTCCTCTGCTCGTACTTGGTGGTGCCGGCGGGGTAGGTGCCGTCGTCGGGCAGGGCCGAGACAGGCAGCAGGTCGCCGAATCCCTCGATCATGCGGGCAGTGACGTTTTTGACGAACTCCGGGGAGTCCTCGCGCACGGCCGGGATGAGGCTGTGGTTGGCGGTCATCCGCTCAGGCACCTTGACCTGGTGCAGATGCTCCAGGGAGGCGTCGACGGCAGCGTGGTTCATCTCGACGATCTGCTGAGACTTCTTGCCGTAGGTCTTCTGGATCGAGTCCTTGATCTTGGCTATCGCCTCGTCCTTGGGCAGCACACCCGAGATCGCGAAGAAGCAGGTCTGCAGGATGGTGTTGGTGCGGTTGCGCAGACCCACCTTGCGGGCCACGGACAGGGCGTCGATGGTCCACAGGTCGAGGTGCTTCTCGAGGACCTGACGCTGCATGGTGTCAGGCAGCTTGTCCCACACCTCGTCGGCGTCATAGGGGGAGTTCAGCAGGACGGTGGTGCCCTCGCGAGCCATCGTCAGGACGTCGATGGACTCCAGGATTCCCCAGGCATGGATACCGATGAATCCGGCCTGGCTGATGAGGTAAGGGGCCTCGACCGGGTCGGGTCCGAAGCGCAGGTGGGAGGTCGTCCTCGATCCGGACTTCTTGGAGTCGTAGACGAAGTAGCCCTGGGCGTAGGTGTTGGGGTCTGAGCCGAGGATCTTGATGGTGTTCTTGTTTGCGCCGACGGTGCCGTCAGAACCCATGCCGTAGAAGACGGCGCGGATGGTCTTGGGATCCTCGATGTCGAGGGGCTCCCACGGCAGGGACAGGCCGGTGACGTCGTCCTCGATGCCGATGGTGAAGCGGGGACGCGGCTGCTCCAGCTCCAGCTCGGCGGCGATGCCGGCGACCATGCCGGGGGTGAACTCCTTCGAAGAGATGCCGTAGCGGCCGCCCGAGACGATCGGCATGTTGTTGCGGGTGCCACGGGAGTGGGCCTCGGACAGGGCGGCCAGCACGTCGAGGAAGAGGGGCTCGCCGTTGGAGCCGGGCTCCTTGGTGCGGTCCAGGACGGCGACGGTGCGGGCCGTCTCCGGGATGGCCCTGACGATCTCGGCGGCCGGGAGGGGACGGAACAGGTGCAGCTCGACGAGGCCGAGCTTGTGTCCCTGGGCGTTGAGACGGTTGATGGTGCGCTCGATGGTGCGGGCGCCGGAACCCATGCAGACCATGACCTCGGTGGCCTCGGGATCGCCGTGGTACTCGACGAGGTGGTACTGGCGTCCGACGACCTGGGCGAACTCGTCCATGAGGGACTGGACGATGCCCGGCACGCTCTCGTAGTACTTGTTCGCGGCCTCGCGGGCCTGGAAGTGGGTGTCGGGGTTCTGGGCGGTGCCACGGATGAACGGGTGGGCCGGAGACAGGGCGCGCTCCCGGTGGGCGTGGACAAGGTCGTCAGTGATGAAGTGACGAATGTCGTCGTCTGACAACATCTCGAGGACGTTGAGCTCGTGGGAGGTGCGGAAGCCCTCGAAGAAGTGCATGAAGGGCACCCGGGAGTGCATCGTCGCGGCCTGGGCGATGAGGGCCAGGTCGTGGCATTCCTGCACCGTCGAGGAGCACAGCATGGCGAATCCGGTCTGACGACAAGCCATGACGTCCTGGTGATCACCGAAGATCGACAGGCCTTGGGCAGCCAGCGATCGGGCGGCCACGTGGAAGACCGTGCTGGTGAGCTCACCGGCGATCTTGTACATGTTCGGGATCATGAGGAGCAGGCCCTGGGAGGCCGTGAAGGTGGTGCTCAGGGCGCCGCCCTGCAGAGCGCCGTGCATGGCGCCGGCGGCGCCACCCTCGGACTGCATCTCCATGACGGTGGGGATGTCGCCCCAGATGTTCTTCCGTCCGGCGGCGGACCACTCATCGGCGGTCTCGGCCATCGGGGAGGACGGGGTGATGGGGTAGATCGAGCACAGCTCGTTGCAGCGATAGGCGACCGAGGCGGCGGCGGTGTTGCCGTCGGCAATGGTGCGGACGCGGGAGTCGGAGCTAGTTGCCATGGTCAGTCCTCCTTCTCAGTTCTCGGAGTCGACGGTGAACTTCATCGAAGCTGACCGTTGTGGATTGGGTTCAGGACGCACTGCCCATCCGGGGGTGGGGTTGCCGGACCCCTGCACGGTTGCCGGATCGGTGCCTTCGGGGATCATCTCGATGGCATGGACCGGGCACTGGTCGAAGCAGGTGGCGCATCCAGTGCACTTGTCGTAGTCGAATTCGTAGCGGTGGCCCTTGCCGAGCTTGATGATGGCGTCCTCGGGACAGGAGCCGAAGCAGCCGTCACACTCGAAGCAGTTTCCGCAGGACAGGCATCGTCCGGCTTCGAAGTGGGCCTGCTCGTCGTCGAGACCGCCGACGACCTCGTCGAATCCGACACGCTGGGTCGGGTCGAGCTCGGGCTGGTGACGACGCAGGTGGTCACCGAAGTACCACAGATTGAGGTCGTTGAAACCGACTGTGGTGTTCTTGGGGGCCGGATAGCCGGACTCGCGGTTGAGCCACAGATGGATCTGGCGGGCGGCACGCTTGCCGTGGCCGACACCGATCGTCACGGTGCGCTCAGAGGGGACGGTGTCGCCACCGGCGAAGATACCGGGAACGTCGGTCATGAGGGTCGAGGGGTTGACGTCGACGACGTCGTTGCGGAATCGCATGCCGGGCATCTTGTGCAGGAATCCGGTGTCGGCATCCTGTCCGACGGCCAGGATGACGGTGTCGGCCTCGAGCTTCTCGTAACGTCCGGTGCCACGCGGCTTGCCGTTCTCGTCGAGCTCCATGACCTCGACTGTCAGGTCGTCCCCGACGTCGGTGATGGTGCGCAGCCAGTTCATCTGGACGCCCTCGCGCTCGGCCTCCTCACGCTCCTCGGCGTGGGCCGGCATCTGCTCGGCGGTGCGGCGGTAGACGACGATGGACTCCTCGGCACCCAGTCGCTTGGCCACCCGAGCGGCGTCCATGGCGGTGTTGCCGCCACCGTAGACGGCCACGCGACGACCGATGAGGGGCTTCTCGCCAGCGGCGACGTTGTGCAGGAAGCTCACCGCGTCGACCATGCGGGAGGCGTCCACGGTCGGGATGTCGACGCGCTTGGACAGGTGGGCGCCGATGGCCACGAAGACGGCGTCGAAGCGTCCCTTCGCCTTCTCCTCCATGAGGTCGTTGACGGGGTGGTTGAGGACGATCTGGATGCCGAGATCGGTGAGACGCTCGATCTCGGCATCCAGGATCTCGCGGGGTAGCCGGTATTCCGGGATGCCGTAGCGCATCATGCCGCCGACCTTGTCGCCGGCGTCGTGAATCTCGACGTCGTGGCCGAGCATGGCCAGGTGGTAGGCGGCGGACAGGCCGGCGGGGCCGGCCCCGATGACGAGGACGCGGTGTCCGGAGGCATCGACGGGCTTGATGAACTTCCAGCCCTTCTCGATGGCGAGGTCACCGAGGTAACGTTCGACGGAGTGAATGGACACTGCGCCGTCGAGGTCGGCGCGGTTGCAGGCCACCTCGCAGGGGTGGTAGCAGACACGACCGTGGATGGCAGGGAAGGGGTTGTCGGCAGTGAGCTGACGCCATGCCTTCTCCTCTTCATGGGCCTTGATGAGACGCAACCATTCCTGGATGTTCTCGCCCGCCGGGCAACCGGCATTACAAGGAGGGAGCATGTCGAGGTAGACGGGTCTGCGGGTGCGGGTCGGGGTGACGCGACCTGTCGTGCGGGCGAGGTCAGGACGTGCGGCGATGTCCTGGTTCTCCCTGATGACGTACCCGTTCTGGTTGTCGGTGACGGTCGTGTCACTCGTCGTGGTCTCGGCGCTCATACCTGGCTCTTCCTGTTGGAAATGCGGCATTTCGGATCGTGAATGTGGGGTTCACAAGCGAACCTGCAATCGATGTTAGACCACGTGTGAAAGGTCGTGCACGGCAGGGTATGAGGAATGAGATTTGGTGCAGGAATGTTTTCCTAAACCTTGTGACAATGACGTAATAACGCACGTTTGGCGTATCGAAAATTAATGGTGTTCACGCTCTGCGGCGCTCGGTGTGGTGCTCCCGGCGAGGTTGGTTGGGTGGTGGGTGAGCGGTGCAAGACTGGGGGCATGATCGTTGCCTTCAGTCTTGTACCCAGCGGTGGCCGAGCTTCGCGGGAAAACGGTGGCGTCTCCGATGCCGTGGCTGCTGCCGTTCGCGTCGTTCGCGAGTCCGGTTTGCCCAACCACACCTCGTCCATGTTCACCGAGATCGAGGGCTCGTGGGACGAGGTCATGGGCGTCGTCAAGGAAGCTACCGAAGCGGTTGCCCAGTACGGCACCAGGGTGTCGCTGGTGCTCAAGGCCGACATCCGCCCCGGACGCACTGGTGAGATGGACGCCAAGCTCGAGCGCCTGCAGGCTCAGCTCGACAAGCAGCAGGGCTGAGGACACTGGCCGAGCGGGACTGGCGCGGCGTCAGTCCCGTCCGAGCAGCAGGGTCTCGTAGGCGTTGCGAATGTGCGCCTCGGTGACCTCGGCTGCCCGAATCGGATCGCCGTTCTCGATCGCGGTGAGCATCTCCTCGTGGTCGCAGACGAGGCCGTCACGCCAGTTGTCCCACCCGATGAGGGAATGCTCTGCCTCCAGGATGGGCAGGTGTACCGCCTCGCGGATGGCCATCGTCAGATCGCTCATGAGGCGGTTGTCCCCAGCCTCGGCGAGGGCGACGTGGAAAGCGGTGTCGAGGGTGTTGAAGGAGTCCGGCTGCATGGCGTCATGCATCTGACCGAGGAGGTCGGTGGCTCGTGCCAGTGGCCCGGGGGCGCGGACCTTTGCTGCCGCCGCGCAGGCAGCCTTCTCCAGGGCCACGCGGGTCTCGGTCAGGTCGGCGAAGGAGACGACGTCGAGGGCCAGTTGCAGGCGCAGGATGCGGCCCATGGCGTCGGAAGGATGGGCATCGACGCGCGTTCCGTTGCCTCGACCGGTGCCCGAGGTCAGAATTCCCAGGGCCTCCAGGGCGCGGATGGCTTCCCGGACTGCTCCCCGGCTGACGCCCAGGGTGGCGGCGAGTTCTCGTTCCGGGGGGAGGCGCGAACCATTGACCCAGGTCCCGGTGAGGATCTCGTCATCGATGTGATGCATGACGACCGAGAATCCGCCGGATCTCGCATCAGTGTCAGCGCCTGATTCTGGGTGCGACTCTGACACCCAGTGTCCGGGATGTGCGCCTGGCTGGCTGGCGTCCGCGTCGCGGGTCTGTGTCATGGCTGAGATCCTCATCGGTGAGTCGCTTCATTGTCACCGAACATGCATGGTATGCCCAACAACTTTGTGAAGCGGGTTGAGTACATGAAAGGACTCTGAAAAGGGTCCGAAATTAGGCAACCCTCATTTGTTGCACAGATGGTTGATCGTCCGTTCGCCAATTGAACGGGAGTTCTTGACGTTTGTAAGTAATGGTCCTACCGTACTATTGGTCGGACCAAATCGGCCCGACCTTGCCGACGGTTCGCCGACCGGAGGCAATGGTTGAACAACGGAGTTCTTCGATGGTTCTTCTCCAGACCTTCACCCCATCGGCCAACCCGCTGGGGTCGCAGTGGCTCTCGGCCCTCCTTGCCGTGCTGCCGGTGCTGGCCATGCTCATCACCCTTGGTGCGCTGCGCTGGAAGGCGCATCTGGCTGGCCTCTTCTCGTGGGGCGTCGCCCTCATCGTGGCAATCACCGCATTCCACATGCCGATCGGTATGGCAATCTCCTCGAGTGCTCAGGGATTCCTCTACGGTCTGTTCCCGATCTCGTGGATTCTGCTGGGCGCCATCTGGATGTACCAGGTGACGGTCATCTCCGGTCGTTTCGACGACCTGCGCCGCACCTTCTTCCTCATCAGTGACGACCCGCGTGTCCTCGGCATCCTCATCGCCTTCTGCTTCGGCGGTCTGCTCGAGGCCCTTGCTGGATTCGGCGCCCCGGTCGCCATCGCGGCTGCCATGTTGATCGCCATTGGCTTCGGCAAGCTTCGCGGTGCCGTCACCGCCCTGGTCGCCAACACCGTCCCGGTGGCCTTCGGTGCCGTCGGCTTGCCGGTGCTCATGGCCGCCAAGACCGGCGGCCTGGACGTCTCGATGGTTGCCCCGGTGTCCGCCCGTATCTGCGCGGTTCTCTGCCTCGTCGTCCCCTTCCTCATGCTGGCCATCATGGACGGCCGCAAGGGTGTGCGTGAGTGCTGGCCCTTTGGTCTGTTCGTCGGCATCGTCTTCGGCGTCACCAAGATCATCGTCGGCGGCACCCCGGTCTACAACCTGACCGAGATCTTCGCCGCCGTCGTCACCGTCGCCCTCTCCCTGCTCTTCCTCAAGGCCTGGAAGCCGAAGGGTGGCCGCGAGGCCGCCGAGCGCATCGGCATCCCGATGGACCCGGCCGTCGAGACCGAGCCCGTGGAGGCTCAGGAGGTCGACACCTCCGACCTCACCGGCAACCGCATCTTCATGGCCCTGGTGCCCTACATCCTCGTCATCGTGGTCTTCGGCATCGCCGCCATCCCGGCCGTCAAGGAGGGCCTCAAGACTGCCGACACCAAGATGGCCTGGCCTGGCCTGTCCGGCCTCATGACCACTGGTGGCAAGGCAGCGGCCCACCAGTCCTACACCTGGCAGTGGCTGTCCCAGCCGGGCTTCCTGCTGGCCGTCGTCGCCATCCTCGTCGGCCTCATCTACAAGGTGTCCCTCTCCGACGTCTTCAAGGAGCTGTGGGTCAACACCAAGAAGATGAAGTTCTCGATGCTGACCATCGGCCTGGTCGTCGCCCTCGCCTATGTCATGGGTGATTCCGGCCAGACCCTGGCTCTCGGTATGTTCATTGCTGGCGCTGGAGCGCTCTATCCGTTCCTCGCCCCGATCCTTGGCTGGATCGGCACCTACGTCACCGGATCTGACACCTCCGCCAACATCCTGTTCTCCGGCCTGCAGAGCAGCGTCGGTCAGCAGGTCGGTGCCGGGTCCCACCTCGGTGTCGAGGGCATGCGTCACCTACTGGTCGGTGCCGGTGCCTCCGGTGGTGTCGTCGGCAAGATGATCTCCCCGCAGTCGCTGACCATCGCGGCCACCGCGATCGGCCTGGCTGGCGGCGAGTCGGTCATCCTGCGCAAGGTCTTCAAGTTCTCGATCATCCTGCTCGTCCTGATGTGCATCATCGTCGGCCTCATGTCGACCCCGGTGCTCGGATGGATGGTCCCCTGATTCTGCTGACGGTTGACACCGCCTGGCATCCGTTCATCCTCAATGGAGGTCACCATGACAACCACTACGAGCCCTGGTACCAGGGCTGCCTCGCCCGGTTTGCCTGGGGCGGGCATCACCGTCGGGCTGTTCATCACGTGCATCAATGACGTGATGTTCCCCCAGACTGGCGTGGCCGTCACCACCCTGCTGGAGCGTCTGGGCTGCAACGTCGAGTTCCCGCGGGAGCAGACCTGCTGCGGCCAGATGACGACCAACACCGGTTACTTCGACGAGGGCATTCCCACCGTCCGTCAGTATGTGCGGGCCTTCGGGGATTACGACTACGTGGTCGCCCCGTCGGGATCCTGTGTCGCTGCCGTCCGCGACCAGCACCCGATGCTCGCCGAGCACGCCGGCGACTCCGGACTGCTCAAGGAGGTCGAGCACACCAGCCAGATCACCTACGACCTGCCGGAGTTCCTCGTCGACATCCTCGGGGTCACCGACGTCGGCGCGTACTTCCCGCACCGAGTGACGTACCACCCGTCCTGCCACGGCAAGCGTCTGCTCAAGCTGGGAGATCGTCCCCATGAGCTGCTCAAGAACGTCCGCGGCATGACCCTGGTCGACCTGCCGATGGCCGAGCAGTGCTGCGGGTTCGGGGGAACCTTCTGCATCAAGAACCCCGACATGAGCGCGGCAATGGCCAGCGACAAGGCTCGCCACGTTCGTGAGACGGAGGCTGAGTACGTCGTCGCAGGCGACAACTCTTGCCTCATGAACATCGGTGGTGTGCTGTCCCGTCAGAACTCGGGCGTGAAGCCGATTCACATCGCCGAAATCCTCGCCAACACTGAGGAGGACTGACCCATGAGCACCGAACTACGTCGCGTCACCTACGGGAATCACGGTGTCGCCCGGCTGACCCCGGCCCCCGACAAGCCCGGTACGTACATGGGTATGCCGAAGTTCTCGAAGGCCGCCAAGAATGAGCTGAATCTGTCGGTGCAGCGCAAGAACATGCGCAATGCCACCACGACGATTCGCAACAAGCGCGCCCTGCGCGTCTCCGAGTCCCCGGACTGGGAGGATCTGCGCAACGCCGCCGAGGCCATCAAGAACCGCGTCGGCCGTCACCTGGATCACTACCTGATCGAGGCTGAGAAGAACCTCACCGCCAACGGCGTCCACGTCCACTGGGCCCGTGACGGCGAGGAGGCCAACCGCATCGTCGCCCAGATCGCCAAGGAGAAGGGGGTCGACGAGGTCGTCAAGATCAAGTCGATCACCACCCAGGAGACCGACCTCAACGAGTACCTCGAGGAGCAGGGCATTGCGACCTGGGAAACTGACCTGGCCGAGCTCATCGTGCAGCTCGGACATGACCGTCCCTCCCACATCGTGGTGCCGGCCATTCACCGTAATCGTGCCGAGGTCCGCGAGATCTTCCTCCATGAGATGAAGAACTACGGTCGTCCGGCACCCGAGGACATCTCGGAAAACCCGCCGGAGCTGGCCAACGCTGCTCGTCTGCACCTGCGCGAGAAGTTCCTGCGTGCCGAGATGGCGGTTTCGGGTGGCAACTTCGTCCTTGCCGACACCGGTTCGCTGGTGATCGTCGAGTCCGAGGGCAACGGCCGTATGTGCCTGACCCTGCCCGACACCCTGGTGTCCGTTGTCGGCATCGAGAAGGTGCTGCCGAGTTTCGACGACCTCGAGGTCTTCCTCAAGCTGCTGCCGCGCTCGGCCACCGGTGAGCGGATGAACCCGTACAACTCGGTGTGGAGCGGCGTGACCGAGGGTGACGGTCCGCAGGAGCAGCATGTCATCTTCCTCGACAACGGCCGTACCAACGTCCTTGCCGACACCCTCGGGCGTGAGGTGCTGCGGTGCATCCGTTGCGCCTCCTGCATCAACATCTGTCCGGTGTACGAGCGGGCCGGCGGTCACGCCTACGGCTCGGTCTATCCCGGACCGATCGGTGCGGTGCTCAACCCGCAGCTGCGTGGCGTCGAACACCCGGTTGATCGTGGTCTGCCGTACGCCTGTTCCCTGTGCGGTGCCTGCAACGAGGTCTGCCCGGTGAAGATTCCCTTCACCGACATCCTCCTCGAGTTGCGCAACAAGGTCGTCAAGTCCGAGAAGGCCGACAAGATCCCGCAGGACTACGAGGTTGCCGGCGAGATGGGTCTCATGAAGACCGCGTCGTGGGCGTTCAGTGACTACAAGCACTTCGAGGCGATCCAGGTCGGCTCGCGCGGCGTGGGACGTGTCCTGCGCGGAAAGAAGATGGGACCGGTTCCGGTGCCGGTGGCCGAGCGGTGGCTGAAGTACCGCGACGTCGATGCGCCGCCGACCGACACGTTCCGTACCTGGTGGAAGAAGAACAGGGAGGAAAAGCGATGACCACCATCAGCACTGATCCGGTGGCGCGTACCGAGATCCTTGCCCGGATTCGTCGCGCCAGCTCGGACATCACCAATTCCGACCCGGTCGCTGATGTGCCGGTCGAGTGGGAGTATGGCACTGGCATCGAGATGGACGACGTCGTCGGAACCTTCGTCGAGAAGGTTATCGACTACAAGGCCACCGTCGTGCGGGTTCAGGGGGCTGACGTTCCCAAGGCCGTCGTTGAGGGGCTCAAGGTCACCGGCGCCGAGCACAGCGCCGTCGTGCCGGTTGGGCTGGACGAGTCCTGGGTCGAGGCGATCAAGGGAGCCGGTATCGACGCCCGCGTCGACGAGCCCCAGCTGTCCAAGGAGGAGCTCAACGACACCGACGCCGTCGTCACCGCCTCGGCGGCTGGGATCGCCGACACTGGTTCGATCGTCCTGACTCACGTCGAGGACCAGGGACGTCGGGCCATTACCCTCGTTCCGGACCGCCACGTGTGTGTCATCAAGGCCAGCCAGGTCGTCTCCGACGTCCCGGAGGCCATACAGATCGTCAAGCCCGCGGTTCACGATGGTCACCCGTTGACCTTCATCTCCGGTGGCTCGGCGACCTCCGACATCGAGTTGGCACGTATCGATGGCGTGCATGGGCCCCGTCAGCTCTACGTCATCGTCGTGGACGATCAGTGATTCGGACCCTGGCGTGATGAGGCACGCCAGGTAGTTCACACGCGTCCAGGCCAGGCGGTCCCGGTTTGACCGGGGCCGCCTGGTTGTGTGTCGGCGTGTGGTGATGCGGGTTCTGCGTGCCGGTGGTGCCATCTCTCGTGGCACGGGTCCGTGTCAGGAGCGCGAATACCACACGGGGGTGGGAGCAGGGCAGGGCCGTGGGGTGGGGGCGTATTGCGTGCGGGGCTGGCGGGAGGCGCCTGCGTCAATGAGAGTCCGAGCTTCTACTACGTGCGGTGGCAGCATGAATGGCCCCTGACGCGAGGCCGATCACAGCGAACGGGATGTAGATCCACCAGTGCGTGCCGTGGGTGAGCGCATCGGTGATTTTGACGACGATGAAACCGGCGACAAGCCAGCCGACCAAGGCCAGGAAGGCGTTGCGCAAAGAGTGTTGAGACATGGTGATGAATATCCTTAGACTAGAATAGGCAGCCGCTGACAGTGTCACCAACGCGGACCCAGCCGTGTGCGTCGGAGCGGTACCAAGCCCAGCCAGCTCCCGCAGCACAGAGCACAATGGCCCCCGGTCCGACCTTCTTCGCGAGGAACTTCCCCGCTTTGAGTCCCTTTGGGGCCATTACCTTGACGCCTGACCAACTCTTGCCAACGACCCATCCAGCTTTCGAGCCAAGCCACTTGGCTGCGCTGGCGACCTTCGATCCGCCATGCTTGATTGCGGACCAGATTTCCGACCACGATGGGTCGGCGACGATTGGATAGGTGTAGCCACCGCTTCTGTGATCAACGACCTGGGTGAGCTTTTTACCATGGATCTCGTAATGCGTTGGCACAGGCCGGCCGATTGCGTCGCGAGCCCATGCACGCTCGACGTGCCCAACTTGAACGAGTTCGTCGTTCGAATCCGCATAAAACAGATCAGCGCCGCCATGCCCGTCGCTGCTGATCCGAGTGATGTCGTGGAAGGTGTAGGAGAACGTTTGAGGAGCGCTCTCAGTCAGGAGGATTGAGTGGACTGCTGCTTCACCTTCAGCAGGGCTGGTGATAGCTAGTGTAAAGTTATCCGATCTGGCACCGTCGCCGAGAGTTGCGACTGTGCTATCGCTGCTCCTCGTGACGGTGCTGGAGGACCCGGGTAGGGAAACTGAGAAAGACTCATTGTTTGAGAAGTGAGTAATTGAATTACCGCTGTTAGAGGCACGAACTTCAGTACGTTCGGTGTCCTGAGCTGTTGATGCAGTCGTAGGACTATCACTAACGAACTCTCGGTATGTTGTTGGTGCGACACTGGCGGAGGCGGCTGCACTGCGGGTGAGTGCTGCACTGTCGTCTGCACTGAGGGAGGTTGTGGAATGTGCAGAGGCAGGTGCGGCTGTTGCGAGGAGGCAGACAGTAGTGAGATAGACGAAGGGGATCTGAAGAGAGGGCCGTATGGACGACACAGCCGAAATCATAACGTAGAGGGTGTCACAATTAAGTAACGACCGTGTAGATTTCAGATTAGTCTCATTTAATGCTGAAGGTCGCCACTGCAGCTGGTTCGTGAGGTTGAGTGACTCCCGTCGTTGGGGCCGGGAAAGGTTTGCCTCGGGAGACCGGGGAGGACGCATTGGGGCGTCGGAAACCCGTGCTTGCACTGACTTAAGCGAGGGTTAATGGCCAGCGAGCCTAGTGGGCAAGGGCATCTGCTGCGTTCTAGGAACCTACGGTGTGGGTAGGTCGAGACGCCAATGCAAGTTGCAGGTTCCGGGGAGATGCTCCCGGTGTGTCCGACGTTGGCGGTCCCCGGCGAGTTTGCTGCGTAAGTTAGCCCACGTCCCACACCCGGTCACATCGGGCCATCACGAGCGGGTCGTGGGTGATGACGAGCTTGGCGGCATGGGGGGTCGAGGCCCACAGGTCATCCATGATGGCGGTGGCCGTCTCGACGTCGAGGTGCTCACTCGGTTCGTCGAGGATGAGGACATCATGGGCCGAAGGGTCTTCGGATGTGTCGTGGTTGACGAGCACCCTAGCCAAGGCGAGCCTTTGTGCCTCGCCACCGGACAAGGTTCCGCCGTCTTCGGCCACGACCCTTTCCGGCGGGATGGTCAATCCGGCTCGGCCCAAGGCCGTGACGACCTCCGACTCGGTGGCGTCCCTGCACCCGATGCGCACGTTCTCGCTGATCGAGGTCGCGAAGACATGAGCGTTCTGGGCCAGGTATCGCACCCGTCCGGTCGTCGTCACGGAACCGGCCAGCGGCGGGATGAGTCCCATGATGGTTGCGGCGAGGGTCGTCTTGCCGATACCCGACCGCCCGACGACGGCCACCGATTCCCCGGTAGCAACCGTCAGATTCACATCGGACAGCACGGGGTGGCCACCCGGCCACCCGACCGTCAATCCGTCGATGACGAGGGAGGGCTCCTCCTCAGATGCCCCGGCGGTGGGGGAGTCTCCTGTCCCGACTTGCGGGGCGTCCAACACTTCGACGACCCGCAGTAGTGCTGCCTTGGCCCGGGTGTGGGTCTGGGCAGCCCCGGTGAAGGCACCGAACACCTCGTGGAGGGCCAGCGGGGTCAGGACCAGCACAGCCAGGATTCGCCCACCGATACGCCCGTCGGCAACCGCATTGCCACCGATCCACAGAGCGGAGACGACGGCCAGACCGGCTGCCAGGATCTGTCCGGCCGTGCCGAGCCCGCGTCCCCAGGCTGCCTTGCGCTCTGCCGCTCGCAGCCGGGAGTCGACCTCCAGCACGTCGGCCAGGATGGCGTCCTGAGCCCCATAGGCAACGAGGTCAGGAGCGCAGTGGGCCAGCTCGCGAGTGCGGTCGGCCAACTGACCACGCAGCGGCACCAAGGAGGAGTCGGCCGCCTTCGAGATCCGCTTGGTGATTGCCGGCATGACGACGGCAGCCAGTAGGGCCGACAGCAGTAGGACCGCCGCCGAAGCCAATGAGAACCGGGCCAGCAGGACCGTCGTCCCGATGATGACGAGGCTTGACGCGCACGCCGGAACGATCACCCGCACGACCATGTCCAACACCGCGTCGACGTCGGCAGTAACCCGCACTAGCAGGTCACCCCGGCGACGTCCCAGCAGGGTGGTGCGCGACAGCCGGTCGTAGACCCGCATCCGTAGCGCCCCCTGCATCCGTAGGGCCAGGTCATGGCCGATGAGACGTTCGGCGTAGCGGAACACTCCTCGGGAGATACCGAAGAATCGCACCCCGACAGCCGCGGCCTCCAGATACAGCACTGGCGGCATCTCCGCGGCCCGTGACAGCAACCATGCCGAGACACCCATGAGGGCCACCGATGCGCCCGATGCGCAAGCGGCGAGCACGGTGGAGAGCACGAGCAACCAACGGCCGAGCGGGACGTCCTTGAGGAGAGTCGTGAGTAGTTGGGTGGTTCGCGTGTTCATGCGTCCACCTCCGCCGAGAGCTCGACGACCGTGTCAGCCGCCTCGATGACGTTGCGTCGATGGGTCACGACGAGCACTGACGCTCCCGAGGCTCGCACCGCGTCAAGGACCGTGGCCTCGGTGGTGGCATCGAGACCTGCGGTTGGCTCGTCGAGGACCAGCAAACCGGCCCCGGCCTGTTCGACTCTGACCAGGGCACGTGCCAGGGCGACGCGACGTCGCTCGCCGGCCGATAGACCCTCGGCGTCGTCGTCAACCCGCTTGTCCAGCGGGATGGACACGGCACCACAACGATCCAGAGCATTACGAAGCACGGCGTCGGGGGCTTCTGGGTATCCCAGCTGTACATTCTGCGCCACCGTCCCTGCCATCATCGCGGGAGCTTGGGGCACATAGGCCAACTGACGACGCCACGCCTGCCAGACGGACTCGTCAGCCCCGACGAGTTCGTGGTCACCGACGAGGATCGACCCGGAATCGGGGTCGATGAATCCCAACAGGCATGACAGGGCGGTCGTCTTGCCACCACCGGAGTGTCCGGCCAGGGCGACGAGGTTCCCTGGATCAATCCGCAGGGACAACCCATCCGGCGCTGGGCGATCGGCGCCCTCGTAGGTGTGAGTCAACCCACTGATGACCACCGGAACGTCCCTCGGTGAGGGCATGTCGACGTCGCCGCCGGAACCCATTGGTCGTCCCGATTCGATGAGACCGAAGGACACCTCGGCAGCGGCCATGCCGTCGGCGGCGTCGTGGAAGAGGGCGCCCACCTGCCGCACCGGGAGGAAAACCTCGGGGGCGAGGATGAGGATGAAGAGGGACGTGCGCAGATCCATGCCACCGGCGGCCACCCGAAAACCGACGGTGACGGCCACCAAGGCCACCGACAGGGTTGCCAGCAACTCGAGGGCGAAGGAGGACAGGAAGCTGATGCGCAGGGTGCGCATCGTCTCGTCGCGGTTGGCCGACTCGGTGCGGCGCAGGCCCTCGAGCTGGGCGCGAGCCCGTCCGAAGACCTGCAGGGTGGGCAGGCCGGCGACCAGGTCGGCGAAGTGGTTGGCGAGTCGGGTGGCGACCTTGAACCGTTTCGCCACGGCCGCCTCAGTGCGCCAACCGATGAGGGCCATGAAGAGGGGGATGAGGGGGATCGTCACGACGACGATGATCAGGCTCTTGATGTCCTGAAAGCCGATCGCGGTGGCCAACACCACCGGAACGATGACGGCCAGCACGAGCTGAGGTAGATACTTCGAGTAGTACCCGTCCAGGGCGTCAAGACCCGTCGTCACCAGATTGATGAGGGTTCCCGACGGCGTCGTCGCATCGGCGGGACGCGACAACCTGGCGCTCAGGATGTCGCGTCGCAACTGGGACTTCACCGACGCCGAGGCGCGATGGGCCAGGAACTCCTGCAGCCACGCCAGACCAGCGCGGCCACAGAACACCGCGGCGAGCAGTCCGCACCAATCAGCCACGCCGTCGAGACGGTGGGTGGTGAAGACCGAGGAGATGCCCCGGGACAATAACCAGGCCTGTGCGAGGATGAGCACGGCCGTAGCCACGCCCACCATGCACAGACCTGCGAGGAAGGGAAGAGTGGCCCGCGCCCGGCGAACCAGGCGCGGGTCGAGCGGAGCTGCCACGGATCAGGCGGCCACCGCAGTGTCCGGAATGGCCTCACGGGTGAGGCGCTTGCGGAACACCCAGTAGCTCCAGATCTGGTAGGCCAACACGATCGGCACGAAGATGCAGGCGCTGATCGTCATGATCTTCAGGGTGTACGGCGTCGACGAGGCGATCCACATGTCGAAGGGGATTCCCGACGGGCGGTAGCCGAGATTGCCGTACATGGCGACCATGGAGGCAACGATCATGAGGGCGATACCCAGGCCGGTGCACAGGAAGGCCAGGCCTTCGCGTCCCTTGGCGACGACGGCCGAACCAGCAGCCAGCAGCACGACGACGAGCAGGCAGAGGATCCAGGTCAACACCTGGCGTCCGTCATTGGTGACGTACATGATGTTGAACATCAGGGCCCACACCAGAGCAACGGCGGTCGCGATCCAACCCAGCTTGGCCGAAGTCTTGCGAGCCCGGTCATGCATGTCACCCAGCGTCTTGAGGGCGACGAAGTTGGCCCCGTGGGCGCAGAAAAGCACCACGAACAGGATGCCGCCGATGAGGGCGAACGGGGTGAACAGGCCCCAGAAGGAGGTCGTCACCAGCGGGGCGACGCCACCGTCAGGAGTCGGGTGCGGGCCGACGGCCAGGCCGCGGACGAAGTTCGCGAAGCCGACGCCGAGTACCAAGGTGGGCAGGAAGGATCCGATGGTGGCCATCCAGTCAAAGGTGTTGCGCCACTTCGAGGACGGGTGCTTCGAGCGGTACTCGAAGGAGACACCACGAATGATGAGGCCGAGCAGCACTAGCAGCAGCGGCAGGTAGAGGCCGGAGAACATCGTCGCGTACCAGCCGGGGAAGGCCGCGAAGGTGGCACCACCAGCGGTGAGCAGCCACACCTCGTTGCCGTCCCAGGTCGGGCCGATGGTGTTGACCATGAGGCGACGGTCCTTGTCATCACGTCCCATGAAGGGAAGCAGCATGGCGACACCGAAGTCGAAGCCTTCGAGGAAGAAGAATCCAACCCACAGGACGGTGATCAGGATGAACCAGACGATCGTCAGGGGCGAATGAGCAGCAGTTTCAAGCACAGGAAGCATGTCGGTGACCTCCTCAGTATGCGAAGGACAGCGGAGTGTCCTCGCCCTCGACAGCAGGTTGACGACGTTCTGGCAGTTCAGGCAGGCCCTTCTTGAGGGTCTTCCAGAACAGACTCACCTCGACAACGGCCAAAATGCCGTACACCGCCGTGTAGACGATGGTCGAGAAGAGCACGCTGCCGGCGGAGACACCGGGTGAGACAGCCGCCGTGGTGGGCAGCACACCCGCGACGATCCAGGGCTGCCGTCCCATCTCGGAGAAGATCCAGCCGAAGGAGTTGCCGAACAGCGGCAACAGCGGCAGGCAGATCATGAAGAAGGTCAGCCAGCCGTGCGGCTTCGGGTTGCGGTCACCGCGCATCGCGATGAGCATGATGAGGCCGACGAGGCCGCCGATCATGCCGAGGGTGATCATGATGCGGAAGGTCCAGTAGGAAACCGGGATGTTCGGCTCCAACTTGATGCCGTTGGCGTCGATCTTCTGGCGCAGCGCATCCTGGTAGGAGGACTGCAGAGAGGTCTGTGTGCCGTCCTTGCGGTGGTAGGTGTACTCATGAACCTGGTAGTTCTTGAGCTCGTTGATGCCCTTGATCTCTGAACCCCACTTGCCGTTGCCGAGGAAGCCGAGCATGCCGGGGATCTTGATGGCCCACACCTCTTCGGAGCCGTCCTGGTTGCCGATGGTCAGCACCGAAAAGTCCGAGGTCGTCTTGTAGGCGCCCTCGGCAGCGGCCATCTTCATGGGCTGGGCGTCGGTCATGACCTTGCCCTGGTAGTCACCGCTCAGCACGATGCCGACGCAGGCGACGATGAGGATCCAGGCGCCGAACTTCGAGGCCCAACGCCAGGTGCGCACGGTCTCGGCCTCCTCGGCGTCAGAAATCTGAGAGGTGGCTCGACCCTTGGCGACCTTTGCCAGGTGCCAGAAGGCGATTGCGGCGATGAGGGCTCCTGCGACCATGTAGGACGCGGAAATCTGGTGAAGGAAGGTTGCCTTGAAGACCGGGTTGGTGAGAACGGCACCAAAATCGGTCAACTCGGCGCGATGGGTGGCGGGGTTGTACGTGGCCCCCACGGGGTTCTGCATCCACGAGTTGGCCGCGAGGATGAACACCGCGGAAACCATGGTGCCAAGGGCGGTCAGGTAGATGCAGGCCAGGTGGACTCCCTTGGGAAGCTTGTCCCACCCGAAGATCCACAGGCCGATGAAGGTCGACTCCATGAAGAAGGCGAGGAGGGCCTCGAGGGCCAGCGGGGCGCCGAAGATGTCGCCGACGAATCGCGAGTACTCCGACCAGTTCATACCGAACTGGAACTCCTGCACGATTCCGGTGACGACGCCGAGGGCGAAGTTGATGAGGAAGAGCTTGCCGTAGAACTTGGTCAGGCGAAGATAACGGTCGTTGCGGGTCTTGAACCACACCGTCTGCATCACTGCCACGAGCATCGACAGCGCGATCGTGATAGGGACGAAGAAGAAGTGGTAGACCGTCGTGATCCCGAATTGCCATCGGGCGATCAGTTGGGCATCCATGGCGCGCACCCTACTATTCGGCGGCCCCGGTTTTGGCGCTCGGGGTCGCGTTGCGCCAAAACGGATGAAAAATCCTGTACCAACGTCCGTCGTCACGGCGGTACTGGTCGGCGATTTGCCCGATGGGTGAAAATGGGTAGCGTGAGTCGATCGTGTCGTCGGTGGTGGTGTGTCGTCGTCGGGGTGCTCGTCCTGCTCGTCGTCGCCGAGGTGCCGCTGGCGATCGGGGTTCTTCGGCCACGCCTCGAGCCGGTCCCGAGGAGGACTGACGTCGTCTACGCCATCGGACCGGCGGACTTCCACATGGCTCAGGCCCGTGACCTCATGCGCCGCACGGGGGCTTCGACACTCGTCGTGACCATCAGCGTCGACCCGAGGACCGGCGAGGAGTACCGCAAGGATTTCTGCGACCCGTCCCCCCATTGGAAGGTCATCTGTCTGGTGCCCGACCCGTACACCACTCGGGGTGAGGTGGCAACCCTGCGTGACCTGGCGGCGCGGCACCACTGGTCCGACGCCGTGGTGCTCACCGATCCCCCGCACGTCACACGCACGCGCATGTGGATGGACAGGTGTGCGGCGATCCCCGTCACCGTCGTCGAGGCGACGGACCGGGCTTCTCGGCACGTCAATCTTCGGGGGGTCGCCTACCAGGCGGCTGGATGGGTCGTGGGGCAGGTGCAGAGCTGTCCGTGAACCGGTCGCCGCGGAAGAGCCTGCCCATGATGACGATTGAAGCGTCAATCAGTCAGGCTTCCCGATCGGAGGATCCCATGTCGGCGACCCCACGCATCGGCATCATCCTCGGTTCCACCCGCCCCGGTCGCGTCGGCGGCCAGGGCGCCACGTGGGACCGGCCGTCGTCGCCCCGTCGGCGTCCGCCGCGTTGAACTGCGACTGGTAGAGGTCGTGGTAGTGGCCGCGCCGCTCGAGGAGCTCGGTGTGCGTCCCCTGCTCGACGATGTCGCCGTGTTCCATGACGAGGATGAGATCCGCGTCACGGATGGTCGAGAGCCGGTGGGCGATGACGAAGCTGGTACGTCCCTTGCGCAGGTTGGCCATGGCTTCCTGGACGAGCATCTCGGTTCGAGTGTCCACCGAGCTGGTGGCCTCGTCGAGGATGAGCAGGTCCGGGGCGGAGAGGAAGGCCCGAGCGATGGTGATGAGCTGCTTCTGGCCGACGGAGACGTTGGATCCGTCCTCGTCGATGACGGTCTGGTAACCGTCAGGCAGGGTGTTGACGAAGTGGTCGACGTGAGCGGCCCGGGCGGCGTCGAGGATCTCCTCCTCGGACGCCTCCGGGCGGCCGTAGGCAATGTTGTCGTGGATCGTCCCGCTGAACAGCCAGGTGTCCTGCAACACCATTCCCAGGCGAGAGCGCAGTTCGGTGCGGGGGACCGTGGAGATGTCGAAGCCGTCGAGGGTGATGACCCCGCCGTCGATCTCGTAGAACCGCATTAGCAGGTTGACCAGCGTCGTCTTGCCAGCACCGGTGGGCCCGACTATCGCCACCGTCTGGCCCGGCTCGGCGACCAATGAGAGGTCGGTGATGAGAGGTTTGTCAGGGCTGTAGGAGAAGCGCACGTGGTCGAAGACGACACGTCCCTTGGTGGCAGGGAGACTGTCGTCGGCCTCTGTGGACATCTCGTCGGCGTCGAGGACCTGGAAGACGCGCTCTGCCGAGGCCACTCCTGACTGCAACAGATTCGCCATGGAGGCGATCTGGGTGATCGGTTGGGTGAACATTCGGGAGTATTGAATGAAGGCCTGCACATTGCCCAGTGGCATCTGGCCGTTGGCCACCCGCAGACAGCCGATGAGCACGATGACGGCGTAGTTGGCGTTGCCGAGCAGGAACATCGCCGGCTGGATGAGTCCGGAGATGAATTGGGCCTTGGCGGTGGCTCGACGAAGCTCCTCGTTGCGTTCGTGGAATTCCTGGGCAACGGCTTGGGTGCGGCCTAATGTCTTGACCAGAGCGTGGCCCGAATACGCCTCTTCCACGTGGGAGTTGAGTTCTCCGGTGGCCTTCCACATCTGGGCGAACTGCCCCTGCGCCTTCTTGCCGATGGCTCCCGCGATGACTCCGGCAACCGGGATGATGACCAGGGAGATCACCGCCAGCAACGGGGAGATCCAGAACATCATGATCAACACGCCGATGACGGTCAGCAAGGCGTTGAGGAGTTGTTGGAGGGTCTGCAGCAAGGTCTGCGAGACGTTGTCGATGTCGTTGGTCATCCGGCTCATGAGCTCGCCGTGGGGCTGACCGTCGAAGTAGGACAGCGGCAGTCTCTCCAGCTTGGCACTGACCTGACGACGCAGGTCGTACATGGATCGTTGGATCGCGGTGTTGAGCAGGAATCCCTGCAGGAACATCAGCAGGGCGGCGCAGGCGTACAGGCCCAGGGCCCAGGCCATGATGACGCCGAGCCGGTGGAAATCGATGCCGGAACCGATGATGACATCGGGGTACTGCTGCAGCAGGGTGATGATCTTCCCGCGATCGCCACTCTGACCGGCCTGGCCGAGCTTGTCGATGAATTCGCCGGCCGTCATGCCACGCGTTTGAGGGACGTGTCTGCCCAACTGTTTTCCGACGATGCCGCCGAAGATGACGTCGGTGGCCCGGCCCAGGATCTTGGGGCCAATGACGTTGAAGGTCACCGAGATCACAGCCATGATGACGACGGTGGTCAGGACGAGGCGATGAGGCTTGAGCTGGCCGAGCAGCCGCCTGAGGGACGGGCCGAAGGAGATGGGCTTTTCGGCGACCCGGCCGCCGCCTCGTCGTGACGAGGCTCGGGCGAGCTCGGCATGCTCGTTGCGGGCGGGAGCCTTCTCGACCTTGCCTCTCATGCCGCCTCCTCGGTGGAGAGCTGGGAGTCGACGATCTCGATGTACGTCGGGCAGGACTCGATGAGCTCGTCATGGGTTCCCTTGCCGACGATGCGTCCGGCATCCAGGACGAGGATCTGGTCGGCATTGCGGATCGTCGAGACCCGCTGGGCGACGATGAGCATCGCGGCACTGCCTTGATGGGCCTCCAGCGCAGCCCGGAGCCGGGCATCAGTGGTGACGTCGAGGGCGCTGAAGGAGTCGTCGAAGACGTAGATTTCGGGGGCTTTGACCAAGGCCCGAGCGATGGACAGTCGCTGTCGCTGGCCGCCGGAGACATTGGTGCCGCCCTGGGAGATGGGGGCGTCCAACTCCCCGTCCATTCGGGAGACGAAGTCGTCGGACTGAGCGATGCGCAAGGCGTCCCAGAGCTCGTCGTCGGTGGCGTCGGAGCGGCCGTCGCGCAGGTTGGAGGCCACCGTGCCGCCGAAGAGGTAGGGCCGCTGAGGCACCAGCCCGATGCAACTCCACAGGATCTCGGGGCCGTAACGGCGGACGTCGACACCCTTGACGAGGACCTGCCCGTCGGTGACGTCGACGAGGCGCGGGATGAGGTTGACCAAGGTTGATTTGCCTGAGCCCGTCGAGCCGATGATGGCCGTCGTCGTTCCGCGCTCCAGCGCGAAGGAAATCTCGTGGAGCACCGGTGCGGAAGCTCCGGGGTAGCTGAAGGTGACGTCGCGGAACTCCAGCAGGGTGGGGTTGTCGGGCAGGGTCGTCACCGGTTCGGGGTCAATGTGGAGGGACGACGAGGTCTGCAGCACTTCTGCGATGCGGTTGGCGCAGACCGAGGCTCGCGGCCACATGACGACTAGGAGTACGGCCATCATGACGCTGATGAGGATCTGCATGAGGTAGGTGGTGAAGGAGGCGAGGACGCCGACCTCGGTCTTGCCGCTGTCGATCTGGTGGGCCGCGAACCAGAACACTGCGATCTGGGACAGGTTCATGATGAGCATGACGAGCGGGAACATCGCGGCCATGGTTCGTCCGACACTGACCTGGATGTCGCGCAGGGAAGAGTTGGTGGCGTCGAAGCGGGCCGCCTCATGGCGTTCCCGGGCGAAGGCTCGCACCACGCGGATGCCGGTGATCTGTTCGCGAACGACGCGGTTGAGGTCGTCGATACGTTTCTGCTGGCGTTTGAACAGCGGACCCATCCGGGAGACGATGAGCCCCGCTCCAATGCCCAGCAGCACGACGGCGACGGCGATGATCCACGACAGGGAGACCTCGGCTCGGATCGCCATGACGACGCCGACGACCATCATGATGGGTGCTCCGATGAGGACGGCCAGGGTCATGAAGACCAGCATCTGCACCTGCTGGACGTCGTTCGTGGTGCGGGTGATGAGGGACGGAGCCCCGAACTGGTTGACCTCACGGGCCGAGAAGTCGAGGGTGCGGGTGAAGACGGCGTCGCGGATGTCGCGCCCCATTCCCATGGCGACCTGGGCGGCCAGGAACACTGCGATGACCTGGCAGATCGTCTGTCCCAGGGCGACGGCCAGCATGAGGAGGGAGTGTGAGGTGACGTAGCCGGTGTCGACGCGGACGACTCCCTGGTTGATGATGTCAGCGTTGATCGTCGGGAGGGTCAGCGCGGCGATCTGGGCGCAAATCTGCGCGACGACGATGACGATCACCTGCAGGCGATAGGGCCGAAGGTGTCGGGCCACGAGTTGTGTCAGCACGAGTGCTCCTCGGACAGGGACATGTGCAACCGGCGTCAGAGGATCTGCCGGGCGGCCGCGAGCGGCACGATCGACACCCTAGAGGAGATGGGCAGTGTTGTCCCGCATGTCGTCAGACGGGTCGGCCTTGTCGGTAGGCTGTGAGACACCGAATCCGCTGTGTCGTGAGAGGTGACGATGAGACGCAAGCTGGCCCTTGTGATGGCGGGGGTGCTTCTCGTCGGCACAGCTGCGTGTTCACAGACGTCGACCCCACTTGCCAAGACCAGTCGTGACGATTCGGTCGAGGTCTGGCACCGGATGTCCATGGCATCTGACCTGCCGAGCCTGGAGAGCGCTGGTGACGGGTATCAGCGTCGTAACCCTGGTGTGACACTCAATTTGCACGCGATCTCCTCGACGACCGACACGTACCTCAACGCCTTGGAGACGTCGGTTGAGGAGGGCAAGGCTCCCTGCATGGCCCAGGTGCCGAGCACGTCGGTAGCGAAATTGGCCCATCACGGGGTGCTGGAGGATGTCACCCAGTACGCCGAGCAGTACCGCGACAAGTACGACCGCGGCTCGATGTCGCGGGTTGCGTACCAGGGGCGGACATACGGGCTTCCGATGGACACCTCCCCGATGGTCCTCTTCTACGATTCCGACGCCTGGTCCGAGGCCCATGTGTCAGCTCCCAAGAATTGGGAGGAGTTCCGCGCCGCGGCCACGATTCTGGCGTCTACGGGTAAGGCGGTGTCAGATATGCCGGTTGAGAAAACCGGGTGGCTGGCAGCGATGTCCGACACCACAGGATCACCATGGTTCGTCCCGGTGAATGACACGACCTGGCGGGTTGGGATCGATTCTGACGGGGTGCGCAAGCTCACCGACGAGTTGCAGCGGATGGTCGAGGCCAAGCAACTCGTCGTATCCCATGGATGGGAGTCGGTGCAGACCGATTTCTCCTCCGGGAAGATCGTCGGACACATTGGCGCTCCCGCTGATCTTCCGGATCTCAAGACTGCCGTCGGGGCTGGGCGGCACCATTGGAAGGTCACCACCATTCCTCCGCTCGAGGGCAGTGATTCACGGGTGGCGTCGTATCAGGGCTCGTCGTGGGTGGTCCTCAAGGGATGCAAGACGCCGAGTGAGGCATTGGACTTTGCTGACGCCCTCGACGACCAGCCCGAATTGCTGACGGGGCGTGGTCTCATCCCAGCTGGTAAGGCCGAGAGGATGACGACGCCGACGTCCTTCAAGACGTTGGTCGGCAACGAGGACGTCGTCGGGGACCTGGCTGATCTGGGGCGCAAGATTGACGACGACTCCTCGATCTCGCCGGTGTGGGACGAGGTCGCGGTAGCCTGGCGCCCCAGTGCGAAGCTGTGGGCGACGAAGACGAAGGTATCTGGGACGTTGCCTGCATTGGCATCGACGGCCAGAGGTGCCTTGGTCGCTGGTGGGTTGAAGGTGGCTGAGGGGTAGTTTGACCCGTCATCATTGTGTCCCGAGGGGGTGCACGAAAAACATGGCTTGGCCAAATCGTTCCCTCTTCTCCTCTTCGATAGGATTTCCCGGTGAGTTCTGACACCGTTTCCAGCCAGTCCCCTGAGGTCTCCGAGCAGATGCAGGTTCGTCTCGACAAGCGGGCCCGGATCATCGCCGACGGAGGCCAGGCCTACCCGGTTGACCTGCTGCGCGACCACACCCTGGCCCAGATCCGTCAGAAGTACACCGACGACCTCGGCGAGTTGACCCTGGCCCCCGGCGAGGAGACCACCGACGAGGTCACCATCGGCGGGCGTGTCGTCTTCGTCCGCAATACCGGCAAACTCTGCTTCGCCAGCCTCCAGGACGGGTTCACCGAGACTTCCAATGGTGAACGTCTGCAGGTCATGCTCTCCAAGGCCGAGGTCGGCGACGAGGCCCTGGCGGCATGGAAGTCCGACGTCGACCTCGGAGACCACGTGTGGGTGCGTGGCCGTGTCGTCGTCTCCCGCCGTGGCGAACTGTCCATCATGGCCTCGGAGTGGCGGATGGCATCGAAGGCCCTGCGTCCCCTGCCGACTCTCCACAAGGACCTGTCGGAGGAGTCCCGGGTGCGTCGTCGCTACGCCGACCTGGTCGTCCGCGACGAGTCCCGTCAGATGGTGCGCACCCGCGCCATCATCACCCGCGCAGTGCGTCACGCCCTCGATGAGCGTGGCTTCCTGGAGATCGAGACCCCGATCCTGCAGCTGGTCCACGGTGGTGCCGCGGCTCGTCCGTTCAACACCCACCTCAATGCCTTCGACATCGACATGAGCCTGCGCATCGCCCTTGAGCTCTACCTCAAGCGCGCGATGGTGGGTGGCACCGACCGTGTCTACGAGATGGGCCGTGTCTTCCGCAACGAGGGCATCGACTCCAGCCACTCGGCCGAGTTCTCCATGCTCGAGGCCTACATGAGCTGGGGTAACCAGTTCACCATCGCCGAGGTCATCAAGGACATCATCATGGAGGTGGCCGACGCCCTCGACATCCACCAGATCGAGACGCCCAAGGGCACCATCGACCTTGATGGGGAGTGGCGCTGGGTCAGCGTCTACCCGGGCCTGTCGGAGAAGTTGGGACGCGAAGTCACCCTCGACACCCCGCTGGAGGAATTGCAGGCCATTGCTGCCGAGCACGAGATCGAACTCGATCCGTCCTGGGAGGCCGGCAAGGTCGTCATGGAGCTCTTCGGTGAGCTCGTCGAGCCTGAACTCATCAACCCCACCTTTGTCTGCGACTACCCGGCCATCGCCCAGCCCCTGGCCCGCCCGCACCGCGACGATCTGCGCATGGTCGAGGCCTGGGACCTCATCATCGGCGGCATGGAGCGCGGCACCGGGTTCTCGGAGCTCGTTGACCCCGTCATCCAGCGCGAGGTTCTCACCAAGCAGTCCCTGGCCGCTGCGGCCGGTGACCCGGAAGCCATGCAGCTCGACGAGGACTTCCTCGAAGCCCTCGAGTTCGGCTGCCCGCCCATGGGTGGTCTGGGACTCGGCGTCGACCGTCTGGTGATGCTGTTCACCAACGCCGGTATCCGTGAGACGATCCTCTTCCCGCTGCTCAAGCCCGAGCACTGACGATGTGAGGCCCGCCGGGAATGTCCCGGCGGGCCTTTCTGTTCTGCGTCAGGATTGGGCGAGCCCCATCCTCCAGCTCTGCCTGCGCCAGTTCACTTCCACAAGGTGGCGACGCCGAAACCGGCGGCCATGAGGCACATGCCGATGAGGACGTTCCAGTCGCCGAGATCCTTCATGCCGGGGATCTGGTTGCCTGCGATGTAGTAGACGATCAGCCACAGCACACCGAGTAGGAAGAGGGGGACGAACACCTTCGGCACCCAGGAACGATCAACCGGCGCAGCCTTCTTCTCGGCCCGGCGCTCCTCGACCTTGGTCCGGTTCTTGGCCTGGGCCTTCTTCTTGGCTTCCGGTCTGACCTTGGATTCGGGCACGGTGACTACTCCTGGGGTTTCGAGGACACGCCCACCGAGCGTGATTGGGACAAGTCTTACCTGGCTAGCCTAGAGGACGATCGCCAATTCCGGCGACACGGGTCGGGCTGCGAGGAGGGGACGATGAGCGACGACGACGCCGAGGACGTCCGTCGTGACGACTCCGCCCCTGAGCATCCCGATCCTTCTCCCGCCACCGACCCTGCGCCTGACGAGGCTGACCCGCCCGAAGAGGCGGGTGAGGACGCCGTCGGTGGCCCCCTCATCCAGGACATCCGCTCGGACTCCCGTCATCCACGGTTGGCCAGATTCGCCACGGTTCTCGTCATGGTGACGGCCGGATTCATGATGACGACGGCCGCGGTCAATTCGCGTGGTCATGACCTTCGTCCCGAACGCGACACCGACATGGCCACCCTCGTCCGTAATCAGGCCAGTCACAATGCCGCCCTGCAGAAGGAGGCAGCCAGCCTGCGAGCCCAGGTTGACGAGCTCTCCAAGGCCGATCAGACCCCGGGCGTCACCTCCTTGACCGTCTCCTCGGCGTCAGCCTTGGCGCCCTCGGTGGGTCTGGGGGCTGTCAGCGGCAAGGCCCTGCGGGTCACCCTCGATGACGCTCCCCTCAGTGAGAATCCCGATGGCGTCGACGCCAACATGCTCGTCGTCCACCAGCAGGACATCCAGATGGTCGTCAACACCCTCTGGGCTGGGGGAGCGGAAGCCATGACCATCCAGGGACAACGAGTGACCTCCACCACAGCCGTGAAATGTGTCGGTAACACCGTCGTCCTGCACGGAGTCGCCTACGCCCCGCCCTACGTCATCGAGGCGATTGGGGACCGCGCCGCCATGGAGCAAGCTCTCGACACCTCCGAGGCGGTGCGCATCTACAAGGGGTACGTGAGTGCCTACCAGCTCGGATGGTCGGTGGAGCGGGTCGGTACGGTCACGGTGCCGGCCTACACCGGCACCGTCGCCATGGGCCACGCCACTCCCCGCTGAGTCGGTGCGCCTGACACAACCTGAGCATGATGGCGTCTCGACGCCGGCCTGCGACACAATGATCCCATGACAGCCAGGATCCTCGTCGTCGACAACTATGACTCCTTCGTGTGGAATCTCGTGTCCTACCTGGGACAGATCGGGGCAGACACCACGGTGGTTCGCAACGATGATCCTCTCTTCGAGGATCCGCAGTGGTGGGATCCCTTCGACGGCATCCTGCTGTCACCCGGCCCCGGACATCCGGAGGACGCCGGAGTGTGCGTGGACATCCTGCGCGGCGCCCGCCGACCGATCTTTGGTGTGTGCCTGGGCATGCAGGCTATGGCCATTGCGTGGGGAGGTCATGTCGGACGCGCCGAGGAACAGCTGCACGGCAAGACCTCGCCGATTCACCACGAAGGTAAGGGGGTTTTCGCTGGCTTGCCAGACCCGCTCGTCGTCACTCGCTACCACTCCTTGGCCGTGGACGAGATCCCGGCCGAGCTGGAAGTGACAGCACGCACGGACACCGGTGTTGTCATGGGCCTGCGTCACCGCAGACTGCCGGTCGAGGGGGTGCAGTTCCACCCCGAGTCAGTACTCTCCCAGCACGGTCACCAGATGCTCGCCACCTGGCTGATGGAGTGCGGGGACCCGGAAGCCCCCTCCCGCGCCAGCCAGATGAGCCCGCTGATGAGCGCGGCGGACCGCTGATTCAGCCGTGAGATGACGACGGACTGGCCGTCGACGTCGGAACCGGTGAGGGGTCGTCCTCGCTCGGAGTAGGGCTCGTCGGGGCCTCGTGGGTCGGTTCCGACGGCTTCACGGCGACGAGCACCTTGATGGCGGTCGACCTCTTGGCAGTGGCCCCGTAATCCGGGTCCTGGCTGAACACCGTGCCGGGGGCAGCCGAGGATGTCGTCTGACGCTCCACGGAGATGGAGAATCCGTTCGAGCTGGCAGCGGCGTAGGCCTCTTCGACGCTCATGCCCTTGAGGTTGGGGACGACCGACTTACCAGTCGCGACCGTCAGCGTCACCTGCTGTTCGGGGGTCAGAGAGGTACCCGCACTCGGGCGGACGGAGTCAACGGTGCCCGCCTTGGCGGTATTCGCCTCGGTCTTGGGGTCATCGTCGTTGACCCTGATCTGGTTGTCCGAGAATCCGGCGTCCTTGAGGGCCTTGACGGCATCCGACTTCGGCATCCCGACGATGTTCTGCGGGATCGTCAACTTCTTTGGCCCGTCATTGACGGTGATCGTCACCTTGCTGCCCTCAGGGACCTTCTGGTTGGCAGCAGGATTCTGCGAGACAACCTGGTTGGCAGTCGACTCGTCCTTCTGGACGTGCTCGACCTTCACCTTGAGGCCGGCATTCTCGAGGGTCGACGTGGCTCCCTGCTGGCTCAGACCAGTGACCGCCGGGACATCGACCATCTTCACGGTTTTCGACGGCGTCGGCGACGAGGTGGGGGCCGAGGAAGGCCCGAGCATCCTGTGCAACCCGAATCCGAGCAGCGCGAGCAACGCGACGACCAGGATCGTCACGAGGACGACCGGCCAACGCTTGCGCTTAGGCTCTTCCGGTTCTGCAGGGCTCTCGGTTTGAGCGGGGGTGGCCTCGTCTCGCTGTGCAGCGGCAGCCGGCGCGGCAGGAGGCGCGGCGGCCGTTGCCGCAGCAGCGGGGATGAGGTGGGTCTGCTCCTCCGTGTCGGCATCGGGATCGGCGTGAGCCTGCATCGCCAGCGGTTCGCGCCCTGACAGCAGGCGATCAATGTCGTCACGCATCTGCTTGGCGGTCTGGTAGCGATCAGCCCGCTCCTTCGCCAGCGCCTTGAGGGTGATGGCGTCCATCTCGCCAGTGATCTCGGAATCCAGCGAGGACGGCGGTGCCGGGATCTCGCGGACGTGCTGGTAGGCCACCGAGACAGGGGAGTCGCCGATGAATGGCGGGCGTCCGACGAGCAGCTCGTACAGCAGACAGCCGGTGGCGTAGATGTCAGCACGGTTGTCGACGGTCTCGCCGCGAGCCTGCTCCGGGGAGAGGTACTGGGCGGTGCCGATGACGGCGGCGGTCTGGGTCATGGTGGCGGAGGTGTCGGCAACCGCGCGGGCGATGCCGAAGTCCATCACCTTGACGTAACCCTCGCGGGTCAGCATGACATTGGCCGGCTTGATGTCACGGTGGACGATGCCGGCAGCGTGGGAATAACTCAGTGCATCGAGCACACCCTGGGTGAACTCCAAAGCGCGGCGGGGAAGGATCTTACGGCCGTCGCGCAGCACGTCGCGCAGGGTGTGACCGTCAATGAGTTCCATGACGATGTAAGGCACCTGCAGGCCGGTTGTCGGATCTTGCGTCTCACCAGTGTCATACACGGCGACGATGTTCGGGTGGTTGAGGCGCGCAGCCGACTGTGCCTCACGCTGGAACCTCGCCTGGAAGGTGTCGTCGCTGGCGAGGTCGGCGCGCAACCTCTTGACCGCGACGTCGCGACCGAGACGGTGATCGCGGGCCCTCCAGACATCGGCCATGCCGCCACGGCCGATGAGGTTCTGCAGTTCGTAACGCCCGGAGAGCCAACTCTCAGTGCTCATTGAGGGATCCCCTTTGTGGTGAGACGTGGTGAAGTGTGCTGGTCATGTGTGTGGTTGTCATCGCATCGCCTCGATGACATCTCTGGCGATGGGAGCCGCGAGCCGGCCTCCGGAGATCTCGTCGATGTCGGTGTTCGACGACTGGATGAAGGCCGCCACTGCGACGTGTGGCTTGTCGGACCACCCCACGAACCATGCGTAGGGAGCCTTCCCCCTCATCGTCTGCGCAGTACCGGTCTTGCCGCCCACAGTGACCCCGTCAATGCGTGCCCTCTTACCAGTGCCGTTGTTGACCACCGAGACCATCATCGACTTCAGTTGCTCGGCCGACTCCTTCGTCATCGGCTGAGACATCTGCTTGGGACGATGCTCGGAAACCACCTGAAGGTTCGATGCCCGGACCTGCGCGGTGAGATACGGCGTCATGAGCTTGCCGCCATTGGCGATGCCGGCAGTCACCATCGCCATCTGGAGAGGGGAGGCTGCGACGTCGAACTGGCCGATGGAACTCTGCGCGAGCTGAGCATCGGTCATGTCCTTGGGGAACTTCGAGGCGACCGACGAGATGTCGGAGTCGACGACCTTGCCAAATCCAAATTCCTCAGCCTGGGCATTGATCTTGTCTTGGCCCAGGCCCACTCCGAGCTTGCCGAAGGCGGTGTTGCACGAGATGTCGAGGGCACGGGTGAGAGTGATCTGCTTGCCCCCGCAATAGGTCTCGTTCGTCAACGGAGTGCGGGTGCCGGGCAGGATCCAGTTCTCCGGCGCATCCACTGTGGAGTTCGGGTTGTAACCGTTCTGCAGGGCCGCAGCGGCCGTCACCAGTTTGAAGGTCGAACCGGGAGGGTAGATCTCACGGCTGGCGCGGTTGGACAACGGAGACGACTTGTCCGCAACGAGTTCCTTCCACGCCTGGCTGGTGTCGTTGAGGCGTTGGGAGGCCAGATCGTTGGGGTCGTAGGAGGGGGAGGACGCCATGGCCAGCACCGCGCCAGTGGTGTAGTCCATCGCGACGACAGCGCCCTTCTTGCCTCTGAGGCCTTCCCACGCGGCATCCTGGGCCTTGGCGTTGACCGTCGTCGTGATCGAGCCACCTTCAGGCTTGTGGCCAGACAGGGTGCCCGTGATCCGGGAAAGCCACTGGGCGTCCGAGGTACCCGTCAGCTGGGCGTTCTGGGTCTGCTCGAGCATGGAGCGCCCGTAGTAGTAGGAGTAATACCCGGTGATCGGGGCGTACTCCGGGCCAGAGGGATAGACGCGCTGGTAGGCGAACTTGCCATCCCTGGACTTGGTGGTCGCGATGGGCATCGAACCGACGAGGATGTCGCCCCGGTTCTGGGAGAACTCGGCGTCGCGCACCCGGACGTTACGAGGATCGTTGTTGAGGCCGGCCTGCCGGAAGATGGCCGATCCGGTGAGATTGACCATGAGAGCCATGAACATCAGCCCGGCGAGCAGGGAGACTCCGCGAATTTGCTTGTTCATCGCGTGCCTCCATTCGGGATGACGGTGGTGGCTTCTTGGGCTTGAGGATCAACGGGCACGGTGGCGGTGAAGTCGTCGGCCGGTTTCCGATTGCGGTGCGAGACGATCATGATGATCGCGACGATGACCCAGTTGGCGACCAGGGACGACCCGCCTTGACTCATGAACGGCGTCGTCAGGCCAGTGAGCGGCAGCAGCCGGGTGACGCCACCGATGATGGCGAAGACCTGGAGAGCAAGGGTGAAGGACAGTCCAGCGACCATGAGCTTGCCGAACTCGTCACGGCAGCCGAGGGCGGTGCGCATACCGCGAGCGGTGAGGATGAAGAACATCATGATGACGGCCATGAGGCCAGTGACGCCGAGTTCCTCTCCGATCGAAGTCGCGATGAAGTCGCTCCATGCCAAGGGCACCATCCCGGGACGTCCCAGCCCCCAGCCGCGTCCGGCGAGACCACCCCAGGCGAGCCCGAACTGAGCCTGGATGATCTGGTAATTCTGGCTGTAATCGGTGAAGGGGTGCAGCCAGGAATCGAAACGGATGCGGACGTGGCCGAAGAAGGCGTACGCCAGCGCCGCGCCACCGACGAGGCTGACCGCTCCCAGAATCGCCCATCCGACACGCTCGGTCGTGAGGTACAGCATGACGACGAACATGCCGTAGAAGAGCATTCCGGTGCCCAGGTCATTCTGGTAGACGATGACGAGCATCGTCGCGACCCACATCACTGCGATCGGGCCGAGATCACGGGCACGCAGCAGGGTGATGCCCAGGATTCTGTGGCCGGCGCGGGAGAGGACGTCGCGGTTGTCCACAAGGTAAGCCGCGAAGGCGATGGCTAGCACCACCTTCGACACCTCGGCAGGCTGGAAGCTGTAGGAGCCAATGCGGATCCACACTCGCGATCCGAGCACTGACATCCCCAGGCCGGGGACCAGGGGCAGCAAGAGGAATCCCAGGCCGACGATGAACAGCACGTAGGGGTACTTCTGCAGTTTGCGATGATCCCGCAGGACGAGCAGGGTCGTCAGGAACAAGATGAGGCCCAGGGCCGTCCACATGGCCTGGGTGTCCATCCGGTTCTTGTTCGGGTCGGGGACAAGGTCGATGCGGTGGATCATCGCGAGCCCGAGCCCATTGAGGGTGAAGACGATGGGAAGAATCACGGGGTCGGCGTAAGGAATGACGATCCTCACGAAGATGTGCGCGATGACAGCCATCCCCAGCCACACACCGCCGACCGTCATCCAGGTCTCGGGCAACTCATGGTTGATGTTGAGCTCGGTGAGTACCCAGCCGCCGAAGCCAATGGCCCAGGCGATGAGAAGCATGAAGAGTTCCGTCCAGCGTCTCTTGGACTGGACGACGACGGTGCCGTCATCGAATTCCGGTACGACACTCATCAGCAATCACCCGAACTGACGGCGGGGAGGTCCACCTCATGCCCCGAGGCGCTCGGTGAGGGCATCGCGGGGGTCGGTACTGCGGACGGGTGAGGAATACCGGAACTGCTGGCGGACGATTGAGGTGATGCCGATAGGGTCGTCGAGGGTCTGGTCGGGGCAGCAGGCGGGGTCGTCGCCATTTCGCGCACGGCCTTGCAATGCTCGGCTCCGGTACGCAGCTCAGCAACCGTGGAGTGGGCGGACTCCATCGAGGAGACGCGGATGTTCTCCGAGACTCGATTTCGGTAGTAGCGCGGAAGATCAGTGGTCTTGACGTCCGTCGTCTCAGCGACGTGGGAGAGCTGGATCCACGCCAGGCTGTCCGGTGATCCCTGATAAATCGCCACCGCGTTGCCGTCGGTACCCACGTAGTACTGGGTGTTGAGGTAGGCGCGAGTGCCGAAGATGCCGCCGACGACGACAGCGGCGACGGCGAGGACGACCACGGGCCACAGCCAGTGGCGACGACGGCGGGTCCGGGAATCCACGGGCGCATAGCGCATCGACTCCTCCGCCTCGGAGTCGAAGAGCACGGTCGACGTGCCGGCGTCCTTCGTCGCGGAGGACGGTTGCTCGACGGAGAGCGGAGCGGTGACCTCGTGCTCGGGAACCTTGCGGGTCGTCGCTGCCCCGATGATGTGGGGCTCGGAGGCGTCCAGGACGGGATCAGCCCCGACGACCTCGGCGACGACGATGGTGATGTTGTCGGTGCCGCCACCGGCATGGGCGTCCGTCGCCAGCAGATCGACGACGTCGTCCAGATTGGTGGTGCTGAGGTGCTCGGCGATCGTCTCGTCGTCGACGAGACCGCACAGTCCGTCAGAGCAGAAGAGAATGCGGTCTCCCAACCGAAGATCCACGATCTGGGTGTCCGGGACGTGCTGGGGCTGGCCATTGAGCACCTTGAGAAGGAGAGACCGATGCGGATGAACGGCGGCCTCCTCGGGGGTGATCCGACCATCATCGATGAGGGACTGCACCCACGAGTGGTCGTGGGTCATCCGCTTCATGCGGCCCTGACGCAGCAGGTAGCCGCGGGAGTCACCGATGTGGACCACGCCGAGCTGGGTGCCTGAGAACATCGCTCCGCAGAAGGTCGTCCCCATGCCCTCCAGGGAGGAGTCCCACGCCACGAGGTCGGCCAGTTCGTCATTGGCGTCAGCCACCGCACCAGCCAGAACGGTGAGCATCTCCTCTCCCTGCGGGCGGCACGGGGAGTCCTCCCCGGAGAACCTCTCGTCAGCTCGGGCGACGTGACGCACGGCGACGGTGGAGGCGAGGTCACCTGCGGCGGCACCGCCCATGCCGTCGGCGACGACGAGCATCCTCGGGGAGACGTACCCCGAGTCCTGGTTGTTGCGTCGCACCAGGCCAATTTCGGAGTGGCATCGAACGTCGAGGGAGAAGGCCATCGCTCACCGCCCGCCGGTGACGGTCATGACGGTCCTGCCAATTCGCACCTCGTCCCCCACCGACAGGCGCGTCGGGTTCTCGATGCGCTCACCGTTGACATGGGTGCCATTCGTCGAGGCCAGATCCTCGACGAACCACGTGCCGTCGATGCCGGGGCTGAACTCGGCATGGCGGGTGGAGGCGTAGTCGTCGTCAATGGGAAGGGTGCAGTCGTTGCCGCGCCCCACGGTGACGCCGTTGGCCAGCGGGACATATGTGCCGGCCCCACTGCCGGAGATGACCTGCAGACCAGTCGGTACCGGGGCGACCTCACGACGACGAGCCTTGCGGCCCTTACCACCTCGCCCAGGACCCACGGCAGCGGCTTCAGCATTGTGAGGTACCCGGTGACCGTAGATGTCGGTACGAATGACGTTCGTGACGAGCAGGATGAAGATCCACAACACCGCCAAGTAGGCAATGCGTAACAGTGTGACGAGGAATTCGCTCACGATCACATCCCCGTCGGAGAATGGACCAGCATCCGTGTGGAGCCGATCTCGATGCGTGACCCGTCGCTGATCTCAGCGCTGGAGACCTTGACTCCGTTGACCGACACCCCATTGGTGGAGTTGAGATCCTCGATGGACAGGCCGATTCCGTCGCCCTGGGGCCAGACGTTGACACGAGCATGGAGACGAGAAATGCCCGGATCGTTGATGCGAATGTCAGCATCGGAACCTCGGCCGATCGTCAGGCCCGGGGGAGTGAGGGGATGACGCACCCCGTTGACCTCCAGTACCAGCGGCGCACGACGGCCAGCGGTGGCCTTGGCGTGGTTCTCGCCCGTCAGAACGGTGAATTTGCCGACCGGCAGGGAGCCGTCCAGGTCGTAACGGATGTGGATGGGTCCGTTGAACACGTAGTGACGCTCGCTGGCGTGATCACGCAGAGTCGGGATGATCTCGGCATTGAGGGTCTTGGTGTAGGGGACGAGACGCTCGTAATCATGGCTGGACAGCCGGACCACGAAATCATTGGGAACCAGTGACTTGTCGCGGGACAGGATCTGCGCCTCGGAGTCGAGCTCGCGCTGCAGCCGACCGGCGATCTCCACCGGCTCAACCTCACCACGGAAGGCGCGCGCGAAGACGCCACTGACGGCGCCTTCGATCGACTTCTCGACCTTGTCCAGGAAACCCACCCGGCTCCTCCTTCCGGCTGACATGTCAGGCTGGTCGTCCGTTTCACACGGACTACCACCATGCGAGTGTACCCAGAAGGTCTGACGATACCCTGTGACGGCCGTGTTCCGCGTGGCGGACGTTGCACTCGAAAGCGGCTTCGGAAGCGCCACCGGGGCCGGTGGGAAGGTCAGCGGCGGCTGCGCCCCACGGTGAACATGAGGTCGAGCCATGCGTCGCCGATCTTCGAGCTGCCATGGCCGGAGACGACCTCGGCCGCAGACTCGCGCTGGATACGACGCAGCGGGGCATCAGCCATGCCCTGGGAGAGAGCGCTGGCCAGTTCCTCCATGTTCGTGGCCGGATACCCGCTGCGAGAGAGGATGTCAGCTGCCGCAGGGGTGTCGGCGTAGGCGATGGCGGGCAGTCCGGCACCAGCGGCGTCGAGGATCCGGGAGGCTAGGTCCTCCTCGCGGGTCAGGACCAGGGCCAACTCACTCTGGTTCATGATGGTGTTCTCAGATCCGGCCGGGTGGATTCCGACGTCACGGCGGGCTGCCACTGCGGAGTGGATGCGGGTCTCGTCGTCGAGGCATACCTCCAGGGACCAGCCGGGGACGACCTGGCAGGCTCGGTCGAAGGTGGCGAGGGCTTCCGAGAGCTCCTCATCGGTGCATGGGCCGAGCAGGGCGACTCGCTTCGGACGGTCACCAGGGGTCGGGCTGGCGCCTGCGGCCGGCACACCGATGGAGTGCACCGGAACACCGAGGTGCTTCCAGGGATTGGTGTCGGGGTTCGGGGTGACGACGAGGTCGACGAGCTGGGGGAGCTCATCAGGAGCCTTGTCGGGGTCGGTGACGAGCAGGACGACGACCGGACGGTCGGCCTGACCAGCGACCGGGAGATCAGCGATCTCGTCGAGACGGCTGGGATCGGTCACGATGATCGCGGACTGGTGGTCGAGGCTCTCGCCGAGGTCCTGGCGAGCCTTCTCCTGACGGTGGAGTGACCACTTTTTCAGGACCTTGCGGGCCGGGGCTGGCACCGACGAGGGGGCCGTGGTGTCCTTGGATTCTTCGATCGGAAGCTGTGACACCTCGATTCCACGGCGGGAGAACTCGTCGGTGAGATCGGCGACGAGGCGATTGGGACGGTTGTCCCCGGTGGCGGTCACCATGACGATGCGGCGGAATCCGCGGGTGACGTGGGTTGCGCGGTTGATGGTCTGGGCGAGGCCGAGATCGAGGTGCATGGTGCTCATTCTGCCGCGCGACGGGGCCTCACGGGGGTCAGCATGTGTTCTAGATCCTCGAGAAGTCCGTCCAATTCGTCGGCGCAGGCCCGTACGATCTCGCTGCTGCGACGGTAGGGGTCCTCGATGTCGTCCGTCGAGCCAGCCGCGAAACGGTTCTGAAATGCCTTGCCAATGACCTGTCGAGGGTCCATAGTGGGATCGTCCCAGGTGAGCTCACTGGCGATTGCGACGAATTGCGGCAGGGTGAAGGTCCGTTTCATCACTTGCGGCCACCATTCGACGATGGCGTCCCGTTGTCCGGCCGTCATCGTCAATATGAGGTCGGCTTCCACCGCGTCGTCGATCTCGATCTGGTGGGAGGAGGTCGCGGCCGCCTCGGCTTGATGGCGTTCTAGCTCGCGGCGCATCTGCTCCCACATCGGCAGGCCTTCCTCGGCCTGGATGCCTGAGCTGGAGACCTCGAAGCGCGAGGGATTGAACAGGTGAGCTGCCCGGGCATGGCAATACGCCGAGCGGCAGATATTGGCCGTGCAGACGAAATGGATTCGCAGCGGGGCCGTCGACTGTGCGTGTTCGGTCATGATCGTCAACCTCTCGCGATCACGATACCGAGTGATTCCAGGTGGTGGAGGTAGCTGATGACGTCCTCACAGATATGGTCGGCAGGCACGTGAATCAGGGCGGCAACGTCCGCGACGATCTCGTCGGTCGTCGCTCCCGGGCGCTCGGCGACGGCGTCCCAGATGATTCCGCCGCTGCTGTCGAGGCGATACACCTGAGTATCCGGGACGGTAGCCACAGCCACGCCATCCTCGTCGTACGTCCAGGCCACGTTGGGGCTGATCCGCCACGTCATCGGTGTCCCCTCCGGTGTCGGGGGTCCAGCTGCTTCCTGAGCTGTTTCCGGGCCACCTGGAGGACCTCCTGGGAGGCCCTGACGGTGCGGTCCCAGTAGCCGCGAACGATGTCGGCGCGGGTGAGGTCATGGCCGAGGTCCATGCGGAGGTGCGGTCGATTGAGAGCGAGGGAATTCAGAACTACCTTGACGGCTTCCTTGCGGGTGGGAGCGGCGCGGACTCGAGCGCGCCACTCGTGCAGACGACTGGGGTCGCCGGTCGAGAACTGTCGCCACAGGTCATAGGTGCGGTGTTCGCGGTACTGCTCCAGTTCGCCGATGGCGGCGGCCAGGGCGACCTGGGCGTCGAGATCGCGGGCCAGGCTGCGCACCGTCTGGCGCTCCTGATCGCTGGCGTCGTCCCAGCACCGCACCTTGTCGGGATGGTTCGGGTTGCCACTGCGGGCGGCATGCAGCAGGAGGATGAGACGCTGGTCGGTGACGCTGGGAGTGTGGATGGGGGTGTGGGCGATGTCGATTCCTTGACGACGGGTCCACAGGGCTTGGAATGCCGGTGAGGGCGCGATGTTGATGCCAGGGAATTGACGGTGGATGTCGGCGTAGCCAAGGAGTTCGTGCCAATAATTGGCCGCATGACCGAAGGCCGAGCCGTCATGGAAGTCAACCACTTTGTGCCAGCCGTGATGTGCGAGTGTGGTCTCGAACTGGGCGAGGTGCTCAGGACGCACGAGGACGTCTGCGTCCGTGGAGCCGCGTGGGATGACGGTGTCCTCGTCATTGACGATGCAGTGCTCCAGAAGTTCTGGGGAGACAGTGGGGCCTTTGATGTGTAGCACGTCGGCGCCGCATCGGTCGGCCAGCCGTTGTAGGACGCCATGTGTCAGCTCGATGCGACTCGCGGTGCGAAGTGTCCCCTCGATTACGCCAGTCATCGCTCTGGAGCTTATCAATGAAGTGGCGTCATGTTTTCATCAATATCCCGTTGAGGGTCATGGTGCCGACGAAACTCGTGAGCGCCTCGGTCAATGTACCGTCGGGCGGTGGCCCGACAAGGGCCTCGAGTTCGCGACCCAACTCGTCGAATTCGAGTGGGGTCTCGAGAACGTCCCATATCGCGACGGCGAGGGGGGAGAGCCGGAAAATGGCATCATCGACGATGACGAGTGCCTCGTCGTCCTCGAACCAGATGTCTGTGACGTTGGCACGCTGAATCAGCATGGTGCCCCCAAAAGGTCCTCAATGAATGGTCCGAGGGTGTCGTGCTCCGCGTATTGGGCTTGCCAGACCCCTCCGGCGTGCGAGATGAGATCGGCCAGCAGGCACAGTGGTTTGGGGAGTTTGTGGAGGGACGAGGACTGTTCGGCCATCGTCACCATGGCGTCAAGACGCCGCACGGGGGTGGTGAGAGTGTCGTGGGAATCGTCTCGTGCCAGGAGCACGAGGTGGCTGACGTGGGGGTCGGGGTGGCAGGGCTGCAGTCCCAGGTCGTCGGGGCTGAATTCTGCCTTCTCCCCCAAGAGGTCGGGACGACGGGTAGACAGCGGTTTGGGGTAAGGGAAGATCCGCCAGGTGTCGGGCTCGATGGCAACCGTTTCGTCGCTGATGTATCCATATCGTCGCCCCAGGTACGTGGCAAGGGTGGTTTTCCCGGTGCCGCCAGGGGCGATGAAGACAACTGAGTCCCCAGTGGCTGGGTGACACACCGCGCCGGCGTGAAACATGAGGAGGCGGCCAATCTGACGTGAGATGAGTTTCCGGGTGATCTCTTGGGTCAGGGAGGATGCCGTCATCGGTCCGGGGGCGAGCAGGACCGGTTCGGGATCCGGGGCGCTGAGGCAACGTGCCCACGCGTGGCGGAGCTCCCCCTGGTCCAGCCCGGTCCCGGATGCGTCGATCTGCACCGTGGTGCCGAGGGCTGCCAAATTCATCACTTGGTCACGCCCAGGTGCTCGCGCAGCCGATGAGCAGTCGTGGCCGGGGTGAACCCGCTGGCCTCGATGCGGGACAGGTCGAGGGTGGAATGCTCGGGACGCGGTGCCAAGTCCTTGCCCTTGCCCCATTCGGCGGCGGTCGTCGGGGTGACGGTGCCGTCGGCTCCCAGCAGGGTGAAGATCTCGTTCGCGATGTCGAACCAGGTCTGCGTCGGTCCCTCGTTGGAGATGTTGTAGCTGCCGAAGGGTGCCCCGGTCGTCAGCAGGTGGATGATTGCGGCGGCAAGGTCACGGGTGAAGGTGAGACGACCGTGCTGATCGGAGACGACCTGAGGACTGATGCCGCGACGGGCCAGACTGGCCATGGTGTTGACGAAGTTGTTGCCTTCGCCGACGACCCAGCTGGTGCGTAGCACGTAGTGGCGGGGGTACGCGGTGACGATCTCGTCGGCGGCGGCCTTGGTGATGCCGTAGATGCCCAGCGGGCTGAACGCCTCGTCCTCGTTGTGGAGGGTTTTGGTGCCGTCGAAGACGTAGTCACTGGAGACGTGGACCAAGGTGGCGCGTCGGTCAGCGGCAATCCGGACGAGTTGGGCGACGCCGGAGACGTTGGCGGCCCAGACTGTGGCACGGTTGGCCGGGTCTTCGGCGGCGTCAACGGCGGTGTAGGCGGCGGCGTTGATGATGGTGCCGACCCCACTCCAGTCGAAGGTGCCTAGGCTGGCCGGGTTGGACAGGTCGAGGGTCTCTCGGGTGGTGAACTCGGCGTCGGGCAGGAGTGGGCGCAGTGCCTTGCCGAGCTGGCCGTTGGATCCCAGCACGACGGTGCGCGGCTTACGGAAGGGGATGACCCCGCTCAGCGGTGGGTGATGACGGTCAGCCTCGGACAGCTCGGCCTGGTCCACGCAGATCGGCCAATTGATGCCCAACGCCGGATCGGCGAGGTTGACGAAGGTGTAGGACTTCTTGGCTTCGGCCGACCAGTGGTCGTTGACGAGGTAGGTGTAGGTCGTGCCGTCCTCGAGGGCCTGGTAGCCGTTGGCGACGCCCCGGGGGACGAACACGGCGGTTTCCGGACCCATCTCGACGGTGACGACGTTGCCGAAGGAGTTCCCGTCACGTAGATCCACCCAGGCGCCGAGGATGCGCCCAGTTGCCACCGAGACGAGCTTGTCCCACGGTTCTGCGTGCATGCCTCGGGTGACGCCTGCCTGGGCGTTGTGCGACACGTTGTTTTGTACTGGTCCGAAATCAGGTAGGCCGAGAGCGGTCATCTTCTCGCGTTGCCAGTTCTCCTTGAACCAGCCGCGGTTGTCACCGTGCAGGGGCAGGTGCAGGACGAGAAGGCCCGGGATGTCGGTGGTGTCGATGCTCAGGTCACTCATCACTGCCCTTTCGCGGCGTAGGCGGCCTCGGTGGTCTCCTTCTGGGGGAGCCACCACGACTGATTGCCGCGGTACCAGTCGATGGTCGCTGCCAGGCCGTCGCGGAAGTTCGTGTACTCGGGCTGCCAGCCGAGTTCCTGGCGCAGCTTGGTGGCGTCGATGGCGTAGCGCAGGTCGTGGCCGGGGCGGTCGTTGACGTGGTCGTAGCCGTCGATGGGCTGGCCCATGAGTTCAAGGATGAGTTCGATGACGGTTTTGTTGTCGAGTTCACCGTCGGCTCCGATGAGGTACGTTTCGCCGATCGTGCCGCGTTCGAGGATCGTCCACACGGCCGAGTTGTGGTCGTCGACGTGGATCCAGTCGCGAACATTGAGACCGCTGCCGTAGAGCTTGGGGCGTCGTCCCTCAAGGATTTCGGTGATCTGACGGGGGATGAACTTCTCGACGTGCTGGCGTGGGCCATAGTTGTTCGAGCAGTTCGAGATGGTGGCTTGGACTCCGAATGAGCGTACCCAAGCACGTACCAGAAGGTCCGAGGAGGCTTTGGAAGCTGAGTAGGGCGACGACGGGTTGTATCGAGTTTGTGGGGTGAACTTGGTGGGGTCGTCGAGTTGAAGATCGCCATAGACCTCGTCAGTGGAAATGTGGTGTAGCCGCTTTTCGTGTTTGCGGACGGCTTGTAACAGGGTGAAGGTGCCGACGATGTTGGTTTGGATGAACGGGGCCGGGCCGTCCAAGGAATTGTCATTGTGGGATTCAGCGGCGAAGTGGACGACGGCGTCGTGATGGGAGACGAGCTCGTCGACGAGATCAGCATCACACACCGATCCGCGTACTAGCTGATATCGGTTGCGCGGCAGTCCTTCCAGGGAGGCCTCACTGGCGGCATACGTCATGGCGTCCAACACCGTCACTGTGGCGTCAGTGTTGTTGATGATCCAGTGGGCAAAGTTGCTGCCGATGAATCCGGCTCCGCCAGTGACGAGAAGGGAGTGCATAACAGGCAGTGTAGAGGAAGCAATGCTTGATGGCTTCACCCGTGGCTGGGGCGGCATGGTTTCGCGGCGGAACCGTCCTCACATCAAACCGTCTTCATGCAGTACCACGTCCCCCGTTGGTGGCCCGGCACGTGAGAGCCAACATCGCCATCCCGCCACGAGGTGCTTGACATTCGCTCGCTGACTGTCCTTTGTGTCGTGAGCAGGTGTCAGTCGTTGGTCAATCCCTCAAAGATCAGGGAGGGGAAGGTGAATCAGATTCACCTTCCCCTCCCTGTCACGAGGGCATCCGAGAATGCCTCAGCACTTGTCGGTGTAGTCACTGGGTTTTGAAGACATGTCCTCGGGGACCCAGAAACTGATCGTGACGTTTCCGGGCTTGCCGTAGTTCTTCGGCAGACTGGGTGCCATGTGCACTGTGCCATTGGTGCGCACGCCACCAGTGTCGGGGAAGTCGATCTCCCCGGTCGCGCTGAAACCACCGTCCAGGCTGGGTGCGAGGTAGCTGCTGCCAGCGCCGCCGGCACCAATGGCCCCCAACTGTCCAGGGACGTCGCTGGCCGCCCACTTCAAGATCGGATCGCGTGAAATGACGACGAGTGCCCCGGAACCACCGCCGGCGTAGCCGCCGCCACCCGCAGCCGAGGACAGCGCGATGTAGTCATCAATGTGACCGTCCCCCCTGACGCTACGCCTGCGCTCGAACTTGACAGGCGCACCCCCGTCGCCACCACCGTGGTTGCCGCTGCCGTGGTTGCCGCCGGCCTGGCCCGCAATGATCTTGTCGAACTCGAGGTCTTTGGGGACGTACGAGGTATTTGCCGTGCTACCTCCGTTGCCGCCCTGACCGCCACGGGCTCCCGAGCCGCCGGCTGCAGTGACCTGGGCATATTTCGTCTCGTAGTGGGACTGGCCGCCATCGGCGCCGTCCCAGCTCTTGCCTCCGTTGCCTCCGTTGCCACCCTCTCGGACGGGCCAGACGTTGGGGCCCATATTCGCCGCCTCCCGCGAATACGTGCCTGTACCGGCGGCTCCGCCGCCGCCGGCCACCGCCACGAGCTGGCCTGGCCCCTCGGGGTCACCGCCGATGGCTATTGCCGAACCGGCGCCGCCACCGTGGCACCAACGTTCAGACCATTGCTCAGTTGAGACGATACTGGTGTGGTAGGGCACACCCATTGACGGGCCGCCGTTGCCGTAGCCGGTTGCGAACTCGACGGCATTATCGTTCCATGCGGCCGTGGGCCCGTAGCCACCGGCCACACCCCAGATGGTGAACTCCTGTGCGGCGGCCGTACCCTCGCCGGGCCGATGGATCTGACCTAGTACTTCGGCACCGGATCCGCCCCGTTCGCCCCAGCTGTCCTTGGGGCCTGCGCCGCCCGCTCCGCCGCGGATGGAATAGCGGATGTCGGTGGCTTCGGCTGGTATCCGTACGCACTGGATGGTCTCTTTGTGTTTCTTTGCGTCGAAGGTGATGGTGACCTGCTTGCGCTGCGCGCTGGCCGCAAAGGCTGGCACCAGAGGCACCAGAGTCATGCTGGTAATCGCCGACACTGCCCAAGCAGTGCCCTTGGCCACTGACCGACGCGATACTTGCGATGGCCCAGTTGCGTGGGCTTGCCTGTTTTTGCTGTCCATGTCTGCTCCTTGAGAAGTGGCAAAGGTTCTGCCGAGAGTTACGGGGGTCTGTCGGTAGCTACGGTAGAATTGGCCAGAATATAGCACGTGCACATGGTCCACATGAAGCGTGCCGGCCACAGTGTGAACAGCTCCCTCACGCAGTTGTTCGGTTTGTGCTCTGACGGTGTCGCGTTCATCCGGTTGCTCATGTCGATGATGCCCGGAAAGAACGTACAGCCGGTGTAACCTGCGCCGTGTCGTGTTCATCATGTCTGGCATGATGGGGGGCATGCGAGGCATCATCTTGGCCGGTGGTACTGGCTCCCGACTCCACCCGATCACTCTGGGGACGAGTAAACAGCTCATGCCTGTCTACGACAAGCCGATGATCTACTACCCACTGACGACCTTGATCTTTGCCGGCATCCGGGATGTCTTGGTCATCACCACCCCTCATGAGGCCGAGGCCTTTCGCCACTTGCTCGGCGATGGTTCCCAGTTTGGAATATCCATCGAGTTCGCAGTGCAGCCCGAACCCAAGGGTCTCGCTCAGGCGTTCACCATCGGGGCCGAATTCATCGGGAGTGATTCATCGTGCCTCATTCTGGGGGACAACATCTTCTCAGGGCCGGGGTTGGGAACTCGCCTCCAGGCCAAGGCTCAATCAGTGGACGGAGCCCTCGTCTTTGGCTACCGGGTTGCCGATCCGAGCGCTTACGGCGTCGTCGAGATTGACGATGATGGGTTCGCACTGTCGATTGAGGAGAAGCCGGAGCATCCGAAGTCACATTGGGCGGTGCCTGGGCTTTATTTCTATGACAACGATGTCGTTGAGGTCGCTCGTGGTCTCAGACCCTCGGCGCGTGGTGAACTGGAGATCACCGACGTCAATCGGACCTACATGGAACAGCGACGTCTGCATGTCGAGCTTCTGCCGCGCGGCACCGCCTGGTTGGATACCGGGACGTTCGACTCCCTCAACGATGCCGGGAACTTCGTGCGTGCCATTCAAGCCAGGCAGGGTCTTCAGGTGGGCTGCCCAGAAGAGGCTGCATGGCGTTGTGGGTTCCTGTCAGACGATGATCTCCTCGCCAGGGCGGGGCAGTTCGAGAAATCTGGATATGGTGCTTACCTGCGTGGCCTGTTGACCAGCTGAAATCAAGCCCAGGGGGTTTCCGATCCGACGAGTGTCGCCGGTCCTTCAGCTCCCTAGCTCATCCCGTTCAGCGAGCATGTTCCCCGAAAGGTCTTTGATGAAGCGTTTTCTTGGCAGACACGTGGCTGGAGCCATGGTGTTTGTAGTGTTCTGTGTCCAGTTCCTGGTGGTCACGTGTTCGATGGGCTTCCCGGCATTCCAGGACTTTGGGGAGTGGATCTACCAAGCGCGTGTCGTGGCTGGCATCCTTGCCGGTGAAGAGCCGCATGTTGGGACCCTCATCACCTACCCGGTGCCTTACTTCCTTCCGCAGGCATTGCTGTCGCTGTGTGAGTTGATCTTCGGGGCCGTGGGCGGCTCGACTGTGTTCCTGTTCATTCACGCGGCGGCAGCAGCGTGGGTGTCCGATCTGCTGGTCGTCCGGCGCGCGCTGCCACCGGTGATGACGGCCTGCGTCCTTGCGATCTGTGTGCTCGGCGGCTCACAGTACTGGAACGGCTACGTGGGTTTGTACTGGGGGATGGTCATCATTGTCGGCTACCTCGCGGTGAGCGACCGTAATGCCACTCGATGGCCTGTCGTCATGGCCTTCGCTCTGGCCACCTTCTTCACCCACGGCATCATCTTCGGGTGCTGGGGGCTCGTAGCCGGTGTCCGAGCCCTTACTTCCCGGAGAATCCGCGATCTCATCGTCGGGGTCGTCCCGGCCATGGCACTCGTGTTGTGGTACTTCCTGAAGTCCAACGAGGCGAAGGGGCGGGAGACTGGCTACGAGTCCGTCACGCACTTCATCGAGTACCGGGGCTATACGCTGGCGAAATCAGGGGGGTATCAGAACATCATCGCGTCATCGGTCGGGGATCATCAGATCGCCCCGTGGTTGTTCTACGGCGGTGCCATCCTGAACTTCCTGTTCGCTGTTCTCCTTGTCGTACTGGTCGTCCTGTCGCTGGTGAGTTGGAGCACGCTGTGGCGAACCTCCAGGTGGCAGCTTCTCGCGCTCGTCAGCCTCGGAGCGATCGCAGCCATCTTTCCGCCCTACTTCTTGGGCATCGTCAATCCAGGGGAGAGAGTCGTGCCCACCTTGATTGTCGTCTTGATTCTGATGTGGCCGGACATGGTGGGGACACGCGTCGAACGCGCCGAAGGGATCGTTCGGAAGGTTCTCTGCCTCCTACTGACCATTGGCTTGTGTGCCACTGTGGTGAGTGCATCTCTCGCGCCTCGTAAGGTGGCTCAAGGCGGCGGCCGTCCCAGCGAGGTTTCGAAGGAGATTCTCCTGACGAGTGCCTTCGGTCATCGGCTCGACCAATTCCGTGAAAAAGTGGATGCTGCGAGGGCGGGAGACTTGAACCAGCCATTGGCGTGGACGACCTCGATCTTGGTGGAGGGAAAATGACGGTTGCCATGTTCCCGGTGCTGAAGGCGAGGAGCGTGCCGTTCTTGGCTGTACGGAGACTGCGGAGCAAGCTGTTCAGCACGCCGGGGCCTTGTGACAAGGGGCCTTGCTCCCAACTCGCTCGATGCCTACGCCAGGCCGTAGGCTGTCCTTTGCCGTTTGAGAGGCATCACAGCGCCTGCAGTCCCAGAATTAGAGGAGTTCAATCCCCGTGACAGTCGTTGACGTAGTCCGCATTCTGCGGCGCAATCTTGCCCTGTTGATCATCTGCACCGTGATAGGCGGGTTGATCGGCGCGGCATATCAGTTGACCCGCCCAGAGGTGTTTACGGCCAAAGCGACAGGCATGGTGGTGGCCGGTGACTCCGCCTCCGTCGGCGGGGCCATGTCGGGCAACACGATCGCCCAGCAGCGCGCAACGACCTACACGAAGCTCGTCGAGACGCGAACCATGGCTCAAAAGACAGCCGAGATCCTCAAGAAACAGGGGATGTCAGAGGCTGCGAGTGGCCAGCTGACAGCATCCGCCCCAAGTGACACTGCCTTTATCGAGATCAAAGCGACTGGCGGCACTGCCAAGAATGCTCAGGCCCTTGCCAATGCGGGGCTGGAGGCGCTCATTTCCGAGGCCCTGCGAATGGAGACCTATGGCCAGACTGCCGGGTCAGGCAACAAGAGCGATGCCCAGTTGGCCAAGATGACCTCGGTGCATGTTCTCGGCTATGAGTCCGCCGGCCTTCCAACCGGTGACCGTGGGAAGTCGCTGGCATTATTCCTTGCCGCTGGTTTGGTGATTGGGTTCCTCATCGGTGCGGTCATAGCAGTTGTTCGGAAGCAGTTCGACGTCAGGGTCAGGGACCAGGCGACGGTCGAAGAGCTTACGGGTTCGGGAACTCTTGCCGTCGTACCAGATGACAAGAAGCTTGCGGAACAGCGTGAGAGGTCGATTGTCCATATTTCCGGCGTGACTGGTGAAGCGTTCCGCCAACTTCGTACGAACCTGAGGTTTGCCAATGTTGACAACCCTCCTCGTTCGGTCGTCATCACCTCCGCAAATCCGGGAGAAGGTAAGTCGACGGTTTCGACTCACCTCGCGGTGGTAATGGCTCAAGCTGGCGAGAAGGTTGTCCTCATTGATGCCGACATGCGCCGTCCGGTGCAGCACAAGGCCTTTGGCACCGAAGCGGGCGTCGGGCTCTCGCAGGTACTTGCCGGCGACGTGAGCCTCGATGACGCACTGATGCGAACCGAGACCAAGCGTCTCCAGATGTTGGCCGCGGGGCGTATCCCGCCGAACCCGTCCGAGCTGCTTGGCTCCCAGCGAATGAAGGATCTGCTAGCCGAGTTGCGCAGGCGAGGCTATTTTGTTGTCATCGACGCTCCGCCGTTACTGGCCGTCACGGATGCTGGCCTGCTCGGCACGATAGCGGACGGCACGATCTATGTAGCCGTGGTTGGGAAGACTCACCGCGATCAGGTGTCCTTGGTGGCCAAGCGTCTGGAACAGGTTGGCGCCCCGCTCCTGGGCTCGGTCCTGGCTCGTGTGCCTCGCAAGAAGATGGGTGACGTGCTCTATGGCTATGGAGCCTCGACCTATGGATATGGCTCCTACCACGGTGACTACGGAAAATATGGATACTACTCTTCCTATGGCACGGAGGAGCAGGACAGCCAGGAATCAATCGCCGTTGTCAAGGACGATCGCCAGCCGAAGGAGAGGCTGGTCCGAGCCCAGAAGACGGAGCGTGTTGACACGGATTCAGAAATCACCCCACGTCGAGCCAAATGATCGGGCTGGTTGCTGAAGGGCGCACCGGGTCCGCCACTGTGGCGGGCCCGGGTACGGGTATGGGCGCCAAGGCCCGTAGTCTTGCCGATCGTGTCGGCAGTACGCGGGTGCCTGACTTCTTGTTGGGGTGCAGCTTCATCTTCGGTAGGTACCACACGGGTCTGCCGATTCCCGTTGACGTCATTCTCACCGCAGGTACGATCTTCGTCTGTGCTTTCGTGCGTCCAACCGTCAAGGTGCGAGGTTTTGGTTTCTACTTGCTCATGTGGGTCACGGCGCTCGCATGGGTCATAGCGGTCTCAATCCACGAGGGTGAGCCATGGCTGCAAAGGTCCTTCCGGTGCCTTCTCCTGGTTCTGTTCTCGGTCTGTCTGGCGCAGGGGCGTCTGCTGTGGCGTTCCTTCATCGCTGGCTATGCTTTCGCCCTGATCTTCATCAACATCCCGGCGAACTTCACATCGCTGCGAGGCAGTGGATACGAGGGCTTCTTGCTTGGCTTCCTCGGCGACAAGAACGTGTCCGGGATGGTCTATGCGATGATCGGCATCATGACCTTGGCCATCCTGCGTACGACGACGACCCGCGCGATTGCATTCGTGGTATTCAGTGCGGCTCTTTTTGCGACGGGGTCGCGGACGTCAATGATGGGGTTTGCGGCGGGCTGTGTTTGGGTGTTTATCCGTGACCGTCTTGGTTTAACCCTGCGCCTTGTTTTGGCGTTCCTTGGCTGGATCGGAATTCGCTATGTCGAGGAGGACCTTGCCGAGGCCGGTATCTTCGCCGACAGGGCGGGGACTGACTGGTTCCGTGGTGTCATCGACGTCGCGACGGTGGCCAAGGAGCATGCAACTCCTTGGTACGGCAGGGGTCTGGGTACAGCATGGGTGGCGGTCGCCGATGACCGCCGGATGTGGTTCCACGACTCGTACGCAGCCCTCCGGGTTGAGGGTGGTATTCCGCTGTTGGTCGCCGTCGTCGGTCTGTTCGTTTTCGTGGTCTGGGGCCTCATGGACCAGCGAACGAAAGTCTCCGACGAGCAACGGGTCGTGGAGGGCGCAGCAATCGTCATCCTGGTGTGTGCGTGGAAACTGGGTGAGGTGTTCTTCGCTGTCCCAGCCTTCAGCGTCATCGGGATTGCGCTGTGCGAGCGATACGGTTCGCCCATCAGGGCGCAGGAGCAGTTGTCTCTTGATACTGGCCAGGCCATGGCTGTGGTTCCCACGACGAAGGACGCGCAGTGATGGCCAGCTCGCTCGATGTCGTGCAGCCGTCAAGGTGTGGTCCGCTTGGGTGGACGCGAAACCGACATGATTCCTTAAGGATGGTGAAATGATGCGGCTCCTCGTCGTAACCCCCAGTTTCCATGGCTACGGGGATGCCATTGGTGACGCGTTTGAGAGGACCGGTTACGACGTCGTCGTGCATCGGTATGACGCGGCTCCGCGCGTTGAGAAGGCGTGGAACAAGCTCAGGTATGAGTTGTCGGCCAAGATCCGCGGCACCCAGGGGCACCTGTCGACCGGGGTCGTGACGGCCAGGGCGATCGACCGTCTCCGCGCCGTCCACCCGGACCTGGTCCTGACAGTCCGGGGTGACGTCCTCGGAGCCGACTACTGGGACGAGGTCAACCGCACCACCAAGCACTCGGTGGCGTGGCTCTATGACGAGTTGCGACGTATGACCCTGGACATTGAGATGGCGTCGACCGTTTCGACCATCATCACCTACAGCCGTGACGACACCGCGGAGCTGCAGGGCAAGGGGATCGATGCCCACTACGTCCCGACCGGCTTCAACCTTTCGACGAAGCCTGAGGGGCATTGGCCCAAGAGCGACATCACCTTCGTCGGGTCCAGCCTGCCCGGTCGACAGAAGCTCTTCACGTCCTTGGTGAGTGCTGGCCTGCCACTGGTCGCCTATGGGCGCGACTGGTCCGATCATCCGGTTGATCGGTTGCGAACGTGGCGCCTGAGGTCGACCGGGATCCCTTCTCACCGCGACGTCAGCCTGGGTGAGGCCTACGGCATCATGCGGGACTCGGCCGCGACGCTCAATGTCCATGGCGACCAGGACGGCTTCACCATGCGTACCTTCGAGGCGTGTGGTGTCGGTGGGATCCAGATCGTCGATCGTGACGACGTCAGTGAGTTCTACGAACCGGGCAAGGAAGTACTCGTCCAGCACAGTGCTGAGGAGACGATTGAGCTCGCCCGACAGGTCCTCTCGGATCGGACTCGCATGATTGCCATGCGCCGGGCTGCGAAGGCCCGCACGCTGGCCGAGCACACCTTGGATCGGCGTGCTGTTGTCATCGAGGAGTTGTGGTCATGACAGGCCCAGGACTCGTCTTCCCCGACGACCTCGATGCGTGGTGCCGGTGGTCCGACAGCCGGAACCGGGTGCGGTTCGGACTGGCAGCTGTCAAGAGGCTCGTGGGACATCAGCCGTCCGTCACTCCGGCGAAGCTGTACCTGCCGGTGGAACGTCCCACGGCCTTGGTCGTGCTTGACCAGGTCTCGGTGAGTTGCCGCTACGCGACCTTCGACCCCTTGGAGCACCTCGACCCTGATCGCACGGCCGTTCTCTCGGCGCATTCCGAGGCCCGCGAGGCCGCGACCGGGGCAGTACGCGTCATGGAGTGGAACGAGGGTGGGTGGCTGCCACCATCGATTGAACAGGTACTCACCCTGGGAACCTTCAATCATCTGGCTCGCCAGGTGAAGCCCTGGGCCACGAGACACAATGCTCGGTTCTGTGTCATCCAGCACGGATTGTTGACGCCCTGGGCTCCTCCGCTGAGCCCGGGGGATCACCTGTTCGCGTGGTCCGAGGCCGACGCCGAATACCAGTGCGCGGGTCGCTCCGACGTCACCAGTGAGGTGATCGGCTCCCAGATGCTGTGGAAGGCTTCGAGGCTGCCCAAGGTGGAGGTCCTCGACGAGACGCCCGTGATGCTGGGACAGCTGCACGGTGCCGAACTGGGCCGAGCTGCCAAACAACGGATATACACGGAGTTCTGCACCTCGACCGGTGCGATCTACCGCCCCCATCCCAACGAGGCGGACTTCATCTCGCGTGTCCAGCATCGCACCATGACGAGGGCCGGTGTCGTCATCGAGGTATCAGGTAAGTCCTTGGTCGAGGAGGGGCGGCCGGTCGTCTCCATCTTCTCCACCGGGACCCTCGAGGCGGCGTGCCGAGGTTTGCCGTCGTGGGTTCACCATCCCGACCCGCCGGCTTGGATCGAGGATTTCTGGAGTCGGTACAATCTTTCTAGGTGGGGCGACGAGCCGACGGCGCCGATTGATTCATCGGGGGACGAGCCCGCCTCGATCATTGCGAAGGCGTTGTCCGGTCAAGGAAGGGACGCAGGCTGAGGTGACTGTCGGCGCTGTCGAACCCAAACGGGTCACCGACGGGCCGTTCGCGTCACGTTCGCACGACGGAGGTTGAGTCATGGTGAAGGACACACGGATCGCGCAGGGACCTCTTCCCACTCTGATCGGCCGCGTACTGGACAAGGGCCGGGAGTTCCTGAGGAACCACCACCCCGGAACCGGTGTCTCCGCGTGGAGGCCGGTCCTGGGTCCCCGACGCAACGCCAGTGTCGCGGGGGAACAGGGTTCGGGCTCGCGTGGGCCAGCCATCGTCTTCATGCCGTATCTGCAGCCCGGTGGTGGAGCGGAGCGCTACGCCGTTGTGACCGCGGCTGCTCTCGCGGAGCGCGGCTACGACGACGTCATCCTCGCGAACGTCGACGTCACACACACCTGGCTGGAAAACCATTACGGCCTTGACCTGTCCGGGGTGAGGATCCACCGAATCAAGGACTTCAGCCGGATGGAGCGGCAGCTACCGGTCGCACTGTGTCGCCTCATCGAGGACTGGATCTGGAAACTACAGCTCCGTCCATTCCATGCTGACCTCTTCATCAACTGTGCCTCCGGCAATGAGACCCCGGGGACGGCACGAACGAACATCTACGTCTGTCACTTCCCGCACAGACGGGAATACCAGTGCACGACCTTCCTGCACCGCCTGTACATGGGTGTCATGACCGTTGCGCGGAAGGTCCTCGTCACCTGGACACCGTTCCCTCACAACTACCAGATGGTGGTGGCGAACTCCCACTTCACCTCCGGACATGTCAGCCGGCTTTGGAACGTCGACTCGATGGTTCTTCCTCCTTCGTGCCCGACCATGGCGGTTGACGGTGTGGCGAAGGGACGCGACATCATCACGGTCGGGCGCTTCGAGCCCGTTGTTCCGAAGGTGCCGAACAAGCGGTTCGACGTGCTCGTCGATGCCTTCGCGGGTATGGAGGACCTCCATCGCGAGGGTTGGAAACTCCACGTCGTCGGAGCGTGTCCACCGGCCAAGCAGCAGGTCTTGGACGGACTTCGCAGGCGGGCTGGTTCGGCACCCGTCGAGTTCCACCCGAATGTTGACTTCCAAGTGCTGCGGGAACTCTATTCGCGGGCGACGATGTACTGGCATGCGCAGGGCTGCGGCGAGGACGCTGATGCTGATCCCAAGACCCAGGAGCACTTCGGGATCACGACGGTGGAGGCCATGTCAGCCGGGTGCGTGCCCGTTGTCTATGCGACGGCAGGACCTCGTGAGGTCGCGGAAGGGCTCCAGGATGCCGGCCTGTGGCGGACAGTCGAGGAGCTGCGGGCCGAGACGGTCCGTATTGCCCACCTCTCGGAGGACGATCGAGAGGCTGCGTCCCAGGCCGCTCGGGAAAGGGCAACCGGGTACGACCACGAGCACTTCAGCGATCACCTCATGGAGATCATCGATCGCGCCCGGACACAGAGCTGACGTCTCGCGCGGACGGTGCGTCCGTCCGTAACTCGTCGTCAGCCCTGTGCGCCGTGCCTGGCCCAGTAGTCGAGAACGACACGGATGCGTTCGACCTTGATGACGACCTGTTGGGCCCACACCTTGAGGTCCGGCACGTTCGTCGGCCACCTCTTCGGGTTGACCACCGTCTTCACCAAGTCGGACGTCAGGTCCGAGAGGCGGACACCGCGGCCGCCCGACGCGACGATGAGATCGCGGTAGCCCGCACGCAGGAGCGCATCGTAACCTGCCCATCCGATGGACTGTCGTACCTGTTGCCAGTACGTCTTGCGGGAACGGTAGGCAATGGCGCAGTCGGTCGGAGCGACGTCCCAGCCCACCAGATGAGCGCGAACGCACAGGTCAATGTCTTCGGCGATGGGCAGCCGAGTGTCGAACCCGTCAAGGAAGTGGAAGAGGCCGGCATCAATGGCCATGTTCGCCGACGCCCCGGTCGGGCACAGGTTGTTCCACATCTGGAAGTTCGGGAGCTGTGGAATGTCGGATTTCTCCGGGTCGTCGATGAAGGGATTGAGCGGGCCGACGACAAAGGGGTGACGGTCTAGGGCCGCGATCAGCGTCTCCGCCCAGTTTGGGGGAACGATGTCGTCTGCATCGCAGAAGAGCAGCTTGTCGCTCGAAGCGCGCTCGGCGCCCGCGTTGCGCGCTGCCGATGGACCGTGTGGCCCGTCAGGACTTGTGGAGATGACGTCCAGTCGACCGTCGATGGTGCTCCTGATCTTGGCAGCACGCGACCTTGCCGTCTCGGCGGTCGAGTCGGTCGACCGATCGTCGACGACGATGACCTCCAAGTGCTTGTCCGTCTCCTGCTCGCACAGGGCGTCCAGCTGGGCACCGAGAGTCTTCGATGCGTTGTGTGCAGGGATAATGACGCTAGCGTCAAACATGGATCACTCCCATCGGTGTGTGCTGGCAGCTGCGCGTTGAACGAAGCGATGGTTCACCGTGGGCCCGGGGACCGTGGTGAGGCCCGCGATCATCGTTCGTCACGAGGAACCTCACGATCGAGGGAGCCCAATTCGACCAGCCGTGCGAAGGATCTCGACGACTTCTGGACCTCGGAGAAGGTTCCCCGAGCGGCGATGTGCCCGTTCTCGAGGTAGACGAGCTGGTCGACGTCGCGGACGGTGGACAGTCGATGTGCCACCAGCACGGTGGTGACCTCTCCCTGCAGGGAGTGGATCGTGTTGCTGATGGCGGCCTCCGTCTCGTTGTCGAGTGCCGACGTCGCTTCGTCGAGGACCAGCACCGACGGGTTCCGGTAAAGGGCCCGAGCGATTCCGATGCGCTGACGCTGTCCTCCCGAGAGCCTGGCCCCACGTTCTCCGACGCTGGCCAGACGCCCGCTTTCGAACTCGCTGGCGACGTCGGTAAGCTGGGCTGCCTTGATGCACTCGACGATGCGCTGTCGGTCCCACGCGTCCTCGGGGATTCCGAAGGCGATGTTCGCGTCGATCGACGAATCAAGGATGTAGACGTCTTGGGGAACGTATGCGACATGGTCGTGCCACGACCTCATGTTGTTCTGGATGTCGACCCCGTCGAAGGTGATGACCCCGTGGCGGTACGGGATCAGGCCCAGGAGGATGTCGATGAGGGTCGTCTTGCCGGAACCGCTCAACCCACACAGTGCAAGGGAGGTGCCGGCCGGGATGTCGATCGTGATGTTCTGCAGCACCGGGTCCGTCCCGTCGGGGTAAGTGAAGGACAGGTCGGTTACGGATACGGGAACCGGATGCGGTTGTCCGTATCCGATGCGGTGCACCTGCTTGATGACGTCCTCGTGCGTGGGCAGGGGACTGTCCGATCGGAACTCCTTGTTGCCGCTCATGTTCTTGAGCGTCTTGACGGTGATGTCGAGACCGCCGGCGCCGAAGCGGACCATCCCGATGCTGGCCGTGATCGCGGACATGTTGGGCAGCAGTTTGATGGCAGCGGCGACGAAGACGGTCATCGTTGCCATTGCCGACGAGGGATCCGAGGTCATCGAGACGATGATGAGGACGATCGCGATGAACATGATCGTGAGGAATTCCAGGATGATCTTCGGAAGACCGGTGTAGAAGTTCGCCAACCTGCTGGCATTGGCGTTCCCGGCGTTCTTCTCAGCGTACTGCGCGATGAACTGGGTGTCGCACTCCTGGACGTTGATCTCACGGAACCCATTCATGGCCTCGACGAGAGCCTTGCCGGCTTCCCACGCCGTCTCCTGGGCGAGATGGCCGGCGTCGGCGTTGCGGCGGCCGAGGGCCTTCTGGATGAAGAGGATGAGAATGCCGAAGTAGATGATCGCGAGGAGCGTCGGGAGCGGGGTGATGATGAGCAGCAGGATCATCACCGTGACGCTAGAGAACACCAGTCCGGAGAGGTTCATCATTCCGCCTAGTGACTGGGTGTGCGCGGACTGTACGGCCGGACCGACATTGCGAATGACCTCAGCGACGTCCCTTCTCTTGTGCGACAGGTAGTCCTCGTGGAGGAAGGCCCTCAGCAGTCGGGACGAGGTTCCCACGGACAGCCGTGCGACGAATCCGGTGGACCACCACGACAGCCATGTTCCGACGACTGCCTTGATGAGGAAGGCAAGCACCATCGCCACGCAGAGTTCAATCGTGAACGTTCTGGTGGACGGGTTTCCTACCATTCTGTGGGCCACTCCCAGGTAGCCCTGGTCGAGGTCGGCCCCCATGAGGACCTGGGTCACGGGCAGGACCATGGCGATCCCGACCATGTCCATCAGTGAGATCAGGGCCTGCGCACACAGGTATAGGACGAGCCTGACCTGGGTCGGGCGGGAAAACGTGGAGATGAGGAACCACAGGTTCTTCAGGACGCCTCCACGTTTGGGGGCGGTTTCGATCTTGCTCATGTGTCAGAAGTCTCTCTCCGCGGTTTCGGTGGTCTCGTATCCCGCGATGCCCGACGCCTCGACAAGCAGCGCAATGGCCTTTCGTGCGACCGGAGCTGGGATACCGGGCAGAGCAGCGTCGACGCTCTTGGCAAGGGCATGGCTCCGGCGGTAGGACAGGTGGGGGACGGTGGAGCAGACAAGCTGGTTCCACATGCTGTCATCTACCGGACGGACGGCGCCAGAAGTGCCCGGTCCGTGAATCTCGTCGAAGGTCCGACGGGCTTGACCAGAGCGATAGCTTCGGCTGACGCGGGCAAGCGTCGAGACCGCCGCTGCATGGTGTCTTGTCGCGAGGGCGGGATCGACGACGATTGGGATGCCGGCCTGGTGGAGCCGCCAGCCGTAGTCGACGTCCTCCCATCCGTAGGCCTGGTAGTGGTCGTCATAGGGGCCGATGCGATCCCAGACTTCCTTGGTGATGGACACGTTTCCGGCCCAATAGCGCCAAGTCTGGTTGTCATCGGCCCGGTAGGCGCCGGCCCGGACCCGCTCGTCCGCCTCAGCTCCGTACACGGCGGTGTAGCGGTTGTCGGGAAGGACGTTGAGGTAGATGCCGATGGTTCCTTGCTCGCGATCGGCATGGCTGGCGACGTGACGCTCGACGTAGTCGGGCGCCGGCTCCAGGTCGTCGTCACAGCGAATGAGGACGTCGCCCTCGGCGGCCTCGTGACCGGCGTTGAGAGCCGCGACACGTCCACGATTCTGCGGGAACACCAAGGACCGGATCGGTAGGTGGGAATACTTGGCGACGACCTCTTCCGAGCCGTCCATGTCCCCGTCGATGACGACGATGGCCTCCCAGTCCTTGGCGCTCTGTGCCGCCAGTGCGCTCAGCAGACGCGGCAGTCGCTGTGCCCCCCGATACGACGGGATAATGATCGATGCAGTCGTCATCTCAGTCCTTCTGGTTCTCGAGCGGCTGGGCGCTGGGCCCTGATGACCTCGGGGAAGTGCGGCAAGGCCGTACGGTTATGGTTGAGGGGCTCATAGTGGGACGGATCCCACGTCCGGCGATCGCCACCGTGGCCAACCCGAGGTCCTCCTTGCCGGGGAGCGATGCAACCCGGTGCGGGAGCGGTGAAGCCGGCGCAACGGGGCATCGTACGCCCAGAGAAGAATACGCTGCCCCGAGTTGGTTGTTCCACCTCGTTACGATGCCACTTCCGCAGGGCCGGCGCGAACACTCGGATTTCCGTCATCTCTGCTCAGGCGTGACCGCGCCACATGGTCAGGCCAATCTCACGTGCCACGTTCCGGACAGTAGAGGTCCTCCCGGTGCGGACCACCAAGGCCTTGGCGAGATCCTTCCGGGAGCGTCGGAGGTCGTTCTTCACGCGATTGACATCATCGACGTCCGGTGACGCCGCGAGGTCCTCGAGCTCCCGGAGGTTGATGGTGCGGGTGAGATCAGCGCGACGCTGGTCGCTGGCCATCGTGTGGTAGGCCGTGTGATAGTCGTTGAACTTGAAGTCCCTGGTGTCGGACTGTGCGTCGGGACGTCCCCAACACGCCGGGATCTCCAACGAGTCAGCCACGATCAGGCCGTGCAACGACGTGGTGAAGATGTGGGAGCAGCTGTTGATGGCACTCACGGCCTTGCGGGGCTCTTGGCAGACGTCGATCGCGATCGTGTCGTCGTGCTCGGTGAGTTCCTTGATGAACGGGTGACGCTTGTCCTCGAAGTGCGAGACGATGCCCCACCTGTGCCTACGTGCCCGTGGCAGTCTGATCCGGTCGGTGTACAACAGTCCGGGATCTCCCAGCGGAGTGGTCTCGGGGAGCCCGGCCACGTCGCGGGTGAGACAGCCGCGGACACCAAAAACCTTGCGGTCTTCGAGGACCGGGTCGTCGGGAGTCAACATGCCCGAGCCCCAGATCCAGGGATGGGGCTTGGTCGGACGGTGGTTGAAGACCGATCCGATGCACAGTAGGGCGGCCTGGGAGAGACGCCTGGAGAACGCGAGGATGCCGCCGTCGGCGAGGACACGGCACGACATGAGGTCGCCGAAGTTCTTCACATGGGTCCACTGGTACACGGTGGTGCAGGGTGCCGAGGGATGGAGTCTGCTGTTGGCCGCCGTCATCGCAGCGGACCTCGAGGCGTGTAGGCGGCGCTGAATCCCGGTCAACTTGCTTGGTGCCATGAGGTTGAAATCTCCCGTTCGTGATGGGATGTCGGGGGCGACATCGTCGGTTGAGTTCGGTTGTGAGTGATGTCCTCGACCGCGGGGGAAACCCGATGGGTCTGGGACGGGGAGCGAGGTGTTCCCGCGTCCGACCGGCGACAGCGGTACTCCGGGTCGGAACCCCTCTCTCCCCGATCTGGTGCGCACAACGGGTTGGGGACGCCCGTCTACACCTGGTCGTGGGAAGGTACGGCACCGCGCTCGGGTGCCGGTCGTAGGTGCAACCTGATCGCCCTCGCGAAGGTCTCTGGGGAGAACTTCCCCGCGTGGTCCAGTACGGTGCGCTCCTCGAGAGGGTTCTCGCGGAACTGGCGGACGGCCTGCGTCACGGCTCCGGGGGTTGCGGAGTCGAAGAATCGTCCGGAGACGCCGTCCACGACGGTGTCCAGATAGCCGCCGGCATGTAGGGCCAGGCAGGGGGTTCCGAAGGCGAAGCCCTCCACGGGCGTCAACCCGAAGTCCTCCTTGCTCGGCGCAATGACAGCAGCCGCGTGGGCGTAGGCCCACCGCAACTGGGCGTCACTGATGCCCTCGAAGAAGGATACGTTGGCCGGGGCGAGATCGTGCAATTCATCGCGCAATGGCCCTGACCCGACGACGACCAGATGCTCATCGGGCAGATCCACGAAGGCATTCAGCACGATGTCGACATTCTTGTAGGGCATGAGGCGGCTGACCACCAGGAAGAAGGAGGGATGATCCAGTCCCGGTAGTGGCTCCTGGGGGCCGGTGGGATCCAGGGAGTACGGCGGATGCACGACTGCTGCCTCGATCCCGTACACGTCACGGATACGGTCGCGAACCACGGTCGAGTTACACAGGTACTCGTCCGCGGACGCGGCGGCCCGGCGATCCCAACGTCGTAGCGGCGGGGTGAGGGCCTTGAGCACGATCCCCTTGGGTGAACGCCACCACTGTCCGCCGAGGTAGTCGTCGGTCAAGTAGAGGAACCGGGCGGGGGAGTGGCAGTAGACGACCTTGCGGCAGTTCTGTGGGGTCTTGACCCCGTGCGCGAAACCGGTTGTCGAGACGAGAACGGTGTCCGTCCCCGTCGGCACCTCGGTGTGGTCGAAGGCCCAGTCGTATAGCGGAAGACCGGCGCGAAAGTGGCGACGCAACAACCCGATCCGGTTCAGGGGCGAGGTGATGACCTCGTGGCTGGCGAACTTGGGATAGGTGAGGTCTGGTGCGTACACTGCGGTGACGATCGGCGCATCGGGGAAGATCGTCGCGAACTGGGTGACGACCCGCTCCGCCCCGCCACGCTGGGTGAGGTAGTCATGCGCGATGGCGACGCGCGGGGCGCCAGAACTGGGCTCGGGATCGACATCAGCCAGAATCTCCGCGAGTCGGGCGCGGCCGGCCCCGGGGGAGAAGTTCGTCTGCCAGCGATCACGGGCTGCGTCGAGGAGCTCCTCGTCGTAGCCCTCGGAGGCCCGCTCGATCACATTGGCGAGGTCGATGGCGTCATCGGTCCGCGCCACGTAGGGATGCTCGGCTCCGGCAACCTCAGGCAGGCCACCAGCATCGGAGATGACGAAGGGGCATCGCGCCGACATCGCCTCGGATGCCACCAGCCCGAAGGACTCGGGAAAGACCGACGGGAAGACGGCCAGGTCCACTGCTGAGAAGAATTCGTCGCGGTCCATCCAGCCACGATGGTCGACGAGGTCGCCCAGATTCGTGATCTGCTCGGCCACCAGCCGGGCGTCCTCGGGGTCGACGAACCTGGACTCCCCGGCCAGCAACAGACGGTGTCGACCCGGTTGACGTCCCTCCAGCTCGGAGATCGCCTCGCAGAGACGTGCCACCCCCTTGTCGGAGGACAACCGACCCAGGAACCCGACCGTCACGGTCGCTCCCGGCTCGGTGAAATCGCGAGTCCGCGCGGGCGGATTCCAGTTCCACATCACCCGCGAACCGGGGACTGCCGCGGCCATATATGCCGACGGGACCACGGTTGCCAGTGCGCCGCGACGGGCCGCCACGGCCAGGGCGCGCAGCTTGCCGGCAGGACGCTGATGCAGGTGGACGACCCGGTTCAGATGCCCCGAGGTGGCGAAAGCCGGTCGCAAGCCGTTGCACCACAGCAGACCCCTGCGCTCGGTGGCGTCCCAGCGCCGCAGGCTGGCCAGATATTTCGCGGTGGTGTCCCCATGGATGGCCATGACACGGAAGCCGCGTCGAAGGGCCTCCTCGACGACGTCCCCAGGGGTCTGCGGTGCGACGACGGTGACCTCACGACCGAGTTCGCGGGCCGCCTCGGCGATGGCCAGCATCATGACCTCACCGCCGCCCATGCTTCCCTGGTTGGAGGCGATGGTGAATGTGGTCATCCCACAACCTCTCGGTAGACCTCAGAGATGCCCTCCGTCATGCCCGCCACGGTGGGAATGGCATCGGTCAGGGCGGGGCGATTGCCCAGATGAAGTCCCTGTCGGATGGCTACCTTCGCCAACGCTTCGACGTCGTCGGCCTCGGCAATGCATCGCGGAGGAAGGATCTCTGGGTTGCCACCGATCGGGCTGGCTGCGACGCCCATTCCTCGGGCCACCGCGTCGAGGAGGGCGTAGGAGCAGTTGTCCGACTTCGAGGGCTGCATGATGACGTCATGGCTGGCCATCGCCTCGTCCGGGTCGGCGAAGCCGGGGAAACTCACCTTGTCGTCGAGACCCAGACGGTGGGCCAGAGTCTTGAGGGAAGTGTCCTCCTCCCCGGTGCCGGCAACCGTCAGGGTCGCCTCCGGATGCTCACGGGTGATGTGCTCGAAGGCGCGAATCGTCGCGGAGATGTTCTTCTCCTTCGACAGCCGCGCCAGGGACAGCAGCCTCAGACCGGGCTCGCGGGACGGCAGGGTGGCGGGACGGTCGACACCGTTGAGTATGACCGTGATCGGTACCTTGGTGTGCCACTGGCGACGCATCTCGCGTTCGGTGGCCGCGGACACCGCGATGACCCTGGAGAACCGGGTCAGCCGGAGACGGTGTGCAGTCTCCATGGTGACGGCTGAGGCACGGTTCGAGTGGTACATGAACCGGTCCGTCGGGATGGTGTGTTCGGTGGACACGAGCTTGACTCCGGTGCCCACCGAGGCCATCGTTGCCAGAAAATCGGCCTTGGCCAGGTGGGAGTGGACGATGTCAGGCCCGAGTTGCTGAATCGTCGCGCGCAAGGATCGGACCGCGGTCCCGGTCTCGACGGGAAGGTCGACGACCTCGACGTCCATCTCCCGGAGCCTGTCGGCGAGAGGGCCGGAGGGGCATGAGACGACCATCCGCCAGCCGGGAATCCCGACCTGAGCGACGTCGAGGACATGTCGGGCCACCCCGGCGAGGCTGCTCACCGGGGACACCCACAGGGCGGTCGGTCGGTTCATCAAAACCACTGCTCCAGGCGCTCGAGGGCCGTCCAGAATCCCTCACCGTTGTTGACGTGCCCCTGCCAGATCTCCGGGATGAAGGTGATCTCGGGGGCCAGCTCGTCGAGCTGCCGTGCAGTCACCGGCCAGTCGATCTCGCCCTCACCGATCTGCGGGCCCTCGCCGTCGACCCCCTCGGCGTCGACGATGTGCAGGTGGTCGCTGAGCGGTGCCAGTTCGGCGATGTACTCGCTGAACGGGATCTTGTTGAAGTTGGCGGCCAACTTGGAGTGGGACAGGTCGAGGGTGAGACGACGTCCGTGCTGGTTGCAGAAGTCGACGGTGTCGTCGAGACCCATGAAGAGGTTGTGGTGCTGCTGTCCACCCATGAGCCACGGGTAGGGCGGCAGGGTCTGCGAGGTCAGACGGACACCGTCCTCGTCGATCCGATCGAGTGCCTGGGCGATCCGGGCGTACATGGCCGGACGCTCCTCGGGGGCCACGAAGGCGTCCTTGGTGAACCCGCCCATGGTGCAGATGACGACCGGGGGCTCCTCGGCGTCGAACCACGTGTCGAGGTCACGGGCGATCTGGATGACCTTCTGGACCTCGGCGATCGAGCGCTCCCAGATGTCCTCGTCGGGGGAGGCCAGGTTGATGATGAAGTCGCCGGCGTAGAGGTCGGGGCAGTGGACGGTGTAGGTCATCCCGTCGAACTTGCGGTGCTCGAAGGCCTCGGCGATCTGCTCGGCCGTCATCTCCACGTCCTTGTAGGACAGGTGGAACTCTAGGAAATTTGGGTTGGTCTCGGAGTGGGACAGCAGCTTGCGGGCGTCGTGGTAGCGCACCGGCAGGCCCCACGGGCGACGGAAGGTGTAGTTGCGACCCTGGGCGACGGCGTCGGTCAGGTCGGTGTCATAGAAGAAGTCACCGGCGTCGATGTCGCGACGCATGGTGCGACCGACCAGCTCGTCGAGGTGGTTGGGCTGCAGCCCGCGGCCTGGGGACTTGACGGCCACGGCGTCCCGGGTGATGACCTCGCCGTTGTGCAGGGCTCGGGTGGACACCAAGGACTTGGCGAGGTTGGCGCGGTTCATCATCTCGCCGGTCGACACCGAGCGGGCCTTGTCGGAGCCGAGCGCCAGCTCGACCTCACGGATGCGGTCGACCATCTCCGCGAACTCGTCGGGGAGCAGGGAGACCTGGTGGTCGTTGCCCTCGAGGGTCTTGTCGATGGTGAAGTGCTTCTCGATGATGTGGGCGCCACGGGCCACCGCTGCGATCGGCACGTGGTAGCCGCGCTCGTGACCGGAGTAGCCGACCGGGCAGTTGCCCAGGACGGCCAGACGGTCCATGTAACGCAGGTTGACGTCCTTGAAGGGTGCCGGGTACGTCGACTGGCATTGCAGCAGAGCGAATTGAGCCCCGGCGCTGCGCAGAACGTCGACTGATCCGAGGATCTCGTCCTCGGTCGACATGCCCGTCGACATCAGCATCGGCAGGTGCTCAGCGGCACAGGCCCGTAGCAGGGAGTGGTTTGTCATGTCAGCACTGGCGATCTTGAGGGCTGGGACGCCGTAGTCGGCCAGCACTGTGAGACTGGGGAGGTCCCACGGCGTGCAGAAAGCGTCAATGTCGACGGCCTTGCAATGGTCGAAGACATCGATCATCTGCTCGGGGCTCAGCGAGAACCGGGACAGGAGGTTGAGGGTGTATTGAGCGCCGAGATCCTCGCCCGCGGTGGCACCGTCGGCTTGACGGTACAGAGCATTCAAGTCGCGCAGCTGGAACTTGACGGCGTCGGCCCCGGCCTCCTTGGCAAGGTCGACGAGGTGCTTGGCCAACGCGACGTCACCTTGGTGGTTATTGCCGATCTCAGCAATGAGAAGACAAGGGTGGCCATCGCCAATGGTGTGACGACCGATGGTCATCTCGGCGGCACCCTCAGTGGCGACCGCCGCGAGATGGCCACGCTCGTCAACGAGGGGGATCACCTCCACGCCGGGGCGAAAGAGTTGGGAAATGGTCGAAGCATCGGCATCGAGAGGTGCATGGATGCACTCACGATTGGCAGCTGCCTGCACCGGCGTCGTCATGTCGCCGTCTGGTTCGGAGGTGATCCAGCGGCGGAAGTCGCCGTCGGAGAAGGACCCGGTGAGAATGCCGTGTTCATCGACGCAGAAGACGATGCCCGACTTGTTGTCGGTGATCTTTGTCAATGCGGTGAGGATGGTGTCCTCACCAAAGACGGCGAAGGGTGTGGTCTGACGGTTGACGATCATGGGCGCGGATAACCTTCTCTGGGATTGGGGATCGGTGAGGTTTAGCGTGCGAGGCGTCGAAGCTCGGTGGCGGCGATGTCGAAATCATGTGGGGAATCAATGTCGATTCCCTCGACCGGATCCATCACGAACAACTCAATGCGGCCGCCGAGACGGTTGTGGTTGTTCTGGTAGACCTCGGTTTTCGTCAGGTAGAGCGAGCCGGTCTCGCGGTAACGCAACTGGTCAGGTGTCATGTCTTGGCGACGTGGACGGTTCTGGTATGGGTAGTGTGCGACGACCTTCGGTTCCTTCTGCCAGATGAAGATCGGCTCGGGAACGACGCCCACCATGGAATCGGCGCCGGAGGATGCGAACTGTCTCAAGGCGCGCCCCATCGTGTCGGGAAGACGAAGCGGGGAGGTGGCTTGCAAGAGCATCACCTGGTCAGGGCGGTGGCCCTGCTCAGTGAGGACGTCAATGGCGTGCTCAACGACCGGCTCGGTCGCGGTGGTGTCCTGGGCCAGCTCGTCGGGGCGCTCAATGACCCCGGCGCCAGCCGTGCGGGAGACTGCAGCGATCTCGGCGTCCTCGGTCGACACGTACACGTCAAGGCCGGGGGTGGCGAGGGCCTGCTCGATCGTCCATGCCAACAGGGGTTTCCCGGCCAAGTCCTTGAGATTCTTTCGAGGAATTCCCTTGGAGCCGCCCCGGGCAGGGATAATCGCAAGGGTTGTCGGACTCATCGCACCTCCTGCGCGGTGCTAGTTTCTGATACGAGGTGGATGATGAGATCATGACCGTGCAGCCGACGAGTCACATACTGGCCGATGAACCCGGCCTCTCCCGTGATGACAATGTTCACTGGCGTGTATACCTCTCGGATGATTTGCGATGGGGCGGATGAGACGGTGAGTGCGATTGGTGGCTGAGCCCCCGTTGCAGACCAGCGGCGAGACCTGCCCCTAACCAGCTGCCGGCGGCGTTCTCAACGGCATTGGAGATGAGAGGACGACGCCCCAGCTGGGGCAGGGCGTATTGGAATGATTCGGAGCAGATGCCAATGATCGTGGCGGCGATGCCCCACACCCACCAGCGCACTGTCGGCCAGCCGAGGGTGGCTAGCAGGGTCAGGGGCAGAAGCATGACAACGTTGAGGGCGTGATCGCCGACCATGGCAACTTGGTCGCCGGTAAGCGGGCGTGCCCCGATAGGTGTGACTCCGCCGGTGAGGCGGTAGCCGATCCGCCATTTCAGGGTCCCAATTCGAACTCCCATGGGTACGACGACCCCGACCGCGGCGATGAGAAGGTAGAACCATGTCAGGGCCCGTGCGACCTGCTGGGTTCGATGGACCATCAGTACGCCCCCGAGGAGGTGAAGACTGCGCTGAATGTCTTCGCGAGGATAGTGATGTCCTGCAGTACTGACCAGTTGTCCACGTAGTAGAGGTCCAGTCGAACGGTGTCCTCCCAGGACAAGTCGGAGCGACCGGACACCTGCCACAGACCCGTGACGCCGGGACGAACGTCCAGGCGCCTGCGAACGTGAGACTCGTAAGCGGCGACCTCGTTCTCGAGAGCGGGGCGCGGTCCCACCAGCGACATGTCGCCACGCAGCACGTTGTAGAACTGCGGAATCTCGTCAATGGAGTAGCGTCGGTGGAACTTGCCGCATTTGGTAATTCGAGGGTCGTCCTTCATCTTGAACAGGACACCGTCGGACTCGTTCTTGTCGGCCAGCATCTTGGCCTTGATCTCGTCGGCGTTGACAACCATCGAGCGCAGCTTGTAGCACTCGAAAACTTTCCCTTTACGTCCGACTCGACGTTGTTTGTAGAAAACCGGGCCGCCATCCTCATGCTTGATGGCGATAGCAGCGATAAGGACAATCGGGGAGGTGAGAATGAGTAGAAGCAGCGATCCGATGATGTCGAAGGTCCTCTTGAACCAGCCACTTGCACGTTCGGCCTGAGGCTTCTCGATATGCACCAGAGGCAGGCCGGCCACTGGGCGGATATGCATGCGCTGTGTGGAGATGTCGGAGAGAGCGGGAATGATGATTAGTTCGGTGTCTTGGCTCTCGAGAGTGCGGGCCAGCCGATTGAACTGGTAGGACCGCGAGAATGATCCTTCGGTGAAAATCACCGCCGCAGCGCGAGTGTATTGGCACGCGGCCACGACATCCTCAGGCGTCCCCAGGACTGGCACGTTGACATTGTGACACCTTTCTTGCCCACGGGTTAATACGCCAACGATGTCATACCCCAGCCATTTCTCACGCTGGAGTACTTTGGCCAGGTCGTCAATATGAGTGCAGTCACCGGCGATGATGATGCTGCTGCGGAACCGGCCACGGCGTCTTTCGTGGTGCAACCAGCGCCTCATGAAGAACCGTTCGAGGAGCAGCGCGGGAATGCTGAAGAGGAACAGTAGAAAGTAGAATCCACGGGGCAGTGGATACATGAACAGGTACGCTGAGACGCCGAGCAAGGCAGCTGTGATGGCCGAAGCCTCAAAAACGGCGCGGTACTGCGCCGCGCCTGAATCCAAGTATTTTGTCCGGTACGCGCCGACGAGTCCCATGATGACCAACCATGCGAAAATGATCCCCCCGGACCATGGAAGGACATTGTCCTGCACGTCGGTGTTCTTTGGGAATATGGTCATTGCCGTTCGTGCTCGCACTGCGATGAACGACGCCAAGGCGATGATGATGAAGTCGGCAACGACGATGCGCACCCGGTACTGACCAAGGTTGTCCCGGTTGTGGTTCCGCTGTCGTGGAGGGGGCTCCGGCCGGAGGCCGAACGTCTGTGGGCTCGGGGACAGGAGGCTCGGTGATGGCATCAAAAAGAACCATCCTCCCCGATTTTGATAATGGGACTCGTAATGGGCATCTCTTAGGGTGTTATCACTGCTGGCGGTGTAACTCCGATGAAGACTAGGGTATCACGTGTATTCTGGGTGTCAAAAATCATTGTATGGTGACGTTTCACGATCCCTGCGTGGAGGGTGGGGTGACGCGTGCATCATGGCCAGGATCTCAGATCTGTGCGCAGTCGGTCCGGGAGTGGCGGTGTTGGCAAGGTGTTTCAGGATGAGGGTGCCGCCGGCGAGATGGGGTGCTCCTGCATGTACGGTTGACCACGGAATGGGTCGGCATCAGCAGAACCGATGTCCTCGCATGTACAGATGACCAGCTGCTGGCATGTTCGTGGGACTTGACAGTCACGAAACGGCCATGTAAAGATTCTTTCAGTTACGTGGTGCGTCGAGTCCGACACCCATCTGATCTCATCAGCGTTATCTCGCATTCGTGGGGAGAGAAATGAACAACAACTTGAGTCGGCGTAATGTGGTCAAGGGTGCGGCGTGGGCTGTGCCTGCAGTAACTGCCTCGACTGCGCTGCCCTCGGTAGCTGCCAGCCAGGACTGCGTGTACACGGAGGCGCATTGGGAGGAGAGCTTCGTTACCTCCGGGCTGGTGGCACAAAGGGAAGCACGCCCGGGTGCGGAAATTACCACCGGCGGTATCTATGCATCCAATTTGGATGGCGACATCATTGACCCGAGGAAGCTTGTCAAGGTTAAGAGTGATTACCCTTGGGTCTCTGAGATGATTGCCATCGCTCAGAATGGTGACGGCACTGCTGGTACTTTGCTGCATGTTAACTTCCCTGGCCCAGTCAGTTGTGTGCAGTTCTTGCTTCATGACATCGATTCACAGGGCTCAGGCAAGAGAGATCACTATCGGGATTCTGTGACCGTTACAGCTGATGGTGCACCGATCACGGCGTCGCCTCTTGAGCCAGACTTCCTGCGCGTCACTGGTAATGGAAGTAATCGTGTCAAGGTTGAGTCTCCTTTCGAGCACGAGGAGACCGACAAAACTCATGAGTGGAATATGAACCGCGACACCAAGGGGACCGTGCTCATCAAGATCAAGGGTCCGATCAATCGTTTCTCCATCCTGTACCTAAATGAGGACACTCTCGAGTATACCGACCACAATTACCAGCAGATAGCTCTTAGTACCATCCGCTGGTCGAAGGATCCCTGCGGCTGCGAGGTGTGAGAGGCATCGGGCCGACATCATTGATCGGGGATGGCCCCGGATATGAGAATTGGTGCCAGAAAGACGAGGGATGCCCTCGTCTTTCTGTCTTTGTCCTGTCGTTGCGGCTGAAGAGATTCGCTCAGTACAGGTAAAGCTCGCGCATAGCGATGATGGTTTCGCCCGCTGAGCTGGGATGTGGTTCTGCGTCTCGGCGTCACAGGGTGAGCTCACACTGCCCACTGGGCATGGATCCCCAGATCAGTCTGGACGACGCACCCTGGGCCACGCAGGGTGAGCGAGCTGTCTTCGACGTCGCAGCTTCCCCTCGCCACAGTGTGGGCTGGATCGTCAACCAGACCCGCGACCGTGACAGGAGCATCGCTTCGATTCGCCACGACGATGACACCGGGACGCCTCATGACGACGGCATCGGGGGAGATCACGGTCATCGTCGTGGCCGTCAGGCTATGAGCGACGTGGGGTGGAAGTGATGCGCGGATCCCTAGCAGAGTGCGGTACCAGTCGAGCATCCGTGCGTGTTCTGGGTCGTGACGCTCATCCCACTTCAGTCGCGCTGACCGGAAGGTCATCATGGCTTGAGGGTCTGGGATGGCCCCCTGCCACGCCATCTTCTGGAATTCTTGACGGCGTCCAGCAGTGATCAAGGGGCCAAGATCGGGGCCCAGGTCGCTGAAGAATGGGAATGGGGTTGAGGCCGCCCATTCCTCGCCCATGAAGATCATGGGAGTGAAAGGCCCCAGTAGGTACAGTGCGGCGGCTGCCGCTTGAAGATTCGGGTCGGCTCCGTTGTGGCCCAGACGGTCTCCGACGGCGCGATTGCCGATCTGATCGTGATCCTGGATGAAGCTCACGAAAGATGTAGCGTCGTAGGAAGCACTGCTGACGTCAACCGGGGCTCCCCAGTTCTGCTCCCGGAACGACGACCATCCACCGTCGTGGACGAATACCTTGGTGAAGGCCTTGGCGAGGGTTTCGGCGGTCCCGAAATCGGAGTAGTAGCCGTCGGTCTCGCCGGTGAAGAACGCGTGCAGGGAGTGGTGGATGTCGTCGTCCCACTGCATCGTCATGCCGCGCGACCCCTCCGTGACGCCGACCGGTGTGACCATGTCGGGCTGGTTGAGGTCAGACTCGGCAATGAGAGTCAGCGGACGGCCGATCTGCGTGGACCATTCGGCGACCTTCGTGGACAACTCGGCGAGGATGTGGGTCTCGGATCCGTCGACGAGGGCATGGACGGCATCCAGCCGAAGCCCGTCGACCCCGTACTCCACCAGCCACTGATGGGCATTGTCGATGACGAACTGACGGACGGGCTCGTTGCCGTCCCCGTCGAAATTCACCGCGTCGCCCCACGGGGTCGGGTGATGGTGATTGAAGTAGGGGCCGAACTCGGCCAGGTAGTTCCCCTCCGGTCCGAGGTGGTTGTAGACGACGTCGAGGATGACCCCGAGTCCCTTGGCATGGGCAGCGTCGATGAACTGCTGGAAGCTGGCCGGGCCGCCGTAGGTGTTCTGGGTGGCGTACAGATCCACCCCGTCGTATCCCCAGCCGCGAGTGCCGGGAATCTGGGCGACCGGCATGACCTCGACGGCCTCCACCCCGAGTTCGACGAGGTCGTCGAGGCGATCGATGGCGGCGGTGAAGGTGCCCTGCTCGGTGAAGGTGCCGATGTGCATCTCGTAGAGCACTCGTCCCTTGAGGTCTAAGCCGTCCCAGGGGGCTGGTTCGCGCGGGACGTACACCTGCGATGGCCCATGGACGCCTTCGGGTTGGTATCGACTGCGTGGATCCGGCAGGGGGTTACCCCCGTCCAGGACGAACTGATAGCGCTGGCCGGCCTTCACTGGTCGGGGGAGTGTCCACCAGCCCCCGGCTCGGGTCATGTTCAGGAGGTCTCCATCGAGAAGGGTCTGAACCTTCGTGACAGCGGGGGCCCAGACCGTCAACTGATTCGTCATCACCTCTCCTCCTCGACCAGCAGCGCAACTGGCATCTCGTCCAGCAGATCGGCGAGCTTCACCATGCCTCCCTCAATCGTCTTCCCGGTGATGACATCAGTGAACGTCCCCTCGGGCAGCACGATCTGGTGGTCGGCCCAGCCGCCACGCCCCTCCAGAGCTCCAGCCAGGCGGGTGGCGACGGTGATGACCGTCGGGGGCTCATCGTCAATTCCGCGGGCGAAAGCGACCGCGTGACCGGTGGTCGTCGCGACCGGGCGGTAGCTCGCATGCTCACCACGGAAGGCGTTGGCATGGCGACGGCGAACGTCCAGGGCTCGATGGACCACCAGCAACTTCTCGGCATCCAGACGATCCTCGTCAGCCACAGCGTCAAGGCCATTGGACGCCACCACCTTGAGCAGCCGAGCTGACCGGTCATGATCGACCGGGCGACGGTTGTCCGGGTCCACCAAGGACAGATCGACGACCTCACAGCCCTGGTAGGTGTCGGGCACCCCAGGCATCGTCAACTGCACCAGAACGCGTCCAAGGATCGCCGCACGGACCGCCGTCTGAGTCGTCTCGGTGAATTCGTCGAGCGCCTCAGCCACCGACTCGTCACTCAGACAGAACTTCGCCAGATCCGTCAGCGCCGACTCGTAGTCCTCGTCGGGATGGGTCCAGGTGGTGTGGGACTTGGCCTCGCGTACCGCCTTCGTCAGGTAGGAGACCAGCCTGTCCGCACTGATCGGCTCGGAGCCAGCGGCGGTCCCGGGAAGCCGCCACGTCCCCGCCAGGGTCTGCCACAGCAAGTTGATCGTCGCCCCGTCGAGCAACTCCGAACGCTGGTCAGCGGTGACGCTCTCCAGGGCCGCAACCGTCTGCTCCCACTCGCGCGGGAACTCCGTCAGGCTGGCCAGGCGGGCGCGGACGTCGGTCGACCGCTTGGTGTCGTGGGTTGACAGGGTTGTCATCGTCGTCGGGAATTTCTCGCCCAGATTGGTCGCGAAGTCGTGGAAGTCATCGACCGAGATCCCGGCCAGTTCTGGGTCACAGCCCACCTCGTTGACCGCGGTGAAGCGGGTGTAGCGGTAGAAGGCGGTGTCCTCCTTGGCCTTGGCCATCACTGGCCCGCAGGTCTGGGCGAAACGGACCATGAACTCATCCCGGCTGCCTTGGGTCACCGGGTCACTCGAGGGCCCAAGACGACCGCACACCATGTCTACGACCAGTTCGAGGGTGCCGTGTTCCTCTTCCGGTAGCTCCAGACGGGCTAGGTCGGCAGCCGTTTCGACGACTTTCACCTGGCCAGGCCCGGGTGCCCGGCCAGGCTCCAGGTAGGCGCGGTACCGATCCATCGCGACGAGTAGCTCGGTGATGGCCCTTGTCAGCTGACGACGGGTGTGGTCGCGCAGCATGATGTCGGAGGCGCAAATGTCCATGGCAACATTGGCCAGCCGGTTGAGTTCGGTGACGAGCATGTCGTCAAGGATTTCCCGTTTGGCCTTGTCCAGCTCGGCAGAGAAGGATGCCTGCGAATCGTCGTCAGCGCAGATACGGTCGTAGAGCGTGCTCAGGGGTACCAGCCCGGCTGGGTCGATGAACAGCCCGTCAACGCGCAGCAAGGAGTCATAACCCGTTGTGCCTGCGCACGGAAGTTCGGCAGAGAGGGTCTCGGAGGGTTCCAGGATCTTCTCGACGACAACCCATGCGCCATCGGTGGCTCGTTGCAGATCCGCCAGGTATTTGCGCGGGTTGGCCAGACCGTCCGGGTGATCGATGCGGAACCCGTCGATGAGCCCGTCACGGTAGAGCTGCAGCAGTTTGGCATGGGAGGTGGCGAAAACGTCGTCATCCTCGACGCGGATAGCTGCCAGAGTGTCGACATTGAAGAAGCGGCGGTAGTTGAGCTCCTCGCTGGCGACCTTCCAGTTTGCCAGCCGGTAGCACTGCTGGTCGAGCAGTTCGGTCAGCGGCATGGACTCGGTGCCGGGACGTACCGGGAAGACATGGTCGTGATAGACGACGACGTCCTCGGGGTGGGTGGTGCCGTCCTGGTCCGGGATGTCCCGGGTCTCGACGTGGATGGTGCCGGCTGTCAGTTCCGTGCCGATGCGATCGCCGAGGATGGCCATGAGGATCGACAGGGACTTCGAGACGTCGACGTCGAACCAGGTTGCGAAGGGGGAGGAAGGGCCGTCGCGCAGCACACTCCACAGCGCCGAGTTGTGCCACAGCGGGGTCGGTACCGCCATGTGGTTCGGGACGACGTCGACGACGATGCCCAGTCCAGCCTGATGGGCCGTCTCGCAGAGTCGACGGAAGTCGTCCTCGCCACCGCATTCATGGGAGATGCGGGTGTGGTCCACGACGTCGTAGCCATGGGTGGACCCAGGTGCGGCCTGCAAAATGGGGGAGCAGAACAGATGGCTGACGCCCAGGGCGGCCAGGTGGTCGATCTGGCCGATGGCGTCAGCGAAGGTGAAGTCCTCGTTGAACTGCAGACGGTACGTGGAGGCGGGTGCGGCGGACGGGGGAGTGGAAGTCGTCACATTCCCACCTTAAAACGGCTATCCGACAGGTCGACGCCCTTCCGTGTTCTGAGCTGCGGGGTTGTTCGCCGATCACGCGAGATGTTCGGAGGCCCACAACCAGGCGCGCAACCTACTCGCTCGCTCGCGCTGGAACTCGCGAAGTTGCGGCATTCCAGCGGGGTCCGGCTTGCGGCATTCGCGTTCCGAAAGTCCCAGGACAGCGACGAGGAGGTCGACGATGGGTTCGGTGGCAGGTTCGCCATGGGTGGACGGGGCGAACTCGGCTGCGACGCGCTTCACGAGGTCGTCGGCTCGATCCCACCGCGGGGCGTCGAGGGGATCGGTGTGAATAATGTCGATGATGAGGCTGGCGGCATCGACCCATGCCGGTCCGACGACGGCGTGGGACCAGTCGACGAGGACGGCCCCCTCGCTGCGCAGCAGGACGTTGTCGGAACGAACGGCGCCATGGATGATCGTGCCGCCGGACGCGTGATGGGCAAGCCTCTCGACTCGTCCCGCAAGGTCTGGCATCCGCTCTGCCAGCCACGGATCAAGGTCAGCCGGAGGGTTGTCCATGAAGGTGTCCCACACCGACCGATAGTTCTGCAGTCGTGCGGAGAACGGTTCCCACTGCTCGTGGAAACCGGCCGTCGACTCGGCCAGACGGGACAGTGCGGCCAAGGTGGGGGTGATGCCCTCGTCGGACCAGGGCAGTTCGGGATGGGGTCCCTCAATGTCGGAGGTCACCATGCCGACCCACCCGTCCACGTCGATCTGACCCAACAACCGCGGCGCAGGGGCGGCATTGGGGAGGAAGGACAGCACGGTGGCTTCGCGACGGTTGAGGTCGGGGATGTCCGCATTGATGTCGGAATGGCTGGTCTTGACGAAGGCGTGAATGCCATTGGCGGTGACGACTCGGGAGGCAAGCCCCGGAGTGGTGCCACGGGCTTGGACGGTGTCGACGGAGACAGGGGAGCCCAGGATCTCGGCAACGCGATCGTGGACCGACTTGGGTAGTTCATCCCAGCGAACTCGTGAAGGTTTCATGGACGCCTCCTCGTGGCCTTGTTCGCAACCTTAGATCACCGCAGCATCATGACGTAGCGGTGACCACGGCGGGGAATGAGGCTCGTGTCACGTGAGGTGGCAGCATCCCTGATCAGAAACCGAAATACCACAGTGTGGGCAGAAAGTCATGAACCGGACCCTGACAAGGAGAAAAGCACGCGGGAAAACACTGCCCGCCCACTCGGATGAACCAAGGAGGCGGGCTGTCCGCGGAGGATACGAGATTCGAACTCGTGAGGGCGTGAACCCAACCCGCTTTCCAAGCGAGCGCCATAGGCCTCTAGGCGAATCCTCCGCAGAGTAACATACATGGACTTCGCGCGCGGCGCCAATCCGGGGAGCGGGGTGGCCCTAGTAGTGAGAGTCACGGCCTCGAAGCCGATCAATCTGGCGACGGTCCTTCTTGGTGGGTCGTCCAGCTCCACGGTCACGACGAGCGAGGGGAGCGGACAGGTAGGCGGGCCGAGGAACTGACAGGTCTTCGTAGGCCTCGACGGCCAGCTTCGCGCCGACGCGCTTCGAGATCGGGTCAACGACCTTGAGCACCCGATCCCATCCTGGGGTGCGGATCGTGACGACGTCACCGGGCTTGACGTCATGGGAAGGCTTGACCGGATCGCCGTTGAGACGGATGTGTCCTCCTTTGACGGCGTCGGTGGCCAGCGACCTCGACTTGTACGCGCGCACCGACCACAGCCAGACGTCGATCCTCGTCATGATGCCTCCTTGTGCTCCGATACCGTCGTTGCCCAGGGCCGGGGTCCTCGTCGGGAGATCTGGGTGGAAAAGGTGGTGGCAATGCTATGACCCGTCATCGGTCCTTGCAGCCGGTGCCGTCCGACGCGATCCCACCACACCGTGGGCTACGGTTCGGAGCCGGAGCCAGTTGTCCCTGCAGCCAGTCGTTGGTTAGACTTGAACTTGGTTCCTCGTGCGGCGGCACCTGACTGAACTCCCCCAGGACCGAGAGGTAGCAAGGGTAGGTTGGCTCTACCGGGTGCGCGGGGAGCCCTTTTCATGTCCGCGGCAGCCGCGCCCCCGTCAGGCATTCGTCAATGCCCGGAAGGAGGGTCGTCATGAACGATCAGCAACGCATCATCACGACCGACCGAGCCGGCTCCATTTGGGCAGGCATCACCTGGTGCTCGCTACTGCTGTTCATCGTTGCGGGCATCGTGGGGATGATGGCCCAGACGATGCTGCCGGCCAATCTCGGTTACCCCCAACTCCACGACAGCGGGGTCCCGGCATGGCTGACCTGGACGGTTATCGGGCTGGACATCGTCGCCTTCTTCATCCCTCCGCTGGTGACGACCTCGTGCGGCCGCAAGGCCAAGCGGTTGGGGCATCCGGTGCGCTCTGCGGTGCAGATCGCGTGGACCACCTTCGCCGTCGTCACGGTCATCAGCCTCCTGCTGGTCTTCTTCGGCTGAGGCTGTTCCACGCAGAGCTCGTCGGACTGATGAGACTGTGTCGCGGTCGTCAACTAGGGTTCTTCCCGTGGATGAGAGGGTGCCTGAGCCGGGCATGGAGGACGAGGTCGTCGAGCCTGAGGCCTTCGAACAGGACGGTCCGGATCTTTTCGGCGACGAGGAGCCGCCGCGCCCCGTCATGCCCCCTGACGAAGCCACCCCTGACGACGACCTTCCCCCGGATTCGCGTGATCCGGGTCTGCTGGACGGTCCTGAGACTCCCGACGAGCCCGACGGTCTGGAGACCGACGAGGACGAGGGTGACGTCGACGATGCCGACACCATCGAACGGATTCAGGAGTTGACCGTGGAGGACCCCGACATCGACATCCCCGACAGCCGTCCTGACGACGATCCGCTCGAACCTCCGTTGGCCCTCTATCGACGTTACCGTCCGGAGACCTTCGACGAGGTCATCGGTGAGGACCATGTCATCGAGCCGCTCAAGCGGGCCATCCTCAACAACCGCGTCAACCACGCCTACCTCTTCTCCGGGCCGCGCGGCTGCGGCAAGACGACGACCGCCCGCATTCTGGCCCGAGCGCTCAACTGCGAGCAGGGCCCCACGCCAACCCCGTGCGGGAAGTGCCAGTCATGCCGCGACCTGGCCTGTGGCGGCCCCGGATCGATCGACGTCATCGAGATTGACGCGGCCTCCCACGGCGGCGTCGACGACGCCCGTGATCTGCGTGAGCGGGCCTTCTTCGCCCCGGTGCACTCGCGGTACAAGATCTACATCATCGACGAGGCCCACATGGTCACCCCTCAGGGCTTCAACGCCCTGCTGAAACTCGTCGAGGAGCCCCCGCCGCACGTCAAGTTCATCTTCGCGACGACCGAGCCGGAGAAGGTCATCGGGACGATTCGTTCCCGGACCCACCACTATCCCTTCCGCCTGGTGCCGCCGAAGGTCCTCGTCGATTACTTGGCTGAGCTGTGCGTTAAGGAGGGGATCGACGTCGACCACGCCGTCCTGCCCCTCGTGGTGCGCGCTGGTGGCGGATCGGTGCGAGACAGCCTGTCGGTGCTGGATCAGTTACTCGGCGGCGCCGCCGATGGCCACGTCAGCTATGAGCAGGCGGCAGCCCTGCTCGGTTACACCCCCGAAGCCCTCCTCGACGAGATCGTTGACGCCTTCGCAGCCGGGGACGCCCACGAGGTCTTCGCCACCATTGACAAGATCATCGAGGTGGGGCAAGATCCGCGCCGCTTTGCCGAGGACCTGCTGCGCCGGATGCGTGATCTCGTCATCATCTCGGCCGTCCCAGACGCATGCCGGACCGGCCTCATCGACGTCTCTCCTGAGCAGGCCACCCGGTTGACCCACCAGGTAGCCGGCTTCGGTGCCGGCGAGCTCACCCGTGCCGCGGAGGTTCTGGCCACCGGACTGACGAACATGCGCGGCACCACTGCTCCCAGGCTTCACCTGGAGCTGATGTGCTCGCGGATCCTGCTCCCTGCGGCTGACACCGGGGGCCGCGGCATCCATGCCCGTCTGGAGCGCTTGGAGCGCAGGATCGGCGTCTCGGGTCCTGTGGACGAGGCCGACCGCGTCGAGAGCCCTACCGCCAGCCAGCCTGTCTCCCGCCCTGCCGAACGTCCTCAGCAGTTCGGACCTCCCCAGCAGTCGGTCGCGCCTCGTGGCGGTTCCCAGCCGGCACAGCGTCCATCCGGGCGCCCGCGCCCCAGCCGTAGGGATTACCAACCCGGCAACGAACCGGGCGGTCAGCCATACCCCGCCCAGAATGGCCCCCAAGGTCATGCCCAGGGACCGCAGGGGACGGCTGATGGCGGCCCGGCGACCGAACAGCGCCAACAGCCCAAGCCTCAGGAACAGCAGACCTCTGACCAGACCCGCCGTGATCGTCCCTCCCCGGCTGCGCCGCAGCAACCCTCTGGGAACCAGAGTGATCGTGCCGAGGGTGCCATCGACATCACGGCCTTGCGTCGCGAGTGGCCGCAGGTGCTTGAGGCCGTGAAGGACGGCGGACGTGTCGCGTGGATGGTCCTCAGCAGCTACGCCCAGGTACTGGAGGTCCACGGGAACCAAGCCACCCTGGGGTTCTCCAACCCTGGAGCGCGGGAACGGTTCGCCAACGGCAACTACCCCAAGATCCTCCACGACGCCGTCGTCAAGGTGCTGGGAGCGGACCTGACCTTCACCGCAGTGATCGGGGAACCTCCGGCGGCGGTACGTCCTCAGTTTCATGAGGAACCGGGTGCCCAGGAACCCCCGACGGAGGATTCCTGGGCTCCGGAACCTCCCGATCATGGGGTCACCCGTGAGAGTCCGACACATCATGGCCCGGGACGGGGTGACGGTCAGCCGGACCCTACTCGTCCCGGTCGGGCTTCCCAGGACCGACCGGGTGACCGTCAGTCGAGTTTCGTTGATGCCTCGGAGGAGCCCTCGAACTCGCCGATCGACAGTTCCCATCCCACCGACTCGGGTGACGACAACTCGGCCCCGGGTTCCATCGCCGAGGATCAGTCCGGGGACGTCCGCGATGAGATCGTCGGGTCCGGCCCGGTGGCTGGCGCTCCCGACCCCGATAGTGGCGAGGCTGCCGATCCCGAGCCCGACCTGGTGCCCGCCGAGGATCACGTCGAGGCAGCGCAGGGCGGTGAGTCCCATGACGCAGGCCGGGAGCAGAACACCTCCACGGCATCCTCACAGGACGCTGCAGTGCAGGCGTCCCACAGCCTCACCCACCGCTGGAGTGAGCGTGCCAAGGGAAGTGTGCGCCCCCTCGAGACAGCTCATCATCGTCCAGCTCAGATCGAGGAGCCTCCTGAGGAGGATGGCGTGTGGGACGACACCGTCCTGGAGGAGTCCAACGAGAGCCCGGTGGACCTCATCATGCGTGAGCTGGGCGGGATCGTCATCGACACCTCGGACGACCGTGACTCAGCTGCCAGGTGATTGCGCTCACGGCACGTACTGACTCGCGAACTCGTCGTCATCAGCGGCTACTGTGGTTGGCGACACCAGGCCGCCCCACCGACGAGGACCAGGGGCCACACACATGGGAGACATCATGACCACTGGAGGATTCGACCTCAGCGGAATCGACATGGGCGCCTTGCTCGCCCAGGCCCAGTCCGTCCAGGGCCAGCTCGAGGCGGCCCAGAACCAGCTCGCGGAGAGCAGCTTCGAGGGTACTGCCGGCGGCGGACTTGTCCGTGCCACCGTCACCGGAACCGGTGATCTCGATGCTCTGACGATCGCTCCCGAGGCCCTCGAGGGCACCGATGCCGAGACCCTCGCCGATCTCGTCGTGGCTGCCGTCAAGGACGCCACCGAGCAGGCCCACGCCATGCAGCAGTCCCTCATGCCACAGATGCCGGGCCTCGGGCTCTGATCCACCCCCACACGTCAGACAGGAGAATTGATGTACGACGGTCCGCTGCAGGAACTCATTGACGCCCTTTCCCGGCTGCCCGGGATCGGGCCGAAGGGTGCACAGCGGATCGCCTTCCACATCCTCGACGCCCCGGCAGAGGAGGTCAACGAATTGGCCGACGCCCTGCGCGAGGTCAAAGAGAAGGCCAAGTTCTGCAAGATCTGCTTCAACGTCTCCTCCGACGAGGTGTGCCAGTACTGCCGCGACCCGCGTCGGGACCGGTCAATGATCTGCGTCGTCGAGGAGTCCAAGGACGTCATCGCCGTGGAGCGCACCCGGCAGTTCCGTGGCCTTTATCACGTCCTGGGTGGGGCCATCTCCCCGCTGGACGGCAAGGGTCCTGCTGATCTTCACATCCGCGAGCTGTGCCAGCGTCTGGCCGACGAGGCGGTGACCGAGGTCATCCTGGCCACGAACCCGAACCTCGAGGGGGAGGCGACGGCGACCTACCTGTCCCGTCTCATCAGCCCCATGGGCGTGACGGTGTCGCGTCTGGCCTCCGGTCTGCCCGTCGGTGGCGACCTGGAGTACGCCGATGAGGTGACCTTGGGGCGCGCTTTCGAGGGGCGTCTCCACGTCGGTGTCGGCGCCTGATCTGCCCTGTGTCTCACTATGTGGTCAAAAACCGATGATTCCTTGACTGGTGGATATCGCGTATGCGAATCTTGGCCAAGATTCCACCACGGCACCCGGAGGTCACATGTCCATAAGGTTCGCCATCCTCGCATTGCTGGCTGAGAAGCCCCGTCATGGGTATGAGATCAAAAATGAGTTTGATCGCCGCACAAATCACACCTGGCCCCTAAATATTGGACAGGTTTACACAACGTTGGACCGCCTCGAGCGTGACCGTCTGTGCTTCCGGGGCGACGAGACCCCCGATGGTCGGGTCATCGCCACCATCACCCCCGAGGGCCGCGAAGAGGTGCGCAAGTGGTTCGCCACCCCGATCACCCCGGCGAATCCGCCGCGCAACGAGCTGGCCATCAAGATTGCCCTTGCGGCCACCTCGAAGGAAGTTGACGTCGCTGCCCTCATCCAGGATCAGCGCCGCGCCACCATGCACCAGTTGCAGGAATACCGTCAGGCCCGCCGTGGTGTCGCCGAGGAAGACCTCGCCGGTCAGCTCCTCGTTGAGGGAATGATCTTCGTCGCCGAGGCCGAGATCCGCTGGCTCGACCACTGTGAGTCCAAGGCCATCCAGACCTCTCGCCGTCGCCGTGACGAGTCCGTGACGGAGGAGTCCAAGGTCACCCAGGAGGCCTGAACCGCATGATGTCGACCCCGCCGCGTGCCGCTGGCGAGATCACTCGTCCGACGCCTCGTACCGTCCTGTCCCTGGACCACGTGAGTCGCTCCTTCGGTGATGGCGAGCGACGGGTCGACGCCATCAAAGACGTCAGTCTGGGCGTCAATCCCGGTATCTTCGCAGCCGTCATGGGACCATCAGGTTCGGGCAAGTCCACCCTGCTCGGCCTCGCCGGAGGGCTGGATCAGCCCACCTCCGGCACGGTCTCCGTGTGCGGAGAGCCGCTGGGGGGCATGTCCCGTGACGACCTGGCACGAGTCCGACGCCGTCAGCTCGGCTTCGTCTTCCAGGACTACAACCTCGTCCCCACCCTCACCGCGGTCGAGAACGTCTCCCTGCCCCTTGAACTCGACGGGGTCTCCGCCAAGCGGGCCCGCAATGCGGCTGAGATCGCCCTGGAACGTGTCGGTCTGCCCGGACTTGCCGATCGTCACATTGAGAAGATGTCGGGGGGACAACGTCAGCGGGTCGCCATCGCGCGCGGCATCGTCGGGGACCGCCGGGTCCTCCTCGCCGACGAGCCCACCGGTGCCCTTGATTCTGCGACGGGTGACGACATCATGACCCTTATCCGGGCACTTGCTGACGAGGGGGTTGCCGTCGTCCTGGTGACCCATGAGGCACGCCACGCAGCCTGGGCAGACCGCGTGGTCTTCCTGCGTGACGGCAAGATTGTCGACGAGTCCCAGGTCGTCAGCGACCCCATGGAACTCCTCAGCGACAACCCGAAGCGCGGGGAGTGGTGATGGGATCCGGGAACACCCCCGACAGCCCTTACGGCGGTGCCGTCGTCCGACTCTCCGGAGAGGCTGTCGCACGTGGACGATCCCACCGCCGGCTCATCACCCGGCTGGCTGCCCGGGACATCCGCAGACACAAGGCGCGTTCCCTGCTCATCGTGCTGCTGATAGCTCTGCCCGTGGCCATCATGTCCGGGCTGGGCACGATCCTCGACGCCGACGGAACCACTACGGACAGTGAGACCGTCTCGAAGTATGGCGATGCCGACATGCTCATCATGCCGATTGAGGACTGGGATGGTCACTGCTCCCAGGACAGTCCGGATTTCGCTTACTGCGACATCCAGGGATCGCCGACTCCCGAGCTGCGCGCTCGCCAGCGGCAGGCCATGGAGAACCTCCACGTCGCGGGTCACGAGCTGTATCCGCTGCGGGTCAGGACTGTTGACGTGGCATGGCGATCCGCCACCCTCGAGGGCGCCGTCAAGGGGATTGACCTGACAGCCGTGCGCCCTGATCGTATGGAACTCCCGAGTGGACCGATGCCTCGTGGCAACAATGTCTGGGCCTCCGGAAGCGCTGCAAAGAAGTATGGCTGGTCAACCGGCTCACACGTCACCATCGACGGCCGTCAACGCACCATCACAGGGCTGACGCGAGAGCGGTCGTCCAGCTACGAACCGACTTTCTGGGTGGGCCCCGAGGACCCACTCGTCAGGAATGGGGCTCTCACCTATTACGTCAAGGGCCCGCAGCTCGCCAAGGAACAGATCGCGAAACTCAACGCGTCGGGTCTGGGGGTCGAGGAGCGGCAACTCGACAGTGCTTCTGACAATGCCGGTGTCGTCGCGGGCCAAATGTTCGCCCTGGTTCTGGCCGCTGTCGTTCTCTCCTCGGTCGTCACCGCCACCATCGCCTCCGCCGCCTTCTCCATCGGGGCTCGCCAGCAGCGGCGCATGCTCGCTCTGCTGGGAACCACGGGTGCCGCCCGCCGGGACCTCATGGGTGTGATGATCGGCCAAGGACTGTTGCTCGGCTCGACCGGCGCGGTGCTAGGAGTGGTGCTCGGCATCGGAGCGGCCAATGTCTTCGTGGTCATCGGACGTCGCGCCAATCCCGGATACCTCCTGACCTACAGTGTCAACTGGGAGTACGCCATCGTCGGTCTGGTCATCGGTCTGTTGGCGGCGGTGGTCGCATGTTGGCTCCCGGCGCGGGAGGTGGCTCGCCAGGACGTCCTCATGGGGGTTCGACACGCTGAGGCAGCGGCCTCACCAGTGCGTCGTCCCATGGCAGCCATCGTCGTGGCGATCATCGGGGCACTCGTCGGGATCGGGTGGGTCGTCCTCGACCGTGTCAACACGTCCGACCCCTACGACGTCGTTCCTCTCAACATCGGCATTGTCGTCACCATCGTCATCTTGTACCTGGCTGCCGTCCTGGCTCTGCCATGGCTCGTCAACAAAGCGTCCATACCACCGTCGTCGCGGCTGGCGATCCGCTTTGCGCTGCGCGATCTCAACCGGAACCGGGGGAGAGCAGTCGCGGGAGCCGCGGCGTCCATGGCCATCACCGTCTTGGCCGGTGTCTTCGTGACCCTGGCGGATGGCAGCGCGATACAGGATCGAAACAGCTACCAGCCCAGCTACGCCGCCAACGTGGCGAGGTTGACCGGGGATGACGGTCACGACCACTTTGCTTCTGAAAAACGCATGAGCAAGGAGGTCGAGCAGGTTGAGGCAGTCTTTGGGCCATCCGTGAAGTACCAGCGTGCGCTGGAACCCGTCACCTGCGACAAGGACGGACAGAACTGCAGGAACGGTCTCAGTGTGGATGCGCCGAGTTCTGCTCCTCGTGACAACGAGATGGCGCGCAGCCTGTCCGTCCCCTCGGCGGTCATTGACGATGGCACCCTCTACGAGCTACTGACCGGTCAGAAGGCAGATGGCAAGGTCATGAAGGCCCTTGACAAGGGCATCATCCTCTTCCAGCCCGATGCACGGGGACGATCCCAGGTATCAGTCTTCCGGGACGACGAACCGAATGGGTCTCATGAGCTCGAGGTGACGGCGATCAAGGCCCCTGATAGCTCTCTCGGTCTCCAAATGCCAGCCCTCATCGGGCGCAACACCGCTGCCAAGGCGCTGGGAGTCAGCCCCGACGCCATGAAGACCCAGACGACGGACATGTGGTTTCGTCTGCCACACCCCCCGACCTCGGAAGGGGGAGACCGTCTGCAGAACTCCCTCATGGACATCACCGGAAGCACCTCCGACTTCCAGTGGGAAGAGGGATTCTCGGACTTCTCGGGAACCGTCGTGCGCTGGGCGGCGATCATTGGGGCACTCCTGGCCACCTTCGTGGGTGCCGTGGTACTTGCCCTGACCTTGTCGGACTCGAGCGTCTCGCGTACTGCCATCGCATCGGTGGGAGCATCCACCGCGACGTTGCGACGCATGGTTGCGGCTCAGGCCTTCGTCACGACAGGTATCGGCCAGGTGCTCGGATTAATCGTGGGATTCGTGCCCGTCGTCATCATGATTGGGTGTGCCGACACGATGCAGCCTGTTCCGTGGCCAGTTGGCTGGCTGGCACTCATCGTGGTCGCCCCGCCGGTACTGCTGGCCATCGTGGCCAGGTGGTGTGTCCCGGTGCCCAAGGCCCGGATGCCCCGGGTGGACTGACGACGGCACCCGCGGGGGCGCGCTACCGCGCCCAGGTTCCCGTCATGGACGGGTCGTTGTCGGGATTGTTGAGGGCCGGATGATGCGGATCAGCCGGGGGCTGGGACCGACGACGGCGCCGCTCGCGCGGGACGGCCTGGCCAGCACCCCAGGAGGCCAGGGTCGCCAGCCGGGAGCGCAGATCCTTCGGCAAGGTGAACGGGCGAGCGATGAGGGCTCCGAAGCTGCCGCCCACGGCCAGCGCCACTCCCACCAGCAGGGCCTCCAGGAAGAGGGTCCAGCCGTCGCCCGTGGCGACGCCGGTCCCGTTCTGGGCGTTGACGATCATGTACAGCGCTCGGTACATCATGACGCCAGGCATCAGGGGGACGATGGCGATCGTCACCAGACCGAGTTGCGGCACCCTCCAACGTCGGGCACCCAGGGCGGCGATGATGCCAGCGACCATGGCGCCGAGTCCCGAGGCAGCAGACACCGATCCCGTCAGCTGCATGCCAATGATGTAGCCGCCCCACGCGGCAGCTCCCAGTACCGCGCAGATGGCCAGGGTGCGGTAACCAGCGTGGGAGGAGATACCGAAGGTGACGGCGATGACAGCTGCGCAGACCATCTGCAGGATGGGATCGGTCGAGAATCCCAGGGATGGCGAGATGTATCCCGGTACGCCTAGTCGCAGTCCGACCCACATGACGGTGATGACACCGAGGATGATCCCGCCGGTCTGCACGAACCCCTCCAGGAATCGTCCCGAACTGGTGACGACGTAGCCATCGAGAGCGTCCTGGGAAGCAGCGACGAAGGAACCTCCCGCCAGCAGGGAGACCATTCCGGATGCGACGATGAGAGAGGGGGACAGCGGAATGGTGTGGTGGGAGGCCGCCATGTACACCATGACGAGCAGGGCGAAAGCAGTGGCGATGCCCGCGCCGGCAGCTTGGGTGAAGAAGTTGGTGATCCTCCTGCGCGCCATGGCCTGCACGGTGGCGTCGACGATGCACGTGGAGAAGAAGCTCAGTACACCGTCCATCGGGGCGCCACCGAAGAGAGTCGACAACCCGGCCCCCATGAGGCCCACATTCAGGGTGACGAACCACTGCCGGTACAGACGCGGGCTGCGGGTGATGGCGGCAAGGCGATCAGCGGCCTCCTCCAGCCCAACGGTCCTGGCGCAGATGTCGTCGACGAGGAGTTGGAGCTCACCGAGACGCTGGTAGTCGTTGCTGCGGGAGCGCACGACCCGCAGCGCGGTGATGGGGTCCTCCTCCAGGCCGCGATGCTGGGTGACGATGACGGAGGTGTTGGTGATGTCGATGTGAACCGTCACCCCGTAGGTCGCGGTGATGCGCAGGGCCATCGCGATGGCCTCCGAGACCGAACCTCCGACCGAGATCGCCATGACGGAGACCCTCGTCACGAGATCGACGACCCGTCGAGCCTGCCGCGTCGCCATGTCGGAGTTGCCCGGGTTGAGGGCGAGGGTGGTCTCCATCGGGGTCGCGGCTCGAAAGAACCGCTCCAGGGGGACGCGACGGGCACGGTGAACTTTGGGAGGCCCGGATCGACGGCTCTGCGGAGCGGTCGTCTCCGGCGAGGTCGTCGCCGACGGCGGCAGGGTCCACGACGTCGAGGCGGTGCGCACCGGGCCGAGCCGGGTCGGGCTGTCATCCTCGGCCGGAGGTTCCGGCGGAGTCGGATGGGTTTGGGACGTCGGCTGAGCGGATGCCTGGCCGGGGCGGAAGATGCGAGCGTCGATACCGTCAGCGGTGAGCGGGATGGGCTCGTCCCCGTGCCAACGACGAGACGACGCGGACCCGCTACGAGCGCCCTCCTGCTTCCTCGCCATCGGCCAGTACCCCCTCCGCACAAAGCGCCCCGCAGAAACCATTGTGATGGTCCCCACCGACGGTACCCAAACCGTGCGGGTGACCGGGCGGGTTCAGCACGGGCAGATAGGGTTGGGAATGTGCTCATCGCCACTGATCTCGACGGAACATTCTTACGCCCGGACGCCACCGTTTCTGCCCGGAATCTCGCGGCTCTCGAGGCTGCCGAAGCAGCCGGGGTCCACGTCGTCCCGGTGACGGGGCGAGCCATCGGCGGGCTACGAATCCTCGGTCCGGTTTTCCGTCAGTACGCCTTGGTCAGCAACGGTGCCGTTGGGGTGGACCTGTCCACCGGTGCGACCCTCTTCACCAAGACGATGTCGGCCTCGACCGTCAGGGCTTACGTCGATCGGCTCACCGCCGAGATCCCGGGTACAGTCTTCTGCGCGGAGATCGGGGACTCCTCAGTCTTCCTCGTTGAGGACGGGTATGACGACATCGTCCCGCCGTTCGAGTCCAAGAACGACCCCGCTGAGCATGTCCTCGTCAGTCGCGACGAACTGTGTTCCACCGAGGCCGTCAAGCTCATGATCGTGCACCCGAGCGTCCCCGCAGCCGAGGTCTACGAGCGGTCCAGGCTTCTCGACGCCCCCGGAGTCCACTCCACCTGGGCGGGATTCACGGTGACCGAGGCCGGACCCGCCGGCGTCACCAAGGCCAGTGGCCTGGAGCACATCTGCAAGGTCCTCGGACAGGACCGCGCCGACGTCGTCGCCCTGGGTGATGGTGCCAACGATGTCGAAATGCTGCAGTGGGCTGGAACTTCCTACGCGATGGGTGGTGCGAAGCCGGAGGCCGTCGCCGTTGCCGATCTGCGGGCACCGTCGTGCGTCGAAGACGGATTCGCCGTTGTCGTCGAGAAGATCTTGGCATCCCGATAATCTCGCAGTGTGTTGATCGCGACAGATCTCGACGGGACCCTGCTGACCCCTGAGGGCACCATCAGCCCTCGTACCCGTGATGCCATCCGTGCTGCCGAGAGGGTCGGGGTGCCGGTGGTGCCGGTCACCGCCCGGCAGATCTACGGCATTGAGAAATGGCGGGACGACCTGGGCCGGTGGGCGCTGTGTTCCAACGGCGCCATTTGCTGGGATCTCCAGGCCCACACGGTGCTCTTCCGCCAGCTGATGTCGGCTGCCGTGGCGAATGAGTTCGCCCACCGTCTCCTTGCTTCTGCTCCCGGCATCCGCTTCTTGACGATTAAGGACGACGGTCTCACCTTTGCCTCCCAGCGTGGTTACGCAGGGTTGACGACCTTCGCCGACCACTCTCGCGACCCCTCGGATATGCCGGCCCTGGACCTCGACGAGGTCCTCGACGGGGACTGCCTCAAGATGGTGGCTCGTCACCCCAGCCTGCCCATTGAGGAGCTCGCTGCCCGTGCCGCCGGTGTCGGGATGACCGACGAGGTCCACGTCACCACCTCCGGCAAGCCGATGCTGGAGATAAGTGCTAAGGGGGTCACCAAGGACTCTGGTCTGGCGATGCTGTGCGATCACCTGGGAATCGATCAGCGCGACACCGTCGCCTTCGGGGATGGGGCCAACGACGTCGAGATGTTGGAGTGGGCAGGGGACTCCTACGCGATGGCCAATGCGGTGCCGTTGGCGGTCGAAGCGGCCCGCCACCGGGCGCCGTCGAACGCCGAGGACGGGGTTGCCAAGGTCGTCGAGGAGTTGCTGGCGGTGAGAGAACAGGGTGACGAACGATTCGACGCTCGTAATGGCAGTTGGCGAGCGTAATCCTGAGTTTTGGGCCGGTGATCTCGACGGCGGTGTCGGGGATCGGGTTCTTGCCCTTTTTCTTGGGGCAGCCACATACCCGGTTGCGTGCCTTTTCGTCATGGCTTCTGTCCGTGCTGGCATCGGCAGTCTCACCCCACCACCACCGGCTCTCCGCCGTGACTGACCTACACCGTTTCGCGGGGAAAATGAGGTGAGGCACGGTCTCTCGTACGCGGGAACCCATGAGTGTCGTCACCGTATTGACTGCAACCAATGTCTGCGAATACGCTCGCCTAGCGATGATCCGCCCAGGGGCGGCGGGCACTAGGCTACGAGGGCTAGCTGTATGAAGAATCGAACGGTTGCAGGCGTGACAATAGCGGCCACTTGTCTCGGCGTAATTGGGTGCGCTACGGCATGGGCAGAAACTCCAGATGGGGCTAAGAACACGTACATCTCCAACTGGGCGGTGGGGCATGAATCGTCTAAGTGGAATGATCCTAACCGGCATGACGGCAGGACTAGCCTCTCGCACTACACGAAGTGTTCGCCCGCGCCCGATAGTGCCGGTGTGATTCCTAAAACCGCAACGTACAATCTGCGTCAGGGAAGGGACTTTAGAGGCTCTTCAGGATTGAGGGTGTAGTTGTGGCTGGACTGTGTGAGAGTCTGCTGTAGTTGCCCTGTGGGGCTGGGGTGCGTGGAGGGAGGACCCTGCGCGAGGATCGGAGTGTCTAGATCTGTCCTCGTGAATCGCAAGGTCCTCCATGAACCACGCTACCTTCGGCGCTCCTGACCTGACCACATTTGCCCGTCTCGATGAACTCGGTCTGGAGGTCACCGGTCAGCTGATCAGTGCCGAGGAGGCGGTCCTGGCCTGCCGGGTCGTCGAGACCGACGAGTGGTGCCACCGGTGCGGATGCCAGGGGATCCCTCGTGACACGGTGGTCAGGCGCCTGGCCCATACTCCTTTCGGGCACCGGCCCACGATCCTGGCTGTGCGGGTGCGCCGGTACCGGTGCACCGGCTGCGGGCGGGTATGGCGCCAGGACACCAGTGCTGCCGCCCAGGCGAGGGCGAAACTGTCGCGGGGTGGGCTGGCCTGGGCACTGGAGGGCCTGGTACTCGATCATCTGCCGGTCTCGAGGATCGCCGCATCCCTGGGCGTGGACTGGACCACCGCCAATGATGCGGTGCTGGCCGAGGGCACCCGTCGGCTCATCGACGACCCGCACCGCTTCGACGGCGTGGAGGTCATCGGGGTCGACGAGCACGTGTGGCGCCACACCAGAGGCGGCGACAAGTACGTCACCGTGATCATCGACCTGACACCGCTACGCGACGGCACCGGGGCCTCCCGGCTGCTCGACATGGTGGCGGGCCGCTCCAAGAAGGTCTTCAAAACCTGGCTGGCCGGCCGTGACCAGGCCTGGCGCGACCGCATCGAGGTGGTGGCCATGGACGGGTTCACCGGCTTCAAGACCGCAGCCGCCGAGGAACTGCCAGCCGCGGTCGAGGTGATGGACCCCTTCCACGTCGTCCAGCTCGCCGGCGACCAGCTCGATGTCACCCGCCAACGCGTCCAGCAGGACACCACGGGCCATCGGGGCCGCAGGGGCGACCCCCTGTTCGGGGTCAGGCTGACCCTGCACACGGGCCGGGACCTGCTCACCGACCGGCAGGCCGCCCGCCTCGACGCTGTGCTCGCCGATGACGCCCACGCCCCGGTCCAGGTGACCTGGGCCGTCTACCAGGAGGTCGTGGCCGCCTACCGCGCCGAAAACCGTGCCGAGGGTCGGGCGATCATGGCCCACCTGATCGACGCGATCGCCACCAAAGTCCCCGCCGCACTGCCCGAAGTGGCCACCCTGGGCCACACCTTGAAGAAACGGGCCGCCGACATCCTGACCTACTTCGACCACCCGGGGACCTCGAACGGCCCTAGTGAGGCCATCAACGGCAGACTCGAACACCTCCGCGGCATCGCCCTGGGCTTCCGGAACCTCACCCACTACATCACCAGATCCCTCCTGGAGACCGGAGGATTCAGACCCCGACTACACCCTGGATCCTGAAGAGCCACTTTAGACCAGATGTAAAATTCGGTGACAAGACGCTGTCGTGCGCGAAGACAGGTTCCGCTTACTGTGGGCTCCTGCCTGCCGGAACTTACAGATTCCGGCTAGTTGGCCTGACGGGGGGATCTACTACGTGGTTGAAGCTTTCTGTTCGTGATTTCCGGATCCGATGGTGACCCGGACACTACAGCTTGAAGGGGTTCATTTCTCCTATCCGCGACGCAGATCCCGGCTTTTTACTGAACTGAACTTGATTCTGGGTGATATGGGGCCGACGGTTCTTTTGGGCCTTAATGGAGCGGGGAAGACCACCCTGCTGCGGTTATGTGCGGGCGAACTTCGGCCCTCTGCGGGGTTAATTGCTGTGGATGGAGGCAAGGATCCCCGCTCTGTTGTGTCTCTGATGCCCCAGCAGATCAGGCCAATTCCTGGATTCCGGGTGGTTGAACAAGTCGCATATTCAGCTTGGCTTGGCGGGTGTAGTTCATCCCAGAGCGAGAAGCGGGCAGTTATGGCGCTAGAGGCAGTCCAATTGGAAGACCACCTTAAGGACAAGCCCAATCAGTTGTCAGGAGGACAGCTGCGTCGAGTTGGTCTGGCTCAAGCTCTGGTAGGCGGACAGCCGATTGTTTTGCTCGATGAGCCGACCGCTGGCCTTGATCCAGCGCAGAAGCACGTATTTCGGAATCTGCTCACGGAACTCGGCGCTACTCGTAGTTTTGTGGTGTCCACTCACGACACTTCCGACATTGACTCAATGTACAACAGGGTCGTGATATTGCATGAGGGGCATATTGTCTACGACGGATCGACCGATGAGTTCCTGATGCATGGTGCGGGATCTTCTCATGCAGCAGAGGCGGCATTTCTCGATGTCGTGGGTGCATCGGAGCAGGCATCATGACGTGGCGTCTCCTGCTCCGGCGATCTTATGGTGTGCGTCTTTTGCCGGTAATGCTGCTCATGTGGTGCTATGGAGCATTTGGGAATCCTCCGGCACACTCAACTATTGAGCGAGCTTCCAGCACACTTTACGCATTCATGATGGTTGCGGGGCCCGTCGCACTGAGCACTTGCTTGGAACTTCGGAGATTTACCGAAGGTCAGATTCTAAAGAGATTATCCAAGCGGTCTCGGTTGAGAATTGTGGCGCCGTGGTGGGCAATTGCTGTTCTTCCCTCCGCAATGGCTGTAGGTGTTTCAGTTCTGCTTTCAGGATCTGGGGATCAAATTGTAAGAATGTCATTGATTGGTGTTGTCTGGATGCTCGCGTGGGGTGTCTTTGGTGCCGTGATTGGAGTGTCATGGCCATTGGCATTGGCAGCACCGACAGCTCTTGGGGTCCCATTTGTGCTCGTTTTGTATGGCCCGGCCGTATCGGTACTGGAATTGAGGTATCTGGTTGGCTATTACATGAGCTGCTGCAATGTGGGGGAGATGCTAGATCCGCGAGTCCTTGTGGCCGGTATGACGATGGCATGCGGCGTTCTTGTCGTGTCGATGATGGCGCTCATTGCGGGTAGAGAGCGCCGTCATCCAAATGCCATCGTGACCGTGGTCTTGATTATCGGGCTGGTCTCAACAGTGTTAATTGGGTTCCGTGAGGTGGAGGGTGTGGGTGCTCTCCCTGCCGTGCCTCGAACTGGAACACAGACGTGTTTGAAGGACCCCACGGTGTGTACCTGGGGGCCGCAGGACCTCCAACTCCTGGGTCCCATAGTGCAGAAGGCAGATGCTGCGTGGAGGGCTAACGGGATTCATGTTCCAAGGGAATATCGGCAGGGCACTGGACAATCGACTCAAACAACCGTTTGGTGGTCGGCGTCAGCAGAGAATGCGTCTGGATCGGCAGGACCCACACTGTCAGCAGTCGCAGATGGCATGGCTGTTGCTCCATGCCAAGCTCGTAAAGACCAAGTGGAGATCTGGGTGGAAGATGTCCAGGAGCGTGTTGTCGCTTGGTTGGTGGAACATTCCGGCATCGAGGCGCGAGACGCGACATTGTCCCCAGAGACTCGTGAGTGGTTGAAATCCATCGATCGATTGCCGATCGAGAAACAGGCCAGCATTATTGAACAAGATCGAGCCCGGCTTCGGACATGTTGAGCCGTAATGTGGTGCTGGGCTGGAGGGCATGGGCGCGAAATCGGTCCCTGTTATCTTTGCTTGCAGCTACTGTGGTTTGTTGTGTCCTCATCGGGCTCACTTCCGAGGTCATGGTCACGATCCCCCCGTTTTTGACCGGGAGCGGTGTTGACGTTCCTAATGCCGCCGTAGTTCCCTTGTGCGTGGTCATCGTGCAAGGTTGGTGTCTTTCGCGGCGTGACACGCGGCTGGAAGTAGGATCGGGACGGCGGACTGCACTTGCCGATTGCCTCTTGTCAATGACGTCGGCCGTGCTTCTTGGAACCGTGGCATATGTGGGAGATCTTCCCGTCGGAATGGTTGCCACGCGAAATATTGTCGGATTGTCTGGGGTGACCCTTTTCGCCAACGCACTTGGTGTCAAGAGGCTGTCAGCCCTACCTGCCACTATCTGGGTCCTCATGAGTCTTGTGGCGGGGAGCACCACGAGTCTCGAAGCTCTGTGGTCTTGGCCGGTGAAGGATCGCACAGATGCATTGTCTGCAGTGTTCTCAGGGACCCTTTGCCTTCTGGGGATCTCTACTTCGCTGGTGAGGTCTCGCCATGTGGTGTAGCCGTGGGTGATCCGCTTGGACGGGGCCAACTGGCCGGTATGGGCAGGTAGGGTTCCTCCGGGGTCCGTGGCTGACTCTGAAACCTGCGTGCCACCGGCGTTTGTGGTACGACGCCTCGATCACGTGTCTACGTGCGGGCAGGCGGATACCCCGGGTGTGTGGCATTTCGGTACATGATGGTCGTTCGTGGCGTCGGTGGTGGCAAAGACGCCGTGGAGCGACGTCATTGCCACCGTGCCCGGAGACCTGCCACAATTCTCTCCAGTTGGAGTAAGATGCTTGCGACCGCAAGGCAGTGATGGGGCGATCACCTCGGAGCCGCCGGAAGAACAGGTACGTGCACACACCACCTCAGTAGAACCGGCAGCGATCGACGAACCGAGAGGCCGACGTCGTCGACGTCGCGCAAGGAGGGTGGTACCGCGGGTACCCGGAGAATCCGGTGTGCTCGTCCCTCGGAGACCCAAGACGAAGGATCCACCCGCCGCGATGACCGATGTGAACTCAGTCCGCCCTGACAACTGCCGGCAGTACAACAGCGTGCCTCCGCAGATTGACCTTCCCGCGATGGACCACGAGATCATGGATCTGTGGGCCCGGGAGCACACTTTCGAGAAGTCCTTGGAGGCCACCAAGGACGGTCAGCCGTGGACCTTCTTCGAGGGTCCGCCGACCGCCAACGGTCAGCCTGGTACCCACCACGTCGAGGCTCGCGTCTTCAAGGACGTCTTCCCCCGCTTCAAGACCATGCAGGGATTCCGCGTCGACCGCAAGGCCGGCTGGGACTGCCACGGCCTGCCTGTCGAGCTGGCCGTCGAGAAGGAGCTGGGGTTCTCCGGCAAGCCCGACATCGAGAAGTACGGCGTCGAGCCCTTCAACGCCAAGTGCCGTGAATCCGTCACCCGCCACGTCGACGCTTTCAGCGAGCTCACCGAGCGAATGGGCTACTGGGTCAACATGGATGAGGCGTACTGGACGATGAACCCGTCCTACGTCGAGTCGGTGTGGTGGGGCCTCAAGCGGATCTGGGACAAGGGTCTGCTCGGCGAGGACCACCGCGTCGCTCCGTACTGCCCGCGGTGTGGCACGACCTTGTCCGACCACGAGCTGGCCCAGGGCTACCAGGACGACCGCGACCCGTCGATCTTCGTCCGCTTCCCGGTGACCTCGGGCCCACTGGCCGGTCGCGCCAAGTTGCTGGTGTGGACGACCACCCCGTGGACCCTCATCTCGAACACCGCGGTCGCGGTGCATCCCGAGGTGCGTTACGTCGTCGCTCACCAGAATCCGGTTCCCGAAGGTTCCGACGCCGTCGCCACCATCTCCGGGGACGACCCGGTCTCCGAGGACCTCGTCATCGCCGAGCCGCTCTTTGAGAAGGTGCTGGGTGAGGGGTGGAGCCTGACCGGCGAGTCCTTCATGGGTACCGAGATGGAGTTCTGGGCCTATGAGCGTCCCTATGACTTCCTGGAGTGGCCCAGGACCGAGCGCGTCACCACCGACGGCCGTCCAACCCCTGCTGACGCCAACTTCGTTGTCCTCGCCGACTACGTCACCACCGAGGACGGTACCGGCCTGGTCCACCAGGCTCCGGCCTTCGGCGCCGACGACCTGCTGACCTGCCGTCGCTACGGCCTGCCGCTGGTCAACCCGATCCGTCCCGACGGCACCTTCGACGAGTCGGTCCCGATGGTCGGTGGGCAGTTCTTCAAGACTGCTGACAAGCCGCTGTGCGACGACCTCGACAAGCGCGGAATCCTGTTCCGACTCGAGATGCACTGGCACTCCTATCCGCACTGCTGGCGCTGTGACACCCACCTCATCTATTACGCCCAACCGTCGTGGTACATCCGCACCACCCGCGTCAAGGAGCAGCTGCTCGAGCAGAACGAGGGCACCACCTGGTACCCCGAGACGATCAAGCACGGCCGCTTCGGCGACTGGCTCGAGAACAACATTGACTGGGCCGTCAGCCGCTCGCGCTACTGGGGCACCCCGCTGCCACTGTGGCGCAACGACGACGATCCCTCCGACGTCATTTGCGTTGAGTCCCTGGCTGAACTGTCCCAGTATGTCGGACGCGACCTCACCGGAATGGACCCGCACCGTCCGTTCATCGACGAGGTGACCCTCACCCGTGACGGTCACACCTACCACCGCGTCCCCGAGGTGGCCGACGCCTGGCTGGACTCGGGCTCGATGCCCTTCGCCCAGTGGGGTTACCCGCACGTTCCCGGTTCCAAGGAGAAGTTCGAGGCCCATTACCCGGGCGACTTCATCTGTGAGGCCATCGACCAGACCCGTGGCTGGTTCTACACCATGATGGCCGTCGGAACCCTCGTCCTTGACGAGTCCTCGTATCGCAACGTGCTGTGCCTGGGCCACATCCTCGCCGAGGACGGCCGCAAGATGAGCAAGCACCTGGGCAACATCCTGCTGCCCATCCCACTCATGGACAAGCACGGTGCCGACGCGGTGCGCTGGTTCATGGCCGCTGACGGTTCCCCATGGAGCGCTCGTCGCGTCGGTGACGAGACCATCCAGGAGACAGTCCGCAAGGTCCTGCTGACCTACTGGAACACCGTCAGCTTCCATGCCCTGTACGCCCGCGCCAATGACTGGTCCCCGGCCACCGCTCCCGCGGCTCCGGCCGTCGCCGGGCGCCACGTCCTGGACCGCTGGCTGGTCAGCGCCACCAACGTCCTCGTCCGTGAGGTCACCGAGGCACTGAACAACTTCGACACCCAGCGCACCGGAACCCTCATCGCCCAGTTCGTCGACGAGATGTCCAACTGGTATGTGCGTCGCTCCCGGCGTCGCTTCTGGGACGGCGATCAGAGCGCCCTGTGGACCTTGCACGAGACCCTCGAGACACTCACCCGTCTGATGGCCCCGATGGTCCCGTTCATCACTGAGCGCGTCTGGCAGGACCTCTTCGTGACGACGAATCCTGGGGGCCAGACGTCGGTGCACCTGTCGACCTGGCCGGTTGCCGACGAGTCCGTCATCGACGAGTCCTTGACCGAGTCGATGGATCTGGCCCGACGCATCGTCGAGTTGGGTCGTGGCGCTCGCGCCGAGGCCAGGGCCAAGATCCGTCAGCCGCTGTCGCGTGCCCTCATCTCGGGTGCCGCCCTGGCCAAGCTGGACGAGGATCTGCAGGCCGAGATCCGTTCCGAGCTCAACGTCATGGCCTTGGATTCCTTCACCGCGGCCGGCGACCTCGTCGACCACTCCGCGAAGGGCAACTTCCGGGCACTCGGCAAGAAGTACGCCAAGGCCACCCCGAAGGTCGCTGCCGCCATCGCCGCTGCCGATCCGGAATGGCTGGCCTCCGAGCTGGCCTCCCACGGCTCGGTCGAGCTGGAGGTGCCCGAGGTCGAGGGCGGCAGGGCGGTCGTGACTGCTGACGAGGTCATTGTCTCCGAGCGTCCGCGTGAGGGGTGGAGCGTCCTCAACGAGCAGGGTGAGACGGTGGCCCTGGATCTGGAGATCACCCCGGAGCTGGCCCGCTCCGGTCAGGCCCGTGAGGTCATCCGGTTCATCCAGGACAGCCGCAAGAAGGCCGGCCTGGACGTCTCCGACCGCATCTGCCTGTCCTGGCAGGCTGACGGTGAGCTGGCGGTGGCAATCGAGGAGCACCTCGACGAGATCACCGGCGAGGTGCTGGCCACCTCGGCCAACCGCGGCGAGGCTGACGAGCAGTGGTCCCGCGACGAGGAGCTCGGCCTCGCCGTGAAGGTCGAGAAGGTTTGATGGACCCATGACATCGGGCGGCCACCCTTCAAAGGTGGCCGCCCGATGCACGTTGTCAGGGGGAGAATCGGGGTCAGGATCAGGACGGCAACTCGGTGTCGTCGTGATTCTTGACGCCGAGCTGGTCGAGGATGTTGGCCATCGTGCGAGCTACTGCCAGGGTGGCATCCAGCGGCATTGTCTGGCTCTCGGTGCGCCCAGCCCGCAGGCACTCGCAGACCTCGATGAGCTCGTGGGCATAACCACGTCCCAGGGCAGGAGTGTTGTGGACCTCCGGGATGACCCCGCGACGATGGATGAGGATGCGGCTGGGATGGTGGAACCGGGGCTCCACCTCGATCCATCCGTCAGTGCCCTGGATCGTCATGCGTCCTGGGCCGTCGGAGGTCAGGGAGATCGCCAGTGTGGCGAACTTGTCCTTCGGGAAGGTCAGCAGCATGGAGGCATCGGAGTCGACGCCATTCGGGAAGTGCTTGCCACGAGCGATGACCTCGGTGGGTTCACCGAGGAGCCGGATGGCGAAATCGAGGGCGTAGACACCGAGGTCGAGGGTCACTCCGCCACCTAGCGCAGGCGAGAAGAGACGGTCCTCCGGGTCATAATCGCGCAGGGCGAACAAGTCCCCCTGAACACCTGTCGGCTCCCCGATCGCACCGCTGTTGACGGCGTCGATCATCTCGGTGACGACGGGAAGGAATCGGGTCCACATCCCCTCCATCGCGAAGACCTCGTGAGCCCGAGCAGCCTCGGCCATTTCGGTCGCTGCCTCGGCGGTGGCAGCGAAGGACTTCTCGACCAGAACGGCCTTGCCTGCCTCGATGGCAGCCAGGGCGATCGGGCGGTGCTGAGGGTGTGGAGTTGCCACATAAATGACGTCAACGGCGGGATTGGCGATCATTTCGGCATACGAGTCATGGACGTTGGGACGGGGTGTGCCGAGGCTCTGGGAGACCAGATCGGCGAAGGCATCGGCGCGCGCGATCGACCTCGACGCGACGGCGGAAATGCGTGCTCCAGGGACGTGTGCGAAGTCGTCGAGAACCGTGCGGGCGATGCGTCCAGTGCCCGCGATTCCCCAACCAATGGTGGCCGTGGTGTCCATGACACAACTCTAGACGTCGGTGTGAGCAATACCACGATTTGCCCCGATGCGCAGTCGATTCGGGGGCGCTGTGCCTTGTCAAAAGGCATCCGTACCGCGTACCGTGAGGCTCGTGGGAAGCAACGAAGCTGACGATTGGACACTCCTCGCGAACTGCCGCGGTATGGCAGATGCCCTCTTCCCGGACGGGAAGGAGCAGCGCCGCGCCAGGCGGATCTGCACTGATTGCCGCGTGCGTCCCGAGTGCCTTGCCGAAGCCCTGGACAACCGCCTCGAGTGGGGAGTTTGGGGAGGCATGACCGAGCGCGAGAGGCGACGCCTGTTGCGCGAGCGTCCGGACGTGACGAGCTGGCGCGACGTGTTGCTCGCCGATCAGGGCTCTCAACCGAAAACCGCTAGGGTGAAGTCATGACTCGATGGGAGTACTTCACGGCACCGATTCTGGTGCACGCCTCGCAGCAGATCCTCAACAACTTCGGAGCCGACGGCTGGGAACTCGTCCAGATCGTCGCCGGCCCCAATCCGGAATCACTGGTGGGCTACTTCAAGCGCCCGCTGCCTGACCAGGAGCAGTCCCGATGAGTGCCACGACGAAGTGCGCTGAACTGGGAATCACTCTCCCGTCGGTTGCGGCTCCGGTGGCCGACTACGTGCCGGCCATCCAGACTGGGGCACAGATCCTGACCTCTGGCCAGCTGCCCTTCGTCGACGGCGAGCTCACCGCCGTCGGCAAGGTGGGGGACACCGTCTCCGCGGAGCAGGCCACCGAGGCTGCACGTACTGCGGTCCTCAACGCGATCGCGGCTGCCGCTGACGTTGCCGGTGGACTCGATGCCATCAAGCGCGTCGTCCGGGTTGTCGTCTTCGTCAACTCCGCTCCGGACTTCACCGGCCAGGCCGGTGTCGCCAACGGCGCCTCCCAGCTGCTCGGACAGATCTTCGGTGAGCACGGCCGTCACGCCCGCAGCGCCGTCGGTGTGGTCACCCTGCCGCTCGGATCGGCCGTCGAGGTTGAGCTGACCGTCGAGGTCTGATCACCCAAGGATCACCACAGCGTCCGAGGTCAGGTTTCGTACTTGGCCCCGGACGCTTTTCTCGGTCTCGGATCCTCTTGGGGGAGCGGCCTTCTGAGGGCTCAGTTGGCGCGCGCCGTGAGCTTCTCCGGCTCCATGATCGTGACGACCTTGGGACGTGCGGCGATCCAGCCGTGAGCGGTGAAGTCGGTGAGAGCCTTGTTGACGGTCTCACGGGAGGAACCAACGGCCTGCGCGAGTTCGTGCTGGGTGAGGTCATGACGGACGACGATGTGACCTGTCGACGGGTTCGCGGTGCCGAACCGGCGTGCCAGGTCGAGCAAGGTGTAGGCCAGACGGCTGGGAACGTCACCGGAGACGAAGTGGGCGGTGTTGTCGTCGGCCCGACGCAGTCGCTCCGAGAGTCGACCCAGCATGGCCAGGGCGACATCGTGGCGGGTCTCGACGAGTTCGCGCATCTGCATGCCAGGTGCCTTGAGCAAGCTGCAGCGGGTGAGGGTAGTGGCCGTCGTGGAGCGCATGCCGCCGTCGACCAGTGACAGTTCCCCGAACATGTCGCCGGGGCCCATGAGCCACAGCAGCGAGTCTCGAGGGGTGAGGTCTTCGGCAGTGGTGGAACGGGTGAGTTTCACCTTGCCCTCGACGACGAGGTAGAGGTTGTCGGCTGGGTCGCCGGCCTCGAAGATCACCGTGTTTCGCGGACAGACCAAGGCCTCACACATCGCCATGATCCGGGCGGCCGAGGCGGGGCCGAGAGCTGCGAAGAACGGTTGGGTCGCCGCTGTTGCCACCACATTTGCCATCCGAACATCTCCCCTCATGAGCACCTGCATCGTCCGGCCATCGGCGGTCGGGTCACCGTATGCATGTCCCTATATTGTGGCAGGTGTCACATTTTGTGATGGCACGGGGGTCATTTTCTCCTTCTATGCTTGGAATCATGGCAGCCACATCCACCACCTTAGTGCGTCGGGATCAGTGTAGGGAGCACGCTGACGAGGTGGCCAGGTTGTTGGCCGAGGCCTACCCGGATGCGCGATGCGAATTGGACCACGACGGCCCCTACCAGCTCCTCGTCGCCACCGCGCTGTCAGCCCAGACGACCGACCGACGGGTGAACACCGTCACTCCCACCCTGTTCTCCCGCTGGCCCGACCCACAGGCCCTCGCGAGCGCTGACGTCGGCGAGGTCGAGACGGTCGTGGCACCCCTGGGATTCGGGCCGACCCGAGCGGTGCGGCTGGTCTCGATGGCCGCAAAACTCGTTGACGAGTTCGACGGCGACGTCCCGGAAGGCCTCGACTCCCTGGTGACCCTGCCAGGCGTGGGCCGCAAGACCGCCAATGTCGTCCTCGGCAATGCCTTCGGAGTCCCCGGGATCACCCCGGACACCCACGTCATGAGGGTGTCGCGACGACTCGGCTGGACCGACGCGACCACCCCGGCGAAAGTGGAAACCGATCTCGCCGGCCTCTTCGACCCGAATGACTGGGTGATGCTGTGCCACCGCCTCATCTGGCACGGTCGTCGTCGCTGCCATTCCCGACGCCCAGCATGTGGGGTCTGCCCAGTGGCCGAATGGTGTCCCTCCTACGGCGAGGGACCGACCGACCCCGGGGAGGCTGCCGCCCACGTCAGGGAGCCGCGACGATGAAGAAGACGATCATTCTCGGCGCGGTGATGGCCGTCGCCATGCTGGCTGGTTGCGGTGGAGACGCCGACGTGGCCCATCGACGCAACAAGGTCGGCGTCCCGGACTGCTCCCATCTGTCCTCAGGGCCCATCTCCAAGACCTCGGGGACGGCCGCGGAAGGTCGGCCGATGCCTGACGTCGGCCTGCAATGCCTCGGCGAGGGACCGACGGTCTCGATGGCCAGGGCAACCTCCAAGGGAGTCACCCTGGTGACGGTGTGGGCGTCGTGGTGCCGGCCCTGCCGCAGCGAGGCCCCTCTCATCGCAGACGCCTACCGTCGTTATCACGACCGGGTCGCTTTCCTCGGGGTCGACTACGCCGAGTCCGACGCATCCGAGGTCATCTCCTTCGCCGGCGAGGTCGGCCTGGCCTTCCCGCAGCTTCAAGATCCTGACAGCACCATCCGAGGCGCATGGCAGGTCAGCGGGGTCCCCGTCACCTTCATCGTCAGGGACGGCATCATCGTCACCCGTCACAGCGGTCAGTGGCGCTCCCAGCAGGAACTCGACTCCGCCATCGACAAGGCTCTCGAAAGGCCGTCATGAGTCATCTGAGTACCCTCATCGCCAGCCTGGGCCGCGACGACCCCGATTTCTCGGTGGGACGTCGTCCCGGTGGTGGACGGTCCTCAGCAGTACTCGCCCTCGTCAGCGAGACCGACAATGACATCATCCTGACGCGACGCCCGCTGTCCTTGCGTCACCACGCCGGCCAGGTCGCCCTGCCGGGGGGACGCGCGGAGGAGGCTGATGACACCATCGTCGACACAGCCCTGCGGGAGGCTCGTGAGGAGGTCGGGTTGGACCGAGGTCTCGTCACCGTCAGGGGAGTGCTCCCGACGGCCCACGTAGCAGCCAGCCAGTCCGACGTCACCACCGTTGTGGCCACCTGGGGAGGGGAAGGGGCCGTCGGGGTCGTGGATCCCGCCGAGGTCGCCCTGGTGCAGCGCGTCAGGCTGGCGGACCTGGCCAATCCGGCTGCTCGGGCCACGACCCGTCACCCGTCGGGGTATCGCGGGCCGGCTTTCGTGCTGCCGGACCTCTTCGTCTGGGGATTCACCGCTCACGTCCTCGAGTCCTTGCTCGACCGCGGTGGCTGGTCGCGTCCGTGGGACCGAGAGCGCGTGGTGGAGATTCCGGAGGGCTATCTGGGGGCTCGTCGTCTGCCGGAGGGCACCACTCCCGACGACATCCCCTGATCCTCGAGGTCAGAGCACGAGATCAAGGTGCACAAAACGACGCTGACCCTCCCACAGTGCCGTGGGAGGGTCAGCGTCAAACCTGAGTTCAGTGGCGGGTAGCCGTGGCGCCGCTGGCGCGGCGAGGGGCGGCAACGCCAGTGGCTGCTGACGCGGCATGCGAGGACACCTCGTTGGCGTCGATGCTGCTGCGGGCAGTGGCGTTGTACTTGCCACGGGCAACGGCCGACTTGACGGCCTCGAGGGTCGACTTGGCCTCGTCGACGACGCCGGTAGGGGCCTTGACCTGGGAGATCTGGCCCTTGCCGACCAGGGCAAGGATGCCGGCCAGGATGAACATGACGACGGCCATTGTCGCGAAACCAACGACCAAGGACAGCAGGATGCTCCAGTCACCGATGTGCTGCCACATGAGGGAGAAGGCGAAGGCACCGCACAGCCAGAGCAGCAGTGCGCCGACGATGCCGAAGTAGCCAGCGCCGCCGAACATGCCGGCACCAATCCCAGCGTGCTTGGCTGCAGGCTTGATCTCCGCCGTCACCAAGGCCTTGGAGTCCTGGACGAACTTCTGGCCGTCCGTCTTGAGGTTGTCGATCGTGTCGCCAACCGGGAGCTTGTCTGCCATGGGATGCCTCCGCGTCATGAATATGGTGATCTCAGCCTAACGGGAATCGGTCCGATCTGCTGTATTCGGGTCGAGTTGTCGTCGAGGGAACAGGGTCAGTCGGTGTTGTTCGAGGTACCGGCAGCCACCGGAACCTCGTGAGGATGCTTCTCCTCCCACAAGCTGTGCCTCTTGCCGCGATGATGGAGCAGGGCACCTCCGAGGATGGCTGCCAGGAAGGAGGCCACGAGCACGGAGGCCTTGGCTTCGTCGGCGAAGTCGTGGTTCTTCGGGAAGGACAGGTCGGTCATGAGCATCGAGACGGTGAATCCGATGCCGGCCAGCATGGCGACCGCGATGATGTCGCGCCACACGACGCCTCGCCCCAGCTCGGCAGAGGTGAACCGGGCAGTCAGCCAGGAGCCTAACGTGATGCCGATGACCTTGCCGCCGATGAGGCCGCAGATGATGCCCAGGGAGATGGGGTGGGTCCACAGACCGAGGAAGGTCTCCTTGCTGACCTGCACTCCGGCGCTCATGAGGGCGAAGAAGGGGACGACGGCACCAGCGGACCACGGTTCAACCTTGTGCTGCCAACGGTCGACGGGGTCGTCGAGGACGTCCTCCTCGGTGCGGGTGAGCAGACCGAAAGCGACACCGGCGATGGTGGCGTGGACACCGGAGTGCAGCATGCACCACCACCCGACGATGAAGATCGGGACGTACCACCAGCCGTTGTCGACGTGGAAGTGCTGCATGACTCCCCACAGGGAGATACAGACGATCGCGCCCAGGAGCCACCAGATGTCGATTCCGTTGGAGAAGAAGACCGCGATGACGATGATGGAACCGAGGTCGTCGGCGATGGCCAGTGTGAGTAGGAATGCTCGCACGGCCTGTGGCAGTCCAGATCCCACGATGGCCAGTACTGCCAGGGCGAAGGCGATGTCAGTGGCCATCGGGATGGCCCAACCTGCTGGATGTCCGTCGGCGGACAGTAGGTTGAACAACGTGTAGATGCCGGCCGGGAACACCATTCCGCAGACGGCGGCGACGATGGGAACCAGGGCGTCGGCGGGTCGTGACAGTGAACCCTCGACGAACTCTCGTTTGAGTTCGAGGCCTGCGATGAAGAAAAAGATCGTCAGCAGACCGTCAGCTGCCCACCCCTCGATCGTGAGAGGACCAACGGTCAACTCGCGGAAGAAGTGGTACGAATGCTGACCGAAATTGGCCCACAAGAGGGCTGCGACCGTGGCTGCCAGCATGAGCATGCCGCCGGTGGTCTCGTTTCGGAAGATGTCGGACAGGTGAAGGGCGTTGGGGCCCGTCACTGGCCGCAGGATGCTCATGTGAGGTCGCTTGTTCTTGTGGGAATCTGTCATAAATGCCTTTCGCGTACCCGCGCCACAGGCTCAGCGGGGATAGGGGACAGGGTCACGCCGACCAGACTTCCCGGCACACCTCGTTGAAAATGGTACCAAGTGGGTGTGACGTCACCCATCGATGTTCATTTCGTGGACTGACGGTGTCGTTACGCCATGAGTGGGCGTCAGAGAGTGATGGTGAGCCCGTTGTCGTCAGGACGGATGGGGGTGGTGAGTTCGTCGTGATCGACCCAAGCCCGCCAGCATTCCAGCTGGTAGGGCAGTCTCAGACCACTCATGCCGGCGGAATCGTCAGCAAGAGCAGCGACCTTGGTCAGCAGCTCGGAGCGAGAGTCGGTGTCGAGGTCCTGGACAGCAGGAAGATTGGCCGCCATGGCGATGAGGGAATCCCGATCGACCGGAACCCAGAGGCGCTTCGTGGTGTGCTCATCGTCGGGGAAGTACTTGCTGGAGACGAGTTCCTGCACCGACTCAGTGCCGTAATCGCCACTCATGGCGCTTTCGTCAACAGTGCGCAACAGGGCTGCCAGCCTCTTGACCCACGGGACGGTGTCGTCACGCACCAGCCAGGAGACACCGAGGACGCTACTGGGTCGCAGGACGCGGGCGACCTCGGGCAGCACGAGTCCGGGAGCGAGCTCGTGGAATCGCTGATGTACCAGGACGGCGTCGAAGCTACAGGGGTTGAGGGGTAAGGACTCGGGCGATCCGCAGACAGCCATGACGCCGGGAGTCCGGTTGAGCTTTGCTGCCGTCTCAGGGTCGCGATGGACGGCCAGCACGTCGACCCCGTGAGAGGCCACGGCCCGGCAATAGGTGACAGTCGGGCACAGCACGATGACCCGACTACCCGGCTCCAGGCGCCCAGCAGTCAGCCATTCGAGCGTGCCGCTGGGGAAACGCGGGGTGGAGGTGACTGCCATGGGCCCGATTGTAGGGGGAACTGCTGAGGCCGGGTTGTCCACAGGGGTTCCTCGGCGGTTCGCCACGGTTTTCCACAGAACCAGGATTCGGTGACAGATTTCGCGTCCTGTGACGACAACTGAAGGTATGAGGATTCTTGGAGAAAGACGGGACCTGGCGCTGCGCCAGCCCGCCGAGGACGCTGCCCCGGACGCCAACTCCGTGGCCTTGGTGAGTCGAGACAGCCGGTTGTCCGAAGTCGTCGGGTCGGTGGCGGCCAGTGGCGGGGTTGTCGTCGAGGTCGTGGCAGATCGGGACGCCGTGGCGCGGGCATGGTCGCGTCACGGCCCCCTGCTCGTGGGTGCCGACATGGCCGGGACAGTGATGGCCTGGGGCCTGTCGGCTCGGCCGGGAACCCATGTCGTCGGTTTCGACGCCGAGGAGGCTGCACGGTGGTCGGCAGGACTGTCGGCCAGCGTCATCGTCGTGCCGCGGGCCAACCAGGTGCTCACCGAGATCCTCCATGACGAAATGGCCGCGACCGCGAAGGCCACGGTGGTGCAGGTGGACTCGAGTGGTGGCGGCACCGGGGTGAGCACCCTGGCGGTCGGACTGGCATGGGCTGCCGCGAGATCAGGGATGAAGGTCGGGCTGGTCGAGCTCGATCCTCACGCCGGCGGGATCGATCTGTTGTTGGGTATCGAGAGGACGGACGGGTGGCGGTGGCCTGAGTTGGCCTCGGCGCGTGGAGTGACCACCGATCTGGGGTCCCACCTGCCATCGATTGACGGCGTCGAGGTGGTCAGCGCGGGAAGGGTGGGCGCCCAGGTGCCTCCAGCGGCGCGCCGGGCCGTGGTGGATTCCCTGGCGGGGGATCACGATCTCGTCGTGGTGGATCCAGGACACGTGTCGGCCCCGGAGGTGTCGGTTGACGTCAGGGTCGGTGTGGTTGCCGTCGATCTCAGGTCTGTCATGACCGCGCGAGGCCAGGACCTGCCCAACCTGCTGGTGGTCAGGCGTGGCCCTGGGCGATCGATGTGTGACGAGGACATCGAGTCGGTACTGGGAGTCCGACCGGACGTCGTGGTGAGGGATGACCGCCGTCTGGTTCGTGGGCAGGGCGACGCCGAGGCACCGTGGGTGGTGGCATCTCGACGATGGCGTCGCCGGTGCCAGGAGCTGGCTGAGGTGGTGATGTGCGCATGAGCGGCGACGAGCCAGACCGTCAGCTGGTCGAGCAGGTGCGTCGTCGGCTGGCAGGTCTTGGCCGTGACTGGACGCCGATGGACGTCGCCCACGCCATCCTCGACTGCGGGCAGGTGGCCTCTGACAAGACGGTATTGGCAGTCGTCGAGGAGCTGCGTCGGACCAGTACCGGGGCGGGCCGTCTGGAGCCTCTCCTGGTGACCGATGGGGTCACGGATGTCCTGGTCAACGGCCCGGACCAAGTGTTTATCGACCGCGGCAAGGGGCTGGAACTGACCGACGTCACCTTCAGTGGACCAGAGGAAGTGCGGGCGTTGGCGGTGCGCCTGGCAGCTGCGGTGGGACGTCGTCTTGATGACGGCAACCCGTGGGTGGATGCCCGGTTGCCCGACGGCACCCGAGTTCATGCCGTCCTCGACGTCCTGGCCCGACCGGGAACCTGTCTCAGCCTGCGCGTGCCATCGCGACGTAACCTGTCCCTCGACGACTGGGTGGCCTGGGGATCGATGACCCCGGGGTGCCGACAGATCATCGACGAGATCCTCATCCGCAAGCTGGCCTTCCTGGTGACTGGAGGCACCGGAACCGGCAAGACGACCCTGCTGTCGGCAATGCTGACGAGTCTGCCAGCGGATCAGCGGCTGATCATCGTCGAAGATTCCCGGGAGATCTGGATAGACCATCCGCACTGGGTGTCGATGGAGGCTCGGGCCGCCAATTCCGAGGGCAGAGGTTCCGTCACCCTCACGGACCTGGTGCGGCAGTGCCTGCGCATGAGGCCCGATCGGATCGTCCTGGGAGAGGTGCGAGGTGCCGAACTGCGGGACCTCCTCATGGCTCTCAACACGGGTCATGAGGGCGGATGCGGGACGGTGCACGCCAACGGTGTGGCCGAGGTGCCAGCTCGTCTGGAGGCCCTTGCCGCCCTGGGCGGCCTGTCGCGAGACGCGGCTTCGGCCCAGATCACCGCAGCCCTGCATACCGTCATCCACCTGGAACGGGGATCGTCAGGTCGACGGGTGGCCGAGATCGGCGTCTTCACTGACGTCGACGGTCGAGCAGTTGTGCTGCCAGCCGTGCGATGGGACGCGGATGGTGCAACGAGCCTCGGTGCGGGTGCCGGGAGATTGTCCGAGCTGCTGGGGACGGAGGTGGCCCCATGATGATCGTGGCGGCCGCGGCCCTCATGGGTGTGGCGGTGTGGATGGTGGTCCCGCCTCCCATGAGACGACAAGAGGGACGACGCCCGCCAGCCTGGTCAGTGGTGCCGGCCGGGATTGTGGCCGTCGGGTTGGTGTGTGGCATCAGCGGTGTGGTGTGGGCCGTCATGGCCACTGCAGTGGGAGGGACGGTGTTCATCGTCGTGCGGAGACAACGACGACGAACCCAGACTCTCAGAGGCGGACAGGAAGTGGCCCGGGCGACGAGAGCCCTGGCAGGCCGAGTGTCGGTCGGGGAGATCCCGGCCATGGCCTTGGACCACGTTGCTGACGATGTCGAGGTGCTGGCCCGGGCCAAGAGGGCCCAAGCGGTGGGAGGAAGTGTTCCCGACGCCCTCATCGCGACCGCCCGTCAACCGGGAATGGCGGGTTTGGTGCCCCTGGCCCATGCCTGGCAGTTGGCCGCGACGACGGGTGCTCCACTCGCCCCAGCTGCCAAGTCAGTGGCGGAAGGAACCGCTCGGCGGGCTCGCCTGGAAGCCACCTTGGACTCCGAACTCGCCGCGGCCAGGGCGTCTGGACGGATCATGGGCCTGCTGCCCTTCGTCGGGTTGCTCATGGGACATCTCGTCGGGGCGCGCCCGACGGTCTTCCTGACGACCACCTGGTTGGGGAGGGCCTGCCTGGTGGGTGCGACCCTGCTGGCCTGTGTCGGGGTGCTGTGGAGCGAGTCCCTGGCGGATCGTGTGGCGAGGGAGGCCCTGCCATGACGGACATCGATGTGGACAGAACGCTGATTCCAGCGATGGTGATGGCTGCAGTAGCGGCCTGGCTGATCGTCCTACCAGCGGGGGAATCTCGAACGAAATCTCGCAAACGTTCTCCGGCCTGGCTTGCCCCTCGCAGCGGGGCCCCCGCTCCCGAGGTTCGGGTCGTGGCGGGCCTGGCGGCCGGGTGCGGGGTCATGGCCGCAGTTTCCTGGCCCTTCCCGGTGGCAGTAGTGGTCTCCGGGGCTGCCGGAGCCGTGGTGTGGTGGGGATCTGGGCGGCTGGAGTCTTCTGCGCATCGGCGGGAGGAGCAGCGGAGGGCGGCCCAACTGCCAGAAACCCTCATGATGCTCTCCAGCGCGATGGAGGCCGGCCTGCCCTTGCGATCGGCGGTGACGACGGTGGCGGAATCCTTGGACGGGCCCTGTGCTGAGGACTTGCGCCGGTTGGCGTCATCCCTGGCTGCTGGGGTTCCGGATTCCAAGGCCTGGAGCGTCCTCGCGTCGGCGCCGGTGTGGAGAGATCCGGCTCAGGACGTCTCACGAGCCGTTGATTCGGGCGAGGGTGTCAGTGAGCTGTTGTCGGCCCACGCCGCGCAATTGCAGATCGCTGCTGCCGAGCAGGCGGGGAAGAAGGCACGCAAGGCCGGCGTCGACGCCATCGGCCCGCTGGTCTGCTGTCACCTCCCAGCCTTCCTGCTGGTTGGGGTGGTGCCGATCATCGCCGGGATGGTGCTCGGGGTGGTGTGACGAGGGTGCGGCCGGCATCGTCATGTCCATGGCAAAAGTGGTTATCCACAAGGGGTTGAGACGGTCGTGCGGGGGGTTGTCCACAGAAATGAAAAAGGTGACGGATCTCGAGGGTTCAGACGACAACTGAAGGTGTGAGGCGTGGGCCTCACCTCGGTCGGGAGTGGTCCGGCCGCAAGAACAGACAGGAGACGACAGTGTCTGAGAAGAACCCAACGACTGAACCCGTCATCTCTGCAAGGTCCCTCGACCTGGTTGGTTCAACCGAAGCTGCGGTGGAACCATCAGCTCGGGGACGATACCGAGCAGCCCGCAACAAACTCATCGATCGCGGCATGGCCACCGCAGAGTACGCCGTCGGCATTCTTGCTGCGGTCGCCCTCGCCCTGGTGATGTTGAAGATCGTCACTCATCAGGAGGTCTTCACTAAGTTGCTCAAGCTGGTCGTCGGCATCATCGGCAAGGCCGGAGGCATGCTGCCGTGATCAGGCTGACTCGTCGTGGTGGGCGTCAATGGGCGTCCGCCACGCCGGGTCGCTCCTCGCGGCGATCCGGGCGGCGCGCGTCGCGGGGGATGGTGACGGTCGAGATGGCCGTCAGTCTCATCACGGCAGCCCTGGTCGTGGTGGCCAGTTGCTGGGTGGTGGGGCTGGTGGTCGTCGAGGATGCCTGTCGCACGACGGCCGCCCAGGTGGCCCGCCAGGTGGCTCGTGGCGACACGGCCTCGGCCCGTCAGGCTGAGAGACACGCCCCGACTGGGGCGCAGGTGTCAACCAGGTCCTCGGGTGGCTGGGTTGAGGTGACGGTCCAGGTTGATCGGTCCCTGGGACGGCTCGGACCGGTTCATCTGCGCGGTCAGGCGCGCTCGCCGATGGAACCGGGGGAGTCATGAGGATGTGGTGTCATCGCTGCTCGTCCGGTGGCCGCGACGCGCGCCGGGAACGAGGCTCGGGAACCGTGATACTGGCGGCTGTCGGGGTGGGATTCATCGCGGCGGTCTGGCTGTCCATCCTGGTGACGGGATGGTGGTCGGCCGGTCATCGTGCTGAGGAGGTGGCCGACATGGCTTCCTTGGCGGCCGGACGAGCTGAAGCCCTCGGCGAGTCGGGATGTCCGGTCGCGCATCAGACGGTGCGAGCCAACGGAGCTCAGCTGATGGCTTGTGAGGTGCGTGGTGGACCGACGGGGTTCACCGTCACCGTCGATGTGGGGGTGAGACCCCACCGCGGATGGGAGTTGCCTGGCATGCCCACGACGGTGGTGAAAACCTCTCGAGCCGGCCCGGTCGAGTGAGCCGGAAACAGGAGGTTGGCAAGGAAGAACACGTGTGACGTCGAGATCGTCAGTGATCCGCTCCAGCGTCGGGGTCATGATCAGCCAGGTGATCGTGCACGGATACCGCAGTAATTCGTGACCTCGTCATGGAGCTGGGGCGGATCACCGTCGTCACTGGGTGCCATTCTCAGTAGGTAATTCGCTCATGCGAAGGAAGGGTCGAAGACCCTGGGGGGATTACTCCATCGCCGCACCGGCGGTCATCGTCCAGCGATCCGACAGGTATTGCCGGGGTGGCAAGCGACGTCTGAACTGGGATCAGGTTCCCAGCGGATCCATCTCCGCTGTCAACGCGGCCGCCGATGCCTTGTCGAGCATCTGATTGGCGTTACCGCACTTGGGCGAGACGACGCAGGCAGGACACCCCGACTCGCACTCACACTGGGCCAGCCGCAGAGCGGTCGCATGCCACCATTCCTCGGCCTTGTCGAAACCGGCCTGCGCGAAACCAGCCCCACCGGCCTGGCCATCGTGGATGACGATGGTGCACGCCCCGGTATCGGGCAGCATGACCGTCGACACCCCGCCGACATCCCACCGATCGCACGGCGAGAACATCGGCAACAGCCCGATCGCGGTGTGCTCGCAACCATGAGCCGCCCCCGCCAGATGAACCGCATCCAGTCCCAGCTTGTCGACGACCTCGTCAGGGATGACCCACCAGCACGCCTGGGTGATCATGGTGTGGGTGGGCATGTCCAGGGCTGTGGAGTCCCAGACGTCATTGGTGATCTCGTCGCGACGCAGATATCCGACGACCTGTTCGGTCAGTTCCACCTGCCCGCATGCCACATAGCCCGGCCCAAAATCTCGGCGCTTCTCCTCCTGGATGATGCGTACCGTTGACGCCGATTGTGGCTGGGTCCAGTAGCCCGGCAGACCCTGGTGCACCAGGGCGTGGTGCTCGGCGGGGTCATACTCGTCGACCAACCACTGGTCGCCCTGGTGCAGGTACACCGCTCCCGGATGAACCGTTCGATCCCCGGCGGCCTCGTCGACCACCCCGATGACTCGACCGGTGGACCGATCGATGATGTCAATCCCCTTGCCAGCTGCCGATCTCAGGTCGATGGCGTCGACAGCTCGCCCCGGGCGGGTCCAGAACAGCCGATTCCCACGTCGTCGCAGCACCTTCTGGGCTGCCAACATCTCGCACATTCCGGCGAAGGCTGACCCGTAGAACTCCTCGTCGGCAGGGGAGAGGTAGGCCTCCTGGGCGGCCGCAGCCAGATGCGGACCGAGGACATAAGGGTTGTCTGGATGCAGGACCGTCGACTCCACCGACGAGGAGAACAACAGTTCTGGGTGGTTGAAGAGGTACTGATCCAGCGGATTCTCTCGGGCCATGAGGACGACGAGGGCGTCACGTCCGGACCGGCCGGCGCGACCGGCCTGCTGCCACAGGGACGACAGTCGTCCGGGATATCCGGCGATGACGACGGCGTCCATCCCCGAGACGTCCACCCCCAGCTCCAGGGCGTTCGTCGCCACCACGGCTCGCACGGATCCGTTCTGCAACCCGGCTTCGATGGCTCGACGATCCTCGGGCAGGTATCCGGCGCGATAGGACGCGATCCGCGCCCCACCGGTCACCCGGTCCTGGGCGTGGGCAGAGATGACCTCTGCCAGCGACCGCGAGGCGACGAAACAGATCGTCTGCATCCCCGCGTCGGCAAGGTCCGCCACCAATCCGGTGGCGTCACTGGACACCGACTTGGCCGGCTGCCACAGCACGACGTCGCGTCCCGGATGAGGAGAGCAGTCCTCGTCGACGACATCGACCTTCTCCACCCCGAGCAGACGCGCCCCGGCCTCAGCCGCATTCGTCGACGTCGCACTCGACAGCAGGAAGACCGGATCAGCCCCGTGCATCCGGCAGAGCCTGCGAAGCCGACGGATGACCTGGGCCACGTGGGCCCCGAAGACCCCGCGGTACCGATGCGCCTCGTCGATGACGACATACCTCAGACTTCCCAGTAGGGAGGCCCACCGAGAGTGGGAGGGCAACACTGTGTGGTGCAGCATGTCTGGATTGGTGAGGACGTACCGGGCCTGTTCCCGGGCGAATCGACGCTCGGCGTCGTCGGAGTCACCGTCGAGGGTGGAAACCAACCAGTTGCGCGGCCCGATCTCGCGACAGACCCGGTCCTGGTCGTGGGCCAGGGCCTTCGTCGGGGCCAGATACAAGGCGCTGTTGCGTTTCAGGGAATCGCGCAGGGAGGCCGACAGATTCGGGGTGGGCGGGTCAGGCAGCACCGGAGTCGTCGACGCCGTCGCCGCCATGATGGGCAACAGGTAGGCCAAGGTCTTGCCAGATGCCGTTGCGGTGCAGATGGCGGTGTGGTGTCCGGCTTTCGCCAACTCTGCGAGCAGCGCTTGATGCTCCCACGGGTGTGAGATGCCGGCCTTCTCCACGGCTTTGCGACAATCCTCGGGCAGCCATGACGGCCACTCACAGGTGCGCCCAGACGCAGCGTCACGATGATCGACGTGCACCACTTGGGGGCTGGCCAGCAGTCGTGACACAGCCCTGCCGTCGGGTATCGACGGGACAGATGGAACGACCACGCGCCAAGATTGCCACCGTGGGCAGACACCTCACCGCTGACGAGATCGAACAGTTGCGGAACACCTTCATTGACATCGGCTTCCTCACGGACCCCGTTATGGCCGCCATCGGGGACCCCGGGCAGCGCGGACTGACGAGAAACAGCACCACCCCGGCCGCCCGGGCCCTCGTGGGTCGCACCGATCCGCTGGCTGGGGCCATCCGGCTCTGGCTGCTTCAGCAGCAGGTCCCCGCCGAGCAGCTCTCGCCACTGCCACTGGAGACCCTTGCCGAGGCAGGAATCGTGAGCGTCGACGGGCCGACGGTCCGTGCCCTGGTCGACCTGCGTCCCTACGGTTCTCCCGACGACGGCGCCTCCGGCTGGACTGTCTCCGACCTCACCCCGGGATTGGACAGGGTCATCACCAAAACCCGCTCCGACTACGTGTTGGGCGTCTCGCCGGCATCGGTGTCCCTGACCCAGATGGCCGTTCCCACCCATGTCGGGAGCGCCCTGGACATGGGTTGTGGATGTGGCGTGCAATCCCTGCACCTGTCTCGCCACGCTGACCATGTCGTTGCCACTGACATCAATCCACGAGCCCTTCAGATGGCCGAACTCACGTGCCGTCTCTCCCATGCGGACGTGGACATTCGGGAAGGGTCCCTCTACGACCCTGCTGGAGATGACACTTTCGACCTCATCGTCACCAATCCGCCATACGTCATGGCCCCTCCCAGCCCGGAAGGTCAGCGTCTGGTCTACCGAGAAGGCGGATTCTCCGGCGACGGCCTGGTGGAAGCCGTCGTCCGTGGCGCCCCTGCACGCCTCAACGACGGCGGCATGCTTCAGGTTCTCGCCAACTGGGCCCACATCGGAGATCAGCCGTGGTCCGAGCGACTGGCCACCTGGGTCGAGGGGACTGGCTGTGACCTGTGGGCTGTCGAGCGGGAACACCTCGACGTCTGCGAATACATCGAGACGTGGCTCACTGACGCCGGCCTCGACGGATCCCCTCAATGGCGTCCTCGCTACGACGAGTGGCTGTCTTACTTCGACACCCTCGACGTCACCGGTGTCTCCCTGGGTTGGATCACGCTGACGAAGGCTGGTCGCGACGAGCCGGATCTGTCCTTCGAGGAATGGCCCTGGCAGGTCGCACAACCCATCGGAGGGACGATGGCCCAGCGAGCCCAGGCCGTCACCTGGGCTCGTCTGAGTGACGAGGACCTGGTGGCCCGGCGCTGGCGTATTGCCTCTGACGTCGACAACGAGACCACCGGACGCCCCGGGGCCACCGATCCGGAGCACATCGTGCTGCGTCAGCGTCGAGGGTTGTGCCGTGCCGTGGAGATGACGACGGCCTCCGGTGGGGTGCTGGGAGCCTGCGACGGGGAACTCACCCTGGGACAGATCACCGGCGCCGTCTCGGTGATCCTCGAGGTCGACCATGAGGACGTCCTCGCCGAGGTGCTCCCGCTGGTCCGCGAGTGCCTGCGTCACGGCATCCTCGAGGCTGCCTGAGTCCTTCAGAACCGGTGGACGATGACCACTCTAGCCCCGGTGGCAGGGGTGTTCCTCGGTGCGCTATTTTTGGTGAGTAAATCATCAAAAAGGAGAACTGATGACCGATCACCAGGAGATCCCCCTCACCGAGACCCATCACTGCAGCTGTGGTGAAAGCAATGCCGGACTGCCCGAGCTCGACGTGCGCACCATTCCGCACGCCATCCGCCACGGTGCCGTCATCGGTGCCTTCGCCCAACTGCAGCCGGGCGCCTCGATGGTCCTCATCGCCCCACACAATCCGCTGCCCCTGCTGAGCCAGCTCGAGCAGATCAATGGATCCCTCGGCATCGAGTACCTCGCCGAGGGCCCGGAGGAGTGGCACATCAAGCTCACCAAGCAGGCCTGAGACCTTCTCGCAGGATGTGAACGCGCCCTGCCTCCGACCTCCTGCCGTCCAGCCCGAAACAGGCTGGCCGAACAGGCTCGTCGGGGGCAGGGTGTTCTCGTTGCGAGCGAACTCGAGGTGCTCGATGCGACGGCTGTTGTTACGGTTGACGCGCGACCACCGGCGACGGTGCCGCTACATTGGGCCGCGGACCGTCCTCCTCGGGGCAGCCCACATCACGTCAACGGAGAAGGCAGGAATGTCACCGACCAAGAGCCTCGTCATCGTCGAGTCACCCCACAAGGCCACGATGATTGCCGGGTACCTGGGGCCCAAGTACACCGTGCGAGCCAGCCAGGGTCACGTGCGAGATCTGCCTACCAGCGCCTCCGAGGTGCCCGCCAAGTACAAGGGTCAGTCCTGGGCGCGCACCGGCGTCAATGTTGACGACGAGTTCACTCCCATCTACGTCGTCTCCCCGGAGAAGCGGTCGACGATCCGTGAGCTCAAGGGCCTGCTCAAGGAGTCCGACGAACTTCTGCTCGCCACCGATGGTGACCGCGAGGGGGAGGCCATTGCCTGGCATCTGCTCGACGAACTCAAGCCCAAGGTTCCGGTGCGCCGGATGGTCTTCAACGAGATCACCGAGAAGGCCATCAACGAGGCCGTCGCCAACACCCGTGAACTTGACACCGACCTCGTCGACGCTCAGGAGACCCGACGCATCCTTGACCGTCTCTATGGCTACGAGGTCTCCCCAGTGCTGTGGAAGAAAGTGCTTCCGCGGCTGTCCGCCGGTCGTGTGCAGTCGGTGGCGACCCGTCTGGTCGTCGACCGTGAGCGTGAACGGATGGCCTTCACCAGCGCCAATTACTGGGACATGGAGGCCGTTCTGGCCGCCAAGTCCGATGAGTTCAACGCTCGTCTCGTCGCCCTGGACGACACCAAGATCGCTGCCGGACGCGACTTCGACTCCCACGGCGACCTCACCTCCAAGGTGCGCCGCCTCGACGAGGCCACCGCGACCACCATCGCGAAGGCCCTGGAGAAGGCCTCGTTCTCCGTCACCAAGGTCGAGTCCAAGCCGTACACCCGTCGTCCGTACGCTCCTTTCCGCACCACGACCCTGCAACAGGAGGCCGGCCGCAAACTCGGCTTCACCTCCCAGCGCACCATGTCAGTGGCCCAGGAGCTCTACGAGGGCGGCTACATCACCTACATGCGTACCGACTCGGTGGCCCTGTCCCAGGAGGCCATCCGTGCGGCCCGCAGCCAGGCCGCTGAGCTCTACGGTCCCGACCACGTCCCGGACAAGCCGCGCATCTACGCCTCCAAGGTCAAGAACGCCCAGGAGGCCCACGAGGCCATCCGTCCCGCCGGCGAGCACTTCCGCACCCCGGCCGAGACCGGCCTGACCGGCGACAGGTTCAAGCTCTACGAGCTCGTCTGGATGCGTACCCTGGCCTCCCAGATGGCTGACGCCAAGGGCGAGACTCTCTCGGTGACGATCGGCGCCACCCCGTCCTCCCCGATCAGCGTTGCCGACGGTCACGTCAGGACTGCCACCTTCACGGCATCCGGTCGCACCATCACCTTCCACGGCTTCCTGCGCGCCTACGTCGAGTCGGTCGACGAGGGAGCCTCCGACGACGCCCAGAAGCGCCTGCCCCAGCTCTCGCAGGGCCAGGACCTGGATCCGCGCGAGGTGACGGCCAACGGTCACGACACACGTCCGCCGGCCCGCTACACCGAGCCCAGTCTGGTGGCGAAACTCGAGGAGCTGGAGATCGGCCGTCCGTCGACCTACGCCTCGATCATCCGCACCATTACCAGCCGTGACTACGTCTTCAAGAAGGGATCGGCCCTCGTCCCGACCTGGCTGGCCTTCGCCGTCACCAGGCTGCTCGAGGAACACTTCTCCAACCTCGTCGACTACCAGTTCACCGCCGACATGGAGGAGACCCTCGACCAGATTGCGCGCGGCAACGCTGACCGCGTCGCGGTGCTCTCGGCCTTCTACTTCGGCCAGACCAAGTCCGACGACGGTGACGTCCCGACGCCCACCGAGGGCCACGAGGGACTGCACCAGCTCGTCACCGAGCTCGGGGACATCGACGCCCGGTCCATCTGCACCTTCCCGATCGGAGACTCCGTCGTCGTCCGGGTGGGTCGCTATGGCACCTACGTCGAGGACTCCGAGGGCAACCGGGCCAACGTCGACGACACCCTTCCCCCCGACGAACTCACCATCAAGGCTGCCAAGGAGCTGCTGGCAAGCCCGAACGGTCAGGATCGCGAGCTCGGGCTGGACCCGCACAGCCACCGTCCGATCGTGGCCCGCAACGGCCGTTTCGGTCCCTACGTCACCGAAGTGCTCGACGGCGAGGCCACCGAGGTCGTCGAGACGACCACCAAGGACGGCAAGAAGCGTCGCACCAAGCGCAAGGTGAAGCCGCGCACCGCCAGCCTGTTCAAGTCGATGAATCTCGAGACCGTCACCCTCGACGAGGCTCTCAAGCTGCTCTCCCTGCCACGCGTGGTGGGCACGGCCGCCGACGGCACCGAGATCACCGCCCAGAACGGACGCTACGGCCCGTACCTCAAGAAGGGCACCGACTCGCGCTCCCTGGGCAGCGAGGAGGAGATCTTCTCCATCACCCCGGAGCAGGCCGAGGCCATCTACGCCCAGCCCAAACAACGCGGTCGCGCGGCCGCAAAGCCGCCGCTGCGTGAGCTCGGCGAGGACCCGACCTCCGGGCGTCCGATCGTCGTCAAGGACGGCCGTTTCGGCCCTTACGTCACCGACGGCGAGACCAACGCGACCCTGCGCAAGGACGACTCGGTCGAGGCCATCACTCCCGAGCGCGCACAGGAGTTGCTGGCCGAGAAGAGGGCCAAGGGCCCGGCCAGGAAGAGGACGACGCGGAAGACGACCACCCGTAAGACCACTGCGAGGAAGTCGACGACCAAGTCCACCTCGAGGTCCACGTCTTCCAAGTCGACCACGACGAAGAAGGCAGCTGCGAAGTCGTCGTCAGGAAGCTGAGATGACCACGGCGTGGCATTCGGGAAGCACCGAACCGTTGTACTTCGAGTTGGCGTGGACGGCTGCTCGACCGGTTCCGGCCGACCTGCACACCACCGTCGCCGCTGTCGGGGCGCGTCGCACCATTGAGTGCGAGGTCACCCTGCTCGATTCCCCGGACCACCGACTGCTGAGATCGGGAATCGTCATTGCTCACCGCGTCGTCGACGGGCTGGGGGAGTGGTACATGGACGCTCCGGAATGGTCGTCATGGCTTCCGGTTGCTCGGTCGGTGGCCCTCGACGCGGCCGGTGAGCTGCCCCGGGACTTCGCCTGCCTGGCTCGTCCGTTCCTGCGCGGGGCGACCCTGTGTCCGGTGGCGGCCCTGTCCTGGGAGCGCAACGAGACCATGCTGGAGGCCCCTGACTCCACCAAGTTGGCCCTCATCCGCGACGACCGGATTGCCGTCGTCCAGTCCGGGGTGACGACGTCGAGGGTTCGCGAGCTGACCATTAACCCGCGTCGGGGGCTCACAGAGGGTCAGCGGGAATGGCTTACCAACCGCATCTTCGCTCTGGGCGGGGTGCCCGTCACCCGTCATCCCTCGGTGCTGCGCCGCCTGGGCCCGGGTGCCGGAGCCCTGACCGATTACCCACGTCCTCATCTGCATGACGGCGCCGGTACACAGGCGTGGGTGTCAGCCCAGCTGGCCGGGCGACTGCGCGACGTCGTCGAGGCGGACCTGGCCGCGCGGTGCCAGGGAATGGACCTCGGGTCGACTGAGACGAAACGTACCGAGCCGCGCGTCCTTCCCGAGTCCCCGGACCGCACTGACCTGGTTGGCATGGGGTACGACCCGGTGACGGCCTCGGCTCCCAGCATCCACGACGGCACTCACGGGTCCATTCGGCCTCTCCAGAAGGAGATTCATGCGCTGTCGGAGGCCCTTGACGCGATGTCGGGCCTGCTCGATCCGCCATGGGTCGATCGTGCCCGGGATCTGTGTCTGCGGATGATGGAGCTGGACCCCAGCCACATCAGCATCCACAGCCTGCCCCGCGAGTACTACCAGTTGCTCGAGGAGATGACGGCGGCGGCGCGGTCTCCGCGTGTGACTGTTGATCCCGACCTTCCCGCCCGTTCGACGATGAAGCGCATGCTCAAGGAGTCGGTCGCTCAGGCGGTGGCGGCCTGCGATGACGTCGAGGGCTCCCAGGGATGGGCGGCGGCCGAGACGTCTGCCCGTCATGCTGTCGCAGTCGCCGGCATCCTTGACACCGGTCGAGCCGAGAAGGTAGCCAAGCGACTGCGGCCGGTCGTCAAGGAACTTGCCCGGACCAAGAACAACGTGACCGAGGACGTCGACGTCTCCGGGATGTCTCCCGAGCAGGCCTTCGAGGCTGGACGTCAGGTGGAGCGAACTCGGGCGGCCATGTCCGCAGCCCGGCAATCGTTCCGGGACGACTGGCCACAGTATCGTCGCAAGATCCTGAAGGCCCTCCATGACTGATCAGCACACTCGTACCGGACGCGATCTGGGCGGCCTCTTCATCGTCCTCGAGGGTGGGGACGGTGCCGGCAAGACGACTCAGTCCCGGTTACTCGACCAGTGGCTGACGAGTCAGCGCATTTCGCACCTCATGACCCGTGAGCCTGGTGGTTCCGGCCTCGGGCAGAGGATTCGGGAACTGGTGCTGTTCCCCGACTCGGCGGAGATCTGCCCGCGTGCGGAGGCCCTGCTCTACAACGCTGACAAGGCGCAACACGTCGAGCAGGTGGTCATACCGGCTCTGCGTGAGGCCAAGGTCGTCGTCTGTGATCGCTACATCGACTCGACGATCGCCTATCAGGGGGCCGGGCGAGTCCTCGATCCTGAGGAGGTGGCCCAGCTCGCGAGTTGGGCGACGGCCGGCCTCGTCCCCGATCTGACGGTGCTGCTCGACGTCGATCCCTCCGAGGGGGCCGGGAAGATTGCCGCCAAGGATCGTATGGAGGCGGCCGGTGAGGAGTTCCACCGGCGGGTTCGTCAACACTTCCTCGACCTTGCCGACACTCACCCGGAGCGCTATCTCGTCCTCAACGCTCGGAAGCGTCGTGAAGAGATCCGCGATGCCATCAGCAAGCAGGTGAGCGAACTCCTCGGCCGGTGAGCAATCGAACGCCGTCACCACGAAGGTGTCGGCATGATCTGCAACGATGATCCCGTGAGCGATGTGTTGACCGGTGTGTGGGCCGATCTCGTGGGTCAGGAGAAGGCCGTCGAGGTGCTGCGCCGTGCGGCGGAGTCGCAACCGGGTTGCTCCTCCCACGCCATGAGCCATGCCTGGCTCATCACCGGACCGCCAGGATCGGGCCGGTCCAACGCGGCGAAGGCCTTCGCGGCTGCACTGCAGTGCGCCGAGCACGGCTGCGGACAATGCAATGCCTGCCGAACCACCTTGTCAGGCGCTCATCCGGACGTCACCCTGGTCCGCACCGAGGCGCTGTCCATCGGTGTCGACGAAGTGCGTGAACTGGTGCGACGAGCGGCGATGAACCCGGCGCACGGTCGTCATCAGGTGGTCGTCGTCGAGGACGCGGATCGCATTACCGAAAGAGGCGCGGACGCCTTGCTCAAGGCCATCGAGGAGCCGGCGCCGAAGACCGTCTGGCTGCTGTGCGCTCCCACTCCCGAGGACGTCATCGTGACGATCAGGTCTCGGTGTCGACGTCTCCATCTGGCCACCCCGCGCGACGAAGCCGTGGCAGATCTGCTGACTCGACGTGACGGGATCCCCCCTGAGATGGCCGCCGAGGCTGCTCGAGCTGGCCAGGGCCACATCGGCCGGGCACGCCGCCTTGCTCGCGATGAGGAGGCTCGAGCGCGCCGCAACGCCATCGGTGAGCTCCCTACCCGGCTGCGGAGCCTGGGGGATTGCCTGCAAGCAGCCGAGGACCTCGTCAACCAGGCCAGCGAGGAGGCCGCCGCTGCCACCGCTGAATCCGATGCCGCCGAGCGCGCCGAGCTGGAGAAGGCCCTGGGATTTGGTTCCTCGGGGGCTCGTCCGCGCAATGCGCAGGCTGCCATCCGGGATCTGGAGAAGCAGCAGGCCGCGCGGTCGAAGCGACTTCAGCGGGACGCCTTGGATCGCGTCCTGACGGAGCTGACCGCCTATCACCGCGATGTGCTGGCCATACAGACCGGGGCAGTGCGTCCGGAGGAGGAGAACGCCCTGCGAGGGGCTCGGCTGGTCAATGCCGGCTGGTCAGCCTCCCTGCACCGGGTGGCGCATTCCCAGAGTCCCGAACACACCGTCGCCACCATCGACGCCATCCTGGATGCGAGGAACTCCCTCGAGCACGGCGTCACCCCGTTGCTCGTGATGGAAACTCTCCTCATCACCATGACGGGAGCAGCCCGCTCCCTGGCGAATCCCGCCTGTCAAGGCCTGACGAAGTGAATGACAACAGTGTGTTGCACCGCTTTCGAAGCCATTTTCGTGGCACAGTGTGAATTGTGCCGTGCCGTATCCTCGGTGCGGTCCCCAAGTCGTGAGGATTGAGCGTGAGCAAGGCGATCAAGAGGACTGCAGCGGACTCCACCGACGCCGAGACCACCCGGGTCATCCAGACGGGGGCCTCCCGCGTGGATGCCGATGCCAACCGTACTGAGGTCATCAAGCCCAGCGATTCGGCGGACTCGGAGCGCACCAGCGTCATCGACGACGACGTCTTCCGTCCCGACACCGAGAAGACCCGCGTCGTTGATGATCGTGAGTTCGAGGAGGAGCGTCGCCGCCGTGAGCTGGCTGATCAGCGTGCCCGTGAGCGTGCTGACCGTCAGGCGATCGAGGCTGAGCGTCAGCGTCGTGCCGCCCATGCCGAGCCCGAGCCGGAGCCAGTGGCTGAGCCGACCCCCAAACGCACCACCGACAAGGCTATGGCCTCCCTGGGCATGTTCCTGTTCCGCATCGTCGTCGGCGGTATCCTGGGCATCCACGGGTTCCAGCACCTCACCCAGCGTGATCTGACCCTGCGCGCCGTGCAGACCCTCCCGTTGCCCAGCGGATACGCCCAGACCGGCGTATGGGTGCTCGGCATCTGCGAGTGCATTGCTGCCGTGTGCATCATCCTCGGCCTGTTCACCCGCATCGCCGGAGTCGGTGTCATCATCATCATGCTGTTGGCGTTGACCTTCATCTTCTGGGGCAGTTTCGCCATCTTCAAGACCATGGGCTTCAAGGGAGAACTGGAGCTCCTGCTGGCCGGATGCGGTGTTCTGCTGCTCTTCCTGGGCGCCGGTGGTTGGTCGATTGACGCCGCCTACCGGCGCAGCCGTGCCGCTGCGAAGGCTGAGGAGGCCGGCTACTGAGCCGAGTCGTGGCGGTCGCCTTCCGCGAATACGGACAACTTTTTCACCTCGACGTCGGGACTCTCGACGTCGAGGTGGGTTCATGGCTGCTCTACCCCACCCCTGACGGCCCGCTGGTGTGTCGGTGTGTGTGGGGGCCGGAAGAGGTTGTTCCTGATGGGGCCCTGCCGGTCTGCGCAGGTGTCGCCGATGACGAGGCCGTCGCCGCGGCGGCCCAGGACCGACACCACCGGGACGAGATATTGCAGACCGCTCGCCGAACCGTCGAGGACCTCGGCGTCGAGATGGAGGTCTTGGCGATCGACCTGGTGGAGTCCGAGGATGATCGCCTCATCGCGGTGTACTTCCGCGCTCCCCACCGGGTCGAGTTCGCCACCATCGTCGGGCCACTGGCGCGACGGCTGCACGCACGCATAGACCTGCGTCAGCTGCGCGGCCGAGACACCGCACGAGCCGTCGGCGGGGTAGGGGTGTGTGGCCGTCCGCTGTGTTGCGCGACCTTCCTGCCCGAGCCGTTGTCGGTGCCGAATCGTCTCGTCACCGAGCAGGGGATGGCGTCCAACCCCTTGGCAGTGGCCGGGGCATGCGGCAAACTCATGTGCTGCCTACGCTACGAGTCTCCCTATTACGCCGATTTCGAGGCTGCCCTGGGAGAAGCCAGCGGCCCGGACGGTCCGGGTTGTCCGCTGGTGTCGGCCTGCTCGACAGCTGGACGACGTCGGCTGCAAGAGGAGCGCAAGGATGCCAGACCCAGGAGGTCCCCATGACTCGACGCGATCCGCGACGACGCACGATTGCCGCGGCCTTGGTCGCCTGCTCCCTGTTCTCGGTGACAGCCTGTACCGCTGAGGAGCCCACCTCGGGGCCGACGGCCACTCACCCCGCCTCGCCGACCCAGCAGTCCGCCACCCCGAGACCCATGCCCTCGCCGTCCGTGACGGCGTCAGTCAAGCCGGCCCAGGGGAAAACTGACTCGAACCCTCCGGTCGCTTCGTTCGACCCCAAGGCCCACGCCCACATGGAGGGTCCGGAGAGCCCGGACCGCCAGACCATGCACCCGGCATCGCAGGACGACAAGCAGTTCAGCAAGCCGCCAGTCGGTAGAGGGATGAACCGATACCTGTCGCGCAAGATTTCGTGGCATGCGTGCGGGAACTTCCAGTGTTCCAAGGTCCTCGTGCCGTTGGACTGGGATGATCCGAATGGTCCGGCGATTACCTTGGCCCTCAAGCGCAAGCCAGCGGAGTCGTCGTCCAAGGCGACCCTCTTCGTCAATCCCGGTGGCCCTGGCGGTTCCGGCCAGGAGATGGTGGACAGCTTCAAGTCCTCCGCCTTCCCGAACCACGACGTCATCGGGTGGGATCCGCGCGGAACCGGCCAGTCCACCCACGTTGACTGCGGCCCGGCGACGACGATGGACGCCTTCTTCAACCTTGACGCGTCCCCCGACGATGAGGCCGAGTGGAAGGCGCTCGGCCGCGGCACGAGGGATTTCGCACGTAGTTGCAGGGCGCACTCCGGCGAGCTGCTGGATCATGTCTCGACGATCGACACCGCTCGGGACCTGGACTACCTGCGGTATCTCGTGGGCGACAAGAAGCTCGATTACCTCGGCATTTCGTACGGTACCTTCCTCGGTGCGACCTATGCCGAGCTGTACCCGGGGCGAGTCGGGCAGATGGTGCTGGACTCTACGGTCAACATCACCAACCACGACACCGTCAGCCAGAGCGTCGGGTTCGACCGAGCCTTCGGCGACTTCGCCAAGTGGTGCGCCAAACAGGGGCAGCGCTGCACGCTGGGGAAGAACGAGGCCGAGGTCCGCAAGACCACCCTGAACTTCCTCAACCATCTCGACTCCCACCCGTTGAAGGTCGAGAACCGAACCCTGACGCAAAGTCTGGCAGCGACTGGCATCGCCTTGTTCCTGTACTCGGGCAAGGAGGCATATCCCTACCTGGCGGGTTCCTTGCGTGGTGCCATGAAGGACGGGAACGGCAGCTACCTGCTGACAGCCTCCGATTTCTTGAACGGGCGTGGCAAGGATGGTCAGTGGGAGACGATCGTCTCTGCCTTCCCAGCGATCTCCTGCCTGGATCAGGCTGACTTCGGTCTGAACCACGTCCGGAAGGAGTGGCCCAAGGAGGCAGCCAAGGCGCCGACCCTCGGCAAGGCTCTGGGGATGACGCCGACCTGTGAGGTCTGGACGGCCCACCCGGCTCACCAGCTGTACCTGACGGCTCAGGGGGCGGCACCCATCTTGGTTCTGGGTGCCACGGGTGATCCCGCCACCCCCTACGAGCAGGCCGAGTGGATGGCTGATCAGCTCAAGTCCGGTGTGTTGCTGACCTGGCGGGGTGCCGGGCACTCGGCGTGGGAGCTTGGTAATCAATGCGTCAAGAAGGCCGTCGAGGGTTACGTCAATGACGCGAGGGTCCCCAGGGACAAAACGGTGTGCTGACGTAGGAGTGTGGCGGCAAGCCGTCCTGGTGGGACGGTACCCGTTGTCCGTGACGGCTGTGAACACAGACGTGCGAGCCCGGCGGGAGGTTTGGGAGGCGTCGTTACCCTTGTCGTCATGAGGAGGGATCGCTCATGACGTTGGGTCAGCGCCATGTCATTGGCATCGTGTTGCGCGTTACGGGCTTGGCCTTGCTCGCAGCCGCACTCCTTGCCCTGGAGTGGGCGTGGCGGTCCCACGCATGGAACGACCTGGAATCCGTTGACGGGCACTGCGTCATGGTCGGGGCACGGGTCGACGACGGACGTGTCCCGAGGGTGGCATGCGAGGAGGACGGTGCCCGTTACGTCAAGGACGTCGTCAAGCCTGGTACGAATTGCCCGCAAGGATTGACGCGGGTGTCAGTGCGACACGAGCTCAGCCACGACACCGGGTACGTCGGTGCCCTGTGCCTGCGACATCCCTGACGTGAGGACCCGGTCCCGCCAGCCACCTCGTGGCCAACCGGCGGGATCTCAGGCATGAGTCCTCAGGAGAGCACCGCTCGACGCAGCACGTCCAGCGGCAGAGCACCCATACGCAGGACCTTGGTGTGGTACTCCTTCAGGTCGAAGTTCGGGTCCTTGGCCTTCGCGGCCTCCCGCAGCTCCAGCCAGGTGCGCTCACCGAGTTTGTACGACGGGGCCTGGCCGGGCCAGCCGAAGTAACGGTTGACCTCGTAGCGGGCCGATCCCTCGTCCATGGAGACGTGGTTGTTGAAGAAGGTCCAGGCCTTGTCCCAGTTCCACTCGCCGCCGCCGACTTCCTCGGGGGCCTCGAACTGGCAGTGTAGGCCGATGTCGAGGACGACGCGGGCAGCACGCATGGACTGCCCGTCGAGCAGGCCCATGAAGTGACCGGGATCGTCCATGTAGCCCAGATCAGCCATGAGCCACTCAGCATAGAGGGCCCAGCCCTCCCCGTAACCAGAGCTCCAGTAGTTGCGTCGCCACGAGTTGAGCTCGTCACGAGCAGCGATGGCCGAGGAGGTCTGCAGGTGGTGACCCGGGGCGCCCTCGTGGTAGACGGTGGTCAATTCTCGCCAGGTCGTGAAGGTGTCGACGCCTTCCGGCACCGACCACCACATCCGGCCGGGACGGGAGAAGTCCTCAGACGGAGGCGTGTAATACACCCCTCCGTCGTGGGTCGGGGCGATCATGCCCTCGATGTGACGAGCCTGCTCGGGAACCTCGAAGTGGGTGCCGTCCAGGGTGGAGATGGCTTCGTCGGCGCGCTCCTGCATCCATGCCCTGAGGGCCTCGGTGCCGGAGATCTGGTAGGCCGGATCGGCGTCGAGGACCGCCATGGCCTCCTTGACGCTGGCTCCCGGACGGATGCGCTCGGCGGTTTCGCGCTGCAACTGCTCGATGCGGGCGAGTTCCTGCTTGCCCCACTCGTAGGTCTCGGCGAGGTCCACAGTGGTGCCGACGAACTGGCGAGAAGCAAGACGGTAACGGTCGATGCCGACGGCGTCGGTCTCGGTGGCGAGCGGAGCGATCTCGGTAGCGAGAGTCTCTGCGGTGCGACGGAAGTTGGCCTTGGCAGCGTCGATGCCCTCGGCAAGTTCCGACCTCACGGAGTCGGGCAGGTCGTCGGAGGCAGTCCGCTTGAGGTAGTCGTCAAAAAAGCCACCGTCGCCGGTCCAGGAGGTGATCTGTTCGACGAGAAGGTTCACCTGACGGATGGCGGGCGCGATACCGGCATCGATCGAGGCGCGCTGGGTCTGCAGCCAGCCGTCGAGAGCCGCGCCGGTGGCCTGCAGACGACGTGCGACCGTCGACACCTGATCGGGGGTCTCGGTGGGCATGGCATCGTAAACCTCGCGGATCTCGTGAACGCCCGAGGCAATGCCGTTGAGGGTGAGGAGGTCGTATCCCTTGTCGTGGCTCTCGGCCTCCAGACCCAGGCTGGAGCGCATGGCGGCGACGGTGACCCTGTCGGTGTCGTCGGCGGGCATGGCCTGGTCGAGACGGTCCAAGGTGTCCATGACGAGCTGGTAGCGGGCCTCCATACCGGCGGGGGTCAGGTCGTCGTACTCGTCCTGGTTGAGGTCCAGGCCGAGGGCGGTGGCCAGGATGGGGCTGGACGCGACGAGGGAGTCCCAGTGGTGGTCGGCAACCTCGTCGACCTCTGACCCCATCTGGTGGGTGGTGTGTACGTTGTCGTTGGTCACGGGGATGACGCTATCGCGAGTCGTGGACAGGTGGGAGTCGCGTGGTGTTCCAGAAAGAAGCGTGTTGGTTTCGCGAAGAGGTCATCGTGCCGGTATAGTCCTCTGAGCCTGCCATGGCGGGCGTGCCAACTTAGCTCAGTCGGTAGAGCGACGCTCTCGTAAAGCGTAGGTCACGGGTTCGATTCCCGTAGTTGGCTCGGTTGAGTTGGCTGATGACAAGGCCGCGACGCTCCTGAACGCACTGGGCGCGAGTGCGCAGTGCTTCGCGGGTACTGAGGCCACTGCCTTAGACCTGCTCGCCCAAAGCCTCGAACAAGACAGCCGACATGGAGGGAGCCCTAGGTGATTATCAACCCGGTCCCAGCCAAACCCACACCCACACTCGCCCCTGAAGCCCCACCGGCTTTGGAAGTATCGGTACTGGCCGAGCCGACAAGTGAGAGTCTTGACCTTGCCCAAGCCGCCCTCAATGCGCTGACTACGACCAGGGCAGGCAGGCGAATGCTCACCGACGCGCTCGCTGCCGCGGCCAGAACCAGCCAATAAACAACCACAAGACACCACTGGCTGTCTTCTTTTTTGTGTGCCTTCACCCGGTAGGGGTGGGGGCATTTTTCATACCCCTCATCCTTCTCTTCTTTGTTTGTGAAAGGACACTGCCTTATGTCTGTTAAAACTTTGTGGGCCACTGTCCAAGCGGCCATTACTGGTATCGGGGCCGGGATCGGGGCGTGGCTCGGCGGCCTGGACGGCCTGGTTTACGCCTTGATCGCCTTCGTGATCGCTGACTACATCACCGGCCTATTGGCTGCGATCAGTGAGCGGCGCGTGAACTCTGCGGTCGGGTTTCGTGGGATCAGTCGCAAAATACTTATCTTCACCCTCGTAGGTCTCGCCCACCTACTCGACATTCATGTGCTCGGCACCCCCGGAGTACTACGAGTAGCGACCATCTTCTTCTACCTATCCAACGAAGGCATCTCCCTGATCGAAAACGCCACCCGCCTCGGCCTTCCCATCCCACCACCCATCCGTGACGCACTCGATGCCATCACCACCAGTAAAGACCCCAACAAACCACCCCTGCACCAACCTAAACACGCCACCACCACCCCTACAGATAAGGAGAACAATCGATGAAAAACTGGAACAGTCTCGAGGCCGATGAGAACCGGCTGATGAACAAGCACTACACGCCAGGCCGAGGCGGTAAACGCATCGATAAGGTGATTATTCACCACAACGTCGGCAACCTCACCATCAAAGGCTGCTGGGACGTGTGGCAGGACCGGCAAGCATCCGCCCACTACCAAGTCGAGTCCTCTGGGCGGATTGGTCAGCTCGTGTGGGACCGTGACACCGCCTGGCACGCCGGCAACTGGAACGCCAACACCACGTCTATCGGGGTCGAACACGCCGACGCCTCCTCCAACCCCTGGGCCGTGTCCGAAGCCTGCCTCGATAACGGCGCGCACCTCGTCGCAGCCATCTGCAAATACTACGGTCTCGGCCGACCGGTGTGGGGTACCAACGTATTCGGGCACCGGCATTTTTCCTCCACTGAGTGCCCGGCCTCCCTCGCCGGCACCCAACACGCCGCCTACATGGCGCGCGCCCAGTACTGGTACGACCAGATGACCGGCAACACCCCCGCACCTAAACCGGCCCCTGCTCCCGCACCAGCACCTAATATTGATGCGTTAGCTGACGCGGTCATCCGGGGCGAGTACGGCAATGGCGAGGAACGCAGGCGCCGCCTAGGAGCCAACTACGCGGCTGTCCAAAAGCGCGTGAACGAGAAACTCACAGGCCACGCCCCAGCGCCCACACCCAACATCGACGCCCTAGCCGACGCAGTCATCCGCGGCGACTACGGCAACGGTGAGGAACGCCGACGCCGCCTCGGCAACCTCTATGACCAAGTACAAGCCCGGGTGAACCAAAAACTCGGCTACTAAACCAGCGCTGCCTTTCACCACGACATCAGCCCCGCCACTGCCCGACATGGGTGGTGGCGGGGCATTTTTGCGTGTCTAAGTGCTAGGGGCGTCCGGATTGGGGGTGTGTTGGGGGCGTATGGGTAGAAGGCCGAGTAGGACAGGGTGTTCTACCTAGCGGGTGCCTTCTGTAAGGAGGTAGCCGCGGTTGGCTGGTTTTGATACGCGGTCTAAAGACCAGGTTCGTAAACTCCGCCAAGCCGGGATGGGATTATCACTCATCGCAACTGAGCTGGGGCTAAACGTAAACACGGTGAAAAGCTGGTGCAGACGCAACAATGTCACACCTGCAAGCGCCAGCGGTGACTCGCGCACGGTGGGTCAGGTCGTTGGTTGCCTTCAGTGCTCAAGTCCGTTAGCGGGGCGCCAAACCCGGTTCTGCACAGACTCGTGTAGGCGCGCGTGGTGGAAAACCCATCCCGACCAAATCAACAAGCGCGCGTTCTACACCTTCACCTGCCACCACTGCGCAACAGTGTTTAGTGCCTACGGAAACCGTAAGCGTAAGTACTGCACTCACGCCTGTTACATCCGTGATCGGTTCGCCACCAGGGGTGGTAGGTCGTGAACGCCATCCAATTAGCAAGTGAGCTGCAACTGGCCGCAGATATTGCCTTCGTTGATGGTCTATGTGCCGATGGGCTCATTTGCGCCCGCGCGCGCACAAGGATCCTCCAGCAGCTGGCCGCGTCATCGACCGCGCCGTTTGGGGCGCTGATATGGCGGGTTCGACTGGATAAAAACCGGGTTTAGAGCGTACATGGATACAACCCCACCAGGCGCACGAGGGGGTGGGAAGCAAGAGCAGGATTGGAAGTGAGAGTAGTGGCGAGAACGGTACAGGCCATCCCGGCTAAACCGGTGGCACCCCGCCGGGTGCGGGTGGGTGCGTATGCGCGCGTCTCAACCGGGTCCGAACGCCAACTATCGTCTCTAAGTGAGCAGGTCTCGCACTATTCCAGGCTCATTCAAGCCACGCCCGGCTGGGACTACGCCGGGGTCTACATTGATGAGGGAATCACCGGTACCAAAACCACCACCCGTGATGGCCTACAAGATCTCCTCACCCAAGCCCGCGCCGGGAAGGTTGATGTCGTTTTGTGTAAATCGATCTCCCGTTTGGCGCGTAACACCGTGGACTTACTCGCCATCATCCGAGAGTTGAAGGCACTGGGTGTGAGTGTGCGGTTTGAACGCGAGGGCATCGACACCGCCACCAGTGATGGGGAACTGTTACTGACCCTGTTGGCATCGTTTGCCCAAGAAGAATCCCGCTCCCTATCCGACAATGTGAAATGGTCGATCCAGCGTCGGTTCACTCAGGGGATCCCCAACTCGACGTTGATTTATGGTTACCGGTGGGAAGATGGGCAGTTTGTAATCCAGCCAGAAGAAGCCGAAGCGATCCGGTTAGCCTATGAGTGGTTCACCCAAGAAGGCATCTCCCCTGAGACAATCGCTGCCCGTCTTAACCAGAAAGGCTACCGATCCAGATTCGGTAAACGCATCGAACCCAACCTCATCCGTAGGGCTCTGCGTAACGAGCGCTACACCGGGATGATGGTGTTACAAAAGTACTACTCGAGCCGTATCGGGCAAAACAACCCCCACCGCAACACCGGGCAACTACCCAAATACCTGGTAGAAGATTCCCATCTGGCCATCATTACAGGTGAGCTATTCGAAGCGGCTCAAGCTGAGATCGCCAGGCGTAAACAAGGCGGATTGGCCGCTATCCCCACCATTAACACCGGTTGCGTCACCGCGCGCATCACCTGCGCGGGGTGTGGTAAACACTACCAACGTAAATCTCGCACCACAGCCGGGGGTAAGGAACGCTACTGGCGTTGCTGGAGCGCGTGCAAGGGCAACGGCAACCCGTGTAGGGGGCATAACCTGCGCGAGACCATGCTCGAAACCATTATGACTTGCCTCCTTGGTCTGGAGGTTTTCGACCCACACACGGTTATGACCCATGTCGAGGCGATTGAGGCTTTTCCTGACCGGCTCGACATTCATCTCTTAGAGGGCATCACCCGCACGGTCTGGTTGGATGAGAAAGGACACGCCAGATGAGTCCGAAAGTCACTACGATCCCCGCCACTAAACCCCTCACCCACGGCAATCTAGGTGCCAGTGCCCGGCAGGTGGTGAAGCGGGTGGCTGCCTACGCGCGCGTGTCTACCGACATGGAAGAACAGCAATCCTCTTACGCCGCCCAGGTGGATTACTACACCCGCCACATCACCACCCACACCGGCTGGCAACTAGTACGTGTCTACACTGATGAGGGCATCTCGGGTACCTCCACGAAACACCGGGCAGGGTTCCAGCAAATGATCACCGACGCCCTGAGCGGCAATATCGACTTGATCCTCACCAAGAGTGTCTCGCGTTTCGCCCGCAACACCGTCGACACGCTCACGCATGTGCGCCAGCTCAAAGAAGCAGGCGTCGAAGTGTTCTTTGAGAAAGAAAACATTTGGACCCTGGACTCTAAAGGCGAACTGCTCATCACCATCATGAGTAGCCTCGCCCAAGAAGAATCCCGCAGCATTTCAGAGAATGTCACCTGGGGACACCGTAAACGCTTCGCTGATGGGAAAGTCATGGTGCCCTACGCCTCCCTGCTGGGCGACAAGAAAGGCAAAGACGGAAACCTCGCTATTGACGAGACTCAAGCTCCGATCGTGCGACGCATCTACGCTGATTACCTGTCAGGTCAGTCCCCGAAAACCATCGCCGCGACCCTCACCGGTGAGGGCGTGCCCACTCCAAGGGGTAAAACCCGCTGGTCAACCACCACGATCCGCTCGATCCTAACCAACGAGAAATACAAAGGCGACGCCCTACTACAGAAAACCTTCACCACCGACTTTCTCACCAAAACCACCAAGACCAATGAAGGCGAGGTGCCCCAGTACTACGTGAGCGGTAACCACGAGCCGATCATCGAGCCGGCTACGTGGGACTTGGTGCAAGCCGAGCTCGCCAGGAGAGCCAAACCCGGCTCCTCCAGTACTCATCCCTTCGCGTCTCGGATTAAGTGTGGGGGATGGTACGGGCGTAAAACCTGGCACTCCACCAGCAAACACCGCCGCCACATCTGGAGGTGCAACAGCAAATACGAACGATCCACCGCCTGCACCACACCCCATTTGAGTGAAGACCAGATCCGTGACGCATTCACCCAAGCCCTCGCCACACTCGCCCCACCGCCCAGCCAAGAAGTTCTCGACGCGATCATCACCCACACCTGCGACACCACCGAGCTAGAAGAACAACTCGCACGAGAAGCTCTCGCCCGGGACGCAGTATTAGCCAGGCTCAACCAGCTCATCACCACCAACGCCACCCACGCCCAAGACCAAGACACCTACCAACACACCTTCGACCAACTCCAAACCGACTACGAGCACTACACCCAGCGCTTCAGCGACCTAGAGACACAGATCCGCCAGAATCACGAAAAGCGCCACCGCATCAAACAAGCCCACGCCTACCGCACCAACCACCCCAACCTGACCTACACCGACGACGCCTGGAACGCCCTCATCGACCACGCCACCATCCACACCGGCGGCACCATCGACATCCACTTCAAAGACGGCACCGACCAGACCGTTTAAGAAAACCTCCGCTTCGTCTAGGATCAAGTGCAGACTCATCACGCCTGAATTCGAAAGACCTGGGATCTTGTTACTCGATTTCTCTAGGCAGTCCTTCCGTTAGATATGATCGTTTCTGTCAGCGGATCGTCGCAATGTCCCCTTCATCAGGAGGGTAAATCTAGAGTTTGCCTTCCTGGGTGGGATGTTCGGTGATCTCGGCGGGCCCACCTGGTTGGTACGGCTTGCAGCAGCGGTCGAATCATGGCGAGTCCTACTGCGGGTGTCAACGTGAAAGCAGATCATCACGGACAGCAGGCCCAGGACGCTTGGCGTCTCTGCCTCGTTTGGTCCCATAAGAAGACCACCACTGATGCAGGGAACAGATACTCTAGGCAGTGCGCTCACACATCACCACACCCACAGCTTCCGCCTCACCACGCAAATACCGGCGACCAACCTGCGGGTCGTCTAAGCGAGCCTCACGCAACGCTTCCAACCGTTGGCCACGGATACGCTCAGAATCAGGAACCGGCTGGGCAAGCCAACGGGGAGTACTAGGCCCGACCCAGCCGCACACACCCTTTCGCGTCAACGTAACAGGAATACCTTCTCACGCCAGCTGTTTGAACGAAGCGGGAAGAACCCTTTCCCGGCTCTTCAGGATCCAGGGTGTAGTCGGGGTCTGAATCCTCCGGTCTCCAGGAGGGATCTGGTGATGTAGTGGGTGAGGTTCCGGAAGCCCAGGGCGATGCCGCGGAGGTGTTCGAGTCTGCCGTTGATGGCCTCACTAGGGCCGTTCGAGGTCCCCGGGTGGTCGAAGTAGGTCAGGATGTCGGCGGCCCGTTTCTTCAAGGTGTGGCCCAGGGTGGCCACTTCGGGCAGTGCGGCGGGGACTTTGGTGGCGATCGCGTCGATCAGGTGGGCCATGATCGCCCGACCCTCGGCACGGTTTTCGGCGCGGTAGGCGGCCACGACCTCCTGGTAGACGGCCCAGGTCACCTGGACCGGGGCGTGGGCGTCATCGGCGAGCACAGCGTCGAGGCGGGCGGCCTGCCGGTCGGTGAGCAGGTCCCGGCCCGTGTGCAGGGTCAGCCTGACCCCGAACAGGGGGTCGCCCCTGCGGCCCCGATGGCCCGTGGTGTCCTGCTGGACGCGTTGGCGGGTGACATCGAGCTGGTCGCCGGCGAGCTGGACGACGTGGAAGGGGTCCATCACCTCGACCGCGGCTGGCAGTTCCTCGGCGGCTGCGGTCTTGAAGCCGGTGAACCCGTCCATGGCCACCACCTCGATGCGGTCGCGCCAGGCCTGGTCACGGCCGGCCAGCCAGGTTTTGAAGACCTTCTTGGAGCGGCCCGCCACCATGTCGAGCAGCCGGGAGGCCCCGGTGCCGTCGCGTAGCGGTGTCAGGTCGATGATCACGGTGACGTACTTGTCGCCGCCTCTGGTGTGGCGCCACACGTGCTCGTCGACCCCGATGACCTCCACGCCGTCGAAGCGGTGCGGGTCGTCGATGAGCCGACGGGTGCCCTCGGCCAGCACCGCATCATTGGCGGTGGTCCAGTCCACGCCCAGGGATGCGGCGATCCTCGAGACCGGCAGATGATCGAGTACCAGGCCCTCCAGTGCCCAGGCCAGCCCACCCCGCGACAGTTTCGCCCTCGCCTGGGCGGCAGCACTGGTGTCCTGGCGCCATACCCGCCCGCAGCCGGTGCACCGGTACCGGCGCACCCGCACAGCCAGGATCGTGGGCCGGTGCCCGAAAGGAGTATGGGCCAGGCGCCTGACCACCGTGTCACGAGGGATCCCCTGGCATCCGCACCGGTGGCACCACTCGTCGGTCTCGACGACCCGGCAGGCCAGGACCGCCTCCTCGGCACTGATCAGCTGACCGGTGACCTCCAGACCGAGTTCATCGAGACGGGCAAATGTGGTCAGGTCAGGAGCGCCGAAGGTAGCGTGGTTCATGGAGGACCTTGCGATTCACGAGGACAGATCTAGACACTCCGATCCTCGCGCAGGGTCCTCCCTCCACGCACCCCAGCCCCACAGGGCAACTACAGCAGACTCTCACACAGTCCAGCCACAACTACACCCTCAATCCTGAAGAGCCGTATTAGAGAACCACGTGACAGTTTGAACAAACACGTTGCGCAGGTCAGGAACGGTCAGACGATCGCAGCGACTGACCACGGGAAGCCAGTCGCCCGACTGGTCCCCGTCGAGCAGTATCCCAAGTTGGAAATCATGATTGCCGACGGTTTTGGTCACGCCCTGTCGGGTCGGGAAGCCTCGTCTCCCACATCCGGTGGACGCCGGAGCGATGGTGAGCGATCTCGTCGAACTGCAGCGACGATGATTGCCTATGTCGACACGTCGTCAAGATCAGTGATCCTCTACTCGAAGTGGCGTGCACTATCGCGAGGGAGCAGCGGCTGCGCGGATATGACTCCGTCCACTGTGCTGCCGCACTGAGTGTCTGTGAGGACGACTCGGTCGCCGTACCTGGCGACCGAGCTCTCCTGACCGCCTGGCACGACTTGGGTCTCAACACGGTCGACACGGCCTTGTGAAAAGTCCCCTCACCTCGCCCAGAAGGTCGTGCAGTCCTTCTTGACCTCGATGGCGTGCCCGAGCATGTCGTCGATGAGTGGCCATGGAACCGGCTGATCCCACCTCACCTGCCACATCTTCTTGGACCTGGTGTAGCCCTCGTCGATGATTCGTTCCGTGAAGGCATCAAGGGTCGCTGCCTCGAAGGCCAGGGCTAGGTGCTTGGCCGAGGCACTCCAGCTCGCGATGAACGAGCCATGATCAGTGAGCATCGGCATATTCCATTTCCACACCAGGACGAGATTCGGGTGGGTGCGCAAGGTCTCGTTGAGCAGGTCGGAGACGCGCTGACGGTTGGCGTTGACGGGGATGGCCGCGAGCCAGGCGTCGATGAGATCGGCGTTGTCGAGCGGTGTGGCGTGGGCGATGGTGCGATCGAGGGTCATGGCTCTCCTGTAGGTGTCAGTGGAACTGATGCCGGCTTACCCAGTGGATCGCCGGCAGTGCCGTCCTGGGCCTCCTGACGTGCCCGCACCATGTTCTGCACCTTGTGAGGACGACAACTGCAGGGTCCACTCCGACAGTCTGGGACAATACCCAACGACCAGGCTGTGCCAGTGCTGGGAACCCAGACCGACGAGGGTCGTGATGACCATCCCGAACGAGGAGAACTCACACCAATGCGCCACGGCCATGACGATCGCCGAAGTCGGCGTGGGTGTAGATGGTTGCCACCGAGGAACTGTGGCGCATTTCCTGCGCAGACGTCACGGATCATCCCCGCCGCTCAACTCCAATTCGCGTTCGCCAGCTCAGGAAGGGCGAACCGGGGTATCGAACAGGGTCGACGCGCAATGCGTCAGGGTGGCCCGGTACGATCGAGGCACCACGATTCGTAGGTTGCGGCCTGACTCCTCGGTTCGGCCGTCCAGCGGAATTGCAAGGGGACGCATGTACGACAGCATCATTATCGGCGCAGGCCTCGCCGGACTGACGGCCGCCGAAGAACTCGCATCCGCAGGGCACTCGGTGGTGGTTCTGGAGGCTCGCTCCCGAGTGGGTGGGCGCCTCGAGAACGCGGAGTTGTCCAATGGGCAGGTCATCGAGTTGGGCGGCCAATGGGTCAGTGAGGGCCATGAAGAACTTCGCTCCCTCATCGCCTCCCAAGGCCTTGAACTGGTCGACTCCACCGAGGGCGACGTCGTCGTCAAGGCTCGCGGACGGGTCTCCCACGTCACCAATTCCTCCAGCTCTGCCCACACCCTCAGCCCCTTCGAACTGTCTGACCTCGGTCAGGGCCTGCTGAGGTTCCGCCGTCTGGCCGATCGGGTCGCCAACAACAAGGGTTGGACGACGGCGAACGGTACGTGGCTGAATCAGTCCCTGAGTCAGTGGGTGGTCTCGAATGTGCGTACCGACGCCGGACGTGAATACATCACCAATCTTTTCCGGCGTGCCTTCGGGGTCTCTCCCGACGGCACCACACTTCTTGATGGGCTGACGAAGGCCAACTCCGGGGTGGACCTGGAATCCCTCGTCGCCGTCAACGGTGGGCTCAAGCAGCAGCGCGTCAAGGGCGGTGTCGCCCAGGTCGCTCGCAACCTCGCGCAGCGTCTCGGCGATGACCTCAAGCTCTCCTGCCCGGTCCGCTCCATCCACGCAGACGGCGGCACCGTCACCGTCGCGACGTCCATCGGCACCGAGTACCAGGGGCGCAGCGTCATCGTCACCGTCCCTCCGCGTCTTCTCAAGGAGATCGAGTTCGATCCTGCTCTTCCGGCAGAGCGTCTCGAGATGGCCGAGAAGGTACCCGCAGGCAATGTCATCAAGGCCTACCTCGTCTACGACAGCCCGTGGTGGCGCACCTCTGGAGCCTCCGGCCAGATGGGTGCCGACGAGGGTGCCGTCCGCGTCATCTTCGACACCTCCGACGACGAGACCGGCAGGGGAGTCCTGATGGGCTTCTTCGAGGGCACCGAAGCGTCGGGCTACGGCAAACTCTCGATGAGCCTGCGTCAGCGTGCCTTCGAGGAGGTCGTCGAGTCCGCCTTCGGTGAGGCTCCCAGCTCTCCGATCGAATACCTCGACCGCGACTGGCTCTCCGAGCCCTACACCGGTGGCTGTCATGGCGCCCACTTCGCTCCCAGCCTCTGGACTGCCACCGGCCCGATCCTCGCCCAGCCGTTGGGCAGGGTGCTCTTCGCCGGCGCCGAGTACGCCTCCTCCTTCAACGGTTACATGGAAGGTGCGCTGCGAGCCGGTGCTCGCGCGGCTCAGGAGGCTGTCGACCTGCTCTGATCCGTCAGACGCTGACCTCGGCGGCGGACCTTGCCACGAGGTCAGCAGCGGTGATGGTGTTCTCCGCGTCGACGTCATCAGCTGCCGAAATGAGGTCTGACAAGGCCAGACCGTGACCGGACCAGCCCTGCGCCGCCCTCAGAAGGACGGCGCAGCGGGTACTGCTCGAAATCGAGCCGTTGTTCCAGTCTGGGTTACGAATCAGATGGCGGCAGGGCCTCGTTCCCTAGTGCGGATCCGAATGACGTCCTGGACCTCGCTGGCCCACACCTTTCCGTCACCGATCTCCCCGGTACGAGCCGCGTCACAGATCGTCTCAACGACGTTCTCGAACTCCTCGTCGGTGCACAGTACCTCGACGCGGACCTTCTCGAGGAAGTCGATGGTGAACTCGGCGCCTCGGTAGACCTCAGTGTGACCCTTCTGGCGGGCGTAGCCGGCTGCCTCGGAAATCGTCAGACCAGAGACTCCGGCTTTCGCGAGTTCGAGCCGGACGGTGTCAAGTGCCGACGGCTGGATAATGGCGGTGATGAGCTTCATGCCGAGATCTCTTCCTTGTCGGCGGTGGTGTCGGTGGCGCGGGCGGGCTTGCCGTCCGGGCGAGGGGCGTCCTCGTGGTGGGCGTGTGCCTTGGGTAGCACCAAGGAGGAGTAGCGGACGCTGGAGAAGTCGTACCCGGACTCGGCGTGCTCGACCAGGTCGATGCCGCGCAGCTCCTCAGCGGTGGAAACACGGATGCCCATCGTCTTCTTGATGACCAGACCGATGAGGCCGCTGACGACGAAGGAGTAGGCCATCATCGCGAGGGCACAGATGACCTGGACCCCGGCAGCTTGCCGTTACCACCGAGGAACAGGCCGGCTCCATTGGCCTCTAAGGAGGCGGAGGCGCCTTCAGCCATGGCATGCGGGTCCGCGAGGAATCCGATGAGGACGGTGCCCAGGAAGCCACCGACCATGTGGACGCCGACGACGTCGAGGGAGTCGTCGTAACTGAAGCGGTATTTCAGGCTGACGGCCAGGGCGCAGACGGCGCCGCAGACGAGGGCAGTTGCGATGATGGCGAAGGCGGACTGGAAGGCGACGAAGACGAATCCGGGAATGGTTCCGACCTCGGTTCCCATGACCCCGTGGAGTTCGAAGTACTGGGCGGGGTTGCCGATGAGGCCTCCCCATTGCGGGTCACCGAAGGCCATCGAGTAACCGCAGACCACCCAGAGGACGCCGATGGTCCCCATCGCAACGACGTTCATCATGAGCATGTTGAGCACGCCCTTGGCCCGCACCATACCGCCGTAGAAGAAGGCGAGCATCGGTGTCATGAACAGCACCAAGGACGCGCTGGCGAGCACCCACGCGGTGTCGCCGGCATCGATCTCAAACAGTGGTGTCATGGTGTCAATCGTCATCTGGCAGCGTTGCGGAACCGTTTGGTCGGCGTTACTGACATGTGAAGAATCGCGCTCTTGTGTGACGACGGTGTTACGTCGGTGACAGGAACGTGACGCGGAGACCGTGAAAGCATGCCATATCCTTGATGCGCCACTCATGGACGGAGATGAGACTATGTTTTGTGCGCGATGCGGCACCCAGGTGGGTGCGCACGATGCCACCTGCAGACAGTGTGGGCTGGACCTGCACCTGCCCGGTGCCGTGCGCATGACAGACCCTGGCTCCTTCGACGAGACGGTCGTGCAGAGCCCCGTGGGCGCTGATGAAGCTCCGACGAGGGAGATTCCTCGGGTGCAGACCCCGCCGAAGCCTCGAGATCAGCAGGACGTGACACCAACCCAGCAGTGGCAGCGACAGGATTCCACGCCGACCCAACAGTGGAGCATCAGCCAGCCCTGGTCGGGTCAGCAGCAGCCTCCGCAAGGCCAGGGTCAGGAGGCCGGGGATTCACAGCTGCCCGACGACTGGTTCCGTGACCCCGAGGCAGAGCGGACTCGCGCGATGGCGACGGTTCCGGATAATCCTGTCTTCACCCCACCCCCGCCGCCGTCTGCCCCTGCCACGTCACACCCGCAGCCTCCGGATGACTCGTCCCGCCACCGGAACGTGCTCATCGGCTTGGTGATCGGGCTACTCGTGCTCGTCATCCTGGGTGCGATCTTACTCTTCGCCGGTGGTCGAAAGGGGCGCTCAAGCGGGGAACCCATTCCGGTGTCGACGCCGTCGGCCAGCGCTCATGCCGAGCAGTCCACCTCGCAGGAGCCCCCCGCCTCGGAGGAACCTCACGAGGGCGCGACATCCATTGGCGCCACCCCAAGCTTCCTCGAGTCCTCGCCTGCGCCCGCGGCTAGTTCGGCTCCTTCCACCCCGGAATCCCCGACGTCGAGTGCTCGCCGGGTTGCCGACAAGCTTCCTGACGGTGACACTGTCTGCTCCTCGACGGTCGGTGCCGTGGGCACGACGTCATGCCCGTTCGCGCTCGAAGTCGCCAATGCAATTCCCGACGACGCCCAGGGCGGCTACGAGGTGAACGCCCACAGCCCGGTCACCGGCAAGGACTACACCATGAAGTGCAGGACGGAGGAGACGTACACCACCTGCACCGGCGGCGTCGCTGCCGAGGTTCACATCCTGCGTTGAGCGAGGACCAAGGCGGCTCGTCACATCGGCCGCTGGACCCCGACGAGGCGCACCTTGTCGAAGTACTCATCGGTCAGATCGGCCCAGGTGCCGTCGACCTCGACCTCGGTGAGGGTTGCTGGCGGATACCAGCAGCCGACCTTTTCCTCGGCCCCGCTCATCGCGGCCAGCTGCGTCGCCAGACCGGGGACCGTGGGGGCATGGGCGATGACGAGCAGGTTGTCGATGTCATCGTCGATCTCCCCGATGCGCTGACGCATAGTGTCGGTGCCGCAGTAATACAGGGCTCGCATGAATTCCGCGGGGCAATCCAGCTGCAGGCAGTCCCAGGTCTGTCGGGTGCGGAGGGCGTCGGAGACCAGCGCATGGCCGACATTGCGCAGTCCAAGACGCATTCCGACCTCGCGGGCCTGGCGGCGTCCCAGGTCGGTGAGCGGACGCTCCCGGTCACCCCCGGCGGCGTGGGATGCAGGCTGGGCATGTCTCATGAGGAACAGGGTGTGCATGGTTCCATCGTTGCACCCCGTGGCCGAGGAGGTTCTACGATGTTGACATGCCGCTCACGGACATGGGCATTGACGAGGCGCGCAACTACCGCCCGGTCGTTCCTGAACCCGACGGTTTCGACTCCTTCTGGGCCGAAACCCTCGACGAGCACGCCGACGTCCCACTCGATCTGACGGCAGCTCCGTTCGACAATCGCCAGGCCCTCATCGACACCTGGGATCTGTCATGGGCGGGATATCAAGGCTCCCGGGTGAGCGGTTGGTTGCATGCCCCAGCCGGGGCGAATGGGCCATTGCCCCTGGTCATCGAATACCTCGGCTATTCGGGTTCGCGTGGGGTCCCGATCGGGTCGGCCTTCGCGGCAGCCGGGTACGCGCACATCGTCGTCGATCCGCGCGGTCAGGGATGGGGCCACCCCGCTCTGACCGAGAACTCCCCGGACGTCCACGAGGGCTCCGGTGCTCCCGGATTCATGACCCAATCCCTGTCGGACCCGCATGGCCACTACTACCGCCGGTTGTTCACCGACGCCTTCCGGTGCCTGCAGACCGCTCGGGAGATGAAGATCGTCGATCCCACCAGAATTGTCGTCCACGGTCACTCCCAGGGCGCTGGTCAGACGATAGCGGTGTGCGGGTTGGCAGCCATGCGTGGCATCAAGCTGGCTGGTGCCTTCGTCGATGCCCCCTTCCTGTGTCACATGAGGCGCAGCTGTGACATCGCCACGGCTGGTCCGTATCTCGAGGTCGTCAAGTACCTGGCGGCTCATCCATCCCTGTGTGGCAAGGCCTTCCAGACGCTGGGTTACTTCGACGGTCTGCATTTCGCCCGTCGCGCCCGTACTGCCACCTGGTTCTCCGTGGCGATGATGGACCAGTTGGTGCCGCCGTCGTCGGTGTGGGCGGCTTACAACGCCTGGGGCGACGGGATGGTTGCGGACAAGCAGATTGCCGTCTATCCCTTCGCAGGGCATTCGGCCGGGGAGGACGTGCAGCGCTGGAACCAGCTCGGTGTGCTGGCCCAGCTCTTCTGCTGAGCCTTTGCTCAGCTCTTGACAGCGATGACGAGGTCGCGGTGGATCGACGAGTCGACGCGGTGGCTGAACTGACGCCAGGGGTTGTCATCGAGGGTAGTCAGGCCTGCGTCGGACAGGATCGCCACAAGATCCTCACGGGACAGGCCAAGGGTGTTCCACGACATTCCCAGCGCACCGCCGTGGCGCAACTGGCCAGCCCACACCGGAACGGCTTCGCGCAGCAGATCAGCGGGGGAGCGACGTCGCGATGACCCGCTGTGGGATCCGTGCACGACGCCGTAAGGGGCGTCGGTGACGACGGCGTCGAAGGTCTTGCGTCCCCACAGGTTCGCCGAGTCGACGGCGTCCCCCGTGAACACCCCCATCGTCAGGGGCTCGGCTCCTGGGAGCCGCACCTCGGCGTCAAACCGCTTGCCGATGGAGTGGCCGTCGCGGCGCACCGGATGGGTGCCGCAGCTGTGCTTGAGACGCTTGCGACGCAGCCAAGTGGTGACGTGGGCGGCCATCGCCTCGACGGCTTTGGCGTCCTGTTCCACCCCGAATCCGTCATGACCCGCCATCCATGCGCACTCCAGGGTGGTACCACGCCCGGCCAACGGATCGAGAATGGCCAGTCTCTGGCCCTCGTCGCGACGAGTCGCGCAGCGGCCGTCGAGGCTGGCGATCGTGAGGTTGAGCAGCAGCCGGGTGAATTGCTCATTGGTCTTGCCCCGGTACTTGGGGATGGTGACAAGATCCTCATCGACTACGTCGACTCGCGGCAGTTCCAGGGGAGCCAACAGGTCGCCATGACGTTCGAAGCAGGCGAGAGCTGCCGAGGACCGCGCCAACGCAGCCAAGTCCGCAGGTCCGAGGGGCTCGTCGCCATTGACGGTGAGGTACTCGACCCCAGCCACCGTCACCGGTGAGACCGTCGTGGCATTCGGACAGGTGAGGGCCAACTCCGCAGCGCACAGACGCCCTGCCTGCCCGGCATAGACGTGGTTGGCGGCAGGGGCGAGCAGGACGAGGGTCTCGGACATGGCTGACATTGTGTCATGACCCGTCCGACATGCCGAGGAAACAGCAATCGGCGACCGCTGCGTCGCGACCGCCGATTGCGGTGTGTTGGTGAACCTCGTCTCCCGGTATCGGGGCGGTGTCGGGAGACGAGGCCGAGCCGTCAGGCCAGGTTGACCTGCAGGTGCTCGTAGGAGGTGCCCTTGGCGCGCTCGATCGAGGCCTTGATCTCGGCCTCGGCCTCTTCGCGGCCGGTCCAGGTGGCGCCCTCGACCGACTTCCCGGGCTCGAGGTCCTTGTAGACGGTGAAGAAGTGCTCGATCTCCATGAGGGTCATGCTGCCGACGTCGTCAAGGTCGATGAGGTTGGCACGACGGGGGTCGTCAGCGGGGACGCACAGCACCTTGTCGTCGCCGCCCATCTCGTCCTGCATCTGGAACATGGCCAGTGCGCGGCACTCGATGAGGCAACCGGGGAAGGTGGGCTCGGTGAGAAGGACCAAGGCATCCAGCGGATCGCCGTCCTCTCCGAGGGTCCCCTCGATGTATCCGTAGTCGTACGGGTACTGCGTAGAGGTGAACAACGTACGGTCAAGACGGATACGACCGGTCTCGTGATCCATCTCGTACTTGTTCTTGGTGCCACGCGGAATCTCGATCGTCACATCAAAGTGCAAGCTATCGGGCTGTTCTCCCTGGAATGGGTTGGTGAAATCGTCAGTCACGAGGGGCCCCTCTTCTTGTATTAGACACGGTGATGATCGACACTGTATCCGTTTGCAGGAGGGATTTTTCGTGCCACACCCAGATCAACGTAACCCGAAACGTGCTGTGCCCGAGCCGCGACGCCGTATGCCGGCATGGGTTCCAGTCCTTGTCGGTGTCGCCGTGACCGGCATTGTCGTGCTCGTGGTGGTCGTCAGTTCTCTGCGAACCGGTACGTCGACGAACGAGGCCGAGCGTGGACTGCTGACCCGTCGTCACGGGAACACCGCACCTGCGGTGCAGCCGGGTCGGGGGGTCGTCGCTGCGGTGGCCCCGAATACTCCGTCAACCAAGCCACTGGCAGCAAGCGTGGCCAATCGTGTGAAAGCTGCCGGTGCGGCCCCGGGCGTGCTTGGTGCCGACATCATGGATGCTGCGACTGGTGAAACCCTCTATCAATCCGGGCAGAGCACCCTGTTGACCCCTGCTTCGAACCTCAAGGTGATGACCGCGGTTGCGCTGCTGGATTGCACGGATGCCGGGCACCGCTACACGACGAAGGTTGTCGCTGACGGGTCGGCGTTGACCCTGGTCGGCGGTGGCGATCCCTACCTGCGTTCCTCGGCCTCCGACAAGCATCCTGAGTACCCGTCGACGGAGCAGCTTGCCAAGCGCACCGCGGCGGCCCTCAAGGAGGCTGGCACGAGGTCGGTCACCGTCAGATTTGACGACACCCTGTTCTCCGGTCCCACGTGGAACAGTGCATGGCCGATCGACAACTACTCCGATGAGGTCACCCCGATCACCTCGCTGTGGGTTGACGAAGGAATGATCAACAACAATCCGTGGAATCGAAGCAAGACTCCTGCGGTCTTGGCGACGAATACCTTCGTCGGACAGCTCCGCAGCGCCGGTATCACGGTCACGGGATCGGTGGTTCGACACAAGGCGGGCGAGTCCGACAAGCAGATTGCTGCCGTGCAGTCGATTCCGGTGGAGGACCTCGTCACCCGCACCTTGGAGGAGTCCGACAACTCCGCCGCCGAGGTACTGAGCCGTCAGATGGCTCTGGCGAGTGGAAGACCGGGGTCTTTCGCCGGTGCTTCCCAGGCCCTCGAGGAGCATCTCAAGAACATGGGCGCCTGGCAGGACGGCGCTGTCGTTCAGGATGGGTCGGGCCTGTCCCGAGGCAACCGGATCACGGCGGCCATGCTTTCCCACGCCTGGCAAAAGGTTTTGACGACACCGAAGCTGCAGCCGGTAGCCAATGCGGTTCCCGTCAGTCGGGTCTCGGGAACCTTGCACAAGCGCTTCTCCGAGCCGAGCACGGCAGCGGCGCGTGGCGTGGTCCACGCCAAGACCGGCAGCCTGCAAGGGGTTATCTCGATGTCGGGATGGCTGCGTGACGCCGACGGGCGCATCCTCGTGACCTCCTTCATCGTCAACCAGACCGATGGCTCCGCTCGATCCTGGCTTGACGTCGTCTACGGCAACCTGGCCGGGTGCGGCTGCACCCGCTGATGGCACGACGTGAACTGGGTCCGGCAGCCCTGACGGTTGCCCAGGCCGTCGAGCATGCGGTCCGCGGAATTGACCGGTTCGTCGTCGGGTGTTCTGGCGGGCCGGACTCCCTCGCCCTGGCGTTGGGGTCGGAGTGGGCATCTCGACGCCGTGGAGCCGAGGTGATGGTCGTCATCGTCGACCATCAGCTGCAGGATGGGTCGGACGAGGTGGCAGCGCGTACTCGAGACCTGCTAACCGACCGTGGGATGGACGCCTGTGTGCGTCGCGTCGAGATCGATCCGAATGACCCTGACGGCCCGGAGTCGGCGGCTCGAACCGCTCGTCGAGCAGCGCTGGTTGACGTCGCCGGGAAGACGCCGATCCTGCTCGGTCACACCCTCGACGACCAGGCCGAACAGGTCTTGCTGTCCCTGGCCCGTGGCTCCGGGGCGACGTCGCTCGCCGGTATTCGGCCGCGGGCAGGCCAGTTCTGGCACCCGCTGTTGGGGGTGCGTCGGGCCCAGACCCTGCAGGCATGCCAGGAATGGGACGTCGAGACATGGCATGATCCCCACAACAGTGACTCGCGATTCCTGCGCTCCAGGGTGCGCACCGAGCTCATGCCGGTTCTCGAGGACGTCCTCGGATCGGGGGTGGCGGAATCCCTGGCCCGCAGCGCGTCCCTGTTGGCCGGAGAAGACGCCGTCGTCACGGCTGTGGCTGACCAGTGGGCACGAGACCACGAGGTGACGGACGACGTTCTGCCCGGGCTGCGAGGTGTGGAATCCGGGTTGGCCCGACGGGTCGTCAAGAAGTGGCTGCCCGAGGCGACAATGGTTCACGTCGACGCCGTCCTGGGTCTTCTGGACGGTCCCGGAGGCGCTGGGGTGGACGTTCCTGGCGGTCGCGTCGAGATGAGGCGTGGGACCCTGTACCTCACCCAGCGCCTACGGCAGATCCGGGATCGGTAAGCTGGATCCGTGCGAGCTTCTGACATTCCCGAAGATTTCGACCGCGTTCTGTACACCGATGAGCAGGTGGCCTCTCGTGTCCGCGAGGTCGCTGCCCAGATCGACGCCGACTATGCGGGGCGGGAAATCCTCATGGTTGGTGTGCTCAACGGTGCTGTCATGACCATGGCGGACTTGTGCCGCGCGATGAAGTCCCACATGTCCATGGACTGGATGGCCGTGTCGTCCTACGGTGCCGGTACGAAGTCCAGCGGCGTGGTGCGCATCCTCAAGGACCTCACCAAGGACATCGAGGGCCGCGACATCCTCATCGTCGAGGACATCATCGACACCGGCCTGACGCTGAGCTACCTGGTGCAGAACCTGCGCAGCCGCAACCCCAACTCCATCGAGATCATGGCGATGTTCCGCAAGCCGGAGGCCGTGACCTGCCCGCTGGATGTCAAGTACGTCGGTTTCGACATTCCCAACGAGTTCGTCGTCGGATACGGCCTGGATTACGCCGACAAGTACCGCAACCTCACGGATGTGGCGACGCTGGCGCCGCACGTCTACAACTCCTGAGGGGTCGACGTCGAAGGGCGGACCGCCATCGGGTTGGGATGGTCGCGATGCGGTACAGCGTTCGTCAACACTGCGATGTTGTCATGCGCTGGTATCGTGACGCCTTGAGTCCCACCCACCCATGCCCCTAGGTAGTACATGAAAAACGTGTCCCGCATCTTCAAAGGTCCTCTGATCTGGATCCTGTTGTGCATCGGATTGATCATTGTGTTCCTGCAGTTCACCGGGTCGGGGAACGGGTACAAGGACATTCCGACGTCTGAGGCCGTCAGCATCATCAACAGTGACAAGAAGTTGGATGGCGTCACACTGACTGACGGCGATCAGGTCATCAAGATCACTGAGAACGACGACAAGAAGTACCGCTCGTACTGGGTTGGTAACCAGTCTGACCAACTCGTTGACAAGCTCAACGACCGGGTCCAGGACAAGACGCTGAAGTCGTGGCAGGGGGAGAACCCTGGGCAGAGCATCTGGAAGGCTCTGCTCATCAACTTCCTGCCTTTCGTCATCATCCTGCTGTTCTTCTTGTGGGCTATGAACGCAGCACAAGGCATGGGCGGCCGTGGCGGCGTCATGGGGTTCGGCAAGTCCAAGGCCAAGGTGGGCAGTAAGGACACCCCCAAGTCGACTTTCGCTGATGTCGCGGGCTGCCAGGAGGCGATCGACGAGCTGCAGGAGATCCGTGAGTTCCTCGCTGAGCCGGCGAAGTTCCAGCGGGTCGGTGCCAAGATTCCCAAGGGTGTCCTGCTGTATGGCCCTCCTGGTACCGGTAAGACGCTGCTGGCTCGTGCCGTGGCCGGTGAGGCTGGAGTGCCCTTCTTCTCGATTTCGGGTTCGGACTTCGTCGAGATGTTCGTCGGCGTCGGCGCCTCCCGGGTCCGCGACCTCTTCGAGCAGGCCAAGGAGGCCGCTCCGGCGATCATCTTCATCGATGAGATTGACGCTGTCGGCCGGCACCGTGGTGCTGGTATGGGCGGCGGCCACGACGAACGTGAGCAGACGTTGAACCAGTTGCTCGTCGAGATGGACGGCTTCGATGTCCACGGTGGCGTCATCCTCATTGCCGCAACGAACCGTCCCGACGTCCTCGACCCGGCCTTGCTGCGTCCCGGTCGTTTCGACCGTCAGATCGCGGTGGAGGCCCCGGACCTCGACGGCCGCCTCAAGATTCTCCAGGTCCATGCCCATGGCAAACCGATGGCGGACAATGTCGACCTGGCGTCGATTGCTCGTCGCACCCCCGGCATGACAGGCGCTGACCTTGCCAACGTCCTCAACGAAGCTGCCTTGCTGACGGCTCGTGCCGACCTGCCGGTGATTGGCAACGCCGAGCTCGACGAGGCGATTGACCGCGTCATTGCTGGCCCGCAGAAGAAGACGCGGCTCATGAACGAGCACGAGCGCTTGGTAACTGCGTACCACGAAGGTGGTCACGCTCTGGTGGCAGCGGCCATGCCGGGCACCGACCCGGTGCAGAAGATCACGATCCTGCCGCGTGGTCGGGCGCTGGGATACACGATGGTCATGCCCGACTCCGACAAGTACTCCCAGACGCGCAGCGAATTGCTGGATTCGATGGCGTACATGATGGGTGGTCGTGCGGCCGAGGAGCTCATCTTCCACGACCCGTCGACGGGTGCCTCCAACGACATCGAGAAGGCCACGAAGGTGGCTCGCGCTCTCGTCACTCAGTACGGTTTGTCGGCTCGCGTCGGCACGGTGCAACTGGGGTCAGGGGACAGCGAGCCATTCCTCGGCATGACGACTGGGCAACAGCGCGACTACTCCGAGCAGACGGCCAAGACCGTGGACGACGAGGTGCGCGAGTTGCTGGAGAACGCCCACCAGGAGGCGTTCGACTGCCTCGTGGCCAACCGTGAGGTGCTCGACGAGCTCGTCCGGCAGCTCTTCCTCAAGGAGACGCTGTCCAAGGCCGAGGTCGCCAAGATCTTCGAGCCGCTCAAGCACTGGCCGGAGCGTGGCGCGTTCACCGGTTCGGACCGGCGCATCCCGTCCGACAAGCCCCCGATCACCCCGCCGCAGGTGGAAGGTGTTGACGAGGACGCCCCCGTGACTCCGTCGCCCAGGCGCGGCGAACTACCCCCGTCCCCCACCCCGGGCGCGCCGGGCACCGACTCGCCGACGGGTGGGTGGACGCCCCCGCCGGACTGGGAGCCGCCCATGGGTGGGAACCCCGGTCCGAGTCCCCAGCCACCCGAGGGTGGCAACCCGTGGGGGCCGCCGCACACCTGATTGCGCCTGGCCCCGCGGGTCCCGGTGCGCACTGCGAACCTCGGAGTCTCTACTCTGTGCGGTGACGCGGCCGTCGATGCGGGGAGGGCGTGATGACTTCTAAAGCTGGTACGACGTACGCCATCATCGTCGGGTACAACCTGCTCACCCTTGTCGGCGTGATTCTGTGGCACTGGCCCGTGGGCAACATTCTGTTGCTGGGGTGGGCTGAGAATGTCATGTTCGTCATTGGTGCCACGCTCGCCAATGCGCGTGTCCATCGCATATCACGACGCACTGGACGGTCTATCCCGTCAGATCCGTCCGCGGGGACGGCTTCCACTGACTCGGACCGTGGCGATGGCGTGGCTCTTGATGCCACCGCCTCTCCGGCGACATTTCTGCTGCTCAACCTTTTCTTCTGCGTTGTTCACCTGACATTCGCAGGTGTACTGGCAGCGCTCACCGGGGTGAGTTTCACGCTGGTTGCGTTCTGGGTTCCTCTGGCGACGGCGGCGTTCCGACATGTTGCCGAGGAGTTCAACGACTCGCTCTCGGACCCGGAAGTGCGCTGGGCCAAGGACGTGCGGGCCGCACACGACGCGAATCGTAGGGTCATGGTCCAGCACCTATTCATCATGGCCGCGTTTGGATTTGGTTTCTTCGGGGCGGACAAACTGGGTGGGGTGCACGGGCTGCTCCAGCAGGGCAATCTGGCCATCCTCGGGGTGTTGCTGCTGTATGTCGTGGCGAAGACCTTCGTCGAGGTGCGCATCGCTTGGTCCCGTGACCACGTCGCGCTGCTCAATGACGGCGATCCCACTGCCCTGATCGACGCTGGCGAGCCCCGCTGACGGCTTCCAGCACTTCTGCCGACCCCGGACACGCGGTTGCCGCAGGCGTGCGGTCCTCTAGGATCTGTCGGGTGAACGAGACCCCGTCAGAGCTTGAGATTCCCTTGGAGCCCGAGATCGCCTCAGAACGTTGCGTCGACGTCGTCCGGGCCCAGGCCGCGGTGCGCGAGTTCCTCCTGGCTGTCGGCGAGGACCCCGACCGGGAGGGGCTGCGTGACACGCCTGTTCGGGTGGCGCGCGCCGCCGGGGAGCTGCTCGGGGGTCTGTACCAGGATCCCGCGCAGATTCTCGCCACCACCTTCGACATGTCCCACGACGAGCTGGTGCTCGTCCGCGACATCGAGGTGCAGTCGTTCTGCGAGCACCACCTGCTGCCGTTTGTCGGCGTCGCCCACGTGGGATACATCCCCGCCAAGGACGGGCGCGTGACGGGTCTGAGCAAGATCGCGCGGCTGGTCGACGTCTACGCCCGCCGTCCCCAGGTGCAGGAGCGTCTCACCACCCAGGTGGCCGACGCCATGGTCGAGCACCTTGATGCGCGCGGCGTGATCGTCGTCGTGGAGTGCGAGCACATGTGCATGACGATGCGCGGCGTCCACAAACCGGGGTCGCGGACGGTGACCTCCGCCGTTCGCGGGATGTTGCGCAACCCCGCCACCCGGGCGGAGGCGATGGGGCTCATCGCGCGGGGGTGAGGGCATCGTCGGGCTCCCAAGGGCGCGTTCGCAGACGGTATCGGGGTCTGACCGTCGGGGTTCAAGGGCAGTTGTGAGCCAGTGCGGGATAACCTCAGGTCATGCATAACTGGCACGTGAGAACAGCGGGGCTTTTCTGCGCCGCCGCTGTGGCGCTGGCGCCGACGCTGACCACAGCGAGAGCCGATGACAACTCTCGGAATTCGGTACCCATCGTTGACGCGGTGACGCTGTCGTCCAAGAGCGCGCAGGCTCGTGCCAGTGGTGCGGAACCAGTGCTTGCACTGCACGCTGTCCGGCGGCTCAAGACGTCGACTGTCGTGTACTACTCGGTCACGGTTCCCGCTGATGCGTCTGCCGACAGCAGCCTCGACTACTTGGGTGCGCTACCGGCCAATGGACACTACGGCTCGCACACCGTCTCGAGTGACGGCGCGATCATCGATGTTCCTGACCGCAAGCTGTATCTGTCGATGACTGAATCGAACCGATGCGCGCAGTGTTCAAGCGCGTGGTGGAATGAGTCGCCGGCGATGGCGAAGCGTGGCCAGTCGATTGTCGGTTGGTTCAGCACTCCGCCGCTGGACGCCGGTACGACGAGCGTTGATGTTGCGGCGGGCAACCGCGTTTTCCATGGCGTGCCGGTTGAGGACGGTGCGCTGACGCCGACCGTGACCAGGCAGGAGGCGACGTCTCGATGGACGGACGGCCTTCCGCTCGGCGCGGCTTGGCCGGTGGTCGACGGCAGTGAGCTCCAAGGGGTTGATGTCGGCTCTTTCGTCAAACCGCTGGTCACCACGGTTGGCGAGGTTTCCGGTGCCACCCGCGAACGGGATGCCGGAACGGTGAAGAACCTTGATCTGGACGCATCGGTACTGTTCGCCAAGGATTCTGACGTGGTGCGGCCCGAAGGTCTGAAAGTTATCGACCGGGCGGCGAAGCAACTGGCGGCGATGAAACCGTCGGGCGCAGTGACTGTGACCGGCTACACCGACAATCTGGGCACCAAGGAACACGGCCTCGATCTGTCCAAGCGTCGGGCTGCGGCCGTTGCGAAGGTCCTGGGGCCGAAACTTCCGTCCGGTACGAAGATTGCAACCGCCGGTAAGGGCGAGGCCGATCCGGTGGCGAGCAATGACACCGAGGAGGGCCGACGTCTGAACCGGCGCGTGACCATCACGGTGGCGAAAGGATGACCATGCGTAGATATGTGTTGATCGCGACGGCGCTCGCGTGTGCAGCCGGCAGCCTCACCGCATGCGGGGGGAGCGATGAGCCAGCGTCTGTTCCGTCGGCATCGGTGACCACAAGTACGGGCGCCCAGCCATCGCAGGCTTCGAGTTCGTCGCCATCGAGCCCGTCCTCCTTCGATTCGAGTGCTGCATCCTCCCGGCAGTCGGCCGCAGGTGCGGCAGTGGTGGCAAAGGCCCGCGAGGCTGGGCCGCTCAAAGAGGTCGGCAGCTTTGCCGCGCACATTCCTTCGCTGTCGAACCAACTGTTTACATTCCACATCGCGTCGGTGACGGCCGGAAAGACGGGAACGGTGATGCGTTTCTGGGTGACGAGTCCATCGACGTCCCGGGGGCTGGCCCCGAGCGTGCCGGAGATGTACCCGTCATTGGTCGCGGGCTCGACCAAGTACAGCGTCAATGCTTTCCAGATGAATTCCACAGAAATCGAAGTGGCCGGATCCGAAGGGGGCGAGATCGACGGGACAACCCACTACGTCATGGAGGGTTCCTACCCTGTGCTGCCGTCCTCGGTGACAAAGGTCAAGGCGACCGTCGGTGACAAGAATCCGTCCGCCGAGATTCCCGTCACTCGCTGAGGGTGAGATCTCTCCCTGATATCGACGGGAACAATGATGGGCATACCGCTTGCGTTGGGTGTCGGTTCGGCCGCCGGTGTGGTCGAGGGAGTGCTGATCGTCGCTCTCGCGACCCCCGAGAGATACCGGCGGACAGACGAACGTGACCGCCCGGCGCGCCGTCGGGGGTGGGCGTTCATATGGGCTTTTGTTGCCTGCCTCGGCATCGCAGTCTCGTGGCGAAACTCCCCGCTGCTCATGGCGATCCTGCTGGCCTGGGTGGCGCCGATGGTCGCTTGTTGCGTCGTGGATGTCGATGTCCACCGACTTCCGGACGTCGTGACGTTACCCATGCTGGCCGGCCTGACGGTGTGTCTGGGCATTCTTGCCGCGCTGACCTCACGGTGGGGAGCCCTGGGGCGTGCTGTTGGCGCTTCGGTGATCGTTTTCGCCGTCTTCCTCCTGCTCGGCATCATTGGCAGAGGGACGGGAATGGGAATGGGGGACGTCAAACTCTCCGCGTCGATCGGTCTGGTCATGGGATACCTGTCGTGGGTACACGTGTCCTCGCCATTCTCGCGGCAGGGGACTGCCCCCAGATGTACTGGCCGCTGGAGAACGGTAAGCGGGTTCCCGAGCCGGTCTTCGGATGTAAGTGAGTGAGGATCTGTGCATGCTGAGTGCGAGTGAGGGCATGTCGCGCCGGGCGGTTCTCGGGTTGGGGGTTGTCGTCTTCGGTTCCGGGATTGTCGGGTGTTCTGCTGGGGATGGAAGTGGTGATGAGGTGGACCCGAGTTGGGTGTCGGAGCAGGTGGGACCGATCACGGTGCGCCATCCCAAGGAATGGGTGGAGAAGCCGTCGACGAGCAAGGTTTTCACCAAGATGTTCACCGATGACAAGCGATCGATGCTCATCGCCGGCAATTACAGCAACAACGCAGACCCCGTCCTCGCATATGGAAAACTCGATGTGATGGCTGCCGGTGCCTTGGAGGGCTACCACTCGCGCGGTCACCAAGACTTGACCGTCCAAGGTGCTGCCAAAGCGGCCAAGTGTCCGTTCGAGTTCACCCAGGATGGGCAGAAGATGGCAGGCTGGTGGCTCATCGCGTCGGCTGCGGCCTCTGTCGGGAAAACGGCTGTGGTGAGCTTGAATCTTCCTGTTGACGACGATTCGAGCATCGTCGACAAGATTGCGTCAACCATGGTGTTCAAGCAGTGAAGCGTGTTCGGACGGCGTGGCCTGACGCGTCGTCCACTACCGCGTCCGTGCCGACGCCACGGTCGCGCGGCCTCGAAGTGGGCCTCGGCGTGTTGCTGACGATCGTCGGGGCTGCTATTGCTGATGTCGTCGTGGTGTGGAGCCGCGCGCTCGTCGAGCATCCATGATTGGGCCAGGCGCTGTTGGGTGTCATTGCGGCCGTCGTGCTGTCGCACCGCTGGGCTAACTCGCGCGCTGTGACGACCGTGTGGTGGTCCTGTGGTGCCATTCTGTTGGCTCTGGTCGGGTTGGCGGGATATGCGTGGCAGCGTATTGGGATGAGTCCGCTTGACCCGACTCTCGTCGGAGTGCTTGCTCCGATGTTCCCGCTCGCGGTCTGTGTGTCAATGGCCACCGGGTACCTGTGGCGGCTGTGTGAGCGGTTGCTCGCGGATCGTCGGCAACCCTGACTCGGTGCTCGTCGTGCCCTACCGGTCTACACTCCGAGCATGATCGTCGTCGACCCCGCTGCCACCGCGCCCCAGCCTGCTCGGACCCTCGTGATGGGGGTGGTCAACGTCACCCCGGACTCGTTCTCGGACGGGGGGCTGTGGGCCGATCCTCAGGTCGCGATTGGCCACTGCGTCGACCTGCTCGCCGAGGGGGCTGACATCCTCGACATCGGTGGTGAGTCCACGCGTCCGGGCACCGAACGCACCAGCGAGGCCGACGAACTGGCCCGGGTGCTGCCGGTCGTGCGCGCAGCCGTCGAGCAGGGGGCCACGGTGTCCGTCGACACCATGCGTGCCAGCGTGGCCCGGGTCGTCGTCGAGGCGGGGGCCACCATCGTCAATGACGTCTCCGGGGGCCTGGCCGACCCGCAGATGCTCCCGGTCGTCGCCGAACTCGGCTGTGACTACGTGCTCATGCACTGGCGTGGCCAGTCGGTGACGATGCAGGACCTCACTGTTTACGACGACGTCGTCCGGGATGTCATCAGCGAAACCTCCCAGCAGGTTGACGCCGCCATCGCCGCCGGCATCGACCGCGAACGCATCATCGTCGACCCGGGCATCGGCTTCTCCAAGACGGCCGAGCAAAACTGGCAGCTCGTCGACGCCGTCGACGCTTTCCAGGAAGGCTTCGACGACCTGCGCGTGCTGTGGGGGGTCAGCCGCAAGCGCTTCCTCGGTGAACTCCTCGCTGACAATGGCGAGGACCGACCTGCTCTGGAACGCGACGCCAGCACCACGGCCCTGTCGACCTACTTCGCCCTCCACCACGCCTGGTGCGTGCGCACCCACGAGGTCCGTGCCAACCGCGACGCCATGGAGACCGTCGCCCGCCTCCTCGGCTGAGGCTTCACCGCTCCCTCACCCGTCGTCGACAAAGTCGATTGTGGCGGACGGGTAACCTTCCGCCATGACCGACGGACAGATCACCCTGACGGGTATACGCGCCCACGCTCACCACGGCGTCCTCCCCAGCGAGCGTGAGCTCGGCCAGCTCTTCAGCGCTGACGTCACCCTTGACGTCGACATGGACACCGACTCTGACGACATCACCAAAGCCGTCAATTATGCGACAGTCGCACAGCAGGTGCTCAACGTTCTCGCAGGGGAACCGGTGAATCTCATCGAAACCCTGGCTGGCAGAATTGCCGACACCGTTCTCGGGATGAGCCCGCGCGTTCGATCCGTCCAGGTAACTGTTCACAAGCCACATGCCCCCGTGGGCATTGTCCTTGGCGACGTGGCCGTCATGTGCCGAAAGGATGCCGAGTGAAAACCGTATTCAGCCTGGGTTCCAACATGGGAAACCCCTTTGCTCATCTGCGAGACGCCGTCCGCCTCATCTCCGAAACCCCCGGCCTTCACGACGTCGTCGTCTCACCGGTCTACGTCACTGCCCCTGTCGGGGGAGTGCAGCAGGACGACTTCCTCAACGTCGTCGTCGTCGCAACCGCAGAGCTACCCCCGTCCGTCCTGCTGGAACGTGCCCGCGTCATCGAGGAGGTCCATGGCCGTGAGCGCACCATTCGGAATGGTCCGCGCACCCTCGACGTCGACCTCATCGCCGTCGGGGGCGAGACCGTCTCCACCGACGATCTCACTCTGCCGCACCCGCGCGCCCACGAGCGCGCCTTCGTCCTGGTGCCGTGGTCCGACGTCGACCCTGATGCCGAATTGCCCGGGTATGGAGGGGTTGTCGATCTGCTGGCCCGCTTCGACGCCGACGACGTAGCCAACGCCGTCAAGCCGTATCCGCGCCAGATCGACGTGGCCGGTGTCACTGTTGCGAGAGGATGGGACGAGAGGCACGACGAGGAGGATCTATGACACGGAGCCTGCCACCGGACTGGGATGACGATCGACGCCCCGACGACGGCGATGATCCCCACGGCAATCTCGCTCCGACCGACTGGAAGGTCATCATCGTGGCAGCCCTCTGCGGAGCTGCCCTGGGATGGTTCACGCTGAGTATCTACAAGGTCAGTGACAACACCGCGCCGATCCTGCCCTGGTCGCTCCCGGTGGTCATCCTTGTCGTTGCCGTCGCGACATGGGGATATGCCAGGGCCTTTCGCGCCAAGGTCGTCGACCCCAAGCGGGAGGTCGAGGCGAACCAAGGCCTCGTGTCACTGGCGCTGGGAAAGGCCATCGCCTTGTCGGGTGCTGCTCTCGTCGGGGCGTGCATCGTGTACGTCCTCACCTACGTCTGGCACCTCAACATCCCCTATCCCCGGCAGCGGACCATCGTCGGGGCGGTGACAGCCATCACCTGCGCGGTCATGGCATGGGCCGGGTGGTTTCTCGAGAACGCCTGCAAGGTGCCGAAGGGCCCGGAGGATCCGGACGAGCACTCCAAGGGGTGACAGCGACCACAATATCGCGACTCGCCAGAGTTCAGTGCTTGACGCGAAGCTCAACGGACTGTACTTGTGAACGCCTCACACGATATGATTGATCGCGTGAGCGGCGTGCATGATCTCAAACGGGTTGAAAAGGACACTGACGAGCGCAAGGGTGTGCTCGTCCTTCTTATCGCGGCAACGGTTGTCGCCATTGCGTGTGGACTGATTCCCTCCATCTGGGCGGTCCGGGCCGGCGTGCTCGTGGCCCTTGTCGGAGCGTGGGTCTCGGTCTTCATGGCTTGGCGTCAGGTCGATGCCATTCGCCAGATGCATTACGACGCCATCAAGGAACTTCGTCACGCTGCATCCGAGCAGGAAAAGCGTCACCATGCTGAGTCCATGGAGATGATCGACACCTTCTCGCGTCGTGTCGGCTCCATCTCGAAGACCCTCGCCGACACCCGCGCCAAGCTGGATCGCGCCGAGAGCGAGTTGTCGACCCTCCGTGGCGACAAGGCTGCTCTGCAGTACAAGGTCACGGTCGGTAACAAGAGGGTCGCCTCCCTCGAAATGCGTATCACCGAGCTGGAGACTGAGCTTGACGCCCTGCTGGCTGACGGCCGTTCAGGGCGCCTGGGGACCCTGCGCACCGTCACCGATGCGGGCGTCCCCACCGCTGACGAGATCTGGGAGCGCGGCAACGACGCGACCATCGCTGATCTCTCTCGCGTCGCCTTCCCTCGTCTGTCTGACGAGACTCGCGTGGCTCGCCGCCAGGCCTGACACTCAGCCGCCGAAGACCTCACGTGGGGCCCAGCCACATGGCTGGGTCCCACGCTTGTTCGCCTGAGGGGGCTATGGGCGGTGCCCCCGTCCTCACTTGTCCAGATCTCCCAAGGTCCATCCCAGTGACGCGATGGCGGCCTCGACATCGTCTGTCCGTGTACCGGGCAGAATGGCTTCCAGGGCCTGGACGTTGGCAAAGGTGGGAGTGCGCAGCGCCATCCTCCACGGCGTCGTGCCGCCGCGAGATTCCAGCAGGTACCCGGCTCGTCCCCAAGGGGCCTCCATGGCTGTCCAGGTGCGTCCACGGGGAACCCTGATGGCCGTCGGCAGGCGCGTCTCCAGCGGCCCGTCGAGAGTCGGCAGTCGATCCAGGACCTGACGGCACAGGCTTGACGACACCGTCACGTCGTCGCACAGGGCTGCCAGCCGGGAGTAGGCGTCTCCCAGGGGCTCTGCAGCCGTCTCAGGCCAGCTCAGCTCGTCGTAAACCGGCAAACCCTTGCGAATGTCCATGTCGACGCCGCTCGTCCGTGAGACAGGACCGGAGAGGCCGTAGGCGTCGACCATCTCTGTGGGAATGACGGCGACCTCGCGAATCCCCTCGGCGGCCTCGAGGTCGGCACGCAGCCGGGGGAGGAGGGCGTCTGCCTCGTCGAGCCATTCCCGTAATCCGGGGCACCACTCCTGCTCCGGATGGATCTCAAGCCCTCCGATTCGCGTGATCATGGGATGAATTCGATTTCCTGAACACGACTGCCAGATCGTTCGTGATTTTTCAATCGTGGAAGCCATCTCATTCTCGAGGTCTGGGTCGTCACAGTGATGACCCACCCATGACAAAAATGTGAGGTGTGAGGTGATTCTGCTGAACTCTGCGAGCAAGGTTCGTATCCATGTCACCCGAGTCGGCACAGTAATGCCCATCGCCTCTTCGATGACATGTGCTGCACCGGTCTCACCGATGAAAGGTGCCGTCCAGTCATGGCGTGATGCAAGCATGGGGATCTGTCGGTAATCACGAACCTCGAAGAGTTTTTCATCCCCGCGATGAAGGTTGCCGACATTTACCTGTGCCGAGGTGATGAGATCGTCCTCGACAGTTGTGGCGATACGGACCAGGCCTGGCCTCGTCGGGTGCAGCCGCCCGAGATCAAGCCGGATCACCTCATATTCGCCATCTGGAGTTTCTGCAGGGGTTGCCAACATCATCGCTCCGACGACGAACAAGATCTTTCGCGTGGAACTGAACACACGTCGAGGATGCCCCATTGCGAGCCCAGATGCACCTTCAGGGCAACCTTTCGATGAAAGAGGAACAGAAGTCGCCTTGTGATTTTCTGTGTCATGAACATAAACTGTCAGTTGAAAGCCGAAGTTGTAACTACGGCGCAAGTCTGAAAGGAATACCATGGCACAGCGTGTGCGTGTTGATCTTGTCGACGATGTGGACGGAAGCCCTGCCGAGGAATCTGTCAATTTCGCCCTTGATGGTGTCAGCTATGTGATTGACCTGTCCGCGGAGAACGCCTCCAAGCTGCGCGATGATCTGTCCAGGTGGACCGCCAATGCTCGTCGCACCGGTGGTCGCCGTACCCGTGGTCGTCGGCCCACCGGAGGCCCGACTGCCAACGAGGTTCGTCAGTGGGCCAAGGAGCAGGGTTACGAGGTCTCGGAGCGCGGACGCGTCGCCAACGAGATTCGTGAGGCCTACGATCGCGCTCACTGATCCCACTCATGTGATCCTTGACAGGGCGTGTCGGTGGCGACGCCGGAGCAGGAAGGCTCCGGCGTCGCGCTGTTCCACCCGGGTTGTGCCAGCGGCGTAAGTGGGTATCTCAGATCTGTCGTCAGCGGTTATTAGACTGACCACACAGGCCGGCGGTCCAGTGCTGTCGGTTGGTTGCATGAAAGTTTCACGCGACCGCGAGTGGATCCGTACACCGGTGTTTTCCGGTGGTTGGTCTGCTCCACATACGAGGAGAGTTCATGTTCGAACGGTTCACCGATCGGGCCCGCCGGGTCGTCGTCCTGGCCCAGGATGAGGCCAAGGCCCTGAACCACAATTACATCGGTACCGAGCACCTGCTGCTCGGGCTCATCAGCGAGGGCGAGGGCGTTGCCGCCAAGGCCCTCGAGTCCCTTGACATTTCCCTGGAGGCAGTCCGTGCCCAGGTGGAGGAGATCATCGGTCACGGCACCTCGACACCGACTGGCCACATCCCCTTCACCCCGCGCGCCAAGAAAGTCCTTGAGCTGAGTTTGCGCGAGGCCCTCCAGATGAATCACTCCTACATCGGTACCGAGCACATCCTGCTCGGCCTCATCCGTGAGGGAGAAGGCGTCGCCGCGCAGGTGCTGATCCGCCTTGGCGCTGATCTCAACACGGTGCGCAACAGCGTCCTGCAGTTGCTGCAGGGCTACCAGGGTGACGAGCGTCAGGCTGCCACCTCGGGCGCGCCTGAGGCCGGCCCGCAGCAGTCCTCGGCGACGATCCTCGATCAGTTCGGTCGTAACCTCACCGACGCCGCCCGTGACGGCGAGCTCGACCCGGTCATCGGACGCGAGAAGGAGATCGAGCGGGTCATGGTGGTGTTGAGCCGCCGTACCAAGAACAACCCGGTTCTCATCGGTGAGCCTGGCGTCGGCAAGTCCGCCTGCGTGGAGGGTCTGGCCCAGGCCATTGTGCGTGGAGATGTCCCCGAGACCCTGCGCGACAAGAAGATCTACTCCCTGGACCTCGGCTCCATGGTCGCTGGATCGCGTTACCGCGGCGATTTCGAGGAGAGGATGAAGAAGGTCCTCAAGGAGATCAAGAACCGCGGTGACATCATCCTGTTCATCGACGAGATCCACACTCTCGTCGGTGCTGGCGCTGCCGAAGGCGCCATCGACGCCGCCAGCATGCTGAAGCCGATGCTGGCCCGCGGTGAGCTGCAGACCATCGGTGCGACGACCCTCGACGAGTACCGCAAGTACATCGAGAAGGACGCCGCCCTGGAGCGTCGTTTCCAGCCGATCCAGGTGGCTGAGCCGTCGATCCCGCTGGCCATCGAGATCCTCAAGGGGCTGCGCGACCGCTACGAGGCTCACCACAAGATCACCATCACTGACGAGGCCATCACCTCGGCGGCCAACCTTGCGGCCCGTTACATCCAGGACCGCTTCCTGCCTGACAAGGCCATTGATCTCATCGACGAGGCTGGCGCCCGGATGAACATCCGCCGTATGACGGCCCCGCCGGATCTGCGCGAGTTCGACGAGCGGATCGCCCACGTGCGCGTGGAGAAGGAAGCCGCCATCGACGCCCAGGACTTCGAACGTGCTGCCGGGCTGCGCGACGACGAGAAGAAGCTACTCGCCGAGCGTGAGGCCAAGGAGGAGGAGTGGAAGCAGGGCGACGAGTCGGTTCCGGCCGTCGTCGGTCCTGACGAGATCGCCGAGGTGCTCTCCGGAGCCACCGGCATCCCGGTCTTCAAGCTCACCGAGGAGGAGTCCCAGCGACTGCTTCACATGGAGGACGAGATCGGCAAGCGTTACGTCGGCCAGGAGGACGCCGTCAAGGCGCTGTGCCGCTCCATCCGTCGTACCCGCGCCGGCCTCAAGGATCCGAAGCGTCCGGCTGGTTCGTTCATCTTCGCCGGCCCGTCCGGTGTCGGTAAGACCGAGCTCACCAAGGCGCTCACCGAGTTCCTCTTCGGTGACGAGGATGCCCTTATCACCCTGGACATGAGCGAGTACTCCGAGAAGCACACCGCATCCCGGATGTTCGGTTCCCCGCCGGGATTCGTCGGTTATGAGGAGGGTGGCCAGCTCACCGAGAAGGTGCGCCGTAAGCCATTCAGCGTCATCCTCTTCGACGAGATCGAGAAGGCCCACCCCGACATCTTCAACTCCCTGTTGCAGATCCTCGACGAGGGACGTCTCACCGACGCCCAGGGTCGTGTGGTGGACTTCAAGAACACCGTCATCGTGCTGACGACCAACCTCGGTACCCGTGACATCTCCAAGTCGGTCAACCTTGGCTTCTCCAAGGCCAACGACGCCGAGTCCAGTTACGAGAAGATGAAGGCCAAGGTCACCGAGGAGCTCAAGGGACACTTCCGCCCCGAGTTCCTCAACCGTCTCGACGAGATCATCGTCTTCCACCAGCTCACCCAGTCCGACATCCTGCGGATCGTCGACCTCATGGTGGACCAGCTGGAGGAGCGTCTGGGCGACAAGGACATGGGCATCGAGGTCACCCCGGCCGCCAAGGAGCTGCTGTCCAAACGTGGCTTCGACCCGCTGTTGGGTGCCCGTCCACTGCGTCGCACCATCCAGCGCGACATCGAGGACGTCCTGGCCGAGAAGATCCTCTTCGGCGAGGTCAAGCCCGGTCAGATCGTGGTTGTCGACGCCGCCCCGGAGGGTTCCGAGGAGCCGTTCGTGTTCAAGGGCACGGAGCGCTCCGAGCTTCCGGATGAGATCCCTGAGGAGCTCACCTCGTCGGCAGGGGACAACAACGGTCAGCAGGGCTGATCACTTGAGCACGACACTGTGGCCCGGCGCTCGATGCGCCGGGCCGCAGTGTCGTGTGTGGGTCTCAGAGCTTGGCGAGTACCGCCTGGAGGGCGAAGGACACCAGCCAATGGGTGGCCATGAAGTCGCCGTCAGTGATTTGGGAGGCCACCTCGCTGATCTGACGATCAGTGGCCACCTCGATGCGGCGACGAGCGTCGTCGTCGAGCCATGGTGTCAGCACCCGCAGCTGCCAGGCCCGCGACAGGCTCAGCCCGTACAGATGGGCGAGCTTGCCGTCGGTGCCGTCGGTCACCTCGGCGACGTCCAACAGGTTGTCGTCAGACTGTCCCAGACGCGGTAGGAAGGTATGCAGCCAAGTGCCAAACTCATCGGAGCGACCTTCGGCCCGGTAGACCCGTGCCATGAGGTGGGCTTCGCTCAATGCCGCCGACAAGAAGTCATTGCCGCTGGGCTCCCAGGACGACGGGTAGTCGGTGTCGGCGTCGAAGAAACGGTGGGAGTGCTCGACGATGGCGTCGACGACGTCGCTACGTCCCAGGGACTGGGCGGCATCGAGGCACAGGCCAATGCCGAAAGCGGTGTTGTCGTGGGTTCCGGTGCGGACGGGGAAGGTCATCGTCGGCAGCCATGCCAGCAGGTTGTCGAAGATCTGGCCTCCGAAGATCCGAGTCGCGGACGCCCACTCCGGCGAATTGCTCGTCATGGTGGCCAGCGCTGAACACTTGGCGGACAACAGCGCAGCCCATCCCCAGCCATAAGGACGCTCGTACCCGCGATGAACCCGCAGGTACTCCGCCTCCATCTGAGCATTCTCATTGGTCAGACGCGCATTGATAAGGCCAACCAGCTCGTCAATGGTTGCGCAATCGATCGACTGGTTTGCGTGCTCGAGCAAGGTGAGGGCCGACCACTGCATGTGTGCCGAGGAATGCCAGTCCAGACAGCCATGAAAACACGGGTGTAGACGCCATGGTGTGACGTCGACGTCGTCTGGCCCCTGAGACTGGTGGGCTGAACCCCATGGGAATGGCCGATTCAGGCCGTCAATGATCGTCGTGGCCCATCCTTGGGCGTAATCGTCAACGTTCACAGCAAACCTCCTGGGAAGCAGCACAGATACATGATGAGAATGTTGCAGAACAGCAGTGGAACAGCGGTGGGGATCTGCGCCTTGATAGGACCATAACTGTCATCAAGCTCAAGCAGAGCTGCCGGGACCAGATTGAAGTTCGCGGCCATCGGGGTGCACAAGGTGCCGCAGAATCCGGCCAACATACCGATGGCGAAGATGGCAGCCATGTTGCCGTCGAAGTGCTGGATGAGTAGCGGCCACCCGACGGCAGCCGTCATCACCGGGAAGGCCGCGAAGGCGTTGCCCATGATGAGGGTGAACAAGGCCATGCCGATGCAGTAAACACAGACCGCTGCGAACAGACTTCCGGACGGCAGGATCCACGACGTGATACGTCCCACTGCGTCACCGACGCCGGCATTGCTGAATAGGGTGCCCAGGGTCGCCAGGAACTGAGGCAGGATCGCTGCCCAGCCGATGTGGCCGAGCAGCCGGTCGCCTTCTTTGAAGGGCACCATGGGGGAGCGCACCTTGAACATGATCATGGCGACGACGAGGGAGATCAGCGAAGCAGCTCCTAGGCCGATGATGGTCGCCATGCCGGTCTCCAACACCGGATTTCCGCCGAAGGACAGGTCACGCATGCCGGCCACCGCGAAGACCGCGGCGACGATCGGAATGATGAGGGCAGGCACGAACAGCTTGTTGCCGAACCTCTCGGAGAGCTCCTCCCGCTCGGCGTCAGTAGTGGTCTCGTTGGAGCCGCGGCCCGGAAAACCGCATGCCGCCAGCACGACCAGGAGGAGGACGGCGACGCCCTCCACGAGGGCCGGTGCTGTCTTGTTGACGACGAAGGTGCCGTAGCCGAAGCAGAAGGCCAGGACCGCCCAGAAGGCTGCTGATCCGGAGCGCTTCCTGTCATCGCGATCACGCATCCGGATGACGGCGATGATGAGGAAGAGGACTCCGCACAGCCAGTAGAACCATTCCACCTTGATCATTCGCGGACCCCCTGCTCAGGATTGCCGCCCGAAGGCAGGCTGACGGTGTGACCAGGCTCAGGAGTGGTGTCGACGTCGACGTCGTCCCCTCCCTCGGCGGCCATCTTGGCGAGCTTGCGATCCAGCAGCCACATCCGTGGGGCATGGATGAGGAAGGCGCAGATAGCCGTCGGGATGGCCCACAGGGCGATCTGGAGGGCTTCGAGCTTGAGGTTGTAGGTGGCATCGACGAAGCCGGTGATGAGCAGGATCGACCCGATGGCGATGAAGACGTCCTCACCGAAGAACAGTCCAATGGTGTCCGCCGAGGAGGCATAGGAGCGCAGTTTCTCCCGCATCTTGCGGGTGTAGCGAGGGTGATTGCGTCGGGCGGCAGCCTCCGCCATCGGCACGACGAGGGGACGCACCGCCTGGGCGGGCCCGCCGATGGATGACAACCCCAGTGCAGCGGTGATCTGGCGAATGGCGAGGTAGACGGCGAGGAGCTTCCCAGCTGTCATGGACTTCATCTTCGACATCAGGCGGCCGGCCTGTTGCATGAGGCCGTGGCGTTCGAGCAATCCGATGACGGGCAGCACGACGATGAAGACCGTCACGGATCGAGAACTGGCAAATCCGGTACCGAAGGTCTCGATGATCTTGACCGGCGACATGCCGGCAATGAGGCCGGCAGTGATACCGGCGACCGCGACCACGAGCATGGCGTTGAGCCGCAGCGCGAAGCCGACGACGACGATCGCCACGGCAAGCAGAACCCACATGGTGCGCTCCTCTCCTGGGTGTTTCTGGGGATTTTGTCGCGTCACTCTAGAGAGTGTGTCGGGAGTATTTCACGTCTCCATTGCCGGATCTGTCACGACGACCAGGCAGATTGCGGCAATCTTGGGTCATGGCAACTGTTGATCTCAATGCAGACATGGGGGAGTCCTTCGGGTCGTGGAAGATGGGTGACGACGAGTCCCTGCTGGGAATCGTCACCTCGGCGAATGTGGCCTGCGGGTTCCATGCCGGCGACGCCGTCGTCATGGGACGCACCTGCAAGGCCGCCGCAGAACGCGGGGTGTGCGTGGGGGCCCATGTCTCGTACCGGGACCTCGCCGGGTTCGGTCGCAACTTCGTCGACGTAGACCCTGCACGACTGCGTGACGAGGTCATTTACCAGCTGTCGGCGCTGCGCGGGGTTGCCGCGGTTCACGGCGCGTCGGTGCGCTACGTCAAGCCTCATGGCGCCTTGTACAACACGATCGTCCACCACGAGGCACAGGCCAGAGCTGTCGTCGAGGCGATCGTCGCCGTCAATTCCGCCACGGATTCTGACGTGGCCATCCTCGGTCTGCCCGGCGCCCTCGTCCTCGACCTTGCTGAGCAGCAGGGAGTGCGAGCCCTGCGTGAGGCCTTTGCTGATCGCGCCTATAACCCGGACGGCACCCTGGTGTCGCGTAGCCAGGAGGGATCGGTGTTGCACGACCCCGACGAGGTCGCCGAGCGGGTCGTCAAGCTCGTGACCCAGGGGGTGGTGACCGCCATCGATGGCACCGAGGTGAGCATCCAGGCCGATTCGGTGTGCGTCCACGGTGACACCCCGGGTGCTGTCGCGATGGCCACGGCGGTGCGCGATCGTCTCGCTGCTGCCGGCGTCGAGCTGCGGGCTGTCGCATGAGACTGCGGCCGGCCGGGCGGGCGGCGGTTCTCGTCGAACTGGACGACGCCGGTCAGCGTCGGCGTCTGCATCGCGCCCTGAGTGACCACCCGGCTGAAGGGACGGTGGATCTCGTACCGGCCCAGACGACGGTGCTCGTCCAGGTGGAGTCTGCTGATCTGTTGCCGGGAGCCGTCGCCCATGTCCAAGACCTGCTCGCCGGGGGATTGGACGCTGTCGAGGAGGGATCGCGGGAGCCCCTCCCGGTGCCCGTGCGCTACGACGGACTCGATCTGTCGGACGTGGCAGATCTGCTCGACATGACGACCGACGAGCTGGTGAAGCACCACAGCGACCAGCTGTGGACGGTGGAGTTCGCAGGATTCATGCCCGGATTCGGGTACATGTCCGGGGCGGACTGGCCCTACCGGATTCCGCGTCGATCCAGCCCTCGAACCCGGATCCCACCGGGCAGTATCGCCCTGGCCGACGGATTCACCGGGGCTTACCCGCAAGCGTCCCCGGGCGGTTGGCAGATCATCGGGACGACTGAGGTGACGCTGTGGGACGAGAACGCTGACCCGCCGGCCCTGCTGTTGCCGGGTGCCGTCATCAAGTTCGAGGCGGTGACCTCATGACTCACTTCGTCGTGGAGATGGCCGGGCCCAGAACCCTCGTCGAGGATGCTGGACGTCGCGGATGGGCCGATCTGGGGATCAGCGGCTGCGGGGCGTGGGATCGTCGCGCCTATCGGGAGGGAGCTCGTCTCGTCGGTAACGCAGCCGGTCTCGGGTGCCTGGAAGTTCTGCTCGGTCCAGTGCGTCTGAAGTGCGTCGGAGGGCCTGTTCTTGTTGCTGTGACAGGGGCAGACGTCGAGATTGATCTGGATGGATCACCACGTCCGGCCGGCTGTGGATTTCTCGTCACTGATGGCCAGACGCTGACGGTCGGTGCGCCGGAAACGGGATTGCGGAGCTATCTGTCCGTCACCGGGGGCATCAGTGCGACGCCGACCTTCGCCAGTGTCTCGGCTGATCCGACCCGAGGGATGGGGCCAGCCCCGCTCAAGACGGGGGACGTCGTCACCATCGGGGACGGGCCAGCCGGAGTCATCGCCACGAAGCCCGTCAACGTCGGTCCGGCGCCACAAGAACTCATCCTCCACGGCGTATGGGGCCCGCGCGACGACTGGTTCACCGACGCCGGCCGCCGCGCCCTTGAGGAGACGGCATGGCGAGTCGGCGAGGCGAGCGACCGCGTCGGGACGCGACTGGAAGGGCCGTCCCTGGAGCGAGCAGTGACGGGGGAGTTGACGAGTGAGCCGGTGGTGCGAGGAGCGATCCAGGTGCCCACCTCGGGAGTGCCCTTGGTCTTCGGCCCCGACCAACCGACGACGGGCGGGTACCCGGTTATTGGGGTCGTCGATCCTGACGACGCCGACCGTCTTGCCCAAGCCCGTGCCGGGACTGTCGTGAGGTTCCTGATGTCATCACACCCGTGGAGATGACGCGTTTCCGGGGCGATCTGCCGGGGTATCATCGGCCCTTGGCCTAACCCCTTCGTCCCCTAGGAGACCCCTTGTCGTCCGAGCAATCGTCAGGCGTGGACGTCGATCGCCTTGCCCGGGACCGAGATGGAAATGTCGTCACCGAGAAGCAGGCATGGAGGGCTCTGTGGGCCCTCCTCGTTGGCTTCTTCATGATCCTCGTTGACACGTCGATCGTCACGACCGCTCTGCCAGCGACCATCCGCGCCCTCAACGCCGACCTCAACCATGGCGTGTGGATCACCAGTGTCTATCTGCTCACCTACGCCGTCCCGCTGCTGATCACCGGACGTATGGGTGACCGGTGGGGCCCGCGTCGCATGTACCTCATTGGCATGATCGTCTTCGGAGTTTCCTCGCTGGCTTGTGGTCTCTCCCCGACGATCGAGGCTCTCATCGCCGCTCGTGCGGTTCAGGGAATCGGTGCTGCCCTCATGACCCCGCAGTCCCTGTCGATGATCACCCGACTCTTCCCACCGGAGAAGCGCGGCGCCGCCATGGGCCTGTGGGGAGCCACGGCAGGTGTGGCCAGCTTCGTCGGCCCGGTCCTCGGCGGCATTCTCGTCGACACCCTGGGCTGGGAGTGGATCTTCTTCGTCAACGTTCCGATCACCATCATCGGGCTGTGGCTGGCCATCCGAAACGTCCCTGCCCTGGAGACTCATGGTCACGCCTTTGACTGGTTGGGCGTCATCCTGTCGGGTATCGGCATGACCTTGCTCGTTTTCGGTATTCAGGAGGGCGAGCAGTACAACTGGGGGACGATCACCGGCATCATTTCCGTACCCCTGCTCGTCATCCTCGGCGTGGTTTTCATGGTGCTCTTCGTGGTCTCCCAGACCGAATGGGCGCAGGCCCATCTGCACGCTCACGCCAGCGACTTCGAACCACTGGTTCCGCTGCGTCTGTTCACCAAGCGCAACTTCACCCTCGCCAATATCGCGATCTTCCTGGTCGGCATGCTCGTGACTGCCTACTTCATGCCGACCACTGTGTACCTGCAGAACGTGCGTGGCAAGTCCCCGACGATCGCCGCCCTGCTGCTCATACCCACCGCCGTCTTCTCTGGTGCGCTGTCTCCGGTGGTTGGACGGGTGCTCCAGCGCCGCTCGTCGGGGCGAATGGCCACCATCGGCGTGGCTCTCTACGTGATTGCCTCGATCGGATGGTGGCTGTTCATGGTGCCGTCAACTGGGGTGTGGGTCTTCCTGCTGCTGTCGGTCGTCACCGGTATCGGTTCGGCCATGATGTGGAGCCCGATCTCGCTGGTGGGCACTGACAATCTCGGTCAGGCTGACGCCGGAGCCGGTTCAGGAGTCTTCAACGCGACTCGTCAGGTCGGTTCGGCCCTTGGCTCGGCCCTCATCGCCATGATGATGGATGCTCGAATCATGGCTCGTCATGACCTGGGGCGAGGGCTCGGCGAGTCGATGTTCATCACCATCATCGCCGGCACGATCTGCGTCATCGTCTGCGCCTTCTTCGCGAACTTCCAGCGGTCATCTCAGCACAATTCCTGACGACAATCCTGTGTGAGGCAGGTGGACGGCGTCGGGGTGCCTTTCGCTCGCCCCGTAGGATGACCACATGAAGATTGCCATCGGAGGGTTTGCCGGTCTCATCGGCACAGCGCTGGTTCAGCGGCTGCGCAAGGAGGGGCATGACGTCGTCACACTGACACGTCATGAAGCCATCCAATCCTCTGACCGCAGGTGGGATCTCGACACCTTGTCCATCGCCCCGCCATTCCTCGACGATGTCGACGCCGTGGTGAATCTGGCTGGAGCCCCCATCGCCGGGGGACGCTGGACCGACGAACGCAAGACCCGCATCTTGGCATCTCGTATCGACTCCACCCGTCTCATCGTGCGAGCCCTGGCATCCTCGCCACGCTGCCGGATTTTCATCAACGGATCGGCCGTTGGCTATTACGGCCCTCGTGGTGATGAATGGCTCGACGAGAATGACCCCGCCGGCGAAGGGTTCCTGGCCGAGGTCTGCCAGCGGTGGGAAGCAGCCGCGTGCGCCGCTCCCGAGGGAGTGCGCGTGGCAACCCTGCGTACCGGTCACGTCATGAGCTCGTTCGGCGGCATCCTCGGCAAGGAGCGCCCGCTCTTCCGGCTCGGATTGGGCGGCACGATCGGTGACGGCAGCCAGTACATGTCGTGGATCAGCCTCCATGACCATGTGTCGGCCATGGTGCGGATCCTCACTGACGATTCCATCAGTGGACCGGTCAACCTCGTCGGACCGAATCCATGCACCAATGCCGAGTTCACGAAAACCCTGGCCAAGGCGATGCACCGGCCGTCAGCGCTGCCTTTCCCGACCCCGGCGGCGAAGATGATCTTCGGGTCCCAGCTCGTCGATGAGGCGCTGTGCTTCGGGCAGAGGGTCAAACCCGCCAAACTCCTTGATCACGGATTCGAGTTCCGCGACACCTCCATCACCGAGTCAATCACCTCAGCACTTGCAGGACGCCGATGAGCCAGAACCACCAACGTCCCGACAACTTTTCCCGCCCCGACGAGTGGGGTTCATGGGAGGACGAGTCGAAACATGACGAACCCTCCTGGGCGCCTCCGCAGCCAGATTCCGGGCACGCAGAAAGGACGTCGAGACCAGGGTCCGAGCCATATCGCTCGGCGGAGGTCGATCCCTCGTGGGAAGCGCCCTCGGCGTCGTACCAGCAGGCAGCTCCCAGGCCTGTTGCCCGCGTGAAGCGGCGCAGTGACGTCCCGGCGGTGACGTGGACCCTCATCGGTATCTGTTTCCTGATGTGGGCCGGGGAGTGGGTCAGCCCTCAGATTCGCGACGCCGTCGTCCTGGCACCCATCCAGGGGTTCCACGAGCCCTGGCGATTCGTCACATCGATGTTCGGGCACGCGCTGAGCATCCTCCACATCGGCTTCAACATGTACGCCCTGTGGGCCTTGGGGCGGTCGCTGGAGCCCTTCCTGGGACGAGCCCGGTTTCTCGCCGCCTACCTGATGTCCGGTCTGGGCGGAGGAGTGTTGTTCTGCCTGATGGCCTCCCCACATGGTGATGGGAGATTCCTGCCGAACATGAATGACGGCGTCGTCGGCGCATCCGGCGCGATCTTCGGCCTGTTCGGAGTGCTGCTCATCGTGCAGCGCAGGCTCGGGGCGTCGACCCGCGACCTATGGATCGTGCTGGCCATCAATGCGGCACTGCTCTTCTTCATCTCCGGGATCGCATGGCAGGCCCATCTCGGCGGATTCATCGTCGGACTGGCGTGTGGAGTCATCTTCTTCGAAGATCCCAAGCGCGTTCAGGCTGGCAAGTCCCCGCAGACCTGGCCGAGGATGGCAGTGTTGCTGGTCGTTCTCGTGATCTTGGTGCTGCTGAAGTACTACCTGCTCTGAGCTAATCGAGTAGGTCAGTTGGGTGAGCTGGTGGCCAGGGGGTCAATCCTCCACACCCATCACCTCGCCGTAGAGACGGCTGGTGTGCAGCGCGATGTAGTTGATCTCGGCCTTCGTCAGCTCGTCGCCAACCGCCGTCGAGATACGTTTGGCCACCGTGAGGGCCGCCGAGGTGGCTGCCGGATAGCGGTCCGACATGAGACCCATGATGTCCAGGTCAATGTGGGAGAGCTGCTTGTTATCCGCAGCCCGAGCGAACAGATAACGAAGATGCGTGACGAATCGTGAGGCACTCATGGACGACCGGTCGATCTTGACCTGCCAGAGCTCCTCGAGCTCGGTGAAGACCTCCGAGATCGCCTGAGTCATCGTCACGGTGCGCGACACACCCTTGCCATCCCACTGACGGTTGATGAAATGCAGCGCAAATGCCACCCACTCCTCGGGTTGCAGGTGGATGCCGAGAGTACCGTCGACGATCTCGACGGCCCGGTGGCCCAGACTCGCCTCGTCGGGGTACAGCTGCTGAACCTCCCAGGTCAGGGGAAAGTCGATGACGACCCCCTGCTCAGCTCGATACGCCGCCGCGACGAGGTGATCGAGTACCGGCAGCATCATGCGCTGGGAGTTCGACATCCCCAGTTCTTCCTGAGCCAGCTCGACGATCGCCTGCGCCACCCGTACCTGGGTGCGAGTGGCATTGGAAAGGAGTGAGGCGATCGCGGCCGTCCGGTAGGTGCCCTCCGCCAGGTACCGCTGGGCCGATGAGGCGTCGACGATCTCCCCGCGGTGTCGGCCAAAACCGATACTGCGGGCATTGACGACCATCTCCGTGCCGGAGCGGTCGACGCCGAGAAGGACGTTGTTGTTGTAGACCTTCTTGACGACGACCTGCTCGGGGCCGAGCTCGGTCAGGGGATGCTCCGGAGGAAGCACTGCGTCATCCTGCGGTGACAGTCAGCACCGCCGCCGGATCGTCGCTGCACTCGGAGACGGTGAAGTCGGACGCATTCGTGATGACCACGGGAGAGATCATCGACGGCACCCGCGGCGTGACGGCGTCGAGGTCGACGGTCAGGAGCGGGTCGCCAACGCTGACGGTATCGCCCTCATGGACATGGACGGTGAACCCGTCGCCCTTGAGCTCGACGGTGTCGATGCCGATGTGCACGAGGATCTCGGCGCCATTGCCAGCCTTGAGACCGACGGCGTGCAGGGTCGGGGCCACCAGGGTGACCTCGCCGTCGATGGGAGAGGTGAACTCTCCCGAGGTCGGGTCAACCGCGAACCCGGGGCCCATGTGCTGGCCGGCGAAGACTGGGTCTGGAACGTTCGTGATGTCCAGAATGGCTCCCGAGACGGGCACTGCGACCTTCAGGGTTTCGTCCTTGTGGCGTTTGTGGAAGAGGGACATGTCGATGCCTTTCAGTCGTCGATTCCGAGCTGGGCGTTGATGGCGTTCTTGTAGAGGACGGCCTTCGCACCATAGACGGCTTGGACGCCGCCGCCGACCTCGAAGACCTCGGTCGCTCCCAAGTTCTTGAGCTTGGCCTTGTCGACTTGGTCAGCCGCCTTCACCGAGACGCGCAGGCGGGTGATGCATGCATCGACATCCTCGATGTTCTCAGGGCCACCCAGGGCGGCGATGATCTGCGTCGCTCCCTCCTCAATACCGTCATTTCGTCGTTCGGACTTCTCAGCGGGCTTCTCCTTGGACTTGCCACCGTTCGGCGCGGCCGCAGCCATGGTGTCCTCGAGGTGCCCCGGGGTTGCGATCTTGAACTTCTTGACGAAGAACATGAACGAGAAGTAGTAGAGGGCGAACCAGATGGCTCCGATCGGCAGGACGTACAACCAGTGTGTCTTGGACTCACCCTGCAGGACGCCGAACAGCAGGTAGTCGATTGCGCCACCGGAGAAGGTGTTGCCGATGCGGATGTTCATGAGGTCGGCGACGAGGAAAGAGATGCCATCCAGGACGGAGTGGAACACGTAGAGCAGGGGAGCCACGAAGAGGAACATGTACTCGATCGGCTCGGTGATTCCCGTCAGGAAGGAGGTGAAGGCCACCGAGGCGAACAGGCCGGTGTACTTGGCGCGACGTCCCTTCGGCACACACTGCCACATCGCCAGACACGCGCCCGGCAGACCGAACATCATGGTCGCGAAGCGACCTGCGAAGTACTTGGTCGAATGGGTGAACAGCCCGACGTGGTTCGTGTCAGCAAGCTGAGCGAAGAAGATCTTCTGGGCACCGACGGCAGTCTGCCCGGCGACGACCTCAGAACCACCCAGAGGGGTGTACCAGAACATCGGGTAAATCATGTGGTGCAGACCAACGGCGCCTGCCAGACGCATCAGGAAGCCGTAGAAGAAGGTGCCGATGACCCCCCATCCGGCGATCGCGGTGCCGGCCGACACCATTCCGGCCTGGACCGGCGGCCATGCCAGGAAGAAAAATGCGCCAATGATGATTCCGGCGAAGGCTGTGACGATCGGGACGAAGCGCGAGCCGCCGAAGAAGCCGAGGAAGGCTGGCAGCTCAATGTTGTGGTAACGGTTGTGGAGCCACACGGCGACGGCACCGATGACGAGTGAACCGATGACGCCGGTGTCAATCGTCCGGTCGGGGTTGCTCGAGAGCGAAACGAGCGCCTTGGTGGTGGCTGTCATGACGAGGAAGCCGGTGATGCCCGCGAGCGCGGCAGTTCCCTTGTCACGTTTCGCCAGGCCGATACACAGACCGATCGACAGCAGCAGAGCGAGGTTCTCGAAGATGACACTTCCAGCTGCGCTCATCACCTGGAAGATGTCCTGGAGAATCGGATTGCCGAGAGCGGGGTAGCTCTTGACGGTGGTGGGGTTGGACAACGCACCACCAATGCCCAGCAACAGGCCAGCCGCTGGGAGGATGGCGATCGGCAGCATGAAGGCCTTGCCGATCTTCTGCAGGGTCTTGAACATGTCAGTTCTCCGAGGGGGTTTGGGCGGCGCGAGCGCGAATCGCGTCGACGAATCGGGTACAGATCTGGGCAGGACGGGTGATTGCACCCCCGACGACGACGGCGTGGGCTCCGCAGTTGAGGGCGTCGACCGCCAGGTCAGGGGTTGAGATGTTGCCCTCCGCGATGACGGGGATGGACAGGTCCGCAGCCAGACGACGCACCAGCTCGAGGTTGGGTACTGGTGAGTTCGCAGAGGCGGCGGTGTAACCGGAGAGGGTGGTTCCGACCAGGTCGACTCCGCACTTCGCGGCCGTGACTGCTTCGTCATAGGTGGAGATGTCGGCCATCAGGACGGCGGTGGGATGGGCTTTGCGAATCTGAGCGATGAGGTCGGGCGTGGAGACATCATTTGGATGGATGCGGTCGGTGGCGTCGAAGGCGATGATGTCGGCTCCGGCGTACAGGACCGCCTCGACGTCGTCAAGGGTCGGGGTGATGTAGGGCTCGTAACCGTCGTATTCCCTCTTGAGCAGGCCGATCACCGGCAATGGGACGACTGCTCGGATCTCCTTGATGTCGCGAACCGAGTTGGCGCGAATGCTGATGGCCCCGCTCTGCGCAGCCGCAGTTGCGAACAGAGGCATGATGCCACCGTTCTCGGAATACATGGGTTCGCCAGGTAATGCCTGGCAGGAGACGACGAGTCCCTTTTCCAAGGACTGCACCAATGGATTCATGAGCACCTCCGGCAACGTGGAATACCGGGGTGGACGCACTCGTGCCCCCCGGTGGATCAGGTATTGCCGAAAGTCACAAGCCTGAGATCCATGAAATGTTGCAGGAACCCTAGCACAGCCCTGGTAGAGCGCTGCTGGGCGGGGTGCGTCACTGGTTGAGGAGGGTCAGGTCCACCACGACGTCAGCGAGGTGCTCAGGGTGGTGACGAACCTGGTGCAGCCTCTCCTGGACGGCCCACATGGCCCACGAGTCGACGAAGAACTCGTCACGTCCGAGGGCACGATCGCGGCGTGCGTCGTAGGGGCAGGAACACCACACAGCCATCGAGGCATGCTTGGCATTCGTTGCCGTGAGAACCCCACAACCTTCGATCACAAGGGGACGATAAGCGTCGAGGCTGACTTCCTCGGCAAAGCGATCCCGGTACCAGTCCCAGCGTTGGTAGCGGTTCCTGATGACGAGCTCGCCCAAGTCCCACACTGCTGACAGCCCGGTCCAGCCGGGGTAGAGGTCGTCGCCATGGACGAGCTGGGCATCCGGGCTCAACTCGGCGACGCGGTCGGCAAGGGTCGTCTTCCCTGACCCCGAACCGCCATCGATGAGAACAACTGGCCGCCCTGACGTGGCGCCGATGTGTCCGGCAATGACCTGGGCAGCGGCAACGCTTCCTGCGATCGTCTTCACAGCGTCACCAGCTCCCCACGGCGATGCACCAGACCGTCATGAAGCAAGGACTCGAGGCACCTCGATGCCTGATCGGGTTCGGGCCAGGCAGAAAGAGCCAACTGAACCTCTACTCCGTGCGGGCTGTTGCGCACGACGTCCATGATCACCCCCCGACACTGACGATCCGTGCCTTTCCACGGCTGTCCGCGACGGGCCGGGGCGTTGTCGGGTTTGCCGTCAGCCACCCACCGGCACCGGGCACTGATCGGGCAGATCTCGCACTGTGGTGAACGAGCTGTGCACACCAGCGCTCCCAGCTCCATGGCGGCCACCGCCCATTTTGCGGCCTCGGCTTCTTCCCCGGGAACCAGAGCGTCGGCGACGACTCGCTCGGCCTTCGTCACTGAGGCCGGACAGTTCGCGATCCCGGACTCCGCCCGTGCGATGACACGACGCACATTGGTGTCCAATACCGTTGCGCGTCCTCCGAAGGCGAAGGACACCACTGCGGCAGCGGTGTAGTCGCCGATCCCAGGCAGGGCGATGAGCTCGTCGTAGCTGCTGGGCACGATCCCATCGTGCTCGGTGGCGATGGCAACCGCGCAGGCATGCAGACGCAGGGCACGGCGCGGATATCCCAAACGTCCCCACGTGGCGACGGCGACCCCCGACTCCTCCTCGGCCAGATCGTCCGGCGTCGGCCACCGATTCATCCACTCATGCCACGGACCGACGACACGCGTCACCGGGGTCTGCTGGCTCATCACCTCGCTGACGAGCACTCCCCACGGGGAGGTCTCCGGTCGACGCCACGGAAGGTCTCGTCCGTGGACGCCAAACCAGTCGCAGACGGCCTCGACGGCCTGCGGGGTCAGCCCGATCTCAGGCACTAATCTTCCGATCTCAGCCGATGACCTTGGCCGCTGCTTCGGCGGCCTTCGGGAGGGCCTTGCGGAAGACCTCGAAGGTCTCGTCGTCATGGGCGTCGGAGAGGAACCAAGCCTCGAAGCACGATGGCGGCAGGTTGATCCCAGCCTCCAGCATGGCGTGGAAGAAGGCGGTGTAGGCCTCGGCGTTCTGGGCCTTGGAATCGTCGTAGTTGCGCACCGGCTCCTCGACCCCGAGGAAGACGCTGAAGAGGTTCCCGGCGTTCTGCAGACGGTATGAGACACCAGCCGCGTCGAGAGCGGAAGCCAACTCACCTCGCCACTGTTCGGAGCGGGAGTCGAGACGCTGGTACACACCGGCGTCAGCCAGGTGCAAGGTTTTGACCCCGGCGACGGTGGCCAGCGGGTTACCCGACAGGGTCCCGGCCTGGTAGACGGGGCCGGTCGGTGCCAGCAGGTCCATGATCTCGGCGCGTCCGCCCAGGGCAGCCAGCGGCATGCCGCCGCCGACGACCTTGCCGAAGGTGAAGATGTCGGGCGCAAAGTCCTCGCCGGAGCGCTGCTGCAGACCCCAGAAGCCCGATGCGCTGCACCGGAATCCGGTGAGCACCTCGTCGGTGATCATGAGGGTACCGTGCTCCTTGGTGAGTCGACGGATCGCGGCATTGAAGCCGGGCTCGGGCGGAACGACGCCCATGTTGGCCGGGCAGGACTCGACGATCACTGCGGCGATCTGGTCGCCCCGCTCGGAGAACACTTCCTCCAGGGCCGTGACGTCGTTGTAGTCGACGACGATGGTGTCGGCCGTCGAGGCGGCCGGGACACCAGCCGAACCCGGCAGACCAGCAGTGGCCACGCCGGAACCGGCAGCGGCGAGCAGGGCGTCGGAGTGACCGTGGTAATTTCCGGCGAACTTGATGATGACGTCGCGTCCGGTGGCGCCACGGGCCAGTCGAACTGCCGTCATCGTCGCCTCAGTGCCGGTAGAGACGAAGCGCACCTTCTCGACCGGGGTCATCCGCTCGATGATCGCGTCGGCCAGCTCGGTCTCGGTGCGGGTCGGAGCTCCGAAGGACAATCCCTTCGACGCGGCCTCCTGCACGGCAGAGACGACCTCGGGATGGGCATGCCCCAACAGGGCCGGACCCCAGGTGCACACCAGGTCCACGTATCGGGTGCCTTCGGCGTCCCAGATCCACGGACCCTGGGCCCTCTCGATGAAGCGGGGAACCCCGCCCACCGATCCGTAGGCCCGCACCGGGGAATCCACCCCGCCGGGAATGACGGCCTGGGCGGCGGAGAACAGTTCGGCGTTGGAGGTCATTTCTTCCTTCCGGTGTTTGGGCTTGTGGCGGGCTTGATTACCAAGGATCAGAAGGCCTCGCGGAACATTTGTGCGGCCTCGATGGCCCAGTAGGTCAGGACGAGATCGGCACCCGCGCGCACGATCGAGGTCAGGGATTCGTTGATGCAGCGGCGACGGTCGATCCAACCGTTGGCGGCAGCGGCCTCGAGCATCGCGTACTCGCCGGAGACCTGGTAGGCGGCAACCGGCACCTGGGAGATCTCGGCTATGTCGGCCAGGACGTCGAGGTAGTGGGAGGCGGGCTTGACCATGACGAGGTCGGCCCCCTCGGCCAGGTCGAGCAGGGTCTCGCGCATGCCTTCACGACGGTTCGACGGATCCTGCTGGTAGGACTTGCGGTCACCCTTGAGGGAGCAGTCCACGGCGTCGCGGAAGGGCCCGAAGAAGGCGGATGCGTACTTGGCCGAGTAGGCCATGATCGACACGTCGGTGAACCCCTCGCGGTCCAGGGCGTCGCGGATGACGGAGATCTGACCGTCCATCATTCCCGACGGGGACACCATGTGGGCTCCAGCCCGAGCCTGGGAGACCGCCATCGCGGCGTAGAGCGGCAGGGTGGAGTCGTTGTGGACCCGGCCGTCGGGGGTCAGGGCCCCGCAGTGGCCATGATCGGTGAACTCGTCCAGACAGGTATCGGCGCAGATGACGAGGTCGTCACCAACGGCTTCGCGCACCGCGGAGACACTGGCATTGAGGATGCCCTTGGGATCCCAGGCCTGGGATCCGATCTCGTCCTTGTGCTCGGGAATGCCGAACAGGTCGATGCCACTGATACCGGCCTCGGCTGCCTGGGTGGCGAGTTCCTTGATCGACTCGGTGGAGTGCTGGTACTGGCCGGGCAGGCTGGTGATCTCGACGGGAGAGTCGATGCCCTCCTTGACGAAGACGGGCAGCATCAACTGGGCCGGGGCGACGCGGGTCTCGGCAACCATCCGCCGCATCGCAGCGGTGGTACGCAGCCGACGCGGGCGGGAAACCGGGCGAAGGCCCTCGGGCAGCGGCTTGACGCCGGCCATGCGGGGATCGCTGGAATCAGGCAGGTACAGGTTCATGATCATCTTCCTTCTCAAACAGGTCGTCGATCAGGCGACCAGGGACTCGATCGCCTCGAGGACGGCCTCCGGGGCAGGGGAGGAGGCCACCGCGTCTGCCGGGTGGTCGAGCTCCTCAAGTGTCTTTGCGGTGGGGTTGCCCAGTGCGACGAGCTTCTGACGGCGCCATCCCAACGGTTCGACGAGGTCGACCAGAGCACGTCCCACCGAGGATGCGGTGACGACGACGAACTCGACCGACGGCCAGGACTGAGCGATCACTTGGGGCAGTTCGTCAACGGCAGCGGTGGTGTACACCTCGAGCCGATTGACGGTGCAACCGGCCCTCGTCAGTCCCTCGGGGACGGTGTCGGCGGCCAGTTTCGAGACCGGGAGCAGGACGTTCGCGGCACCACCCGGCCATTCGGCGACCAGACCGGCCCCACTGTGGTCCTCCGGCACGAAGTCGACGCCAGTACTGCGCTTCTCCAGGGTCCTCGCGGTGGCCGCGCCCACGGCTGCCACCTTGATGTCAGGGTTCGGCAGTGGATCGGGCAGCAGCCCGACGGTGGTCTTCGAGGTGACGACCAGCCAGTCAGCCTGCCACAGGTCGGCCTCGGAGAGCCTATCGGCGTCCGGGAGCTCGACGGTCCGGGTCAGCGCCTTGTGGATGACCCCGTAACCGGCCTGCTTCAAGGTCGTCACGAACTTGTCGTGGGAGTCGTCACGGGGGACGAGGACTGGGGGTTTGATGAGATCAGCAGGGTTCGTGGTCATCGAGTGCTTCCTGTGGCCTTGAGGTCTGCAACATCGGCGGCGCCGTCGTCCAGCAGCTCCTCGGCGGCCGTCACTCCCAGGGTATGCGCCGCGGCCAGTGCCGGCTCGACCTCCTTAGGCAATTCGACGCTCACCTGTTCCCGAATGGTGCGCGACCCGTTGACCGCAGCCACAACCACGTCCAGGGTCAACACGTCTGGGGACATTCCGGGGGTCGGCGCGAGATGGGCCAACGCGCCGATCGGGGCGGCGCACCCGGCCTCCAGATGGGACAGCACGGCTCGCTCGGCGGTGGCCGACAGCCGCGTGCCGTAGTCGTCGATCCTGGCGAGGGCCTTGGCGAGCTTGCCGTGATGCACATCGGCGGTCCGACACTCGACGGCCAGGGCTCCCTGGGCCGGAGCCGGCAGCACGACCGACGGGTCGAGAAGCTCGGTGATGACGTCACTGTGCCCCAGACGAGCAAGTCCTGAGGCAGCCAGCACGACGGCGTCGAGGTCCTCCTTGCCGCTGTCTTCGGCGTAGTGACCCAGACCCTTGACCCGGCCCAGACGGGTGTCGACGTTGCCGCGGATGTCGACGATCGTCAGGTCCGGTCGCACCGCCAACAGTTGGGCCACTCGCCGCGGCGAACCGGTTCCGACGCTGGCCCCCTGCGGCAAATCGTCGAGGGTGAGACCGTCACGAGCCACCAGGGCGTCGCGCGGATCCTCGCGGACAGGGACGGCACCAATCGCCAGTCCGAGCGGGCGTCCGGTCGGCAGGTCCTTGAAGGAGTGGACGGCGATGTCGGCCGAGCCCTCCAGCAGGGCAGTGCGGATCGCCGAGGCGAACACCCCGATGCCACCCATCGACGCCAGGGAGGCCGTCGAGGTGTCACCGTGGGTAGTGATCGTCGCCAGATCGACGTCGAGCCCCTGTGATCTCAGCAGCTCTGCGACCATCTCGGATTGAGTGGTTGCCAGGGTGCTGGCACGGGTTCCCAGACGGATTGAAGACATGTCCTCCATTGTGGCACTCGGTTCCGACGCCTTTTCCCTTGCTCTCAGACCAGTTGACGGGCCGTGTGGCGGGCTTGAGGCACCAGAGCGGCGATGCCGGAACCCGACGCCCATGCCCCGACCAGACCGATGCGGCCTCGTCCGGACCGGTTCAACTCCTCGAGCTGGCGGTGCAGACCGTCACGCCACGCCCTGGTCTCCGGAGTCGTCGGGGCCAGAGACCCCGTCCAGTGGATGATCTGGGAGTCCACCACCTGATTGGACGACAATTCCACACCGAGCAGGATCGAGGCATCCTCCAGCGCCCGCTCGACGCTGAGCTCGACATCCGTCTCCCCGGATCGCCCGTAGGAGACCCGTAGCAGGTGCAGTCCGTCGGGGCAGGACTGCCCCAGGCTCGGCCACTTGGCAGACATGTGTGTCAGGGCCTTCGCCTTGACGCTCGTCGTCCCGGGAGCCACCAGCATGCCGTTTCCACGCGGGCTGTCGTCCAGCTCCGGAGCCTGCAGGGCCAGATTGACGTGGCCAATGGGCGCACCGGGAATCATCTCGGGTCCGGAGACGTCGATGACACTGCTCAGCAGGTCGGTGGCAGGACCGGCAGAACAGGCGACGACGACCCGCGGGGTCAGGAAGGTGCGCACCTCGCCGTCAGGGACAGGAGGCAAGGACGGATTCGGGTTGCGCGAGGTGTCGGCGGTCTCGACGAGCCACTGGTCACCATGGCAGGTCAGCTTTCGAGCCCCCACCCGGGTCATGATCCTCGCACCGGCCTCCTCGGCCTGACGACGCAGCTCGGCCGGCATGGTGAACATGCCGCCAGCCACCGAGGCGACGACCGGCCCTTCCGGCATCCGGGAACGGCACAGGGCCACGCCGGCAGCCAAGGACCCGGTGGACTGGGCGGCAGCCCGCAGACCGGGGGAGACGACGTCGGCCGAGAGCAGGTGCGGATCGGCGGCATGGATACCACCGGCGATCGGGGTGACGAGTCGCCTCAGCACCTTCGGTCCCATTCGTGACTCCACCAGGGTTCCCAGATCCCGGGGGAGTTCGTCGGGCATTGGGGCGCGGTCGAGTGCGGCGGCGCGGGCGGCCTCCTTGGCTCCCAGCGCAATGACGACCGCCGGGTCCGACAGATCGGCAGGAATGCCCAGGATGGCATTGCCGGGCATCGCGAAGCAGGCGTCGTCGAAGTACACCCAGGACGGGGCGGTCCTCGGTTTCTCGACGGTCACCCCCAGTTCCTCGGCCAGCTCGGCGGTGTCGGGAAGACGAATGGCCCACCCCTCGGCGCCGATGTCATAGCTGATCCCCGCCAATGTCGACCCAGCCACCAGGCCCCCGGTGTACCCGCGGGATTCCACCAGCACGGGGCGTAGCCCTTCCTGGGTGAGCTGCCAGGCCGCAACGAGTCCGGCCATGCCACCGCCGATGACGACGGCGTCCACGGTGTGCGGATCAAGGGTGTTCATCGTCACGTCCTCGGAATTGTGGTTCACAGTGAGTGCACCAGCTCCACCAGTCGCGTCAGCACGTCGGGGTCGGTGTCGGCGGGCACACCATGGCCCAGGTTGACGACGTGGCCGGGGGCCTGACGTCCAGCCGCGACGACTTCGCGGGTGGCGCTCTCCAGCGGTTCCCAACCGGCGAGGAGCAGGGCCGGGTCGATGTTGCCCTGTACCGGCATGTCCATCCCGGAGACCATCAGGGTGGCGCAGGCCTCGTCGAGACTGATGCGGTGGTCGACGCCGAGGACCGGGTACCGGGACGCCGTCGCGGCCACCTGGGCCAGCTCGGAGAGCAGATGGCTGGCATTGACGCCGAAGTGCACCACAGGGGTGTTCGGGTCGAGGTCGGCGAGAGCACGCTGGGAGAAGGGGGCGACGCTGGCGCGGTAGTCGACGGCGCTCAGCGACCCGGCCCAGGAGTCGAAGAGCTGGACGGCACGAGCCCCACCGCGCAACTGGGCGGCCAGGAATGCGGCGTCCAGGTCGGCCACCCATTCCATGAGCCTGGCCCAGGCTTGCGGATCCGAGTGCATCATCGCGCGGGCGGCCAGGTGGTCACGGGAGGGCCCGCCCTCCACCAGGTAGGCGGCAATCGTGAACGGGGCGCCGGCGAAACCAATCAGTGGCGTGGTGTCACCGAGTTCTTCCGCCACCAGGCGGGCAGCCTCTTCGATGGCAGAGGCATCACCGGGCTCGCGCTGGGTTATCCGGTCGACGTCGTCCGCGGTGCGAACAGGCTCGTCGAGAACCGGTCCGACTCCCGGCTCGATCCGCACCCCGATCTTAGCCAGGGCCAACGGCACCATGATGTCGGAGTAGAGGACGGCCCCATCGACATGGTGACGTCGCACGGGCTGGCAGGTGATCTCAGCTGCCAGCTGCGGGTTGAGGCAGGAGTCGAGCATCGTCGTGCCCTCGCGGGCCTTGCGGTACTCCGGGAGTGAACGGCCCGCCTGACGCATGAACCAAACCGGGGTGACGGCAGGGTGATGCCCGGTCATGGCCTGCAGAAGCGGTGAATCGGCTGTGGAGGTGGTGGTTTCAGTCATCACCTCGATTGTGCCTCACTTCGTCGAGAGGCCGTTCATGGGGCAGTTGTCGAGTGCGACGAAAGGTTCGCGGCTACTGGGGTTCGTCGGAACCGCATGGTTCAATAGCGTTTCGTGGGATTGTGTGTCTTGACCGTGGATCATGCCGAGCAAGGACTCGGCGTCGTTTCCGAGGCTGCCGCGCAGGTCGATGGGCTCGGCCTGGCACTGACTGACCATCCCCAGATCCGTGGCGCTCTCGTGTTGTCAACGTGCAACCGAGTGTGCCTGATCGTGGAGACTTCTCCCGACTCTGCCGCTCAAGGATTCGACGAGACCGCGCTGCGCGCCTGTCTCGCCGACCAGGGGGCGACGGTGTTGGCTGACTCGGCCCAGATCTTCTGTGAGAACGACGCCGTCTGGCGGGTGTTCCGGGTGGCTGCTGGCCTGGAGTCGATGGTTGTCGGTGAGCGCGAGGTCGCCGGACAGATGAAGCGTGCTTTGAATGAGGCGCGCAAGGAACAGACGGTTTCGTACATCATCGGCCACGTCGTCGAGGAGGCGCTCAAGACCTCCCGCCATGTCGCCACTGAGACGGCACTGGCTGCCGAGGGGCGCACCGTGGTGGCCGTTGGCCTGGACCTCGTCTCCCAGCAGATGGACCTCGACGGGGCTTGCGTCCTCGTCATGGGAACCGGTTCCTACGCCGGAGCATCGTGCGCCCAGCTGAACTCCCGCGGCGTGACTGAGATCCAGGTCCATTCGGCCTCCGGCCGTGCCGCCGGATTCGCTCGCCGGCACCGTGTGACCGAGGCCGTCGATCTGGATGCCGCGTTGGCACAGGCTGACCTCGTCGTCACCTGCCGTGGCTCGGGCGTGCCCGCCCTCTCCGCACCGGCCGCCCGACGTGCAGTGGATGCTCGCGCCGGACGAGACCTGCTGGTCCTTGATCTGGCCGTCAGCGGTGACGTCGAGGATCCGGTACCCGCTGGGGTTGAGGTCATCGACCTGGAGACCATTCGTCATGCCGTTCCCGCCTCTGCTGAGGCCGAACGCGCCGCCGCCGAGCACATCGTCGCTGTCGGGGTCCGGCACCTTGCCATCGACCTCGAGCGTCGTCGGATGGCTCCGGCCGTTGTCGCCCTGCGCGATGTCATCTCAGATCTCGTCACCGCCGAGCTTGAGCGCCTGCCTCAAGAGGGATCGGTGCCGGTCGACGAGGTGGCAGCTTCTTTGCGTCGGCTTGCCGCGTCCATGGCGCACATCCCCTCGGCACGAGCCAGGATGGCCTCTGAGAAGGGTCTGGGGGATCGCTGGCTCAACTCGTTGTCGGACGTGTTGGGAATCGACGTCGAGATCGCCGCACCCGTCATCGACATGTCAACCTTCACGAACGCTGACTGCATGGCCTGCCCGGTGACCGGCCTGCGGGTGGAGGACCTTGCCGCGGATGCGGCGCCCCGAGGTGAGGAGAAGAATTCGTGACCGTCAACCCGTATGCAGCCCCCAAGGATCCGTTGGCTCCTTACGACGCGGTGCTCGTCGCATCTTTCGGTGGGCCGCGGTCCCCCAAGGAGGTTATGCCCTTCCTGAGGAGGGTTTCCAACGGTCGCATTCCGGATGAGCGATTGGCCGAGGTCGCTCACCACTATGACCGGTTCGGTGGGGTGAGCCCCATCAACGCGGCGACGGACGCCTTCGTCAATGCCTTGAAGAATGAGCTTCACCAGCATGGAGTCCGGATCCCGATCCTGCTGGGGAACCGCAACGGCTCGCCGTTCCTTGATGACGTCCTGCCCGAGATGCACCAGCATGGTGTGCGTCGAGTGCTTGCCGTCGTCACCTCCGCATATGCCTGCTACTCCGGTTGCCGTCAGTACCGCGAGGAGATTGCTGCGGCCCTCGACAAGGCCGACATCACGGACATGCAGATCGACAAGGTGCCTCCCTTCAACGAGGCCCCCGGTTTCATTCGCGCCAATGCGGAAGCCCTCATGCAGTCCTTCATGCGCATCCCGCCGACCCCGCTCGATGCCACCCGAGTCGTGTTCGTCACCCACTCCATCCCCGACCCCATGCAGGAGGCGTCGGGGGCTGGGCGGCCAGGGACTGATTACATCTCCCAGCACAAGGCGGTGTGCGAGAAGATTGCTGATCAGGTGCGTCATGCCTTCGGCAACATGCCGCAGTGGGATCTGGCATATTGCTCGCGGTCGGGGCGCCCTACTGACCCCTGGCTGGAGCCGGACATCAATGACCACCTGCGCACCCTTCCGGAGCAGGGGATCAAGTCCGTCGTGGTTGCGCCGATCGGTTTCGTCGCTGATCACATGGAGGTCGTCAATGACCTCGATCACGAGGCAGCTGAGACGGCGGCTGACATCGGGCTGGCCTTTGCTCGTGCTGCGACCGCTGGCGCTCATCCGGCCCTCGTCGCCGACGTGGTGGGCCTGATCATGACCCAGGCAGCGGCTGCCCGAGGAGAGGGCGGAAATCCGACCTCCTGGCCCACCCCCTGTGCCCCCGGATGCTGCCGACGCTGCGTGGATGCCAAGGACATTCCGGCCATCTCCGGAAGTGATGTCGTTGCGCCTGACGAGACGCAGGCTTCCGAGCCGGTGGTCGCAGCCGTGGCATCGACTGGCACGGCAACGGCAGCGGAGGCCGCGCACCCAGAACCTGAGGTCCTGTCCGATCCCAGACCTGCTACCGTTCCTGGATCTGACGCCATCCCTGAGGCTGTCGGACCGGAGCCAGAAGCTCCTTCCCCCTACGACCTTCTGACCAAGGAGATCCCCATGACTGACCATTCGAGCAGCAACTCAGTGATTGAGGGACCTCGCGACGACGAGGCCCCCGCCGGTTCCTACACCGCACCGACAGATCCGCGTGATTACGCCGTCGTCCCGGAGGAGGTCAATGCCTCCAGCAAGTGGGCGATGTACTCGGTATTCAGCGTTGCCACCCCGCTTCCCGCTGACGATGTGGAGCGCCGTCAGCTCATCGAGGGCTCCGACGAGTGGGTCGGACAGTCCGGCGTCGAGACCCGTGGCTGGTATGACCTGTCGGGTCTGCGCGCGGACGCCGACCTGCTGGTGTGGTGGTTGAGCGACAATCCGACGTCCCTGCAGGACGCCTACCATCGGTTCCGCGGATCCGGTCTGGGACGCCATCTCGATCCGGTGTGGTCGAATGTGGGCGTTCACCGTCCGGCAGAGTTCAACAAATCTCACCTGCCCTCCTGCTTCGCCGGAGTCGCCCCGCGGCGCTGGGCTGCCTTCTATCCCTTCATCCGTTCCAAGGGGTGGTACCTGCTTCCGGCTGCTGACCGTTCCCGCATGCTGCGCGAGCACGGCATGGTCGGCGCCGCCAACTCCGACGTCAAGGCGTCCACCTTGGCCGCCTTCGCCCTGGGGGACTATGAGTGGATTCTCGCCCTGGAGGGTGACGACCTCGCTCGCGTCGTCGACGTCATGAAGGACCTGCGCTACGTCGAGGCTCGTCGTCACGTTGACGTTGACACCCCCTTCTTCACTGGCGAGCGCGTCTCCCCGGTGACCTGGGCCGACCGTCAGATGAGAGCTTGATGGCGCCCTTGCGTGGCCTGACCGACCCGGTGGGACCGGAATCGCCGCAGACCTACTGGGTGCGGCGTCTGGTCCTGCTCATCGCAGTGGTGATTGTCGTTGCCCTGGTGGTCACGGGTGTTTCCAAGCTCATGAGCGGTTCGAAGAAGTCGGCGGCGCCGGCGGCGTCGTCCTTCACCCCGAACCCGTCATGGACTGACACCGCCTGGGGCCCGGAGACTCCGACTCCCTCGGGTTCGGCCAGTTCCGGCAAGTCCGCTTCCTCCTCGAAATCTCCGCCGGCGACGTCGTCCGCATCAGCGTCGTCATCTCCATCCGCATCGCCCGCTGGCGAACTCTGCGAAGGGTCCCAGCTGACGGTCAAGGTCACGGGAGACAGCAAGAAGCCCAAGGTGGGTGACACCGAGACCTTCACCGTGGAGGTGAAGAGCTCGTCTGACTGCCGCTGGGACACCCAGAAGGTGAAGCAGACCCTCACCGTCACCTCCGGATCGGACCGCATCTGGTCGACCGAGGACTGCGGCTCCTGGGGGCCAAAGGGCATCCGTGAGATCAGGTCCAAGGATCCTTGGACCTATAAGGTCTCCTGGCCGACCAAACGGTCCACCGACAAGTGCAAGCTGTCGAAGGAAAACCTGGGGAGTGGCTACTACATCGCCACCGTCGACATTGATGGCGGTTCGAGCGATCGGTTCATCATGCAGATGAGTGAGTGACCCTCCAGCACACACCCTTTCATGCCCCCATGACATGTTTCGGCTCCCAGCTCGCGAGCTGGGAGCCGAAGTCGTTGTCAGTGGAAGTGATGGGTGCGCTGGTCGTTCTCGAAGATTGACTCCAGACCCTGCCGGATCTCGCGGGCCCGCTTCAGCCCCACTCCCTTGACGTCGCCAAGTTCTGACGTGGAGGCCGACACCAGGGTCTGTAGGTTCGAGAAGTGATCGATGATCGCTTGAATCGCCCGGGACGACAAATCGGTGATCGATGCCAGCTGACGGTGTCCGCGTGGCTGCATGGGAGCGTCGAGGGGGTACTCGACAGGATCGAGATCGATGGCCCCAGCCACCTTGGCGACGTCAAGAAGGTCCTCCCAGGGAAGCTTCTGCAGACCGGACAGGGAGAACTCGCCCGGGGCGACGGAGTCCGGCCGGTAATCCTCGGTGAGCAGACGTCCCAGGTCCTCCACCCCGAGGGACAGCTCGTTGCGCTGCAACTGGACTAGGCGACCCTCGACACCGAGTGCGGAGACATAACCGCGGACCTCGGCGTCGATCCGACGCCACATCTCGACGCGCTGGGCGACGGCTGCGACGTCACGGACTTGGACCTGGTCGCGGACCTCCAACATGGTGAGGTTGTCAGCTTCCTCAACCAGACGAGCACGGTAACTCGACAGGGTTGCCAGTGCCTGGTTGGCGCGAGCCAGTAGCTGCTCCGGCCTCTCAATCGGGTAACGGCGGCCATTGAGGAACAGGGACATCACCGACATCGACGCCGAGACGACGACCACCGGTGTGCCAGTTTGTTGGGAGAGGCGGTCAGCGGTGCGGTGACGGGTACCGGTCTCCATCGTCGGCAGGTTGCCATTCGGGACGAAGTGGACCGCAGCCGCGGTGATTCGCTCGTGGTCGCTCGAGACGACCAGCCCGCCGTCCATCTTCGACAGCTCGCGAAGGGCCTGCGGAGTGAGCCGGACGTCGAGCGGAAAACCGCCGGAACACACCTCATCGATCTCCGGACCATTACCGAGCACGATGAGGCCACCGGTACGTCCATTGATGATCCGGTTGAGTCCCTCCCGGATAGGTGTGCCGGGGGCAAGCAGGGCCATCAGGTGACGGACCCGTGCGGCCTCCGTCTCCCGGTCGTTCTCGGGGGTTGGCTGGGCGTCGGTCATGAGACGACTTTAGTTCTACCCACCGAAGTTCTCACCTCGGATGTGCTCGTCATGACTGGCCCGCCTTGCGCTGCCGACGCAGGTTGAGCACCGACAGTGCCTCGGCCACACTGCCGACCTCGATGACATGGAGTCCGTGCATGGTCGGAACCTTGGTGTGCGCCTCGCGGGAGTTGCGTGGCACGACGGCGAGATCGAAGCCCAGGCGTGCTGCCTCTCCCACGCGTCTTTCCAAGCCAGGGACACGTCGCAGATCACCGGCGAGTCCGACCTCTCCCAGGGCCACGACTCGCGTCGGGAAGTTGGCGTCGAGAACAGCCGAGGCCGCTGCCACCGCGATCGCCAGATCGGCCGACGGGTCCGACACCCTGGCCCCACCCACCGTCGAGACGTAGACGTCCCGGTTGCTTAGTGGCATGCCTGCCTTGCGTTCCAGGACGGCCAGAATCATGGCGACCCTGCTGCCCTCGACCCCATGGGTGGTGCGCCGCGGGTACTTCTCGGATGCCGATGGGGCCACCAGCGCCTGCACCTCCGAGAGCAGGGGACGGCGACCCTCCATCGTCACCGTCACGCAGGTGCCCGGTTGGGGATCGGCATTGTCCGAGGTGAACAGTCCCGACGGATCGGGTACCTCCATGATTCCGCTGTCGGTCATCTCGAAGCAGCCCACCTCGTCGGCCGGGCCGTAACGGTTCTTGGCGGCTCGAACCATGCGGAATCCGGAGTGACGGTCACCCTCGAAGTTGAGGACGACGTCGACCAGGTGCTCCATGGTTCGTGGACCGGCGATCGACCCCTCCTTGGTGACGTGACCGACGATGATGACGGCCATGCCACGCCGCTTGGCCACCCGTACCAGCGCACCGGTGACCTCCCTCACCTGGGAGACCCCGCCGGGGGAGCCGTCAGCCTGACTCGTCCCCACCGTCTGAACCGAGTCCAGCACCATGAGGGAGGGCTCGGTCTGCTCGATGTGTCCCAGTACCGTCCCCAGGTCGGTCTCGGAGGCCAGATAGAGTTCGTCAGCAAGTGAATTCGTACGACCCGCCCGCAGTCTCACCTGTGCCGCCGACTCCTCACCTGTGACGTAGAGGGTGCGTCGTCCGGCCTTGGCCCATTTGGCAGCGACGTCGAGGAGCAGGGTCGATTTTCCAACTCCTGGTTCTCCGGCGAGCAGCACGACGGCTCCGGGCACCAGACCACCTCCGAGTACCCGGTCCAACTCGCTGATCCCGGTGAGGTGACGGTTGGCGGCCTGCTCGCTCACCTCGCCGATGGGCACGGCCTTGGAGGTGGGTGTCGACGAGGCAACCGCAGTGAGCTTCGGTGCTCCCCTCTCGACCACCGAACCCCAGGTCTGGCACTCCCCGCAGCGACCGACCCACTTGGACGTCGTCCAGCCGCACTCGGTGCACACCCATGTCGGAGCCTGCGTCTTCTTCGCCATGGCTCATACCCTGTCAGCAGGGGCCGACAGGTTCGACGATGGTGGTGTTCTCCTCAGGCCACCGGCGGGTAGTGCGGCCACCACATGGCGTCCTGAACTGCCTGCACGACGTTGTCGGGATGTTTCGTGGCGATTCCCTCCTCGATCGCGGCCTGGACGACCGCCACTGCGACCGTCGCCGAGGAAGCCCGCAGATTCTCCACGGCGGGGAGAAGGGATGCTCCCGCCGGACGCGGGTCCACCTGGGAGGCGACGGCCTCGGCCGCGGCGAGGATCATGCCGGCGCTCACTCGCTCGGCTCCCGAGACGATGACCCCCAGTCCCAGGCCCGGGTAGAGGAGGGCATTGTTGCCCTGTCCGATCTCATAGCGCACACCGCCGTATTCGAAGGGTTCAATCGGGATGCCGGTGGAGACCAGGGCCTTTCCCCCCGACCATGAGATGACGTCTGCCGGCACCGCCTCGATCTTCTCGGTGGGGTTCGACAACGGCAGGATGATGGGACGCTCGACCCCCTTGCACATCTCCTCGACGACCTGCTGGGTGAAGGCGTCGTGGTCGGTGGAGGTGCCGATGAGGATCGTCGGGTGAACCTGCCGGACCGTCTCCATCAGACCGATACGCCCGTTTGAATGAGCCCAACGACGCGTCTTATCGGCTGGCTTGGCGTAAGGCTCCTGGTAATCGGGCAGATTCTCCATGTCGTCGGTGACCAGTCCATTGCGGTCGATGAGCCAGATTCGATCGATCGCCTCCTGCTGACCCAGGCCGTCACTGACCATGGCCTCCCGGATCTGGTCGGCAATTCCGGTACCGGCGGTACCTGCCCCGTACACCAGCAGACGTTGACTGGCGAAGGTCTGTCGGGTGACCTTGAGACCGGAGATCACGGCTGCCAGGACGATGGCTGCCGTACCCTGCATGTCGTCATTGAAGATGCGATGGCTCCCGGCATTCTGCACCAGAATCCGACGGGCGTTGGAGGCCCCGAAGTCCTCGAAGTGCAGCAGGGCGTGCGGGTACAGCTCGCTGGCGACCTCGAGGTACTCGTGGATGAGTTTGTCATAGCGCTCCCCGCGCACTCGGGCATGACGATTGCCGAGGTACGACGGGTCGTTGAGCAGGTATGCGTTGTCGGTGCCGACGTCGAGGTTGACGGCGATGGTGCGCTCCGGACGGATGCCCGCGGCTGCCGTGTAGAGAGCGAGCTTGCCTATCGAGATGTCGGTCCCGTTGACTCCCCAGTCCCCAATTCCGAGTATCTGCTCGGAGTCGGAGACAACGAGGAGGTCGACGTCGTCAGGTCCCAACTCGAGGGTCTCGAAGGAGGGGCGGACATCCTCGATGTGGTCGACGGACAGGTAGACCGCGCGGGAGCGTCGGTAGGCGTGACTCCACTTCTTGATGGCCTCGCCGACGGTGGGGTCGTAGATCACCGGCAGCAACTCGACGAGGTGATCGACCAGCAGCTTGTAGTAAAGGGTCTCGTTACGGTTCTGGAGTTCTTCCAGGAAGACGTAACGGTCAATGTTGCGGTCGAATCCCTGGAGCTGGCGGTAGCAGCGCTGGGCCTGCTGCTCGAGAGTCTCGACGGCTGCCGGAAGCCGTCCGATCATCCCGTGCTCCAGCCGTTCGGCGCGGGTGAAAGCCGTTCCCCGATTCGTGATCGGGTTCGTCATGGGTTCGGGTTTCCTGGACACGACAACCTCCCGGTAGTGACTTCGTCTCTTACGCTACCGGGAGGGTCTGTCAGTTTTTTGACGTCAGATGCGAACTCGTCCGTGGGACGGGGTGTCGAAGGTCACGGCGTCGATGCCGGGGTGGCCATTCGGGCTGGTGAAGTCGAAGGTGATGCCCTCGACCTCGTCGGGAATGGTCTCTCCCAGCCAGTTCTCGACGCGCTGGCGTGATCCGGACACCTCGACCGAGGCGAGGGTGACGTTGCCGCTCAGACTGGAGGGCAGCAGTTCGGCTGGGGAGGTCCACTTGATGAAGAAGGGAAGCTGCGGGTCAGCCATCAGGCCCTTGATGCCGATCTGGCGCCACTCGAGGTGGCGACCATCGGGGAAGGTGCGGTTGCCGGGCACTGACTCACGCTCGAGGCGCTTCTCGTAGGGGGCGAGATCGTCGACGGAGACGGCCCACCCCATCCATCCGCCGCCCTGTTCCTGACGTGCGCGCACGGCCTGACCGAAGACGGCCTTCTCGGCTGCGGGGTGGTCCAGCACCTCCACAACCTCGATGTAACGCGGCCCGACCAGCGGCAGAATGCGGTTGCGGGTTCCAAAGCTCGGATGGACTCCGCCGTTGATGAATGAGGCCCCCAGGATTTCGCCGAGGCGAGCGGCATCCTCATCGAGACCTGCAGGGCCAGCGGCGAACATGAGATGGTCGACGTGCATGGCAGTATTGTCCCCTTTGTCCTTCCCATGATGAAATCCGACCCCTGGTTGGCTGCAATGAAGCGGGTCTAAACGAGGCTTTGAGGGGATGTAGACAGGGTGCGCATTCTTTGGCTCGTGACACGCCGTCGACCCCGACAAGGTAGGTTGAGCATGTGCCTGACAGTGCCGGACCTGACAAACCCTCGACCATGGTTGCTTCCAGTGCTCCTCGGGTGACGTTGTCGACGACCTCGGTCTATCCCGAGTCGACGGCCGATGCCTTCGCCCGCGCCAAGGCCATTGGTTATGACGGCGTGGAACTCATGGTCGGCATCGACCCGGTTGCCGCTGATGTCGACCGAATCGTCGAGTTGTCGGCAGAACACGACGTCAAGGTGTGGTCGATTCACGCGCCATGCCTGCTCGTCACCCCGAATGTGTGGGGCGGCGACTCCTGGGGCAAGCTGGACAAGGCCGCCGAGGCTGCAGGACGACTTGACTCCAAGCTCATCGTCGTCCATCCGCCCTTCCGCTGGCAGCGCGACTATGCGAGCCGGTTCGAGGAAGGCATCGCCGAGCTCAACGAGAAATACGCCCCACTGGTTTTTGCCGTGGAGAACATGTACCCGTGGCGTACCCCAGCGGGTCGTTTCGCCGCATACCTGCCGGGATTCGACCCCACCAAACTCAGCTACGACCACCTCGTCCTGGACCTTTCCCACGCCGCCACGGCCCAGATGGACTCGCGAAAGCTCGTGGACCTGTGGGGGCCGCGACTGCGTCACATCCACCTCACCGACGGTTCGGGCACCTTCAAGGACGAGCATCTTCTGCCCGGCCGGGGGAATCAGCATGCCTGGGAGGTCGTCGAGCGTGCCGTGGCTGGCGGGTTCAACGGTGACATCGTCCTCGAGGTCAACACCCGTAAGCTCTCCGGCCAGGGGGCTGGGCAAGGTGCCCGGTTCGAGGCACTCTCCGAAGTCCTGATGCAGACCCGTATGGCCGTTGACCGTGGCATCTTCGCGCGTCGTGACACCGAGGCGCGGCAGGAGGCCCATCAGTGACCGAGAATCGACACGATTTCCGTGGCGGGGCCCTGCTTGCATCGGGTCGACGTCTCGCGATGCAACTGGCGATGGATCCGACCATTGCCGACGAGGTTTCCCAGTCACGGCTGGCCCGTGAGATCGCCGCGACCTATGTCGCTGGTGAGGACGTCGGGACAGCCATCGAGAAGGCTGCCGACCAGGTGTTCAAGGGTCTGGACGTCAGCCTGCATCCCCTCGACCCCGCCGCCGTCGACGTCGCCCAGGCTCGCCGGGCGACGGTCGGGCTGTGCGAAGTGATCGAGAGGCTCGGTGCCGATCCGGCGTTTGGTGGCCACAGCGAGGTCTCCATCAGCCTCGCGGCTCTTGGACTGCGAGTTGACGACGAGCTCGCCCGGGAAAACGCCAGGCAGATCTGCGATATCGCTCGCGACAACCACGTCGCCGTGACGGTGGACGACGAGGGCCCGGACATCCATGATCGTTCCCACCGCATCGGCATGGACCTGCTGGAGGACTACGAGAACACCGGCATCGTCATTCAGGCGGCCCGCCACGATTCCCTCACCCAGGTGAGGGAACTGGCCGCTCCGGGGAGGCGCATCAGGCTGTGCAAGGGTTCCTACACCGGCCCTCGTTCGGTCACCCTGATCCATCCCCATGACGTCGATCTGAGGATGGCGGCATGCCTGCGTGCCCTCATGACCGGCCCCTCGACGGTGATGCTGGCCAGCCATGATCCGGTCTTCGTCGCCCTGGGCGAGCAGCTCATGGCGAGTCTGGATCGGTCCCTGGAATTTCAGATGCTGCAAGGAATTCGTCCTCTCGAGCAGCGCAGGCTGGTGGACATTGGCCACCGGGTGAGGGTTTATCTGCCCTATGGCCGTGATTGGTACCGGTACTGCACTCGACGGATCGTCGAGAGACCGGGCAATATTTGGCTGTTCGGAAGGTCGCTGGTGGAGAGGCGTTGACGATGTGGAATGGCAGGGGCACCGTCCCCCCTCGCCGGTGCCTGGACGAGACCCCTCGCCGGGGAATCATGGGGGACCACTTGGCGGATCGGCGCCTGCTGTGGGAGACGATCTTCCTCCTGGCCGTCAGCCTGGGGCAGTCCGCGTGGTACTCGATTCTGCGAATGATCGAGAGACTCACCCGCGGTGTGCCGATGGATCAACAGGCCTCGAAGCTCAACTCCTCGGTGACCCCCGGGCGTCCCTGGCTTGATCTGCTCTACCAGTTGTCTGACATCGTCTTCGGTGTCGCACCGGCCCTGCTGGCTCTGCTCCTGCTCGCCCAGGTCAAGCCCCCTCGCAAGGGTGTTCGTCACGCCCTCGGTCTGCAAGGGCCGGGGTGGGGACAGGATGTCGGCGCCGGAGCGATCCTGGCCGTCATCATTGGCATTCCCGGGCTTGGTTTCTACCTCGCCGCTCGCGCACTGGGGCTGAACACGACGGTTCAGGCCTCCCAACTGCAGCATGTGTGGTGGATGGTTCCGGTACTCATTGGTCTGGCCCTCATGAATGCGGTCCTGGAGGAGACCGTCATGGTCGGCTACCTGTTCACGCGGTGGCGTCAGATCGGGTGGTCGACGACGATGGTCATCGTCGTCTCAGCCGTCATTCGCGGCACCTACCACCTGTACCAGGGCTGGGGTGGTTTCCTCGGCAACATCATCATGGGTCTTTTCCTGGGATGGGTCTTCTCCAAGAGACGTCGACTTCTGCCCCTCATCGTGGCCCACGTCTTCCTCGACACCGTCTCCTTCATCGGATACGCCTATCTGGTCGGTCACGTCAGTTGGTTGTGAGTCCATTCGGACACTGCGCGGACCTGTCGTGACATGCCCCTACCATGGGCGGCATGAAGCTTGGAGTCTTCGGAGCCACTGGACAGGTCGGTCGGGTCATGCGCACCTTGCTGGCGGAGCGTCATTTCCCCGCTGACAAGGTGAGGTTCTTCGCCTCTGCCCGTTCGGCCGGCCAGAAGTTGCCATGGGAAGACGGTGAGGTCGTCGTCGAGGACACTGCGACGGCTGATTTCTCAGGCCTTGACATCGCGATCTTCTCCGCGGGTGGCGGTACCTCTCGCGAGTTCGCTCCCAAAGTGGCTGCTGCCGGGGCCGTCGTCATCGACAACTCCTCGGCCTGGCGACGCGACCCTGACGTCCCGTTGGTCGTCAGCGAGGTCAACCCCGAGGACATCGCCAAGCGTCCCAAGGGGATCATCGCCAACCCGAACTGCACGACGATGGCGGCCATGCCGGTGCTCAAGCCGCTTCATGACGCTGCCGGACTGACCCGTCTCGTCGTGGCCACCTATCAGGCGGTCTCCGGATCGGGCGTCGCCGGAGTGCGCGCCCTCACCGAGCAGACCGCAGCCATCGACGGCCCCTCTGCCCTGGCCCTGGACGGACGGGGAGTACCGGTCGATGATTTCGGGCCCTACGTCGCGCCGATCGCCTTCAACGCCGTCCCGGTCGCTGGCAACCTCGTTGATGACGGCACCGGCGAGACCGACGAGGAGCAGAAGCTGCGCAACGAGTCGCGCAAGATCCTCCACATCCCGGATCTGCTGGTCGCCGGAACCTGCGTGCGGGTGCCGGTGTACAGCGGCCACGGGCTGGTGGTGCACGCGGAATTCCGTGACGATCTGAGCCCCGAGAAGGCTACCGAGCTGTTGGTGAAGGCTCCGGGTGTCAAGGTCGTCGACGTCCCGGATCCTCGCTCTGCCGCCGGAACCGATCCGTCCCTGGTCGGGCGTATCCGCCCTGATCAGTCCGCCCCGGCAGGCAAGGGGCTGGTGTTCTTCTGTTCCGCGGACAACCTGCGAAAAGGTGCCGCCCTCAATGCCGTGCAACTGGCCGAACTGGTGGCTGCCGAATGAGCGGGAAGGTTGCGGTTCTGGGCTGCGGGACGATGGCTGGAGCCCTCATCGGTGGGCTCATCGACGCCGACACGGTCAAGGCTGACGATGTCGTGGCGACGGCGCGCTCGGAGTCCCACCGCGACGAGATCGCCAGGACTCTGGGCGTGAAGACCACGGCGGACAACGCCGAGGCTGCCCGTGACGCTGACCTCATCATTCTCGGCGTCAAGCCCTATGCGGCCGCCGGAGTGCTGGAGGAGGTCGCGGATTCCCTCAAGGATGACGCGATCATCATCTCCATCGCCGCCGGTGTCACCACCGAGAAGTTGCTCGCTGCCTGGCAGGGCAATGTCGTCCGCGTCATGCCCAACACCCCCGTCCGAGTGGGCAAGGGCGCGTTCATCGTCAGCCCGGCGCCAGGTGCTGAGGAGGCCGGCGAGAAGGTCGTCGAGATCTTGGGTACGGTCGGGAGGGTCGTCGAGGTGCCCGAGAAACTGCATGATGCCGCCACGGCCGTGTCGGGCTCCGGCCCGGCCTACGTCTTCCTGGTGGCCGAGGCAATGATTGACGCTGCTGTCGCCATGGGACTGCCGCGCGACCAGGCGAGCCAGCTCACCGTCGCCACCCTGGCCGGCTCGGCCGAGCTGTTGGCCGGAGATGAGCACCCGGCAGTGCTGCGTTCCGAGGTGACGAGCCCCGGCGGGACCACCGCGGCGGCCCTGGCTGAGTTGGAAGCCGGGGGGCTGCGCGCCACTTTCGCCGATGCGATGACGGCATGTCGAGACCGTGCGGCGGGCGTGTCCTGACGGGTCAGCGCGGCGTTTTTGGCTCGATTGCAGATCACAGCGTAAAGTAATCCTTTGTCCGCCTTGTCGGTGGGCCGAGAACTTCGCACCCACCCGGGTGCACCAAACTTCCAGTTCCAACGAAAGAGGTTGACCGTGGGATCCGTGATCAAGAAGCGTCGCAAGCGCATGGCGAAGAAGAAGCACCGCAAGCTGCTCAAGAAGACGCGTATTCAGCGTCGTCGCGCCGGCAAGTGACGCTTCGGGCGGTTGTGCATGTGGCGACGACATCGGCATGACACGACTGCCCCTCGCAGCGGTGAATCACGGCCCCTCGACCCGCCGGTCGAGGGGCGCGTCGTTGTTGTCACCCGCCAGGGGTGTCATCTGTGCGATGAGGTCATCGAACTCGTTGCACAGATGAGAAAGGATCACTGCGATCTCGTGCCTGAGCCGACGATCGTCGACGTCGACACCGATGAGGACCTGCGCTCCCGCTGGGGCGACCACGTCCCGGTCACCTTCGTCGACGGCACCCTTATTGCCTACTGGACCCTTGACGCCGACACCTTCATGTCGGCCTTGTGTGATGGCCCCACTCTTCCGGCGGTGCTGCCCTGACAGTCGGAACGTCCAGCGGGCGGGCAGGTTTGCACGTTGCCCCGCAGACCAGCACTATTGACTTCAATGCCCAATGTTGGAGCACACCGCCCGGCATGGCGGCAGACACCGGAAGGACTCCAGATGACTGACGAGGCTCTCCAGCCGACGCCACAGCCGGCCGGTGATCTGGGCACCGCGTCGGCCCAGGCCAGGGTGCAGTTCGTGGGTACTGGCCCAGGAGATCCGAATTTGTTGACCCTGGGGGCCGTTGACGCCATCAATCGCGCTCAGGTCATCGTCATTTCGTGCCCAGGACACCGCATTCTGCTCGGCAGCGACTTCCTGGAGCTCCACTCCGACGTCAGGATCGTCTCGGCTGGTAGCCCCGACGAAGAGGCAGCCGTCCTGCCCAGCCAGCCCGGAACGGGCGCACCCACCCCGGTCAAGGTCGCGGAACACTGCGCCGACGTCACCGCCACGATCATTGATGCAGCCTCCCAGGGACTTGAGGTCGTCCGTCTCGTTAGCGGGGACCCCTTCCTCGATGGCGACATCGGTGCCGAGGCCGCTGCCGTGGCCCGCGCCGACCACGACGTCGACGTCGTTCCCGGTGTCACCGGGATGACGGCAGTTCCGGAGTACGCCGGTCTGGCCCTCCATGGCCATGACGTCCAGCTCATCGGTGACGCCGCCTGTCAGCGAGACATCGCGGGCAGGGGATCGACCTGGTCGGCCAACGGACTCGTCGTCGTCAACACTTCGGCTGGCCGGGTTAAGGAGGTCGTCAAGCATGCGGTTGCCTCTGGCCGCAACGAGGACGAGCCGGCAGCCCTCATCTGCCACGGCGCAACGACCCAGCAGACCACCCACACCACCACCCTCGGCGAGCTGCCGCAGACCGCCAAGTCCGCTCGGCTGGCCGACGCCGAGCTGATTCACATTGCCATCGGCAAGGTCGTCGAGGCTCCGGAGCGCGAACAGCTTGACTGGTACGAGTCCAAGCCGCTGTTCGGCTGGAGGATCCTCATCCCGCGCACCCGCGACCACTCCGCGACCCTGCCCTCGCGTCTGCAGAGCTACGGCGCTCACTCCCTCGACGTCCCGACGATCTCGATGGAACCTCCGCGTACCCCGCAGCAAATGGACAAGGCCATTCGCGGTCTCGTCGAGGGACGCTACGAGTGGGTTGTCTTCACCTCCGCCAATGCCGTGCGGGCCGTCTCCGAGAAGCTGGAGCAGATCGGTTTGGACGCCCGCGCTTACTCGGGTCTGCGCATCGCAGCCATCTTCGAGTCGACGATCAACGCTCTGGCCGAGTGGGGAGTGCGACCTGACCTGGTGCCGTCCGGGGAGCAGTCCACCCGCGCCCTGGCCGCAGTGTTCCCGGCCTTCGACGAGGCCCTTGACCCCATCAACCGAGTCTTCGTGCCGCGTGCCGACATTGCCACCGAGTCCCTGTCGGCCGACCTGTCCGAACTGGGCTGGGAGGTCGAGGATGTCGTCGGATACCGCACCGTTCGTGCCGCTCCGCCGCCAGCCGAGACCCGCGAGGCCATCAAGACCGGCAAGTTCGACGCCGTCGTCTTCACCTCCTCGACGACTGTGCGCAACCTCGTCGGTATCGCCGGCAAGCCGCACAAGCACACCGTCGTCGCTGCCGTGGGCATGCGCACTGCCGAGACCTGCCGGGAGCACGGTCTGACGGTCGACGTCATCGCCCCGGAGCCGACTGCGTTGAGCCTTGCTGACGCCCTCGCCGATTTCGCCGCGAAGCGTCGTGACGACATGGTCGCCAAGGGCCTGCCGGTCGTTCGGCCTTCCCAGCGCAAGCGTCGGGGCCGTCACCCATCACGCTGACGCTGACACAGCCCTATGACGTAGGGTCATGGGCAGAGGCGGGCTCTGCGGTCCGCGAGGTATCGGAAGGGGAGACGATGGGTGCCACGACGACCGTCCACCTGCTGCGTCATGGTGAGGTCGACAACCCGACCGGGGTCTTGTACGGGTGTATGCCTGGATACCACCTGTCACCACTGGGACGACGAATGGCCGCTCGTGCTGCCGAGCATTTCGCTGGTGTTGAGTTGTCCGCCCTGGTGAGCTCCCCGCTGGAGCGCGCCCGGGAGACGATGGCCCCCATCGCCGCTGTGCACCCGGAGCTCGAGGTGCGTGTCGATTCCGACGTCATCGAGGCGGCCAATGTCTTCGAGGGGCAGGTCTTCGGCAAGGGCAACAAGGCTTTGCGCAATCCTCGTAACTGGCGTCATCTGTCGAACCCGTTCACCCCGAGCTGGGGAGAGCCCTACGTCGAGATCGCCGAGCGAATGACCCGGGCGATCATGCGTGCCGCCGAGGAGATTCCTGAGGGCGGACAGGCCCTCGTCGTCTCCCATCAGCTGCCGATCTGGATTGCCCGTTGCGCAGCTGAGGGGCGACATCTTCCCCACGATCCGCGTTCCCGTCAGTGCACCCTCGCCTCCGTGACGAGTTTCGGTGTGCTCGACGGTCGCATCGTGCGCGTCGATTACTGCGAACCGGCCCGCGACCTCATCCCGGCCAAGGACCGTCGGGCCAACATCTCCGCAGGTGGTGCACGGGAGTGAGGACTCGGCTCATCACCGTCCTCGCGGTGACAACCCTCATGGTGACCGGGGTCTCGGCGTGCTCGTCGACCTCAGCCAGTGACGACAAGGGATTTGCGGCCGGTGACGGATCCTGGTCGAGGGTTCCGGCCGACAAACGTGAGCCTGCCCCCGTCCTCACCGGCAAGAACCTGGACGGCAAGGAGATCAGCACCGCTGACGCCAAGGGCAAGGTCATCGTCCTCAACGTGTGGGGATCATGGTGCGCCCCTTGCCGTCACGAGGCCCCAGCCCTGGTGAAGGCTACCGGTCGCACCAAGGATGTCGCCGTCTTCTACGGCATCAACACCCGAGACCTGGATCCAGGTCCGGCCCAGGCCTTCTCCCGAGCTTTCGACATCACGTACCCGAGCTTCTACGACCCGGACGGGGCGATGCTTCTCAAGTTCAGCGAGCTGCCTCCCAAAGCCATCCCGTCCACCCTCGTCATCGACCGCAAGGGCCGTGCAGCCGCTCGATTCCTGGGAGAGGTGAGCACCGCCACCCTCGTCCAGGCGATCAATGACGTTGCCAAGGAGAGCCAGTGACACCCCTTGACCTGGGGTCCTGGGCCGCTGAGGCACTGACGGGATCGATGGCCGGAGCGATCCCGGTGGCGGTCTTCGCTGGTGTGTTGTCCTTCTTCTCACCGTGCGTCCTGCCCCTCGTCCCCGGCTACCTCAGCTATGTGACGGGTTTGGGCGCGGCCGACGTCATCGAGGGCCGACGTCGGGCCCGCACCGTGGTGGGCACGATTCTCTTTGTCATCGGTTTCACGGTTGTCTTCGTCGCGACCGGCACGGTCATTGGTACCCTCGGCCGGGCACTCATGGGTCATCGGCGGACCATTGAGATCATCGTCGGAGCTTTGACGATCCTGCTTGGCGCCATGTTCGCCGGCCTTGTACCGCTGGGACGACGCGAACTGCGAATCCATCGCCTTCCCCGAGCGGGACTGGCTGCTGCGCCGATCCTGGGAGTCGTCTTCGGGCTGGGCTGGACCCCGTGCATCGGACCGGCCCTCTCGGTGGTCTACGGACTGTCATTGACCCAAGGATCCGCTGTTCGTGGGGCAGTACTGGCCACCTGTTATTCGTTGGGGCTGGGTATCCCGTTCATCGCTGCCGCTGCGGCTCTGGTGTGGATCGGTCGCACGGTCGACGCGGTACGTGCCCACCAACACGTCGTGCAGCGTGTCGGAGGAGTGCTCATGATGGCCATAGGCGTGCTGTTGGTCACCGGGTGGTGGGAGTCGATAATGGCGATGCTGAGAACCTGGGCGGCCAAGTTCGGGGCGGTGATCTGATGGGTGATTCCGTGAAGGACGCGAAAGTGACGGATCCGAGGAGCTCGACCCCGGCTCGTGGGAGCGGCGGACTCGGTTTCGGCGCATCCATGCGGTGGTTGTGGGGTCAGCTGACGAGCATGAGGACGGCCCTCATCCTGCTGTTCCTGCTGGCCCTGGCAGCCATCCCGGGGTCGATGGTGCCGCAGACCGCAAACAGCGCGATCAAGGTCTCCGACTTTGCCGCCAACCACCCCACCCTGGATCGCATCTACCGGCCGCTGGGGATGTACCACGTCTACACCTCGGTGTGGTTCTCGGCGATCTACCTGCTGCTGTTCATCAGCCTCATCGGCTGCATCATTCCGCGCATCATCAGTCACGTGAAGGCCTTGCGCCGGCAGCCTCCTCGCGTGCCCGCCAGGCTGGACCGGTTGGCAGCCCATGCCTCGACGACCACCTCTGACTCGGCCGAGGAGGTCGACAAGCGAGCCCGGGAGTGGTTGAAAGTCCGACGGTACCGGTTCGTCGTTGACGACGATGGCTCCATTCGTGCCGAGGCCGGACGCCACCGCGAGACGGGCAACCTGATCTTCCACGTCTTTCTGGTTCTCCTGCTCGTTGGTGTCGGTTGGAACACCCTGTGGGGATTCAAGGGAACCTCGGTTGTCGTCGAGGGTCAGGGATTCTCCAACAACATCACCCAGTACGACGAGTTCAAGGCAGGGTCGATGGTCGACACCGACGATCTGGCCCCGTTCTCCATGAAGCTGCGCAAGTTCACAGCCTCCTTCGAGACCGGCACGGTTCAGCGTGGTGCTGCTCGCAGCTTCGACGCCACCGTCGACCTCACCGTGGACGGCACGACCGAGACTCGAGACTTGCAGGTCAATCACCCGCTGCGGATCGGCTCGACCAAGGTCCATCTGCTGGGCCATGGCTACGCCGCAGACGTTCTCGTCCGCGACGGAAATGGCAAGGTCGCCTATTCGGGTCCTGTGGTCTTCCTGCCTCAGGACGGCAACTTCAAGTCCGTTGGTGTCATCAAGGCCCCCGACGCCCGCCCGGATCGTCTGGCCTTCCAGGGATTCTTCCTACCGACCGGCACGATCACGGCTGGTGGCCCGACCTCCCTCTTCCCAGATGCCCTCAACCCGCAGCTGTACCTGACCGCCTGGTACGGCAAACCGGCCGGCGAGACGGGTGTTCCGTCGAACATCTACACCCTTGACACGACCGGCATGACCCAGGTGACGAACGGCAAGGAGAAGTCCCGATTCGTGCTGTCGCCGGGGCAGGGATACAAGCTGCCCGACGGCAGAGGATCGATCCAGTTCAACGGCTGGCAGCGCTGGGCCAAGATCCAGGTGTCCCAGACCCCTGGTCTACCGCTGACCTTCCTGTCCGTGCTGCTCTCAGTGGCCGGTCTGTGCTTGAGTCTGTTCTCACGGTCGCGACGGGTGTGGATGAGAATGACGCCCATCGAGGAGGGCTTGAAGGTGGAGATCGGTGGCCTGGACCGCAGTGACTCCCGATCCGGTGCGGTGGACGATGTAAACTCTCTGCTGGCTGCGGTACACGGAGATAGCATGTCAGGCGACATCAAGGAGGCCCAGTCGTGAGTGTGGAGAATCTGTCGGCCGTCGGTATCGTCACCGCGGCGGTGCTCTACATGCTTGCCTTCCTGACTCACGTCGTGGAATGGGCCAGTGTTCGCGGGGTCGAGCACCCCAGCCACAAGGCGCGGCTGAGATCCGAGACGTGGGGGAGGATGGGCCTCAACCTCACCGTCCTGGGTGCCATCTGCGCGACCATCGGCGTCGTCTGCCGTGGTATCGCGGCACATCGGCTGCCCTGGGGCAACATGTACGAGTTCGTCACCTCGGCGCTGCTCTTCGTCGTCATCGCGTACCTCGTCCTCGTCGCCGTCCGCCAGGTCAGGTGGATGGGCATTGCCGTCACCCTGTTGCTGGCCGTTGGTAATGGTCTGGCGGCCACCGTGTTCTACGTGGCCGTCGCGCCGCTGGTCCCGGCCCTGCACTCGGTGTGGTTCGTCATCCACATTGTCGCGGCTTGTATTGCTGCTGCTGCGCTCAACGTCGGTGCCATTGCCTCGATCATGTATCTCATCTCGATGAACGCCCGGGCGAAGGCTGAGCGGACTGGAATTCCCGTCAGGGGATTGCTCGCCAAGCTTCCTTCCCCGGAGTCCATGGACACCCTGGCCTACCGTGCACATGCCATCGGCTTTCCGATCTGGACCTTCACCATCGCGGCGGGCTCAATCTGGGCTGACTACGCATGGGGTCGGTTCTGGGGATGGGACCCCAAGGAGACCTGGTCCCTGGTGACCTGGGTGGTCTACGCGGCCTACCTGCACGCCCGCTCCACAGCCGGATGGCGCGGACGCCCGGCTGCCATCATCGCGATCATCGGTGTGGCCTGTTTCTGGTTCAACTTCATCGGCGTCAACCTGATCTTCAACGGCTTGCATTCGTATGCCGGCATCTGACATGAAGGGTTCCTTCTCCGAATCCCATGATGATTGGCTTCCCCAGCTCTACCAAGAGGAGTGGGACGCCTTCGTCAGGTTGGCCACCCTGTTGCTGGCAGACCAGCGGGTGGCCGAGGCTGCCGTCATCGCAGCCTTTGTCACCAGTTACCGGCGCGATCCGCGGTTGCATTCCCATCAGCATGCCGTGTCGTATCTGCGCACCGCCGTCGTGAACAAGGCCAGGGGCCGACAACCGGCAGAACGAGACACAACTCCTCCCCAAGCCCCCGACGAGTTGGCGTACTGGTGTCTGCGGGGGCTGCCGGCCCGACAGCGTGAGGTGCTGGTCCTCAAATTCGCGACAGCAGATCTGTCAGACGACGAGATCGCCGAGACCCTGGGCATGAGCGTCAATGGCGTTCACAACAACGAGACGAAGGGTCTGACTGCCATCGGTGAGACGTTGCGTCCTGATTCCCACACGAATCCCGGCCACGCCGATCCCAGGGTCGAGGCGGTCGTGCGCTCGGCCCTGGAAACCATCATGGAGTCGATCCGTCCGAACTCCGGCTATGACGCCATCACCTCTCAGATTTCCCGGAGACCGCGTCGTGGCCTTCCCGCCAACTGGATCGTCGCCCTGGCCTGTCTGGTGGCACTGGGGCTTGGCATTCTGTCCCCCCTGCTGGGCTCGAATCACAGTTCGACGACGAGCGATTCGGAAGCGGCACCTGCTGCCCGAACTCCGCAGGCCAGCGACCAGTCCCTGCCGACCGTTCAGACTGGGTTGGATGTCTTCTACCTGGGTCGTGACGACGGGCTCATCCACCGTGAGCTGCGTGACCTGCCGACCCTCGGCGACCTGTTGGGAACGGCAGTTGGGGCGGTTCTCAACGTCGCGCCCCTCGACCCGAATTACACATCCGGGTGGGCAGCTGGCCAGGTGAACCGGGCATCGGTCAAGGGAAAACGCATCACCATCGACCTGTCGGCGTCCGCCTTCAGCCAGTTCAAGAATGGTGAACAGGTGCAAAGGGCCATCCAGCAGCTCGTCGTGACCGCCACGGCGGCCGTCGGTGACCGCACCGGTGACAAATCGGTGCGAATCCTCGTTGATGGTTCGCCGAACCTACCGATCATTGGCAAGCCCGCCACGGATTTCGTCGACGAAGGTCTTGCTCAGTGCGCCCGGGTATGGGTTGACACGCCACAGGCCGGTGCTGATGTGCCGTCCGGCAAGATCACCATCAGCGGTCTCGCCCAGCCGACGGTTTCCGTCATGACGTACGAAGTGAGGTCCCCCCAGGGCAATCAGATGGTCACCAGCGGGCAGATCAACATCTCGGCCACTGACGGTGACAGGTGGCGCCCGTGGAGCGCCACCGTCACCATACCCAAGGGGGAGTATGACGTGGTGATCCGGGAAGGAAACCGCATCGCTGACGAGAAGGTTGTGACGGCGAAGTAGTCGTCAGATCTTGAGGTATTTCTCCGCCTCAGTCATCACCAGACGCGGTGGCAGGTGTGGAGCCAACCGTGCGACGGCGCGGTTGATGAATCCGTCGATGGCGTAGGGACGATGACGGGCCAGAGCGTCGAAGGCAGTACGCACCACATCGTCGGGCTGACGACGCGTTCCAGCTCCCATCCTCGGCACACCGGCGACGTCGAAGAATCCGGTCTCCGTCGGGTCAGGACAGACCGCCGTGACCCGCACCCCGGTGCCATTGGTCTCGGCCCACAGCGCCTTCGTGAAGGACAGCACGAAGGACTTCGACGCCGCATAGGTGGCGAACTGGGGGATGGGCTGGAAGGCAGCGGTGGAGGCGACATTGATGATCGACCCCTGCTTGGCCGCGATCATGCCCGGCAGCAGCAGACCGCACAGGTGGACGACGGCCTCACAGTTGACCTCTACCTGGGAGGTCTGACGAACCGGGTCGGTCTCGGCGATCCGGCCAGCTGCACCGAACCCAGCGTTGTTGACGAGGGTGTCGATGATGATGCCGCGCCCGGCGATGTCCTCCACCAGGGTCAACCGCTCGGATGCCGAGGCGATGTCGCAGGGACGGACGATGGTGCGGATCCCGTATCGGGTGGTGAGTTTGGTGGCAAGGTCGTCGAGGACGTCTTGACGGCGTCCGGTCAGGACGAGATTGGTTCCGCAGCTGGCCAGGTGACGGCTGAATGCCTGCCCCAGGCCACCACTGGCCCCGCTCACCAGTGCCCACGGGCGTTCGTCGCGAGTCGCATCCTTCTCAGTCATGTCACAAGTCTTCCACGTAGCTCTCAACGCTCCCGGAGGAACATCTGATACGAGGGGGAGTCCGAGACGTCATTCCACGGGTACCCGATGTCGTCGAGGTGAGTCGGCAGGTCCGGGTCGTCAGCCGCACCCTCGAACCCGGCCAGCACCCGACCGGTGTCCATTGCGAAGGAACGGTAGTGGAACAGGGAGATGTTCCACCGGGTGCCCAGGGTGGTGAGGAAGTGGGTCAGCGCTCCCGGCGACTCGGGGAAGACGAAGGAGACGACCTTCTCCCCGACGGAACGTGACGGGTGCCCACCGACCATGTAACGGACATGGGTCTTGGCCGCCTCGTCGTCGGACAGATCGACGACGAGGTGCCCGGCACTGCTCAAGATCTCGACGATCTCGGAGCGTTCGTCGCGATGGGCCAACTGCACGCCGACGAAGATGGCAGCGGAGTCGTCGTCAGCAAGTCGATAATTGAACTCGGTGACCATGCGGTCACCCAACAGTCGGCAGAAGTCCAGGAAGGCTCCCGGACGCTCGTCGATGATGACTCCGAACATCCCCTCGCGACGCCCACCGATCTCGGCGCGTTCTGCGATGTGACGCAGCGACCCGAAGTTGAGGTTCGCCCCGCTGAGGACGGCGGCGAGCTGCTCTCCGTGGACGTCGTGGGCGCGGACGTACTTCTTGAGCCCGGCCAGCGCGACGGCACCGGCCGGCTCGGCGACGGCACGCACGTCGTCGAAGAGGTCCTTGACGGCAGCACTGATTTCGTCGGAGTCGACGGTGACGACGTCGTCGAGATGGTTCTTGAGGATGCGGAAGGTCTCGTCACCGATCCGGGCAACGGCGACCCCCTCGGCGAACAGCGAGACCCGATCCAGGGTGACGGGTTCACCGGCCTCCATTGCGGCTGCCAGACAAGCCGACTCAGCCGGCTCCACGCCGATGATCTTGACCTGGGGCATGAGCTGCTTGACGAGGACGGTGATCCCCGCGGCAAGACCACCACCACCGACCGGTACGAAGATCCGGTTGACGTCCGCCGCCTCCTGGATGAGCTCCAGGCCGATGGTTCCCTGGCCAGCGATGACCATCGGGTCGTCGAAGGGGGCGACGTAGGTCAGTCCCTCGTTCTCGGCCAGTTCGAGGGCGTGGGCCTTGGCCTCGTCGAAGGAATCCCCGGCCAGGACCACCTCGCCGCCGAGCTGGCGCACCGCGTCAACCTTGATCGTCGGAGTGGGTCTCGGCATGACGATCTTGGCCTTGACCGCGAGCCGGGCACCCGAGAGGGCGACGCCCTGGGCGTGGTTGCCGGCCGAAGCCGTCACCACCCCGGCGTGACGCTCCCCCTCGGTGAGGTTGCGCATCCGGTTGTAGGCGCCGCGGATCTTGAAGGAGTGGACTGCCTGACGGTCCTCCCTCTTCACCAGCACGGTGTTGTCGAGGCGTTTGGAAACGTTGGGCATCGGTTCGAGCGGGGTCTTCTCGGCCACCTCGTAGACCGGTGCTCGCAGGACGGCTCGCAGGTATTCCTGGTCACTCCTGACGGACATTGGCGATCCCCTCAGTCAGCCACCGGACGGACCTGGGACAGGTCGCGTACTCCACCGCGATCGGCGGAGGAGGCGAGCATCCCGTAGGCGCTCAGGGCGGTGGAAACGTGACGCGAACGGGCAGCGTGTGGCGTCCAGGCGTCGGTTCCGCGGGCTTCCTCCTCCTCGCGACGACGGGCCAGCTCGGAGTCATCGACGTCAAGGCTGATGGTGCGGTTGGGGATGTCGATGCTGATGGTGTCCCCGTCGCGGGCCAGGCCGATGAGACCACCGGAGGCGGCCTCGGGGGAGACGTGACCGATCGACAGGCCCGACGTGCCACCGGAGAACCGGCCGTCGGTGAGCAGGGCGCACTCCCTGCCCAGGTGCATCGACTTCAGGTAGCTCGTCGGGTACAACATCTCCTGCATACCGGGGCCGCCCTTGGGGCCCTCGTGGCGGATGATGACGACGTCCCCGGCCTTGACCTCCTTGCCCAGGATGCCGGTGACGGCGTCGTCCTGGGACTCGTAGACGACGGCAGGCCCGGAGAAGGTGAGGATTGACTCGTCGACGCCGGCGGTCTTGACGATGCAGCCGCGCTCGGCGATGTTGCCGAACAGCACTGCCAGGCCGCCGTCGGCGGAGTAGGCGTGCTCGATGTCGCGGATGCAGCCGTTCGTACGGTCGGTGTCGAGGCTCGCCCAGCGCGAGGACTGGGAAAACATCTCGGTGGTGCGCACCCCACCCGGGGCGGCCGCGTAGAGCGTGCGGACGTCCTCGCCGGGGTCGGACATGAGGTCGTGACTGGCAATCTCGACGGCCATCGTCGTCGGGTTGCCGTCGGGGGACCACACCGTCGAGGTGGCGGTGTCGAGCAGGCCGCCACGATCCAGCTCGGCGAGAATGCTGAGCACACCGCCGGCGCGGTGGACGTCCTCCACGTGGAACACGGTGGTCGACGGCGCCACCTTGCACAGGTGGGGAACCTTGCGCGACAGGGAGTCGATGTCAGCCATGGTGAAGTCGACCTCGCCTTCTTGGGCGGCCGCCAGCAGGTGCAGGACGGTGTTCGTCGAACCTCCCATCGCGATGTCAAGGCTCATGGCGTTGTGGAACGCCGCCTTGGTGGCGATGGAACGTGGGAGGACGGAGGCGTCGTCCTCGTCGTACCAGCACTTGGCCAGGGAGACGACGGTGCGTCCGGCCGTCTCGAAGAGTTTGCGACGATCCGAGTGGGTGGCCAGCAGGGAACCGTTGCCGGGCAGGGAGAGGCCGAGGGCCTCCGTCAGGCAGTTCATCGAGTTGGCAGTGAACATGCCTGAACACGACCCGCAGGTCGGGCAGGCATTGGCCTCCATGATCTCGACGTCGGAGTCGGCCGCGGTCTCGTCACCGGCGGCGATCATGGCGTCGATGAGGTCGAGCTTGTGCTCCCCGTCGGTCAATGTGGCCTTCCCAGCCTCCATCGGGCCACCGGAGACGAAGATGGTCGGGATGTTGAGGCGCATGGCGGCCATCAACATGCCGGGGGTGATCTTGTCGCAGTTGGAGATGCACACGAGGGCGTCGGCACAGTGAGCGTTGACCATGTACTCCACGGAGTCGGCGATGAGCTCACGGCTGGGCAGGGAGTAGAGCATGCCGTCGTGGCCCATGGCGATGCCGTCATCGACGGCAATGGTATTGAACTCCTTGGGGACGCCACCGGCGGCGCGGACCTGCTCGGCGACGATCTTGCCGACGTCACGCAGTCCGACGTGTCCGGGGACGAACTGGGTGAAGGAGTTCGCGATCGCCACGATGGGATGTCCGAATTCATCGTCCTTGGTACCGGTGGCACGCCAGAGAGCACGGGCTCCAGCCATGGCGCGTCCGGTGGTGCTGGTGGCAGATCTCAGCGTGGGCATCGTGTTTCCCCCTCGGCAATTGCGTACACATGACGACGCCCTCCATCCGGAAGTGGAAGGAGGGCGCGCTGTTGGATTCCGGTGCGTGGTCAGACCGCGCGCCGGGTAATGAGACTCCAACCGTTCATCATGGGTGTGACGCTAGCAATGATCAGAAAGATGAAACGCCGGCCCATATCCTGAGACGCTGCTCAGGGGTGCAGATGCTCCATGAACGGCATGATCGGTGTGAGCAGACCGGTGCTCATCCAGAACATACCGAAGGCCATCGCGAAATCACCCAGGCCGGAGAGGCGAATCGCCAGTGGTTCGGTGGCCACCACATGGCAGGTGGGAACCTTACGTGGGTTCTCGGCCTCGCCGCTGATGGCTCGCCACAGGCCGGCAATGGCCAGGGCCAGCAGGGCGACCATGAGAGGGATCCCGACGACGGCGAAGTCATGCATCGCGGCATTCATGGTCGTCTGCATTCCATGGTCCATGCCGCCGTTCATACCGTGACCCATACCGCCATGGTTCATGCCGTGGTCCATTCCGCCATGATTCATGGTTCCCATGCCGGAGTGCTTGGACGCCGTCATGAGGGAGGACATCTTGCGCATCGCGGCGAGGTGCCAGACCATCGCGGCGAACATGGCGGCATGACCCCATGACGACCACGAGGATCGCCAGGCGGCCATGAAGACCATCCAGGCCGTACAGATGGCGAAGACGACGATCGGAGTGGTTGGTCCGCCAATGGCGGAGACGAGAGGTTTCCACCATGACTTGGGCACCATGAGGATCATGGTGACCGCCATCACGACGTGGACCCATGTGGAGATCTTCGTGACGACGGTGGGCGCCTTGATGGCGTCCCGCACCGACCACACGAGTGACCATGCAAAGAGGATGAGGAGCCCGACGAAGGTGACGGGCGTTGAGGTGAGGGTGAACATTCCGCTCCTGGGTTGGGATCCGGCATCGTGCCGAATCGCGGCATGTCACCGGACCTACAGGGGAGTCAGTGGGCAGCCCTGGGGTGGGTTCTACGAACATGTCCCCGAGGGGACGGGACCGCGGGGGATGGTCCGGTGAATCCGGCGGATCCTGGGTGCGGTCTGGCGATCACCATACATGCCAGATGCGAGAATCAGGGATCCGTGAGGCTGTCATGCGACGCCGGCGGCGGGTTGGGGCGATCTGTCATAGCTCGGGATGACAAACTAGGCTCATGGAGCACTACGACATCGTCGTCATTGGTTCGGGCTCGGGAAACACGATCCTGGACGAGGAATTTGCCGACCGACGCGCCGCCATCATCGACTCGGGCACCTTCGGGGGCACCTGCCTCAATGTCGGCTGCATACCGACGAAAATGTTCGTGCTCCCGGCGGACCTTGCGACCTCGCCGTCCGAGGCAGCCAAGCTGGGGGTCAATCTGCAGTTCTGCGGGGCATCCTTCACCTCCATCCGTGACCGAATCTTCGGACGCATTGATCCCATTTCTCGAGGTGGGCTCGAGTACCGCCAGGGGCTGGAGAACATCGACGTCTACACCGACGAGGCGAAGTTCGTCGATCCCCACACCATCGAGGTCGGGGACACTCGCATCACTGCTGACCAGATCGTCCTGGCGGCAGGGTCGCGCCCGCGTGTCCCTGATGTCCTCGGTCTCGACGGCCCGAGCCTGGCGGGGTCGATCCACACCTCCGACACCATCATGAGGTTGGAGGAGTTGCCCCACCGTCTGGTGATTCTCGGTGGTGGATTCATTGCCGCTGAGTTCGCCCACATCTTCTCCGCGCTGGGATCCAGCGTCACCGTCATCAATCGGTCCGGGAGGATGCTGCGTCATGAGGACCAGGAGATTTCGCAGCGGTTCACCGACCAGATTGGTCACCGCGTGAGGCTGCGGATGTCCGAGGGATTGGTGGGCATCGATCGTGATCCGGGTGGTCACCTCGTGGTCCTGACGGTTGACGGTGACGGGGTCGACTACGACTATCCGGCCGACGTCGTCCTCAATGCCATGGGTCGGGTGCCCAACGGTGACCGTCTCAACCTTCCGGCTGCCGGGGTTGACGTCGACGACGACGGATTCGTGGTCGTCGATGAGCACCAGCGAACCAATGTTGAACACATCTGGGCCCTCGGCGACGTCTGCTCGCACTGGGAGCTCAAGCACGTCGCCAACCACGAGGCCCGAGTGGTGCGCCACAATCTGCTACACCCTGACGACCTGGCCAGTTCTGATCATCGATTCGTGCCTCATGCGGTGTTCTCGAATCCGCAGGTCGCCTCGGTGGGTGCGAGCGAACAGAGTTTGTTGCAGTCCGAGATACCGTACACCAAGTACGTTCAGGAGTACGCGGACGTCGCCTATGGCTGGGCGATGGAGGACGAGGGGCACTGTGTCAAGCTGTTGGGTGACCCGGGGACGAGGACGCTGCTGGGTGCCCACATCATCGGTCCGCAGGCGTCGACCCTCATCCAGGCCTGCATTCAGGGGATGAGCGCCGGCCAGACGGTCGGTGAGATGGCACGGGGGCAGTACTGGATCCACCCAGCCCTGCCTGAGGTCGTTGAGAACGCCCTCCTCGGCCTTGACAAGGAGTTTGACAGCGTCGGGTGATTTTTGGGTGGGGTTATTCCCCGGCCAGCATCGTCGCGGGTTCTCCTCGCGCTGATCCTGTTTCGGGATAGCGTTCGGTTCGTAATGCGATCTATCGAGCCATGGACGAGATATGAGTGAAGTGACGGACGATGATTTGGTGCCCACGATTGATGAATTCCGTCCGGTAGTTCTTCGGGTGCTGGCTGACGGAGTTCCTCGTCGATCCTTCGAGATCAGGGAATTGGCTGCGGATGCCGCCGGCCTGAGCGAAGCCGCGCGGTCGCAGCTTCTGGCGTCCGGCCAGAGGAGGTACTACAACCGGGTCGGATGGGCTTGCTCCGCGCTCAACCTCGCCGGACTGCTGACTCGTCCCAGACGGGGCACCTATGCCATAACGGAGAACGGCAGGACTGTCGATGCTCGAGGCCTGTCCTCCTACTCCGAGTCTGACATGCTCGAGTGGCCAGACTGGGTCAGGTATCAGCAAGAGATTAGCGACCGTCGCGCAGTGAGGACGGTAGGTAGTGCTGTTGCCGTAATCGACGAAGAAGAAAGTGTTGACCCCATCGAGGGTGTCGAGGGGCTGGTGTCGAGTTACAACTCAGAGGTCGAGACCAAGCTGCGGCGTCGACTGCAGGAGTCCACACCTGAGTTCTTCGAAAAGGCCGTCATCGAGCTGCTGTGGGCCATGGGGTACGGCGGTAGTCATGGTGAGAAAAAGCATGTGGGGAAGTCCGGCGATGGCGGTATCGACGGCATCATCAGCCAGGATGCCCTCGGGCTGACGAATGTCTACGTCCAGGCAAAGAGATACGCGGACACGTCCATCGTCGGTAGCCCGGAGATCAGGAACTTCATCGGAGCCCTCGACTCTCATGGGGCCACGCTGGGGGTATTCATCACGACATCCCGCTTCGTGGCAGCTGCAGTGGCAACTGCCACGGCGTACCGTCACGGCCGGATCGTCCTCATTGATGGAGTGAAGCTGACCTCCCTCATGATGGACTACGGCGTTGCAGTTCAGAAGTACCGCGAGTTCACCATGTTCGAGATAGACGAGGATTTCTTCGACGGCGAGGCCTGATGTCGGAGTGATCGGGAGCCCCTCATTCGGGCCCATGGCCTTTTGATGCAGGGCCATTGTTCGCACACTTCCAGTGCGCCTAGGGCGCGGTCAGGGGGTGTCACAAGGGTCTTGGAGGAGCGGGCCAATCCGAATTCTCTCTGACTACAGTCCAATCGCCTAACACACCGCCGCATGCTGTTCCTTTGCAACCGCAGCCGCGTGAAGCTGGACCGGCGCGTCATCGCCAAGCAGTACACGATTGGTCTTGAAGGCAGTTGTGGGCGGGGAATAGCCCCCGCCCACAGTCGTCACATCGGCATCCGCCCCAACAAGATTCGATCGTCAAACCACTGCCAGACCTGAGCAGTCTCGGTGAATCCGGCCGCGCGCATCGAGGCGAGATGGAACTCGGCGCTGACCTTCCGAGAGATGTCCTTGTCCGCCCAACGGCGTCGGAACTCCTCGGCCTCGGACTCCCATCCAGGCATGGCCAAGGCTGCGTCCCACCATTCCTGCCAGGACATTGACCCGTCGTGTCGCATTTGAGCCTCGGTGCGGTCTCGTTCTGCCGGGGCCAATTCAGCCAGGAAAGGCTCAGTGGCCTTGTCGAAGAAGAGATGATCGGCATTGAGCAGGATCCCGCCAGGGGCCAGCACTGAGGCGATGTCCTGGTGCACCCTCGTCAACTCATCGGGTTCGAACCAGTGCAGGGCCGTCGCGCTGACAGCGGCATCAAAGGGTTCCTCAGCCCACCGGGCCGCCCATCCGGGCTCCCGTAGGTCGACATCGACGATCTCAATTCGATCCGGGTGTGGCGTCGTCTCGCGGAACAACCGCATGAGCACCGGGTCGCGATCGATCCCCACGCAGCTGGCGTCACCAAATCTCTGCGTGACGGCGTTCGACAAGGATCCAGGTCCACAGCACACGTCGAGGACGCGCAACGGGTGGTCGAGTTCCCTGGCCAGCCCTGCCAGGACGTCCATCATGCAGCGGGTGCGTTCCTCGCGGAACTCGATGTACACCTTCTGCTGGGCGTCCCATGCCTGTAGAAGTTGTCGTGGTGTCAGTGAGGTCACTTCTTCTCCATCAGCTCGTGCAGCATCTCGGCGCCTGTGATGGACGATGGAGTCGGCGGGTCAGTTAGAGAGAACGGCAGCACGACGACGTGGCCATTCCTGACGGCGTCAAGCTCCTTGGCTCCCTTGAAGCCGAGAAAGGTTGGCTCAACCTTCGAGGCATCTCCGGTACCGGCAAGTAGCACGATCCACTTCGGGTTCTTGTGCAACACATCCTCCATGGTCGCATCGAAGACGCGTTTGGAATTGCCGCTATAGAGGTTCTTCAACCCGTTCGCCTCCAAGATGGGCTGAACCATGCTGGACGATCCGTAGGTGTAGAACTCGGTGCTACCAGGAGTGACGTACAGGGCAGCCGCACTGTCTTTGGTGCCCGACCCAGCCTGGGACTCGATCTTCTTGATCTTGCCCTCGAGGTTCTTGTTGGCCTCCTTGGCCTTGTCGGCGACGTTGAAGATGTCTCCGAGTTTCGTCACCTCCTGGGTGACGAGGGAGAAGGTGGCCGGTGATGCGGGAGCCTTGTCAGGACACATGGCGTCAGGGCTGTACGTCTTGACTCCGGCCTTGCGCAGAGCTGCGCGGTCGACGCCGGTGTCGTAGCCGATGACCAGATCCGCATGCTGGTTGAGGATGGTCTCGGTGGACACCTTGGCGCCGCCAGTGTCGAGTTCTTGGGAAGCGACCTGCGGAATGGCCTTGAGCTTGGCCAGTGTGTCGGCGTCGAAGGCGTCTTCCTTGATGTGTCCGGCGCGACCAATCACGTGGTCAAGCACGCCGAGTGCCGCCATGGTCGAGGCATCGATATCTCCCAGCATGATGACCCGCTTGGGGGCGTCGGTGAAGCTGAGTTTCTCGGTGCAGCTCATGACTGTCCTCGCCGGTGTTGAGGACGACGAGGCTGACGGAGAAGACTTCTCGGTTGAGGAGCCAGCACAGGCGCTCATGGGCAGAGCGCACAGTCCCGCGAGGGCTGCCGCTGCTGCGCGAGTCGCTCGGCCAGCGCGGAGGATGGACATGGTGTTCTCCTTCATCGTGGTGGATTGAACAGAAGATGGATGTGGCCGTTGTGGGAAATGCGGTCCACGTCGACTCGGTAGATCGGTGACAGCAGGTCGGGTTGCAGGACTTCCTCGCAAGGGCCGGAGGCGACGAGGCGACCTTGATCAAGCAACACCAATTGGTCGCATGCTCGAGCTGCCAGGTTGAGATCGTGGAGCACGATGACGGTGGTGGCGTCAATGGTCTTGACGAGGTCGAGCAGGGCGAACTGATGGCCGATGTCGAGGTGATTGGTGGGCTCGTCGAGCAGCAGATGGCCGGCCTGCTGGGCGATGGCCCGGGCGACGAGAACCCTCTGACGTTCCCCGCCGGACAACTGGGTGACGAGTCGGTCCGCGAGACCTGTCAGGTCCGTTCTCGTCAGGGCATTGTCGACGATGTCGCGATCGGTCGCGTCCCCATACCCCATGAGGGATCGGTGGGGGAGTCGTCCCAGGGCGACGGTGTCGCGGACTGTCAGTGGCAGGGCTTGATCGGGAATCTGCGAGACGACGGCGACCTCGCGCGCAATCTCACGGCGACTCATGGCTGAGAGGTCATGGTCGTTGACGGTGACACGTCCGGAGGCAATCGCGACGTTGCGGTACAGCGCAGACAACAAGGTCGACTTTCCTGCGCCATTGGGGCCGACGACCCCGATCGTCATGCCCTGATCCGCTGAAAGATCGACGCTGTCGAGGACAACCCGCTGTCCCCGGCGAATGATCAAGTCGGAGGCGGTGATCATGCCATCGCCTCCCGTCGCACCAACACGAGGAGGAACGGCGCGCCGAGCAGACCCGTGATGACTCCGATGGGCAGTTCGGCTGGGCTGAACACGGTGCGTGAGAAGGTGTCGGCCCACATCAGGAAGACGGCTCCGGCCATCGCCGAGGAGACCACCAACCGACGGTGGCCATGACCGATGAAGGATCGCATGAGGTGGGGGATGACCAGTCCGACGAAACCGATGCCGCCGGAGATCGCCACCGCCATGGCCACCCCAGCCGATACGGGGACGAGAAGCAGCACACGGATGACGGCCGGGTCGATCCCGACTGCGGTGGCCGTGGAATCCCCGGACGCCAACGCGTCGAGCCATGGGGCACATGCCCACAGCAGTACGGTGAGCACGATCGCCACGACGACGCTCGTCCATCCCTGCCCCCAGCTGGCTCGAGACAGATCACCGAGGGTCCAGAACATCACCGCGCGTGCAGTCTCGGCCGAGTCGGAGGAGAAGATGATGAAATTGGTGACGGCTTGAAAGATGAATCCCACCGCGAGGCCGGCGAGGACGAGACGCAGCGTCGACGAGTTCCGGGCGCCGCCCATGAGCAACACGATCGCGGTCGACAGCAGCGCTCCCAGGAAGGCCATCCCGGCTACTGCGAATGACGATGTGACGCCGACGATGATGATCGCCGCGGCAGCTCCCGACGAGGCTCCCGCGCTCACGCCGAGTACGTAGGGTTCAGCGAGGGGGTTGCGAACCACGGCCTGGAGGGCGACTCCGGCGACACCGAGGGTCGCCCCGACGCCGAGCCCGGTGACGATGCGGGGCATGCGGTTCTGCCAGACAATCGCGTCGGTAATGGAGTCCCAGGTCACGTGAATGGGAATGCCACAATGGTCGGCCAGTACTCCCATGACCTGATCGATGGGTACCGGCGCGGCGCCAAAGGCAATTGAGAGTACCGGCGTGAGCACGAGGAGAGCCACGAGCAGGGCCAAACGAGCCGGGGTACGGTGGTGAAGGGGTCGAGCCAAGGGAAAGCCGTCCTCGTCAGGGCCGAATCGCGCGGCCGTCGGTCAGATGCGGTCCGCGAGGTTTTCGGACTTGGCCTCAACCGAACGGGTGCCTTCCCGGTTACCCAGTGGCTTGTCTGCCCGTTCGTCCGCCTTACCGCTGCGCGTCAGCCCCCGATTCACACGGGGTTCCCTACGCCGGACGCAGTCATCTTAGCAGTGCCTCACAACTGGAATTCGGCCCCCCTACTTTCCCGCGCTGCCCTGTTTCCAATACCCCATGACCGCGATGTGTCGTCGGTCGACACCGTGGTCATTGACGAGATTGCGACGCGGGACAAATCCACTTTTAGGTCGGTCAAACGCAGGGATACCGCGACGTCAGGTGCACAACCCCGTGCCAACGGAAGAAGACGACGCGGCCCCGGGGACGTCTACCCCGGGGCCGCACGATGACGTGTGGGCCGACTCAGCCGAAACGACCGGAGATGTAATCCTCGGTGGCCTTCTCCTTTGGGTTGGAGAAGATCCTGTCGGTGCGGTCGATCTCGACGAGGCGGCCGGGCTCACCCTGGGCCTTGAGGTTGAAGAAGGCGGTCTGGTCGGAGACACGAGCGGCCTGCTGCATGTTGTGGGTCACGATGACCACGGTGAAGCGCTCCTTGAGCTCTCCGACGAGGTCCTCGATGGCCAGGGTCGAGATCGGGTCCAGGGCCGAGCAGGGCTCGTCCATGAGGAGGACCTCCGGCTCGACGGCGATGGCGCGGGCGATGCACAGACGCTGCTGCTGACCACCAGACAGGGAGGCACCGGAGCGCTCCAGGCGATCCTTGACCTCGTCCCACAGGTTGGCGCCGCGCAGTGACTTCTCGCAGGCCTCGTCGAGCAGCTTGTTGTCGCGCACGCCATTGAGCTTCAGACCGGCCACGACGTTGTCGCGAATCGACATCGCCGGGAACGGGTTCGCTCGCTGGAAAACCATGCCGATATTGCGTCGCACGGCCACCGGGTCGACGCCCTTGCCGTAGAGATCGACGCCGTCGAGCTCCACCTTGCCGGTGCAGTAGGCACCGGGGATGACCTCGTGCATGCGGTTGAGGGTCCGCAGCACCGTCGACTTGCCACAGCCGGACGGGCCGATGAAGGCCGTCACGGTACGGGGCTCGACGGTCAGGTTCACCGACTCAACGGCGTGGAAGGAGCCGTAGTAGATGTTGAGGTCCTTGACCTCGATCCGCTTTGCCATATTCAGCTCTCTTTCGTGTCACTTGCCCATGCGACGCATGTAGCGGCGGGAGATGCCACGGGCAATGAGGTTGAGTCCCATGACGAGGATGATCAGGGTGATCGCAGCGCCCCAGACGACCGGGGTGTCCACGCCGCCCTGGGTGTAGGCGTTCGTGATGACGGTTGGCAGGGTTGCGAAGTTCGGGGTCGACGGGTTGAAGGTCAACTCAGTGTTGAACTGCAGCAACACGATGAGCGGTGCCGTCTCTCCCATGACTCGGGCCAGGCCGAGCACGACGCCGGTGAGAATGCCGGTCATCGAGGTCGGCAGAACGACCTTCATGATTGTCTTCCACTTGGAGACGCCCAGGGCGAAGGAGGCCTCGCGCAACGAGTCCGGCACCAGCTTGAGCATCTCCTCGGTGGATCGCAGCACCGTCGGCACCATGAGAATCATGAGGGCCAGGGAGGATGCCCAGGCCGACTGAGTACCGCCGAGGGTGGTGACGACCATGGCGAAGATGAACAGGGCCGCGACGATGGACGGTACACCGGTCAGGACGTCGACGGCGAAGCTGACGACCTTGGCGATCTTGGTGCCCCGCGCGTACTCCACCAGGAAGATGGCGGTCAGCAGAGCGATCGGCACGGAGATGATCGAGGTGATGAGACCGATCTCGATGGTTCCGACGAGGGCGTGGATGGCCCCCTGCTCGACGAAATCCCAGGCCGGGTCCATCGAGTGGGTCCACCAGGAGGCATGGAAGAGGGAGCCGATACCGCGTCGGATGGCCGCGAACAACAACCAGACCAGCGGGATGACGGCAAGCAGGGTGGCGACGATCATGAAGACCGAGGCGCAACCGCTCTTCGTGGTCCGCTTGCCGGACGGACGGGAGAGGTCCAGCTTGCCGACCTCGGGCGCCCCCTCGGAGTGTGCGGGGATGTGATCAGGGGTGGTGGCGCTCATCGCTTGACTCCCTTCGCCGCGATCATGACCACGAAGGTGATGACGAACAGGGCCAGGGCCGACGCCACCAGGGCACCCAACGAGGTGGGGTCGCTGATGGCCTCGGAGAAGTTACCGGCGATCTTCGAGGCGAAGGTCTCGCCGCCGACGAAGATCGACAGGTTGAGCTTCTGCTTGAGGGCCATGGGGCTGATCGTCTGCAGGATCAGGGTGACGGCCAGCGTCTCGCCGAGGGCACGTCCCAGACCGAGCATGGCTCCAGAGATGATTCCGGAGCGGGAGTGGGGGAGCACTGCGAGCTTGATGACTTCCCAGCGCGTCGACCCCAGGGCCAGCGCAGCCTCGATCTGATCGTGCGGGGTCTGGGTCATGACGTCGCGGCTGACGGCGGTGATGATCGGCAGGATCATGATGGCCAGCACCAGGCTGGCGAGGTAGACCGTGCCGGTGGCGGAGGACCAGGCCGGGTCCTCCGAGAAGATCGGGATCCAGCCGAGTACCGCGATGATGACGTGACGCAGACCATTGACGATGCCCGACGACCCGAAGACGATGCCGCCCCACAGGCCGAAGACGATCGAGGGCACAGCGGCCAGCAGATCGACGACGAAGGCGACGGGGCTGGCGAGTTTCTTGGGCGCCAGTTGGGTGATGAACAGGGCGATGCCTACCGAGAGGGGAACTGCGATGAGCAGTGCGAGCAGGGACGAGATGACCGTCGTCCACAGCAAGGCCTGAATACCAAAGGCCGGCGGATTCTGGTCGGTCGTCCAGGCACGAGAGGTGAAGAAGTTGTCGGTGTTGGCCGACAGGGTCGGTGCCGCCGTCTTGATGAGGAAGATGAACATCAGGATGACGATGATGGCCAGCGCAATGGCGATGACCGACGAGGCGCCGGCGAAAATCCTGTCCCCGACCCTGGACACCGGCTTCATGCGAGACGCGGCTGTTGGCTTCCGCTGCGCCGTCGATGTGGTTTCAGCCATGGGCTTCCTTCGTCGCGTTCATGGTTGTTTTCGTGGGTTGGGGCGGGAGGACGTCGTGCGTCCTCCCGCCCCAGAGCACCGGGACCAAATTACCCGGGCGAAGTCAATCAGGAGAGAGCCTGAGCGGCGGTTAGAACCTTCGAGGCAACATCGGAAGGCAGCGGAGCGTAACCGAGGTCCTGGATCTTCTTCTGCTCCTGCTCGGAGGCGTAGAAGGAGAGGAAGTCCTTCAGGAGGGCGGTCTTGCCGGCATCCTGGCCCTTGGAGCAAGCGATCTCGTAGGTCACCAGAACGGCGGGGTACACGCCAGCCGGGGTGTCCTTGTACTGGAGCTCGAGCTGCAGGTCGTTGCCCTGGCCGGCGACCTTGGCGGCCGAGATGGCCTTACCAGCGGACTCACCGGTCAACTTGACCGGGCCGTTGCCGTTGTCGATGGCAGCCATGTCGAGCTTGTTCTTGGTGGCGTAGGACCACTCGTCGTAGGAGATCGAGTTCTTGGTCTCCTTGACAGCTTGAGCGATGCCGGCCGACTTGTCGGCACCCTTGCCAGCGCCCTTCCAGGTCTTGGAGTGCTTCTCGGTCCAGATGTCACCAGCGGCCTTGTTGAGGAACTTGGTGAAGTTGTCAGTGGTGCCCGACTCGTCCTTACGGTAGAAGACCTCGATTTGGGCGGAGGGCAGCTTGGCGGAGGGATTCTCCTTCTTGATGGCCGGGTCGTCCCACTTCTTGATGGCGCCGGAGAAGATCTTGGCGAGGGTCGGGGTCGAGAGGGTCAGATCCTTGGCCCCGTCAACGTTGTAGACCACGGCAATCGGGCCGGCAGCCATCGGGAGGTGCCACGGATCAGCGTTGCAGCGCTGCTTGGCCTTGTCAGGCTCGCCCTTGTCCTTGTTGAGGACGGAGTCGGAGCCGGCCCAGTCGGTCTGCTTGCCGATGAAGGACTTCACACCGGCGCCGGAGCCGGTGGGGGAGTAGTTGATGGTGGCCGAGGAGCAAGCGGCCTTGTAGTCAGAGATGACCTGGTTGATGGCGTTCAGCTGAGCCGAGGAGCCAGCGCCGGAGATGTTGCCACCGGGGCAGGCCGGCTTGAACGAGGCGGCGTCAGCGTTGTTCGCCGAGCTGGCGGCGGAAGCAGCAGCCGAAGTGGCCTCGGATGACGAGGCGGAGCTGGAGCCCTTGTCGCCGTTGGCGCCACAAGCGGTGAGGGAGATGGCGCTAATAGCAGCCAGGGCAGTGATCTTGGCGAGACGGTTCGTCACGGCACATCCTTTTCGAGTGATCTCCTGGAGCCGCCGTTGCGGTCCTTGGTACAGGGATGACGCTAGGGTTTGAAAATGTCGCAACAACCGCGTCAAGGTGAACGCAAGATGAATACCGGCGGCATCCTGATTGAAGGAAGTCACTCAGGGCCCCGAAGGTGACCTCCTGTGTCAGTACTATGAGGAGTACCATTCCTGGCCGATCGTGTGGCCCGCCTCATCCAGGTGAACGATCAGGCATTCTGCGGTTGACATGGGGCGATTCGCCCCACCGAGGGTGTCCTGCATGGTCGGTAGGACGGGCCGGTGGCCGCACACCGCGATTGGACGTGAGGGGTCGGAGAGGGCACGACCAGCGATTTTTCTCATGGCGGACACGGTCTTGGCTGGATCGGCCTCGTGAGCCTCCTCGCTCAGCGCGTCGATCGCGACGATATCGGCCCCAATGTTCTCGGCGTACGGCTTGAGGGTTTGCATGCATCGAGTGGACGACGAGCTGGCAAGGTGAGACACCCCAAAGGCGCCGAGCAGGTCAATCAACGCTCTGGCCTGACGACGGCCACGCCTTTCCAGCGGACGCTTGGCGTCCGTGGTCTTCTTCTTGCGAGAACTCCACTCCTTGCGAGAGACGGCCTTGCCATGACGCACCAGGACGACTGTCGACGTCGGCGGTATGTCGAGGGCCTCCTCGAGGACTTGGACGTCAGTGGGATAACTGAGTTGCTCCAGAGCTTGGTCCGTGGGCATCCAAAAAGCACCGTCAATCTCTTCCGGGCTGGCGGTTGCCTCCTCGATTGATCCGCCGACGGCAACCCCGAGCCACCATGACACCACCTTTGCGCGTCTCTTCGGCTTGCCGCTGGCGGTGGAGTACTTGACGGTGTACTCGGTGGGTTGCAGGGGCATCGACAACCGAATGTCGATTCCGGTTTCCTCGGCCACCTCGCGGACGGCGGTGAGGGGGAGGTCCTCTCCCCGCTCGACCTTTCCCTTGGGTAGGGAGAGGTCGTCATAGTCGGGACGATGGACGACGAGTACCTCGCGGGCACCCTCGGTGCCGTCGATGTCACGAAACACGACGGCACCAGCGGCCTGGATGGGCCCCTTGTGTCCTCCCATCTCGGCTTATCGCCTCCTGTCGCGGGTTCGTCGGATGAGTTCTTCCTGAAGGTCGGCCAGCATCGTGCCGTCGGGCCCGCGGGAGACCTCGGTCCAGGTGCGGTCCTGCAGGTGCCAGGACACCGTCCCCGGGTCGAAGGCCCTCTCGAACAACTCTTCGACCTCTGCCACGTGTTGCTTGTTCGACAACCCGACGAGGGCTTCCACGCGGCGGTCGAGGTTGCGGTGCATGAGATCGGCCGACCCAATGGCGACCATTGGACGACCACCGTTGGCGAACCAGAAGACACGAGAGTGTTCGAGGAACCGCCCCAACACCGAGACGACGCGAATGTTCTCGCTCAAACCGGGCACCCCAGGACGGATGGCGCAGATGCCGCGTACCCACAGGTCCACCGGTACCCCGGCGCGAGAGGCCCGGTAGAGGGCATCAATGACGCGCTCGTCGACGATCGAGTTGACCTTGATCTTCACACCGGCCGGCAGACCAGCCTTCTTGTTCTCGATTTCGTGCTCGATGGCGTCGACGATGCCGCTGCGAATGCTCTCGGGGGCCACCAGCAGTCGGCGGTAACGCTTCTCGGCGGTCATCCCGGACAGGTGGTTGAAGAGCCTCGCGACGTCCTCGGTGATGATCGGATTGGACGTCAGCAGTCCCAGGTCCTCGTACTGACGAGCGGTCTTGGGGTTGTAGTTGCCAGTGCCGATGTGGGCGTAACGACGCAGTCCCTCACCCTCGTCACGGATGGCCATAGCCAGCTTGCAATGGGTCTTGAGGCCGACCATGCCGTAGACGACGTGGACTCCGGCACGTTCCAGTACCCGCGCCCAGGTGATGTTGGCCTGCTCGTCGAATCTGGCCTTGATCTCCACGACGGCCAACACCTGCTTGCCGGCCTCAGCGGCGTCAACGAGGGCGTCGATGATGGGGGAGTCGCCAGAGGTGCGGTACAGGGTCTGCTTGATGGCCAGGACCTGGGGATCGTGGGCGGCCTGCTCGATGAACCGCTGCACGCTGGTGGCGAAGGAGTCGTACGGGTGGTGCACCAGGACGTCACGACGACGAATGGCCGCAAACATGTCTGCCGGGCGAGCCGTCTCGACCTCGGCCAGGTGCGGATGGGTGATGGGCAGGAAGTTCGGGTAGGACAGGTCGTCACGGTCGACGTCAGCCAGGGAGAACAGGCCGGTGAGGTCAAGTGGGGAAGGAAGCCGGAAGACCTCCTTGTCCTTGATGTCGAGCTCACGGGTGAGCAGGGTGAGCATCTCGTCGGTGATGTCGTCCTGCACCTCGAGGCGTACCGGGGGACGTCCCACCTTGCGGCGCAGCAGCTCCTTCTCGAGGGCGAAGAGCAGGTTCTCGGCGTCGTCCTCCTCGACCTCGAGGTCCTCGTTGCGGGTGACGCGGAAGGTGGTGTGCTGCAGCACATGCATGCCGGTGAACAGCTGGTCCAGGTGACGGCTGATGATCTCCTCGAGGGGGAGGAATCGTCCTTCACCCAGGTTGACCAGACGAGGTAGCACCGACGGCACCTTGACCCGGGCGAACTGCTCGGCCCCGGTGATGGGGTTGGCCAGCATGACGGCCAGGTTGATCGACAGGCCGCGGATGTAGGGGAAGGGGTGCGACGGATCGACGGCCAGCGGGGTGAGGATCGGGAAGATCCGCTCCGAGAAGAGGGTGCGCATCCGGCCCTTCTCGTTGTCGGTCAGCTCCGACCAGCGCAGAATCTCGATGCCCTCGGCGGCCAGGCCCGGACGGACCTCCTCAGCGAAGACGCGGGATTGCTCAGCGACGAGGTCGTGGGTCCGAGCGAGGATCGCGTCATGGAGCTCGCGCGGCAGCAGACCGGCAACTGATGGGACGGCGACTCCGGCGTCGATACGGCGTTTGAGGCCAGCGACGCGCACCATGAAGAACTCGTCAAGATTGGACGAGAAGATGGCCAGGAACTTCGCCCGTTCCAACAGTGGAATGCGCTCGGCATCTCGGGCAAGATCCAGCACCCGCTCGTTGAAGGCGAGCCATGACAGCTCGCGATCGCTGTAGCGATCCTCCGGCAGCTCGTCGGTGGGAGTCGGGGACACTCCGGGGTTGGACTTCTTGGCCATGGACACACTCCTTGGAGACCTGTCCGCCCGCGACGTGGTGGGCGTAGCAGGACACAATCTATCTGACGATAGCTGTCTATCTGACGATAGCTGTCCACGGCGGATGCAACCCGACGTCCGCTCCGAGAACATGCGAATGAACTCAGCGTTCAGCCTGGAATCGGTACCCGACAGATCGCACCGTCTGGATGTGTCCCTCATACTCCGGGCCGACCTTGGCTCGCAGACGACGGATGTGTACGTCAACGGTTCGGGTGCCGCCGTAATAGTCGTATCCCCACACGTCCGACAGCAAGATGTCGCGAGTGAGCACTCTCCCGGGGTGACCGACGAGGTATTTCAAGAGCTCGAACTCGGTATAGGTGAGGTCGAGATCCTTGCCTCCGACGGTGGCGGTGTAACCGTCCTCGTCAACGGTGAACGGTCCCGCGACAAGCTGGTTGGTCACCTGGACGGTGAACAGGCAGCGCAGTCGGGTCTCTGCCTCGAGTGGGGTGGCCGAGTCACAGAGGAAATCGTCCATCCCCCAGTCGGGACTGATGACAGACAGGGTGTCCGGGCCAGCCAGCAAGAGGATCGGGACTCGTCTCTCATGACATGACAGCCGCAGGCACGCCTCCCGGGCCTTGGCAGGTTCGTCATGGCAGTCGACCAGGACGATGTCGACTCCCTCCAGGTGGGACAGACATTCCCGTATGTCGTCGTAGCGGGTGATGCTGTGTGGAAGCAGTTCCAGGGCCTGGGGAAGCGGGGCGTCCAGGGGACCCAGCAGGGACAGTCGTGCCATCCGGATGCCCTCCATGTCGTCTAAGAGCCAGAGCCGTGATGCACCCCCATCATCCCACGGCCATCTAGGCCGTCTCATGATGTCAGCACTACCATGGCTGGAGTGACGAGGATGCCTGACGAGTGGTTCCGTCCGGACGAGGAGGAGTCCGGACCGGATGAGCCTCGCCGTGCGGACGAGTCCGAACTGGCGTCCGAGTCGTCAGATTCAGCTCCTCGGCATGCTGACACAGGGGACAGTTCTGTCAGCACGACGACAAGTGGGTCGGTTCGTGTCATCAACGATGACACTGGACCAAGCGTCGTCGTCGGTCACGCCCGCGTCACCGGAGCGGCCGCAGCTGTACGGCGGCATCGGTTCCCCGTCTGGACATTGATGGTCGCGGCAGCCCTCGTCGTCGGTTTGGTGTTGGGCACCTTCATCACCCAGTCCCGCGACGGTACCGGCGCGGTCAAGGTGGCGCCGACCCAGGCTTCGCCTGCGGCGACGATCTCGGCAGCGATGCCCTACCAAGGTCCGGGCAGGCCCATTCGTGGTCTCAAGGCGACGGCCTCGTGCGTGTCCGATCCGGCCGTCGATTCCGAACATCACCTGGTGAGGTACGACTCCGAGTACGTGGTCGACGACAAACCGCAGACGGCCTGGCGATGCAATGGATCCGGCGAAGGTCAACAGATCACCCTGACCATGCCGCGGCCGTCCCGGATCGTGGGGGTCGGATTGATCAACGGCTATGCCAAGGTCTATGGCGACGTCAACCTGTATCCGCAGTACCGGCGGGTGCGGACGGTGCGCTGGACGCTGCCGGACGGCACGTGGTTCGACCAGGACTTCACCGATGACGACGAGTCGATCCAGAAGGTCATGATCTCCCCACACGCCGTCAAGGGGGACATCACTCTGACCATCATTGCCACGACCGAGCCGGGGCTGCTCGGGGAGCCAACTCGCGATTCCGTCCTCATCTCCTCAGTCCAGGTTTACGAGGAGGGCTGACAGGCAGGTTCAGCGCCAGTCGTCGGTGTCGATGAGGATCGTCATCGGGCCGTCGTTGACCAGGCTGACCTTCATGTCGGCGCCGAAAACACCGGTCTCGACATGCGCACCCAGCCCGCGCAGGTGGGAAACGAAGTGGTCGATCAGAGGCTCCGAGACGGGGCCGGGTGCGGCTGCGTTCCACGACGGCCGACGCCCCTTCCGCGTGCTTGCATAGAGGGTGAACTGGCTGACGACAAGGACCGGAGCATCGATGTCGCTGGCTGACTTCTCGTCATCAAGGATGCGCAGACCCCAGATCTTCTCGGCGAGTTTCTCGGCGTCGGCAGTGGTGTCGGTGCCGGTCACTCCCACCAGCACGACGAGTCCGGGACTGGGCAGGGCTCCGACCGCTTGACCCTCGACGGTGGCCTCTGCACTGTTTGCTCTCTGAATGACGACTCGCACGGAATCGAGTCTACGGAGCGAACCTCGTAGAATCAGTGTGTGGCTGTAGCTGATCTCGTGGTTCTGGTGACTGTCGCCGTGATAGGTGCCGTGTTGCCGCTCGTTGCTGTGACGCGAGTTCTCGTTGCAGCCTGGCGCGGCTGAATCCGCAGCTCTCAGTACCTGACGAAACTCCTACCCGACACGAGGACCCATGCCCTTCCAGATTCCTGACGACCTGAATCGTGATCTCATGCCCTTGGCCTGGATGATCGGCCACTGGGAAGGTGAAGGACACGGCAGCACCCCCGAGAACGGTGAGTTCAGCTTCGGGTGTCAGGTCGACTTCACCGAGAACGGCGGGGATTACCTGCACTACATCTGCCAGACCTTCACCACGAACCCCGACGGCACCCCGGCTGCTCCGCTGCGTATGGAGACCGGTTTCTGGCGTCCCAACGTCGACACCCGCAAGATTGACGTCCTGATGGTCGCCCCGGAGGGCTGGGCCGAGGTCTGGACCGGGAACATCGACGGAGCCAAGATTGAGCTCGTCACCGACGCCGTCGCCCGCACCGAGGACGCCCTGGTGCCCTATACCGGTGGTCAGCGTCTCTACGGCCAGGTCGAGGGAGACCTGCTGTGGACCTTCGATCGTGCGACCACGGAAGCTCCGCTGCAGCCTTACATGTGGGCTCGCCTCAAGAGGGCCTGAGATGGCTGCCCCCGTGCTGCTGACCGACGGACCCGACGCCGGTCTGGTCTCTCACGTTGCCAATCCAGTCGCCGAGCAGCGGTTGATGACTGACGGTGGCGGATGGTTGGAGCTGTCCAACCGTGAGGTATTCACGGTCACCGGAGCTGACCGACTGGGATGGTTGCACTCGTTGACCTCCCAATACCTCGACGGTCTGGAGCCTGGGCTCACGACGACGAGTCTGGTGCTGTCACCGACCGGTCACGTCGAGCATGTCATGCACGGTGTCGACGACGGCGAAACCTTCTGGGGTTGGACCGAGCCTGGACGGGGAGCCGACCTGGTCGCCTGGCTGGACTCGATGCGTTTCATGATGCGCGTCGAGGTGGCTCTGCGCCCGGACATGACCGTTCGCTGGTTCGCCTCGAGGGTTACGACGCCGACGGATGCCGTCATCCTTGATTCCGAGGTGGCCGGTGGACACGAAGCCATCCTCCCGTCCGGTACTCCCGCCGCCGACGAGCTCGAGCAGGTCGGTGTGCTGGCATGGGAGGCGCTGCGCATCGCCGCTGGGATTCCTCGTATCGGCATCGACACGGACGAGCGCACCATCCCCAACGAGATCGGCCTGTACGGCACCCATCTCGACAAGGGGTGTTACTGCGGTCAGGAGACCGTCGCCCGGGTGTACAACCTGGGGCGTCCGCCGCGGCGGCTGACCTTGCTGCAGCTTGACGGTTCCCGCGCCGAGCTCCCGGCGATCGGCTCTGAGGTCCACGCCGGTGGGCGTCGTGTCGGCGTCATGGGATCGTCTGCAACTCATCATGTTGACGGCCCCATTGGCCTTGCCCTAGTGCGTCGCGGAGTCGACGTGAGCCTGGATATGGAGATTGATGGGATCGCTGCTGGTCAGGAACCACTTGTCGACCCGGAGGTCGGCTTGCATGTTCGCCCGGTAGTGTGAGCCCGTGCCCCTGTGATCAGCAGGGTCGAGGAGGAAATACGTGAAGACGGATTATTTCAACCGCACGCAGAAATTGGTGACGGTCCTTGTTGACGTCATCGTCTTCGTGGCTGGAATTTTCCTGTCGTTCTGGATGCGTTTCGGGATGGTTATTCCGCAGCGTAATCTGGACGACGGAAAAGCTGCGCTTATGGCGTCGGTGATCGCATTCCTCATTGTCAACGTTCTGTCTGGCGTTTATGTTCTGTACAACAAGACGCTCCTTGACATCGGGATCATCACTGTCGTGGACCAGGTCATGGTGACGATCATCATCATGGCGCTGACCTTCTTCGGGCGCTGGTTCGCCTTCCCGCGCTCGGTCCTCCTCATCAACCTGCTGGTCGGGATAGTTCTGCTGTTCCTGTGGCGCAGCATCGAGTTTGTTGCCTATCGCCGCTTGCGAGGGGCTAAACGAGTGATGCTGCTCGGTCCGCCGGAGATGCTTAATCGGGCCGTCATGAACTACATGGCCAACAAGGCGACCCGTCATCGCCTCACCCATGTGGTGCGTGGTCACTACCTGGGGCAGATTCGGACTCATATTGATGAATTCGACACCGCCCATGTCTCCGATGACATTCCTGCTTCCGAACGAGTTGCCATTTACGACTTGCTGCTGAGCGAGGACAAAGAGATCTTCATGTCGACCTCGTTCGAGCACATGATGCTCATCAATCCGACGATCATGTCGATCGAGGACGAGACGATTATTGCTGCCAGCCCGTTCAAGATTCCGGCAGAAATGGATATCGTCAAGCGGTTCTTCGACATCGTGCTGTCACTGATCGCCCTGGTGATCCTCTCTCCCCTCATGCTCATCACGGCGATCCTGGTGAAGGCCAGCTCTCCCGGCCCGGTGTTCTACCGTCAGACCCGTATCACCAAGGACGGCAAGGAATTCAAGATCCTCAAGTTCCGCTCCATGGGAGTGACGGCCGAGAAGGAGTCCGGCCCGATGCTGGCCACCTCCGATGACCCACGCGTCACCCCGGTCGGCAAGTACCTGCGCAGCCTGCGTATCGACGAGATCCCGCAGCTCATCAACGTGCTCATTGGCGACATGTCTATCGTCGGACCGCGCCCGGAGCGCCCTTTCTTCGTCGATCAGTTCCAGGAGCAGAACGCCCACTACAAGTTGCGCCACAACGTGCGTGCCGGCATCACGGGGTACGCGCAGGTCTACGGCAAGTACGCCTCGGACTTCGCCGCCAAGCTCAACTTCGATCTCATCTACATCAAGCAGTACTCACTCCTCCTTGACGTCAAGATCATGATCCAGACGATCAAGATCCTCTTCGACAAGGTGTCCTCGCGAGGCGTTGACGAGACGGCCGAGCCGGACGAGAACATTCACCTGCCCGCCGAGGTTCAGCAGCTCGACTGACGGGCAGGGAACGCTTTCTCTCTCCCCCGAATCAGGACTTGCGGGCAACCTTGTACTGGGCAGCCTGAGCGCGAGGTCGGACGATCATGCGGTCGATGTTGACGTGGCTGGGAAGCCCGGAAATCCACCGCACGCACTCGGCAATGTCCTCGGCCCTCAGGGGACAGTCGACGCCTTGGTAGACCTTGTCGGCCATGGCCTGATCGCCGTGGAAACGGACGAGGGAGAATTCCTCGGTGTGCACCATGCCTGGGCTCACCTCACAGACCCGCACCGGGTGGCCACACAGCTCCAGCCGTAGTGCCTCGACGACGGCGCGCTCACCGGACTTCGCTGCACAGTATCCGGCGCCACCCTCGTAGCCCCATTCGGCAGCGGTGGAGGTAATCGTGACGATGGTTCCCTCAGCGACCTCAAGAGCCGGTAGAAGAGCCTTGGTGACCCGTCCCATGCCCAGCACATTGGTTTGATACATCGTCATCCAGGCGTCGAGGTCAGCCTCGGTGACCGGCTCCTGACCGACGGCACCGCCAGCATTGTTGACGAGGAGGTCGAGCTTGCCGCCAGTGGTCTCGACGAGATTGGCGACCGACTCGTCGCTGGTGACATCGCAGACCACTGCCTTTCCGCCGATCTCGGCGGCGAGGGGCTCGATGCGCTCGACGCGGCGAGCCGCACAGATGACATGCCAGCCATCCTTGGCCAGGGCGCGTGCCGTGGCTGCGCCGATTCCCGAACTTGTTCCTGTGACCACTGCAGTCTTTGTCATGGCCCCATTGTCCCTGCCGGCCAAGGGCATGCGAAAGCCCCTGTCCACCGTGAACTGTTCGTCAGCAGAAGGAATTGACTCCTCAGCCAACTTCTGGGGGCAAGTTCAACGGGACAGGGGTTTCACGACAACAGGCAGCGTCAGCTGACGAGGACCTCGACGCTCGGGTCTGCCAGCTCCAGAGCAGCCTTGCGGGCCTCCTCGGGGCTGGACGCAGCCAGCGCGGCCTCGGCGATCTGGCGGCACTGATCCAGGCTGTGGCGTGACAGGGTGGCCTTGACAGCGGTGATCTTGCCGGCGGCCATCGACAATGAACGCACGCCAACGCCGACGAGAACCAGAGCCAACAGGGGGTCGCCGGCAGCCTCGCCACACACTCCGATGAGACGCTCGCCCGCTCCATCACAAGTGGCCTTGACCAACTGGATGACGGCAGGCTGCCACGGCGTCAGGAGCTCGGCCAACTCGCCCTGCAGGCGGTCAGCCGCCATGGCGTACTGGGTGAGGTCATTGGTGCCGATGGACGCGAAGTCCACCGTCTCCAGCACCTGGGCCGAGCGCAGGGCCGTCGAGGGTACCTCGACCATGATGCCGACCGTCTTGATCCCAGCGGCGTGGGCACGCGAGGAGAACCACTCGGCCTCAGCCCTCGTGGCGACCATCGGAGCCATGACATAGGGGTCACGACCAGTCTGCTCAGCAGCCTTGGCGAGAGCCTCGAGCTGGGCGTCGATGAGGTCGGTGCGCACCTGGGACAGGCGTAGACCACGGCGTCCCAAGGCCGGGTTCTCCTCCGGGCCGAGGTCGGCGAAGGCCAGCGGCTTGTCGGCACCAGCGTCGAGGGTGCGGAAGACAACCTTGGCTCCCTCGTCGAAGGTCTTGAGCACGGTGGCGTAGGCCTCCGTCTGTTCGTTGACGGTCGGAGCATCTTGACGATCGAGGAAGAGGAACTCGGTGCGGAACAGACCAACTCCCTCGGCGCCCTTCTTCTTCGCCGTGGGGGCGTCGGACGGGCTGCCGATGTTGGCCAGGACCAGGACGCGCTCACCGTCTGACAGCGTGGCGTCGCCCTCGGGGGCGGACGCCAGCACCTCGGCGCGACGGTTCGCGCGTGAGGTCAGCTCGGCGACGGCGGCCTCATCGGGCTCGACGAGAACGGTTCCGGTGACGCCGTCGAGGGCCAGGGGGGTGCCGTCCTCGATCTCGCGAGCCTCGCTGCATCGGACCACGGCCGGGATACCGATCTGGGAGGCCAGGATTGCGGTGTGGCTCGTCGGTCCGCCAGCAGCGGTGATGAGGCCGCGGACCAGATCAGGATTGAGGGTCGCGGTGTCGGCCGGGGCGAGGTCCTCGGCGACGAGGATCACGGGCGAGTCAAACGACGGGACGCCGGGCTCAGGCAGGCCTTGCATGACCGCGACGGCGCGGTCACGGACGTTGCGCAGGTCGGTGACGCGCTCGGCGAGATAGCCGCCGGCAGCACCCAGTTGGGCGCAGAAGTCGTCGAAGGCGGCCCAGAGAGCGTGGGCAGGTCCATGTCCGTCAGTCAGGTGGGACTTGATGCTGGTGAGCAGTCCCGGGTCGCGGGCCATCATCGCGGTGGCCTGCAGGACGGCGAGAGCCGATGGATCGGCGTGCATGGAGCGCTCGTCGAGACGATCGGCGACCTTGTTCAGCGCCGACTCGATTCGGGCCATGTCGGCCTCGGTGCCCTGACTGGGGTCAGAGGTGGGCAGTCCTGGGGCGGGGGAGACGAGAAGGGCATGTGCTTGTCCGACTCCGGCCGAGACCCCGAGCCCCGAGAGGGTCCGCATAGGTATCAGGCCTCCGGGTCGATCTGCAGGTTGGCGACGAGGGCGTCGAGCACCTCATCGGCATTGTCGCCCTCGGCGGTGAGCTCGACGGTCTCGCCGTGCTTGGCGCCAAGACCCATCACGGACAGAATCGAGCGAGCATCCACCGGCTCCTCGCCAGGACGGCCGATCTTGACGGCGAGGCCTGACTTCGAGGCGGCCTGGACGAACATGGCGGCGGGACGGGCGTGCAGGCCGCTCTCGGCTGCAATGGTGGTGGTACGACTCGGCATGGTGTGCCTCCTTGGTGGGGTGAAAACGTCAGGGTCGACGATATCCGATGACAGGAGGACGCGAGCTGGTGGGTCTGGGCCGATAGAGTGCGAACCATGGTTGATGAGCACACCCCGCCTGTCGTCGCCGTTGTCGTCGCAGCCGGCCTGGGGACACGGTTCGGCGGTCCTGTTCCCAAGCAGGTGACGTCGCTGACTGGAAAGGCCGTCGTCGCCGTCGCGGTGGAATCCCTAGCTGCAGGCGGTTGCGATGAGGTCGTCGTGGTGGTGAAGGAAGGCATGCACAACCATCTGCAACTGGCTTTGGCTGCCTCTCCTATCCCTGTTCACTTCGTGACCGGAGGGGACACTCGTCAGGATTCGGTGCGCAATGGGCTGCGATACATCGCCGACGATGAGCATCTCGGCCGGGCCACCACTGTTCTCATTCATGACGCCGTCCGCCCGTTGGTTCCCGCATACATCGTCGAGGATGTCATTGATGCGGTCGAGGCCGGGGCTGTCGCGGTGACACCTGTCGTCGAGGTCACCGACACCATTCGGCAGATCGACGGTGAAGGTTCCCGCGTCATCGACCGTTCCGCTCTGCGCGCGGTCCAGACCCCGCAAGGATTCGATCGCGTCGTCATCACGGAGTGTCATGAGCAGCTGTCTCGCGATGGTGGGACGGTCACCGATGACATTTCATGTTGTGAGCGTTACGGCCATCGCGCCACCTTGGTGGAAGGATCCCGAATGGCGCTCAAGATCACCGAGCCGGTCGATCTCGACATTGCTGAGGTCCTGGCCAAGGCTGCGGCTGGAGCCGGTCACCACTCCGGTCGTCGAGTCGGTCGGATGTTGCGGGCTGTCACCCCGAGCAACGTTGCCGACAAGTTGGGCCATGGGGGCAAGGAATGATGGAGATCCGGACCGGTATCGGAGCCGATGTCCATCAGCTGAGTGAAGGCGTGCCGATGCACATTGCTGGCCTTCATTTCCCCGACGAGAAGGTCGGTTTGGCTGGCCATTCCGACGGTGACGTCGCCTGCCACGCCATTTGTGATGCCTTGCTCTCCGCGACCGGCCTGGGGGATGTTGGCTCCGTCTTCGGAACCTCGGACCCGCAATGGGCCGGAGCTGCCGGAGTGGCGTTACTGGGCCATGTCGTTGAGCTCGTCACCGCCGAGGGATGGGCGGTCCAGAACGCAGCCGTGCAGATCGTGGGGCAGCGTCCGCGCATGGCGGCCCGGCGCGCTGAGGCGGTAGCCACACTGACGCAGACCGTCGGTGCTCCAGTGTCAGTGTCCGCGACGACGACCGATCATCTCGGATTCACCGGCCGCGGTGAAGGGGTGGCAGCGATCGCGTCAGCCCTTGTCACTCGGCAGGCTCGATCGTGAGGATCGCGCCCTGGTTGGGCAGCTGCGGCTGCGGCCCGGAAACTTTGATGGCTCCGGCGAGCAGCGACTGGTCGGGGGAGTTGAAGTACAACACGACATGGCCGAGGTCACCGAGGTTTGAGGTGGCTGACTCTCCGACCTCATCGATCGTGTAACGGGTACCAGCGATGTTGAGGACGTCGCCAGGAACAATTTCGCGCTTGGGCGTCATGGGGGAGCGGCCGCCGCGGTTGTGGACCACGCAGATGTCGGACAGAGCATCAGGTACAGGCTCGCCGAATAGGACGATGACGCCGGTGTCCAGCATGTCCTGAGCTCCCTTGCCGGCGCGGAGCACCACGGCATTCCACAGTGTGCTGGACGTAGTCGCCATGGCGGACCCTCCTCGAGACGGGCGCTGTGCCCTTGACGGCACGGTACCATCCCGCCCAGTTTCTCAAAGACCCGTGATCACCACGGGACCCACCCCCACCGAAGGGGCATGGACGAGATACGTTTAGCATCGTGGAGGAATCCCTTGGTGGGCCACATCCAAGGGCAACGAGGTTTCCCTGAGGGAGGGGTGGTCACCATGATCGAGAAGAAGATTCTCGTCTGCTGTGGCACCGGTATCGCGACGTCGGTACAGGTCGCCAACAAGCTTCAGCGGCTGCTGCGTGAGCGTGGAGTCAATGCCAAGATGGAGCACTGTCGCGTTGCAGAAGTGCCGAGGGTCATCGAGGAATTCACCCCTGACGCAATCGTTTCGACGACTGCAGTGAAGCAGCCCAACGAGAATGTCAAGATGTTTCGCGGTGTTGCATTCCTGACCGGCGTTGATGAAGGACAACTGGCTGACGAGATTGCAGACGCGCTGAAGTCGTCATGATCCTGCGGCCACACCTCGGGACATGAGCAATGGGGGTTCACCAAATTTTTGGTGAACCCCCATTTCACGATGAGGGTGAGCAGCCTCAGGAGGCGAGAACCTCGTCGAGCATCTCCTCGGCCTTGTCGTCCTCCACCTTCTTGGCGAGGGCAAGCTCGGAGACCAGGATTTGACGAGCCTTCGAGAGCATCCGCTTCTCACCAGCCGACAGGCCACGGTCGCGCTCGCGGCGCCACAAGTCGCGAACAACCTCGGCGACCTTGAGGACGTTGCCGGAGTGGAGCTTCTCGAGGTTGGCCTTGTAGCGACGAGACCAGTTGGACGGCTCCTCGACATTGGTCTTGCGAAGAACCTCGAACACCTTTTCAAGGCCCTCGTCGTCGACGACGTCACGAACGCCGACAAGATCAAGATTGCTGGCTGGCACTCGCACAACCAAATCGTTCTGTCCAAGAATTCTCAGAACGAGGTAGAGCTTTTCCTCGCCCTTGATAGTGCGAGTCTCGACGTCCTCGATCACAGCAGCGCCATGATTCGGGTAGACAACGGTTTCACCAACGTTGAAAGTCATTTGTGCGGCCCCTTTCGAAGGTTAATTATATCACATAATGATTGTTGAAGTCAATTATTAATTCGCGCAGGCGTTCGAAATGGTGCTAGGGTTTGCCCTCGCTGTCGGGCCGTCGAGATTGCGGAAGTCCCTCGGATCTGGCCTTGGGAAGCGGGAATGGTCTGGTCCCGGTTCGCTGTGAGGATGAGATGCGATGATCGTGGAAAAGGGGCCGACCAACGATCCGATCGCTGACGCCGTGGCCCTCCGGTCGCGGGAATGTTCGCAATGACGAGGCGATCTACGCAGTCACCGCAGTCACCGCAGTGACCGGAATTACGGAATTGTCACATGAGGTCAATATCGACATTGGCGAGAATGTCCGCATTCTCATGTCCGAGATCTTGAATTCCTCGAGGGTGTTCTCCAAGGAGGTCCTCGACGCCGTCGACTGAAATAGTGTTTTCGAGAGGTCTGCTCACTCGCCGATCGCGCTGAAACCGATCGGCACCCCCGGTGACGCCAATTCGGCTAAACTCGGCAGCGATCATGCACCCCGGAAGAGGAGATTCCACGATGATCGACCGTCGCCGGACGACTGCTGTCCTTGCTGCCGTCGGGGTTCTTGGGTTGGCGGCTTGTGACGCCGATCCCAAGGTCCTCACCAGTTACACCCCTGCGGCCGGTGTCAGCGGCGAGTCCGGCACCGTCAAGGTGCAGAACCTGTTGCTCATCAATGGTGACGGTCAGGCTCGTGTCTCCGCCGCCGTCATCTCCAGCAAGAACGATAAGGTTGTCGGAATCACTGGTCAGCCGCTCAAGTCGGACAACTCTCTGGCAGGGCAGTCCTTCACCGTGACTTCGGCCGGTGTCAATCTTCCGGCTCACACCTCGGTCAATCTCACCAAGTCCGATCTTCAGGCTCCCGTTGAGGGACTCTCGAACGGCTTGTTGGCCAAGGTGACGATCAAGTTCGCGAATTCTGCGCCGATCACCCTGGATGCACCGGTTGTGCCGTCCACCCACCCGGATTTCGAGAAGTACGCTCCTTCGGGGTCCCCGTCGGCCCAATCCTGACGGGTCCTTTGAACACACGACGCGGCCCCGGTCAAAACCGGGGGCCGCGCTTGTCGTTTCGTGGAAACCGTGTCAGGCCTGGAACTTGTAGCCGAGTCCACGCACGGTGATGATCCGTGCCGGATGTGAGGGATCCTTCTCGATCTTCGCGCGCAACCTCTTGACGTGGACGTCTAGGGTCTTGGTGTCGCCGACGTAGTCGACCCCCCAGACTCGGTCGATGAGGGACGCGCGGGTCATGACACGTCCAGCATTGCGCAGCAGCACCTCGAGCAGGTCGAACTCCTTGAGGGCGAGGCGCACGGTCTTTCCGTCGACACTGACCTCGTGGCGCTCGACGTCCATCCGCACCCCGTTCTCCTCGAGGACGTCGGGGGAGACCTCGATCTCCGGGCCACCTCGACGAGTGACGGCGCGGATGCGTGCGACCAGCTCGCGGTGGCTGAAGGGTTTGGTGACGTAGTCGTCAGCTCCCAGTTCCAGACCGACGACCTTGTCGATCTCGGAATCCCTGGCCGTCACCATGATGATCCCGACGTTGCCACGCTGACGCAGCTGCCGGCAGACCTCGGTCCCCGGGATTCCCGGCATCATGAGGTCAAGCAGGACGATGTCGGCGCCATTGCGGGAGTAGTTTTCCAGTCCGTCGGCACCATTGGCCGCGGTGTCGACCTCAAATCCCTCCTTGCGCAGCATGAAGGCGGTGGCCTCGCGGTAGGACTCCTCGTCCTCGATGATGAGCACGCGGGTCATGACTCCTCCTGATCGGATTCGTTGTAGTGGTCGGCGTCAAGGGTGGGTAGTCGAAGGGTGAACGTGGACCCCTGGCCCAGTTTGCTCCACACGTCGACGGATCCCCCGTGCGCCTGGCAGGTGTGCTTGACCAGCGACAGCCCCAGGCCGGTTCCACCGTTTTCCCGGGATCGGGAGTAGTCAACCCGGTAGAACCGTTCGAAGATGCGTTCCTGGTCGGCCTCGCCGATGCCAATTCCGTTGTCGGCCACCGCAATCTCGATGACGTCGGTGTCGACGTCATGGACTCGTCTGGCCGAGACCGCCACCCGCGCCTTCGGCTCGGAGTACACGATCGCATTCTGAACGAGATTGGCGATGGCCTCGGTGAGCTGACTCTGGTCCCCGAGAACCCACAGGTCGTCGTCGCAGCGGGCCACCAGGGAAACCTCCCGGGTGGTCGCGAGCTCACGATGACGAGAGACGGCCTCGTCGACGATGTCGGCAACGGACACTGGTTCGGCGCGAAGCAGGGGTTCGTCCGCCTGCAATCGGGACAAGTCGATGATCTGTGTCACGAGGGCGGACAGCCTCGTTGACTCCGCGGTCAGGCGCTGGGAGAAATGGCGGACGGCATCTGGGTCATCGGCGGCACCCTCGATGGCTTCGGCGAGGATGGAGACGGCGCCGATGGGGGTCTTCAATTCATGAGAGACGTTGGCGACGAAGTCTCTGCGGGTTTCGGCAAGCCTGATGTGTCGGGAGCTGTCCGCCGCAGAGATGATCGCGTTGCCGTGCCCGTCAAGAGGGCCCACGCGCACGGTGAGGATGAGGTTGGCTCCGGTGGATGCCCGCTTCAACTCCATGGTGTCGACAATGTCGCGGTCCTCTCGTCGTGCGGTGCGGACCAAATTGAGGAGGGCGGCGTCGGCGATTCGTGAGCCGCGCACGAGTTCCATTGACCGGGCGCCCACAGTGGTGTGTAGCACCTCGTCATGGGGACCGACGATGACGGCCGCTTCAGTGGCCAGGTCGAGTGCTCGGGCGAGAGTTGGATCGACCTCAAGGGCCTCAATGTCGGTGGCGAGGGTGTCAACGGGGTGACGAAATGACTCCACTGCGCGAATGATGAGGACCGTCAATCCGGCGCCGACAACTGCACCAATGATCGCTGCCAGAACCATGCCCACGCTTTGCATAATAGGGGGAAGGTCGTCATCCTCGTCACCCGCACGTCACAAAGTGATGCCGTGATCACTGGTCGTTCACCCAAGGTTCACTGTCTTGCCACTCGGGCGAAATGTTCCGGTCGACAGGGTCGATAGGCTTGACGAGACCCCACTACGGAAGGACACCGGCATGCGTGAGAGCTACCACGACGAGCTCAATGCCACCAGCGGCAGGATCTTGACGATGGCCGAGTTGGTTCGGGTTGCCGTCAAGGACGCCACTGAGGCTCTCATTGGTGCGGACCTGACCACTGCTGAGCGCGTCATCTCCGATGACTCGAAGGTCGACGCCCTGAACGAGGAGATCGAGCGTCGTTGCTTCGACCTGCTTGCCCGTCAGGCTCCGGTCGCAGGCGAGCTGCGCACGGTCGTCGCGGTCCTGCGGATGTGCTACGAGCTGGCCCGCATGGGAGATCTTGCTGCTCACGTCGCGAAGATCGCCCGTCTTCGCTTCCCCGAGGTCGCCGTGCCTCCGCAGGTCGCCGATCAGTTCGTCGAGATGTCGAGGATCGCGGATTCCATGATCGCGAAAGCCGAGAAGACGCTGGCGGATCGTGACGCGCAGGCCGCGGAGTTCTTGGCGTCCGAGGATTCCAAGATGGATGAGCTGCGGCGCGACCAGTTCCGCCTGCTCCTGGGCGATGACTGGACCTACGGCGTCGAGAGCGCGGTCGACACGGCGTTGCTCGGTCGCTACTACGAACGCATTGCCGATCACGCGGTCGCCGTCGGCTCCCGAGTCATCTACATCGTCACCGGCAAGGCGCCGGCTGGCGAGGACTGGCCCAGCGCCTACTGATCATATCGACACGTCACGACCCCCCACGCCGGTGTGTTCCGTCGGCGAAATGGGGGTTGCCGTGTTTCGAATTGGGATCGCTTGTACTCAGTACATACAATCGAGATGCCCAACTCGCCGTGGTACACGGCTGATAATTGTCAGTGAGGTCTTGTCACATGGCTTTTGCCTTCCGCAGAAAAACGATGGCTGGAGCTGTTGTTCTCGTCACCACCGTTTCGATGGCCATCGCAGGATGTGCCACGAACGATCCGGAGTCTGTCAACTCCCCGTCGAAGTCGGCTGCCAGCGCGGCCCAGTCTTCGAAGGCGCCGGCATCCAAGACTCCCGGGGCCAAGCCCAGCGTCTCGAGTGGCGCGAATGCGCCAGCGGGAATGCCGAGTGGTCCGGTGCCTTCCGGTAAATTCGGCGTCGGTGCCGCTGTGACGAAGCCGGATTGCGCGGAGCCCCCGTCGAACTACTCGTCCCTCAAGGCCCCCGGCACCGTCGTCAAGGACATTGACGGTCTGGAGCCCGGCACGAACCATGGAACGGCTGCTGACAAGTACGCCTACCCGGCTGCTGTTGTGAATCAGTGGCTGAAGAAGCCCTCCACTCAGCCCAAGAACAAGAAGATCGTCTTCGTGACCTTCGACGACGGTCCGACGACCAAATTCACCGGTGAGCAGCTCGACAACCTCGAGAAGGCCGGTGCCCGCGCGACCTTCTTCATGATCGCCCCGCAGCTGCGTGACGTGAACAAGGAGATGCTCAGCCGTTCGCTCAAGATGGGCAACGCCCTCGCCATACACTCCTACTCGCACGACTACAATTACCTCTACCCCGGCCAGGCCGCCGACGCCAAGCACATTGGCTGCGACTGGGACTGGGCCACCGCCCAGACTCGCGCGATCCTGGGATCGAACTACTACTCCTCGGCCTTCCGCTACCCGGGAGGCCACATGTCCTGGCACAAGCTCGCGGCGGCTGACCAGGCTCTGGCCAAGCGCGGCGTTGCCTGGATCGACTGGAACGCCATGAGCGGCGATGCTGACGTCCAGCGTCCCAAGACCGTCGACGGTTACCTGAAGATGGTCAAGAAGACCATCAACGAGTCCGGGGACCCGAATGTCGTCGTCATCCTCAACCACGACACCTACGGAAAGCAGATGACGGCCGAAGCCATGCCGTCCATTCTCAAGTGGCTCAAGAGCGAGGGCTACGAGTTCGGCGTGATCGCCTGATCCCTCTCCTCTGCACATGGAGCGGCGCCCCGGAGATAAGCTCCGGGGCGCCGCTCCATGTGGTCTCAGGCCTTGAAAGCCGTCACGAACTCACTTGCTTCCCTGGTTGGCAACGGCCTTGGCGCCGGCGGCAGCAGCCTCCGGGTCGAGGTAGCGACCACCCTTGGTGACGGGCTTCAGGTCATCGTCAAGCTCGTAGAGCAGCGGGATACCGGTCGGGATGTTGAGCCCGGCGATGTCCTCGTCGCTGATCTCGTCGAGGTGCTTGACGAGGGCGCGCAGGGAGTTGCCGTGGGCAGCCACCAGCACCGTCTTACCGGCCGCGAGGTCAGCAGCGATGTCGGAGGTGAAGTACGGCACCATACGGGCCACGACGTCCTTGAGGCACTCGGCGACGGGACGCTCGGCCTCCGGGATGTCGGCATAGCGCGGGTCATTGAACTGGCTGTACTCACCATCATGCTCGAGGTCCGGCGGACGGACGTCGTAGGAACGGCGCCAGGCCATGAACTGGTCGTTGCCGTACTTCTCCTTGGTCTCGGCCTTGTTCAGCCCTTGCAGAGCGCCGTAGTGACGCTCGTTGAGGCGCCAGGAGCGACGCACCGGGATCCAGTGACGATCACAGCCGTCCAGGGCCAGGTAGGCGGTGTGGATGGCGCGACGCAGCAGAGAGGTGTGGACGACGTCAGGAAGGAGGTTCTCCTCCTTGAGCAGGTCGGCGGCGTGACGGGCCTCGCCCTCGCCCTTCTCGTTGAGATCGACGTCCACCCAGCCGGTGAAGAGGTTCTTGGAGTTCCACTCGCTCTCGCCGTGGCGGAGCAGGATGAGCTTTGCAGTCATGTTTCCACCATAGTGTGCGTCGGTGACGTAGCGTCAGTCGGCTGGCTCGATGGAGTCCAACACCTTCTGCAGAGCAGATCTGACATCGGCCTCGTCGCCGTCCAGGAGGAGCTGGCAGGACGACGGTTCCTGCAGCAGGTCGATCACAGCGCCGAGCATCCGGACTTGGTTGTGCGGGGCAGTCACCAGAGGCCAGATGCTCAGCCGGGCGTCGAGCGCTCGTTCGGGGTCGTCCATGGCGTGAAACACGGTCTTGTGAGCGTTGCGGCACAGGAGGAGACCGGGAGCGACGACATGGTCTGGGTCGACGTGGGGGATCGCTACCTGTATGTGCCCGAAATCCAACCCAGTGGGATAAGTGGTCTCCCGGGCCTCGGCCGCGGAGAGGAATGACGCCTTCACAAGCCCTTCATCGGCAAGCCGGGAACTGATAGCGGCGAACAGTTCGTGGGACGTCTCGACGCCCAAGTTCGCGATGATGAGACGTGGCTCAGTCATTCAGCGCCTTGAGGTCGTCGGCGATCTGGTCGGCGAGTTCGTCGGCACCCACCCCGGTCAGCAGAGGGGTGCCTCGGTACACCTTGACCCCCTCGTCAGGAGGATTGATCGCAGTGGTGACGACGATGGCGTCCGGCTGGAAGGTCTCCACCTGGGCCGGGACGTTGGCCGTCTTGCACTCCTTCATCGTCGCGGCCACACCTCGATCACGCAGCATCCGCTGCAACTTGTTGGCCACCTGGACGGAGGTGGCGATGCCAGTGCCGCAGCAGACCAGAACCTTCTTGTTGATGACCATCAACACCTCTCCTCGCGTAGATGATGAGTTCGCCTCGTCAGTCATCGTGGAATGTGGTGGTGGAGGGCAACGATGCCTTCGCTACCACCTGTGATGGGTCCATCATTGTTCACGGGGAGAGCACTGGCCAGCCACAGCGTGAAATTTCACATCAATTCGCGACGAACGTGCAGTCGTCTGTGGTGTTGGTGGGAAAGTGCGGTTCACATACTGATCTCCCCGGCGATGTCCGTCTCGACCCACCGTCCCAACTCCTTACCACGCAGTCCCTGGGACAGCAGGAAGACGAGTTTGGCATAGAGAGCTTCGAGGGTCATGTCGTGGGCGCTGATGGCTCCTCCCTCGGTGAGGGCATGACTCGATTGGTATCGACCCAGCAACACGTCGGCCTGCATGCACTGGGAAGCGACGACGACGGGGGTGCCGGCGGAGATGACGTCAAGGATGGCGTCGACCAGGCCGGGCTCATCACTGGGGATGTTCCCGACCCCGAAGGCTCGCAGGATGACGGCCTCGGGCAATGGGTCGAGGACTGCGCGCAGGCGTGCAGCGCTGATTCCCGGGGAGAGATCGACGACAAGGACGTCGTGGCGTCGGTACGGCTTCGGATCCAGCCAGCCGCAGCCGGTCGAGTCGTTCTCGACCCATTGCCACGGTGCTCCGGTGCGTGCCAGCTGGGGGACGGCGGGGGAGTCGAATCCGTTGTAGGCCCACGACGAAAACTTGGTCACGCGATTTCCGCGCAGCAATTTGTGCCCGAAGAACACCGCGACGCTCCTCAGACGACCGCTGGTGACAGCTCTCAGCGCGCCCGTGACGTTGGGGGCGGCATCGGTCCCGACGACTCCCAGCGAGTATTGTGCCCCGGTGACGACGACCGGCTTGCCGAAATTGCTGAGGGCATAGGACAGCGCGGCCGAGGTGTAGGCCAGGGTGTCGGTGCCGTGCAGGACGACGAAGGAGTCGGCCTCTTCCCGATGTGCCCACAGATCGTCAACGATTCGACGCCAGTCGGCCGGAGTCGCGTTGGCCGAGTCGATGAGGTGCTCAAAGCTCAGGGTCTCAAACGTTCCGGCGAGTTCTGTGCCCGAGAGCAGCTGATCGAGCCATCCCGTCAGGTCGGCCCCTGGCGCCAGCCCGTCCGGGGTGGGGACCATGCCGAGAGTCCCCCCGGTGTAGAGGATGTGGGTACGCATGACTCAAACCTCTGGGGAGTCCTTGACGGTCTTGTCAGACATAACATTGTCTCGCACGGCATACCAGCCTATGACCATCGCTATCACCACGAGGGCGAACAGAAGAAGTGTCCAGCGGCCCGAGTGCGTCGTTATATTCGACAGGACGACGATGATGAGGAAGGCCAGGGAGACGTAGTTCGTCACTGGCGCACCCGGCATGTGGTACTCGGGTCGCGCTTCTTCTCCCTTCTTGACGAGGCGCAGGAACCGGGTATGGGTGAGGAGGACCATACACCACGTCCCGGCGATACCGATGCCGGCCAGGTTCATGACGATTTCGAATGCGCTCTCAGGCAGGAAAGCGCTGAGAGCCACGCCAATGAGACCCAGCGACGCCGTGATGATGATCCCGCCAGCAGGAACCTGATGTTGGTTGAGTTTCGCGGCGATCTTCGGAGCCTCACCAGCCATCGCGAGGGACCGCAACGTGCGTCCGGTGGAGTAGAGGCCAGCGTTGAGCGAACTCAGGGCCGCGGTGAGCACGATGATCTGAATGACGTCGCCAGCGTGGGGAATACCGATCCCGGTGAAGAACGTCACGAACGGTGACTCATTGGCCGAGTAGGCGGTGTAAGGGAGGACGAGGGCCATGAGGACGACCGAGCCGACGTAGAAGACGAAGATTCGCAAGATCATCGAGTTGATCGCCTTGGGCAAGATCTTTTCGGCGTCCTTCGTCTCGCCGGCGGCGACGCCGACCATCTCCGTGCCGCCGAAAGCAAAGATCACGCCAAGGGTCAGGGCGACGACTGGCGTCATGCCGCCGGGGAAGAACCCGCCATGGCTGGAGATGTTGTGGAATCCTGCAGTGTTGTGGCCGACCGGCGCTTCGGTGACGACGGCCCAGATGGCCGCGATCATGAACAGGATGATGGCCGTCACCTTGATGGCGGCGAACCAGAATTCCGCCTCGCCGAACATTTTGACGCTGAGCATGTTCAGGGTGAATACCACCGCCAGTGCGATGAGCGCGAGAACCCATTGTGGAACAGGCCGTAGCGCTTCCCAGTAGTGAAGGTACAAGGCCACCGCGGTGATGTCTGCCATGACGGTGACCGACCAATTGAGGAAGAAGAACCATCCCGTGACGTAAGCGCCCTTCTCTCCCATGAATTCACGGGCGTATGAGACGAAGGCGCCCGAGGATGGACGCCGAATGGCCATCTCACCTAATGCTCGAACCATGAGGAAGGCGAATATGCCGCAGACGGCGTAGCTGAGGGCCAGCCCAGGACCTCCCTGGGCCAGACGTCCACCTGCTCCCAAGAAGAGTCCGGTGCCGATGGAACCGCCGATGGCGATCATCTGCAGGTGCCTGTTCCTCAGGGCCTTGTCGTAGCCAGCGTCACCCATGTCAACGGTGGTGTCGGTTGGCTTGGCGCCGGGATCACCTTCCTGCATAAAGAACCTCCTCGTGACAGGACCGTCTGGTCCAGTACGGGAATGTTAGCGTCGGGGCGGGGCCACTCATCATCTGGGGAGAAGTGGCTCCACAGGCGGGCCAGAAGGGCACGGGCAGTGGAGTAGCCAATGTAACCGTGTGGTGGGGCGCCGCCGCAGAGATATTCCCGGTCCTCCGGGCTGGTCCACACGGGGGCAGTTTCGGAGAGCCCTTTGACTCGCCACCGTGAGTCTTCACGCGGTGTTCGAAATCTCGGACGGCCTACCGCAGCTTCGGCTGCATGGCGGCCAGATCCATGGCGTCACGGACAAGATTCACGCCGAGGGAATCGACATTCCCAATGCAGTCGCAAGCCCTTTCAATCTCCGACGAACCCGGTGTCCTCATGTCTTTTGCTCCGGCAGAAGGCATCGACAAGAACGACGGCCCGTGTTCTTCTCGTGGAACACGGGCCGTCGAGAGATCAATATCACATTGTGTGGAAACTCCGTTGGGGGATTCTGCCAAAAGAACTCCGGCGAGAGGACATCAAAACCCTCAGGCCAGATCCAGCCCCGGATAGAGCGGGAAGCTCCCGAGCAGCTCGTCGGCGGCATCATGGACCTTCTGGGCCACTCCATCGGCGATCTGGTACTTAGCCTTGCCCGGTTTGCCGTTGGAAGCCGTCACCGGGGTAGTGGCCTTTAGAGCGGTGACGATGAGCTCAGCAACCTGATCGAACTCATCGGCCCCGAACCCACGCGAGGTCAGGGCCGGGGTGCCGATGCGCACGCCCGAGGTGTACCAGGCGCCATTCGGGTCGGCCGGGATGGAGTTACGGTTGGTCACGACGCCGGAATCCAGCAGGGCAGCTTCGGCCTGCCGACCGGTCAGTCCGAAGCTCGTGGTGACGTCGAGCAGGTTGATGTGGTTGTCAGTGCCGTCGGTGACGAGTTTGACGCCGCGCTTCATGAGTCCTTCAGCCAGGGCCTTGGCATTGTCGGCGACACGCTGGGCGTAGTCGCGGAACGCCTGGGTGCGAGCTTCGGCCAGGGCGACGGCCTTGGCTGCCATGACGTGGGAGAGCGGGCCACCGAGGACCATCGGGCAGCCACGATCGACGTCGGCGGCATACTCCTTGGTCGTCAGCACCATGCCACCACGTGGGCCGCGCAGGGACTTGTGGGTCGTCGTCGTCACCACTTGAGCGTGGGGGACCGGGTCCTCGTCACCGGTGAATACCTTGCCGGCCACCAGGCCGGCGAAGTGAGCCATGTCGACCATGAGGACGGCTCCGACCTCGTCGGCGATCTCGCGCATCTTCGCGAAGTTCACCCGGCGCGGGTAGGCGGAGTACCCGGCGACGACGACGAGGGGCCTGAACTCGCGTGCCAGCTCGGCGACCTTGTCGTAATCGAGCAGACCGGTCTGCGGGTCCGTTCCGTAGGAGCGCTGGTCGAACATCTTGCCCGAGATGTTCGGACGGAAACCGTGGGTGAGGTGGCCGCCGGTGTCCAGGCTCATGCCGATGGCGCGCTGGTCGTTGAAGCGGTGGCGCAGGGTGTCCCAGTCGGCCTGGGTGAGGTCGTTGACGGTGCGCGCTCCGAACTCCTCGAGGGCTGGGGTCTCGACGTGATGGGCGAGGATCGTCCAGTAGGCAGTGAGGTTGGCGTCAATACCGGAGTGCGGCTGCACGTAGGCATGCTCAGCGCCGAAGAGGGCGCAGGCGTGCTCGGCAGCAATCGCCTCAACGGTGTCGACGTTCTGGCAGCCGGCGTAGAAGCGGTGACCGGCGGTACCCTCGGCGTACTTGTCGGAGAACCAGGTACCCATGGTCGCAAGGACGGGCAGGGATGCGTAGTTCTCGGAAGCGATGAGCTTGAGGGAATGACGCTGGTCGGTCAGTTCGGCTCGGGTGGCCTCCGCAATCCGGGGCTCAACTTGTGCGATCGCGTTGAGCATGGTGCGGTAAGCCGGGGCCAGCTTCTCGGCGATGTCGCGGGCTGTGGGATCGACGGCACTGGGCTCACTCACGGATGGCTCCTGTCATGACGGGATGGTGAGCACGAATCTACCCGTCCCAGGACCTACTCGTGGCTGGGGGCCAAAAAGAACGGCGAGCCCCTTGGGCTCGCCGTCCGATATGAGTCCCGGTGCCATTCAGCGCTTCGCTCGGGCAGAACCTCCGGCAGCGAGGTTCTCCACCTCGGAACGGGTGGCCATGGAGGTGTCGCCAGGGGTGGTCATGGCCAGAGCGCCGTGGGCAGCCCCCCACTCGACGGCCTTCTGCAGGTCTCCGGTCTCCATGATTCCGGCCACCAGGCCAGCAGCGAAGGAGTCGCCGCCGCCAACGCGGTCGAGGATCTCCAGGTCGGGACGTTCGATCGAGCGCACCAGGCCGGTGTCCTTCGACCACGCGATGGCCGACCAGTCGTTGCGGCTGGCAGTGCGCACCTGACGCAGAGTGGTGGCGACGACGGAGATGTTCGAGAACTCCTCGACCACCTTGTCGATCATGTTGGCGTAGGAATCGACGTCGAGGTTGGAGAGGTTCTCATCGTTCCCCTCGACCTCGAAGCCGAGGCAGGCCGTGAAGTCCTCCTCGTTGCCGATCATGACGTTGACCAGGCTGGCCAGCTCGCGGTTGACGCGGCGGGCTTCCTCCTGACCGCCGATCGACTTCCACAGGCTGGGCCGGTAGTTGAGGTCGTAGGAGATGATCGTCCCGTTGGCGTGGGCGGCCTCCATGACGGCCTTGGCAGTCTGGGCACTGGTCTCCGACAGGGCGGTGTAGATGCCGCCGGTGTGCAGCCAGCGCACTCCCAATTCCCCGAAGAGGCGGTCGAGGTCAATGTCCTTGGCGCGCAGCTGGCTGGCAGCGGTGTGGCCGCGGTCCGAGACGCCGACGGCCCCGCGAACACCGAAGCCACGCTCGGTGAAGTTGAGTCCGGTGTGCACCGTGCGACCGACTCCGTCGGAAGGCACCCAGGTGATGAACTGGTCGTCGACTCCGCCGGCGGTGATGCGGTCGCCGACGAGGTGGCCGACTGGGTCGTCGACGAGACCGGTGATGACGGCGGCACGCTTGCCGAAGACCCGGGACAGGCCACGGCCGACGTTGTACTCGCCGCCGCCCTCCCAGACATCGAAGGACGTGGCGGTGCGGATGCGACGCTCACCCGGATCGAGGCGGAGCATCACCTCGCCGAGGGAGACGATGTCGTAACGGCACTGGTCTGCGGCACGAAGTGTGATGCTCATGACTGCTCCTCGAGGATGCTGTGGGCACTGCGGGCGGCCTCGCGTGACAAGTTGGCGATGGTTTGACTGTCCCGGGCGGCGACGGCGTCGGCCGGGGTGAGCCAGGTGCCACCGACCGCAGGGATGTTGGGACGGGAGAGGAAGTCCGCCAGGTTGTGCGGCTTGACTCCGCCAGTGGGGACAAAACGTAGGTTCGGGAGGGGCCGCCCAGGGAAGCAATCGTGGCGGCACCGCCGAAGTTTCCGGCCGGAAAGAACTTGAAGGTGTCCAGCCCCATGTCGACACCGGCCATGATCTCGGTGGGGGTGATGACTCCCGGCAGGATCGGGATGTCATGCTGTCGGCAGCGGTCGACGACCTCACGGGACAGGCCGGGAGAGACGACGAAGGTCGCTCCCGCGCTCACCGCCTCGTCGACCTGACGGGCATTGATGACGGTTCCGGCTCCGACCATGACGTGCCCGTCCTCGGCCATCGACTCGATGGCGGCGGGTGCGGCGTCGGTGCGGAAGGTCACCTCGGCGACGGGGAGCCCGCCGTCGACGAGACCGTCGGTGACGGCCGGGGTGGTGGCGGCGTCATGGATGACGACCACCGGGATGACGAGATTCGCCAGGACTTTGTCGAGTGCTTCGTTGCTCACTTGTGATCTCCGACGTTGGGGGTTTGTCAGTTAACTATCCCTGAAGCACCGATGGTCTCGAGGACTTGCCACGGTTTCCCGTGGAATGGCGTCTGACTCCTTCAGCTTTCAGACGCACTCCCGCGCACCCTTGACGCCTCGTACAGCGCGATCGATGCTGCCACCGAGGCGTTGAGGGACTCGACGTCACTACTGATCGGGATCGACGCCAGCACGTCACAGGACTGCCGGGTGAGGCGGGCCAAGCCCTCGCCCTCGGAACCGACGACGAGCACCAGTGGACCATCCAGACCGGGAGCGGCAGCGATGTCGGAGTCGGCCTCGCCAGCCAGCCCGACGATCATCCAGCCGGCCTCGGCGAACTTGCCGAGGGCCTGGTTGAGGTTCGACGCCATCGCCACCGGGATGCGTGCGGCAGCCCCGGCGGAGGTCTTCCACGCCGCAGCGGTCATCGAGGCCGAGCGGCGAGACGGGATGAGCACGCCCTGGGCGCCGAAAGCGGCAGCCGAGCGGATGATCGCTCCCAGGTTGCGTGGATCGGTGATCTTGTCCAGCGCTACGACGAGACCGCCGCGATAGGCCTGGGCGCCGGCATCGATGATGTCGTCGACCGTGGCGTACTCGTACTCGGGAAGGCGCAGGGCCACACCCTGGTGATTGGACCCACCCGTCATGCGGTCGAGCTCACCACGAGTGGCCTGCATCAACACGATGCCGTGGTCAGCGGCGAAGGAGAGGATCTCTCGCAGCCGGGAGTCGTGCTCGGCTCCTTCCGCGACGTAGGCGGTGCGCACCGGAAGACCGGCGTGCAGGGCCTCCAGCACCGGATTACGACCGATCACCCACTCCGGGCCGGCGCCCTTGGCCTGCTTCTCGGCTGGCTTGCGGTTGCCGCCGCGAGCCAGCTTCTCCTGCTTGGCCTTGTACGCCTTGTGGTAAGTGCGATCCTCGGCCTTGGGGGTGGGGCCGCGGCCCTTGAGGCCCCTGCGACCTCGGCCACCGGACCCGGAAGCGGAACTCTTGCCCTTGTGTCCTGCGCCGCGGCGCCTGGAATTTCCTGCCATGTCGGTCTCCTCGTCAGCTCAGCGACCAGTGGGCGCCGGTGGGGGTGTCCTCGATCGTCAGTCCGAGGTTGGTCAAGGTGTCACGAATCGCGTCGGCAGTCGCCCAGTCCTTGCGGGAACGGGCCTCGGCACGCTGATCAAGCATGGCTTGGACCAAGCCGTCGACGACTGGTTCGAGACGGGCCTCGTTTCCGGCGGTATCCGCCCATTCCGGGGCCTGCGGATCGAGCCCGAAGACCGTGAGCATGGCACGTACCCGAGCCATGTGCTCGCGGGTGGCGTCGACATCGCGAGCCGAGACGGACTTGTTGCCCTCGGTGATCTCGCTGAAGAGGGCCGCAACCGCTTGCGGGGTTCCCAGGTCATCGTCCATCGCTGTGACGAAGGCCTCCGGCAGATCCTTCGACGGCGCGGCCTCCTCGCCGACGAGGTCGCGGGCGCGATCCAGGAAGGAATCAATGCGCTCGATGGCCTTGGTGGCCTCGTCGAGGGATCCCTTGGTGTCCTCGTCGGACGGGCTGAACTCGATCATGGAGCGGTAGTGGGGGGCGAGCAGGAAGTACCTGACGGCTCGTGGGCTGTAGGTCTTGGTGACCTCGGTCACCTGGGCGGTATTGCCCAGGGACTTGCTCATCTTCTCCCCGGACATCGTCACCCAGGCGTTGTGCATCCAGTAATGGGCAAACGCACGTCCGGTCGCCGCCGACTGCGCCAACTCGTTCTCGTGGTGGGGGAATCGCAGGTCGATGCCGCCGCCATGGATGTCGAAGGCATCACCCAGGTACTTCCCGGACATGGCCGAGCACTCCAGGTGCCAACCGGGGCGACCACGTCCCCAGGGGGAGGCCCAGGATGCCGTCTCCGGTTCATCATCCTTGTGCCCCTTCCACAGCGCGAAGTCGCGTGGGTCACGCTTGCCACGCGGGTCGGAGTCCTCGGCCGGGGCCATCTCGTCGACGCGCATCCCGGACAGCTCCCCGTACCGCGGCCAGGACCGGACGTCGAAGTAGACGTCACCGGAGCCGTCCGGGGCGGGGTAGGCGTGGCCCTTCTCGATGAGGTTTCTGATGAGCTCGATCATCTCCGGGATGTGGCCGGTGGCGCGCGGCTCGTAGGACGGCGGACGACATCCCAGAGCCTTGTAGGCCGCGTGCAGCTCGTTCTCGTAGTGGTAGGCGTGGGCCCACCAGGGCACGCCGGCAGCAGCGGACTTGGCGAGGATCTTGTCGTCAATATCGGTGACGTTGGCGACGACTGTCACCTGGTAGCCAGAACACTCCAGCCAGCGCCGCAGGACGTCGAAGACGACCTCCTTGCGGATGTGGCCCAGGTGCGGACTGGACTGCACCGTCATGCCACAGTGGTAGATCGACACCTGACCCTCGTGCAGGGGTTCGAAGGTCTCGATGCCATGGGTAGCGGTGTTGTAGAGCTTGAACGTCACGCCTCAAGGCTACCGGGGGACCCCGACATATCGCCTACCATGGCCGCATGGCCGAGATTCGCAAGCACAAGCCGTCGTCCAGCCCCATCTCCCGGGCCCTGGAGGCCGCGATGGGTGAATCCATCAAGCCGGTCGTCCCCGGATCGCGTCCTGACAAGGACGCTGAAGAGCCCAGGACCCGGCCTGAGGCCGGCCCTTCGGTGGCAGCAGCTCCCACGCAGTGGGGATCGTTCAGCAGCGGATCTTCCAAGGGTGGGTCGTTCACGGTGCCGATACCGCCGAAGTCCTCGGAGTGACGAGGTTTTCCTAGCCCTTCCCGCGGGCGCGCAAGGCGTCGATGTCGAGACGAGAGGCCGATTCCACGTCTACGGATTCGGCATTGGCCTCCCACGGGTCGTAGGGGGCGTCATCCTCCTCGTCCTCGACATATCCCAGGGACGGGTCGTACACATTGATCAGCTCGTGACCGCTGCGTGGTTGCGATCCGTCGACGGAGACAACCGATTCCGCACTTATGGCCTCGTCAGGAAGCTGGGCCAGGATGTCGCGAACATATCCCTGGGCCGCCTCGATGTGCGGAACCTCGCGCTGCTGGCGCTGGGACTCGTACCAGCGGTAGTCGAGCACCTCGTGGTAGAACTGCGCGAGCTCGCGCTTGCGGGACAGTTCCGGGGGAATCTGCTGGACGACGGGCTCGAAGCGCTCGGTGAGCCAGCGATGGGCAGCCACCGCCTCGTCAACTCCCTGCAGGCCATTGCGGGCCCGGAAGGTGTCGAGGTCGTTGAGGAGACGTCGCGCCTGGAACTCCTCGGTGTCCAGACCAGTCAGACGCAGCAGACGGCGCTGGTGGTGCCCGGCGTCGACGACCTTGGGCTGGATGCGCAGCCGCTGACCGTCCGACGAGGTCTGGATGTCCAACTCGGCGACGTCGAAACCCAGGGCATTGAGACGACGCACCCGCGACTCCACCTGGGAGTAGTCACCGCCGGCGTACTCCTCGGCAGCGGTGAGCTCGTTCCACAGCTCGTGGTACCGGTCCTCGATCGTCGTCACCAGGCCCAGCGGATCGAGGGCGGCGTCGAGCATGTCACCCTCCTCCAGGTCGAGGAACTCGCCGTAAAGGTTGGTGCGGGCGATCTGCAGATCGTGTTCCCGCTGTCCGGTGGTGAGGCAGTCATGGAGCTCGCCGGTCTCGGCGTCGACCAGATAGGCCGCGAAGGCCTCGGCGTCGCGTCGGAACAGTACGTTCGACAGCGAGATGTCTCCCCAGAGGAATCCCACCAGGTGCAGCCGTACCAACAGGACGACGAGGGCGTCGAGCAGCCGCATGACGGTCCCCTGACGCACACCGGAATGGAACAGGGACCGGTACGGCAGTGAGAACCGCAGGTGGCGGGTGAGGATGATCGGTTCGAGTGGTTCCCCATCGGTGGAGTAACGGTCGGTGATGACTCCGATGGGCTCGACGGACGGGGTGTCCAGACGCATGAGGTCGTGCAGCAGCCGGTACTCGTGGATCGCCAGGTGCTCGACGACCTCCTTTGCGGCATAGACGTCGTCGCCAACGGTGATGAATCGCACCACGTGGCGGGAGATGCCTCGGGGTAGCGCGACCAGGAGCTCCTGCGGCCACTGTGCCAGCGGTGTGCTCCACGGCAACGGAAGCAGGCGGGAGTCGGGCTTCGCGCTGAGGAAACGGGTCACGGGGGACAGTCTGCCACCCCAATGACCTGTTCATGGGCGTGGGTCCTAGTCAGCAGGTCATTGAGTACTCGAGGACTCAGACGGCAGCGGCTCGGTCGAGAGCTTCGTTCAGGCAGGTGGCGAGGTCATCGACGGGGTCGATTCCTGGACTCATCCGGATCATGGAGTCATTGACCCCAGCGGCGTCCCGGGCCTCCTGGCTCATGGCCGCATGGGTCATCGTCGCAGGATGGCAGACCAGGGATTCCACACCTCCCAGGGACTCGGCGAGGATGAATCCTTCCACTCCGGTCATGAATGCCTCGACAGCGGGTAGTCCGCCGGCCAGCTCAAAGCTGAGCAGGGATCCGAAGTCCTTCTGCTGACGGGCGGCCAGGTCGTGACCGGGGTGATCGGGCAGCCCAGGCCAGTGCACCGCCGCGACGGCAGCGTGGGAGGAAAGGATTTCGACCATCCGGGCAGCGTTGGTGCAGTGGGCCTTCATCCTCACCCTGAGGGTGCGGAGGCCACGCAGCGTCAGCCAGGATTCCAGCGGAGATGCCGTCACCCCCAGCATGTTGGCGTGGAAGGCCATCAGGTCGACGTCCTCCGGGACAGCGGCGACGACGGAGCCGCCGATGACATCGGAGTGGCCGTTGAGGAACTTGGTGTCGGAAGCGATGACGAGGTCTGCCCCGAGATTCAGCGGCTGCTGCAGGATTGGCGAGCAGAAGGTGTTGTCGACGGCCACGACAGTGCGCTCGCCCTCCGAGGAATGAGCCAGCTCAGCCGCGGCAGCGATGTCGGTGATGCGCAGCAGTGGGTTGGACGGGGTCTCCACCAGGAGTAGGTCGGTGGGGGATTCCAGGGCGGTGCGCAGGGCGTCAAGGTCGGTCTCGTCGACCCAGTCGACCGTCAGACGTCCGGCAGTGGCCCAGGTGTCGAGGATGCGCCAGGTACCGCCGTAACAATCGTGCGGCGCGATGACGTGGCCGCCAACCGGCACGAAGGCCTGCAGCACCACCATGATGGCCGACATTCCCGACGAGGTGACGACCGCCCCCGTGCCAGCCTCGAGGGTCGTGAGGGCGTCGGCAAGCAGGGCTCGGGTGGGGTTGCCTCCGCGGCCGTAGTCGAAGGTTGGGCGCTCCCCGAAGGTGTCGTAGAAGTAGTTCGAGGAGAGGAAGGCGGGAGGGGTGACGCTGGAGTGGGCGTGATCCGAACACAGCCCGGTCGTCAATCCCTGCATGGTGGTGGACGTCGGCATGGTCCCTCCTGTCATCGGGTGGTTTCGAGGGTAGCCGAGGACGCACAGGATATTTTTTTCGCCCAATTCTCGGATTCGGCGTGACGATTCGGCTCGCCGAACATCTGAACATGTGAAAGTCGCCACAGATCGAATGGAGATGAGCCGACATGGCTGACAACAAGACTGCTTCCGTCAAGACTGACGAGACCAAGACCGAGAATCTGCCGGACACCACCAAGGAGGCCGTGGCCCCGTCGCCGCTGCACACCGACCACGGCTCGACCCTTATTGCCGAGCAGGTCGTCCAGAAGATCGCCGGTATTGCGTGCCGTGAGGTTCCTGGCGTTCACGCCATGGGCTCCACCGGACGTCGCATGCTGAGCTCCATCACTGACCGCATCCCGGGCTCCACCACCAACGTCTCCAATGGCGTTCAGGTTGAGAAGGGTGAGCGTCAGTGCGCCATCGATCTCTCCGTCGTCATCGATTACGGCTACTCGGTCGTCGAGGTCGCCAACAAGCTCCGCGAGACCATCATTGACGCTGTCGAGTACGGCACCGGCCTCGAGGTCGTCGAGGTCAACGTCCAGGTCACCGATGTGTACATCCAGGGCGACGATGAGGACGACGAGGACCAGCAGACCCAGGTTGTCCCTCAGCATAAGAACACCGAGCTCTCCTGAAAGGTCGCAGTATGAATGCATCGCGCATCGGAGCACTCGTCGGTCTGCTGCTGGGCGTCATCGCGGTCTGCGTTGGCGTGTGGCAGGCCATCGTCGTGCTGGTACTGGGCCTGCTCGGCCTGATCGTGGGGCGGATCATTGACGGTCAGCTCGACGTGCACGACATCTTCGGCAAGCCAAGTCAGCGGAACCGTTGATGTCTGTCGGCACCACCCGCGTACGTTCGGTGCCGTCGCTGGCGGTCCACAACCGTGAGAAGGCCGGCCGTGGAACCTTGACGGTGTCCACGGCGGTTGTCGAGAAGGTGGCTGCCCGCGTGGCGGCCCAGAGCGAGGGTTTTGGGGCTCCCACCTCGTCGTTGTTCGGATCGGGGTCGCGTGCCGACTTCGACCGAGGCCCGAAGGTGAGTGCGGTTCTCACCGGTCGTACTGCTGATCTCGAGGTGGAGGTTGCCATCAGCTATCCCGCCCCCATCCAGGCTCAGTGCGACGACCTGAGAGCCCGTTTGACCGAACAGGTTCCGAAACTGTCCGGGGTTGAGATCGGCACCATCGACATTCTGGTGAGCCGAGTTGTCAACAAGGCATCGACGACGAAGGAGCTGAACTGAGATGAGTCATCAATACATGTCTCCGCCACTCGTTCGTCGTCCCTCCCGGACGACCCCGGTGGTGATCCTCGGTGTCCTGCTGGTGGCAGCCGGAGTGGTGGCCATCATCGCTGCCGTTCACCGTCTCCAGCACGGATCCTTGCCACAGTGGTTGGGCTGGGGCCGTGGTCACATGACCACCGCCTCATGGCTCAACGACACCGCGCTGACGGTTGCCATCGTCATCGGCGTCATCGCCCTGCTGCTGGTGATCTGGGCTTTCAAGCCGGGACGCACTTCTGGTGTCTTCCTCAAGCCGGCTGAAGGTGCCCCGGACGACCGCGAGATCGTCATGGACAACTCCGACCTGGCGGGCTGGCTTTCTCGTTGGCTTGACGAGGAGGACGGTGTCGCATCTTCGTCGGTGAGGCGTCGCGGCAATGCGCTCAAGATCGACGTCGAGACCGACGTCAATGATCCTGAGGTGATGCGGGAACAGCTCACCAGGAGGATTGCTGATCGCGTCGACTCGCTTGGCCTGGAACAGTCCCTGAACGTGAAAGTGAGGTTGCGATGAGGGGCCGCGCAAACAGAACACGACTTGCCGTCGTCGGGATCATCTTGTTGCTGGTGGTCGCGTGGTTCATGCTGGTGCGGTTCGACGTCGCCTCGTCGTGGGGATGGTGGCAACCTGTACCCGACGCGCCCATTGCCGACGTGCCGAAGGCATGGCGCACGGATTACGCCTCCTGGGCCCTGCTCATCGTGGGCGTCCTGGCTGCCGTGATTGGGCTGATCTGGCTGCTTCGGCAGTTCTCGTCGAGTAATCGCGCTCACAGCTACAGCATCAGCCACGAGACGAACCATGGATCCACGGTTCTGTCCACCGATGCTCTGGGACGAGCCATCGAGGAGCAGATCGAGGAATTCCCCGGGGTCAGCAGTGCCAATGTCAGGTTCTTCGGAGCCCATGTTGCTCCCGAGATGATGGTTCAGATTGACCTTGACGACCGCGCTGACGTGCGAAAGCTCGTCAATTGGCTGGAGTCCGAGGTGGCTCGCGACGTCGAGACCGCTCTGGATGCCAAGCTGATCCGTTTCGGAACGAAGTTGCGGACGGGGGCACACGTCACCGGAACGGGTGTGAGTCACGTCGGCGTGACCGAAGTGTCCAATGTCGACGAGTCCGGAGACAACCTCCCCGCCAATCCGATGCCCAAGCCCACCTTCCTCAACGAGAAGCCCGAACGGGCCAAGCCGCGGACACGTGACGGAAAGGTGCTCGCCTGAGCTGCGCGCTAGCGGTCGAGGACTCAGTAGTTGTCCTCGACCGCTGCTAGCGTCGAATCCATGGTCAGCGGAGTCGAAGGTGACGGCGGCGACGAGATCGTTTTTGCGGACATAAGTGCTGCTCAGGGCGGAGATGCTGCGGCATACGCTCGCGTTGTTGAGTCATGGGGCGGACCGCTCCTGAGGTTCTGTCACAACCACCTGCCGGCCACGATTGACGCGGAGGACGTCGTCCAGGACGTTCTGCTGACTGCCTGGCAGAAGCTGCCCGATCTCGACGATAGGTCCCGGTTCAGGGCGTGGATGTACACCATTGCTCGGAATCGTTGCCGGGAAGTCATCCGGACCGCCGGGCGACGCGCAACCGACCCGGTGGCACCGGAAGAAGTTCCGGTGAGGATCGACACCCTTCAGGACCCAGCAAGGGCACACACCAGGGATGCCGCGATGAAGGCGTTGAGGACGAGTGTTGACCGGCTGCCGGACAACCAGAGGCGTATCTGGGCCATGGCCCAGATCGACGGTCTCGGATACGCCGAGATTGCTGAAATTGAAGGATTACCAGTGTCCACTGTCCGTGGCCGTTTGGCCCGGGCGAGGGCCACCATTGCGGAGGAGATGGAACCATGGAGGTGAATCTCGCGTGTGGCGCGGACATGAACCACGTCTGGGACAACGCGACACAACCTCCTACCGAGCACGAGGCCGAGTGCCCAGCCTGCCAGGCGGTGCGCACCGTGGCCGTTCGTGCCGGTCAACTGCGTGACGACACGGTTGCCGAGGACGCCAAGACCAAGGTCGTCGTCGATCCACCGAAGTTGTCGTCGGTGTGGAGGTCCTACAGCGCTGATCTCTCGCCGCGTCATTGCATCGTCAGTGACGACGGTGGCGACATTGAGGTCAGGGAGACCGTGCTGACCACCATCGTGCGCGAGACCCTGGCTGAATGCGAAGATGACAGGTTGAGCCGAGTCCGTTTCTCGGTGCCCCATGCCCCGTTGAGACTGCGCATTGACCTGTCGGTTGCCCAAGGTGTTCGGATCCCGGAATGCGCCGACCATGTGCGTCAGCAGGTGGCGTCGGAAATGTATCTTCAGCTGGGCGGACGCCCGGAAGCCATTGACATCATTGTGGAGGACATCCATGTCTGAGCCCGAAAACGACGTTGTCGTCTCCGGAACTGTCCTGACGGGCGACGAAACCAGTGATGATCTGGAAGGGGTCATCGTCACCACTGTTCTCAACACCCCCGGCGTGACTCGACTCGTCCGGCCGTGGTGGCGTCGGGTCGGCACATCCGACGATCGCTGCGCAATCCGAGTGAGTGAGGAGGATGGGCATACCGACGTGGGAATTGAGGTCACTGTCGATCTGACGGTGCCTATCGTGCGGCTCACCCAAGATCTTCGTCGCCGGATTGCCATGGCCATTACCCAGTCCGGACGCGTCCCGGGGAAGGTGGATGTCGTCGTCTCCAAAGTCGAGCGCATGGAGGAGTGACGTCGAGCTGGAACCGCGCCGGAACTGGATCCACAGAAAACGACGAGGCCCCCGGAAGAACCGGGGGCCTCATAGCGTTCGTGGGAACCGAGGATCAGGAAATGCGCTCGGTGGTCTCCTGACTGAAGACGTGGACGGCGGCTGGGTCGACACCCAGGCGCACCTGCTCGCCGCGCTGCGGAGGACGACGCGACGAGATACGAGCGACGACCTGGTGGGCCTCTCCGTCCTCGATCGAGGCCTCCTTGCCGGAGCCGACGAGGGATCCGTAGAGGTAGGCGTCAGCGCCGAGCTCCTCGACGACGGCAACGTCGAGTCCGACGCCCTCGCTGGCGAGGGTGAAGGCCTCTGGACGGATGCCGAGGGTGAGCTTGGTCTCGTTCGGGGCCTTGGCCAGGACCTCGCGGGAAACCGGAACGACGTAGTCACCGAGCTTGACGCCACCATCGACGACATCGCCCTCCATGAGGTTCATGGCGGGGGAGCCGATGAAGCCGGCGACGAAGAGGTTCTTCGGGGTGTCGTAGAGGGCCAGCGGGGAGTCGACCTGCTGCAGGATGCCGTCCTTCATGACGGCAACGCGGTCGCCCATCGTCATGGCCTCGACCTGGTCGTGGGTCACGTAGACGGTGGTGACACCGAGGCGCTGCTGCAGGGCAGCGATCTGGGTACGGGTCTGGACACGGAGCTTGGCGTCGAGGTTCGACAGCGGCTCGTCCATGAGGAAGACCTGAGGGTTACGAACGATGGCGCGACCCATGGCGACACGCTGACGCTGGCCACCGGAGAGAGCCTTCGGCTTGCGGTTGAGGAAGTCCTCGAGACCGAGGAGCTTGGCAGCCTCGAGAACGCGCTGCTGACGCTCAGCCTTCGGCACGTTCTGCATCTTGAGGGCGAAGCCCATGTTGTCGGCCACGGTCATGTGGGGGTACAGGGCGTAGTTCTGGAAGACCATGGCGATGTCACGGTCCTTCGGGGGCAGATCGGTGACGTCGCGGTCTCCGATCCAGATGGAACCGGCGTTGACCTCTTCGAGGCCGGCCAGCATTCGCAGGGAGGTGGACTTACCACAGCCAGACGGTCCGACGAGGACCATGAACTCACCATCGCCGATCTCCAGGTTGAGCTTGCTGACGGCTGCGCGATCGGTGCCCGGGTAAACCCGAGTCGCCTCCTTGTACTGCACGGTTGCCATAACCGTTAATCCTTTCCACGGGCAGGTACGTGCCCGACGATCCGTTGTGGAAAACCGACGACCAAGGGTGCCGCCGGGATCCCCGCGAGTATTGCGAGGATCTGGTGTCGATCATAAGGGACATTGCCCGCGATGGTGGCAAGAGGCTGGCTGAAAGGAGTGTTTTGCCTTGTCGGCTGGTGCACCTTGTGGCTGAGCCGTGAGCCGCCCTTCGTGTGGGTGTGGCCCACGGACCGGTGGGCGTCATCGCACCGGCCTACAAGCTGGGGTTCAGGGCTGCTCCCACAGCGGACCCCTGCACTTGAGCCCTGCAATGATCGTGGCGTCGTACCACCAGCACATCACTGCCAAGAGGATGACTTCGACAATCAAGATGATCATTATTTTCTTTGACATTTCACAGCCTCACTGGAGCCGTTGTCCAAGCATGAGCCAATTCCATTAACTTGGCCCCAGAGGGACAACGCAAACAATACCATGACGACCGTTCCCAGAACCCATGCGAGAATGGTCCAGTTCTTTTCATTCTTCATCCGAGCACCAACTTGGCTTTATCAATGGTTATGTTTCTGTTGGTTGTATCAACGACATAGGGAAAGCCATTTTTCATGGCGTCAATTAATTGAGTGCTCGCGGGCTGTGTCATCTCACTCGGGGGCGGGGATGCGTTGGTCTTTGGTGCTAGTGCAGCACTGATAATCAACACCCCCGCTACGGCCGCAACTGTTGTCTTTCGCCTGCTGGGCATCGTGTCCTTCCTCTCCAGCAGGGCGCGACATCAGGTTGAGTCGGAAGATCGTCCTTGCTCAATCTGGTCGCTGGGTGATGCCATCACGCTACTGCGGGCCCCAGCTATTGATACGGTGCATCGCGTTTTCTTAGGAGGTTTTCATTTCTCTTGGACAATTTTAGGGATGCACGCCAAGAATCGATGTGCGCAGTCGTCAGCACTCGACGATGTTCACCGCGAGGCCACCTCGCGCCGTCTCCTTGTATTTCACCTTCATGTCGCGCCCGGTCTCCATCATGGTTTTCATGACCTGATCCAAGCTGACGATCTGGGAGCCGTCCCCTGCCATGGCCAGACGGGCAGCCGTCACGGCCTTAATGGCACCCAGGGCATTGCGCTCGATACACGGAATCTGAACCAGACCACCGACGGGATCACAGGTGAGACCAAGGTGGTGCTCGAGACCGATCTCGGCCGCGTTGCAGACCTGGGCAGGTGTCCCGCCCATGACCTGGGCCAGACCGGCTGCGGCCATCGAACATGCCACGCCGACCTCGCCCTGGCAGCCGACCTCAGCCCCAGAGATGGACGCTGACTGCTGGTAGATCTCGCCGACGGCGCCGGCGGCCAGCAGGAAGTCGACGATGAGGTCGTCGTCGCCGGTGCTGACTCCGGGAGTACCCGAGTCGATGTCGGAGCCAGGGGAGAGGAACTTCACCGCGAAGTGCAGGCAGGACGGGACGATGCCGGCCGCACCGTTGGTGGGGGCGGTGACGATACGTCCACCTGCTGCGTTCTCCTCATTGACCGCCAGGGCCCACACCGTCAGCCAGTCGACCGATCCGAAGGGTTCTGGCTTGCCTGGGGTGATGCGCTCCCGGGTAGCGAGATCGCGGTGCATCTTCATGGCACGGCGACGCACGTGCAGTCCACCTGGGAGAACGCCGGAGCGGGAACAACCACGCTCGACGCACGCGTGCATGACGGCCCAGATGTCCAGGAGTTCGCCGCGCACGTGTTCCTCGTCGCGGACGGTCATCTCATTGGCCATGGTGACCTCGGGGATGCTCATCCGGTAATCAGAGCACTGTTCCAGCAGTTCCTTGCCGGTCTTGAAGGGGTAGGGGACCGGAGCCGAGTCGCGGACGATGGCGGGGTGCTCGTCCTCACCGTGTTCGACGACGAAGCCACCGCCGATGGAGTAGAAGGTGCGCTCGGCGACGACCTCCTGGCCCGACCAGGCCGTGAACGTCATGCCGTTAGGGTGGAAGGGCAAGGAACGGTTGCGATGCAGGATGAGGTCTGTCGTGACGTCGAAGGAAATCTCCCGACCACCATGGACGGCATCGAGGGTGATGCGTCCGCTGTTGGCGATGGTGGCGGCTCGAGCTGGGGTCTGGTCGGTGTCGACGGTGGCGGGATCCTCTCCCTCCAGGCCCAACAGGACGGCGGCTTCGGAGCCATGTCCGTGTCCGGTCGCCCCCAGTGAGCCGAAGAGTTCGGCGCGCACCCGGGTGACGTCGGGCCACGCCGGTGATTGAGCCAGATCAGTCACGAAGATCTGTGCGGCTCGCATGGGGCCGACGGTATGGGAACTGGATGGGCCGATGCCTACCTTGAAGATGTCGAAAACACTGACTGCCACGGCATCGATTTTGCCAAAGATCGAGGCGCAATGTCAGTGAAGCGCAATGACGGCGTGGCACTGGGTTGTCCGCCGCTGAAGGGGGCCACCGCAAGACATCGTGATGACGAGTTCCGACAAACCCCTTGACCAACTCGCCGCGGTGGTCCAGTCTCTTTCCAACAAGTATTGAAACCGTGTTTTGAAATATGCCTTTACAAGGATCGTGAGGGCATGGCCCGCGGTGACCTCGGTCGCGGAGAAGGAGTGGTGACGGTGGCGGAGCATGATCGACGCAGTGAGAGAGCCGACGACATCCTGCTCGAACTGCGTGCCGGAGAGGCCATGAGCGCGGCCGATCTCGTCGAGAGCACCGGGTTGTCACGTCCGACCGTCATCTCAATCCTCAATGACCTCGAGTCGTCCGGATGGGTGGTCCGTGGCACCTCCGATGGTGGCGGTCTGGGGCGCCCTGCCTCGGTGTGGTCGTTGGGTGAGGACGTCGGAATCGTCATCGGGGCCGACATCCTCGTCGACTCGATGCTCCTGGTGGCGGCCACTTTCGGCGGGACGATCCTCGACGCCCGTAGTTCTCGGCTCGACCAGCACCGACCCGAAGCCCGTCTCGACACCGTCGTGAGCGCGATCGAATCATTGCGAGATGCGTGCGGGGACAAGGGGCCGTTGCTGCACCTGGCGGTCTCGACAACGGGCGTCATCGACGGCGATGGTCGCATAGTGCGAAGCGACCTCGTGCCGCAGTGGACCGGGTTGGACTTGGGCCGAACGCTCTCCCGGCGCCTTGACGTCCCTGCCACCGTCGACAACGACATCAACATGGCTGCTTATGGCGAGTTCTGCCAGCGTCGTCAGCACGGCCGCCTCGACACCGATGCCGACATGCTCCTGGTACGGATGACCCGCGGACTGCACACCGGGCTGATCCTCGACGGACAACTGCATCGCGGACGCACCTGGAACGCCGGTGAGATCAGCGACGTGCTCGATCTTCGCCTGGACGGCGACGAGATGCCCGACGACGACTGGATCGATCGAGCAGCCCTGACGACCGGTTCGGTCGCAGCCGTCATCGACCCGGACGTCATCGTCATGTCTGGACCCACGAATGCGTCGGTCACGGTGATTCGCCGCATCATCGCTCGGCTCATGGCTCGGCGTCCTCTCGACTCGGAGGCGATGGCCGCCGAGGTCGAGGAATTGGGCCAGGCTGCATCGGTCGTCGGGGCCCTCAACACCGCACTGGAACTGGTGACGAGGAAGGCCCTCGGTACCGGACACCCGCATCCCGTGGCCCTGCGTGGCATGGCCAAGGTCGTTTCCGAAGTCGAGAAAGGACAGCACAGCGTCATGACGACAACCCATCGAGAAGGACACACTGGCGATCGCATGAGGGTGGGCGTCGTCGGCGTCGGCGCGCGCTCGCGCCTGGTCCTCAACGCCGAGCTGGAGGGCAACGATGGCCTCGTGACCGCTGTCTGCGAGCCCCATCACCTGGCCCGCGAGCGGGTGGCCGACCGGCTCGGGAAGGACCCCGACTCCATCACGATCACCTCTGAGGTTGCCGGGCTCATCGCATCGGGAATCGACGTCGCCTTCGTCACCTCCCCTGACGACACCCACGCCGAGGTCACCTGTCAGCTGTTGGAGGCCGGGATCCCGGTGTACCTGGAGAAGCCCCTGGCCATCACGATGGATTCGGCGACCAAGGTTCTCACCACCGCCTACGAGACCGGGACGAGGCTCTACGTCGGTCACAACATGCGCCACATGAACGTCGTGCGGTCGATGCGCGACCTCATCCGCTCTGGCCGGATCGGCGAGGTCAAGGCCATCTGGTGTCGTCACTTCGTCGGGTCGGGCGGTGACTTCTACTTCAAGGACTGGCATGCCACTCGCGAGCATGGCACGGGTCTGCTGCTGCAGAAGGCTGCCCACGACATCGACGTCATGCACTGGTTCGCCGATTCCCACACCACTGACGTCGTTGGGATGGGCGGGCTCACCCTCTACGACCGGATCACTGATCGTCGCGACAATTCTGACCAGCTTATGGGCGACTGGTACTCCCTCGACAACTGGCCTCCGCTGACCCAGAAGGGACTCAACCCGGTCATCGACGTCGAGGACATCTCGATGATGCTCATGCGGATGGAGTCCGGCGTCTTCGCGTCCTACCAGCAGTGCCACTACACCCCGGACTACTGGCGCAACTACACCGTCATCGGCACGGAGGGGCGCATCGAGAACTTCGGTGACGGTGAGGGAGGTGTCATTCGACTGTGGAACAAGCGAACCCACTACAACGCCGACGGTGATGAGACCGTCCCGATCATCGGGGACGCCAATGGACACGGTGACGCCGACGTGTTGACCGTCACCGAGTTCCTCAACTTCGTGAGGAACGGAACCCGTACGGATACCTCGCCGTTGGGCGCCTGGTATGCGGTCGCAGCGGGGATCGAGGCCACTGAGTCGTTGCGTCAAGGGTCGACGCCGCGCCAGGTGCCGACGCTGGACGAGGAGATCGTCCAATACTTCAACAACAACCAGGTCAAGTGATCACAACGAGACAGAGAGGTCAATCATGGATCGCAGAGGTTTCATCATGGGAGGGGCGGCCCTCGCCACCCTGACCATCGCCGGATGCTCGTCGTTGAGCAAGAACGACAAGACGGACGTCTCGCCAAGCGTCGACTCGAACACGTCCGCTGAGCTGACCCTGGCCTACTGGGACAAGAACCAGACGAAGACGATCGAGGAGAACCTCAAGTCCTTCGCCAAAAAGTACCCGAACATCAAGGTCAAGACGAACCTGGCCGGGTTCAAGGATTACTGGAACAAGCTGCGCACCCAGGCCCAGGGCAACGAGCTTCCCGACGTGTTCTGGATGAACGGTCCCAACATCCAGCTGTACGCCGCCAACGGTATGCTCGCCCCGATCGACAAGATCACGGATGCCGGCGTGAAGTGGTCGGACTACCCGAAAGCCCTTGTCGACCTCTACACCTACGAGGGCAAGCATTACGGAGTGCCGAAGGACTTCGACACCATTGGCGTCTTCTACAACAAGAAGATCTTCAAGGAGGCCGGAGTCGACTTCCCGACCGCTGACTGGACCTGGGACGACTTCCACAACAAGGCCAAGAAGATCTCCGACTGGGGCAAACCCAGGGGCATCTACGGATGTGCGACCACCATCAACGGCGACGGACAGGGCACTTATTACAACACGATCGCCCAGGCCGGTGGTTACGTCATCAAGGACAACAAATCCGGATTCGACGATTCCAAGAGCATCGAAGGGCTGCAGTGCTGGGCCGACTGGGTCAAGGATGGATCGGTCGCTTCCCCGAAGGTCGTCACTGACACCAAGCCGTCCCAGATGTTCAAGAGCGGCAAGTCCGCCATGTTCTGGACCGGTGACTGGACGGCCTCCGAGCTAGCCGAGGAGTTCAAGGGCAAGGAGGACGACTACGACGTCATCGACCTGCCCAAGAAGGAAAAGAAAGGCACCATCATCCACGGTCTCGGATGGGTTGCCTCCGCCAAGAGCGAGAACAAGGCAGCAGCCCTAGCCCTCATTGCTCACATGTCAGGCAAAGGGAGCCAGGAGGTCGAGGCGAAGAACGGCACCGCCATCCCGGCCTTTAACGGAACTCAGGACGCGTGGATCAAGAGCTACCCGAAGTGGAACTGCAAGATGTTCGTCGCCGCCGCGACGAGCTACGCCGTGACCTACCCGGTTAGCCGTAACACCGACGCCTGGGTCAACCGTGAGGCTGATTTCCTCAACCCGGCCTTTGCCGGCGAGACCCCGGTGCCTCAGGCTGCCAAGAAGCTGGCAGCCTTCATGAACAACGCTCTGAGCAAGGAGAAGTGATGCTACGGCCCGGTGTGCGAGGCAGTCAGGCGGCTGCCTCGCCCTCCGGGTCGGGATCCCACCGGCCCGGACGACCAAATCCGACGAGCGTCGGAGCATGGCCCATCCTCTTCATCGGTCCACTCATGCTCGGCATCGCGGTGTTCTACTACTGGCCCATCGTCAAGAACATCGTCGCCTCGTTGCAGCAGACCAATGCGTTCGGAGGAAATCCCGAGTTCGTCGGACTGCAGAACTACAACGACCTGTTCTCGAGTCCTGATCTGGGCTCGGCGATGCTCAACACTTTGCTGTATACGCTCATCGTCCTGCTGGGGATCGCACTGTCGGTCATCATCGCGTCGATGATTGAACTGCCAGGCCTGAAGTTCAAGGGGTTGTATCGAGCACTGTACTTCATGCCTTATCTGGCCATGCCGATGGCTGTCGCCCAGGTCTGGAAGATCGTGTACAACGGCCAGTTCGGTCTCCTCAACCAGATACTCCGTGGACTTGGTGCAAGCAATCCTCCCTATTGGCTCGTCACCCCGGGATGGGCGCTGTTCGCGGTTGCCCTGTTCGGGCTGTGGGCATCCATTGGTTTCAACGTCATCATCTTGTCGGCAGGTCTGAAATCGATTCCTCGAGAGTTGTACGAGGCCGCATCCATTGACGGTGCCTCGAGATGGCGCCAGTTCTGGTCGATCACGGTTCCGCTGTTGTCACCGTCGATCTTCTTCCTGGTGATCATGACGACGATCAGCGGATTCCAGCTCTTCGATGCCTTATACGCCATGATCGGTACCGGCAATCCGGCTGAGCCCAGAACGAGGTCCTTGGTGTCCCTGTTCTACCGGGAGGCCTTTGTCAACAACGACCAAGGGGTAGGCGCTGCGATCGCCATTGTCATCTTCCTCTTGGTCGCCATCGTCACCTTCATTCAGTTCCTGGGTCAGAAGAAGTGGGTCAACTATGTCTGAGATCACGCAGGCTGGCGAGGGCTTGAGTGAGCAGGAGATCGACCAGCTCGTCAAGAAGGGCGACCGAAACTCCCAGAAAGGCCTGGTTGGCGTCCACATATTACTGATCATTGGCGGCATCTTCATGGTGTTCCCGTCCGTCTACCAGGTGCTCATGTCCTTGTCGACGAACGCTGAGATTCAGGCCGTTCCGCCCAAGTTCATCCCGGACGAGTGGCAGTTCAAGAACTATGCCGACGTTTTCACGAGGTTGCCATTCCTCAAGCAGTTCGGTGTCTCGGTGACGATCACCGTCCTGCGAACCGTCGCGCAGTTGATCCTGTGCGCCATGGGTGGATACGCCTTCGCCCGGATGAAATTCGGAGGCAAGTCCATCCTTTTCGGGTTCGTGCTGGCCATCCTCATGGTGCCCGGACAGTCCTATCTCATTGGCCAGTACCAGATCATTCGTGACCTTGGCCTGCTGGAGACCCCGTGGGGCATCGTGTTGCCAGGTTTCTTCTCGGCCTTCGGCGTCTTCCTGATGCGGCAGTCGTTCATGAGCCTGCCCGTCGAGTTGGAGGAAGCAGCCCGCCTTGACGGGTGCAATCCGTGGCAGACCTTCTGGCGAGTCATGGTTCCCGTCGTCAAGCCAGGCTTGTTTGCCGTCATGATCACGACTGTGTTGTGGTCCTGGAATGACCTGCTGTGGCCACTCATCGTAACCACGCGGGAGGAATCCATGCCGTTGAGCGTAGGTATAGCCACCTTGGCCGGACAGCACTCCAGCGAGTTCGCTCTCATGATGGCCGCCTCCGTGATGGCCATGGCACCGATCTTCCTGCTGTTCTTCTCGATGCAGAAGAGGGTCATCGAAGGGCTGGCCAGCTCGGGTTTGAAGGGCTGAGCCCCGGAGTTCACCACCCGACGTGCAGCACTGTTCGGGTAGTGGCACAGTTGTGTCGTCACAAAGATGTGGTTGAGGGGGTCATGCCCCGGAAAGGTGAGGGGCCATGAAGGCCTTGGCGAAGACCCGGCCGGAACCGGGGCTTGAACTCATTGACATTCCCGACCCGACCCCGGGCCCGAACGATGTCGTCGTCAAGGTGCTGCGCAGTGGGATCTGCGGCACCGACGTCCACATCGACACGTGGGACGGATGGGCTTCCAAGACGGTGCACACCCCGCTGGTCCTCGGACACGAGTTCTGCGGTGAGATCGTCGAGCTCGGTTCCGAGGTCAATGATCTGGAGGTCGGCCAGCTCGTCTCTGGTGAGGGCCACTACGTCTGCGGCCGCTGCCGGGCCTGCCTGGCCGGTAAGCGACACCTGTGCCACAATACCCAAGGTATCGGATACGCGGTTGACGGGGCCTACTGCCAGTACTTCGTCATGCCGGCCAGCAACATCTGGGTCCACCACATCCCGAACCTCGACCCCGATGTCGCGGCAATCTTCGACCCCTTCGGCAATGCCGTTCACACGGCGCTGCAGTTCCCCTGCCTGGCCGAGGACGTCCTCGTGTCGGGAGCCGGACCCATCGGGATCATGGCGGCCCTCGTCGCCCAGTTCCAGGGGGCGCGCAACGTCGTCGTCACCGACCTGTCCGACGAGAGGCTCGAACTGGCCCAGAGGCTCGGCCTGGACAACACCGTCAATGTCTCCCGGGAGGGTCTGGAGACGGTGTGGAACCGCTTTGACATGAAGGAGGGCTTCGACATCGGTCTGGAAATGTCCGGGTCGGGTGCCGCCCTGACCTCCATGATCGACAACATGACCCATGGCGGTCGTATCGCCCTGCTGGGAACCCCGAGCAAGGCCATCACCCTCGACATGTCCAAGATCATCTTCAACATGATCACGATCCAGGGAGTCACCGGCCGTCAGATCTTCGAGACCTGGTACACCATGGCCTCCCTCATCCGCTCCGGTCTGGACATCTCCGGGGTCATCACCGACAGGTTCCCCATCACGGAATTCCGTGAGGCATTCGACGTCGCCGGCTCGGGCCATGGCGGCAAGGTCGTCATGAACTGGGAATGCCTCGACTGATCGACGAAGGAAGGACAATCACCATGTACGGATCCATGAAGGACGAACTCAGCGCCAAGATCGCAGCCCTCAAGGAGGAAGGGCTGTACAAGGCCGAGGCCCCGTTGACCAGCCCCCAGTCAGGCGAGATCACCGTCGACGACGGACGCGAGGTCATCAACCTGTGCGCCAATAACTACCTCGGTCTGGCTGACTCACCGGTGCTCGTCGACGCCGCCAAGAAGGCCCTCGACGAGTGGGGCTTCGGCATGGCCTCGGTGCGATTCATCTGCGGCACCCAGACCCTGCACCAGAAGCTGGAGCGGGCCATCACCGAGTTCCTGCACCCCGATGACCCCGACAACTGGGACACCATCCTGTACTCGTCCTGCTTCGACGCCAACGGTGGTCTCTTCGAGGTGCTGTTGGGGCCCGACGACGCCATCATCTCCGACGAGCTCAACCATGCCTCGATCATCGACGGCGTCCGGCTGTGCAAGGCACAGCGTTTCCGCTACCACAACCAGGACATGGCCGACCTGGAGACCCAGCTCAAGGACGCCCAGGCCAAGGGCTGCAAGCACATCATGGTCGCCACCGATGGCGTCTTCTCCATGGACGGTTTCGTCGCACCGCTGCCGCAGATCTGTGATCTTGCCGAAAGGTACGGTGCGATGGTCATGGTCGACGACTCCCATGCCGTCGGATTCGTGGGCAAGACTGGTGCCGGCACGCCCGAGCGCTGGGGAGTGCGTGACCGTGTCGACGTCCTGACCGGCACCCTCGGCAAGGCCCTGGGCGGAGCCTCTGGCGGCTACACCTGCTCCCACCGCGAAGTCGTCGAGATACTGCGTCAGAACTCACGCCCCTATCTGTTCTCGAACTCGCTCGCCCCGTCCATCGCCGGTGCCGCCCTGGCGACCCTAGAACTGCTCAAGTCGAGCTCGGACCTGCTGGATCGTCTGCGCGACAACACCGCGTACTTCCGTGCCGAGATGACCACACGCGGATTCGACATCCCGGAGTCGGATCATCCGATCTGCCCCGTCATGATCGGCGACGCCGTCAAGGCCGCGAAGATGGCCGACGCCATGCTCGCCAAGGGCATCTACGTGCGCGCCTTCAGCTACCCAGTGGTGCCCCGAGGCAAGGCCCGCATCCGTACCCAGATGTCTGCCGGACTGACCCGTGAACAGCTCGACAGGGCCATCAAGGCCTTCGAGGAGGCTCGCGAGGAGATCGGCTGAGATTTCTGGTGAGGGGCTGGTGATCAGGCCAGCCCCTTCCTTCCCAACCAATCCTTGGCAATGGTTGACGCCGAAGCCTTCTCGTCCCCCTGGGCTCGTTGGTTCATGGCGATGAGTTCGTCGGTGGTCGGGGCCCTCGAGACCTTGGCCAGTTGGTCGCGAGCCTTGTCGTCAACCTTTGTGTTCATCAGCGGGACGACGTTCTGAGGCACGACGAGGTGCTTGGGATCCTCCAGGACGACGAGGTTCTGCTCCTTGATCGCGGGGAGTCGTCGTGTAGAGATCTACGAGGTCGACCGTCCCTGACGTCAACGCCTTGACGGTGAGCGGACCGGAGGAGTCCGACAGCGCGGTGAACTTGATCCTGGATGCCGGGACCCCGTACACCTTCGTCAATCCCCTGGGCCCGTAGGGACGTTCCTTGAGCTCAGGATTTCCGCCCACCTTGACGGCGTCCAGCTTGGCCAGATCTGCCAGGGAAGTGACCTTGTGGGCCTTGGAGAACTCGGAGGTGACGCACCAGGAGTCGGCGTCCTGGGCTGCTGACGGTTCCCCCACGGACATGCCCGACGGCACTGCCTTGCGCAGAGCGTCCATGACCGACTTCTCGTCAGAGGCCGTCGAGGATCCCTGGAAGAACTGCAGCAGGTTCCCGGAATATTCCGGGACGAGGTCGATCGAGCCGTCCTTGAGGGCTTTGACGTAGACATCGCGGGCGCCGATCTGCATCCGACGCTTGACGCTGACGCCAGCCTTTTCGAGAGCCTGGGCGTAGACCTCGGCGATGATCTCGGACTCGGTGAAATTCGCCGATCCGACGGTCACACCTGTGCCACCGGAGCCGGAGTCGTTCGAGTCGAGGGGATCATGGGAGGAACACGCCGCCAGGCCGGTCAGCAATGCGGCTCCGAGCAGTGTTCGGCGAGTCGTCGTGGTCATTCTTGCTCCATTCGATGGGTGATCACTGTGGGGCGAGGGCTAGGGCGTGTCGCGCACCCGGACCGGTGAGTAGGCGCGTTGTCAGGGCGAGTAGGCCATCGATGGCGAGGGCCAACACGATGATGACGATGGACCCGGCGAGCATCTGCGGGTAATCGGAGACTGCCAGACCATCAAGGATGAAACGTCCCAGGCCACCCATGCCCAGGTAGGAGCAGATGGTCGTCGTCGCGATGACCTGCAGGGTGGCTGACCTCAACCCTCCCAGCAGCAGGGGAGCAGCCAGCGGCAGCTCGACGCGGCGTAAGACCTGCATCCCCGTCATGCCGCAGGCTCGAGCTCCGTCAGTCACCTCGTCGTCGACGGCTTCAATCCCGGAGTAGCTGCCGGCCAGCAGTGGCGGGATCGCCAGGATCGCCAGCACGATGGTGGCCGGGACGACGGGATGCTCGATTCCCGTCGTCGTTGAGATGGCCAGCAAGGTGAGCAGCCCGAGGGACGGCAGTGCGCGTAGAGCCCCCGAACAGGCCACTGCGACGGTCCTTCCACGGCCGGTGTGGCCAATCGCCAGACCAGCGGGGATCGCAATGACCGAGGCGAGGAGGATGGCCAACAGGGTGGACCAGAGATGCTCGCCGATGCGGACCCCGATGGCTCCGGGACCACTCCAGTGCGATGAGGTCGCCAACCAGGTGAAAGCAGATGCAATCTGGGTCATGCCGACTCCCCCTTGCGACGCTGCCAGGGCGTGAGGAGACGGCCGACCGCGACGATGACGAGGTCGAAGATGATTGCCAGGACCAAGGTCCCGATGATCCCGACCCAGATCTCGGTCGGGAAGGAACGCTGATAACCGTCCGTGAAGAAGTAGCCCAGGGAGGGGACGCCAATGAGGGCACCGACGCTGACCAAGGACAACGTGGATGCCGAGACCACCCGCATTCCCGCAGTGATGGCGGGGACTGCCAGCGGCAGGGCCACCCGCCAGAACACCTGGGGATTGGAGTAACCCATGGCGACGGCGTCACGACGTACCGATCGCCCCACCGAGTCGAAGGCATCGGTGGCCGTCCTCACCAACAGGGCGATGCCGTAGAGGGTGAGGGCGGCGATGACATTGATCGGATCGAGGATTTTCGTGCCGAGGATGAGCGGCAACAGGACGAACAGTGGCAAGGAGGGAAGGGCGTACAGGATGGAGGCGCCGGGTACCAGGAGGCGGCGTGCGGTCCGAGAACGGTGCGCCCACCACCCCAGCGGGACTGACAGCACGAGGCTCACGACCACCGGAATGATGCCGAGCACGGCATGGTGGCTCGTCAATTGCCAGATTTGGTCCCGGTTCTCGTCGATCCACCGGGTGTTCACGAGTTCTCCTCGGGAGTTCCGGTGAGACGACCGACGAGTCGGCCACCGGCGTCGACGACGGTGACCGACTCGTCGCGCCGTTCGACGTGGAGACTGCGACGATCTCCGCCGATGAAAGAGGAGACGAAGTCGTCGACGGGGTGGAGCAGGATCTCGTCGGGGCGGCCCCGCTGGGCGACTTGGGCACCGCGTCTCAGCACGAGGACCTCGTCGCCGAGCAGGAAGGCCTCGTCGACGTCATGGGTGACGAATACGATCGTCTTGGCGAGATCCTTCTGGATACGTAGAAGACCCTGCTGCAACTCGGCACGCACCACCGGATCGACGGCGCCGAAGGGTTCGTCCATGAGGAGGATGTCGGGGTTGGCGGCAAGTGCCCGGGCCACTCCGACCCGCTGGCGCTGACCGCCGGACAGCTGGGTGGGGTAGCGCCGGGCCAACGAGGAGTCCAGGCCGACCCTTTCCAACAGATCCATGGCTCGGGAGCGGGCAGCGCTCCGGGAAGCACCGGAGAGAAGCGGCACTGTGGCGATGTTGTCGACCACGGTTCGGTGGGGGAGCAACCCACCCGATTGCATGACGTATCCGATCTGACGACGCAGCTTGACCGGATCAACCGTGGCGACGTCGGTGTCGTCGATGAGTACTCGGCCCTCGGACGGATCGACCATTCGGTTGACCATCCTCAGCAGGGTGGTCTTTCCGCATCCGGATGACCCCAGCAAGACGACCAGGTGGTGGGATTCCACCTCCAGGTCAAAATTCTCGACGGCGACAGTGCCCTCGTCGAAACGCTTGCTGACGTGGTCGAAACGGATCATGCGGTCCTTCCCCGCCCGGCCGGTTCGCGTGTGCTGTGGGTGACGCCGGTTGAGAGGTCACGCTACCGTCCGTACGAGGTCAGGAGAAGTGCGTTCCCCTCTCGGCAGACATCGCAGCTGCAGGACTGTCACCTGCACTGGGTATCCTCGACGGCGTGCAGGACGAGATGAGTACTGCGGCTGCGGGAGAGAAGGATTCCTTCGCCGTTGCCGCCACCGCCCTTGCCGCGGTCGAGGATGAACTGGAGAGGTCCGCCGTCGGCGACGACTCCGCCGAGGACGAGGAGGAGTGGTGGAAGGCCGAGGGCATGCCCTGGAACCACAAGCCAGGCCGCTCCGACTACTGGTGCATGGGGTGGATCGGCTTCCTCGGCATCTTCTCGTTGGCCATGCTCCCGCTGCGTGGTTGGCTGCTCGGCCTTGACCCGCCGATCCTCGTGGGGCTCACGGGATCCCGTACCGGTGCAGCAGCGACCGGAGCGCTGGCATCGGTCAATCAGGCCCCGCACTGGCTGTGGTGGTTGCTGTTGGGCTCGATCATGTCGATCAAACTTGACTGGGTCTACTGGTGGGCCGGCAAGCTGTGGGGCCGGGGGATGATCGAGGTCTGGGCCGGACGATCCGAGCGGTCCCGACGCCGTTACGACCAGGCGGAGAGATGGGCTCGTAAGCTCGGCTGGCTGGGAGTTCTCGTCGCCTATGTGCCGATTCCGTTGCCGATCATGCCGGTGGTCTTCGTCCTGACGGGTGCCTCCGGGATGAGGGTGAAGTGGTTCGTCGCGCTGGACTTCGTCGCCGCCACAGTCTGGAACCTGGGCTACTTCGCACTGGGGTGGGGGGTCGGTGATCCCATCGTTGATGCCCTGAAATACTACGCGAAGATTGCGAACTGGGTGGCCATCGTCCTGCTCGTCGTCATCCTCGCCCCCCTCTTCTTCAAGTCCAAGAAGAAGGCTTGACCCCGGCGTGACACAGTGGAAGGCGTGACAACCTTCCGCGCAGTGAATATCCGTGACGACCTCAAGGCGGGCCCGGCCAAGGGGTATCGGGTTCTCGTTGATCGCATGTGGCCGCGAGGGGTCAAGAAGGACGATGCCGAGCTCGATGAGCGTCGCACCGATCTGGCCCCTTCCTCGGAACTGCGCACCTGGTGGAACCACGATGCTGACCGGTTCGACGAGTTCGCAGGCCGTTACGAGGCTGATCTCGACGAATCGGGAGCAGCGAAGAAATTCGTTGACGAGTGCGCCGACCACGACGAGGTGATCCTGCTCTTCGGTGCCGGCGACCGCGAGGTCAACCACGCCGTCGTGCTGGAGCGAATCCTCAACGATCTGGCTGGATAAGAATTCCGATCATTCGTTTTCGAGGGCGGAGCGGTACCCGGCTTCGGCCTCGGCGTTGAAGGCGACGAGGTAGATCGTCTCCACCGAGGTGTCGGTCTGCTTGCATGTTTCGACGGCGATACGGGTGGCCTCATCCATGGGATAGCCGTACACCCCTGCCGAAATCGTCGGGAAGGCAACGGTTCTCGCGCCGATCTCGTCAGCCACCTGCAGGGACGTGCGGTAGCAGGAGGCGAGTTGGTCAGACTTGTCGATGGTCTTCGCCCAGACCGGACCGACGGTGTGGATGACCCACTTGGCAGGCATCTTTCCCGCGGTGGTGGCCACCGACTGCCCCGTGGGCAGGCCGTCGGGCAGGGTGGTCTCGCGGAGTTTGCGACAAGCCGCCGACAACTCAGACCCTGCAGCCCGGTGGATGGCCTCATCGACCCCTCCGCCACCAGCCAGCCGACGGTTCGCCGCATTGACGACGGCGTCGACGTCGAGAGCGGTGATGTCAGTGCGAAGGATCGTGATCTCGGCCATGGCCCCATTGTGCATGACCTGCGATCACCCTCCGCGGAATCCGCTGGTCTGGTGGCATGAGGCGTGCGATGGTCGAGATGTTGATCGGCGTCGAGAGAGGAACACTCCCATGAGCACCACCCATCTGACTTCCACCCGCGCTGTCCACCTCGCATCCCGACCACACGGTGCACCGACCGAGGACAATTTCCGCATCGAGGAGATCACCCTTCCCGAACTGGCCGACGGGCAGATCCTCGTCGCCAGTGAGGTGATGTCGGTCGACCCGTACATGCGCGGCCGGATGAACGACGTCAAGTCCTACGTGCCACCATTCCAGGTCGGCCAGCCCCTCGACGGTGGAGCGGTAGGCACCGTCATCGCGTCGCGCAGCGAAGGCATTCCGGAAGGAAGGCACGTCGTCCACCAGCTCGGATGGCGTGAACACGCGGTTCTCGACGCCTCCGATGCGAGGGTCATTGACGTTGACATCGCACCCGCCTCGGCCTACCTCGGTGTTCTGGGCATGACCGGCCTCACCGCTTACGCGGGTCTGACACGCGCCGCGGAGATGAAGGCCGGAGATGCCGTCTTCGTCTCCGGTGCCGCCGGGGCCGTCGGCTCGATGGTCGGCCAGTTGGCAGGCCTGCTCGGGGCGACGCGGGTCATCGGCTCTGCCGGCACCGATGCCAAGGTTGCCCGATTGCGTGACCTTGGTTTCGACGCTGCCTTCAACTACCACGACGGTCCGGTGAGCGACCTGCTCGGACAGGTCGCTCCCGACGGCATCGACGTCTACTACGACAACGTCGGTGGAGACCACCTGGAGGCCGCCATCAACCACCTCAACACCGATGGTCGCGTGGCCATGTGCGGGGCGATCTCCCAGTACAACTCGGTCGAGCCGCCGTGTGCCCCGCGCAACCTGGGGCTGGCTATCGGCAAGCGGCTGACACTGCGGGGTTTCGTCATCGCCAAGTACGCCGAGGAAGTCCGTCCGGAGTTCCAGCAGAAGATGGCCCAGTGGTTGGCGAACGACGAGATCCACTGGGACGAGACCTACCGGGATGGCCTCGACGCGACGCCCAAGGCCTTCATCGACATGCTCGAGGGTGCCAACACCGGGAAGATGCTCGTGAGGCTGTGAGATTCCCCAGCACGGAATCTCACAGGTCCGGAAGGCTCTCCACCAGCTCGTGCAGGTCGAGATCCCGGTACATGACGATCCCATTCGTCAGCGCGAGGGAGTAGTCGCAGTCACGGTGGGTGCCTCCGGACAGGGCCGACAGCATGACGCGCAGGGTGTCCCCGTGACTGACCATGACGACGGCCTCGGGGGGATTCTGGGCAAGATCGTCCAACAGATCGCGACAGCGTCGCCAGACGTCGAGAAGCGACTCCCCGCCACCCCAGCCGACCTCGGCAATGTCGGCATCCTCGGGGACCGGCATCTCGTGCAGTTCACTGGACAGCTTGCCCTCCATGTCACCCAAGTACTGCTCCCGCAGCCGGGCGTCAGTCTGAGGTGTCGACCCGATCGCGCGACCCACACGTTGAGCGGTCTGCAGGGCACGTTTCTGGTCCGAACTCAGCAGTGCGGTGTGACGAGGCACCAGCACGGCGACCTTCCGTCCGGCCTCACCGGCCTGACGATGGCCTCTCCTGGTCAGAGGGACCTCCATCGTCTGCCCCTGGACGCGGTGCTCCAGGTTCCAGGTGGACTGGCCGTGGCGTACCAGGACGATTCGAGTCATTGCCGTAGCCTAACCCCCCATGACGAATGTCATGGCGAATTCGTGACGCCGGACCATGGGCGGAACCACGCCTGGTGGGGTGTTATGGAGGCATGAACGAAACAGCGGTGGTCGTCGAGGATCTCGTCAAGGCCTTCCCTGCCAAGGGAGGACACCTGACGGCCGTCGACCACATCAATTTCACCATCAAGCAAGGAGAGGTCGTCGCCTTCCTCGGCCCCAACGGCGCCGGCAAGACGACAACCATCGACATGTTGTTGGGGATCACCGACCCGACCTCCGGCCGCGTCGAGTTGATGGGCCGGAACGCCGAGGAGGGGGCCCGATCCGGTCGGGTCTCGGCGGTACAACAGACCCGTGGCCTGCTCGACAACTTCACCGTCCACGAGACCCTGCGAGTCATCGGATCGACCTTCAAGCTCCCGCGCTCCCGGATCGATGAGCAGATGCGGGTCTGGGAGCTGGAAGATTTCGCCTCCCGGAAGGTCGGAAAGTGTTCAGGAGGTCAGCAACAGCGGCTGCGCTTCGCCCTGGCGATGCTGCCCGATCCGGATCTCCTGGTTCTGGATGAGCCGACGATGGGTCTCGACGTCGATGGACGGCGTCACTTCTGGGCCCAGATGCACAAGGCCGCTGACGACGGCCGCACCATCATCTTCGCCACCCACTACATTGCCGAGGCGGACGAGTTCGCCGACCGGGTCATCCTCATCAACCACGGCCGCATCATCGCAGACGGACCGATCGCTGAGATCCGTGCCTCGGTCTCCGGTTCGACGGTCACCGTCGTCTGGCCCGACGTGGATCCCGCGACCCTCGATCGCCTGCCCCACGTCAACCACTACGACATCAAGTCCGACACCGTCACCTTCACCACCGACGACTCCGACGAGTTGGTGCGCCATCTGCTCAACCACACCGAGGCCCACGACGTGCTGGTCGCCCGCACCACTCTGGAGGACGCATTCCTCTCACTCACCAGCGAGAGCATCGACCGGACGGAGAGTGCCTCATGAACATCACCTACTCCCTTCTCGACATCCGGCGGATGGTTCGCACCCCGTCGATCATCATCTTCGCCTTCGTCATGCCGGTCGCGATGTACGTGCTCTTCGGTGCAATCCAGGACTACGGCACCATCTCGGTGGCACATGGAAACGTCAATGCCGCAGTGATGGCGTCGATGGCCCTCTACGGCACTGCCACCGCCGCCTCAGGTCTGGGGTCGTCGTCGGCCCTGGAGCAACAGGCGGGATGGGGACGGCAGCTGGCGACCACCCCGATGACCCAGTGGAACTACCTCGTCACCAAGATCGTCTCGATCCAGGTCGTCGCGGCCGTGCCGGTGGCCCTCGTGCTGCTCGTCGGCGCCCTCTCGGGTGCGCGTATCGATGGCATCGGATGGCTGTGGACCTTCCTCCTGGCATGGGTGTGCTGCGTTCCTTACACCATCTTCGGTCTTGGAATGGCGATACTTATCCGTAACGAGAACGCTGCCTCCCTGGTGTCCTTCTTCGTGCTGGCCTTCGCTTTTCTCGGCAATGTCTTCATGCCCTTGGGCGGGTTCATGCTTAAGCTCTCCCGCTTCACCCCGCTGTGGGGCGTCAACCTGCTGCCGCGGTGGCCGATCATGGGAGGATACGAGATGACGACCCAGGGGCCGGTCGAGGTCGACCTCTCCCGTGCCATCATCAGCGCAGTGGCGTGGGCTGCTGTCTTCGTCGTGTTGGCATGGCTGGTCTCCCGCCGTCACAGGGACCGCTGAGAGGCCAGCTGGGAGGAGAACAGGCCGATGCGCAAACGCTCCAGACGCTCGCTGTCGGCATGGGGCGCGCGCGGGACGCAGACCTTGTATGCCGGGATTTGGACGATCTTCCTTGCTTATCCCATCGAGCACATAGCTGCCAACCCCGAGCTCGTGAGGTCCCAGCGGGTCACCGGGTTCGTCCTCATCGGCCTCTTCGTGCTGGTCTACCTGTTCGGATTCTGGCTGGGGGTCGACACGCTGGAGACCTGGCTCTCGCGACGTTGGATGCCTCGCTGGCCCTGGGCATTTCTGGCCGTGATATGCCTGCTCAACGGCGGGGTGGCCCTCGTCGATCCGTCGGCTGCCGTCGAGATGTTCGCCTTTCCGTTGGCCTTCACCCTCTTCCTAATGTCGACATCCGCAGTCCTGATGGTCCTCGTGCTCGAGGTCGCCGCGCTGTTGGTGGCCCGGATCGTCGACGACCAGCGACAGTGGTGGCTCATCGGGCTGCCGTCGATGGCCATGATTCTGCTGGCCGGATGTATCAGTCGGGTGTGGAGCAACAACCGGCTCGAGCAGAACAAGCAGCACAAGATCGAGGCCACCTATGCCGAGCGGGAGAGGATCGCCTCCGACGTCCATGACCTTCTCGGCCAGAGCCTGACGGTGATCTCCATGAAAGCCGAACTCATCGGCAAACTCATCGACATCAACCCGGAGGCCGCCAAGGAACAGGCAGCGGACACGCACAACCTGAGTCGCGAGGCCTTGGCGCAGGTTCGAGGCCTGGTCAGTGACCTCAACGAGGCTGACCTGGACTCCCAGCTCGCCACCGCGGCGACAGCCCTGACGACAGCTGGCATCTCCCTTCGGGTCCACGACGAGCGGACCGGCGAGTCCGAGCATGACGCCGTGTGGGGGTGGGTGGTGCGTGAGGCCGTCACCAACATCATCCGCCACTCTCAGGCCAGGTGCTGTTGGATCAATCTGTCCGACGACCGGATGTGCATCATCGACGACGGCATCGGTGTCGGCGACGCCGAGGAAGGTTCCGGCCGGGCGGGGATGAGGCGTCGTGTCGAGGGCGTCGGTGGGCACCTGGACATCGGTTCGGGAGACAATGGTCGGGGAACCAAGGTGGTGGTGTCATGACCGACGAGTCGATCAAACTCGTTCTCGCTGATGATCAGGCCTTGGTACGCGGTGCCCTTGTCGCTCTGCTCTCCCTGGAACCCGACATCGAGGTGGTCGGCCAATGCAGTCGTGGCGACGAGGTCGTCCTGACGGTTGAGAAGACCCGTCCCGACGTGCTGCTGCTCGACATCGAGATGCCCGGAATGGACGGCATCGAGGTGGCGGACCGCTTGGCTGGGGCTGACGTCAAGATTCTCATCGTCACCACCTTCGGACGCCCCGGGTACCTGCGCCGGGCGATGGATGCCGGGGTGGCTGGATTCGTCGTCAAGGACACCCCGGCCGCCGAACTGGCCCAGGCAGTGCGCAGGGTTCATCAGGGAGGCCGCGTCATCGACCCGTCCTTGGCCGCAGAGTCCCTGCTGGAGGGGTACAACCCGTTGACGGAGAGGGAGCGAGGTGTGTTGCGGGAGGCGGAGTCGGGGGAGCCGATCGCCGTCATCGCGAGGAAGCTCTCCCTGTCGACTGGAACGGTCCGTAACCACGTGTCCTCAGCGATCGCGAAGACCAACAGCGTCAATCGAGCCCAGGCAGTTGCCGAGGCCAGGAGACGCGGCTGGCTGTAAAGGCGGAAGTGCTGCCAGGTTTTGGAACCACCGATTGTCCAGGTCCGTGTCAGGCAGTTCAAGGAGGCACCGTGAAAGCGCCCGACACCCACTCCCCGCGTCGAACCAACACCAAATCTCCGACTCGTGGCTGCTCGTGTGGTGCGGTCCCCGGTGCCCGCCACCACATGCCGTCAACCCAGAGCCCGCATGAGGTGTCGGTTGGCTCCTGCTGGATTGGGCCGCACTGGTCAGTCCTCTCGTGGGGCGGGTACCAATCCATCTGGACCCTTCATCAGCGACTCCTCTCCTCATCAGTCCGGGCCGCTGCTCTAGGGTGTGGGCATGCTGTGTCATCGTGACCGTCGTCGTGGGCTCGGGTTGGCCGCCCGGGCAGTGGGGCTGGGAGTAGGTGTCGTCGCCGATCGGTTGTTCGGTGATCCGCAGGAACACCACCCGGTGGCGGTCTTCGGTAATGCCGCCGCTGCCCTCGAGAAGCGTGACTGGTCCGACTCCGTCGCGCGTGGCGGTGCTCATGTGGCCGCATGTCTTGTCCCTCTGGCCCTGTTGGGAGCAGGGGTCGAGAAGGTCACCGCGAAACACCCGATGCTGCGCGTGATCACGACGGCTGCGACGACCTGGGCGGTCATCGGGGCGACCTCGCTGGCTGACGAAGGTCAGCGAATGTACGTCCGGCTCGACGAGGACGACCTGGCCGGGGCCCGCGAGCAGCTGTCCCACCTGTGCTCCCGTGACGCCGACCAGCTCGACGAGCCGGAATTGGCCCGGGCGACCGTGGAGTCCATGGCCGAGAACACCTCCGACGCCGCCGTGGCATCCCTGTGGTGGGGAGCCGTGGCCGGCGTGCCGGGAATGCTGGTCCACCGCGGGGCGAACACCCTCGATGCCATGATCGGACACCACAACGAGCGTTACGAGAACTTCGGCAAGGTTGCCGCCCACCTTGACGATCTGCTGGATCTCCCTGCCGCCCGGCTGACCGGACTGTTCGCCTGCCTGCTGGCGCCCACCGTCGGGGGAGACTGGCGTCGGGCAGTGCAGATCATGATGCGTGATCATGGTCATCACCCCAGTCCGAACGGGGGATGGTGCGAGTCGGCCTGGGCGGGCGCCCTCGGGGTGCAACTGGGCGGACGCAATGTCTACTACGGCAATCGTCACGAGGATCGTCCCCTGCTGGGAGACGGCGCACGCCCGGACAGCCGGAAGGTCGCGGACGCTGCCGACCTCGTCATCGGGGTCACCGGGGTGGCGACGGCTGCCGCCTGCCTCGGCGTAGCGGCCATCGCCCACCTCAGGTTCTACGGCGGCATCCTGCCGCGGCGTTCCGACTCGAGCGCGAAGGAGAAGTGATGAGTGGAATCCTCGTCGCCGGAACGTCTTCTGACGCCGGGAAGTCGCTGGTCGTTACCGCCCTCTGCCGGGCCGCGTGGCGTCGCGGGATCGACGTCGTTCCCTACAAGGCCCAGAACATGTCGAACAATTCGATGGTCTGCCCCGACGGGTCCGAGATCGGCCGGGCGCAGTACTTGCAGGCCAGCGCCGCCAGGGTGACCCCGGAATCAGCCATGAATCCGGTGCTGCTCAAACCTGGCACCGATCGTCGCTCCTTCATCGTGCTGCGTGGCACTCCGGGAGGCGTGCTGGAAGCAGGCCAGTACGCCACCGGACGACGTCACCTTGCGGAAGCCGCATGGGCCGCCTACGACGAGCTCTCCGCCGCCCACGACATGGTCATCTGCGAGGGTGCGGGCTCCCCGGCCGAGATCAACCTGCGTACGGGTGACTACACGAACATGGGACTGGCAAGGGAGAAGAACCTGCCGGTGGTGCTCGTCGGGGATATTGACCGCGGCGGGGTGCTCGCCAGCCTCTTCGGCACCTGGGCGCTGCTCGACGACGCGGACCGTTCCCTGCTGGCCGGGTACGTCATCAACAAATTCCGCGGTGATGAGTCCGTTCTCGCTCCCGGTCTGGAGGAGATCACTCGTCGCACCGGAATGCCGAGTTTCGGGGTGCTGCCCTGGGTCCCCGAGGTGTGGCTCGACGGTGAGGATGCGTTGGAGGTGGGACGTTGGCGTCACGACGGGAACTCCGGTTCAGCCGACGATCTGCGGGTTGCCGTCGTCCGGCTGCCGAGAATCTCCAACGCCACCGATGTCGACGCCATGGCCGCCGAGGCCGGGGTCGACGTCCAGGTGACGACCAACCCCAACACCTGCGAACTGGCTGACGTGCTCGTCCTGCCCGGATCGCGGTCCACCGTGCGTGATCTGGAGTGGCTGAGGTCCACCGGAATCGCTGAGGTCGTGGCCCGCCGTGCCCGTCAAAGTCGCACTGTGCTGGGCATTTGTGGCGGCTACCAGATGCTCACCCGCCTCATCCTCGACCCCGCGGGTCAGGAATCGCCGACCGAGCGAACCGAGGGACTCGGGCTGCTGCCGGTCGAGGTGACCTTCGATGCTGACAAGACCCTGGCCATCCCGAGCGGATCCTGGCGGGGGACCGAGGTCGGCGGCTACGAGATCCATCACGGCCGAATGGACGTCGACCTGTCGGCGGGGGAGCCCTTCCTCGACGGAGTCCGCGTCGGAAGCGTCTGGGGGACGATGTGGCACGGTGCCTTCGAATGTGACGATTTCCGGCGTGCCTGGCTGGCCGAGGCTGCTGAGCATGCCGGATCGGCGTGGCGCCCGGTGGAGGGTGCCATCGGGTACGGGCAGCGCCGCGAGCAGATGATCGACGTACTGGCCGACGCCGTCGAGGAGCATCTCGGTCTTGACCGTCTGTTCTCCCTGGCAGGCGGGAGCTGACCCCGGCCGTGTCGTGGTGTGGTGCCACGATGTGGGAGGATCGATACAACGACCGATCTCGAGGAAGCCGGTGTGAGTCCGGCGCGGTCCCGCCACTGTGACCATCGCCGCGGTGATGGCAGCCAGACACTCGAACGGTTCGTTGCGCACGTCATCGGGCGAGGACACCTGAGGAGGCCGTCATGACCTATGCCCCTGTACATCCTGACCACAAGTCGGGGCGAACCCTCATCGGGGTCGGAGTGGGGCCGGGTGACCCAGAGCTGGTCACCCTGCGAACCGTGCGCATCCTGCGCGAGGCTGATGTCATTCTCGTGCCCTACACCGAGGCCACCACCGACGGCCCCGGACGTGCCGAGACCATCATCACTGCCGTCGCCCCGGAGATCGTCGAGCGCATCAAGCGCATCCCCTTCTCCATGCGGGAGAAGTCTGGTGTCGGCGAGAAGCGCAGGGCCTCCTGGCAGGTATCCGCCGATGCGGCGATCACGGCCTTCGACGAAGGGGCTCGCACCGTCGCCCTGGCCACCGTCGGCGATCCTACGGTCTTTTCCACCTTCACCTACCTGCGCGCCAACGTCGAGGAGAGACTCCCCGACGTCAGCGTCGAGCTGAGCCCAGGCATCACGGCCATGCAGGCCTTGTCGGCGGCGTCCGGGCGCCCGCTGGTGGAGGGCAAGGAGATCTTGGCCCTCGTCCCGGCCACCGTCGGGATGGAAAAACTTGGCCAGGTCCTTGACCTCGTCGACTCAGTGGCGATTTACAAGGGTGGACGCAAACTCCCAGATGTTGTCGAGCAGCTGCGGCAGCGGGATCGTCAGGCTGTCATCGGCACCGACGTCACGCTGGAGTCCGAGCAGATCGTCACCCTCGGTGAGGTCGCTGATACTCAGGCCCTGCCGTACTTCTCGACCGTCCTCACCACTCCAGAGCGCACCATCACGGGAGGAAAACTGTGAACGAACCTCAAGCTGCACGACCCATTCAGCACGCCTCCGAGAGGGCCCTGGAGGATCTGGACCACAACGCCATCGAGCCGCCTCCGGTACCGCGGCGGGAGATCCCCGAGGGAGCAGGCAAGGTCGTTTTCGTCGGTGCCGGACCGGGCGCTCCGGACCTGGTGAGCCTGCGCGGAGCCCGTGTCATCGAGGCCGCTGACATCATCATCTGGGCCTCCAGCCTCGTCCACCCCGACATGGTGGCCCGTCACAAGGAGGGAGCCGAGCTCATCGACTCCGCCTCCATCCCGCTGGAGGACCTCGAGCCCCTCTACACCCGCGCCCGTGACGAGGGGCTGGTGGTGGCGAGGGTCCACACCGGTGACCCGTCCATCTATGGCGCCACCGCCGAGCAGCGCGACCTGTGTCGTCGCATCGGCATCGGCTTCGAGACCATCCCGGGCATCTCGGCCTTCTCGGCCGCTGCCGCCCGGATGGACGTCGAGATCACCGTCCCAGAGGTGTCCCAGTCACTCGTCCTCACCCGATTGGAGGGCGGGCGGACCCCCATGCCCGACGGGGAGACCGTCGCCTCCTTCGCCCGTCACGGTGCGACGATGGCGATCTACCTTTCGGCGGCCCGTAACAAGGCTCTTCAGGAGGCCCTGCTGGAGGGAGGCTACCTGCCCGAGACCCCCTGCATCATCGGGTACGCGGTCAGTTGGCCCGAGGAAATCATGTTCCGCTGCGACCTGGCCCACCTCTCGGAGACGATGCGCAACCACAAGCTGTGGAAGCACGCCGTCGTCCTCGTCGGACCGGCCCTGGCGGAGGGCCCGATCAAGACTCGCAGCCACCTCTACCATCCCGGTTTCCGTCACGAATACCGCGGAGCTGACGCCCAGGCCCACGCTGACCTCAAGGCCCACGGCACTCGCGGCGTCTACGACCAGGACCCCACGAACTCCAACACGAGGGACAATTCATGATTCGCGTCCACGGATATCTCGGTGTCATCTCCGACTCCTTGCGCCAGGAGGTCGCCGATGCTGACCTCGTCGTCGGAGGTCAGCGTCACCTTGACGCCCTCAACGTTCCTGACGAGAAGCGTCAGAAGCTCGGCCTCATCGGCCCGGCCATCGAGCGGGTTCAGTCCCTGCCCGACGACGCCAACGTCGTTGTCATCGCTTCCGGTGACCCGCTCTTCTTCGGTGTGGTGCGACGTATCCGCCAGGCCGGTCTCGAGGTCGAGGTCGTGACGGCCCCGACCTCCTTGCAGGCTGCTTTCGCCGCCGTGGCCCTGCCCTGGGACGACGCCCAGTTCGTCTCCTCCCACTCCAAGGACATCGAGACCGCCATCCGGCTTGCCAAGATCCACCCCAAGGTGGGCGTGCTGACAGCCCCCAACCGTGGCCTGGCGGAACTGGTCGACGGACTCGCGGGTCGCGGCAAGACCTTCGTCCTCGCTGAGAAGATCGGTGAGGAGGGTCAGCGGGTGCGTGTCCTCGACGAGCAAGCCGCCAGGGCCGTCATTGCTGACGCGGACGTCCTCAGCCCCAACGTCGTGCTGGTCCTCGAGCATCATCCGGACTCCCCGGCGGCCTTGGGCATCAACCCGGAGCTGGCCGGTGACGTCAACGTCAATGCTCCCGAGGGGCCCCAGCCCGGCGCCGACACCAGCCCGGACGGCTCGGACCGTGACCCGATCATCGGACAGATCATCAATTCCGACGCCGCGGCGGCCCACGCCGAGGCCATCGACCACGCGCTCAAGCGCGAGACCAAGAAGTACGCCGGGCCGTCCCGCACCGGGCTTGCGGCGGCCTGGGGCGAGTGCGACCTCATCGTCTCCCACCTGGCCCTGGGTGCCACGACGCGCATCATCGCCCCGCTGCTGGAGTCCAAGAAGACCGACCCGGGTGTGGTCGTCGTCGACGAGGCCGGCCGTTTCGCTATCCCGCTGGTGGGTGGTCACGTCGGTGGGGCCAACGAACTCTCCCGCACCATCGCCGAGGCGCTCGGCGGCACCGCCGTCGTGTCCACCGCCACCGACTCACTCGGTGTCCCGGCCCTCGACCAGCTCGGTTGGGCCTACGAGGGTGACGTCGCCGGAGTGACCGGATCGATCATTGCCGGACGCCCGGTGCTGGTCATCCGCGAGCAGCCCTGGCCGCTGCCTCCGCTACCCAAGAACGTCACCGAGGACGCTGAATCTCCGGTCGCCCGAATCATCGTCTCCGAGCGGGTCGCAGAGCGAGTTCGGACTGACCACGGTGACGACCTGCCCACCGTCGTCCTGCACCCGAACTGCCTGGTCGTCGGGATGGGATGTAACAAGGGCACCGAGGTCGAACCGCTGCGAGAGCTTCTCGAGAAGACCCTCGCTGACAACGGTCTGGCTCTTGGATCGGTCACTCGTCTGGTCTCCCACGAGGTCAAGGCCGGTGAGCTCGGTCTCGTGAAGCTGGCGAACCAGCTCGGCGTCGAGTACCGCACCGAGTCCGCGGAGGAGCTGGCCGCCCAGGACGTCCCGACTCCCTCCGACGTCGTTGCCCGCGAGGTCGGCACACCGAGTGTCAGCGAGGCTGCCGTGCTGTGCCAGGGAGCTGAGCTGCTGGTCCACAAGACCAAGACTCCCGAGGCCACCTGCGCCGTCGGTCGCATCCCGGCTCGTGGTCACCTCTCGGTCGTCGGCCTCGGGCCCGGCTCGCGAGATCTTCTCACCCCGCGCGCCGTCGATGCCATCCGCAATGCCACCTTCATAGCGGGTTATGCCCCCTACGTCCGTCAGATCCGCGACCTGGTGCGTCCGGGTGCCACAATTCTGGCCACCAAGATGGGCACCGAGGAGGAGCGCACCCAGGCGGCCATTGACGCGACCCGCGACGGTCGCAACGTGGCTTTCGTGTGCGGCGGCGACCCGGCCATCTATGCCATGGCCTCCCCGACCCTGGAGATGGGCACCGATGGCATCGACGTCGAGATCGTTCCCGGTGTCACCGCCGAGCTCGCCATCTCGGCGATCCTCGGTGCTCCGCTGGGCCATGATCACGCCACGATCAGTCTCTCGGACCTGCACACCGATTGGGATCTCATCCTCAAGAGAGTGAGAGCGGCTGCCGAGGGAGATCTCGTCACCACCTTCTACAACCCGCGTTCACGTACCCGAACCCACCAGCTCCCCGACGCCCTGGCGATCATGGCTGAGCACCGTCCGCCGTCCACCCCGGTGGCGATCGTCTCCCATGCCGAGCGTCGTCAGCAGGAGGTGATCATGTCCACCCTCGAGGAGTTCAAGCCCGAATGGGTCGGCATGACGACCCTTGTCGTCGTGGGTTCGACGACGACCAAGTACGTGAGCTCCGGAGACGGACGACGCCTCATGGTCACCCCACGTGACTACCACTGGATGGACGGCCACGTCACCGGTGAGGCTCGCAAGAATTACACGCACAAGGACCTGCCCAAGGCTGACGAGAAGACCTACCTGTCCAAGCCGCCGGTCCACTCGACCCGCATGTCCGGGTCCGAGAAGAACGCCGAGACGAAGGAGTCGAAATGACCGATCCACTCGCCAGTGGGACCCCGCTGGTCATCGCAGCCCATGGCACCCGTGACGAGTCCGGTGTGGCCGAGTGTCGCGCCCTGGCCGAGCGCATCGCCGGCAAACTGCCTGGCGTCCCGGTCGAGCTGGGGTTCGTCGAGCTCGCCGAGCCCGGCATCCCGGACGCTGTCCGTGCCGCCGTCGCCCAGACACCGGAGGTTCCCGAGGGCGCTGACGGTGACGAGGACCCGGCAGCCGCCGTCGTCGTTCCGTTGATGTTCAACACCGGCGGTCACGTCCGGGAGGACATTCCAGAGGCCATCGACGAGGGCCGTGGGGACGCACGCGTCATGTATTCCGCCCCGTTGCTACCGGACGTGCGGATGCGCAAGGCCCTCAACCGTCGTCTCGCCGAGACCCTCGCTGCCGGTGAGGGACGCGAGGAGTGGCGTTCCCGCGACACGGCCGTGGTGTTGGTGGGACGCGGTGCTCTCGTGTCCGATGCCAACGCTTCCCACTACACCCTGACGAGGATGTTCTGGGAGGAGAACGACCTTGACCGGGTCGAACCGGCCTTCATCCAGGTGACCCGTCCGTCGGTTCCCGAGGCCCTCTCCGCCCTGGCTGCCCAGGGTGCCGACCAGATCGTCGTGCAGGGTAATTTCCTCTTCCCGGGGCTGCTGCACGTGTGGATGACCGAGCAGGTGGAGGCCTGGCAGGCCAGCCATCCCGGAGTCGAAATCCGCATCGCCCCGGTCATCGGTGACTGTGACGAGGTTGCCGACGTCGTCGTCGATCGCTACCGAGAACCCCTTGACGAGGTGGGCCTGGGGGAGGGAGCCCCGGTCTACATGACGGGTCTGCGTCTGCAGGGCCGCAAGGTTCTGGTCGTCGGTGCCGGGCACGTTGCCGAACGTCGCGTCGTGAGGCTGCTTGAGGCCGGGGCCGAGGTCCACGTCGTCGCCCCGAACTCCGGTATCCAGCTCACGCGGATGTCCCGCAAGGGATTGGTGGACCTGGAGCGTCGCGCCTTCCAGGTCGAGGATCTTGACGGCGTCTGGTTCGTCCAGGCCCTCACCAACGATCCTGAGGTGAATGCCTTGGTGGCAGAGGAGGCCGACAAGCGCGGCGTCTTCTGTGTGCGTGGTGACAAGGGACGCAAGGGCAGTGCCTTCACTCCGGCCACCGAGAGGGCTGGTGGCATGACGGTCAGCGTGGTCGGTGACCGCACCCCGCGTCGCTCCGCCAAGCTGCGTGACGAGGTGCTGCGAGCCTTGCAGGGCTGAATCTGTCGAGGAGGGATTCCCCGACGATGACGGTTCAGGGCTTTCCTGCCTATCATCGTCGGGTGATCTCCCACGACCTACATGCCCTGGGCTTCGACGCCCCCGATCTCGACGTCCTCGTCAATTCCGCGGCTGAGGCTGGTGCTGTCGGGGTGGAGGACGTCGGCGGGTTCGACCTGCTGGCTGCTTACACCGATCCGTCCGGTGCGCGGCTGGCGCTCATGAAGCAGAAGGATCGCGACGAGATCGAGACGATGGCCTCCCTCGTCGCCCCGACGACTCACCCTGCCGACCTGGTGCGGTTCAGCTCGACGGTGGCACTGGTCGACATCTATTCCCACGCCAACTTGGCATCCATGCTCACCGGGGAGTCGGTGCTTAAGCTGCCCGCCGCCAACCGCAAGCACCTGGCGCGCTTTCTGGCCAATGTTGACGACCCGGTTGAGGTACCGCTGTGCCCCGAACCCGGTGACGACACCCCACGCTTCATCGAGCATCTGCGGGTGGGCGCCGTCGCCAATCAGATGCTGCGGGTCTTTGAGTCCGAGGAGGAGTACGGACGCTCTCACGAGGGGTCTCTGGGCGGTACCGGTGATCTGCAGTTCGCCGCCGGAACCCTGATCAGCCCGTGGCTGATGGAAATCAATGCCGGTCGCGCCACTCGAGGGGAGGTCAGCGCCGTCGCCGAGATGACGATGGTCTGCAAGCGGGTCGAGAAGCGCACCAATGAACTCACCGACGTCGATTGGTACCGGATCGTCGGTGACACCTCGATCCCGATGACCCTGGCCGCCCCGGCGAACCTGCCGAGGGTTCCCCATGAGGGGTCGGTCATCTCGGGTCAGGTCGTCCCGGTGGTGTCGACGGGTACTTGGGAGGGTGACGCCCTCTGGGGGTGACGCCCTCTGGTCACGTGCCGTGAACCCCTCAGCGGTGGGTGTTCGTCAGTTCGTCGGTCGAGGCGATGGCGTTGACGGCAGCCACTGCGATGGCCGAGCCACCGCGTCGTCCCAGCAAGGTGAGGTAGTCCAGTCCCAGCGTGGAATCGACGAGAGCCTGCTTGGACTCGGCCGCACCGACAAAACCAACGGGGATACCGACGACAGCCGCCGGGCGGGCCCCCGTCTCCTCGCACACCTCGAGCACCCGGTACAAGGCGGTCGGGGCGTTGCCGATGGCGACGATGGCCCCGTCGAGCTTGCCCTCCTCGGCCCACAGGTCCACCGCGGCGCAGGTTTTCGTCATGTTCTTGGCCTTGGCGATGTCGGCCAGTCGGGGATCCTTGATGTAGCAGATCGTCTCGTTGTCACGGGGGAGACGAGACCGGATGATCCCGGTGGCGGTCATCGAGGAATCACACAGGATTGGAGCGCCAGCGCGCAGGGCCTTGCGAGCCGCAGTGACGACGCCGGGGGTGAAAGCGATGTCATCGGCGATGGCGGGGTCGGCGGCAGCGTGAATCATTCGGACGACGACACCTTCGACGTCGGCGGGGAAGCGATCGAGGTCCGCCTCAGATCGGATGATGCGGAAGGACTCGCGGTAGATGTCGGATCCGTTGTTGACGTACTCGTGGGCCACGGCTGTGCTCCTGACGATGACAAGGTGTGATGACGTCGGGATGCTAACACTGCACGTCGCGCACATGGTGCGTTACCATTGCTAGGCCATCCTTGGATGCAACCCCGGGACAGCTGTGTTTCACTGTCCAGGACACAACTCAAGAATGCCCTGATGACGTGGTTGAAGCCGGGAAATGCCGACACGGACGCGCCACTGTGAACGATCCCTCGAGGGTCGGAAGTCAGATCTGCTACGCGCATCAGGCCTTTCCAGAACGGGACGCGAATCCCGAGAAAGGAGATGACACCTCATGCACATTGCTGAGGGCGTTCTCTCACCAGCTCAGTGCGCAGTGTGGTATGCAGCTGCTGCGCCATTCGTCATCCATGGCGGCTATCGAGTCGTCAAAGAGGTTAAGGAGCATCCCGAGAACAAGCTCCTGCTCGCGACTGCCGGCGCCTTTACCTTCGTTCTCTCCGCCATCAAGCTACCCAGCGTCACCGGCTCGTCGTCCCACCCCACGGGAACCGGCGTCGGTGCAGCCCTGTTCAAACCACCGGTCATGGCGTTCTTGGGGATGATCGTATTGATCTTCCAGGCTCTGCTGCTGGCTCACGGTGGCATCTCGACCCTGGGCGCCAACACGTTCTCGATGGGCATCGCCGGACCGTGGGCCGGTTACGCCTTCTACAAACTCACCAAGAAATGTCATGGTCCGGACGCATTGGCGATCTTCCTCTGCATGGTCTTCGCGGACTTCATCACCTACGTTGTGACCAGCTTCCAGCTCGCCTTCGCCTTCCCGGATCCGACCGGTGGCTTCTGGGGAGCCGTCGGCAAGTTCTTGACCATCTTCGCCTGGACCCAGATCCCGCTGGCCATCGCTGAGGGTCTGCTTGGCATCCTGCTGTTCCGTTTCCTCGCCAAGGTCGCCGCTCCGCAGCTCCAGCAGCTCGGTGTCCTCGCTCGTACCCCGGAGGTGTCCCATGCCTGAGAACACCGTTGCAAAGGTCCGTCAGGACAACTCGCTGACCGGAAACAACAAGTGGGTGGCTCCGGTCATCATCATCCTTCTGATCGCCCTGTTCATCATGAGCATGATCCTCGGTGGCAAGAAGACCAGCGGCGACGAGGAAGGATTCGGGGGGACTGACGACGCTGCCGCCGAGGCTGCCGAGCAAGCCGGTGCCAAGAAATGGATCGAGCCGATCTTCGAGCCGAACTCCGGTGAGGTCGAGTCCGGCCTGTTCGCTCTGCAGGCTGCCCTGGGTGCCGGCGTTGCTGGCTACGCCCTGGGCCGTATGGCCGGCAAGAAGAAGGGCCGCGAGGAGGCTGAGGACGCCTCCGATCTGCACAGTGTCGACGACGTGCCCGAGGCCGCCGTCACCTCGTCGGAAGCGACTGCCTCCGCCAAGTCATGACGATCACCTCTCTCGACGACGCCGCCTGGGACTCTCCCTGGCGGCGTCGTTCGGTCGGGGAGAAAGTCGCCCTGTCGACGGCTCTCCTCCTGACCTCACTGTGCACCCCGTCGATGGAGGCGTCGTCGTTGGTCAGCCCGGTCGTGGGCTCCGGCATCTGGCCGGGGGCGCTGTTGGCCGGGATCGTCAGCATGATCGTCATCCTCGGTCCGGCGCGCATCCAGGGGCGAGTGCTGTGGCAGGCGATGGCTGCCCCGATCGTCTTCCTCTTCTTCGGCGGGATCTCCGTCCTCATCAGCCTCGGTTCCAGCCCGGCGGGAACGGTCTGGTGGCATTCCGGGGTATTCAGTATCGGTCCGGTCTCCACCGCCCAGGCAATGTCCTTGGTGGAGCACGGCGTCTGTGGCACGCTCACCCTCATGGTGCTGGCCGTCACCACTCCCATGGTTGACCTGCTCACCTGGATGCGAAAGTTCCACATCCCCGATCCGTTGCTCGAGATCGCCTCCTTGACCTACCGACTCATCTTCGTGCTGCTCGACACCCTGGTCACGGCCAGCGAAGCTCAGCACGCCCGCCTTGGTGACGCCCCGGAGGGGAGATTTGGCGGGTTCAACCGGCGCATGAACAACACCGCCGCGCTGCTGGGATCGGTGGGTATTCGCGCCTGGACAAGGGCCAACCGCCTCAACGACGGCCTGGTCAACCGAGGATTCGAGTCCGCCTTGGTGACCCTGCCCGTCAAACGCGTCGGATCAGCGCGTTTCAAAATCATCGTCGTCGTCGTCATCGCCGCAGTCTGGGCGATCAGCTGGTCGACGACCGGAAGGATTTTCAGATGAGTGACGAGGTCCTACTGTCGACCGAGCACCTGTACGCCACCCACCCTGGCCGGCCCATGGTGCTCACCGACGTCAACGTCACCTTTCGTGCTGGAGTTCGGGTGGCGATTCTGGGAGCAAACGGATCGGGCAAGACGACGCTGATGCGTTGCTTGTCGGGCTCCCTCAAACCCGTCAAGGGCAAGGTCAAGAGGGGTGGCACCGTGCTCGGTCACGGGCGCACCCAGCTTCGTGAGCACCGTCGGGCGGTTCAGCTCGTCCTCCAGGACCCCGACGACCAACTCTTCAGCGCTGACGTGAGCCAGGACGTCTCCTTCGGCCCGATGAACATGGGGCTGGACGTGGCGGAGGTGCGCGATCGCGTCGCCGAGGCCCTGCAGCTGCTCGGGGCCAGCCATCTTGCCGAGCGTGCCACGCACCAGCTGTCCTATGGTGAACGCAAGAGGATTGCTGTCGCCGGTGCCGTCGCCATGCGCCCGGATCTGCTTCTCCTTGACGAGCCCACCGCCGGACTCGACCCGGTTGGCGTCACCAAGATGCTGGAGGCATTGGACCGTCTGCGTGACCACGGTACGACTGTGGCGATGGCCACCCATGACGTCGACCTGGCTCTGGCCTGGGCCGACGAGGCTCTCATCGTCGTCGACGGTGGAGTGCGGCAGGGGCCGATCGACGAGTTGCTCGCCAATGTGACCATGGTGGAGAGGGCTCATCTGCACTTGCCGTGGCCCCTCGAGCTGGTCCGACGCCTTGGCATAGACGAGCGTCCCCGCACGATGAGTGAGGTCGTCGCGATCCTGTCACACCGGCCGCCGAGCACTTCACGGTGACGCCGTGTTGCCTCGTGACACCAGCGACATGAGTCACGTTTGATGGGGTGACCGCTGCGGTGGTTCGATGGTCGTCATGAACAGGTCATCGTCGAGTACTGCGCTGATCATTGGCGCGGTTGTCGTACCGATCGCCGTCTGCGCGGTGTTGAGCGCCCTCATCGACGTCTTCGTCGCACCCGCAGCCGCCCTCGTACTCGTTCTCGTCATCGTCTTCTTCTGTCTGAGAGGATCCTGGCTCGTTGACGCGCTGGTCATCGTGGTCAGCGCTCTCAGTTTCGACTTCTTCCTGACATTCCCGTACCGGAGCATGAAGATCGCCTCTCGCCCTGACATCGAGGTGACGATCGTTCTTCTCGCAGTCGGTGCCGCGATCGCCGGTATCTCGCGCTGGGCTCTGACGGCCTCGGACCTGGCCGAGCAGCGCCAGGGATATGTTGCCTCGGCACTCGATGCTCGCTCAGGCGGGCTGAGCCATGACGACATCGCTCAGAAACTCGCCAGTCTCGTCGGGGCTGAGGCAGGTGTGTGGGTGGACGGCAATCCGCCGGCCGGGGAGGCCGTCGTCCAGAACTCGACCACCATGCGCACGGATGTCGGGCTGGAGGATCCTTCCCGGGTTGGTTTTCCCACCGACCGGTTCATCTGCTTCCCGGCGACCGGTGGCTACATCCGAGTCTCGGCGGCGTCTCGCCATGTGCGCCCCACCGCCGAGCAGATGCGGGCTGCCTGCCTGCTGGCCTCCCAGATCAGCTGAGTCCAGGATCAGACAACTGTGCACACTGGGTGGCTCGTCGTCACTCAGTGTGCTGCCAGGTCCACGCCACGACGGTGCGGGCCGGTCTCCAGCCCCGCAGTCGGCCGATGCTGTCGGCGGTCTCGACGCCGAACCTCATGAGGTCGCCGCCTAGGTCCCGGTGCAAGGATTCCACGAGCATCTCGGCCTCCATCGTCACCCCATGGACGACGAGCCGTCCCCCGATGGGCAGACGCGGTCGACACTGGGTGACGAGAGTTTCCGTCGCCCCGCCGCCGATGAAGATGGCATCCGGGTCGGGCAGTCCCTCCGGCAGCCCCTTGGTGAGGTCGGCGTCGATGACCTCGAACTGGCCGGGCAGAGTGAGTTCTGCGGCATTCGTGCGGGCATTGGCGGCCCGTTCTGCCTTGCGCTCCACCCCGATGGCTCGGCAGGTCGGATCAGTGCGACACCACTCGACACCGATCGACCCGGCGCCGGTGCCGAGGTCCCACAGCAGCTGGCCCGGCATGGGTCGCAACGCTGCCAGAGCGACGGCCCTCACCGGATGTTTGGTGATGAGGCCGTCATGAGCGAAGTGCGTCTCGTCGAGGCCAGGCGTGCGTCCGAGGAGGGTGGCGTCAGGATCATGGGTCATGAGGGAAGCTTAGGGCAGTGCCGGGTGAGGACAACCCGACCCGTGTGACACAATCGACTATGGCCCTCGGGGAGGAATCCGGTGTGAATCCGGAGCGGTCCCGCCACTGTGAGCGCCTCAGCGCGAGCCAGGTCGATCCTGCGGGTCAGGTTACGGAAGTCCCGTGACCCGACGGGCGCGGACCCGCAAGGAGGTCGTTCATGCCGCACGCGCGCAGTGGCGCCACACCAGACGACGGACTGTCCACCAGACAGCGACGGTTACGGCCAGTTCTTGCGGTGAACACCGGCGAGGGCAAGGGCAAGACGACAGCGGCGATGGGCACCGCCCTGCGCGCCTGGAACCAAGGGTGGAGGGTCGGCGTCTTCCAGTTCGTGAAGTCCGGACGTTGGCATGTCGGCGAGCAGGACGCCCTGCAAGCTCTCGGGAAACTCCACGAGGAGACCGGCGTCGGCGGGCCCGTCACATGGGAGGTCATGGGGACCGGATGGTCCTGGGCACGGTCCTTCGATGCCGCCGATGACCCCGAGGCCGCTGCCCGCGAGGGATGGCGACACGTGTCGGAGCTCCTGGCCAGCGAGGCGCTTGACTTCTACCTTCTTGACGAGTTCACCTACCCGCTGGACTGGGGATGGCTCGATGTCGACGAGGTCGTCGACACACTGGTCAACCGACCCGGCACCCAGCACGTCGTCATCACCGGCCGTCGGGCCCCGGCAGCCCTCGTCGAGGCCGCAGATCTCGTCACCGAGATGACCAAGATCAAGCACCCCTTCGACGCCGGTCAGCGTGGTCAGGCGGGGATCGAATGGTGATGCGCATTCCACGAATCCTCATCGCCGCCCCGGCGTCGGGAGGCGGCAAGACGACCGTAGCGACCGGTCTCATGGCAGCCCTGCGTGCCACTGGCCGGACGGTGGCGCCGTTCAAGGTTGGGCCGGATTACATCGATCCCGGTTACCACTCGATGGCCAGTGGTCGTCCGGGCCGCAACCTGGACTCCGTCATGTGTGGTGACGAGCTCATGGCCCCGCTGCTGGCCCATGGTTTCGTCACCCCCGATGCGGCGGACATTGCGGTCATCGAGGGAGTGATGGGCCTCTTCGACGGCCAGCTCGGGACCGGACGCGGGTCCAGCGCCGAGATCGCCACCTCGACCCAGACCCCGGTGGTCGTGGTCGTCGACACCGCTCATGCGTCCCTCACCCACGCCGCAGTGGTGGCAGGTCTGGCGACGTTTGATCCGAATGTCACGATCGCCGGTGTGATCCTCAACCGGGTCGCCTCTCCTCGTCATGGTGCCGAGGTCGTGCGCGGACTCGACCGACTCGGCATCCCGGTGCTGGGACGGATTCCGCGCACCGAGTCGATCTTCGTGCCCTCTCGCCACCTGGGTCTGGTCCCGGCGGGGGAGTGGGAGGACTCCGCCTCCAAGGTCGCCGGCCTGGGTGATCTCATCGCCGAACACGTCGATCTCGACGCCGTCATGGACCTGGCCGATTCCGCTCCCGACCTCGACGTCGAGCCTTGGGATCCGCGAGCTGCTCTGCAATCAGCTGGCTGGCAAGGCCATTCCTTCGACGAGCCGCCGGTGGTCGGAATCTTCGCGGGGCGAGCCTTCACCTTCCGTTACCCCGAGACCACCGAGATGTTGCGGGCGGCCGGGTTCCGGGTCGTTGACGTCGATCCCCTCACCGATCGACGTCTTCCGGACGGCATTCAGGGCCTGTACCTGGGCGGTGGATTCCCGGAGATGCACGCCACGGATTTGGAGGACAACACCGAGCTCGCGGCAGATGTCCGCGCCCATGCCGAGGCCGGGATGCCGATCGTCGCGGAGTGCGCCGGGCTTCTCTACCTCTGCCGCCACCTCGACGGGCGAGACATGGCCGGCGTCCTTCCGATGGACGCGGCGATGGCGACGAGACTGACGATGGGATACCGGGTCGCCACCCGCAACTCCATCAGCGTCGTCGGCCACGAATTCCACCGCACCACGACGACGCCATTGGCTGACGTCGACCCGGCGTGGCACATCACCATGCCCGACGGCACCGATCGTGCCGAGGGAGCTCTGGGAGACCCTGCTGCTCTGGGGCGTCCCACCGTGCAGGCCTCCTACCTGCACCTGCACTGGGCCGGTCAGCCCTCCCAGGCGGCGTGGTTTGCCCGTGAGGTGGCGAGGTTCCACGAGGGGAGAGGGGCCCAGGATGCCGAGCCTGACCTCAATCACCACGGGGACAGCGACATTGCCGACGGTCTGGTTGACCTGGCCGTCAACGTCCGCGTCCCCGAGCCACCGCAGTGGCTTCGTGACGCAATCACCTCCACCGAGCACGACTGGGCGCGTTATCCTGACGCCACCCCGGCCCGGGAGGCCCTGGCCACCATGCAAGGTGTGGGAATCGACATGGTTCTGCCCACCTCCGGAGCCGCCGAGGCCTTTCCTCTCATTGCGACCACGCAGCCGCACCACGCCGCGGTCATCCATCCTCAGTTCACCGAGCCGGAGGCAGCTCTGAGATCAGCCGGGATAGACGTCGACCGAGTCATCCTCAATGCCTCCGACGGGTTCGCACTGGACCCGGCCCTCGTCCCGGAGGATGCCGACCTCGTCATCGTCGGTAATCCCACGAACCCCACCGGTCGGCTGCACCCGGCGTCCGACCTGCTGACCCTGCGCCGCCCGGGTCGGATCCTCGTCGTCGACGAAGCCTTCATGGACGCCACTGACGAGTCCCAGTCCCTCATCGGCAATGACATGGACGACCTGCTGGTGCTGCGCTCCCTGACGAAGACCTACGGCCTGGCCGGAGTCCGTGCCGGATACGTCGTCGGGGATCCGCGACTCATCTCACGTCTGGCGGCTCACCAGACCCCGTGGTCGGTGTCCACCCCGGCCGTCGCGGCCATGGTCGCTTGTACCTCCGAGGAAGCGTCTCGGTTCCGCAACCAGCTGCGCGACGAGCTTCCCGCGGCCCGCGCCGACCTCGTCGGACGCCTTCGAGAACTCGGTCTGGCCATCGTCAATTCCGAGGCTCCCTTCGTGCTCGTCGACACCTCGTCAATCAGCGGCGAATCGGTGCGTCTTCCCCTGGCTGATCGTGGGTTTGCCGTGAGGCGCGGGGAGACCTTCCCCGGTCTCGGCCCCAGCTGGATCAGAGTCGCCGTCCGTGACACGAAGACACACGCTGAGCTCGCCCGAGCCATCTCCGATCTGACAGCACACCAACCCAAGGAAAACTGATGTCCTACTCCCCAGAACTCGTTCCCGGCACTGTCACTCTCGTCGGAGGTGGTCCCGGTGATCCCGGGCTGCTGACCATTGCAGGGCTGGAGGCAGTGCGTCAGGCCGACGTCATCCTCCACGACCGTCTCGCTCCGGTCGTCGTCATGGACGAGAATCCGGACGCCGAGAAGATCCCGGTCGGCAAGGTGCCGCGCGGGCCCTACGTCCCGCAGGAGCGCATCAATGAGCTGCTCATCGAGCATGCCAGGGCCGGGCGCAAGGTGGTGCGCCTCAAGGGTGGCGACTCCTTCGTCTTCGGACGTGGTGGCGAGGAGTGGCAGGCCTGCGCCGCTGCCGGCGTCCCGGTGCGCGTCATTCCCGGTGTCACTTCCTGCGTGGCCGGCCCCGAGCTCATGGGAGTCCCACTGACCCACCGTCACCTGGTTCAGGGATTCACCGTCGTCTCGGGGCACGTCGCCCCCGGCGACACCCGGTCCGAACTCGACTGGGCACAGATCGCCAAGACCGGCACCACCCTCGTCATCCTCATGGGCGTGGCTCACATCGGTGACATCGCTGCACGCCTCATGGAAGGCGGACTTGCCGGTGACACCCCGGTCGCCGTCGTCGCGGATGCCTCACTGTTCACCCAGCGATCCCTGACGACGACCCTGGAGAAGGCTGCCGAGGACATGGTCGAAGCGGGCATCAAGCCGCCGGCCATCACCGTTGTCGGAGACGTCGCGGGCCTGGACCTCGACGAGACCCGGGTCCACGAACCGTCTGATCACTGAGATTTCACCGTCGCGAGGTGGGCGTTGATCCACTGCACCGCCTCGTCGACCTCGCTGAGCTCGTCCCCCCAACCAGGGGCCGGGCCGCGTGACACCATGACGATCTGGACGTCGGTCTCGGCTGCCAGGCGGAGCTTGGGGTCCAGCTCGGTGCCCCCGGAGTCCTTCGAGACGACGGTTGCCACACCCTCGGAGAAGATCTCACGCTCCCGGGCCATGGTGAAAGGGCCACGCTCCTGCAGTACCGTCCAGCCCTCGGGAAGCTCCTCCTCGGGAGCGTCAACGCAGCGCACGATGACCCGACGCGGGCCGAGGCACAGGTAATGGCTGATGGGTTGGCGTCCCACCGTCAGCAGGACGACGTCAGGCAGGTCCGCAAGGACTCGTGCGGCGGCGTCGTGATCGTCCACCCAGTGCCAGGTCGCGGCTTCGGGTTGGGTACGCCAGCTCGGCGGGGCCAGCCGGGCCAGCGGCAGGTTGAGATCGAGACACGCCTGTGCGGCGTGGCCGTGCATGGTCGCGGCGAAGGGGTGCGAGGCGTCCACCATGACCTTGACCTCGTTGGCGGTGAGGAAGTCCTTGAGACCGCCGACACCGCCGAACCCGCCCAGCCTCGTCGGTCCTGGGACGGGTCGTGGGGACTTCGTGCGTCCCGCCAGGGATGTGCACAGGTCGATCCCGTCATCGACCAGTCGAGTGGCCAGCTGCCGGGCCTTTGTCGTGCCGCCAAGAATGAGGACGTCCATGACTCCATCAAAGCAGGCTGTGGGACAATGATCCTCGACCGCGGTGGAACACCGGTGTGAATCCGGGACGGTCCCGCCACTGTGACGCTATAGAGGCGAAGTCAGACCAGAACCGCGCACACCTGCCCCGACCGGGGTGGGACTACATTGCGACGCACGTGCGTGGCGTCCGGGACTGCGAGGACACAGGCCCGGGGGATGCGGCGGCGTCCCCGACGATGGAGCATGATGGCCCGACTGTCTGAATCCGTGTCCGCTGAGAGCCTGCTTGCCCGCACAGTGCGCGGCATTCGCGGAGCTGACGCCAAGGCCCTGGAGGCTGCCCGAGCCCGTCAGCAGGTGCTTACCAAGCCCGAGGGTTCGCTCGGGCTGTTGGAGGATCTCTCGATCCGGCTGGCGGGAATGTACGGACAGGTACCGGTCCCTGTCCCGAGCCACCCGGTCGTCGGGCTGTTCGCAGGCGACCACGGGGTGTGGGCCCAGGGAGTCTCCCCGGATCCTCAGGAGATCACCACCCAGCAGATGGTCAACATGGCGGCCGGCGGGGCAGCGATCAGCGTGTTGTCGCGGCAGATGGGCGCGCAGCTGTGGATCACCGACGTCGGTGCCCTCCACGAGGTCGACGCGCCCATTCGCCAGCGTTGCGTGCGACGAGGCACTGATGACATCTCCCAGGGCCCAGCCATGAGTACTGACGAGGCCGTCCAGGCCCTTGAGGTCGGTATCGAGACCGGCCTGGAGGCTGTCGAGGGGGGAGCAGACATCCTCGTCACTGGCGAGATGGGCATCGCGAACACGACGCCGGCCTCGGCACTCATCAGCGTCTTCACCGGGTGCTCCCCTGCTGAGGTGACGGGTAAGGGCGCTGGGTCGGACGACCGTCGTCACCAGCACAAGATCGGTGTCGTCTCCCGCGCACTCCAGGTCAACCAGCCCGACGCCGACCACCCGGTTGAGGCATTGGCGAAGGTGGGAGGTTTCGAGCACGCTGCCATGGCGGGGTACATCCTGGCCGCGGCCTCCCGGCGTGTCCCGGTGCTCATCGACGGGGTCATCGCCTGCTCGGCAGCTCTGACGGCCACCGCGATCTGCCCGGAGGTACGCGACTTCATCATCACCAGCCATGCCGGCGCCGAGCCGGGAATCACCGCGTCCACCAGCGCACTCGGTCTTCCGGCCCTGCTGGATCTGGGGATGCGGCTGGGGGAGGGGTCGGGGGCCATCCTCACCCTGCCAATCGTCCAGGCCAGCGCCCACATCCTCAACGAGATGGCCACCTTCGAGGACGCCGACGTCACCGACATCAAGGTGACTGGGGAGACCGATCTTCCCGATGCCCTCGATACGAGCGCTCCCCCTTGTCGAGTCCTGGTTCTGGGGGGTGCGCGATCCGGGAAGTCGACCTTCGCTGAGTCGAGGTTGCCCCATGGCTCTCGCGTCACCTACGTTGCCACCTCCGAGCGAAATCCCGACGATGCCGAGTGGGAGGAGCGGATCCGGCTGCACCGGACCCGGCGTCCGGCAACGTGGCAGACCGTCGAGACCAAGGACATCGCCTCGGTGCTGTTGGCTGACGACGACTCCCCAGTGCTGGTGGACTGCCTCGGGGTGTGGATCACACGGATTCTCGACGAGGTGGGAGCCTGGACTGCTGATCCAGGTGACGGGACCTGGCAGAAATCCTTGAGAAGTCGGGTTGATGAGCTGACCGACGCCATCCGCCGTACTCGTCGCGACGTCATCCTCGTCTCCAACGAGGTCGGGATGGGGGTTGTGCCCGACACCCCGGCCGGACGGCTCTTTCGCGACGAGTTGGGGAGACTCAACGCCGCTGTTGGACAGGTCTGCGACGAGGTGTGGATGTGTGTGGCCGGAGTCCCGAAGAGGTGGGCATGAGCGACGAACGGCATGCGGATCTTGGAAAGCTCGGTCCCCTGCGTGGCGTGGCGGAGGCCCTGTCCCTCTTCACGATCCTCCCGGGGCCGTACCTCAGTGACATCGACCGTTCGCTGGCTCGTCGGGCAATCACGGCATTCCCCTGGCTGGGGCTGTGTCTGGGAGCGGTGGCCGGCGGAATCGTCGCCCTGGTCCTCGGGCTGGGAGCCGGATCGTTGCTGGCCGGGGTGCTCGCGCTGTGCTGGCTGGCCGGTGCAACCGGAGGCTTCCATCTTGACGGGGTCGCCGACACTGCCGACGGTCTGGGGTCGCGAACAGCGCCGGACAAGGCCCTCGAGATCATGAAGAAGTCCGACATCGGTCCGATGGGTGTCATCAGCATCGTCCTGGCACTGATCGTGGACGCAGCCGCCGTGGTGAGCCTGGCCGGAACGACCGTTTCGGGGGCATGGTGGCGTGTGGCGATGGTGGTTGCGCTCGGGCCGGCCATCGGTCGAGCTGCCATTCTCTTCGCGACGATGACCGGGGTGCCCTGCGCTCGTCCGGGTGGGTTCGGGTCCCTCGTCGCCGGGGTGACGACTCCCAGGTCAGCCGCGATCAATCTGACGGCTCTGGGCGCTGTCGTCGCCTTGACGGGTCTTGTCGCCGGAGGGTGGCGATGGTGCTTGGTCGCCGCGATGTGCGCAGCGTTGGCCTTGCTCATCGCCCGGGGATGGATCCGGCACTTGGTGAAGCGTCTGTCAGGTATGACGGGCGACACGTTTGGAAGTATCAATGAGGTGACGCAGATGAGCTTCTGGGTTCTTTCCGCCCTGGCCGTGGCGGTGGTGTCATGATCGACGACCTTGGCGTCGACGTCCCGGTGACAGGGCAGATCCGTCGGGTGGTGAGCCTGGTGCCGTCAATCACCGAGGCCATCGCGGTGACGTGTCCGCACACTCTGGTGGGATGCACCGACTACTGCATTCGTCCTGCCCACCTGGACGAGGTTGTCGGCCACGAGGTGGCTCGGATCAGGGGGACGAAGAACCCTGATCGGGCAGCCATCATCGGCCTCAAGCCGGATCTCGTCGTGGCCAACCAGGAGGAGAACCGCGAGTACGACGTCACCTTGTTGCGGGAGGCCGGCGTGCCGGTGTGGGTGACACAGATCGACACGGTATCCGAGGCGATCTCCAGCCTGACGAGGCTCCTCGTGGAGGGGTTCGGCGTCGAGAGGCCGCAGTGGCTGCGCGATGCCGATGAGGAGTGGAACCAGCGTTGGACTGACGAGGTGCGCAGTGCCGTCGTCGCGGTGTGGCGGGATCCGTGGATCTGCGTCGGACAGGACACCTACATTGCCGACGTGTTGAGGCACGTCGGCGTGGAGTTGATCGACCTGCCGGGGAAGTCCCGTTATCCCCACGCTGATCTGGCCGACCTCGTCTCGGCGCGTCCAGACCGCGTCATCCTGCCCGACGAGCCTTACCATTTCGGGCCCGACGACGTCGCCTCATTCCCTGACCTCGACGTCCGTCTCATCGACGGCCAGAAGTTGGCCTGGTACGGCCCGTCTATGGTTGGTGCCCGTCGGTACCTCTGCGAGATGTTGTCCTGACGACACAGCCGATGTGCTAGCTGGTCACACCATGCTGGCAACATGTGCCACAATGTCCCACGTCGCCGTGAGGCGGCATGCCTCTGTAGCTCAGTTGGTAGAGCGCCGCTCTTGTAAAGCGATGGTCGCGGGTTCGAATCCTGTCAGAGGCTCCACAATCTTATGGGCAGATCCCAATCCCTCCCCAATTCGAGGGGACCTGTTATCGCTGAGATCCGGTGCGCAGCCCGGACGATGAATCAGCATCGCAGGAGCGCTCAGGCCATCACCTGTTCCCATTCGTCACGGTGGTCCAGCATCCGTCGAACGGCGTCTTGGGCAGCCTCGAGCGAGTGGCTGGCTCCCCATCCGCACTGAACCTCGTTGGCGGCGGGGGTGGCATCGAGCTCGAGAATGTCGCGCAGGGTGGTCTCGACGAGTTCGCAGGTGGCTGGGACGTCCGGTTCGCCGACCATGATGAGGTAGAACCCGGTCTGGCATCCCATCGGCCCGAAGTCGATGACGGACTCTGAATGGTTACGCACGCACTCGGCGAAGGAGTGCTCGATCGAGTGGATCGCAGGCATCTCCAGATGATCCTTGTTGGGCTGGCAGAACCTCACGTCGTACTTGGTGAGGGTGTCGCCGGCGGGCAGGTGTTTGACGTCCGCCACGCGGACAAACGGTGCGGCCACCTTGGTGTGGTCCAGGTTGAAACTCTCGACGTTCATCTTGTGTGCCATGGGTCCATCCTCTCGCAAGCTCTCGAATTCCACACGGGGCAGCGTCACACCCCGGCAGCAGCGAGGAACCCGTCGCAGTTCCCGTCCACCTGTACCTGTTCGCCAGCGGGAATCCAGACGGCCTGTCCACGCACGATCTCGTCAGTGCCCTGGGGACTTGAGCACACCGCATAGCCACCGGTGATGAGCAGGATTCGGGCCAAGTCGCTGGCCGGCAGGATGGCTGGACGGGTGGTGTCGAGGTCGAGTTCCCACAGCCGGAACTGTTCATCGGTGCCCGGGAAGACCCGCATACCTGGATCTACCTCCTCGGCCGTCATGACCCATGGTTCCTGTGTCTGGAAGTCCACGATCTCTATAAGGGAATCGACGTCGATGTGTTTGTCGGTGAGTCCACCACGCACGACGTTGTTGGAATCAGCCATGATCTCGATTCCCGTTCCTGACAAGTAGGAATGCATGAGACCGGGCGGAACGGCTAATGCCTCTCCGGGCCTGAGATGAATGCGGTTGAGCATCAGTGCCGCCAGGATCGATGGGTCTCCGGGGAAGTACTCGTCGAGCTCGACAGCAGTGCGTGCGAACTCACCCAGCGGGGTGTCCTCGCCAACATGGTTGACGGCCCCGGACACCACCTCGGTGACGATCTGCCGGCGCAGGTCATCCCCGGCGAGGCAGTCGAGGAAGGTCTCGGCCAGTGCCGCCGGGCCGGAACGCTCGGTCAACGATCCCAACACCGGATCCACCGGAATGCGAATGTCCAGCCCGTCGAAGAGTTGACGGGTCTCATGCGGATCCCGGAATCCGCACAGTCCCTCGAAGTCGCTCATGGCGACGAGGATTTCCGGCTTGGGCCAGTCATCGACGAAGGTGCGTTGGGAATCGGTGACGTCAACGCCAGCCTGGTTCTCGCGTACGAATCCATTTCGCGCCATACGGGCGTCAGGGTGGGCCTGGAGGCTCAGTGGGCGGCGAGCCGAGAGGATCTTGAGCAGGAAAGGCAGCCTGGATCCGAAGGCATCACGGCTGCGCTCACCCAGCTCCTCGGGATGAGCGTCGAGGTATTCGGTGAGGGGAGCACCGTCAAGGGTCGACGGTGAGGTTTCGTGGGCCCCGAGCCAGTACTCGGCCCAGGGTTGGCCGTCGGCTTCCTTTCCCAAGATGTCAGGGATCGCGTCATAGGAGCCCCAGGAGTACGTCCGGACCGTACCGGTCAGGCGTTTCATAGTGTGCCTCTCGTCAATGGCGTCGCATCGTTGACAACGCCGCGTGTGTCATCCGAGCAGCTGCGCGCTGCGGGCCCTGCGCTTTTGACTGCGGACTCGTTGCAGCCTCCCGACGAGGGAGGGTGCGTATCGCGCGGCCGACTCATCGTCGATCAGCTCGTTGAGTCGTAAGTGGTAGCGGGGGGACGACATGTTGAGCCTCTCGCGGATGACGGTCTCCTTGTCAACACTCGGGTTCCCGGTCTGCCAGGACTCCTCGAGATCCAGAATCGCGCGGTCCGATGCACTGAGATCGCTGGACGTCGCGGTTTCGGGGGTGGGGGATTCTGACACAGGGCCAGTTTAGGGCGCGCGCCATAATCACCACCCGGTGACGCGACGCAATCTGCCTGACACCATCGTCGGCAGCACAATTCAGTCACTTTCCGCTCATCAACTCTTTGCACTCACTGGGTGCGAGTGCTAAACATGTCATTGGCACTCGGCAAGCGAGAGTGCTACTGCCCGGATCGGTGTTGCGAGTGCCGACGAGGGTGGTCATCCCGGTGATGAGATCACCAGATCGTCCGTCGCGGGCATCACGGGGAAACACAACGCGGGGTCGCTCCCGCCACACCATCTGACGTCCACGGGCTGCCAGGCCCACCGGAGCGGAGGAATTCCCCAAACATGGCAAAGCTCATCGAATTCAACATCGAGGCCCGCCGCGGGCTCGAGGCGGGTATGAACACCCTCGCCGACGCGGTCAAGGTCACCCTCGGCCCCAAGGGTCGCAACGTCGTTCTCGAGAAGTCGTGGGGCGCTCCCACCATCACCAACGACGGTGTCTCCATCGCCAAGGAGATCGAGCTCGACGATCCGTACGAGAAGATCGGCGCTGAGCTCGTCAAGGAGGTCGCCAAGAAGACCGACGACGTCGCTGGCGACGGCACCACCACCGCCACCGTCCTCGCCCAGGCCATGGTCCGTGAGGGCCTGCGCAATGTCACCGCCGGCGCCAACCCGATGGGCCTGAAGAAGGGCATCGAGACCGCCGTCGAGGCCATCAGTGCTCGTCTGTCCGAGATGGCCATCGACATCGAGACCAAGGACCAGATCGCCTCCACCGCCTCCATCTCGGCTGCCGACACCACTGTCGGTGAGATCATCGCCGAGGCCATGGACAAGGTCGGCAAGGAAGGCGTCATCACCGTCGAGGAGTCCAACACCTTCGGCCTGGAGCTCGAGCTCACCGAGGGCATGCGCTTCGACAAGGGCTACATCTCGCCTTACTTCGTCACCGACACCGAGCGCATGGAGGCTGTCCTCGAGGACCCCTACATCCTCATCGTCAACTCCAAGATCTCCTCGCTGAAGGATCTCCTGCCGATTCTCGAGAAGGTCATGCAGTCCGGCAAGCCGCTCTTCGTCATCGCCGAGGATGTTGAGGGAGAGGCCTTGGCTGGCCTCATCGTCAACAAGATCCGCGGCACCTTCAAGTCTGTCGCCGTCAAGGCCCCGGGCTTCGGCGACCGTCGCAAGGCCATGCTCAACGACATCGCCATCCTCACCGGTGGTCAGGTCATCTCCGAGGAGGTCGGCCTGTCCCTCGACACCGTCACCCTCGACCTGCTGGGCCACGCCCGCCAGGTTGTCGTCACCAAGGACGAGGCCACCATCGTTGACGGTGCCGGCGACTCCGAGCAGATCGCTGGACGCGTCGCCCAGATCCGCAAGGAGATCGAGAACTCCGACTCCGACTACGACCGCGAGAAGTTGCAGGAGCGTCTCGCCAAGCTCGCCGGCGGCGTCGCCGTCATCAAGGTGGGTGCTGCCACCGAGGTCGAGCTCAAGGAGCGCAAGCACCGCATCGAGGACGCCGTGCGTAACGCCAAGGCTGCCGTCGAGGAGGGCATCATCCCCGGTGGTGGTGTCGCCCTCATCCAGGCTTCCAAGGCCGCCACGATCGAGGGGCTGGAGGGTGACGAGCTCACCGGCGCCCAGATCGTCCGGACCGCCTGCTCCGCCCCCCTCAAGCAGATCGCCATCAACGCTGGTCTCGAGGGTGGAGTTGTGGCTGAGAAGGTCGCCGGCCTGCCTGCTGGAGAGGGCCTCAACGCTGCCACTGGCGAGTACGTCGACATGGTCAGGACCGGCATCATCGATCCGGCCAAGGTGACCCGTTCGGCCCTGCAGAACGCCGCCTCCATCGCGGCTCTGTTCCTCACCACCGAGGCCGTCATTGCTGACAAGCCCGAGCCTGTGAAGGCCCCGGCTGGCGGCGACATGGATGGCATGGGTGGCATGGGCGGAATGATGTGATCCAGCCCATCCGATCCACGAGGGGGCGTCCCTGCGGGACGCCCCCTCGTGGTGTCTGATGGCACTACCGACGAGTGTCGGTAATCCACTAGTCTCGGACGGTGCCCCCGACACCCACGTACCGTCGTCCCGTCGATCGTTTCCTGGCTGGAGCTGGCACCTTCCATCCGCTGTTGTCATTGTTGGCGGCAATGACCATCCTCGGGGTGGGGCAGGGTGGTTTCGCGCTTGTGCTCACGGCCTTGGTAGGTGGTCATCCAGACGCTCAGACTTCGACGATCCTGCTTCTGGCGTCATTCGCAGGCGTCTGGGCGGTGCTGTGGTTGTGGATGAGGTTCGTCGAGCAGCGCCCGATGACGTGCCTGGGGCTGCGCGGACCTTCCCGGGACATCTGGATCGGCGTGGCAATCGCGGTTGTCATCCTTGTAGTCGACGTCATCGTCATGACGGCCAGCGGTCAGGTCCGGATGAGGTGGGCCCGTCCTGATGCCATGGCGACGGTGCTCATCGTCGCCTCGCTGTTGTTGTTCTTGGTCCAAGGATGTGCCGAGGAAGTCGTGTTGCGCGGTTACCTCATGCAGTCAGTGGCAGCCGCGTGGGGGGTTCCTGCCGGTCTTGCCATACAGGCTGTGGTTTTCTCCGTCCTCCATGGAGCAAATCCCGGAACCACGTGGATCGCCCTGATCAACGTCGCAGGATACGGCCTGATGCTGGGTCTGCTGGTGGTGTGGCGAGGAAGTCTGCTTGCCGCGATGGGTTTTCACAGCGTGTGGAACTGGTTGCAGGGAATGGTATTGGGATTCGACGTCTCCGGACTCGGTTTCAGAGACACCCTGATGACGGCTGACAGGACGGACGGATCCCATTCCTGGCTCACCGGAGGAACCTTCGGGGCGGAAGGATCCATCATCAGTACCGGCGTCCTCGTCATCCTCATCACTGGACTTGTCGTGACGATTCGGCGCGATTGGCGCAAGAATTAGGCCATGGCATTGCTCGAGGTCATCTGTCTGCACGAGAACGACGCCAAGCGGGCAGCACAGGGAGGTGCCGATCGCATCGAATTGGTCGGCACGATGGACGACGACGGTCTTGCGCCCAGCCCAGAAGTGCTGGCACGCACCCTCAGTGCCGTTGACATCCCGGTGCGTCCCATGCTGCGCCTTGACGGTGGATTTCGCGCTGATCCGCGCAGACGTGACGAGATGCTCGGCTTGGTCAGTACTTATCGTGACCTCGGTGCTGATGGGCCCGTGCTGGGATTCCTCGACGAGGCCACCGGGGTCGACGTCGAGACCGTCACCGAGCTGACGCAGGGCTGGCCGGGCTGGACCTTCCACCGAACCATCGACAACAGCCTGGAACCCGACAAGGCGTGGGTGCAGCTGCTGGGTCTGCCGGGACTGGACCAGGTCCTCACTGCCGGATCACCGCGCGGGATCGAGTACGGCCTCGACGACCTCATCGCCCGAGCCGAGGCCAATCCGCGCGTGGCCGAGCTCATCATGGCTGGTGGCGGCTTGCGTCCGGAGCACGTCCCGTGGCTGTATCAGGCGGGGGTGCAGGCTTTTCACATTGGCAGCCCGGCCCGGCCCCAGGGATCCTGGAAGGCGTGGATCGACGCCGATTTGGTGAGGTCCTGGCGCGACCTCCTTGATCGCCTTGCCGGATGACCCCACCCCGACGAGAACAGCAGAGACTCAGAACGCCTGAATCCACATGTCCCGGGTGCCTGGGGCGCGGAAGGGTATGTGGCCGTGGTCGTCGTGGACAGTCTGTGGCGCGGGGGTGGCGGGCTGCGACGGCTGAGCAGGCGTCACGCCGGGAGACTGATGGCGGGCAATGATCCGCGCCATTCCCTCAATGGTTTCGACCAGGTCTTCCATGGATGCCGTGGTCGAATGGGTCAGTCCAACAGCGGTGTACCCGTTCGTCCCGGTGGAAGCCACCGAGTTGACGTGCCAGCCGTCCTCAAGAGGCAGCCAGCCATTCTTGACGTAGGGCGATTTCATCCCCGCCGTCATGCCCCAGTCCTGGTCCTCCGCGACGCTGGACATGAGCTCTCTGGCATAGGCCCGCATGGACTCGGGAATGATCTTGTTGGGGCAGAAGATGTGGTCAGCGAGCACGACCTGGTCGGGGGCGGTCGTCGACGTCAATCCCCAGTGATCTTCAGAGTCGAAGGTGGTGTGAGTGGCACCCATGCGGTGCATCGCCCGGCGTACCCCGTCGGCCCTACCAACCCTGTTCCACAGGGCAGTCGCGGCGTCGTTGCTGGAGTTCTCGATCATGGGGACCAGAAGGTCCTTCTCGGTTCCGGAAAGCTGACGTTTCTCACCCGCAGCCTGAATCATGACCGTCTCCATGATTGCCAGCTTGATGATCGACGCGGTGATGTAGTGCGTGGCCCCGTGGTTGAGAACGTGGATGTTGCGTTGTCCATGCACCCTCATGGCGATCGACTGCTCGCCCTCACGGGTGTTGAGGTATTTCTTGAGCTCGTTCTGGTACGCGAACGTGACGTAGGGCCCGGGAGCAGCCGGATTGGCGACCCTCGTCGGAGCGGGCCCGCGCGGCTCCGGGCGATCTGGTCGGTTCGCGGCCTGGACTGCCGGTAAGCCGATGGCAGCCCCAGTAGCTATGAGCAAACCGCCCAGCGCAGTGCGCCTGGAGAATAGCGCCTTCCCAGACAATTATGTCTCCCTCTTCCACGGCCCGTTTCGTTCACATCCATTTTCACGCTGTCCAGTCCAGTGCGTCCAAATCGTCCGCATCGACGATGCGATACGAGTACCCCTGTTCGGCGAGGAAACGTTGACGGTGACTGGCGAAGTCGGCATCGACGGTGTCTCGGGAGACGACCGCGTAGAACCTGGCCACGAGCCCATCCTTGGGTCGCAGCAGCCGGCCCAGACGCTGGGCTTCCTCCTGGCGGGACCCAAATGCCCCCGACACTTGAATGGCGACCTCGGCACTCGGCAGGTCGATGGAGAAGTTCGCGACCTTGGAGACCACGAGCAGGTCGGTAACCCCTCCGCGGAAATCCTGGTAAATCTTCTGACGCTTGGTCGGAGTGGTGGATCCGGTGATGATCGGACACCTCAGTTCCTCGGCCAGCTCCTCCAGCTGGTCCACGTACTGGCCGATGACCAGGGTGGGCTGGCCACGATGGCGGGCCACCAGGTCCGCAACCACCCGGTTCTTGATCGGCAGGGTCGCGGCCATCCGGTAACGGACGTCCGGTTCTGCCATGGCGCAGGTCATCCGGTCGGACTCGGGCAGGCTCACCCGCACCTCGACGCAGTCGGCAGGAGCGATCCAGCCCTGGGCCTCGATCTCCTTCCAGGGAGCGTCGTAGCGCTTGGGCCCGATGAGGGTGAAGACGTCGTCCTCGTGGCCGTCCTCGCGCACCAGAGTGGCCGTCAACCCCATCCGACGGCGTGCCTGTAGGTCGGCCGTCATGCGGAAGACCGGAGCCGGAAGCAGGTGAACCTCGTCATAGATGACCAGGCCCCAGTCGCGGGCCTCGAAAAGCTCCAGGTTGGGGTGCACACCCTTACGTTTGGTCGTGATGACCTGATAGGTGGCGATGGTGACGGGCCGCACCTGCTTGCGTGAACCGGAGTACTCACCGATCTCGTCGGGGGTCAAGGTGGTGCGACGGACGAGCTCCTCCTTCCACTGTCGAGCCGAGACGGTGTTGGTGACGAGGATGAGCGTCGTGCAGCGGGCCAAGCTCATGGCAGTCGCCCCGACAACGGTCTTGCCGGCGCCGCAGGGCAACACGACGACTCCGGATCCGCCGTCCCAGAAGGACTCGGCAGCCATCCGCTGATACGGACGAAGACTCCAGTCGTCCTCGGTCAGATCGATGTCATGGCGCTCGCCGTCGACGTATCCAGCAAGGTCCTCGGCGGGCCATCCCAACTTGAGCAGAGCCTGTTTGAGGGTGCCGCGCTGGGAAGGGTGGACCACTGCCGTCTCATCATCGATCTGGTCGCCGACGAGGCCACGGACCGATTTGGATCGCAGCACCTCGGTGAGCACGGCCTTGTCCGTCGACACCAGGACGAGTCCGAGGGTGGGGTGCTTCTCGATGCGCAGCCGGCCGTAACGAGACATCGTCTCGGTGACGTCGATGAGGAGTCCGGAGGCCACCGGATAACGGGAGTACCTCATGAGGGTGTCGACGACCTGTTCGGCGTCGTGCCCAGCGGCCATCGCATTCCACAGACCCAGTGGGGTCAGTCGGTAGGTGTGGATGTGTTCGGGAGCCCGTTCCAGCTCCGCAAAGGGGGAGATGGCATGACGGCACTCGTCCGCCAGAGGGTGATCCACCTCCAGCAAGAGGGTGCGATCGGATTGGACAATGAGGGGGCCGGGTAGAGAAGTCATCACTTCCAGTATCGCCCCTGATCCCGGATTTGTTCCTGCTTCGAGGGGTCGATGGGACGTCGTCAGGCCGGTTGGCAGGCGGTGATCCGGGACACCGGGACGACCGCCGCCCCGCCACCACCACGGATGACGCATCGCACCGCCCCGGCCGCGACCGCCATGATCCGCACCGTCTGACGCACTGCAGTGCCATCGTCGATGACTCGCTCGATCCGCATCCACGCACCCTCCTGCTGGGCTTGGTGCAGCTGGGCGAGAAGCTGACGGCGATCCGAGAACCCACGGCCCTTGTTGTTGAGCAGTGCCGCGGCAAGGCCCTCCGGATCGGCCTGCGGAGCCGAAGACGTGAGGGCGTCGACCTTGGCGCGAGGGGGAGGGGGAGCCGAGAAGACGTCGCCGTGGGAATCGCGGGCCACGGGGGACATTCCCAACTGGCGAAGGCCTGCCAGCACCTGGTCAGGTTCTGCCTGGGCCACCAGCACCTGCGGTCCAACTCGACGCAGTCCCAGATCAGTCGCCAGAGAACTGCGCAGAATAGCCTCGACGGCAGCCGGGTCGTCGATCTCCAACAGGGCACCGGCGGCGGCCACCGACACTCGACCATGATCACGAACGACGTCGTCGAGGAGGACCAGCAGACCTTGGGGAACATCGCTGAGGGAGTGATCCGTCCACCACTGACGCACACGGTCCCCAGTCCACCCGGCGTCCAGGGCACGACGCAGGCTGGTCCGGGTGAATCGCCGTACACCGGCGATCCCAGTGGACTCCCGATCGGCCAGCAGAGCCAGGTCGGTGGCGGTGTCGGGGGTCAGTGGGCCGGGGGCGATGGCGGTGAGATCGGACTGCAGGATCACCTCGTCAGTGCGTTCCGGCATGTCAGCGCAGGTGAGGGAATCGACGAGATCGGTGCGCGCTCCCAGAGCGATCATCCCCAGCACTCGGCATTCGTCGAGGACAGCCTCGACCAAGGAGTCATCGACTGTGGTGCCCGGCTGACGCCATCGGATGCGGTCGGCGACGAGGCCGGCCTTCACGGGAGTGCCGGGTTCAGCTGTGCTCAGTTCCTCGTGGACGAGGCGTCGCCACGCGCGGGCAGTTGCCGGCGACGAGGCATCCAAGGTGTTGTCCAGGCTTCCGGGAAACTGCGGGATGCGTCTCCAGGCATCGCGCAAGCTCACCCACTGACCCCACAACGAATCAGTGCGCCAGCGGTCCGCGAGCGAGGTGGGCAGCCAGCCGCGCCCGTCGGCACCGATGAATCCGCCAGCCGCCGCGACGGCGAGGTGTACCCAGCCATCGTCCCCCGGGGCCGCCCGCGACAGCACGGTGCGGGCGTCTCGCTTGGCCATGCCGCCACTGGCCAGCAGGGCACAGTCGTGACGCTCCACCCCCTCCAGCAGGGCGGACATCGCGCTGACGGCCTCCAGCGCCGTCCCGAGGCCGGCACGATTGACCAGGGCGGTCTGACGCGGCTCGGGCCATGCTGGTGGGGTGGGGCTGGGCTGTTCGGCAAGGAGACGATTCCCGCGCAGGGGCAGGGCCACCTCACGGGGCAGGATGACGGTGTCATCGTCGAGGGGACGCAACAGGCGGTGGGCCAGCGCCATCTCGACGGGGGTCGTCGCAGTCTCGGGCGTCACCGTGCGTCGAGCATTGGGGAGGTGACCGGTGGGGGACCACACCAGACGCTCCAACACGGCGTGCGCCTTGGGGCCCGCGGCAGCCAGTCTCTCGGCCACTTCCTCAGAGCCCATGGGCATGACGGACACCGGTGCCAACCCGGCTGGGTATCCGGACAGGTGAGTGGTGACGACCTGAATGACGTGCAGGTGGCCGGAATCCTCCAGGACGAGAACCATGTCGAGCAGATCGGAGACGCCGTCCGCGACATCGGCACGAATCGTGCCGGGCTTGGGCGGCCATCCCTGGCAGATGGCGTCAGTCAGTTCAGCCAGCGTGAGGTCTCCCAGTGCTGCCAGGGCGGTCAGCAGGCTCAGTCGCCACCGATCAAGGCTGGAAATGGCGGCATTGATGGAGGCGTGGGTGCCAGCCCGCGAAGAGACCTCAGCGAGGTCGCGTGGAGTGGGATTCGCCAGGTCGGGGCGCAGGGTCAGAAGCCGAGAGAGCCTCTGGGCGTCCAGACCCCGAATCGTGGAGGCAAGGGTCGTCGGTTCATCAACCGCACTCATCGTCGTGGCCTCGGATCCCGAGGCGTCAGCTGACGATCAATGAGAAGGAGCCCGAGTGCGAGCATCACGACGCATCCCAGGCGAGACATCCATGCGAACTGGGCCGGCACGGTTCGTACCGGCGACTCGATCGCGCCACCGATGATGACGACGACCGTCACAGCGGTGAGAGCCTTGCTGAGGCGTCCAGCGGCGAATGGGTGACGCCATGCCAACCACCATGCGAGGAGCAGAGCCGGTATCGACAGTGGGGACCACACGCATCCCAGTGCGAGCACGACGACCCACGGCCATCCCAACGCTCGACACAGGTCCATGATGGACCGGCTGCCGGCGGTGGCGGGCATGCGCGGATCAAGTCGCCGGGGCATCCGGACGGTCTTGAGACGTGGCGGGGGAACCGTCGAGACGGGGTCTCCCGCCGGAGCTGCCCAGGTCGAGGAGCCACTGGCCAACCGGCTTGTGCGGATGGGTTCATGCGGATCTCGATGCTCAACACGGGGGCCGGTCAGTCCTGCCTGGGTGGAGAACGGGTCATGGGGTTCGCGGCGGCCTCGACGACGCGGTATCAACTCGGCCAGCGGGCGGTAGTCCCCACCCTGATAACCACGGGGAGCGACTGATGGCTTCCCGGCAGCCGGGTTGGCAGGAAGGCTCGGGGCCTCGAGAGGAGCGACCCGAGGAGCTTGGAAGGCCCTCGGAGCAGGACGAGAGCCGACGACGTCAACGGGTGCTCTCCTGACGGTGCTCTGTGCCATGTCTCCATGGTAGGGGGTAGGGCCGACCAAGCGGTGCGCTCAGTGTGTGCGGGTCAACGCTCACAGGAGATGATTGTGATCGCTCAGAAACGCTCACCGGGCCATAATCTCAACCTAGACACGAAGCGACGCGCGGCGTGGCCGCGCATGTGAGGGAGGGCCGACATGGAGGTCATCATCTGCTCCGACGAGCAGGCCGTCGGACGGATTGCTGCCGAGCGCATTGCCAGGGTACTGGCCCGGGCGAAGACACCGGTGCTGGGAGTGGCCACCGGGTCGACGCCGCTGACGACCTACTCCTCGCTGGCTGCTCTCGCTCAGGAGGGCAAGGCTGATTTCACCGGTCTGCGCGCCTTCGCCCTGGACGAATACGTCGGTCTTCCCGCCGACGACGAGCGCTCCTACGCCGCCACCATCCGACACACCGTCACCGAGCAGCTCGGTCTGGACCCGGCCGACGTGCACACTCCGGACGGCATGGCGGACGACCTCGACGCGGCATGCGCGGATTATGAGAAGGCGATCCAGGAGGCCGACGGCGTCGACGTCCAGATCCTCGGTATCGGGGCCAACGGTCACATCGGATTCAACGAGCCGACTAGCTCGCTGTCCTCGCGGACTCGTGTCAAGACCCTCGCTGAGCGGACTAAGGCCGACAATGCTCGGTTCTTCGAGGAGGGCGAGAAGGTTCCCAGTCACTGCGTCACCCAGGGGCTTGGGACGATCAGGGACGCCCGCAATGTCGTTCTGCTGGCCGTCGGAGCCAACAAGGCCGATGCTCTCGCCGGAGCTGTCGAGGGTCCGGTCTCGGCGATGTGCCCGGCCTCGGTGCTGCAGTTCCACCCCCATGTTCTCGTGATCGCCGACGAGGCCGCAGCCTCCAAGCTGGCGATGGCTGACTACTTCCGATGGACTGACGGCCAGCGGGGTGATCTCTCCGGCGCCATGTGAGACCCGTCGGTGTGACGCTTCTGGCCCGTCGGAAGCCTTCCCGTCGGGCTGTGGAAAGATCGCGGGTGGTGGACCGTCGACAAGGCTGTAGCCTTGTATGGCGGTCCATTGACCGTCATGACCAGAAGGAGTGAGCCAGAGATGCCAACCGGAAAGGTGCGTTTCTACGACGCCACCAAGGGGTTCGGTTTCCTGACGAAGGACGGTGGCGGCGACGTGTACGTCAACGCTTCCGCCTTGCCCGCAGGGGTGAATACCCTGAAACCCGGTCAGAAGGTTGACTTCGGGGTTGTTGAGGGACGTCGAGGAGAGCAGGCCCTGTCCCTGCAGATCGTCGAGACCCCGGCCTCGCTGTCCAAGGCGAGCCGCAAGAAGCCGCAGGAGATGGCGGTGATCTGCGAGGACCTCATCAAGATGCTCGACAAGATGGGCAATGGCTACCGGCACGGACGTCATCCCGATCCGCGCACCGCCGGCGCGGTGGCCAAGATGCTTCGTGCTGTTGCCGACGAGTTGGAGCTGTGATGACACAGGTGACGTCGAGATCGCGCGCTGCGACCCGGGCCGTCAAGGTTGACGCGACGATCGCGAAGGCTGTTGACCAGGCTCGGGAAGCGGCCGAGCGTCGCGCGGGTGACTTCGGGGTCGGTGAGCACGTCGGGACGATCGTCGAGGACGAGCGCGTTCTGACCCATCTCTTCGAATGCCCGCATCCGGGATACCGAGGATGGCGGTGGGCCGTCACGATGTCGCGTGCCCTGCGCGGACGCAACGTCACCGTCAATGAGGTCGTTCTCATTCCGGGCGACGACTCCCTGCTGGCCCCCGAATGGGTGCCGTGGCGCGACCGAGTGCGTGCCGGGGACATCACCGCCGGCACCCTCATGCCCACCGCTGACAATGATCCGCGCCTGGAGCCTGGTTACACCGGTGGCGAGCTTGCCGCCGACGAGGATCCGGCTGAGTGGGCTACCACCCGAGCTGTGGCGTCTGAGCTGGGGCTGGGCCGTGAGCGTTTGCTGTCGCGAGAGGGCCGTGACTCCACCGCTGAGCGTTGGCTCGCCGGTGAGGGTGGCCCTGACAACGCCATGAGTCGTCATGCTCCTGCCAGCTGCGTCACCTGTGGCTACTTCGTGCGCTTGCAGCACTCCCTGGGGCGGATCTTCGGGGTGTGTTCCAACGAGTTCTCGCCCTCTGACGGCTCAGTGGTCCACGTCGATCATGGCTGTGGCGGTCACTCCGACGTCGTCGAGAAGCATCGCGGTATCGAGCTGCCCGAGCCGGTCTTCGACACCATCTCGATCGACGACTCGTTGTTCGACTGAGTTGTGATCCCCGGGGAGGGGTTCAGTGGCGGGATCGTCGCCAGCAGTATGCCGTGCCGACGATCCCCAGAGCAGTACCCGTCAGGCAGATCCAGAGCCAGTCGCGGTAGCCGTTCTCGGTGAGGTGGTCGAGCATGATCCAGCAGATGATGGACGCCACCGCGAAGGCGATGGTTCCCACGATGCCGACCGTCACCCCGTTCTCGTCGACAGGGGCGACATTGGCCTGGGTTAGCAGGTGTTCACGCTGGTTCGCCACGGTTCCATCGTAATGCCCTGCAACATGGCCGTGACATGTCATCCCTAGAATGCCCCCGTGCCCAGCAACACCGCATCAGCAAGATTCGACAATTGGTTTCATCTCACGGAACGAGGATCGACGAGATCGCGCGAGATTCGCGGCGGCCTCGTCACCTTCTTCACGATGGCCTACATCCTGGCCCTGAACCCTCTCATCATCGGTACCGCGGCGGACAAGAACGGCAAGCTCCTCAACGGGGCTCCGAAGTTCCTCGACGCCGCCGGCACCACCCTCAACACGGCTGCCATTGACGACAACAAGATGATGGTCATGGCCGTCACCGCCTTCGTGGCTGCGATCATGACGATTGCCATGGGTATCTGGGGACGATTCCCGATGGGTATCGCGACCGGCCTTGGCATCAACTCCCTGCTTGCCTACGTCGTCGCCCCGACGATGACCTGGTCCCAGGCGATGGGCCTGGTGGTGTGGGAAGGCGTCCTCATCCTCGTCTTCGTCCTCACCGGCGTCCGAGAAATGATCTTCCGGGCCGTCCCGAACTCTCTACGCTCGGCGATCAGCGTCGGAATTGGCCTGTTCATCGCCTTCGTTGGTTTCGTGGACTCGGGCGTCATCCGTCGCGGCTCCGGCACCCCCGTCACCTTGGGTGTCGGCGGCAGCCTGGAAGGCTGGCCGATCTTCCTGTGCCTGTTCGGATTCCTCCTTCTCGTCGTGCTGCACCAGCGTCACGTCAAGGGATCCATGCTCATCGCGATCATTGGTACCTCCCTGCTCGGAGTCATCATTGAGGCCATCGCTCACCTGGGACCGCAGGGCGAGAAGAATCCCACCGGCTGGGCCCTCAACGTCCCACGGCTGCCCGGGGTGGAGGACTTCCGCCTGCCCGATCTGAGCCTGCTGGGTCACGTCGACCTGTTCGGTGGCTTCCTGGTTGACGGTCACTTCCACGTCGGAGTGTTTCTGGGGACCCTTCTGGTCGTCTTCTCCCTCATGCTCGCCGACTTCTTCGACACCATGGGAACGGTTGTCGCCATCGGAGACCATGCCGGCATCCTCGACGAGACCGGCAACCCCGAGCACCTCAAGGGGATCCTCGTCGTCGATGCCCTGGCTGCCGTCGCTGGTGGTCTCGGGTCGGCCTCCTCGGCCACCGGTTACGTCGAATCGGCCGCTGGCGTGGGGGAGGGGGCGCGAACGGGTATCGCCTCCATCGTCACCGGTATCGGATTCCTGCTGGCGATGTTCCTGTCCCCCATTGTGTCGATCATTCCCTCGGAGGCAGCCGCGCCGGTGTTGGTCTTCGTTGGATTCCTCATGATGGCCCAGGTCACCCATATCGACTGGAAGCACGTCGAGGAAGGTCTTCCGGCCTTCCTGGGCATGGTGCTCATGCCGTTCGCCTACTCGATCACGACGGGCATCGGCGCTGGCCTCATCATGTTCTGCATCACCAAGACCATCGCTGGCAAGGCACGCAAGATCCATCCGCTGTTGTGGGTGGTTGCGGCCCTCTTTGTGGTCTACTTCGTCCAGTCCCTGCTCATGAGACTGTTTGGCCAGATGTGAGGCTGGTGGGTTGAATCCCACCGACGGTGTCCGGTTGCCAGACCACCAAGAGGTCTGGTGCCGGGCGCCCCAGGTCGCTGGCGAGGTCCATCCATCCCGGATATGAGTTGAGGAATTCCAGGATGGCGTCAGCCTCACCTCGCCGCTCGGCCGGTATCTTGTCGACGACATCAGCCAGCCCAAGCCGAGTCGTCAGTACCTGCCCGGTGCGCGCATAACCGATCCTCATGCCAGGTGCCGGTCGCAGCGGAATCTGCGGTTCCCCTACCATGAGCCGTTTGATGGCACAGGTACTGGACAAGCCGACAGCCGCGAGGTCGAAATCAAGCTCATCGAGCCGCGCCACCGACATCGGGATCTCGGTCCATCCCCACGACAGGTGGGTCAACCACTCATTGACGAGTCGCCAGCACCGTCCCAGGCGATCAGGCTCGATGAATCGGCCATGAACCAAGTCCTCGACATCATTGGGAGTTGGCCATCCCACCGGCAGCATCGGTCCCTCGACATTGGGCTTGTGGAGTGGGTGGAACGGGTTGCGCCAACCTGATCGACGATGATGGTGGACGGGTACGCTGAACGTGGCCTCGGTCCACTTACGCAGTTTCGTCGAGAGGCCCTCGTCAGCCCCAAACATGTCGCGAACTTCGTCGATCGCGATGGCGTTGAGTCTCAACCCACCCATGGCAACAGATTATTAGCCATGAGGTCGACATAGGGTGTAATCCATGAATCCACGCTCCAGGCAACACATCATCAGCGGGGTTCTCATCATCCTCGTACTGATCGTCGTGGTGGGATCCCTGCTGTGACAGGTCGGTCCGGCATGGCAGGATGTCTTTTTGTGACCCGACGATCCTGGCCCCGACGTTCCCGCAGCGCGAGTGCGCTGGTGGCCCTGGGATGCGCCTGGGGACTGTCGGCTGGCCCTGCTGCCGCCGTCGATCTCACCATCACGACGGACAAGAAGCTTGGCACCCCGGTTGGCATGGCTGCCGACCTCGACAATGACTGCTACTGGGTCACCGATGGTTCTCCGTCGACGGTCCACTCCCTGCTTGCCCTCGACGAGACGGGCAAGGAAGTCCATCGGGTGAGGTGGGAGCCAGCCTTCCACGACGTGGAGGCGATGGCGTGGGCCAATGGCGTGCTCTACGTCGCCGACATCGGTGATAAGAAAACCAGGCGCCGCGGCATCCGCGTGATGTCTCCCACCTCGACGGCAGCCAATCAATCCACCTACTACGAGTGGATGTTCACCTACCCCGACGGCGCTCACGACGCCAAGGCCATGGCAGTCAGTCCCAAGGGGAGCTTCTACATCGTCACTGACGGTCCCCACTCGGCGATCTACCGTAGTGGCCCGCAGGTCAGCCGCACGGAGTCCAACCCGCTCGAAAAGGTGGCGGACGCCCCCGCCGGGGTCAAGGACGCCACCTTCCTGCCAGACGGGTCACGGCTGGCCATGCTGACCGACCATGAGGTTCGGGTCGTTGACGCCTACTCCTGGAAGGCGGTCGCCAACGCGGCGTTCTCGGGCGGGCAGACCATCACCACCGACACCACACAGAAGACCCTGGAGATCGCGACCTCCGGCAACAAGGTGCAGGAAATCGACTTCCCGACGACGCTGACCTCGATCTCGCCGACCCCCTCGCCGACTCCGAGTGCCAAGGCAGGGGCCACCCAGGCCAGTGGCAAGCCCACCTCCAAGGCGCGCTCAGGCACCCTCATCGCGGTGTTGGGAGCGGTCGCGGTGGCACTGTGCGCCGGCGTCGTGACCTTCGTGCACGACCGCTCCCAGGACACCACCTGGCGACACTGTTAGTCGTGGTGCTCCAGTAACCAATCCAGGCAGGCCGTCAACGCCTCGATGTCGCCGGGCTCGATTGAGCTGAAGGTGGCCACCCTGATCTGATTGCGGCCCAGCTTGCGATACGGCTCGATGTCGAGGATCCCGTTCTCGCGGGCGCGGGCACACAGCTGGGTGGCGTCGACGGACTTGTCGATGTCGATCGTCACCACCACCGGGCTACGTAGCGCAGGATCGGTGACGAAAGGGGTCGTCAACGGGTTGTCCTCGGCCCAGCGGTAGAGGATTCCTGAGGTCGACGCGGTGCGGGATGCCGCCCACGTCATGCCGCCCTTGTCCAGCAGCCAGCGGCACTGCGCCTCCAGCATGACGAGGGTGGCCAGCGCGGGAGTGTTGAGGGTCTGATCTGCCCGGGAGTTCTTCACTGCGACGCTGAGATCGAGCATCTGCGGTACCCAGCGAGCCGAGGTAGTCAATCGTTCCGAGCGTTCGATCGCTGCTGGTGACAGAATTGCGAGCCACAACCCGCCGTCCGAGGACAGGTTTTTCTGCGGTGAGAAGTAATAGGCGTCAGTCTGCGCCACGTCTGCAGCAACTCCGCCAACAGCTGACGTGGCATCGACGAGGACCAGGGAATTCTCGTCAATCTCATCCGGTCGACGGATCGGGGCGACGACCCCGGTGGAGGTCTCGTTGTGAGCCCACGCATATGCGTCGATCTCTCCCAGAGCTTGCGGCAGGGCGAGCTCGCCGGGCGGGGCCTGGAAAACTGCCGGATCTGCGAGGAAGGGAGCTCCTTGCAGGACCGAGGAGAATTTCTTCGTGAACTCGCCGTAAACGCCTGTCGCGGCGCACTTCTCCACCAGGGAGACGGTCGCCATGTCCCAGAAGAGGGTGGCTCCGCCGTTGCCAAGAGCAACCTCATATTCGGCCGGAAGGTCGTAGAGGGTGGAGAGTTCCTCGCGGATCGCGGCGACCACATGGCGGACAGGTGGTTGGCGGTGGGAGGTACCCATCACCGATCCCGGTTCGGACAAACTGGCCACCACCTCCCGTCGGATCCGGGACGGGCCACACCCGAAACGGGGGTCGGAGGGCAGGAGGTCACTGGGAATCCTTGGCTCAGCCATGGTCCTATCCTCGCAGATCTTGGTGCTGACGAAGCTCGTGTTCACGCTGTGACCATGTGGCAGTATGTGGGAAAACCCGCTGTCAAGGAGGCATCGATGATCAGCCGTATTGCTTCGCACCACGTCGTCGCCCGTGACGGAAGTGATTCACCGGCAACGATCACCGTCGAGGCCGGACGCATCGCCAAGGTCGGGGAGGGTATCGATCCGCAGGCTGAGCTCGTCGACGAGTGGATCCTGCCGGGCTACGTCGACACCCACTGCCATGGCGGCGCCGGTGCCGACTTCACCGATCCCGACCATGACGCCGCCGTGCGAGCCGTGGCCTACCACCGCAGCCAGGGTTCGACGACCCTCTTCGCCTCCACGGTGACCGCCGCCATTGACGACGTCGTCGACCAGGTCGGACGACTCCGTCAACTCATCGACGAGGACGAGATCGCCGGCATTCACCTCGAGGGACCCTTCCTCGCAGAGTCGCGCAAGGGTGCCCATGCTGTCGAGCTGTTGTGCGATCCTGACCCGGTCTCGGTGGATCGACTCATCGAGGCAGGAGGGTCTGCTCTCAGGATGGTGACGATCGCTCCGGAGCGCGAGCACGGTCTGGAGGCCGTCGCGACCTTCAGCAAGGCGGGGGTGCATGCCGCCATCGGTCACACCGAGTGCGACAACACCACTGCCAGCGCTGCCGTCGATGCCGGATCCGATGTCATCACCCACCTGTTCAACGCGATGCCGTCCATCCATCACCGCAAGCCCGGTCCGGTCCCGCCGATGCTCACTGACCCGCGCGTGGTCTGCGAGCTCATCTGTGATGGCGTGCACCTGGCACCAGACGTCATTCGGATGGCCATCTTGGCTGCCGGACCGCAGCGCATCGCCCTGGTCACCGACGCCATGAGCGCCACCGGTCAACCTGACGGCGACTACATCCTGGGCAGCCTGCCGGTGAAGGTTGTCGACGGTCGCGCTCGACTGCTGGCCGCCGACGGTTCGCTGGGAGCGATTGCAGGATCCACTCTCACAATGGGTCACGCAGTCGAGTTCGTCACCTCGGTCGTGGGACTGCCGCTGGGGCAAGTTGCCGTCATGGCGGCTACCACACCGGCTGAACTCCACGGTCTGAGCGAGGTTGGCGTCTTGGAGGAGGGGCGCTGGGCTGACATGTGTCTCACCGACGAGAAGGGTCGTCTGGTCCGCGTCATCCGTCGCGGTGAGTCCGTCTGACGACCATGACAGGTATTTGAGCACTAAACTTCCTGACGGGGGTCGCTCGGGCGTGAGCAATGACGCCCCGACCGTTTTGTCAGACAACCTGTCCGATGGGCAGGTGGACAGCGACGCCCCTCGGCTGTGAGGGCGGGGAAGAGGTGCACCGTGAGCAGTGAGCTCGTCGATACAACGGAGATGTATCTGAGGACTCTCTACGAGCTGCTCGAGGAGGGTGTTGAGCTGCGCCGCGCCCGTATCGTCGAGCGACTGCACCAGTCCGGCCCCACCGTCTCCCAGACCGTGGCTCGTATGGAGCGTGACGGTCTCGTGGTCGTCGAGTCTGACCGCTCGATTTCGCTGACGCAGGAAGGCCACGACGCGGCCGAGACGGTGATGCGCAAGCATCGTCTGGCTGAGTGCCTGCTCACCGAGGTCATCGGTCTTCGCCCCGACCTGGTTCATGACGAGGCATGCCGTTGGGAGCACGTCATCTCCGGTGAGGTCGAGAAGCGCCTCACCGAGATCCTCGACAGCCCCGATGTCTCCCCGTACGGTTGCCCCCTTCCTCCCGAGCAGATCGGTCGTCGTCCGGACGACTCCGCCCGTTTCCGCGACGACTCCAAGCCTCTTGACGAGATCATCGCCGAGGCCGGCTGCCCGGTCAGTGTGACCGTCACCCGGTTGTCGGAGTTCTTCCAGGCCACCGAGGGCAACCTCACCGACGTCTACGCCGCTGGACTGTTGCCGGGCATGAGCATCGAGGTCAAGGATGATGTCGACGGCATCCGTCTGACGGGTCCCGACGGTTCGGTTGTCGTCGATCCGGAGGTCCTTTCCGGTCTGTTCGTCGTCCAGAACTCCTGAATCGCGGTGACGATGCCGCAATGAGTGTGTCCCAAACCCTGTGGCCCCGTCAGCTGCCAGATCTGAACCAGATCGCGACGCTCTGTGAAGCGGGTTGGTATGACACCGCCGATTCCATGTTACGGATGACACGGGCGTCCGAATCCGATGATCCTCACTTGGTGCAGGCCGCTGCTGTGACGGCCGTGGCCCGCAGAGTCCTGGCCCTCGATGCCGAAGATTTCGAGGAGATCGGGGACCCCCTGCCTGCTGATCTGCGATCCCGGCTCACTGACGCGGGTTTTCCGCACCACCCGCGGTCAACCGAGAGGGGAGCACTGGGAGACCTGGTGCCCCTCTACGAGCTCATGCTCGAGGTCCTCGACATCCGGATGCATCGCGAGGAGCCACAGCAGGTCGTCGTGACCTGCCACATCCTGGGGGAATACCTGGGCCAGCTGGCCTGGCAGTCGGTACTGGGAGACGGCGGGGACCCGCTCACGTTGCCCGGCAAGGTGGGGGAGAAGTGGGGAGGCGACGGCCAGGACTGCGCCCACACCTCGGCCATGAACGCGACGGCTCGACGCAGCCTTCATGCTGCTCAGGGTGACGAGGAGGGTTACACCTCCTACCTGGACAAGTTCCATTCCAGATTGGGTGAAGCCCTCGGGGTGTGCGCGATGAACCACGCCACCATTGATGCCGGTGAGCGTCCTGACGTCGGTATCACCTGTCCGCACCCGTGCCAGTGGGTGCTCGCCGGTACGTGGGAGGACCGCCGGGCCCTGGACGCTCGGGTGCGACTGGCCCGTATCTTCCAGGAATCTGGCCTGGTGGCCCTGCGCCATCATGCCCCAGTGGGACATTTCTTCGGGGTGCCGTCGGGCAGTGAGATCGGCAGTGCCTGGGTGACGACCTGGAACAAGCTCAATGAGCAGTGGTCGGACGGGTCCAACCCGATGCTGGACCCCTTGGCTCCCGGCTACGACGTCGACGTCTCCGACGAGGCACTGCCCGGCCTGTCCCGCGTGGTGTCGGTCATCGCCGCGCGACCCATTTGTGCCGGCCATCTGCTACGTGATCTGGGAGCGACGGCGATTGCCGAGTTGAAGGCCGTGTGACATTCAAGGCGGCATGGCACCGAGCGCTGCGACATCGAGGTGAATCACGGATTGGCACATCGGGAATACGCCAGCTCCTGATGCTGTTGCACCACACATGGGCCGAGGCGCCACGGCGTTGCGGTCGACCGAACCCAAACAATTACCGGGAGGTACAACGTGGCTACCGTCGCATTGACCAAGGACAACTTCTCCTCGACCATCGATTCGAACGATGTCGTCCTCATCGACTTCTGGGCATCCTGGTGCGGGCCGTGCCAGCGTTTCGCGCCCATTTACGAGGACGCCGGTGAGCGTCACACTGACGTGACCTTCGCCAAGGTCGACACCGAGGACCAGCAGGAGCTGTCCGCCGGTCTGGAGATCACCTCCATCCCGACGATCATGGCCTTCCGTAATGGTTACCTCGTCTTCCGTCAGTCCGGCCTGCTGCAGGGCCGTCAGCTCGACGAGCTCATCGAGAAGGTCAAGGAGATCGACGTCGAGGATCTCAAGAGGCAGGCCGCGGCCCAGAAGCAGGGCTGACACCGAGTTTTCTCATTCCCGCCAATGTGTGCGGATACGGGGTCGGCGACAGGGTGGTAACGTCCTGCCGTCGACCCTGCTTACGTCATACGTGATTGAGTCATGGATGCCGGGCGGGTCGCGGTGCCGAGCGCAGTGGTGCGTCGGTGCGACATCCCGTCCATAGGAGTTGTCCGTGACATCGAGAACCGAGGTCGCCGAGCTCGTCGAGACGACGCGACCAGCAGGCCCGAAACGCCGTATTGGTGTGGTGGCGGCGGTCGCCACCCTGGGCTCACTGCTCTTCGGCTATGACACCGGGGTCATCTCTGGCGCCCTACCCTTCATGTACCTGCCACATGGTGCTGGTGGTTTGGCTCTGACGGTGGGCCATGAAGGTGCCATCGGAGGGACGCTCACCCTTGGTGCGGCCTTCGGCGGGCTCATCGGCGGCATGATGAGCGATCGCTGGGGACGCCGTCATAACCTGCTGACCCTCGCTGTCCTGTTCATCATTGGTGCTCTCGGCACGGCCGTGGCTCCCAGCATCTGGGTGATGTACCCCTTCCGGGTGGTGCTCGGCTTTGCCGTTGGCGCGGCCTCGGCAACGGTGCCGGTCTATCTGTCGGAGACCTCTCCGAAGCGGATGCGTGGCCGCATCGTCGCTCTTGACCAGTTCATGATCGTCTTCGGTCAGCTGCTGGCCTTCTCCGTCAATGCCGCCATTTCTGCGGCACATGGCGGCCCGACCCTGACGGTGACGGCGGATCCGTCCGGTCGGCTCGCTCCCGGAACCTATTCCTGGGACAAGTTGCAGGCCATGGCGACGTCCCATGGCGGAACGATGAGTGACGAAGCTTTCCACGCCTTCGTCATGCAGCTGTCGGTGTCCGCCGGATCTGGTGGAGCCTGGCGGTGGATGCTCGTGGTGTGCACCCTGCCGGCTGTCGCCTTGTGGATCGGTATGCGGAGGATGCCTGAGTCGGCGCGCTGGCACTTGAGCCACGGTCGGCTGCAGGAGGCGATTGCATGTCTGAAACAGGTGCGCGTCGAAGGGGCTGACGAGCCGATCGTCGACGAGGTCACCGAGATGGTCGAGCTCAACGGTGAGGGCGGCAGACTTACTCATCGCCAGCAGTGGGCCGTCGTCATGGAGTCGCGGTGGACGCGTCGTCTTCTGCTCGTCGGAATTTTCCTTGCCGCGGTCAACCAGACCACAGGTGTCAACACCGTCATGTACTACGCGCCGAAGGTGCTGGAATTCGCAGGGATGAGCACCCAGGCCTCGATCATTGCCCAGGTGGCCAACGGCGTCATGTCCGTCATCGGCGCCGGTGCTGGCCTGTGGCTCATCGAGAGGTTCGATCGTCGGCACCTTCTGATCTTCGACGTCACCGCTGTCGGTGTCTGTCTGCTCGGGATTGCCGCCACCTTCGGATTCGCCATTGCTCCGCATGTGGGCAAGGGTGTGCCGGCATGGGCGCCCATCCTCGTGCTCGTCCTCATGAGCATCTTCATGCTCATCGTCCAGTCCACCAACGGCACGGTGGTGTGGACCATGCTCGGTGAAATGTTCCCGACCCGGATGCGCGGAGCCATGAACGGTGCCGCGGTGTTCTGCGGATGGCTGGCGAACGCGACGATCACCTGGACGTTCCCGGCCATGCTGGCAGGGCTTGGTGGTGCCGGAACCTACCTCACCTACGGCATTGTCAACCTCGTTATCGCGCTCATCCTGGTCAAGGTGATGCCGGAGACGAGGGGACGCTCCCTGGAGGAGATCGAGGTCGAGATGAAGCGATGGTACGCCTGAGGGCGGCCCCGATAGGATTCGAACCTACGACACATGGTTTAGGAAACCACTGCTCTATCCCCTGAGCTACGGGGCCCTGCCCACGAAGGGCCACACCAGCCTAGTCCGGTGTGGTGGGCAGGGCCAACCCCGCCTTCCAGGTGGACTGGGATGTCCTGTCAACTTCGTGGGCCACGCAGGTGGGCCTCGCTACACTCGGTCATCAACACCTGACCGCCAACCACCTGCGATGGGAGTGGGGATGACCCAGCCCAGGCCTGAACGTCTCGACGTCCTCTTCATCGGTGCTCATCCTGACGACGAGTCCGGTTTGCTCGCTGCTTTCGGACGGTGGCGTCACGAGTGCGGAGTGAAGGTGGGCGTCGTGTCCATCACCCGTGGTGAGGGTGGCGGCAATGCCGTTGGCAGCGAGGACGGTCCGCTGTTGGGTCTGCTGCGGGAGAGGGAGGAACGTAGCGCCCTGTCCCTGGTGGGCGTCGAGAGGTTCTTCTACCTCGACAAGGTCGACTTCTACTACACCGTTTCGGCGCCCCTCACGGCTCGGGTGTGGGGACGTCTCGACACCCTCTCTCGGCTTGTCAGGGTGGTCAGGGCGACCCAGCCGTCGGTCATCATCACCATGAATCCAGCCCCGATGCCGGGACAACACGGCAACCATCAGATGGCCGGTCGGCTGGCCGTCGAGGCTTATCTGGCAGCGGCTGATCCCACCTTCGCGCCCGACCAGGTCGAGGTCGAAGGACTTCAGCCGTGGCAGGTGTCACGGCTCCTCCTGGACTCCTTCGGCGGGGGGCGCCCCACTGGTCCGGACGCAGCCCTGGTGCCTGAACAGGCTGATGCCAGCACCGTTTACGCGCTGTGGGAAGGGCCACTGACGATGCCGGTGTGACCTGGGCCCACCATCAGCGTCAGGCTCAGCGGAGATTCATCTCCCAGGGCTGGGCATGTCTGGGAGATGTTCCCACCCAGCCCCATCTCATCGGTTCAACCTTCCTAAGCCAGGTGGCATCCCGGGTCCCCCACCCTCAGATGGGGACCCCGGAAGCATCTCGCGTCGACGCCGTGCTCGCCGGTGCAGCAGTGCGGCAGGATGGCGGGTTGCCGCTGGGAACGACGGTTGACCTGGACCTTTCCGCGACGGCCACGGTCGGGCAGGTACTCAATGGTCGTCTTTCCCTTTCCGGTGATCTGTCCGGAGTGACCCTCGAGACCGTCGCACCCGAGGGCTGGCAGGTGGAGATCGGAGAGATCGATGAGGTTTCCCCCGAGTCGTCGTTCACCACCGAGGTGAGGGTGACGATTCCGACGAATGCGTTTGAGGGGCCAGCTCGGGTCGGGCTGCGGATCCGTGCCGATCAGGGAGTGGGATACACCGACACGCGAGTCGTCGTCCTGCCAGCAGTGAGTGCCCACCAGGATTTCCTGCCCCAGGTCAGCCAGTATGAACAGTGGGTTGACTCAATCGGGATGCCTCAGCTTTCAGGGCTGGTCAGGTCGGTCGTGACGCTGGGATCAGGGCTGACGAGGCGGCTGGGGTTGGGCGTCACCAATCACAGCGACCGGGAGCAGTCCGGCGATGTCATCCTGGACCTTCCTGAAGGGTTCGATGTTGCCTGCAGCCGCATCAGCTACGGTCCGTTGTCGCCGGGAGAGGCATGCCGGGTCGAGGTGGAGCTGACGAACACCGACTCCACCCTGGAGACCGGCAAATATGGCGGCGACTACGAGTACACCCTGACGGTGACGTCGCAGGACGGTCAGTGGTCCACTCCGCAGTGGATCGAGCTGGTGCCGTCCACCCGTGTTCCCCATGCTCCACGTCCTCCCAAACTCGATGGTGCCTTCGACTCCGAGGTCTTTACAGGCGAGCCCATGGACATCTCCCGGGTCTGGGAAGGCGACGAGTGTGCGGCCATGCGTGACGTCTCCGGGAAGGTCTGGATGGCCTGGTACGACGACTACCTCTACGTCGATGCGTCCGTTCATGACCCCAAGCGGGGATCGGTGTTGGCCAGCGCCGACTGCAAGGGCCATTGGCGTACGGATTCCCTGGAGATCGACATTGATCCGCAGGGGACCTCAGAGAACACCTCGTCCACCTTCAAGGCGGCCGTCATCCCCTTCACCTCGGACGTCGGGGCGTGGGCTCTGCGTGACGCCGACCAGCGTCAGGGGCCGGCCTGGCAGACCGCTCCCGGCATGAGATGGACCGCTCGACCGATTCCGGACGGCAGCCACATCCAGGTGGCCATTCCGATGTCAATCCTGCCCTCACCCATCGACCCCAACCACATCGGGGTGAACATCCTCTATTACGACACCGACTCCGACCAGACTGCCAAGAGTCGCATTGGTTGGTCGGTGTGGGGAGGGGTACAGGGAGACCCCTATCGCTGGGGAGTTGCGGTCCTCGACGATCATCCCGGCCAGGGTCGGGACTGGCCGGTCGACGATCCCCTCATGCCACTGGACGCCCTCAATTCAGCGGATTCCCCGCAATCCATCGAGCAGGCCATGACGACAGGGATCGGATTGTCCGGGCTGGCACGTCTGGACTCGCGCCGGGCCGGGGAAGTCATCTCCGCGAGCTGGGTGGGGGACGCGGTTTCCGTCGGCCTACACGGTTGGGTCGGGGGAGTCGTCCATGTCCTGCTGGTGGACCGACGCTCCCGCACCATCACCTCCAGCGTGGCAACGGTGGACGAACCTGGTCAAGTGACCTTGACCCTGTCCCCGGAGCGTCGCCCTGGGGGCCGGGTTCGCGTTCTGGTTGCGTGGCTCACCGGTGACGGGGTGGCATGCTCCACCGTGCCGGTAGACCCTCCTCGATAGACTGGAAACGTCCGTCTACCAGCAGTACCAGCAGGGGAGCAAGGATGAGCGAAGAAGGACTTGAAGCTGCACGCCAGAAGATGACCGAGGCAGGTGTCGATCCCGTCGCCATCAATGTCTTCACCTCCTACTACCACCAGCTCGAGACCGGTGTCACCGGACTCATCCGCGAGGACACCATCTCCCCGCTGATCGATCCGCCGATGCTCGACGACGTCGAGCTCAGCGAGGAACAGGCTGCTGATGCCCTCGACAAGACCGTCATCATCAAACTCAACGGCGGGCTCGGAACCTCAATGGGGCTCGATCGCGCCAAGTCGCTGCTGGAGGTGCGTGACGGCAAGTCATTCCTCGACATCATCGCCACCCAGGTGCTGTCGGCCCGCAAGGAGTTCGGCGCCCGTCTGCCGCTGATGTTCATGAACTCCTTCAACACCCGTGCGGACACCCTCAAGGCCCTCGAGAAGTACCCGGACCTGGCCGTCGAGGGATTGGACCTGGACTTCCTGCAGAATCAGGAGCCCAAGCTCGACGCCGAGACTCTCGCCCCGGTCGAGTGGGAGAAGGACCCCTCCTTGGAGTGGTGCCCGCCGGGCCATGGTGACCTCTACACCGCCCTGCTCGGATCCGGTGTGCTCGACAAGCTCCTGGCGGCCGGGTTCAAGTACGCCTCGGTGTCCAACGGCGACAACCTGGGAGCGGTCCCCGACGGTCGTCTGGCTGGCTGGTTCGCTGCCTCGGGTGCCCCGTACGCCGCTGAGCTGTGTCGTCGCACCATCAATGACAAGAAGGGTGGACACCTGGCCGTCCGCAAGTCCGACGGTCAGCTCATCCTGCGCGACACCGCTCAGACCGCCGATGAGGAGATGGAGTACTTCACCGACGAGAACCGTCATCCCTACTTCCACACCAACAACCTGTGGTTCGACCTCGAGGCCCTCAAGAAGGTCCTCGACGAGCGTCACGGCGTGATGGGGCTGCAGATCATCCGTAACGAGAAGACCGTCGACCCGAAGGATTCCTCCTCGACCCCGGTCATCCAGATCGAGTCGGCCATGGGCGGTGCCATCGAGATTTTCGAGGGCGCCACTTGCATCTGCGTGGATCGTTCCCGGTTCCTGCCGGTCAAGACGACCAATGAGCTGTTGCTGCTGCGTTCCGACGTCTACGATCTCGACGACTCCGCTCACTTGGTCAAGATGACTGACGACACCTGCGCCATTGACCTTGACAAGGAGTTCTACAAGAAGGTCGGTGACTTCACCGACCGCATCCCGGAGCCACCGTCGCTGCGCAGGGCCACCTCTCTCACGGTCAAGGGAGACTGGACTTTCGGACCGGGGGTTGTCGTCGAGGGAGATGTCTCTCTCAGCACCGAGAAGCCTCAGACGATCCCTGACGGCACCGTACTTACCGGCGAGATTCCCGGTGAGAAGTGACACCTGATCAGCAGTGTTGGGAGGCAGTGGCCGCAGTCCTCACCGGACAGCGGTTCACCGCCCCTGACGAGCCCGGTTGGGAGGCAGCCGACCTGGTGGAGTGGCTGATCGGGTTGGGTTGGCCTGCTGGACGACTCGCGCAGCGGCGTGCTGAATGCCAACAGGCCGGTCGCTCGTGGCCCGATCCGCTTCCCGGCGACCTGTCCACCGGACTTGAGTTCGCCCGCTATGGAGCGGTGCTCGCCCAGGCGCGTCGGATCGCCGGGCTGGACGGGTTGAGCGCGACAGTGCATCGTGGCGCGGTGGTCATCGGGCCGGACGAGGCTCGTCTGTTGGCCGAACGACCACCACACAGCGTGTTGCACTGAGGCAGCTCACTGAACCGGACGGGAACGCAGCTCGTCGCGGATCTCGATGAGCAGATCGGCGGTGGTGGGGGCGGCCACCGGCTCCTCCTCGGTGTGCTTGAGCTTCTTCGTGGCGATCTCCACGGGCTTGATGAGCCCGAAGTAGATGACGAGGGACATCACGAAGAAGGAGATGACGTCGGTGATGAAGGCGCCGACGTGGACCCCACCGGGTACCCAACCTGAGAAGTTGGGGGTGCCGCCGATCCTGCCGAGCAGATCCATGATCACTGTGGTGAACGACTTGACGACGGTGGAGAACGCGCCGCCAAGGATGAATGCCACGGCGAGCTCGATGAGGTTGCCGCGCATCAGGAAGTCCTTGAATCCCTTCACGGGGCTCCTTTCGGGTTGTGGTGTGTGCCCAATGGCCTCGGGCCCGTCGAGAACTATAATGGGACATCAGGTGTGCGGCTAACACCGTTCACGCTGTTTCGCCGGATGCGAACTCATTCCACAACCAGTCCCAGGGGCTGTCCTTGGCCTGCCACGGCGATCGCCGCGGCATCGGCCGATCGGGTGGACACCACCACCAATTCCGTGGACGGGGAGCCTTGCACGAGTCCACCCCCGCTGGTGGGCAGGCTACGGATGATCGCGCCACGGGTCAGGACGTGCGGTGTTCCATCCTCGCCGGGGGAGACGACGGACACCCGCTGGCCCACCTGCAGCATCCCGACCATCGACGAGTCGACAAGATGGATCCCTACCAGGGCTTTCCCGGATCCGACGCTGGAGCCGGACAACACGGCGGACGTCGTCAGAATCGTCCCCTCAGTGATGCGAGCCGATGCCTGGCGGCCCTCCACCTGAGCGAGGGTGGCTGTTTCATGGGGGAGGACGGCAGGATCCACGCGGACGGTACGTAGGTCAGAGCGTTGAATGGTGCGTCCGCCCTCGATGGGACGGGCGGCAACGATGACCTCTCGTCCGGAGGATGTCGTGGCGATTCCGGGGGAGGCCACGAGCAGCACCGCCAGTGCGGCGAGAAGGGCTGCCAGGCCGCGTCGATGGCGTGCGACGAGGACATGCAGACGACGTCGCGCGGTGGTCTTGTGCTTAAGGGTCGATTGTGGTCGGCGAGGGTCCTGGGAGTTCTTCGATGTCAGTCTCACACCCACAGTTATCGTCGGAGGAGACGAAATCGTTCAGTTGTCCACAGGGCAATTTCTGTCCACAGGCAGTTCACGTCCTGTCCGGACCCTCCACTCAGGACGCGCTGTCAGCAGTCTTCGTCGTCGAGGGGGATGACGAAGACTGCTCGGACTTCGTCGAGGAGGAATCGGAGGGGGTCGAGCTCTCTGCGGTAGCCGCCTTGGAGGCTCCCTTGGTGTGATTGTCGGTGGAGTAGAAGCCCGACCCCTTGAAGACCACGCCCACTGCGTTGAAGACCTTGCGCAGCTCACCCTCACAGGTGGGGCATTCGGTCAGCGAGGGATCGCTGAACTTCTGCACGACCTCGAGGTCATGGCCGCAGTCGTTGCATCGATATTGGTAGGTGGGCATGGTCTCCTCGTTCCGGCCCGATCGGTGTCAGGCGCCTGTCGAATGATAGGCGTACTGCCGGGTACCAAGAAATTCCGCGTCATTCACTGACCCAGCAGGTGTAGGCCAGTGGGAGTGAGAGCAGCGGTGACCGGCTCGTCCCATGGATCATGGGGAACCTCGTCGACGATCTCGTCGTCATCGACGACCGCCCACACCGGAACCCCAGGAGCTCGCTGGGTGAGGACGCGGTCGTACCAGCCGCCTCCCACGCCAACCCGGTACCCCGCCCGGTCGATCAGCAAGGCTGAGCACAGCACGACCTCGGCCACGGTGATGGCCGAGGCTGGCAGCACAGGAGCGATCGGCTCGGGGATCTGCCACAGACCGGTACGTACGTTCTTGCCGTCGTACCACGCCCACGCCGGTTCGTGCAGGGAGTGACCGTGGCCGTCCGTCAGGACCGGAGCAAGAACCTGTTTTCCCATCATGACGAGGGTGTCTGCCAGTCCTACAGTGTCCGGTTCGTCCCCGCGAGACAGGTAGAGGGCGACCTTGTGGGCCCACAGCAGCCGACTCATGGCGTGCTCGGTGCGTCGGTCGTCCCTGCTCATTCGGGTCCGATGGTCCACGGCTGCCCGGCGGTCATGGCAGCCACGTCGGAGCTCCTCCTTGCCGAGCCGAGGACCAGAGAGGTCCTCATCGGCGAGGCCGTGGTGCGTCATCACCCCCCTCATGGTACGCCCTGGCCGAGTCGCTGTCGGCCAGACAGCGCAATGACCTCTAGGGTGATGCCATGGCGTTGTTCCACAGGAAGAAGCAGGTCGATGCCCCGGAGCCCGAGGTGGAGCCCCTCGGTCTGCCGGGAGCGCCCGAGACGGACATGTCCGGGCGTCGGTCAGTCGTCGATCATTGCGACTACCTGTGCAGCCTCGTGCAGGCCGTTCCGCCAGTCGCCATGGACTTGCCGCGGGCCGTGGGGCTGGCGGTGTGTGAGGACATCCATGCACCTCATGACGTCCCGGTGGTGACGACCGCCGTCATCGACGGGTATGCCCTCGATTCTGCGTCCACCAGGATGGCAGGTCGTTCTGGTGCCGTGGAGATCCAGGTCGATCGTCGGCCTCCCACTCCGGTGATCCCGGGCACTGCTGTGCGCGTCATGGCTGGGTCACTGTTGCCGGAGGGCACCGATTGCGTCCTCCCACTGGACCTGCTCGACGCCGACGGTGACATCGTGCTGTTCTCTCCGGTCAAGAGGTGGGCTGGGGCTCGCCTCGCGGGTTCGGACTACGGATCAGGTGAGGTTCTGGTCCGCAATGGGACGATCCTGCATCCCGGGATCATCTCGATGCTGGCCTCGGCCGGTATCGACGAGGTGTTCGTACGGCCGCGGCCCAAAGTCGTCATCGTCGCGGTGCGAGCTGATGAGGACCAGCGCGAGGAGATCGAGAGGCGGGCTCGGGCCAATGGCGTCGAAGAGGTTGCCTCCCTCGATGCCACCGCTGCAGCCATCGAGTCCGCCACCCGAGCCCTTGACGTCGACGTCACCGTCATCTCCAGCGACACCTCGAGCGACAGCGAGTTGGCACGGCTGCTCGCCAATGCCGGGCGTGGTGCGGATCTCGTCCTCACCACCAGCGATCATATGGTTGTCGGTCAGCAGGACCCCGTCTCCTCGGTACTGCCACGAATGGGAGGTACTGACTTCGCCAGGGTGGCGATGGAGCCGGGGGCCAATCAGGGATTCGCCCTCATCGACCCGAGCCTGGTCCCCCTGGTCGTCCTGCCGGCAGGCCCTGGACCAGCTCTCATCTCGTTCATGGTGTTCGTGCAGCCTCTGCTGCGCAAGCTGTCGGGCCTGCCGCCGGCCGATGTGCTCAGGGCCGAGACGGATCGTCCGATTGCCCGTCACCCGGACTCCACCACCTTCGTCCCGGTGCGTCTGGCCCGAGTCGGAGGCCGTCCGGTCCTCTTGCGAGCGGGAATGGGTGATGTCACTCACGCCATCGACCTGTCGATGGCCGACGCGATCGCCGTCGTCGGGGCGGGCGATGAGCCGGTTCCGACCGGTATGCCGCTGGTGTGCTGGCGGTTGAGGTGACGCCATGGCCTCAGCTCGTCTGCCGTGGGGGGTGACGCTGCCACGTCACCACCATTGGCCGGTGACCCTGCAGGCCGGTGGGGTGGTTTTGCGTCCGCTTCGGCGAGCCGATGAGGTGAGATGGACGACCACGCGCGAACTCGACTGGGAATGGCTCGCTCCTTGGGAGGCGACGAAACCACCGGGGTCCCACGAGCGCGTAGGTGGATATCTCGCGATGGTCTCCAGGAATCGCAAGCGTGCCAAGGAAGGCAGCAGTCTGCCGTGGGCCATCGGTTGGGACGACGGATGGCCCGATCATCGGGCCACCAACCGTGCCACGACTCCGCTCATCGGTCAGCTGACGGTGTCGTCGATCTCCTTGGGATCGGCGATGTCATGCTCGATGGGCTATTGGGTGGCGTCCGCCCATGCGGGCAAAGGGGTCGCGCCGACAGCAGTGGCCCTGGCATGCGACTACGTCTTCCAAGTGATGGGGTTGCACCGAGTCGAGATCTGCGTGCGTCCTGAGAACGTCAAGAGCTTGCGTGTGGTGGAGAAACTCGGCATGACAGAGGAGGGTATGAGGCCCGCTTACCTCCACATTGACGGTGAATGGCGCGATCACCGAGTGTTTCGTCTGCTGGCCGACGACTACCCCGATGGCGTCCTGTGCCACTACCTCGCCAACCACCTTCTGCCGGGGTCGCCGGTGAGCGAGGACGAGGACTGAACCACATGGTTGTGATTCGTTTTCCGACACTCCGCGTGTGGTCCACGCGACACGCCGAAGAGAGACCGTAGCGTGTCAATCGTGCAAGCCGTCCAAGCTGTTCTCATCGCCATCGTCCTCGTGGGATGGATCGCTTATCTCGTCCCCACGGTCGTCAATCGTCGACGTTCCCAAGAGGTGTCTGATGACAGGCACGAAGACTTCCCGGACACCATGAACGTGGTGTCCCGAGGCTTTTGCACAGTTACCCCTGACAAGACCGAGGACGGCCCCGAGGTGGAGCTGTCCACCCCGTACACCAGGTCGTACGCCCGTCGTGACTTGAGGCGGTCCTGGGCGGTGGCTGCCAAGCGTCGGATGGCGACGATGTTGGTGCTGTTGAGCTTGACGGTGCTCTTCATGGTGCTTGCCATCGCCGACGTCACTCCGTGGTGGCTGGTGGCGATCTTCGCCCTTCTGCTGGTCGGGTTCTTCGCCCTGGCGCGGTGGTCCGTGGTGGAGATGACGAAGCGTTTTGATCGTCGTTATGCCCTCATCGACAGGGGATGGGACGAGGAGACCATTGTCTTGGAGGTGAAGACGGAGCCCTTTCGCACCGACGACGAGCCCACTTCCTGGACCATCGACCTCGACCGTCCGGTGACGGCCCCGGAGGGCTCGCTGTGGGACGACGTCGTCGTCACTGCTCCCACCTATGTCTCGACGCCGTTGAGCGCCCGGACCGTTCGCACCATCGACCTCTCCGCTCCCGGCCCGGTTCCTGGCCAGGTTGACACCCCCGTCGTCGCAGAGAAGCCGGTCGAGGCCTCCGACGACGAGCAGTCTGTCTCGGAGGTCCATGAGGGGCCATCGGGGATTGTCCGAATTGCGTCGGCCTGAGCACGGTTCCGACAGTCGCCAGATGAGGTGGCACAATGGCACCCGTGTTGTCCGGTCTGACGCTGTGCGCGGTGCTTGCCGCGGTCGTTCTCCTCGTCTCGGGCGTCAGCAAGGTTCAGTCTCGTGACACTGTCGGCGACGCCCTCGACGCACTTGGCCTTCCCGGTTCGCAACTGCCGTCGGGAGTGCTGTCCATGCTGCCGTGGGCAGAGATCGTGCTTGGTGCCCTGCTGCTCATCGTCGGTGGGGTGTTCGGCATCATCGTCGCCTCCTGTGCCGTCGCGCTGTTCTGCCTCTATCTCGTCATCATCATTCGGGCAGTCGTGACGATCCCGGATCCGGTGGACTGCCATTGTTTCGGTGATCTTGCCCCCGGTGACATCGGAGCTCGAACCATCGTCCGCAACGTCTTGCTCGTCGCTGCGTCGGTGTTGGCCCTCATCGCGGCCACTGACGATCGTCGTCCGGCCATCGAGAGGATCGTCAAGGCCTCAGCCGGTGACCTGTGGTGGTGGCTTGCCGCTGTGCTGACGGTCGTTGTCGTCGCGACGGTGCTCTACCGCCCGGTCGATGATGTGGCCGAGGAGGACGACGCCGAGGAGATCGCCGACTATGAGTCGGTGCCGATTCCGCTGGCATCGGTGACGGATGCCGAGGGACGCACCACCACCCTGCGTGGCCTGGTGGCGCAGCGCCCGGTTCTGCTGATCTTCGTCTCTCCCGGTTGCGGTCCGTGCGAGAGAGTCATGACGAAGGCTCCGGGATGGATGATGCTGTTGCCCGAGGTTGACGTGCGATGCCTGGTGACGAGCGAGTCTGTTCGCGAGGCACTGCCGGAGTCGCTGCGTCCGCTGTCCCTGGTTGACAAGGACGGGTCCACGAACCTGGTCTTCGAGGTTCATGGGTACCCGACGGCGTGGTTGCTGGGTGTGGATGGTCGTATTGCAGGTGGACCGCAGAAGGGTCCGTCGAACATCGAGATGATGGTTCAGGACATGCGCGCCGTCCTCGACGACGTCGCCAGCGAACAGGGACAATCCGGGGCTGACGAGGTCCTTGTCGACTGAGTCACGTCCGTGGCGCGGGTCGCCCGGATGTGGTAACGTAACCGCGTTGTTGGGGGCATTGGCGCAGTTGGTAGCGCGTCTCGTTCGCAATGAGAAGGTCAGGGGTTCGAATCCCCTATGCTCCACCCCACCACAAGGCCCGAACTTGCGCCATCCTCGATGGTTTCGGTTCGGGCCTTGTTGCTGTCTTGGGCTCAGGTGATCGTGCTCAAGCGCATGCGCCGTCTGGACGGGATCGATCAGATCGTACTGTTGTTGACCGCGCGGGTTGATGACTGGTGAGATCGCCGCGCACTTCGACGAGGTTTGTGGGGGCGACGGCCTCCACACACCATCAGCCAGATCACGGAGAAGGCCACCGGTGCACCCACCCAATGGGCGAGCAGACCGCTGGATGCGATCTATCCGGTGATTATCGTCGACATGATCGTGGTGACGGTTCCTGACGGGGCAAGTCCGTAACGCCCCGTTCCATGCTGTGAAGGGCGTCACGGTGAACCGGGGCCGCGCCATCCTCGCCATCTGGGGTGGCGACGGCACAGCGGGTGCTCGGTTCTGGCTGCAGGCGCAGTTGCGCCTCGATTCGGCGCACTGCGCTTGTCAGCACGGTTCAGGGAGTGTCAACCGCTGGCCCTGCCATCGTTTGCGCAGCCACCGGTCGTGTGAGGCAACGACGACGGTGCCAGGGTATTGGACGAGTGCATCTTCGAGTGCGGTGACGAGGCTGAGCGAAAAGTGGTTGGTCGGCTCATCCAGCAGCAGGATCTCTGGCGGGTCAGCCAGCACTACCGCGAGGGCAAGGCGACGTTGTTGGCCGACGCTGAGTTCCTGCACACGTCGGTTGTGGTCTCGACTAGCGATCAGCCCGAAGGTGCTCAGCGGCACTCGTGCCGCACGTTCCGCACCGACCAAATCTGTGTAAGCGTCGAGCACGGTGCGACCAGGACCGCGATCGTAGGGATCAGGTAGAGCGGTTTCTTGCGCAAGCAGCTGTACGCGGTCCACCGGGGTGCGCGTGACCTGCCCACTGCTTGGTTTCAGCGTGGCGGCGAGCAGGCCGAGCAAGGTCGATTTCCCTGATCCGTTCGGGCCGGTGATGAGCCATTTCTCGCCTCGGCTGATGCTGAGCGACGTGGCCGGGAGCCGATCTTTCAGAGCCGCGTTGACGGTGGTGAGCACGGGTTCGAGGGCGCCGATGGTACGCGGGTCGCCGGCAACCGTGAGCCCCTGGAACTCAAGTTCCCGTGGCGGCTTTCGGATCTGGCGGTTTTCGAGATCCGTCAGGCGTGCGCGAGCGTCGTTGACGCGGCGAGAGATGACCTGCGCGTTGCGGTCGGCGTAGAACTTCTTTGCCGTGCGCACCTCGGAACGCGGGCGCCAATCCGAGTGTCCCACCATCTGCTGATCCTTCACCGCGGCACGAAGCCGGGAAAGCTCGACTTGTTCATCGCGATACCGCCGTTCCCATCTCTGTCGTGCTTCAGCTCGTGCGGCGAGGTAGTCGCTGTAGCTGCCGGTGAAGCGGGTGAGGCCGATCCCGGTTCCCGTGCCGTCGTCAACCAGCGGCCCCGCGACCGCGTGCGGGAGTGGCGATGGGTCGAGGTCGAGCAGCGACGTGGCCGTCTCATCGAGGAAAGCCCGATCGTGACTGGCAATAAGTAACGGCCCTCGCCACGCCGTGAGCACGCTGACGAGATATGCGATCGCGGCATCGTCAAGATGGTTGGTCGGCTCGTCCAGCAGCAGCACATCCGGTGCGCTCAGCAGTAGCCACGCCAGAGCGAGCCGAGCTCGCTGCCCACCGGAGAGCGTCCCTATCGACCGGTCGCGGTCGATGTCCCCGAGCCCGAGTCCAGCCAGCATCGCTGAGATCCTCGCCTCGATCTCCCACACCCCAAGACGCTCGGCTGTTTCCAGGGCACACGCATAGGCGTTGGCGGTGACTGGATCATCGGGGTTGTCCGCAAGCGCGACACCGAGCCTGCTGACCTCTTCGGCTGCGCGTCGCGACGGGGCGACCGCAGTCTCCATGGCATTCTCGATGGTCTCAGCTGCGGAGAACGGGGACTCCTGATGAAGCAGCCCAATCACTGGCACATCGGCATCCGGCGCATTCACGGCGACCGTTCCCGATGTCGGCTCCAAGAATCCGGCGAGCACCCTGAGCAAGGTCGATTTCCCCGACCCGTTTTCCCCGATCAGCCCCACCCGGTCACCAGCAGGTACGACGAACGACAAATTCGTGAGTACTCGCCGATCAGGGTAGGAGAATGAGAGACCGTCCACTCGCAAATGCGAGCCCGTGGCAGTGAACGACGATGAAGCAAGTACGTGAGGCATGAGCAAAATCCCGAAGAGGTGACGAAACCTGCCGGGCAGATGGCCTCGGACGCAGGTCAGGGAAACGCTCAAATGGTCACGACCCCAGTCTACCGAGGTTTGTCATCGGATCAACCACGCCGGAACCCGTGGGTGGTGCGGGCCATCCTCGACGCCAATCCCGGTGATCTGCGGTTCGCAAGGTTGGTAGCTGGGTTCGGCCATCGCTGCCCTGGGGCATGGTACTCGCGCCTGGTTTGCAGGGGGACTGCCCCCAGTTTGCTTGATAGTTTTGTAGGGGTAGGTCAGGTGACCTTGGTGGTGGTCTGATGGACTGCTTCGGCCTCTACCGGGGTGAGTGTGTCGAGGCGTTGTTGGCGGCGCCGACGGTGGTAGGTCTTCTCGATCCAGGTGATGATGGCTAGCTGTAGCTCAGCGCGGCTAGCCCAGGGATGACGGTTGAGGACGTTCTTGTGCACCAGCGCGAAGAAACTCTCCATGGCGGCATTGTCCGGGCTTGACGCGACTGGACCCATGGACCCCTGCAGGTCATGGGCGGTCAACTCGGCCACACATGCGTGGGCTCGAAATGGGCTGTCCCTGTCTGAGTGGACGATGCACCCAGCCACAGGTCCGCGGCGCTGGAGCGCCATGCGCAGCGCATTGATCGCGATCGGCTTCTTCATGGGGCTGTCGATCGAGTAGCCGACGATGCGGTTGGACCAGACGTCCTTGACCGCACACGAGTACAGCGTGCCCTCGCTGGTGTGATGCTCGGTGATGTCGGTCAACCACACCTGGTTGGGTCCCTCGGCATGGAACTGGCGCTGCACCAGGTCGTCGTGCACCGGCGGTCCAGGTTTCTTCCACGAGCCGTTCTTGACCGAGTGGAACGAGCGGATCCGCTGCAGTCTGCACAGGCGATGGACCCGATTCTCACCAGCGGTGATACCCATCTCGGGCAGCTCATCAGCGATGAGACGGTAGCCCAGGCCGGGGTCTTCGGCATGCACCTCGAGGGCGGCGTTGATCAGGTGGGCATCGTCGCAGTCACGTTGCCAGACCGGGCAGGCGAGCCACTGGTAGTAGGCCTGCCGGGACAAGCCCAGCACACGACACGACACCGCGACCGGCACCCGGATCGACCCCGTGGCCTGGGCCAGGTCGGTGACCAAAGGGAACATCATTGTGGGTTGATGTCGCAGGACAGATAGGCCGCACCTCGACGCAGGACCTCGTTGTCCTGCTCCACCAGCCGAATGCGCTTCGTGGCCTGGCGCAACTGCGCCGCCGACTGGTTGGTCCCGGCCGGGGCATCAGCACGGTCGGCCTTGGCCAGCCAGCCGCGCAGACAAGACTCGCTGATCCCGAAGTCCCTCGCGATCTAGCTGATCGAGGCCTCGCCCTTGCGGGCCACCGCGATCACATCATCGCGGAACCCTTTCGGATGAGGCTTGGGCATGACATGCATCCTCTCACCAGGCCCTCACGGACCCGAGGTGCCAGTATCAACCAAACCCGGAGCAGTCCCTAACGTGCGTGCAGGCTGATGCGCTGATGACCCTCGGTGAGCTCGGTCCAGTGTCGCTCAAGGAACTTGCGGGCTGCTTGGTTGCTGAGTCGGGGCATCCGAGCCGTCTTGTGTCGCAGCTTGTTGATCTTGGTTACGCCACCCGGTCTGCCTCATCAGATGACGGTCGTGCGGTCATCTTGACGCTCACCGAGGAGGGGGCATCTCTCGCTGCGGCAGCAGCGGACGTGCGGGCACCGCTGCCTACGGCGATAGCCGAGGGTTACGCCGCCCGGCTTGCTGAGGCGACGGCGTTGCTGTGTGAACTCCGTTCGGAGCTGGAAGCCGACTCACCTCGGGGCATTGGCGGGTGAGGGATTTGTCACCATGACGCCATGCATGGGCTGCTTCTTCACGGAGTTTTGGGAACGTTCGCGAAGTTTAGGTATTTACAAATGTTCCCATTGGTGGTTGTGTGGTTCCTGTCAACGCGATCAAAGGAGAACGCATGCCATCGAAGGCACATCTCATCGACCACACCCTGCTGGCCCCCACTGCTACTCGCGACCAGGTACTCAGCCTGTGCGAGGAGGCCAAAGAGGCCCACTTTGCCAGCGTGTGTGTCAATCCCTATTGGGTTCCCACAGCTCATGACGCGCTGCAGGGGTCTGGTCTAGCCGTATGTACGGTGATTGGCTTTCCGCTAGGTGCGACTACCACTGCCACGAAAGAGGCTGAGACTCGAGAGTCGGTGGCACACGGCGCGAACGAGATCGACATGGTCATGAACCTGGGGCTGGCAAAGGCTGGCGACTGGGAGGGGGTTCAGGATGATATTCGTGCCGTCGTCGAGGCAGCAGACGGCGCACTCGTCAAGGTCATCCTCGAAACGTGCCTGCTGGACAATGGCGAGATCGTTGAGGCCTGCCGTCGATCTGTGGCTGCGGGCGCTCACTTCGTCAAAACGTCGACGGGGTTCTCCACCTCCGGCGCGACGGAAGGCGCCGTCCGCTTGATGCGCGAAACGGTGGGGCCAGATTTCGGCGTCAAAGCCTCCGGCGGAATTCGCACAGCCGAGGATTTCACTCGGATGGTTGAAGCTGGTGCAAATCGGATCGGTGCTTCCGCCGGGCTCAGAATCATCAAGGAAGGCAACTGACATGCTCATCAAGCACAGCGCAGTGCAACAGGATGACGGTTATCTGGATCGAACGCCGATCTTCCAGTACATCCTTCTATCGATCTGCTTCCCATTATGGGGAGCGGCGGCGAGTCTCAATGACATTCTGATTACACAATTCAAGACGATCTTCACTCTCTCGGATGCGGCTTCTGCCTTTGTCCAGAGCGCCTTTTATGGCGGGTATTTTGTCATCGCCATTCCTGCATCGCGAGTGATCAAAAAGTGGAGCTACAAACTCTCTATTCTCATTGGCCTGACGCTGTACATCGTCGGCTGCATGCTGTTCTTCCCGGCATCGCACATGGCGACGTACTCGGTGTTCCTCGTCGCTCTGTTTGCCATTGCGGTCGGTCTCAGCTTCCTCGAGACGTCCTGCAACACGTATTCATCGATGATCGGTCCCAAGAAGTCCTCCACGCTCCGGTTGAACATCTCGCAGACCTTCTACCCGCTTGGATCTATCTTCGGCATTCTGCTCGGCAAGTACTTGATTTTCTCCGAAGGGGATCGCTTGCAGGGGCGAATGTCCGGACTAGACGCGGAGAAGAAACGGGCCCTTGCTGAGGAGATGCTTGCGCGCACCCTCCTGCCCTACAAGTACATCGTCATGGTCCTCGTCGTGATGCTGATCCTCGTGGCTATCACCCAGTTCCCCCACTGCAAGCCCTTGAGGCATACAAACTCAGGAGAGGATCAAGAGGCCAGCGCTAGCATTGGGGAAACGTTACGTTATCTCGTTCGCAATAAGACTTTCTGTCGCGGAATTTTCGTTCAATTCCTCTACGTGGGTTTGCAGACGGCGCTCTGGTCATTCACTATTCGCCTGGCTTTGTCTCTCGATCACACTATGAACGAACGAACTGCTTCTAATTTCATGATATGGGCGTTCATTGCATTCTTTCTCGGGAAATTCCTGGCGAACGTTCTCATGGCTCGCATTGGCCCGAATAAAACGATCATCATCTACTCGACGCTGGGCTGTCTCGCGCTGCTGTACGTGATGCTCGTCCCCAACATGAGTGCAGTATGGGCAGCAATCCTGACCTCGGGTCTGCTCGGACCCTGCTGGGCCACGATCTACACCCGTACTTTGGACGCGATCACTGACAAGCGGCATACCGAAACTGGCGGCGCTGTCATCGTCATGTCCATCGTTGGCGGCGCAGTAGTTCCACTCCTCCAAGGCATGGTCTCCGATAGGACTGGGTCGATGCCGTTCAGTTTCGTAGTGCCGCTGGTTTGTTTCGCGGCTGTGCTGACGCACTTCATTCTCCTGCAGCGCTCCGATTCGGCGGCTGTGGCCGACTAACCATTTATCTGAATAAGGAAGTCTCTCATGTACATAATTCCATTGCATGAATCACTTTTCACCGCTGGGCATGACAATGTTTTGTTGTCATCTGATGAGTTCACCGTCACCGCAAAGCGTTACGAAAGTGGCGTGGCGTCTGTGACAGTTTCGAACTCCCGTGGGCACGTAGAAGTTCTGCCGTTCATGGGTCAGATCATCTGGGACGTGGTCTTCGATGGTGTCTCACTCACGATGGACAACATGTTCTCCCAGCCTCAGCCCGCGGATGTCATCGTCAATACTTATGGCTGCTTCGCCTTCCACTCAGGACTGCTCGCCAATGGCTGTCCAGCCCCTGAGGACACGCATCCTCTGCACGGTGAGTTCCCTTGTTCTCGTTTTGATGAGGGATGGCTGGAGGTCAGTGGTGACACCATCGCCGTGAGTGGTCGTCGTGAATACGCGCAAGGGTTCGGGCACCACTACCAGGCTGTTCCTCGTGTGTCGCTTGTTGCCGGGGCCACGATGATCGACATCGATCTGAGCGTGACCAACCTGTCGCACTACCAGCCGATGCCGTTGCAGTACATGTGCCATATGAACTACGCATGGATTGACGGTGCGCGCATGAGCCAGTCGATTGGTGACGTTTTCCAGCTGCGTCGCAGTGTTCCTGCCCATGTTTCACCCACGCAGGATTGGTTGGCATTTAACGAGGAGATTCTGGCTGGCGGAGTTGATTCTCAAGTTCTCGCTGACGGTAGCCGTTACGACCCCGAGATCGTCTATTTCGCCGATGATCTTCCGCAGTATGGCTCCACGGCACGTTTTGAGATGAGTTTGCCTGAGGGCGGGCGCTTCGTGACAGAGTTTTCGACCGAAGAGTTCACCACTGCTACGCGCTGGCTGTTGCACAACGCCGACCAGAGGGTGTGCGCGTTCGTGCTTCCCGGAACATGTCGCCCTGAGGGGCGCAACGCCGCGGAGGCGTCAGGCACCCTCATCAACTTGGAAGCGGGGGAGACCCGCCACTTTCACGTTCACACAGGAATGGACAAGTAGTCATGGACATCGCTGTCATCGGATCTAACATGGTTGACCTGATCACCTACATCAACCGGATGCCCGTGCTGGGGGAAACCCTCGAGGCGCCCGACTTCCAGATGGGCTGTGGAGGGAAAGGAGCCAACCAAGCTGTCGCCGCCGCCCGGTTGGGGTCTCAGGTGATGATGCTGACGAGGGTCGGAAACGATGTGTTTGCTGAGAACACGGTTCGCAACTTTGCTTCCAACGGCATCGACACTCGCCACGTGATGCGGACCGAGGCTTCCTCCGGGGTGGCCCCGATCTTCGTCGACCAGGAGTCACACAACTCCATTCTCATCGTCAGGGGGGCCAATGCTCTTCTCACACCCCAGGACATCGACGCGGCTATCGACGACATCAAGTCCTGCCGTCTGATCGTTTTGCAGTTGGAGATCCCGCTCGACACTGTGTATCACGCGATTGAGGTGGGGCACGGACTTGGGATCCCCATCCTGCTGAACCCCGCTCCGGCGACTGCCAACCTCGACTACTCGCGGATCGCTTCAGTCGACTACTTCGTTCCAAACGAGACGGAGCTGGCGCTGTTGACTGGGAAGCCGGTTGACACCCTCGAGGAGATCACCGAGGCCGTGACCGAGCTCGTCGCGAAGGGTATGCACAACGTGATTGTCACTCTCGGGGAACGCGGTGTGTTGTGGGTCAGCGAGAAGGGGACCCAGCTGATTCCATCCGTCAGCGTCGATGCGGTAGACACAACCGGCGCAGGAGACGCCTTCATCGGCTGCTTCAGTCATGCTCTTGTCTCAAGGTGGCCCATTGCCGATGCTCTTGAAATGGCCAACGCGTACGCTGCCGACTCCGTCACCCGGAGAGGAACCCAGTTCTCCTACGCCACCGCTGAGGATTTCACCGCACGGACGGGGGTCAGTATGGACAAGCGGTAACGAAGTACGAGTTTGTGGGCGCTAGTCTCGCTGGTGCGGCCAGCAATCCGCTGGCCGCACCCGGCATCGTGACCGCAAGGATCTTTAGCATGGACGAGCGAGACGCCCAAGCCCTCGATGTGGTCCGCCTCTACTACGAGAGCGGCCTATCGCAAAGCGACATCGGCATCCAGATGGGAATCTCCCGGCCCACCGTCTCGAAGCTCATCCAGCACGCAAAGGACCGTGGCTTCGTCACTATTTCCATTAATGATCCTCGAGAGGACAGTTCAGTGCTCGCCGACGCACTGAGGACCCACTATGGGCTCACGGAGGTTCACGTGGTGGTCCCTCCGGTCGATGATGAGGCAGAGGTGCTCAAGGCCCTGGGACGGGGCGGCGCCCGCATGCTGGAGGATGTCGTCGCCGATGGGATGACCCTCGGACTGTCCTGGGGAGGCACCATGTTTGAAGTGGCTCGCCAGCTTGAGCATCAGGACCGCCGAGGTGTCGAGGTCATCCAACTCAAGGGAGGGATGTCACAGTCGGACATCCCCACCAACGATGTCGAGACTATCGCCGCTGTGTGTGAAGCATTCAACGCTTATGGTCGCTATTTGCCTTTGCCGGTGATCTTCGACTCTCTACAGGTGAAGCAACTGGTCGAGACGGAACGCCACATTGCCCAGATTCTGAACCTGGGCAAGCAAGCTGATGTTGCGGTCTTCACCGTGGGAGCGATGGACCGTGACGCGCTGTTGCTGCACATGGGCTACTTCACTGATGACGAGCTCAACCGGTTGCGCATGCAGGCGATAGGGGACATATGCTCACGCTTCATCAATGCTGATGGTCAGCCCTGCAGTCCGGAGATCGATGCGAGAACGGTCGGCATTCAGCTGGATGAGCTGCGCCTCATACCAACTCGCATCCTGGTGGCGGGAGGGCGCCGAAAGACCGAGGCGCTTCACACAGCACTCCGGACTGGGTACGCCACGCATCTGGTTACCGACAGATTCAGTGCACGCCGATTGCACGAACGTATGGGTGGCTGACCCAGGCCCCGAGTTTCTGCCGTCCCGTCAGGGGACGCAGTCTGCGTGACGCGCCCGCCTCTTCCGGACCGATCTGTGTAGGCATCGCTCTACTTCTTCTCTGCAACGACGCGGGCCTCATCCCACGTGGATCGCTGGTTTGTAGATGTCTCCATCTGCCCCCAAAGATGAGGGAGTGGTCGGAACAGTGTGTGAATAATCCATCATGGGCAGCGGTGAGCGTCGTGCCTTCAAACGCTCTAATGCTTGCTGGAGAGGTCCGAAGGAGACCACGTCAAGGTCGTTGGGGCTAAGTAAGTTACGGGCCTGAGCTAGTTCCGTACGACTTCACCGTCCGGCAGTCTCACGGCCGTGACCGTCATGAGAGCGGTGACGGCCGTGAGCGCGGCGAAGGTGACCGGGTGGATTCCGTCAGTTACCGCGACGAGTAACGCACAAACCGCGACGCCAGCCGCACTACCGAACTGGGTGGCGAGTCGTCCAGCAGTACTCGCGTGGACGATCTCGTCGGCGTCGAGCTGGTGGTAGGCCGCGGACATACAGAGCACGGTGAGCGCTCCGAGCCCGCCGCCCCGCAACAATAGGCCAGCCACTTGTGAGACGAGCAAGAGTGGCGCGCTGCCGCTTGAGAACGCAAATGGCAGTGTGCCGAGCACGGTGCTTCCGATATATAGATATGCGCAGGTGCGCGTACCTCACCGAGTTGTGAGCGTGGGTGCGAGCGAACGGCTCCCAAACGCGCCGAGGCTCTGCACTGCCAGCAACAAGCCGGCGATCAATGCTGACGTGCCAGCGTTCTGCTGATAATGCAGGGGGATAAGGAAAAGCCCACCATAAAACACAATGCTCGCGAGTGCGAGTGTTGTCCACGCCGACGTGAAGGTGCCGCGGCGGAAAAGGCGCACATCGATGAGTGGTTCGGTGGTTCGCACTGCCTGGATCAGATACCCCCCGAGCAAGAGCACACCAATGCAGAAGAGCCCGAAACTAAACCAGTGCGGGGCAGTACCGACGCGGGTGAGGCCGAGCACTGTGGTGACGAGCGCAGGTGCGAGCAGTAAGTAGCCGACAATGCTCAGACGGGCGGTAGTGTTTGCGGGCGAGGGGTCAAGATAATGGTCTCTTCGGACTTGAGGTGGGGGTCACGTGTCGAGGCCGTCGGCGATGAGCAGGCAGTGGAGGCGGTAGTTGTCGCGGTTGCGGAAGCCGCGGGCGATGCGGTGGTGGAGTTCGATCAGGCCGTTTATCGCTTCGGTGGGGCCGTTGGACGCGCCCCCGGTGTCGAAGTAGGCCAGGAACGCGTCGCGCCACTGTTTCAGGGTCCGGCCCAGACACGCGATTTCGGGGATCGGGCAGGTCGGCAGAGCCTCGACGAGGTGCTCGGCCAGAGCCCGGCCCTCGGCTGGTGAGTTTGCGTGGTAGACCTCGCGGACGCGTTGCGCGGCTTGCCAGGCAATGAATACCTCTTCATGCGCTTGGTGGGCGTCGATCGCTGTGGCGAGGCGGTGTTTCTGCTTGTCGGACAGGTTCTCTGCTGAGGCTTTGAGGATCGTCTGGATCCCGAACAGCGGGTCGCCGGTGCGGCCTCGGTGGCCGAGGGTGGCTTGTTGGACGCGGCGGCGGACCTCGTCGACTGCTTTCGTGGCGAGGGCGACGACGTGGAAGGCGTCCAGCACCGCTGTCGCGTCGTCGAGGTGCTCGTCGATGGCGTTCTTGTAGCCCCGGAAGGGGTCCAGGGAGGCGACCTCGACCTGCCGCAACCAGTCAGGGCCGCGTTCCTGGAGCCAGGCTGAGTAGGCGGTTCCCGAGCGTCCCGGGACCAGGTCCAGCAGCCGGGTTCGGGGTGTGCCGTCAGCGGCGGGGGTGAAGTCGACCATGCCGGTGAGCATCTTCAGACCCCGGGTTCGTGGGTTCTTGTGATGCCAGACGTGTTCATCAACCCCCAGACGACGGACCCCGGTGAACCGGGACGGGTCGGCGTCAGCGGCCTGGAGGACCGGTTTGATCGCCCTCCACGCGGTCTTCCAGTCGATGCCGAGCTGGCGTGCGAGTCCCAGCACCGAAGCGTGCTCTCGGCGCAGTTGCGCCAAGACCCACCCGATGGCGCGCCGGGTCAACAGGGCCCTGGGCGCGGCGACCGCCGGGTCTTGCTCGGTCAACGAGCCCTTGGCGCACAAGGGTTCGGCGCAACGCCACGTGCGGGTGCGCCACACAATCACGACCGCCGTGTCGCCGAAGGGAACATCGTGCAGGACCCGAGCACGGCGGCCGTGAGACCGCGCGAGAACGCCGCAGTCGGGACAGAATCCCTCGCCAGGGGCGGACTCCACCTCCACGGTGATCGTGTCGGGGCGCGCTCGACGGCGGTCACGTGCAGACCAGACAGGTCGATCAGGGCATCACAACGCGGGCAGTAGTCGGTAGGCTCACACACAGTCGGGGTCTTCTTGGAACAGCGAGTTTGGTCGCTGCTGACCCTGCCGAAGACCCCGACCCCTCACCACACCGAGCCACGACTACCCGCCCCACCTCAAGTCCGAAGAGCCGGTCATCGGGGCTGAGCACGAGGTCGGCGGCAGTGAGATTCTCATCGAGTCGAGCAATTTTCGTGGTGCCGGGAATAGGGATGACGTGCTCGCCTTGGGACAGCACCCACGCAAGGGCCACCGCTGCAGGTGTGGTCTCGTGTCGGGTCGCGACGTGGCGTACAACGTCGACGATCCGCTGATTGGCCTTCGCTGCCGACCCGGTGAACCGAGGCAGTCGGGCCCGGAAATCGTTGGCGGGCAACGCCTGCGTATCCAATGCGCCGGTCAGGAAACCGCGTCCCAGCGGGGAAAACGGCACGAAGATCGCGTCATGGGCGGCGGCCCAGTCGACGACGTCACCCGCGGGCGTTCCGTCAGAGTTCGTGCCGACTCCCAGGGCGTCACGGGTCCACAGCGACAACTCCGACTGGATGGCGGCGACTGGATGTATAAGCGTGGGCGCGTTCGGCTTCGTCAGTGGTCACTTCGCTGAGTCCCAGTGCGCGGATTTTACCCTGCGCGACGGCCTCGGCGAGCGTGCCCCAGCTGTCCTCCAACGGAACAGCGGTGTCGACGCGGTGCAGGTAGTACAGATCGATGGTCTCCACGCCAAGTCGCGCGAGGCTCGCGTCGATGGCAGCGCGCAGATGTTCCGGCCGCCCGTCGCGCTCGAGGTGAGGTCGCCCGTCGACATAGGACGAGACCAGCCCACCCTTCGTGGTGACGATCGCCTCGTCGCGACGCCCTGCAATGGCGCGCCCGACCAGAGTCTCATTGTGGCCGGAACTGTAAGCATCGCTGGTGTCCAGGAGTGTGATTCCGCGATCCAATGCGGCGCGGATCACCTCGATCGAGTCGGCGTCGTCGCGGTCCTCCGGGGTGGTGTAGGCCCAGCTCATGCCCATGCAGCCAAGGCCGATCGCGGCGGTGTCACGGTCGAGTGCGGGAATGTGTCGAGTCATGTGCGTTCCTTTCGGAGTGGGGTATCGACGGGTCACCGTCGCTGGTCATGTTGTCGGTCGCGCAATTCGGCGGGGACAGCGCCCCCGTCGCAGTCCCGACCGGCGTCGATGAGTTCCTGGTAGTGGGCGACTTTTGCGTCGAGTGCCCTGAGAGCGTCGTCAAGTGCGCGGCGACGCGCCTCCAGACCGGCTCTGGTCTCGGTGAGCAGGGCAATCCGACGGCCGTGGCTGGCGGCCCCTTCGCCGACGAGTGCGACGAACTCCTTCATCGCGCGGGTCGTCATGCCGGTCTCACGCAGACGGGCCAGCAGCAGAACGAGGTTGCGGTCAGCCGGGGCGTACCGACGCCGTCCGTCGACGCCTCGCCCCACGGGCGGCAACATGCCTTCTTTCTCGTACCACCGGAGGGTGTCCATACTCAGGCCCGATTCGGCGGCCATCGCGCTTATGCTGATCCAGTCCTCGCTCACGGCGTTGACGCTAATATCTAGAGCGCACTCCAGCTCAAGCGTGCCTTAGTCCACGGGAAGAGTTCCGTCCGATCAGTGGGTGCTTTGCGCTTCAGGTTGAGGCGAATGAGTCGGATCTCACCGTCACCGGGTGTGACCCATTCCTCTTTGTCACACCCCGTGCAGAAGTCAGATCACAGCCAGTTCTTCTTGTGGAAGATCACGTACAGGATCACACCGCTGGCCACCATGCTGAGCAGACAGTAGAAGTATCCGTATCTCCAGTGCAGTTCTGGCATGTAGTCGAAGTTCATGCCGTAGATTGAACCGATGAGGGTGGGCACGACGAGGATGGCCGCCCATCCGGAGATGATCTTGACGTCCTCGTTGGAGCGTTGGTCGACCAGCGTCGCATTGACCGTCAGGATCTGGGTCAGCAGTTCTCGAATGTCAGTGATCTGGGAGGAGATCCGGGCCAGGTGGTCGGCGACGTCAGCCAGATAGGCCTGCAGCTCGGGTGGCACCTGATGCTTGGCGGACCCGGCGCGCAGGGCAGCGATGATCGGGATGAGCGGGTTGGTGGCGTGCTGCAGGTCGATGGCCTCACGAGACAGGCGGTAGATACGTTCGGGGGCTGCGGAGTCCCCACTGAAGACCTGCCTCTCGATCTGTTCGATGTCGAACTGGATGCCGCTGATGACGGGGAAGGTCTGGTCGACGACGCCGTCGAGGATGGTGTAGAGCACCGACTCCGGACCGTGGCGCAGCAGCTCCGGGTCACTGGGAAGACGCGGGGTCCACCTCAGGCTCGACAACTCGTCAGGGATGCGCTGCACGATGACGACGACGCAGTTGCGCTGCTTGATGACCTCGGCCTCGACGAAGGCCACATCCTCCATCGAGTCGATGTAGAACGGCGGGTGCAACACCAGGAACAGGGCATCCCCGTGGCGTTCCAGCTTGGGACGCTGGTGGCCTTCCACCAAGTCCTCGGTCAGCAGTGGATCGAGGCGCATGAGGTCGACGAGGCGCTTGATCTGGGTCCGGTTCGGACTCTGCTCGACGATGATTCCCAGACGCTCGGGGTGGCCGTCCAACCAGGACAGCGTCGTCTCGACGTCAGCCGGGTGTTCCGGGTCGGCCGGGACTCCCTGCTCGAACCACTTGATGTCGACGATGCCGGGTTTCGTGTCGGCGATTGGTCTGGTTGCCAATGGTGATGCGCCACCATGGGTACGCGCACTCGTCGTGGCACCGTTCCTTGGCTGGGGTGTTGCTGCCATAGATCGCCTCCTCCGTCATCTGGGCCGCAAGCCTACTGCGTACGGCGTCGATCTCCCTCGCGACGACGACGGTCGTCGGGGGTGTCGTCGTCAACGTACATGCCAGGAGTGTCGAGGATGATGTTCGTGCCTCCGGCCGCGTCGGACAGCTCGTTGGGTGCCAGCCACTTGGCGAGGTGATAGACGCCGACGGTGACGATGGTGCCCAGGGCGATGCCGCCCAGGGTGAAGGAGTCGCTGAACTTCAGCGAGACGTCACCGACGCCGATAATGATGCCGGCTGCCACCGGGACGAGGTTCACCGGATTGCCGAAATCGACGTTGTTCTCCTTCCAGATCTTGGCGCCCAGAAGGCCAATCATGCCGTAAAGGACGACGGTGATGCCGCCCAGTACCCCACCGGGAGTCGCCGAGATGACGGCACCGAACTTGGGGGAGAAGCCGAACAGGATCGCCACGATCGCAGCCACCACATAGGCGGCCGTGGAGTACACCCTCGTTGCCGCCATGACGCCGATGTTCTCCGAGTAGGTCGTCGTCGGGCCCGCACCGAGGAAGGTGGCCAGTATGGAGGTCGCACCGTCAGCGGCGACCGCCCGCCCGACCTGATGATCAAGGTCCTTGCCGGTCATCTCGGCAACGGCCTTGACGTGACCGGTGTTCTCGGCGATGAGGGCGATGACGACCGGCAGGGCCAACAGGATGAAGGCCAGGTGGAAGGCAGGCAGGTGGAACCCAACGACGTTGGTGGCCGCGTAATGGGATCCGTTCTGGGCCTGGGGCAGGTACTTCCAGGTGTCCAGGTTCGTCACCGGGGGCAGGCCGATCCATGCTGAGTCATGCATGGCTGACCAGTCCACTCGTGGGGCGACGGTGCCATCGGCGTGATGCAGCGGACCGAACACCAGATCCTCGATCCACGACAACACGTAACCGATGACCAGGGCCAGGAAAATGGCGATGCGGGAGATGAATCCGCGCGGTCCCACCGACAGTGCGATGACGAGCAACATGACGATGAGCGCGGTCCACTGATCGGTGGGCCAATAGGTCTTGGCAACCACCGGAGCGAGGTTGAAGCCGATGAGCATGACGACGGCGCCAGTCACCGTCGGAGGCAGCACCTTGTGCACCACCCGCGAACCAGCTGCCTGGATGATGATGCCGCAGATGAAGAGGGTCAGGCCCACGCACAACAGTGCGCCCGAGACGTCGTTCGGCTTGCCGCCGGATGCGTAGATGGCCGCCGCCACGCCGGGGAAGGCTGCCGAGGAGCCGAGGTAGGACGGCACCTCATGCTTGGTCACGAAGATGAAGACGAGGGTCGCGATACCCGACATCATCACTGCCAGCTGCGGGTTGAGGCCCATGAGGACGGGGAAGACGAAGGTCGCCCCGAACATCGCCACCACGTGCTGGGCTCCCAGCCCGATGGTTCGTCCCCATCCGAGTCTCTCGTCGGGAGCCACCACCTCACCTGGTTCCAGTACACCGCCGTTGTGCAGTTTCCAGATCATGGGCGTCCTTCCGGGTCGGTTCCCTTCCGGACCCTCAGCGTATCGGTCCGACGAGCAGACCCCGCCGGGCGTCCAATGGCCGACTCAGATCCAGGAGCGGAACCACATCCGTGCCAGCCATGCCTTTCGGGTCATGAGACTGTCGGTGAGGACGGGGTAGATGAAGGCGAAATCAGCCGCAACCAAGGCCATGACGGTCCCGACGACGATCGCACCGATGCGGCGTCGGCTGGTGACCTTGGTCGGCCCGAGGATCTGACCGAGCCAGATCGCCAGGATTGTCACCGTGAATGGGATGATGCAGATGGCATAGAAGAAGAACAGCGGACGATCGTCGTAGCGGAACCACGGGATCCACGTCGACATCATGGCGACGATCGGCAGGGTGAACCGCCAGTCACGGGCGAAGATCCACCAGATCACCGCGGCCACCAGGGCGATGGCTGCGAACCACCACAGCACGGGGGTGCCGGTCGCGGAGATGACACGCAGGCAGGTGTCACCAACGGCCTCGCAACCCTGCTGGCCCGGCTTGATGTCGTTGACTGCGTCAATTCCGAGCGGTCGCTGATTGATCAACCATCCGGATGGATTCGAGGCGTAGACGTGGGTCTGCGTCATCATGTACGAGCCGGTGTGGAAGTCGTAGATCTGCTGGTGGTAGTCCCACAGCGCGGCCAGGGGTTTCCCGATCACCTTGGACAGGCCCGGATCAGGGTTCGGACCGGCCCAGGATTTTCCGAGAACCATGTGTGGGTAGATCGAGAGCCACCGTGCCCACGTGGCGATGTAGATGCCCACGGCCACGACGACCAGGTAGAGGAAGGCCGGTACCCCGTCGCGCAGGAAGGACCACCAGGCCTTCGTGCCCGCACCGGCGAGCCGGCGTGCCGACCAGTCCCAGATGACCGAGATGATGCCCATCGTCGCCAGCACGAACATGGAATTCCACTTCGTGGCGCAGGCCAGGCCGAACATGACTCCAGCCACCAGACGCCACGGACGCCACCCCTGGGCTGGACCGAAGATCCCGTCGAGATGGGGTTTGCCGACGGCTCTCAGATGATCTGCCAGATGATGACGGAACCAGTCCCGGTCAGCCGCCACCGCGGACACACCTGCCACCAGGAAGAAGGCCTGGAAGATGTCGAGCAGTCCGATCCGGCTCATGACGAAGGCCAAGCCGTCGAGGGTGAGCAGGATGCCGGCAATGGCGCCCACCATTGTGGACCGGGAAAGACGTCGAGCCAACCGGATCGTCATGAGGACGAGCAGGGACCCGAAGACCACGGAGGCGAATCGCCAACCGAAGGAATTGAAACCGAACAGTTGCTCCCCGATCGCGATGAGCCACTTTCCCATCGGGGGATGGACGACGAACTCGGCGTCGGGTGTCCAGGTGTTCGTGAGTCCTTTGACGATGTCAGCGTTGGCTTTCGCTGCGTCAGGCCAAGTGCCCTCGTACCCCTGCTGGAGCATCGTCCAGGCGTCCTTGGGGTAGTAGGTCTCGTCAAAGACGAGGTTCTTGGGGAAGCCGACATTCCACACCCGTAGCAGGAAAGCCACTGCGGTGATGAGGGCCGTGACGACCCAGCTCGTGTACTCATCGGTCATTCGACCGTCGTCGAGACGCTCGATGGTCGACAAGGATCTTCTCGCTGCTGCCACATCGCCATGGTAGAGGGTCGGGGAGACGTCACCGTCGGTCCGGCGTGGGACGATGATCAGGTGAACCAGGCACAACCGGGACGAGTCATCCTTGCGGGCACCCCCATCGGGGACCGCCGTAGCGCCTCACCTGCCCTCGTCGAGACCTTGCGTGACGCCCGCATCATCGCTGCCGAGGACACCCGGCGACTGCGCGATCTGCTGCGCCGCCTTGACGTCGAGACCTCTGCCCGGGTGGTGTCCTATTTTGAGGGCAATGAATCGGTCCGAACCTCCGAGCTCATTGAGTGTCTTCGTGACGGGGACGACGTCGTTGTCGCCACAGATGCGGGGATGCCCTCGGTGTCCGACCCGGGATACCGGCTCGTCACCGCCGCCATTGAGCACGACATCGTCGTCACCTCGGTCCCCGGACCCACCGCCGTGACGACAGCCCTGGCCATCTCGGGAATGCCGACTGACCGGTTTTGCTTCGAGGGATTCCTGCCGCGCAAGTCGGGGGAGAGGCGTCGTCGTCTGGCTGAACTTGCCGACGAACCGCGCACCACTGTCCTCTACGAGGCTCCCCATCGGCTCGCCGATCTGCTCGACGATGCCGCCGAGGTCCTTGGCACCGACCGACGCGCTGCGGTGTGCCGGGAGTTGACGAAGACCTACGAGGAGGTTCGTCGCGGCGGTCTGGCAGAGCTGGCTGAATGGGCTCGTGAGAACGCCCGCGGCGAGATCACCATCGTCATCGAGGGAGCCAGGGGGAACTCCGTGAGTCTTGACGAGGCCGTCGAGATGGTCGCCGACCTCATCGACGACGGCATCAAGCCGTCCAAGGCCGTCGCCCAGGTGGCACGGGCCACCGGTGTCGACCGACACGAGCTCTACGACGCCGTCCAGAATGCCTCGACTGACCAGGAGGAATCGTGAACGAAGCCATCCGTGAGGTACTGGCCGAGGCTGGCCTGCCGCCCCTGCCCGAGCCATTGGCCGCCCCTCTGGTGGACTCCCACACCCACCTCGACACGGTGGCCGACATCGTCCACCTCGATACCGCCATCAGCCTGGCCGCCGCCCGTGAGGTCGGGGTGACCCACATTGCTCAAATCGGGTGCGACGTGGAGGGGTCCGAGTTCGCCGAGGAACTGGCGCGAACCCATAAGAACGTCATTGCGGCGGTGGCGATCCATCCCAATGACGCCGCCCGTCTGGGGCGCAAGAAGATCGGCGCTGCCCTCAAACACATCGATGACCTCGCCAGCGCCGGCGACCATGTCCGGGCCATCGGAGAGACTGGAATCGACCACTTCGGCACGACCGACGACGAGGGGCAAGCCCTCCAACGAGAGGTCTTCGCCGCCCACATCGCCATGGCCCATGAGCACGGTCTCACCCTTGCGATCCACATGCGTGATGCCCGCAACGGTGGTGAGGGAGACGGTCCGACCCAGGGCCGACAGGCCCATGACGACGTCGTCGACGTTCTCGACTCAGAAGGTTGGCCGGAGCGGGTCATCATGCACTGCTATTCCGGTGATGCCGACCTGGCTCGGATCTGCCTGAGCCACGGGGCATACCTGTCGTTCTCCGGGACGATCACCTTCAACTCTGCCGGCCCTCAGCGTGACGCCTTGGCGATCGTTCCCGACGACCGCATCCTCGTCGAGACCGACGCGCCGTTCCTCACCCCGGTGCCACGCCGCGGCAAGCGCAACGGCCCTTACCTGCTGCCGCACACCGCCCGTTTCGTGGCACAGCAGCGTGGGTGGGATGAGACGCGCGCCTGCCAACAGCTCACTGACAACGCCTTTTCCGCTTATGGAGGTGCCTGGTGACCGAAACCGGATTGCTCGATCCCGCGTCGATCCGACGCATTGCCGGTCAGATCGGCCTGAGACCGACGAAGACCCGTGGGCAGAATTTCGTCCACGACGCCAACACGGTGCGTCGTATCGTCTCCCTGGCCCAGGTGGGTCCCGACGACCGTGTCATCGAGGTCGGCCCAGGCCTGGGATCACTGACCCTCGGCCTGCTTGAGACCGGCGCCCAGGTCGTCGCTGTCGAGATCGACGAGGTGCTGGCCACCCAGCTTCCCGACACGGTGGCCGAGCGGATGCCCGAGGCTGCCGACAGGCTGGAGGTCATCCTCTCCGACGCCCTCGACGTCGATGCCATCCCCGGCTCCGATCCGACCGCGCTGGTGGCGAACCTGCCCTACAACGTCGCTGTCCCGGTGCTGCTGCACATGCTGGCGATCTGTCCGCAGTGGTCGACGGGTGTCGTCATGGTGCAGTCGGAGGTGGCCGACCGTCTGGTGGCCGCTCCCGGATCCAAGATCTACGGGGTTCCCAGCGCCAAGCTGGCCTGGTATGCCGAGGCGACCCGGGTGGGAAATGTCCCCCCGACGGTCTTCTGGCCGGTGCCCAACGTGGATTCCGGGTTGGTCCGGATCACGAGGAGACGTCCTCCTCAGATCGACGGACGAGCCCCTGAGACCACTCGCTCCCAGGTCTTCCGCGTGATTGACGCGGCCTTCGCGTCCCGTCGCAAGATGCTGAGATCCGCACTGGCTGGACTGTGTGGTGGTTCGGCGGCTGCCTCCGACCTCATCGGCGCTGTAGGGATCGACCCGACGGTGCGCGGAGAGGCCCTTGACATCGTGGACTTGACCCGTGTTGCGGAGGCGTTGGCCCAGGCCGGCGTCCTCGGCGATCCGGGTCAGGTGTGAACTTCTGCCGGTACGGTAAGCACATGATGATGGACGATCCGTTCGACTTGCTCCGTCCCACGACCGTGACGGTGCGGGTCAGCGCCAAGGTCAATCTGGCGTTGGGGGTCGGCAGCCTCGCGCCTGACAGTTTCCACCCGCTGGCAACGGTCTTCGAGGCGATCGGGATTCACGACGAAGTGACGGTGACCCGTCGTGACGACAAACGCATCACCCTCACCGTCTCGGGAGAGGATGCCGACCAGGTCCCCACTGACGAGACCAACCTCGCCTGGCGGGCCGTGGAGATGGTGCGTGAGGAATTCGCCCTGGAGCGGGGGGAGCGCGATCACGGCGTCGATATTCACATCGACAAGTCCATTCCTGTCGCCGGTGGCATGGCAGGTGGGTCCGCTGACGCCGCCGGAGCCCTGCTCGCCGCAGCCGCCCTGTGTCGTCTTCCCGATTCTCCTGAGAGTCTGCAGCCGCTGGCCGCGCAGCTAGGCTCTGACGTGCCCTTCTGTCTCATAGGCGGGGTGGCGCTGGGTCGAGGGCGAGGGGACCGTCTGGCTCCGGTGATTTGCCGTGGCCGTCATCACTGGGTCATCGCCACCTCGAACCAGGGACTGTCCACCCCAGCCGTCTACCGACGTTTCGATGAGATGGGCGGGAACCCCGGGGGCGAGGCAGTTCCCAACGACCTCATCTCAGCCCTCACGCGGGGAGATCTCGACGCGGTCGCGGCCACCATGAGCAATGATCTTCAGGCCCCCGCTGTTGACCTGCGTCCCGAACTCGGCGAGGTGCTGGAAGTCGGGAAGGAAGCTGGAGCTCTCACCGCCCTCGTCTCGGGTTCCGGACCCACCTGCGCCTTCCTCGTGCGCGACGCCGCCGGGGCCAAGAAGGTCAGCGCCGCCGTGTCCGCCCTACCGCAGGTCAATCGCACCAGGACGGCCCGCGGCCCGGCCTCCGGTGCTCAGGTGTTGCCGGGGCCGGTGGGGAGCTTCGCATGACGACCTCCCACCGGCACCAGGACCCGAAGGACGCCGTCGATGTCATCATCGCGGCATGGGCGAGGGAGCGACCCGACCTGCCCGTCGAGGTGATGGAGGTGTGGTCGCGCGTCACCAGGCTGGCACGTCGCCTTGATCGAGACCGCTCCAAGGCATTCTCGCAATGGGACCTGGAGGGCTGGGAATTCGACGTCCTGGCAGCCCTGCGACGCTCCGGGGAGCCATACCAACTCAGCCCCGGGCAGCTCCTCAGCGAGCTTGAGGTCGCCTCGGGGACGATGACGAATCGGATCACCAGACTGTCAGACCGTGGCCTGGTGTGTCGTCTGCCTCACCCCAAGGACGGTCGCGGGGTCATCGTCGAGCTCACCGATGCTGGACGAGATCGGGTCGACGGAGCTCTGGCAGCCTTGTTGGAATCCGAGGGACGTCTCCTCGACTCGATGGACCCGCAGGCCGTCGAGCAACTGGGCCGGGGACTGCGCGCGGTGCTGGCTCGTCAGGAAGAGCTGGACTGATCCTCTTCCCGCTCGCTGTGGCGGGTGAGACGCGGATTTTCCGACACCCGTGCCAGCCCGTTGAAGGCCAGGTCGACGAGGTGAGCGGCGACGATCTCCTTGGCCGGTTCCCGGGTGTCGATCCAGGCCTGTCCTGCCATGCCCACCATCCCGGTGAGTGCCGGGGCATAAAGGGGCGAGAAGGAGGCGTCGAAGCCGTGACGGTTGAAGTTGTCGGCGAGAATCCCTTCCGCCCAGGAAGCGACGTCAGAAAGGATCGAAGCGTAGGAGCCGGTCGTTGATCCGACCGAGGAATCTCGGGAGATGATGCGAAATCCATCGGGGCGATCATCGATGTAGTCCAGCAAGGCCAGCACTGCGGACTCCAGGGTGCGACGTGGTCCCTGCTTCGGGCGGGTCATCGCGGCATTGAGGGAATCCTGCAGCAGGCGCACCTCCCGATCGACGACGACGGCGTAGAGCCCGTCCTTGGACCCGAAGTGCTCGTAGACGACAGGTTTCGAAACTCCTGCGGTGGCAGCGATCTCCTCGACGGAGGTGCCCGCGACGCCGTTGTCGGCGAAGAGACGACGCGCCACGCTGATGAGCTGCTCGCGGCGCTGTCCGCTGGTCATCCGGGCCCGGGGGTGCCTGGAAGGTCGGGATGCGGGCGTCGACGTCATGGCATCGAGCCTACTCAGGCCCGTTGCGTGGCCGAATCGCGGTCCATGCTCTAGGGTTGGGGGGACTCGGTTCGCCGAGCGTTCCCCGGTTGGTCTGCCGGCAGGGCCCGCCTGACTTTGAATCAGGATCAGCGACGCAGGTTCGACTCCTGCCCGGGGAGCTCATCCACCCTGTCGCACCTCCTCACGGTGCGGTGCGACCGCGTGACGGCTACAGTTGGCCCTGCATGCCGCATCCGAACTGGGGGAGCACCGTGACGTCCAGCCCGTCCACTGACCGAACCGAGAACGACGGAGTGGCCGCCGTCATCGTGCTGGCTGCCGGCGGTGGTACCCGCATGAAGTCCTCGAAGTCCAAGCTGCTCCACGAGGTCGCCGGTCGACCCATGCTGTCGTGGGCCATTGGAGCGGCACGCGGACTCAGCCCAGAGCATCTCGTCGTGGTCGTCGGACATCGTCGCGATCAGGTAGAGGCCCATCTAGCTGATGACGCCCCCGACGTCACCACCGCTGTTCAGGCCGAGCAGAAAGGCACCGGCCACGCCGTCGCCTGTGGTCTCGAGGGGCTGGGACAACTTCACGGCGAGGTCGTCGTCACCTATGGTGACGTCCCGATGCTGACCGGAGAAACCCTCCAACAGATGGTCGAGGTCCACCGCGAGCGTCGCAATCTCGTCACCGTCCTCACTGCCGAGGTCGATGATCCCACTGGCTATGGACGCATCCTCCGCGACGGAGAGACCGTCGTCGGGATCGTCGAGCACAAGGACGCCGACGAGGCTCAGAGGGCCGTTCGAGAGATCAACTCCGGCATATACGTCTTTGACGCCGAGGCCCTGCGTGACGGCGTCTCCAAACTGTCCAACGACAACGCTCAGGGCGAGTATTACCTCACCGACGTCGTCACCATGGCTGCCGATGGCACCGTCGAGGTTCCCGGTCGCGGTCGCGTCGGCGCCTTCCGTACCGACGACGTCTGGCAGACCGAGGGAGTCAATGACCGGGTACAGCTGGCCCGTATGAATGCCGAGGTCAACCGACGCATCGTCACCGCATGGATGCGGTCCGGGGTCACCGTTATCGATCCGTCCTCCACCTGGATCCAGCCGGATGTCGATCTCGCCAATGACGTCACCCTGTATCCCGACGTTTTCCTCAGCGGAGCCACGACGATCGCCTCCGGAGCCACCATCGGACCGGATGTCACCGTCACCGACTCCGAGATTCGGGAAGGGGCCACCATCACTCGGTCCGAGATCACCCTCGCGGTCGTCGGTGAGGGAGTGCGCGTCGGCCCGTTCTCCAACATCCGCCCCGGCTCCGTCCTCGACCGCGACGCCAAGGTCGGAGCCTTCGTCGAGACCAAGAACACCCACGTCGGAACCGAGGCTGCCATACCCCACATGGCCTACGTCGGCGATTCCGAGGTGACCGCAGGATCCTCCGTCGTTGCCGGATCCGTCCTCTCCCGGGAGTGCGCCGCTCCCGCCACCGACTCGGATGTCATGTCCGACAGCCAAGACGACACCCTCAACCCGGAGGCTGACCAGTGAGTGGAACCACCCGTCCGAACAACAAGCACCTCATGATCTGCTCAGGACGGGCCTATCCCGAACTTGCCGAGCAGATCGCCGCCGAACTCGGCGTCGACCTCGTCCCCTCGCGTCAGGTCACCTACGCCAACTCCGAGATCTACGTGCAGTTCCAGGAGTCCGTGCGTGGTTGCGACGCTTTCGTCATCCAGTCCCACAGCGCCCCGGTGAACGAGGCCATGATGGAGCAGCTCATCATGATCGACGCCCTCAAGAGGGCATCGGCCAAGCGCATCACCGTGGTTTCCCCGTTCTACCCCTACGCCCGCCAGGACAAGAAGCACCTGGGCCGCGAGCCCATCTCCGCTCGCCTCATGGCCGACCTCTACCAGGCTGCCGGTGCTGACCGGATCATGTCGGTGGACCTGCACGCCGCCCAGATCCAGGGGTTCTTCGATGGGCCGGTCGATCACCTGTGGGCCTTGCCGGTGCTCGCCGACTACGTCGCCTCCAAGTACGACAGCTCCGACATGGTCGTCGTCTCCCCGGATGCCGGTCGTGTGCGTCTGGCCGACATGTGGACCGACAAGATCGGTTGTCAGCTGGCCATCATCCACAAGCGTCGCGATCCGAACAAGGCCAACGAGACGACCACCCATGAGGTCGTCGGCGAGGTCGAGGGCAAGACCTGTCTGCTCGTCGACGACATGATCGACACCGCCGGCACGATGTGCCAGGCTGCCTCGGCCCTCAAGAAGCGCGGTGCCAAGCGCGTCATCGCGGCCGCCACTCACCCGATCCTGTCGGATCCGGCTGCTGAGCGCATCAACAATTCCCCGATCGAGGAGCTCATCGTCACCAACACGCTCAGGATCCGTGACGACATCAACATCCCCTCGATGACGGTGTTGTCCATCGCCCCGCTCATCGCGAAGGCGATTCAGGAGGTCTTCGAGGACGGGTCGGTCACCAGCCTGTTCCGCTGACACGACAGCTCAGCCGCCCATGGCACCGCTTGTGCTGTGGGCGGCTTTGCATTTGGGGGACGACGTCGTCGTGCCGTACAGTGGCCCTGCTTGGCGAGGGACCGCAAGGTCCGTGATCGACTGGCCGCCCGATTGGGCATCCTCTCGTCGAGCCGTTTCACGTCAACGAGAAGGAGAAACTACCATGGCAGACATCATTCACCTCAAGGCCGAAGAGCGTACCGAGTTCGGTAAGGGCGCTGCTCGTCGCATCCGTCGTGACGACAAGGTTCCCGCCGTCATGTACGGTCGCGACCACGACCCGATCCATGTGACCCTCGAGGGCCACGCCACCCTCCTCGCGCTGCGTACCGAGAACCCGCTGCTGTCGATCGAGATCGAGGGCAAGGAGCCCGTGCTCGCCCTGCCGAAGGACGTCCAGCGTGACGTTCTCAAGGGCTTCGTCCGTCACGTCGACCTGCTGGCCGTGCGTCGTGGCGAGAAGGTTGACGTCAACGTCGCCCTGCGCATCACCGGTGAGTCGGCTCCTGGCACCATCGCCATGACCGAGTTCAACGAGATCGAGGTCGAGGCCGACCTGCTCAACATCCCGGAGCTCATCGAGATCGACGTCACCGGCCTCGAAGCCGGCACCACCATCTACCTCGGCGACGTCAAGCTCCCCGAGGGCACCACCTTCAAGGGTGACCCGGAGGCCGTCGCTGCCACCGTCGCCTTCCCGGAGACCGAGCACGCCGAGGATGAGGAGTCCGAGGGTGAGGACGCCGAGGGCGGGTCCGAGATGAAGGCCGAGGACGAGTGAGCCCTTCCTGGCTCGTGATCGGGCTCGGCAACCCGGGCCCGCGCTATGACGGCACCCGACACAACGTCGGGGTGGACGTCATCACCGAGTTGTGCCGTCGGGCCGACGAGAAGCTCTCGTCGGCCCGTGGGCAGCGGGCTGAGCTGGCTCGCACTCGCATCGGCTCGGCTGGTCTCGGCGTCCCGGCTGCGGACGCCCAGATCGTCACCTTGATGCGCAGCCGTACCTACATGAATGAGTCGGGGATCGCCGTCCGCAAGGTCGCGGGCTTCGCAGGTATCACCCCTGATCACCTCGTCGTCATCCATGACGAGATCGATCTCGACCCTGGCCGTCTACGTCTCAAGTGCGGAGGCGGGGACAACGGACACAACGGGTTGAAGTCCATTCGAGCCCATCTGCACACCGGTGACTTCATTCGGGTGCGGGTTGGTGTAGGTCGTCCTCCGGGCCGTCAGGACCCTGCCGACTGGGTACTGGCCCGCGTTCCCGCCAAGCAGCGCGCTGACATGGACGTTCAGGTGGCCATGGCCGCCGACGCCGTCGAGACGATCATCACCCACGGACTGACGGTGGCCCAGAACCGTTTCAATTCCTGACGCTCACCAGCTCGACGGAGGCTGGATCTGCGGAAACTGCGGCATGAAGGGCAGCTGGCCCAACTTGTCGGGGCGTGCCCGCAGCCATTCCGAGAGCTGATCACGTCGGCGCACCAGCTCGGGGCCTCCCTCGCCCTTGGCGATGCGGTGCTGCGCGAGTGCGGCTTCCGTGACAGCAGTGATGGTCCGTTCCTGACTGCGCTTCGCAGCCCTGCCGTGCTTGCCCGAATCAGCGAGCACGGCGCGACGCTTGCCCGGATCTGCGATCATGTCCGCCTCGGCGGGAGTCACCAGGCCGGCCTCAACCATGAGCGGAAGCTGGGAGCGCACGGCCTCGGACTCCTTGCGACGGTTACGAGTCGTCATGACGACGGTGCCGATGAACACCGGGACGAAGAGCACCACGTAGATGAGGACCATCGCCGTCAACTGGCCGTTGACGCCCAGCCCCATGGCACTTGCCACCAGAGTCGGACCGCCGTTCCACAGACCATGCATCAGGCAGGCGACGAGATAACCCAGAACGACCCTCCAGAATCCGCCCTTGTTGCGCCATGCCCAGACGCCGACCGCCGTCGCGGTGGTGTAGAGCGGGTGGCCGAAGACACCGAACCCGGTGCGCACCAGGGCCATGACGACGATGTCTCCCGTCCCCTCAGCAGTCGCGAAATATCCCAGGTTCTCCACGAAGGCGAAGCCCAGGGCGCACACCCCGGCGTAGAAGATGTGGTCGGTAAGAGAGGTGAGCTCCAGCTTGCGCAGTCCAGTGACGAGCAGCACGAAGACCGAGGCCTTGGCGAACTCCTCGACGAGTGGCGCGACGACGGCGGCGGTGCCGAATTCGCTGGCAGGAACGGCTGCCTCGACGAGCATGGAGAAGATGACGGCTGCTGACCCTCCCCAGATCAATGCCATCACGGTGAGACGGGCGGGTTCTGGCTCCCACTTGTCGAGCCATCGGTAGCACAGCAGGCACACGATGAGGGCTGCAGTCGACGGGATCGCGCCGACGATGAAGTATGGTGGCGATCCGGCGCCGATGACGGCCACCATGAGGAGGATGACGAACGCTCCGAGAATGGTGATGACGATCGGCAGGACTCCGCCGCGTCGAACTGGTTTGGGGGCGAGTGGGTACTGCATGGGTGGGGTGCTCACGTCGACATGCTATGGGTTGGCGAGTCAGGGAGACCAGCGCAGAACGTGACGGTCGGGTAGTCGTCGGTGCCATCACGTACCCTATTTCGGTGACTTCTGGCGGATTGACCTCCCTTCTTTCCCGCGAGCCGGTGCTCTCCCATTCCGTGGAGGACGCTCTGACCCGGCGTACCCCCACTCTCGACCTGCAGGTGGCTCCGTCTGCCCGTCCGGCCGTGGCTGCTGTGCTCAGCCAGGCGCTCACTGGTTCCGGACGGTTGCCGGTGCTGTTGGTGACGAGCACCTTCCGGGAGGCTGAGGAGTCGGTGGCTACCCTGGAGACGTGGCTCGGCCCCGATGACGTCTGCTACTACCCATCCTGGGAGACGCTGCCCCACGAGAGGTTGAGTCCCCGCACTGACACCGTTGGTCGGCGGATGGAGGTGTTGCGCCGATTGTGCGGCACAGAAGGAGAGGTGCCGCAGGTCGTCGTCGCCCCGGTGCGATCCCTGCTTCAGCCCCAGGTGGCCGGGCTGGGCCGCATCAAGCCCGTCCGTCTGGCTGTGGGGGAGGAGCACGATCTCACCGATCTGGCGGCAGAACTCGTCAATGCCGCCTACAGCCGGGTCGACATGGTGGAACGCCGAGGCGAATTCGCGGTACGCGGCGGCATCGTCGATGTCTTCCCGCCGGTGCTGGAGCACCCGGTTCGTATCGATTTCTTCGGTGACGAGATCGAGGAGATGACCTCCTTCGCGGTGGCCGATCAGCGATCCACCGACGAAACCCACCGGGAGCTCATCTGCGCTCCGTGTCGTGAGCTCACCCTCACCGACGAGGTCCGTTCCAGGGCCAGGACCCTGTTACCGGACCACCCCGAACTGGCGGACATGCTGGAACGGATCGCCGATGGTCAGGCCGTCGAAGGGATGGAAGCCCTCATGCCAGCCCTGGTCGACGAGATGGAGCTGCTCGTCGACGTCCTTCCCGAGCACGCCATGGTCGTCCTCTCGGACCCCGAGATGGTGCGCTCCCGGGCAGCGGACCTGGTCCGCACCTCCGAAGAATTCCTGGGAGCCGGGTGGGCGGCTGCCGCCGGTGGTGGTCAGGCCCCGATCGACCTGGCGGCCTCGGGATACCGCAGCCTGGCCCATGTGAGGGCCCACTGCCTCGAGCGCGGCATGGCGTGGTGGTCGATGTCCTCCTTCGCCCTGGACGCCCCTGCCACGGATGCCCTTGCCGACGACGACGTCACGACCGCCCCACGCACCGTCAACCCGCATCTGGAGGCCGTCGAGCCGTGGCGCGGAGACGTGGAGGCGGCCGTCAAGGATCTCACCACCAGACTCGGTGAGGGCTGGACGGTCGTGCTGTGCGCCGAGGGTGAGGGCATCGCCAAGCGCATGGCGGAGCTGCTCGGTGAACATCACGTCGCGGCCAAGCTGGTCGACGAGGTCGACGCCGACATCACCGAGCCAAGCGTCCAGGTCGTCCGGCTGCATCAGCGTCATGGTTTCGCCGCGGATTCCCTCAAACTGCTCGTGGCCTCCACCGGAGACCTCGCTGACTCCCAGGACCCAGCCGTCAGTGGCGAGCGGCGCATGCCCCGACGCCGTCGCAATCAGATCCAGCCGCTTGAGCTCAAGTCCGGCGACCTCGTCGTCCATGAGCAGCACGGTGTGGGCCGATACGTGGAGATGGTGCAGCGCACCGTCGGTGGTGCCACCCGCGAGTACCTCGTCATCGAGTACGCCCCCTCCAAGAAGGGTCAGCCCGGCGACCGTCTCTTCGTCCCCGTCAACTCCCTGGACCAGGTGACCCGCTACGTCGGTGGTGACGCCCCCAGCCTGGACCGGATGGGTGGCGCCGACTGGCGCAAGCGCAAGTCTCGTGCCCGCAAGGCGGTCCGTGAGATCGCCGCTGAACTCATCAAGCTCTACGCTGCCCGGCAGGCCACCAAGGGCCACGCCTTCGGCCCCGACACCGCCTGGCAGCGGGAGCTGGAGGACGCTTTCGCCTACGTCGAGACCCCTGATCAGCTCACCACCATCGCCGACGTCAAGCATGACATGGAACAGGTCGTCCCGATGGACCGTCTGGTCTGTGGCGACGTCGGTTACGGCAAGACTGAGATCGCGGTGCGCGCTGCTTTCAAGGCCGTCCAGGACGGCAAACAGGTGGCCGTGCTGGTGCCAACCACCCTTTTGGTGCAGCAGCACTTCCAGACCTTCACCGAGCGCTACGCAGGGTTCCCGGTCAAGGTCGCAGCCCTGTCTCGATTCCAGACCGACGCCGAGGCCCGCGAGACCTTGGAGGGGATCAAGCGCGGCACGGTTGACGTCGTCGTCGGCACCCATCGTCTGCTGGCCAAGGAAGTCGAGTTCAAGGACCTTGGCCTGGTCATCGTCGACGAGGAACAGCGCTTCGGTGTCGAGCACAAGGAGGCCCTCAAGCGCATGAGGGTTAACGTCGACGTGCTGGCGATGAGCGCCACCCCGATCCCGCGCACCCTGGAAATGGCGGTGACCGGTATCCGTGAGATGAGCACGATCGCCACGCCTCCGGAGGAGCGTCATCCGGTGCTCACCTTCGCCGGCCCCTACGACGAGGGTCAGGTGGTTGCGGCCATCCGTCGCGAGTTGGCTCGTGAGGGTCAGGTCTTCTACATCCACAACCGGGTGCAGTCCATCGAGAAGACGGCGGCCAAACTGCGCGAACTCGTCCCGGAGGCACGGATCGTCACCGCCCACGGCCAGATGAACGAGAAGCAGCTCGAGCAGATCATGGTGGACTTCTGGGAGCGTCGCGCCGATGTGCTGGTCTGCACCACCATCGTCGAGTCGGGTATCGACATCTCCACGGCCAACACCCTGCTCATCGACCGCGCGGACCGCATGGGGCTGTCCCAGCTACACCAGTTGCGCGGGCGTGTCGGCCGTTCCCGTGAGCGTGGCTATGCCTACTTCCTCTACCCGGCTGACAAGCCGCTCTCCCAGACCGCCCACGATCGCCTGGCGACAATGGCCGCCCACACCGATCTGGGGGCCGGTATGGCCATCGCCATGAAGGACCTCGAGATTCGCGGCGCCGGAAACCTGTTGGGCGGCGAGCAGTCTGGTCACATCGCTGACGTCGGATTCGATCTCTACATCCGTCTGGTGGGTGACGCCGTCGCGGAGTTCCGTGGTGACGCCAGTGCCGCCGACGAACCCGAAATGCGCATCGAACTCCCGGTTGACGCCAACCTGCCAGTCGAGTATGTCGAGACTGAGCGGCTTCGTCTAGAGATGTACAAGAGGTTGGCCGAGGTGCGCAGAGACGAGGAGGTCGACGCCATCGCCGCCGAGCTCGTCGATCGCTACGGTCCGATGCCCGAGCCGGTACTGGCCCTCCTCGGGGTGGCGCGGTTCCGCCTGCTGTGTCGTCGGGCAGGTGTCCATGAGGTGGTTCCGTCCGGCCGCAACATCCGCTTTTCCCCGGTCCATCTGCCGGAGTCGCGCGTGATGCGACTCAAGAGGCTGTATCCGGGGTCAGTGGTCAAGCAGGCGGCAGGTATCGTTATGGTTCCCAAACCGACTACCGCGCGGATCGGGGGGCAGTCTCTGACGGGTCAGGAACTGCTCAACTGGGCGGGAGAACTCGTCAGGGGGGTGTTGGAGGTGCAGGAGGCACCAACCCAAGGTGCAAAGAGTTGACAAGACGCCAAAGCGTTCGTTTTCCTATGCGGATCGATGGTCGAATTACAGCAAGGTGTTAATGCGCAAGTATTCAGCTACTCATACGGGTTGGGGGTACAGCCTGCTGGTAAACATCACCTGACGGTGAAGGGGATTAATGGCAGCTCGGTGGTGTCGCTCCCCTCGATGGCAATCAGTTATTGATGTTTCACCAAGGCCGAATGTTATGAAACGCGGACTGTTGGAATCTGAGGTGAAGATCGAAGGAGTTTATTTTTCCTATGGTCGACACGGTAAAATTTTCCATGGTTTCGACTGTGAGTTTCATGGTGGGAAAACCGTCCTTCTGGGCCCCAATGGTGCTGGGAAGTCGACGCTGTTTCGAATCATGGCAGGAATACTTAAACCATCTGTTGGACTGGTAGTCCTGCCTGATTCCCCGGGACTGGTGTCGCCCTCGTGGTCGCAGGTCGCACTCATGCCCCAGGATGTACCACCGATACCCGGACTCCGTGTCGATGAACAGGTGGCCTATTCCGGCTGGCTAGCGGGCCTGTCGCGTCGGGATGCGCAGAGCCGAGCTGTGGAGGTGCTGGCGGCGGTCAACCTCTCTGACAAGGCGTCCTCGCGGGTGTCGCGCCTATCAGGAGGACAGTTACGCCGTGTCGGTCTTGCCCAAGCCTTGGTGGCGAACCCGCAGGTTCTCCTGTTGGATGAGCCAACCGCAGGTCTCGACCCAGCCCAACGCCATTCCTTCCGAGAGGTCCTCAAATCGGTGCCATCTGAAGACCAGGTCGTCGTCGTGTCAACACATCTGGTCGACGACATCGAGGACCTCTACGACCATGTGGTCGTCATGAATGAGGGCTGCGTCATCTTCACAGGAACGCCCGATGAGTTCATCAATCTTTCGAAACCGGGTCCCAACCGTGCCGAACGTTCCTACCTTGGCCTCGTCGAATCGGTGCGGGCATAACCTGGTTGACGCGCATCCGGGTCTCACCAGGCATCTGGCTGGCGCCGGTCATGGCTCTCATCTCCATGACACACTTCGACGTCCCGGCCGCCAAGGGATACGCCCTCGCATCGGCCACCCGCGACGCCTACAGTCTGCTGCTCGTTGCTGCGCTCTCTTGTGCTGCCGGTGCCTGGGAAGGTCATCGGCTCCAAACCGGTGGGGTGCTTTCCGGAGTAGCGCGTCGGTCTCGGTTCGCCATCATGGCAGCACCATGGGCCTCTGCGGTGGTCGTTCCCACCGCCTTGGACGTAGTGATCTTCATCCGTGATGGGGCGTTTACCAGCATTGACGCCGTGCCCGTCATCGTGACGACCATCGCCACTGCGTGGGTGTGGGCCTTGGCCGGAATGGCGGTCGGAGTCGCTGTGCGTCCCGCGCTGTCGGTGCCACTGAGTCTCATGGTTCCGGTCTTGTGGCTCATCATGCTTCCAGCCAGCCAGACCTTGTGGCTGCGACACTTGACCGGAGGCTGGCCCTCGTGTTGCAGCGTCAACAGTACGCTGTCGTGGCGTGCCATTTTGGCGACGTGGACGGTGCTCGCCAGTGTGCTGGCGGCAAGTCTCCTCGTGCTGTGGACACGTGGTCGTGCCATGGGTCCCCGTCCTCGTATGGTCGCCGGATTAGTGGCCGTTCTGGTCGCGGGTGGCCTGGTGGGTGGTGCCAGCATGGTTCGGGGGATGGGCCCCGACCCCATCGCGCCGCGAACCCATGGTTTACATTGTGACGTGGTGGCCAAGGCAAAGGTCTGTGTGTGGCCCGAGCACGAGGCTGCCGCCGCCAGGTTCAAGCCCGTTGTGGCCACGGTGTTTCCGGTCTGGCGGCAGGCAGGCGTTACACTGCCCGAGGTCATCACCGAGGCGAGCCTCCCGGATTCCGCATCATCGGGTTCGCGCGATGACCGGATCGAGTACATCTATCTTGGGCGGTCATCCCCAGCTCCGGACGACCTGCTGGGGTCCTTGACGAGTGATCTTGCCACGGCACCATGTCTGGAACGTGAGAACGTCGAGACCCCGGCGTGGGCCACGGTCGACCAAGGGCGTTACCGAGCGTGGCTGCAGTTGTCGGGTGCACGAGCCTTGGGGCTATCGGAGAAAGACGTGAGGGATGGGAGTATTCCCACAGACCAGTGGCATTGGGCGCAGGAAGTCCTCACACAGCCTGCTGCCCAGCAGGCGAAGGCGGTGAACGTTGTTGCCACTAGGCTGTCCTCGTGCCGGTGAAGGTGTCGGGGCGGTGGGCGGTGAGGTGCGATGATTTGGTGGTGCAAAAACCGCGGCGTCGCAATTGTGTTGGCGTGTTCGGTCGGTATGGCGGTCCTGGTGGTCCTCACCGGGAGGTCGATTCGTGATATTCCGGTCATCTTCGGAGGGGTCGCACTGCGGGCGCCGCTGGTGTTCTTCGGTTCCCTTGTCGTCATTGTGGCTCACGGCTGGTCAGTGGCCAGGAATCCGGTCGAGTTGGAGTTGAGATCTCGGCGTCCGGTGCGTTGGGCCGATGTTGGGCTTATGGTTGCCGCAGCCTTGCCGCTGCTGGCTACCATCGTGTGTCCCGGCCTCATCGAGGTGGGTTTGGTGACCTCGCGCAATGTCATGATCGGTATGGGACTGACCCTATTGTGTGCGCGTTTCATGTCGCGGGGGCTTGCCTCGATGCCTGCTGTGAGTATGTTCCTGATTGGAGTGCTAACGGGACGCGGATACGGCCACGAGGCGTGGTGGAACTGGGTTGTCAGCTCTGGCGCGAGTCCGGTGGGAGCGGCGTGGTTCCTCGGGGCCGTCGTCGCCGGGTCGGTTGCCACACTAACGGGTCGGGCGCGGAAGCCGAGAGTCCCGTCGTAGGATGCTGCTGACAGGCTTCTTCGCCGTGCCGAAGGCGCGGCACCGAATTCAGGAGGGTTGCCCCATGGCGTTGTCGCGTCCCATGCCGATCCGCATGGTCGCTGTCGCAGTGACCGGATTCCTCGGTATAGCAGGGTTGTCCGGGTGCGCGAGCTCCCCCAACACCGCGGCCACGGTGGGGAACACAACGGTGTCGATGAAGTCGATCGACGAGGCAGCGGATCACTGCTCGAAGTACATCAATCCCAGCACGGAGCTCACCCCTCGCCAGGTCATCTCCTCGACGGTCATTCGTGGTGCCGTCGCCCAGGAGGTCCTGGACAACAGCGGGGAGAAGCTCTCCAATGCCCAGCGTGACCAGGTCATCGCCCGCAATGGCATGACGGCACTCACCTCCGACCCGGTCTGCCATGCGATGGTCCGTGACTTCGCCGGCCTGTTCCATCTGTTCGACCGCGAGGGTGAGAAGAAGGCCATGGCCGACCTGGCTGCGGTCGAGGTCAAGACGAATCCGCGGTTGGGCACCTGGGACGCCAAGAACCTTGCGGTCCACGGGAGCTCCTCACTGTCGGACCCCTTCACCTCTCGCTCCTGATCCTGATGGCGTCGGACGACTCCCGGCCGAGGGCTGATTTCTCCGACCTCGTCGCCGTCATGGCGAGGTTGCGCGACGAGTGCCCGTGGGATCGCAGCCAGACCCATCGCTCCCTCGTGACCTATTTGGTCGAGGAGACCGGAGAGGTCGTCGATGCCATCGAGGCCGGCACTGACGACGACCTCGTCGAGGAATTGGGCGACCTATTGCTCCAAGTGGTCTTTCACGCGCGCATCGCGGAGGGGGAGGGCGTCTTCAACATTGACGAAGTCGTCGGTGGGATCGTTGCCAAACTCGTGACCCGTCATCCTTATGTCTTCTCGGACGAGGACGTCCCCGAGGACCTCGACGCCGCGTGGGAGGCACGCAAGGCAGCGGCCAAGGGACGCACCTCCAGCCTCGATGGCATCGCGCACTCGCTGTCGAGCGTGGCCCGCAGCGCCAAGGTCATCTCACGGGCTCGCAGCCGGGGCGTGGACGTCGAACTGCATGAGGAACCCATCACCGCCGAGCAGACCGGAGATGAACTCCTGACCCTCATCGCCCGTGCCCAGGCTAGCGGCGTCGACGCCGACCAAGCTCTGCGCGATCGATTGCGCAGGCTCGAGAGCGACATCCGAGACGCCGAGGGACACTGAACCATACGCGGTATTACCTGAGGGAAAATCCTTTGTGATGAGGAGAGGAGACCTCGATGGATCCGCGCAGCCTCTGCCCATCAAGGACCAGACGATCGTCGTGAGTATCGACGCCGCCCCCGAGATTACCTACACAATCGGCATCGCCAGGAAGGCCACCAAGACCTGATGGTCTCTCTACGCCGGGCCTCACGTGGTGTTGAGGTTCCACCATCACTACCGTTGACCGAGAAACGGAGGAGGTGAACGATGCGACGAACCCTGACAACGATGCTCGTCGCCGTCGTCACCATGTCTGTATTGACCGGATGCAAGGGCAGCGACAATGACCCCGCTGGTCTGACCGAGGTCTCGGACGTGCCGGAAGCTCCTGCATCTACGGTGTCCCCGATCTCCTCGGGCCGAAAACCAACTCCGGAGGAGATCAATCCGAACGCTGATGCGGCGGCAACACCGCGCAGGGGAGGTATGAACAGATACCTGCCAGGCCTGACCGGGATCGTCAGTGATCGCGTCGTCACCGGGAACACCTCCCAGGCCATCACCGTCAAGGCCGGGACTGTCACCGACTACTACTTCCTGTGCGACACCACTGACGCTCAAATCACGGTGACCGAGAACGACGACTCGGCCAAGTCCACCTCGTGCCATGAGGGCTACGCCCATCTCAGCTACGGCAAGCGGACACAGAACGAGAAGATCGACCTGCTGATCGAGGCTCCTGCCGACGTCACCTACGAATTCGTCATCACCGAAAACTCTCTGACGGCCACGGCGACAAGTGATGAGGCGCCCTGAAATACCGCTGGTTGGCAGGCTTCGATACGCTTTGGGGTGGACGCAAAGATCCTCTCTGAAAGGTTGGTCCATGGCAACCATCGAATTCATCGAAGCCCGTGAGATCCTCGACTCCCGCGGCAACCCGACCGTTGAGGTCGAGATGATCCTCGACGACGGCACCGAGGCCCGCGCTGCGGTTCCCTCCGGCGCGTCGACCGGTCAGTTCGAGGCCGTTGAGCTGCGCGACGGCGACAAGGAGCGCTACTCCGGCAAGGGCGTTCTCAAGGCTGTTGAGAACGTCAACGAGAAGATCGCCGAGGAGGTGCTCGGCTGCGACGCCAGCGAGCAGCGCATCATCGACCAGATCATGATCGAGCTCGACGGCTCTGACAACAAGGGCGAGCTGGGCGCCAACGCCATCCTCGGTGTCTCCCTGGCCGCCGCTCACGCTGCCGCTGACTCGGCTGACCTTCCTCTCTACCAATACCTGGGCGGACCGAACTCCCACGTGCTCCCCGTTCCGATGATGAACATCCTCAACGGTGGCGCTCACGCCGACTCCGACGTCGACATCCAGGAGTTCATGATCGCTCCGATCGGCGCTGAGTCCTTCAAGCAGGCTTACGAGTGGGGTGCTGCCGTCTACCACTCCCTCAAGAAGGTCCTCAAGGACAAGGGCCTGGCCACCGGCCTGGGAGACGAGGGTGGCTTCGCCCCGAACCTGCCCAGCAACGCTGCCGCTCTGGACCTCATCCTCGACGCCATCAAGGCTGCCGGCTTCGAGCCCGGCAAGGATGTCGCCCTCGCTCTCGACGTCGCTGCCTCCGAGTTCTTCGAGGACGGCAAATACAGCTTCGAGGGTCAGGCCAAGTCCTCCGCCGAGATGATCGAGTACTACGAGGGTCTCGTCGCCAAGTACCCGCTGGTCTCCATCGAGGATCCGCTGGACGAGGAGGACTGGGACGGCTGGGCCGAGTTCACCAAGAAGCTCGGCGACAAGATCCAGATCGTCGGCGACGACCTGTTCGTCACCAACCCGAAGCGCCTCGCCAAGGGCATCGAGACCAAGGCCGCCAACGCCCTGCTCGTCAAGGTCAACCAGATCGGCTCCCTCTCGGAGACCATCGACGCCGTCGAGCTGGCCCACCGTAACGGCTACCGCTGCATGATGTCGCACCGTTCCGGTGAGACCGAGGACACCACCATCGCCGATCTTGCCGTCGCTCTGTCGACCGGCCAGATCAAGTCCGGTGCCCCGGCCCGCGGCGAGCGCATCGCCAAGTACAACCAGTTGCTGCGCATCGAGGAGGAGCTGGGCGACTCCGCTGAGTACGCCGGCGCTTCTGCCTTCCCGCGTTTCAACGCCTGAGATCGACTGACGACGGCTCGGCCCGGCTCCCACGGGGCCGGGCCGAGCCATGTCCTTGACCGGGCCAGCCGCCGAAGATGCAAACGAGAATCATTCTAGGGTATCCTGTACGGGCTCACTAGGAAGGAGCTCTGATGCACCCCACTCGCACCCTCGGAGCGCTGTCGGCGGCCTTGGCCGCTGCGGTCCTCTTCGCCGGGGCACCGGCCGGCCATGCCGGACCCGACGACGGCAAGGTTGTCACGACCGAAGCCCACGTCGACGCCCCCAAGACGTACTGGGAGGACGGCCATTTCGTCCTCAAGAACGAAGCGCACATGACGGCGGTCCCGCTCGACGGCACTGTCAACTGGATCGGCCGTGGCTACAGCACCCTGTTGCGTCCCGAGCAGAAGTTCATGTTCACCGTTCCCGATGACCCGGCCTTCGCGCCCCTGTCCGACCATGGCCGACGCTGGTACGCAGCCCCTCACATCGCCGGTGACCACAACACCCCGATCTGGGCCGGATTCGGCGCTGACGACAAGATTCCGGCCGACACCTTCCGTGACGGGTCCTTCTCGCTCGATGTCGTCGGGTTCTCCGGGCCCGGACGGATGGAGGCCTTCAACGCTTGGGACCACTCGCTGAATCGCCTGCTGTCGAGCCACGACCCCAGCTACCGGTCCTCATACCTCACGCCTGGCAACCACACGCACAACGTCACCGCCTTCACCAAGCCCGGTCGCTACGTCGTCGACTACCGGACGACCGCTCGGGGCAAGGACGGACGTCTCATCGCCTCGAAGACCTCGACCCTGGTGTGGCAGGTCGGCGGTACTCGCCCGGCCGATAAGGCGACGACGCCGCTCGAGGACCGCTTCGCCGCAGCGCACTCGGGCAAGCCGAGCACTCCGTACACCTTCACCATGAAGCCGCACACCGGCCGTGACAAGCCCGCCGACGACCAGCTCACCGACCTCGTCTTTGACGCCGGCGACACTGCAGCCGAGGGCACGGTGACCTTCTTCATCGACGGGTTCCATCTGGTCGAGGTGCCGGTCCACGGAGGACGTGCCACCTGGAGCGAGATGATCGGTTCGGGAACCTCCAAGTTCCAGGCGGTCTTCGTGCCGGCCGCAGGGTCCACTGCTCCGCGGTGGGCCTCCAGCCAGCTTGCCTACCAGTTTGGTCAGAAATCCGCCTCGACGACGTCGGCCACGGGCCTGGATACTCTGCCGACGCCACACTCCCAGGATCCGGCGCCAGCCTTCGACCTCAAGGAGTACATGCCGACCAAGGCGGTGAAGTGGAGTGTCGACGTCACTCCCGGCAAGCCCGACGAGGACAGCGACAAGCCCTTCGTCACCAAAATCAAGCTCTCCGACCCCCGGTACCGGGCGAACATCGACGGCGGCTATTACGATGCGCCGGACGCGAAGTACTCGACCTGTCAGGTGTACGGGGTGACCGACGAGCACGGCGAGTTGACGGTCTCGAACGATGGTGACGTCTGTGGCGGTTACTACCTCAAGCTCAAGATCGCTCCCCACGCCCTTGTCAAGGCCCCCGGAGGATCGATCGACGTCACCGTGCCGTTGCCGAAGGACTCGTTGACCCTGCATCGCAACGGTGAGCTCCCCATGAGTGATGCGGGGGCGACCGCGACTCCCACCGCGACTCCCACGTCGGCCCCGACCGTGACCCCGACTCCGAGCCTCACCCCGACTCCGACACCCTCTGCGTCCACTTCTGCGTCCTCCTCGGTGCTCACCGCGCCGGTCCTGCTCGAGCATGGGCACGTCGACCTCAAGGCGACCTTTGACGGCGGTCGGCTCGGGGCGGTCGTGGGTGACGACACCCTCAGCCACGCCAAGCAGTCGGTGGACCGGTCCATCGGTTCGGTCGCCCTGGCGGTGCCCGACTCGGCTCGTCGACGCCGTCCGACGGCCGGGTTCATGGCTGACCCGCGGTTCGACTTCCTCGGCAAGAAGGGCGGCCTCGTCCACATGCTGCCGCAGGTCAATGACAACGTCCACGTGTGGCCCGGGTGGTCGACGAACGCCTTGGCCGGCACCGGGGCGGGACCGGCGACCCTCAAACTCGAGCCTGCCGTGCTTCCGGCCGGGGGTGCCTACGACGTCTTCACAGCCGATTCGCTGACCGGAAGTCTTGACCACCTCATCGATTCGCGGCACGGTCGAGTGTCCATGACGATCCCGGAACCGACCCACGCGCACGCCTCATGGGCGTTCAGCAAGCCGGGTGCCTACCTGCTCAAGGCGAGCTACACCAGCCGTGTGGGAGGCCACGAGGTCTCGAGTCGGCCCGAGTGCCTCACCTTCCTCGTGGGTGACGAGGCCATCGCCGCCCACCGCGCTGGTCGGACGCCGTCGTGCCCGGCGACCACCTCGCCTGGGCCGAGTGTGTCGAGTCCGGTCTCGCCTGGGCCGAGCGCGTCCAGCTCGGTCTCGCCCTCGGCTCCGTCCGTGACGGCCACGCATCCGGCCCCTGTGTCGTCTGCGACGCACTCTTCGGTTCCTGTGTCGTCCGTGACGGCGGCCGACCGGCCGATGGCCCCGACGAGTGCGCACCGTGTGACTCACGGCATGCGTCTCGCACTTCCCCGCACTGGGGTCTGAGAGAACGCCGCACCTGTCGCAGCGGACCGCCCCCGCCCCGTGAGGACACCTCCTCGGGGCGGGGGTGGTTGGTTGTCGCCCGTTTCGGCTGGTGTGCGTCATGATGGAGGCGATGGCGGGCCTTCCTGACTCCCGGTATCCGACCCCGAAGCACAGGGGTGGGTGCGCAGGAGCGCGACGTCGAACCCCCCTCGTGGCGCAGCGCATCGCCAAGTACGACCAGTTGCTGCGCATCGATGAGGAGCTGGGTGACCCTGCCGAGTCCGCCGGTGCTACTGCCTTCCCGTGTTTTCAGGCCTGATTGACGTCACAAGGTGCTGATCCCGGCACCTGACATGACACGACCGCCCGGTGTTTCCGGGGCGGTCGTGTCATGATGGACCACGATGGCCAGCACACCGAGCAACCGAAATCGCCCGTCCGGACGGTCCCAGCGACCGGACGGAGGACGGACGCGCTCATCCTCCCCGAATCGTTCCGGCACGAGGAACCGCGGTAACTATGAGCGCACAACTCGTACGGAGCCGCCGCGAAACCACGCTCCCAAGCACGAAGAGCCTCGTCGATTCGGCCTGACGCTGCGGGCAGTCGTCATGGGAGCTGCGGTCCTGCTGGTGCTCGTCATGATCACGCCCAGTTTGGGTATTTACTTCTCCCAGCGCTCCCAGATCTCCCGCATCCAGGACGACGAGGCCGAAGCGCGTTCCTCCATCTCGACCCTCCAGGACGAGGTCAGGAGGTGGCATGATCCCGACTATGTACGCGCACAGGCGAGAGCCCAACTCGGTTGGGTGATGCCGGGAGAGACCGGCTACCAGGTCATCGCGGAGAACGGCAAGGTCATCGGATCGACGACCTCACTGGATGAGAAGGACCCCGCGACCGAGGCCAGCGCTGACGTCCACTGGTGGAGGCAAGCCGCCGAATCGATCCAGGACGTTGACCATCCCGCACCGCCCACGGCCACCCCGAGAGCGATGATCACACCTACTCCCTCGGCGAAGTCGTCCTCCCCGAGCCCCTCCCATCGATGAGGTGACCATGCTTGAAGAATTCACCGAGGACGACCGTCAGGCCGTCCGGGACCAGCTTGGTCGCGAGCCACGAGGCGTCGCTGGCGTGGCCTGGCGATGTGGCTGCGGGAAGCCCGCGGTCATTGCGACCGAGCCCAGGCTGCCCAATGGCACTCCCTTCCCGACGACCTACTACCTGACTTGCCCGCGTGCAGCCTCCCTCATCGGCACCCTCGAGTCCTCCGGGCTGATGACCCAGATGACCGAACGACTTGGTGAGGACGAGGGACTCGCCGAGCAGTACCGACGCGCCCACCAGGCCTACCTCGCCGACCGCACTCGGATTGGCGAGGTGGCCGGTCTGGACCCCGTCCCCGAGATCGATGGGGTCTCCGCCGGCGGCATGCCGACCCGCGTCAAGTGCCTTCATGCCCTGGCTGGACACGCCCTGGCTGCCGGCCCAGGCGTCAACCCCTTTGGTGACGAAGTCGTCGAGGAGCTGGGGGAGTTCTGGTGCAACCCATGCTCGCCCGAACACCACGACCCGGAGTGACAGGAGGACGACATGACTGGTGATCGCACCGTCGCAGCCATTGACTGCGGGACGAATTCCATCCGCCTACTGATTGCCTCGGCCGGCCCCGACGGACATCTCGTCGAGCAGGCCAGGGATTTGGAGCTGGTCAGACTCGGCCAGGGGGTCGACACCACCGGAGCCTTCCATCCTGACGCCCTGGAACGTACCTTCGTGGCCTGCCGAACCTTCGCCCGGGCCATCACCGAACACCACTGCGACGACGTTCGCTTCGTCGCGACCTCGGCCGCCCGCGACGTCTCCAACCGGGATGAGTTCTTCGCCGGGGTACGCAAGGCCCTTGGTGTCGACGCGGAGGTTATCGCGGGCAGCGAGGAGGCAGGTCTGTCCTTCGCCGGCGCGATGTCGGGGATCGAGGTGAGTGAGGAGCCCGTCCTCGTCATCGACTGTGGTGGCGGCTCCACAGAGCTGGTGCTGGGCCGTGAAACCAAGATCGACTCCCAGGTGAGCCTCAACATCGGCTCCGTGCGGCTGCGAGAACGCTTCCTGCACGACGATCCGCCCACCGCCGAACAAATCGACGAGGCACGCACCTACGTCCGGGAGATGCTCACTGAATGCCCTGTCGACATGGCCACCGCACACACCGTCGTCGGGGTCGCCGGAACGGTCACGAGTCTTTCGGCGATCAATCAGGGGCTGACGGAGTACGACCGAGCCAAGGTTCACCGTTCGGTGTTGACAGCAGACCAGGTGGCAGGCCTGGCAGACACACTGCTTGCGTCGACGGTCGACGAGGTTGAGCAGATGGGGCCATTGAGGCGACGCCGTGCCGAGGTTCTCTGCGGCGGTGCTCTCATCATCGACGAGGTGTGTCATCGGACGACGGCGGGGGAACTCGTCGTCTCGGAGACCGATATCCTTGACGGCATGGCGCTGGCGATGCTGGCGCAGGGGAGGTGACCTTCTCCCTGGCCCCCGTAGCCCAACGGCAGAGGCAGACGGCTTAAACCCGTCCCAGTGCGGGTTCGAATCCCGTCGGGGGTACCCGAAGATGCACCAGCTATGCGGTGTGTACGACCCCAGTCGTCGGGGTGGTCCGAATGTCGTCCCGCAGTACGGGGAAGGTTTCACGTCCTCGCGGCGTTGTTTACAGTAGAGGTCACCACGATTTTCACAGGAGGATCCCATGGCCAACCCGGTCTTCAGCCGAGCTGAGGCTTTCCAGCCGCATGGCAATCCCTATGGTCAGCCAGCCAACCCTGGCCAGGGCTACGGGCCGCAGTACGGCATGTCTGGACAGCCCGGTGCCGAGTGGGGGGCTCTGTCGCACGACGACATGCACGAGCAGCGCACTGAGCGTGCGATGACCTTTGACGACGTCTTGGGTCGCACCGGCTTGGTACTGCTTATCATCGCTGCCATCGGTGCCGTGAGCTTCACCTTGATCGGGCCGAACGTCATGGCCAGTGGTGCTGCCCTGTTGGTGGGCTCAATCGCCGCATTCATCACGGCCATGATCGTGAGTACTCGCCGCAAGGTCCCCGTCGGGGGCGTCATCTTCTACTGTCTGTGCGAAGGCCTTGTCCTGGGTACCATGTCGGCCATTTTCGAAGCCATGTACCCGGGAATCGTCGTGCAGGCCGTCCTGGGCACCTTTGCCGCCGCTGGCGTGACCCTGGGCGCCTACAAGTTCTTCAACATCCAGGTGACGCCGCGATTCCGTCAGATCGTCATCATCTCGACCTTCGGCTTTGCCATCGCGATGCTCATCAACATCGTGCTGATGCTCTTCGGGATCCATCTCGGGCTGGCCAGCTTCGGTCCCATCGGCATTCTGTGCTCCGCCGTGGGCGTTGTGTTGGCTGCCATGAACCTCGTGGTGGATTTCGACTACGCCGAGCAGGGGGTGCGCAACCAGGCTCCCGTGTCCGAGTCTTGGCGAGCTGCCTTCGGCATCGCCGTGACGATGGTGTGGCTCTACACCGAGATTCTGCGGATCCTCAGCTACTTCCGTTCTGAGTGACGTGAACGTCAGAAGGGGTCCGGTCATGATGACCGGACCCCTTCGTCATGCTCAGGTACTGGGGACGTCGCGCAGATGGGTCTCGAGGCACATCCGGGTGGCTGCTCCCCAGGACAGTCGACGCCATCGCCACAGAGGAATCCATTGGGCCGACTGGGTGGTGCCGCCGACGTCGATGACATAGGGATCAGTCGGGTCCTCACTCGTTGCCGAGTAGATGATCCGCAGTGCGTGGAAGTCTTCCAACACCCCGGAGGGAGACCGCCCAATCCAGTGGTCGGACTGCAAGTCGATGATTCGGTTGAGGCGGACTCGCTGGCCGGACTCCTCCATGACCTCACGGGTAACAGCTTGGGCGGGGGACTCCCCAGGTTCCAGACCACCGCCGGGCAGGGCCCACAGACCTGGGACGGCGGTACGGGGAGAGCACTCGGTGCCCAGCAATCCTCGACGTGACCGCACGACGGCGTAGGCGGCAATGCGTTGGTACGGACGAACCGATTCGCCGGCCTGGCGATCATCAGACAAATCAGGTACGCCGTCGCGGGTGCGGGGCGGCTGGGACGTGGACGTCCTGGGCCCGACATGGGCCGTGACGACAATCTCGTCGTCCACTCGATCAGCGGACAAGTACTCCATGATGACGAGGCCGTGATGCCACAGTTCAACGTGTGGATTCATACCGTGACGGACGCGGAAGGCATGGGTCTGCCCACTGCCTGGCGTTCCGACTGCGGTGATGAGCACACTTTCATTCAACCACCTTGGCCCTAGGAAGCGGTCCAGCTCCGTGATGAGCTGAATCACACAGGGGATTTCGAGGGGGTCACCTGATCTTGTCTGTGACGTCGACGCCGTTGGTGTCAAAGGCGGTCGAGACGCCATTGACGCTGATGTGCATGACGGGGGTGTCGAGCTTCTTGTCCGAGGAGATGGTCCATGCCATGTCCGACGGCTTCTCCCCGGTTCCGACTGCTGCCAGCCCCATGACGTCGACGATGGTATCCGGTTCGAGGAGTGCGGGGGAGAAGGTCGCGGTGACATCCCCCCTTCGCTGGACAGCCCATGCCGGCATGTCGGCAGACCGAGTACGACGCATGACGATGCCAGACGTGGCGGTGGGGGTGTCGACCATGACTCCCTTGCCGGGCTGGTAACTGATCTGACCGACCTCCTTGGCCCCGGAGACGGCGTCGGTCAAGGCTTCGGTCATACCGGTGGGAGTGGCGAAATCGATGTGGTTGACGACTGATCCGTCGCGTCGGAAGAAGACCGTCCGGCTCTCGGGCTTGGTCGAGACTGTCATCAGGACAGTGCCTTCGTTGTACTCGACGATCTGCAAGTTCTGGTTCATGTGAGATCCGGAGATCTCAGCTGCCTTGCGCAGGATCATCGGCATCTTCTCGACGGCGAAGTTGTCAGGGTGGAAGGGCCGCGACGCCGTCTGCGTGCTCTGGGTCGCGGAGGAATCGATCTTCCCGTTCTGCCAGGTCCACACCGTGGGAGAACCGCCAGCCTGGACAGTGATGCTCAGGGCCGTCTTGGTGATGTCCACCTTGGTGACAGGACCATTGTCCGAGGCCGCTACCAGCTCGTCCATGATCGCTCGGGTGTGGATGCCGTCGAGGGGAGATGTCGACGGAGTGACCTTTGAGGAGGGGACGAGAGCAGTACGGCTGGGTTCGTCTGAAGGAGCAGTGGGGGACGACGAGTGGCACGATGCGCACAGACATAGCGTGACCGCGCTGGCGATCACGCTGGCAACTCGGCGAAACCCTTTTCCTCGAAACGTCACGGGGTGAGTCTATGAGCAGCGGCAGACGGCCTGACGACTGGTAGCGAGTACCTCTCACAACTACGCATGTGAGGGACGAGATGCAGGTCTGTACGTCTCGATTTGCGTGGTGGGTGTTGTTGTGGCAGTGTTCTCTTTCGGTTCACGGCCTTGTGGGTGTGGGCTGGTGGGAGTCCTGATGGTCTTGTTGTGGGATTGTTGGGGGCACGATTTGACGGTTGTTTGATGAGTGTTTATGCTTCTGCGGGTTCCCTTCTTGTAGGAGGGGGCTGGAATTGCCTGATGGTTTTCTTGAGGGTGGTTTCGCGGGTTGATTCTTGGATTTGACAACCTGGGTTGATCTGGTAAGGTTGATCGGGTCGCTGCTTTCGGGTGGTGGTTTGGTTTCGGCTGGTTTTGCTGGCTGGTTCTGATTCTGCGGGTTTTGCGGGGTTGGGGTTGGTGTGGTAGGGTTGGTCGGGTCGCCTTGGGGTGGTCCTGCTTGTGATGGGTGGGGTTGTTCTGGTGGGTGTGATGCTTGAGAACTCAACAGTGTGTCTTTGATAGTCAATGATTTTTGATGCATTTATGGATGTGTCGGATTTGTTTATGAATTCCTTTGTGATTCTGGACATGGACTGATTTTTTTGGTCAGTGTTTGGGGTTAGTGTTTTGGATTCTCTTGTGACATCGTTTGCCTGCATTGTTGTGTGTGGGTGGGTGATATTTTTTCATTGGAGAGTTTGATCCTGGCTCAGGACGAACGCTGGCGGCGTGCTTAACACATGCAAGTCGAACGGAAAGGCCCCTTTGGGGGTACTCGAGTGGCGAACGGGTGAGTAACACGTGAGTAACCTGCCCTTGACTTCGGGATAACTTCAGGAAACTGGGGCTAATACCGGATAGGAATCCTTGCTGCATGGTGGGGGTTGGAAAGCTTCGGCGGTTTTGGATGGACTCGCGGCTTATCAGCTTGTTGGTGGGGTAGTGGCTTACCAAGGCTTTGACGGGTAGCCGGCCTGAGAGGGCGACCGGCCACATTGGGACTGAGATACGGCCCAGACTCCTACGGGAGGCAGCAGTGGGGAATATTGCACAATGGGCGGAAGCCTGATGCAGCAACGCCGCGTGCGGGATGACGGCCTTCGGGTTGTAAACCGCTTTCAGCAGGGGCGAAGCTTGTGGTGACGGTACCTGCAGAAGAAGCACCGGCTAACTACGTGCCAGCAGCCGCGGTGATACGTAGGGTGCGAGCGTTGTCCGGATTTATTGGGCGTAAAGAGCTCGTAGGTGGTTGATTGCGTCGGAAGTGAAAACTTGGGGCTTAACCCTGAGCGTGCTTTCGATACGGGTTGACTTGAGGAAGGTAGGGGAGAATGGAATTCCTGGTGGAGCGGTGGAATGCGCAGATATCAGGAGGAACACCAGTGGCGAAGGCGGTTCTCTGGACCTTTCCTGACGCTGAGGAGCGAAAGCGTGGGGAGCGAACAGGCTTAGATACCCTGGTAGTCCACGCTGTAAACGGTGGGTACTAGGTGTGGGGTCCATTCCACGGATTCCGTGCCGTAGCTAACGCATTAAGTACCCCGCCTGGGGAGTACGGCCGCAAGGCTAAAACTCAAAGGAATTGACGGGGCCCCGCACAAGCGGCGGAGCATGCGGATTAATTCGATGCAACGCGAAGAACCTTACCTGGGTTTGACATGGACTGGGAGTGCTCAGAGATGGGTATGCCTCCTTGTGGGGCTGGTTCACAGGTGGTGCATGGCTGTCGTCAGCTCGTGTCGTGAGATGTTGGGTTAAGTCCCGCAACGAGCGCAACCCTCGTTCACTGTTGCCAGCACGTTATGGTGGGGACTCAGTGGAGACCGCCGGGGTCAACTCGGAGGAAGGTGGGGATGACGTCAAGTCATCATGCCCCTTATGTCCAGGGCTTCACGCATGCTACAATGGCCGGTACAAAGAGTTGCGAGCCTGTGAGGGTGAGCGAATCTCGGAAAGCCGGTCTCAGTTCGGATTGGGGTCTGCAACTCGACCCCATGAAGTCGGAGTCGCTAGTAATCGCAGATCAGCAACGCTGCGGTGAATACGTTCCCGGGGCTTGTACACACCGCCCGTCAAGTCATGAAAGTCGGTAACACCCGAAGCCGGTGGCCTAACCTGTGTGGGGGAGCCGTCGAAGGTGGGACTGGTAATTAGGACTAAGTCGTAACAAGGTAGCCGTACCGGAAGGTGCGGCTGGATCACCTCCTTTCTAAGGAGCAAGTTTTGGTTGTGGCATTGTTCGAGTCGTCCCGTGTGGGGTGATGGTAATGGTGTCGTGCTTCTTGTGGAACATTGGCGTCCTGTTGTTGTGATGGGGTTGGGGGCATGCTGTTGGGGTTCTGGGGTATCACACTGTGTGTGGTGGCCTGGTGCGGTGATGCGTCATCTGTCTGTTGTGGACGGTGGTGTGTTGATTCGTGTGGTGGTTGAGAACTGTATAGTGGATGCGAGCATCTTAATTTTTTGTGTCTTGTGCGTTGTGCAAGTTGTTAAGTGCGATCGGTGGATGCCTTGGCACCAAGAGCCGATGAAGGACGTTGTAACCTGCGATAAGCCCTGGGGAGTTGGTAAACGAGCTGTGATCCGGGGGTGTCCGAATGGGGAAACCTGGAATGTCCGGAGTAGTGTCCGGTGACCCTGCCCTGAATGTATAGGGGTGTGGGAGGTAACGCGGGGAAGTGAAACATCTTAGTACCCGTAGGAAGAGAAAACAACCGTGATTCCGTGAGTAGTGGCGAGCGAAAGTGGATGAGGCTAAACCGTGTGTGTGTTCAAGCCGGCAGGTGTTGCATGTGCGGGGTTGTGGGGGCCTTTTGGTTCTGCTGCCGCAGGATTGGCCAGTGATAAATGTTGCGTGAAGGTGAAGCGTCTGGGAAGGCGTACCGGAGTGGGTGAGAGTCCCGTAACTGTAAGCGTGGCACTGGTGAGGGTTGCCCCAAGTAGCGTGGAACTCGTGGAATTTCGCGTGAATCTGGCGGGACCACCCGTCAAGCCTAAATACTCCTTGGTGACCGATAGTGGATTAGTACCGTGAGGGAATGGTGAAAAGTACCCCGGGAGGGGAGTGAAATAGTACCTGAAACCGGTCGCATACAAGCCGTCAGAGCCTTGTGGGGTGATGGCGTGCCTTTTGAAGAATGAGCCTGCGAGTTAGTGATGCGTGGCGAGGTTAACCTGTGTGGGGGAGTCGTAGCGAAAGCGAGTCTGATAAGGGCGTGAGTCGCGTGTTCTAGACCCGAAGCGGTGTGATCTATCCATGGCCAGGATGAAGCGTCGGTAAGACGTCGTGGAGGTCCGAACCCACTTCAGTTGAAAATGGAGGGGATGAGCTGTGGATAGGGGTGAAAGGCCAATCAAACACCGTGATAGCTGGTTCTCCCCGAAATGCATTTAGGTGCAGCGTTGCGTGGTTCTTGTCGGAGGTAGAGCACTGGATGGTCTAGGGGGCCTATCAGCTTACCGAAATCAGCCAAACTCCGAATGCCGGCAAGTGGAGCGTGGCAGTGAGACGGCGGGGGATAAGCTTCGTCGTCGAGAGGGAAACAGCCCAGATCATCAGCTAAGGCCCCTAAGTGGTAGCTCAGTGGAAAAGGATGTGGAGTTGCGCAGACAGCCAGGAGGTTGGCTTGGAAGCAGCCATCCTTGAAAGAGTGCGTAATAGCTCACTGGTCAAGTGATTCCGCGCCGACAATGTAGCGGGGCTTAAGTTATCCGCCGAAGCTGTGGCAAACCCGTTTTGCGGGTTTGGGTAGGGGAGCGTCCTGTGTGAGGTGAAGCTGCCGGGTGACCGTGTGGTGGATTGTGCGGGAGTGAGAATGCAGGCATGAGTAGCGAATGACGGGTGAAAAACCCGTCCGCCGATTATCCAAGGGTTCCAGGGTCAAGTTAATCTGCCCTGGGTGAGTCGGGGCCTAAGGCGAGGCCGACAGGCGTAGTCGATGGATAACCAGTTGATATTCTGGTACCGGCTTGTCACCGTCCGTGTCGAGGTGTGTGATGCTAAGCGTGCGAGCCTGCCATTGTGATGTCTTTGATGTTGTGGTGGTGTGGTGAGTGTGTGAACCGATCATGTAGTAGGCAAGCTGCGGAGGGACGCAGGGAGGTAGCTCATCCCCGGCGATGGTTGTCCGGGGCTAAATGTGTGGACCGTCTGGTAGGTAAATCCGCTGGGCATATGGTTGAGGCATGATGGCGAGCCCACGTGTGTGGGTGAGTGAGTGATCCTGTACTGTCGAGAAAATCTTCGTGAGCGAGGTGGCTGGTCCGCCCGTACCCTAAACCGACACTGGTGGATAGGTAGAGTATACCGAGGCGATCGAGATCATCATGGTGAAGGAACTCGGCAAAATGCCCCCGTAACTTCGGGATAAGGGGGACCTGAACTGTCAAGGCCTGTACGGCTGGTAGCAGTGAGGGGCGCAGAGACCAGGGGGAAACGACTGTTTACCAAAAACACAGGTCCGTGCGAAGTCGTAAGACGATGTATACGGACTGACTCCTGCCCGGTGCTGGAAGGTTAAGGGGAACTGTTAGCGTTGGCGAAGCGGTGAACTTAAGCCCCAGTAAACGGCGGTGGTAACTATAACCATCCTAAGGTAGCGAAATTCCTTGTCGGGTAAGTTCCGACCTGCACGAATGGAGTAACGATTTCCCTACTGTCTCCACCATGAACTCGGTGAAATTGCAGTACGAGTAAAGATGCTCGTTACGCGCAGCAGGACGGAAAGACCCCGGGACCTTTACTATAGTTTGGTATTGGTGATTGGGACGACTTGTGTAGGATAGGTGGGAGACTGTGAAGTGGCCACGCTAGTGGTTGTGGAGTCATTGTTGAAATACCACTCTGGTCGTTCTGGTTATCTAACTTTGGGCCGTGATCCGGTTCAGGGACAGTGCCTGATGGGTAGTTTGACTGGGGCGGTCGCCTCCTAAAAGGTAACGGAGGCGCCCAAAGGTTCCCTCATCCTGGTTGGTAATCAGGTGTTGAGTGTAAGTGCACAAGGGGGCTTGACTGTGAGACTGACAGGTCGAGCAGGGACGAAAGTCGGGACTAGTGATCTGACGGTGGCTTGTGGACGCGCCGTCACTCAACGGATAAAAGGTACCCCGGGGATAACAGGCTGATCTTGCCCGAGCGCTCATAGCGACGGCATGGTTTGGCACCTCGATGTCGGCTCGTCGCATCCTGGGGCTGGAGTCGGTCCCAAGGGTTGGGCTGTTCGCCCATTAAAGCGGCACGCGAGCTGGGTTCAGAACGTCGTGAGACAGTTCGGTCCCTATCCGCTGCGCGCGGAGGAATCTTGAGAAGGGCTGTCCTTAGTACGAGAGGACCGGGACGGACTGACCTCTGGTGTGCCAGTTGTTCTGCCAAGGGCATGGCTGGTTGGCTACGTCGGGTTGTGATAACCGCTGAAAGCATCTAAGCGGGAAGCACGCTTCAAGATGAGGGTTCCTGCAGATGAATCTGGTAAGGTCTCCGGTAGACGACCGGGTTGATAGGCCAGGCGTGGACGCATCGTAAGGTGTGGAGCTGACTGGTACTAATAGACCGAGGACTTACACAACATTCGCACGCGTACACAAAAGCGTTTTCGTATTGACTCGCATCCACTATATGGCTCCCAACCCCCACCCGAGGAGCACAACATACAGGCCTTCACAGGCCCCCCATATTTTCCGGTGGCCATAGCGGAAGGGAAACACCCGGTCCCATACCGAACCCGGTAGTTAAGCCTTCCAGCGCCGATGGTACTGCACGAGGGATCGTGTGGGAGAGTAGGACGCTGCCGGAATTATATTTTTGTGTGTGCGTGTGGAGACGAGGTTGATCCTTGTCTCCACACGCTTTTTTTACACCCGTATCACTGCCGGTTAATGTTGAGATATACCGACGGTATTGCGTTGGATAGATGTTGATTCAGTATGGCTGGGATAGTGCTGGGTTGCCGTCGACATGGAGCATTGTCAGGTGGTTGCTCTCACTGGAGACTTCGACGAATCCAGCCTTGCGATAAATCGCCATGGCTGGCTCATTCGCAGTGTCGACGTTGAGGCTCACGGAACGGATGCCGTGACGCCGGCATTCGTCGAGGAGGCTGTCCAAGAGATATCCGCCGTGGCCCTGGCTGCGTTGCTGAGGAGAAATGGCGATGGTCAGTTCTGGGATACCCGGGGCGACGAAACCATAACCGGGATCGGAGGCCGGTAGGTCACGCAACCAGGCAGCCCCGATGGGGGAGCCATCGACGAGGCAGATCATCCCGATCTGGTCTGGGGTCCAGCCGTCGATGTAGTGGGCGATGGCTGGATTGGTTCGGCATTCCTCGACGTCGAGTGGTTCCGATTCCCCGCCGGCCGCATGCCGCAGCACATGGACCATGAACGGCAGGTCTGTTGTGGTTGCGCGTCGTGTTGTGGCCATGGCGTCAGGGTATCGACCGGTGGCGACGGTCCTTGACCCGGCTGCAAAAATGGATTCGTGGTGACGAGTGTGAAGCGAATCCGGGGTAGGAGGATTCCCCGACGCTCTGCCCCTCGCGTCTTTGCCAGAGGGTGTTTGACGATCCACTCCGTTTTGCCGTTCCCGCTGTCAGGGCTCCCCGTCACCTTCATCGGCTACTGCATCATCAACGGGCTCGGGTTCCTCATCGACATGAGCCTGCTTGCCGTTTTCTTTCGCGGCGTCGGACTGCCGTACCCCATTTCGGTATCGCTGGGATACGGGTTGTCGGCCATCTACTCCTTCTTCGTCAATAGGTGGCTGAATTTTCAGTCTCATGGCGATCTGGGTCGTCAGAGCGGTCGTTACGTCATCACGATAGTGACCAATTACGTCTGTCTCACCCTGGGATTCTCATCCCTTTTGGAGCACATAGGGGTCCATTTCGAGCTTGCTCGCTTCACCGCTGCGTGTGTTGAGGGGCTTTACGTCTATTTCATGTTGAGCCTTTGGGTGTTCCCGAAGTCTGGAAGACGGCAATTGGCGTAACTAGCCGCGGCCTGCATACTTTCGGGCTCTGACGGTGGCATAGTGGTCAGGTCAATCTACGGAAGAAGAGGAACATGTCTGACCTATCGAGCGCATCTGCGCCGGCCCAGCCGTCGGGGTCATCAATACGTGAATTGACGCTCCGGGGCATCATCCTCGGCGGCCTCATGACGTTGGTGTTCACCGCGGCGAACGTATACCTCGGGCTCAAGGTCGGCCTGACCTTCGCCACATCGATTCCGGCAGCGGTCATCTCGATGGCCGTCTTGCGTCACTTCAAGGGACACTCGGTCGCAGAGAACAACATCGTCCAGACCATTGCCTCCGCCGCCGGAACCCTTTCGGCCATCATCTTCGTTCTGCCCGGCCTCATCATGGTGGGTTGGTGGAAGGGATTCCCGTACTGGACGACCCTCGCAATCTGCCTGGTTGGCGGCATCCTCGGCGTCATGTACTCCATCCCACTGCGACGAGCTCTCGTCACCGGCTCCGACCTTCCCTACCCGGAGGGCGTTGCGGGTGCCGAGGTCCTCAAGGTTGGTGACTCCGCCGGTGCGGCCGAGGCCAACAAGGTGGGTCTGCGCGTCATCATCGTCGGCTCCCTGGTGTCGGCCGGATATGCCCTGCTGTCTGACCTCAAGCTGGTCAAGTCAGCCCTCACCAAGCCATTCAAGGTGGGTGACAGCTCTGGCTCGATGGTCGGCGTCAGCATGTCGATGGCTCTCATCGGCGTCGGTCACCTCGTCGGCGTCGCTGTTGCCGCGTCCATGCTCGTCGGCATCGTCATCTCTTACGGCGCGATCCTGCCGTGGCGAGTGTCCGGCAAGGTTGGCGGCAACCTCGACGTCATCCAGGAAGTCTTCAGCAACGACGTGCGCTTCGTCGGCGCCGGCGCGATCGGTGTGGCGGCGATCTGGACCCTCATCAAGGTCATCGGCCCCATCACCAGGGGCATCAGCGACTCCGTCCGGTCCTCCAAGACCCGTCACAAGGGTGGCGAGGTTCCGCTGACCGAGCGTGACCTGCCGGTGTCGGTCGTCCTCACCGTCGTACTGCTCTCCATGATCCCGATCGGCTTCATGCTGTGGGGCTTCGCCCGCGACATGGTGGTGTCGAAGTCCATGACCGGCGTCATCATCGTCAGCCTGGTCTTCATCCTGCTCGTCGGCCTGGCCGTTGCCTCCGTCTGTGGCTACATGGCTGGCCTCATCGGCGCATCGAACAGCCCGATCTCCGGGGTCGGCATCCTCGTCGTCCTGGTGGCCGCCCTGCTCATCAAGCTCACCTACGGTGCCGTCGGTGGTGACGAGACGGTGAAGCTGGTGGCCTACACCCTGTTCACCGCGTCGATCGTCTTCGGTATCGCCACGATCTCGAATGACAACCTGCAGGACCTCAAGACCGGCCAGCTGGTCGGATCCACCCCGTGGAAGCAGCAGGTTGCCCTCATCATCGGTGTCGTCTTCGGATCGGCGATCATCCCGCCCGTCATGCAGCTCATGCAGACCGCCTTCGGATTCCAGGGTGCTCCCGGTGCCGGACCGAACGCCCTGCAGGCCCCGCAGGCCACCCTCATCTCCTCGCTGGCCACCGGCGTCTTCGGCGGCTCGCTGGACTGGGGCCTGATGGGAATCGGCGCACTGGTCGGCGTCGGCGTCATCACGGTCGACGAGATCCTCACCCACACCACCAAGAGGTTCTCGCTTCCGCCTCTGGCTGTCGGCATGGGCATGTACCTCCCGATGGCCCTGTCGCTGACCATCCCGATCGGTGCCGCCCTCGGTTGGTTGTTCGACAAGTGGGCTGCACACACCGGAGGCGATGTCGACGGCAAGAAGCGCACCGGAGTCCTGCTGGCCACCGGCCTCATCGTCGGTGAGTCCATCTTCGGTGTCATCTACGCGGCGCTCATTGCTGCCGCCGGTTCCGAGGACGCCATCGCCATCGCTCCGGAGTCGTGGGACAGCGGCGCTGGAATCGTCGGCATGATCATCTTCGTGGCTGCCATTGCGATTCTGTATCAGTGGACCAAGCGAGAGGCGCGTGAGCGCGCCGAGGCGTGACCTGGAAGACGTGTGGGGCCACCGGGATTCGCCGGTGGCCCCTTTGTCATTGTGTGACGGCGTCATCGAGTGCGTCGCACCACACGAATGACCCCTTCTGCTGAGAACATGACGACGGCAACCCAGACCAGGGAGAACCCGGCCCAGCGTTGCCATGGCATCTGCTCACCGAAGAGGAGCAGCCCGACCAAGAACTGCAGGAGCGGTGAGATGTACTGCAGGATTCCCAGCGTCGTCAGGCTGATGCGGGAGGCCGCGAAGGCGAACATCAGCAGCGGAACAGCGGTCAGGATGCCGGCGCTGACAAGTAACAGGCTGTAGGAGCCCGTGAAGGTGGACCTTCCATGGGCAGCGCCCCAGCCGATGTACACCAGGGCCAGAGGAGTGGTCGCCAAGGTCTCGACAGTGAGTCCGACGGGGGGCTTCACACTGACCCCGAGCACCTTCTTGACCAGGCCGTAGAGCCCGAAGCTCACAGCCAGACCCAGCGAGATGAGAGGCTTCGAGGAATGGCCGAGCATGAGGACGACGACGGCCACGACGCCGATTCCGAAGGCGACCCCCTGGGTCGGGCTGAGGCGTTCCCGCAGTACCAGCACACCCAGCAAGGCAGAGACGAGCGGGTTGATGAAGTACCCCATCGCGGCGTCCAGGGTGTGACCGGCGTTGACGGACCAGACGTAAAGAGTCCAGTTGATCAGAACAAGATGGCCCGCAAGCACGAGACCCCACAGGTTGCGTCTCTGATGGGCGAGGTCACGGATGTCACGCCACCCCTTGCTGATGGTCAGCAGGATCGAGCAGAAGACGAAGGACCACACCACCCGGTGGGCAATGATCTCGAAGGCTCCGGACCGCTCCAGCAACCGGAAGTAGAGGGGGAAGAATCCCCACATGAGGTAGAGGGCGATACCGGTCGTCAGTCCTCGTCTTGCCTCGATGTCGTCATGCACCCGGGGATCATGTCACGGTTACCGGGTGCATGCGCACATCTGCCGCAGGGCGGACGTCAGGGAAGTCGAGCCAGCTCCTCGTCGGTCAGGGAAAGATCGACGGCCTTGAAGGAGTCAAGGATCGTTTCCGAGCGGTGGGATCCCGGGATCGGGATGACGTGATCGCCCTGGGCCAGTTCCCACGCCAGAATGACTTGGGCCCGACTGACTCCACGGGCATCAGCGACGCGCTGGAAGGCGGCGAAGGCGTCCTCCTCGAGGGGACGACGGTAACCGCCAAGCGGGCTCCACGCGACGAATGCCAGGTCGAGCTCACCGCAGAGCTCCACCTCGGGCCGCGAGGACAGGAAGCCGGGGGAGAACTGGTTCTGCACGGCCACCAGACGATCACCGAGAATGCTCTGGGCCAGCCGGATCTGGTCGGGGTTGGCGTTCGAGATGCCAGCGGTTCGGGCCAAGCCGTCGTCGAGGATGCCCGCCAGGGTCCTCACCATCTCCACGTACTCGACCTTCGGGTCGGGACGGTGCAGGTAGAGCAGGTCGATCTGGTCCGTGTGCAGGGCGTCGGCCGAGAGCTTGGCGTCACGGCGTAGCCGCTCCGGGGATCCGTCGACGTCCCAGACGGCCTCCCCGGTGTCGTTGAAGCAGCGGAAGTGGCCAACCTTGGTGGCCACCGAGATCGTCGAGCGGTCACCATTCCAGGACTCCAGGGCATCAGCGACGAGCTTCTCGCCGTACTGCTCCTCGCCGCCAGACTCGTAGTAGGCCCATGCGGTGTCGATGTGGGTGCACCCGGCGTCCAGGACGTCATGGAGGACCTTGATCGCGGTCTCGCGGTCCGGGCGACCTTCGATCGACAACGGCATCGATCCGTAAGCGATGGCAGAGGTTCGGAAGGGTCCAATCTTGCGGTACTTCATGTGTTCAATCCTCCTCAGGGGGTGGTCATGTCCATCATGCTCGCGCGAGGCACACCCCGGTTGCGTGGACAGGGCAGTAGCCGAAGGGGTTGTCCTCGAGGTACTGCTGATGCTCGGCCTCAGCCAGGAAGAACTCCACGCCGTTGGCCATCGAGATCGTCGTCGTGATCTCCCCGTACCCGGCATTGAGCAGGTTGGCCTGGAAGGACCCCCTGAGGGTGGTGGCCGTCATGAACTGCTCGGTGGTGGTGCACCAGATCGCCGAGCGGTACTGGGTACCGACGTCGTTGCCCTGACGCATCCCCTGGGTGGGGTCGTGGTTCTCCATGAAGAGGGTGAGGATCTCCTCGGTGGAGATTCTGGTCGGGTCGTAGGTGACCCGGACGGTTTCGGCGTGCCCAGTGCGTCCGGTACACACCTCCCGGTAGGTGGGGTTGGGAGTGAAACCGCCCATGTAACCAACGGCGGTTTGCAGCACCCCGTCATTGTTCCAGAACAGCTTCTCGGCTCCCCAGAAACACCCCATGGCCAGGTAGATCGTCTCGGAGCCGGGGAAGGAGTGGTCCAGCCGGTCCCCAGTCACGCGGTGGAAGAACGGCATTTCCAACACCGGGGTTCGGCCTCCGGGCAGGGCGTTGTCGGGTGAGACCATCTCGTTCTTGTTCATGCGTCCCTTTCCTCACGACGTCGACACGGGTGTAACCGACATCGGCTCGGATCAATTCCTGTTATCTCAATGTGTGGTCCATGATCTGGTCCCACCTCATCACCATGTGAGACTGGGGGTCGAAGTTCACCGGTGGAAAGGATCAACATGTCTGACCCCGCGCAGCCTGGCGCGACCGTTGCAGGTGACGGAAACAGTATTGGAAAGCCCCAGCGGCGTGAGAGTTTCACCGGCCGGGGAGCCTTCCTCATTGCTGCGATTGGCTCCGCCGTCGGGCTGGGAAATATCTGGAGGTTCCCCTACGTCGCCTACAGCAATGGTGGCGGAGCCTTCATCGTGCCCTACCTGATCGCCCTGCTCACCGCCGGTATCCCGCTGCTCTTCCTCGACTATGCCGTCGGACACAAGTTCCGTGGCTCGCCGCCCATGGCCTTGCGTCGTCTCAACAAGCACACGGAGGCCATCGGATGGTGGCAGACCCTCATCTGTTGGGTGATCGTCATCTACTACGCCGCCATCATCGCCTGGGCCATTCGCTATGTCGGATTCTCGGTGACGAAGGCATGGGGAGACGACCCCGAGGGATTCCTCACAGGCAGCTTCCTGCACGTGGCCAACAACGTTGACGTCGAATTCCACTTCGTGCCCGGAGTCTTCTGGCCGTTGCTGATCCTGTGGCTCGTCGTGTTGGCCATCATGGCCACCGGCGTCGAGAAGGGCATCACCCGCGCCTCGTGGGTCTTCATGCCGATGCTCGCGGTGATGTTCATCGCGCTGGTCATCGTCGCCCTCACCCTGGACGGCGCATCGACTGGCCTTGACGCCCTGTTCACCCCGGCGTGGAATGCGTTGGGGAACTACCAGGTGTGGATGGCCGCCTACGGCCAGATCTTCTTCTCCCTGTCAGTGGGATTCGGCATCATGGTGACCTATGCCTCCTACCTCAAGCCGAAGTCTGACCTGACAGGTTCCGGCCTGGTCGTCGGGTTCGCCAACTCCTCATTCGAGATCCTGGCCGGCCTCGGCGTCTTCGCCGCCCTGGGCTTCATGGCAACTGCTTCCGGCAAGCCGGTGAGCGAGGTCGCTGGCTCGGGTATCGGCCTGGCCTTCATCGCCTTCCCGCAGATCATCAGTCAGGCGGGTGCTGTCGGACCGATCATGGGCGTGCTCTTCTTCGTCTCCCTGGTTTTTGCCGGCATCACGTCGATGATCAGCCTGCTGGAGGTCGTCATCGCAGCCTTCCGCGAGAAGACCGGCATGCACCGAGTTGCCGCAACCTGGGTCGTCGGTGGAGTGACGGCCGTCGCGTCGATCATCCTCTTCCCGACGACGACCGGCCTCAACCTGCTCGACGTCACCGACCACTTCATCAACAACATCGGCATCGTCGGCGTTGCCCTGCTGGCCTGCCTCGTCATCACCTGGGCACTGCGCAAGCTCCCGGTGCTGCGCGACCACCTCAACGAGTACTCCTCGTTCAAGGTCAACAAGGTGTGGATGGCCCTGGTCGGTGTCGTCGCCCCGTTGGTCCTGCTGGGCCTGTGGATCACCGAGATCGTCACCGTCTCCAGCAAGGGCTACGGCGGAATGCCCGGAAACTTCGTTGGAATCTTCGGATGGGGAATGTCGATCCTCGTCGTCGTGCTGGCAATCGTGCTGTCCCTCATCCCGTGGCCGAACCGCTCGGCCATTCACCACGAGCTCACTCACGAGGAAGAGCTCGCCCGAGCGAATGCCCAGGCATCTCAGGAAGGAGCGTTGTCATGAGTGGATCCGCCACCGTCATGATGATCATCGCCATGGTCACGGTGTGGGGCGGATTGGCCGCATCGGCCTTCTCCCTGTTCCGTCATCCCGAGCAGGACTGACACACATCCGGCATGAGGGGCCGGCCCGATCAGTGGGAGGACAGGTCCCAGTTAATCGGGTCGCCCCCCTGCTGTACCAGCAAGTCGTTGGTGCGGCTGAAGGGTCGGGACCCGAAGAAGCCGTATCGGGCTGACATGGGGGAGGGGTGTGAGGACTTGACGATCGGAACCCCGCCCAGCATGGGTTCCAGGGATTGCGCGTCGCGGCCCCACAGAATGGCCACCAGCGGGCCGCCACGTGCCACGAGGGCTTCGATGGCGGTCTGGGTGACCTCCTCCCATCCCTTGCCGCGATGTGAGGCGGGTCGACCAGGCTGGACGGTGAGGCACCTGTTGAGGAGCAACACCCCCTGCTCGAACCAGCCGGTGAGATCGCCATGTTCACAAGGGGAAATTCCCAGGTCGGACTGCAATTCGGCGTAGATGTTCTGCAAGGACCGGGGCAACGGACGCACGTCGCGCTCCACCGAGAAACTCAGGCCCACGGGGTGGCCTGGGGTGGGGTAAGGGTCCTGGCCGACGATGAGCACTCGAACATCCGCCATGGGACGGGAAAAAGCGCGCAGAATGCGATCCCCGTGAGGCAGGAACCCTCGTCCGGCAGCTGTCTCGGCTCGCAGGAAGTCCCCCATCTCATGGATGCGTGGCTCCACCTCCGCCAATGCCTCTGCCCAGTCGGGGGCGGTCAGTTCGGCAAGGGGACGAGCTACCACGGTGACCTCCAAATGGATACATACGGATGACGTGCTAGACGCTACCCTGTGAACACGCGTTCCGGGGCCTCGGCCCCGCCCCACAATTCCGGAAGGAAGCCATGAAGCTATTCGGCTCGGGCACGAAGACCACAGATTCGACACCGGTTCCCCCGCGTGCCGACGCCGAGGGCGAGGCGATCGACACCGCTCCTGACCAGGAGGTAGCATCAACTCCCCAGCCCATCACGGCGACGGTCGCCCCCGCCGAAGACGTTCCCAGCGCTGTCCGTACTGCGGCTGGATGGTGCTGGCGGCTCATCGTCATCGCAGCCTTCATCTACGGGCTTTACCAGGTGCTTCACGCTGCGTCCGAGGTGTCAGTGCCCGTCGCGGTGGCCCTCATGCTGACGGCAGCCATGTGGCCGCTGGCTAACTGGTTGTCGCGCCATCACATCCACCGTGGCATCGCCTCGGGAATCTGCCTGCTGCTGCTCATCATCCTGGTCGGCGGCGTATTCACCCTCGTCGGCGCCCAGATCGCGATGCAGTGGCGGGAACTGGGCAACCAGGCGGTTGCCAGTTTCAAGCAGGCGCTGGCGTGGCTGGCCAACAGCCCCCTGCACACCGACAAGGCCCAGCTCAATGACCTCATGCACAAGGCCGAGGCTGCCATGGCTGGATCCCAGGGACGCATTGCCTCGACCGCAGCTGCCGCCGGAACCCAGATCGGCCGTTTCGCAGCGGGGCTCGTCCTGGCCCTCTTCGCCACCTTCTTCTTCGTGTACGAGGGAGACAAACTGGCTGAGAAGTCGGCGGTCCTCATCCCACGTGAGCATCGCGCCAAAATCCTTGACGCTGCCAAGCGCGGCTGGGTCGCCCTGGTGGCCTATGTGCGAGCCGCCGTCATCGTCGCCTTCGTGGACGGCCTGGGAGCCGGCATCGGCGCGGCCATCATTGGCTCATCCATGTCGGTCGCGATCGGTGCCCTCACCTTCATCCTCGCGTTCGTGCCGATCGTCGGCGCGCTGACGGCAGGCGTCGTCGCGGTTGGTGTGGTGCTGGTGACCCTGGGCTTCTTCAAGGCCGTCATCATGCTGATCGTCTTCGTCGCCGTCATGCAGATCGAAGGACACGTCCTGCAACCCTTCCTGCTGGGTAAGGCAGTCTCGATCCACCCGCTCATCGTGCTGGTTGGTATCGCTGTCGGCGCCATCATCTCCGGTATCGTGGGCGCCCTGTTCGCCATCCCGATCGTCGCTTTCGGCGTCGCCTTCATCAAGGCCCTGAGCCCCGAGACCCCGGCAGAGGAGGTTCCTCCAAGTCAGGACGACCTCGCTGCCGAACACGCGTGAGTTGGGTTCACCCGTAAAGTTGATGTCATGAGCGCTGATATCACCGCCATCCTCGAGGACCTTGCTGCCGGGAGGATCGACACCGCCGAGGCCAACCGCCGTATCGCTGATGCACGGGGGCAGGAGCAGCCCGCACCCGGGAGCCAGAGCGGCCCCGCCGAAGGGACCGGCCCCCGCCGCGGGGCATCCGAGGACGAGACTTCCGGGGGCGACAAGGGCCTTCTGGCCGGCTTCGCCATCCCTCCAGAAGCCAAGGAGGGGCTCCGCTCGGCCTGGCGCGTGGTGTCCGGGGTGGCAGAGAGCGTCGGTGAGACAGTCGCCTCGACGATGTCGCCCGGACCGCGTCGCGCCAGCGGCGAGAGTGAACCGCAAAAGCACGTCGACGTCGCGAGCGATCTGGATCGCGTCCGTCTGAACTGCACCGGACGTCGCATCCGTCTCATCGGGGACCGCTCGGTCTCCGGCCTGCAGATCGAGGGCAAGCACACCCGCAGGCGCGTCGGAGGAGTCGTTGAGGTCGGTGTTGACGGTCACCTCGCCCCTGATCTGGGGGTCCTCAAGAGGTTCCGACTCCCGGCCGACATGGACGGGGTCAAGGATCTTGGTCTGGGTCGGGAAGTGACGATTCGTGTGCATCCCGATCTGCCCGTCGACATCGAGCTGTCAGGTGGCTCGTTGCGTGCCACTGGCGTGGAGCACCTCGGGAGGGTGCGTGTCACCGCTGGCGTCACTGAGATCGAAGGCGTCCACCAGCTGGAGGACGGTCTCTTCCAGGCCGGAAATGGCACCATCACCGGATGCATCGACAGCGGTCGCTCCCAGATCCGCGTCGAGTCGGGCAATCTGCTGGTCAAGCTGGCCGAAGGATCCAACGTCTCGGTTTGTGGCAAGGCCCAGACCGGCATGATCTCCTGGCCCGAAGGCGGAGATGTCGACGAGTACGTCATGGGTGACGGAGCGGCCCGTCTTGGCCTCACCTGCTTGGTCGGGAGGATCGCAGTTCGCGCGATGTGAGCCTGCGACATAATGTGATGAGGGCGGGGTGCCATGGCACCCCGCCCTCATCACATTTGTGGAAGCGTGTCACTCCTGGAACGGCTCGACGTCAAGGATCGTCACCTTGATCGTCTTGCCATTGGGAGCCTTGTACTCGGTCGATTCTCCCTTGGAATGGCCCAGAACGGCACCACCAAGGGGGGATTGCGGGGAGTAGACGGAGATGTCGACGGAATCGTCGAGCCCCATCACCTGCCGCGATCCCAGCAGGAAGGTGTCAGTGTCGGACTTGTCGTCGAAGTAGCAGACGGTCACCTTGGAACCGGGCACGACCTCGTCCGGAGTGGACGGGGCTTCGCCCACCTCAGCGTTGCGCAGCATCTGCTCCAGCTGACGGATGCGGGCCTCGGCCTGCCCCTGCTCCTCACGGGCGGCATGGTAGCCGCCGTTCTCGGAAAGGTCGCCCTCGGAACGAGCGTCGGCAATCTTGTTGGAAATGATGGTGCGGCCCTCACCCTTGAGGTACGCGAGCTCTTGGGTGAGCTTGTCGAAGGCCTCTTGGGTCAGCCACACAGTGTCTTGGGACTCAGGCATTTGTTCATCCTACCGCGTTGTCACCCGACGGGTCCGCACTTCTCCAGCTCAGCGGTAACAGCACGCGAGAAGGTCTTGACGCTGGTGTGGATCGTCTCGTCCTTTGACGAGCTTGTCGGAAACGTCACCGTCGTCTCCCCGACGCGCACGTGGTCAGCACCGGTGGCGACCAGGACGCAGGAACCCTTGACGGAGGGGTCGGGCCGATGCAGGTTGATCGTGACGTCGACGCGGGTGTCGGATATCGCTTGGTATCCGTGCAAGCTCGCCCGGATCGGCTGCTCGGCATGGTGGAGTCCCGCCCACACCGTCCATCCGACGAGGACGGCAGCCAGCACCAGGATGAGGATCACCCACGGGGTTCGACACTGTTTGGGGTAGCGGTCCGCGATGCGTTCACGGTCCGCATCAGTGAGGACGTGATCCTGGCTGCTGGTTGGGGTTGGCACGTGGCCCATTGTGCCCTAGGGCGTAGGCTGTCAGCATGACAGTTCTTGCAGCCCAGCTCGTGAGCACCGGCCTCGCCAACTTCTTGTGCTGCCTAACACTTGCTGTCTTCGGTGTCGTCGCGTGGATCAGCATCCGACGCAACATCCGTGGCATCGACTTCGACGAGGTTCCCTGCGGCCCTGCCCTCAAGGAGAACCATCAGGAGGATGCCAAGGGGTCCACGACGAACTCGGCGAAGCACTGACGTCCCGCCTAGGGTCCGCCTGGCCCAGTATGGGGTTGTGCTCGTAGGCTGACCACCATGCCCAACCACCTTGGTGAGTCCACCAGCCCGTATCTGCTCCAACACGCCGCGAACCCCGTCGACTGGTTCCCGTGGGGAGAGGAAGCATTCGCCGAAGCGCGTCGTCGCGACGTGCCGGTCATGGTCTCGGTGGGCTACTCGAGCTGCCACTGGTGCCACGTCATGGCTTTCGAGTCCTTCTCCGATCCAGAAGTGGCTGAGGTTGTCAACGCCAATGTCGTGGCCGTCAAGGTCGATCGCGAGGAGCGTCCAGAGGTTGACACCGCGCTGATGCAGGTGACCCTGGCGATGACTGGCCAGGGTGGCTGGCCCAACACCGTCTTCCTGACTCCTGACGGCAAGCCCTTCTTCGCCGGCACCTATTTCCCACCGGTGCGCCGGGGTGGTCAGCCCGCCTTCGTGGAGCTGGTCGAGGCTCTTGGCGGCGCATGGCGAGAGCGTCGCGATGAGGTGGTGTCCTCGGCCGAGGCCATCGTCGAGCATCTGCGTCCTATCGAGAAGACCCCTGACACCCCGCGTCCGGTTGCCGGTGAGCTCATTGACGCCGTGGGAGCGGACTACGACATCGTGCATGGCGGGTTTGGAGGACCGACGAAGTTCCCTAACGCCACCCTGCTGGACGCCCTGCTGGTCAAGGGAGACCCGACCAGCCTCGACATGGCGCAGAACACGTGTGAGCACCTGGTGCGTGGCGGCATCTTCGATCAGGTCGGTGGCGGGTTCCACCGTTATTCCACGGATTCCCAGTGGGTGGTGCCCCACTTCGAGAAGATGCTTTACGACAATGCCCTGCTGTTGGGGACGATGGCTCGGTGCTGGCGTCGTACAGCCGATCACGACCCGGATCGTCGAGATCTCTACTCCCATGCCGCCCGTCGCACGGTGTCCTGGCTCAACCGGGAGATGCAGCTGCCGAACGGCCTGTATGCCGCCGGACTCGATGCCGACTCCGACGACGCAGCCGGCCACACCCGGGAGGGGATTTACTACCTGTGGAACCAGGATCTCATCACGGACGCCCTGGGATCCGAGGAGACCGAGTGGCTGCGTCCACTGGTGCATCTGGAGCCCTTCGACGAGAACGGTCTGGGTACCCTCCAGATGCGCGGACGGGTCGAGTGGGAGCGCATCAACGTCGACATGGACACCCTGCTGGAGGCTCGTGATCGTCGTAGCGCTCCTGCTCGCGACGAGAAGGCCATCACGGCGTGGAACGCCATGCTCATCGACGGGCTCGTCGAGGCCGGAATGATTCTGCGCGAGTGGTCCTGGGTGAGGCAGGCCCGCGATCTGGCTGAGGCGCTGTGGACGGCCCATTGGAGTGACGGTGACCTGCTGCGCACCTCCTTCCATGATCATCCGGGAGCCCCGGCGGTCTGCGAGGACTACGCGTGGGTTGGCCTGTCCTTCGCCGGTCTGGCCGGTGCCACGGGGGAGCCGGTGTGGTGTGACCGTGCTGTCGAGGTGCTTGACCAGGCTGTGACGCGGTTCGGTGCTCCCGATGGGAGCTTCCTTGACGCCGAAGGGTCGGACCTGCTTACGGTGACGGCCCACACCCTGACCGACGATGCCTGCCCCAGCGCAACGGCCTCCATGGTGATGGCCCTGCGTCGGGTGGGGCTCATGGCTGAGCGTGACGACTTCGTCAGGCGTGCGGACGAGGCCTCCGGCGCACTGCTGCCGGTGGTGGCGTCCACTCCTCGCTTCGCGGGGTGGGCACTGGCCGACTTCCTCATCGCCGATGAGGACCGTCGTGGTCTCAAGCCGGCTGCTGTCGTCATCGCCGACACCCAGGAGGAGCCCACGGATCTGGCCGCAGCAGCGTGGCGCATGGCTCCGGCCGGGTCGGTCATCATGCGTCGAGTTGGTGAGGGATCCGGGTTCGGTACATGGTTCGAGGATCGCGCCCCGCGCGACGGTCAGCCGATGTGTTGGGTGTGCCGTGGCACGGTGTGCTTCGAGCCGGTGACCGAATACCTGGAGCTCAAGGACCCGCTCTGGCGGCGAGCTTGAGATCGTGCACCCGGCAGGTCAGCGGCCGTAGCGCCGCTCCCGCTGGGTGAAGGAGCGGAGGGCTCGCAGGAAGTCGACCTTGCGGAAATCGGGCCACAATGCCTCGCAGAAGTAGAACTCGGAGTGGGCACTTTGCCACATGAGGAAGCCCGACAATCGCTGCTCGCCCGAGGTGCGAATGATGAGATCCGGATCGGGTTGGCCGCGGGTGTAGAGGTGGTCCTCAATCTGGTCGATCTCGAGGGTCTCCGCGAGATCGGCCAGGCTGGTGCCCTTCTCGGCCTCCTCGGCAAGTAGTGAGCGGACGGCGTCGCGCAGCTCGTGACGACCGCCATAGGCCACCGCGACGTTGATATGCATGACGCCGTGGTCGGCCGAGTTGCGGCCGGCACGACAGAGGGACTCGGCCATCTCGGCGGGTAGCAGATCGAGATCTCCGACGGCCTGGACCCGCCAGCGTGGATTCTCTGCCAGGGAGTCGACGAGGGACTCGATGACCTTGAGAAGTGGTCCAAGTTCGCCGGTTTCCGCGCGTTGCAGGTTGTCGGTCGACAACACCCACAGTGTGATGATTGGGATACCGACGGCGTCGCACCAGGCGCAGAATTCTCGGAGGCGATCCGCGCCCGCCTCGTAACCGGCCACCAAGGGCTGTCCCGGTGCGTTGAGACGAGCCCAACGACGGTTGCCGTCAGCCAGCACGGCGACGTGCTGGGGCAGTCGACTGCGATCGAGCTGGTCGAGCAGTCTCGCTTCGTAGGTGGTGTACAGCAGTCCGGACGGGTGCATGCGGTCGAGGGTCTCACTGACCTTCGACAGACGGTTGTCCAGGCTGCTCATGGGTCCAGATTAGTCAGTGCTCGGTACAAACGGTCAGCAATTCACGCGGTGAGGCCGAGATCGAGTCGCGGGCAGACCTCGTCGGCAGGGTAGGCTGGAGGCAGAACCTACCGAACCGTAGGTTTTGTCGAGGAGGAGGACCGCGGGCTATGTCGCGTCAAGGCAACAACGGCGAGAACCGCGGCACTGTGCTCCCCAAACCGAGGTTGCGCGGATGGGTTCACACCGTCATGGCACCGCTGATCTTGCTGGCCGGGGTTGGTCTCATGATCGTCACGCCGACGTGGGGGAACCGGTTCGCCGTCGCGATCTGGATGCTCACCGGGTTGGAGCTCTTTGGCAATTCGGCGATATATCACCGGGTGCCGTGGGGTGCGAAGATCAAGGACGTCCTGCGCCGCATCGACCACGCCAACATCGCGGTGTTCATCGCTGGCACGTACACCCCGCTGGCCGTCTCGCTGACGACGGGTGCCTCCAGGGTGATCCTGCTGTCGATCATCTGGGCCTGCGCCCTGCTCGGAGTGGCCTTCCGGTTCGTGTGGAACGGCGTGCCCAGATGGGCCTCGACGATCCTCTACGTCTTCATGGGGTGGACTGCCTTGTGGTGGCTGCCGCAGTTCTGGCGCGTGGGAGGGCCAGCAGTCGTCATCCTGATCCTCGTCGGAGGGGTGTTCTACACCGTCGGAGCTGTCGCCTACGCCCGTCAGAAGCCCAATCCGTCACCCACCTGGTTCGGCTTCCACGAGGTCTTCCACAGCTGCACTGCGGTGGCCGCGATCTGTCATGCGGTTGCCATCGGTCTTGCCGTCATCTGACCGGCTGGTGAACTCTGGGCGAATGGCCGAATCGCACACTCCGGTTCCACCTGTCGGGCTCTAGGTTTGATGTCAGAGGGGCCGCATCCGACGCCTCGACGACGTTTCCTTCCTCGATGCGACCTCTCATGTCACGGGAGGTTTTCGTGTCCGTCCGTCCAGAAGGCTCCGAGCGAGCCCACAGCCCGATCCCGGCGGCACCTGAGGGGAGGCGGACCTACGTCATCGACACATCGGTGCTGCTGTCGGATCCTCGTGCCCTGCTCAACTTTGCCGAGCATCACGTGGTGGTGCCGATCGTCGTCATCACCGAGTTGGAGGGCAAACGCCACCATCCAGAATTGGGACATTTCGCCCGCACAGCGTTGCGCATCCTCGACAAGTTGCGGCTCGACAACGGCGGCCTCGTCGGGCCGGTGCCGGTCAACGATGAGGGAGGCGAACTGCTCGTTGAGCTCAACCACTCCGACCCGAATTGCTTGCCTGACGGCTTCCGTCTCGGTGACAACGACACCCGGATCCTGGCGGTTGCCCAGAACTACCGGCTGGCCGGGCACTCCGTCGTACTGGTGACGAAGGACCTGCCGTTGCGGGTCAAGGCCTCGGCCATCGGCCTGGAAGCCGAGGAGTACCGGCACGAACTCGTCCCGGACAGCGGATGGACCGGCATGGTCAATCTCGAGGTTCCTGACGAGATGATCTCGGCCCTCTACGAGGAGGGACACGTCGTCGACTCGATCTTCGACGAGATCCCAGTGCACGCCGGACTCGTGCTGGACGGCCCGAACGGCAGTGCTCTGGCCCGACGGATGCCGGACGCCTCGGCTCGGCTCATCCCCAATGACCAGGAGGCGTTCGGGATCCGTGGCCGCTCGGCTGAGCAGCGGGTTGCCCTCGACATGCTGCTGGACCCTCAAGTCGGCATCGTCTCCATGGGAGGGCATGCCGGTACCGGAAAGTCAGCGTTGGCGTTGTGCGCAGGGCTCGAGGCGGTGCTGGAGCGACAACTCCACAAGAAGGTCATGGTCTTCCGGCCGTTGTATGCCGTCGGTGGCCAGGATCTGGGCTACCTGCCCGGTGACGAGGGGGAGAAGATGGCCCCGTGGGGTCAGGCGGTTCTGGATACCCTCACCAGCGTGACGAATAATTACGTCATCGAGGAGGTCATGTCGCGTGGCATGCTGGAGATCCTGCCGCTGACGCACATCCGCGGCCGTTCCCTCCATGACGCCTTCGTCATCGTCGACGAGGCCCAGTCCCTGGAGCGCAACGTGCTGCTGACGGTGCTCTCGCGAATCGGGCAGAACTCGCGGGTGGTGCTCACCCACGACGTCGCCCAGCGGGACAACCTTCGGGTAGGTCGTTATGACGGTGTGGCAGCCGTCATCGAGAGGCTGCGAGGACACGATCTGTTCGGCCACGTGACCCTCACCAGGTCGGAGCGTTCGCCCGTCGCCGCGCTGGTGACCAGCCTGATGGAGGACATGGTCGGTTGATCAGCTGAGGCGACGCCACGCGACGCATCTGCAACAATCGGGAGCGTGGCACCCAATCCCAGAGCCGGCATCAAGGATATGTTCCTGTCCTTGGCTGTCATCCTCGTCCCCGTGTTGCTCATCGTGTGGTTCTTCACCAGGACCCCTGACGAGCCGAACATCCAGAAGGTTGACTGGAAGCCCGTGGCGACGTCAGCGCGCACCCATGCCGGGTACCCGGTGCTGGCTCCCAAGGAGGTGCCCGAGGACTGGCGGCCCACCAAGGCGAGGTATGCCAACAAGGGGGATCGATGGGTGGGAAACACCATCTCCGCGGGGAACAGGTGGGAATTGGGATTCCTCACCAGCGAGAACATCTACCTGGCCGTGAACCAGTCCGACGAGCCTGCCAAGGCTTACGTCGCCTCGGTGACGAGATCAGCCACCGAGGATGGGAAGGTCAAGGCGGGTCAGTACACCTGGACGAAGATGGTCAGCCCGGACGGCCGCACCCGTGCCCTGGTGACGAAGATCGGTTCCTCGGCGGTTGTCGTCGTCGCGGATGCTGACTATCAGATTCTCACTGACTATGCGGGGATGCTGAAGACGTCTTGACCCCCGTCATGCCTGGGAGTCCTCGGCCTCGGAGCGTGCCGCTTCGATACGGGCGCGAGCCCCGTCGAGCCAGGTCTGGCAGATGTCGGCGAGCTTCTCGCCGCGTTCCCACAGCTTCATGGTCTCGGCCAGGGAGATGCCGCCGGACTCCAGTCGGGTGACGATGCCAACCAGTTCGTCGCGGGCGGCCTCGTATGGGATCTCGGGCTCCTCGGAGGTGGGCTTCTCGGGTGCCGACTCGGACTTCTTCTCGCTCATGAATCCTCCTGGGACGGTGGTCGGTTGGGGGTACGTCGGTCGAGGGAATCGACGGTGACGCCGAGGGTGCCGTCGGACAGGTAGACCGACAGATTCGCTCCCGGATCGGTGTCATCGACGGAGGTGATGGGGTCGCCCTCGGAGTCGGCAAGGATGGCGTAGCCGCGATCCAAGGTGGCCTTGGGAGACATGGCGCGCACTCTCTCGAGCATGTGATCGACGTCGCGGCTCTCGGCGTCCAGGGCTCGATTGGTCGCGAGGCGAAGACGCTGCAGGGCCGAGTCGAGTTTCTCGGTGGTGATGTCGAGGGTGGCCGTGGGATTGACCATCACCGGTCGGGACCGCACCTGGGCGAGATGGGCCGCCTCGACGTCGACAAACCTCGTGACGGCTTGGCGAAGTCGGGTTCTTGCCATCTCGATGGCCTGGGACTCCTCCGCGGCGTCCGGGACGATGAGTTTGCCGGCATCTGTCGGTGTGGAGGCTCGCAGGTCGGCGACGAGGTCGAGGATGGGGTTGTCGCGCTCGTGGCCGATGGCCGAGACGACCGGAGTCTTGGTGGCGTAGACCGCTCGTACCAGGGCCTCGTCGCTGAAGGGGAGGAGGTCCTCGAGGGAACCGCCGCCGCGGGCGATGACGATGACGTCGACGGCGGGGTTGGCGTCGAGCTCGGCCAGGGCTGCGATGACCTGCTGGGCTGCCATGGGGCCCTGGACCAAGGTGTTGCGCACCACGAAACGGGCGGCGGACCAACGAAGGGTGGCGTGACGTTGAACATCTCGCTCGGCGTCCGAGCCGGCTCCCGTGATGAGGCCGATACTGCGTGGCAGAGCAGGAATGGGCTTGTGAAGGGTGACGTCGAAGAGCCCCTCGGCCTCCAACAGACGCTTGCGTCTCTCCAACTGAGCGAGCAGCTGGCCCTCGCCGGTGGGAGTGATCTCGGAGACCTCGAAGGAGAGTCTGCCGCTGCGTGACCAGACCGTTGGGCGGATGAGGGCGGTGACCGTCATGCCCGACTCGATGGGCCCAGCGGCGTCGAGGACACGTCGATGGCAGGTCGCGGTGGCAGAGATCTCCTCGGTGGGGTCGCGCAGGGTGAGGAACTGAGTGGGGCCGGAACGACGGGTGACCTCGATGACCTGGGCCTGGACCCAAATGGCCCCGCAGCGTTCCACCCACCCCTTGACGGCGTTGACCACCCACGCCAGGGAGCGAGGGTTGTCAGCGGTGTTCGGCTCTGCCATGGGCGACACGGTATCCGAGGAGGACGACAGTCTGCAGGGAGTGGACCGGGCGCGAGGTGTCCTCTCGACCCCGCGGCGAAGAGGTGACACAGGTATGACGGGAATCGCATACGGCAGCGTGTCTTGAGGGCTTCTGGGCCTGATGACATGGTGATCCACTGTACGCACGTTGTCCGGGCCGCCTCCCATGATGGCAGACGGCCCGGACGACGTGGGTGGATGGGATCAACTCATCTGATCAGGCTCCGGTGCGTGGCAGAGCGTGGCCTCCGCCGTTGTTCCCACCGTTGCTGGCAGAAGGAGCGGCTGTGGTCGGGACAGGGGCGCCAGGCTTGGGAGTCGGGGTGGGCGTCGGCTTCGGCGAAGGCTTCGGAGCGCAGGGGTCGATGCCCTTGGCAGGGTCGAACCTCTCGTCGTCACCGTCCGGAGTCCACACCGGGAATCCCCGGGAGTCCTTCGAGTAGCTGCCCACCTCGTCGAGGTCGACGTCCCCGGGCTTGACCTCCTCACCCTCGTCGTCGTCATCATCGTCATAGGCCGGAGGACCGGACTGGATGACGGAGTGCTTGGGCTCGGGCATCTTGGAGTCGGCACCCTTGACGGCCTTCCAAATGGCCTTGTTGAAGACCTGCTCGTCAATGGTGTCCTCCTTCTCGGTGCTCTGCTCACCAGATTCCTTGGCCAACGGGGCATCAGGTCCGTTGACCTTCGTCATGTCGTAGGAGGGACGAACAGCCGTGTAAGGCTTGAAGTTGGGCTTGTCGGTGAAGGCACCCGACATCGGGGTGGAGAAGGCGTCGAACTGGGTCAGCGGCCCGATGCCGAGGATCCCCTCCATGGTGCGCAGCATCGACACCGTCGAGTAGAAGGTGGAATCGACCCCGCCGGTACGGGTGTACGGGCTGATGACCTCACCAATGGTGCGGTGTGCGTCGACATGGTCGGGGCCGTTCTGGGCGTCATCCTCGGTGAGGAAGATCGCGGTGTCCTTCCAGATGGGGGAGTTGGAGACGGCTTCGACGAGCTGACCGACGGCCTGGTCGTTGTCGGCGACATAGGCCTGCGGGGTCGGGGCACCAACCTTGGTGGCCTGGGTGTGGTCATTGCCCAGCCGGATGAATTGGACCGTCGGAACGGTGCCGTTCTCCACCTGCTTGTCGAAGTCGGACTTCCACTCGTCGACGCGGGACTTCGGACCGCAGTTCTTGGCCATCGGCTTGAAGGAGTTTGCCGAGTCAGGGCAGGCGAGGGACCAGCCGATGTAGTCATGGTCGGTGTTCGGGTCGAGCACCTCCTTGTCGGCCGCGTGAGCCTTTCCGTTCTTGTCACGCTGGGTGTAGAAGCCGTAGTTGCGGAAGCTGATGTTGTTCTTCGACAGGTGCTCCCAGAAGTAGGCGTCATGCTCCTTGGCGCGGGCCTCCGGGTCATTGTGTTCGCTGGGGTACGGTGCGCCGCGTCCGGAGTAGTTGGACGGCCACATCTCCTCCGACCAAGGGTTCGAGTTGGCCTGGGAGACCCAGTTCCAGCCGTTGGCCGAGACCTCGGCGTCAGCGTAGAAGTTGTCGAAGGTGACGAACTGACGTGCCAGGGCTCGGGTGTTCGGGGCTGATTCCTCGCCGAAGAGGTTGAGGGTGGGATCGCCGTTGCCGCGGCCGTTGGAGCCCAGCTCCTGATCGAAGGTGCGGTTCTCGCGAACGACGTAGATGACGTGCTTGATCTTGCTCGACTTCGTGCCGATCTGGTTGGGGACGACGCTGCTACGAGCCGCATCATTGGCGGTGTTGTTCCTCTCGACGGTGGCTGTTTGCTTGGCCAGGGTGGCGGCGTCAGGCTCAGCGATGGTCGAGAAAAGGCCCTTGATCATGGACCCGGAGTACTGGTCCTCCGAGGTGCCGTTGGGGTCGGTCGGGTTCGGGTGGCCTGGGCCGTTGTTCGGGCCGGCGCCCAGCCCCTTGGCCGAGATGATGCTTAGTTTGCCGTCATGGTCGACAATCTGGGTCGGGTACCAGCCGGTCGGGATGTCTCCGGCGACTTTGTGGGTCACGGTGTTGATGACGGCGACCTCATTGTGACCGGAATTGGTGACGTAGAGGCGCTTGCCATCCTTGGAGAGGGTCAGGCCGGTGGGATTGGCGCCGACGAGCTTGGAGCCGTTGCGGTTGACGGGAATGGTGGCCGTCTGGTGATGGGAGGCCACGTCGACGACCGAGATGGTGTCGGCATCTCCGTTGGCGACGTAGAGGGTCTTGCCGTCAGGCGTCAGCACCGACTTGTTGGGGTGGAATCCCACATCGATCTTGTGGGTGGCCAAGGGCTGGGACTTCGTGATGTCGACCTCGGCGACGTCCGACCCGCCCTGGGAAGAGACGAAGGCCTTGGTGGAGTCCTTGGAGAGGGTGACCCAGACCGGACGGTGGCCGATGTGGGTGGTCTGCACCTTGTTGGTGGCCAGGTCGATGACCGAGACCGCATCGGCAAGTTGGTCTGCCACGACGAGGCGCTTGCTGTCCTTCGTGACGGCCAGGCCGGCCGGGTAGAGGTTGACCTTCTTGCGCTTCGGGCTGATGACCGGCATCTGGATGGCCGTGGTCTCCACGAGCTTGCCGCAGTCGAAGTGGTACGTGCGGATCTTGTGGTTGCCGGCGGCACTGGCGAACAGGTGCTTGCCGTCAGGGCTGAAGGCCAGGCCCATGTACAGGCTCTCGGGAGACTTGTAGGGGATGGTCTGTACGACCTTGCCGGAAGCAGTTTCAACGACCTGCAAGGACTGGGTTCCCTGGCCGTTGTTGCTGATGACGAGGTACTTGCCATCGGGGGAGAGGACCTCGTTGAGGGGGAGGTCACCGAGGGTGGTGAGCTGACCGGCCGGGGTCAGAAGCTGACCGACAGTGGTGCGGCCGGTAGATCCCGAGGTGGGGCCGGCCTTCTCGTCGCTCGGGGCTGCGTTGGCCGGCGTGAAGGTGACGGTCGTTGCGATTGCGGTGAGGAGGACGCACGCGGAGGCGAGGCCACGACGCAGTCTTGCGGATGCGGGTGTGTCATCACTCATGGTTCAGAACTTAGGAAGTCGAAGTGGCAGATGACGGCCGTGAATGTGCACCTTCGAAGAATTTTGGGTGAACGTGGCTACGGTGAGTCCTCGATGGGCGAACTCGAGGAGATTCGCCAGATGACGGCGTACCCGTAGACTCGGAGCCATGGCTGTTTCGGGGGCTGACACTGACAAGAGGCTGTTTCTCGCCGCACCGCGCGGTTACTGCGCGGGCGTTGATCGTGCGGTCGTGACCGTCGAGAAGGCGTTGGAGGCCTACGGTGCGCCGGTGTATGTGCGCAAGCAGATCGTGCACAACCGTCACGTCGTGGAGACCTTGGAGGAGCGCGGTGCCATCTTCGTCGACGAGCTCGACGAGGTGCCCGACGACGCCTTGGTGGTCTTCTCGGCCCACGGCGTCTCCCCCCAGGTCAAGAACGAGGCGGCCAACCGTGGTCTGCGGACCATTGATGCCACTTGCCCGCTGGTGACGAAGGTGCATCACGAGGCCAAGAGGTTCGCCAACGACGACACCCAGATCCTGCTCATCGGCCACGCCGGCCACGAGGAGGTCGAGGGGACGACGGGTGAGGCTCCCGAGAACATCACTCTTGTGCAGACCCCCGAGGACGTCGACGGTCTGCAGTTGGACCCTGATCGTCCGGTGGCGTGGCTGTCCCAGACGACCCTGAGCGTCGACGAGACGGTGGAGACCGTCGACCGGATTCGTCAGCTGCACCCGCAGCTCATCAATCCGCCGTCCGACGACATCTGCTACGCCACCCAGAACCGTCAGCATGCCGTCAAGCAGATGGCTCCCAAGTGCGACCTCGTCATCGTGGTGGGGTCGAAGAACTCGTCGAACACCGGCCGCCTGGTCGAGGTCGCCCTCGAGTCGGGGGCCAAGGCGTCCTACCGCGTCGACAACGCCGGCGAGATCAAGGAGTCCTGGCTCGACGGGGTCGACAGCATCGGTGTCACCTCGGGTGCGTCGGTGCCGGAGACCCTCGTCCGGGGGGTGCTCGACCTGCTCACCTCGAAGGGTTGGCCGCAGGCCGAGGAGGAGACCCTCATCGAGGAGTCACTGTCCTTCGCCCTGCCTCCGCAGCTGCGCAAGCGCCGCACGGCCGCCCGCTGAGCCCCTCAGGCAGGGGAGTCGTCCTCGCCCTGATGCTCCGTCAGTTCCGGCGCTGTGAGGGGGCGTACTGTCTCCTCGATCGGCGCAGGTGAGGAAATGTCCTCGTCGGTGACCCCGAGATCCTCGAACCGCCGGGCCTGGACGAGAACCCTCGTCTCCATGCCACCCAACAGGGTGTTGTAGGCGCGCACCGTCGAGTTGAGGGATCGTCCCATCTTGTCGAGATTGCCGGCCAGGGTTCCGAGTCTCTTGTGCAGGTCGCGTCCCAGCGCGGCGACCTCCGCCGCAGACCGTGCGACGGCTTCCTGACGCCATGCCAGGGCGACCGTTCTCAGCATCGGGATGAGAACTGACGGGCTGGCGAGCACGATTCCACGACGGTTGGCGTACTCGTGCAGATCAGGCATTTCCTGCAGGGCGGCCTGGAGGAAGGCATCGGACGGCAGGAAGCACACCACGAACTCCGGGGAGTCCAGGTCCGTGCGCCAGTACCCCTTGGCCGACAACTGGTCGATGTGGGTTCGCACGTGGCGGGCGAACCGGGCCATCTGGGCGTCGTACTCCTCGGGATCCTCGTACTCGGCGGCGTCGAGGAAGGCCGCTAGTGGAGTCTTGGCGTCGATGTGGATGCACCGATCACCCGAGAGTCTCACCGTCATGTCAGGACGCTGAGGAGTGCCTTGCGCGGTGGTCGTCTGTTGAGTCTGGAAATCGCAGTGTTCCAGCATTCCGGCCACCTCAGCGGTACGCTGCAACTGCATCTCACCCCAGGCACCGCGTACCTGCGGTTTGCGTAGGGCGGTGACGAGGCTGGCGGTCTCCTTGCGCAGGTTCTCCCCGGCGTTGCTCACCCCGGCGACCTGCTCGCGGAGGCTCGCCGTCATGGCTGTACGTTCCTGTTCCACCTCGGCCAGCCGCCGGTCCAGCCGTTCCAAGGCAAGGGACACGGGGGCAAGCAGGCGTTGGGCGTCATTCATCGTCCGCTGGGCCGCACGGGTGGCGCGTTCGTCCTGATCGGCCATGGATTGGGCGGACAGCGCCCGGAACTGTGTGGCCAGGGCGTCACGGTCGGCGGTGACTTTCTCGGCAGCTTCCAGACGCTCGGTGGCGACCTGCGCCGTCGTGGTGGCTTCGGCGACCCGCTGGGAGGACCTCAACTGGGCGATGAGCCATCCGATACCCACCCCGATGACCAGACCAATGAGCCCGACAACGATGTTCGTCATGGCACGAGGGTCGCAGCCGCCTCCGACATGGTTGACGACGGTCGTGTTCCACCGTGGAGAACAACGGGTGATGGTTGAATAGTCGTCATGGTTGACACCGCGACTTCGGATCACATCCGCGACATCATCTCCTTCGTGGAGGCGTCTCCCACGTCGTATCATGCGGCCGCCGAGCTGGCGCGACGGCTTGACGGGGCCGGGTTCCAGAAGCTTGACGAGACCGAGTCCTGGTCGTCGGTCGAGGGACGTTGCTACGTGGTCCGTGACGGAGCGGTCATTGCCTGGGTCACCCCGGAGAAGGTCACTGACAAGGTTGGCGTCAGGATCGTCGGCTCCCACACCGACTCCCCGTCCTTCAAGCTCAAGCCGAATGCCACCGTCACCAATCAGGGCTGGCAGCAGGTCGGCATGGAAGTCTACGGCGGTGGTCTGCTGAACTCCTGGCTCGACCGTGATCTCGGCCTGTCCGGCCGTCTCGTCACCAAGGACGGCCAGGTGCATCTCGTGAGCACCGGCCCGATCCTGCGCATCAGCCAGTTGGCCCCGCACCTGGACCGCACCGTCAACGACGACCTCACGTTGGATCGTCAGCGTCACCTCATGCCGATCCTGTCGGTGGGTCGCCCCGACCTCGACGTCGAGGACCTGCTGTGTGCGGAGGCTGGCATCAAGCGTTCCGACCTCGCCTTCCACGACGTCTTCGCCCACCTGACCCAGTCCCCGGCCGTCATCGGGCCTTACGGGGAGTTCCTGGCCAGCCAGCGCATGGACAACCTGTCCTCGGTGCACTCCTCGATGGCCGCCTTCGTCGACGTCACGCCCACTGATGACGTGGCGCTCATGGCGTGTTTCGATCATGAGGAGGTCGGCTCGTCGACTCGATCCGGCGCCTGTGGGCCCTTCCTCGAGGACGTCCTGGTGCGGATTGCTGAGGGCCTTGGCATGACGGGTGCGGCTTACCGGGCGATGATCGCGAGGTCGTCGTGCGTGTCCTCGGATGCCGGCCACGGCGTGCATCCCAATTACGTCGAGAAGTTCGATCCGGCCAACCACCCGCTGCTCAACGAGGGCCCGCTGCTCAAGATCAATGCCAACCAGCGGTACGCCACTGATGGTGTCGGCGGGGCGCTGTGGAAGCGTGCTTGTGCGACGGCTGGTGTTCCGACCCAGGAGTTCGTGTCGAACAATTCGGTGCCGTGCGGCTCGACGATTGGCCCGCTGACGGCGACGAGGCTCGGCATGCTGACGGTTGACGTCGGTGTTCCGCTGATGTCGATGCACTCCACCCGCGAGCTCGCCGGCGTCAAGGACCTGGAGTACATCACGGCTGCCCTGGCGGCATACTGGCAGGGAGCCTGAGGCCAGCGGTGTCGCCGTCGCCCTTGTCGGAGGCGGCGACTACCATGGCTCGACGTGGCACTTACGATTGGAATCGTCGGTCTTCCCAACGCCGGCAAGTCGACCCTGTTCAACGCGCTGACCAAGAATGACGTCCTGGCGGCGAACTATCCGTTTGCGACCATTGAGCCGAATGTCGGCGTGGTCGGGGTTCCGGACAAGCGTCTGGACGTGCTGACGGAGATGTTCCACTCCGCCAAGACCATTCCGGCGACGGTGTCCTTCGTCGACATTGCTGGAATCGTCAAGGGCGCCAGCAAGGGCGAGGGGATGGGCAACGAGTTCCTCTTCAACATTCGTGAGGCCGACGCCATCTGCCAGGTGACGAGGTGTTTCGACGACGACGACGTCACCCACGTCAATGGTCACGTGGATCCTTCTGACGACATCGAGACCATCACCACCGAGCTGGTGCTTGCCGACCTGCAGACGATGGAGAAGCAGCTGCCCAAGCTGCAGAAGGAAGCCGCGATCAAGAAGGAGTCGCGCCCTAAGGCCGAGGCGTGGGAGCAGGCCAAGAAGGTGCTCGAGGAAGGCAGGACGATCTTCTCGGCCGGGCTTGATCCAGAGCCGCTGCATGATCTGTTCCTGTTGACGACAAAGCCTTTCATCTACGTCTTCAACTGCGATCAGGATCAGCTGGGTGACGCCGATTTCCAGGCCAGGATGGAGGAGCTGGTTGCTCCCGCCGAGGCGATCTTCCTGGACGCCGAGTTCGAGGCCGAGCTGGCCGAGATGGAGCCCGAGGATGCCGCCGAGTTCCTCGCCGACGCCGGTATCGAGGAGCCCGGTCTGGACAAGCTCGCTCGTGTCGGTTTCGACACCCTCGGTCTGCAGACCTTCCTGACTGCTGGGGACAAGGAGTCCCGAGCTTGGACGATCCGCAAGGGTGACACTGCTCCCGAGGCTGCCGGCGTCATCCACACCGACTTCCAGAAGGGGTTCATCAAGGCCCAGGTGGTGTCCTTCGATGACCTCGTCGAGTTCGGTGGAGAGAAGGAGGCCCAGGCCGCTGGAAAGTTGCGCCTGGAAGGCAAGGACTACGTCATGCAGGACGGTGACGTGGTGGAGTTCCGGTTTAACGTGTAGTTCCGCTACTGCTTCTTGGGTATCCGGATGGTGAGTCGGGGCATTGTCCACCCCCGTCGGCGTCAGATCCTGCCGGAGCACACGGTCACGGGGATTTGCTTCAGTGTATGGCTCGTAGAGCCTCAGCGCAGCGGGGTGGAACTCATTTCCGCCCGTCTCGATCCCCAGGTCATGGTCCATGAGTGCGCGCCCGACTCCTTGCCTTTGGGATTACGGGTGTACTCCAAGGGGGTCGATGTACCCATGCTCGGGTCTGTTTTCCAAGGACCAGTGAACGATGCCCAGGAAGTGGTCTTGTTCGTCGATGGTCAAGGCCACGCACCTGCCCTTCGACGGACAGTGCAAAGTGTGAGCCGATCTTCGTTGGTCGTCCCGTTGTCATGATGAATTCCCTGATACGCAGTTTGTCTTTCCCCGTTGTGTGGTCAATGAACCGAGCCGCGACGAAACGCGGGTTTCGGGGGACTGCTCAGCGGGTGCGCATCTGCGCGAACGCCTGTATGGGCAAAAGTACAGCGGTGCCTTTTGCGGTGGTTCTGCCTGCGGTCTGATTGGCAGAATTGCTGCTGAGTGACCGATCTAGAGCCTGCTGATTGACTGATATTAACTCGGCTAAGTGGCTGATTCAGGTAGTGGCACTGGTAGGGTCATGACCATGGAATACACCCGTCGTATCGTCGATGGCGAGCTGGATGAGCTGTTCGGCGAGATTCCCGCTCTCGCCTTGGATGGCCCCAAGGCGGTCGGCAAGACCACCACCGCGCGCCAGAGAGTACGCACCGTGGTCCAGCTCGATCGTCGTGCCGAGGCGGAACCCGTTGCAGCCGATCCGTCGATCATCCTGCGCCGCCCTGAACCCGTTCTGTTGGATGAGTGGCAAAAACTGCCCGCCGTGTGGGACGTGGTGCGGCATACGGCTGATGAGGATCCTCGCGGCGGGCGTTTCCTATTCGCGGGCAGTGCTTCCCCTCAACGCGGTGCCACGGCGCATTCGGGCGCAGGAAGGATCGGAAGGCTGCGGATGCGGCCCATGACGCTTTCTGAACGAGGAGTGGTGGAACCTACTGTCAGTCTCGGCGGACTCCTGTCTGGTGGGGAAGTGCGCTTTGCCGGGGATACCACCTTCGCCTTGGCCGACTACGTCGAGGAGATCTGTGCTTCCGGTTTCCCTGGCCTGCGAGGGCTTGGGGCTCGTGCGTTGCGGTTCCAGCTGGAGTCCTACCTCCGCAATGCCGTGGACCGGGAAGTTGCTGAGCAGGGACTGGCGGTACGTCGGCCAGAGGCGATGATGGCATGGTTGCGTGCCTATGCCGCCGCCACCGCATCGACCGCCAGCTACTCCCAGATCCTGGATGCTGCCACACCTGGCGAGAGCGAGAAACCTGCCCGGTCCACTGCCAACAGCTACCGTGACGCCTTGGCGTCGTTGTGGCTGTTGGACCCAGTCCCCGCGTGGAGTCCGACGGGCAGCCTGATGAAGCGGTTAGGGGCCAGCCCCAAACACCATCTTGCCGATCCTGCGCTCGCCGTCCGGCTTCTCGGGCTGACTGCTGCTGCGCTGCTCGATGGTGAGGGCAAGCCGTTGGCATCGGCGACAGGAGGGCTGCTCGGCTCATTGTTCGAGTCCTTGGCCACCCTTTGCCTTCGGGTTCCGGCGCAAGCCGCCGAAGCCGAGGTATTTCACTTACGCACCCGCAATGGGGATCATGAGGTTGACCTGATTGTGGTTCGGCCGGATGGCCGTTTCCTGGCCGTTGAGGTCAAACTCGCGGCGACTGTCGAGGACGCTGACGGCAAGCACCTTCGCTGGCTGAGGGAGAGGGCGGGGGATCGGATGTTGGATGCTGTCATCGTCAACACGGGACCCCACGCATATCGACGCGCAGATGGAATCGGCGTCGTGCCCCTGGCGTTGGTGGCTCCGTAGTTCCCCACGCTGAAGCCGTCGGCACCGAGGAAACAGACGTTGGTCCTGTTCGGAACTTGGTGGAATTCCGCTTCAACGTGTAATTGAGTTTCGTTTCACGTTTAGATGGTGTCTGAGCTGGGCTTGGGACCTCTGGCCTGCTTGTAGTGAGTATGTCAACGGTGGTGGCTGATCCTGACGCCAACTGAACCTGTCCGCCCTTGCTGTGAATATGAGATTGAGACCGGAGGCGTCGGGTGGTCGTGGAAGTCGGCGCTGCGGTCCGTCAGATCGATGGCGAGGTAGGCGCCGCCCGGGCGGAGCATTGTGCGCACGCTGGCCATGAGGTGCTCGAGGTCGGCGACGTAGTGCATCGTCATGCGGGTGATCACCAGGTCGTACGCGGGGCTGGGGCGAACCTGGCGCCGGCCACGATCTCCAGGACTTCGTGGATGGCTGAGGGATGATGACCACGGTCGCGCGTAGGTCCTCCTTGCGTCGTCCTGGGTGCGGGCGCGCTCGTCGAACTCGCTGGTCACAGGGAGCGCATCGGCCTCTGGTCGGGCGCGAGGTCCCGGCGGTTGACGATCTGCTTGCCGAGGGAAAAGCACGAGGCCGCCGCCCCGAAGGGCAGCGGCCTCGCCGAAGATCACGTGATATTAGCGGTTCAAGGTGATGTTGGACGCCTGCGGGCCCTTGGGGCCCTGCTCGACGTCGTACTCAACCTGGTCGCCCTCGTCCAGCGAGCGGTAGCCCGAGGAGTTGATAGCGGAGAAGTGAGCGAAGACGTCGGCGGAGCCATCGTCGGGCTGGATGAAGCCGTAGCCCTTGTCGGCGTTGAACCACTTAACGGTGCCGGTTGCCATGTTGCAATCCTTCGGTTTGTGGAGCGACCGCTTTTCGGCCGCTTCCGGATGTTGCTCTTCACACTTGCCAGAAGGAACTGCTCGGATCCGTGAGAACCCGTCTTGCGTAATGCAAATCAACCCTACTGTCGAACAATGACTTCAGTCTACATGCTCTGAGGCCGCCCGCTGACCACGGGGCCAAGAAATTGGCTGTGTATTTGGTTCTCAGGTCTATGAGGATGGCTGTATGGCTCAGGAAGAAGACTTTGACGCCAAGCTTCGCGCCTTTTGCGCGAACTGCTCCGAGGCGGGCTGGCTGCAGGGCCGCCACACCGTCGGGCTGCTGGAATTGGAGGCGAGGCGACGCTACCTGAGCTTCATTCCGCCCGAGGCCCGAGTCTTGGACATCGGCGGCGCCACGAGTGTTCAAGCCAGTGGGTTGGCGGCGCGCGGTCTCGATGTCGTCTTCGTTGATCCGGTATCCGAGCAGGTGGACATGGCCGCGTCGCTGCTGTAGACGATGGAGCGCATGCGCGAACTCGACCGCACCGGCGAGATTCGAGAGTGCCTTACCGAGTTGTCGGCGCACATGATGACGGTCTTCTTAGGCAGCCCCGGCGTCGCCAGCCGGTAGTTGATTCGCCTTATCCCGGTCGCCGTGCGCGATGTTCTACTGAGGATCTTGGCCTACTGCGACAGGAGAAGTCACTCCTTGTCGTGGTGGAGTTCCGCTTCAATGTCTGGCTGTGTTGGATGTGACGATCGGACGGGGCGGTGTGCCTCCCTCCGGTCCGAGCCTAGGGACTCGGGGTGCCCCACCGTGGTGCGGTGGGGCACCAGTCGGGCAGGGGCGTCTGGAACAGCGTCTGGAGCAGGCGTGTGTTGATGAACACGACGTTTCGGCCGACCTTCTCCTTGACGACCAGCCCCGTGTCAGAGATCTCGGTGAGCCACCGGGCAGCAGTCTGGCGCTTGGCGAGGCCAGCCTCCACGACGTTGTCGATCCTGAGGTAGGGCTGCGAGAACAAGAGCCGGGTGAGCGAGGCAGCCGGAACCTTCGAATTCAGCGCACGGATCTCGGTTTCCATCGCGGCACGCATCGTGTCGGTGGTCTCGACTAGGTCCAGGGTCCAGCGTGCTGTCGACTCCACGCCGTCCAGCATGAACAGGATCCACGGTTCCCAGGCATCTTCGCGTGTCACGGCGTTCAGTTGTTCGTAATAGGTGTCCTTGTGGCGCATGATGTGGCCGGACAGGTACAGGATGGGTAGCTGCAGTAGGCCGGTCTCGATGAGGATGAGTAGGTTGAGCACTCGTCCGGTGCGTCCGTTGCCGTCGAAGAAGGGGTGGATTGCCTCGAACTGATAGTGGGACAGCGCCATCACGACGAGCGGGTCCAGTCCGTGGTCGCTGTGCAGGAAGCGTTCCCAGGCTGACAGGTGGTCGAGGATGACGTCCCTGCCTTCGGGCGGGGTGTAGATCCGGTTCCCCGTCGTGGGATTGCCGATGTAGGTGCCGGGCTGGTTGCGGATGATGGCCGTTCGCGCGTGAATGTGGGAGCAGACCTCGACTGCGGTCTTGGTGGTGATGGGGCGAGTGGCGAGGGATTCGTGGCCTGCACGGAGTGCCTCTCGGTAGCGCAGGGCCTCCTTGACCTGAGGAGTGACGTCGGGAAGCGCCCCGTTGGCCGCCTTGAAGAGTTCATCGTTGGTCGTGACGATGTTCTCGATCTCACTGGACGCCTGTGCCTCCATGAGCGGGATCAGGTTGATGAGCATCGTCGGGTCAGGGAGACGCTTGTAGGCGCCGTCGAGACGTGCCAGCGCGCGACTGGCCGTGATCGTCGCCTTGAGCACCGCCGGCGTCTCCACAACGCCCGATGGTGGGAGCGCAGGCAAATCCTGATACGGGCGATCAGGGTGGTTCCACATGGTCACAGCGTAACCAGATCCAATGAACGTGTCGAAGAAAGTGAAGAATTTCGACACGTTCCATCGATGTGTCGATCAGATGGACACATTTGCGCTCGGGCGGGGCATCGCGAGGCTGCTGCATCATGCCAATCGGCCTCGGAACGTGGTCGAGTTCAGGTTTGTGAGTAGACGGCCTGCTGAACGACCTTGGGGGCCGGGACATCGATGTTCCAGGCCCCGAGATCAATGGCAGGAGTGAGAACTCAGCAGTTCTTCGCCACTTCCCGGGCCTGCTTGACCAACAAGGCCTGCAGTGGCAGTCGGCCCAAGGAGATCACTTGCCACTTGGGCTCGCGGTCACGCCACTGGCGCGCCATCTCCAGATTTCCGGGGAACACTGCGACGAACAGGGCTGCAGCAGCCCGTCCGCCCAGGCGGCGGGTCCGCGGACATGCCAGCAGGGCCGCCGTCGTCAGTTCGGCAGCGCCGGACCCATACGTCCAGTTGCGTGGCTCACCCGGGATTTCAGGCGGAATGATGCTGTCGAAAGGTTCCGGCTTGAGGAAGTGCAAGGTTCCCGCTCCAGCACACAGCGCCGTCAGGAGACGAGCGGTGCGATGAGCGTGTGTGGCCTTGTCAGAGGATTTGTGTGCGCACTTGCAGAACATTCTTCAAGGCTACGTCAACGTCCAAGATGCCGCCATCCACCACGTCAGTACCCGTCAGCTGGCGTCCTTGTACACGAACTCGACCTTGATGTTGGGGTCAATACCTTCCGCAATGCCGCGGTAGAACTTCTCGTTGCTGTGGTTGATGAACTTGAATGGGGACACCGTCACCTTGGCGGGGATGGGGCTCTCGCGCGTGATCTCGACAGCTTTGCCGTCGACACGAAGGTGAGTGTCATGGTCATGCTGAATGAATGCGGTCTTCGTGGTGCCCCAAGTCTCAGGGCCACCGAGGGGCTGGCCTGGTCCTTCTGCAGGAGGCCCTGCGTCCGCATGCCGAGCAGGAGGACGTCTCCCCTGAGCTCCATGGACTTCACGACACGAAGATCGGTCTCCTTCTTAGAGGTGCCGACCAGATCGCCGAGCCTGGGCCAGTTCTGATGAGATCCCCAGGATCGTTCCGCCCCCAGTGAGAAGGCCGGCAAGGAGCCAGATGACAACTCGTTCGAGATGCTGCAGGAAGCTAAGTGTTTCCGGGCCACGACGAGGGCGTGCGGTAGCACCGTGGGCGGGATGCCTGCTCGTACCGAGTTTGCCGGGGGCAACGTCAATCCGAGCCTCGTTGTCAGAGCATTTGTCGAGCAGGCAAAGGGGCTCTTCAGGATTGAGGGTGTAGTTGTGGCTGGACTGTGTGAGAGTCTGCTGTAGTTGCCCTGTGGGGCTGGGGTGCGTGGAGGGAGGACCCTGCGCGAGGATCGGAGTGTCTAGATCTGTCCTCGTGAATCGCAAGGTCCTCCATGAACCACGCTACCTTCGGCGCTCCTGACCTGACCACATTTGCCCGTCTCGATGAACTCGGTCTGGAGGTCACCGGTCAGCTGATCAGTGCCGAGGAGGCGGTCCTGGCCTGCCGGGTCGTCGAGACCGACGAGTGGTGCCACCGGTGCGGATGCCAGGGGATCCCTCGTGACACGGTGGTCAGGCGCCTGGCCCATACTCCTTTCGGGCACCGGCCCACGATCCTGGCTGTGCGGGTGCGCCGGTACCGGTGCACCGGCTGCGGGCGGGTATGGCGCCAGGACACCAGTGCTGCCGCCCAGGCGAGGGCGAAACTGTCGCGGGGTGGGCTGGCCTGGGCACTGGAGGGCCTGGTACTCGATCATCTGCCGGTCTCGAGGATCGCCGCATCCCTGGGCGTGGACTGGACCACCGCCAATGATGCGGTGCTGGCCGAGGGCACCCGTCGGCTCATCGACGACCCGCACCGCTTCGACGGCGTGGAGGTCATCGGGGTCGACGAGCACGTGTGGCGCCACACCAGAGGCGGCGACAAGTACGTCACCGTGATCATCGACCTGACACCGCTACGCGACGGCACCGGGGCCTCCCGGCTGCTCGACATGGTGGCGGGCCGCTCCAAGAAGGTCTTCAAAACCTGGCTGGCCGGCCGTGACCAGGCCTGGCGCGACCGCATCGAGGTGGTGGCCATGGACGGGTTCACCGGCTTCAAGACCGCAGCCGCCGAGGAACTGCCAGCCGCGGTCGAGGTGATGGACCCCTTCCACGTCGTCCAGCTCGCCGGCGACCAGCTCGATGTCACCCGCCAACGCGTCCAGCAGGACACCACGGGCCATCGGGGCCGCAGGGGCGACCCCCTGTTCGGGGTCAGGCTGACCCTGCACACGGGCCGGGACCTGCTCACCGACCGGCAGGCCGCCCGCCTCGACGCTGTGCTCGCCGATGACGCCCACGCCCCGGTCCAGGTGACCTGGGCCGTCTACCAGGAGGTCGTGGCCGCCTACCGCGCCGAAAACCGTGCCGAGGGTCGGGCGATCATGGCCCACCTGATCGACGCGATCGCCACCAAAGTCCCCGCCGCACTGCCCGAAGTGGCCACCCTGGGCCACACCTTGAAGAAACGGGCCGCCGACATCCTGACCTACTTCGACCACCCGGGGACCTCGAACGGCCCTAGTGAGGCCATCAACGGCAGACTCGAACACCTCCGCGGCATCGCCCTGGGCTTCCGGAACCTCACCCACTACATCACCAGATCCCTCCTGGAGACCGGAGGATTCAGACCCCGACTACACCCTGGATCCTGAAGAGCCGGCAAAGGGTTCAAATCGCGTCTCTGGTCAGTACACCTGGTGGTGTGGAATAGTTCTTGGGCAACGTTGGTAAAAAGACTCAACCCCAGATCTGGAAAATCTGCCCACTTTCAATTCCATGAGCACTACGAACGTAACCTTGAGCCACCTCGGTGCCAGGCACTGGCTTAAAGCCGACAAAAGAGGGTCCGAATGCCTCACGAGCTTCCTCGAGCATCGTCGGACTCACAGCATTAATCCTGATGCCCCGCGGCAAGGACGACACCGCAGCCCTGACGAAACCCTCAACCCCTGCGTTCGCCGCGGTAGCAATCAAGCTCCCCGGGACAGGGTGTTGGGTCAAGATGCCTGTCGTCACGGTAATCGAGCCACCGTCATTGAGGTACGGGAGGCAATAGGTCACGGCATTGAGTTGAGCAAGCATCTTGCTGCTGATTCCCGCCTGGAAATCGTCCGCTGTGGCATCCTCGATGGAAACAAACGGGGCCGATCCCATGGTTGTCACAACAGCATCAACCCTACCTACTTTGTTGAACATCTCAGTGATAGAGGCTGGATCTTCAAGATCTACTGATACTTCGGTGCTACGACCGACGGTAATTACCTCATCGCCTAGCTCCTCAAATGCTGCAGCTGCCTTGGAGCCAATAGTTCCAGTGCCACCAATGATGAGTACACGCATGGCATCATCCTCTCGTAGGCGAAGCTTACGAACAAGCATAGGTGCTGCTGGTACCGGTCTTTCCTACTGTCACACTGGTCCTCATGGCCGCTTTGGGAACGGCATGGATGTGCACGCTGATGCGGAAGAAATCCTCAGCAACAGATGACGTCACCGAAGACACGCTTGCGGTGAAGATATTCTTATCGCATGAGTCGACAGGTTGGTGTCTTCCTTTTCGACGGCTTCGAACTCCTCGACGTCTTCGGCCCGGTTGAACTGTGGAGTCGGTTGTCGGACCGGTACGAGGTGACGTTCTGCGCCGTCGAACCTGGTCCGGTTCGCAGCAGTCAGGGAGCGGCGGTTATGGCCACCGAGGACATGGATGCCTCCGCCGGTCACGACATCGTCCTGATCCCAGGTGGAATGGGGACGCGATCCCTGGTTGACGATCACTCCTTCCTGACCCGGCTGCGTGGATGGGCCACTCCCGCATCCATCATTTCCTCGGTGTGCACCGGGTCTGCCTTGTTGGCCGCAGCTGGCCTGCTGGAGGGATACCGAGCGACCTCGAACAAGATGGCCTACGCATGGGCGTCCTCCCACGGCCGGGACGTCAGGTGGGAACCACGAGCACGATGGGTGCATGATCGTGACCGGTGGACCTCGTCAGGGGTTGCTGCAGGTATGGACATGACCGCAGCCCTCATCGCACATCTGGAGGGCAAGGAGACTGCCGAAAGGGTGCTTCGAGAGGTCGAGCTGGAGGTCCAGACGGACCCCGACCGTGATCCGTTCGCGTTCACAGACGATCCAGCAACTCCGTCAAGCTACTGATCGTCGTAGTGTTCGGGTAAGGCTCGGAGGACAGCAGGAGCCCTTCAATTCCTGCGGCTCGCGCGGCGTCGATGTCGATGGGACGGTCGCCTACTGCGATGACCTCGGATGGATCCAGCCCATGACGCTCCATGAGTACCAGATTCATCTGGGGGTCAGGTTTGCGAGCGAAACCATCAGGGGCGCACACGAGGTCGTCCACCTGTACTCCCAGGGCGTGGAAGAGGTTCTCGGCGCTGGCGCGATCACGATGGGTGGCGACGAGGTTGAGCCCGCTCCCTCGGCCCCATGTCATCTATCGATCCCACCGCCACGAAGGACACGACGCTGCGTGGATCAAATCTAAATGAATATTGATTGAATGATAGATGAGAATATCCATAATACACGCAGATGGGTTGATGGCCTGGATTGGCTGACCGCGAAAATGGGTAAATATACTTATCCGTGTCTGAATAGTCATTCAATGGCGGTGAATGTCGTATAGTGATGTCAATTCGTTGATGGTTGACGGCGTTGTGGATCCTCTTTACTCTTCATTTATGGCCAGACGGTTCGCCCGCTGGCTGTCGCAACAATGATGATGTGGCGAAAGATGATGGAGGATAAAATGGCTGCGCAAGTCGCTGACGCGGCGGGCGAGAGAACTCCTGTAGAGGGCGGTGGCGATGTTGAAAAGCTGTCCCTTCCTGCGATGTTGGCACTTGTCGTTGGCTCCATGATTGGAGGAGGGATCTTCTCTCTTCCTCAGAACATTGCCGCTGCCGCGAGTCCAGGGGCGATGATCATTGGCTGGATCATTACCGGGATGGGTATGATCTGCCTGGCGATGGTCTACCAGAAACTGGCGGTTCGTCGCCCGGATCTTGACAATGGCATCTATGCTTACGCCAAGGCGGGTTTCGGTGATTTCGTGGGGTTTAACTCTGCGTGGGGCTATTGGCTTTCCGCCCTTATTGGCAACGTCGGATATCTGGTGCTGCTCTTCTCGACCATTGGCAAGTTTGTGCCGGCCTTCTCGGGCGGGAACACTGTCTGGGCGATATTGGGGGCTTCGGTTCTGCTGTGGCTGACCCATGCTCTCGTCCTCTCTGGTATTCGTACCGCTGCTTTCGTCAACACGATCACCACGATCGCCAAGATTGTTCCGTTGGTGACGTTCATCGCTGTTTGCGCGGTCGCCTTCGATGTGGGCGTGTTCAGCGAGGACTTCTGGGGAACCAAATTGGGTCTGGGAGGTGTCCTCAGTCAGACCAAGAGCATGATGCTCGTCACGGTGTGGGTCTTCATCGGGATTGAAGGAGCCTCGATCTATTCGAAGCGGGCCCGCAAGCGTTCCGATGTCGGCAAGGCGACGATCGTTGGCTTCCTCACGGTGTTGCTCCTCTTGATCGGCGTCAATCTGTTGAGCATGGGAATCATGCGTCGGGCCACGCTGGCTGGGCTCCCCGACACCTCGATGGCTGATGTCCTGTCATCGGTCGTGGGGCCGTGGGGTTCGATCTTCGTCAGTGTGGGCGTCATCATCTCGCTCCTTGGAGCTCTGCTTGCATGGATTCTGCTGTGTGGCGAGACCATGCAGGTGCCGGGCGAGGACGGCACAATGCCGAGACTGTTCGGGCGGATCAACAAGCGCGGGGCTCCGGCTCCTGCCCTGTGGATCACCAACGTCATCTCCCAGGTCTGTCTGCTGCTGACGGTGATGTGGGAGGGGGCTTACCTTGCCATGGCAACCTTGGCTGCCGCCCTGATTCTGGTGCCCTACCTGTTGTCTGCCGCATTTGCCCTCAAACTCGTAATCACAGGTGAGACGTACGAGAACGGCTCACGATCCCGTCGGGGCCGCGATGCCGTGGTGACAGGTATAGCGACGTTGTATGGCATATGGCTTGTCGTCGCCGCCGGAGCCGATGCCCTCATGCTTGCTGCCCTGCTTTACCTCCCGGGGGCCGCAGTGTTCATCTGGGCCAAGAAGGAGCAGAGAGCACTACGGATGTTCAAACCCTACGAGATGGTCATCCTCGTCTTGCTGGTTGCGGTTTCGATTATGGCCATAATCTTCATTGTCACCGGACGATTGTCCTTGACTTAGGGATGGTGTCCAGCTCGAACGATCATATGTGAATTGTCCAAAAGTTTTGAAATGGAAAAGTTGGATGGCAATCCTGCGATGTTGTGCTGATTGTCCCAAGCTGATTGTCCCAAGTGGGAGGACGTGGTCCTCCGTCGTGAAAGGTTGATCAATGACGACTCCAATTGGTGCGTGGTCCGAGGTTGGTAAGCTTCGTGAGGTCATGGTGTGCGAGCCTCGGCTTGCTCATCGTCGACTCACTCCGAGCAATTGTCGTGAGCTGCTCTTTGATGACGTCCTGTGGGTTGAGAAGGCCCAAGAAGATCATCAGAACTTCGTCGCCAAGATGCAGGAGCGTGGCGTCGTCGTTCACGAGATGCACACCCTGTTGTCCGAGGTGCTCGACATCCCTGAGGGGCGCTCGTGGGTGCTTGATCGCAAGCTGTCCCCCAATGCCGTGGGGATGGGCGTCGACAGGGACGTTCGTGACTGGTTCGATGACATGCCCTCCGACCTCTTGGCTGAACATCTCATCGGCGGAGTCGTGTACGGGGAAGTTCCCGCCGAAAGGCGCACGCATGTCCTGGGGGCGCTCATCAAGGCCCATGACGAGAACCAGTTTCTGATCCCGCCGTTGCCCAACACCCAGTTCACTCGTGACACCACGGCATGGATCTTCGGTGGCGTTACACTCAACCCGATGCGTTGGCCGGCGCGTCAACACGAGACCGTCCTGGCCAGCGCCATCTACAACCATCACCCCGCCTTCACCACCCGCGACTTCGAGGTCTGGTACGGCTGTGCCGAGGGCGATCACGGTATGTCCACCCTCGAGGGCGGGGACATAATGCCTATCGGCAATGGCACCGTCCTCATCGGAATGGGTGAGAGGTCCTCCTGGCAGGCGATCACCCAGGTGGCTCGTTCTCTGTTCGCCCATCACGCCGCACGCAAGGTTGTCGTTGCAGCCATGGCCCCGGATCGTGCCTCCATGCACCTCGATACGGTGTTCAGTTTCTGTGACACCGATCTGGTGACCCTCTACAAGCCAGTCGTCGATACGATCACCTCATTGGTGCTGGAGCCGAGTGCTCAGGAAGCGTGTTTCTCGGTGCGCGTCGACGACCGTCACTTCACTGCTGTCGTTGCCGACTGCCTCGGTCTGGATGGTTTGCGTACCGTCGAGACAGGTGGTGACTGCTGGGAGGCCCAACGTGAGCAGTGGGACGACGGCAACAACGTGGTGGCCCTCGAGCCTGGCGTCGTCATCGGCTACGACCGCAACACCGAGACTAACGCGCGCCTCTCCAAGGCCGGTGTGGAGGTCATCGAGATCCAGGCTGCCGAACTGGGGCGCGGACGTGGCGGCGGCCACTGCATGACCTGCCCGATCACTCGTGATCCGGTGGATTACTGAACTGTTTTCGGACGAGAACGCAAGAGACGCGTCCAACGGGACGCACCATGAAAGGAGAATCACATTATGGCTTTCAATTTGAAGAGTCGTCATTTGTTGTCGCTGGCGCATCACAGTACCGAGGAGATTGAATTCCTTGTCCGGCTTGCTGCGCGGCTTAAGGAGGCCAAGTATTCCGGGGTCGAGCGGCCTATGCTTGAGGGGAGGAACATTGCTTTGATCTTTGAGAAGGCGTCGACGCGGACTCGGTGTGCGTTTGAGGTGGCGGCCCATGATCAGGGTGCGCATGTGACGTATCTCGGCCCTAGCGGATCCCACATCGGTCACAAGGAGTCCATGAAGGACACTGCTCGAGTGTTGGGGCGCATGTATGACGGCATCGAGTACCGCGGATTCCACCAGTCGGTTGTGGAGGAGTTGGCCGAGTATGCTGGCGTCCCGGTTTTCAATGGCCTGACCGACGAGTTCCACCCTACTCAGATGCTCGCCGATGCCTTGACGATGCTGGAGCACGCTCACAAGCCCTTCCATCAGATCACGTTCGCCTACGTCGGCGACGGCCGCAACAACATGGGCCGTTCCCTGCTGTTGCTGGGTGCCAAGCTCGGCATGGACGTCAGGATTGGGGCTCCGGAGGGCCTGCAGCCCGAGGCCGAACTCGTCGAGCAGTGCCGGAAGTGGGCTGAAGAGTCTGGCGGCAAGGTGCTCGTCACGGCATCTGCTGAGGAAGCCGTCCGCGACGTCGACTTCATTCACACGGATGTGTGGGTGTCGATGGGCGAGCCGGTGGACAGTTGGGGAGAGCGGATCGACACCCTCATGCCGTTCCAGATCAACGATGACCTCGTCGCGGCTGCCAACAACCCGCGCGTCAAGGTCATGCACTGCCTGCCCGCCTTCCATAACAGTGAGACGACGGTGGGCGCCGAAATCGCCGAGACCTACCCGCAGTTGGCTAATGGTATTGAGGTCACCGAGTCGGTGTTCGAGTCCCCGGCGTGCATTGCTTTTGATCAGGCTGAGAATCGTATGCACACCATCAAGGCGGTCATGGTCGCGTCCTTGGCCTGACGGTAGTGACTGGAGGGAAGATCAATGAGAGTTTTGGTTGCATTGGGCGGCAACGCTCTGCTGCGACGCGGTCAACCGATGACGGCGGGGAATCAGCGTGCCAATGTGAGGATCGCGGCTGAGCGGATCAAGGAGGTCGCCGTTGACCATCAAGTTGTTGTGGCCCACGGTAATGGTCCGCAGGTGGGTCTGCTGGCCTTGCAGTCGACGGCGTACGAGGAAGTCGGCATCTATCCGCTGGATGTGTTGGGGGCTGAGTCCCAGGCCATGATCGGCTACATGATCGAGCAGGAGCTGGGTAATGTCATGCCCAAGGAGCAGCAGATCGTCACCATGATCACGATGACGGTCGTTGACGCTGATGATCCTGCCTTCGACAATCCTACCAAGCCGATCGGCCCGGTCTACGACAAGAAGACCGCAGAGAGGTTGGCTGTCGAGAAGGGGTGGTCCATCGCCGCTGACGGTGAGTACTACCGCCGGGTGGTGGCTTCGCCGCAGCCTCGCAACATCGTCGAGCAGAAGGCCATCCGTCAACTGGTCGACTCCGGTGTCCTCGTCGTGTGTGCTGGTGGCGGTGGCGTCCCGTGCGTGTTCGACGACGAGGGCAGCCTTCATGGTGTTGAGGCTGTTATCGACAAGGACTTGGCGTCGGCTGAGTTGGCGGTGCGGGCTGGGGCTGATCTTCTGGTCATCGCCACGGACGTTGATGGTGTCTACCAGGGCTGGGGCACTCCTGGCCAGGCGTTCATTAAGGAGATGCGCGCCGAGGATGCCCTTAACGCGGAGTTCGCGGCAGGGTCCATGGGTCCGAAGGTTCGGGCAGCATGCAACTTCGCCCTGGCGACCGGGAAACGTGCCGTCATTGGTTCCCTTGAGGACATTCGCGGTCTTGTTGACGGCACCTGCGGCACGGCGATCGTTCGCTGAGTTCTTCCCCGATGGGCCCGCCAGCATGGTGGCATACTGGGATTAAAGCCGTTGACGTGGTTACGGTTTTCTGGCGGGGTTTGGCATGGGACGAGATGAGCATTGGGCCGGCGATGTGTGTAAGGAGGCGGTATTGTTGACCAGTGGTGATAACACAGCGGTTCCCGCGTCCCGGACGGCACGACTGTCTCGCATCAGAGCTTTGATCCGGTCTGAGCAAATCTCGTCCCAGGCCGAGTTGGCGCGCAGACTGGCCGGTGAGGGAATTGTTGTCAGCCAGGGCACGCTGTCCCGCGATCTGAAGGATGCGGGTGCGGTACGGGGCCGAGATCATCTGGGGAATTTCCAGTACAGCATTCCCGAGGGTGAGCATCCGTCCGACGTGACGACGGGACTGCCGGCATGGAATCATCTCGCCAAAATATGCCATACGTTGTGTACCGAGGTGAGCTGCAACGACGGTGCAGTAGTCGTCAAGACGCCGCCCGGGGCGGCTCAGTACTTGGGTTCTGCCATCGACACATCGGGTAGTTCTGCCATTCTCGGCACGGTTGCCGGTGACGACACCGTCCTCATTCTGTGCAAGTCGGGTGCGTGGGGCCCGGATCTCGCCAGAGCGTTCCGTCAGATGGCGGAGACGGGGCTCCCTGCTGAAGGGCTGCTCGCGGCTGAGCCAGATTCCTCTCGCTGGGGCACTTCTACAGCCAGTTGAGCAACTCTGTCAGTTTGGTGATGGTGTTTGCACGGGGTGTATCGGACAGCAGGAGCCCTTCAATTCCTGCGGCTCGCGCGGCGTCGATGTCGATGGGACGGTCGCCTACTGCGATGACCTCGGACGGATCCAGCCCATGACGCTCCATGAGTACCAGATTCATCTGGGGGTCAGGTTTGCGAGCGAAACCATCAGGGGCGCACACGAGGTCGTCCACCTGTACTCCCAGGGCGTGGAAGAGGTTCTCGGCGCTGGCGCGATCACGATGGGTGGCGACGAGGTTGAGGCCACCACCGCGCCGCACGGCCGCCATGACCTCCGCTGCTCCAGCCATCAGCGGAGCGGGATCGTGCGCCCACTTCTTCTTCAACAAGGTGTAGGCGTCGTCGAGCAGTCCGGAAGAGACGTCATATTGTTTCGCCAAGACCTCGATGGCGTGAGCTATCGACTCCGACCTCAGATGCGCGACTTCGTAGAGCTGCTGCTCGGTCGGTTCAGGCCACACGGCCTCTGCGAGGGTCTGATCGACCTCCGGGTAGGTGTCAACCAGCGTTCCGCCCATGTCCCAGATAATGCTCCGCACGTCGTCGAGTCTTGCAGATGCGCGGCGGTCGCAGCGAACCATCCTCGCGTCTCGTCGGGGCAGGCGGGTAGCCTGCCCCGAGTGACCACACCCGACCGCGAACCTGACCCTTGGGCTATGCAGCTGGTATTGCTTCGTGACAAACGTTTTCCGGCGCGCGAAGTGGATGCCTGCGAGGCGGCTGCCCGCGCCGTCGTCTCTCTCCTTGACGACCCTCGGACGGCACCAGGCGGCCCGTGGCACGACGCCGTCCAGCAATGGTCCGACAAGCGCATCCGTAAGATCGTCCGGCGAGCTTCCGGGAAGAGATGGGACGACGCCCAGGCCCTCGACGGCGTCACCGTCAGTCAGTATCCACCGGCCGATGCCGCTCCCGGAACCGGGCCGGCAATGGTTCGGGCCTTCGTTCCGGCCCCTGTCCATCCGCAGCCCAAACAGATCGACAAGCTGCAGGTCGCCGGCACGAATCTGCCCGCAGACGGCCAGTCCGCCACCTCGGATTCCGTCGTCACCATCGAGATCAATCCCCGCACCAACATGACGACCGGCAAGGCCTGCGCCCAATGCGGCCATGCCGCCCAGCTCGCCCACGAGGCCATGAGCACCGGCACTGACGATGACCGACGAGCGCTGGAGAACTGGCGTCGAGACGGCTTCCGTGTTCGCGTCGTCACCCCGACCGTCGCGCACTGGGATGCCGACATCGCTCGAGTGAGGGTCGTCGATGCCGGGTTCACGGAATTTGATGGCCCCACCGCGACCACCCGGGCACGGTGGTGACCCGGGTCACGTAGACTCGTGCCATGTCTCAGCTCTTGCTCACCGCGGTCGGCGCGGATCGCGCCGGACTCGTCTCCGACTTGTCCGGAATCATTGCCAGTCACGGCGCGAACTGGCTTGACAGTCGCATGGCACGGCTTGCCGGTGCCTTCGCCGGAATCGTCCTCGTCGGCATCGAGGACTTCAAGGTCGAGGCTCTCAAGGACGATCTCGGAACCCTCGAGGCCAAGGGGCTGCGGGTCACCGTCACCGACACGACCGCACAGGATGACGAGGACGAGGCCGTCCTCGTGGTCCACCTCGTTGGCCACGACCATCCCGGCATCATCCACAGGGTGACGGTCACCATGGCCCGTCTCGGTGTCACCATCGACGACTTGTCCACCGGCCTACGCGAGGCTCCGATGGGTGACGGCATCCTCTTCGAGGCCGAGGTGCAGTGCCGGATCACGAACGCGACGACCCTTGAGGATCTACGCTCGGAACTGGAATCCATTGCCACCGAGATCATGGTCGACATCGATCTGGTCGACCGTTCCTGATCCCGGGGCCGACGAGGAGGCCTCATGACGCGCATCCCTGGCACCGATCTGGACATCAGGCCGCTGGTGTTGGGAGCCAATACCTTCGGCTGGACTGCCGACGAGCACGACTCCCACGCCATCCTGGACGCCTTCCTCGGCGCCGGGGGATCGCTGGTCGACACCGCTGACGGCTATTCCCACTGGGCCGAGGGGAATGTGGGCGGTGAATCGGAGACGATCATCGGATCATGGCTCGAGAAGGGCGGCCGTCGCGACGACATCCTCATCGCGACGAAGGTGGCCACCCACCCCGAGTTCAGGGGGCTGTCCGCTGAGAACATCTCGGCTGCTGTCGATGCCTCCCTGGCACGGCTCCACACCGACCACATCGATCTCTACTACGCCCATTACGACGACAACCAGCAGATCGAGGACATGGCCGTAGCTTTCGACAAGCTCGTCAAGGCAGGCAAGGTGCGTTGGGTCGGTCTGTCGAACTTCTCGGCGACCCGGGAGCAGAAGTGGCTCGAGGTGGCCGAGCACGAGGGGCTGGCGAGTCCGATCGCCCTGCAGCCTCAGTACAACCTGCTGCACCGCGCCGACGTCGAGGATCCCCAGGGGTACGGCCAGCTGGCCAGTGAGTACAACCTGGCCCTCTTCCCGTACTTCTCGCTGGCATCGGGCTTCCTGACCGGCAAGTACGCCACCCGTGACGACCTCCATGGTGTTGCCAGGGAATCGATGATGGCGGCGTACCTGCCTGACGACGAGCACGAAAAGGCGGCCTTCACGGTTCTCGACCAGCTGAGGGAGATCGCCGATGACCACGGTGTCGAGGTGACGTCGGTCTCGCTGGCGTGGCTGATGGCCAAGGGTGTCACTGCACCGATCGCCTCGGCGCGCACCGTGGATCAGCTCGGTCCGCTGCTCGCCGCCACCGATCTGACCTTGTCCCATGACGAGGTGCGTGCCCTGGACGCGGCTTCGAAGCTGTTCACTCGCGACTGAAAGCCGACCAGATCCTCGTGGTTGGAGGCTGTATCCGCATAAAGTGTGAATATGGCCACTACTGCTTTCAAGGGACAAACCGTCAACACCGTCGCCGACCTGCCCCAGGTTGGATCCGATCTTCCGTCATTCACCCTCGTCAAGACCGATCTGTCGGAGCTGACCAGCGACGAGCTCAAGGGTGAGAAGCTCGTCCTCAACATCTTCCCGAGCCTCGACACCGGTGTCTGCGCGAAGAGCGTGCGCACCTTCAACGAGAAGGCTGCCGGACTCGACGACACCACCGTACTGTGCGTTTCCCGTGACCTTCCCTTCGCTCAGGCCCGCTTCTGCGGCGCCGAGGGCATCGAGAACGTCGTCGTCGCCTCGGCCTTCCGCTCCCACTTCGGCAAGGATCTCGGCGTCACCCTCGCCGACGGCCCGATGCAGCACCTGCTGGCTCGCGCCGTCATCGTCGTGGACGCCGAGGGCAAGGTGACCTACACCCAGTTGGTCGACGAGATCACCACCGAGCCCGACTACGACGCTGCTCTCGAGGCCGTCAAGAAGGCCTGATTCACAGCGCATTCCAGGGGCGTTCCGACGACATGCCGGGGCGCCCCTGCCTTCTGCCCTGGTTGACATACGGGGTATGGGCGAGGGGTGTCCTGGGACGGTAGAGTGACCAGAACCGCGTCCAGAAGGGCGGGGCGCTCCTATCTGAGGACCACCATGGACGGCGAATTGAAGCGCGGGCTCTCCTCGCGCCACATGAACATGATCGCGATCGGCGGTGCCATCGGGACCGGCCTCTTCGTGGCATCCGGCGCCACCATCTCCCAGGCCGGACCAGGCGGAGCCCTGGTGGCCTACCTGGCCATGGGACTCATGGTCTTCCTGCTCATGCAGTCCCTGGGGGAGATGAGCTCCTATCTCCCGGTACCGGGGGCCTTCGAAACCTACGCGACCAGATTCGTCTCCCCGTCCTTCGGCTTCGCGCTGGGCTGGAATTATTGGTTCAACTGGGCCATCACGGTGGCCGCTGAGCTCGCTGCCGCCTCGATCGTCATGGCCTACTGGTGGCCAAGTGTGCCGTCATGGATATGGTCAGCCGGATTCCTGGCCCTACTGTTCTTGCTGAACGTGTTGTCCGCGCGGGCCTATGGCGAGGGAGAGTTCTGGTTCGCCATCATCAAGGTGGCTGCCGTCCTCGTCTTCCTGGTCCTCGGCATCCTCATGATCGCTGGCATCATGGGCAGCTCCCCGGGGGTCTCCAACTGGCATCACGGCGATGCTCCCTTCGTCAAAGGCTTCGGCGGCATCATGACGGTCTTCCTCATCGCCGGATTCTCATTCCAGGGCACCGAGCTCATCGGCATCGCGGCGGGGGAGTCGAAGGATCCTGACACGGCCATTCCCAAGGCCACCAAGCAGATCTTCTGGCGGATCATGATCTTCTACATCGGCGCCATCGCGGTCATCGGGCTGTTGTTGCCCTACACGGACCCGAACCTGCTTGCTGGCGAGGTGACCGACGTCGCCGTCAGTCCCTTCACCCTGGTCCTGAGGCGAGCCGGAGTGGCCGCGGCCGCAGCCGTCATGAATGCCGTCATCCTCACCTCGGTGCTCTCAGCCGGCAACTCAGGTCTCTACGCGTCCACCCGGATGCTCTACGCCCTCGCGCGGGAGGGCAAGGCCCCCAGCATCCTCGGCACCACCAACCGACGCGGTGTCCCGGTGCCGGCACTCATCGTCACCACCCTCGTCGGTGCAGCCTGCTTCGCCGCGTCCTTGGTCGGTTCTGGCCAGGCCTACACCTGGTTGGTCAACATCTCCGGACTGTGTGGGTTCATCGCCTGGATCGGCATTGCGATATGTCACATCCAGTTCAGGCGCGCCTTCCTGACACAGGGGCATGATTTGTCCGAATTGCCATATCGGGCGCGCTGGTACCCGGCCGGGCCAATCGTGGCCGGCGTCCTGTGCGTCATCGTCACCCTGGGGCAGGGCCGTGACGCCGTTCTCAGCGGTGACGTTACCGGCATGGTCGTCGCGTACATCACCATTCCGGTCTTCCTGGCACTGTGGCTCGGTCACAAACTCGTCACCAAGGCGCCTCGTGCGGACCTTTCTACCGCGGACCTTTCCACCGCAAACCTCGACCACGACTGACATGATGGAAGGGTTGCAGCGGAACGGCTGTGGCGACGGTGAAAGGAGGCATCATGGTTCGACGTCCGGGATGGGTTGATCATCTCATCGGTTGGCACGTCTATCCCCTGGGATTCGTGGGAGCTCCCAAGCGGCTCGAATCCGGCGAGGTCAGCCATCGCCTCGGACATCTGGAGGCCTGGCTTGATCACGCGGTTTCCCTCGGGTGCTCAGGCCTGGCACTGGGGCCGATCTTCGCCTCGGCCAGCCATGGTTACGATACCTTGGACTACTTCGCCGTCGATCCTCGCCTCGGCGACGACACCGACTTCGACCACCTTGTCCATGCCGCTCACTCCCGTGGCCTTTCGGTACTGCTTGACGGGGTGTTCAACCACGTCTCGAGTCGTAACCAGGTCGTGCAGGATGCCCTGGCGGCCGGGCCGGAGACCGATGCCGGACGGATGGTCCGCTGGCGTGACGGTCAGCTCGACGTCTTCGAGGGCCACGGTGACCTCGTCTCCCTCAACCATGACGACCCCGCCGTTCGTGACCTCGTCACCCGGGTCATGAACCACTGGTCCGACCGCGGTGTCGACGGTTGGCGACTCGACGCCGCCTACTCCGTCAATCCGGAGTTCTGGGCTGCGGTCCTGCCTTCGGTGCGTGCGGAGCACCCCGACGTGTGGGTCTTCGGCGAGGTCATCCACGGCGATTATGCAGGAATCGTCAAGGCCTCCGGTATGGACTCGGTGACCCAGTACGAACTGTGGAAGGCAATCTGGTCGTCCATCGAATCCCGTAATTTCTTCGAGCTCGATCACGCTTTGGGGCGTCACAACGAGTTCTCCGATGCCTTCACCCCGATGACCTTCGTCGGCAACCACGACGTCACCCGCATCGCCTCGAAGGTGGGGCAGGATGGTGCGATGGTCGCGACCGCGGTGCTGGCCACCATTGGCGGCGTCCCGCTCATCTACTACGGGGATGAGTTGGCATATCGCGGGATCAAGGAGGAGAGGTTCGGGGGCGACGACGACATCCGTCCGGTGTTCCCGGCCAGCCCGGCGGAGCTGTCCAACCTGGGCGCCGAAACTCTGCGTACTCACCAGGATCTGCTCGGTCTACGGCGACGTCACCCCTGGCTCGTCGACGCCCGTACCGAGTCCCTCGACCTGACCAACGAGCGCTACGTCTACCGCAGTGGTGTCCCCGGGGTGGAGCCCCTCATCGTCGAGCTCGACGTGCGCGACGGATGCTCGGCCCTCATCCGCGAGGCCGGTCAGGTCATCTGGTCCAGCCCGACCTGAGACTCAGTCGCCGCCGAAGAGGTCTCGGGTGTAGACCTTCTCGGCGACGTCAGCCAGCTCGGGGGACATCCGATTGGCGATGATGACGTCGCAGTCAGCCTTGAAGGAGTCAAGGTCTCTGGTGACCTTCGAGCGGAAGAACTCATCCCCCTCGAAGGTTGGCTCGTAGACGACGACCTCGATGCCTTTGGCCTTGATGCGCTTCATGACCCCTTGGATCGAGGAGGAGCGGAAGTTGTCCGAGCCGGCCTTCATAACCAGCCGGAAGATACCCACCCGCTTCGGATTCCTGGCGATGATGTCGGAGGCGATGAAGTCCTTGCGCACCGTGTTGGAGTCGACGATGGCTTGGATGAGGGTCTGGGGGACATCCTGGTAGTTGGCCAGTAGCTGACGGGTGTCCTTGGGCAGACAGTAACCGCCGTAACCGAAGGACGGGTTGTTGTAGTGGTTGCCGATGCGCGGATCCAGGCACACCCCGTCGATGACCTGACGGGTGGACAGCCCACGCTGGGAGGCGTAGGTGTCGAGCTCGTTGAAGAAGGAGACCCGCATCGCCAGGTAGGTGTTGGCGAACAGCTTGATGGCCTCTGCCTCGGTGGCCCCGACGAAGAGTACGGGGATGTCGGTGTCGACGGCCCCGGCAGTCATGAGGTCGGCGAAGAGGTGGGCCTTGGCCGAGTCCGACCCGACGACGATCCGTGACGGATGGACGTTGTCGTAGAGAGCCTTGCCCTCGCGGAGGAACTCAGGGGAGAAGATGACGTCGAGTCCGGGGCGCTCCTTGCGAACCCCCTCGACGAATCCCACCGGAATTGTCGACTTGATGACGATCGTCGCCTCGGGGGCGAGTTCCTGTACCAGGTCGAGGACTCCGTCGACGCTCGAGGTGTCGAAATAATTCTGGTCAGGGTCATAGTTCGTCGGGGTGGCGATGATGACGAAGTCCGCACCCCGGTACGCGTCCTGCGGATCAGTGGTGGCACGCAGGTCCAAGTCGTGGTGAGCCAGGTACTCCGCGATCAGGGGATCGACGATCGTCGTCTGTCCGTTGTTGACCATCGAGACGCGTTCGGCGTCGATGTCGACTGCAACGACACGGTTGTGCTGGGCGAGCAACACTGCATTGGCCATGCCGACATAGCCCAGTCCTGCGACGGCGATTTTCACGGGCACTCCCAGGTAGCTGTGTGCGACGGCGTGAATGCTGGCCGTCGCACATGGACCACCATCATCTTAGACGTGTGCGTTGTGGTGTTTGGAGGTTGCCCGTCGAGGAATGCTCTTACTCCCTGACGTCTCCTGTTTCTGGGGTGTCGGCTGTGAAGCTGTGGCGGGTGATGACGAGTAGTCGCTGTCGTATTTCGTGTATCCGTAGCCGTACGCCGATTCGCCGTATCGCAGATGTGACAGTTTTGAGGAGTCGGCACGGTTCAGGACGATGCCCGAGACCATGCCTCCTGCGTTCTCGATGGAGGAAACTGCGCTTTCAACCTGGTCGACGGTCGTGTGTCCGACCTGGGCCACAACGATGACGGTGTCTGCCAACTGGGAGAGAATCACGGAGTCAGTGACGGGCAGCACTGGCGGGGCATCCACGATGACGACGTGGTCTTGTGCCAAGAACGACAGCAGTTCGGACATGTGCTCCGAACCCAGCAGTTCGGAGGGGTTCGGAGGAGTGTCAGTACAGGGCAAAACACTCAGATCAGTTGTCGGTGTAGTTCGCAGTGCCTGGTCCAGAGGCGCCGCTCCGATGAGGACTTCTGGAAGCCCCAGACCGTCGTCAAGATCGAAGTTTTTCTGCACCTTGGGCCGTCGTAGATCAGCATCGATGAGGATGACGTCGTCTCCTGCGAGGGCCATCACCTTGGCTAGATTCCCCGCCACTGATGACTTTCCCTCACCCATTACTGACGACGTAACAAGAATGACTTTCGATGTGCTGTCAATCAGGGCATAGCGAAGATTCGTGCGAAGCTTCCGGATGGCCTCAGCAGCCTTGAAATCATCGGTCAAGTCAGTCGAAAGGGTTTCGATGGTCGACGACGTGGGGATAGTAGCGAAAATGGGTTTTTCGATACGGTCAGTAATGTCGTCTGTGGTGTGAATGCGGCGATCAGCGAGGTGTCGGATGAGAGCTATGGCGTAGCCCAGGATGATTCCTGCCAAGAGGCCCGCGATAATGTACTTCGCTGGCGAGGGTGCCTTCTTCGCCTGGGAAAGATCAGCAGGGGTCATCATGACCACCTGTACTGGAGAGTTCTTTCCCTCGAGGCTTTTCACCTGCTTGGATGATTCGGAGATGACGGAATTAGCGATATTTCTGGCTATGGTGGTGGCAGGGTCCCGGAAAAGTCGGTAGGAGTGTGCTGTGGCTAGGGGTTGAGTCGGGTCCAGCGTGTTAGATGGGTGGGCGAGGCCGTCCCGGATGGGATGGAAGTAGCCATGCAATCTACCGATCCCGAGGACCCCGCCTGCGATGCCATCTTCCCCCACCGCGCCGCCCAGGACCATTCCTGACACGCCCCTACCTGATGCCCGACTGGCCGATCATCTGTCCAGGGTCCCCGACCCCCGCCAGGCCCGAGGCAAGCGTTACCCCGTGCCGGGGGTGCTTCTGGTCGCTGTCTCGGCGGCGATGGCCGGCTGCCGGGGCTTCACCGCCACCGGCGAGTGGGCAGCCAGACTCACCGACAAGAACCTGAACGAATTCGCGCTGAGATCGGCCCCCGGCGAATCCACCCTGCGGAAACTCGTCGCCCGCATCACCGCCGCCCTGGACGGGCACCTGTGTCTGTACGCCTGGACCCGCACCACCCTCGCCGGCGCGCCACGTGATCGCCGTAGACGGGAAAACGCTACCGGGCTCCCGCTCGGCCACCGAGCGGGCCCGCCACCTGGTCGCCGGCCTCGACCACATGTCGGGGACGGTGATGGCCCCACCGGAGGTCGAGGCCAAGTCCACCGAGATACCGGCGCTGCCCGCCGTGATCAAGGCGCTGGGCGAGCGCGCGGCCGGTGCAGTCATCACCGCCGACGCCCTCCACACTCAGACCGCCAGTGCTACCGCGATCCTCGCCGCCGGTGTCGACTACGTGTTCACCGTCAAATCCAACCAGTCCACCCTGCACAAGAACCTGGCCGGCCAGCCGTAGAAGAAGGTCCCCGCCGGCCACGTCGACGTGGAGAAGGCCCATGGCCGCCTCACCCGGCGCACCCTGAAAGTCCTCCAGGCCCCCACCGGCCTGGGATTCCCCGGCGCCGCGCAGATCGTCCACCGGCGCTGGGTGGCCACCCGGGCCGGGAAGAGGACCACCGAGATCGTCTACCTCATCACCTCGGTCACGCTACCTGAAGGCTCTGCGGCCCGGATCGCGGCCTGGACCCGCGGCCACTGGGGTGTAGAGAACCGGCTCCACTGGGTCCGAGACGTCACGCTCGACGAGGATCGTAGCCAGATCCGCACCGCATCGGCCCCCACGTGATGGCCACGATCAGGAATCTGGCCATCAGTATCCACCACCTAGCCGGGGCCACGAACATCGCGAGAGCCACCCGGCACGCCGCCTGGGACCCACCCGCCACCTGCACACTCCTCCTCACACTCTGACCACACCACCACCACAGAAAGAAAGCACGACTCTTCCGGGGTCCTGGACGAGGAACAAGGATCGGGAGACCGACAGCTTGAACAGATAACTGAAAATTGCCAGAGAACCGAAGGCCCACAGAGTCCCCCGCGCCACGAGCTGATACTCCTGTAATCCCGAACTCAACAGCCGGATTCGATGGCTGTCGTTGGTTGAAAGAATGAGGAGCCACACCAGGCCGAAGACCACTGCCAATGCCGAATAGGTGATGTGCCGGGTGCCGGCAATCGTCTGGCTGTCTGGGCTTGGCCAACGGATATATATCGTTGTGATGAGCGCTACGGCTATCGCCAGCGCGTCAGAGAGGGTAAGTCCGAAACGTATGCGCGTCGGCCAGTGAAGGCGTCCGGCGGCCTTGCGGGCAACTTCGGTACTAATAGCGGTGCCTTTCGAATGTGAGAGCACTCTCAAGCTGAAGTCATTCCGGGCCATTCATATCATGAGACAGTCCCTGGCGAGGTCGCCCCTGCCGGGGTGCGACCATCGCGGATGCTTGGCGGGTTGATCGCCTCTACGGCAAGGCACAATGCAGTGTCAGACTCGTCCGGGCGACGGGTGAGCGCTCCGGTACGTTCTCTCGCGGCCAGGCTGTGTGATAGCCGCGATGAAGACGTCGGTATGGTTGAAACGGTTTTGTCCGGGGTGAGCTGTCTGGGAGGAACTATGGACACCATCACCATCACCGCTGATGACGGAGCCGACGTCGACGTCCTTGTCTGGCGTCCCGAGGCTGCGTCGGGGCGCCCCATCAAGGGCTTGGTGCAGTTCTGCCACGGTATGGCCGAGTACGCGGCTCGCTATGACGAGGTCGCCCGGGTACTTGCAGCCGACGGCTGGCTCGTCGTGGCGAACGACCACCGTGGCCACGGGCCGCGTGCTGCTGCCATAGGAGAACTCGGAACCACGTCTGATCGTGGCTACCACCAGCTGCTCGACGACCTGTCCGCCGTCGCTGACCACTTCATGGCCAAGCTGGAGGGGAAGCCGTGGTTCCTCGTCGGACACTCGATGGGGTCGTTCCTTGCCCGTGTCCTGGCCGTTCGTCGGGGACGCGAGATGGCCGGCCTGGTCATCATCGGCACCGGCTCCTCCCTGGGGCCGTTGAGCACTGTCGCCACCGGGCTGGCCCAGGCCCAGGTGCTCATGGTGGGGGAGGACTCCCGCAGCCCGCTGCTCAACACGCTGTCCTTTGGGTCCTTCAACCGAGCCTTCCTGCCGGCCCGCACCGACTATGACTGGTTGTCCCGAGACGCTCACGTCGTGGACGCCTACAACGACGACCCGCTGTGCGGTTTCGTCTGCACCGCAGCCTTCTACCGCGAACTCGTCCGACTCATCGAACTCGCCAACTCCACCGAGATCTTCCGAGCGACTCCACCGGCACTGCCCATTTTGCTGATGTCGGGCGCCAAGGACCCGGTGGGGGACTCCGGCAGGGGAGTGCGCCAGGTCGCGCGTCAGTTGCGCGACTCGGGCTCGCGTGAGGTGGACCTCGTTCTCTACCCCGGGGCGCGCCACGAGATCCTCAATGAGGTGAACCGTCGACATGTCCACGCCCACCTGCGCGACTGGATTGATGCCGTCGCTGCCCGGCCCCGGACCTTGCAGGTTCGGAAAGCACGGTGAAAGGCCGCTCACGTTCGTTTCGCACAATCGTGCACATGCACCCCCGCTGCGTGAAGGCGATTGTGCGCAGCCTAGTATCGTAGGTGCTGGTGCCGAGGAATCCCATCCGGGGTTTCAAGGCGGTAAGAGGGAATCCGGTGAAACTCCGGAACTGCCCCGCAGCGGTGAGTGGGAACGACATCACCATCGTCGCCCATCTGGTTCTCGGACCGGGTGGACGTCGATCAAGCACTGGGCTTCGGTCTGGGAAGCGGTGACGTAGGACTCGTCGGCAGACGAGGTGCCCATGAGTCCGAATACCTGCCAGAGCGTGTGGTGCACTCCGCGTGTGCCACAGCGTCCGAGGTCTCGAGGGCCGGCCGAGGTCGTCCAACCATCCACAGCGGAGCAGGAGTCTGACGAATGACTGATCCTGACAACCTCGCATCCAAGCCCGTCGAGGACAGGATGCCCGAGGAGTTGAGCCTGGCCGGGGACTTCCCGAAGGTCACCCACGAACAGTGGGAGGACGCGGTCCTCAAAGTCTTGAACCGGGGTCGCCCCGAGGGCAAGGAACTCAACATCGAGCAGGGAATGAAGCGCCTCGAGCCGACCACGGTCGACGGCATCCAGATCGAGCCGATGTACCGGCGTCAGGATGCCTCCGAGAAGCTCGGCGCTCCGGGCGTACCGCCCTTTACCCGCGGCACGACGATCCGTGACGGCAGCATGGACGCGTGGGACGTCCGAGCCCTTCACGAGGATCCCGACGTCGAGTTCACCAAGAAGGCCGTCATCGCTGACCTCGAGCGTGGCGTGACGTCCCTGTGGCTGCGGGTCGGTGCCGACGCCATCAACCCCGAGGACATTGCCGGCGATCTCAAGGACGTGCTGCTGGACCTGGCCAAGGTCGAGGTCTCCAGCCGCGACGACCAGGAGGCTGCCGCCGAGGCCCTCCTCAAGGTCTACGCCGATTCCAAGATCGAGCCCGACAAACTGTCGTTCAACCTCGGTCTGGACCCGATCGGTTTCGCCGCCCTCAACGGTGGCACCCCGGATCTGTCCGGCATGGGCGAGTGGGTCAGGAAGATCGAGAAGTACAAGAACTCCCGCGCCTTCGTCGTTGACGCCACGATCTACCACAACGCTGGTGCCGGCGACGTGCACGAGCTCGCCTGGGCCATCGCCACCGGCGTCGAGTACATCCGCGCTCTCATGGAGCAGGGACTGACCGCCGAGCAGGCGTTCGACGCCATCAACTTCCGGGTGTCCGCCACCCACGACCAGTTCCTGACCATCTGCCGTCTACGCGCCCTGCGCACCCTGTGGAACCGCGTCGGTGAGGTCTTCGAGGTGCCGGCCGCCAAGCGTGGTGCCCGCCAGGAGGCCGTCACCAGCTGGCGTGAGCTGACCCGTGACGATCCCTACGTCAACATCCTGCGAGGCACCATCTCGACCTTCGGTGCTGCTGTCGGTGGTGCCGAGGCCGTCACGACCCTGCCCTTCGACGCCGCCATCGGCCTGCCGAAGAGCGACTTCTCGCGTCGTATCGCCCGCAACACCGGCATCATCCTCGCCGAGGAGTCCAACATTGGTCGCGCTAATGACCCGGCTGGTGGCTCCTTCTACGTCGAGGCCCTGACCAAGAAGCTGGAGGAGGCCGCCTGGGCCGAGTTCCAGGCTGTCGAGGCTGCCGGTGGCATGGCCGCCGCCCTGACCGGCGACCACGTCCGCGCCGAGCTCGACGAGCTGAACGCCGAGCGCGCCAAGCGTCTGGCGACCCGCAAGCAGCCGATCACGGCCGTCAGCGAGTTCCCACTGCTCGACGCCAAGACCGTCGAGACCAAGCCGTACCCCGAAACTGCCGAGCGCAAGGGGCTGGAGTGGCGCCGCGACGCCGAGATCTTCGAGGCCCTCGTTGATCGTTCCGCCACCTGCTCCGAGCGTCCGAAGGTCTTCCTGGCTTGCCTGGGAACCCGTCGTGACTTCGGTCCTCGCGAGGGATTCTCCGCCCCGGTGTGGCACATCGCCGGCATGGAGACCCCGGAGTGCGAGGGAGGCACCACTGAAGAGGTCGTCAAGGCCTTCAAGGAGTCCGGTGCTGAGGTCGCTGATCTGTGTTCGAACGCCAAGACCTACGCGGCCCAGGGCCTCGAGGTCGCCAAGGCCCTCAAGGAGGCTGGCGCCAAGCTGGTCTACCTGTCGGGTGCTTTCAAGGAATTCGGTGATGACGCTGCCGAGGCCGAGAAGGTCATCGACGGGCGCATCTACCTCGGGATGGACGTCGTTGACGTCCTGACCACCACTCTGGACACGTTGGGAGTTGCCAAGTGACCACCCTGCCTCGTTTCGATTCCATCAACCTCGGAGACTCTCCGGTCCCCGCGGACGCGCAGGAGCAGTTCGCCAAGCTGGCCGCCGCCGCTGGTGAGCAGGAGCCCTGGACCACTCCGGAGCAGATTCCGGTTGGCCACCTGTATTCGGAGGACGTCTACGCCGACATGGACTGGCTGGACACCTACGCCGGTCTGCCGCCATTCACTCACGGCCCGTACGCCACCATGTACGCCTTCCGTCCGTGGACGATTCGTCAGTACGCCGGATTCTCCACCGCCAAGGAGTCCAACGCGTTCTACCGCCGTAACCTGGCCGCTGGTCAGAAGGGTCTGTCGGTCGCCTTCGACCTGCCGACCCACCGTGGTTACGACTCCGACAATCCGCGTGTTCCCGGTGACGTCGGCATGGCCGGTGTGGCCGTGGACTCCATCCTGGACATGCGTGAGCTCTTCGCGGGTATTCCGCTGGACCGCATGTCGGTGTCCATGACGATGAACGGCGCCGTGCTGCCGATTCTCGCCCTGTACGTCGTGACCGCCGAGGAGCAGGGCGCCAAGCCCGAGCAGCTCGCCGGAACGATCCAGAACGACATCCTCAAGGAGTTCATGGTTCGTAACACGTACATCTACCCGCCGCTGCCCTCGATGCGGATCATCTCCGACATCTTCGCCTTCACCAGCGCGAACATGCCGAAGTGGAACTCCATCTCCATCTCCGGCTACCACATGCAGGAGGCCGGCGCGACCGCCGACATCGAGATGGCCTACACCCTGGCCGACGGTGTCGACTACATCCGCGCTGGCGAGTCGGTGGGCCTGAAGGTCGACCAGTTCGCACCGCGTCTGTCCTTCTTCTGGGCCATTGGCACCAACTTCTTCATGGAGGTCGCCAAGATGCGCGCGGCCCGCATGCTGTGGGCCAAGCTGGTCAACCAGTTCGGACCGAAGAACCCGAAGTCCATGAGCCTGCGTACCCACTCGCAGACCTCTGGCTGGTCGTTGACCGCTCAGGACGTGTACAACAACGTCATCCGTACCTGCGTGGAGGCCATGGGAGCCACCCAGGGACACACCCAGTCCCTGCACACCAACTCCCTCGACGAGGCCATCGCCCTGCCGACAGACTTCTCCGCTCGTATCGCTCGAAACACCCAGCTGTTCATCCAGCAGGAGTCGGGCACCTGCCGCGTCATCGATCCCTGGAGCGGTTCCGCCTACGTCGAGAAGCTCACCCTCGAGCTGGCTCGCAAGGCCTGGGCCCACATCCAGGAGGTCGAGAAGGCCGGCGGTATGGCCAAGGCCATCGAGAAGGGCATCCCGAAGATGCGTATCGAGGAGGCCGCCGCTCGTACCCAGGCCCGTATCGACTCCGGTCGTCAGCCCCTCATCGGCGTCAACAAGTACCGTCTCGACGAGGAAGAGGATCTCGAGGTCCTCAAGGTCGACAACACCCAGGTGCTCAAGGAGCAGAAGGCCAAGCTCGAGCAGCTTCGCGCCAACCGTGACGAGGAGGCCTGCCAGGCTGCTCTGGAGAAGCTCACCTGGGCTGCTGCCAACCCGGACCCGAGCGATCCCGACCGCAACCTGCTCAAGCTGTGCATCGACGCCGGTCGCGCCAACGCCTCCGTCGGCGAGATGTCCGACGCAATGGAGAAGGTCTTCGGGCGCTACACCGCTCAGATCCGTACCATTGAGGGCGTGTACAGCAAGGCAGCCGGTAGCACCGAGTCGACCAAGAAGGTCCACGACCTCATCAAGAAGTTCGAGGAGAAGGAAGGCCGTCGTCCTCGCATCATGATCGCGAAGATGGGTCAGGACGGTCACGACCGTGGCCAGAAGGTCGTCGCGACCGCCTACGCGGACCTCGGCATGGACGTCGACGTCGGCCCGCTGTTCCAGACCCCTGAGGAGACCGCTCGCCAGGCTGTCGAGGGCGACGTCCACGTCGTCGGTGTCTCCTCGTTGGCCGCCGGACACCTCACCCTGGTGCCGGCCCTGCGCAAGGAACTGGACAAGCTCGGCCGCTCCGACATCATGATCGTTGTCGGTGGCGTCATCCCGACCCAGGACTTCCAGGAGCTCAAGGATGACGGTGCAGCCGCCATCTACCCGCCTGGCACCGTCATCCCGGACGCTGCCATCGAGCTGATGGAGAAGCTCCTCGCCGCTCACAGCGACGACTGAGTCTGGATCGGTCCACGAGACTGAAGGATTGGCCCCTGGAACCCCGCGAGGTTCCAGGGGCCACCGTCATACGGACCTGAAAGCCACTGGGTATGAGCCCTCAGCCATGAACGTTGTCCGTGGGCGGTACGGTAGACGTACCCACCCGATGAAGGAAATGGTGATCATGCCGATCGACGTCCCCGAACTGGTTGAGCAAGTCCTGGCCGGGAGCCGCCAGCACATTGCCAAAGCGCTGACTCTGGTGGAGTCGAGCAAACCGGCACATCGCGAGAAGGCGCGCGAGATGTTGCGCCTGCTGGCTCCTCACACTGGTGACGCCATCCGTGTCGGTATTTCGGGTGTTCCCGGCGCCGGTAAGTCGACCTTCATCAATGCCATGGGCACCAAGCTCATCGACGAGTTCAACTACAAGGTTGCCGTTCTGGCCGTCGATCCGTCATCGACTCGCACCGGCGGTTCGATCCTCGGTGACCGCACCCGCATGGGGGATCTGTGCAACCGTGACGAGGCATTCGTGCGCCCGTCACCCTCCGGCGGTCACCTGGGTGGCGTCGCCCGGGCCACACGCGAGGCCATGATCGTCATGGAGGCAGCTGGTTACAACGTGGTGCTCGTCGAGACCGTCGGTGTCGGACAGTCCGAGGTCGCCGTGGCAGGCATGGTCGACACCTTCCTCATGCTCTCCGTCGCGGGTACCGGCGACCAGCTGCAGGGCATCAAGAAGGGCATCCTGGAACTGGCGGACGTCGTTGCGGTCAACAAGGCCGATGGCGACAATGCCGGCAACGCGCGTGTCTCCGCTCGTGACCTGTCCATCGCCATGAAGCTCGTCTCCTCCGATGCCGACAAGCGGCGTGTTCCGGTGCTGACCTGCTCCTCGTACACCAAGGAGGGGCTCGACGACGTCTGGCAGGCCATCGTCGACCATCGTGCGTACCTCGAGACGGACGGCTCCTTGCAGGTCCGCCGTATCGAGCAGCAGCGTGAGTGGCTGTGGAACATGGTCCGAAACGAGATCCTCGAGTCCTTGGACACCGATCCCTCCGTCCAGCAGGTCGCAGAGCAGATCGAGGCAGGACTGGGTACCGAGGCCACCAACGCCTTGGAAGGCGCCGAGCAGATCCTGCGCGCCTTTGCCCATGCCGTCCCCAGTCTGCCGTGGGCGCAGGGGGAGATGGCCAGCACTTCGTGATTTGAGGTCGCCTCAGAATTGACCGGCCGGGGGTGCCAAGCGCTCCCGGCCTTGTCATGCCCGGGTCGACGGTCCATACCAGGCAAAAGCTAAGACGACTTTGTTTCAGGAAGATTTCTCAGTCATCATGTGAGAGTTTCCAGGTCGTGGCCGGGAAGTGACCCCTTGCCACCTTAGGTTCATTCCACCTTCAACAAACTGAGAGGAATGGACATGGCATCACGTCGTACGTCAACCTTGCTGCTTTGTGCGATCACTGGCGCATCCCTTGCCGCGGCCGCCGTCCCCTGCAACGCCGCTCCTGGTTTCACCACCTCACCGCTGCGCACTTCCGCATCCGCGCAGACCACCAGCGGCTTCGTCGTCCATTTCAAGGACAACTCGACTTCCGCTCAGGGTGTGTCTCGTGCGGCTCGTACCAGTTCCGCCATGTGGGCGAGCTCGACGTCCCTGCGAGGAGTCGTCGATCATGCCGCCAAGGCACGTGGTGCCCGTGTGACGGCTTCCCTGGCTCGAGCCAATGACTCGATGTCGGTTCAGGTCTCCAAGGGTCTCGACGAGAAGTCCGCCAAGGCCTTCATGTCGGAGATTGAGAGCAACCCCGAGGTGGCGTCCGTCGAACCGGTCATCCACATGACGATCAACGAGCAGACCGGCAAGAAGGTTCGCACCACTGCAGCGGCGTCCGCCCCGAACGACGAGTACTGGAACCGTCAGTGGGGCCTGAACTCCGAGAAGGGCATCGACGCCCCGGGAGCGTGGTCGACCAGCACCGGTTCCGGGGTGACGGTGGCCGTCATCGACTCCGGCATCACCCAGCATCCTGACCTGGCTGGCAAGATCCTGCCGGGTTACGACTTCATCTCTGACGGTCGCATTGCGGGTGACGGAGACGGCCGAGACAACGATCCTTCCGACGAAGGCGACTGGACCCTCGCCGGTCAGTGCGGACCCCGCGCCCGCGACTCGTCCTGGCACGGCAGCCACGTTGCCGGAATTATCGGGGCTTCGACGAATAACGGCAGGGGAATCGCTGGTGCCGCCCCTAACTCCAAGGTCCTTCCGGTGCGCGCTCTGGGACACTGCGGTGGAACTGACGCCGACATCGCTGACGCCATCACCTGGTCCTCGGGTGGCCAGGTTCCGGGCGTTCCCACCAACACCCACCCGGCCAAGGTCATCAACATGAGCCTGGGTGGCCCGAGCTCCTACTGCCCGACGAGCTACCAGCGCGCCATTGACAACGCCAGGTCTCGTGGTGCCACGATCGTTGTCGCCGCTGGTAACGAGTCGATGGATGCCAGCCGTTCGACCCCCGGTAACTGCCGTGGCGTCATCGTCGTGGGAGCGACCGGCCAGACTGGCGCCCAGTCCTACTTCTCGAACTACGGTCCGACCGTTGACGTCTCCGCTCCCGGTGGCGACGACCGCACCGGTGATCTGATCCTGTCGACGGTCAACAGTGGCACGAAGACCCCGAAGTCCCCAGCCTACGGTTACATGGAGGGCACCTCGCAGGCCACCCCGCACGTGGCTGCGATCGCCGCCCTCATGCTGTCCACCAACCCGAACCTCACCCCGTCTCAGGTTGAGTCGATCCTCAAGCAGTCGGTGAAGCCGGCTCGCTGCTATTCAGGATGTGGGACCGGCATCGTCGATGCCCGCAAGGCTGTTCAGACAGCCAGATACGCCTGATCCTCAGCGTCCACTGAGAACAGAACGTGGCCCGGACCATGTGGTCCGGGCCACGTGCCGTGTTGGAGGCGTGATCACCAAAGGACGTCGGGTTCAGTGAGGTCGACAGTCTCGGTGACGGTCTGGCCGCCGCTGGTCACGGTCACCTCGTCGCCGGGGTGAAGCTGGCGTCCGCGTCGGGTCTCGGCTTCTCCATTGACGGTGACCTTCCCCGACGCGATGAGTTCGCGAGCCTGGCCACCGGTGTCGGCGAGGTTGGCGAACTTGAGGTACTGGCCGAGCCGGATCATCTGGTCGTCATGCACATGGTCAGTGTGGCACCTGGCCCCGACACCTCACAGCACGGAGTTGATGAATCCCTGCAGCCGCTCCGACTTCGGGTGATTGATGACGTCATCGGGAGAACCGGCCTCGACGACGACGCCGCCGTCCATGAAGACGACGTGGTCGGCGACCTCGCGGGCAAATCCCATCTCGTGGGTGACGACGATCATCGTCATGCCCTCGCGGGCGAGGTCCTTGAGGACGCTGAGCACCTCCCCGACGAGTTCGGGGTCGAGGGCTGAGGTTGGCTCGTCGAAGAGCATGAGTTCGGGTTTCATGGCCATCGCACGTGCGATGGCGACGCGCTGCTGCTGGCCGCCGGAAAGTTCGGCGGGGTAGTGGTCGGCGCGGTCAGCCATGCCAACTCGCTCCAACAAGGACACGGCCAGCGGCTCGGCCTCTTCCTTGGACAAGCCCGATACCTTGATCGGCGCTTCCATGACGTTGCCCAGGGCGGTCATGTGAGGAAAGAGATTGAACCGTTGGAAGACCATGCCGACTCGTGCCCGCTGGGCGGCGATTTCCTTGTCGGAAAGCCGCTTGAGGCGTCCGTCCGGCAAGGGATCGTGCTCGTAGCCCACGCGCTCGCCGCCGACCCAGATCTCACCGGCCTCGAAGGTCTCCAACTGGTTGATGCATCGCAACAACGTGGACTTTCCAGAGCCTGAGGGGCCGAGAAGGACGCACACTTCGCCAGGGGCGACGTCGAGGTCGATTCCCTTGAGGATGTGGAGCGGTCCGAACTCCTTGTGCAATCCCTTGATGCGCACCATCGGCTCGGTGCGTGCAGACTCTGCTGCGGATGTGCTCACTGCTCGACCTCCAGGGCGATGTTCTTGTGCGTGGTGCCGGCTGCCTGGATGGCGGCCTGGCGTCGCAGTCGCTTCGACGAGGACTTTCCGTTGAAACCACGTCCAAAGTACTGCTCGAGGAAATGCTGCCCGATCATGAGGACACTCGTCATGACGAGGTACCAGAAGGCGGCGACGATGAGCAGCGGAATCGGCGCGTAGATGCGGTTGGCGATGGCGTTCGTGGCGTACTGCAGGTCGAGGGTGAAGGGCACGGCCAACACGAGGGAGGTCGTCTTGAGCATGCCGATGGTCTCGTTGCCCAGCGGCGGAATGATCACCCTCATGGCCTGGGGGATGATGATGCGGCGCATGATGAGGGACGGCTTCATGCCCAGGGCCTTCGCCGCCTCGGTCTGGCCGGCGTCGACCGACTCCAGCCCGGAGCGGATGATCTCGGCCAGATAGGCGCCCTCGTTGAGGCCCAGGCCGAGGATCGCGGCCGCCAGGGCGGTGACGACCTTCGTGGTCTCGACGCTGGCCAGTTGCGGACCGCCGAAAGGCACCCCGAAGGACAGGGTGGGGTACAGCACGGCGAGCAGTCCCCAGAAGACCAACTGGGTGTATACCGGGACGCCACGGAAGACGAAGATGTAGGCCCAGGAGACGCCGCGTAGCACCGGATTGCGCGATTGCCGCATGATGGCCATGAGCAGGGCCACGGCCGTTCCCAGCAGCATCGCTGCGAAGGTCAGCAGGATGGTGTAGCCGATGCCGGTGATGATCTTGACGTCACGCAGGTACAGCCACACCACCGACCACTGGTAGTTGGGGTTCGTGACGAGCCCGTGGACGAACATCAGTACCAGGAGGGCGACGATGACAGCCGCAACCCAGGTGCCCGGATGAGCGACGTCGCGGGCCCGGATGCGATTCGGGATGTTGGCGTGGTGGTTGGCCACCGTAAATGCCTTTCAGTTAGGTGTGATCACGACTCAGGGTTGATTTGGGACGTCTTGACCAGACCGTCCTCGGTGCCCCATGAGGCCAGCAGCTTCTTCATGGTTCCGTCGTCGATGAGCTTCTGGGTTGCGGCCTGGATGGCCTTCGAGAGTCCGCCGTCATTCTTGGCGGTGACGACGCCGAGCTTGGAGGCGTCAGTAATTCCTCCGAGAGCCTCGAGTTGGGAGGTCTGCTTGATGGCGTAGGCGGTGATGACCGAGTCGGCGTAGAGGACGTCAGCCTTGCCACCGACGACGTTCGTCGTGGCATCGGACTGGGACTCGTAGGACAGCAGGTCAATGGGTTTCTTGCCGGCCTTGGTGCACTCTTTCAACTTCTGCTGGGCTGCAGTCTCCTGGGCAGTACCGGTCTGCACCGCCACGGAGTGTCCGCACAGGTCGTCCGGGGAGACTTTCTTGGGGTTTCCCTTCGGGACGGCCATCGAGAACCCGGCCTTGAAGTAGGTGGTCATGGTGACCTGCTTCTGACGCTCCGGGGTGGTGGTGAAGGAGGAGACGCTGACGTCGTACTTGGAGCCGATCGCTGGTATGAGGGTGGGGAAGGCCGCATTGGCGGTCGTCACCTTGAGCCCCATGAGCTTGCCGACGGCGGTGATGTAGTCGACGTCGTAGCCCACGACGGTTGACCCGTCAGTATCGATGAACTCGGCGGGTGCGTAATTGGCGGCTGCGCCGTTGCGAAGGGTGCCGGATTTCTTGATGTCGTCGGGAACCATCGCGGCGATGGTGGGGTCAGTCTTGATGGAGTCGATGATCTGGGCATTCGACGCAGTATCGGCCTTGCTGGAGTCCGCCTTGGGGGTCTCAGACTCCTCGGAAGCGTAGGTGCATCCGCTGACGGCAAGGGCAACAACGGCCAGGGTGGCACCGGCGGCGTGGCGCAGAGTTTTCATGTGGTGTTCCTTCGCTGCTGCGGCGCCGGGTGACACCGCGAGGTAAATAATTATGCACTACGGGGCATAAACACAAATTGGCGCGCCTTTGGGTACGCAAGAACAAGCGCCCGGACGAATCGTCCGGGCGCTTGGCGTGGGGGATCAGGCTCCGGTGTGCGGCAGACCGCTACCGGCGTGGGTAGTCGAGGCTGACGTGCCCGGTGCCGTTGCGTTAGCTGCAGTGGTGTTGGGCGCAGTGCTGTTGGGCGCGGCGGGGCTCGACGAGGCGGCGCTCGGGGCGGGCGTGATCGGAGTCGTCGGGGCTGACGGGCCCGCCTTCACCGTGACCGAGGCAACCGTGGACTCGGCCAAGGACAGGGTCACCTCGTGGTCACCAGCAGCCAGGGCTGACACGTCGAGAGATCCCGAACCGTTGGCGTCGGTCATCAAGGTACCGACCTTGGTGCCGTCAACAGCCACGTCGTAGCCGGTGTCAGGTTCGAGGTTCTTGCCGTTCACGACATTGCCGTCAGCGGTGAACTCAGCTTTACGGTATGCCGGACCGCGCAGGTCGGCGGGCAGGGAGTTCATGCGCACCTTCAGTGACTCGCCGATGTCCTGGCGGGACTCGTCCGTGCCGAAGTGCTTGGAGACGAGCTGGAAGGGGTTCTTGGATCCCTTGACGATGCCGTTGATGCCGAAGTCGGAGTCGTTCGACAGCGCGACGGTCGCTCCGCCGTGGGTCACTGCGACCCCTTCGACCTTGTCGTGGGGGAAGGTGTTGCCGGACGGGTCAGCGGTCCACACCAGCTTGGTGACGTCGAGGTACAGCTCACCAATGGCTGGTTTGACGCCGTGGGAGGTGAGGATCTCGGTGGCCTTCGTCTCGTCATTCTTGGCGGCCTTGTCAGCCGAGACGAGACCCTCGAGGGATTTGCCCTCGACGAGCAGACCGCCTTTCTCGGCGTCGTAAGTCGCTCCCGGCACGGACTTCTCGTCATTGATGTTGGTGGCCTTGGACAGGTCGATCTTGTAGAGACGCTTGAAGGTGTCCTTGCCCGGGTCGCCGTCGCGCTCGTCGACAAGCAGGGTGTGGTTGCCCAGGGCAGTGATCTCGGAGACCGACGTCTTGGCCTCGCTCAGACGCAGCTGGTACAGGTACTGGCCGGTGGTCTTTCCGCTCTCGACATCGATGGTGACGATGCGCACGAAGGGGACCTTCTTGGAGCTGCCCGTCAGGTCCGGGGTCTCCAGCGCCGACTGCATGATGCCGACCAAGGTCTTTCCGTCCGGGGTCAGGGTGAGCCCTTCCATGCCACGGTTCGGGGTGCGGAAGGCCAGTTCGCGGGGGAGGGTGCCGTCGAAGGGCTTGAGGCGGGAGATCTCGTGGCCCTGGGCGTCGAAATGGACGACATAGGGGCCGTATTCGTCGGAGACCCAGAAGGTGCCGTCAGGGGCGACGACGAGCCCCTCCGAGTCGATGCCGGCCGTCGACGGCGCGATCGTTTTGCCGTTGATGTCGACGATCGTCTCACCGGTGGAGGCCTCCGGATTGACGGCACCGTTCATCGGTGTGCCGTCCTTGGTCACCAGACCAATCCTCTTGACGGGGTCCAAGTGGCCGTTGACCAGACGGAACTTGGCAATCGAGGGCTGGAACTTGACCGGCTCGATCTTCTCGTTGTCGGCATCGGAGTCAGTGTTCGGGCCGCGGTCGGTCAGACCGTAGTAGACGTCGTCAGGATCGCCGCTGCGATGGGCAAAGGCCGAACCGAATCCGCTGTCGGTGATCTTGACGCCATTCGGCGCGGTGGACAGCACCGGAGCCCCTCCGGTGTACACCTCGATGGCGTCCGTGATCGGTCCGGCGGAAGCAACCCCTGGTGCCAGCGGGCAGATCAGGGCAGCGGCACAGGCGGTGGCGGCCAGGCCTCGGGTCAGGTGGCGATGCATGAATCATCCTCTCAACGGCGTATCGCACCAGTTCACAGTGCCCAGTTGACATCCCGGTGACGTCGAGATGACAGCACAACGTCCTGTCGACAACAGTCGTCGACAGGACGTTGTGCGAGAAATGACGGTTCAGGAGACCCGACGGCTCCAACCGCGGCGCTGACGAATCGCGCCGAGGACAAGGCACACCAGATAGATGAGGAAGCTCACCGTCGTCACGTAGGGGCTGATCGGCAAGCCGGGCCCCAGGGACAGCAGGATGCCGCCCACCGCGGAGACCGTCGCGAAGATGATCGACAGCAGGGACATGGCCAGCGGATGTGCCGTCACCTTGGCGGCGGCGGCCGTCGGAGTGATGAGCAGGCTCAGCACCAGCAGGGCGCCGACGAGCTGCACAGCCATGGCCGTGGTCAGACCGAGAAGTAGCATGAAGACAATTGAGAGGAACCGCATCGGAACCCCGCGAGCCTTGGCTGCCTCGGGATCCACTGACGCGAAGAACAGTGGTCTCCATATGATGGCCAGACATACCGCGACGAAGATCGAGACGACGACCAGCGTGCCCAGCTCGGTGGTGTCGACGGCGACGATCTGTCCGGTCAGCAGGCCGAACTTGTTGGACGATCTTCCCTTGTAGAGGCTCAGGAAGAGCACACCGATTCCCATGCCGAAGGGCAGCATGATGCCGATGGAGGCGTTGCGCTCGGCGGCCTTGACGCCCAACAGACCCAGGATGAGGGCAGCCACCAGAGATCCGACGACGGCCCCTCTGGTGACCGATGCACCGAAGAACAGGGCCACTGCGGCACCCGCGAAGGAGAGCTCCGAGGTGCCGTGAATCGCGAAGGCCAGGTCGCGGGCATGGACCATCGGTCCGATGAGGCCTGCCAGAACCCCGAGGATGATTCCGGCAATGATCGAGCCGTGGACCAGGGGAACGAGCTGGCTGAAGCTGTCGAAGTTGATGATGGTGGAGAAATCCATGTCAGACCATCTCCTCGCCCTCGGCGATCTGCGGGCCGTGCAGATGCGACGGTCTCTCGTCGTCGGCCAGCACGATGATCCGGTCGTCATGACGGAAGACCTCGACGGGGGACCCGTAGAGATCGGTGAGGACCTCAGAACGCAGCACCTCGTCGGTGGTGCCGACGCGAACCTTGCCGCCAGCGACGTACACCACCCGATCGACATAGGGCAGAACCGGGTTGATTTCGTGGGTGACGAAGAGCACCCCGAGATTTCGGGTCCGACGTGCAGTGTCGATGAGCTTGGTGACCTCCTGCTGGTGGCGCAGGTCAAGGCTGGACAACGGCTCATCGCACAGCAACAACTCAGGGTCGGTGACGAGGGCTTGGGCGATGCGCAGGCGCTGCTGCTCACCACCGGAGGTCATCGTCAGCGGGGCGTCGGCGAAGGCGGTGGCACCCACGGAGGCGATGGCCTCGTCAATGCGACGACGTCGAGAGCGGCTGAACAAGCCGAATCCCCACTTGTGACCGTCGATCCCCATGCCCACCAGATCGCGGCCGCGAATCGGGGCCGTCGTCTCCAAGGAGCGTTGCTGCGGGATGTAACCGATGTGGGTCGAGCCACGACGCACCGGCCGGCCGGCCACCATGGCGGTGCCGGCCGTCAGCGGAGTCTGCCCGAGCAGGACCCTCAGCAGGGTGGTCTTTCCCACCCCGTTGGGTCCCAGAACGGCGATGAACTCGCCGGGTTCCACGACGAGATCGAGCCCCGACCACAGCACCCGGTCCCCGAAGGCGACCTTGGCGCTGGTGAGTCTGGCAGGATCGATCCTCGTGGTCGCCCCGGAGCTGTCAGAGCAATGTGAGGCCACAAGTGTCAGGCCAGGCCATTGTCAATGTCGGTGATGGCCTTGCCGATGAAGTCCTGGTAGGTGTCGACACCCTTCGGGAAGGTTTCCCACACGCCGACCTGCTTGATCCCGGCGCCCTTGGCAGCCTTCTGCAGCTCCTTGGTGACGGCGTCACTGGTCTGGCCGTTGACGAGGAGGATGGAGGCCTTCTTGGCAGCGATCAGCTTGGTGGTCTCGTGGACGACCTTGGTCGACGGGCCGGCCTCGGTCTCGGACTGCTCGACGAACTCCTCAGGGGTGATGTTCTTGACCTTCATGTCTTCGAGCAGGTAGCCGACCACCGGCTCGGTGGCAATGGCGGTGCTGTTCGGGTGCTTCTCACCGACCTTGGCGGCGTGGGCCTTGAGGTCATCCAGCTTGGACTCGAAGTCCTTGAGGTTCGACTCGAAGGCGGCCTTGTTGTCCGGGGAGGCCTTGGCCAGATCGGACTCGACTACCTTGGCAACCTTGCGAGCACTGTCGATCGAGAAGAAGACGTGCTCGTTGAACTCCTCCTGACCGGGCTTCTTGAGGCCGGAGGTCTCGACGGCGTCGATGAGGGTGGCCTTGGAAGCGGTGCTCTTGACGAGCTTCGGAGCCCAGTCGTCGTAGCCGCCACCGTTGGCAATGGCGATCTTGGCCTTCGAGAAGGCGAGCTTGTCCTTGGCGGTGGCCTCGTAGTCGTGCGGGTCCTGATCGGGGCTGTCGATGACGGAGTGGACGTTGACCTTGTCCCCACCGATGGCCTCGGCGACCGAGCCCCAGACGTTGGTCGAGGCGACGACGTCAACCTTGTCCGTCGCAGCGGCGGCGGAGGACGCACCCGAGGCGGAGGAGCCGGAATCAGAGTTGCCGGAGCAACCAACCATTCCCAGGGCACAGGCGCTGACGGTTGCAATGGCCAGAAGGCGACGATGCATGTGGTGTTCCCTTTCCAGTTCGCAAGTGAGAACCATTGTCGTCTCCGTATTGTGAATTAACAAGGCAGGGTGACCAAAGAAACAGCCAATGCACAGCCTCAACGGAGGGCATAAATCGCCTCAGGGCTGGCACCCTTCCTGCGTGAGCAGCCAGTCCCGGTGACGGCTCGCCGATTCGGCAACCCTGGCACCAGCCTCTCTCCTGGGGTCCTCTCCCGGTGAAGCTGCGAGGTGATGCGGCTCAGCGCCGGGGGTCGATCGCGATCTTCACCCCGGCGTGGCTGCGCACCGCGTCGACGGCCTCGGTCCACTGGGACAGGCCGAAGGTGTGGGTGACGATCGGGATTTCGTCGATGTCCCCGTGTCCCAGCATCTCGACTGCCCGGTGGACCTCCGCGCGACGGGCGTTCGATCCTCCCGAGACGGTGAGCTCCTGGTAATGCACAGTATTGGGGGTGATTGTCGCCGTCGATCCCTTGGGGAAGCCGGCAAACCAGCTCACCCGTCCGCCGGGGGCGGCAAGGTCGAGGGACTGCTCGGCCAGTTCATTGCGTCCGATGGCGACGATGACGAGGTCGGCACCGAAACCGTCGGTGTGTTCGGCGACGACCTCGACCAAGTGGTCGGGGGAGGTCGTCACGGCTCCCATCGCAGCGGCCCGGTCGCGTCGGTCGGCGTGCTTCTCGCAGAGGATGACCTGTCCGGCTCCGCACGCCAGGTTGAGCTGGGCGTGAAGCAGGCCGATGGCCCCGCCGCCGATGATGACGACCGTCTCCCCAGGATTCACCCCGCCATGGCGACGGTGCCCGTTGAGAACGCAGGATAGGGGCTCGGCCAGAGCCAGCCGGTTGGCCGGCATCTCGGAAGCCACCGGGATGACGTTGCCGTGAGCGACGGCTCGGGCCGGCACACACAACCAGGGAGCCAGTCCACCGTCAATCCCGTAGCCGATGAGCTCGCAATGGCTGCACAGATGCTCGCGGCCTGCCAGGCAGGCTCGGCAGGTGCCGCAAGAGACGACGATGGAGACGGTCGCCTGCTGCCCGACGGTCAGTCCTTCCACTCCTTCGCCGAGGGAGGCGATCCGTCCGGCGATCTCGTGGCCGAGGGTGACGCCGGGGTGTACCCCGGTGGTCTTCTCACCGGAGATGATCCGTAGATCGGTGCCGCAAATCGTCGTCGCCTCGACGGCCAGGACCACTTCGCCGGGCTCCGGCTCGGGAATGGGTTTTTCGGCCAGCTGAACGTCTCCGGGGCCGTTGAGGACCAGTGCTGACATGGTGTGCGTCATGTGATCTCCTTCGTCGGCTCCAGTGTCCCATTTTCGGCACGCCGGGTGCGCTGTGGCGACATCAATTATCATGGGATGTGGGAATAACACCATCAACGATGATGAGATGACAGGAGAGTCCCAGCCATGACCCGACTCGTGAACAGCCCGGATGATTTTCCGTCCCAGGCAGTCGCTGGGCTCGCCAGCGCCTTCCCGAACCATCTGAGGCCGGTGTTCGGTGGAGTCGTTCGTGCCGCCCGCACCGATCACAAGGTCGCCCTCGTCGTGGGCGGTGGATCAGGTCACTACCCGGCTTTCGCCGGCTGGGTTGGCCCGGGATTCGCTGACGGTGCCGTCTGCGGCAACATCTTCTCCTCGCCCTCCGCCTCCCAGGCCTATTCAGTCTGCAAGGCGGCGGATCGGGGAGCTGGAGTCCTCATCGGATTCGGCAACTATGCCGGCGACGTCCTGCACTTCGGGCAAGCGGCCCAACGGTTGCGCAGCGAGGGCATCGACACCCGCTGTCTGCTCGTCACCGACGACATCGCCTCGGCTGGTCCGGGGGAGCACCTCAAACGTCGTGGCATCGCCGGAGATCTCCCGGTCTTCAAGGTGACAGCAGCTGCATGCGAGGAAGGCTGCGACATCGACGAGGTCGTCAAGGTCTTCGATCGCGTCAACGAACGTACCCGCTCCTTCGGAGTGGCCTTCGCAGGTTGTACCTTGCCGGGAGCTGACGAGCCGCTGTTCCGTGTCGAGCCGGGACAAGTGGGTGTCGGTATGGGTATTCATGGTGAGCCGGGTATTCATGACGAGGCACTCGGTACGGCCGACGACGTGGCCGCCATGCTCGTCGACGGCTTGCTGGCCGACCGCCCCGAGAACCCCGGAACCCGGGTCGTCCCGATCGTCAACGGCCTCGGATCCACCAAGTACGAGGAACTCTTCGTGCTGTGGAATGACATCAGCCGTCGTCTCGAGGCGGCTGGACTGACGATCGTCGATCCGCAGGTCGGGGAGTTCGTCACTAGTCTCGACATGGCAGGCGTCTCCCTGACCCTGGTGTGGCTCGACGAGGTCATCGAACCGCTGTGGCTGGCTGCGTGCGACACCCCCGCCTACCGTCGTGGGGCTGTCGGTCAGGTCGATCTCGACACCACTCCGCTGCCCCAGGAGGCAGAACACGTGTCGGTTGCCGCTACCGGATCGCAAGCGTCCCAGGACCTTGCCGACGTCGTCGTCAGGGGGTTGGAAGAAGTGGTGAAGACCTTGTCGGAGCGCGCCAATGAGCTCGGCCGACTCGACTCAGTGGCAGGTGACGGTGACCATGGCATCGGCATGACGCGTGGATCCCAGGCTGCACTCGCCGAGGCGAAGCGGGTGAGAGGAGACGGCGCCGGCGCGGCGACCACCCTCAACGCCGCCGGTTCAGCCTGGTCCGAGCAGGCTGGTGGTACCTCAGGTGCGTTGTGGGGAGCGGTGCTGACCGCATTCGGTGCGGTACTGGGTGACGAGGACCCGGCCAGCGACGACGCCATTCGGAAGGCTGCCCGCGCTGCCCTCGATGCCGTCACCAGGCTGGGCGGGGCGACGGTCGGCGACAAGACCATGGTTGACGCCATGGATCCCTTCGTGACGACCTTGGAATCGTCAGCGGATCCGTTGCTACAGGCGTGGGAATCAGCATGCCAGGCCGCGGAGAAAGGGACTCGGGCAACCTCTGAGATGACTGCCAAGGTCGGTCGAGCCCGCCCGTTGGGTGAGAAGTCCCTGGGCACGCCCGATCCGGGAGCGGTGTCCTTCCACGACGTGGTCGTCGCGGTCGGGTCGGTGCTGCCGTAAGTCAGCGCTGACCGACGGGAGGCTTCGCACTCCACGGGAACACGATCCACTTGTCAGTGGCCTTCCAGACGAAGTCCGGATTGATGACAGTGGTGGGCTTGGCGTAGAGCACAGCCGAGCGAACGTCGGCACCGAATCCGCGCAGCAGCTTGAGCACGAGTGCCAGGGTGCGGCCGGAATCGGCGACGTCGTCGACGACGAGGATTCGCTTGCCGCGGATGGAATCAGTGTCGAGCATCGGGGCCAGCAGCACCGGATCAGGCAGGGTCTCCTCGACATCGGTGTAGAACTCGACGTTGATGGCGTCAGTGAGCTTGACGCCAAGGGAGTAGGTGAGGGCTCCGCCCGGGATCATGCCGCCGCGAGCCACCGCGATCACGATCTCGGGATCGAAGCCCGAATTGTGGATCTGGGTGGCGAGTTCGTCGGTGGCGGCACCGAAGGTTTCCCAGGTGAGGATTTCCTTGCCCTCAAGGCCACTGGCGTCAGCATGGTAGGCGGTCATGGGCCAACACTAGCGACCTCGTGAATCCCATATCGGTTGTGTTCGAATACAGGCTGAAGGTGCGGACTCGACCGGAGGAGCCATCATGGTCAGCGTGGGCTGTCCACCCGCTCCCGTGACCGTCGAGGGGCTGGCTGATCAGCCCAGCACAAACTGCATGATGATCGCAGTGCGCCAGCTGTCCATCTTGTGTGCGATGTGAGGCAGCCGGCCCACCTCGGTGAATCCCATCGCGGAGTGGAATCCGAGACTGCCGACGTTGTCGGAGTCGATGACTGACACCAGGCTGTGCAGACCGTCGCGGCGAGCCTGCCGCATGAGTTCGGTCATGAGTTTGCGTCCGACCCCTCGACCGCGAGCAGGGGTGTCCAACCAGATCGACACCTCCGCGGTGACGTCGTATCCCTCACCGTCTCGGAAGTGATGGTAGGTCGCGTATCCGCCGAAAAGCCCGTCGACCTCCGCCACCAGGACCGGTCTGCCATCGTCGACCAGGTTGCGCCACCAGGTACGGCGGTCGGACACCTGTGAGTGGCTCACGGTGTATGAGGACGGGGTGCCCACTGCGTGGTCATTGTGGACACGCGTTGCCGCCGGCAGATCCTGTTCTTGCATCGCTCGGATGATGACGTCCATGACCGGAACAGTAACGAGCCTTGAGCGGGATTCCCGTTGGCTGTTTGCCCAGTGGGACGCCGCCATGAAGGTCACCGGCGTGCCCCCGCTCTCGGTGATTGCTGACAACCAGGAACGAGGTTGAAGGATGGCTGAGGAAACACCGCCGCAAGGCCCGCGTCAGGGGAACTGAGTCCAGTTTCACGACGGGGCGGGATGTTACCGCGGGTAGTGTCCCGTTTTTCTCATGGATGTGGGTGGACGTGGGGAAACGTGCAACCCCGGTGTCGTAGTCAGGGACGTTTGGCCGTAAAGTCACCATCATGATCATCGGAATCCCACGGGAGTCACTCCCGGGTGAGAATCGGGTCGCCGCGACTCCGACGACTGTTCCCGCCCTACTCAAACTCGGCTACGAGGTGGTCGTCGAGTCCGGAGCTGGCGAACACGCCGCTCTGCCTGACCACGCGTACGAAGAGGCCGGAGCCAGGATCGTCGGACTGGGGGAGGCGTGGAAGGCCGACCTCGTGCTGGCCGTCAATGAACCCACCGACGACCAGATCGCCCTCATGCGTTCCGGCGCTGTCCTCGTCACTTTCCTTCATCCGCGTCAGGATCTTGCCCTCACCGAGAAACTGGCTGCCGCCGGCATCACCGGTCTGAGTATGGACATGGTTCCGCGTATCTCGCGTGCTCAGTCCATGGATGCTCTGTCCTCGATGGCCAACATCTCGGGTTACCGGGCTGTCGTGGAGGCTGCATTCGCGTACGGTCGAACCTTTGGCGGCCAGGTCACGGCTGCTGGCAAGGTTGCGCCGGCCAAGGTCTTCGTCATCGGTACCGGTGTCGCCGGCCTGGCCGCGCTGGGTGCCGCCAACTCGATGGGGGCCGAGGTCTACGCCACCGACGTCCGTCCGGAGACCGCCGAGCAGGTGCAGTCGATGGGTGCCACTTTCCTGCACGTGCGCACCGGTGACTCCGATCAGGGCGTCAGCTCCGATGGCTACGCCAAGGAGGCCAGCGACGATTACAACGCCCGCGCTGCTGAGCTCTACATGGAGCAGGCGGGTAAGGATGACGTCATCATCACCACGGCCGCCATCCCGGGCAAGCCGTCCCCGAAGCTCATCACCGCCGAGATGGTCGCTGCCATGAAGCCCGGCAGCGTCATCGTCGACCTCGCTGCCCTGGGTGGTGGCAACTGTGAGCTCACCCGTCCAGGTGAGTCCTACGTCACCGACAACGGCGTGACGATCATCGGCTACACCGACCTGCCGTCCCGTCTGCCGGGTCAGGCCAGTCAGCTCTACGGCACCAACCTCGTCAACCTGCTGAAGCTGGCCACCCCCGAGAAGAACGGAGAGCTCGTCCTCAACTTCGACGACGAGGTCATCCGCACCATGACGGTGTGCCACGAGAGCCAGGTGGCGTTCCCGCCGCCACCGGTCCAGGTCGCTGCTGCTCCCCAGCCGGTCGCCAAGGCCGAAACCGAGACCCCGGTTGTCCCCGAGAAGAATCCGCGTCCGTGGCCCCAGACCTTCGGCATCGTCGCTGTGCTGTCGATCGCACTCATCGCCCTGCTGACCTTCTCCCCGACGGAGTTCGTCGCCCTCTTCGGCACCTTCGCGATCGCCGTGGTCGTCGGCTACTACGTGGTGTGGAACGTCACCCATGCCCTCCACACCCCGCTGATGAGTGTCACCAACGCCATCAGCGGCATCATCATCGTCGGTGCCATCACCCAGCTCGGCAGTGAATCGTGGGGTATCCGGATCGTCGCCGCGTTGACCGTGCTCATCGCCAGTATCAACATCTTCGGCGGTTTCACGGTCACCCAGCGCATGCTCAAGATGTTCAGGAAGGCCTGATCCATGACGTCAACACTTCTCATTGCCCCGATGGCCGGGTCGTTGGTGAACTTCGTCAACGCCTCCTTCATCATCTCGGGCCTGCTGTTCATCTTCGCCCTCGCTGGTCTGTCCAAGTTCGAAACCTCGAAGAAGGGGAACGCCTACGGCATTCTCGGCATGGTCATCGCGATCATCGCCACGATCGTCGCCCTGGTGAAGCTGCCCGGATACTCCCCGGTGTCCATGGTCCTGCTCTTCATCCCGATGCTCATCGGTGGCGCCTTCGGTGTGTGGAAGGCCCTCAAGGTCGAGATGACCGGGATGCCTGAGCTCATCGCTCAGCTGCACTCCTTCGTCGGTCTTGCTGCCGTTCTCATCGGTTTCAACGCCTTCGCCGAGGAGGGGACCGGTGCCAGCACCTTCCAGCTCTCCGAGATCTGGATCGGCATCTTCATCGGTGCTCTGACCTTCACCGGGTCCCTGGTGGCCTGGGGCAAGCTGTCGGGCAAGGTTCCTTCGAAGCCGCTGACCCTGCCCGGGCGCAACTGGATCAACCTCGGCCTGTTGGTCGTTATCATCGGCTGCGGCATCTGGTTCTCCAACGTTTCCGGAGGCATCGCCTGGCTGCCGCTGGTCCTCCTGACGCTGGCCTCCCTGTTCCTCGGCTTCCACCTGGTTGCTGCCATCGGTGGTGCTGACATGCCGGTCGTCATCTCGATGCTGAACAGCTACTCCGGTTGGGCAGCCGCCTTCTCCGGATTCAGCCTCCACATCCCGGTGCTCATCGTCACGGGCGCCCTGGTGGGCTTCTCCGGCGCCATCCTGTCCTACATCATGTGCAAGGCCATGAACCGCTCCTTCGTGTCGGTCATCCTGGGTGGCTTCGGCGATGCCCCGGCCGTTGAGGGTGACGGTCCGGACGGTGAGATAACCGAGATCAAGGCTGATGAGCTGGCCTCCCAGCTGTCCGACGCGTCCTCGGTCATCATCGCTCCCGGATACGGCATGGCCGTGGCCCAGGCCCAGTACCCGGTGGCCGAGCTGGCCAAGAAGCTGCGCGACAAGGGAGTGGACGTCAAGTTCGCGATCCACCCGGTCGCCGGTCGTCTGCCCGGCCACATGAACGTGCTGCTCGCCGAGGCCCATGTGCCTTACGACATCGTCATGGAGATGGACGAGATCAACGACGACTTCGCAGACGCCGACATCGTCCTGGTCATCGGAGCCAACGACACCGTCAACCCGGCCGCCATGGATCCTGGTACCCCGATCTCGGGCATGCCGGTTCTCCACGTGTGGGAGGGCCACGAGGTCGTCGTCTTCAAGCGGTCCATGAAGCCCGGTTACGCCGGCGTCGAGAACCCGCTGTTCTTCGCCGACAACACCCGGATGCTCTTCGGTGATGCCAAGGCCAGTGTTGATGCCTTGGTCGCCGCTCTCTGAGGCACGCTGACACCCTGATTCCGACGCCCATGACCGTCCGACGGTCATGGGCGTCGGTGCATCCCCGAAGACGGATGTCATGGCGCGGCACTATGATGACGGTGAATGTCTATCAGGCCCCTTGTCAGGGCCGGAACAAGGAGAAGACGTGAGCTACGTCATCGGTCTGCCCTGCGTGGACGTCAAGGATCGTGCCTGCGTCGAGGAGTGCCCCGTCGACTGCATCTACGAGGGTGAGCGCAGCCTCTACATCCATCCTGAGGAGTGCGTCGACTGCGGTGCATGTGAGCCCGTCTGCCCCGTCGAGGCCATCTACTACGAGGATGACCTGCCCGGCGATCAGGAGAAGTTCCTCGACATCAACGCCGAGTTCTTCAACGAGCTGGGTTCCCCGGGCGGTGCCGCCCGCCTCGGCCCGACCCACAAGGACCACCCGGCCGTCGAGGCCCTGCCCCCGCAGGGCGAATGAGTCGCCGTATCGTCTCAGCCAGTCTGCCCGCCTTCCCGTGGGACACCATCGCTGACGCCAAGGCCAAGGCACAGTCCCACCCCGGTGGCATCGTCGACCTGTCGGTGGGCACCCCGGTTGACCCGACTCCCCAGGTCGTCACCGAGGCCCTGACGGCGTTCAGCGACGCTCACGGTTACCCGCAGGTGTGGGGGACCCCTGCCCTGCGAGCCGGCATCCTGGACCACATGAAGCAGGTCTGGGGTGCGCCGGCACATCTCGACGAGAACAGCGTCCTGCCGGTCGTCGGAACCAAGGAATTGGTGGCCTCGCTGCCCAGCCAGCTTGGCTTGGGCCCGGACTCGAGGGTCGTCATTCCAGCCTGCGCCTACCCGACCTACCGGGTTGGTGCCCAGCTCGCCGGTGCCACCGTTCAGGCCGTTGACGAGCCCGATGAGGTCAAGGGCACCCCTGACCTCATCTGGATCAATTCGCCGGCCAACCCGTCGGGTCGCATCCTCGACCTCGACGAGATGAAGGCCTGGGTTGAACTAGCTCGCAGCACCGGAGCCGTGCTGGCCTCCGACGAGTGCTACGGCGAATTCGTCTGGGAAAGGAATTCCATCTCCGTCCTCGACGAAAGAGTCAACGGCGGTGACGTCACCGGTCTGCTCGCCTGTCTGTCGATGTCCAAGCGCTCGAACATGGCCGGATACCGTGCGGGCTTCGTCGTCGGTGACGCCGACCTCACCCAAGAGTTGCTCACCTTGCGCAAGCACTCCGGTCTCATGGTTCCGGCCCCGGTCGCCGAGGCCATGCAGGCTGCTCTGTCGGACCGATCCCACGTGTTGGAACAGGCGAAGCGCTACCAGCTGCGCCGGGACGTCCTCAAGCCCGCCCTCGAGCAGGCTGGTTTCCGGGTCGATCACTCCGAGGGATCTCTCTACCTGTGGGCGACTCATGGCGAGGACTGCCGAGCCACCCTGGACAGGCTGGCTGATCTGGGCATTCTCTGCTCACCAGGGGATTTCTACGTCGACGGTGGCTCCGACCACGTCCGCATTGGACTGACGGCCACTGACGAGAGGATCAACACCGCGGCCGAGAGGCTGTCCGAGTCTCACTGAGAGTCAGCTGCGGGCGGTGACGGTGCCGGTGACTCGGCCTGTTCCGCTGGCAGCAGGGCTCGCTGACGGGCCGGAGGCTGCACTCCATGAGGCGTGGTGCTCGGGGTCAGCACTCCAACTCGTCGTCGCGACGGTGGCGCGATCGATCGGCCCCAGATTCGTGCTCGCCATCGTCAAGGCCACCGCTGCCCGGGTCGAGACCAGGTCCGTGGCGGTGAAGGTCGCCGTCGCCCCTGTGGTCTGGATGGAGATCTTGGCGGCCATCCCCTTGCGCACCGTCTGGGTGAGCTTGTCAATCGTGGTCGTCTCGGAGGACCTGTTGACACACGACAAGGCCGAGGGGGAGTGGCCGGTCAGCGCTGACGCCCACGCCTGGGCCAGCGGCTCATGCTGGCGGTACGCCTCCGGGTATCCGGAGCGCTGCACCTGCTGGGCGGCGTCGTTGACGCTGATGTCCTTCCAGTTTCCGAACTTCACCAGCTCCTCATAGAACTTCCCGGAGGAGTACCACGGGTCCATGATCTGCTTGGAAGTTCCCCATCCCTGGGAGGGGCGCTGCTGGAAGAGACCCAAGGAGTCACGATCGCCATAGTCGATGTTGCGCAGCTTCGACTCCTGCATGGCGGTCGCCAGGGCGACGGTGGCTGCATGGGCCGACAGGCCGCGTCGAATCGACTCGGCAGTGATGATGGCGGCGTTCTGGGACTGTTCCAGGTCGAGGTCGTAAGACTGACCGGACACCGTCACCCGGCAACCCTCCGGCTCGACGGTGCCGAACGGGTCGACGGTCTTCCACACCTTGTAGCTTCCCCAGCCCAGCCCCGCCAGGATCGCCAACACCACGACGAGGGCAGCTATCGACCTGGCGGGATTGGTGGAACGGCGCCTGCGTCGACCCTGGGGTCGTCGCGTGGTGGCAGGGCGGGCCCGGTGGGATGAGGACTTCGTCATGTCAGTTCTGGTGCAGATCCGTGTTGAGCTCGATCTTGTGGTCGCCACGTCCGAGAGCCTTGACGACACCGGTCGTCGAGTCGCGGATGTAGAGGATGTCGTCGGCGCCGGACAGCTCCGAGGCCTTGACGACCTTGCCGTCGGGCAGGGTCACCTTGGTGCCGGCAGTGACGTAGAGGCCCGCCTCGACGACGCAGTTGTCGCCCAGGGAGATCCCGATTCCGGCCTCGGCGCCCAGCAGGCAGCCCTCTCCGATCGTCACCTGCTCCTTGCCGCCTCCTGACAGGGTCCCCATGATGGAGGCGCCGCCGCCGATGTCGGTGCCGTCACCGACGACGACACCCTGGCTGATGCGTCCCTCGACCATGGAGTGCCCCAGGGTGCCGGCATTGAAATTGACGAACCCCTCGTGCATGACGGTGGTTCCCTCGGCCAGATGGGCTCCCAGACGGACGCGATCGGCGTCACCAATGCGCACCCCGGTGGGAATGACGAAGTCGACCATGCGCGGGAACTTGTCGACGAGCAGGACGGTGAAGGGGGCATGGGCGATGCGCGCCTCCATGCGTGCCTTCTCCAGATCGGCCATCCGGATCGGGCCGATGGTCGTCCACGCGTTGTTGGGCAGCACACCGAAGATGCCGTCGAGGTTGATGGTGCGGGGCTGAGCCATGCGCGATGACAGCAGGTGCAGACGCAGGTAGGCGTCGGGGACGTCACCTGGTGCCTCGTCGAGATTGATGACGGTGCGCACCACCTCGGTGTGCACGTTGCGGATGGCGTCACGACCGGCTTCGGTGACCCGGTACAGGTCGTCAGGGACTTCGGATTCATCGGGGGCGCCCAGTTTGGGCTCGGGGTACCAGGTGTCCAGGACATCGCCGTCCTCATGGACGGTGGCCAGTCCCCAACCCCAGGCCTGACGGTCGGTCGGGGCGGTTTGTGAAGTCGTCGTCTGCGTCATGACCACGAGTCTAGTTGCAGGTTGGGACGACCTGACGGTGTCGGTGCCGTCACTAGGTTGAGCGGTCGTGGAAACGTGCCGCCCATGTCCTGGCCCTCCGAGAGATTCGTCATCAACGTGGACGATTCGCCCTCATCGTTGCCGTCATCGCGCTGATTGCGTACCTGGCTTTCTTCCTGGTATCTCTGGCGACCGGACTCGCCCACTCCATACCGCTCAGCCATCGATGATTGGGACGCCACGTCGGTGGCTCTCACGAACGGTTCCAATGAGTCGGTGACGGCCTCGTGCCTGTCGAGGGACCAGGTCGAGGTGGGGACCAGGACCTTTGCTGCGGGCAGCTGCCAAGTCCCTGTGGAACCGGCATCGAGGTGGTCGAGAGCCTGGTGCCAGACGGTTCAGTACAGTGAAGATCATGCAACTCGACCTCGCTGGTGACCTCCATGACCTGTTTCGCGACATCGTGGACATTCGCTCCGAAAGTCTCCATGAGGATCAGCTCGCCGATACCGTCGAGGAGTCCCTGCGAGGTTGTGGCCATCTGACGGTCACGAGGATCGGAAACTCGATCGTGGCGGCCACCAACCTGGGCCGGGATTCCCGTGTCCTCGTCGCTGGTCACCTGGACACCGTTCCGGTGGCTGACAATCTCCCCAGCCACGTCGAGACCCGCGACGACGGTGACTACCTGGTCGGCAGGGGAACCTGCGACATGAAGGGGGGAGTGGCCGTCGCACTGCATCTGGCAGCGACCCTGGCTGCGCCCAGCCGCGACGTCACCTGGGTGTTCTACGAAGCGGAGGAGATCGCCGCCGAACACAACGGGCTGCTCAAGGTGCGATCCCACGACGAGAGCTTGCTCGACTGCGACCTGGCCATCCTCATGGAGCCCACCGATGCCATCATCGAGGGAGGCTGTCAGGGGACGATGAGGTTCACCCTGACGACCGAGGGGCAGGCTGCCCATTCCGCCCGATCCTGGGCTGGCCACAATGCCATTCATGGCCTGTTGCCGATCCTCCAGATCCTGCAGGACTGGCAGGCTGACGGCGACCACCTCGTCGAGGTCGATGGGCTGACCTACCATGAAGGACTCAACGCGACGATGGTGCAGGGTGGACTGGCCGGCAACGTCGTCCCCCCAACTGCCACGGTCCAGATCAACTACCGGTTCGCCCCTGACAAGACCGCTCAGCAGGCCGAACAGATGATGCGCACCATGTTCGCCGACTGGACGATGGAGATCCTCGATCTGTCCTCCCCGGCGCGGCCGGGCCTCGACAAGCCGCTGGCTCGGTCCTTCGCCCGATCGGTCGGCACGACCCCGATGCCGAAATACGGCTGGACGGATGTGGCTCGGTTCTTCGAGATGGGACGTCCAGCCCTCAATTTCGGGCCTGGCGACGCGATGTACGCCCACAAGGCCGATGAGTGTTGCAAGTTGTCCAGCCTCGACGATTGCGCCCGAGCGCTGGAGTCATGGCTTCGTGAGCGTTCGGAAGGAGATCACTGATGGTGTGGGCGTTGTGTGGGCTTGTCATCGTCATCATCGGACTGGCGGTGCTGGCAGCTTCTGGCAAGTTCGGGCAGGTGCCGGCGGTCGTCGATGATCGTCCGGTCCCTGACCTGCCCGAGGGCGATCTGAGCGCCGATGACCTGCGTTCGGCCCACTTCGCGGTGGTGCCGAGAGGCTATTCCATGCGCCAGGTGGATCAGCTGCTCGACCGTATGGCAGCCCAGTTGGAGGCAGCCCAAAAGGAGGATTTCGCGGACACTGCGGAGTACACCACTGACGGAAAGGGCCCGGATACGGAATAATGGGGGTTGCACCACTGCCCAGTGATTGAGGAAGAGTGACATGGCAGCTATGAAGCCCCGTACCGGAGACGGTCCCATGGAGGTCACGAAGGAGGGCCGTGGCATCATCATGCGCGTTCCAGTCGAAGGTGGCGGTCGGCTGGTTGTTGAACTCAACGCTGACGAAGCCCAGGAACTGCTCGAGTGCCTCCAGGGTGTCGTTGGCTGACGCAGACGGCTGAGAGACGGTCGTGCCCGGCTCCGAGGAGCTGGGCACGACTGCATTCACACGACTGCATTCATACGGATCTCTCAGGCGTTGTGACGATTGATGGCAGCCTTGTAGACCTCAACGGTCTGCTCGGCGATCCGTGCCCAGGAGAACTCATCGATGCAGCGTTGACGACCAGCGGTTCCGAAGGCCTCGGCGCGCTCCGGATCGCGGGTGAGGTTGTTGATCGCTGCGGCGAAGGCCGACTCGAAGCCGGCCACCTGCTCGGGGGTCGAGGAGTCGGTCGGGACCCCACCGACCAGATGGCCAGTCGTCCCGTCGACGACGACCTCCGGAATGCCACCGACTCGGGAGGCGACCACCGGGGTGGCGCAGGCCATGGCCTCGAGATTGACGATGCCCAGCGGCTCGTAGACCGAGGGACATGCGAAGACCGTGGCGGCCGAGAGCACCTGACGGACCGACGGACGCGGCAGCATCTCCTCAACCCAGATGACCGGGGCCTTGCGGGAAGCCCGCACCTCGTCGAAAGCCGTCTTGAACTCCTCACCGATCTCGGGGGTGTCCGGCGCTCCTGCCAGCAGGACGAGCTGAGTGTCGGGATCGAGGTCGGCAGCGGCGCGCACCAGATGAATCAGACCCTTCTGACGGGTGATGCGTCCCACGAAGACCACCGACGGGCGCTCCGGATCCATGCCGATCTCGCGGCAGACGTCGGTCTCGGTGACGGGGTGGAACTCCCCGGTGTCCACGCCGTTGCGCACCACGTGTACCTTGTCCGGGTCGAGTTCCGGGTAGGCGCGCAGCACGTCCTTCCGCATACCATCTGAGACCGCGATGATGGCGTCGGCGGCATCGTAGGCCGTCTTCTCGGCCCATGAGGACAGCCGGTATCCGCCACCGAGTTGTTCGGCCTTCCACGGCCTGTCGGGTTCCAGGGAATGGGCGCTGATGACATGCGGGACGTCATGGAAGACGCCGGCCAGTAGACCAGCGAGATTGGCGTACCAGGTGTGGGAATGGACGAGATCGATCTCGTCAGGGATCGCATTGACCATGGACAGGTCAGCTCCGAAGGCCCGCAGCGCGCCGTTGGCGCCCTCCGGGTAGTTCTCGGCATGGGCGGTGGCTCCCTCGCGTGGCTCTCCCATGCACTGCACATCGACGTCGATGAGGTTGCGGAGATGGGGGACGAGTTGCGCGACGTGGACGCCGGCGCCTCCGTAGATGGTAGGAGGGTATTCGCGGGTCATGACGGACACGTACATGGCTTGATCGTCCCACAAAGACGGCGCCGACAGGTCAATAGGGTGGCCTTGTCGTCAACGAATCAGAAACTCTCCACGACAGTGACCGTTTGGGGTCGTAATCATCGCCCCTTAGAGGCTCGGTGACGGTAGATTGAGGGCCATGGCAAAGACGCGTCCCAAGGTTCTGTCCATCGTCCTCGCTGGCGGCGAGGGCAAACGCCTCATGCCCCTCACGATGGACCGTGCCAAACCAGCCGTTCCGTTCGGCGGTACCTATCGGCTCATCGACTTCGTGCTGTCGAACTTGGCGAACTCGGGCCTCACCCAGATCGCGGTGCTGACCCAGTACAAGTCGCACTCCCTCGACCGTCACATCTCCATCACGTGGAGGATGTCGACGATGCTGGGGTCGTACGTGACCCCGGTCCCGGCCCAGCAGCGTCTCGGACCCCGTTGGTACCAGGGCAGCGCCGACGCCATCTACCAGTCCCTCAACCTCATCAACGACCAGAACCCCGATTACGTCGTGGTGTTTGGTGCCGACAACATCTATCGGATGGACGTCGACGCCATGCTGCAGTACCACATCGATTCCGGTCTGGGATGCACCGTCGCCGGGATCCGGGTGCCTCGCAAGGAAGCCTCTGCCTTCGGAATCATCGATGCCGACGAGAACCACAAGATCACCGAGTTCCTCGAGAAGCCCGCTGATCCGCCTGGCCTGCCGGATTCTCCGGACGAGTCCTTCGCTTCCATGGGTAATTACATCTTCAGCCGCGAGGCTCTGGTACAGGCCCTGCACGACGACTCCCACACTGCCGATTCGCGCCATGACATGGGCGGCGACATCATCCCCAGGTTCGTCAACGCCTCCGATGCCCAGGTCTACGACTTCCGCGACAACGAGGTTCCGGGCAACACCGACAAGGACGCTGACTACTGGCGAGACGTGGGCACCATCGATGCCTACCACGACGCGCACATGGACCTGGTGTCGGTCGAGCCGGAGTTCAACCTGTACAACTCTGACTGGCCCATCTGGACCATGCAGGAACAGGCTCCTGGCGCCAAGTTCGTGATGCGTGGCTCCTGCGATGACACCCTGGTCTCGGCCGGGTGCATCATCTCCGGAACTGACATTTACCGCACGGTGCTGGGTCCGCGCGCCCGCATCGAGAGGTGGGCTCGTGTCGACGAGTCGATCGTCATGAACAACGTGACGATCGGGTCCAACGCCACCGTCCACCGCGCCATCCTTGACAAGAACGTCGTCGTTCCCGACGGGGCCCAGGTGGGCGTCGACCACGACCACGACCGCGCTCGCGGATTCACCGTCTCTCCAGGCGGTGTGACGGTGGTCGGCAAGGGAATCACCGTCCCCTACTGATCGGACGATTCACAGGACGCACGAAGCGGCTCCCCGGGTCACCGGGGAGCCGCTTCGTCGTGGCTGGCCGGGATCAGCCCTTCGTCGCCAGCAGCAGACCGTCGCCCACCGGCAGCAGGACGGGGGTGAACTCCTCGGTCTCCAGCACCGAGTCGAGGGTCTCGCGGATGATGAGGGTGTCGTCGTCCTCGTTGTCAGGGTCCGCGACGTGGTTGTTGGCCAGTGCGGCATTGGCGATGACGACTCCGCCCCGACGCAGCAGACGCAGTGCCTGGGAGACGTACTCGACGTACTCCAGCCGGTCACCGTTGATGAGGACCATGTCGTAGGCGTCGTCGCGCAGCTTGGGCAGCACGTCCAGTGGGGTGCCGGTGATGAGGCGCACCCGGTTGGAGCGGATTCGTGCCAGGGAGAGGACCTTGCGGGCGGCAGCCTGACGCTCGGCATCGGGATCGATGCTGGTCAGCACGCCTTTGTCGGTCATGCCCTCCAACAGGGCCAGGGCTGAGACGCCCGCGTCAGTACCAACAGTGACGACGTTGCTGGCCTGCATGGTGCGTGCCAGGAAGGTCAGCAGGGCAGTGGTGCCGTTGCCGAGCACCTCCCACTGATCGGCACGCGCGGCCTCGCGGGCCTCCTGCAGGGCCGGCGAGGGGGCGACGAAGCCGTCGGCGTACTCCCACGACCGGGCGTCTGGGGCTTGATGTCTGGGCTGTGCTGGACTCACACGGACAGCCTAGCCCGCCGAGGGCATCTCGTGGCTACCATGGGCACCAGGTATACAAGGAGGTCTCGCATGTCTGCTCCCGTTTTCGGCCGTTTGCTCACGGCCATGGTGACTCCGATGACGTCCGAAGGGGTGGTCGACCTGCGTCGGGCCGGCGAATTGGCGCACAGACTCGTCGATGAGCAGCGCAATGACGGCATCGTCGTCAATGGCACGACCGGCGAGTCCCCGACGACCACTGATGCCGAGAAGGTTGACATGGTCAGGGCCGCCGTCGATGCCGTCGGGTCGGACGCTGCGATCGTCGCCGGTGTCGGGACCAATGACACCGCCCACACCGTCGAGCTGGCCCGTCAGGCTGCCGATGCCGGGGCGGACGGACTGCTGGTCGTCACCCCGTACTACTCCAAGCCCTCTCAGGCTGGCTTGATCGAGCACTTCACCACCGTCGCCGATGCCACCGATCTGCCGATCATGCTCTACGACATTCCCGGGCGCAGCGGAACCCCGATCGAGACGAAGACCCTCATCGAGCTGGCCGACCATCCCAACATCGTGGCCGTCAAGGACGCCAAGGGGCAGGTTGTCGAGTCGGCCACGGTGATGGCCAACACCACCCTGGCCTATTACTCCGGCGATGACGCCATCACACCGGCCCTGTTGTCGGTCGGTGGGGTCGGACTCATCGGGACGTCGACCCACTTCACCGGCAGGCGAATGCATGAGGTCATCGACGCCTACGTCGAAGGGCGGATTGACGAGGCCCTGGCGATCTACCGCGAAATCCTGCCGGTTCTCACCGGAGTCTTTGCCGCCCAGGGCGTCACCATGGTCAAGGCCGGGCTGGCGCACCAAGGATTTGACGTCGGCGGGGTTCGTCTTCCGCAAACCATGCCGACGCCCGAGCACACCGAGCCCTTCTTCGATCTGCTGGATCGTACTCAGCTGTGACAACCCTGCAGTGACATGGGGAGGCCGAATTCCGGGGTAGCATATGGGGCATGTCCACAGCAGGTCCAGCGGAAATCGCGGTACTCATCATCATTGCTGTGCTCATGTTTGGGCCGGACAAGTTGCCCGAGATGGCCCGCAAGGCGGCGCGCGTCTATCACTACCTCAAGAACATCGCGAACAACACGAGGGACCAGCTCCGCAGCGAGCTGGGACCGCAGTTCGCTGATCTCGACTACCAGGACCTCAAGCCGCAGAACTTCGTGCGGAAGTACGTCCTGGATGGTCTGCAGGATGACATTGACGAGATCAAGTCTGACCTGTCCGACGTTCGATCCGACCTCGACCTGGGCCTGGCAGACATCCGCAACTCGGAAGGGTTGCCGGAGGTGCCGTCGGAATCGAGTCCGGAGTCAGCGCACGACTCCAGCCAGCCGGTGCCCTTCGACACCGAGGCGACCTGATTCGTCTCGCAGACGATCCAGAGAAGCACTGGTCCCCGGTCAGTACTGACCGGGGACCAGTGCTTCGTAATGGTTGATCAGACCGGGGAGACTCCCAGGTTCATCCCGGCCAGTCCGCGCGGGCGGGAGTCGATGGTGCTCGCCAGTGCGTGGATGGCCTTGGCAGCCGGGGACTCCGGGTGGGCGAGGACGATGGGGTCCCCCTCGTCGCCGCCGCTGCGCAGATCGGCGTCCAGCGGGATCTGGCCCAGCAGCGGGATCTCGGTGCCCAGGCGCTCTGACAGGGCATCGGCGGCCTTCTGACCACCGCCAGTGCCGAAGAGGTCGACGCGGAAGGTCTCGCCCGACTTCGGGGCGGTGACCTCCAGCCACGACATGTTCTCGACGACGCCCATGACACGCTGCTGCATGATCCCGGCCATCGTTCCGGCACGCTCGGCGACCTCGGAGGCAGCCTGCTGCGGGGTGGTGACGACGAGGACCTCGGCGTTGGGCAGCTTCTGGCCCAGGCTCATGGCGATGTCGCCGGTGCCGGGCGGAAGGTCGATGAGGAGGTAGTCGAGGTCGCCCCAGTGGACGTCAGCCAGCAGTTGGGTGAGAGCACGGTCGAGGATCGGGCCGCGCCAGGCGATGACGTCGGACTTGTTGGGCTTCATCATGCCGATGCTGATCGACTTGATGCCCAGACCAGGGACCGGCAACAGCATGTCATCGAGGGGAGTGGGGTGGGCGTCACCCAGGCCGAGCATGTCAGGCACCGAGTGGCCGTAGATGTCAGCGTCCAGCAGGCCGACCTCGCGACCCAACTGAGCCAGGGCCAGAGCCAGGTTGACGGTCACCGAGGACTTGCCGACGCCACCCTTGCCGGAGGACACCGCGATGACCTTGGTGGTGTTTCCGGGCTGGGCGAAGGGGATGACGCGTTCGGGGACGCCCTCGCGCAGCTGCACCTTGAGGGCATCACGCTGCTCGTCAGTCATGGTGCCGAGCTCGACGGAAACGCTGGTGACCCCATCGACACCGCGGACGGCCTCGGTCACCTGCTCGCGCAACTCAGTCTTGAGGGGGCATCCGGACACGGTCAGCAGGACGCGGACGAAGGCGCGTCCCTGGTCATCAACGGTGATCTCATCAACCATGTTGAGATCGGTGATGGGGCGTTTGATCTCGGGGTCATTGACGTGCGTGAGAGCTTCGGCAACGGCCTCGACCAACGGGTTATCGGTGCTCATGCTGACTTGTCTACACACCGTTGGGCCCCTCGGACAACTCGCCGATCGCGAACCGACTCCGATCAGCGCGATCCGGAGGGCGCCGGAGAGGCCTCAATCTCCTCCAGAAGGGAGCGCAATTCGTCTCGCAGCTCGGAGCGCAGGTAGTCACGGGTCGCCAGTTCACCCATCTGCATCCGGATGGAGGCGACCTCCCTGGCCAGGAACTCCATGTCAGCACGGGACTGGGCAGCCACTCGGCGGTCCTCGGCCATCGACACCCGGTCACGGTCTTCCTGACGGTTCTGGGCCAGCAGGATGAGGGGAGCCGAGTAGGAGGCCTGGGTGGAGAAGAACAGGTTGAGCAGGATGAACGGGTACGGGTCGAAGCGCAGCTTGTAGATCGCGACGAGGTTCCAGATGATCCAGGCGAGAACGACGACCGTCATGTACGCGAGGAATTTCGCGGTTCCCATGAACCTGGCGGTGGCCTCGGCGAACTGGCCGAACTTCTCGGAGTCCAGCTGCACCTTGGGGCGTCTGGCCTTGCGCGGTCCCGGGATGTCGAGACGATCGGCGTCGTGGATCCTCTGATCGCCGTCAGCCATGGTTCACCTCCAGAAGTTCGCCGTCCATCTGGTCGCCCCGCCAGTCGGCGGGCAGCAGGTGGTCGAGTAGGTCGTCAACGGCCACCGCCCCGACGAGCTGGTTCGCCTCATTGACGACCGGGACCGCGACGAGGTTGTAGGTGGCGAAATAGCGGCTCACCGCACCCACCGGGGCGTCCGTGCGCATGGGCTCGAGATCAGTGTCGATGATGGCCGAGACCATCGTCGAGGGCGGTTCGCGCAGCAGACGCTGGACGTGCACCGCTCCCAGGTATCGACCGGTCGGGGTCTCGGTGGGAGGACGACACACGAAGACCATGGAGGCCTCGGCAGGGGTGATGTCCTCGTTGCGGACCAGGGCCAGCGCGTCGGCGACGGTGGCATCGGGGGCGACGATGACGGGCTCCGGGGTCATCATGGCACCGGCAGTGAACTCGGCATAGGCCATCAGGGATCGGACGTCCGCGGCGTCGTCAGGCTCCATGCGGGCCAGCAGCTGATGGGCGGTGGTGTCCGGCAACTCCTTGATGAGGTCCGCGGCGTCGTCGGGGTCCATCTCCTCGAGGATGTCGGCGGCGCGGTCAGGATCGAGGACGGTGATGAGGGAGACCTGCTCGCCCTCCGGCAGCTCCTCGATGGCGTTGGCGAGTTGGTCGTCGTCAAGGGCCATGGCCACCTCGGCGCGACGATGGGGATTCATGTCATGCAACTCGCGGGCCATGTCGGCCGGTTTCATCTCGTGCATCTCGGCGATGGTGCGCTCGGTGGACTGCCGGGAGGCCAGCACCAGGGAGGGTACTTCGCGCCAGTCGACGATGGTCGGGTTGCTGGGGGTCTTGCGGATGAATCGGCCCCGTCCGGACTCGGCCAGGGCCACCTCGTTGATCTCCCACTCGCGGCTGCGCACCGGGGCCATCGAGACGTCCATCACCCACACCTGCTTGCCATCGCGGGTGAAGGTACGGTCGAAGAGGTCCTCGACGACGAGGGTCTCGGAGACGCGGCGGGAGAACACCTGGGTGTTGACGGTTCCCGAGATCATGATCTGCACCGCGTCGATGGCGTGCACCCGGACCATGGGCACGAATATCCGCCGACGTGCGAAGAGCTCGACGACGAGGCCGCGCACGAGTGGGGCGCGGCCGGGGGTACGCATCTGGACGACGACGTCCCTGACCTTGCCGACCTGATCGCCGTTGGCATCCATGACGGGAAGGCCACGAATCCGGGAGATGAATACCGACTGGGACCTGTTCACCTCGCACAATCTACCCGGAGGGCCAGTAACGATGCCGTGACCGATGACGGAGGACTGTCGGTGGCTGTCCGTATACTGTGGTCCAGACCAAGGAGGTAGCCGTGACGATGAGTGTGATGCCGGGCAGGGCAGATGCCATGATCAATCTTGAGTACCCGCAGTCAGTCGTTGTGGTCGACGATTACGAGACGGCCCAGAAGATTGTCGACGAGCTGTCCGACAAGGAGTTCCCGGTCGAGAACCTGTGCATCGTCGGAACTGACCTCAAGACGATGGAGAGAGTCACCGGTCGTCGTACCTGGGGCTCGGTGCTCGGCCAGGGGGCCGTCTCCGGACTCGGCATGGGTCTGCTGGTCGGCCTCATGATGATGTTCTTCACCACCGGCGAGGCCATTTTCGTGGTGTTGCTGACAGGGCTGCTCGTGGGCGTCATCATCGGCATGATCACGGCTGCCATCACGTATGCGATGTCGGGTGGGGAGCGCGACTTCAACTCTGTCCAGCAGGTTGTCGCCACCCATTACGAGGTGCTGGCTGAGCACAAGGTGGCTGCCAAGGCCCGTGAGATGGTTGCCGAGATGCCCTTCATGAGGGCCAAGGCTTTCCAGGGCTGATCCTCTCCGGGTAGACCCGCCGACAAGTCCGGGCGGTGGTGGTGGCAGGATCGTGGCCATTCGAGCCCAGGTCCATGACTGACGGCAATCACCACCAGCGAGGATTTTCATGACCAACACCGTCGCCACCAGAAACGCCGTGCCGAAAGGGGTGACGATCCTCTTCGGGATCACCGCCGTCGTCATCACTGTCACTCTGGCCCTGGGATCAACGGTGTGTGCCACCGATGCGTCAGCATCCTGCCCGAACTGGCCCGGCTGCTATGTCGGACGCCTGACTCCGATGGATGCGACCCAGCCATGGGTGGAGTTCATTCACCGCGTCATCTCGGCCTCGGTCGGCATCTTCGCGGTCGCGAGCGTCATTGTCGGAATCGTGTATCGGCGGGCCGACAAGCTGCTCGTCGCCCTGCCGATCGTCGCCCTGCTGGGCGCACTGACTTCCGGGATCTTCGGCATGATGACGATCAAGTGGGGGATCAACGCCGTCGAGGCGTCCTTCGACCTGCTGGCCGCCATCATCTCGATGGGTGCGATGTGGCGGGCCTTCTTCGTCTCCCGTAGGTCGCGCTCCCCGTGGATCTGGAATGGGCGTACCAAGCTCGGCGTCGGTGCCGTGGTCTTCCTCGTCGTCGGTCACTTCTTCGCCATCCAGGTTGCTGGCCCCGGGTCGCTCACCCGTTGCATGGGCTGGGCCATGTTCGTGCGCGGTGCCGGCGATGGACCGTTGGCCGGCTGGGTGGCTCAGCAGGCCATTGCGGGCATCGGGATGATCCTGGCCATCGTCTTCCTGCTGGCTCGCTGGGGGCGTCGCAATGGTTGGGACATCCTGTGCGCCGTGCTCATCGTCATCGAGATCGTCGCTGGGATCCTCATCGCCGTCAATGGGTCGAACCACGGCCTGGGAACCCTGCACGCCGTCCCGACCGTCCTCATCCTGTGCCTCACCATGACGGCGACGATGCGCAGCGCCAGGGGCTGAAACCCCCGGGCGCTGCGCATCGGCAGTGCTTGTGATCAGCGGGTGCTGATGATCAGTGGGAGGTGCGTCCCCAGATGTCGGCCATCCAGGCCTCGACCTCGTCGATCTGACGTGGGCAGTCCTTGGACAGCCACTCGGGTTCACCGTCAGTGATGCACAGGTCGTCCTCGATGCGGACACCGATGCCACGGAACTCCTCGGGGACCAAGAGGTCCGTCTCCTTGAAGTAGATGCCCGGCTCGTCGGAGACGCACATGCCCTTCTTGAGCGGTCCGGAGTAGTCCTGACGACGTGCCTGGTTGCAGTCGTGGACGTCCATGCCGAGGTGATGGGAGGTGCCGTGGACCATCCAACGACGGTGCTGGCCGCCCTCCGGGGAGAGGCATTCCTCGACGCTGACTGGCAGGATGCCCCACTCGTGCAGGTACTCGCAGATGACGCGGATGGCCGCCTGGTGGATCTCTGCGTGGTCGTGTCCGACCTTGGCGACGGCAGCGGCGGCGTCCTGGGCCTCTAGGACGGCTTGGTAGACCCGACGCTGGGCCGGGGAGAACGTGCCCGAGATCGGCAGGGTACGCGTGATGTCGGCGGTGTAGAGGGAATCGACCTCGACACCGGCATCGATGAGGATGAGCTCTCCGGGACGCAGGTCCCCGTCGTTGCGCACCCAGTGCAGGGTGTTGGCGTGGTCACCGGCGGCACAGATCGAGCCGTAGCCGACCTCATTGCCGAGGTGACGGGCGACCCGTCCGAAGGTGCCCTCCATCCAGCGCTCACCGCGTCCCTTGCGCACGGCCTCCGGGATCTCGGCGATCATGGACTCGAAGCCGACCTTGGACTTGAGGCAGGCGTCGCGCAGCTGCTCGACCTCCCAGTCGTCCTTGCAGAAACGCGCGGCTGAGGAAAACTCGTAGAGCTCCTCGTCGGCCTCCTCGGAGCCCTCGGGGCGCAGGGAGTCGACGGTCGCGGTGACGTTCTCGTCGGCGTCACGGATGACACGAACCGTCACGTCGCCGGCTGCCAAGGCGCTGTTGAGCTGAGAGATGTCGCGGCAGGTGAGCCCTGTCATGGCTGACATCTCCTCCAAGGACTCACGCTTGCCGACCCACATCTCGCCGTAGGTCGGGTCGGCGTAGAACTCTCGGTCCGTGCGCGGGGCACGCGGCTTGAAGTACAGCACGTCGCGGGTCTCGGCGGTGGTGTCGACGACGAGCACCGCATTGGGTTCCCGGTCGGTGCCCAGGCCCGAGTAGTAGGCGAAGGCGGTATTGGGACGGAAGGGGTAGTCGCAGTCGTTGTTGCGGCGCATGAGATGCCCAGCCGGAATGACGAGTCGGTCCCCGTCGAAGCGGGAGGCCAGGGCGTCACGGTGGGCAGTCGCCGAGGGCACGGAGCCGAGCGGCTCAGGAAGCTCGTCGGGGTAGGGGGCCCAGTCCGTGGGGATGAACTCGACGAAGGCTTTGGAGAACGGGGTCTGACGCTTGGGGACCTTCTGTTCCTCGGCCTGCTTCATCTGTTCGTTCAGATCTGACGACCTCGTCTCGGTCATATGTGTCGGGACCTCCGTTGGTTGATGGTGTGACTTCCAGTGTAGGTGTCGATGACATGGGCGTACTCGTCAGTGATGTCCTTGAAGGGGAACGAGATCGATGTCGGTGTGTTCGATCAGGCAGGATGCCGTCTACGCGCATCACCCTACCGACGGGAGGTAGGCTGAACCCCACATGTCAACAGGGCCTGCTCAACGGGGCCAGGAACGCAGGAGGTCAGCGTGAAAGCCGCGGCACAGGATCAGTGGAAGCTTCTCGATCTTGCACGGACTGACCGTCTGATCGCCCGGGCCCAGCACCGTCGTCAGACCCTGCCCGAGCTGGCCGAGCTCAAGGACCTCGCGGTCCAGCGCAGGGCCCTTGCCGAGGAGGTCGTCGCCAAGTCGACCGCGCTGTCGGACGCCAAGATGGAACAGGAGCGCATCGAGGGTGACCTCGAGCCGGCCCGTGCCCGCATGGATCGCAATCAGAAGACCGTCGATTCCGGTTCCGTCACCGACCACAAGGCCTTGAAGGGGCTGACCGAGGAGATCGAGCATCTCGGGCGACGCATCAGCCTGCTGGAGGACGCCGAGCTCGACGCCATGCAGGCCGTCGAGGACGCCGAAGCCGCTCACTCCGACGCGGATCGTCGTCGTATCGAGCTGGATGGGCACATCCGCACCGTCCTCGCGTCTCGCGATGCCGGTCTCAAGGGGATCGACGACGAGCTGGTCGAGTTGTGCCGGTCTCGCGAGACCCAGGCGGGTGGTGTCCCGGCTGATCTCCTCAAGCTCTACGAGATGCTGCGCGAGCGCACCGGGATGGGATGTGCCAAGCTCGTCCACGGGGTGTGTGAGGGATGTGGCATTGCTGCGAATCCGGCCGACCTGCGCACCTATGCCGCAGCCGCCGAGGACGATGTCGTGCGTTGCGAGGAGTGCGACCGGATTTTGGTGCGCACCGAGGAGTCCTTCTGAGAATTGCGCCGTTGCCCGTGTGGCGACGATGCGGCAATGACCGTAGAATCGACGGTCGGACGAGCCATCCGGGTGATCGCGGCAGTCTTGAGCTGTCGAGGAAAGTCCGGGCTCCACAGAGCAGGGTGGTGGGTAACGCCCACCCGGGGTGACCCGCGGGACAGTGCCACAGAAAACAAACTGCCGGCTTTCGGGCCGGTGAGGGTGAAACGGCGGGGTAAGGGCCCACCGCGTCATCGGTGACGGTGACGGCACGGCAAACCCCACTTGGAGCAAGGCCAAGAAGACCGTGAGGTCGCGGACGTGTTCGAGGGCTGCTCGCCCGAGCGTCCGGGTAGGCTGCGCAGCCGAAAGGCTGGAGGATGCCAGCAATGGCGTTCACAGATGGATGATCACCGGCCCTGAGGGGCCACAGAACCCGGCTTACAGGATGGCTCGTCCCTCCTATCATCAGGTCCATGAAGTTCGGAATTCGTACTCCCAGCCTGTCCAGAACCATCTCGGCCAGGACGCGTGGTCGAGTCACGAGGACCGTCAAGCGCACCCTCATCCCCGGTTACGGCCGTAAGGGAATGGGCTGGCTGCGAGATCCACGTCGAGCCGCCTACAACAAGGTTTACCGGAAGACGACGATGCGTTTCGGTGACCTGTTCAAGTGAGGTAACCCCTTGGAGGAAAACATACGAAGGGGATGCTAACATGCTCACGTCAGGTTGCTGGTGACCCCACCAGCGCTGGAATCCGGTGAGAAGCCGGAGCTGACGCGCAGCGGTATGACTGATCTGCCCCGGCGAACGCCACTGGTGCCATGAGCACTGGGAAGGAGCCGGGAACGGAGACGAGGTCGAGCCCGAAGACCACCTGACGCCGTCCTGTCGGTACCCGGTCGCGCACGCCGAACACAGAAAGCTGGCTTCCTCATGCCCGTCACCCCGTCATCCCTTCGCCGCGTCCTCGTGGCATCGGTGGTTCCCGCCGTCCTGCTCGCCGGCTGTGCCGGTGCCCCCAAGGACTCCGCCTCATCGTCGTCCCCCTCGGTCTCAGCGTCGGCTTCTGGTCCGATCACCATCACCAACTGCGGACAGCAGGTCACCCTCGACAAACCAGCCACGAGGGCAGTGACCCTCAATCAGGGAGCCACTGAGGACGTGCTGGCCATCGGCGGTGAGTCCAAGCTCGTCGGCACCGCCTACCTTGACAGTGGGATCCCGGCGAAGTGGAAGAAGGCCTATGACTCGGTCAAGGTGCTCTCCAAGGAGTACCCGTCCAAGGAGACCTTCCTGGCCGCCAAGCCTGATCTGGCGCTGTCCTCGTATTCCAGCGCTTTCACGGACAAGGCCGTCGGCACGCGTGATGAGCTGAAGAAACAGGGAATTGCCACCTACATCAGCCCCTTCGGCTGCCCCAAGGGCACGCCCTCGGCCGAAACCACCTGGGAAAATGTCTGGAAGGAAATGACCGAGGTGGGGACTCTCATCGGCGTCAAGGATGCGGCTGACAAGGCCATTTCCGAGCAGCGCGATGCCCTCAAGGAGGTCACCGGGAACAAGCACGGCACCGGGACGTCGATCGTCTGGTTCGACTCGGGAGACAAGACCCCGTTCATCGGCGCCGGACATGGCGGACCCCAGCTCCTCATGGACGCTGTCGGTGCCAAGAACCTCTTCGCCCATCTCGACGGCGGTTGGGCAGACGGCTCCTGGGAGAAGATCGTCGCATCCAACCCTGACGTCATCGTGGTCGCCGATGCCAGTTGGTCCACGGCGACGTCGAAGATCGACTACATGAGGAAGGACCCCGTCCTCAGCCAGATGAAGGCCGTCAAGGAGAACAAATTCGTCACCGTGCCGTTCTCCCAGAGCACCCCTGGTGCCGAACTCGTGGACGGTGCGAAGACCCTCAATGACGGTCTGGCGAAGATCACCGGCAAGTGAGTCGTCAGCGTAGTTGGCTGATCACCGGCATCCTCGCCATGGCCTTGGTCGGCAGTGTCCTCGTGGTGCTCGGGACCGGGGCGGTACACGTTCCTGTCCATGACGTCGCGAGGGTGGTGGCCCGACGATTCCGCCTCATCGAGGGCGCCGACGTCACCGTTCTCGATGATCAGATCGTGTGGCAGCTGCGGGCTCCGCGCGTCATCGGATCGATGGCCGTCGGCGCTTTGCTGGCGATGTGCGGCGCGGTACTGCAGACCCTGACCGGTAATGACCTGGCCGATCCCTATCTGCTCGGCATCTCCAGTGGAGCCTCGGTGGGTGCGGTCTTCGTCCTCATCATCGGAATCTCCAGCACTCTGGGGCAGTCCGTCCTCATGACACTGGCCTCCTTCGGTGGGGCGGTCGGGGCCCTGACCATGGTGCTGGCCATGGCCACTGGCAAGTCCGGGGAGTTACCCGCCAGCCGGACCATCCTGGCCGGGGTGGCCGTCGGACAGTTGTGCGGCGCGGCGGTGTCCATGATGATCATGGTGTGTGGTGAGTCGAACGCCGCTCGATCAGCCCTGTCGTGGACCCTCGGGTCGTTCACCGGTGTGAGATGGGGATCGACGATCACCCTGGCCGTCGCCACCGTTCCGGCCCTCATCGCCGGGATGGCATTGTGCCACACCCTTGACGCCTTCGCCTTCGGTGACGTCAGCGCGATGTCCCTGGGAGTACCGGTCAACACCGTGCGCTGGATGATCATGGTTGGCACCGCCCTGCTGACCGCTCTCAGCGTGGCCTTCGTCGGTCCCATCGGATTCGTCGGGCTGACGGTCCCACACATCGTGAGGTTCTGGACCGGGCCACGACACGCCCGGCTGCTACCGGTGTCGGCCCTCGTCGGAGCCCTGCTCATGGTGTGGTCTGACACCGCAGCGAGATGCCTGCGCCCTGACACCGAGATTCCCGTCGGGGTCATCACTGCGGCCGTCGGAGCCCCGGTGCTGGTCGTCCTGCTGCGTCGACAGGCGTCTCGATCATGAGTGCCGGGACAGCAGCAACGTTGCGAGCTGAGGATCTTGGTTGGACGGTCGACGGGACGATGATCCTGTCCGGGGTCGACGTGGAGATTCGGCCAGAGGTCATGACGATGGTCATCGGGCTGAACGGATCCGGGAAGACGACCCTGTTGCACCTGCTGGCCGGGTTGCGGAAGCCAAGCGCGGGGCGGGTGTGGTTGGGGGAGCGTGATCTCTCCGGGATCGGGGCCAAGGAGCGCTCCCGGGTGATGGCCCTTCTCGAGCAGAGTCCTTCGGCTCACGTGGAACTGACGGTGCGTGACGTCGTCCAGCTCGGACGCATTCCCCATCTGGGAGGCTGGGGGATCGGCAATCTCAGTCGCCGAAGAGGGCGTGACGGAGATGTCGTCGAGAACGCGATGGCGTCAACCGGAGTTGCTGATCTTGCTGACCGGGCATGGTCGTCCCTCTCGGGAGGGGAGAGGCAGCGTGTTCAGTTGGCCCGAGCTCTCGCCCAGGATCCTGAGATCCTGCTCCTGGACGAACCCACGAATCATCTCGACCTGCGTCACCAGATTGACCTGTTGGAGAGAGTGCGTGGGCTTGGTCTGACAACGGTGACCGTCATCCATGATCTTGACCTGGCCGCCGCTTACGCGGATGACCTCGTCGTGCTGGACTCGGGCCGGATGGTCGCAGCAGGATCGGCCGCCGAGGTACTGACTCCTGACCTCGTCCGAGAGCATTTCGGGGTCGACGGCGAGGTTTGGTCAGATTTCAGACGTGGATTCACCTGGCGGGGATTGCAGCTATGACGACGCGCATCGCGGTCTCGCTGCGCTGGGAGGATTCCTCTGACGCGGTCAGCGCAGAAGCGGTGGCCCGTCACGTGGATGCCGACCGGAACGCATGTCTGCAGGGTCCTGGACCGGCGCTCGTAGATGTCCTCGACGCCGCTGACGACGACCGGGTCGAGCTCGTCGGATGGAGTTGCGATGACGGACCGGTGCCGCTGTCCTGGCTTCGTCGCGTCGCCGGCCAGTGGGTCCGTGTCCATGAGAACGGACCCACCGTCGTCGTGCATGTCGGGGTTGTACGTCCTGACCAGGAGTTCACCGGCGAGTGGCGAATCGTGACCGGGGCCGAAGCGCCGTTGCACAACCCTGCCTGGCAGGAATTCCCCTCCTTCCGACACCATCTGCTCACCTGCCGAGGACCTCGCTGCAGCGCAGCCGGCGCCGCCGACCTGCATGCACGCCTGCAGGAGAAGCTGGCGCAGTCACACGCCTTGGACACAGAGGTTCTCGTCACGGTGACGGGGTGCATGTATCCGTGCAACCACGCCCCACTCATCGTGGTCTGGCCGGACGGCAGATGCATTCAGTTGACCGAGGACAACCTTGACCGCATCGTGTCAGAACTGACCGGGTCTTCCCGTCACTGACGGGAAGACCCGGTGATAGGGGTCAGCAGCATCGTGCCTGGGGATTGCGGTCCTGACGGTCGCACTGGTCGCGCCAGAATGCCTTCTCCGGCATCGGCTCATGACCCGTGCGTCGACACCACTCGAGGTAGTTGTCGTAGGCGTCAGCTCCGGTGACGCCGCGCACCCACCACCGCAGTGACGACCACCATCGTCGCCACAGTGGATCGGTGGGCAGATGCCGTGGTGCGGCGCTCACGCGCGTTCCTGGTGAACGTGCTCCAGGTCAAGCTCGGGATGAGTCTCGTAGAACTCGTCCCACTCGGCCTGAAGGTCCTTCTCGGCCTTGCTGGCGATGAGGCCACTGGGGGCGAAGAGGTGCGACGGCTTGGCCGGATCCTCGGTGTTGATGATGTTGTGGCCTCGCAGTGCCTGAACGGTGCGGATGCAGGCCGCGATCATGACGATGAGGGCACAGACGACGAAGATGATCGACATCGTCCCCTGGATGGCGGTGTTGCCGACGACGGTGTGCATCTCGTCAATGTCCTTGGCCTGACCCAGCGAGGTCTTGCCAGCGGAGATGGCCCGCTTGTACGTCATGTGGTTGGCCCAGTAACCGATCTTCGGGTCGGGGGAGAAGATCTTCAGCCAGGAGCCGTACACCGTGATGACGGCGGTGAAGAGCATCGGCACGAAGATGATGAGCAACCGCCACTTGTGACCGGCTCGGGCGAAGACCACCAGGCAGATCGACAGGGCGACGGCTGCCAACAACTGGTTCGCGATGCCGAACAACGGGAAGAGGGTGTTGATGCCGCCCAGCGGGTCATTGACACCCATGAGCAGAATCGATCCCCAACCGGCAACCATGATCGCGGTGGTGAGCCAGGATCCGACCTTCCAGGAGTGGTCCGTGAGGCGGGGCCAGAAGTTGCCCAGGGCGTCCGAGAGCATGAACCGGGCGACGCGAGTACCCGCGTCGACCGAGGTGAGGATGAACAGTGCCTCGAACATGATCGCGAAGTGGTACCAGAAGCTCATCATGGCCTGACCACCGAAGAGCTGATGCATGATCGTCGCGAGGCCCACGGCGAGGGTTGGTGCGCCACCGGTACGGCTGATGATCGACGTCTCGCCGACAAGTTTGGCCGTCGTCGTCAGGGCGTTGGCATCGGTGTGCACACCGGACAAACCGAGTGAGTTGACGTAGGCCACTGCGCTCTGGACGGTGTTGCCCGTCGCCCCGGCGGGGGAGTTCATGGCGAAGTAGATGCCACGGTCCACTGACAGGGCCGCCACCAGAGCCATGATCGCGACGAAGGACTCCATGAGCATGCCGCCGTAACCGATGAGGCGGGCCTGGGACTCCTTCTCGATGAGCTTCGGGGTGGTGCCCGAGGAGATCGTCGCGTGGAATCCCGACAAGGCGCCACATGCGATCGTCACGAAGAGGAAGGGGAACAACTTTCCGGAGAAGACCGGACCGGTACCGGTGTGTGCGTAGACCGTCATGGCCGGGACGGTGATGACCGGACGGACGATGACGATCGAGACGGCCAGCATCGCGATGACGCCAACCTTCATGAAGGTTGACAGGTAGTCACGGGGAGCCAGCAGCATCCAGACGGGAAGCACTGCGGCGATGAATCCGTAAAGGATGATGGCCCAGGCCAGAAACGGCTTGCTCAGATGGAGTGCGCTGGAGATGGCGGTGTTCTCGATCCAGGCTCCCGAGGCGATGGCCAGCACCAGCAGGACGATGCCGATGAGGGAGACCTCGAGCACCTTGCCAGGGCGCAGGTAACGCAGGTAGAAGCCCATGAGAAGCGCGATCGGAATCGTCAGACCGACGCTCCACACTCCCCAGGACGAGGCGGCCAGGGAGTTGACGACGACCATGGCCAGGATGGCCACGATGATGAGCATGATCGTCAGGGTGGCGACGAGGGCGGCGATGCCACCGAAGCGTCCCAGTTCGTCCTTGGCCATCTGACCGAGGGATCGTCCGCCCCGTCGCATGGAGATGACGAGGACGAGGTAGTCCTGCACAGCCCCAGCAAGGATGACGCCCACGATGATCCAGATCGTGCTCGGCAGGTAGCCCATCTGAGCCGACAGCACCGGCCCGACGAGAGGGCCGGCGCCCGCGATGGCGGCGAAGTGATGGCCGTAGAGGATGCGGCGATCCGTGGGCACGAAATCCCGGCCGTTGTAGTCATACTCGGCCGGGGTGGCCCGGTCGTCGTCGGGATGGACGAGTTTGTCCTGGATGTACGTGGCGTAGAACCGGTAGCCGATGAAGTACGAGCCGACGGCGGCGAAGACGAACCAGATGCCGTTGACGGTTTCACCCCGTCGCACGGCTAGCATCCACCAACCGAGGCCGGCAATCGCAGAGATGAGAATCCAGACGACCACGCGTAGTGGCGTCCATTGCTGCTGGCGTGACCGCTCTTCGGCAGACAGACTGACGGCTGGCATACCTTCGGGAATATCTGATTGTTGATGAGGTGGGACGGTTCCCATGGTGACCTCCAGTTGTCATTCAGCCCGATCGCGCGGCGCGACAATGCGGTGAAACCGTGCGACGAGGCCGTGGGATGGTGAGTGAGGATAGTGCCGCCTATCCCTTGGCTCGGCGCATCCGTTGGCGTGGCTACGCCCACCATCTTCTGCTACCGCGGGGTCACTCCGGGACTGGAAACGACAACTAGCTGGTGGCGTCGTCGCTGTGTCATGGCCGCGAGCGCCTTCAGACAAGGTGGCATTTGAGACCCAATCTCACAATGTGGTATGTTCTGCTAAGGCTCGCAGGTGCGGGCTGCATCAAACCTTGGAGAAGAGGGCCCATGCGCATGCGAATGTGTTGTTGTCGCTGAGACGCGACTCCAACCCACGCATGTCTTACCCACGCAGGTCTGTTCCTGTCCCTTCCTAACCACCAAGGAGTATCCGTGAGCATGTCCGAAACGGACGCCGCGCCTGATGTCCCTGTCGCCGGTGATCTTCTGCCGGGCGATAGGCTCTCCTCGATCGGCGACGAGACCACTTCGGCCCCGGTGGCTGCCATCGATACCGATAGCGGACGGGTCGTTCCCGGCGGAGTGTGGAGCCGTCTGCGGCACAATGGGTCAGCGATGTTCGGCGCAGTCGTCGTCGTGCTGACAATCCTCGTAGCCATCCTGGCTACGCCCATCAATCGGGCTATGGACCTTGACCCCTATAGCTACGACTTGTCTGCCCTGAACGCGAGCGGGTTACCCTCCGGCGCAATGGGAGGGATCAGCGCGGCCCATCCCTTCGGTGTCGAGCCTCAGACCGGTCGCGATCTCTTCGCCATCGTCGTCGAAGGCACCCGGACCTCATTCCTCATTGGCATGGGGGCGACCATCCTTTCGATGGCCATTGCCATCATCGTGGGGGGTGACGGCTGGGTACTTCGGTGGCTGGTGGGACGGATTGGCGTCTCGTGGCACTGACGTCATCCTGGGATTCTCACAGCTGGTGTTCATGATCGCGATTTCAGCGGTCATTCCGGCCACCGCTCCACGAGCGACCGTCATGGTCCTCATCATTGGTCTGTTGGGGTGGCCCTCTACGGCGCGGGTGCTGCGTAGTCAAGCGATGTCGTTGCGATCGCGTACCTTCATTCGTGCGTCACAGGCAATGGGCGCGAGCCATCTGCACATCTTGGTGCGGCAGATGCTGCCCAATCTGGTAGCCACGATTATCATCTTCACCACTATCTCCATTCCTGGGAAGATTGGCGCGGAAGCGGCGCTGTCTTTCCTGGGAGTGGGCGTCACCCCACCAACGCCTTCGTGGGGTCGATCCATAGGTTCGGCGGTAACCTGGGTGAGCACGGATCCCTGGTACTTGCTGTTTCCCGGTGGCGCGTTATTCCTCGTCACCCTGGCTTTCAACCTCTTTGGCGACGGGCTTCGTGACGCCATTGACCCGAGGCTAGGTGAGTCTCGATGAACCGTCTACGTTTCCTTGTCTCTCGCCTGCTGCAGACGCTCGTCGTGCTCGTGGTCATTACCTTCATCACCTTTGCCATCTTTGAGTTCTTCCCTGCTGATCCAGCCCAATTAGCTTGTGATAAGCCATGCACTCCGCAGAATCTCGCCCTTGCACGTTCTTACATGGGTTTGAATGATCCGTGGTACCAGCAATTCTGGAACTATCTTTCTGGGATTGTTGCAGGCGCTACATATGGGTCTGGTGCTGATGCCATTCACTGTTCTGCCCCTGCCTGGGATACTCGTTCCGCTTGTCGACCCCGGTCACTGAACTCATTGCAAACCGGCTGCCAGTCACTATGTCGGTGGCTTTGGGGGCAGCCGTGTTGTGGATGATTATTGGCGTGAGTACCGGCATCATTTCGGCCCTTCATCGAGGTGGTGTCGTGGACCGTGCGATCATGACCGGAACAGTTTTGGGAATTTCCTCACCGGCCTATCTGGTAGGTCTGCTCGGTATCCTGCTGTTGGGATTCAAGGCTGACATCGTTCCGGTGTCCGGATATGTGCCATTCTCTGTGAGTCCAGTCGACTGGCTCTGGCATCTGGCCCTGCCGTGGACCGTGCTCGCCGTCCTCTCGGCAGCGGTCTATACGCGGATGGTCCGCAGTGAAATGCTCGAGACCCTTGATGAGGATTATGTGCGCACTGCTCGTGCTGCGGGTCTGTCGGAACGACGCGTCCTGGCAAACCACGTCCTGCGCAGCATCTCCGTGCCGATCCTCACCTATTTCGCTCTCGACCTGGGGGGATTGCTGGGCGGTGCCGTTATCACCGAGAAAGTGTTCTCCATCCAGGGTCTCGGAGCATTACTCATGGATGCCGTGGGAGCTACTGATGTCCAACTCGTGATGGGCGTCACATTGGTGGCCGCAGTCGCGATCATCGGAATGAACCTGTTGGCCGACATCGTCGTAGCAGCCATCGATCCTCGGGTTTGACGCTGGTACGCCGCCGCGCAGCGCAACAGCACATATTCACACCACAGTCACATCACACACCACTGAAAACGGCTCACAAGAAAGATGAAAGTCATGGGTACCAGCACATACTCCATTTCGTCGTTGTCCCGCCGCGGCTTCCTGCTTGGCGCAGGGGCCACCACTGCAGTTGCGGCATTGAGCGCATGCGGTGCCAATGAGCGTTCCGCGCAGACAGCTGGGTCAGTCACGCCTACCAAGGGCGGGACGCTGACGATCCTCGCGTCAGACACTGACATCAACTGGGATCCGGGCCGCAGCCAGGGCATGGCCGTCACCTCGTTGGCCCTCGTTCACCGCCGTCTCACCAGTTGGCAGATCGTCAAGGGTAAGGAGGCCAAGGTCGTCCCCGACCTCGCTACCGACACCGGAAAAACCTCGGATGGTGGCCGGACCTGGACCTTCACCCTCAAAGACGGTTTGGTGGCCGAGGACGGGTCGCCGATCACATCTACGCAAATTCGCCAGGGGGTCGAACGCACCTTCACAGCCTCCTTGGCCGGCGGACTCGGATACCACAAGACGCTGCTTGCCGAGACCTCCGGATATACCGGCCCATACAAAGGCAAGCACTTGAAGTCCATTGAGACGCCAGACGACAAGACGATTGTCTTCCATCTAAAAGCTCCATTTGGCGACTGGCCATGGATCGTTTCTATGCCCGCCTTTGCTCCGGTTCCCCTCAAGTGACAACCCCACGACCTACACCCGTAAACCGGTCGCATCTGGGCCTTATCGTGTGGCTGAATACAAGCAGGGTGTGGCCGCAACCCTCAAGCGCAACCCGAAATGGACACCGTCCTCTGACGAGGTGCGTACTGCGCTACCTGACACGATCGTGTTTTCCTTGGGCCAGGACAGCCCGGTGGTTGCTCAACGTCTCATCTCTGACTCTGGCAATGACCGCAACGCATTTGGGGCGGAGATGGTGCCCCCTGCCCAATTGCCTCAGGTGACGTCCAACCCCAGGCCAAGTCCAGGCTAGCCGTCGGTAGCGCTGGACCACTGCAGTACTTGGCCATCAACGTTGAGCGCGTCAAAGACGTCAAGGTGCGCCAGGCCATCGCCTATGCGGTGGATCGCAAGGCCTCAACAACCGCTCTGGGCGGAGAGATCGGTGCAGCCCCAGCGACGACGTACATCACTCCTGGCATCCCAGGACGCCAGGAATACAACCTGTACCCTGAATCCACCGCAAAGGCTCAAGAACTCCTCAAGGGCAAAGCGGTGGGCCAGCTCGTACTGCTGGTAAGCAACGATGAGGGAACGTTGGCGCTCGCTCAAGCCGTCCAACAGGCACTTCAGAAGGTCAACATTTCCGTCAAGATCAATCCCGTCGAAAGTGAAACCTGGATTGAGAAAACTACCCAGTCTGATGGTTCCGACTACGACTTGACCATTGCTTCGTGGAATCCCGACTATCCGTCGGCCAATGCCAATTTGCAGCCGCTTTTTGCCTCCAGCGAGATCGGATCAGGCGGCTTCAATCTTGGCCGCTACCACAATGCCGAGGTGGATCGGATGCTCGCCGAAGCAGCCGCCCTGCCGATGGATGAGGCCAAGGACAAATGGGCGAACATTGATCGACGCATCGCCCAGGACGTTCCCGTCGTTCCGTTGGTGTTCCGGCGCAATGCCTTCCTGCACGGATCAGGTGTGAGCGGTTTCTTCGTCAATCCCTTCCCGGCTTACCCGAACTACCTCGTCGTGGGAGTGCAGAAGTGAGGGGCCAACCCCGACGGACAGACGCACCCACCCCGGTGACCGCACAGCAGGATCGGCGGCCAGATGCAGTCCTGAGCCTGCGAGATGTCACGGTGAGATTCCCCGGGTCGCCGATGGCGGCCTCGGAGGGAGTCAATCTGGACCTGGTGTCTGGACGAGTACTGGCTCTGGTGGGCGAGTCGGGATCGGGGAAATCCGTGACAGCTCTGGGAGGTCTCGGCTTGCTGCCCCAGGCCGCCACGGTGACGGGATCGGTGCTCCTGAGCCGAGATGAACCGGGCAGAAACGCCGCCGAGGCAGCCGTGGAACTGGTTGGGGCTGATAAGTCGGTGCTCGACGGTGTACGAGGTCGGTTGGTCGGCACCATCTTTCAGGAGCCCTCCAGCGCGCTTGACCCTCTTCTGTCCATCGGCGCTCAGATCCGTGAAGTCATCAGGACCCACTCTGACGAGGCTCGGTCGCGTTCTCGAATTCGCGACCGAGTACATGAGCTCCTGGGTCGCGTCGGGCTGCCGGACGTTGAACGGATCGCTGCCTCCTACCCGCATCAGCTGTCCGGAGGCCAGTTGCAGCGAGCATGCATGGCCCTGGCCTTGGCCTGCAATCCGAAGGTGATCATCGCTGACGAGCCCACCACGGCCCTTGATGTCACAGTGCAGGCCGGGATTCTCGACCTTCTGCGTCGGCTGACCGATGAAGGCATGGCGGTGCTGCTCATCACGCATGACATGGCCGTCGTGGCCGACATCGCCGACGAGGTTGCCGTCATGAGAAAAGGGCACATCATCGAGCGGGGCAGTGTCGACGCGATCTTCAACGATCCGCAACACTCCTACACCCGCCAGCTCCTCGACGCCGTTCCCCAACTCGATGCACTACGAGAACTCGATGATCCGCAGACCGATCCCGACGGAGCGAGCGCCGCTAGGTCCGAAACCAGCGATGGGCCGGGAACTGTTGAGGTCGTCGGCCCGACGATCCCTGACGCGACGAGCCGAGAGCCGGACCCACCACTAGTTGAGGTTACCGACCTCGACGTCGTCCACCGTGCGCGACGACGCAAGTCTGTGCACGCGGTCCGCGGCGTGAGTTTGGCCATCGCGCCGGGGGAGGTTCTGGGACTCGTGGGGGAGTCCGGGTCGGGGAAATCCACGATCGCTGGCACCCTCACAGGGTTGGTGCCGGTGACCTCCGGGTCGGTGCGAGTGGCTGGGGTCGAGGTCGCCGGGGCCTCTCGGCGTGCGATGCTCCCCGTCCGGCGTAACACCGGAGTCGTGTATCAGAATCCGGCCTCAGCCCTTAATCCCAGGCGCACTGTCGGTGCGTCAATTGCTGAACCCTTGATGCTGCATTCCCCCCTCGACTCGTCGCGGAGGCGCGCCAGGGTGCGTCAACTCCTCGAGCAGGTGGAGCTGCCGGAATCGATGGCTGATCGTTACCCACATCAAATGAGCGGTGGTCAGCGTCAGCGGGTTGCTATCGCTCGTGCCCTGGCCTTGGACCCCCGGCTGGTGGTTGCCGATGAACCCACCAGCGCGCTCGATGTGTCGGTCCAGACCAAGGTGCTCAGGCTCCTGACGGGTCTGCAAGCTGAACTGGGGTTTGCGTGCCTGTTCGTCTCGCATGATCTGGCGGTCATCGAGCAGATCGCAGCCCGAACAGTGGTGCTCAGCAAAGGTCGCATCGTCGAGGAAGGGCCGACGACGGAGGTGCTTTCGCATCCGCGGGAGGAATACACCCGTGCTCTGGTGAGTGCCGGTCCCATCCCTGACCCGGCGATACAGCGAACCCGCCGAGCCTGGGCGGCCGCTCAACGGTGAGGCTTGTCAGTCCAGGGTCGTGATGATGCGCGCCCCGCCCTTCTCGATGACGAGGGTTTGCTCGAACTGGGCACACCGTGAACCATCGTTGGTGAGGACCGTCCAGCCGTCGTCCCACTGATGATTGGACTGGTCACCGAGGGTGAGCATCGGCTCGATGGTCAGCGTCATGCCCTCCTCGAGGGTGACGTCATAACGCGGCTCGTCGTAATGGAAGACGACAAGGCCGGAGTGGAAGGCACTGTGGACCCCGTGCCCGGTGTAGTCGCGCACCACGCCGTACCCGAATCGCTTGGCGTAGTTCTCGATGATGCGTCCGATGATGGAGATCGAACGACCAGGCTTGACGGCCTTGATGGCCCGGTTCATGGACTCCTCGGTGTGCTTGATGAGGTCGAGGGACTCCTGATCGACGTCTCCGCACGGGAAGGTGTAGCAATTGTCGCCGTGCACGCCGTTCTTGTAGGCGGTGACGTCGATTTTGACGATGTCGCCCTCCTCCAGTGGGCGAGCGTCCGGGATGCCGTGGCAGATGACCTCGTTGACGCTGGTGCAGCAGGACTTGGGGTAGTTGCGATAGTCGAGGGTCGACGGGTAGGCGCCGTGATCGCACATGTACTCGTGAGCGATGCGGTCGATCTCGTCGGTGGTGACCCCAGGTGCCACAGCCTCGCCGGCCGCGTGCATGGCACCGCACGCGATCCGACCGGCCTCCTCCATGGCGGCAATCGTCTCGGGAGTCTGCACGTGGGAGCCATCGTAGGTCTCCGGGACGTCTCCCAAACCGACATAGGGAGGGCGAGCAATGCTGCCGGGGACGTGGCGACGAGGACTCTGGGGATACGGCTTGATGGCACTCACGTCGGCCTAGTCTAGGTCGTCAGTGTCACGACGCCGGATTGGTTCACGTTCGTGTGCCGATGTGCAACAGTTCGGATCAGTGCATGGTCTCGAAGAGTTCCTCGGAGGTTGGGTGGGTCAGGACCCGGTCATGATGGCCATTCGCGAGAACAATGACGCGATCTGCGGTGGCTGCGATGTCCAGATCATGGGTGATCATGACCAAAGAGGTGCTGTCGGTCACGGTCTCGCGAAGCAGATCGAGGACGGTCTCCCGAGAGGCGACGTCGAGAGACCCGGTCGGCTCGTCAGCGAAGAGTACCTGGGGAGCCCGGACCAGGGACCGCGCTATCGCCACCCGTTGACGCTGTCCGCCGGACAGGTGGTTCGGGTACTTGTCGGCGCAGGAGGCCAGCCCGACGGTCTCCAGGGCGTGCATGACATCACGTCGGCGCGGCCTCATCCCTGCCAGTCGCGCAGGCAGGCGGACATTGTCACGGACGTTGAGGGAACTGATGAGGTTGAGGTCCTGGAAGACAACCCCGACGTGATCGCGGCGTATCCGTGCGAGCTCAGAACGACTAGCCGAACCGAGGTCGTTGCCGGCCAGGGCGATACTCCCGCCATCGGCGGCGATGAGACCGCACAAGCAATACAGCAGCGTCGACTTGCCTGCTCCCGAGGACCCGACGATGGCGACGAACTCGCCAGGACCAACCTCGAGATCGACTCCCCTGAGCACTTCGATCCGTTGGGATCCCTTTCCGAAACCCTTGCGTACCCCCACGGCACTGATCAACGGCGACATCAACGACCTCCCATGACGATGGTGATGGGATCCTTCCGCATGCCACTGCGGGTGACGACGAGAAGGAGGATCAAGGTGAGGGTGAACCCAAAGCCGACCACTGCACAGGCCGACCACCCAGGTGGCGTGGCTCTGACGTCGGGGACCGGTCCTGCCGACAGCGCAGCCACCATGGCCAGGTCGTTGACCGTGACAATGGTGTAGGAACACACCAGGCAGACGGCTGCGTACACCAGGGCCTCCAGAACGGTCTTGGCGCGTACCAGACCCGGCGTCGATCCCGACACCAGCAACAGGGCATTGTCCTCGCGTCGGTGTGATGAAGTGGCCAGCACGATGGCGGATGCGCACACGCAGGCGACAATGACCGGACCTCCCAGCAACAAGGCCATCTGGCGTGGCGGGGCCGAGACCGATCCGGATCCGGGAGCGCGGGCTGCCATCACCGTCGTCACCAGGTGGATCCAGCTCGTCATCATTCCGATTGCGGCTGCTGCCAGACTGATGGGCATGACGAGGGCCTGGGTCAATCGCGGCCTGGCCGCTGCCTCACGGCTCGCCAGGAATCCAGGGGTGCCGCCGAGGCCAATGGCTCTGATGAGCGCGACAAGGCCACGGACGACCGGCCCGCAGATCATTGCGAAAACCAGACAGACGAGGAGCCCCATCCCCGGATACGCGGAGAGGACTCCGACGAGGTCGTCTGCGTCGGTGACTGGACTGACGTGGCCAATGGTGAGGTACAGGGTCACGGTTCCCGCGATGAGAAGCACTGTGACGACCACGAAGAGGACGCGGGAGTGGCGCGGTGAGGACTGTGTCGTCTCCGATGGACGGACTGCAGTGACGACGTCAGCCCGTGCGATCTGTCGTGCCGAACCCAGACCAGATACCAGACTGACGACGGCCGTCGTCGCGACTCCCGTGATCATCGCCACGACGGGAATCGGATGGGTCAGCCCATCACTGGGAGGCAGCCCGCTGGTGGCCACGAAACCGGCGTACCACGGCCACACGGCCTCCGAGACAAGCGCCCCAAGCAGTGCGGACAGGGCTGTGACGAGGAGGATTTCGACAATGAGGATCAACAGGGCAGTTCGTGGCAGCACACCGACGATCTGCCACAAGGCGACGTCACGTCGTTGCAGGCGCACACAGGTGCCTACGACCAGCCGGAAGGAGGCGAATCCGGTCAGCACCGTGAATCCCAGGGCCACCCCGCCCATGGACGCGTAGGCCTGCTGCGCGTCGCCGCCGGCAGACACCCCGGCGACTATTAAACCGATGCTCAGGGTGACCACCACCATGAGCACGACCGAGGCGACGATGAGGGAGAGCCAGGAGGATGCGCCCCGAATGACGGAGTTGACGGCGATCTTGAGAGTCATGGTGCAGGGTTTCACAGCGCGGATGGAAAAACGGGACGATCATTGACATCTAGGATGTGAGTCACGATACCGGAGGGGGATCACATGGCTGACAAGACCGAATACTTCTGGTGTCTCAAACACCACACCGTCGAGACTGCCGATGACTGCAAGGCGGCCGATCACCTTGGCCCGTACCCGTCTCCTCAGTCAGCGGCGGAGGCTCTTGACACGGTGGCCGCGCGCAACGACTTCTGGGAGAACGATCCTCGTTTCAATGACGAGGAGGACGACGACTGAGCCGTCAGCCCACCTTGAGGGATTCGCGCGCGTGGTCGACGAGGGTCTGACGTGCTGAGTCCCCGATCGTGGCGGAGTTGAAGTACATCCCGAGGAAATCCGTCTGCCCGGTGTTGACCACGACGACGTCGACGACGTCGCCACGCACCTTCGGCAGGTTGGACAGCGTCACGTAGATCTCGCTGCGCTTCCACCAGGCAGGATGCCCGTCAACGGTGAGGGCCTCCGAGCGAATCTCCTTCTCGCCGGTGTAGCCCATGTAATAGTCGGAGCTGGCGAAGCAGGACATCATCATCGATGCCGCGGTCTGCGGATCGGAGAATCCTTCCGCGACCGGAAGACCACCCACTCCTGACACACTCATCCACCCGGGGTAGACGTCGTCAATCTGAGCCGACTGACCCATCACCCACGGCAAGGTGAGGTTCTGGCGGCGCCAGTTGGGAATGGATTCCACCGAGACGCCACCGCCATGCAACCGGTCGTCAGCGGTGTCCAGGTTGCCGGGACGCTGGCCTTGCGGGCACCTGATGGCCGATGAACTGGCCGACGGGGTGCTCGATTTCTCGTTCCAGGCAGAAACGGTCGGCGAGGAGGAGTTGAGATCGGGTTCCGCGTGGTGATCGGATGCGGTGCGCTGGCGCAGGCCGAGAGCAGCGATGACGGCGACGACGAGCACCACGGCGATGATCGCCCACACCCATCCGGAACCGTGGCCGCCGTTGTTGCCACGAGGACCCTTTCCACCTCGCTGTGGAGAGGGCTCTGGGGAGGTGACGGTACGGTCCGTCCAGCGCTCGCCGTCGAACCAGCGATAGCGGTCCGGTGTGTCGTCGGGATCTGGATACCACCCTGCCTGAGGACCCGAAGCCATGTCCGCAGTCTACCGAGGCGATCCAGGGCGCTTGTTACTCGCTCGAAACACGCGCTATGCACACTGGAAGGGTGAGCAGGCAGACTGATTTTGTCCTGCGTTCCATGGAGGAACGCAATATTCGTTTCGTGAGGCTGTGGTTCACCGACGTCCTGGGATCACTCAAGTCCGTCGCCATCGCCCCCGCTGAGGTCGAGGGTGCTTTTGCCGAAGGCGTCGGTTTCGACGGTTCGGCTATTGAGGGGTACGCCCGCGTCTACGAGGCAGACATGGTGGCCCATCCGGACCCGGCCACCTTCCAGGTGCTGCCGTGGCGCTCGGGCACCGGCACTGCTCGGATGTTCTGCGACATCACCAATCCCGACGGCACGGCCTCGGCAGCAGATCCGCGTCACGTCCTCAAGAAGACGATGGCCCGAGCCGCTGACATGGGGTTCACCTTCTACGTGCACCCGGAGATCGAGTTCTACCTGCTCAAGGAGGAGCACCAGCCCGGTGGAGCACCTGTCTCCCTCGACAACGGCGGCTACTTCGACCACACCACCCTGGGGGCGGGTACCGATTTCCGTCGTGACGCCATCAACGTCCTGGAGCAGATGGGTATCTCGGTGGAGTTCAGCCACCACGAGGCCGCCCCCGGCCAGCACGAGATCGACCTGCGTTACGCCGATGCGTTGACGATGGCCGACAACATCATGACCTTCCGCGTGGTCATTCGGGAGATTGCCTCCCTCAAGGGCATCAAGGCCACCTTCATGCCCAAGCCCTTCACCAACCACGCCGGATCGGGAATGCACGCCCACGTCTCCTTGTTCGAGGGCGACACCAATGCCTTCTACGACGTGGCTGACGAGTTTCGCATGTCGCCGGTGGCCAAGCACTTCGTGGCGGGCCTGCTTCACCACGCTCCGGAGATCACCGCTGTCACGAACCAGTGGGTGAACTCGTATCGACGACTCTCGGGCGGGGGGGAGGCCCCCAACTACATCTGCTGGGGTCGCAACAACCGCTCGGCCCTTGTCCGGATACCGATGTACAAGCCGGACAAGGCCTCGTCAGCGCGGGTGGAACTGCGTTCTATCGACTCGGCTGCCAATCCATACCTGGCCTACTCCTTGGTGCTGGCCGCTGGTCTGGACGGCATCGAGAAGGAGCTGCCGCTGCCTGAGGAGGCCTCCGACGACGTGTGGCAGCTGTCGGCCCGGGAACGTCACGCCCTCGGTATCAAGCGTCTGCCGCAGAGCCTGGGTGCCGCCATCCGGTGCATGGAGGAGTCCGAGCTGGTGGCCGAGACCCTCGGCGAGCACGTCTACGACTTCTTCCTACGCAACAAGCGGGCGGAGTTCGAGGAGTACAACCGGCAGGTCAGCCAGTTCGAGTTGGATCGTTACCTTCCCCATCTGTGAGCGGTCGACCGGCCAAGTCCCTGAGACCACTGGTGCGAGCTGACTGTGCCAAAGCACCATCGCCGTCCTTGCCAGGGCACAAGGAGTCGAGCCCGATGATCGCGGTGATCGGGTCCAGCTGATCAGTCCTCGGCGAGGATCTCGCGGAGGGCCCCTGCCATGTCCACCACGGGCAGAAGGTTGGCGACGTCGTCGACGTGGGATCCAGACGCCTGGACCCATCCCGCCTCGCGCATCTCCTCCCAGGAGGAGAAGCCGGTGGCCAGCTGCAGGAAGGTGACGGGATCCATCTCGGCCACATTGGGCGGGATGCCACGGTGATGGCTGGGTCCCGACTCGGTGGCTGCCAGCTGGACTGCACATGCGGGCGGCACTCGCAGCTCGATGGTGCGTCCGCCATGGGTATCGTCAAGGACGGCCGACAGTGTCCGGCAGCTCTCAGTGATGGCTGGCGACGGAACGTCGACGCCGTCGTGGAGACCCATGGCCACCATGGCGAGCAGGGTTGCCCGAAGGTGATCAGTCATGCGAACCGGACCGATGAGGGATTCCACCGTCGCCGAGGGGCCCGGAGTGGCCAGCAGGACCGACTCGACCTCGCTGAGGAGACGCTGCGCCTGGCTGGCCAGACGGGTGGCGGTGTCATCGGCGATGACCTCGTGGCCGATCGCCGCCAGGGTCCCGGTCGCCTTGCTGCGCTCATCGATCACCCTGGCGAGGGTCATCGGTCTGATCGTCGTCGGGGCGGTGACGGTCTGCAGGGTGTCGGTGAGGATGACCATGAGGTGGGCGATGTGGTGGCGTCCCCACAACCGTGCATCGGCCGACCCAAGGGTGGTGTTCCTGGCCGGGGGCAGCAACGAGCGAGCGGTGGCCACCCATGTCGTCGCCAACCGCCTCACGCCGCGTTCTGCGCGTGCCGCCATAATCGTCACCTCAAAAACACTAGGGGAAGCTAGTTGCTGGGACCGTACACCCATTCGACACCGACGTGACGACTGAGCAACACGTCGGTGGCCCTCGTCGGCTAATGTGCCGTCGAGGGGGTGGTCACGGTGGATCGCAAGTCGAGCGTCACGGTGGACCTACTGCGGCTGGGAGTGATGGACACTGAAGCGTCCCTGGCCCACCATCAGCGGATTACAGAGACGATCGGGGCTGACCCAAGCCGACTGACCGGGTGGGAACATCACCTGGAAATGTCCTGTGACCCTGATCTGGCCCTCGACACCTTGGCAGATCTCTCCCAGAGATCCCCCCAGCTCGTCGTCGATCTCCTCGGTGACGAGGACTCGGCATGCCGGCTCGTTCGGCTCCTGGGCGCTTCCAGCGAGTTGGGCCGTCACCTTGTTGCCCATCCCGACGACCTGGCCGAGATCGCCCACGATCCCGTGCGTCGCAGCCGTGACGAGATTCGCGACGACCTGCTCGAGGTCGTCGGAGCTCATGAGGATGGTGAGTTCCTGGTGGCCGAGAGGCCCACCGGTCCGGCAGCGGATCGGCTGAGGTTGGCCAATCGGCGTCATCTGGTGCGGATCGCCTCCCGAGATGTCGGGGCGGACGACCCGACCGAGGTCGTCGAGGACATCGCGGGAGAACTGGCAGACCTTGCCGACGCCGTCGTCGCCGCTGCCCTGGCCCTGACCCGCGCAGACTGTCCGGATCATGCCGACGCACGGCTCGCCGTCATCGCAATGGGAAAGTGCGGGGCTCAGGAACTCAACTACATCTCCGACGTTGACGTCGTCCATGTCGCCGAGCCGGCCCGGGAAGACGTCTCAGCGGCTCGGGCTGTCGACATCGCCACGAAATTGGCAGCCTCGGTGGCGCGGATCTGTTCGGCCCACTCCGGGGCAGGGTCCATCTGGCAGGTCGACGCCGCGCTGCGTCCCGAGGGCAATGCCGGACCACTGGTGCGAACCATGGACTCGATGCGCACCTACTACGAGAAGTGGGCGAAGAACTGGGAGTTCCAGGCCCTCCTCAAGGCTCGTCCGATGGCTGGCGACCTCGATTTGGGGCAGAGATTTGTCGAGATGGTCTCACCCATGGTGTGGCAGGTGGGGGAGGCAGAAGGTTTCGTCCCGGAAACCCGCGCCATGCGAACCCGGGTCGTCTCCTGCATCGCCACCAGAGAGAAGGGCCGTGAGATCAAGCTGGGTGCCGGGGGGTTGCGAGACGTCGAGTTCACCGCCCAGTTGCTGCAGCTGGTCCACGGACGCCAGGACGAGTCGCTGCGGGTACGAGCCACTCTGCCGGCCCTGCGCGCGCTGGCTGCTGGCGGTTACATCTCCCGAGGTGCGGCCGAACGTCTCGGGGAGGCCTATCGACTGCAACGAGTGATGGAACATCGGGTGCAGATGTTCCGGTTGCGTCGTACCCACCTCCTTCCCGACGACGAGCCAGGTTTGCGCAGGCTGGCACGGGCAGTGGGCCTGCACACCCCCGACGAGGTGCGAGGTGTGTGGACGGCGACCTCGAAGGCCGTCCTGCGGGCTCATGGCCAGGTGTTCTACTCGCCTGTGGTCGAGGCTGTGGCTCGCATCCCCACCGAGGACCTGCGGATGGGCCCGGAGGCAGCCAAGGTTCGGCTCGGGGCGCTGGGATTCCACGACGAGGACGCCGGCCTGCGTCACATCGAGGCCCTCACCAGCGGTACCAGCCGAGCAGTGCGTATCCAGACCGCTCTCATGCCGGCCATGCTCGCCTGGCTGGCCGACGGCCCCAGCCCCGACAATGGTTTGCTGGCCTTCCGCCAGGTCTCCGAGGCATTGGGGGAATCTCCTTGGTACCTGCGCGCGATGCGTGACGAGGGGACCATGGCTCAGCGGCTGGCAACGGTGCTGTCGACGTCGAGATATGCCGTAGACGTCCTCACCCGAGCCCCCGAGACCGTCCAGGTCCTCGTCGACGACGATCTGACTCCGCTGGACCGCGATGACCTCACTCGCCAGATGTACGCCGTTGCCAGGCGGCACCGTGACGTCGAGGAGGCGGTCGAGGCGATCCGTGCGGTGCGGCGTCGTGAACTGTTCCGGATCCTCGTCGCGAACATCCTCAATGTCACCGACACGTTGCGCATCGGCCGGGCCCTCACTGACCTGACAGGAGCGACGATCGACGCTGCGCTGTCCGCAGTGTCGCGCGGTGTTGAGGACGCCCCACCAATTGGCATCGTCGCGATGGGCCGATGGGGCGGCCAGGAGCTGTCCTACGGTTCTGACGCCGACTGTCTCTTCGTCGTCGGTGACGGACCAGGTGCCGGTGAGAAGGCATCGCGCATCGTCACCAAGCTGCGGAACCTGCTCGGCAGGAACGGTGCCGATCCCGCGCTGATCTTGGATGCCGACCTGCGTCCGGAAGGACGATCGGGACCGATGGTGCGCAGCCTGGAGAGTTATCGCAAGTACTACGGGAAGTGGTCGAGCACCTGGGAGTCCCAGGCCCTCTTGCGGGCGAGCCACGGAGCCGGTGATCGAGACCTGACGACTGCGTTGCTCGAGTGCGTCGACAACCTGCGCTACCCGGCCGACGGCCTGACGGCTGGTCAGTTGGCCGAGATCCGCATGCTCAAGGCACGAATGGAGTCCGAGCGAATTCCGCGCGGTGTCGATCCCAGGCGTCATCTCAAGCTCGGGCCCGGAGGCCTGTCCGACATCGAATGGACTGCCCAGGTCATTCAGTTGCAGCATGCCGGCAAGGAGCCCGCTCTGCGCACGACCTCGACGATCAAGGCCCTTGACGCTGCTCTGGCAGCCGATCACGTCGACGAGGAACAGCACCAGGAGCTGTGCGATTCCTGGTTGGCTGCCAGCCGGCTGCGCAATGTGATCATGGTGGTGCGGGGCCGTCCCAGTGACGTCATACCCTCCGACTCAATTGATCTTGACGTCATTGCCCGGGCCCTCGGGATGGGCCGTGGGGCATCTGAGCAGTTGATTGAGGACCATCTGCGGCACGGGCGACGTGCCTCCAAGGTGGTCGATGCCGTCTTCTGGAACCAGTGATCAGTCCTCCTCGGAGAACTTGAAGGCGTGTGGGCTGGGGATGGGGAGGTTGTGTGCCCACGCCGGGTCGGTGCACATCCGGGCCACCGCCAATCCGCAGGCGATGAGGACCAGGGTGAGAACGGCGTCGGCACCGAAGGTCAGCGCCTTCGTCATGTCCTGGGCGTTGAGCCAGTACACAGTGCGGTACATGGAGGCACCGGGCACCATGATGACGCAGGCGGGGACCGTCAGGGTGATGCGGGGCAGCTTGGTCCTGACCGACAACGGGCTGGCCAGGAATCCGATCGCGAGGCCGCCGACCCCGGCTGCCAACTGCGCTGGCAGGTTGGCACCGACCAGGGCCAGGCGACAGAGGTTTCCCACCACTCCCAGAGCGACCGCCCATGCCAGCATCCGCGGCGACGAGTTGAAGATGATGGCGAATCCGGCGACCCCACATGCCGTCGCTGCGGCGTAAGCCAGCCACGCCCAGGGATTCGGCAGCACCGTCTGCGCGGGTAGTGGTAACAGTCCGGTGGCAACCGAGAACACCCAGGCCGACAACGTCGCGGCAAGGATGAGACCAACCGAGTACATTGCGCGGCTCAGACCCGCTGTGAAGTCCATCCGGACCATGTCGAGGATGGAGGTGATCATCGGAAAACCAGGTACCAGGAAGAGCAGGGAGGCCACGTATCCGGGGCCGTGGATCGTGTGAAGCCCAGTGTTCGTAAGGAGGTCGGCGACCACCAGGTAGATGAGACAGGCCGCTGCAGATGCGAGCGCCGCGACACCGAACTGGTTGAGCCAGCGACGGTTGAGTCGACCACGTACGAACTGGCCGGCACTTGCCGCCAGCAGCACGACGAGTGAGTCGGCCAGCGAGAACTTGTTGAGGATGGCGAATCCGGCGCAGGCAAAACCACCGGCGAGAATGGTCTGCCATTCCTTCCACTGTGGGCGGACGGTCCGGGAGATGTTGTCGAGTCTGGCCTCGACATCGCGGCCTGTCATCCCCTCGGGAAGGTTGTGGGCAAGCTCCTCGAGAGCGGAGATGCGAGAGGAGTCGACGCGCACTCGGTACACCTCCCGGGCCACGGTGCGGAAGTTGTCGCCCCGGTGCGCGGTGACCGTGATCTCGGTGAGACCGACGGTGGCGTCGAGGCGATCCATGCCGAGGGCATCCCCCGTGTCCGTCATGGCCCTCTTCACCCGATAGGACCCGGTACCCGACGACAGCAGCATTGATCCCAGACGGATGACGGCCTCGGTGTCGTTGACGAATTCGTGGTCGTGGCGCAGGTCGTCGTCGGAATTCACGGAATCAGTGCTTGTCACGTCCTGCTATTGTGCCACTGCAGCTCCGAGGGTCCACGGGTCGGTTCGGATGCCCAGATCTCGGCAGGGCAGACCGAGTTCCTCGTGAAGTCGGCGGGCCACGTCAGCACACCAGGGTGATTCGGAGGCCCAGTGAGCCGTGTCGACGAGGGCTGGTCCGCCGGCCCGAAGATGTTCGTCGGCAGGATGATGGCGCAGGTCACTGGTGAGGTAGACGTCGGCGTTGCTGGCTGCTGCGGCATCCAGCAGGGAATCTCCGGCTCCGGAGCACAGCGCGACGGTGTTGATCGGTTGGTCCGGGTCGCCAGCAGCCCGCACTCCCCAGACGGTACGGGGGAGTCGTTCGGAGACTCGCCGGGTGAAGGACCGCAGTGTCATCGGTTCGTCGAGATGGCCGACACGACCGATACCCGGGGTGGTGGGGCCGGGGCGAGCTCCCGAGTCAATGGTCGTCACGTCGTAGGCGGGCACCTCGTAGGGATGGGCGGCGACGAGAGCCGATCGCACTGCGGAGCGTGCCCAGGTCGGGGCGACGACGTGAATGCGCGCTTCCTCAACGGTCTCCACCTCATGGGCTGTGCCGATGGTGGGATGGGAGCCATCGAGAGGCCGGAACTGGCCGCGCCCGACGGTCTCGAAACTGCACTGGTCATAACCGTCGAACCGTCCGGCCCCGGCATCGAAGAGGGCATTGCGAAGCGCCTCCGAGGAGTCGAGGGGCACCTGGACTCCCCACAGATCCACGGCTTGGGTGACGGGTTCGAGAGGACGCTCGACGACGACGCCCAGGAGCCTCGCGAGGACGTCATTGACACCACCGACCGCGGCGTCGGCATTGGTGTGGGCACTCATGAGGGCAATGCGATGACGGATGAGCTGGTGAATGATGCGTCCCTTGGCGGTGTCAGCTGCCACCGAGCTGACCCCACGCATGAGAAGTGGGTGGTGGACGACGAGCATGTCCGCGTGCGCCGCGATCGCGGCGTCGACGACGTCGTCGGTGGCTTCCAGAGCGCACACGATGTGACTGACGGTGTCGTCAGGGTCACCGCACACCAGACCCGGGGCATCCCACGACTCCGCCAGGGATGGCGGGTACCACTCATCGAGGATGTCGCGAACCCGACTGACGGTGACGAGGTCGTCGGCGGGTGAGGGGATGGCGGTGTGGGATGTATCAGCTGCCATGGGTTCACGGTAGCTTGAGGGTATGACTGTTCGCCGACCAGTGACGATGTTTGTGTGCCTGGCTGCCGTCGTGGCCGCAGCAGGGTGCGCCGAGAAGACTCCGACCGTCGCCGACATGGCGAACCAGCCCGGGGCGACTCCGATCGCCAATTCCGTTCCGCCCCAGCCGGTGCGGCCGAGACCGTCAAAAGGTGCTTCTGGTGCCAGTACTCCGGCCATGCCGACGTGCAAGGGGTCGACCCCGGTCCTTGAGATGTCTTCGATGAAGACGGGAGACGCGGGTAGCTCTGTCGAGCTGATCGTCCGGAACTGCACCGAGAAACCGTTGACCCTGCCTGCCGTGCCGACGATCAAGGTGACGTCCGCAGGCTCGCCCGTCAAGATCGCATGGGAATCGCGCGGTGTCGTCCCGGGAGAACTGCTCAGCGGAATGGGGCGCAAGGTCACCTTGTCATGGCCTGGGCAAGGTGGTTGTGGTTCCCACATTCAAGTGATGTCGGTTGAGATTGCCGGAGGGGTCGTGAGCGACGAAGGATGCTTCATCCCCACGGTGAAGCGATCGGCCACGCCGAAGCCCGGGGAAGCCGAGAATCCCGAACAGCTGGAATCTCCCAAACCAATCCAAGGATCGGTCGTGTGGTCAGGATGATGTCTTTTCCCAGTCACCGCAAGGACGCGACGGCGGACCGCGTGAATGATGGTCGTCCGTTCCTCATCGGCATCATGGGGACTCTCCTGTCGACCTTTCGGCCGGGCATGGCAGTGGCTCGGGTGAGGAGCCGGCGAGCGGTTGCCGCTGCGATTGCAGCCACAGCGATGGCGTCCGGTTGTTCACGGCCGATCCCAGCGGTGCCCGAGGCTGTCGTACCGACCTCCTCAATGACCGCGACGCCGAGGTACACGCCCCGTCCTCGCCCCGAGCCGAGCACGTCCCCACAGCGAGTGACCAGCGTTGGCGGCGGTCGGGGCGCCTTGACGTGCCGGCCAGGCGAGAAAGTGGCGATGGGGTTTGGTGACGTCGAGGAAGCGCTGGGGGCACGCGTCGCCCGGCTCATGATCCGCAACTGCGGCACGTCGACGACGACGGTGCCCGTCATGCCGAAACTCCAGCAGAGTTCTGAGTCTGGGGTGCCCGTGTCGGTGACTTGGAAGCCCTACGACCCCAAGGCCACACCCAAGCGTCTGGCCCCCGGAGGGTTCTCCGGCTGGGAATTGAGCTGGCATAGCAATGGCGATTGCGAGCACCGCGGAGCACGACGACTTGTCGCAACAGAGGGGACGACGACGGCCGCCCTGGAGGGGTGTCTGGATCTGGGAGGCTCCTATGCACTGACCGGCGAATCTTCCACTGGGCCGGATGGTTCTGACGCCGTGCCCACACCTGAGGCGGCCGTGCGGTTGCTGGATTGAGGCGAATCAGCCCCAAGTTCACACAATCGTCGCATTCCTCGCTCGACTGGCCACGACGCGACGAGGGGGACGACCGAAGTCGTCCCCCCCACGGAATCACGTCAGATCGACTCAGATGTCGTAGTACAGGTCGAACTCGTAGGGATGCGGACGCTGCTGCAGAGCATTCAGGTCACCACGCTTGAGCTCGATCCAGGTCTCGATGAGATCCGGGGTGAACACGTCACCGGCAAGGAGGAACTCATGATCGTCCTCAAGGTGGTCGAGGACGGCTCCGAGGCTGCCAGGAACGTGATCCATGGCGGCGTGCTCCTCCGGGGGCAGCTCGTAGATGTCCTTGTCGACCGGGGCCGGCGGCTCAATCTTGTTCTGGATGCCGTCCAGGCCAGCGAGCAGCAGGGCAGCGAAGGCCATGTACGGGTTGGCCGAGGGATCGGGGCAGCGGAACTCGACACGCTTGGCCTTCGGGTTCGGACCGGTGATCGGGATACGCATGCAGGCGGAGCGGTTGCGCTGGGAGTACACCAGGTTGACCGGGGCCTCGAAGCCAGGAACGAGACGATGGTAGGAGTTGGCCGACGGGTTGGTGAAGGCCAGCAGCGACGGGGCGTGCTTGAGGATGCCGCCGATGTAGTAACGAGCCATGTCGGACAGCTGTGCGTAACCGGACTCGTCAAAGAAGAGTGGATCGCCGTTCCTCCACAGCGAGGAGTGGACGTGCATGCCCGAACCGTTGTCACCAAAGATCGGTTTCGGCATGAAGGTCGCTGTCTTGCCGTGCTGCCAGGCAACGTTCTTGACGATGTACTTGAACTTCATGACGTCGTCAGCTGCGCGGGACAAGGTATTGAAGCGCCAGTTGATCTCGGCCTGGCCAGCGGTGCCGACCTCGTGGTGGGCCCGCTCGACCTTCATGTCGAGGCCCTCCATGATGGTGACGATCTCGTCACGCAGATCACCGAAGTGGTCGGTGGGGGCCACCGGGAAGTAACCGCCCTTGTACTTCACCTTGTAACCGCGGTTGCCGCCGTCCTCGGTGCGTCCGGTGTTCCAGGCACCAGCCTCGGAGTCGATGGAGTAGTACGAGGTGTTCTGGCGAGTGTCGAAGCGAATGTCGTCGAAGACGTAGAACTCGGCCTCGGGAGCGAAGAAGGCAGTGTCGCCGATGCCGGTGGAGGTGAGGTAGGCCTCGGCCTTGCGTGCGATGTTGCGCGGGTCGCGGCTGTAGGCCTCCTTGGTGATCGGGTCGTGGACGTTGAAGTTCACGATGAGCGTCTTGCACTCGCGGAACGGGTCGATCCAGGCGGTCGTCGGGTCAGGCAGCAGGGCCATGTCCGACTCGTTGATCTTCTGGAAGCCCCGGATGGAGGATCCGTCGAAGGCCAGACCGTTCTCGTACTGGTCCTTGTCGAACTCTCGGGCGGGGACGGTGAAGTGCTGCATGACACCGATGAGGTCGCAGAAGCGGACATCGATCATCTCGATGCCTTCCTTCTTGACATAGGCGAGCAGGTCGTCGGGACCTTCGAACATCTTTCCTCCATCAACACGGCTGGTGATGTGTTCACGGTAGTCCGTGCGGGTTGCTTAGCCGTCACCGTTGTGTTTCGAGCGTGTAACAGGTACTACCGGTAGGATTCCCTGGGTGAGTGGAACCGAGGCAGCGCCAGGCACCTCGATCGGGCTGCCCACGGAAGGGCGCGGATCGCTGGCGAGTTGGGGCAAACGCATTGGTGCTCTCATCATTGACTGGGGAGCATCCATGGTGCTGGCCAGCACCATCGTCGGGCCGGCAGTGATCCGCAGTGGAGGCTGGAAGATGTGGATGCCGATGGCGGTCTTCTTCGTCGAGTCGGTCCTCTTCACCGCGATGGCAGGCGGATCCTTCGGCCAGATCGTCGCCCGAGTGGCCGTGGTCCGACTCGATGGCCTCGGCCCCATCGGATGGTGGCGAGCGGCCGCCCGCACAGCGATGAAGTGCCTCGTCATTCCGGCCCTCGTCATCGGTGCAGAAAGGCGAGGTCTCGACGATCTCGTACTGGGCACCGTCGTCGTCAATCGCAAGTGAGTGATATGCGCGTCATGGTTTTGTCTCGGGGTACTCCGAGCCCGGAAGCTCCGCTGCGGGGGATCTTCGAGTACGACCAGGCGGTGGCGCTGCGCCAACAGGCCCATGAGGTGGTACTGGCCGTCCTCGACGCACGCTCGGCCCGGCACTGGCGGAAGTTCGGAACTCGTGTCGAGCACGCCGTGGAACGCGATGACGGCATCACGGTGGTGAGACTGGATGTCCCGGTGGGGGCCGTTTCCGCGCGGACTGATCATCGTGTTCACGCCTGGGCTGCGCGACGACTCCATCGAACCGTGACCTCCGAGTGGGGAACGCCTGACGTCATCCATGCTCACTTCGCGCGATTCGCGGCCGCTGCGACCCGCGCCGAGTTTCCGGAGCCACTGGTGTGGACAGAGCATGACTCCCACCTGGCGAATCCTGATCGGCGCCTGACCGAGGACATCTCGGTCGCCGGAGACAGGGCCGACGCGGTCGTCAGTGTCTCCCAGGGGCTGAGTTCGCGGCTGGCAGGGCATGGGATCACCTCGACGGTGATTCCCAACATCGTCGACGTCGATCTCTTTGACCGTCCTGCCCGCCGTCATGAGGGAACGGTGGTGGTCAGCGTCGCCACCCTCAACCCAGGCAAGGGAATGGTCGAACTGGCCCATGCCGTCGAGCAGGTGCCCGGAGTTCAGCTGCGCATCATCGGGGACGGACCACAACGGGGGTCGTTGGAGACCATCGCTGCCAACAACCCGAATATCGTCCTGCTGGGTACCCAGCCGCGTGAGCGCATCGCGGAGGAGCTCGCGGGTGCCGACGCCTTCGCCCTGGCCTCCCACGCCGAGACCTTCGGGGTGGTCTGCGCCGAAGCGTTGACGGCAGGCCTACCAGTCCTGACGACGGCGTGTGGTGGTCCACAGGAGTTCATCGACGACAGCAACGGCATGGTCGTCCCGGTGGGGGACGTCGACGCGCTGGCAGATGGCCTGCAACAGGTGCTTGGTCGGCCGTGGGACCGAGCGGCGATCGCATGGCAGGCTCGCTCCCGATTCGCGGCCGGGCCCGTCGTCGATCAGTTGGAGACGGTCTACCGACAGGCGATCTCCAGCCATGTGACGACCGGTTGAGCCTGGGTGGAAGACTGGCAGGTATGGATCTGACCGCATGGATGGCGAGCGTCAACGGCGTCATCGCGGCCAATGCCTCCCATCCCTGGGTCGTTGCGGCGTTGGGGGGACTATGCGTCATCGACGGGTTCTTCCCGCCCGTCCCCAGCGAATCCCTCGTCGTCGCCCTGGCAGCAGTAGGACACCCGCCGTGGTGGATCATCGTCCCGGTGGCAGCACTCGGTGCGATGTGTGGGGACAACATCGCATATTGGATTGGGCATCAGCTCGGCCACACCAAGCTTTTCAACGGTGGACCGAAACGGCAGAAGACCGTCGCCTGGGCCACTCACCAGTTGCTGGTGCGCGGGCCGCTGTGCATCCTGGTCGCCCGATACATCCCTGGCGGACGTGTCATCGTCAACGCCATGGCGGGGGCCACTCGCTTTTCCTATCGCGTCTTCCTCCCCATCGACGCGTTGGCCGGGGTCCTGTGGGCTGGATATGCCACTGGGATTGGTGCCGGTGCGGCAAGTTTCCTGGGCAACAACCACATCCTCGCCGCGACGGTCGGGATCATCGGTGCAATTGTCATCGGCGTCATCCTGGACCAGGTTCTGCGGCGAGTGATGCCCGCTCCGCAGAACGACTGAGGGCAATTGCGGACGGCGCCCCGGCTTGCTTGTGCCGGGGGCGCCGTCATGAGGTGGGGGAGGGGCGGGATCAGGCTCGGCCCTCCTTCTGGGCGTTCTCCTTGCCGGTGGACTTGTTGGCGGCGAGCTGAGCCTCGTCGAAGACGCTGGCCCCGGCGTTGGACTCGTCACCCTCCTCCTCGCGGCCAGGGGTGCGCAGGTTCCACTTCGTGATGACGAATCGGAACACCACGTAGTAGATGACGGCATAGACGAGACCGATGAGGAGGAGCAGCAGGACCTTTCCTGCACCGCCGGACAGCTCAGCAGCTCGTCCGAAGTTGATGATGTAGTCGGTCAGACCGGCCGAGAATCCGAACCCGTCCTTGATGCCCAGAGCGTTGCACAGGGCCAGGGAAGAGCCGGTGAGCAGGGCGTGCACGAGGTACAGCGGGAAGGCCACGTAAGCGAAGGCGTACTCGAGGGGCTCGGTGATACCGGTGAGGAAGGCGGTCAGGCTGACCGAGAGCATGACGCCACCGGTGATCTTCTTACGCTCCGGCTTGGCGGTGTGGTAAATGGCCAGGGCAGCACCGGGCAGGGCAAACATCATGATCGGGAAGAAGCCGGTCATGAAGGAGCCGGTCCAGGCATTGGTGCCGGCCGTGCCGCTGAAGAAGCAGGTGATGTCGCCGTGCAAGGTCTCGCCAGCAGCGTTGGTGCAGTTACCGAGCTGGAACCACGGCAAGGAGTTGAGCAGGTGGTGCAGGCCGAAGGGGATGAGCAGACGGTTGATGGTGCCGAAGACGAATCCGGTGGCCGGGTTCGACCCGTGGGCCATGATGAATCCGCCGACCTGCTTGTTGAACAGCCAGTCGAAGGCAGGGTAGATGAGGGCCATGATCACACCGGCGACCACCGAGGCCGCAGCGGTGACGATCGGCACGAAGCGACGTCCACCGAAGAAGGCCAGGTAGGTCGGCAGCTTGGTGCGGCGGTACTTCTCGTACATCTTGGCGGCGATGATGCCGATGACGATGCCGCCGAGGACGCCGTAGTTGATGACTCCGGTGTCCTTGGCGAAGTACGGGGCCAGTGCGTGCAGGACGCCACCCTGGGTCTTGTCGGAGGTGCCTGCGCCTGTGAAGGTGAGATAGCCGATGAGGGCGGCCAGTGCGGTGGAGCCGTCGGCCTTCTTGGCGTAACCGACGGCCACGCCGAGGGCGAAGATGAGGGGCAGGTTGTCGAAGATCGCGCCACCGGCGCCAGCGAGTACGTCAGCGACTGGCTGCATCCAGGATGCGTGCTTGGCCACGCCGTCCGCGCCCAGCACGTCGGCCGCTCCGAATCGCATGAGCAGGGCCGCGACCGGCAGGGATGCGATGGGCAGCATGAGGGAGCGTCCGATGCGTTGCATCTGGGAGAACCCGGGTATTTGCCGTTTCTTCTTCGTGCTGGTGGCAACAGCGTCTTTCGCCATGGAGTTCCTCCGCAGTGAGTTCTCATGTCCGACGCCTTCACCCACGTCGGTTCGGCATCAGGTGGTCCGTGGGGTGGTATGGACCACTTGCGGAAGTATAGGTCACCGGTACTGCCATCACAAGAGGGCGCGCAGAATGTGTGAACGTGAACATTCCGGTCGGGTTCGATCCCCAACCGGTGGTCAGCCCTGCACCCGGGGCATAATTCACGCATGAAGTACGTGACCGTGCGGGACTATCTCGTCGAGCTCATCGACACCCGTCTGTCGGTCGGGGATGTCGTTCCCAGTGAGCGTGAGCTTGCCGAGCGTTTCGGAGTCTCGCGGATGACGGTCCGCCAGGCGGTGGACTCGCTGGTCAGTAGCGGACGGCTGGAACGTCGCCGGGGGAGTGGAACCTATGTCCGGGCTCCGAAGGTTGACGTCCAGTCTCGGATCTCGTCCTTCAGCGAGGAGATGCGTCAACGTGGGATGATTCCCGATACCAGGGTGCTGCGCGGAGAGGAACTGCCGGCAACCCCGGACGTGGCTGTCTGGCTGGGGATTGAGCCTGGTGAATCCGTCCACTTCATCTACCGGGTGCGGCTGGCCGACGGGATTCCGATGGCAGTCGAAAGGACTTGGATCTCCACGCGAGTGATGCCGGATCTGCTGGCGAATGGCGTACCCACGAGCATTTACGGGGCTTTGGCTGACGCTGGACTGGTCCCCACCTGGGGGGAGGATGCCATCGAGGCCCTCAGTGGCGATGCGGTGATCTGTGAGCTGTTGCACATCCCGGTGGGATCTCCCCTGCTGGCCATCAACCGCCGTACCTATGCCGACGATCTTGCTGTCTCGTACTCCCGGTCCTGGTACCGGGGAGACCGTTACAAACTGTGGGTGCCGATCTCCGGGCCACGTAGGACCCTGTATCCACCTCGAGGAGGTTCGCGATGAAGCGTGTTGAACACATCTTGGCGGCGTTGGGGGGAGTCGACAACGTGGTGTCGATCGAGCCGTGCGTGACCCGCCTGCGCTGCCAGGTCCGAAACTGCGAGCAGGTTGATGAGCAGGCTCTGCGTCGTGCTGGGGTCCATGGTGTGACGGTGCAGGGGCAAAGCGTGCAGGTGATCGTCGGGCCTGATGCGGACCTGCTCGCCTCCGACCTGGAGGATTTGTGGGGAGAGGATCACGAGACCTGACCGCTTCTTGACCCTGACCGTCTCTTGACACCGGGCGGCCCGATGGAGTTCAGTGTTAGTTGTCTGGACCACTTGGAAGGTGGGCCAGTATTTGTTCGAGGATCCTCCATGGCGGAGTTCATCTCGAACCAGGACAAGGAGACATCATGAGCAAGGCAGAACAGATCCTGGCGGCCCTCGGTGGCGACGACAACATTGACGACCTCGAGGCCTGCATCACCCGGCTGCGCGTCGAGGTTGACGACCCCGACCTCGTCGACGAGGCCGCCCTCAAGGCAGCCGGTGCATTCGGCGTCGTACAGCAGGGAACTTCCGTCCAGGTGGTCGTCGGCCCCGAGGCTGACACCCTCGCCGAGGACATCGAGGACCTGCGCTGATGACCTCGATCCTTTCCCCCCTCGACGGCACCCTGATGACGTTGTCCGAGGTTCCTGATCCGGTGTTTGCACAGGGGCTGGTGGGCCCCGGCGTCGCCCTGCAGCCCACCGGCGACGGTGATGTCACCGCCGTGGCCCCGGTGGCGGGACGCATCGTCAAGCTGCACCCGCATGCCTTCGTCCTTCAGGCGGACGGTTTCGGGGTGCTGGTGCATCTGGGCATCGACACCGTCCAGCTGAAGGGGGAGGGATTCACCCTCCACACCGAGGAGGGGGCAGAGGTTTCCGTCGGGGACAAGCTCATCACGTGGAACCCTGCCCGTATTGCCGAAGGCGGTCGCAGTGCGGTCTGCCCGATCATCATCCTTGACACGACTCCTGACAAGCTCGGTGGTGTCGCCGCTGCCGGCACGTCGGTGAACAGCGGTGATCAGTTGTTCACGGTGGCGTGATTGAACGTTACGGGTATGGGGCGGGCCGGAGACGGTCCGCCCGCCTCATGTCGTGCGACGGATGCATGGTTGTTTCGGGCCAAGGAGAGGAGAGACCCGATACCAAGGATCTCGTAAGGGTCGGTGAGGACTTTCTGCCACCACGGCGCAGCAATTTCTAGGTCATTACCTGCTGGGAACCACCAGACCATCCATGTCAGGGTGGCGAAGGCCCAGAGCAGGGCGAGAACGTGCCGGCCGTGGCGTCGGTCTGCCAACCCTGCGACGATGAGTAGCGGTGCCCACACCCAGTGATGAGACCATGACACCGGGCTCACCAGACATCCGCAGAGTCCGGCACACAGCAGGGACCACACCTGGTCAGCATCGCCCTGCTGCCACAGCCGACGTGAGGAAATCCCAGCGAACAGGCAGCAGACGGCGACGAGAACGAGCCAGATCAGCGTGAGGTCTCCCAGCCCCAGTCGCAACAACATCCCCGAGAGGGATTGGTTGCCGGCCCAGGTGAGTCCGCCCAGCCGCTTCGGGGTGATCATGTAATGGGTCCAGTACTGCCACGATGCCGTGGGTGCGATGGCGAAGCCGAGAGCAATCGTTGCCACTCCGGTGCCAGCGGCTCGCAAGGCTGCTTTGAACTGGCCGGTGACGAGGTACCAGAGTGCGAAGATGCCGGGAGTGAGCTTGAACCCGGTGGCTACACCAACGCCGACACCGCGCCACTTTCGGGGAAGAACGAAGACGTCAAGGACGACCAGGAGAGCCAGCTGAAGATTGACCTGGCCGCAGGCAAAGCTCTTGCCGATCGGTTCGCTGGCCACCAGGATCACGGCGACGACAGCCGTCAGGATGCCCGAAGGTCGACGTCCGCAGCGGCGCCACACCACGTCGATCATGACGACGAGAGCAGTCGCGCTGACGGCATGGTGAAGGATCGTCGCGGCGCGCAACGGCAGGAGGGTCAGCGGGATGAGGGCGATCGCGGCGAAGGGTGGATAGGTGAATCCCAGACCGATGACCGAGGTGGCGGTGTACAGCGTCTCCGGGTCGTGCAGCATCGCTCGCACGCAGTCCCGGTAGATCCTGAGGTCGATCGGGTCGGGAATGATGAGCATCCACGCGACCGTGATGACGAGGGTAGCAATCGTTGGCCACAGCATGGCCAAGGATCTGCGGGGCCGGGAAACGTTGGTGTCATCGTCTTGCAGTGTCACGAATTCTCCACGATGTCGGCGGCCTCCAGCCATTGCTCCTCGAGGTCGGACATCCGTTCGTCGAGGTCATTGGCCTTCATCTGCAAATCGGCGAGGGCCTGGTAGTCGTCGGCCTTGGCAGCCATCTCCTCGTGCAACGAGGCGAGTTTGTCGCGGACCTTGCCCATCTGGCGGTCAATCCGGTCCATGTCCTTGCGAGCCTGACGCAGGGCCGCAGTGTTGACCTTCTGCCGGGACCCCTCGGTGCCCACTCGACTCGACTTCGACGGACCGGTCTCACGATTGCGACGGTGCTCCAGGTACTGGGAAATGCCTCCTGGCAGGAGGGCAACCGTGCCGTCTCCCACGAGGGCCCACACCACGTCGCAGACCCGCTCCAGGAACCACCGGTCGTGCGAGACGACGATCAACGTCCCCGGCCAGGAGTCGAGGTAGTCCTCGAGCAAGCGCAGGGTGTCGATGTCGAGATCGTTGGTCGGCTCGTCTAGCAACAACACGTTCGGCTCGTCCATGAGGAGGCGCAACAGCTGCAGACGACGACGCTCCCCACCGGAAAGATCGCCGACACGGGTGACGAGCTTCTGCCCGGTGAATCCGAATCCTTCCAGCAGGTCCGCGGCGGAGGCGTCCCGGCCGGTGGCCAGTTTCGTCCTGGCCTTGACGTCGTTGACTGACTCCAGCACCGTCACCGTGGTGTCGAGGTCGTCAACCTCCTGACGCAGATGGGCAAGTCGCAGGGTCTTTCCCTGCTTAACGCGGCCCGAGTCGGGCTGCCGGGATCCATCGAAGAGATTGAGCAGGGTCGTCTTGCCGGCACCATTGACGCCGACCAGACCGATTCGGTCACCTGGGCCGATCGACCATGTCACCTTGTCAAGCAGGGTGCGCTCACCCAGCTCGTCGGAGGTCACGGTGACGGTGACGTCCTTGAGATCGAGCACGTCCTTGCCCAGACGGGTAGCGGAGAAGCGCGCCAACTCCAACTTGTCGCGAGGCTCGGGGACATTGGTGATGAGGGCGTTCGCGGCCTCGACGCGGTAACGAGGCTTGGAGCTGCGGGCAGGGGCGCCGCGACGCAGCCATGCCAACTCCTTGCGCGCCAGGTTCTGACGCTTGGCCTCGTTGCTGGCAGCGATGCGGGCGCGTTCCACCCGGGCGAGGGTGTAGGCGGAGTATCCGCCCTCATAAGCCTCGACGGTGGCGTCGTGAACCTCCCAGATGTCGGTGCAGATCTCGTCGAGGAACCAGCGGTCGTGGGAGACGACGAGCATTGCGACGCCACGCTCCTGGAGGTGGCGGAGGTGGCCTGCCAACCAAGCGACGGCCTCCACGTCAAGGTGGTTGGTGGGCTCGTCGAGGACGAGCAGGTCATGGTCTGCCAGCATGATTGAGACCAAGGCAGCACGTCGCCGTTCACCACCGGACAAATCGGTCATGGGGCGATCGAGGTCGATGTCGGAGAGCATGTCCTCGACGATGGGGCGAGCTTCGCGATCCGCCGCCCAGACATGATCGGGACGGCCACCGACGACGAGGTCACGGACGGTCTCGTCACCCTTGGGGGTCTCGGCCTGGGCGAGTACCCCGATGGAAACCCCATTGGTGCGCGTCACGACCCCGGAATCGGGCTCCAACGAGCCCGTGAGAAGGGCCAGGAGGGTCGATTTTCCGTCCCCGTTGCGACCCACGACGCCGATGACATCTCCCGTCAAGAGTCCCAGGGACACCTCTGAGAGGACCGTCCGAGTGCCCCAGGACTTCGAGATGTGATCGGCGTTGACGAGGTTTGTGCCGGCCAACGGAGGCTCAGCGTCCTCGCATGGCGGCGCGGGCGCCCTTCATGGAGCTGGGCATCGGGCCCTTGGGCAGTGGCACCTTCGGACGCATCGCGTCGAGGGCCTTGAGGCGGTTGATGACCTCGTCCACCTGGGCGGTGTTGAGAGCCTTGGGCAGCTTCTTGATGTGCTTGTCGAGGTCCTCCAGCGGAACCTCACCCTTGCCGTCGCCCATGATGATGGAGGTCACCGGAGTGCCATAGGCGACCTGCTCATGACGCTTGGTCTCGGTGGCCAGCAGATTGCGCAGACCGTTGCCGTGTCCCTCGCCGATGAGGACAATTCCGGCCGGTCCGACGGCGCGGTGCACGACGTCCTGCTGGCGGGTGAAGGCAATCGCCGGGGTGGAGGTCCACTTCTTCTTGTCGAGCAGGGAGAGAGCGACCTCGGCCGATCCGGTCTGGCCCTTGAACCGGGCGTACATGGAATGCTTGGCGCGCCACTGGAACACCCACATGGCGGCAGCAGCACCGGCAAAGATGCCGACGATGAGCCATGCCCACCACAGATCGGTCAGGATGAGACCGAGGACGGTGAACACCACGACGCCCAGGACGAAGGCGCCAATGACCCACCAGAGGAGCTGGGGATCAACCTGGCGAGTCAGCTTGAAGGTCTCGACGAGCTGCTTGCCGGTGCTCCAGTCCTTGGGATTGTCGGAGTTCTTGCGACGCTCCTTCTCGGCCTTGGCCTGCGCCTTCTGCTTGGCGGCGAGTTCCTTGGCTGCCTGGCTCTTGGGCATTGACACGCTCCCGACGAGGTTAGTGGACGGACTCCGCGGCATTCTACCGGTTTCGCGACGGTGGCCCTACTTTGGCATGGTTTCGGTGTATGTACCTCGGGGCGCCGCTGGAATCCTCCTCGTCAAGCTGATCAGGTGTCCCTGATCATTCCTTGGTCGCGAATGGAGCCGGCTTCTCCCCGTCTCGGTACCCGGTGACGATGGTGACCGGCTTCTCCCCGCGAGCCTCCATGGCCTGACGGTAGAGACGTCCGGCGCGGTAGGAGGAGCGCACCAGCGGGCCACTCATGACACCGACGAATCCGATCTCGCGGGCCTCCTCGGCCAGCTCATCGAACTCCTGCGGGGTCACCCAGCGGTCGATGGGGTGCAGGTAGGCATTCGGACGAAGGTACTGGGTGATCGTCAGCAGGTCGGTGTTGGCGTCATGCAGGGCCTGCATGGCCTCCGAGATCTCCTCACGAGTCTCTCCCATGCCGAGTATGAGGTTCGACTTGGTGATGAGTCCCGCCTCGTGGGCCGAGTTGAGGACGGCCAGCGAACGGTCGTAGCGGAATCCGGGGCGGATGCGCTTGAAGATACGGGGGACCGTCTCGAGGTTGTGCCCGAAGACTTCCGGGCGTGCCCCGAAGACGACGTCGAGGAGATCCTGCTTGCCGGAGAAGTCCTGAGCCAGCATCTCGACGCCGACTCCCGGATTCACCTGGTGGATCTGGCGGATGGTCTCGGCGCACAGCCAGGCTCCCTCGTCTTCGAGGTCGTCACGGCAGACCGAGGTGACGGTGGCATAGCGCAGTCCCATCTGCTTGACGGACTCGGCGACGCGGCGGGGTTCGTCCCGGTCGTAGTCCTCCGGCTTGGCCGACTCGATCTGGCAGAAGTCGCACCGACGGGTGCAGTGGTCACCGCCGATGAGGAAGGTGGCCTCGCGATCCTCCCAGCACTCGAAGATGTTGGGGCAACCAGCCTCCTGGCACACCGTGCGAAGATCACCGTCGATCATGCGGCGTCGCATGTCACGGTACTCAGGGCCCATCGTGGCCCGGGTGCGGATCCAGCGGGGTTTGTCCTCGATGGGGGTCTGGGAGTTCTTGACCTCGACTCGGAGGAGCTTTCTACCGTCTGCTTCGACACTCACGTCGGTCAGTTTAACTGTGTGCACCGAAGTTGCGAAGTCTCAGTGAATGGGTGACGACGAAGAGGCTCGACAGGCTCATGGCTAGCCCGGATATCAGTGGGTTGAGGAGCCCGGCGGCTGCGATCGGGATAGCTGCGATGTTGTAGATGAAGGCCCATGCGAGGTTGCCACGGATGGTGCGCAGAGTGCGTCGTGACAGCCCGATGGCGTCTGGGACGACCCCGAGATGGTGACGCACACAGATGATGTCCGCGCTGCGCATCGCGATGTCGGTGCCGGTGACCATCGCCAGGCCGAGATCAGAGCTGGCCAGGGCTGCGGCGTCGTTGATGCCGTCCCCGACCATGGCGACGACGCGTCCCCCGGCCCGTAGTTCGTCGATGATCTTGGCCTTCTCGGTGGGCAGGACGTCTGCGAGTACCTCGTCGGTACCGAGTTGGGAGGCGACGGCGTCCGCAGCGGCCTTCGAATCACCGGTGAGGAGGACGGTTCGCAGCCCCATCCCCTTGAGCTGAGCGATGACCGCAGGAGCCTCGGGCTTGACGGTGTCGGAAATGACGAGTGCTGCCGTGGCCCGGCCATCGATCGCGACGAGGACGGTGGAACGACCAGTACTGGCGGCCTGATCGACGGCGTCGGTGAGTTCGCCGGGAATGGTGATGCCGGCCTCGGTGAGGAAGACGGGATTGCCGACCATGACGTCGTGCCCGTCGACCTCGCCCGCAGAGCCGCGACCGGCGACGGTGAGCGGGCTGGGGCACTCCGGAATCGTGCCCTCGACAGCGGCGACGATGGCCGTGGCCACCGGGTGGGTGGAGTGCTGATCCAGGGCGGCGGCGTAGCGGTGGGCTCGGTCGATGTCCTCTCCGTCGGCGGCGATCCGTTCGGTCAGGGTCATGTCGCCGGTGGTGACGGTACCGGTCTTGTCGAGGACGACGGTGTCGATGCGTCCTGACGCCTCCAGCGCTTCCGGGCCCTTGATGAGGATTCCCAGTTGACCGCCGCGTCCCACCCCGACCATGAGCGCGGTGGGGGTGGCCAGACCCAGGGCGCAGGGACAGGCGATGACGAGCACGGAGAGAGCCGCTGACAAGGCATGACGGATGCCTGCCCCGGCGATCCACCACCCGAAGAAGGTGAGGACGACCACGGCTAGCACGGCCGGCACGAAGATCTCGACGACCTTGTCGACCAGACGCTGGACGTTGGCTTTGCGGGCCTGGGCCTCCTCGGCCATGACCGCCATCTGGGCGAGTTGACTGTGGGCTCCCACGCCGGTGGCTCGCGCCACGATGCGTCCGGTGAGGTTCATCGTTCCGCCCAGAACCGTCGATCCGACGGTGGTGTCGACCGGCATCGGCTCGCCAGTCATCATCGAGGTGTCAACACTCGACGACCCTTCGACGATCTCCCCGTCGGCGGCGAGGGTTTCACCAGCCAAGGTGACGAAGAGGTCACTCTTGTGCAACTTCTCGATGGGCACGAGGGTCTCGACCCCGTCGCGCAGCACGCGCGCATTCCTGGCCGCCAACTGGCCCAGGGCCGTCAGCACCGAGCGAGCCGACCTCTTGGCCCGGGCTTCGAAATAGCGCCCGGCCAGCAGGAAACAGGTCACCCCGGCAGCGACGTCGAGGTAGAGGGTGTCGGCGCCAGCAGGGGTGATGCCGTAGCCCAGCCAGTACCCCTCCTCGTCCTGGGCGCCGATGAGGATGGAGACGAAGGACCATCCGAAGGAGGACAACACGCCCAGTGAGACCAGGGTGTCCATGGAGGTCATGCCATGGCGCAGGTTTGACCATGTCGCCTTGTGAAAGGGCCACGCCGACCAGAACACCACTGGCAGGGAGAGCACGACGAGCAGCCAGTCCCAGGCGGGGAAGCGCAGCTGTGGCTCGAGGGCCAGTACCAACCCGATGTCCATGAGGGGCAACGTCAGCAGGACGGCGACGATGAGACGGCGTCGCAGCATCGTGATGCGTCGCTCTGCCTCAACGGCCAGATCGACGTCAGACAGCGGAGCGGCGGTGTAGCCGACATCCTTGACGGCCGCGATGGCGTCCTCGACGTCGATACCAGTGACCGTCGCTCGCTCGGAGGCGAAGTTGACGCTTGCATGCACGCCGTCAATACGGGCCAGGCGCTTCTCGATGGTGTTGGCGCACGCCGCGCAGGTCATCCCGCTGATCTGGAGCTGGACCGGGGAATGGAGGACCGGCTCGTCGTCATCCTGCTCATCGGTTGTCACCGCGGTCATGACCGGTTCTCCGGGTCCTGCGGCTTGATCTCCTGGCCAGCCATCCGAGCCAACATGGCATTGTAGGCGGCGAGGGACTCGTCGAGGCTGGCATCCTCGGAGGCGTCGACCCGGCGCTGGTCCCGCCGATCGGAGACGAACCACTGCACGCACAGGGCGATGAGCACCAGGGCCATCGGAATCTCGCCGGTTGCCCAGGTGATCTGGCCGCCGAGGTTCTGGTCGTCGCGCAGGTTGGTCACCCACGGGATCGACAGGGCCTGATAGAAGTCCTTGCCAATGATCTGGTGGGCATTCATCGTGATGACGGCGAAGAAGGAGTGGAAGGGCATCGCAGTGATGACGAAGCCCAGCCGACCGATGTGAGGCAGGGAGGCGGGCAGGTCGTCCAGGCCGATGACGTACTCGAAGAGCATGAACCCGGCCATCAGGAAGTGCAGCAACATCCACTGGTGTCCCCAGTGGTAGCGCATCAGGTAGCCAAAGATCGGGGTGAAGTACACCACGTAGAAGCTGGCGATGAAGACAATCCATGCTGCGAATGGGCCGAATAGGATCTTGGTGGGACGCCATTCCAGAGCGGCCACGAGGCAGTCGTGGGGGCCGTTGAGGCCGTCGTCGATGCCATCGCCGGTACGGAAGACCTCCCTCATGAGAGTTACCGGCGCTCCCAGGACCAGCAAGGCGGGAATCAGCATGTTGAAGGTCATGTGGACCAACATGTGCCAGCTGAACTGCATCGAGGAGTACTCCCACAGGCCAACGCTGGCCAGGTAGATCACGACGACCCATGCCCCGATCCAGGACCCGATGCGAGCGCCGGACCATTTTTCGCCGCGGCGCTTGATGATGCTCACCGCGAAGAGGTATCCCGCGATTCCCAGGATCGACAGGGTCCAGAAACCGATGTTGGGACGGCCCGGGGCCAGCAGGACACCAGTGCTGGGCGCCGGTGGCAGTTCGTAACCGAGGTAGTTGACGGCGGGGGTCTGCCCGATGAGGTAGCGCGGGGGCACCAGCTGGCTGCTGGCTCCCAGGACGGTCAGGACGATGGTGACCATCCCGAGACGAAGCCACCCACGTACCCGAGATTGAGGCAACCAGCTGAGGATCACCCAGACCGTTGATGCGATCAACAGGACGACCCGGGCCACCCCCCATCGGTCCGACAGCCAGGAATGCCTGGCCTGACCCTGCCAGGTGACGACGATTCCGCCGGCAAGGGTGATGATGGCCCCGACGCGTTCCAGCCAGGACAACCGACAGGTGACAGCGGAATCAGGCCCATCGAGGACCTCGACGAGAACGCACGCCGCTGCAATCGTCATACCGATGGCGGCAAGAGCCCCGGAGTCGGTGGCGAAGTCGTGGTTGAGACCCACCGAGATGGCTCCGGTCACCGGTATTGGCAGGGCAGCTAGAACCGTCACCAACGTCGCCATGACGAGGCCACCAAGATGCGTGGCGAGCAGGGCGAGTAGCGCCACCACCAGGCCCAGCACGGCGACGACGAGCCAGGCCGTCACAGAGGGGGTCGAGGTGATGTAGGTCGGCAGGTCGACGATGGTCTGTTCGAAGGTCAGACCGGCGGAGTCGGCGGACTCCAGCGGGATCATGAGCAGGGCCAGCAACGCCCACATCTGGGCTGCCAGCCAGGCCCGGCGCCCGCGGGTATGGGTGGGATCGACGACATCCCGGTGGGGAGAGCAGAGGGTGGCGCGAATGAGTTCGGCCAGGGTCCACACCAGAGCTGTCCAGAACAGGGTCCCGACGACGGCATGGAGGACGCTGGTGAGGACGTCCGGATTTTCCCTACCCAGCAGACGAGGCTCCAGGGTCCGGAGCCGACCGGTCACGGCGGCGATGACGGTCATGACGACACCCGTGACCGCCAGCAGCGGTCCAGTGGCGCGGGCACGGGTGGGATGCGTCACCAACATCTCCTTTGGGGTGGGGTAGGGGGAACTGTAGCCGGGATGGCGGACAGACTCACGACATCGGGTGGAGGAACGCCGGGTGCCCCCGACGCGGGATGTCCGGGCTCATCTCGTAGGGCTGAAAGGACATCATCTCGGTGAGGATGGGCTCGAGCCTGTCCGCCACCTCCAGCATGGACGGCACCTCGGCGTCGGGGCCATGCAGGCGTCGCAGCTCGCGTCCCATGCTGGTGACGTCAGCATCGGAGATACCACAGGGGATGATGTTGTCGAACCCTGCGGTGTCGGGGTCGATGTTGAGGGCGAATCCGTGCATCGCCGTCTGACGAGAGACCCGGATACCGATGGCGCAGACCTTGCGCTCCGGTCCGACGCCGTCGGAGGGGAACCAGACTCCGGTGCGTCCGGGGACGCGACCGGCCTTCAACCCGTACTCGGCGACGAGGCGGATGACCGATTCCTCGACGCGACGCACGTAGTCCACGACACCGATGCCGCGCTGCAGGAAGACGATGGGGTATCCGACCAGCTGTCCCGGACCGTGCCAGGTGATCTCACCGCCACGATCTACCGGGACGACAGGGGTGCCATCGAAGGGGTAGGCCTCCGGACGGGTCCGTCGCCCGGCGGTGTAGACGGGGTCGTGCTCGACGTAGATGACCGTGCTGGGACGCTGATGGCTGGAGACCTCGGCGTGGACCTCACGCTGGTGGGCCCAGCACTCGTTGTACTCGGTGCGTACCGGGGGGTTGTCCGCGATGCCCAGATATTCGAATTCCAAGCCAGCGGGATGGTCCACCCATCCCTTCGGGGCCACCCCGGCAACGACCTGGGGTGTGGTGGGCCGTGGGGTCGCCTGGGCGTCGTCGCGATCGCAGGAGTGATTCTGGGCGTCTGTCACGCTGACCCATGGTAGTCCGGACACGCGACGGGGTCCGGTGTGGAATTCCACACCGGACCCCGTCATGAGGTTCGAATCAGAACTCTCCGGCGAAGTCACCCTCCTCCAGACGGGCCTTGATGCCCGACAGGAAGCGGGCCGCCACGGCACCGTCGATGAGGCGGTGATCGTAGGACAGCGACAGGTACATCATGTCGCGAATGGCGATGGTGTCCTCACCGAACTCGTTGGTGACGACGACCGGGCGCTTCACCAGGGCACCGGTGCCGAGGATGGCAACCTCGGGCTGATTGACGATCGGGGTGTCGAAGAGAGCACCGGCCGAACCGTAGTTGGTGATGGTGAAGGTGCCACCGGCCAGCTCATCGGGAGTGACCTTGTTGTCACGGGTGCGAGCAGCGAGGTCGCCGATCTGGTGAGCCAGTCCAGCGATGTTGAGGTCGCCGGCGTTCTTGATGACCGGAACCAGCAGGCCACGCGGGGTGTCGACGGCGATGCCGATGTTCTCGGAGGCGCCGTAGGTGATCGTCCCGGCCTCGGTGTCAATGTTCGCGTTGAACTTCGGGTTGGCCTTGAGAGCCTCGACGACAGCCTTGGTGATGAACGGCAGGTAGGACAGGCCGACTCCCTCGCGAGCCTTGAAGGCGGCCTTCTCGGCCTTGCGGATACGGGAGATGGCGGTCATGTCCACCTCGACGGTGGCAGTGAGCTGGGCGGACACCTGCAGGGACTCCACCATGCGGGAGGCGATGACCTTGCGAAGACGGCTCATCTTCTCGGTGGTGCCACGCAGGGCGGCAGCCTCCGGAGAGACTTCCTGAGAGGCCTTGCGAGCCGAACCAGCGGGCTTCGGGGAGGCCGGAGCCGGAGTGGCGGAGGGAGCCGGAGCGGGGGCCGGGGCCTCCTCGGACTTGGCAGCGGCCAGCACGTCCTGCTTGCGGATGCGACCACCGACACCGGTTCCGGTGATGGTGGACAGGTCTACGTTGTTCTCCTTGGCCAGCTTGCGGACCAGCGGGGTGACATAGACGTCGGAGGACGGGTTGGTGGCGCGCGGGGCGACCTCGTTGGTGCCAGTCGGCATCGGGGCCTCAGGGGGCTTCGGGGCAGCCGGGGCGGGGGCCGGGGCCTTCTCGGCCTTGCTCTTCACCGGCTCGGGCTCGGCCTTCTCGGCGGGCTCAGGAGCCGACTCGGCGGTGGAGGGGTCGCCGATGATGGCCAGCACGGCGCCGACCTCGGCGTCTTCGTCCTCGGGGACCTTGATCTCGAGCAGGGTGCCGGAGGCGGGGGAGGGGACCTCGGTGTCTACCTTGTCGGTGGACACCTCGAGTAGGGGCTCGTCAGCCTCGACGGTGTCTCCGACGGCCTTGAGCCAGCGGGACACGGTGCCTTCGGTGACGGACTCGCCCAGGGCCGGCAGGGTGACCTCAACGCCCTTGGCCGCACCACCAGCAGCCGGAGCAAGCTTCTCCTCGGCGGCGGGTTCGGGCTCAGGCTCCGACTCGGGGGTCTCGTCATTTCCGCTGGGGGCCTCAGCTGGAGTCGACTCGGCGGTGGAGGGGTCGCCGATGATGGCCAGCACGGCGCCGACCTCGGCGTCTTCGTCCTCGGGGACCTTGATCTCGAGCAGGGTGCCGGAGGCGGGGGAGGGGACCTCGGTGTCTACCTTGTCGGTGGACACCTCGAGTAGGGGCTCGTCAGCCTCGACGGTGTCTCCGACGGCCTTGAGCCAGCGGGACACGGTGCCTTCGGTGACGGACTCGCCCAGGGCGGGAAGAGTGACTTCGGTCGACATGTGTTGGAGCTCCTTTGCAAGCCGCGACGGATTCGTTGCAAGCCTAGCCGGACTATGGGCAAATGTGCAGTTGGTCCCATTTCTGAAGTCAGAAAAATCTCATCCGAACGTGGCGGAGGGCAGGGCCTGTGGACCCTGCCCTCCCGACGATCGAGTTGATCAGTCAGCCAGATTGGCGGCGAGCTGCACCAAGGTGCGCACCCCGAATCCGGTTCCCTGGATCGGGGTGTAGTCGTGCGGTGTGGCGTTGTTGTAGGCCGGGCCGGCGATGTCGAGATGGGCCCAGTCGATTCCAGGGGCCACGAAGCTTTGCAGGAAGGCGGCGGCGAGCATCGCGCCACCTTCGCGACCACCGGAGGACTTGACGTCGGCGACGTCAGAGTGCAGGTGCTCGCGGACCTCGTCCGTGATGGGAAGTTCCCAGAAGTCCTCGCCGGCGGCCTCGGAGGCGTCCAGCAGGGTGTCGGCAGCCTGTGCTCCGGAGGTCATGACTCCGGCAGTGTGGTTGCCGAGGGCGACCATGCAGGCGCCGGTGAGGGTGGAGATGTCGACGAGGTAGTCCGGTTCGTCCTCACAGGCACGAGCCAGGCCGTCAGCCATGACGATGCGGCCCTCGGCGTCGGAGTTGCCGTTCTCGACGGTCTTGCCGCCATACATGGTGACGACGTCGGAAGGGCGCCATGCCGATCCGGACGGCATGTTCTCAGCCATGCAGCCGTAGGCGATGACGCGGACGTTGAGGCCCAGACGCGCGACCGCGCCCACGGTGGCGAGCACCGCAGCAGCACCGCCCATGTCGCACTTCATGGTGTACATGCCGGCAGCAGTCTTGATGTCGAGGCCGCCGGAGTCGAAGGTGATGCCCTTGCCCACCAGGGCCAGGGTGGTGGTGGCACCTTCCGGGGCGTACTCGACGCGGACCAGACGCGGGGAACGGGCCGAGCCGCCGCCGACGGCCAGGATGCCCCCGAATCCGCCACGGACGAGAGCCTTCTCGTCGAGAACCTCGACGTTGACGTCCTTGAGGTCCTTGCACCACGACTGCACTGAGGCGGCGAAGGTCTTCGGGTAGAGCAGGTTGGCCGGGGCATCCACCCAGTCACGAGCGGTATAGACGGCATCGGCGAGGATCCGGGCCTTGTCGAGCTCGGGCTTGGCGCCACGAGCATTGGAGACGATGGTCACGGTGGAGACCTCGGGGACATCCGGGTTCGCGGTGACGACAGGCACCTTGTAGCAACCGAGCAGGGCCCCCTCGGCAGCGATACGAACCTGCTCAGCCGAGCCGGTTCCCATGTCGACGGCGACCTTGAGGCTGGTTCCGTGCGACAGGGCCGCGGCGGCACGGGCGCCGGCACCGGCAGCCTTGCGTAGGGCCTCACCGTCAAATCCTTCAGCTCCGCAGCCGACCAGAACGAGGTTGTTCCCGGACCAGGGCAGCACCGCGGTGGACCCAAGCTTCGTCGAGCCGCCAGCGCGAATGGCAACCTCGGCCAGTGAAGCGCCGAAGGTCTCCTCGGCCTCCTTCACGGCTCGCGGTGCAAGTCCCTGGACGACGGGGCCCTGGGAGCCCTCGACCAGGCCGGCAATCACGACGTCGGCGCCGTTGGCATTGCGGGAGACCTTGAGATCGGGACGCGGACGGATGGGTAGCTCGGTGCTCTTGGCCACGAGGATTCCTCTCATTCGGGGGGTCGGTTCAGGATGGGCCCGGTCAGACTCGGGCCGACGCCTCGTCTGAAGCCTAGTCGAGGTGCGTCGAGCGCGGGACGGTGCGGTACGAATGACGCGCCGTTATGGTGTGCTCGTGAACTCAACCACCCCGGCCAGCCAGGACACGGCGCCTTCTCGTCGTGCCAGCCATTCCACGTTGCGGATGGCCTTGGACATCGTCACCGTCATGGCCGGAATTGCCCTGCTCGTGTGGGGCATCGTCGTGATGGCCTCGCCGACGATCTCGTGCCGTGGCGTCGAGATGCATCCGGGAGACACCTGCCACAAGGCCACCTACACCGCCACCCGCACGGACACGGTGCAGACATACGAGCAACGACGTCAGTCCATTGCCCAGTCTCGCCCCACGGTCACAGGTCTTGGGGTTGCAGTAACGGTTTTCGGGGTCGTGATGAGCTGGCAGACCGTCAAGGTCCGCCGCCAGGATCACTCCTCGGACAGCCCCATCGGGCCGTAAACGACATCCTCGTCCTGCATGAGAGTGACCTCGTCGACACCGGCATCCTGCAGCTCGGGCCAGGTCTCGGAGAGCCATGCCTCGGCTTCCTCCTGAGATTCGAACTGCTGGCCAGCGCCAATTTCGCCGAGGTGCTCAGCTCCCTTGACGGTGACGCGAGACTGTTTGAAAACCCACGAGTAACTCATACCTACAAGACAACCACGTCCGTGCCACGGAAGGGATACGGACGTGGCAACGACGCAGAGTTTGGTCTGGAGATCAGTGTCAGTCGATCTTCTCACCACGCTCGATGCGCGGTTCCGGGTTGCGCCACCGGCGCACGGTCATCGCCCGGTTGTTGAGATAGGCCCACAGACCGCGCAGAGGAGCGTTGGGGTAGCGGGCACGGATGCCCTTCTTGACCCCGTGCCACAGTCGCCAGGAGTCGACCAGCCACAACAGCATGACCATCAGCATGCCCAAGGACATGGCGTTGATGGCGCCGACCGCGGTGGGGGCGATGAAGAGCATGGCCAACCAGATCACCATGACGGCCAGGAAGATCGGCATGATGAACTCGCTGAACGTCCAGCGCGAGTCGACGTAATCGCGGATGTAACCGCGCTCGGGTCGTCGTTCGGCAGCCTCCATGGCGGCGGCCTGACGCTCTCGCTTGGCCAGACGCTCGCGCTTTCGGGCTTCCTTCTTGCTCAGGGTCGGGTTGAGGCGCTCACGGCGGGCAGCCTCGGCCTTGGCGCGGGTCGGGGTCGGACCCTTCTTCGCGATGTGGCGAGGCTTGGGCTGTGCCGCGGGTGTTGCCTGTGCAGCTGCGCGGTGTTCCTTGGCAGCGCCGTTGCTCTTGTCAGCGTGACGCCTCTTCTCGGGCTGCTTCTCCTGCTTGGTGTTCGCCGCATCAGAGGTGGGCCTTGGGGCAGCGGTGGCCGAGGACGGGGAGGACTCGGTGCTGGACACCGGCTCTGCCGTGACGGTCTCGTCCGTCGATTCGGCTTTCTTGCTGTCTCCCTGCTCGTAGGGGCGGAACAGTCCCACGATCCATCCTCTTTTGTGTCGTACTCGTGCCCACGGTGACCAGTTCCAGCCGGGGCGACCCTGTCTGGGCTGAGAAGATTGTACGGGTATTGCTCTGGGTTGTTGTTGCGCGGTCCCGTACTCTGATGGTCAGGCAACCGCAATGCTGACGACTTCCCGGAGTCATCAAGCACCGAAGGGGAAGGATACGACTCCACCTATGGCTGGCATATTTGCACGACTTTCGACGGTTTTCCGTTCCAAGGCGAACAAGGCCCTCGACAAGGTTGAGGACCCACGCGAGACCCTCGACTACTCCTACCAGCGTCAGCTCGACATGTTGCAAAAGGTGCGTAGGGGCGTTGCCGACGTCGCCACGAGCCGCAAGCGAGTCGAGCTGCAGATGAACCAGCTGCAGGCGGACGTCGACAAGATGCAGAATGCGGCTGCTCGCGCCCTCGAGCAGGGCCGCGAGGATCTGGCTCGTGAGGCCCTGACCCGCAAAGCCACCCTGCAGGCCCAGCTCAACGACCTGCAGACTCAGCACGCCACCTTGCAGGCTGAGGAGGAGAAGCTCATCCGCGGTTCCCAGCGTCTCCAGGCTCGTGTGGATGCCTTCCGCACGAGGAAGGAGACCATCAAGGCCACCTACTCGGCGGCTGAGGCTCAGACTCGTATCAATGAGGCCTTCACCGGTCTGAACGAGGAGATGGGCGACATCGGCATGGCGATCACGCGTGCCGAGGACAAGACCATGGAGCTTCAGGCCCGTGCAGGAGCCGTTGACGAACTCATGGTCAGTGGAGCCATCGAGGATCCCACCCGTAGCTATGGCGACGACATCACTCGCGAGCTCGACAACCTTGCCAGTGACCATTCCATCGATGCCGAGCTGTCGGCCCTCAAGGCACAGCTGGATACCGGCCACGACAATTCCACTCCGGAGCTTGAGTCCGGTTCCGGCACGGGGATGAACCCGGAAACCGGATCGCGTGCTGTGCGACGTCAGGAGGGCCAGTCATGATCATTCGTATCGTTGGTGAGGGCCAGTGGCAGGTGCCCGACACCGAGATGAACCATCTCAACCGTATTGATTCCCGCGTCGAGCACGCCATCGAGACCACCTCGCAGAGTGAGCTCACCGAGGCTCTCTCTGAGCTGGTGACGACCGTCCGCACGATAGGTACCCCGATTGCCGACGACAACATTGTCGACTCGGACCTCATCGTTCCCGACGTCTCGGCGACGATCGAGGAGGTCTCGGTCTGGCTCTCGGAAAACCCTGCCGGAGACGGTCTCATTCCCGGCTGACAGAGGTGAAGCACCCCTGTTCCGCTGCGCGCTTAATCGGCACAGTTCGATGTCGACGGGGCGCTGCGGATACAGTGGACGATGCGACGGGACGACATACCCGCCCGATCCACCAGGATCGAACGCCCGGGTCATCCCCCGGGACCGTCCATCACACGTTCTTGGAGTCCACATGACCGACACCGTCAACGCCCCCACCACCGATGGAATCGTCCTCACCGATGCCGCTGCGGCCAAGGTGAAGTCCCTGCTCGATCAGGAGGGACGCGACGACCTCGCCCTGCGTTTGGCCGTGCAACCCGGCGGTTGCTCGGGTCTGCGTTACCAGCTCTTCTTCGACGAGCGCCACCTCGACGGTGACGTCGTCAAGACCTACGGCGGGGTCAATGTGGTGACCGACCGAATGAGCGCTCCCTACCTCGCCGGTGCCACGATCGACTTCATGGACACCATCGAGAAGCAGGGGTTCACCATCGACAACCCCAACGCGACCAGCACTTGCGCTTGTGGGGATTCCTTCCACTGAGCCGATTCTGACTACCGGGATCACTTCCCCGACAGACCTTCTGGGGTCATTGAGGCGTTTCGTCAGTCCTGCTGGGCGGACGGAGCGCCTTATTTTCGCTATTGTTCGGTGTGACAGACACAACAGTCACCTGTCCCCACCGTCGGGTCGGGGCCGGGCTTGCAATGGGGAAGGGTGAGCCGTGGGACGCAGAGTCAGCTGGCGACACGACCTTGACCGGGACGTGCCCCGAAGTGGCAGCGGTGTTGCCGGGAAGGTCGGTGGTGCCTGTGCCGCAATGATTGCGGTACTGGCACTGAGCGGCTGTGGTGACACCGGACCCGGACGTGCAGCTCGTCTCGGTCTCGTCGATCCGGCGTCCGACCGTGCCGTGCACATGGGAAACATGTGGATTGGTGCATGGGTTTCGGCGCTCGTCATCGGTGTGTTCGTGTGGGGCCTCATCGGATACGCAGCCTTCAAGTTCCGTCGTAAGGACGGAGATCCGGTGATTCCACGGCAGTCGCGGTACCACCTTCCGCTTGAGGTGCTGTACACCATCGTTCCGTTCCTCGTCATCGGCGTGCTGTTCTTCTACACCGTCCGTACCGAGAACAAGGTGCTCGAGAAGAATCCCGAGCCTCAGCATGTCGTCAACGTCGTCGGACAGAAGTGGTCCTGGACGTTCAACTACATGGAACAGAAGAACCCGGATGTCGGCGGTGCCGTCACCCATGAGGTGGGCACCATCGAGAAGATCCCGGATCTCTACCTTCCCGTGAACGAGTCGGTGCGCTTCCACCTCAATTCCGCCGATGTCATCCACTCCTTCTGGGTGCCGGCCTTCTACTTCAAGATGGACGTCATCCCAGGTCATCCCAACCAGTTCGACCTCACCCCGACGAAGATCGGCGTTTACGACGGCAAGTGCGCCGAGTTGTGTGGTACCTACCACGCCAACATGATCTTCAAGGTGCATGTGGTGTCGGTCGAGGAGTACAACAAGCACCTCCGGCAGCTCAAGGCTCAGGGCGACATCGGTGAGATCAAGCCTCCGAATTCCGTCGCCGCCCTCACCACCGCCGAATCGAAGGAGGGGGAGAAGAAGTGACCAGCGCATCTATCGCCCAGCGAACCGCGGTGCGTCCTGCGGTGACACGCGAGGAGCGTCGCAAGACGAGCTTCGGCGCTCTCGTCTGGGATTACATGACGACCACCGACCACAAGAAGATCGGACGGCTGTACTTCGGCACGTCGCTGTTCTTCTTCGCCTTTGGTGGCATTCTCGCCCTGCTCATCCGAGCCGAGCTGGCCTATCCCGGCATGCAGTTCATGCACCAGGAGACTTTCAACCAGCTCTTCACGATGCACGGCACGATCATGCTGTTGATGTTCGCCACCCCGCTGTTCTCCGGGTTTGCGAACTTCTTCATGCCTCTCCAGATCGGTGCCCCCGACGTCGCCTTCCCCCGTATCAACCAGTTCGCGTACTGGCTGTACCTCTTCGGCTCGTTGATGGCCTGTGGCGGCTTCCTCACCCCTGGTGGCGCTGCCAGCTTCGGTTGGTTCGCCTACGCCCCGCTCTCGGACGCCATCAACTCCCCGGGAGTCGGTGGTGATCTGTGGGTCATGGGTCTGTACCTGCTGGGTCTGTCGTCCATCCTCGGTGCCGTCAACTTCGTGACGACGATCATCCTCATGCGTACTCCGGGTATGACGATGTTCCGGATGCCGATCTTCTCCTGGAACATCCTCATCACCTCGATCATGGTCTTGGTCGTCTTCCCGGTGCTGTCCGCCGGTCTGCTCGTCCTCGAGGCTGACCGAGCTCTGGGAGCCCACATCTTCGATGCTGCGAATGGCGGACCGATCCTGTGGCAGCACCTCTTCTGGTTCTTCGGACACCCTGAGGTTTACGTCATCGCCCTGCCGTTTTTCGGCATCATCACCGAGGTCCTCCCGGTCTTCAGTCGCAAGCCGGTTTTCGGTTATGTCGGTCTGGTGTTCGCCACCCTGGCCATCGGCGGTCTGTCGGTGTCTGTGTGGGCCCACCACATGTTCGTGACCGGTGCGGTCTCTCTGCCATTCTTCTCCTTCATGACCTTCACCATTGCCGTTCCGACGGGCGTGAAGTTCTTCAACTGGATTGGCACGATGTGGGGCGGGTCGTTGAGTTTCGACACACCGATGCTCTTCGCCATCGGCTTCCTGACGACCTTCCTCTTCGGTGGTCTGACCGGCGTCATGCTCGCCAGCCCGCCGATGGACTTCAACGTCTCAGACACCTACTTCGTGGTGGCCCACTTCCACTACGTGCTGTTCGGCACCGTGGTGTTCGCGATGTTCGCCGGCTTCTACTACTGGTGGCCGAAGATCACCGGGCACATGCTCAACGAGACCTGGGGCAAGATTCACTTCTGGACCCTCTTCGTCGGATTCCACACCACCTTCCTCGTCCAGCACTGGCTCGGTGTCGAGGGTATGCAGCGTCGTATCGCTGACTATGGCTCCTGGGAGGGATTCACCCTCTTGAACCAGGTGTCGACCTTCGGCGCCTTCCTGCTGGCCATCTCGATGCTGCCATTCGCCTGGAACGTCTGGATCACCCGTCATGACCCGAACATCGAGGTCGATGATCCGTGGGGTTGGGGCCGTACCCTCGAGTGGGCCACCTCGTGTCCGCCGCCTGCCCACAACTTCACCAAGATGATTCGCGTTCGTTCCACTTCCCCGGCCTTTGACATCAACCATCCGGAGGCCGCCCTGGCTCCCGAGACCGAGGAAGCTAACCCGCGTGAACTCGTCCACTCCGGCAAGGAGGATGCCTGATGAAACCGGAACGTTGGGTCTTTGGCGGACTTGGTCTGTTCTACCTCGTCGTCACCCCGGTCTACTGGTTCACCGCCCATGAGGTCGCCGGCACCTGGGTGCTGGGGCTGTCGGGGGCCATGGCCCTGATGGTGTTCTTCTACGTCCAGGTCGTCGCCAAGAAGATCAATCCGCGTCCTTCCGACGAGAAGGATGCTGAGGTGATCGACGGGGCTGGACCAGTGGGATTCTTCCCGCCGCAGAGCATCTGGCCCTTCTGGTGTGCTCTCGTCGTGGCAATCATGTGCCTCGGTCCGGTCTTCGGGTGGTGGATCTCGCTGCTCGGTCTGGGCATCGGAATCTGGGCTGCTTCGGGTTGGGCATTCGAGTACTACCGCGGGGACTACCAGCACTGACCGCGTCTCACCGACAATGTGAAGGCCGGGACCGTCATGATGACGGTCCCGGCCTTTTTCGTCGGAGGATACTGCTGGCGGTCCTGGCTCAGATGGCCTCTGCAATGGGCCGAGAACCGTTACGGAAGCGAATGAACCGGCCAACCGTGGTCTCGTTGTCCAGACAGGCCAGAGCCGCCTGAGCGACGGCCTCACGGGACACGGTGGCGTCCTTGTAGTCCTCGCCCTCCTCCAACACATGGATGCCGGTGGCGGGATCGTGGCTGAGGGTCACCGGGCCGAGGATGGTCCATTGAACCGTCGAGCGCATGGTGTGGCGGTCGGCATCGGCCTTTGCGTCGGCATAGGGGAAGAAGTCGTTGTCGGAGGGGACACCGTGGTCGGGGCTGCCGCACCACGAGATGAGCACGAACCGCGGTCCGTGGGAGGAACGCGCAATGGCGTCGACGAGGTGCTTGCAGGCATCGCGGTCGACGGCGTAGGTGTCCTCGGGGCTGCCCTTGCCACCTGCTCCGGCCGACCACACCACAGCGTCGTGACTGTTGACGAGGTCGTCCCACTGAGAAGGGCGCAGACAGGTGACATCAGCGACGATGGGATTCCCGCCGCACCTGACGACGTCAGCAGCTTGGTCTTCACGCCGAATGACGGAATCGACGTGACGACCCTTCGAACTGGCGTGCTGGGCGAAGTGCCTGGCGACGTGTCCATGGCCACCAATGATGAGGATTCGATCTGCTGTCATGCCTCTCACCCTAGAACTGACAAGGTCGGGCCAGGGCGAGCGACGGTGACAGTTCGCCAGCAGCTCAGGTCCAGCTGCGCTGCAGGGGACGTCCCTCCTCATATCCCGAGGGGGACTGCACGCCGATGACGGCCTTCTCGTGGAACTCCTCGAGGTTGGCCGCGCCGGCGTAGGTGCAGGAGGATCGCACTCCGGAGGTGATGAAGTCGACGAGGTCCTCAACTCCAGGACGCTGGGGATCCAGGTACATCTTCGACTGGGAGATCCCTTCCTCGAACAGGGCAGCGCGGGCCCTCTCGAAGGCGCTGCGCTGGCGGGTGCGGTGACGAACTGCACGGGCCGAGGCCATCCCGAAGGACTCCTTGTACAGGCGGCCATCGTGATCGACGAGCATGGCTCCGGTGGACTCGTGGGTGCCGGCGAACCACGAGCCGATCATGACCGATCCGGCTCCGGCCGCCAGGGCGAGGGCGACGTCACGGGGGTGACGGATGCCTCCATCAGCCCAGATGGCCCCGTCGGCCTCGGCGGCTGCCTCAGCGCACTCCAGCACCGCCGAGAACTGGGGGCGCCCGACGCCGGTCTGCATACGGGTGGTGCACATGGCGCCCGGTCCAACACCGACCTTGATGATGTCCGCTCCGGCCTCCAGCAGGTCCAGGGTGCCGCGCCGGGTGACGATGTTGCCAGCCACGATAGGGATACGGCGTCCGGTTTTCTCTTGGAAGGCAGTGCGAACCTTGTCCGCCACGCCAATGGCCCGGATCATGGGGTCCTGGTGGCCGTGAGCGGTGTCCATGACGAGGACGTCGGAACCGGAGTCCAGAGCGCTACGAGCGCGACCGGCGACGTCGCCGTTGATGCCGATGGCAGTGCCGATCATGAGGCGACCGTCAGGATCGACGGCAGGGCGGTAGATCTCGGTGCGCAGCGCGCCACGGGACGTCATGATGCCGACGAGGACGCCGGTCTCGTCGACGGCCACAGCGACCTTCTGGTGACGCTCTGCGAGGGCCTGGAAGACGTCGTCCGGGCTGGCGTCAGGGCCGACCAAGGTGAGGTCGGTGGTCATGACCTCATGGCACTGGGCGAAGCGGTCGACGCCCTCCGCCTCGGCAGGGGAGACCAGTCCGACCGGGCGATGGTCCTCGATGACGAGGACGACGCCATGGGCGCGCTTGTTGAGCAGATTCATGGCCTCGCCGACGGTCGTCGTGGGATTGACGGTGACCGGGGTGTCGAAGCGGGTGTGGGCACCCTTGACCCGACGTATGGACCTCGCGACGAAGTCAGCGGGGATGTCCTGGGGCAGGATGGCGATGCCGCCGCGGCGGGCGATCGTCTCGGCCATCCGTCGTCCGGAGATTGCGGTCATGTTGGCCACAGCGAGGGGTAGGGGAGTGCCCAGCCCGTCGGTCGACGTCAGATCGACATTCATCCGAGACCCGACCGAGGAACGGTTCGGGGCCATGAAGACGTCGTTGTACGTCAGGTCGTAGTTCGGCTGCTCGTTGAGAAAACGCACGTTCCCATTCTCCCACGTCGTCATTCTCCAGTCATGTCCTGACGGGTCGCGGCACACTGGTGTCATGAGCTCGATCGTCGATGACGTATTGGCCGCGGTGGAAGCCCTGCCGCCGAGAACGGTGGTGTCCTACTCTGACCTTGCCGAGCTCGTCGGAACCTCCCCACGGCGGGTCGGCACGATCATGGCCGGTCACGGTCATGAGGTGGAGTGGTGGCGAGTCACCAATGTGCGTGGGACCCTGCCCGACCACCTCATGGAAGAGGCTCGCCGTCACTGGGATGACGAGGGGTTGGGTGGAGGAGTCGATATGCTGCGCGCCCATGCCCCCGATCCGCAGGAGTGGGAGCTCAACTGGCAGAGATTGCGTATCCAGGCATGACGAAGGCCCCTCGACCGAGGGGCCTTCGTACGGGTTCAGAAGGGGTCAGTTGGTGATCTCGGCATTGCCCGCGGAGTGACCGGAACCGATCTCGGTGTGGTGGCGAGCGGCCTCCAACTCCTCGCGGGTGACCTTGGGAACGTTGTCCCCGAGGAACCACTTCATCCAGCGAGCGCGCTTCTTGCTGACGCGATGGCCGCGGTCGTCGATGGAACCAGCGGTGAGGACCGGGTAGGTCTTCTGCTGGGTGAGGGTCCAGGCCTCCTCCTCGCTCACCGGCACGTGAGCCTCGTGGAAGGCGCCATCGGGCTCGCGGATGATCTCACCCGAGGGCGACCCGTGCAGCAGGCGCTGACGGTCAGCACGCTGCAGGGACACGCAGATCCGCTTGGTGATCTGGTAGGTGATGATCGGGACGATGAAGATCGCACCACGCATGAAGTACGTGATCGAGTTCAGCGACGGGTGGAAGTGGGTGGCGATGATGTCGTTGGCACCCGACAACCAGAACATGGCGTAGCAGCTCATGGCAGCAACACCGAGGGCGGTACGTGTCGGGACGTTGCGCGGACGGTCGAGCAGGTGATGCTCGGACTCGTCACCGGTGATCCACTTCTCGACGAAGGGCCATGCCACCAAGAGGGTGAACAGCACGCCCATGAGGCACACACCGGGCAGGAAGATGTTCCAGCTCCAGGTGGTGTGACCGATGTGCCACTCCCAGTTCGGTGTGATACGGACAGCGCCCTCGAGCCAACCCATGTACCAGTCAGGCTGGGATCCAGCGGTGACCTCGCCCGGGTTGTAGGGGCCGAACTTCCAGACCGGGTTGATCTGCATGAAGGTGCCCATGAGGGTCAGGACGCCGAAGACCACGAAGAAGAAGCCACCGGCCTTGGCGGCGTACACCGGGAACAGCGGGTAGCCCACGACGTTCTTCTCCGTCCGTCCGGGTCCCGGGTACTGGGTGTGTTTGTGGTACACGACCAGGGCGAGGTGTGCGGCCACCAGGCCCAGCAGCAGGGCCGGGATCAACAGGATGTGCACCATGTAGAGACGGGGCACGATCGCGGTGCCGGGGAACTCGCCGTTGAAGACGAAGAACTCAACCCACGTGCCCACCAGCGGGATGGCACGCATCAGGCCGTCGGCGAAGCGGAGACCGGTGCCCGAGAGCAGGTCGTCAGGCAGCGAGTATCCGGCGAAGCCCTCAACCATGGCCAGCATGAAGAGCCCCAGGCCGATCAGCCAGTTGATCTCACGAGGCTTGCGGAAGGCACCCGTGAAGAAGATGCGCAGCATGTGGACGGTGGCTGCTGCCACGAAGAGGATGGCTGCCCAGTGGTGGATCTGGCGGACCAGCAGGCCACCACGCACCTCGAAGGAGAGGTCCAGGGTGGAGGCGAACGCCTCCGACATGGGCGTTCCCTTGAGCAACTGGTACGGACCGTTGTAGTCGACCTCGGCCATCGACGGCTTGAACCAGATAGTGAGGAAGACACCCGTGAGCAGTAGGACGACGAAGGAGTAGAGAGCAATCTCGCCCAGCAGGAAGGACCAGTGGTCAGGGAAGACCTTGCGCAGGTTCTCCTTGCCCATCTTGGCAAGACCCAAACGGTCGTCGTGCCAGTTGACGATCCGCATCCCGCGGCCCGAGGGCTTGTCGTCAGCCGTCGCAGTGCGCAGGGTGGGTGATTCCTCGGCGATGCCAGTTGGCCGGGCCATCAGTTGTCACCCTTCTTGTAGTCGTGACGAGAATCTCGCTCGAAGTAGGACGGGCCCACCGGAACGGTGAAGTCGCTGCGAGCGACCAGGTAACCCTTGTCGTCGACGGTGATGGGCAGCTGCGGCAGCGAGCGTCCGGCGGGACCGAAGACGACGACACCGGAGTCACCTAGATCGAAGGTCGACTGGTGGCAGGGGCACAGCAGATGGTGGGTCTGCTGCTCCCACAGGTTGACGGGGCAACCGACGTGGGTGCAGATCTTGGAATAGGACAGGATACCGCCGACCTGCCAGTCCTTGCGGGACTCGGGGATCTTGATGGAATCAGGATCCATCCTGACGATGAGGATGGCGGCCTTGGCCTTCTGACGCTGGAACTCAGCGCCCTCGAGATCCTTGAGGTTCTCGGGCTCCGCGTTGACCAGCTGGCCGATCTCGAGGTCGGAGGCCTTGATCGGCTGGAAGGTGATGTCGTTGACGAGTCGGACGCCCTCGGCCCAGATGGTGCGCTCGATGGTGGCGCGACGCATTCCGGGGCCGGGCTTCGGACCGAGGTCAGCAAGGGTGACGATGGCCGGGACAGCCATGATGCCGATGGCACCACCAAGGGCGCTGCCGATGAGCTTGCGTCGGGAGAGCCCGGACTGCTCGGCGCCGATGCGCCACTGCTTGGCGAACTCCTCGCGATCAGCGGTATCGGAATTGACCGGGTGCCGCTCCTGAACGATCTCTTCGTCGCCCATGATCTGCTTGGCCCAGTGGATGCAGGCGATGCCGATGAACAGCACCGCGAGGCCGGCACACAGACCCAGCGCGAAGGTCGAGGCGTTCATGTGGAGCGGCCCGGTCTCGATGGTGGCGTCGCGGGGGATCGCGAAGTAGAAGACGACGAAGGCGATGGCGAGAACGGGGACCAGTCCCAGCAGGGTGATCGCCTGGAGGTAGGCCCGGTTTCCGGCCTTCGGATTGGCGTCGGTGTACCGCTCGACGTGGGGCTCGACGCCCGGGTTCTCGACCGGCAGGTCGTTGCGTTCGGTGTACTTGTCGCTCACTTCGCGCGAGCCCCCTTCCGTGCCAGCCATCCGGCGACCAGGACGAGGCCGCCAATGCCGATGATCCAACCGAACAGGCCCTCAGTGACCGGGCCGATGCCGCCGAGGGCGAATCCGCCGTTGTTGGGCTCAGAGTGTGCGGTCTGGAGGTAGCCAATGATCTCGCGGGCGTCCTGGTCGGTGATGACCGACTTGGAGAACACCGGCATCTGCTGCGGGCCGGTGCGCATGGCCTCGTAGATGTGCTTGTCGGACGTCTTCATGAGGGAAGGCGCGTAAGCACCTTCCGGGAGCGCGCCACCGCGTCCCTCAATGTTGTGGCAGGCTGAGCAGTTGGTCTTGAACAGCTCAGCGCCCCGAGCCAGCTCCCCAGCACTCAATCCCGAGGTGTTGAGGGTCTGGGAGGAGGGGACCTCCGGACCGGGGGTCAGAGAGGCGACGTAGGCGCCGACCGAAGCGATTTCCTCATCGGTGAACTTCGTGTTCTTGGAGGGGGCCTGAGCCTCGGGACGAGCCATCGGCATGCGGCCGGTGCCCATCTGGAAGTCGACCGCAGCCGCGCCGACACCGGCCAAGGACGGCCCCTGGGTGGTTCCCTCGCCGTTGAGGCCATGACAGGAGGAGCAGTTCTGCTGGAAGATCTCCTTGCCCTGGGCCATCTGGGTCGACGCATTGGTGTCAGCCTGCCCAGAAGCCGAGGGGCTGACGAAGGCGTACACACACCCCACCAGGACCAAGGCCAAGAGCAGCAGCACGGGTTTGGCTGCCCGGCTGTGCCGTTTCGTGGAGAGGACTCTCATCACCACAGTCACCTTTCTCGGGTTGGGGGTCAGCGCACGATGTAGATCACCGAAAACAGGATGATCCACACGACGTCAACGAAGTGCCAGTAGTAGGAAACGACCATTGCCGTGACCGCCTGCTCGTGGGTGAACCGACGAGCCATGTAGGTGCGGGCAAGGGTGAACAGGAACAGGACCAGGCCGCCGGTCACGTGCAGGCCGTGGAAGCCGGTTGCCAAGAAGAAGGCCGAGAAATAGACGCTCGAGGAGATGGTGTGACCCTCGCCGATGAGGGTGATGTACTCCGCGACCTGTCCAGCGATGAACACCGCGCCCATGATGAAGGTCAGGGTGTACCACTCGCGCATGCCCCAGGAGGTGATGGCGCCGAGGCCCTTGGTCCGCTTGACCTGGCCATGCTCCGCGGCGTGAACACCCATCTGACAGGTCACCGACGACACCACCAGGATGAGGGTGTTGATGGCGGCGGCACCGACGGCCAGGTGACCGGATTCGGTCTGCCAGAGGGTCTGCTGCCCAGCCGTTGCCAAGTCGCTCGTCGTCTGGCGAATCATGAAGTAGGCCGCGAAGAGAGCGGCGAAGAACATGAGCTCGCTCGCCAGCCACACCCAGACACCCATGGGTAGGGCATCGGGACGACCTGCCGGCGCGTTGAGTCGCGTCGGCGCGATCGGATGGATGGCGCCCGTCGGTCGTTGTGAAGTTTGCGCTGAAGTGGCCACGGCCTCATTATGGCCGGAAATGTGTCATTGGTCATGTCGTTTCGCCGTTCCAGTTCGATTCGAGGTTGATTCTCTGGGGTCAGATGGCAAAATGCAGCGCTTTGTCCGAAGGTGTGATACTGGTCGTCTCAGTAGTCAGGATGGTCTCAGACCCAATGAGGCGCCGCAGGCTGTAGCATCACCCATGTTGCATCCGGCCTATTGGTGGCCGGCAGCTCAGTCAGTCCCACACAGTCGAGGGAAAGGGCCGCTCATGGGTGACAAGCACGGGGAGCCGTCGGGCGCTCTCAAGATTCTCGTTTACTCCGATGATCGCACTGTTCGTGAGCAGGTAAAGGTCGCGTTGAGCGGGACGATCGCCTCGGACCTTCCGCGTGCCGAGGTCATCGAGACAGCTACCCAGGCCTCGGTCGTCGATGCCGTGAGCAGCGGTCACTATGACGTCCTGGTCGCTGATGGTGAATCGACTCCGTACGGCGGGATGGGGGTGTGTCATCAGCTTAAGGATGAGGTTGAGGATTGTCCCCCGGTCGTCCTCCTGGTGGCTCGTATCGCCGATGCGTGGTTGGCGTCCTGGTCCCATGCTGACGCCGTCGCCACCCATCCTGTCGATCCGGTGGCCCTGCCCCAGACGGTGGCGTCAGTGGTTCGTGTTTCCCGTGGCGAGACTGCGAAGCCCGCCGCACAGACCATCTGACTCGAAGGAGTTCTGTGTCCGAGGATCACATCGACGAATTCACCTGGGCCGACCTGCTGACCGATCTGGTCGCGAGGCGCGACATGGATCGTGGCACCGCTGCCGCAGCGATGGAGAGGGTCCTGTCCGGAGAACTGACTCCAGTACAGGTTGCGGGCTTCGCAGTGGCACTGCGGGCCAAGGGCGAAACCGCCGATGAGATCGCGGGTATGGCAGAGGGAATGATGGGCCAGGCCACACCGGTGGAATTGGATCGCGATGCCGTTGACATCGTCGGTACCGGTGGCGACCGTGCCAATACTGTCAACATCTCGACGATGGCGGCCCTCGTTGCCGCTGGCGCCGGGGCCAAGGTCGTCAAGCACGGCAATCGCGCCGCCAGCTCCGCCTGCGGAACGGCAGACTGCTTGGAGGCTCTTGGCGTTGGAGTCGACATTGATCCGGAGCGCCAGGCGGATGTTCTTGACGAGGTGGGCCTGGTCTTCCTCTTCGCCCCGCGCTACCACGCTTCCTTGCGTCACGCCGCTCCGGCCCGCAAGGAGCTCGGCATCCAGACCACCTTCAACCTCCTCGGCCCGCTGACGAACCCGGCCCGCCCGCACGCTGCGGCGATCGGTATCGCAGATGGTGCCATGGCTCCGCTGGTCGCCGACGCCTTGGCGGCGCGAGGCACTCGCGGACTGGTCTTCCATGGCGAGGATGGTCTCGATGAGCTGACGACCACGACGACGTCGCAGGTCTGGGTAATCTCCGACGGCAAGGTTGCCGAGACCGCGATCGATCCGGCCGCCTTGGGCCTGACTCCGGCTGCTCCGGCTGACCTGGTGGGTGGGGATCCACAGTTCAACGCTGGCGTCGTTCGCAAGGTCTTGGCGGGGGAGCGCGGCCCGGTGCGCGACATCGTCCTGCTGAACGCGGCGGTAGCCTTGCTGGCCCATGACGGGCCGACGATTGACGAGGAGCTCGTCCCGCAGCTGGCTCAGGAGCTGGAACGTGCGGTCCAGTCCATTGATTCCGGGGCTGCCAGTGGTCGCCTCGATCGCTGGATCGCTGTTACCTCAGACTGATTGCAAGCGCTATCCACGGCCCGGCCCACAAGGCCGGGCCGTATGCAAATGCTGATCCCCATGGTGAGGGTCGGCGTCGGCGGATGAGTGTCGTCACGATCGCCATTACCGCTCCCAGCACGGTTGAGGCAAGTAAAGTCGTCATGCCAGCCTGGAAGATGTCTGGGTGAGGGGCAAGGGCGCCCGTGGTCGCACCGAGAAACCCCGTCCCGGCTGACAGCCTGACGTCCCCATACCCAAGGGAGGAGCTCAGCCGCCACATCAGCCAGAAGAAACCTGTTGATACCGCTGCCACGGCAACGCACCCGACCAGGGCTGGTAAGTACGGTGGATCCGTGACAGCCAGACCTGCGACGAGTGCGACTGCTGATTCGGCGACACATCGACGCCACAACTTCACCGGCAGGAAGGTGGTTGCTTGATCGACGGCCGCCAGGGTCGCGACCGATCCGGACCAGACCCACCAGGGTCCCCAGCTCCACCGTGGAGCAAGGGTTGAGGATAATCCGCATACGGCGGCTGTTGCGGTGACGATGAGGGTCCGGGTCGGTGTGGCCAGGGAGTCATATCGCGGCTTGATGGCCAGGATCTCGTCACCCACCACCTCGACAGTTGGTTCTGCCAGCCGGGGGACGGTGACGAGAAGATGCCACAACGCGAGCCCGCAGGAGATTGCAATCCCGATGACGGCCCACATGAGGATGGCTCACAAGGACGTGATGGGCTCGGGGGTGGCGAGTAGACCACGGGCCTCGCATGCCGCTCGACCCCCAAGTCGCGTCATCTCGGTGCACATGTCTTCCTCTCCGTCGAGGAGGGCCTGAGCCTGGGGGATCGTCACGTCGAGCATGGCGGCGATGTCCTCGACGTCACAACCAGTTTTCTGAAGGGCGAGAGCCCTGGTCTGGGTACTTCTGGCTGGTACGACCCTGTCGCGTGCTGCCTCGACATCGTCGACACTGACCGTGAGGATACGCATGGCATCGATAACACGAATCCGTTTCAGGGGCCGGTCACCCTGCCCGGCGAGCCGTCGGACGGTCTGGCTTGGGACGTGAGCGAGGAGGGCGATGACTCGCCATGGGATACGACATTCATGAACGAGGGAACGGACGTGGAGGGAGAAGTAGCGGGCGTCGACCCATGCTGTCGACGTTGCCGAGGACTGTAGATCGGGTCCAATCATGTGACAGGCCTTTCTGTCGGTGGGGTGCCCCGAGGGGTGTTGAACACTCATCTAATGGGCATAAGTGCCACCACAGAAGCCCAATGTGACATCAAAACTGTGTTGTTACATGACTGTTACATTGCGGACCATACAACGACACTGGATTACACAAATGGGAATCGGGCACGTGAGTGGAGCCGTTTCACCTCCGCGAAATGTTCGATACACACGACAACGGGGCCCGTCGAGTGACGAGCCCCGTTGAAATCGTGGAGTGAGAACTCAGCGCTGGGCCTTGGTGAACCCGGCAGCCTGGGCGGCCTCCTCAGTGGCGAACCACACGTCGGCGATGGTGCGGTCATAGCCGCCGGAACCGGGGACATGGTACTTCATCGAGCGGTCATTGCCCTTGATGACGTAGCCTTCCGGCGGGTTCTCACCGACGTACGAGGTGACCTTAGACTCCTCGTCCTTCTTGCTCTCCTCGGGAGCCTTGGTGGCGCCGTCCTTGGTGGTCGTCTCAGAGCGAGCGCCCTCGTCGACGAAGACGGTGGTCTCAGCGGTCGTCTCGGGAGCAGCGGCTGCGGGACCACCCTCGTCAGCCATGGCGGCGACAGGGTCGGCCGGAACCGACTTGTCCTCCTTCTTCTTTGACTCGGGCTTGGCAACCGGCTTGGAACCGTGGCTGGCCCCAGCCTTCTCGGCAGACTTGTCCTGAGTCTTCTCCTCGGCTTTGGCGGCCGGCTTCGGAGCGGGCTTGTCGGCCACCTCATCCTTGTCTCCTGGAGTCCAGGAGTAGGTGGCCTTGGGCTCATGGGCCGTCCAGCCATCGTCGGAGGAGCTCATGAAGCGCCGGCTGGCGACGATGGCAGCAGCTGAGATTCCGCCGAGAATGGCGAGAGTGCCGAGCACCTTGCCGAACTTGCCGCGGCGCTTGGCCTTCTTGACCGACTTCGTCTCGATGCCAGCCTTGGTGGCCAGCTCAGTCGACTCGCCCTTGAGGGCGGAGACGGCGGCCTGTCCACGACGGGTGGCCTCCTCGACGGCGGGCAGGGCAGTGACCTTCTCGGCACGCTCCTCGAGTCCGGGCAGGACGTCTTTCTGGAAGGTGTCATAAGCCTGGTGGAGAGCCGGGACAACCTTCTCCTGGGTGTACTCCTTCGAGACGTCAAGGGCCTTCTTGCCAGCCTCGACGGCCTGGTCGGAAATGGGTCCGAGCTTCTCGGAGATGGGGCCAATCTTGTCCGAGAGCTGATCGGTCAGCGGCCCGATCTTGTCATTGACCTGCGCGGCCAGCGGAGCAGCCTTGTCCTGGGCGGCTGTGAGGTATGCGGCGGCGATCTCCAGCGCCTGTGCACGCTGCTCCTTGAGCGTGCTGGGGCTGCTTGCGGCGGCGGTCTTGCGGGAAGCCTTCTTCTTGCAGGACACGGTTCCTCCAATTCGTATGGGATAAAGCTCGTGATCGAGCACTCCCCACGGTATCCATCAAATGGCCCTCAGACCAGGGAACCGCAGTTCCTGGTGTTCACTGGAGGGTCAATTCCGGTCAGTCCAGTGTGAGACTCAGTAGTCTGGAATCGACCACATCGTTTCTCATAGGAAGGCAGGCAGGTGGCCTCTACCGCGACTCTGCACACCAACCACGGCGACATCGTCCTCAATCTCTTTGCCGATCAGGCTCCCAAGACCGTCGAGAATTTCGTCGGCCTGGCTGGCGGCACCAAAGAGTACGTCGACCCGCACACTGGTCAGCCGACCACTGGCAAGTTCTACGACGGCTTGACCTTCCACCGTGTCATCGACGGGTTCATGATCCAGGGCGGTTGCCCCCTCGGTACCGGAACTGGCGGCCCCGGCTACCAGTTCGCTGACGAGTTCCACCCCGAGCTCGCCTTCTCCAAGCCCTACCTGCTGGCCATGGCCAATGCGGGCCCGGGCACCAACGGTTCCCAGTTCTTCATCACCGTCGCCCCGACCCCGCACCTGAACCGTCGTCACACCATCTTCGGTGAGGTCGCGAACGAGGAGTCCCGCAAGGTCGTCGACGAGATCGCTCAGGTTCGTACTGGCCGTATGGATCGTCCGGTCGAGCCGGTCGTCATCGAGAGCGTCGAGCTGTCCTGACGCCTTGTGCCCTGGTCCTCGCGGGCTTGTTCGCGAGAACCAGGGTGCCTGCCCCGAGGTGGCCGCACCTCGGGGCATTTCCACCACTGTCGCTTTTCCCCGTCATCGACGGCTCTGGACCGGAGGAGATTTATGCCTGACCGATGGAGTGAGCACCCCGTCCGCCCCGCCCCGGCACTGTGTCCGGCGTCGCTGGCCTTGGCCGTCGTGACCGTGCTGGTGACTATTGCGGCACGATTCACCCCCTTGTCGTCGATGTTGGCCTCTGGAGCCGTGAAGGCCTATGACTTCCAGATCTGGCGGCCGCTGGTCTTCTCCTTGACGACGTCGTCCATCTTCGGTGCCGTCCTGAGCGGTTTGCTCCTGGTGCTCATCGGCCATCAGATCGAGCCGATGACCGGTTCGGTGCAGTTCGCCTTCCTGTACCTGCTGTGTGGGGTCGGTGGATCGACGGCGATCAGCCTTGCGGGGGCGTCGTACTGCTTCGAAGGATCCCTGTGTGGCTTGTTTGGCTTGATGGCGGCATCGGCGGTCGTCAAGTACGTCCAGAAACAGGACGTTCGCGCGGACGTTGTGTTGCTGACGATGTTCATCATCTGGGCCATCGTGATTGGGTCGTACACCTGGATCGCCGATATCGGCGCAGTTGTCGTTGGAGCGGTGTCTGGCTGGGCATGGCTGCAGACCCGGTGGTCCTCACACCGTCGCCAGCTCGGGGCGGGATTGGCAATCCTCGCGGTCTGTCTCGCCGCCCTCGTCGTCACCTGGGTGGTGTGAGGCGGCTACTCGCACGGCGAGTTCTTCCGTGGACATCCAACAGTGGGCTGGCCATGACCATTCCCCGGTGATGTCAACGAGCCGGACCCCAGGTTCTTCAAACCATGATGCAACCAACTCGGCTTCCTCGATGGTGCATGCCGGTAGACCTGCTGGGGGAGGGGCGACGCTCTCCGCCGTTGCGCAGATCGCATCGATGGTGGGCATGGGGTCGGTTCCTGTGCTGCATCGTCCTGCTCCAGCCAGTCGGCCATGTCGGACGACGTGAATCTCCCAGAAAGCGCCTTCCCGCCGAGCCGCCACGATCTGGCGACAGGACGCCAAGGACGTCAACCGGGCACGTCGTCGGGTTGCCCTCAGCGCTTCTCGGGCGTCCTCGGTGTATTCTGCGGCCTCCTCGAAGCGCTCGGCGTCGGACAGGTGGGCGATTCGTTCCGCAAGCCGATCTGTGAGATCACGGACGTCCGAGGTCATGGCCGTGCGAGTGCGGTCGACGATTGCTGAGTAGTCGGTGGCAGGATTCAGGCAAGGGGCTGAGCACCGTCCCATCTCCGCCAACGGGCACCCGTCAGGATGACGTGACAGTGATCCGCTGCACTGTCGAAGGCCAAACGCTTCAGCGAGGACGATGGCGGCGCGAGTTGCCGCTCGACGACTCGTGAACGGTCCCCACGGCGGCTGTGAACCGCGATGGGCCCGTTGCATCACAGAGGGGCGGGGATGAGCTTCGTCAGTGAGGGTGACCCACCACACCGACCCTTGGCGACGCGAACGACGGTTGTACCGCGGCCGGTGGGCGTCAATGAGACGTAGCTCTCGCACTCCCGCCTCAAGACGAGTCGAGCATTCTCGGGCTTTCACCCCTGTTGCGACCCGGACCATCTCGTCCATCCGGCGCCGCGTCTCGGAGGCTGTGAAGTACTGCGACACCCGTCGTCGAATATTGACCGACGTGCCCACGTAAAGTACCTCGGGCGGGGAGGGCGCTGGTTTGTCGAGGCAGAACCAGTACACGCCAGGTCCTTCCGGGAGGCCCTTGGCCCACACCCGGCGGCGTCGCCGAGCTTGAGGGACCCGGTGAGTCATCTCCAGCAGGTCTTCCAAGGTGGTGACGCCGAGGTTTCCCACTCGTTCGATGAGACCGTGCAGGACGTCGACAGTCGCCCGAGCATCAGCCAGTGCGCGATGAGACGGCGTCGTCGTGGTCCGAAACAACTGGGACAGGGTGCCCAACCTGTAGTTGCGAACCTCGTCACGGGGGAGCACGGAGCGAGCCAGCGCGAGGGTGTCCACGACAGCAGGGTTCTCCCACGAGTAGTCATGCTCGGCATAGGCGCGCTTGAGGAAGCCGACGTCGAAGCGGGCGTTGTGGGCCACCAGCACCGTGCCCCGACTGAATTCTGACCAACTCGGCAGGACGGCGTCCAGTGGTGGTGCAGGCCGGACCATGGTGTCCGTGATACCGGTGAGGACCTGGACGGAAGCCGGAATTGGCTCGGACGGGCGGACGAGGGTCTGGAACTCACCTTCGACGTGACCTCCGCACACCTTGACCGCCCCGATCTCGGTGATCTGGGCGTTGTCGCCAGTGCCGGTGGTCTCGAGGTCGACGACGCAGAAGGTGACGTCGGGCAGAGGAGTGCCCAGATCGTCGAAGGAGGGCTGGAGAGGTGCGGCACTCATGATCGGGACGGTAGACACTCCCTGTGACAGGATGTGTTGGACATGGGCGAGACCGATGGAGAACAGCCGTGTCAGAGCCGTGGCGCGCACGGATATTGACGATGGACGCGCACTGGTGTGAGCGTTTTCCCTGAGGAGTTGCCCAGCTCCTGAGGACCACATAAGATTCTCTCAGTCGGCAAGGATGGTCCGGGCTCGACGGCCAAATCACAGTTGGACGGATGATTCGGTCCCACCGCGTCATGGTGCGGTCGGACTGGTCAGGTGATGGTGAAGGGTAGACAGTGGAGCGCAGATTTGGAGCTTCTCAGATGAGTGGTGGCACCCCTCGACGTGGACGGGGCGTCGCAGTAGCTGCGATGACGGGAGCAATCATCCTCGGCACGGTGGCATCGGTTGAGCTGGGAGCTCAGGCTGCTCCTGACCCCATCGATCAGGCGAAGACCCGCCTGGCTCAGCTCGACGAGCAGACCGCCAAGGTGCAGGAGGACTACACCAAGGCCCAGGCTGCTCTCGACAAGACTCAGAAGGATCTCAATCGTTCGCAGAAGGACCTCGGCGCACAGTCTGCCAAGGTGGCGACCATGCGCAAGGCCCTCGGTCGTGTTGCTCTGAGCGACTACCAGAGCGGTCGCGGCGTCTCGACGACCACCCAGCTCGTGACCAGTGGTGACTCCGGCCAGTTCCTGTCCAAGCTGGCAACCGTCCAGAACGTCACCGATCGCACCACTGAACAGTTCCAGGATTTTCAGGCTCAGCAGGCCCGGTTGGCTTCCCTGGAGTCGCAGGCCCAGGCTGACCGAGCCACCATCAAGGCTCAGCGTGACCAGCAGGCCAAGCTGCTGGCTGACGCCAAGAAGAAGGAGCAAGAGGCCAAGGAGGTCGTCGAACGCCTCTCCGCACAGCAGCGTGCCGAGCTCGAGCGTCGTCAGGCCGCCGAAGCGGCTGCTTCGACCGCCAACGTCGTGTCCCGGGCTGCGGGACGTTCTGCTGCCCCGTCAACTCCCCAGTCCGCTCAGAACGCGAAGGGTGATCAGGTCTCGATCCCCGCTCCTTCGGAAAGTGTCTCTTCCCGTGCTCAGGCCGCTCTCAGTTTCGCGATGGCCCAGCTCGGCAAGCCTTACATCTGGGGTGGAACTGGACCGTCCGGGTATGACTGCTCCGGTCTCATGATGGCCGCGTGGGGCAAGGCCGGCGTCGGTCTGCCGCGAACCGCAGCCGCTCAGTACGCGGCAGGTCGCCCAGTGGCGACATCCGACTTGCAGCCGGGTGACCTCGTCTTCTTCTACCCGGGCATCACCCACGTCGGCATGTACATCGGTGGCGGCAAGTTCGTTCACGCATCCAATCCGCGAACCGGCATCAAGATCTCCACCCTGACGTACCAGACCTCGTACCAGGGTGCGCGCCGCTTCGGCTGACCTTCCTTGCTTAGCGTCGGTATAGACATCGGCGGCACGAAAGTCGCCGCTGGTGTCGTGGATGAAAATGGCCAGATCGTTCAGCGTATCCAGTGCCCGACCCCCTCTCGCAGTCCGGAGGCCGTCGAGGACGCGATCGTCGAATCAGTTCGCGAGCTGTCCCACGACCTCCCGATATGCGCAGTCGGCATCGGAGCTGCGGGGTGGATAGACACCGAACAGGCGCTCGTGCGATTTTCCCCGCACTTGGCATGGCGTAACGAGCCGCTGCGAGATCGTCTTTCCGAGCGCATCACCGTCCCCGTTCTCGTCGACAATGACGCCAACGCAGCCGCTTGGGCCGAGTTCCGCTTCGGAGCTGGCAAGGGATCGCGTGTCATGGTGTGTCTCACCCTGGGAACCGGCATCGGTGGGGCGCTGGTCATCAATGGGCGGATGTTCCGTGGTCGTTATGGCATGGCCGGTGAATTCGGCCACATGACGGTTGTTCCAGACGGTCACTGGTGCCCGTGCGGCAACCGTGGCTGCTGGGAGCAGTACGCGTCCGGAAACTCTCTCGTGAGGGATGCTCGCGCCCTCCTGGCAGAAGGAGCTCCCGGGGTTCAGGATCTGTTGTCCTATGTCACCGATCGCGATCCTGATAACCTCGTCGGCCCTGATGTCACCCGCGCGGCCGTGGACGGCGACCGGTTGGCCATCGAACTCATTGCAGACATCGGTATCTGGCTGGGTCGTGGCATGGCCAACCTTGCCGCTGCCCTCGACCCTGACCTCTTCGTCGTTGGCGGGGGCGTCAGTGCTGCCGGGGACCTGCTGCTCGAGCCTGCCCGCACGGTGTACGCCCGCACCCTCACCGGTCGCGGTTTCCGGCCCATGGCCGACATCCAAAAGGCTCATTTCGGCAATGACGCAGGGTTGATCGGTGCTGCCGATCTCGCCCGGCACTCCATCAATGAGCCTCCGGGCCTGGCGCGCGGTTTCTGGCCGCGTCGACGTACTGCCGTCCGCAAACCACGTCGCACACTGCGTCAAAGTCTCACTGAGACCCTTACCGGGCCCGTCGTCCGGGACAGATGAGCGGCTACAGCCGAGAATGATTGCCCCACGGGCCGGCGTCGTCGCGTTCCCGTCGGGTGATGGCTTGCCAGATGAGTAGGCTCACTCCGGCTCCTCCTGACGTCATCGCCAGAATGAGCGCTGTATCGGGGACGTTGATCCCTCCCATGGACAGCAACACCGTGACGATGCAGATTGCCACCAGGATGAGTCCGACCTTTGTGACCGGGCTCGTCGGGGATGGTGATTCGACGGGTGATGGCCCATCGATCTCATCGGGATCGGGTGCCGGCTCCGGGGGAATGGGAGCCGGGGCACGCCGTGCCGGTCGGTCCTGGGGAGGAGGGCGCCCCGGGGCGGTGACAACCTCCCCGAATTCGCGACCAATGAGCTCCTCGAATGCGGCATCGACATCGTTGTCGTCGCTGTCCATTATCCCTCCACCCGTCAGGGAACTCGAGGTGCCGCTAGGCTTGGTCGCCGAGGAGGCCCCATGTGGTACGAGTTCTTCAAGTATGCGCTCTTCGGACCAGGAGTGCGAGCCCTGTGGCACCCCCGTGTCATCGGTGAGGAAAACATACCCGCCGAGGGTGGGGTGATCCTGGCCTGTAACCACATTGCGGCCCTGGACCCCATCATCGTGGCGTCCATGATTGATCGGAAACTCACCTACCCGGCCAAGAAGGAGCTCTTTGCCGGGGACCGCGGATTCTGGTCGAAGGTGGTTGCGTGGTTCCTGCGCGCGGTTGATCAGGTGCCGCTGGATCGCTCAGGTGGCCGCACCAGCGTCAATGCCATGGGGCCGGTGGAACGCCGACTCGCCGAGGGCGGCCTGGTCGGCATCTTCCCGGAAGGAACTCGCTCTCCTGATGGCCGACTCTACAAGGGTAAGACGGGTGTTGCCCGGATGACCCTGGGCTCGGGAGCTCCGGTCGTGCCGGTGGGCATCAGCGGTACCACGGTGAGGCGCAAGGTTCTCGGCATCCCGTTGCTGGAGCACCCGACCGTCGTCTTCGGCAAGCCCATGCACTTCGACGTGCTGGCTGATCGTACCGAGGAGACTGCGGTACTGCGCTGGGTTACCGACGAGGTGATGGGAGCGATCAGCGATCTCACCGGCCAAGGATATGTCGACGTGTATGGCTTCCGGGTGAAGCACGGCAATCTCCGGGGCAAGGATGTCTCGAAGTTCGTCAAACCCCGACCAGGCGGTAAGCCCGTGCCGCCGCCCCGCGTGGCGAAGGCCTGATGGTATGAACTGGTTGCGTCGATCCCATGGCGAGGTGACAGGCCAACCCTTGCCCGCTCAACCAGTGATCGTTGCGGTTCATCTGCGTCGTCGCGGAGATCTGGCGACGGCCGAGCAGTGCCTGTCAGGAGCGAAACGCAAGGTCCACCGGATGTCCGGGCGTCGGTCCAGGGGCGAGCAATCCCATGGCGAGGCACGAGAACACCTGTCTCAGGGTTGCGTCGTCGTCATGGCACCTGAGGGGGTACACAGCTGGGCAGGGCAGATCCATCGGGTTGACGTCGAGGTTGCCCGGTTGGCGCTTGCTGCCGGGGCCCTCGTCGTGCCAGCTCAGGTCACCGACGGAGGGCTTGTCCTCGGTGATCCTGTCGACCTGTCTCGCCATGCCGCCACGCCGCACTCCCACGCGGTCCTGAGAGCGGCTGCCGACGACATCGCTCTGGCTTTGTGTGATCTCACGGGACTGACCTACCAGGACCATCCGGCGGTGAGGGGAGATCTTCGGCCGCGCCCACTCATCTGGATCTCACGTATGCACAAGCTGAGGCGGGATCGCAAGAGGCGCCGTCAGGCCGAGGAGGAACAGTTGAGCCAGGAGAACGCCCGCGACGCCGAGGAGCTTGCCCGCGAGGAGGAGAAGGCCCGACTGGCTGCTCAGCTTCAGGCCCGCAAGGCCTCGCTGGCTGATCGGTTGGCAGAACACGGCATTCACCCGGGCCGGTGAGAGCCGGGTCGAGCACGGGCCTGAGTGAGACTGTCAAGTCCCTCACTGTGCGGAACGGAAGCAATGATGGCGGTGAGGGGAAGTAGACTCCCGGCCATGTCCCAGAGCGTTCCCAGTCTTGAGGCCCTTAACGCCCTGCCCCGGGTCCAGCAACCGAGTTACCCCGATCCCCAGGCGACTGGCGAGGTGATCGAACAGCTTCGCGCTCTGCCTCCACTGGTGTTCGCAGGGGAGTGCGATGACCTTCGCGCCCATCTGGCAGCGGTTGCCAATCGCGAGGCCTTCCTACTGCAAGGTGGCGACTGCGCGGAGACCTTCGCCGGCGTCAATGCCGCCAATATCAAAGGAAAACTCCGTGTGCTGCTGTCCATGGCAGTCGTCATGACCTATGCCGGTCAGCTCCCGGTGGTCAAGGTTGGCCGGATCGCCGGACAGTACGCCAAGCCGCGCTCCAAGGACACCGAGACCCGACGCGGCCTCACGCTGCCCAGCTACCGGGGTGACGCCGTCAATGGGTTTGAGTTCACCCCGGAGGCACGCGTGCACGATCCCAAACGTCTGGTCGGGGTGTACAACGCGTCAGCAGCGACCCTGAACCTGGTGCGGGCGTTTGCCACCGGTGGCTTCGCCGACCTGCGTGGCATCCATGCGTGGAATGCCGACTTCGTGCGTAACTCCAACGTCGAGGCCCGGTACGAGGCGTTGGCATCGGAGATTGAGCGGGCACTGGTCTTCATGATGGCCTGTGGAGTCGAGGACGATCAGCTGTCCACCGTCGACTTCTACGCCAGCCACGAGGCCCTGCTGCTCGACTACGAGCACGCCATGACGAGGATCGACTCACGCTCCCAGCTGCCCTACGACTGCTCGGGTCACCTGCTGTGGATCGGCGAGCGGACCCGTCAGCTCGACGGCGCCCATGTCGAGTTCCTGCGTCATGTACGCAACCCATTGGGAATCAAGCTCGGCCCGACGACGACATGGGAGGATGCCGTCGCCATCGCAGATTCTCTTGACCCGGACCACGAGCCCGGACGTCTCACCTTCATCACCCGGATGGGCAGCAAGGCAGTACGCACCAACCTGCCGAAGGTCATCGAGGCGGTCGAGACCACCGGCCGCAAGGTGGTGTGGAGCTGTGACCCGATGCACGGCAACACCTTCGAGACCGACAACGGTTACAAGACGCGGTCGTTCGCTGATGTCTGCGACGAGGTCAATGGCTTCTTCGACGTCCACGAAGAGCTGGGCACCTGGCCAGGGGGCGTGCACATCGAGTTGACCGGTGACGACGTCACGGAGTGTCTGGGCGGCATCGACATGCTCGCCGAGGCTGACCTGGCAAATCGGTACGAAACCGCGTGCGACCCGCGTCTGAACCGAAACCAGTCCTTGGAACTGGCTTTCATGATTGCCGAGAGGCTGGCTGACGGTCGTCTCAAGCGCAATGCCGTCAGCCCGCTGGCGAGGTTCCGCGGCATCGATCTGTGATGAGTCAGGTGGGCGAGTTCAGCGGCGAATGTCGCTGAACTGGTTGCCGTCGGCTGGTGGCGGCGGGACACTAGAGACATGAGAATCACGCATCTGGGGCACTCCTGCATCCTCGTCGAAGCAGCCGGGAAGCGGATCCTCGTCGACCCTGGCAACTTCAGCCAGGCTTGGCACGGGCTGACCGGCCTGGACGCCATCCTCGTCACCCATCGCCACCCCGATCACGTTGATCCTGATCACGTTGGTGCTCTGGTCGACGCCAACTCCGGGGCCGTCGTCCGTGCTGAGGAGGGTGCGTGCCACGAGGTCCCTGCCCTTGACGCCGATCCCATCTCTCCAGGTGACGTGTTGCAGCTCGGTGAGGTAAGGATCGAGGCTGTGGGTGGTCATCACGCGATCATCCATCGGGATCTCGAGCCGATCGGCAACGTCGGGTACCTCATCGGTGAGGGACTCGGCACGATCCTCTTCCATCCCGGTGACGAGCTGGACGAGACTCCGCGAGGAGTCGACGTCCTGGCTTGCCCAGCCCATGGTCCATGGGCGGCCATGAAGGAGACCCTCGACTTCGCAAGGTCTGTGGGGGCCCGTCATGGATTCCTCATCCATGACGGCTTGCTCAACGAGCGAGGCTGGCAGCTGGCCTTCGATCGTCACCAGGAGATGGTCCCGACCATCTTCCACGATCTACGCGGTGGCCACCCCTGGGAAGTTCCCGAGGACTGATTTTTAAAGGATTCAGAGCATTCGGTCCATGCCGAACCTCGGAGCCCAGGCCGGATCGACCTGGGACGCCGGAGGCTCGGTGTGGTGCTGAGGTGCACCGCGACGCCGACGAGGCGGGCGGACGGCGAGGGCCATGGCGGCCAGGATGGCGATACCGCCGATCGTGATACGACCGGTGAGGGTCTCGCCGCCGAGGCCGATGGCGAAGATGGCTCCCCACAGCGGCTCGGTGCACATGATGACGGCGGCACGGGTGGACTCGACGCGGGCTTGGCCCCAGCTCTGCATGAAGGTCGTCAGGGTGCCGCAGATGACGGCGAGGTAGGTCAGGGCGAGCCAATCCTCCATGTGAGTGGGGGCACTCAGGCCGCCGGGCAAGGCTGCAATGGTACAGACGACGGCGACAGTGATGGTCTGGTAGAGTCCCAGCGACGCGACATTGGACGGATTGGCGAAACGTCCGGTCGCTACGATGTGGCCGGCGTAGGCCAGGGCGGACGCCAGGGTCAACAGCTGGCCGACACCACCGAACCCGCTCCCGATTGAGGACGGGTCAAGGGCCAGCACTCCCATACCGACGGTCGCCAGGGCAACAGCTCCCCACACGGCATTGGACGCCTTCCTGCGGAAGATGACGGCTGCCAGCAGCGGGGTGAAGACGACGTACAGGCTGGCGATGAATCCGTTCGTCGCGGCCTCGGTGCTGCTCAGTCCGATGGCCTGGAGCAGCTGTCCGGAAGCGAAGAGGACGCCGAGGACGGCTCCCTTGGTGATGGTGCGCATGTCCGTGTGCCAAGCCTTGGGAAAGAGAATCCCGAAGGCGGCCGCAGCGAGGGCAAAACGACAGGCGAGCAGGTTCTCCGGGCTCATGTGGGCGTAGACGCCCTTCATGACGACCAGGGTCGATCCCCAGAGAGCAGCCATGAGAAGAAGTGCGGGCACAGCAAGGCGCGAAGAACGAAAACCAACCACGAATCAGATGATACGCGGGATAATCTTCGCTCTGCAACCCAAAATGACGTCAAATATTTTGTGAGACGGTGTGCACTCCGGATGATTCGTTGTGAACGGCTGTTCGAGCGACCGAATTTGTTCCTGGAAGCCCGCTCGCGGAGTACTGGGAGGACGCGAAGTGGAAGACCAGATATGCGCACAGCACCGCCACCAGGACGATGAAGACGGTGGCGATGACCCCGCGACGACGGCGATGGACGGCGTCCTGCGCCAATCGGGAGTGCGGGGTTGGCTGGTTGGTTGGTCGATGTGCAGGACGCGGTCGACCACGGTTGACGAGTGCGGCGGGCCGGCTTGGTTGGGGAGCGGGGCGCCGATCCATCGGTGACGATGGAGAATCCGGTGTCGAGACGGGAGTGCGCGGGGACACCGGTGTGGCGTTGCTGCGTGACCACGGCGGTACCGACGACGTCCCGGGGTGAATCGGCTCACCACGACGGCGGGTGGAACGATCAGTGGATCCCTGGAGAGCATGTGCCACGGGATCGGTGATGACGACACTGGGCCGGGATGCGCGTGCCTGCAGGGCAGCCAGAGCCGGGTCGTCACTTCGCCCCGTCGAGAGGGTGTGGCGAACACGACGCATCAGGTCGAGAAGGGCTCGTCCATCGGAAGGACGCTTGGCTGGGTCGCGCGATGTGCATGCCCGCACCAAGCCGTCGAGGTAGCCCGGAATGAGCCAGGCGATGTCTCGCTCAGCACGGGTGCCATTGGCCAGGTACTGGGAGGGGGCGGGCACGTCCTTGTTGACGTGCGCCCATGCCACCTGAATGGGGGAGTCCCCGGTATGGGGTTTGTGGCCGGTGAGCATCTCGAAGAGCACGATGCCGGCGGAGTAGATGTCCGAGCGTTCGTCGGAACTGCCTCGCGTCACCCTTTCGGGAGGAATGTAGGACACCGTCCCGATCAGCTGCCCGGAGGTCGCCGACATCGTCTGGTTGCCGACGGCACGTGCCAGACCGAAGTCAGCGACCTTGATCTGGCCGCGGTCGGAGATGAGGACGTTCTCGGGCTTGACGTCGCGATGCACCAGCCCGTCTTCATGGGCGCTGGCCAAGGCAGACACCACCGGCTCGAGGAGATCAAGGGCCCGCACTGGGGTGAGGGGCGCCTCCTGGGTGATGATGTGGCGCAAGGTGCACCCAGGCACGTATTCCATGACGATGAACGGGCGATCCCCATCCATCCCCTGGTCGAAGACCGACACCACATGAGGGTTGACGAGCCGGGCTGCCGCTTTGGCCTCGGAGTCGAATCGTTCCGCAAGTTCCGCATCGAGTCCCTCGTGCATGACCTTGACCGCGACAATGCGAGGAAGGCACAAATCCTGGGCTCGATAAACGGTTGCCATCCCGCCACGAGCGATTTTGGACACGATCTCGTAGCGACCCTCGAGGATGTGACCCACCAAGGGGTCAGTGCTCATGGTCATGCTCACGATTACGCCTCACGCACGGTCGGGGAAGAAGGGGGTGCGGCCCACCTCGAAGTGTATGCGCAGTCCCCATGAGGGGATCGGAGGATGACCCGGCGAGTCCTTAGGCTGAACTCATGACTGTTGCGGATGGGCTTCGTTCCTGCCGTTGGTCCGTCTGGCTCGTCGCTCTGCTGTCTGCCGTAGTCATGGGCTGTTCTGCCCCCTCCAGTCCAGCTTCGGTGAGTTCCACGCCAATCTCTTCGCGGGCGACCATCTCGGCGACCGCACGGTCCTCTGACGGTCTTCCCACCATCAGGGAGGACCAGCTCCCATCGGAGGCTCAGCACACCCTTAATCTCATCGATGCCGGCGGACTGTTCCCATTTCGACGTGACGGCATCGTCTATCACAACAACAGCGGGGCGTTGCCCCATCACGAGGATGGGTGGTATCACGAGTACACCGTCGTCACCCCGGGAGTCAGCGGTCGCGGCCCGCGTCGCGTCGTCTGTGGCTCTGACGCGGCATGCTTCTGGACCGCCGACCACTACTCAACGTTCCGGAGGATCGTCCGATGACAACCGAGAATGACGTCCAGGCAGGTTCGCTGGCCGGAGGCCCCGTTGGGCCCGGGATCATGCTCGTCGACCCGGCAAGTGCTTCTGATCTATCCGAGGTCGCACGAGTATGGCGTAACGCGGGATGGCGAATCTTCCACATGGCCGGAGGGGCGGACCTCGACGCGGTCCTGACGGGCTTCGGGAACACTCTGTCCTTTCCGAGTTGGTACGGCCACAACCTCGACGCGTTGCGTGACTGTCTGGCTGATGTCGAGGGCGACACCGCCGTGTTGTGGACGGGCTGGCAGCCCTTCCAGCGCGGCAATCCCCAGGACTGGGGACGGTTGGTCGACGTCATCGGGCAACGTCTCGACGAGGACGACCTCGACGGCTTTGCCTTCTTGCTGGGCTGAGACAGTTACCTCAGAAGCGACGCTCGACGCACTGGCGTGCCAGCTCGCGCAGAGCGGTCCTACCTGCCTCGGCCATCTCAGCGCCATCCAGTGCTGCCACAGCGCGTCGGTGGCACTCGTCGATGGTGGATTCGACGGCATCCTTGGCCCCGCTGCTCTCAATGATGTGGCGGGCGGTGGCGACATCGGAGTCGTCGAGGTCGGGGCGACCGAGGAATCTTTCCAATCGGGCGGCGTCCTTGGCGTCAGCCTGGTTGAGGGCATGGGCGACGAGTACCGTGCGCTTGCCTTCTCGCAGATCGTCCCCGGCCGGCTTGCCGGTGAGCACGGCGTCACCAAAAATGCCGAGCAGGTCATCGCGGTACTGGAAGGCCCGCCCGATGGGGGAGCCGAAATCGGCCATCGTCTGCTGGAGGCGATCTGAACCTCCCGCCAGGGCCACCCCGATCTGGCAAGGACGCACCACGGTGTAAGAGGCACACTTGTACTCCACGACCCGGCCGACGAGATCAAGGGCTGACTCGGAGTCCGCCCCTGCCATTCCTGACTGGGAGGTGACGTCGAGGACCTGGCCGCAGGTGACCTCGGTGCGCATGGCGTCCAGGAGAGGCGTGGCGGCAACGAGCTTGCTGGCCTCCAGGGATGCAGAGGTGAACATCTGGGCTGACCACATCAGCAGCAGGTCACCGAGCAGGATGGCGATGTCGAACCCGAATTGCTCGGAGGGGCCGTCACCCTTGGCTTCGGCATGAGCAGCCTCGAAGCGACGATGCACCGACGGGAGACCGCGCCGGGTGTCGGAGTGGTCCATGAGGTCGTCATGCACCAGGGCCGACACGTGCAGCAGCTCGAGGCTGGCGGCGGCCTGCAGCAGCCCGCTCGGTTCCGCGGGCTGTCCTGCGGCAGCCACATGGCCCCAGTAGCAGAAGGCGGGACGAAGCCTCTTGCCGCCACCGGTATAGTCGCGGGCAGCGTCAAGAACAGGGGACAGCTCGGCACCGATCGCGTCGACAACCCCCTTCTCGCCGTCGAGGAAGGTGGCGATTCTCGCACTCACAGACTCTCGGAAATCGGCGCTGACCGGAGCGGACGGGTCAAAGGGGAACATGAAGCCAGCATAGGGCGGTCTGACGGCTGCAGACGAGTCCGCAGGCTGGACAGGAGGCTCATCGGATGGACGCGCCGCCTAGCCTGACGCCATGCAGACCCAGAAGCCGACCATTGCCGACCTGCTGGCCGCGGGGGATCGCCCCCTGCACTCGTTTGAGTTCATGCCACCGCGCAGCGAGGACGATGTCTATCGGCTCTGGAGCGCCACCGACGCTCTCGTCCCGATGGCTCCTGACTTCATCTCGGTGACCTATGGGGCAAACGGGTCACGACGTGATCGCACTCTCCGCTGCACCCAGCACATGGTCTCGACGGGGTTGCGAACCGTCGGTCACCTCACCTGTGTCGTCCAGTCGGTGTCCGACCTCGAGCAGATGGTCGCTGACTATGCCGAGTCGGGGGTCAACCACATCCTTGCCGTCCGAGGAGACATGCCCGGTGGGGCAGGGCAGCCCTGGGTCGCCCATCCCGAGGGCCTGCCCAACGCCACCGAGCTCGTCCGGCTCGTCAAACGGGTTCACCCCGAGGCATGCGTCGGAGTCGGGGCCTTCCCGGACGGTCATCCGGAGTCCGCCGACATCGACCTCGACGCGCGCATCCTCGTCGACAAGGCCGAGGCGGGGGCATCCTTCGCCATCACCCAGCTGTTCTTCCTCCCCTCCCACTACCAGCGACTCGTGGATCGGGTGCGCGCAATGGGCTGTGACATCCCGATCATCCCGGGAATCATGCCGATCACCTCGTACGGCCAGATTCGTCGCTTCGCCGAATTGTCCGGCACCGACGTCCCGGCTGAGCTGGTGGCCAGGATCGAGGCCGTCAAGGAGGACAAGGCAGCCGTGCGGCGCATTGGTCTGGAGGCCGCCGTCGACATGTGCTGTGAGCTCCTCGACAGCGGCGCTCCCGGTCTGCACTACTACACGCTTAACAGGTCTCGTGCGACCACAGAGCTTCGGACCATGCTCGCCCGGCGTCGGCCGCAACTGGCTGATCTGCCTGCAGATTTCGAGGCGACTCCAGCTGCTTGAGCCCGACGACTGCCAGACGCTGGGTCGGACGGGTGAGGGCGACATAGAGCACCCGGACGCCGCTCGTGGGGTTCCCCGTCTCGGAGACGATGCGTTCCGGATCGACGACGACTGCGCCGTCATACTCGAGTCCCTTGGCCTGCATCGTCGTCACCGGGATGATGCGTGGATCCGTGGCGAGGTCGCCAGCCTGGTCGACCAGACTCGCCGGGCAGACCAGACCAATCGTCCCGTCAACCTCCTGAAGCATATCGTCGAGCTGGGAGCGCACTTCGGCCCACAGGGCATCGGTACGCACCACGGTTGGCTGCACCCCCACCGAGCGCACCGCCTGAGGAAGGTCGGCATCGGGCTGGACGGTGACGACGACCTCCGCGGCAAGGTCGAAGACCTCCGCCGGGGATCGGTAGTTCTTCGTCAGCGTGAAGGTTCGTGAGGGAGCATTGCCCACCAGTTCGTCGAGGGCAGACCGGGTCTGCTCCGGGTGGGGGAAGGCCGACTGGGCCGGATCCCCGACGATCGTCCAGGAGGCTTGCGGGCCACGTCGCCCAATCATTCGCCACTGCATCGGCGAGATGTCCTGGGCCTCGTCGACGAGGACGTGGGCGTAGGTGTCTCGCGGCTCGTCCTCATCGATCTGACGAGCATCATGGAGGCGGTCGCTCAGGGTGACGAGCTCCTCGGCGTCCCCGCCCTCGATGAAGACTGGGTCCTCCGCATCAGGCTCGGGCGGAACTGGACCCAGCAGAGCGGCCAGTTCATCCAGCAGGGCCATGTCTGCCACCGACCAGTCACGGCGTCCACGCCGGTCCACCTCGGTGGGGATGGAGTTGACGACGAGCTGACAGGTCTCGTCATCCCAGTCCGGAGCAACCGCCTTGACGACCGCCGGGTCAGCCAGCCGGGCTAGGACGTCCGTGGCCGACAGGGTCGGCCACCAGGCATTGAGGAACATTCGCCAGGACGCCTGGGAGGAGACCAGGTCGTCGAATTGCTCCTTGCTCAGGTCATGGGCGGAGCTGACGTCTTCAGGAAGGATGTTCCACAGCTGATCCTTGAGCGAGGCCTCAACAGCTTCGCGACCGTCGTTGTATCGGTTGCGTTTGAGGATGTGATGGCGGGTGGCGGCCAGGGCGTGAGAACCCAGGGTGAGCACCTCACCCTTGACTGTGACTCGAAGGCGCATCGAATCCGGTTCGGCCGACATCGGTAGATTGACCAGTCGGGTGAGCACATCGACCATGTCAAGGCTGCCCTTGATGTTGGCCGTGCGGGGCTCGTCGAGGCGATCGGAGGAGAACCTAAGGATGTCAGAGGGTACCTGGCCGACGGAGCGGAGGGTGACGGAGTCCTCGCCGAGACTGGGGAGCACCCGCTCGATGTAACTCATGAAGACCGAGGACGGTCCGATGACGAGCACCCCGCCGTTCTCCAGCCGGGCTCGATGGGAGTACAGCAGGAAGGCGGCACGATGCAGGGCGACGACCGTCTTGCCGGTTCCAGGCCCGCCCATGATCGTCGTCACGCCCTGGTAAGGGGCACGAATGGCCTCATCCTGTTCTGCCTGGATGGTCGAGACGATGGAGTGCATCTGGGTGTCGCGAGCCCGTGAGAGGGCGGCCATGAGGGCTCCCTCCCCGACGATCGGCAGGTCGGCCTGCGAGGTGGAGTCCAGCAGGTCGTCTTCGATGCCAAGGACCTTGTCGTCCCGGCAGCGCAGCACACGACGACGGATCACACCCATCGGATCGGACGGGGTGGCGCGATAAAAGGGCTCGGCGGCGCGGGCGCGCCAGTCGATGACGAGGGGCTCGTAATCAGCGTCACGCACGCCGATGCGCCCAATGTGACGCACCTCGTCATCGTCAGCGAGGTCAAGTCGACCGAAGACCAAACCCTCGTGTTCGGCATCGAGGATTGCCAACCTCTTGGCCGCGTTGTAGGAGAAGGCATCGCGTTCGAACATCGCCGTACCGTCCTCTTCGCGGACCCAACTGGTGCGATCGGAGCGGTACATGTCCTGGCCAGCCGTGGCCAGCATGCGAGCCTTGTTCTCGTCGATCTCCAGTTGAGCGCGGACCCGGTCGACATGGGCCTGTTCCTTGGCGATCTCAGCTTTCACAACGCGAGGATCAGTGGTCGAAGTGCCGTGTTCGGTCAAAGTCGTCCTTCACGAGAGTCTGCCTCGGACTCGGTGTCGCGGGGCTAACGGGCAAGTTTACGCGCGGAGGCCCCATTGGTGGAACCATGCCCTCGCCGCGGACGACCCGCCGCACCGATGACCTTGTTGGTGGGGCGAATGTCCTCTCCGGTGAGACGTTCGTGGGTGAGATAGGCCGCCAGAGCCCCGGTCAACAGTTGCGCCCAGGGTTCCGGGCCGCCATGGGAGGCGGCAGAGGCGGGCAGGGTTGGAACTGATCCGTGCAGACTCCATGCCATGGGGGGACGATCCCGCCACGCCGACCACACGGTGCCCATGCCAGGGTCGGCGACCGGGTGGGTGTGGTCGTGGCGGATCCGGTGCGTTTGGGTGCCGTCCCACCAGGTCCATGTCTCGACGAGTCCCTCGGGCCGCCACTCCATCCTGTGATCCATGTTGTCGTGAGCGGGCTGCTCGTCATTGGTGGTGACGGTGACGGTGGGGGATGACCAGGGACGAGGCGCGCGACGCCACCAGGAACGGCGAGGGGGTGGGGGGATGGTGTCGATGATGGCGTCCGGGGTCGGTGTCGGGGCCGGATCGATCTTCACTCCGCGTCTGATCAGCCTCTGGTCGAGGAGGTCCAACAAGGGCTGAAGGTCGGTGGGACCCTGGGGGCCGACGAGATTCCAGCATCCGAAGACGCGCATGACGGCGAGCTGGGTCTCATCTGCGGACAGTTCGGCAAGAGGCGAGCACAGATCGACATGGATGGGCTCCGGGAGAGGGGTGGGTCTTGAGGTCACTGCGTCCTCGACTCCGTTGCGACGGCGAGCTTGCCAGACGTCATCGGCGTGGTCGAGGACCTCACGCCATTTGTTCGCCGTGCACTCGCCGTAACGGTCCCGGACGGTGTGGATCTGCGCTCCCCGTTCCGTCGGCATCGTCACCGTCTCATCTCCTGCCAGGACGTGGCGATCAGGTTCCTCGACCAGATCGATGTCGATCCCAGCCAGTTCTGCCTCCATCGCGCGTCCAGATTTTGCGAAGAGGTCCCGCCACGCGGAGGGCAACTCCAGGGTGGCGCCAATCTCGGGCGCCAATGGACGTTCGGCGTTAGCTCGCCACCGCGGTGAGGAGGTGACGACGGTGACGTCGTGTCCGACCCGGGCCAATCTCAAGGCGGCGGCCAGAGCCACGAGTCCGTCCCCGGGGATGTGAACCGTTCCCATGTGCCTGTGCCTCCTGTGGTTGTGGGGTCGAAATACCGGCCGCAGGTATCGTGCCAGAGGTGAACACGGATCTTCCTGTCGTCGCTGTCCATGGAATCACCAGTTCGCCAACCACCTGGGGCGGGTTAGTGCTGGCATTCAACGTCGAGAGAGTTCCCGTCCATCAGTTGTCCCTGCTGGGCCACGGACCCATCGACACTCGTCGGGGAGTGGGAACTGACTATCCTCTCGAGGCCTTCGCGACCGACATCATCGAGCAGATGGACGCCCGCAAGATCGAAAGGTGTGCCCTGGTTGGCCACTCCCTGGGGGCTCTGGTGGCGTCAATGGTTGCCCAACGTCAGCCTGAACGATTCGATCGCGTGCTGCTGGAGGACATGCCGGTGCTGCGACGGGTTCGACAGGATCCTCCGCCCATGAGGAGATACGCAGACGCTCTGATCATGGAGGTGGCGGCTCTGGCTGGACGCAAGAAGTTCGATCCCAAGATGGTGTGGAAGGTCAGCCTCGAATTACTCAAACCCAATCCGCAGTGGTGGAACGGATGTGCCCGAATGGCGATGCCGGTTCTCATCATCGGGGGAGGGAAGTCGTCATACCTGCGTCAGGACAGGCTGCGGGACGTGGCGAAGGCTCTACCGGATGCCAGATTGACTACCATTGAGGGAGGCCACCGCACCCACATCACCAAGGCGGACGAGTTCTGCGACGTCGCAGTTCCCTTCCTCACCAACGGTCGACACATCAATCGAAGGCACAACGGAGTTCAGGACATGTGAGCCTTGAGCGAACTACACGCAACCCTCTTGTTGAGTCGGGGTGACTCATGGTTAAACTTGAGTCATCACGACTCAGACTGAGTCGATGCAGGAAACTGCTGAATCCACAGGAGTGTTGACATGGCTCGTACCTTTGACCCGTTCCGTGAGATGGATCGTCTGCTCTCCGACGTCACCAGGACGCCGGCGGCCGTGGCGGTTCCCATGGATCTTTACCGAGACGGCGACAACTACATGGTGGCTGTGGACCTTCCGGGAGTGGACCCGGCGTCCATTGACATCGACGTCGACGATCGCACCTTGACCATCCGCGCCGAGCGCGCCGCCAAGGTGTCCCAGGAGGTGCAGTGGATCTCCCGAGAGCGCGCCATGGGCACCTTCGCCCGCCAGCTCACCCTTGGGCATGGATTGGCCACTGATCAGATCACGGCCGAGTACACCGATGGTGTGCTGACCTTGACGATCCCGGTCGCCGAAGCTGCCAAGCCGCGCAAGGTGGAGGTCAAGCATGGATCGACCACCATCGACGCCGCGGTCGACCAGGCTCAGGTCGGCTCGGGTGATCATCAGGAGCAGTGAGTCCTCGAGGACTGACACGGCGGCCGGTTCCCGCGTTGGGGGCCGGCCGTCGTGTGTTGTCGCGCAGGTGTGGTCAGATGATGACGGAGACCAGCAGTACGAGCAGCAGGCCACAGACCGACAGCACCGTCTCCATGAGGGACCAGCTCTTGATGTTCTCGCCCACGGAGATGCCGAAGTACTCCTTGATGAGCCAGAAGCCGGCGTCATTGACGTGGGAGAAGAAGACCGAACCACAGCCGATGGCGAGCACCAGCAGGGCGGCATGGGTGGACGGCATGGTGGCGGCCACCGGCTCGAGGATGCCCGCGGCGGTGACGGTTGCGACGGTTGCCGACCCGGTCGCCAACCGAATGACGACAGCCACCAACCAGGCCATCAGCAGCGGCGAGACGGAGGATCCGGTGATGCCATTGGCCAGTAGCTTGGCAATGCCGGTGTCGACGAGGATCTGCTTGAAACCGCCGCCGGCGGCGACGATGAGGAGGATGCCGGCGATCGGAGGAAGGGAGGCTCCGATGCTGACGCTGATGGCCTCCTTGTCCATCCCGGATGCCTTGCCCAAGGTGAAGATCGCCAGCAGGGTGGTCAGCAGCAGGGCGAACATCGGTTGGCCCAGGAAGTCCAGGATGTTGCGGACGACGGTGCTCTTGTCGGCAAGGATGTCCGCGAGGGCCTTGCCCATCATGAGGATCACGGGCAACAAGACGGTCATGAGGGTGACCGAGAATTTCGGGTGACCGGGGGCAATACCGGAGCGTCCGTTCTCATCGGAATTGAGGAAGAGGTCAGGGGCATCGACGGGCACCCAGCGGGCAGCCAGCCGAGAGAAGAGCGGACCGGCGACGACGACCGTCGGGATGGCGATGAGGACGCCCAGACCCAGGGTCACGCCGAGGTCGGCCTTCAACAGCCCGATGGCAGCCAGCGGGCCAGGATGCGGCGGAACGAGGGCGTGCATCGTCGACAAGCCTGCTAGGGCCGGGATGGCGACCTTCATGAGGGGCAACTTGGACCGGCGGGTCACCAGCAGGATGACGGGGACCAGCAGTACGAGGCCGATCTCGAAGAACATCGGCAGGCCGATGACGGCACCAATGAGGGCCATGGCCCACGGCAGGGTGGCGGCGGAGGCCTTAGACACCAAGGTGTCGACGATCTCGTCAGCGCCACCGGAGTCGGCGAGTAATTTACCGATGATCGCCCCTAGGGCGATGAGAACGCCGACCGACGCGACCGTCGATCCCACTCCCGTGGAGTAGGACTCCAGCATTTCCGTGAGGGAGAGCTGGGCGATGGCTCCGACAGTCAGCGCACCGATCGTCAGGGAGAGGAAGGGGTGGAGCTCGAACTTGGTGATGAGAGTGATGATGAGGGCGAATCCGATGATGGCTGCCGCGATCAACTGGCCGGCGCCGGCCGTTGTCTCGAGGATGACGGGCATTGACTCCTCCTTGAGTCCGGGGTGTGGTGTCAGTCGAGGTTGGCCAACCAGGTGGCTGCCTCGTCGGTGAGTTCCTCTCGGGTAGCGTTGAAGTTGAGGGTGATGCCGACCTCATCAGCGGCAAGGGGCTCGAGGGTGGCGTACTGGGAATCAACGAGGCTGGCTGGCATGAAGTGGCCGGCGCGAGCCTTGACTCGCTCGGTGACGACCTCGCGATCGCCGGCCAGATGGACGAAGACGAGGTCCGGGCAGGCACGCCTGAGCTGATCGCGGTAGATGCGCTTGAGGGCCGAGCACGCCACGACGGCCCCGCCATCAGTGCGCTCACCGAGCCAGGTTGCGATGTTCGCCAACCAGGGATGCCGGTCGTCGTCGCTGAGGGAGTGTCCAGAAGCCATCTTGTCGATGTTGGCCTGAGGATGGAGGTCGTCGCCGTCCATGAAGTCCACGTCGAGGCGTTGGGCGAGCATGGCGCCGATGTCCGTCTTGCCAGCTCCAGCCACACCCATGACAACGGTTGGTGGCACGCGGTGGCGCGATTGGATGACACTCATGAAGGTCCTCCCCAGATGTCTCAGTCGTCATTGACCTGACCGAGTGTACGCGTTGAGATCAGATCTGTACAGGGAATTAGGGTTTGAAATCACATCCCGAAAAGAGGGTCATGACGTCGTTGTGTGCCAGGTGTGGGCGGGTTGGTATCGCTAGGGTTATGGTCATGTCAGATTCCTCTATGGCCATCACGGTCTCGAACGTCATCGGGGCTCGGATCGTCAGTGGCGACGTCGCTCCTGGAACAGCGATGAGGCTCGAGGAACTTGACGCAGAATTCGGAGTTTCCAGGTCTGTCACCCGAGAAGCGGTCAAGCTTCTCGAGGCTCTTCACATGGTGCGTGCCCGGCGACGGGTTGGCATTGTCGTCACGGATGAATCAGAGTGGGACGTCAGTTCCCCCGCCGTCATTGAGTGGTTCCTGGCTGGTCCCAGAAGGGACGAGGAGATCACCTGGATCAGTGAGCTGAGGTCGGCCGTCGAGCCGCTGGCTGCCGAGTTGGCCGCCAAGCGCGCCACCCGAGACGAAGCGGCGACGATGTCTCTGGCCGTCACTGGGATGATCGCGGCCGCCGCTGATGGTGATCTTGACGAGTATCTGCACTGCGACATAGGTTTTCACACCGCTCTACTTCAGGCTTCTCACAATCCGCTCGTCGCCTCTCACGTCAATATTGTCGCCGCCGTCCTGAAAGGACGTACTCACCTCATGCCCTTCGAGCCTAGACAAGAGGCGATTGGATTCCATCGCAACATTGCGGATGCGGTTGCTGCCCATGATCCAGAGGCTGCTGCGGACGCCATGAGGGAGATCGTCGCGGAGGCTCACCAGGCAATGAGTTCGCAGTGATCGCTGCCTCGAAAAACCTCAAAGGATCTCAGGAAAGGCACAGCTCGAAGAAATCCCGCGTCGGCGGGGTGTAAACATCCTATGAGGGGATGAAACCGTTGTTACGCGGCACTGTCGATACCAATTGGTGAGCTTTCCCAAGGGGAATCGGGCCGTGTTGGGAGACATGCGTTATCGTTCCTTTCATGCCTCAGGAATTCCTCGCTTCATCGGTCGCGAGCCGCTTGGGCGCTCGCATCGTCGACGGTGATCTTCAAGCTGGTGACGTGCTGCGGTTGGAGGACATCGAGCAGGAGTCAGGAGCATCTCGTTCCGTCTGCCGCGAAGCAGTCAAGATTCTCGAGTCCTTGAACCTGGTGCGCTCCCGGCGCCACGTTGGTGTGACAGTGCTGCCACCCCATCAGTGGGACGTGCTGTCTCCCAAAGTGGTGCACTGGCACATGTCTGGCAACAAACGTGAGCAGGAGATGACCTGGACGAACGAGCTGCGTATTGCGCTGGAACCCACTGCGGCTCGACTCGCGGCCGAACGTGCTGACGGGGCCGACCTCAAGTTGTTGCAGGACGCCGTGTCCGGCATGACAGAGGCCATTCGTAATGGTGATTCCAAGGGCCTCGCCCATCACGACCATGCTTTCCACCGTGGCCTTCTCGCGGCGACTCGCAATCCGTTGTATGTCGCTCACGTCCCGATGATGCTCAGCTACCTTGCTGAGCAGTACGAGGACCGAGAGCTGACCGAGGAGGATCGCGCCAACCTGGTCCAGCATCGTGACATTCTTGATGCCATCACGATGAGCGATCTCGACGCTGCCGAGCGTGCCACCCGCGCCCTCGCCCTGGGGAGTGACAGGGTCATCTCGCAGGCAGCTTTCTGACCCATCCCGAGCCGCGAGGCTGCTCCCCACCCTGACGAACAACTGGCCGGGGCCCGATCCACACGGATCGGGCCCCGGCCAGTTCTGACTCTGATCAGTCTTCCAACGAATCAGTCCTCAAATGCCTCGGGAGGCGGACAGGTGCACACCAGGTGACGGTCTCCGTAGGTGTTGTCGACTCGGCCCACCGGAGGCCAGTACTTGGCCTGGATCCGGGTGAAGGCGCTGACGTCCAGCCCGCGTTCCTGATCGCGCTGCACGCCCAGACGCATGCCGGGATAGCAGCCCAACTCGCGAGAGTAAGGATGGTTCCACTCGACGGCCACTAGGCGGGCGGCCGGATGCGGAGCATTGACGAGCGGGTTGTCGTCGGCAGGCCAGTGACCTGATTGCACCATTCGAGCCTCCTCGACAATCGCTAGCATCGCGTCGCAGAAGCGGTCCAGCTCGGCGAGGTCCTCCGACTCGGTCGGCTCGACCATGAGGGTTCCGGCAACTGGGAAGCTCATCGTCGGGGCGTGGAAGCCATAGTCGATGAGCCTCTTGGCGACGTCGTCAACGGTGATACCCGTCTCGGCCGTCAGCGGGCGCAGATCGAGGATGCACTCATGAGCCACGTAACCGTTCTGACCGGTGTAGAGGACCGGGATCTTGTCCTGAATACGGTGCGCAATGTAATTGGCGTTGAGGACAGCCACCTCCGTTGCGAACTGCAGGCCCTCAAGACCCATGAGTCGCAGGTACGCCCACGAAATGGGCAGCACGGACACCGATCCGTAAGGGGCTGCGGACACCGCGTGACCGTCGTGGGTGACCGTCCCGCCACCATTGAGCGGATGCTCGTTGCGCGGATTGAGCGGGTGCCCAGGCAGGAAGGGGGCCAAGTGCGACTTGGCAGCCACGGGGCCGACACCAGGACCGCCACCACCATGGGGGATGGCGAAGGTCTTGTGCAGGTTGAGGTGGCTGACGTCGCCGCCGATGTGGCCGAACTGTCCCCATCCGACCAAGGCGTTGAAGTTCGCCCCGTCGATGTAGACCTGCCCGCCAGCCTCATGGACCATGTCACAGACCTGACGCACGCCGTCCTCGTAGACGCCGTGGGTCGAGGGGTAGGTGATCATGATCGCTGCGATGCGACCCTCATTCTCGGCGATCTTGGCAGCCAAGTCGTCTCGGTCGATGGTGCCATCGTCATTGGACTTGACCACGACGACTTTGAGGCCGGCCAAGGCCGCCGACGCCGCATTGGTGCCGTGGGCCGAGGCCGGAACGAGGCACACGGTGCGCTCGGTGTCCCCACGAGACAGGTGGTAGCCGCGGATGGCTGCCAAGCCGGTGTACTCCCCTTGGGAACCCGCATTGGGCTGCAGGGAGACGGTGTCGTAGCCGGTGAGCTCGGCGAGCCAGATCTCGAGGTCCCTGATGAGCCTCAGGCTTCCGGCCTGATCCTCCACCGGGGCGAAGGGGTGCATCTGGCCGAATTCCTGCCAGGTCATGGCCTCCATCTCGGCTGCCGCGTTGAGCTTCATGGTGCACGAGCCGAGCGGAATCATGCCGCGGTCCAAGCCGTAGTCACGGTCCGCCAACCTCTTGAGATAACGCATCATGGCAGTCTCGGTGTGGTAGCTCGAGAACACCGGGTGCGTCATGAAATCGGTCGTGCGGCGCAGATCCTCCGGCCAAACTTCGTCAGTCGGAGACGTGAGGCTCTCGCTGTCGCCGCCCAGTAGCTGGGCGAGTTCGCGCAGTTCGTCAGGGGTCACCGTCTCGTCCACGGCGATCTGGAGGGTGTCCCCGTCGACGAGATCCAGGGTGTACCCGCCTTCGCGGGCCCTGTGCCACAGCTCCTTGGCGCCGCCCGTGGCGGTGATGCGGATGGTGTCGAAGAACAGATCATCGGAGACGTCGAGGCCACCGGCGCGCAGGGCGGAGGCGAGCTGGTGAGCGCGATCGCGTACCTGCATGGCGATCCGGGTGAGCCCCTTCGGCCCGTGCCAAATGGCGAAGGCGGCAGCGGTGACGGCAAGGAGCACCTGAGCGGTACAGATATTGCTGGTGGCCTTGTCGCGACGGATGTGCTGCTCGCGAGTCTGGAGGGCCAGACGGTAGGCAGGATTGCCGTCGGCGTCTGTGGAAACACCCACCAAACGTCCGGGGATCTGACGCTCCAGACCGGCGCGCACCGACATGTATGCCGCATGCGGTCCGCCATTGCCCATCGGAACGCCGAAGCGCTGTGAAGAGCCGATGGCGACGTCTGCGCCGAGTTCTCCGGGCGGGGTCATGAGGGTCAGAGCGAGCACGTCGCACTCGGCGATGGCGATACCGCCAGCCTGATGGACGGCCTCGAAAACCTCGGAGGGGTTCCACAGCGCACCAGTGCTGTCCGGGTAGGGGGCCAGCACGCCAAAACAGCCAGCCTCGACCTCGGGTCGCCAGGACTCCGGGTTGCGCAAGTCCGTCTCGACGACCTCAATGCCAGCCGCCTCAGCATGCCCGAGGACGACGTCTCGAACCTGGTCGAAGACGTGGGTGTGGACGAGGAAACGGTTGGACTTCACCTTGCGGGACGCGCGGCGGGCCAACAGCATTCCCTCGGAGGCCGCAGTGGCCTCGTCGAGCAAAGAGGAGTTCGCCAGAGCCAGACCGGTGAGATCTGTGATGAGCTGCTGGTAGATCGTCAGGACCTCGAGACGGCCCTGGGAGATTTCCGGCTGGTACGGGGTGTAGGCGGTGTACCAGGAGGGGTTCTCCAGGATGTTTCGACGGATGACCGGCGGGGTCAGGGTTCCGTAGTAGCCACGTCCGATGAGGACGCGGGTGACACGGTTACCCTTTGCGATGTCAACGAGCTCGGCCCGGGCGGTTGCCTCATCGGCGGAGGGCGGCAGGCTCGGGGTGTGGACGGAGGAGCCATTCCTGTCGGAGTTGAGGACGGAAGCCGGGATGGCGTCGCGAACGATCTGTTCGCAGCTGGTCACACCGACCGTCTCGGCGATGTGACGCAGGTCCTCGACAACGGATCCGACGTGGCGGCTCGAGAAGGGGCGCGGCCCCTCGAGGCCGCGCCGATCCCCAGCGTGGTCTGTCATCGTCATCACTTGGTGGTGAGCTTGAGGTAGGCGTCGCGGTCCATGAGGTCATCGGCGAGCTGTCCGCCGGAGACCTTGAACAGCCATCCTTGGCCGAAGGGGTCAGAGTTGACGAGTTCGGGCGACTCGGAGATGGCCTCGTTGACCTCGGAGACGGTACCGGACACCGGGCTGAAGAGGTCTGATACCGATTTGGTGGACTCGACCTCGCCGATGGCCGATCCGGCCTGGACCTCGTTGCCGGCCTCGGGAATGTCGACGAAGACGACGTCGCCCAAGGCCTCGGCGGCGTAGTCGGTGATGCCGACGGTTACGGTGTCGCCGTCAACGGCGACCCACTCGTGCTCGGCGGAGTACTTGAGATCGGACAGTTCCATGTCTGCTCCTAAGGGGTTGTCTGGGGGCGGGTTGGTGGACGGTGTCAGGAACGCTTGTAGAAGGGCAGCTCGACGACGGTGACGTCGAGGGCCTTGCCTCGCACGTCGACGCTGAGCGAAGTGCCAACCGCGGCGGCACCGGGATCTACGAAAGCCATTGCGATCGGGTGGCCCAGGGTGGGGGAGAGGATGCCGGAGGTGATGGACCCGACCTCCTTGCCCTCATTCATGACGGCGTAGCCAGCGCGCGCCGCGCGCCGTCCCTCGCCAGCCAGACCGACGAGAACACGGTCATCAGTCGTCTCGCGGTTCTCGAGGGCAGAGCGACCGACGAAGTCACCCTCCTTCTTGAAGTTGACGACTCGCCCAAGGCCGACCTGGGAGGGATGGATGTCGGTTCCCAGCTCATGCCCGTAGAGGGGCATGCCGGCTTCCAGACGCAGGGTGTCGCGACAGGCGAGCCCACACGGGGTGAGGTCATCGCCGCCGGCCTCCATGAGAAGATTCCAGAGGTGTTCGGCGGCCTCGGCCGGTACGTAGAGCTCGTAACCGTCCTCACCGGTGTATCCAGTACGGGCGACGAGCGTGGGGGAGCCGTCAAGCTGTCCGGTCAGGCAGCGATAGTACTTGACGTCGCGGACCTCGTCGGAATCGAGGGTGGTGTCGGCCTTCGCCAGGGCCGCCAGCACGATCTCGACGGCCTTGGGTCCCTGCACTGCGACGAGGGCCGTCTGAGCTGACTCGTCGGAGACGGTGACGTCGAAGCTGGCACACCTCTTGGAGAACTCGGTCAGATCGGTTTCGGTGTTGGCAGCGTTGGCAACGACGAGATAATCACCGTCAGGCAGGTGGTAGGTCACGAGGTCATCGACGACGCCCCCGTCCTCGGTGAGCATGAGGGAGTACTTCGCGCGGCCCTCCGCGACGGCTGAGAGTTTGCCTGCCAGGGCGTAGTCGAGAGCTGCCCCGGCATCGGGCCCGGAGACTCTGATCTCGCCCATGTGAGACAGGTCGAAGATGCCGGCATTCTTGCGGACGGCGTGGTGTTCAGCCAGGTCTGAGGAGTACCGCACGGGCATGTCCCAGCCCGCGAAATCGGTGAAGGATGCTCCGAGACTCTCGTATACGGCCGCCAGTGGTGTACGTCGAAGCGTGGTCATGCTTGGAAGTATGGCATGACGCGGGACCGCGTGCTTGCCCGCAGCCAGAACTGAGGAAGTAGACTTGGTGACGTACGACGGAGTTCACCCCGCAAGCTCCGTGGCCGGTCAGGTAGGAGTTCGAGATGCCCTTGTCAGCAGAGGAGCAGCGGCGCCTTGCCGAGCTCGAGGAATATCTGTCCACCGACGACCCTGACTTTGCCCGATCGTTCTCGCGGAAGGCCTCGGCGACCCGTCGTCCCCATCCCGCCGGGGATGCCCTGGAGCAGCGGCGGAGACGGCATCGTCAAGCCCGTCGCCGTCAGATCCTCCTTGGCTCAGGCATGATGGTGCTGGGTCTGGCAGGGGTCGTCGGCGGGGTCGTGATGAGCAGTGGCCTCCTCGCCGTCGTCGGTTTCGTGATCATGGCCGTTGCGGTCGGAGTGCTGCTGTCCACGGGCCAAGGCACGATGCCGGGCAGCAATGGAATTCGGCCGCGTGGTGGGGGCCGTGAGAGCAATCCTGACTCCTTCACCGCTCGGATGGAGGAGAGGTGGCGTCGACGTCAGTCGCGATGAGACACGGTCGTCAGTCGTGGTGATTCTCACCTCATGAAGAGGGATGTCGGCATCCAGACAGCCAACCAGTGTGGTTTGGGGGTGTGCATCTTTCCGAGCCAGTCCTTGGCCGTCATGAGGTCGGAAGCCATCGAGTCGTAACGACCTTCCCTGCCCGACCAGCGGTCCCTTTCCTCGGCCAAGGCCAGCCGATTCACCGCCTGTGCAGTGGACTCGTCCATGTCCTGGGTCAAGGCGGTCGCCTGGTGGCGAGGCGTGCCGTCGGGCCAGGGCAATCCATGGTCAATCCACAGTCCGCGTAGCTCCTGCCAGGTGTCGGCTGCCGACCCGCTCGAGATTCGGCGCCGCGAGATGAGGATGCGGGTGAGCATCGGCAGGACGAGCAGGAGCAAAACGATCAGCGCTCCGAGGAGGAGCGGCCAGTTAACGCCGCCGTGTTCAGTGCTGCTGACGGGAATCGGGCTGCTCGACGCTGTCGGGGTGCTGGACGCCGTGGGAGGCGGCGTCGATGACGTCGATGCGGATGACTGGGCCGAGGGAGTCGGGCTGGTCGACGGGGTCGGAGTGGGAGACTGTGTGGCTGCGGCCTTACGGGTCCAGGCCGGTGCCGGGGCCACCGCGGCAGTCGGCTCGAACCTCACCCATCCGTAGTCCTGGAAGTACAGTTCCGGCCACGCGTGCATCTGGTTGGCACGCACCTTCCAGCTGTCGCCCTTGTGACTCCCGGGGAGGAATCCGATGGAAACCCGTGATGGAATCCCCTCGATGCGGGCCATGAGAGCCATCGACGCGGCGAAGTGAATGCAGTATCCCCGGTGGGTCCGCAGCAAGAAGGTCTCGAGCACCTGGAAGCCGTTGCCCTCGGGGGCGTTGATGTCGTAATGGAACCGGGAGTCGTCACGTAACCAGTTCTGGATGGTGATGGCCTTGGCCACCGGGGCGGTCTTCCCCCTGACGATTCGGTGTGTCAGCTCCTTGATGTCAGTAGGCGCTGCGTCTGGGACATCGGTGTAGACCGTGCCGTCAGGAATGCCGGCCTTCGCCTCGTCGAAGGTCGCTGGATCAGGGTCCGGCTCCTGGGCGGAGATGCTGTACTGCATGTCGTCAGTCGCGTGGTCGCGATCGGCAGAGGTCGAGACGATCGTCAGACTGTCGGGGTCCCAGGCCCAGGTCTGGTCGACGTCAGCATCGATCGGACCGTAAGGAGCCGGAAGGTACTGCGATGAGAAGCCGTTGACGGTGACGTCGACGGTGCGGGTCTGCGAATGACCGGTCAGTCCCGGAACCTTTCCGGGAGCAGAGTGCTCCAGGTTGACCGGGACGAGTCCCCACCCTCGATCCGTCATCTTGGGCAGAGAGGTCATGCGCAGGTACTCGCCGTCACGACTGTTGGTGATGTAGTCGATCACCGACGCCGTTGACTTGTTGTGGAGGTTTCGGCGCAGATCGATGGTGGGATCACTCATGTGCACCGGGGCCGAGGAGGCTCCTGACGGGCGAGCCAGGTCGACGTGGCCCCACACCGGGGCGATGGTCGCGAGAACCGTCGCGAGGGCGATGGTGATGGCTCCGACGATGACCGCTGACGGTCCGGTCAGTCGGCCGCCGTCGCGCAGTGCGTGATCGACGGCGAGGATGAGGAGCCAGCCGGCTGCGACCAGGGTGAAACTCCACCACGGGGCATCGCTGGTGGCTGTCAGGACAGCGGGGAGGTGTGTTGCCAACAGCGGGGCGAGGGACCAGCCCGGGCTCTCCAAGGTGATGGTGAGCAGATCCGTCACGACGGTGAGGACGCCGACCACTGTCGTCACCAACCAGATGACGCCGATCGACGGGGGCAGCGGGCCGTCGGTTGTCTGGATGAGGGTGATGGTGTCTCGGTAGAGATGCAGGAAGTTGAACGGGAAACTGCCTGACGAACCGGCAGTGGATGCGCAGATTCCTCCCATCACGGCGGCGATGACGAGAACGAGGACGGCTTGTACGCCTTGCACCTCGGCGTGGTCCCAACGATGACGTCGGCACAGCAGGGCTACGGCTTCGATGACGACGATGATGGCCGTCGGTCCGACCCAGTACCAGGGGTCGGCGGTGAGATCCGACAGCGACAGGGTTGCCAGAATCATGGCTAGCGCGACCGCAAGATGGATCGCCACCCCGTGGGAGTACTCGGGTGGCTGCTCGACCGGTCCGAGGAATGTCGAGACCCGGGATTCAGGCTGGGCAGCGCGACGTGGATTGCTCATGAGATAGCCGTCCTCCCGTCGTGGAGCAGCTGGCGCCATGCTGTCTCGACGGAGGTGTGGGAGTTGACGGGGACAACCGTCCACCCGGCGTCGGACAGCTCGGTCAGGGCTCGTTCGTGTTCCGCGGCCTGCTCGACGGTTCCTCGGAACCGTCGAGCCGTGAAGGAGTCGGCGTCGAGGACAAGAGCGAGTCCAGCAACGCGGTCTCGTCTCAGGTCCACGAGATCCGCGATGTCAGCCGATTCCAGCCGGCCGAGGATCGCGATGGCTGGGCCGTCAATTCCTCGGCAGGATTCGACCGCCTCATCAAGAGTGATGTCAGGACGTAGCGGTTCGTCGACGAGTGCCTCGAGGAGACTACCGGTGAGAGGACCGGCCGAATCGACGACGTGAGTGACGTATCCGTCCGTCTTGAGCCGAGTGGTTATGGACGCCACTGAGTTGACGGCCCACTCGAAGGAGGCGTTGGGGCCGGCGCCGGCGTGGTGATGAGCACGGGAGTCCAGCACGACCACCACCGACGGATTCCAGGCCTGTTCCTCACGACGAACCATGAGGTCGCCGCGGTGTGCCGTGGATCGCCAGTGGATACGTCGCACCGAGTCCCCGGTGTGCCAATCGCGCACCATGGCGTCGTCGGGACCACGCCTACCGGCATTGACGGCGGAGGATCTGGCGGCGAAGCCCTGGCTACCGAGCTCTCCAGAAGGGCCCAGATCGACGATTCTTGGTGTCACGACGACTTCCGCTGTCTCCCCGAGGTCGGAGTGGCGACAGGCCATGCCGAAGGGGTCGACGGTACGCATCATGACGGGCCCGATCGTGAATCGGCCACGAGTGGTGGGCACGACGGGCGTCTGAATCATTCCGGCTGACCACCGAGCCTGGCCCAGGGCGGCGGGCAGAGTGTCAGTGAATCGTGCCGCTCCCAGCGGCAATCCTCCACGACGCTCCACCGTCACCGTCTCGACGGTCTCGGACCCCAACGGTATCTGCACCGGAGCCAGACTCCGCGCGGTTCGGATCCGTGGACAAAACCATGCCACGACAGCAATGGCGACCAAGAGCAGCAGGATGAGGAGTATGCCGATCCGGACCAGGTCCCGTTGATCAATGCTCAAGCCGATGACCGCCAGGACGATGCCGACGATTCCGACGGCACGCCCCCGTGTAGTGAGAATCCCCCGGCGGCGAGGGGAGTTGGACGCCGACGAGGAATTCATCGGTCCTGATGGGTTCGCTCGGGCAACGGCACCTGACGCATGATCGAGTTGACGAGGGACTCGGCTGCCCGGGCAGTGTCGTGGCTCGCAGCCCCGCTGCGTCCTGAGAGCACCAGACGGTGAGCCAGGACCAGGGCGGCGAGGGCCTGGACGTCGTCAGGAATGACGTAGTCACGACCATTCATGGCAGCGCGAGCTCGACAGGCCCGAACCAGGTGGAGGGCCGCGCGTGGAGACGCCCCCAACCGAATGGACTCGTGACTGCGGGTCGCAGTGACAATGTCCAGGACGTACTCATGGATGTCGGTTGCCACGTGGACTCCGAGAACAGCCGAGATGAGACCCCGAACCGTCACGGCGTCGGTGACCGGGGTGACCTCGTCGAGAGGTGAGGCTGCACCGTGGTGTTCGAGCATGGCGAGCTCGGCGGGGCGAGTCGGGTAGCCCATGGTGATGCGGGCCATGAAGCGGTCTCGCTGAGCCTCCGGCAGGCGGTAGGTGCCCTCCATCTCGAGGGGGTTCTGGGTGGCCACCACCATGAAGGGGGCGTCAAGGACGTGAGTCTGACCATCCGCCGAGACCTGACGCTCGGCCATCGCCTCAAGGAGAGCGGACTGGGTCTTGGGGGAGGCCCGGTTGATCTCGTCACCGACGACGATGTTGGCGAAGATTCCGCCGGGTTTGAAGACGAACTCCCTCTTCTCCTGGTCATAGACGCTGACGCCGGTGATGTCGGAGGGCAGCAGGTCCGGAGTGAACTGGATGCGGTGCACGGTGCAGTCAATGGCGCGGCCGAGCGCACGGGCAAGCATCGTCTTGCCGACGCCGGGTACGTCCTCCACCAGGAGATGGCCTTGGGCGAGCAGCACCACGAGGGCGGTGTCGATGCGTCCGTCCTTGCCCTCGATGACCCCGGCCACAGCCGAGCGGATGGCATTCGTGACGGCCACCACGTCGTCAATCGTCGCTGTTGGGGCTGCGACGTCGCCGAGGGGTTGGGCATGGGCCGGATGGACCGGCTGCGGTTCTTCGTGGCTCAACGGAATCCTCCTTGCGTGCACGGCAGTGACCGGAGCCCATGCTATCCGGGCCTTCTGACGGTGATGCCCCTCTCGCTGTCGCGGTCCTCCGAACAGGGGCGAACGACCTTCTCGGACTCACATTGACATTTCTGACACCCACTTCACCGCGTCATCACGCGGTGGGAGTGGTGGGAAGTGGAGGTCGAGGAGTCGGGATGGTGACTTAGTGGAGCATTGTGGAGTATGGTGGAGGCAAGTGGAGGAGATCGCCCCGATCGTGGAGCAAGGAGGTGCCCGGTGTTCCTGGGTACGCACACTCCAAAGCTCGACGAAAAAGGCCGCTTCTTCCTACCGGCGAAGTTCCGCGACGAGTTGGACGACGGGTTGGTCATCACCAGGGGCCAGGACAGGTGTCTGGCGATCTACCCGACCGAAACCTTCGTGGAGACGACCCGGGAGATCGCTAAGGGTTCGGTGAGTGTCAAGAAGGTTCGTGACTACCAGCGCATGTTGGCAGCCGGTGCCAGCGACACCACTCCGGACAAGCAAGGGCGGGTCATGATTCCGTCGATGCTGAGGCGCTACGCCGGTCTCGACAAGGAGATCGTCGTGGTGGGTGCGATCACCCGTGTCGAGGTGTGGGACGCCACCGAGTGGGAGAAGTACTCCGAAGCCCAGGAGGAGATCTTCGCCGACATGAACGAGGAGGTCTTCGCCGAACAGTGATCGCGTGATCCGCGGCTCCGGTCCGACCGGGCCCCCTGACACAACTTCCCCTGTGCCAGGTGGTTCAGCCGGAACGGAACCCCGGACCACGGGTCGTCGACACCGGTCGAAGACGTTGCTGGCAGACCATGCCGGGGAGGGGATGCTCATGGCGACCGATGCCATTGCCGGCGATGCCGTTCACATCCCTGTCATGCGCACCCGCATTCTCGACCTTCTCTCCCCGGCCCTCGAGGGCGAGAACCCCGTTCACCTTGATGGCACCCTTGGTATGGGAGGTCACGCCGAAGCTGTTCTGAACCGGTTCCCTCGCGTACAGCTCGTCGGTATCGACCGGGATAAGCAGGCCCTGGCCATGGCGGGTGCGCGACTCGAGTCGTTCGGGGATCGCGTCCATCTCGTCCATGCCGTCCATGACGAGCTCCCCGATGTCCTCGATGACCTTGGGTTGGGAAACGTGAATTCGGTGCTGCTCGATCTGGGGCTGTCCTCCTTGCAGATTGACGAGGTGGGCCGCGGGTTCTCATACTCCGTCGATTCCCGGCTGGACATGCGCATGGACCAGTCTGGTGGACGTACTGCCGCCGAGATCGTCAACGCGTCCGCCCCAGGCGACCTGGTGCGGATCCTGCGCGAGTACGGCGAGGAGAAGTTCGCCGATCGCATCGTGCGGGCCATCGTCGCAGAGCGGGATCGTCAACCCATTGAGACCTCCGGACGCCTCGTCGACATCATCTTCGAGGCGATCCCCGCCGCTGTTCGGCACAAGCGTTCGGGGCATCCCGCCAAGCGCACCTTTCAGGCACTGCGTATTGCCGTCAACCGCGAGATGGAGACCCTTCCAGCGGTACTTCCCCGAGCACTCGACCGGCTCGCCGTCGGCGGCCGGATGGCAGTTCTCGCCTACCACTCCCTGGAGGATCGGCCAGTCAAGGAAGTCTTCCGGGACGCTTGCGCCGACACCGCTCCAGCGGGTCTGCCGATGGTTCCAGAATCAATGGCAGCCAAGTTCAGCCCTGTCACTCGAGGAGCTGAACGTCCTGACGCCGATGAGGTGTCCACGAATCCACGATCCGCGTCAGCACGGTTGCGGATCATCGAGCGGATCCGCCCTGGATCCGTCAGTTCTCAGCATGCGACGAAGGAGAGCCGATGAGCGCCGAACCAGCACCGCGTCCCCACCCGGCCAAGGTTGCCGCAGCGCGTACCGCCCCGTTACGTCCGGTGCTGCGGGCCCTGCCACGGCGGGTTCAGCAGCAGAGGATGGGACGGCTCGGCTTCGCCATCCTCATCGTCGTCATGCTGGCTGCCGGGTTGGCCGGTCTCCTGGTGCTCAACACCACAATCCAGGCACAGTCCATGCAGATTGCCCAGGAGACGCGCAATCTCAACGTCCTGCAGCACCAGCAGGCCGTGCTCGGGGCTGAGGTCGACCACTTGCGAGGACCGCAGAACCTGCAGGAAGAGGCCAAGAAGCTCGGCATGAGGCCGAATCCCTACGGCTCTTACATCGACCTGCGCACTGGCAAGGTGATGGGAACCCAGACGAGGGTTGACGGCAAGGAAGCACCAGGACTCATCGGTGAGACGGCCAAGCCAGAGCTGGGTCAGCCGTGAGCGATTCCCGGCGTTCCACGGATCCGACCCGGCGTCCCGGTTCCGCCCGACCGCCTGCGTCCGGGCGTGGATCCGCGCCATTGCGCCCCGGTTACCGTCCGGGTCGTCCTGCGTCGAGCGCGAGGCCAGCCCCACGGATGGCCTCCCAACGAGGCCGTCTGACGATCATCATGGCGGCATTCCTCGTGCTCGCGATCGGTCTGGCCAGCCGCGCTCTGCAGTTGCAGGCCATCGAGGCTCCTGCGTACGCGGCCTCGGCGGCCGCGCGGATGAAGTACACATACGACCTGCAGCCCGACCGCGGACGGCTCACTGATCGCAATGGCACCGTCATGGCGCAGACTCAGCCGGCCGTGTTGGTATTCGTCGACCCTCGCATGATCTCGCGCAATGGCGTTGACGAGCGGGTCACCATGAGTCGTACCCAGCGGGAGAAAGCCGCTGCAGCCCCCAAGGCGATTGCCAAGATCCTGGCCAAGCACCTCGGCGGACGTCCGGAGGATTACCGCAAGGCTCTCACGGCCACCGACTCCAAGGGCAATCTCAGCCGCTACTCGGTGGTGCGTCACCACGTCGACAGCTACACCTTCGACCTCATCAAGAAGGACATGAAGGAGGGGGAATGGTACGGGATCTTCAGCTCGAATGACCCGATCCGCACCTATCCCTCCGGGAAGGTGGCGTCCAATGTCGTCGGATTCGTCAATGCCGAGGGCAAGGGCGCTGGCGGCTTCGAACACAGCCACGACAAGGCCTTGGCAGGTGTGCCCGGAAAGGAGTCCTACGAAGCTTCGACGTGGGGACGCATCCCGCTGGGATCCAACACCCTCGTTCCTGCCGTCAATGGCACCAGTTACGCCCTGACCCTTGACGCACAGCTGCAGCTCATGGCCCAGCAGGCACTGGGCACGGCCATCAAGAACGCCAAGGCCAAGAGTGGCGAGATCATCATGATGGACGTGACGAATGGCGAGGTACTCGCCATGGTGTCGATGCCCACCTTCGACTCGAACAAGCCGGGGAAGGCCAAGGAGAGCCAGACCCGCAATCGGACCATCCAGGATGCCTACGAGCCGGGGTCGGTCCAGAAGGTACTGACGATGGCCGCCCTCACCGACCAGGGAGTCCTCACTCCCGATACCCACATCGTCGTTCCTCCGGCCTTGTCCTCCGGGGGCGGCAAGATCACGGATGCCGAGCCCCACGGCACCGAGCACCTGACCGCTCGCGGTGTTTTCGTGCACTCCTCGAACATCGGGACGACCCTCTTCGCCCGAAACCTCGACAAGGGGACCATGGCCTCCTACCTCAAGTCCTTCGGCCTAGGGGCACCTACCGGGATCGGTCTTCCCGGCGAGGCCCACGGCCAGATTCCCAAACCGGACATGCCCGACTACACCCGTGACCAGGTGGCCTTTGGCCAGGGGTTGTCGGTGACCGCGATCCAGGAGGCTGCTGCGGTGGCTGGCATCGTCAACGGTGGTGTATACCACTCCCCGACGATCATCAAATCAGCTGTCGACGGTCACGGTGAACCTGCTGAGATCCCCGACACGACGACCCGCCGAGTGATCTCCCAGCAGGCTTCCGAGCAGGTCCGCGACATGATGGAGAACGTCGTCTCGACGGCCAAGGACCGACCGATCCCGGATTACCGAATGGGGGGAAAGACGGGTACTGCGCAACGTGTTGACCCGCAATGCCACTGCTATCGCGGTTACATCTCCTCATTCATCGCCGTCGCTCCCATCGAGAAGCCGCGTATTCTCACCTATGTCGTCATCAACCAGCCCACCAACGGACACACAGGTACGGAGGTGGCGCAGCCGGCGGCGCGGCAACTGATGTCCGTCGCCCTGCCGCGCTACGGTGTGCAACCGTCCACCGACAAAGCGCGCAAGGAACCCTTGGAGTACCAGCCGTGAGCCCTGAACCCACTCCCACCCCCACATCACCTGCAGACACCGCCCTGCGGCCCTCGGAGGTGAATTCCATTGCGTGGGGTGATCTGGTGGCCGAGCTCGACGGGTGTCGGGCTGATGAGAACGGTCCTGCGATCAGCGGGATCACCCTGGACTCCCGTCAGGTACGTCACGGCGACTTGTACGTCGGTCTGCACGGTCTCCACGCCCATGGGGCTCGATTCGCTGGCTCGGCAGCACAGTCCGGTGCGGTGGCAGTCCTCACTGACGACGAGGGTGCGACCCTCGCTGCGGATGCCGGTGTGCCGATCATCGTCGTCCCGGATCCCCGGGCTGCGATGGCGGTCGCGGCTGCCAAGATCTTCGGCCATCCCGCTGATGCCATGACGATGTTCGGTGTCACTGGTACCAATGGCAAGACGACGACGGCCTTCCTGGTGGAGGCAGGTCTGCGAGCTGCTGGACGCCACGTCGGGACGATCGGGACGATTGGATTCCAGCTCGACGGTGTCGAGTTGCCGAGCGCTCGTACCACAGTGACGACCCCGGAAGCTCCGGATCTCCAAGGTCTCTTCGGCGCCATGGCTGAGAGGGGAGCGACCGACGTCGTCATGGAGGTCTCCTCCCACGCCCTCGCCCTGCAACGGGTCGACGCCACCCGTTTCGATGTCGCTGCCTTCACCAACCTCGGTCGCGATCATCTTGACTTCCACAAGACCCTCGATGATTACTTCGAGGCCAAGGCTCGTCTGTTCACCTCGAACCTGGCCCGGCTCGGCGTCATCAACGTTGACGACCCGCGCGGACGTCAACTCGTCGAGAGGATGCAGGCCAGTGGCGTCACAGCCGTGACGACGTCGATCCACGAACCCTCCGACTATCAGGTGACGTCGTGGCATCCGGGACCGCACGGGGCCGTCCTCGAGGTCACGACCCCGTCGGGGGAGCGCACTCTCGAATTGTCCCTGCCCGGTGAGTTCAACGTCCGCAACGCGGTCATGGCCCTGGCAATGCTGGAAGCCGCAGGGCTCTCCTTCGACGAGGTTGCGCATGGATTGTCGTCTGCTCAGGTGCCAGGTCGGATGGAGCGCGTCGACCTCGGCCCTGACTCACCGACCGCTCTGGTCGACTTCGCGCACACTCCGCAGGCGATTGCCTCCGCCCTTGATGCGGCACGGTCCTCGGTCGACGGGGGGCGTCTCATCGCCGTCCTGGGCGCTGGGGGAGACCGTGACGCCGCCAAGCGTGGCCCCATGGGTGATGTTGCGGCTGAGAGGGCCGACGTCGTCATCATCACCGACGACAACCCACGTACTGAGGATCCGGCAACGATCCGCGCAGCGGTGTTGGAGGGTGCCCACGAGGCCGCCGAGGACGGTGTCATCGTCGTCGATGGCGGACGCCGTCGTGAGGCGATCAACGAGGCCTTGAGAATGGCCGAGGTCGGAGACGTCATCTGCGTGCTCGGCAAGGGGCACGAGACCGGACAACATGTTGGCGGCGAGGTGCTGCCATTCGACGATCGTGAGGTCATCCGAGCTGAATGGCACACCATGGCTCGGCAGGCCGAGGAGGATCAGACACGATGAGAGTTGTCGACATTGCCACCCTTTCCCCATGGGTCGGGGCCGAACCGGTTGACGGCTCTGCACAGGTGGGCCCCGACGTCGTCATCGACACCCGTGAGGTGACTCCGGGGGCTCTCTTCGTCGCTCTGCCTGGCGCCCGGGCGGACGGACACGACTTCACGAAGGCTGCTCAGGAAGCTGGCGCGGCTGCCGTGATGGGTACGCGCGCCACCGACGCCCAGTTGCCGCACCTCATCGTTGACGACGGCCAGGCCGGACTGTCTCGATTGGCCCGTCACGCCGTGGACACCGAGCGATGCCGTGGTCTGCGGACTATTGCTCTCACTGGGTCCAGTGGCAAGACGAGCACCAAGGACATGCTGGCCCAGGTTCTCGAGGCCTTTGGCCCGACGGTGGCTCCGGTGGGGTCGTTCAACAATGAGATCGGCGTGCCCCTGACGGCATGCCGCGTCAACGAGGAGACCGCATTCCTCGTCTCCGAGATGGGGGCTCGCGGACTCGGCCACATTTCGTGGCTGACCTCCATCGTCACCCCTGACGTCGCCATGGTCCTCAACATCGGGACCGCCCACCTGGGCGAGTTCGGATCCCGTGAGGTCATCGCCCAGGCCAAGGGCGAAATCGTCGAGGCTCTCAGCTCTGACGGCTGGGCTGTCCTCAATGCTGCCGATGACCTGGTGGCTGGGATGGCCCTGCGGACCAGTGGCCACATCGCATGGTTCAGCCCTGATGCCGATCACCGGCGCCCGGATGCCGAGGTCGAGGTGTGGGCGGAGTCGATCACTTCTGACGATCTGGATCGTCACTCCTTCACCCTGGGGGTTCGCAGGGGCGAGTCGACCTGGGCCAGCCAGGTCCGGTTGACGACGATGGGGGCCCACCAGGTCGCCAATGCTGTTGCCGCCACGGCTGCAGCGCTGGCAGCTCTGGAGCTCAATGGCGCTGTCGACGGGGACACCGTCGGTCGCATTGCCGATGCCCTGAGCAAGGCTGTGTCGCGGTCTGCCATGAGGATGCAGTTGCGTGAGCGAGCTGATGGCCTGGTGCTGGTTGAGGACTGTTACAACGCCAACCCTGACTCGATGGCTGCTTCCTTGAAAGCTATGGGTCACGTCCTCGCGACTCGCCGGGCCGCTGATCCCCAAACCCGTGGAATCGCTGTGCTTGGCGACATGCTTGAGCTCGGCAAGGATTCCCCTGAACTCAATGCCGAATCAGGTCGACGTGCTGCTCAGGCCGGGTTTGACGTCGTCATCGCGGTCGGTGACGAGGCCGAGAACATTGCTGCCGGCGCGTGCGCCGAAGGCGCACATGTGTTCGTCACCACCGTGGAAGAGGCTGCTGAGTCGCTAAGTTGGACCTCGCACGATGTCGTTCTCCTCAAAGCATCCCGAGGCCTGGCGCTGGAACGGGTGGGGCGCGCTGTGTTCGAGGATAGGGAGGCTCAGGCGTGAAGAACATCCTGCTCGCCGGCGCGGTGTCGATGATCGGCACCCTTGTCGGCACGCGGTGGTTCATCCACTGGCTCGCCGCAAGAGGATACGGTCAGTTCATTCGCGACGACGGCCCGACCACCCACAAGACGAAGAAGGGCACCCCGACCATGGGCGGTGCCGTCATCATTGTGTCGGTCCTGTTGGCCTACATCGTCGCGCATCTGGTGACCTGGACCCACCCGACTCTCTCAGCCGTAATGGTCCTCTGGCTCTTCGCCGGTCTGGGATTCATCGGATTCCTCGATGACTGGACGAAGATCTCCAAACAGCGCTCATTGGGCCTCAAACCCAGGGGAAAACTGCTTGGACAGGCGTTTGTTGCCATCACCTTCGCCATCGGAGTGATGTACTTCCCGGATACCCACGGGGTCACTCCGGGGTCCTCGGCGATCTCATTCCTGCGCGACATCTCCTGGCTTCATCTGCCTGTCTGGTTGGGCATCATCTGGGTGATCCTGCTCATTGCTGGTAGTTCCAATGCGGTAAACCTCACCGACGGCCTGGATGGGTTGGCGACGGGGGCCACCACCATGGTCTTCGGCGCCTACACCTTGCTGAGCATCTGGCAGTTCAACCAGTGGTGTTCGCGTCCGACCACTGCCGGCAACCATTGCTACGCAGTGCGTGATCCGCACGACATCGCCGTGGTGGCCATTGCCATCGCAGGAGCCTGTTTCGGTTTCCTGTGGTGGAATGCGAAGCCGGCCAAGATCTTCCTTGGTGACACCGGGTCCCTGGCTCTCGGTGGCGCTGTTGCGGGTATGGCTGTCGTCAGCCGTACCGAATTGCTGTTGGTCATCATCGGCGCACTGTTCGTCATCGAGACGATCTCGGTGATGCTCCAGGTGAGTGTGTTCAAACTCACCGGTGGAAAACGAGTTTTCAAGATGGCCCCGTTGCATCACCACTTCGAGTTGAAGGGGTGGGCTGAGGTGACCGTGGTCATCAGGTTCTGGATCATTTGCGGTCTGGCCGTGTCGGCCGGCCTGGGAATCTTCTACGCAGAATGGGTGGCAGGACAGTGACGTTCTCCGGAAAGGTTGATCTGAGCTCGGCCGACCGGCTGTTCGACTGGTCGGGAGTACACGTCGTCGTCGCCGGTCTGGGTACTTCTGGTTACGCCGCTGCCGACGCCCTGCTCGAGCTCGATGCCACGGTGCTCGTGCTCGACGACTCCGACGACGATGGTCATCGCGACAAAGGCGGGCTGCTCGAGGTGCTCGGTGCCGAGGTGCGACTGGGGGCCGGGGCGGCAGCTGAACTTCCTGAGGGCACCGACCTCGTCATCGTGTCCCCGGGGTGGCGTCCGACCCAGTCCTTGGTGGCCAGTGCTCTACTCCAGGGGATTCCAGTCTGGGGAGAGCCAGAACTGGCCTGGCGTCTCATGCATCCGGACCGCGTCGTCCCGTGGCTTGCCACCACTGGCACCAATGGCAAGACGACGACCACCCAGATGACCGAGTCGATTCTCAACGCGGCGGGGTTGCGAGCCTGCGCCGTCGGTAACATCGGTCGGCCCATCCTGGAGGCGATGGCCGACGAGATCGACTACGACGTCTTCGCCGTGGAGCTCTCCAGCTTCCAGCTACACTGGTCGAATTCCCTCTCCCTGCACTCGGTTGCCGTCCTGAATCTGCAGCAGGATCATTTGGAGTGGTATGCCCACGAGGATGACCCCTTCGCCTCCTATGCGGCTGACAAGGCTCGGATCTATCACCAGGTGACGAATTCCTGCGTCTACAATGTCGCCGACCCCGCGACCGAGCACATGGTCGAGGAGGCAGATGTCGTCGAGGGAGCTCGCGCCATCGGCTTCACTACCGGAATCCCCGGCCCCTCCATGATCGGTGTCGTCGATGATCTCATCGTCGACCGTGCCTTCGTCGACCAGCGGGCGACCTCCGCCATGGAGCTGGCCCACCTCGATGACGTCCGTCCTTTCGCCCCACACAATGTCGAGAACGCCTTGGCGGCAGCTGCCCTGACTCGCTCCTTCGGCGTGCCGGCCCGCGCCGTGGGTCAGGGTCTGCGCGACCTCCACCTTGGCGGGCATCGTATCGAGACCGTCCATAAAGCTGGTGGCATCACCTGGGTCGACGACTCCAAGGCCACCAACCCTCACGCCGCGAACTCCTCGATGCGCGCCTTCGAGCACATCGTGTGGATCGCCGGAGGCCAGGCCAAGGGCACCAACTTTGACGACCTGGTCACCACCCACGCCGAGAAGCTGCGCGGAGCCATCGTGCTGGGAACCGACCGTGACGTCGTCGCCAAGTCCTTGGCCGAGCACGCCCCGCATGTCCCCGTCGTCGTCATCGATGACATGTCGCGAGAATGCATGGCCAAGGCAGTTCGCGAGGCTGCCGAGATGGCCCGCCCCGGCGACACCGTCTTGATGGCTCCGGGGTGCGCGAGCCTCGACATTTGGCCTGGATATGCTGCCCGCGGTGACGATTTCGTCAGCGCGGCACGACAAATTGACGGGCCGGATGCCGATGGCTGAGAAGTCGGTCGACACCCGGACTCCTCGGCAGATGAATGGAGCCCGACGCCGGACCCCCGCCAGCTGGCTGACACACTTCCTGCGACTCGACAGCGGTGACGGATCCTCAGGTGGCTTGCTGACTCAACCCTTCCTGGATTACTACGTCATCCTCGCCACCACCGTGCTGCTGTGCGGCATCGGAGCGTTGATGGGGTTGTCCTCGTCCTCGGTGTACTCCCAGTCGCTCGGACGCGGGCCCTACCACTTCGCCATTCGCCAGATCCTCTTCCTCGTCGTCGGAGCGATTGCCTCAGCGGTGGTGTCCCGGTTGTCGGAAGCACATCTGCGCCAACTCGGCGGGCTGACCTACGCCGTCGTCTGCCTGATGCTCGTAATGGTGCTGACCCCCCTGGGATCTGACGCTGGCAAGGGGAACCAGTCGTGGCTGGCTCTCGGCCCGGTCAGCCTGCAGCCCTCGGAGTTCGCGAAGTTCGCGCTGGTCCTCATCGGGGCCAGCTACATGGCGTCGCGTCGAGACGAGATGGCGACGTCCAAAGGCGTGGGCATTTATCTTGCGCTGTATGGGGTCATCGGGTTGCTGGTCATCGCTCAGGGAGACCTTGGGACGACGATGATCATCGGACTCATCATGTTGGCGCAGATGTGGGGATTCGGCGTGCCGAAACGTTATTTGGGCGCTCTCATCGGTCTGGGCCTGCTGGCGATCCTGATGCTCATCGCGATCACTCCCTACCGAGCTCAGCGCGTGCTGTCCTTCCTGCATCCTGACAATGGCGCGACGACCTCCCAGCAGCCGCTCTCGGCGATCTACGCCCTGGCGACCGGTGGCTGGTGGGGGGTCGGCATCGGTGCGTCCCGTCAGAAGTGGGGAGGACTCTACGACGGTGCGCAGAACGACTTCGTCTTCGCCGTCCTCGGTGAGGAGATGGGTCTGCTCGGCACCCTCGGCGTCATCCTGCTGTTCACCCTGCTCGTGTGGGCAGGAGTGAGGACGGCGATGCGCCAGGACTCTCTCTTCCGTCGTTCGGCCGCATCGACGGCCACCGCATGGATTGCGGTCCAGGCGATCATCAACATGTCTGTCTCACTGAATCTGTTGCCGGTCGTCGGCGTGCCGCTTCCTTTCATCTCTATCGGTGGATCGGCCTTGGTGTCGGTGTTGTTGGCGGTCGGCATCATCTTGGCGTGTGCCCGTACCGAGCCAGACGCTCGGCGCAGTACTGAGGCTTCCCGACGCACCGAGCCCGCCCGTGTGACGAGTGTCGTCGACGGAGGTAATCGTGGCTGATCTCGACGCCATATCCCATTCCCCCGAGGAGTACCCATGGTGAACGTTGTTCTGGCTGGCGGAGGAACGGCTGGCCACACATCTCCCCTTATTGCCACCGCGAAGGCTCTGCAGGAGCGTGGCGTCACGGTCTCCTGCATCGGGACGCCGAAGGGTCTTGAGGGACGAGTGATCCCCGAGGCCGGTCTCGAGCTCGACATGATTCCTCCGGTGCCGCTGCCGCGCACGGTGAACGCGGATCTGTTCAAGGTTCCTGGTCGGTTGGCCGGAGCGGTACGGAAGGCAGGTGCGGTGCTCAAGCAGCGCCGGGCTGATGTGGTCGTCGGCTTCGGCGGTTACGTCTCGTTGCCTGCATACCTGGCTGCCAGGAAAGCCAGGATCCCCGTCGTCATTCACGAGCAGAACGCTGTTCCCGGGCTGGCGAACAAGATCGCCGCACGGTTTGCGGTTTTCGTCGGTACGGCGTTCCCCGACACCCCGTTGCCGAAGGGCACCTTCGTCGGTATGCCGCTGCGCACGCAGATCACTGACCTGGCAGACTCCAGCGACGCGGATCGAGCCGGGCGTTGTGCCCGCGCTCGCGCCGATCTGGGACTGGACACCGACCGTCCCACCCTGCTTGTCTCCGGAGGATCTCAGGGAGCGGTCGCCATCAATGACGCCGTCGTCGCAGCACGTGACACCCTCCTTGCCGACGGTGTGCAAATCCTCCACGTCGTGGGCCCGAAGAACATCAAGGGCAACACCAAGATCGTTGATGAAACGACGGGAGCTGCCTGGCTGCCGGTCGGATATGTTGACGACATGGCCAGTGCGTACGCGGCTGCCGACCTGATGGTGGCTCGTTCCGGAGCTGGAACAGTGGTGGAGACCGCGACCGTCGGCCTGCCGACGATCTACGTTCCATTGCCACACGGCAATGGCGAACAGGCGCGCAATGCCACCTCGGCCGTTGACGCCGGGGCTGGTGTCGTCGTCACGAACGCGGAACTGGATGCCCAGCGGCTCCTCGCCGAGACCGCGCGCATTCATGACGCCGATGCGCTGGCCAGAATGTCAGCTGCCGGACGGGGACTCATGCCTGCCCATGCCGCTGAGGAGATGGCGGCACGGGTGATCTCGGCCACCAATTCGAAGTGATCGACCCGACGACTGTTCGAGGAGAAAACTCATGTCATTGCGGGAACCTGTCGAGCTGCTCGGCCCCAGCACCATTGGGCCGGTTCACTTCATCGCCATCGGCGGAGCCGGAATGAGCGGTGTGGCGCGGATCTACCACGACATGGGAGTGGACGTTCGCGGCTCCGACCAGGTCGATTCAGCCAACCTGCGTGATCTGGCAGCTGCTGGGGTCCAGACCTGGGTGGGCCATGACCCTGCCCATCTGGCCGGGGCTCGCACGGTCGTGGTCTCCTCGGCGATCCGTCCTGACAATCCGGAGCTGGTGGAGGCCAATCGTCTCGGCCTGCGCGTCTGGCACCGCTCGGCCGCTCTGGCTGCCCTCATGTTGGGTCGTGAGGGTGTCTCGATCGCCGGTACCCATGGCAAGACGACGACCACCGGAATGGTCGCCACCATGCTCGATCATGCCGGAGCTGATCCGTCCTACGTCATCGGTTCACCGCTGGCATCCACCGGAGAGTCGGCCCACCTGGGTGGGGGGGAGGTCTTCGTCGTCGAGGCTGACGAGTCCGACGGCTCCTTCCTGCAGTACCCCAGCCAGATCGTCGTCGTCACCAATGTGGAAGCTGACCACCTCGACAACTGGGGCACCCCGCAGGCATACTTCGATGGCTTCGTCTCGATGGCAACCCGCCCCGAGGTGCGCTATGTCGTCACCAATGTCGATGATCCGGGGGCGGCCGAGCTGGCGGCTCGCCTGGAGAGCACCGGAACGGTCAAGGTGGTCACCTACGGTGAGTCGGAGCAGGCAGAGGTCCAGCTCGTCGACCTCGACCTGGCGGGCACGACGGCCTCGGCCACCCTCGTCCACGGGTCCACCCGGGGTCGCATCGAACTCCAGGTTCCCGGGCGCTACAACGTCTCCAACGCTGCTGCCGCCTACTGCGTCGGCTCCCTGTTGGGGATTGACCATGACGAACTCCTGACGGGAATTGGCGCCTTCACAGGTACTCTGCGGCGCTTCCAGCTGGTGGGACGCGTCGGTGGCGTGGCAGTCTTCGACGACTACGCCCACCATCCGACCGAGCTGCGCGCCACTCTCGGGGCTGCGCGCCGCGCAGTGACCGGGCAGGGGAGGGTCATAGCCTGTTTCCAGCCTCATCTGTTCTCCCGTACCCGGGACTTCGCCGAGGAGTTCGGCCAGGCCCTCACCCTGGCTGACCGCGTCATCATCTCTGACGTGTACCCCGCCCGGGAGGACCCGATTCCTGGGGTCACGGGCGAGATGGTGCACGATGCGGTCATCGCGGCAGGTGGTGATTCCCGCTACGTTCCTGACAAGCAGGACCTCCCGGAGGCTCTTGCCGAAGAGGTGCGGCCCGGCGACCTCGTCATCACCCTGGGAGCTGGAGACGTCACCTTGGTGGGTCCGGTCCTGGTGGGATTGCTGGAGGACAAGTCCTGATGCCGGTTTCCGACATCAACGTTGCCATCGAGTTGCGACGCCGACGCCGCCGACGTCGCAACCAGATCATCGCAGGGATCGTCGCTGCGGTGGTGGTCCTCATCCTGGTGGCGATCTGGGTGGTGCGCAGTTCCTCCGTGTTCAGCGTCGACACCGTCGAGGTACACGGAACGCATCTGGTCACGGTCTCCCAGGTCGAGCAGGCCGCCAAGGTGCAGAAAGGCCAGCCCCTGGCGCGGGTCAACACTGACGAGGTCGTTGCTCGCGTCACCGCGATGGACATCGTCCACCAGGCTGAGGTGCACCGGAAGTGGCCTCACACCCTCGTCATCGACGTCACCGAGTTGAAGGTCTCGTACCAGGTGAAGACTCCTGGGGGATACCTGTGGATTGACCCCACCGGGGCGATCTTCAACCGGACGTCCAAGCCGACCCCGAAGGCGGTGTGGGCCACGACGTCGTCGGGCAACCGTGCCCTGCTGCGCGACGTCGCAACCGTGGCTGATTCCTTCCCCGTCGAGCTGAGGCGACAGGTCGACCACGTCGAGGCCAAATCCCGTGACGCCATCGTCGTGGTGCTGTCCGGTAAACGGACGGTGGTGTGGGGATCGGCGGATCAGTCCGAGCTCAAGGGCAAGGTCACCGCCGCGATGCTCAATGTCAAGGCAACCCGTTTCGACGTCTCATCCCCGGAGCATCCGACCTCTCGGTGAGCAGTCTCAAGCCGGGGTTGAGGGTCGAGGTCAAGGTGGGCCTACGGCGTTGGACACCCTTCTGACGTGCTCATACCCTTGCCCTAGACCGGTCCGTCAGACAAGAGTGAGGCAGAACTCCAGTGGCTATTCCATCCCAGAACTACCTCGCCGTGATCAAGGTCGTGGGGGTAGGCGGTGGCGGCTGCAATGCCGTTAACCGCATGATCGAGGCGGGACTCAAGGGAGTTGAGTTCCTCGCTGTCAACACCGATGCCCAGGCCCTCCTCACGAGCGATGCCGACGTCAAGCTCGACATCGGCAGGGACCTCACCCGAGGACTGGGTGCAGGTGCGGACCCTGACAAGGGACGTCAGGCTGCCGAGGATCACGCTGACGAGATCGAGGAGTCCCTCAAGGGCGCCGACATGGTCTTCGTCACCGCCGGTGAGGGCGGTGGGACTGGCACAGGTGCTGCTCCCGTCGTCGCCAAGATTGCTCGTTCCCTCGGGGCCCTGACCATTGGTGTCGTGACCCGCCCGTTCTCCTTCGAGGGCCACCGCCGTTCGTCCCAGGCCGAGTCCGGTATCGGCAATCTGCGCGACGAGGTCGACACCCTCATCGTCATTCCCAACGACAAGTTGTTGGACATGACGGACCAGCAGATCGCCATCCTGGACGCCTTCAAACAGGCCGACCAGGTGCTGATGCAAGGTGTTTCCGGCATTACCGACCTCATCACGACGCCGGGTCAGATCAACTTGGACTTCGCCGACGTCAAGTCGGTCATGTCGAACGCCGGATCGGCCCTCATGGGCATCGGACGTGCCTCTGGCGAGGACCGCGCCCGTGCTGCCGCCGAGATGGCCATCTCGTCCCCGCTGCTCGAGGTGTCCATCGACGGTGCTCGCGGCGTACTGCTGTCCATCGCCGGTGGCTCCGACCTCGGTCTGTTCGAGGTCGCCAGTGCGGCCAATCTCATCGAGGCCGCCGCTCACGACGAGGCCAACATCATCTTCGGCACCATCATCGACGATGCCCTCGGCGATGAGGTGCGCGTCACGGTCATCGCGGCCGGGTTCGAGAATGGCCAGCCCACCAGCACCAAGCAACCTGGCATCAGCCAGCGTCCGGCCTCCCGTCCGGCAATGAGCAATCGTTCCTCGGCAGGAGTCTTTGGTACCGGGGCAGCCCCGTCCGGATCTTCCTCCAGCGCGAACCGTCAGGGCAGCGGCAACCAGCAGCCGACCCCGATTCGTCCGCAGACCCAGGGCAGCCCGTTCGGTCATCGTCCCTCCCAGCCGGAGCAGTTGAACCAGCCGGTCCAGCAGCAGGACGAGCGTCCGCAGGTCGATGAGCCCGAGGATGATCTGGATATCCCCGACTTCTTGAAGTGACGTGCTGAGATTCGTCATCGACCCCGACGCCAACAATGGCGTTGGGGTCGCCTTCACGGATCGCGTCGACCCTGCCGGCCGGGGCCTGGGTGGTCACGGTTTCGACGGGTTCAATCTCGGACGCACTGACGAGGATCCCGCCGTTCTCGAGCACCTGGAGGCGCTGCGTGCCCGCCTCGGCCTTGGTCCGGTGATGGTCTGTCATCAGGTGCACGGCAAGGACGTGTGGCGAGTCGGGGCTGACGACGTCGAGGGGTGGACTCCGCAACGCTATCTTGGAGACCGCGTCGCAGGCCAGCGGAAACTCCCCGTCGCTGATGCCATGGTCACCGTCCTCCCCGGGGTCGCACTGGCCATTCGGGTCGCCGATTGCATGCCCGTCGTGCTGGCTGACCCGAAAACTGGTGTCATCGGGGTTGCTCACGCCGGTCGAGTGGGATTCCTGGCGGGGGTCCTTCCGGCCACCGTCAGCGCCATGCGAGACATGGGAGCCACTGACCTGCTGGCATGGGTGGGGCCTCATATTTGCGGCAACTGTTATGAGGTCCCCGCTGACATGGCAGAGCAGGTGTGGGCCGAGTACCCGGCAACCCGGGCCGTGACTCGTCGAGGGACTCCGGCCCTTGATCTGGGTGCCGGAGCCCTGGTCCAGCTGGAGTCCCTGGGCGTGGCAGCAGTCGGGCTTGACCCCTGTACCTTTGAGGGACAAGATCTGTTCTCCCACCGGAGGGATCACGGTGCGGGACGTCTTGCCGGTCTGGTGTGGAGGACTTCCAACCCTCGATGAGGACGGATCCCGCCGGTCCATGATGTGTCAGCAGTTCGCGTGTCTCGTCAAACCGTGGCAATATCCGTGGCAGGCTTGAATGGTGAGATCCCCGTCTTGGGGACGCACCCACGAGAAGGAGCTCCAGATGGCAGGAATCGGCAGGAAGATCGCCTCGTATGTCGGCATTGTCGACGATCGTCGCTACGACGAGGAGGATCTTCCGGACGAGGAGCTCACCACGGAGGTCTACTCCGACGACGGGTACGAGCCATCTTCGGAGGTGACCCAGTTGCATCATCACGACTCCACCGGGCAGCGCGGCAGGGAACACAAGGCGGTCCAGCAGCGTCGCCCGGAGCTCGACGAGCCGAGCATCGCCGACATCAACCGCATCCTGACCGTCCATCCGCGCAATTACAACGAGGCTCGGACGATTGGCGAGCAGTTCCGTGATGGCATTCCCGTCATCATGAACCTCACCGAGATGGACGACGCCGACGCCAAGCGCCTGGTCGATTTCGCTGCCGGTCTCATCTTCGGTCTGCGAGGAACCATCGAGCGGGTGACGAGCAAGGTCTTCCTGCTGTGCCCGCGCAATGTCAATGTCACCCCGGAGGACAAGGCCCGCATCGCCAGTGGCGGGTTCTTCAACCAGTCCTGACGGAGTCAGCCATGATCCTGGCCGGGACCGTTCTCACGTGGCTCATTCAGATTTACACGGTGTTGCTCATCGTGCGGATGCTCATGTCTTGGGTGCCGTTGCTGGTGCGCGATTTCGAGCCGCACGGCGCATTGGCAGTGGTGTTTGAGATCGTCTACACGATCACGGATCCGCCGATCAAGTTCTTTGATCGACTTGTGCCGCCGGTGAGGTTCGGCAATGTCGGATTCTCGGTCGGGTTCATCATCGTTTTCGTCCTGCTGGCCGTCCTTCAGAGGCTGGTTGTCGCCGTCTTCTGGTGAGGGGGTATTGGCCATACCCCGAAGGTGAGGTTGAGCCTCCCGAGTGACGCGAGCGCCGCGGTGGAGTAACCTTGTCGACATCTCGTGTCCACCCCGGACCATACGGTCCGCCTCACGGGTCCTGACTGTTCCCGACATCTTGGAGTGCACAATGACGCTGACCCTCGAAGAGGTGCGCAAGGTTCGTTTCCCGATGGTCAAACGCCCCGGCGAGGGCTACCGCGCCATTGAAGTCGATGATTTCGTCGACAAGGTTGAAGCGGCGTTCATGACCCTCACCGACGAGAATGAGCGTCTCAAGGCCCAGGTCGAGGCCCTTAGGTCCGGTGACCAGGGTGAGCAGAAGGCCGATCAGGAGCTCGTCGACGAGAACGAGCACCTCCGTGCCCAGATCGAGGAGCTGCGCTCCCAACAGAATGATCGTCCGGCGGTTGATTCCGGTGAGGTTGATCGTGCCAAGGCCGCCCAGCAGGAGGCCGAGAACCGCGCCCACCAGATCGAGCAGGAGAAGGCTTCCCTGCAGTCCGAGATCGAGGAGCTGCGTCGGGCCACCCAGCGCCCGGGCCAGGACATCGACCCGGCCGAGGTTGCCCGCCTGCGCAGCGAGAACGAGCGTCTTGGCGCCCAGCTGCGTGATGCCCATGCCCTTGCTGCCCGTAGCCGTACTTCCTCGGTCGCCCAACAGCAGCCGACGACCACCGAGGATGGCGTCCAGAAGCTTGTCGTGACCACCAGCGCCGAGGCCTCTCCGGCCGTTGTCCGCATGGTTGAGCTGGCCCTCGCCGACGCCGAGCGTGTCGTCCACGAGGCTGAGGAGGAGGCCGGTCGCAAGGTTCAGGCTGCCGAGACCAAGGCTCACGAGCTCACCATCGATGCCCAGACCCGTGCCGAGCGCATCGAGTCCAGCGCCCGCGTCAATGCCGAGAAGATGACCTCGGACGCCAAGAGCAACGCTGACAAGGTCAATGCCGATGCCCAGACCCGCCGCACCGAGCTCTTCCGCGAGCTCGAGGCCGAGCGTGACACCTTGGCAGGCGATGTCGACCACCTGCGCTCCTTCGAGGCGAGCTACCGCGATGCTCTCACCTCCCACCTGCGTGCTCAGGCTGACAACTTGGAGAATGGCGTCTTCGAGCCCGCCGAGCTGCCCGAGCTGCTCAAGTCGGAGAACCGCGTTGCTCCGGGTGATTCGTCCACCCCGCGTCTCGACGCTCTCATTGGCCGCGGCCAGCAGCAGAACTGACGCGACACACTTTCCAAGACGCCGTGCCCTGGTCACATGACCGGGGCACGGCGTCGTTCATCTGGTGGCCAATCTCGGAGCCGGCGACGAGGATGACGGGTGAGTGGCATGGGTGTAATGTCTGCCCACAGTTCATGCACCTCCCACGTAGGTGATGACATGAGCGGCACACACCACCAAGCCGGGGACGATCCCCGCATGACGATGGAGAGTTCCATGTCAGATCATGATGCCGAGGCCATCGCCGCCTCCCTGCCGGTGCGCGACGGCGATGAGCCATGGACGGCCGATGAGGTTCGCGAGATCATCGACGCCCTGGAGTCGGACGTCCACAGGATGGGTACCGCCCTTGCCAAGGCCGAGAATGACCTTGCCGATCTCATGAAGCAGGGCAACGACGGTGCCGGCATGGACACCATCGACGTCGGTTCCTCCCAGTTCGAGCGTGACCAGGAGATCTCCGTCACGCGCAACGCCCGTGCCGTCTACGACCAGTCGAAGCTCGCTCTCCAGCTGCTCGACGAGGGTACCTGGGGTACCTGCGAGTCCTGTGGCAAGGCCGTTGGAAAGGCTCGTCTGCAGGCCTTCCCGCGAGCCACCATGTGCGTCAAGTGCAAGCAGCGCGAAGAGCGCCGGTGATCTCTCCCACTGATCCGACTGCGCTGACAGGAGCGCAGCTCAGGCGTTGGCGTCTGGTGATGGTCGTCATCGCGGTGGCTGGCTATGGCCTTGACCAATGGACCAAGGCGGAGGCCGTCGCTCATCTTGATCCCGACGATCCGCCGAGCTGGCTTGGTGGTTTCTTCACGCTGCGGTTGTTGCGTAATCCGGGTGCTGCCTTTTCCATGGGATCGACGGCGACCGTCCTCATCAGCCTCTTCGCCGTCGCGATGCTCATCGTCGTGTGCACGTGGGGGGTCCCGAAGGCTCGTCATCGTTGGTCCCTCATCGCCTGCGGAATGCTCATTGCTGGTATCTGCGGCAACCTCACTGATCGCATCTTCCGGGAGCCTGGGCCATTGCGTGGCCATGTCGTCGACTTCATCAGCCTGCCGCATTTCGCGGTCTTCAACGTCGCCGACATCTTCATCACCTGTACGGCGATCCTCGTCGTGCTGGTGTCGATCTTCGGGCGCCACGACGGTGAAGGTCATGCGACGGATGACAATGTGCGAGGGGAGCGCGACGAGAAGGAGGAGATGTGAGCGTCCTGCTGGTACCTGATGGTCTTGACGGAGAGAGGGTTGATGTCGCTGCTGCTCGGATGAGCGGGGTGTCGCGATCCCGGATTGCCGATCTCATCGAGGAAGGGTTGGTCTTCCTGGACGGGCAGAAGGTGTCCCGGGCGTCTGTTCGCGTCGCCATGGGGCAGATGCTCGACATCGATCTGTCCGATCCCGTCGCCACCCCGTCGATCACCCCTCAGATCGTCGAGGGGATGAGAATCGTTCACGATGACTCTGACATCGTCGTCGTCGACAAGCCGGCTGGTGTGGCCGCTCACCCGTCTCTGGGCTGGGACGGTCCCAGCGTCGTCGAGCATCTGGCGGCCGCTGGATTCGCGATCTCCACGAGTGGGGCGCCGGAGCGTCAGGGCATTGTGCAGCGCCTCGACGTCGGAACCTCCGGTCTCATGGTGGTCGCCAAGAGTGAGCACGCCTACACCTTGTTGAAGCAGGCCTTTCGGGACCGAACCGTTGACAAGGTGTATCTCGCCCTTGTCCAGGGACATCCCGATCCTTTCACGGGAACGATCGATGCCCCCATCGGTCGTGATCATCGTCACGACTGGAAGATGGCGATCGTCGACGGCGGGCGTCACTCCGTCACCCACTACGAGACGATCGAGGCCTTCCGTCACGCGACCCTGCTCAAGGTGCATCTCGAGACCGGTCGAACCCACCAGATCCGGGTGCACATGGCAGCCGTCAAACATCCCTGCTGTGGAGATCCGCTCTACGGGTGTGATCCGGTGCTGGCCAAGGAACTGGGACTGGAGCGGCAGTGGTTGCATGCCGCGGAACTGTCATTCACCCATCCAGGACGTGGCGAATGGGTGACGTTCCGCTCGGACCCGTCCGAGGATCTTCAGCACGCGTTGGATGTGGTGAGGCAAGCCTGAACAGTCGCTCAGTCGGCTGTGGTCATCCGTGCATCATGGATGAACGTCTGATGTACATCCGGCGCTGAGAGGCTCATTGAGTCGGGTTCCCGCGATGTCGGGCGGTATCGTGAGGGGTGTGCGTAGAGCTAAGATTGTGAACACCCTTGGACCCGCTGTGTCCAGCCACGACGCCATGAAGGAGCTCATGGAGGCTGGCATGAACATCGCCCGCCTCAACATGAGCCACGGCGACTACACCGAACACCAGGAGCGTCTTGACCTGGTTCGCTCGGTTTCGAAAGAGCTCGGGCTCAACGTGGCAGCCCTGGCCGACCTGCAGGGCCCGAAGATCCGTACCGGCCTGTTCGAGAAGGCCGAGGGAGAGTCGAACGGCAAGATCGACCTCGAGATTGGTGACAAGTTCACCATCACCACCGACGACATCATGGGCAACCAGGAGCGCGTCTCCACCACCTTCAAGGGACTGCCCGAGGACTGCAAGGCTGGCGACGTCATCCTCATCGACGACGGCAAGACCGTCCTGCAGGTTGACTCCGTCAGCGGCAACGACGTCAACTGCCACTGCACCGTCGCCGGTCCGGTCGGTGACCACAAGGGCATCAACCTTCCCGGTGTCGCCGTGTCCATCCCGGCCCTGACCGAGAAGGACGAGGAGAACCTGCGCTGGGCCCTCAAGGCCGGCATCGATCTCGTCGCGCTGTCCTTCGTCCGTCATGGTTCCGACATCGACCGCGTCCACGAGATCATGGACGAGGAGGGACGCACCGTCCCGGTCATCGCCAAGCTCGAGAAGCCGCAGGCCATCGAGAACCTCGACGAGATCATCGACGCCTTCGACGCCGTCATGGTTGCCCGTGGCGACATGGCCGTCGAGTGCCCGCTCGAGGAGGTCCCGCTGATTCAGAAGCAGATCATCGAGAAGGCTCGTCTGCAGGCCAAGCCCGCCATCGTGGCCACTCAGATGCTCGAGTCGATGATCCACGCTCCCCGTCCGACTCGCGCCGAGGCCGCCGACGTGGCCAACGCCATCCTGGACGGTGCCGACGGCGTCATGACCTCCGCTGAGACCAGCGTTGGCGACTTCCCGGGCGAGACCGTCCGCACCATGGCCAAGATCGTGGAGTCCACCGAGGCTCACGGTCTGGACAAGATCGCCAAGATCGACTGGGACCCGCACACCACCGGCGGCATCATGTCGAAGGCTGCTGCCGAGATCGCCGAACGTGCCGAGGCCAAGTTCATCGTGGCCTTCACCAAGTCCGGTGACACCGCTCGCCGTATCGCCCGTCTGCGTCCGAGCACCCCGCTCATCGTCTTCACCCCTGATGAGACCACCACCAAGGATCTCGCCTGGGTGTGGGGCGCCCACGCCGTCGTCACCCCGGTCTTCAAGACCGCTGAGGAGCTGTACCGCTGGGTCAACGCCTACCTGCGTGACAAGGGCTTCGTGCCGGTCGGCGACCGCGTCGTCGTGCTGTCCGGCTCCCCGATGGACATCCCCAGCAAGACCAACGATCTGCGCATCCTTCGCATCAAGGAGGACGACTGATCGGCGGGTGAACCTCGATTGTCGCGACGTCCCTCACCCCTTCCGGGATGGGGGACGTCCGCCTTTTCCGGACGGGGAGAGCGACGCCGCCCGCACCGCGGAAGGATTCGACGAGGTGGGGGGACGGGGCTGGTAAGGTCCGTGACGGCGATGGATCCCGCCTGGCCGATGCCGAACTGCCGATCTGGCTGATGGTTCCTACCCCGTCATGCGTGGGTGGGAATCTGCCCTCGCACCAATGAATGAGCGAGATGACGATGGATCCCGTGCAGTCGCGTGGCCCCCAATGCGGGGGACGATCATGAGTGGACACATGGCGGTGAAAGATGGCGCAGTGCCTCAGCCGCACCCCTCCCGAATGGTCGAGTTTCGCGGTCACCCCATCGTCGTCGCGGTGGTTCCGTGGCAATCGAGTCTGGTGGCCCTGACGGCTGCCTCACTGGCCCGTGCGACCAAGGCCTCCCAAATTGTCTTCGCCCACGTTGATCAGCGGCGCTGTGTCGTCGAGGAGAACACAGATGGGTCGGTGGTGTCTGTACCCATCGACCCGGACGCCATGGATGGTGACGTCGAGACCGTCCGTCAGGGTCTGACCGAGGAAATCTCGACAGTCTTGGGAGACGGCGATGTCCCGTGGCGGCTGGAATACCTCGCTGGTCGGCCAGATCGTGCCTTGACCCACCTCGCTCGAGCCATTGACGCTGCGGCCTTCGTCGTGGGAGCCAGAACGCATCGCCGGCGTCGGGTCCAGGAATTCGTGAGTGGATCGATTGCGACCAATCTGTCTCACCATCAGCACCGTCCGGTACTTGTGGTGCCCACCGCCGTCGTCGACTGGAAGGATTCCTCGCCATGGCAGTGAGATCGGGATTTCTCGATCGTCGTCCGGTACTGGTGGGGTTGGTCTTCCTGGGGGGATGCCTGGGTACCCTCATGCGAGCCGAAATAGCCCACGCCTGGCCGGCTCCTGCCGACGGTGTGCCCTGGGCGACCCTGGTGACCAATCTCGTCGGGGCCTTCGTGCTCGCGACCCTGCTCGAAGTTCTCGTCCATGCTGGCCCTGACGAGGGGATTCGCCGAGCGGTTCGGCTCTGCCTTGGTACCGGTCTGCTTGGCGGGTTCACGACCTATTCCACCCTCGCAGTGGAGACCGGGCAGCGTGTCATGTCTGGGCACTGGCTGTTGGGCATTACCTACCTCTTGACGAGTGTCGCGGCAGGTGCCTTCCTGGCCTGGGCCATGATTACCACGGTGCGTGCTGCAGTTCGCCGGAGGTCGTCATGATGATGCTGTGGGTCTGCCTGGCTGGTGGCCTTGGTGCGGTCACGCGGTTCTTGCTCGACTCGCGCATCAACTCTCGTTTCCCGGCCCCAGTGCCGGTGGGAACCCTCGTCATCAATGTGCTGGGATCCCTGCTGTTGGGATTCATCATCGCGGTGGCTCTCAATCATGTGGGATTCTCACAGAGTCTCAAGGGTCCGCTGGGAACCGGATTCTGCGGTGGCTTCACGACTTTCAGCACGGCGTCAGTGGAGACCTCGCGCACCGCGTCTAGCCGTGGGATGAACGTGGGAGCTCTGCACTGTCTGGGGATGGCCATTGCGGGAGCGCTGGCAGCGATCCTGGGCCTGTCCCTGGGATCACTGGTGTAAGCCGACGGTGCCCGAGAGGGGAGTCGAACCCCTACGCCCGCAAGGACAGCGCATTTTGAGTGCGCCGCGTCTACCATTCCGCCACTCGGGCCGGCTCGCCCATTGTGCCACAGTTGCGCCGGTATGCCGATTTTGCGGCCACTGGGTGTTGCCGTTGATCGACCATTCGGTCGTCACTGAGGGAGATGCCGTCACGATCGGGCACGCCTGCAGGTGCGTCAAGGCCTGTCAACCATTAGGATTGAATCGAGTTGTCAACGATCGACATGCAAGGAACCACCGTGAGCAAGCCACAGGACCCCACCCGGTCGACCTCTGATTCGGGGGTGGAGAAGGAACATCCGCGCGTCGTGGTGGCCGAGGACGAGGCTCTCATCCGCCTTGATCTCGTCGAGCTTCTCGAGGAGCACGGTTACGAGATCGTCGGCCAGGCCAGTGATGGCGAAGAAGCTGTCCGTCTCGCCAATGAGCTCGAACCTGACTTGGTCGTCATGGACGTCAAGATGCCGAAGATGGACGGCATCACTGCAGCCGACAAGATCGCCGAGGACCGCATCTGTGCGGTCGTCATGCTGACCGCCTTCTCCCAGCGCGACCTCATTAAACGTGCCAAGGAGGCCGGTGCGATGGCCTACGTCGTCAAGCCCTTCGATGCCTCGGACGTCATTCCGGCCATCGAGATCGCCATGGCCCGCTTCGCCGAGATCCGCGGCGTGGAGGACGAGGTCATGGACTTGGAGGAGCGCCTGGAGTCGCGCAAGATCGTCGACCAGGCCAAAGGCATCCTGCAGGCCAGCCTTGACCTCACCGAGCCGGAGGCCTTCCGGTGGATCCAGAAGACCGCCATGGACCTGCGCAAGTCGATGCGCGAGGTGGCTCAGGGAGTCATTGACCACGCCGAGAACGAGAAGTGATCTCGGCGTAGTCCCATTTTCAAATGACCTGACAGGTCATCCTTCCAACAGCACAGATACGGCCCTCATCGTCGACAATCTCGACGGTGTGGGTCGTTGTGTGTCTGCCCAGATGCACCGCCGTCGCGGTCGCGATGACCTGATGGCCGTGGGGTGGGCGCAGATGCGATACCGAGAGTTCAGTACCGACGGCAGAATGCTCGAAGGTGCGCGCGTGGGCCATGGCAGCCAGGGAGCCGGCTGTCTCCACGAGGACGCCAGAGCCGCCGCCGTGCCACAGACCCATGGGCTGGGTGTTGCCGTCGAGCGGTGCGGTGACGACACAGCGGGTGGGAGAGATCTCACGTACCTTGACGCCGAGTTTGTCGTCAAGGGGGCTGACGAGCTCGGCCAGCCACTCGGGAAGCGGATGTTCAGGGATGGAATAGCTCACAGGTGAAGCATGCCACTGTGTGCCATGCCGATCCCTTAATACTGTCCGTGGTGTCCTCTAGAGTCGAGGGCATGAGCGAGACGACGCAGCCCACCCTCATGGTCCTCGACGGGCATTCCATGGCCTTCCGGGCTTTCTATGCCTTGCCGGTGGAGAACTTCATCACCTCGACGGACCAGCACACCAATGCGGTGCACGGTTTTGTCGCCATGCTCATCAACCTGCTGCGCAACGAAAAGCCCACGCACATCGCGGTGGCATGGGACCTTGCCGGCGGTACCTTCCGAACCACTGAGTACTCCGAGTACAAGGCGGGACGAGCCGCCACTCCGCCGGAGTTCCCCGGCCAGATCGACCTCATCAAGGAGGTCCTCGACGCCCTCCACATCGTTCATCTGTCCAAGGAGAACTACGAGGCCGATGACATTCTCGCCACCCTGTCCACCCGAGCGACCGCTGAGGGGTTTAAGTCCCTGCTCGTCTCAGGAGACCGGGACGCCATGCAGCTCGTCAATGACCAGGTGACGGTTCTCTATCCGCGCAAGGGTGTCTCGGACCTCGCCCGTATGACACCGGAAGGCGTCGAGGAGAAGTACCTCGTGCCCCCCGCCCGCTACCCTGAGCTGGCGGCCTTGGTGGGGGAGAGCGCTGACCATCTTCCCGGCGTTCCCGGGGTTGGCCCCAAGACGGCTGTGAAGTGGCTCAACACCTATGACGGTCTGGAGAACCTCATTCGGGAGGCTGACACCGTCAGGGGCAAGGCAGGCCAGTCCTTCCGTGATCATCTCGACGACGTCATTCGTAACCGCAAGCTCAACGCCTTGGTCCGTGACCTCGACCTCGACGTCACCCTGGCCGACCTTGCTCGTCAGCCCTGGGATCCCAAGGCCACCCGCGCAGTCTTCGACACCCTCGAGTTCCGCACCCTGTGGGATCGTGTGCGTGCGCTGGCATCCGAGTCGGATGCCGACGAGGTCGTCGAGATTGACGAGGCCCTAGACGTCTCCGGCGCGGTGCTCGAGCCGGGCACCTTGGGAGACTGGCTCTCCACGGCGGAAGGCCGGATCGGTGTTGACGTCACGGGCACCTGGGGCAGTGGGTCCGGTGACGTGGAGGCCGTGGCGTTGGGAGCCGGAGACGGCACTGCGGTGTGGTTCGACACAGCTGATCTCGGCCCGGGTGACGAGAAGGCCTTTGCACAATGGCTGGCAGACGAGGCCCACGCGAAGGCGATGCATTCGGCCAAGGGGCCGGTGGAGGCGTTGGCCGAGCGCGGCTGGGAGGTCAAAGGGCTCACCTGTGACACCGAGCTTGCCTCGTACCTGCTGCACCCGGATCGCCGCACTCACAAGTTCGACGACGCGGTGCGCACCCACCTCAACGTCACCTTGGGTGAGGGGGAGGAACAGTCCGACCAGGGGATGCTCGATTTCGGGGACGACCGGTCCGCCGAAACCATGGAGGGGGCGGTGGCGGTCACCAAGTTGGCCGACGTCATGGAGAAGGAGGTCGAGGCTCGCGGCGGGTCCGAGCTGCTCCACGACGTCGAGATGAGGGTGCAGCGGTGCCTCATCTCGATGGAACGGGCCGGTATCGCCGTCGACACCGACGTCCTGGAAGGGCTGCGATCCGAATTCGACGAGCGTGTCACTCGCGCCCAGGAGGCTGCCTGGGAGGCGGCTGGTGAGAAGATCAATCTGTCCTCTCCCAAGCAGTTGCAGGGGATACTCTTCGACAAGCTCGACATGCCGAAGACCCGGCGCACCAAGTCCGGATACACCACCGACGCCGATGCGCTGGCTGGTCTGTACGAGAAGACCGAGCATCCCTTCCTGGCCCATCTGCTGGAGCATCGCGATGCCATCAAGTTGCGTCAGACCGTCGACGGACTGCTCAAGGAAGTTCGTGACGACGGCCGGGTCCACACCACCTACATGCAGACGATCGCCGCGACCGGACGCCTGTCGAGCAAGGATCCGAACCTGCAGAACATCCCCATGCGCACCGAGGAGGGACGACGCATTCGGGAAGGATTCGTCGTCGGTGAGGGGTATGAGTCCCTCATGAGTGCCGACTATTCCCAGATCGAGATGCGGATCATGGCTCACGTCTCGGGGGATCAGTCCCTCATCGATGCCTTCCGGTCTGGGCAGGATTTCCACACGGTGACGGCCTCGCACGTCTTCGGAGTGGCTCCTGAGGATGTCAGTGTCGCCCAACGTTCCAAGATCAAGGCCATGAACTACGGTCTGGCCTACGGCCTGAGCGCTTATGGGCTGTCCAACCAGCTCAAGGTGAGCGTCGGCGAGGCCAAGGAACTCATGGCTGATTACTTCAGCATTTTCGGGAAGGTTCACGAATATCTCGAGGAGGTCGTCGACCAAGCCCGTCGTCAGGGATACACCGAGACCCTGCTGGGACGCCGTCGCTACCTTCCTGACCTCACCTCGACCAATCGCCAGCGTCGCGAGATGGCGGAACGCGCCGCCCTCAACGCACCCATCCAGGGATCGGCCGCAGATCTCATCAAACTCGCCATGCTCGCCACCGACGAGAAACTTGACGAGGCTGGTCTGACGAGTCGCGTCCTGCTGCAGGTCCATGACGAACTTATCCTCGAGGTCGCCAATGGCGAGGAGGAGAGAGTCCGCGAGATCGTCACCGACGCGATGGTCCACGCCATGGAATTGTCGGTGCCGCTGACGGTGTCGATTGGCGTCGGACGGTCGTGGTTCGACGCTGCGCACTGAGCCCGGCTAACGAGATGAGGGGCATCCCAACCGGGACGCCCCTCATCTCGTCATCAGTTGTGACGATCACTCCATGTCGAACCAGACTGGGTCGAGGTGTCCGTTCTGGACGCGGAAGTCGTAGGCGTAGTCGGGCCAGATGGCCGTCAACTGACCAGTGCGCGGTCGTCGACGTACCAGGCAGATTCCGCCGCCGGTGATGATGACCTCGGCGTGGTCGCCGATGGGCACCGATTCGCCGAAATCAGCCTTGGTGATGAACTTCGGATCAGGAGTGAACGAGTCGACTCTCGACATGTTGCCGATGATGTCGGAGATGTCGCCCCGACCGTTGAGGTCCATCTGCGCAGCGATGAACTCGTTGATCGGTAGGGCGGCGATGGCAGCCTCGACCATGTTGGGGTCGGCTTTGCGCACGAAGTTGGGGGGAGAGAGAGAAGGCGCAGAAAGCCATGTAATGACAAATGGCCTCAGACGTCTCCTCGTCCAGCTTGTGCCAGCCACCGTTACGGAGTTTTTGGTGACCATCCGCGGTGATCCAATCGGCTGATATGACACGGGTGCAGGTGGCCAGCATGGGGAAGATCTGGCCGTAGTGGGAAGCGGTTGATCCTGAGGTGCCGTGGACGATGACGAGCGGACGGTGCCCGTCGTTGATCTAGACTGAGTCGGAGTAGGTGACTTCGGCACCATCGACGGCGACGGTTCGGGTTTCGGTAGTAGCGGTGAGAGGCATCTGAACTCCCGGCGTTGCAATGGCGATGTGGTACGCAGCGAAGTGGACTGTACCTAGCCAGAGATCATTTTCGGATGAAAACGAGATATTTCTCCCAGCTGTTGGTTGCTGGAAGGCTCCAAGGCCGTCAGAATCCGAGAGGTGGTCGGGCTCGATACGTAACTGGCCCGGCCGATATCGGCCGGGCCAGCATCTCTTACGAATCACTGATCATGCTGGGGCGTCCTCCACCATTCGTTCGGACAGGACCGAGAGCACGTGGCGCCACGGCTTTCCGGTGGCTCGTTCCATGCCGAGCTCGCAGGTGCGGTTGGCCGACAGGTAGAGGTCGAAGTCTCGTGCCGACAGTTCGGCTGCCTCGCGTCGGCTGGCCGATTCGGTGAGCTCGGGGTGCAGCATCCCGCGGTCTCCGGCGAATCCGCAGCAGCCCCAGGCGTCTGCCACGACGACCTCGTCAGCGACCGCTTCGGCGCAGCGTTTGAGGGCATCGTTCCAGCCCATCCGCGTTGAGGAGCAGGTGGGATGAAGGGCGGCTGAACCAACCTTGGGAAGGGGCGGCATGATCGGGAGGACCTCGTCGGCGACGTACTGGACTGCGTCGACGACCCGGATCCCCGTCACTCCCTCGTACTCGAGCTCGTGGACGAATCCTTCCGAGCAGCTGACGGCATCGGAGATGATCGTCAATTCACCATTCCTGGTGGCCCGACGCATGACCTCGACGACACGCCGCCGCATCGTCGCGTATCCCCTCGTCATCCCCTTGGACTTCCACGGCGTGCCACAGCACAGCGAATTGATGCCCTCGGGGACCGTCACTCCAATCCCTGCTGCGGTGAGCAGAGCAATGATCGAGAATTCCGTGGTTTTCTCGCCTGGCACCGCGCCACCGAACATGGTGTTGACGCACGCCGGCAGGTAGACGATGTCCGGTCGTCCCCTGGGGGAGCTGCGATGACCCGAACTGCGCCGCCGTCCGCCACCAGGCAACTCGTCGGAGACCGCCGGGATCCGGTCGTCTCCCAGCACGGCACGTGCCGCACCGGTGATCACGTTGGTGGCAGCAGCCGGAACTGGCTTGATCGCGGACATCCCGGCACTCGCAGCGGAGACGAAGGGATTCCATCCCCTGGCGGCGAGGTCCCAGGCGGTCTGCCAAGCAGCTGGATTCTGTTCGGCTCGCAGGCGGCGAACCAGGTCTCCGGTATTGATGTGCAGTGGACAGTTCGTCTCGCACATCCCGTCGACGGCACAGGTCTGCACCACCGGATAGGTGGCGCGCTGCTCGAGATCTGCAGCCAGCTCCACGTTGCCGTCGTCGCGGGCCTGGGCGATGGCCCGTTGCATGACGATGCGCTGGCGAGGGGTCAAGGTGAGATCGCGGGACGGGCAGACCGGCTCGCAGTATCCACACTCGACGCAGCGATCGACCTCTTCCGGGACGGTCGGGGTGAGCTTGACCTCCTTGAGGTGCAGCTTGGGGTCGTCGGTGATGATGCTGCCGCGGTTGAGTACACCCGTCGGATCCACTGATTCCTTGACCTGCCGCATGATTCGGTAGAGGTCTGACCCGTACTGACGCTCCACGAACGGGGCCATGATCCGTCCCGTGCCGTGCTCGGCCTTGAGGGTGCCGTGGGCGTCGAGGACGAGGGTGACCATGTCCTCGGTGAATTTTTCGTAACGGTCCAGGCCCTTCCTCTCCCGGAAGTCCTCGAGGACCAAGAAGTGGATGTTCCCGTCCTTGGCATGGCCGAAGATGACCGACTCCGGGTAGTTGTGCTCGCCGAAGAGCTGCTGCAGGTCTCCGCACACCCCGGCGAGGGTCTCGACGGGGACGGCAATGTCCTCGAGGAGGGCCGTCTGGCCAGACGGTCGGGTGCCGGCGATCTTGGCGTAGAGGCCATCGCGCAGGGTCCAGATCGGGCCGCGTACGGCCGGATCGTCGGTGAAGGTGGGCTCGTTGACGAGGTCAAGACCGGAGATGACGGAGTTACCAGCCTCGATGGCTTCCCTGCGGGACTGCTCGTCGGGGCAGTGGTACTCGACGAGGAGAGCAGCGTCTCCGCTTCCGGGGGCTGGCGGGATGATGTGGCCATTGGCTGGGTCGTCGCGACACAGCTGAAGGGACGAGGAGTCCATCAGCTCGGTGACGGTGACACCGGATCCCACCAGGGCGGGAAGGGCCTTGGTCGCGGCATCGAGAGTGGGGAAGTGAAGCAGGGCGGTGACCAGCTCCGGCATGATCTCCACAGTGTTCATGATGGCAGAGGAGATGAACCCGAGGGTTCCCTCGGAACCGATCATGAGGTGGGAGAGGATCTGGGCCGGGTTGTCATAGTCGAGGAAGGCATTGAGCCCATAACCCATGGTGTTCTTGCGAGAGAACTGGAAGGCGATCTCGTCGGCGCGGGCCTTCTCACGGCACTGATCGCGCAGTGCCAGCAGGGTCTCGACAAGTTCCGGCTCGTCATGGGCCAGTTTGTCCTCGCACTGGGGGTCCGAGGTATCGATGACAGTTCCCGAGGCCAGTACGAAAACCATGGAATCCAGGGTCCGGTATGAGTTGGTGACGGTGCCGCAGCTCATTCCCGAGGAGTTGTCAGCGAGGACTCCGCCCAGGGTGCATGCCACTGACGAGGCGGGATCCGGGCCGAGCTTGCGTCCGTACCTGGCAAGGACGGCATTGACGGAGACGACGGTCGCCCCGGGCTGGACTCGAACCTTGCGGCCGCCGTCGAGAACCTCGATGCCGCGGAATGATCGCCGGGTGTCGACCATGACGCCGTTTGTCATGCCCTGCCCGGACAGACTCGTTCCGCCCGAACGGAAATTGACGGCCACCTTGTGACGTTTGGCAGCCGCCATGGCTGCCGCAACATCTGAGGTCGATCCGGCGCGGACGAGGACACCGGGAGTGAGCAGGTAGTGGGATGCGTCGGGAGCCACTGCAACCAGGTCGAGGGGATCATGGCTGACCTTGGTCTCCCCGAGCATCTCCAGCAGATCGGTGAGAAGCGCGGACGGAATGGACGAGCGTGCACCACGGTTCATATTCCTAACTTTAGGTATGACCGAACGTGCGCGCTCGTCTCAGGGCAGCCTTATGTGAACTTATGGTGAACCCTTGGGGTCAGGCGACCGGATCGGCGTAGAAGAACACGCGGGACTCCCAGTCGTCCTTGCCCTTGTAATCGTCACAGACGACGATGACGGCTTGAGCGGGCCCGTTGTTGTCGTAGAGGATATTCGAGTTGGGGTCGTAGTCCTTGACCATGACCTTTGTCTTGTGGTCGTAGCGGTAGCAGGCGGTCTGTCCGGCCTTGTCGGTCAGGCGAATGATGTCGCCCTTCTTGAGACCGGCCATCAAGCGGTTCCCGATGGCTCCACCCTTGTGATAGGTGTGTCCATTCAGAGCGACCTTGCCCTTGCCGGAACCCGGCCTTGGGCCTTCGTTGAACCAGGCCCACGAGGACGGGTCGCTCTTCGGTGGGCTACCAGCGGCACCAGTACCATCGACACCGCGCGACAGCACCTTGGCGGAGACCTTCATGCCGTCAATGGAGTACTTGACCGGCACGATGGGCTTCGGGTTCTTCATGCAGCCGGACGGGACAGGGCCCTTCTTCTCGGCGGACGTCGCAGGAGCTGCTGAACTTGATGCGGGGGCCGCAGATGCTGATGATGCCAGCCCACCGGCGGAGTCATCGTCCTTGTCGCGCTGAACGAAGATGGCGGCGATGGCAGTGATGATCAGAGCGATGACCACCACGATCGCGATGATCCGCCACTTCGGACCGCCCGACTGGGCGCCCCCGCCGGCGGAAGCAGTCGAACTGGTCGACGATCCGATCGACGGGTCATGGCTTTCGGGGTGAGAAGACTGATCAGTCATGACTGTGATGTCCTCCAAGGCGTGTGAGGGGTTCAGTCTCGGGATGGATTTCCCGAACGGGTTAGTGTCCGACGGAATCGGATTCCGAATGCAGGGTACCTTCTCCTGAGGCTGGCCTCCTGCTGACTCGATCTCGTGTTGACGGCGTGTATGACGAAGAGGTGTCGGCAAAGGCATGAGGCTGGTTGACCCCTTGAATGCCTGGGTATTAAGCTGATCTCTGCGTTGTGGTCTGTGCGATCTCGGACGGGAGTAGATCGTGCTCGATCACCAGGATCGGGGCTGCGGCGCGTTTCAAACCACCTGACATCAATCGGAGTCCTACTACATGACCTCCTCCACTGAGGCCTCCACCTCGAACCCGGTCGACATCGACCAGCAGAATGCCGCCAACACCGCCGATGGATCCGTGGCGGTTGACGACCTTGGCAGCCCGGAGGCCTTCCTGGCCGCTGTGGACGCCACCATCAAGTACTTCAACGACGGCGACATCGTTTCTGGCACCGTCGTCAAGGTGGACCGCGACGAGGTTCTCCTTGACATCGGTTACAAGACCGAGGGTGTTATCCCGTCCAAGGAGTTGTCGATCAAGCATGACGTGGACCCCTTCGAGGTCGTCAACGTCGGTGACGAGATCGAGGCCCTCGTCCAGCAGAAGGAGGACAAGGAGGGTCGTCTCATCCTGTCCAAGAAGCGTGCTCAGTATGAGCGCGCCTGGGGCACGATCGAGCAGATCAAGGAAGAGGACGGCGTCGTCACCGGTACCGTCATCGAGGTCGTCAAGGGTGGTCTGATCGTCGACATCGGCCTGCGTGGCTTCCTTCCCGCATCCCTCGTCGAGATGCGCCGTGTCCGCGATCTCCAGCCCTACGTCGGCCAGGAGATCGAGGCCAAGATCATCGAGCTCGACAAGAACCGCAACAACGTTGTGCTGTCTCGTCGTGCCTGGCTCGAGCAGACCCAGTCCGAGGTTCGCCAGAACTTCCTGCACCAGCTGCAGAAGGGGCAGATCCGCAAGGGTGTCGTCTCCTCGATCGTCAACTTCGGTGCCTTCGTCGACCTCGGCGGGGTGGACGGTCTGGTCCACGTCTCCGAGCTGTCCTGGAAGCACATCGACCACCCGAGCGAGGTTGTCGAGGTCGGTCAGCCCGTCACCGTTGAGGTGCTGGATGTCGACATGGATCGCGAGCGCGTCTCGCTGTCCCTCAAGGCGACCCAGGAAGATCCGTGGCAGGCCTTCGCCCGTCTGCACCAGATCGGCCAGATCGTTCCCGGTAAGGTCACCAAGCTCGTTCCGTTTGGTGCCTTCGTCCGCGTCGAGGACGGTATCGAGGGCTTGGTCCACGTCTCCGAGCTGGCTGAGCGTCACGTCGAGATCCCGGAGCAGGTCGTCAGCGTCAACGACGATGTCATGGTCAAGATCATTGACATTGACCTCGACCGTCGCCGCATCTCGCTGTCCCTCAAGCAGGCCAACGAGGGCATCGACGTTGAGTCCGACGAGTTCGACCCGTCGCTCTACGGCATGACCGCCTCCTACGACGAGGACGGCAACTACATCTACCCCGAGGGCTTCGATCCGGAGACCAACGACTGGAAGCCGGGCTACGACGAGCAGCGCATCGCCTGGGAGCAGCAGTACGCCGAGGCCCAGGCTCGCTGGGAGGCTCATCGCAAGCAGGTCATCGATGCCGAGCAGGCCGAGCAGGAGGCCGCCCTCAATGATGGTGGAGCCCAGTCGTCCTACACCAGTGGCCCGGCCGAGGGCTCGCTGGCTTCTGACGAGGCCCTGCAGGCTCTCCGCGACAAGCTGACTCACAACTGATTGGTCAGTTGTTGACCCATCGCAACGTCGAGGGGCCCCGCCATCGTGGCGGGGCCCCTCGTGTTTCGTCAGCTGGCCGGGCTGAGGTGGACCCTGATGGGTCGGGGCAGCCACGGTATTATTTGGTCGCGTCCTCCTCGAGAATCTCGGTGTAGCGCTTCTCGAACCAGGTCGGGCTCGTCACGGGGGAGTGACACACCGTTGCGGGACAGCTCCGGATTCTCACCGGTATTCGTCGTCGAAGGGACGGTTGCGTGGCAACGGTCGGGAGGTTAGCAAGGCCGAAGAGGGTGCCCTTACCATGGGCCCTTTCCGCAAAGTCTCCTTCTGCTCACATGGCTGTGACCAGTATTTTCACCCTTGCGCATAATACTTAGGTGAGGCTAACCTATGGAACGGCTCAAGGTGAGCCGAATCGATCAGCAAAGGGGGACGTCTCATGACCACATCGGCAATGCGCAGACTTGTCGCCAGCGTGCTCGGGGCCATGGTGGCCCTGGCTGGAGCTCTTGTCGCTCCGGCAGCGGGGGCGACCGACGGTCCGACTGTGACCGTCTCACAAGCATCCCGGGATGGCGGCAAGGTCACTATCACCGGAAAGGGATTCGCGACCGAAGGGACCGGTGTGTACGTCGCCGTCGCTCCCTCGTCGGTCAAGCAGTTCTACGGTAATTCGGACAAATTCGTCGGTTACGACCCGAACAAGCCCATGACGGAGTCCGCCTCCACGATCTGGGTCTACCCGCCGGCGATGAAGGCCGTAGGTTCCAAATTCACCCAGGGCGCGCCTATGGCCGCAGATGGTTCGTTCACCATCAAGATGTACGTTCCTGCCTTTGAGAAGGGCAAGGGCTACGTCGTTCTGACCAGCAAGGCTCATGGCGTCGGGAGGCGCGACAAGTCCAATGACACTCGTACTCCGGTGACCTACCAAGCCGCTCCGGTTCCTCCGGCGCCAAAGCCATCAATCGCTCCGTCGATCCCGGTCAAGCCCAGCACCCCGTCCAAGTCCAGCAAGCCCGTCGAGCCCAGCATGCCGGCCAAGCCCAGTGTTTCTGCCAAGCCGTCCCCCACTCTCAAGTCCGCACCGGTGAAGCCGGTTGTCACCACCCCGGCCCCCCACCGCACCATCACCAAGAAGGTTTGCACCAACGGCCGGTCCAAGGTCACCGCCGGTTCCCTCAGGTGGGGTCTGCGCACCTCCTTCACCAGCTATCTGCGTGGCCCGATCGCCAACGGTTCCTGGAAGCTGTCGAACGGCGCCGACTGGAACGGTTCGGCCTTCACCTTCCCGCTGCGCAGCGGATCATTCGATCCCGCCACCAAGTCGGGCACCCTCAACTACTCCGGGACCGTCCACATGACTGGTCACAACGGCATCCTGGACATGACGATCTCCAACCCCGCCCTGGTCATCAAGGGGTCGACGGGTCACGTGTACATGACCGTCAAGTCCTCCTCGATGGATGGGAGGAAGACCGACTACGGGCGAGTTGACTTCGCCACCTTCTCCGCTTCCACCTCTGGAAATGTCAAGATCAATGGCTCCTCGGTCAAGCTCACGGCCCAGGGTGCCAAGGCGTTTGCCGGGTTCTACAAGACTGGTGAGCCGATGGATTCGCTGTCGTCGAGCCTCACCCTCTCGGCCGAGAAGGTCTGCCACGACGTCACCATCGATGCCGTCACCGGCAAGGTCATCAGCGGCGGTCCTGGGTCCGGTCGTGGGCTGCCCGCCACCGGTGCCCTCGGACCTTCGACCGCTCGCGGCGACATCGCTGCTGCTGGCAGCTTGGCCCTCATCGTCGTCATCTCGACGGTGGCCGTGTGCCGACGCCGCTACGCCGAGCACTGATCCATCCAACCTGACTCATGGGGGTGGGGTCGCCCGACCTCACCCCCAACCATCCTCCCGAAAGGTCGTTGCATGATCCGGATGCGCCGTCGAGTTGCCGGAGCCGGCCTCGTACTCGCGATGCTGGTTGCCGGGTGTGGCCCCTCGGCCACGCAGTCAGAAACATCGCCCCACTCCGTTGCCCCCACGGTGTCGCCGTCCTCGACGCACTCGGCAACTCCCTCCACTGCGGCGCCGAGGCTGCCTGACCCTCGCAACCTTCGCGGCCTCACTGAGGTGCCGGACCTGTCGGACCCAAAGCCGGTCGACGGGTCTTTCGGCCAGAAGCTGCCCGTCACGGTCACCGACGTCGAGAACAACACGGTGACGGTCACCGACACCTCTCGGGTCCTGGCCCTCGACCTCTACGGCACCCTCTCCCGTACCCTCATCGGACTGGGCATGGGGGACAAGATCGTCGGGCGTACCGTCTCGTCGACTGAGAAACAATTGCACGATCTTCCCGTCGTCACCGAGAACGGTCACACCCTCAACGTTGAGGCCATCGCTGCCCTCAAACCGACCCTCGTCATTGCTGACCGCAGCGTTGGTCCTCGTGAAGCCCTTGATCAGCTTCGCAAGTCTGGGATCCCGGTCGTCCTCGTCGACCCCCATCGCAGCGTCGACAAGACCGCTGACCTCATCCGTACGGTTGCGAAAGCAGTCGGCAAGCCCGCCGCCGGTGAAGCTCTGATGAAGCGTGCCCGGGATGAGATAGATGCAGCCAAGGAGGAAATAGCTCAGTGGGCCCCGAAGAAGCCGATGAAGATCGCCTTCCTCTACGTGCGCGGCACCGCTGGGATCTTCTTCATCCTCGGCTCGCAGGACGGGGCCAGTGAGCTCATCCACGGCGTGGGTGGCGACGATGTCGCCGGAGACAAGGGCATCAAGAGCGTCGCCCCCGCGAATGCGGAATCCCTCGTCTCCCTCAATCCGGATGCCATCTTCGTCATGAAGGACGGGCTGACGTCCACCGGTGGCATGAAGGGTCTGCTGGCGAGAGCTGGGGTGGCCAACACCATTGCGGGCAGGAACCATCGCGTCATCGCCATCCCGGACGGTATCTCTCTGTCCTTCGGACCGCAGACCGGTGAGGTGCTGACCTCGGTCGCCAAGGCACTGTACGGGGTCAAATGAGCGCTCTCGTCCAACCTGCGACTGCACGAACGGGAATTGCCCGACGCGCGCGAACCCGAGTCGTCACCTTCATCATCCTGGTTGTCATCGTGTGCTGCCTCGTGCTGCTCTCGGCGATGGTCGGGCAGTACCGAGTCGAGGCCACTGACGTTGTCAGAGGAGTCTTCGGCGGCTCATTTGCTGACCCCCTGGCGGAGTCCGTGTTGTGGCAGATCCGGTTCCCCCGCATCGTCCTGGGCCTTCTGGTGGGAGCCAGCCTCGCAGTGGCTGGAACCGTCATGCAGGCGCTGTTCTCCAACCCGCTCGCTGAACCCGGCGTCATCGGGGTCTCCTCGGGGGCTGCTGTGGGGGCATCGATCATGATCGTGGTGGCTCCCACCTTCCTGGCCGGATTCGGGGTTCCCGCGGCTGCCTTTCTCTCGGGATTGCTGGCTGCCAGCGCCGTCTACGTCATGGCGCGGTCCGGACGACGGACAGAATCGACCACACTCGTGCTGACCGGCATCGCGGTGACGGCGGTCTGTTCGGCGATCACCTCGGTGTCAACCTATGTCGCCCCGACGACCGCACGAGACCAGATCGTCTTCTGGCAGATGGGTTCCCTCAACGGGGCCACCTGGAATCAGGTGGCGACGGTCGGGACGGTGGCCGCCGTCGGCATCGTCTGGGCCGTGTTCATTGCCGCCAGGCTCGACACCCTGGCCCTGGGGGAGAGGGCTGCCGGGCACCTCGGTATCAACGTCAATCGGCTGAGGCTGTCCTCGATCGCGCTCACCGCCCTGCTCACCTCTGCGGCGGTGGCCTACGCCGGGGTCATCGCATTCGTCGGCCTCATCGTGCCTCATGTGCTTCGGCTGGTCATCGGGCCGGCGAACACATGGCTCATCCCGGCCTCCATGCTGGGTGGGGGTTTGCTGGTGACCCTGTCGGACGTCGCAGCTCGCACCCTTGTCCCCTACGCCGATCTTCCCATCGGCATCTTCACGGCCATGGTGGGCGGGCCAACCTTCTTCATCCTGTTGCGACGAGGAATGCGACGAGGGGGAGCGTCGTGATGATTCGTGCCCGTGGTGTTTCCTTTCGGTACGGGGAGCGGACGATCCTGGACGGAGTCGATCTTGACGTCCGCGCCGGAGAATTCGTCGGCCTGCTCGGGCCCAACGGGGCCGGCAAGACGACCCTGTTGAGCGTGCTGTGCGGAGACCTCGACGGGTGGCAGGGAACCGTTGAACTCGACAGGGTCCCGCTGCAGGAAATCGCGCGGCCCGACCTAGCCCTGCGCCGCTCCGTGATGCCCCAGTTCAGCGAGTTCCCGTTCTCCTATCTGGTTCACGACATCGTCATGATGGGACGTTCCCCGCATCCACGCGGCCCAGAGGACGCCATTCTCGTCGAGGCCGCGATGGAGCGCACTGAGGTTACTGGGTTGGCGGACCGAGAGGTCACCGCTCTGTCCGGGGGAGAACGCTCCCGGGTCACCCTTGCCCGGGTATTGGCCCAGGACACCCCCTATGTGTTTCTCGATGAGCCCACTGCTGCTCTCGACATCTGTCATCAGGAACGCACCATGGAGATATGCCAGGAACTGGCTGCAGCGGGATGCGCAGTGGTTGCGGTGATGCATGACGTCGGATTGGCTGCGGCCTGCTGCGATCGCATTGCCCTGCTCTCCGAAGGAAAACTCGTGGCCGCCGGCGATCCCGAGGAGGTTATCACGGAGGGTAACCTCACTTCCGTGTACGGATGGCCCATCGACGTCATCACGTTGTCGACCGGGGATCTCGTCGTTCTGCCCAGACGTCCCTGGAACCCCACCCGCGACGAGCGAAGGACACCATGCCCAGAGATGCAACATCGGTGATGTCGCCCCGATCACCCCACCGGGCTCGGCAAGTTGCTGCGGTGCACCTTCTCGAAGTTGCTGGCACGGCACTCGTCCTCGTCGCCGTGGGGCAGGCCGTCGGTGGTCGCCTCGAGGGGTTCGTCCTCGGCTCCGGGCGGTACTGGGCGATGGGAGTCGGCGGCGTCGTCGCTGCCGCAGCCGCAGGTGCAGCCATGGGGATGTCAGGTCGTCATGCCCGTGCCGAGGAGGCTGCCCTGCATCCCCGAGTACTCGACGTCCTCTACCGACGATCCCTCTCCGCGCCACCTGCTCCGGATGAAGGTGACAGGGTCGTCATCCTGGCCGGTGACAACGCCGAGCGGGTGAGTGAGTACCGCCAGGTGTTCCGTCCCGACATGATCGCGGCGCTGACCACCCCTGTCCTCGTGTGCCTCGGGATCCTCATCGGTTTGGACTGGCTCACCGGACTCGTCCTGCTGGTGATGTGTCCGCTCATTCCAACCTTGATCAAGGGATTCCTCAAGCTCTTCCGCAAGAGGTCCTCGGAGTCCCGGCGGGAACGAGCACGCCTGACTGCTAGCTACCTGGACGCCATCTCGAACCTCGTCCTCATAAGGATGCTGGGAGCTGGCCAACGAGTCGAGGATGATCTGCGACAGCGCGGGGAGGCAAACCGCGGAACGATCATGAAGCTCTTGGCCGGAAACCAGGTCGTCATCATCGTCGTGGACGGTCTGTTCTCCCTCCTCTTCATCGTCATGTCGGCAGGCATGGCCATGACGCGATGGCACAACGGCCACATCACGGCCACGTCAGCCATCACCATCGTGCTGCTCTCGGTTCTCTTGTTGGAGCCGCTGCACCAGGTGGCGGCCTTCTTCTACATCGGCATGGGCGGCAAGGCGTCGGAGAAGTCCATTGGCAGGTGGTTCGACGAGGCTCCGGAGCACGTAGCGTCGCACGGCCCGGTGGCCTCGACGGGTGATGGTTCGGGAGCGATGACTCTTCGCGACGTCACCGTCGGGTATGGAGATTCGGAGATCTTGCACGGTGTTGACCTCGTCATCCCGCGCGGATCCCGCACCGCCATCGTCGGACGCTCGGGAGCCGGCAAGTCAACCCTCCTCGGGGTCATGACAGGGACGTTGCCTGCGCACTGTGGTCAGGTCGTCGTCGACGGTCTTGACGCCGAGTTGGCCGAGGCCGGAGCCATCCGTGGAGTCAGTGCATCGGTCAACCAGCGGACGTGGTTGTTCGCCGGTACGATCGCCGACAACCTCGCTGTCGCCAACCCGGACGCCACCCCCGAGCAGATGTGGGAAGCGCTGAGGCGCGCAGACGTCGCCGACGATGTGGCGTCAATGCCGTGCGGGTTGGATTCTGACGTCGGTGAACAGGGTTGCCTGCTCTCCGGCGGTCAGGCCCAACGGATCTCGCTGGCTCGGGCCTTCCTGTCCGGGCGGAAGATCCTCCTCCTCGACGAGCCCACCTCCCACGTGGACATGGACTCTGAACAGCGCATCATTGACGCCATCTCCAGGATCGGTGACGACACGACGGTCGTCATGGTCACCCACCGACGCCGGCTCCTGGACCTGGCCCATGACGTCTACCGGGTCGCGGACGGCACTCTCGTGCCGGTCAGTGCCGACGAGGTGAACAGTGAGGACCTTGATCGAGTCGAGAGCGAGGACCGAGCATGAGCGAACCGTCAACACGCGACGTCGTGACGTGGCTCACCGGAATCACACGCCCGGTTCATCCACCTCTCTACTTCTCGGCCGTCATGAGGATCGTCCACCTGGTTGCCGACATGGGACTGTTCGCGGTGGCGGCCGGCGGAATGGTCGCCGTCGTCACCTCCGGCTGGTCCGTGCGGGCCTGGCTGGGATGGTTGGTCGGGCTGGCCCTGGTGCAGGCCGTCACCTTCTACCTGGAGCAGTTCAGCGGTCATTACGTGGCCTTCAAGGCCCTAGAGGTGTTGCGAACCCATGCCTTCTCCCGGCTGTGGCCCAAGGCTCCGGCTGTCGTCAGCCATTCGCGCACCGGTGACGTTCTGGCCAGCCTCACCCGCGACGTCGACCGCATCGAGGTCGTCTACGCTCACACCTTTGCTCCCGTTGTGGCGGCCTTCCTCGCCCCGCTCATCGCTGTGGTCACCGGCGGAGCTGTCTACGGGTGGTCTGTGGTGGCCATACCCGCCGTCGTGCTGGCCGTTCTCATCGCGGTCCTACTCGTCGTCGGGACAAGATCGAGCCTGGACGCCACCCATGAGGTCCTTGGCCTGCGTCGCGAACTTGCCGCGCACGTCACGGACTCGGTCTTCGGCGCCGCCGAGGTGGTCGGGTACGGCCGCCAGCACGACCGGATGGCCGAGATGGCCCGTCTCGACGCCCAGATCGCCGAGGGCTCGGCCAAAGCTCGCCGGTACGTGGCCATTCGACGAGCCGCGTGTGTGGCGGCGGCGATGGGCATCGTCGTCTCGGTGTCCTTGATGGCTATCCATGAGGGGGTCGGCGCCGTCGGAGTGTGTGCTTTGGCCGCCGCCGGCCTGAGGATCGTCGAGGGACCGCGCGGGATTGAGGATGCCGTCGGCTATCTCGACCATTCCTTGGCGGCGGCGAGGCGCCTGTGGCAGATCAGCCACTCGCCCATGGAAGTCGTGGACGGTCCGCAGGAACTCCGTCTCGATCACGCCCCGGCAGTTGAATGGCGCGACGTCACCTTTTCCTACCGCAATGCCGATGGGACAGCCCTGGCTCCTGCGCTTGAGGGGGTGAGCCTCAGCGTTCCTGCCGGTGGACACGTCGTCGTGACGGGGGCCTCCGGGTCGGGAAAGACGACGTTGGTGAATCTGTTGCTGCGCCACCATGACCCCGATTCCGGCCAAGTTCTCCTCGACGGTGAGCCGGTCTCGTCGTTCACCCTGGACTCCCTGCGTCGTGCCATCGCCGTGGTGTCCCAGCGTGTGGAGTTGCTCAACGCTTCGATCGCCGACAATTTGAGGCTGGCGGTCCCCGACGCCACTGACGATGAGTTGTCGGGTGTGCTTGACGAGGTCGGTCTTGCTGCCGAGGTACGAGGTATGGATCATGGCCTGGAGACGGTCATCGGCCCACGAGGTACCAGATTGTCGGGAGGACAGGCCCAGCGACTGACGGTGGCGCGGGCCATTTTGCAGGGGCCCAAGGTCCTCGTGCTGGACGAGTTCACCGCATCCCTTGATCCACGTCTGGCGGCAGAGATCCGAACCAATCTTGCACGGTGTCTGCCGGCGGCGACGGTGGTGGAGATCAGTCATGGCCAGGATCATGACGGTGAGGTCGTCGTCATGGACAGAGGACACCTGGTTGAACCGGTGACGACGGGGTGACGCGCCCTTATGCTGGTGCCACGACCGATGGAGGTGTCATGAGGGCTGCGCGAGTGGCCACGGCAGTCCTGATCCTGACTGCTGCCGCGGCGTTGACTGGCTGTTCACATTCTGACGAAGGGTCGAGGCCGGCAACGACCCAGGCGAGTTCCGACGTCTCCAACGTCGGGTTGACGTGCGATTCCGCCCTGGCCAAGAAAATGGTCGAGCCCGCCACGGCTACCGCCGTCAGGGGATGGAGGGGCAAGACCGTCACGGTCTGCCTGATGGACTCGGGGGGCAAGGTCAACGAGTCCATGGAACAGGCCTTCAGCGGTGACGACGACATCAATGACATCATCCAGGGCAATGCCGAGACCGCCAAGGACCGGCCTGCCACCTGTCGTCCACAGGAGGATCAGTGGACCATGGTCATCGACCAGTCCGGTAACGCCTGGCGTCTCACTCCGCTGGAATGCACCGTGGCTTCTGGTGGGTCGGCGACCCCGTCTGACGAGAAGATCCCAGCCTGATGTCCGGTCGTCAGAAGAGCATTATCCGGGTCGGTCTGACGGGCGGAATCGCCAGCGGCAAGTCGACGGTATCCGCGCTCTTGGCCGAGCACGGGGCCGTCATCGTCGATTACGACCAGCTCTCCCGGAACGTCGTCGCAGTCGGATCCGAGGGACTTCGCCAGGTCGTCGAGACATTCGGTGAGAAGGTGCTCTCCGAGGATGGTTCCCTGAACCGTCCTGCGCTGGGGGCCATCGTCTTCGCTGATCCAGCGGCCAGGCGACGTCTGGAAGGGATCATCCATCCTCTGGTCGAGGAGGCTGCACGGCGAGTTGACGAAGAAGCCTGCGCTGCGGACGAACAAGTCGTCGTGGTCCACGACATTCCCCTGCTCGTGGAAACCGGCAGAGCTGACGAATTCGACACGGTCGTCGTGGTTGACGTCGATCCTGCCGAGCAGGTGCGACGTGTCGTCGAGAGGGATGGTCGTTCTGAGGAGGACGCGTGGTCCCGGATTCGTGCCCAGGCATCCGGCCAGGAGCGTCTGGACGTCGCCGACGTCGTCATCGACACCGGTTGTTCGCTCGAGGACCTTCCTCACGAAGTGGACCGAGCTTGGGACCACATCCTTGGGTGTGGGAAATCTGGCGGTCCTCAGCGGTAGCTCGCACCGGACCGTTCGTGGGAGGATGTGCCCCATGCCACGATCCGTATCGGAACTCCTGCCCGGTTTGGGGCTGATGGGCGTCGCAGCTGCAATTTCCTACGGGATCAATCACGTCGTACCGCTGTTGTCCAGCATGCTCATCGCCATCATCCTCGGAGGGATAGCGCGTAACACCAAGCTCATCCGTCCCTCTGCCGAGCCCGGAGTGGCGTTCACCAACAAGGTCGTCCTGCGTACCGGTGTCGTCCTTCTCGGTCTGCGGCTGTCCCTGCCGACGGTGGCGAAACTCGGTTGGGCTCCCATCGTCGTCATCCTCGTCACCCTGACGGTGACGTGGTTCGCGACCACCTACCTCGGCCGCGCGATGAAACTGTCAGGGCCGACTCGCATCCTCACCGCCACCGGTACCGGCATTTGTGGTGCCGCCGCCGTGGCCGGTATGTCGGCCGTCGTGCGTCCCGACCTCAAGGGTGAGGAAGGGCGCGGTCAGGTCGACGACGCCGCAGCGACCGCGGTGGCATCGGTCACCCTTTTCGGCACCGTGGCACTTCTCCTCTTCCCTTGGCTGGCCGGCGTTCTGGGGCTCACTGCGCGCCAGACTGGCGTGTGGCTCGGCGCATCGATTCACGAGGTCGGCCAGGTGGTGGCGGCGGGCAACATCGCCCACGTCACCGACGTCGCCGTGGTGACCAAGCTCGGCCGCGTCGTGTTGCTCGCGCCGCTCATTGCCCTGGTGGGGCTATCACAGAAGCGCAGCGCGCAGCGGCACACCGGGACGAAGATGGGGCCGATCATTCCGCACTTCGTCGCTGGATTCCTCGTCATGGTCGTCATTCGCTCGATCTTCGACCTGCCCACTTGGCTGACGGGCGGGGTCAATGAGATTGCCACGATCCTGCTGACGGCAGCCATGGCTGCGATGGGCGCCGGTGTCCGTATCAAGGTCATTGCCTCCACCGGCGGGCGCGCCATCGGGCTGGGCGCCATCTCAGCGACTATTGCTGCGGGCGTCTCCCTGCTCCTCGTTCTCGCCCTGGTCTGAGTTCCCGCCGGGCTGAAATCCGGGGTTCTCGCATCGGGGTGGCACCGAACTAGGGTTGTCCCCATGCGTCCAGTTACCGACATCACTCGCCGCGTTGCGCCCTTCCACGTCGTCAGTGAGTTCGACCCCTCTGGCGACCAGCCGCAGGCTATCGCGGAGCTGGAGAGGAGGGTCAAGAACGGTGAGCAGGACGTCGTCCTGCTTGGTGCCACTGGTACTGGTAAGACGGCCACGGTGGCGTGGTTGGCGGAGAAGTTGCAGCGGCCGATGCTCGTCATGCAGCCAAACAAGACCCTGGCGGCCCAGTTCGCCCAGGAGCTGCGCACCTTCTTCCCGGACAATGCCGTCGAGTACTTCGTCTCGTACTACGACTATTACCAACCCGAGGCGTACATCCCTCAGACGGACACCTTCATCGAGAAGGACTCCAGCCTCAACGAGGAGGTCGAGAGGCTGCGTCACTCCGCGACGAATTCCTTGTTGACCCGGCGAGACGTCATCGTCGTGGCGACCGTCTCGGCCATCTACGGTCTGGGTACTCCGCAGGAGTACGTCGACCGGATGATCCCGTTGGAGGTGGGGCAGGAATGGGATCGTGACGAGCTGTTGCGTGACCTCGTCACCAACCAGTACGTCCGCAATGACATCTCGGGGGAGCGGGGCACCTTCCGAGTCCGCGGCGACACCCTGGAGATCTTCCCGGTCTACGAGGAGAACGCCCTGCGCGTGGAGTTCTTCGGCGACGAGATCGAGGCCCTCACGACCATGCACCCGCTTACCGGCGAGGTCGTCAGTGAGGACGAGCAGGTCTACGTCTTCCCGGCGACCCACTACGTTGCTGGACCGGAGCGCATGGAGAGGGCGATCGCGTCCATCCAGAAGGAGTTGGGGGAACGCCTCGCTGTCCTGGAACGGGACGGGAAACTGCTGGAGGCCCAGCGACTCCGGATGCGCACCACCTACGACATCGAGATGATGCAGCAGGTCGGCGCCTGTGCCGGTATCGAGAACTACTCGCGTCACATTGACGGACGCGCTCCCGGCTCGGCCCCGAACTGTCTGCTCGACTACTTCCCCGAGGATTTCGTGCTCGTCATCGACGAGTCCCATGTCACCGTCCCGCAGATCGGAGGCATGTACGAGGGCGACATGAGCCGTAAGCGCACCCTCGTGGAGCATGGCTTCCGACTGCCCAGCGCGATGGACAACCGCCCTCTCAAATTCGACGAGTTCACCCAGAGGATCGGCCAGACCGTCTATCTGTCGGCCACACCCGGAGCCTACGAGACCGAGCGGGCCAATGGCGTCGTCCAGCAGATCATCCGCCCGACGGGACTGGTCGACCCTGAGATCATCGTCAAGCCCACTCGCGGCCAGATTGACGACCTCATGGCCGAGATCCGCACCCGAGTGGATCGCGGCGATCGTGTCCTGGTGACGACCCTGACCAAGAAGATGGCCGAGGACCTCACCGACTACCTCATGGAACACGGCATCCGTACCCGCTACCTGCACTCGGAGATCGACACCCTCAAGCGCATCGAACTGCTCAAGGAACTGCGCATGGGAGAGTTCGACGTCCTCGTCGGCATCAACCTGTTGCGAGAGGGCCTCGACCTTCCGGAGGTGTCCCTGGTGACCATTCTGGATGCGGACAAGGAAGGGTTCCTTCGCTCGGAGCGCTCCCTCATCCAGACCGTCGGCCGTGCCGCTCGAAACGTCAACGGTCAGGTCATCATGTACGCCGACCAGATCACCGACTCGATGCGGGTCGCCATTGACGAGACGAATCGTCGTCGCGAAATCCAGTTGGCCTACAACAAGGAGCATGGCATCGACCCGCAACCGCTTCGCAAGAAGATCGGTGACATCACCGAGATGCTGGCCCGCGAGGAGGCCGACACCGACGCTCTCGTCGAGAAGTTCAACTATGGCAAAGGCCATCGCGGCTACAACTCGATGATCACCGACGAGCAGCGGGCGGCCCAGGGCAAGCGCCTGGATGCCTCGAAGATGGCCGAAGAAGATCTCGGCAACCTCATCGTCGAGCTCACCGAAGAGATGCGCTCTGCTGCTGGCGAACTTAAGTTCGAGGTGGCGGCTCGTCTTCGCGACGAGATCGCGGACCTGAAGAAGGAATTGCGCCAGATGGTGGAGGCGAATCGCTAGTTCACACCCGGTTTTCGACTCGCGTCGGACGACGCGGGTGTGAGAGGATGAAAGCCCCTGGAGGGGAGTACTCCTGAGAAGAGTGTGGTCGTCATCACGATCGTGTCATCACGGTCCGGCTGCACAGCCCCGGTAAAACGGCACCTGCCGCGCCGGTGCGGACGAGACCTCCGGACCTTCTCGCTATTCCCTCGGAGGCCCGGTTTTGCACGTTCACGCGTATGTCTGGATCATCACCATCCTTGTGATGGGGGCCTTGCTCTTCTTGGACGTCATGGTCCTGGGGCGAAAGCCTCACGTCCCCTCCACCAAGGAATGTGCCACCTTCGTTGGTGTGTTCGTCGGCCTGGCAGTGTTGTTCGGCTTGGGCGTCTGGATTCTGCAAGGGCATTCCGCAGGCGGTCAGTTCTTCGCGGTGTGGTTGACCGAGTACAGCTTGTCGATCGACAACCTGTTCATCTTCCTCATCCTCATGGAGAAGTTCGACGTTCCACGGAAGCTGCAGCAATTTGCCCTGCTGGTGGGCATCATCGTCGCCCTGGTCTTCCGAGGTGTCTTCATTGCTCTGGGGCAGGCGATCCTGGAAGCTTGGGCCTGGGTGTTCTTCATCTTCGGTGCTTTCCTGCTGTACTCGGCGATCGACCAGGTGCGTGAGTACCATCACCGGGATGACGAGGATGAGGTCACCGGCGAGAACGGCCGTTTGATGGCGTGGCTCAAGCGCACGGTTCCGACCACCGGTGACTACCGCGGCACCAGATTCTTCGTCCGTGAGAACGGCAAGACCCTGGCCACCTCGATGTTCACGGTCTGTGTCGCCCTCGGCATGACTGACCTGCTCTTCGCCCTGGACTCCATCCCAGCCTCCTACGGCCTGACGAGCGAGGGCTACCTCATCTTCACCGCCAACGTCTTCGCCCTCATGGGCCTGCGCCAGCTGTACTTCCTCATCGGAAGCCTGCTCGAGCGCCTGGTGTACCTGTCACTGGGTCTGGCGGTCATCCTGGGCTTCATCGCCCTCAAGCTCATCGGTCACGCCATGCACTACTACGGCCTGGACCAAGCGTGGTTCGGCATCAGCACCGAGGTCTCGATCGGGGTGTCCCTGACCACCATCGTCGCGACCCTAGTCCTCACCACCGTCGCGAGCGTCATCAAGAGCAAGAGGGACGACGCCAAGGCCAAGATCGACGCCTGACCGGTGTGCCGTGAGTGGAGAGAGCACAAGCCGTGTCATTCTTCAGGGACGTGCCGACGTGCGCGTACCCGGTGCGCGTATATCACTCCTCCTGGCCGGTGGCCGCCGCGTAGAGGCTGAACAGGTGCGCCACGATGTCGGGTTCGCTGGTGCCGGGCTGGAGTCCATAGGCCCGCTCGACCACCGCGACGTACTCTCGCTAGGGTCGAGTTACTTGGACAGATCCAGGACGAAGAGGAAGAGGAGGGGCAATGCGGGTCTCTTTCCCATGGGAATCGGACGTATGGGCGCCCACGTTGAAGGTCGCCCAGAAAGCTGAGAAGGCGCAGCTGATGACGGTGCGAATCCAGGTGTCACCGGCTGCCGCCCTGGATGAGGCCTGGGCGGAGTTGTCGCGCGACCATGCGAGCGAAGGGGAGTACTTGCTGGACGGAGGAGCGTCCCTGCTCCGGTGCGGCGATGGGCTGGTCGAAGCATGCAGTGGCGGTGAAGATGTGTTGAGTTCGCTGTCGTGGGTGGTGAACCAGACGCTCGAAAGCGCCGTCCGCCATGCCGACGCAGACGCAACGTTGACCGTGGTCGAGGAAGCGCCCGGTCGTCGCCAGATGGAGCTCTGAAGGAGTTCCCGTCACCAGCCCCGCTCGCGCCACTCAGGCAGGTGGGGCCGCTCCGCACCGAGCGTTGTCGGCAGGCCGTGCCCCGGCCAGATGACCGTCTCATCGTCGTAGACCCCGAAGATCTTGTTCTCCAGGTCCGTCATCAACGTTGCGAACTGGGTCTCATTTTGGACCCGTCCCGGACCGCCGGGGAAGAGGGAATCTCCCGTGATGATGTGGTCGCTCCGGTCCCCGCGCAGCCGGAGGGCGATTGACCCGGGGGTATGGCCGACCAGGCCGATGACGTCGAGTTCCATGTCGCCGAGGCCGAAGAGATCCCCGTCCCACACCGTGCGGCAGGCCACGCCGGTGTCGGCCTCGATGGCCTCGGCGTCGGGTTTGCCGCACCAGGGCTGGACGCCCGTCGCAGCAATGACGTCAGCGAGAGCTCCGGTATGGTCGGAGTGACGGTGAGTCGTGATGACGGCGCCGACCTCGTCGTCGCCGACGAGGGCCTTGAGCCGACCGGGTTCCGCTGCCGCGTCGACGAGGATAGCAGGACCGGCGCCGGGACGAATGAGATAGGCGTTGTTGTCCATCGGACCCACCGACACCTTGATGAGGTCAATGTCCTCGTTGACCCTGATGAGGTCAGCCTCGGGTCCGGGATCGACGTGGTGGAGCGTCATGACGATTCCTTCCTGGGACGAGCAGGCGATCCGCCGGGAGTTCCGTCAGATGAGCATGGGAACGGCGAGCTGGTCGGCCTCGGCGAGACGCGAGGTTCCGCCTCTGCCTGACAACCATCCTGCCAGGGCGCCGTCAGGCCCGTGAACCGTCGTAGCGAATCCAACCCCGCCGATACGATCAGTCAGCCCGGAGTCGGAGACGATACGCATGGCCGGGACTTCTGGACGGTCCCGTAGCCGGAAACATGCCCACTCCAACAAGGTTCGGGATGCGACATCAGGGAGGTCGTCGACGGTCATTCCAAGATCGAGGTCGACGTGGTGGAGCGCGATCTCGGCAAGCCGCAGGGCAGGCAGGTCGGTGGCGTCGACACGGATGTCGTCAGTGAGCCAGATCGCAGTGCCGGGATCCATGCCTTCGAGGGAGTCGAAAGTGGCATTGAGGGAGCCTGCCGTGGTGTCCAGATCGATCTGCAATTCCACCCCGGTGCGTTCCGAGCCGCGTTCGATGTCGCGGTCGCGGATCTCGTCAGAGGGATACAGGCGGGGCACCTCACGGCCAGCGACAACGGCCCTCGTCACTGTTTCCAGGGCCTCGGCATTGCGGGCTATATGGGTCGCAATGTGGGCGCGGGTCCATCCAGCCAGGCGGCTGGGGGCCTGCCACTCCTCATCCGACAAGCCCATGGTGGCCCCGAGAAGTCGCTGGGTGGCTTCCAGTTTGGCAGTGCGGATTTCGTGTAGGGGAGCGCTCGGACACAGACCTGGAGGTCGTGTGACTGCGCTCATGTCGTCCAACCTACTTGCACTTCAAGGAAGTTGCCAGATCAATGGCCACCGGATGGGTCTGCTGGTCCCAGGCCCACAGGGCTTCGGGAGGCTCGTCCGTGTTCCGTTCTGCCGACCGCGCAGAGCCGCAGAACTGTCTTCCGTGGCCTCTACCATGAAGCCTGTGAGCGACCACATCATCGTCCGCGGTGCCCGAGAGCACAATTTGCGCAACGTCAGCCTGGATCTTCCCCGGGACGCCATGATTGTGTTCACTGGCTTGTCAGGATCGGGAAAATCCTCCCTTGCCTTCGACACCATCTTCGCTGAGGGCCAGCGTCGTTACGTGGAATCCTTGTCCTCCTACGCCCGCCAGTTCCTCGGACAGATGGACAAGCCAGACGTCGACTTCATCGAGGGTCTCAGCCCCGCCGTCTCCATCGACCAGAAGTCCACGTCCCGCAACCCACGTTCGACGGTCGGCACGATCACGGAGATCCATGACTACCTGCGTCTGCTCTGGGCCCGTATCGGCAAGCCCCACTGCCCGGTGTGCGGGGAGCTCATCAACCGTCAGACCCCTCAGCAGATCGTCGATCGGTTGATGGCCCTGGACGAGGGCACGAAGTTCCAGGTGCTGGCGCCGGTCGTCCGTGGCCGCAAGGGCGAGTACATCGAACTCTTCCGGCAGCTGACGACTGACGGTTTCACCCGTGTGCGCGTTGATGGTGAGGTCCATCGACTCGGTGAGGTGTCGCCCCTGGACAAGAAACGCAAGCATGACGTCGACGTTGTCGTCGACCGGATCGCGGTCAAACCGTCGGCCAAGCAGCGTCTGACGGAATCCGTGGAGACCGCCCTCAGCCTGGCTCACGGGATCGTGGGTATCGACTTTGTCGATCGTAACCCTTCCGACCCGCATCGCGAACGTCGATTCTCCGAGACGATGGCTTGCCCCAACCAGCATGACATCGACATCGATGAGCTGGAACCTCGCCAGTTCTCCTTCAACGGCCCCTGGGGAGCATGCCCGACGTGCTCGGGTTTGGGGGCAACCCTCGAGGTCGATCCCGAACTCGTGGTTCCCGACTCAGGGCTGAGTCTGCTCGAGGGAGCCATCGCGCCGTGGTCAGGGCCGCGAGTGGCCAACCACTACCAGCACGTCTTTGCGGGTCTGGGGGAGAGCCACGGTTTTGACGCGGCCCTGCCCTGGTCAGAACTTCCCGCGAAGGCGCGCAAGCTGGTGATGCATGGCGAGGGCGATCCGGTGATGGTCTCGTACCGCAACCGGTTCGGCCGAGTGCGCACCTACTCGCAGAATTACGAGGGAGTGTTGCACTACGTGCGTCGTCGTTACGACGAGGCTGAGACCGACGCCGCCCGCTCCAGGTGGGGACAGTACCTGCGCGAGGTGCCATGCCGTGACTGCCATGGCAAGCGACTTAAGCCGACGAGCCTGGCCGTGACGGTTGGCGGTCGCAACATCGCCGAGGTCTCCGACATGTCCATCGGGGAGGCCTCGCAATTCCTTAATGCCCTGACGCTGACGGAGCGTGAGGCGACCATTGCCGAGCGGGTCATCAAGGAGGTGCGAGCGCGGCTGCGGTTCCTTGTCGACGTCGGTCTGGACTACCTGGCCTTGTCCCGGTCGGCCGGATCACTGTCGGGCGGTGAGGCCCAGCGCATCCGACTGGCCACCCAGATTGGTTCGGGACTGGTCGGTGTGCTCTACGTCCTCGACGAGCCCTCCATCGGTTTGCACCAGCGCGACAACCGCCGTCTCATCGACACCCTTGTCAGGCTGCGGGATCTCGGTAACACGCTCATCGTCGTCGAGCATGACGAGGACACCATTCGCGTCGCCGACTGGGTTGTCGATGTCGGCCCGGGAGCCGGCGAGCACGGCGGAGAGGTCGTCGTCTCGGGAACCGTCGACGATCTGCTGGCCAGCGAGAGGTCGCTGACGGGTGCCTACCTGTCGGGCAAGAGGTCCATCCCGTTGCCGGCGAGCCGACGTCCCCGAACCGGACGGCAGTTGGTCGTCAAGGGCGCTCGTGAGAACAATTTGCAGGACGTGGATGTCACCTTCCCGTTGGGCCAGCTCGTCGTCGTCACGGGAGTGAGTGGTTCTGGCAAGTCGACTCTGGTCAACCAGATTCTCTACACCTCGTTGGCACACCGGATTCACGGAGCTCGGGCGGTCCCCGGCAAGCACGAGACGATGACCGGCGTCGAGGAGATCGACAAGGTCATTCATGTCGACCAGTCCCCGATTGGGCGGACTCCGAGGTCGAACCCGGCAACGTACACCGGAGTCTTCGACAAGATTCGTGCCCTCTTCGCCCAGACCCCCGAGGCCAAGGTGCGCGGCTACCAGCAGGGCCGGTTCTCCTTCAACATCAAGGGGGGACGCTGTGAGAACTGCCAGGGTGACGGCACCATCAAGATCGAGATGAACTTCCTTCCTGACGTCTACGTGCCGTGCGAGGTCTGCCACGGAGCCCGGTACAACCGCGAGACCCTGGAGGTCCACTACAAGGGCAAGACGATCGCCGAGGTGCTCGACATGCCCATCGAGGAGGCGTGCACCTTCTTCGAGCCGATCTCCTCGATCCACCGCCACCTCAAGACTCTCGTCGAGGTGGGACTGGGCTACGTACGGCTGGGACAGCCGGCAACGACGCTGTCGGGCGGAGAGGCACAGCGCGTCAAGCTTGCCTCAGAGTTGCAGAAGCGTTCTACCGGCAAGACGCTGTACGTACTCGACGAACCCACGACGGGTCTGCACTTCGAGGACATTCGCAAGCTCTTGCTGGTGCTGGGACGGCTTGTCGATCAGGGAAACTCGGTTCTCGTCATCGAACACAACCTTGACGTCATCAAGACCGCTGACTGGATCATCGACATGGGTCCCGAAGGTGGTAATGGAGGCGGCTTGGTCGTCGCGGAAGGGACTCCGGAACAGGTGGCCACCGTCGAGGGCTCCTACACCGGGCAGTTCCTGTCCGAGATTCTGGCCGGGCAGGAAGTCCCCGTCGGCGATGGGCCGACTCTCATCGAGGAGCCGGCCAAGGCCAGGAAGAAGGGTGCGAAGAAGACTTCTCGCAAGAAGACCCGCTGATCGGTTCAGGAACCGCTGACGCTCAAGGTGCCGTCCTTCTCGGTCACCTTGGCCTTGCCCAGGCCAGCAGCAGCGGGGCCCTTGGTGACATGACCGTCAGTGATGTCGAACTTCGAACCGTGGCAGGGGCACAGCAGGGAGCCGTCACGGACCGCGTCGACCTGGCATCCAGCGTGTGGGCACACCCGCACGAAGCCCTTGTAGGTGCCCTTGGTGGGCTGGGTGACGACGAAGTTCGTGCCGTCGATCACGGTCCCGCCGCCCACCGGGACATCAGCGGCCTTGATCGTTGCAGGGCCGGTGTGGACGTCATTGGAGTTCTGGTAGGTGTTGCAACCGGTGACCGATCCGGCAGTGGCCAGGGCAGCGACGCCGCCAGCAGTACGCAGGATCTCGCGTCGAGTGGGGGACATGGTCTCTCCTTCGTGCTCAGCGGGTGCCGGGGTTGCCGGTGGAGGCGGCGACGGCGCCGTGAACCATACCTGCTTCGATGAGGTGATCCACCCGATTGATCCAATGAACCTCATATCCATTCGGGTGAAGCTCGATCATCGAGGTGGCGGTGTTCTGCAAGCCGACCCAGTGGGGTTCACTACCGATGGGGTAATTGCGCAGATCAGCGGCAAGTCGTGGGGCAATGAGGTGCAGCAGGAGCATCGACCCGATGGCTCCGTGGGCCACCAGGGCAATGCAATCGTCGTCATCGTGTGTCTCCCGCACCCATTCGGCGATGCGACCGGCACGATCTGCCGCCTCTGCGGCAGTTTCGATGCGGGCCTCGCGCCACCCCTCCTCGGTAATCGTCTCCGGGAAGACAGCGCGATCGGTGATGGCAGACAGGGTCGACAGCGGTGACCCGGGGTGACCGGTCTCGGCTCCGTCAACAATCTCAACCGGACCGGGGCGTTCGAAGATGAGGTCGCTGACGGTGATGGGCATGTCGAGGGCTTCGGCGACCGGGGCTGCCGTCTGAATGGTGCGCATCATGGGGGAGGAATACAGCTTGGTCGGTCGCGGAGAGACTGACCCGATCCATGCCCCCAGGGCCTCAGCCTGATGTCGTCCCAATTCGGTGAGTTCGGGGTCAGGCTTGCGCCCTTGACGGTACGCCTCGACGGACTTTGCTGCATTGGCATTGTTTTCGGACTGGCCGTGGCGAATGAGGAGAAGATGCACGTGGCCAGCCTACCGGTGAAGCTGCTGGAGCATTTCCCGCCCGCAGGACGGGGCGTTCGGATGGAGGGAGGAACCACGTCGTCATGACCCCTAGGCTTGCCCCATGGCCGATCCGTCCAGTTACCGTCCTGCCCCGGGGGCCATCCCCACCCAACCAGGGGTCTATCGATTCAGTGACGAGCACGGGCAGGTCATCTACGTCGGCAAGGCCAAGAACCTGCGCAACCGGCTCAACTCCTACTTCCAGGACATTTCGGCCCTCCACCCGCGTACTCAACGGATGGTCACCACGGCCGCCCACGTGCAATGGACAGTGGTGCAGAACGAGGTCGAGTCCCTCCAGCTCGAATACACCTGGATCAAGGAATTCGATCCGCGATTCAACGTCATGTACCGCGACGACAAGTCCTACCCGTGGCTGTGTTTCACCTGGACGGACGAGTACCCGCGCGTCTTCGTCGGTCGCGGTGCTCATCACAAGGGATGGCGCTACTACGGACCGTTCGGCCAGGCGTGGGCAATCCGGGACACCGTTGAGACCTTGCTGCGGGTCTTCCCGATGAGGTCCTGCTCGACCGGCGTCTTCAATCGAGCGAAGAACCAGGGTCGTCCCTGTCTGCTCGGCTACATCGGCAAGTGCTCGGCTCCCTGCGTCGGTCGGATCACCTCGGAGGCCCATCGCGAGATCGCTGACGAGTTCTGCGATTTCATGGCCGGCCGTACGACGAAGATCGTCAAGAGGCTGGAGTCGGAGATGGCGGAGGCCGCCGAGAATCTGGAATTCGAACGTGCGGCCGTCGTCCGAGACTCACTGGGGGCCCTGTCCAAGACTCTGGAGCGCAATGCCGTCGTTCTCGGTGACGGGACCGACGCCGACGTCATCTCGATGGCCGTCGACCCGCTGGAGGTGGGAGTCAGGATTTTCCACGTCCGAGGTGGACGCATCCGTGGCGAACGGGGCTGGGTGGCAGACCGCGCCGACGACGCCGACGAGGCCGAGCTCATGGAGACCTTCCTCACTCAGCTCTACGGCATCAATTCCACTGACGGCCAGGTCCGTGACGACGGTCATGGCAATGCCATCCCGCCGCTGGTGCTCGTCTCCACCTATCCTGCGAATCCCGACGCCATGTCCACGATTCTGAGTTCCGAACGTGGTTCCCACGTCGAGATCCGGGTACCGCGCCGCGGTGACAAGGCGACCCTCATGGACACCGTCACCAGCAACGCCAAGGAAACTCTGGCTCAGCACAAGCTGAAGCGAGCCTCTGACCTGGCCACGCGCACCCGAGCCCTGGAGGAGATCCAGGAGGCCCTCGGTCTGGACCGCGCCCCGCTGCGGATGGAGTCCTACGACATCTCCCACATCCAGGGAACCAACGTCGTCGGGTCGATGGTCGTCTTCGAGGACGGCATGCCGCGCAAGTCCGAGTACCGACGATTCATCATCAAGGGATTCGAGGGGTCCGACGACTTCGCCGCCATGCACGAGGTGTTGTCGAGACGGCTGCGTCGCCTCGTCGAGGACCGCGACGCCATGGCCAAGGCACAAACCCCTACCGGTGACGTCGGTTCCCTCATCGACCCCACCACCGGGGCACCTCGCAAGTTCGCCTACGCCCCGCACCTCATCGTCGTCGACGGCGGCGCACCTCAGGTACACGCCGCCCAGGAAGTGCTCGAAGAGTTCGGCCTCGAGGATGAGATCGCACTGTGCGGGCTGGCGAAACGTCTGGAGGAGGTGTGGCTTCCGGACGAGGAGTGGCCGGTCATCCTGCCGCGCACTTCCGAGGGACTCTACCTACTACAGCGTCTCCGTGACGAGGCTCACCGGTTCGCCATCACCTTCCACCGGTCCAAGCGATCCAAGGCAATGGTGGAGTCCGTACTCGACGGGGTCCCCGGACTGGGGGAGACCCGTCGCAAGGCCCTCGTCTCTCACTTCGGGTCAGTGCGAGCGTTACGGAAGGCGACCGTCGAGGACATCGTCGAGATTCCTGGGTTCGGTCCCAAACTCGCGGGAGAGGTCGTTGCGGCCCTCTCCAAGGACAAGCCCGGTGAGGCGATCAACACGGCAACCGGCGAGGTTGCTGACGCTGACGGACTGGCCGATGCCGGTAACAGCACTACCCTTGAGCCGTGAGCACCGAACAGACGACCAGAACCCCGCGAGTTGTCATCATCTCCGGCATCTCCGGTGCTGGCCGTCGTACCGCTGCCCATGCCATGGAGGACTTGGGCTGGTACGTCGTCGACAACTTGCCCCCGGTGATGTTGGGGGCTCTTGTCGACGAGATCGGCGCCAATGACATCGATCGTCTGGCAGTCGTCCTCGACGTTCGAAGCCGGATCATGTTTGACACCCTGGGAGTGGCCGTCGCCGCCCTCGACGAGCGCGGCATCGACCCCGCCATCGTCTTCCTGGAAGCCTCCGACGAGACCATCGTGCGTCGTCAGGAGTCCAGCCGTCGTCCCATGCCGCTCCAGCAAGGAGGTCATCTCCTCGACGCCGTGGCCCTCGAGCGTCGCATGCTCTCCGACCTGCGTGCCGAGGCTGACCTCGTCATCGACACCACCTCCATCACCGCTCGACAGCTCGCCCAACGCATCGACCACGCCTTCGCCGAGGGGATCGACGAGGGCCTGGCCTTTCAGGTGATGTCCTTCGGATTCAAGCGTGGGGTCCCGATCGACGCCGACCTCGTCTTCGATGTCCGTTTCCTGCCGAACCCGTACTGGGTCCCTGAGCTTCGTCCCAAGACGGGTCTGTCCTCCGACGTCGCCTCCTACGTCATGGCCCAGGCCGGCGCGACCGAGTTCATCGATCGAGTCGAGGAACTCCTGGCTGGCATGGCACCGGGGTATCTTCGTGAGGGCAAGAAGCAGGTCACGGTGGCCGTTGGCTGCACCGGCGGGAAACATCGCAGTACCGCCATTTCCGAGGAATTGTCCGCTCGTCTGGCTGCTCGGGGGCACCGCACCGCCGTCCTGCACCGAGATCTCGGGAAGGAATGACGATGGTGTCAACCCCCTCGAAGTTGCCGATTGTCACGGCCTTCGGCGGTGGGCACGGGCTGGCCGTGTCGCTGCGTGCCCTGCGGCGGCTCACGGACCGTCTCACTGCCGTGGTCACCGTCGCCGACAATGGTGGTTCCTCAGGTCGGCTACGCGAGGAATTCGACATCCTGCCGCCGGGCGACCTGCGTCGTGCTCTTGCCGCGCTGTGTGCTGATGATCACCTCGGACGTACCTGGGCGGAGGTGCTGCAGGCGCGCTTCAACGGCATCGGTGAGCTCGCCGGCCACGCCATCGGTAACCTGCTCATCGCGGGCCTGTGGCAGGAGCTTGGCGACCCTGTTTCCGGCCTGGACATGGTCGGTCAGCTCCTTGACGTTCGGGGTCGCGTCTTGCCGATGTCCCTGACCCCGCTTGACATCAGCGCCCAGGTGGTCGGCCTGGACCCGAATCAGCCGGACGAGGAGTACACCCTCACCGGGCAGGCCACGGTCGCCAAGACCCGGGCCGAGGTGCTCAAGGTGAGGCTGGAGCCCTCCGAACCCGAGGCCTGCCCTCAGGCGTTGGAGGCGATTCGCGAGTCCGACAACCTCGTCCTGGGGCCTGGATCGTGGTTCACCTCGGTCATGCCGCATCTCCTGGTGCCTGAGATCGTCGACGCGATCCTCGAGTCGAAGGCGCGGAAGATCCTCACCCTCAACGTGTCGGGGACTGACGAAACGGACGGATTCAGCCCCGCGCGACATCTTGAGGTCATCGCCGAGCACGAGCCACGTATGCGTTTCGACGTCGTCCTCGTCGATCGCGGGTTTGCTGGTCAGGATCCCCATCTGGAATCGTTTGCGCACAATCTGGGAGCTGAAATCGTCGTCGACGATTTGGCAATGCGTGATGGATCGGCTCGGCATGACCCACTGCGGTTGGCGTCGGCATACGCCAACATCATGGGCGTCCAGCCTCGCTGATTGTCGCCTAAGATCACCCTGTCACCCTTTGTATTCCTTTCCGGAGGCTAGAACCACATGTCGCTCACCCTGCAGGTGAAGAACGAACTCGCGACGGTGCCGGTGCAGAAGCTGTGCTGCCGCCGTTCCGAGATCGCCACCACCCTTCGCTTCGCAGGTGGCATCCATCTGGTGCAGCATCGCCACATCACGATCGAGGCCGAGGTCGACACCGGGGGTGCGGCGCGACGACTTCGTCAGTCCATCCAGGAGGTCTTCGGCTTCGACACCGACCTCGTCGTCGTCAATGGCACTGGTTTGCACTCGAACACCCGGTACTTGGTGCGGATGGTGCGCGGCGGCGCTGATCTGGCTCGTCTGACGGGTCTGCTCGATCGTCGCGGTCGCCCGGTGCGTGGCCTACCGGTTCCGGTCGTCGGTGGCGGACGGTGCTGTCAGGCTGCCGCGTGGCGTGGCGCCTTCCTGGCCCGAGGTTCCCTGACCGAGCCTGGACGTTCCATGGCCATGGAAATCACCGCTCCCGGTGAGGAGGCCGCAATGGCCCTGGTGGGTGCAGCTCGCCGACTGGAGATCTCGGCCAAGCAGCGGAAGTCCCGACGCATCGACCGCGTGACGATCCGGGACGGTGACGCCATTTCCGCCATGCTGACGCGAATGGGCGCCCACGAATCGGTGCTGGTCTGGGAGGATCGTCGTCTCCGCCGTGAGGTGAGGGCGTCGGCGAATCGTCTTGCCAATTTTGACGACGCCAACCTGCGTCGTTCCGCCAGAGCTGCTGTCACTGCCAGTGCCCGGGTGGAACGTGCGCTGGAAATCCTCGGGGATTCCGTTCCGGAACATCTCCAGGTCGCTGGCCAACTTCGCCTTGAGCACAGAAATGCCAGCTTGGAAGAATTGGGTAAGTTGCACGAGCCTCCGTTGACGAAGGATGCCATTGCCGGACGGATTCGTCGTCTGTTGGCTCTGGCCGACAAGACGGCCCGTAACAACGGCGAGCCCACCACGGTGGAGAGTCTTCCTCCCGAGATGCGCGACGACCGCGCCTGATTGCCATCTCGGCGCCCATAACCGATCCTTGGCTCTTCCCACCAGGGAGGGATTCGCGCAACCGCATGGTCATTTGTGCGTCGATCTGGTCGATGCTCGTGATCGTTCGCCCGTGACGTTGCCTTAAAGCGGGGCCAGGGCTTTGTTCATTGCCCTTGGTCGCTATGCTTGGAGATGTCCGAGTGCTGAACGCACAAACCTCATCTGGAGGAGATTCCTTAATGACCGTCAAGGTTGGTATCAACGGGTTTGGCCGCATTGGCCGTAACTTCTTCCGCGCCCTCTCCGAACAGGGTGCTGACCTCGAGGTCGTGGCCGTCAACGACCTCACCGACACCAAGACCCTGGCCCACCTCCTGAAGTACGACTCCATCATGGGTCGTTTCTCCGGTGAGGTCAGCTACGACGATGACTCCATCACCGTTGACGGCAAGACCATCAAGGTCCTTGCCGAGCGCAACCCCGCTGACCTCCCTTGGAAGGAGCTCGGCGCTGAGATCGTTGTCGAGTCCACCGGACTCTTCACCGATGGCGAGAAGGCCAAGGCCCACATCGAGGCTGGCGCCAAGAAGGTCATCATCTCCGCTCCCGGCAAGAACGTCGACGGCACCTTCGTCATGGGCGTCAACAGCGACGACTACGACACCGAGAAGCACAACGTCATCTCGAACGCTTCGTGCACCACCAACTGCCTCGCCCCGCTGGCCAAGGTCCTCAACGACGCCTTCGGCATCGAGCGCGGCATCATGACCACCGTTCACGCCTACACCGGTGACCAGCGCCTGCAGGACGCCCCCCATAAGGATCTGCGTCGCGCCCGCGCTGCCGCCCTCAACATGATCCCCACCAAGACCGGTGCCGCCCAGGCCGTGGCCCTGGTCCTGCCGGAGCTCAAGGGCAAGTTCGACGGCCTCGCCGTCCGCGTCCCGACTCCGACCGGCTCCCTGACCGACCTGACCTTCCAGACCTCCAAGGAGACCACCGTCGAGGAGGTTCAGGCTGCCGTCAAGAAGGCTGCTGAGGGTCCGTTGAAGGGCATCCTGGCCTACACCGAGGATCCGATCGTGTCGAAGGACATCGAGGGCGACCCGCACTCCTCGATCTTCGACGCCACCGAGACCAAGGTCATCGGCAACCTCGTCAAGGTCCTCTCCTGGTACGACAACGAGTGGGGCTACTCCAACCGTCTGGTTGACCTCACCAAGCTCGTCGCCAGCAAGCTTGCCTGATCTCACCATCGTGAGCTGATGACGGCCCCGTGCCCATGCGGGCGCGGGGCCGTCATCCGTACCCGGGCCACGACGCTCGTGAAACGTCGTTCACGACCATCGCCTCAAGAAAGGGCTTCCACATGAAATCTGTTGAGGATCTCGGAGACCTGCGCGGCAAGCGCGTCGTCATCCGTTGCGACTTCAACGTCCCGCTCGACGGGGACAAGATCACCGATGACGGTCGCATCAAGGCCGCCCTGCCCACCCTGACCCAGCTGCACGAGGCCGGCGCGCGCACCACTGTGCTCGCCCACCTCGGTCGTCCCAAGGGTGCCGTCGACCCCAAGTACTCTCTGGCCCCGGTTGCCAAGCGTCTGGGCGAGCTCATGAACCTTGACGTCAAGCTCGCTGAGGACGTCGTCGGCCCGTCCGCCACCAAGACCTCCGAGTCCCTCGCCGACGGCGAGATCGCTCTGGTCGAGAACGTCCGCTTCGAGAAGGGCGAGACCAGCAAGGACGAGGCTGAGCGCACCGAGCTCGCCAAGAAGTACGCCTCCTTCGGTGAGTTCTACGTCTCCAACGGCTTCGGTGTCGTGCATCGCAAGCAGGCTTCCGTCTACGACGTCGCCAAGCTGCTGCCGAGCGCTGCCGGCTCCCTGGTCGCCAAGGAGGTCGAGGTCCTCGAGGGCCTGACCGCCGACCCGAAGCGTCCGTTCGTCGTCGTCCTCGGTGGTGCCAAGGTCGCCGACAAGCTTGCCGTGATCGACAACCTGCTCAAGGTTGCCGACACCCTTGTCGTCGGTGGCGGCATGTTGTTCACCTTCCTCAAGGCCCAGGGCCTGGAGGTTGGCAAGTCGCTGGTCGACGATGACTCCGTCGAGGCCTGCAAGAAGTACCTCGAGGCCGCCAAGGCCGCTGGCAAGCAGATCCTGCTGCCGACCGACGTCCGCGTCGCCTCTGACGTCGACTTCGACGCCCACACCGTCGGCCAGGTCGACGTCGTGCCCGTTGACGCCATTCCGGCCGACAAGATGGGCCTTGACATCGGCCCGGAGACCGAGAAGGCCTACGCCGAGGCCATCAGGGGCGCCAAGTCGGTGTTCTGGAACGGCCCGATGGGCGTCTTCGAGATCAAGGGTCTCGAGCTCGGCACCAAGGCCGTTGCTCAGGCTCTCACCGAGGTCGACGGCCTCTCGGTGGTTGGCGGTGGAGACTCCGCCTCCGCCGTTCGCGCCCTCGGCTTCGCCGACGACCAGTTCGGTCACATTTCCACCGGTGGTGGCGCCTCCCTCGAGCTCATGGAGGGCAAGGAGCTGCCCGGAATCGCAGTCCTCAAGGAGAACAACTGATGTCTCGTACCCCGATCATGGCCGGCAACTGGAAGATGAATCTCGACCACGTTGCCGCCACCTCCCTCGTCCAGGATCTCGGTGAGGCCCTCAAGGCTGCCGGATACGACTCCTCCAAGTCCGAGGCCGTCGTCATCCCGCCGTTCACCGACATCCGCTCCGTGGCCACCATTATCGATGGTGACAAGCTGCCGATCGCCTATGGCGCCCAGGACATCTCCGCTCACGACGACGGCGCCTACACCGGTGAGGTGTCCGGCACCATGCTGTCGAAGCTGGGCTGCTCCTACGTCGTCGTTGGTCACTCCGAGCGTCGCGAGTACCACAACGAGTCCGACGAGCTGGTCAACGTCAAGGCCAAGAAGGCCATCGAGAATGGCATGACCCCGATCATCTGCTGTGGTGAGGACCTCGAGGTCCGCAAGGCCGGCAAGCACGTCGAGCACACCGTCGGCCAGATCAAGGCTGACCTCGACGGCATTTCCGCCGAGCAGGTCGCCAAGCTCGTCATCGCCTACGAGCCCATCTGGGCCATCGGCACCGGCGAGACCGCCACCGCTGACGACGCCCAGGAGGTCTGCCAGGCCATCCGCGAGGCCGTCAAGGAGCTCTACGGCGCCCCGACCGCCGAGGCCGTGCGCATCCAGTACGGCGGCTCGGTCAAGCCGGCCAACGTCGCCGAGATCATGGCTAAGCCTGATGTTGACGGCGCCCTGGTGGGCGGCGCTTCGCTCAAGGCTGGTGACTTCTCCAAGATCGTGACCTTCTACGAGGCTTGATCCGCAACAAGTTCAACGACGACCCCCGCACCACTCGGTGCGGGGGTCGTTTCGTCCCTGCGTTGATGTGTATGCACACTTCGCGCATAGTTCCGGGGCTCGATGTGGGGATCTGGCGGCTCGTGAGTTACCCTGTACGACGTGATTTCGGCTCCCCTCATGACCTGGCCCGTGCTGACGATGTCGATCATCCTGTGCGTGCTGAGCGTCATCCTCACCCTCTTCGTCCTCCTCCACAAGAGCAAGGGCGGCGGCCTCTCCGACCTCTTCGGTGGAGGTGTGTCGACCTCCATGGGTGGAACCTCCGTGGCTGAGCGGAATCTTGACCGTCTGACGGTCGTCATTGGCCTGCTGTGGCTGGCCTCCATCATCGTCCTGCTGGTGCTCTACAGCCATTCCTGAGCCGGAATCGGGCGGCAGTCTGCCGCGCCGGAGCACATGGGAGGGCTGATCCCTCCCGCCCCCAATGATGCTGCCCTCAGGCAGTATTGTGACCCCCCTTCGAGGAGAGTGAACGAATGTCAGGTGGAAGCGCCATCCGTGGAAGTCGCGTCGGTGCCGGCCCCATGGGAGAGGCAGAGCGCGGCGAGGCTGCCCCCCGTGAGTACGTCTCGTACTTCTGCGCCAACCACCACGTGATCCGCCCGGCCTTCTCGGCCGAGGCAGAGGTCCCCGACACTTGGGATTGCCCGAAGTGCGGTCTGCCGGCTAACCGTGACCAGGCGAATCCTCCTGCTCCGCCGAAGATCGTGCCTTACAAGACCCATCTGGCCTATGTGAAGGAGCGTCGTAGCGAGGCTGAGGCCGCTGCCATCCTCGCCGAGGCGCTGGAGAACCTGCGTCAGCGTCGCCATGATGGCGAGGTCATCTATTGAGCAGCCATGACCAGCTCGTGGCAGAGCTGACCGCTCGTTGGCCCGAGCATCGCATCGGTCCCGGCCTTGACCGGGAACGTGCCCTTCTCGACCTGCTGGGCAATCCACAGCAGGCCTGCCCCGTCATCCAGATTGCCGGCACCAACGGCAAGGGATCGACGGCCATCATGATTGACTCGCTGCTGCGGTCCGCCGGCCTGCGGGTGGGACGTTACTGCTCCCCACATCTGGTCGACGTCACCGAGCGCATCTGCATCGACGGTCGTCCCGTCAGCCACGAGCTGTTCGACGAGACCTGGCGTCAGATCGAGCCGATGGTGGCCATGGTTGACGGTCAGCACATCGACGGCATCCAGATGACCTTCTTCGAGGTCGTAACGGCCATGGCCTTCGCGGCTTTCGCGGATGCCCCGGTGGACGTCGCTGTGGTCGAGGTCGGTCTGGGAGGACGCTGGGATGCCACCAACGTTGCGGACGCAACTATCGCGGTCGTCACCCCTGTCGCTATGGACCACATGCACATCCTTGGCAACACCATCGACAAAATTGCCGCCGAGAAGGCGGGAATCATCAAACCAGGTTGCACTCCGGTCATTGCTGGCCAGGAGTCGGAAGCCGCGCCGATCCTGCTTGCCCAGTGCACCGACGCCGGCGTCAAGCCGCTGCTGGAGGGCCCGGACTGGGGCCTGTTGGACCGCCGCAGTGGCCTCGGCGGCCAGGTGCTGCGTGTCCAGACTGCTTCCGGGCCGCTGGGGGAGCTGTTCCTGCCGATCTTCGGTGAACACATGGCTCACAACGCTGCCCAGGCTGTTGCGGCGACCGAGGCTCTCACCGGGCCGCTCAAGCCCGCCATCATCGAGCAGGGTTTGGCTGCTGTGGAGGCTCCGGCTCGTCTCGAGGTCGTCCGACGGTCTCCGCTCGTCATCCTCGACACCTTCCACAATCCTCACGGAGCGACGTCGGCGATGGCTGGGATGCGCGAATCCTTCGAGACCGAGCCCCTCATCGCTGTCGTGGCGGCAATGGCCGACAAGGACATCGACGGGGTGCTGTCGGTGCTGTCGGACTCGGTGAGCCACGTCGTCGTCACCTCGATGCCGGACCTGCCGCGTGCCTTGAGTGTTGACGACTTGGCGGAGAAGGCCTCGGCTCATTGGGATGACGGCCACCTCACCCGGGTCGCGGACGTCCCCGAGGCCCTCGAGGAAGCCCTCCGCATCGCAGATGCGTCCGGGCCAGGGGCCGGTGTCCTCATCGCCGGATCGGTCGTGTTGGCTGGTCGTGCCAGGGCGATCCTGCGTCCTGACGGCACCATGCTCGACGCTCCGCAGACCGCCATCGTCGAGACCCCGGACCTGTCCCAGGAACAGATCGAGGCGATGGAGGGTCAGCGCCTCGACCCACTGCCTGACGATGACATGGTTACCGACATGAATGACGACGACGGAGGTTGGTGACGATGGCCGCGCAGCCCGGGATCGCAAGAGGCAGCTTCCTCACCCTGCCCGCAGGCAACCCGATGACGAAGGTCGTGGTGAGTTTCCTGGCCTTTGAGGTCATCGTCTTCGGTCTGACGATCCCGGGCATGATCCTGGTCTCCGGCATCAGTGTGGCCATGTCAGTTGTCCTGGGATGTGTCGGCATGGTCATCTCGATCCTCTGCGCTGTTGGCGTCCCCCGCACGTGGGGATACCTGCTCTCGTGGGCCCTGCAGATCTTCGGAATCCTGCTGGGGCTGGCCACCCCGATGATGTACGCCGTCGGGATCGTCTTCACCGCGATTTGGGTGTCCATCATCGTGCTGGGTAGGCGTATTGATGGAAACCTCGAGGTCCGCTGAGGTCGCGATCCGCGCTGCGATAGGTTGGGGCCATGACTGACACGGAACGTACCCTGGTCCTGCTGAAGCCGGACGCCGTTGAGCGTCATCTCATTGGCGAGATCATCAGCAGGTACGAGGCCAAGGGTCTCATCGTGCGCGCAATGGAGCTGCGCACCATTGATGTTGATACTGCATCCAATCATTACGCCGAGCACGTCGGACGCGACTACTACCCGCCGCTGGAGGAGTTCATCACCTCCGGGCCGCTGGTCGCCCTGGTGCTCGAGGGACGCAAGGCCATCCAGGTCGTTCGCGCCATGAATGGCAAGACCGACTGTGCAGAGGCTGCTCCAGGAACAATTCGTGGCGATTACGGCACGCTCAAGAACCGCAACCTCGTCCACGCCTCTGACTGTCCGGAATCCGCCGAGCGCGAGATCGGCATCTGGTTCCCGGATCTGGTGTGATCTGATTCCGTGATCCGGCCCGAACCGCCTACCATGACCGTTCGTGAGTACCCAGGATCTCCTCGGTAGGATTGAACCGCTGTTGGCCCGAGTCAACAAGCCCATCCAGTACGTGGGTGGGGAGCACAACAGCATCGTCAAGGATTGGCAGGACACTGATGTCCGCTGGGTCCTGATGTACCCCGACGCGTACGAGGTTGGCCAGCCCAATCAGGGCGTGGCCATCCTCTACGAGGTGCTCAATGAACGTGACTGGATCCTGGCTGAGCGCACCTACTCGGTGTGGCCGGACATGGAGAAGCAGATGAGGGCTGCTGGGATTCCTCAGTTCACCCTTGACGGTCACCGGCCGGTGCGCGACTTCGACGTCATGTCAGTCTCACTGTCGACGGAGTTGGGCTACACCAACATGCTCAATGCCATCAGTCTGGCCGGTATCCCCGTTCATCAGGTTGATCGCACTGACGACGACCCCATCGTCCTCATCGGCGGTCACGCCGCCTTCAATCCCGAACCCGTCGCCGACTTCATCGACGCCGCCGTCCTGGGGGACGGTGAGGAGGCCTCCCTGGAGATCTCCGAGATCATCCGGGACTGGAAGGAGGAGGGCCGGCCGGGCGGACGCGAAGGTTTGTTGGTGAGGCTTGCCGAAACTGGCGGGGTCTATGTGCCCTCCTTCTACGACGTCGAATACCTCGACGACGGAACGATCGGTCGAGTTGCCCCTAATCGTCCGGAGGCACCGTTCACCGTCTCCAAGCACACCGTCATGGACCTTGACGAGTGGCCGTATCCGAAGAAGCCCATCGTCCCGGTTGCCGAGACCGTCCACGAGCGTTACTCGGTGGAGATCTTTCGCGGCTGCACCCGCGGCTGCCGGTTCTGCCAGGCGGGCATGATCACTCGTCCGGTGCGCGAGCGATCCATCGACACCATCGCCCAGATGGTCGATGACGGCCTGCAGGCCACCGGTCTGGAAGAGGTCGGTCTGTTGAGCCTGTCGAGCGCCGACCACTCGGAGATTTCTGACATCACCAAGGGGCTTGCGGATCGCTACGAGGGGACGAATGTGTCCCTGTCCCTGCCGAGCACTCGCGTCGACGCCTTCAACATCGATCTGGCCAACGAGCTGAGCCGCAATGGTCGTCGTTCCGGTCTCACCTTCGCTCCCGAGGGAGGCTCGGAGCGGATGCGCCAGGTCATCAACAAGCAGGTGACCGAGGACGACCTCATCCGCACCGTTGCCACCGCATTCGGCAATGGTTGGCGTCAGGTCAAGCTGTATTTCATGTGTGGTCTGCCCACCGAGACCGATGAGGATGTGCTGGGAATCCACGACATGGCCTCCCACGTCATCGAGGCCGGTCGTGCTGCGGCCGGACGCAAGGACATTCGGTGCACGATCTCCATCGGCGGATTCGTGCCCAAGCCTCACACCCCTTTCCAGTGGGCCGCCCAGGCTTCTGCCGATGAGGTCGACCACCGTCTGTCCGTGCTGCGAGATTCCATTCGCGCTGACCGCCAGTTCGGTCGGTCCATCGGCATGCGCTACCACGACGGGCGCCCCGGCATCATCGAGGGGCTGCTTTCGCGCGGTGACCGACGGGTCGGCAAGGTCATCGAGGCCGTCTGGCGTGACGGGGGAGTTTTCGACGGTTGGAACGAGTACTTCTCCTACGACCGGTGGGTGGCCTGCTGTGAGCAGGAGCTCGAGCCGCTCGGTGTCTCCCTGGACTGGTTCACCACTCGTGAGCGTGATTACGAGGAAGTGCTGCCCTGGGACCATCTTGACTCTGGACTTGACCGCGACTGGTTGTGGGACGACTGGCAGGACGCCCTGGACGGCGAGGCCGTCGACGACTGCCGCTGGAACCCCTGCTACGACTGTGGGGTGTGCCCGCAGACGGGCACCGAGATCCAGGTGGGTCCGTCAGGTCATTCACTCATCCCGCTGATCCCGGTCGAACCTGACCTCGCCCCGGCGAAGGAGGCCTGACGATGTCGAAGCGCGCCCAGAAGCAGCCCGAGCAGCAGGCCCCGCCGAAGCAGAGGCTGAGGATGCGGTACGCCAAGCGCGGTACCGCCAGGTTCACCTCTCACCGTGACTTCGCCCGCGCCTTCGAGCGAGCTCTCAACCGGGCCCACATTCCGATGGCGTACTCGTCGGGATTCAGCCCGCACCCGCGTATCTCTTACGCCAACGCCTCGGCCACCGGGGCGGCCTCGGAGGCCGAGTACCTCGAGGTGGCGTTGGCCGAGATCTGCGACCCGGACAAGGTCCTGACGGTCCTTGGCGCCGAAATGCCACCCGGCATGGAGGTGCTGGAGGCTGTCGAGACTGATCGCACCCCCTTCACCGAACTGTTGACAGCGTCGGCCTGGCTCATCGCGCCCGTTGGTGAGGTGGCAGGGCTGGCCGAGGCCGTGGAGGCCGTCATGGCAGCCGAGACCGTCGAGGTGAAGCGGATGACGAAGTCCGGTATGCGCACCTTCGACGTCCGCGCAGCTCTCATCGGTCTGGACGTCTGGGACGGGAAGCTGCGGCTCATGCTGCGTCACGTCACTCCGCTGGTTCGTCCGGACGACGTACTGCGTGCTTTGGCCGAGAAATGCCCGGCGCTGGACGTTGATGCCGCGCGGGCGACGCGACTGGCTCAGGGTGCCTGTGTCGAGGATGCCAGCGGGGTCTCGACGGTACTGACCGACCCGTTTTCCGGGGTTGCCGTGACGGTGTGGTGACGTCGTCGTCACTGTGCGGTATCTGGCATCGACCCCTGTGACGTGACATACTGGGACTCAGGTGAACGGGGTGCCACCCCACTCGACGGTTCTTACCGCGACGCCGAGAGGCGACCGCGGGGGACTCGAGGGCTCACCGAAAGCTTTTGCCCCATGCCGGGGATGACGCCGTCAGTACAGCGCGAGGCGTTTGCACACGTCTGCGGAAGGATTTTCGCAGGGCCGTATCCGGGTGGGCACTGACCGTGCCGAAAGGCCAAGGAGAGCACAATGCTCGACGAGACTGACAACACCACATTGAATTCTGACGAGAATTCCACCGCTGAGATTCCCGCTTCTCGACGCCGTCGGGTCGCATCGCGTCCTGCCGGGGCTCCTGCCCAGGGCGAGACCGAGAGCGCCTCGGTGACGATCACCGCCGCCGGTACCGGCGGCTCCGTCATCACCTCCGATGCCGAGGCATCTGACCTTCCTCGCCCTCCGATGGGACGCCGTCGCAAGGCCGCCAAGGCTGAGACCCTCAAGGTCGAGGAACCCAAGGCTGCCGAGCCGAAGACCGAGGACACGATGTCCGAGGAGATGACGGCCGGGGCTGAGAAGCCCCGTCGCACCCGTACCCGTCGCAATGGCGACTCCGCTGCCAAGTCCACCCGGACGAGGACCAGGAGCACCCGTGCAGCCGCCGAGAACGAGTCCCCGTCCGAGGCCGACAGCACCGAGTCTGCCGCTGGGACGAACGATGATTCCGAGACCCGCACCACCCGTCGTGGCGCATCCGAGACCGCTCCGTCCGTCGAGACCGAGCGTGGCACCTCCCAGCGTCGTCGCGCCACTCGCCGTCGGTCCTCCCGGGCTTCTGACAAGTCCGAGGAAAATGCCGAGGGCAAGGCGACCATCACGGACGCCAAGGATGACAAGAGTGCCAAGGACAAGGGATCTGACGACGATCCCATCAATGCCGCGCTGACCAAGGCCAAGGCTCAGGCCCGCAATCACAAGGTTGAGGGAACCTTGGCCGATCCCTTCGGGCTCAAGGACGGCGAGGAGCGCTCGGCCAGTGACATCCTCGACTCCTTGGCTGTCGAGATCGGCGGGGGAGAGGCTGCCGTGCCGAAGAAGCGTCGTCGTCGCGCCACTCGTCCGTCCGAGGCTGGCAATCACGCTGAGGGGACCGCCGAGAAGACCGAGGGGGCAGCCGAGGTCGAGCCTGAGAAGGGCAAGGGCGGAAAGAGCTCCGGCGAGAAGAACGAGAAGTCGGACGAGAAGACTGCTGATTCCGTCGAGGAGGAGACGACCTCCGAGTCCGAGGACTCCACCTCCGAGGAGGAAGGCCAGAACCGTCGTCGCCGTCGTCGGGGCGGACGTCGTCGTCGGCGCAGTGAGGACACCGAGGACAACTCTTCGGAGGACGAGTCGGACGACGATGACGACTCGGGGAACAGCTCTGAGAATGGCTCGGAGTCCCGGAACTCGGATGCCACCCGTCGTCGTCGCCGTCGTCGTCGCCGCCGTGGTGAGGACATCAGCGGTTCTGACGACGATCCCAGCGAGGTCGTCATCAAGGTTCGTGAGCCGCGCTCGCGTCAGTCGGTGGCTGACGAGATCACCGGCATCGAGGGCTCGACTCGTATGGAGGCCAAGAAGCAGCGTCGCCGTGAGGGGCGTACCGCCGGTCGCCGACGCAGCGCGGTCATCACCGACGCCGAATTTCTGGCTCGCCGCGAATCGGTGGACCGCAAGATGGTCGTCCGTCAGTCCGACGAGTACTCGCAGTTGGCGGTGCTGGAGGACGGCGTCCTCGTCGAGCACTACGTCGACCGTGCCTCGGCCGCGTCCTCGATCGGCAGCATCTACCTGGGCAAGGTCCAGAACGTCCTGCCCTCGATGGAGGCCGCGTTCATCGACATCGGCCGTGGTCGCAACGCCGTGCTCTACGCCGGCGAGGTCGACTGGGCCAAGTACGGCAAGGAGGGCGAGGACAAGCGCATCGAGCATGCCCTGAAGTCGGGAGACCAGGTCCTGGTGCAGGTCACCAAGGACCCGGTGGGCGCCAAGGGTGCTCGTCTGACCAGCCACATATCGGTGCCTGGACGCTTCGTCGTCTACTCGCCCGGCGGTCATCTCTCGGGAATCTCCCGCAAGCTGGCCGACTCCGAGCGCAAGCGCCTCAAGAAGATCGTCGAGAACAACATCCCGTCGGATGCCTCCGTCATCGTGCGCACTGCCGCAGAGGGAGCCACCGAGGAGGATCTCGTCCGCGACATCAACCGTCTCAAGGCTCAGTGGGAGGTCATCGAGCGCAAGGCCAGCACCAGCAAGGCGCCGCTCATGCTGTACTCGGAGCCGGACCTGACGGTGCGCATCATCCGCGACCTGTTCACCGCAGACTTCTCCGAGCTCGTCATTGCCGGCAACGGTGGCTCGGACGACGCCTACGACACCATCAAGGCCTATGTCGATCACGTCGCCCCGGAGATGGCCTCGCGCCTGACCCACTGGGAGGACGCCGACAAGGACCCCTTCACCGAGCACCGCATCGACGAGCAGGTCGCCAAGGCCCTGGAGCGCAAGGTCTACCTGCCCTCGGGTGGGTCGCTGGTCATCGACCGCACCGAGGCCATGACGGTCATCGACGTCAACACCGGCAAGTTCACCGGATCTGCCGGCAACCTCGAGGCCACCGTCACCGCCAACAACCTGGAGGCGGCCGAGGAGATCGTCCGTCAGCTGCGGCTGCGCGACATCGGCGGAATCATCGTCGTCGACTTCATCGACATGGTGTTGCCGACCAACCGTGAGCTCTTGGTCCGTCGTCTCACCGAGTGCCTGGGACGGGATCGCACCCGCCACCAGGTTGCTGAGGTGACGTCGTTGGGTCTGGTCCAGATGACCCGCAAGAAGATCGGCACCGGCCTGGCCGAGGCCTTCACCGAAGAGTGCGAGGCCTGTGGTGGCCGTGGCTACCACCGTTTCGACAAGCCGGTGGATTCCCAGGCCCCGGCCGATGGTGGCGAGCGTTCCAAGGGCCGTGGACGCGGTCGCAAAGGCTCCTCTGGCAAGTCCCATTCCAAGTGAGGATGGGCCCGGATAAGGGCGGTGGACGGCTGTTTTGACCGCCCACTACAGGAAATGTAAAATGGGTAGCCGGTCCGGCGCGAGTCGTCGGTCAGGTTTGTCCGGGGCCGTTGGTTCCGGCCCCCGGAAATGTACGACAAGAACGAGAGTAGGTCAGGCGTGTACGCGATCGTGCGTAGTGGCGGCCGCCAGCACAAGGTGGCAGTGGGTGACGTCGTCGAGATCGACAAGGTCGCCGACGAGGCGGGCAGCAGCATCGAGCTGACCCCGCTCCTCGTGGTTGATGGCGAGTCCGTCACCTCCGACAAGGACGCGCTCGGAAAGGTCAAGGTCACCGCTGAGGTTCTCGGCGAGACCAAGGGCCCGAAGATCCGCATCCTCAAGTACAAGAACAAGACCGGCTACAAGAAGCGCCAGGGGCACCGTCAGAAGTACACCCAGGTCAAGGTCACCGGAATCGAAGGCTGAGGTAGACAGACATGGCACACAAGAAGGGCGCGTCCTCTTCGCGCAACGGTCGTGACTCCAACGCTCAGCGTCTCGGCGTGAAGCGTTTCGGCGGTCAGCTCGTCAACGCTGGCGAGATCATCGTGCGTCAGCGCGGCACTCACTTCCACCCCGGTGACGGGGTTGGCCGCGGTGGCGACGACACCCTCTTCGCCCTGCGTGACGGCAATGTCGAGTTTGGCACTCGTCGTGGCCGCAAGATCGTCAACGTGAACCCCGTGGAGGTCCCGGTCGAGGCCTGAGTCCCCACGCACAGATGTTGATCGGCCCCCGCCCTTGAGGTGGGGGCCGATCTGCGTCTGGGGGATCGATCTGAGCGGAATCGGGAACTCGGTACCTGAGCATTTGTGTGCCTGTGACTTGGCGGAACCTGAGAATTATGCCGGGGATTGCGACTGTCGTCGGATCCTCCCAGCGACCGTGGTCGTCACTGTGTCGCGATCGCTGGAAGTGACGATATGGCGACCTACTCTCAAGACTTGGTCGTTATCGACCCTGTGACGATGGGAGATCAGAGAACCGTGGGTAATCGGATATTCAGCGAGGACGAGAGGTGGCTGTACCGGATCGAGCCGGGGTCGGACGCGCCGACCTTGGTGTCGACGGGGCCGATGCCCAGGATTACCGCGCCGCTGGCACCGATTCGTTCCTCTCGGCCCGCCGCGGCTGAGTCTCACAACCCTCGGGCTGCCCAAGCGGCTCCCGCGCCGAAGGTCGAGCCCCGTCACCGGTGGCCTCGGCCCTATGAGGTGGCTGCTGGTGCCTGCGCCTCGGCCGTTGCGACCGGAGTCGTGGGAGGCCTGGGAATCGGCGGGACGATGATCGGCGCCGCCGTCACCAGCCTCGTCATCGCTCTGGGCGGTGCCTTCTTCACCAGATGGTTCTCCCGGACCCACGACAATGTCTCGGGAGCTCGTCAACGTCGAGGGATGTGGACCCGCATGGTCACAGTGGCCCTCGTCGTGAGTGTGCTCACCGTTGTCGTCGGGGTGCTGTGGTTGGCACCATCGGCCGGTCAGGAAGCCGGATCCTGGGTACACCGAGCCACCGGCTCGCTCGAGCAGTGGCGGGAGTCAGCTCAACGTGCCTGGCCCTATCTCAAAGCTGCCTGGCACGCCTTCCGGTGAGCCTTCTCATGCCGTCGTTCACCGAGGGCGTGACCCTTTGTGTACTGAGTGCATGTTCTGCACTTGATGCAAACACTGCACTCAGTGCATAATTATGGGTGTGACTTCACCAACAGCAATCCGCACTCAGGGCGTCATTCGCCGTGCCGCAATGGAATTGGCGGTCGAGAAGCCGGTGGACGAGGTCACAGTCGACGACATCGCTGAGCGTGCTGGGGTGTCGCGACGGACCGTGTTCAACCACTTCCCGTCCAAGTACGACGTCTATCTGCCCCCGGTGGTCGCCCACTCGGAGGAGGCCCTCGAGACCTTCGCGACGGACATCTCGACGTCACTGGCCGATGCCATTCGCACCCTGCTCGATGCCCGGTGGCGAAACTTCGACGTCAACCTCGACGATCTGCGAGAACTCATGAGGATCAGCGGGGAGAGCACCGAGCTTCGGATGGCCCTCAAGGAGACCGTTGACTGTCAACGTGCTGCCCTCATGACGGCAGCTGCTCGCCGAATCGGCCGCTCCGAGGACTCTCTGGAGGTCCTTGCCCTCGTGGGCACCATCCAGGCGATGGAGCGCTCAGTCTTCCAAGCGGCCATGGTCCGTCCTGGGGCCAGTTCTGCCGAGGTGGTCGGCACCTTTGACCGGGTCGTCGACGTCTGGGTCAGGCTGTCCGCGGAATTGGCCGGCGATCGGGTGCCGGTCTCGACGCAGTGAGCGACGAGCTGACTCGTCACAACCTGCGCGACAACGCGCCCCACACTTCCCATCCGACATCATCAGAAAGCTGTGACATGTCTGCAACTGCTGCCGCTCCTGAGGCTGCCAAGTTCAAACCGGACCGCCGGTTCTGGGTCGTCTATCTCTGCCTCATGATGGTGATGTTCCTGTCCTCCCTGGACCAGACGATCGTCGCCACCGCTTTGCCGACCATCGTCGGTGACCTGTCCGGCGTCGAGCACATGGCGTGGGTCATCACCGCGTACACCCTGGCCATCACCGTCGGTATGCCGCTGTATGGCCGTCTCTCCGACCTCATCGGTCGTAAGACCCTCTACCTCATCGCCATTGGTCTGTTCCTGCTGGGCTCTGCCCTGTGCGGCACCGCTGGCACCATGACCACCTTCATCTTCTTCCGTTTCATCCAGGGGCTGGGTGGCGGTGGCCTCATGATCTTGTCCCAGGCCATCACCGGCGACCTCATCCCACCGCGGGTTCGTGCCGCCTACATGGCGCCGATGGGCGCGATGTTCGGTGTGTCCTCGGTGCTCGGCCCGCTGCTGGGCGGCTGGCTCACCGACTCGATCTCCTGGCGCTGGGTGTTTTGGATCAACCTGCCGCTGGGTGTCGTGGCCTGGGTGGCCTGCCTCATTGCCCTCAAGCTGCCCAAGCATGAGCTGACGACGAAGATTGACTGGCTCGGGCTGACCCTCATGGATGTCGGCGCCGTGGCCATCGTGCTGCTGGCCACCTGGGGCGGTTCCCAGTACCACTGGTTGTCCTGGCAGATCATCGGCCTGGGCGTCGTCGCGGTCGTGGCGTGGGCCGTGCTGCCCGTCGTCGAGCGTCGGGTCGCCGATCCGGTGCTGCCGCTGGAGCTGTTTCACAACCGCACCTTCGTCGTCTCGACGATCATCGGAATGCTCGCCATGGGCGCCATGTTCGGTGTGCTGGCCTATCTGCCGACCTACATGCAGATGACCTACGGTTACTCGGCCACGGTGTCTGGTCTACTGCTCATCCCCATGACCATCGGTATTCTGCTGTCCGCGACGATCACCGGTCTGCTGACCTCCAAGATCGGGCGGTACCGCATCTTCATCATCATTGGTCCGATCGTCGCTGCCGGTGGCATGGCGCTGATGTCGACCCTGAACCAGGACTCCCCGGTCTGGCGGATCATGGGCGACACCTTCGTCCTCGGTCTGGGCATGGGCATGTTCTTCCAGCTGCTCGTCATGGCGGTCCAGAACGACGTCCGCCCAACCCTGCTGGGAACGGCCACCAGTCACAACAATTTCTTCCGTCAGATCGGTGTGTGCCTGGGCTCTTCTCTCATCGGCGTGGCCTTCACCACCCGCCTGACCAATCGTGTCACGGACCTGTTCACCTCCCTGGCCACCAGCAAGGATCCGGCCGTTCTCAAGGCGCTGGGCTCGATGAGCTCTCACAGCCACGCCGCAGCCTCGCTGACCCCGGGTGCCGTCAATCAGATGCCTGACGCGATTCGGGACGGTATCGTCCAGGCCTACGTCAACTCCCTGACCCCGCTGTTCCTGTGGATGGCCCCGATGGTTGCTGTAGCAGGTCTGCTGGCCTTCCTCCTCAAGGACGTGCCGCTGTCCCACCACACTGGTATCCAGATGCGCGCTGCGTCCGAGTCCAAGGAGAGAACTTCTCAGGAGACTTCGGCAGCCTCCGGTGACGCCGTGGAGATTCCGTCCCAGGACGCCTGCGCCGAGGCTTCGGACGGCCCGAAGAGGGACGAGCTCTCCGGTACGCCACGGCATGCCGCGGATTCGGTGAAGGTTGAAGCAGCTCCGCCACGTCGAGCTGCTGGACCGGAACGACCAGCACAGGCCTGACAGTTCGGGACGCGCCACCTGGATGGGGTGGCGCGTCCCGGCGTCTAGACTTGGGATCCACCCTGGGCCAGACGGCCCGACCCCATCTTCGAGGAGCAGAACATGGCCATCCCGTCCTTCGTCGACCGCGCGACGCTGACCGCCGTGGCGGGCAAGGGAGGACACGGCTGCGCCTCCGTCAAGCGTGAGAAGTTCAAGCCGTTGGGCGGCCCCGATGGTGGCAACGGCGGTCATGGCGGATCGGTCATTCTGCGCGTCGACCCCCAGGTGACGACCTTGGTCGACTATCACTGGCAGTCCACTCGCAAGGCGACCAACGGCGAGCCTGGACGCGGTGACAACCAGGCCGGGGCCAACGGCTCCGACATCGTCCTGGGTGTTCCCGAGGGCACGGTCGTCTCCGACGCCGACACCGGCGAGCCACTGGGAGACCTCGTCGGAGTGGGATCCGAGCTCGTCGTCGCGGCCGGTGGTCGTGGCGGTCTCGGCAATGCAGCGCTGGCCAACTCGGCGCGCAAGGCCCCCGGTTTCGCCTTGCTCGGTGAGGCCGGAGAGGAACGCAAGGTCCTGCTCGAGCTCAAGGTCGTCGCCGACATCGGCCTGGTGGGATTCCCCTCGGCCGGAAAGTCCAGCCTCATCGCGGCGATCTCGCGAGCCAAGCCGAAAATCGCCGATTATCCCTTCACCACCCTGGTGCCGAATCTGGGCGTGGTCGTCGCGGGGGAGACGACCTACACCGTTGCGGACGTGCCCGGCCTCATCCCGGGGGCCTCGCTGGGCAAGGGCCTTGGCTTCGACTTCCTGCGCCACATCGAGCGTTGCCGGGCCATCGTCCACGTCATCGACTGCGCCACCTACGAGCCCGGTCGCGACCCTGTCACCGACCTCGACGTCATCGAGGGGGAGCTTGCTGCCCATGGTGGCCTGGAGGATCGTCCACGTCTGGTGGTGCTCAACAAAGTTGACGTCCCGGACGCCGCTGACCTGGCCGACATCGTCTTCGACGATGTCGGCAAGCGTGGCTGGGCGGTCTTCCGCGTCTCGACGAAGTCGGGAGAGGGGCTCAGCTCCCTCAAGTTCGCCATGGCCGATCTGGTCGAGAAGGCTCGCGAGGATGAGCCCGAACCCGAGCCGGAGAGGATCGTCATCCGGCCCAGGCCCAAGGAGGAGGGTCCGGCCTTCTCCATCAAGCGTCAGGGCGACGGTGAGGGCGGCTTCCTGTGGCGTGTGACCGGTGACAAGCCGGCTCGATGGGTCGCCCAGACCGACTTCGACAACCCGGAGGCCGTCGGCTACCTGTCGGATCGTCTCAACCGCCTGGGCGTCGAGGAGGAGCTGCTGGCCATGGGTGCCATTGCCGGTGATGCCGTCGCCGTCGGTGGTGAGGACGCCGTCATCTTCGACTTCGCCCCGCAGATCGAGTCGGGTGCCGAGCTGTTGTCCCGCCGCGGTGAGGACCAGCGTCTGGAGACCGAGCGTCCCTCGGCCACCCGTCGTCGCGAGATGGATCGCGAATATCACCGCGCCCGTGAGGAATACGGCCAGGTCGGTCGCGATCCACGGGGTGAGTCGTGGCGTGCCCGTGTCGCCGAGGAGGAGCGGTTCGAGGGCCGTGACTGATCAACGTCAAGTCATTTCCGCGGCCACCACTGTGGTAGTCAAGGTCGGATCATCCTCGTTGACCCTGCCCGGCGGCGGGATCGATGTTCGCCGTGTCGACGAGCTGGTCGACGTGCTCAGCGAGGTCGTCGCGGACGGCAAGCGGGTCGTCCTGGTGAGCTCAGGAGCCATCGCCACCGGTTTTCCAGCGATGGGAATGACCCACCGCCCACGGACCGTGGCCGGCAAGCAGGCGGCAGCCTCGGTCGGGCAGGGAATCCTGCTGGCCCACTACACGTCACGGTTTGCCAGCCACGGGTTGCGGGTCGGACAGGTACTGCTGACCGTCAATGACCTGGTCCGTCCCACCTCCTATCGAAATGCCTGGTCGACCCTGGACACCCTGCTCGAGCTGGGAGTCGTGCCGATCGTCAACGAGAACGACACCGTTGCCACCGGGGAGATCAAGTTCGGCGACAACGACCGACTCGCTGCTCTGGTGGCTGAGTTGGTGCGCGCTCAGGCCCTCGTGCTGCTGTCTGACGTCGACGCCCTCTACACTGCTCATCCGGATTCCCCGGACGCCCGTCGTCTGGATGTCGTTGAGGACATTGACGCTCTGGAGATCGACACCCACAAGGCCGGATCCGGGGTCGGCACCGGGGGCATGACGACGAAGCTGGAGGCCGCCCGAATGGCCACCAGCGCGGGGGTCCCTGTGGTGCTTGCATCGGCTTCGGATGCCCGTGGCGTCTTGGGTGGGGCAGCCGTGGGCACCTACTTCCGACCGATGGCGACGCGGCGGTCCCGGCGTCTGCTGTGGTTGGCCGACGCCGCCACCCCGCAGGGTCAGATCGTCATCGACGAGGGGGCCGTCGAGGCCCTCACCACACGCCATTCGTCGTTGTTGGCGGTGGGTGTCACTCGGGTTCACGGGGATTTTCAGGCGGGCGATCCGGTGACGATCCTGGCCCCGGACGGTCGGCTCGTCGGGCGCGGCATTGCTCAGTTCTCCCATGACGAGGTGCGCGTGATGAGAGGACGTTCGAGCGCCTGGCTGGCCGCAGAAATGGGCCCGGCGGCGTCTCGGGAGATCATCCATCGCGACGCCATGGTGTTGAGCCGTCGTCGAACTACCAAGAAGTGACTCACCGTCGCTGTGGTCACCATGGTGGTGTTGCCCATCTGACGAATACCATGTGGCCATGAGCTCGCGAGTCATCGAACAGGCCAAGGCTGCCCGATCTGCCGCCACGGTGTTGCGTCGGCTGCGTCGCATCGACAAGGACGACCTGCTGATGGCCATGGCCGCCGGGTTGCGCCAGAACGTCGACGACATCCTGGCCGCCAACCGTGCTGATGTCGATCGTGGCCGCGGAAACGGGATGGACGAGGCCCTTGTCGACCGTCTCACCCTCACCCCGGAACGGGTCGAGGGAATGGCCGTCGGTCTGGAAGGGGTCGCTCGGCTCGACGACCCCGTCGGTGAGGTCGTGCGTGGCAGGCACACTCCGCTGGGAGTCAAGGTGGAGCAGGTCCGGGTGCCGATCGGCGTCATCGGGATCATCTACGAGGCTCGTCCCAATGTCACCTCTGACGCCGCCGGTATCTGTCTCAAGTCCGGTAACGCCTGCCTGTTGCGAGGATCGTCCTCGGCTCTGGAGTCCAACCGTGCCGTCATCGCGGCGATGCGTTCCCGGTTGCCCGAGGAGATCCGTGAGGCGGTGCAGCTCGTCGAGGGTGGCCATGAGGTCACCGACGAGCTCATGGCTGCCCGCGGGTACGTCGACCTGCTCATTCCGCGTGGTGGGGCCGGGCTCATCAACGCCGTCGTCTCCGGGGCCGAGGTGCCCGTCATCCAGACCGGAACCGGTAACTGCCACCTCGTCATCGACGTCAGTGCCGATGTGGAGATGGCAATCGGCATTGCCGTCAATGCCAAGACGCAGCGTCCCAGTGTGTGCAATGCCGTCGAGACGGTGCTGGTGCATCGGGGAATTGCGGACACCGCGGTGCCGCTGCTGGTGGACGCCATGAGCGATCGCGGAGTGACGGTGCATGGCGATGAGGACAGTATTCGGCTGGATCCCCGCATCGTGCCGGCCGAACCCGATGAGTACGACGACGAGTACCTGTCCCTGGACCTCGCGCTGCGCATCGTCGACGACCTGGAGGAGGCCGTCGACCACATCGCCAAGCACGGTTCGGGCCACTCGGAGACGATCGTCACCAAGTCGATGACCTCCCAGGAGTTCTTCACCTCCAGCGTCGATGCCGCGGCGGTGTTGGTGAACTGTTCCAGCCGGTTCGTCGATGGCGGGGAGTTCGGATTTGGTGCCGAGATCGGTATTTCCACCCAGAAGCTCCATGCCCGCGGACCGATGGGGCTGCGGGAGATGACGACGACGACCTACGTCTTGCAGGGCGACGGTCAGACCCGTCCGTGAGGCTGTCCTTGACCGTCCAACGGTAGTTCTGGGGTGATTGTGGGATAGGCTGAGGCGCCATGAGCATGGTTCCTCTTCTCATGGAGTCCTCGGCCCTCGTCGTCGGTATCCTGACGCTGCTGGTGCTGCTGATTGCACTCGGCATCGTTCGTGGCATCGGCAAGGGTCGGCCGCATTCCTGATGCCGAGTGCTGAGCTGGGGCTGGCGCGGGTCCACAACGGACGCCGCTACCGGCTCGGGGTGATGGGCGGTACCTTCGACCCCATTCATCATGGCCACCTCGTCGCAGCCTCGGAGGTTGCGGCCAGGTTCGACCTCGACGAGGTCGTCTTCGTGCCCACTGGCGTGCCCTGGCAGAAGAAGGGACGTAAGGTTTCGCAGGCCGAGGACCGTTACCTCATGACGGTCATCGCGACGGCGTCGAACCCGTCGTTCTCGGTGTCACGGGTCGACATCGATCGTCCGGGGGACACGTACACCGTCGACACCCTCAAGGATCTGCGACGAGAGCGAGGCAGCGACGTCGACCTGTTCTTCATCACCGGTGCCGACGCGCTGAGTCACATCCTCACGTGGCGTGGCGCTGAGGAACTGTTCGACCTCGCACACTTCATTGGGGTGTCGCGTCCTGGAGTGCCGCTGGGAGCCAAGGACATCTCCCATCTGCCGGCTGAGAAGGTCACTCTTCTCGAGGTGCCGGCCATGGCCATTTCGTCGACCGACTGCCGTCAGCGGGTCGGGGAGGACATGCCGATCTGGTACCTCGTGCCGGACGGCATCGTGCAGTACATCAACAAGCGCGGTCTCTACCACGACAACATCAACATCAATCCGGAGGATCATTGAGCGCCACCGAACAGGCCATCGAGCTCGCCCGTGTGGCGGCACACGCCGCCCTCGACAAGAAGGGCTTCGACATCGTCGCCCTTGATGTCTCGGAGCACCTCGCCATCACTGACATCTTCGTCATCATCTCTGCGGCCAGCGAGCGTCAGGTGTCGGCCGTGGTTGACGCCATCGACCAGACCATGCATGAGCACAAGGCTCATCGCGCCCGCCGCGAGGGAGAGCGGGAGAACCGTTGGGTGTTGCTCGACTACGTCGACATCGTGGTGCACGTGCAGCATCAGGAGGAACGCGAACTGTATTCCCTGGAAAGGCTGTGGAAGGACTGCCCGGCCGTCGACCTGCAGCTGCCTGAGGAGCAGCTCGACTGGGACCAGATGTGACGACGCGGATCGTCCTGGTTCGGCACGGCGAGACCGAGTTCAACGCCGACGGACGACTCCAGGGGCAGCTGGACATTCCGCTGTCCTCGGTGGGGATTGCCCAGGCCGAGGCCGTCGCGCCCGTTATTGCCGGGATGGATCCGGTGGCGATCGTGTCGTCGCCGTTGGTGCGTGCCAGGGTGACGGCCGAGACGATCGGGCGTGCTGCCGGCCTCGAGGTCGGTTTCGATGACCGGCTCAAGGAGGTCGACGTAGGTCAGTGGGCGGGGGAGACCGTGCCCGCTCTACATCGCAACGACCCCCATTACACGCACCTGATGGCCTCCGGTGAGGATTTCCGGCGCTCTGACGGTGAGACGACCGCCGAGGTTGCCGAGAGGGTGACGGCGGCCGTCAGGGATGCCGTGGACGAGCAGAAGAACCAGACGGTGTGCCTGGTGGCCCATGGATTTGCTCTGCGGGCTGCCGTGGTGTGGCTGCTCGGCGGTGGGTACCCGGAGTTCCTTCGGTTCGGTGGGCTGGGGAATTGCTCGTGGACCGTGCTGGATCGGATTGGATCCGGCGAGGCCGACCGACGCGGAATGGACGATCGGTGGAGGTTGCGGACATATAACGCGACCGTACTGTGACTTGGTGATGTTGGTGTACTGATCGGACGCGTTGATTTACGCCCGCCAAGAAACCTCGTTCCACGAATGCTACAAGTTGTATTTGTGGCACTGCCTGGGAGGTCATCGTGGACATGGGACACATGCCCCGACCGGACGAGTACGCCGCAATGTCAAGGTCGGCCCGACGCCGAGCTTCCCTTCTCACGATTCATCAACGTCCCTAGTCAGTACAGCGCGAGCAACGCTGGGCATGAGAGTGAGGCTGGTGGGCTTGGTCCTGCGGCATGCGCTCTGGCTTGGAGCAGTCGACTTGAGCGTCATGCCTCCGGCGGCTGCGATCCGGTCAGCCACACCTGGAAACTCTCGGTCAGACACTGCTTGAGTAGGCGGACATCCGGTTGGGTTGAGGTGGCCGGCCAGGCAAGCAGTCCCTCGAGCCCCACGGCGACGAGGCTGCGAGCCTCCGCGCGGCGGGCGAGGCTCGTTGTCGCGGGCATGTGTGGGGCGAGTGCGTCGGTCCATGTGGTCGTCCGTGTCCAGAGAGCCTCGCCGAGCTCCGGGGTAGACGTGATGAGCACGACCCGCTGGTAAAGCTGCTCTACCGGATTGGACGCAATGTGAGCGACCATGGCATCAGTCAATGAAGCCGCGTCGAGGACATGACCTTCGGAGACAGCTGCAAGCAGGACATCGACATCAGAGGTCTTGGCGACGGAGAGAACCAGGGATTCCTTGGTGCCGAAGTGTCGATAGACGGTCATGGGTGACACGTCCGCAGCAGCTGCGACTTCCTCGACGGTGGTCTCTGCGTAACCGCGGGCCGTGAAGAGATCGATGGCTGCACTGCGGATTTTGCGGCGCAGCTCAAGCTTCTTCGCTGCTCGAGATCGGGACGTCGCCATGAGCCGTACTCTACTGGGCGAAGTACGGCCCATGGCGGTGGTGAACAGGAGCAGTGCGCTGACGATAACGGCGACCGAACAGAGGGCCAGTACCGAATCCATGGCAGTGACGTAGGCAGTGTTGGCCGTGGCATCGATCTGGTCCCGGAGCCCAGGGAACTGAGGGGCTGTGGCCTTGGCCACACCGATACCGGTATTGATCTGCTTCACGATGAACTCGGGAAGGTGCGTTGATTGGCTGGTGACTGCCCGGGTGTAGCGGTTTCCGAGCAGGCTGCCGAGGATCGCGATCCCGAGCATGGACCCGATCTGACGAATGGTGTTGATGAGCGCCGCCGCAGTTCCATGTGCTTCTTCGTCAACTTGGTCCATGGCGTGCGCAGGGGCAAATGATTGAGAAGGCCCCTGCCCCAATCCCAAGAGTGTCAGTCCCGTCATGATCGGCGCAGCGCCTGAGACGACCTTGGTGGCGGCGGCGATGCCCATCCCGATCCCGATCAGGACCAGACCGCTGGGGAGAGCTAGTTGTGCGCTTTGGGGATGCTTGGACGCGCGGGCAGCAGCGAAGGGCCCCAGTCCAGTCGCCGCTGCCATGGGGAGCAGCATCAGCCCCCCGGCAACGGCCGAGTGTCCCAGCACGCTCTGGATGAATCCCGGCACGATGAACAACACGCCGAACAGAACGAAGTTGACCACCATGAGGCCCATGGCGGACGTGCGGAAGTGGTGATTCCTGAGCAGGGACAAGTCGGCCAGGGGCGACTGGGTCCGAGCGGCCCTCAGGGGAGTTACAGCTTGATGCCGAAAAGTCGGCCAGGGGCGACTGGGTCCGGGAGTCGACGACGAGGCACACAATGAGTGCGGCGATCCCTGACGTCGTGGCCATGTAGCCGCCCGGTGAGTTGATCAGTCCGGCGGTGATCAGGATGAACCCGGCAGTCGACAGAAGTATCTGCGGGGCAGGGGCCGCTCGCCTGACAGGGCGCATCGGGTCTGGTGGGATGCACGCCGCAAGCACCATCACGAGGGCAAGGGCACCGACGAAGTCGATCGCGAACATTGCCTTCCATCCCCAGTTGTCAATGGCCAGCCCGCCGAGGATGGGACCGAGCGGTGCGCCCAGCGAGCCGGCAGCGCTCCAGATGGCGGTCGCACGTGCCCGGTATGGCGCCTGGACGAGCCACGGGATCAAGGCAAGTGACATCGGAGTGAACACGCTCGCGCCCAGTCCCATGACGGCCCGTCCCACGAGCAGCCCGATCACCGTGGGACTGAACAAGGGGACAGCGGCCCCCACTCCGAACAGACAGACGCCGATCAACAGAAGGCGGCGGTGCCCGATGCTGTCGCCCAAAAGACCGCCGGGGAGCAGCGCAGCGAGAAAGCCCAGCGTGTAGGAAGACACGATCCACTGCAAGGCTCGGTTGCCCGCATGGATGCTGCTGCCGAGGTCCGGCAGTGCGACGTTCACCATGGTGGTGTTGACGTAGAGCAGAGCCATTCCTCCAGCAAGAGCCCACACTCCTGCCCACCGTTCAGAACTGGTAGTCCCTAACATATGTTAGAGGCTACCAGTTTCCGATCGTCCACTATCACGGTGAGCAGCTCAGGAGGCATACACATGCGTATCTATGCGTCGGGTCGACCTCTGTATCAAATCACCCACCAGATCCATGACCTCATGGTCCAATGTGATCACGAGTTCTTTTCTCCGCTCTCATGACGCCAAGGCGTGGGCGTTCAAGTGCGGAGTGATCACCAGCTCGAGGGCGGTGCCGAAAACCGCTTCTCCTCGATGATGACAGGCGCCCGCACCATCACTCTTGTCAAGAACGGCGATCTGGATGCCTTTCTGGCCCGCTGCGCTCCGGTGTCATGGAAGAGGGGTAGGGCTATGCCCACGTGAGCACGGCGGTCGTGGCACCGGCCAACCGTGGTAAAAGGCTCACCAAGACGTTCGCGGCTCCCGTCGTGGTGGCGGTTGTGCGGTAGGGTGCGGCCGGTCGATTATGGAAGGTCGGGGACCAGGTGGACAAACATGAGGTAGTGTTCGCTTCGAGGTCGGTGGGACCACACCGTGGGGTCAGCATCCTCGATCGTGCGCCTGGCCGGAGCCGTTCTGGCCGAGCAGACCGACGAATGGGTCGAAGGATGTCGCTACCGTGGCCTCGAAGTCCTGGGCCCGCTGCCCGTATCACTCTGGTACCCGACACCTACCTCGAACACACAGACCACGACCTACCAGCCCTGACCGTCTGACCCCGAGAAGGAGTACGCAGCTACACCACCACTAGGGATTTGGCCTTCCCGGCCCTGCTCGCAGCGGGACCATCCGGACCGCCTCCGTTTTCTCATCCGGGGTGTAGCGCCGTGTCTGCGGTTTCCCGGGAACCTGCCACTTCGGCATGTACTCATTCTCGTTTCTAGACCAGTGCCTGAACAGGCTTGGATCAGCTCACCGAACTCCTGGTCGACCTCGACGACCTCCACAGCAATTGCGAACCAGCCGAACGCCGCATCCTCAACCGCACACTGTTCACCCACATCACCATCGACGACGAAGAGAACGCCACCCACATATCCGCCGAGGCCACCGTCAGCGTCCTCGCCCACACCAACATCGATGCCTCGGCGCAGGTCACCGCAGAAACAAAACTGCCCCACCATCAGGCGGGGCAAGCTTCGATATTCTCATTTTACGTGGAGCATAGGGGATTCGAACCCCTGACCTCTTCCATGCCATGGAAGCGCGCTACCAACTGCGCCAATGCCCCGCGGGCGACCTTGTCAGGCCTTCGACACGATCCTCCGCTGCGGCGTCCACCACGCCGGAACATCCTGTCTGGTGGAGCATAGGGGATTCGAACCCCTGACCTCTTCCATGCCATGGAAGCGCGCTACCAACTGCGCCAATGCCCCGAAAACAACTCCTCAGGAGGGTCATCCTCTTCGTTCACCCGACCGCCCGGGCGACCAGGCAAACGTTACCGGATCCCACCCATCCTCACCAAATCGGACCAAGCCAGGCCAGTATTTGCGTATGGGTATCGACACACACTCATGCGCAACGCACCTTCACCGCCCCAAGAAGCCGTCCACCACCGCGCCGCCCCTCTCGCACGACTCCTACTGCCGAGGTCAGCTCTGCACGTCTGTGGCTTTCAGGTAGCCCTGACGGTGTCCCAGGAAGACACATACGTACCGGTCCTTTCCGGTCACATCGACGTGGTCCTTGGGTGGCGGAGCGTCGAACGTCTTGGACCGGTAATAGTCTGTCGCGGGCTGAGGGTCGATGACGACATAGCGCTGACCAGGCTCCAACACGTACGGCAACGCAGCCTCGGGCTGCACCCAGGTGCCGTCCGGATAGGCAGAGGCTTCCGGGTACGCCCGGCCATAACCTGACGTGCGCGAAACCACGGTGATCGTTCGCGCCTCCGGGACGACTCGTGCCACCGGCTGCTGAGCGGGATTGTGGAACCACGCCTTAGCTCCCAGGTACCAGACGGCGACCCACTCGTCGTCCTTCCCTCCAACCTCTGCGACGACATACTCCGCACCCGTGTTCAGCCGGGCGCCGACGTCGGCAGGTTCTGTTGTTGCCGGCTCCGGGCTGATACCGGCATCAACAACCGTCGGGGCATCCGACGACGGGGCCTGCCTCGCCGTCACAAAGTTCACTCCTCTGACGACCTGGCCGTTGTAGGCCTGCGTGTTCATTTCGAAATCAGGCAAAATCCTCACGACGTCATCGCGCTTGGGTCTGGTGCTCACCGTGCCCTCGGTGAGTGGGCGGCCCAACAGCTCAAAGTATCGAGCCCAGTTCCAGAAGGCGCCCGGATCCCAGTGCATCCCCTTGATGTGCTCGGTGTCAATGCCAGGAACCTCGTCATGGCCAATGACGCGACCACGCGTCAGCGGGATCCCATATTTATCGCACAGATAGCGGACTAGCGCTGCACTCGAGCGGTACATCGCGTCCGTGTACCAGGATTCTCCCTCGAGAGCCTTACCCTCGTGCTCGAGTCCGAGGGCGTGCATGTTGTAGTACCAGTTCCCGGAGTGCCAGCCGATGTCCTTGGGATCGAGGTGCTGCGCAACGTGACCGTCAAATGATCTCAACGTGTAGTTCCATGCGAGGTAATTCGGCTTCTCCACAAGTTTGATGGTGTTGTCGTAGGTCTCCTCGGTGTCGTGGATGACGATTCTCGTCAGCGAAGGCGCAGAGGGGCGGCGCGCAAGGTCGTGATTTCCGTACTTCACCGGATCAGATCCGTACTGCTGATATGGAGCAGGTATCCACTCGATGTGGAGGCTATCCGGCCCGTCAATCGGCGGCCCGGACACCTTATGCTCAGGTAACGCTGTTCGGCTGATAAGCGGGCCGAAGATGGCCATGGCAGTAAACGAACGGCGGCTCATGTCGATCATCGGAATCGTCCTCTCGCCCAGTAAAGATGCTTGTGAACCCACACAAGCACACCACATATGGGGGTCACATCACGAAGGATCACCGCACAGGAGCGTTACATCCATACCGGTTAGGTGAGGTGGCCATCGTCGGGGAGTGGGTAGAGCGTGCGGATGATGTTGGCGGCTGGGCCGGTGGGTGCGTTGCGGTAGCCGGTGCCGGCCCAGAGGTGGACTCGGTGGGTGTCTCCGGCTTGGGTGGCGGCTTGTCGCAGTGGGCGGGTGAGATGGTGCACGGCGGGGTATGCGTGGGGTGCGGTGGCGTGGTGTTGGGTGATGAAGTCGTTGGTGAGGGCGCGGGCCGGTCGTCCGGTGAACGCGTGGGTGATGGTGGTGTCGTCGAAGGCGGGGTCGGCCAGTGCCGCCCGGTGGGTGGCTGAGGTTCCGGCTTCGTTGGTGCGGAGCAGAAGGGTCCCTACGGCAACCGCGATGGCGCCTGCATCAAGTGCTGCTCGTACCGCTTCAGCGCCATCGATGCCGCCGGCGGCGATCACTGGCAAAGGGCTGGCCTTGCGCACGTGTGAGACGAGAGTGGGGAGGTCTTCCGGTTGTGGTGTCCGCGTGGGGTCGAAGGTGGCGCTGTGTCCACTGGCTGAGGGGCCTTGGATGATGAGCCCGTCGGCGCCGCGTTCGGTTGCGGCGACGGCCATGCCGTGGGGGAGGGATACGCCGTCGTCGGTGAGGAAGATGGGGACGTTGTTGATCTCGCGGAGTTCATGGCAGGTGGGTATTCTGTTTTGCGGGTCCGGTCATACCAACCTCAGCCGCGAGGATCGAGCACAGCCTTCGCAGTTGCGATGTCGGTTACCAGATCCGTTACCAGATTGCCTCGAAGGATCGCAGTCAAAGCCGGGGCCTTTTCGGCTCCGAAAGCGCTGACGATGACGTGGGTGATTGATGGGATTCGGTCGATCGGTATTGTCATCAACCCTTGGCAGAAGCCCGCATCGACGTGACGGCCCTGAGCATCGATGTGGTGCCCACAGATGTGGCCGACCGCTCCCCGCGACAACAACTCGGCATGAGCCCGTTCGGGCATCACATGATCGAAAATCGGTGCCACCGAATTCACCCCGACCGCGCCCACCCCTGTCACCAAGATGTCGGCGTGGGAGGCCATTGCGATCGTCATTCCAATGGACTTCTCCGCCTTTAAAGCCGCTGCTACTTGCGGATTCGATACCAACACTGGCGCGGGCATCACTCGGTAAGCGCAGCCAAGTCGCTCCGCCAGTTGGCGACACAGTTCGGGGGAGTCAAGGAGTAGATTCCCCCGCGCTGTCCCCCCAATTGCCTGGACCACTGTCGCTTCAGGGTGACGTGTCGGGGTCATGGCGCGCACCACCGAAGCTACTCCACGCCCATTCGACAGCGCGATGACCGAGTCCGGGTGCATATATGTAGTCACGAGATCGGAAGCCATCCGTGACACCTCGTGAGCCGCAGAGTCGTCATCCGACATGGCTACGCGCGCGCACGCTAACCCAAAGGTGCGCGTCAGGTCCTGTTCCAACGCAACTGCTCGTTGTAACGGGTGCTGCACGGTAAACGTGATGATTCCGCGGCGCCGCGCTTCGTCGAGCAGGCGTGACACCATCGATCGGGAGTAGCCGATCTCAGCAGCGATCTCGGCCTGAGTCGCTTGTTCCAGCCAGTATCGCTTTGCCACGGTCAGTAGGGTCTGGATGTGTTCGCGGTCAGTCATATGTATCTCACAAATGTGAATCTTCGTACTCATGGCCCCGCAGAAACGCGGTGTTAAACCATCATACCGGCGCTTTAGCGCTTAGTGAATTCACATATGTGATCCCATGGCCTTGCGAAGGATGTCAGGCTGACGGCTGAATGGTTCTCGTCACACAGTCGTGAGAGAGGAATCACCCCAATGGCCGTCGTTCGTACCATCACTGGCGACGTTTCACCCGACACGCTTGGTGTCGTCAATGCCCACGACCACCTCATCCGTGTTGGCGCCGGTGAGGTCTACATCGATCCTGATCACCTGCTCGACGACGTCGACAAGGCCGCTCAGGAGGCCACCTACTTCGTCGAAGCTTCCATGAGCTGGGCCGACGGCGCCACGATCGTCGACATGTGCCCCGCATCCTCGGGTCGTGGTGTGCTCAAGACCCTTGAAGTTGTCGAGAAGGTCCCAGGCCTCCAGGTCGTCCAGGCCACCGGATTTCACCAGCAGAAGGTCTACCTGGAATGGCGTCAGAGCTGGGTCAACCAGTACACCGTCAACCAGATTGCCGATCTGCTCATTGCCGACATTGTCGAGGGCATCGACCGCTTCGACTACATGGGCCCCATCGTCGAACGCACCGGGGCCAAGGCCGGCGTCATAAAGTGGGCGACCGCTTACGGCAAGATTACCGAGTGGGAACAGAAATCTGGCAAGGCGGTGGCTATCGCATCTAAGGAGACCGGATGCCCTATCAACACCCATGTAACGGCCGGAACTTGCGGCCCCGAGCAGGCACGCTTCCTCGTCGACCAGGGCGTCGATCCTGCCAAAATCGCAATCGGTCACATGCAGCGTAACTGGGATCCGTGGGTCCACGAGCAGATCTGCAAGCTTGGCTGCTACGTCGAGCTCGACGGCACAAACCGCATCAAGTACGTCCCGGACAATACCCGCGTCAACCTGATTAAGGCCCTCGGGAAGAAGGGCTACGGCAAGCAGGTACTGCTGGGTACCGATTCCGGTAAAGCCTCTTACCAGAAGGTCTACGGCTCGGTCTCCGGCATTGACTATGATCCGGCCGTTTTCTGCCCGCGTCTGATTGAGGACGAGGGCTTTGACCGCAGCTACGTCGATGACCTGCTCATCAACAACGCCGCGACCTTCCTTGGCTTCCAGCCCCTGGCTGGGTGACGACGATGCCACGACTCCAAGTTGCTCTTGATACCTACGACCTGCCGTCGGCCCTCGCCCCGCTGTCCCAAGTGTCCAACGAGGTTGACGTCATCGAGTGTGGCACCATCCTGGTTCTAGCCGAGGGCATGGATGCGGTGCGTGCTATCCGGGCGGTCTATCCTGGGAAGGTTATTCTCGCCGATGTTCGCATAGCCGAAGCCGGGGCCAAGATCGCCCGGCTGTGCTTCGAAGCCGGAGCCGACCTCGTCTCCTGTGTCGCCGGGGCATCTCTGACCACCATCGATCAAGTGTGCAAGGTGGCAGAGGAATTCGGTGGCGAAGTCCAGGTCGAGCTCGCGGATGAGTGGTACGACGCCGACCGCGCCCGCACCTGGCGTGAATTGGGTGTCCAGCACGTCATCGTTAAGCGTTCCCGCGACCGGGAGGCCGCCGGGGACTTGTCGTGGAAACCCGAGGATCTCGGGCGGGTCGACGAACTCGCCGAGATGGGATTCACGGTCACCGTCACTGGAGGCATCACTCCCAAGGACCTTCCGGTCTTTGCTGAGCATCCAGTCGGCATTGTCATCGCCGGTCGTTCAATCGTCGCCGCCGACGACCCAAGGGCTGCGGCACAGCAACTACGCTCCACGCTAGACGAGGTGTGGCCGAGATGACCGAGTCGCTGTCGGACGGAGTGGCACTCGGTATTTACGAGAAGGCTCTTGTTGGCAACCAGCTTGAGACTGATGACGACTGGCGTCGCTTCCTTACCCAGGTGCCTGAGGCCGGCTTCGGTTTCGTCGACCTATCAGTCGACGAAACCGAAGGAAGGGCCGCACGGCTTGAGTGGGATCAGGACCGCCGTCGTATGGTGCGTCGCTGTGCCGAGGAAACAGAGACCACGATCGGTGGTATCTGCTTGTCAGTGCATAGGCGCATTGGCCCCGGTAGCGCCGACCCCGCGGTGCGTCAACGTGCCCGTGACGTGCTAGCCGAAGGCCTGCACCTTTGCCACGATCTCGGAGCGTCCGTGCTTCAGGTGGCGGGGTACTACTGCTACTACGAGCAGATGAATGACCACGCCGAGCAGTGGTACACCGACCTTCTCCTCGACGCCATCCCGATGGCGGCCCGTCTCGGCGTCGTCATGGGCATCGAGAATGTCGACGGCACCGACGTTAATTCCATCCGCAAGGCCATGGAGTTCGTCAAGCTCGCTCACTCGCCTTACCTGCAGGTCTACCCCGACATCGGAAACATTGCCGAACAGCAGCTCGATGCCTCGATCGAACTCGAGGCTGGGCGTGGCCACATGGTTGCGATCCACGTGAAGGATGTCCGGCCTGGCGAGCCTCGACGGGTACCGATGGGAGAGGGGACCGTTGACTGGGACGATTCCTTCGCCATCCTTGCCAGGCAGGGCTGGCGCGGCCGAATGATGATCGAGATGTGGAACGACGATGCCCCCGATTCCAATGATCGCAGTGTGTCGGCGCGTGAGTTCATCGAGGGGCGTCTTCGAACCGCCGGAATCCCGATTCGTCGGGCCCTCGCCTGATTCGAGATCGGTTGGCCCAGCTTGAATCCTGGGCCGACCGACACCAAACCTCCAAAAAATTCCTATACCGCTGTTCAAAGGAGAACGTTCGATGCTCGAAGAGCTCAAGAAAGACGTTTGCGAAGGCAATCTCGACCTGCCCCGACACGGCCTGGTGACCTGGACCTCGGGCAATTTGTCTGCCCGAGACCCCGGGACCGGCTTGGTGATCATCAAGCCCTCCGGAATGCTGTACGACGACATGACCCCTGACGACATGGTTGTCGTCGACCTTGACGGAAAGGTTGTCGAGGGAGATCGTGGACCATCTTCGGACACCGCTTCGCACCTGTACGTCTATCGTCGCCATGACGACATCCGCAGCATCATCCACACTCACTCCACCTTCGCCACCGCCTGGGCTGCCACAGGCCAGGACATACCCTGCGCCATGACCGCCGTCGCTGATGAGTTCGGTGGACGAGTCCCGTGCGGAGATTACGCCCAGATCGGCACTGAGCAGATAGGTGAGCAAATTGTACGGTTCATCGACGAGTCCCCAGCCGTACTACTCAAGAAACACGGTGTCTTCACTGTCGGTACGTCTATTGAGAAGGCTGTCAAGGCAGCCGTTATGGTCGAGGACGTCGCCAGGACCCTGACTTTTGCCAAGCTCATCGGCAAAATCTCCCCGCTCCCGCAGTCGGAGATCGACTCCAACCACGACCGATACACCAACCGCTACGGCACCCCAGCTGCGTCCCAGGGGGTGACGGCATGACTTACGACATCTCAACTATCGGTGAGGGGCAGATCCGGCTCACCTGCTACAAGGGCGAGCGTCTTGTTAATGCCCAGCAGCTACGGGCCACCGCTGCCTGCTCCGAAGCCAACGTTGCAGGCTTGCTGTCCCAGCTCGGTCGCGACACCTGCTGGACATCTGTTATGCCACAGGGCGATCTTACCGACCGGGTTGTCAACGAGTTTCGTAGTGTCGGTGTCGATGTCTCCCACATCTGTATCAAGCCTGAGGGGCGCGTCGCACTGTACTTCATGGAGCCCGGTGAGTATCCGATGCCAGCACGTGTGCTTTACGATCGCGAGCACACCCCTTTTCGTGACGTCCGTGTCGAGGATCTCGATTGGGAGGCCATGCTCGACACGAAACTGGTTTTCGTGACTGGCATTACGGCTGCTCTGACCGAGAACACGGCTGTTGTGGTGAGCCATTTTGTCGAGGAGGCCCACCGCCGTGGAATAGCCGTCGCACTTGACGTCAATTATCGTTCCCTGTTGTGGGAGCCGAGACGGGCCCGAGAAGTGCTCGAATCCATTGCGTGCATATCGGACATTGTCTTTTGCTCGGTGCGTGACGGCATGGCAGTATTTGGGATTGAATCTGACGGCGAACAGGCATGTCACGATCTGCGTGAATTGTTCGGAGCACCGACGGTTGTGTCCACTGACCAGATCAATGGTGTCTATCTATCCGACGACGAGCACGGCGACCACACCTTCCCAGTGGTTCAGGTGCCTGTCGTCGACCGTCCAGGCGCAGGAGACTCCTTCGTCGCAGGAACATTGCACGGGTATCTTGCAGGTGACGTGGTCCAGGGAATCTATTACGGGCAGCGGACATCTGCTTACGCCCTGACTCATTATGGAGACCTTACTCGTGTGAGTCCCAGTGAGCTCAATATTCCTTCGAACACAGACATTCTGCGTTGACAACAACCGCGGCGCAGGTAGGAGATATAGTTACATGTCCACCTCTACAGCATCCAAGCAATCAGCCTTAGATCTTATAGATTCGCGCCCTTTGACGCGCAATCAGAAGAATCTTGTCGCCCTGGCCATCATCGGAAACATTTCCGAGTTCTTTGACATCTTCCTCATTGGTTTCGTGGTATCCGTCCTCACTAAGCCATGGAACCTGACCGGCACTGAGGCGGGCGTCATCCTCGCCTGTTCTGGCCTGGGTACGGTCATCGGTGCCATTATGTGGGGACGTCTGGCAGACAAAATCGGACGCCGTTCGTCATTTTTCTGGTGCGTCCTCATGTTCGTTGCATTCACCGTCGTATCAGTGTTCACTCCAGATCACGGCTGGGTCATGCTAGCCATATTGCGTATTGGTGTGGGGATCGGTGTTGGCGGCCTCAATATCACATCGATTCCGTATGTTCAAGAGTTTGTGCCAGCTAAACAGCGCGGCCTTCTTGCGGGATTGGCGTCGGTATTCATACCGCTCGGTCTTTTCCTGGGATCTCTCGGGCAAAAAGCCTTGGGTGATAATTGGCGTGCTCTCATCGCGCTGGGGGCGATTCCTGTCTTCCTGCTTGTGTGGATTCGCTTTGTCCCCGAGTCACCAAGGTTTCTACAGAGTCATGGACGGGAAAATGAAGCCCGTGAGGCTTTGGCGTGGGCGTTGGAGATGCCGGCTGACGACATTGGAGATCTGCCGTCGGTAGAGCACGTCCAAGACGCTTCGTACTCACTTGTCTTCGGCAAGTACCGCAAGGGCCTCCTCATAGTCAGCCTAGGGTCCTTCTGCTTCATTCTGGGATCATTCACGATTCAGTCGTGGGGTCAGACCCTCCTCAAGACCGGGTTCGGCAAGTCTGCAGAGCAAGTCGGGATCCTGTTTATGTTCGTCTCTCTGGCCGATCTCATCGGGCGCTTCCTGTCAGCATGGCTGGCCGACCGCATCGGTCGGAGGATCACGATGCTGTCATTCGGTCTGGTAGGTGCCGCCGGAACTCTGATCATCGCGCTTTCGGCTCATCTGGGTTGGGGCTGGCAGGTTTTCTTTGCCGGCGTCCTTGTTGCGATGGCCTTCGGCGACGGCGCCTTCGGCATTCTGAACGCCTTCGGAGCCGAGCAGTTTCCCAACGAGGCTCGCTCCACCGGTCTGGGACTCGGTTACGGCATCGGTGCGACTGCCAAGGTCATCGGTCCGGCGCTCATGGGACTCATGGTGGGCGGATCTGCGGTCAAACAGAATGTCACCTTGGACGCGGTCTTCCCGGCGTTCATCCTGTTCACCGTGCTGCTCGTCGTCGGCGGTGTGACATACATGTTCGCCCGCGAAACTCGCGGCACCTCACTCGACACGATCTGACCTATCAAACGATCCTGACGTCGAGGGCCTGTACCTGACCCAACGGGTTAACCGAAGCCGTGACCTGACGGGTAGCCAGGGGGCCCTCGACACGCCAGATCCAGCGATACGGCGTCATCTCGACGACGTCGATCGCGGCATCCACGGATTCCCCGGTGGCCTCGACCACGTCCTCGAAATCCTTGCGGCGCTGATCCAACGGACGATCCATGTCCATCGTCGGGCTCCACTCCCGAGCCACCAGATCGTTCGACCAGTTGCGAATGATTTTCTCGACGTCGTCGAGATGTTGCCGGACTTGGGGATTCATCGGCGAAGGATGGACGGCGTCGCAGGTCTTGCGATCCTTGGCTGCCGAGGGCAACAGCAGGTCACCCACCCCGGGAACAACGGTGTCGAGGGCCGTGGAGGTTACGCGGATGGCCGGGTGATACGTCCGATTCGCCAGCACCACGATGCCGACTCCCGAGCGCGGATGCCACATCATCGTCGATCCATAACCCGGGTATCCACCGCAGTGATAGACGATGTGTTCCTTCCCCGTGACAGCGACGTGAAGGCCATATCCGTACCCTTCGGTGACTGGGCCGTATGTCGTGAAGTACCGGTACACCTGCTGCATCTCGCGGAAGACCCGACCCCAACCATCGTCCTCGCTGGTCCACGCGGTGATGAAATGGCTCACCCAGATCCCGACATCCTTGGCGGTGCAGATGAGGCCGTCGATGGGGGAGAAGGTTCCGGGGCCAAGCAAGGGCTGGACGCTGCCATCTCTGCCGAGGCCTGGGGTGAGCTTTCCCTCGGGTACTTGCGTGACGTCGAGGAAGGATTCGGTCATCCCCACCCGACGGATGATGTCTTCCTCGACGACGTCGATGAATGGCCGCTCGGTCGCCAACTCGACGACGCGGCCCAGGATCGCGTAACCGAGGTTGGAATAGGCGTACCCCGTTCCCGGCGCGAAGTTCGTGATGAAGGGTTTACCCAACAGCGCCTCGAACTCCTCGCGTGACATGGCCTGCTGACGGTCAGCCCACGGATCGTCGGTGGTAGACCGGTAGACATGGACAACGCGTCACGAATCGTTGCGCTGGCGATGGGCTCCTGAAGCTGCGGAATCCAACTACCGAGGGTGTCGTCGAGAGCGGGCCGTCGAGAAGCCACGTCGATCAGCCCGTGACAGATCCCAAGGACGCTGGCAGCGGTGAACGACTTCGACATCGACGCGATGCTGTAGACGCGATCGTCGGTGTCGCTACAGCGCACCTCACTGTCGTCAACGGCTGCCCAGGACAACGAGGTTCCACTCCCGGCAGCTTCTGACGAAGCAGCACTGAGAACGTCGACGACAGGGTCAAGACGGGAACTCATGGCCGCATTGTGCCACTTGAGACATGGGCTGGTAGAGCGGATTCAGGTAGAAGACAGGACCGCGGCGTTGCCAGCGCGCATCGTGGGTAAGATTGGACCACAACAACGCGGGAGCCCACCACAAGGGCTGAGAGGGTGCCGAGATGGCACCGACCGCCTGAACCTGTCCGGGTAATGCCGGCGAAGGGAGTGGTTGACATGACTGAACTGTCGAATTTGGTGTCAGAGTCCGTGGAGCGGCTGCGTCGGGACAAGCCGCTGGTCCAGTGCCTGACGAACATCGTGGTTGCCAACTTTACCGCGAACGTGTTGTTGGCTGCGGGGGCAGTCCCCGCCATGGTCGATAACCCCGAGGAATCTGAGGGATTCGCATCGTTGGCTGACGGCGTGCTCGTCAATATTGGTACTCCGTACCGGGAGACCGCTGAAGCCATAGTTGTTGCCGTGCGTGGCGCAGCAGGTAGTGACACACCGTGGGTGCTCGACCCGGTGGGAGTCGGGATGTCATGGCGTACCCAGGTCGCCCTGGACGCGTTGCACGTCGGTGCTCCAGCCGTCATCCGGGCAAATGCCTCCGAGGTATTGACCCTGGCTGGGACGGGAGCGTCCCCCCGAGGCCCTGAGGCCGGAGATGCTGTCGAGGATGCCTTGGGGTCCGCCGCTGAGCTCGTGCGCACATACGGCACCGTGGTCGCCACTAGCGGCCCCGTCGATCACATCGTGGACGCGCACCGGCACGTAACCGTGTCATCGGGGCATGAATGGATGGCGCGAGTGACCGGGGTTGGATGCTCACTAGGGGCTCTGACAGCGGCCTTTGCAGGCGTCCAGAAAGATCATCTCATTGCAGCTGCATCCGCAACCGCCATGTTGTGCGTGGCTGCCGAACGAGCGGCGGATCGCAGTGTGGGCCTGGGCGGATTCGCTCAAGCTCTCATCGACGAACTGTTCCTGGTGTCACCCGACGAAGTCGGCGCGCGGGGAGGGCTTCGCGATGTCACGGCCTGACTTCGATCTTTCGGTGTACCTCGTCACAGACACCGCCCAATGTGGTGGCCCAGAGGAGATCGTCGAGACCGTGCTACGCGCTATCTCCGGCGGGGTGACTCTGGTCCAATTCCGCGACCACGACCTGCCTGATGACGAATTCGTCGCTTTGGGACGACGGGTGAGAGATGTATGCGACGAAATACCCCTCATCATTGACGACCGGGTCCATCTGGTCGCTGAGATCGGAGCTGACGGTGCCCATGTCGGGCAGTCCGACATGCCGGTCGCCCAGGCTCGAGAGGTTCTCGGGGACAATCTGCTGATCGGCTTGTCCGCGCAGACCCCCGCCCACGTGGAGGCCGCGCTGTCTCATGGCCCTGACGTCGTCGACGTCAGCCCGTGGCCGGTGTGCGTCATCGGCGGAGTCACTGCCTCCGACGCTCAGGATGTAGCCCGGGTGGGCTGCGACGGCCTCAGCGTCGTCTCGGCAATTTGTCGAAACGCCGACCCTGAATCCAACGCTCGGGAACTCGCACAGGCATGGTGCCACGCGAAGGGGCGGTGACATCAGGGCGTGCACAACCGCTCAGGGCTGCTGGCATCTTGTTCAGATGCGCGGCCCTGGTGCGCAGCGTTGGGGATCAGGTGCGAGGGCACCCTAAAATGAGCGCCATGAGCACTTCTGACGTCACTCGTCGCGCCTCCAAGATCTCCGTCGTCGGGGCCGGTTCGGTTGGTTCCTCGCTGGCCTACGCCTGCCTCATCCGCGGATCGGCCGACCTCGTTGCCCTCTACGACATCGCCAAGGACAAGGTCGAGGCCGAGGTAGCGGACCTCGCCCATGGCACTCAGTTCACCCCCGCCTCAGTGATGGGTGGCGCTGATGTCCACGACACTGCCGACTCTGATGTTGTCTTCATCACTGCCGGAGCTCGTCAGAAGCCGGGCCAGACCCGTCTGGACCTCGCCGGCGTCAATGCCAATATTCTGCGTTCCCTCATGCCGCAGCTGGTCGAGCAGTCTCCGAACGCCCTGTTCGTGCTCGTCACCAACCCCTGTGACGTCCTGACTGTCGTAGCCCAGCAGGCCACCGGGTTGCCGGCCAACCGTGTCTTCTCGACCGGCACCATGCTCGACACCTCGCGGCTGCGCTGGCTCATCCGTCAGTGGGCCAACGTCGAGCAGCGCCATGTACACGTGACCATCGTCGGCGAGCACGGCGACTCGGAGTTCCCGCTGTGGTCGACCGCCAACATCTCCGGTGTGCCGATCCACGACTGGACCGTCGAGGGTGAGCGCGTCTTCACCGAGGATGTGCTCGCTGACCTGGCCCACGAGGCCGCCTTCGCCGCGTACAAGATCATCGAGGGCAAGGGTGCGACGAACTACGCCATCGGTCTGACGGGTGCTCGTCTTGCCGAGTCCCTGCTGCGTCCGGGCCGTTCCGTCCTGCCGCTGTCCAGCGTCATCGAGGATGTCCACGGAGTCTCCGGGGTAGCCCTGTCCATGCCGTGCATCGTCTCGCGTGACGGCATCGAGGGAGTGGTCCCGGTCTCCATGAGCGCAGCGGAAATTGCCTCCCTTGCGGCCTCCGCGGAACGCTTGCGTGACACTTTGTCATCCATCTCGTGACCTGCTGAACATTTGTGCTGACGACCTTCTAGGCTAGGGGGTATGTCAGTTCCTTTTCAGTATGCACAGGACAGTGACGGAGAACTTCTCAAGATTGCGGCTCGCGGCCAGGAGGTGTTGACGAACCCCCTGGCCAACCGAGGCACGGCTTTCACCCTCGAGGAGCGCAAGACCCTTGGTCTCACGGGCCTGTTGCCGTCGGGAGTCATGACGATCACTGACCAGCTCAAGCGGGTTTACGCCCAGTACTCGGCGCAGCCGGACGACCTGGCGAAGTACCTGTACCTCAACCACATGCACGACCGTAATGAGGTGCTGTACTTCCGCCTCATCGCCGAGCACATCGAGGAGATGCTGCCCATCGTCTACACCCCGACGATCGGCAAGGCAATTGAGGAATACAACCACTGGTACGACCGTCCGAGCGGTATTTACCTGTCCATCGACGACCCGGAGGACATGGAGCAGGCCCTGGGGCAGTTGGGCCATGGCCCTGACGATGTCGACCTCATCGTGGCCACTGATGCAGAGGGCATCCTCGGCATCGGTGACCAGGGTGTCGGTGGCGTGGCGATCACCGTCGGGAAACTAGCGGTGTACACCGCGGCAGCCGGAATCCACCCGCACCGCGTCCTGCCCGTCATCCTCGACGTCGGCACCGACAACATGGAACGCCTCAATGACGACGGCTACCTCGGCGTGCGTCACCCCCGTGTGCGCGGAGAACGCTATGACGCCTTCGTCCAACAGTACGTCGAGACGGCCCACCGGATGTTCCCGCACGCCCTGCTGCACTGGGAGGACTTCGCGGCCGGTAACGCCACCCGAATCCTCAACAAGTATCGGGACGACTACTGCACCTTCAACGACGACATCCAGGGCACCGCAGCCGTGGTCGTCGCCGCCGTGTTGAGTGCCGTCAAGGCTTCCGGCACCCCGCTGAGCAAGCACCGTATCGTCATTCACGGCGCTGGTTCGGCTGGCACCGGCATCGCGAATCTCCTGGTACAGCTCATGGTCAGCCAGGGGCTGGACGAGGAAACTGCGCGTTCCCACTTCTGGGGATTGGGATCCCGTGGCCTGCTGCGGGAAGGTCTGCGGCTGCGTGACTTCCAGCAGCCCTTCGCTCGCAGCAAGGAGGAGCTGGAAGGGTGGACCACTGACGCCCCTGACCAGTACACGTTGAGTGATGTCGTGCGTAACGTCCATCCGACGATCCTCATCGGCTGTTCCGCCCAGACGGGGGCCTTCACCGAGGAGATCGTCAAGACGATGGCGGCCCACTGTGATCGTCCGGTGATCATGCCGCTGTCGAACCCGACCCGTAAGGCCGAGGCACTGCCTTCCGACATTCTCAAGTGGACTGAAGGACGCGCCCTGGTGGCCACCGGTTCGCCGTTCAAGCCGGTCATGGTCAACGGTGTGACGTATCAGATCGCTCAGGCCAACAACGCCCTGGTCTTCCCGGGCATCGGTTTGGGAGCCATCGCAGTGCAGGCGTCTCGCGTCACCAACGGCATGATCGCGGCTGCTGCCGAGGCGGTCGCCATGCACGTCGACAACCGGGTGATGGGAGCCTCGCTGCTGCCGTCCATCAAGACCCTGAGACCGCTGTCGGCGTCGGTGGCCATTGCCGTTGCCCAGCAGGCGATGGAGGAAGGTGTGGCGACCGAGGCCACCGACACCCCGGTTGAGAAGGTGTTCTCGGCGATGTGGCAGCCGCGCTACCCACGCGTCGAGGTCATCTGAGCGACGACGCAGACTGATGACAGTGAAGTGACGGGACTGAGCTGATGACCTGGGGACCGGCATCGTGCCGGGCCCCAGGCCATGCCAGATGGGCATCAGAGGTGGCGAGTCACGCCTTGATCGTCAGAGCCGAGATGGGGGAGGACATCCCCGATCCATGTGTGAACATGACGGTGGCGTCAGCGCGCGGACAGTCAATGGTGACCGTGCCGTGCACCTTATGTCCCGGGGAGACGGTGTCGCCGAGGGTTCCGGTGGGCGGCAGGTTGGCCTCGTGGATGTTGGTCGACTCGTTCTCCATGATGAAGAAGGTGTAGTCGCTCAGGGATCCCCTGGTGACCTCGATGGTCACCGTGAGGGTGACACTTCCGGGGCCCCAACTGACGTCGTCGATCGACCATGTTCCCTCGGTCGAGTTGTCCTTGGACGAGAACGGCACCGAGGAGGCCACAGCCGTCACTGATGCCGGAATCGGTGTCGGAGTGGTTGCCGATGACGGTGTCGCCACCGGAGTTGGCATGGGGGACGGGGGGAGATCAGGCTCGCTGGTGACCCGGCGAGCCACCAGAACGAGGGCGATGATGACAGCCACCGCGATGATGGCGGCGATCCAGCCGCGGTGGCGTTTCGGCGGCTGATACTGGCTGATGTCAGGCGGTTGGCTCATGGTGGCTCCACTGTACGTGGTTGGTGGCCGTCGGTGCTGTCCACAGGTTGGCGTTGAGACGAGATGACGCTGCCGGGAGTTGTCCACAGGTACCCAATTGCTTGGCGGATTTCACGGGGTCGGGACGACAACTGAAGGTATGACAACACTGCATTCGTCCACCACCGATGACCGTGATCCACTGACTGTCAGGACTGTCGACGAGGCGATAACCCTGGCGCCCTACCTGCTCGGCTTCCAACCCAGCGAGAGCCTGCTCCTCATCGTCGCTGACGATGGCGCGACCTGCCAAGGTTTCGTCGCCCGGGTTGATCTCGACGACGTTGAACTGACCCTGGCCATGGACGCCTTCGCATCCCGAGTCGTCTCGTTGGCAGGGCGTGGACGGACGGTGATCCTGGCCTTCACCGAGGACCAAGACCGTGGCATGGCTGCCTTGGCGTTGGCCATCCGGGCGATGAAGGGCATGAACATTGGTGACGCTGCCTGGACAGATGGTGAGTGCTGGCGCAGCATCTTCGGCGATGAACGGAGCTGTGGGGAGAATCACCCGTACATTCCCGCCCCGGAGATTGCTGCCGAGGCGGTCTACCGGGGGCTCACCGTTCTGCCGAGCCGTACCAATCTGGTCGATCAACTGTCCGGGCCCGGAAGAACCTGTGACTCAGGTACTCGTCGACTCATCACCAATGCGCGACGACGACTCTCTCGCTGCGGTGATGACGTCGTCGCTGCCAGATGCCGTGCTCTCGTGAGGTCCGGTTCACCGATTGATGATGCCGCCGCCGTCGAGATGGCCGTTGCCGTCCAGCGTCCGGAGGTGGCGCGCACCTTGTGGATGACGATGGAACGGGAGCACGCGTCGAGATGGCTGACGATCTGGAGCCAAGCCGTCGGGATGATCCCTGATCGGATGGCCCCGGCCCCGCTGGCCCTCTGCGGGCTGGCCGGGTGGCTGAATGGAGACGGGGCGGTGGCGTCAGTGTGCGCCCACCGATGCCAATCCATGGTGGGGGCTGCGGACCTGCCACAGGCCTTGATGGTCATCGTCGACGCCTTCGTGCCGCCCAAGCTGTGGGAGATCATGGATCGCGACCCAACGTTGATCGCCCACCCACTCCCGGCGGAGCAGGTGGGCGAATGAGTCACAGCGGCGACGACAGTCAGACCTGCATACCGACGAGGTGACCGATGAGATAGGTGATCGTCATAGAACAGATGCCCACGATGATGTTGCGGGCGATGGGACGGGCCTTGCCGCTGCCGCTCGCGATGGCTGACCCCAGACCGGTGAGGAACAGGCCGATCATCGTGGCGGCGATGGTGATGTAGACGCGGGTTGCCGTCGGGGAACACACCATGGCGAGCAACGGGACCAAGGCACCGACGGTGAAGGCAGCCATCGAGGCGAAGGCCGCGTGCCAGGGGTTGGTGTACTCGTCGGGGTCGATACCCAGTTCGGCCTCGGCGTGGGCCCGCAGCGGATCGTGAGCGGTGAGCTCTCGGGCAACCTGACGAGCAGTCTGCTCGGACAGGCCCTTCTCGGCGTAGATCCCGGCGAGTTCCTCGAGCTCTTCGTCAGGGAAGTCGCGCAGCTCAGCGGCCTCCTTGGCCATGACGGCCTTCTCGATGTCGCGCTGTGAGCTCACGGAGACATACTCGCCGCCGGCCATGGACAGGGCACCGGCGACAAGCCCTGCCAAGCCGGCGATGAGGAGGGAGGAACGATCGATGGTGGCGCCGGCGACACCCATGACGATGCCGGCCGTCGAGATGATGCCGTCGTTGGCTCCGAGCACCGCGGCACGCAGCCAGTTGAGTTTGGAGTTGAGGCTTCCCATGCCCTCGTCGGCCTCGTGAGGCTTGCGGGCTGGGGTGGGGGAGTAGGTCGACGTTGCGTCGTCGGCGGGGGCCAGGGCGGACATGGCCGGAACGGAGGCCGTTTCGGTCTTCCCGGCTGGCATGTTCGCGCGGTGTGCCGTGGTGCTCATGACACCAACTGTGCTCGTGTTCAACGAGTGTTCACAAGGAAGGACAGGGAACCCTGACGGTAGGTGTGGGGCAGCTTCGCTAGACTCTGGCCCGTATGTGTCGCGGGTCTGGTGAGGCCCGTAGTGGATCCGAGAGGTGTGACGTGAGCGACCAGGTGCGCGAGACGACGGGCTACGACGCAGCCGCAGCCCAGGAGAAGTGGTCCAGGTACTGGGAGGAGAACCGCACCTTCGCAGCCCTTGACGACGGTTCCAAGGAGCGCCGCTACGTCCTCGACATGTTTGCATACCCCTCCGGTGACCTCCACATGGGTCATGCTGAGGCATTCGCCATCGGCGATGTGCTTGCGCGCTACTGGCGACTGCGCGGGTTCGACGTCCTGCACCCGGTCGGCTGGGACTCCTTCGGTCTACCGGCCGAGAACGCCGCCATCAAGCACGGCACCCACCCCGCCGAGTGGACCTACAACAACATCGACACCCAGGCAGCCTCCTTCAAGCGCTATGCCGTCTCCTTCGACTGGTCGATGAGGCTGCACACCTCGGACGAGGAGTACTACCGCTGGACCCAGTGGCTGTTCAATCGCTTCTTCGAGAAGGGGCTGGCCTACCGCAAGGATTCCTGGGCCAACTGGTGCCCCAACGACCAGACCGTGCTCGCCAACGAGCAGGTCAAGGACGGTTGCTGTGAGCGCTGCGGCGCCGTCGTCACCAAGCGTCAGCTCAACCAGTGGTACTTCCGCATCACCGACTACGCCCAGCGTCTGCTCGACGACATGGGCCAGATTGAGGGTAAGTGGCCCGATCGTGTGCTGTCGATGCAGCGCAACTGGATCGGGCGTTCCGAAGGGGCCTACGTCGACTTCACCATCGACGGTCGCGAGGAGCCGGTGCGGGTCTTCACCACTCGCGCCGACACCCTCTACGGAGCGACCTTCATGGTCGTCGCTCCCGACTCGGCCTTGGCCCAGGAGATCGTCTCCGACGAAGCCCGTCCCGACTTCGAGGCTTACCTTGGCGAGGTCAAGAAGAAGTCCGAGATCGAGCGTCAGTCCACCGAGTACGAGAAGACCGGTGTGCCTCTCGGTGTCGAGGCGACCAATCCCGTCAACGGGGCCAAGATTCCAGTGTGGGCTGGCGACTATGTGCTGGCTGACTACGGCACCGGTGCCGTCATGGCCGTGCCGGCCCACGATCAGCGCGACCTCGACTTCGCCCGCAAGTACGGCATCGACGTCATCCCTGTCATCGACACAGGCGAGGCCGATCCGCGCGAGTCCGGCATTGCCACCACCGGTGACGGCGCATACCAGAACTCCGGATTCCTCGACGGCATCACCACCAAGGCTGAGGCCATCGAGAAGATGTGCGAGTTCCTTGGGGACAAAGGCATCGGCGAGTCGACGATCACCTACCGTCTGCGCGACTGGCTGCTGAGCCGTCAGCGCTTCTGGGGATGTCCGATCCCGATCATCCACTGCGATACCTGTGGCGACGTCCCGGTCCCCGACGACCAGCTGCCGGTCAAGCTGCCCGATCTGCGCGGGGCCGAGCTGGCTCCCAAGGGCAAGTCACCGCTCGCCGGTGAGGAGGCTCGCGAGTGGCGAAAGGTCTCCTGTCCCAGGTGTGGCGAGGCCGCCCAGCGTGACACCGACACCATGGACACCTTCGTGGACTCGTCCTGGTACTTCATGCGTTACTGCTCTCCGCACTTCGACCAGGGGCCGTTCGACACCGACGCCGTGCGTCGTTGGATGCCGGTCGCCCAGTACATCGGCGGCGTCGAGCACGCCACCATGCACCTGCTGTACTCGCGGTTCTTCACTAAGGTGTTGCACGACCTCGGCATGGTCGACTTCACCGAGCCTTTCCAGCGTCTCATGAACCAAGGCCAGGTCATCAATGAGGGTCGGGCGATGTCGAAGTCGCTGGGCAACGGTGTTGATCTCGGCAAGCAGATCGACGAGTTCGGCGTCGACGCGGTGCGGACCACCGTCATCTTCGCCGGTCCGCCGGACGAGGACATCGACTGGGCGGACGTCTCCCCAGCTTCGATCTTGAAGTTCCTGCAGCGTGCCTGGCGGGTGGCTTCCGAGGTCACCAGCGACCCCGACGTCGACGTGACCAAGGGCGACGGCGGCCTGCGCCGTGTGACTCACCGCAGCATCGCCGACATCACCGAGCTGCTCGACGGCGGCCGGTACAACGTCGTCGTGGCGCGCATCATGGAGCTCGTCAATGCCACCCGCAAGGCCATTGACGCGGGTTGCGGCCCGGCCGACCCCGCGGTGCGCGAGGCCGTCACCTTCACCGCCCAGGCGCTCTCCCTAGTGGCCCCGTATCTGGCCGAGGAGATGTGGGAGATGCTCGGCCTCGAGCCGTCCGTCGCCAACTCCCAGTGGCCGACCGCTGACGAGAAGCTGCTGGTCGCCGAGGAGGTGACCATGGTCGTCCAGGTGACGGGCAAGGTTCGTGCCAAGATCCAGGTGAGCCCTGACATCACCGAGGAGGAGGCGCGTGAGCTGGCCCTGGCTGACTCCAACGTCCAGCGGTTTACCGAGGGCAAGGAGATCATCAAGGTCATTGCCCGTCTGCCGAAGATGATTTCCATCGTTGCGAAGTGACCCCCTGAAATTTTCGTGATCATGCCGGTCATGAGCTGACACTCTGACGACGCGGCGGCGAGCCTGTGGAAAACAGACTCGCCGCCGCGTCGCGTTGTCCACAGATTTGAAAAAGGTGGCGGATTCCAGGTCCTGCGACGACAACTGACGGTATGAGCGATGAGTACCGAGAACGTCTTGAGGACCTCATGGCGCGGCTGCCTGCCCGAAATATGGGGCCCAGACGCTCTGCCACCCCCGTGGCGGAGGAACCGGCAGAGGAGGAGGCCCCGAGTCCGACACGAACAGTGACCCGTGTCCACGCCTCGGCCGTGGGCATCCTGCTCGTCCTGGTGCTGTCGGTGGTGGCCGTCGTCTTGCTGAGATCCAAACCCGCCGAGGTACCCGCTGGGGCGGTGGTCGTCTCGACGGTGCCAGAAGGTGCGACTCTGCCGGGCGCGGCCAGCAGCGATGCGGAGACTCCTGAGGGATCTGCGTCTGCTCCAGCGGCAGTGTTGAGCCCCTCATCAGCTCCCACCAAGAACCAGAGTGTCCAGGTGCACGTGGCGGGGCGGGTGAGGCATCCCGGGGTCTACACGGTGCCTGTCGACGCGAGGGTTGCTGACGCCGTCGAAGCAGCTGGAGGCATGGCATCTGGAGCTCACCCGGGACGCCTCAACCTTGCCGCTCCAGTCTGCGATGGCTGCCAGATATGGATTCCAGCTCGTGGGGACGGAACGGTGGCCCCGCCTGGCCAGACTGGCAGTGTCGCAGCGACTCAGAAAACCGGACCGAGTGATACTGGTGGGGCCGCCGGTGGGTCGTCCGCGGCTGGCGCTCCGATCAATCTCAACACCGCGAGCCAGGGTGAGCTCGAGTCGATCGATGGGGTGGGGCCGGTCATGGCCGGTCGGATCGTGGCGTGGCGGCAGGAACATGGTCGCTTCACCTCGGTCGATCAGTTGCGCGAAATCTCAGGGGTCGGTCCCAAGACCTTCGAGAAGATCAGACCCCATGCCACGGTCTGAGAATGGCCATGGGGAGCAGGCCGTCACACCTGACGTCCGCATGGTTCCGGTCGCCGTGACGGCGTGTGTGGCGGCTGCACTTGGGATCAGTGGTCGTCCTCGGCTCGTCCTCGTCGCTGCTGCAGGATGGCTTCTCGCGAGCATGATCGCAGCCCGGCGCAAGGGATGGCTCGTGGTCGTCACGGCCCTCGTGGGTCTCAGCGTCCTTGTCACCTCCGGAATGCGCGACCACATCGTCCATGGCATGGGAGTGGCGGAGCTGGCTGACGAAGGGGCCATGGTGACCGTGATAGGTCGAGTGACCGTGGAGCCACGGACCTTTGACGGCAACGGGTCGGGAGGACCGATGGTTATGATCACCCTCGCTGTCAGTCGCGTCGCCACCGAGGACCGGGTCATCAGGCAGTCGACCCAGGTTGTCGTCATGGCTACTGGGCTCAGATCGGCCGCAGCCGCGAAGCTGTCCGTCGGGGAACAGATCGAGGTGCGTGGGCTGCTGACCCCGCCACGGGAGGGACGCTCGGAAGCGGCTGTCATGAAGCTGCGCTCACCGCCCAAGGTTGTCGCTCCCGCCGGTCCGCTAGACCGCGCCGTCAATCGCCTTCGCGCCGGCTTGGTGAGGGCGGTGGCAGGGTGCCCTGACGGTCAGCGGGCCATCGTGCCGTCCTTGGTCGTGGGGGATACCGCAGCGGTTTCGGAGGAGATGTCGGAGGACTTCCGCGTCACTGCATTGACCCACCTCATGGCCGTCTCAGGAGCCAACCTGGCGTCCACGACCGCTTTGCTGTGGTGGATCGGAGCGTGGTGCGGCATGAGGAGGCGCGGGTTACGCGTGCTCTCGGTGATCGGGGTCGTCGGTTTCGTCGCGGTGTGTCGGGCAGAGGCATCCGTGGTGCGTGCAGCTGCCATGGGAGCCGTCGCCATGGCAGCGACCGGGGTGTCTTTCGATCGTCGCGGGGGAGTACGGACCTTGGCGGTCGCGGTGACCAGCCTCATGCTCGTCGATCCGTGGCTGGTGCGATCAGTGGGATTCTGGCTGTCCGCCTGCGCCACGGCAGGGATTTTGTGGTGGGCCCGACCCTGGACGACCGCGATGGCGTGGGTGCCGACCTGGTTGGCAGCGGCCGTCACCGTGCCATGGGCCGCCCAGCTTGCGACCCAGCCAGTCGTCACCTGGATGGCAGGGACGGTCTCCACTACCGGTCTGATCGCCAACCTTGCCGCAGCTCCCTTCGTCCCGCTCGCCTCGGCCCTGGGAATGACGGCTGGACTCGTGGCCTTCATCTGGCCACCGCTGGCCGTGCCGTTGGGACGCCTGGCGGGATGGTGTGTCCAGCCGATCATCTGGATCGCGCACCTGGGAGCCAAGGCTCCGGCTGGCCTGTTGACCTGGCCAGCGGGAGGGACGGCCCTCGTCGTCCTCGGTGGGTTGTGCCTGGGCCTGGCCTTGATCACGCCTGCTGTCCTGGCACGGCCATGGTTGACGGTGGTGGCGGGTCTTGCGGTGGTTGCGGCCACTGTCGTCCGCCCTCCTGTTCCTGGCTGGCCGGGGGCGTGGCAGGTGGCCATCTGCGACGTCGGGCAGGGAAGTGCTGCCTTGGTGCGTGCTGGCCCTCGTGCCGCAGTCGTCGTCGACACTGGTCCTGATCCTGACAGGCTGGGCCGGTGCCTCGATGATCTAGACGTCAATCAGGTGCCCATGGTGGTTCTCAGTCACTACCACGGCGACCACATCGACGGGTTGGACGTCATTCGTGGTCACGGGCCGACGACGACTGTCGTCGTCTCTCAACTGGCGTCTCCGGAATGGGCAGCCAAGCGGGTGACGCAGGTCGCCACTCAGATGGGAGCCCAGGTTCTCGTCGCACACCCGGGCCAGGTCATGACGGTTGGTACGGCGAGGCTCACGCTTTTCGGCGGAATCCACCTGGTCGACGCTGAGGAATCGGAGGAGGAGCCTGCCGTTGAGAACAATTCCTCTGTCATCGTCAAGGCCACCGTTGAGGGACTACGGGTTCTCCTTCCAGGAGATGCCGAGCCTGGTGAGCAGCGCCACGTCCTGGCAGATCACGCTGATCTGTCGAGTGACGTCCTCGTGGTTCCCCATCACGGATCCGCTCATCAGGACGACGACTTCTGGGCCGCGACAGGGGCGAGCGTCGCGGTGATCTCGGCAGGCAAGGCCAACCCTTTCGGACATCCCTCTCACAAGGCCATTTCCCTGGCCAAGAAGATGGGGATGCAGGTTCACCGCACTGACGAGGAAAGCACGGTTCTGCTGGCGCGCAGTGGCGGGACCGTCCTGGTACAGACGCGACCGTGACAGATCCCGTGTTCCGCGTCGCAGGGAGATTCGTCGATGTGGAGGTGTCGGAAAAGCGCGCTAGTCTGAGCGGTCGGTTCACCTGAGGTGAGCCCTCACGGGAAGGAGAGCAGGTGGCGTCACGGTTCACGACCAAGGGGCCTCGCATGCCGATGCGGTTGCGCACATGGCAGCGGGAGGCACTGGATTCGTACCTGGCTTCCAGCCCACGTGACTGGCTGGTGTGCGCCACCCCTGGTGCCGGCAAGACGACGTTCACCCTGGCCGTCGCGGCTCACCTGTGGCAGGACCACGTCATCAACCGTGTCATCGTCGTCTGCCCGACCGATCATCTGCGCACCCAGTGGATAGGTGCGGCCCGCGGACTCGGCTTTGACCTGCGCGACACCACGAATGCCGAGGCGCTTCCGCCCGACTGCCACGGCTGCGTCGTCACCTACGCCCAGGTCGCCCAGAAACCAACCCTCCACGCAGCCCGGTCTACCAACATGCGTACCCTCGTCATCTTCGACGAGATCCACCACGCCGGCGACGTCATGAGCTGGGGATCTGGCGTCATCGAGGCCTTCTCGGGTGCGGTGCGACGCCTCGGTGTCACCGGAACCCCGTTCCGTTCCGATGAGGCCAGGATCGCTCACGTCCGCTACGAGGAAGTCGGCGACGGCGCCTTCGAGTCGGTGGCCGACTACACCTATGGCTACGGTGACGCCCTGCGTGACGGGGTCGTGCGTCCCGTCACCTTCGCCACCTACACCGGACGATCCACCTGGACCGACGCGCTGGGGGAGACCCACACCGCCATTCTCGGCGACTCCGAACTCACCAAGGCCAACGAGGAAATGGCCTGGCGTACCGCCTTGGACTCAGACGGGGAGTGGATCGCCCATGTCATGGCCGCGGCATGGGCGCGGGTGAACCAGCTGCGCGATTCCGGGACGATCCCGCATGCCAAGGTGCTCATCCCGGCCTCGAATCAGAAGGTGGCCAAGGAATACGCCGAGGTCTGGCGAGAGGTCACGGGCAATGAGCCCTCGGTGATCCTGTCCGAGGACGCGGCCTCGGCCAAGAAACTCACCGCCTACCGTGACGACCCGGACAAGATCTGCGCGGTCTGTGTGCGCCTCATCACTGAGGGGGTCGACGTTCCCGACGCCGCCGTGCTGATCTACTCGACGACGGCCTCGACCCCGCTGTTCTTCGCACAGATGGTGGGGCGTGTGGTTCGTGCGCGCAATCGTCGCGAGCGTGCCACGGTCTTCTTGCCGGTAGTGGGACGTCTGCTCGACATGGCCTCCGAGATGGAGGAGACCCGCGACCACGTCATCGGGCCGCCCGAGGAGCCGGACCTCATCGAGGAGTTCGACACCCGGGAACGCTCCGAGCCTGACCCCGATGCCGGGACCTGGCAGGCCGTCGCCTCCGATGCCATCCTCGGCGAGGTCATCGACACCTACGCTCCCCTCCCGTCCGATGGCGGACTCTTCGCCCTCGACGACCTCTTGAGTCCTGAGCAGGAGCGCGCCCTGCTGGCCCGTGACGAGAAGATCCGCGCTGAGCAGGCCCGCCGCGTAGCCTCGGCTCGCCGTGCCTCCAAGGCGTCGAAGGCGGCCGAGGAGAGGCAGGCCCGACGTGACGACCTCGTCGCCCTGCAGCGCCGTGGTGGCTCGGTGTATGACACCATCAGTGACCCGCGCGAAATGCGCCGAGAGATTCATCGAGCCCTGCTCGACTACTCCCGCCATCACGACCTCACTCCGCAGGCGGGCTGGGGGCAGCTCTACCGAGAGGTGCCGGGCCCCAAGAATGAGTCAGCGCCGATGGATCTGCTGCGCACCCGGCTGGAGTGGTTGCACTCTCACTGATCCTCTGACGAGCCAGAACACCACCTGACGCGATCCTGACGGCATCCTCTGGCATCCTTGGGAGGGTGAGTTCGGTCTACGGCACGGCATTGTTGGTCCAGGGGTCGGAGACCCTGTTGTCGGACAGGGCCGTCGACGCCCGGGTGACGGCTGCCCGACGGGAGGTCCCCGAGGCTGAACTGGTTGAGTTGGAGGGCCGCGAGGTCGACGCGGGCCGGTTCGTGGAAGCCACCGGAGGGTCCCTGTTCAGCGAGGCGACGATCGTCGTCGTCGATTCCATCGCCGATCTCGACAAGGACCTCTTCGACCTGGTCGTCACCACAGCGGCACAACCCTCGGACGACCTGTGCCTCGTCCTCGTCCATCCCGGGGGGATGAAGGGAAAGGGACTCCTGACCAAGCTCGCCAAGGCGAAGATCGAGACGGTGAAGGTGGAACCCCCCAAGCCTTGGGCCATCCCTGACTTCATCGCCAAGGAGGCCCGTCGAGCCCATCTCGACATGGATCATGACGCCTACGACGCCTTGCACCAAGCCCTTGGCAACGATCTTCGCACTTTGGCTGCGGCCATCGACCAGCTGGCCAGCGATTCACCGGATGGTCGGATCGGGGCCGAGACCGTCAAGACTTATTTCGGTGGCAGGGCGGAGATCTCGGCATTCAATGTTGCCGACTCCAGCCTGGAAGGACGGCTTCCCGATGCCCTGGAAACCTTGCGCTGGGGGTTGTCGACCGGGGTTCAGCCAGCAGCGGTGACGGCCGCAATGGCTCGCGGTCTGCGATCCTTGGGACTGTTCCTGGACATGCGCAGCCAGCGGATGGGGGACAAGCAGCTGGCTCAGGCGATCGGCGTCTCGCCGTGGAAACTCAAGGCCCTCAACAAGCAGGCACGGTCCTGGAGCAAGGCTGGGGCGGCCAAGGCAATTCGGCTCGTCAGTACCTGCGACGCCGCCGTCAAGGGTGCTGCAGTTGACGCCGACTACGCCTTGGAGTCGATGCTCATCGACGTCGAGAAGGCCCGGCAATCATGAACCAGGGCCGCGGACGGTAGTCTTGCCGAGGCTCTGAAGTGTGTCAGGTTCGATGGAGTTCCTGGGTTCGGCCGGGCCGCATGATTGGCGGTGGTGTCTTGACGTGCTCCACGACAGGCACGTCAAGCGCCTCGGCCACCCAGTGGGTCGAGGCGCTCTGTGCATCCCCTGAAGGGGAGAGGAAGACTCAGGCGGCCAGCGAGTTGAGCTTCTTGGAGATGGCCGACTTGCGGTTGGCGGCCTGGTTCTTGTGGATGACGCCCTTCGACACGGCCTTGTCGAGCTGACGGTTGGCGATCTTGGCAGCCTTGGTGGCGACCTCGACGTCTCCGGCCTCAGCGGCGCGACGGAAGTTGCGCACGTAGGTGCGCAGGGCGGACTTGACGGCCTTGTTGCGCTGGCGCGACTTCTCGTTGGTCTTCACGCGCTTCATCTGCGACTTGATGTTCGGCACTGGGCAGCCTCTGATTCCTTGATCGGTGTACGTGGAAAGCGCCAGACAGGCGCGACAGGAAACGCTACCAAATCGACGCCGTACGACCCAAATCAGCGGGTCTTCTCGTGGCCTCGCCCCTAGTCGGAGCATTGTGGTGGTTACATCAGGACCCAGGTCGGGCGCTCAACCAGAGACACTCGTACGGGGCCAGCCGCAGGTTCATGGGGGTGAGATCGTAGTCGAATCCGCTCAGCAGCTCGGTGACGACGTCGTCGAGCTCCGATCGCAGGGTTTCCATGGGGAACCAGACTTCCTGCTCGCTGACGTTGTACAGCTCGATCATCCGGCCTTCGGGATGCGGTCGTCCCCACATGATGACCTTGCGGCTGGGTGAGGGCAGCACGACCGTTTCCACCGACGCGTGGAACTCGGGGCTGCGACGACGGGCATTGATGGCTCGTCTCACCCCGCGCCAGATTCGACCAGGGACGCTGTGAGGCTCGGCCTGAGCCTGCTCCACCAACGACCAGTCCATCACCGGACGATGGACCCATCGGTTGTCGTCGGCATGATCAGGGTCGCGCTGCCAGTCGTCGTTGAGCATTCCGACCTCGTCGCCCATCCAGATGAGCGGCACGCCGCCGTACCCCAGGATCGCGGTGTGCATCATGACGATGCGGGCGATGGTGGCGTCGATGAGGGCCGGGTCCTCGGCCTCCAGGGCACGTTCCAATCCAGCGAGGCTCGCCAGGGAGCCGCTGATGCGACGGTCCCCGGTCTCCGGGTTATCCTGGAAGACCAGGCCGCGGGCGAAGGACCCGGGGAAATCCCCGGAGTAGAAGTCTGAGAGGAATCGACGATGGGCGACGGGGTCCAGCCCGGTGTCGTGAGCGTCAGCGTCGTCGATCGCCCATCCGATGTCGTCGTGACACCGGGCATAGGTGGCCCAAGTTGTCGTCGAGGGCTTGTCGGGGACCCGGCTCAAGGCCGTCTCCATGAGACTGACGTCGCGGGCAGCCAGGGCGCTCCACAGCTGCACCATGAGGCTGTTGTGGTACGCCATGTCCGATACCTTGCCCCAGTGACGGCCTCGTCCCAGGTACCCGATGAGGTCATTCGGGCCGACGACCGCCTCGGCCTTGAAGGCCACAGCAGGGGCGACGATTCGCATCGCCTGGCGCAGTGACTGGGTGATGTCGTGGACTTGCGGGAGGTTCTGGCAACCGGTGCCGAGCTTCTTCCAGATGAAGGCGATGGCGTCCAGACGGAAGACCTCGACTCCGCGGTTGGCGAGTTCACACATCAGGTCGAGGAACTCGCAGAAGACGTCGGGATTGGCCCAGTTGAGGTCCCACTGGAACTCGTTGAAGGTCGTCCAGACCCATCCCTGACAGTCGTCGTTCCAGGTGAAATTGCCACGCGCAAAGTCGGGGAAGACCTCCGGGAGATCCTTCTCCCAGGCATCGACCTCGTTCTGAGTCTTCAGGACGTGGAAGTAGTCACGGTATTTCTGTTGACCGGCACGTGCTCGCTGAGCCCACTCATGCTCGGCCGCCACATGGTTGACGACCAGGTCCACGACCAGGGAGATGCCGTGGCTCCTCAGCGTGGCCGTCAGATCGTCGAGATCGTCCATCGTGCCCAGATCAGTACGGATCGTGTGATGGTCGGCGACGGCGTAGCCCCCGTCATTGGCTCCTTGTCGTGGTTGCAGCAAGGGCATGAGGTGCAGATATCGCACCCCCATCTCGGACAGATGGTCCAGATGATCGTTGATGCCCTTGAGGGTGCCTGCGAAGCGGTCGGTGTAGGTGGCGTACCCGATCATGGACGGCTTCTGCAGCCAGTCAGGTTCGAGGAGCCGAGCCTCGTCGAGACGCTTGAGATCGTCGGGGCGCTCGGCGATCCGGGTCACGAGAATGTCCCGGACTCTCTGCAAGGTTTCGTCGGCGCGATCGCCGTAGACCCTGCTGAGACCGATCCACAGATCGGGGAGATAACGCTCCCAGCGCAGTTCGAAGGATTGCTGGGTGGACGGATCGAGGCTCGCATGTCGGAGGCTGTCGTCGGCGACCATGATTCGAGCCTAGTCGGGTGTGGAGCTGACCGTCGGGATTGACGTGTGGTCGACGGAATGAGCACCGTGTCGCTGGTGCGTGAGACACTGGAAGTTGAGCCGGGCACCCCCGGCACCATCGTCGAGACATGAGGGAGCAGATGTCCGCGCCTCAGCCTGGCAGCACAGATCCGGCCATCATTCGGAACTTCTGCATCATCGCGCACATTGACCACGGCAAGTCGACCCTGGCCGACCGGATGTTGCAGATCACCGGTGTCCTTGACGAGCGCAGCGCTCGCGCTCAGTACCTGGACCGTATGGACATCGAGCGGGAACGCGGCATCACCATCAAGTCCCAGGCGGTGCGGATGCCTTGGGAGGTCGACGGTGTCACCCACATCCTCAACATGATCGACACCCCGGGGCACGTCGATTTCTCCTACGAGGTCTCGCGGTCCCTGCAGGCTTGTGAGGGGGCGATTCTGCTCGTCGACGCGGCTCAGGGCATCGAGGCCCAGACCCTGGCCAACCTGTACCTGGCCCTGGAGGCTGACCTGGAGATCATCCCAGTTCTCAACAAGATTGACCTTCCGGGCGCCGAACCGGATCGTCACGCCGCTGAGATCGCCGGAATCATTGGATGCGATGAGTCCGAGGTGCTGCGGGTCTCCGCGAAGACCGGTGACGGGGTGGACGACCTGCTCGACACCATCGTCGCCAAGGTGCCTGCTCCCGAAGGAGTGGCCAACGCCCCAGCTCGTGCCCTCATCTTCGACTCGGTCTACGACACCTACCGCGGCGTCGTCACCTATGTTCGCGTCGTCGACGGTGCTGTGCGCCACCGCGAGAAGATCCTCATGATGAGTACCGGGGCAGCCCACGAGGTGCTTGAAATCGGCGTCATCTCCCCGGATATGGTGCCAGCTGACGGACTGTCCGTCGGCGAGGTCGGTTACCTCATCACCGGTGTGAAGGATGTTCGTCAGTCCCGAGTCGGCGACACCGTCACCAATGCTGCCAAGCCCTCCGAGAAGGATCTCGGAGGGTACCAGCATCCCAAGCCGATGGTGTACTCGGGGCTCTTCCCCATCGACGCCAAGGACTTCCCGGAGTTGCGCGATGCCCTCGACAAGCTGCAGCTCAATGACGCAGCCCTCGTCTACGAGCCCGAGACCTCGACCGCCCTGGGGTTTGGATTCCGTGTCGGCTTCCTGGGCCTGCTGCACATGGAGATCGTGCGCGAGCGCCTGGAACGCGAATTCGATCTCGACCTCATCTCCACCGCGCCCTCGGTGGTGCACCACGTCCTCATGGAGGATGGGTCGACCGTCACCGTCACCAACCCGTCGGAGTACCCGACCTCCGGGCGTATCGCCGAGGTGCACGAGCCCATCGTCGATGCCACCATCCTCAGTCCTGCCGAGTACATCGGCACCATCCTCGAGCTGTGCCAGCAGCGTCGTGGGGTCCAGCAGGGACTGGACTACCTCTCCTCGGACCGCGTGGAGATTCGTTACCGACTGCCCCTCTCGGAGATCGTCTTCGACTTCTTCGACCAGCTCAAGTCCCGCACGAAGGGCTACGCCTCGCTGGATTACCACGAGGCGGGTGAGCAGGCCGCTGACCTCGTCAAGGTCGACATCCTGCTCAATGGCGATCCGGTCGACGCCCTCAGCTCCATCGTCCACCGCGACAAGTCCTATTCCTATGGCGTCGCGATGGCGGCCAAGCTCAAGGAACTCATCCCGCGCCAGCAGTTCGAGGTGCCGATCCAGGCTGCCATCGGCGCTCGCGTCATCGCCCGAGAGACCATCCGCGCCGTCCGCAAGGACGTGTTGGCCAAGTGCTACGGTGGTGACATCTCCCGAAAGCGCAAGCTGCTCGAGAAGCAGAAGGCCGGTAAGAAACGGATGAAGGTCGTCGGCTCGGTCGAGGTGCCCCAGGAGGCCTTCGTGGCCGCCCTGAGGACCGGCGAGGGTTCCGAGAAGAAATGAGCGGCGAGCTACGGCTGCACCGTCTGGCTGTGCCGGCCGCCCTCGCCGACCGGGGGATCGACGAGCTCGGCGTCTGGTCGGTGCCCCTGACCGTCAGGTTCCGACGCATCGAGGTGCGCGAGGGAATGGTGCTGCACGGGCCCGAGGGCTGGTCGGAGTGGTCACCCTTCTGGGACTACGACCCGGTCGAGTCCGCGTCCTGGTTGCGTGCGGGCATCGAGGGAGCCACTCAACCTGTCCCGGCCGCCCGACGTGACCGCATCCCCGTCAACGTCACCATCCCTGTCGTCGACGCTGATCTCGCCCGGACGATGGCAGCTGAATCGGCCTGCACCACCGCCAAGGTCAAGGTCGCCGATCCCCGCAGCGACTTGTGGGAGGACTGCCGCCGGGTCGCCGCGGTGCGTGAGGCCATGCCAGACGGCCAGATCCGGGTGGACGCCAATGCTGCGTGGGACGTCGAGACGGCAGTGCGAGCCATCACCGAACTCAACGCTGCAGCCGAGGGACTGGAGTACGTCGAGCAGCCCTGCCCCCAAGTCGAGGATCTCGCCCAGGTGAGACGCCGGGTCGATGTTCCGGTGGCGGCCGACGAGTCGGTGCGTCGCGCTGAGGATCCGGTTGCGGTGGCACGAGCTGGTGCGGCTGATTTCATCATCGTTAAGGCTCAGCCGTTGGCCGGTGTTGTCCGCGCCCTCGAGGTCATTGATGCCGCCGGGTTGCCGGCCGTCGTCTCCTCGGCCCTGGACACCAGCGTCGGCATCGGACTGGCCACCCACCTGGCGGCCGCCCTGCCCGAGCTCGACCATGCCTGCGGGTTGGGGACCCTGAGGCTCTTCCGTGGTGATGTCTGCGGCTCACCCCTGATGCCCGTCGACGGCTACCTGACTCCGCAGCGAGGCGTGGTCGACGCCGAGGCCGACGATCCCGACGACGACCTGTGTCCGAGATGGACCGAGCGTCTGGATCTCACCGTGGCCGCCCTGGCCGACTTGGAACGGAGATGACCGTGAACCCCTCCACTGCAATAGCTCGCCGACTGGTGAGTGCCCTTGTCGGAGCTGGGGTCGAACATGTCGTCTACTGTCCCGGATCCCGCGACGCCCCCATCGGATATGCCTTGGCGGATGCTGAGGCTGCTGGATGGCTGCACGCCCACGTGCGTCTCGACGAACGGTCGGCCGGATTCGTCGCCCTGGGGATCTCGAAATCGTCAGCCGGGTTGCGGCATCCGGCAGCGGTCGTGACGACGTCTGGGACTGCTGTGGCAAATCTGCATCCAGCCGTGCTGGAAGCGGATGCGGCGGGGGTGCCACTTGTCGTCGTCTCAGCTGACCGACCACATGAAATGTGGCACACCGGGGCCAACCAGACGACATTGCAGGCTGGAATCTTCGGGTCGGCATCGCGATTCGACGCTGAAATCCCCGCCGGGTTTCCTGCCGATGGAAGGCTCGACTCACTCGTGCTGCGTGCGATAAGTGCCGCGACCGGAGTACTTACCTATGACCCTGGCCCCGCTCACCTAAACGTCGGTTTTCGCGATCCGCTGGTACCAGATGATTCATGGCGACCCACACACATACCACGTCGTCACATCGAGCCTTATGGAGCTGAGCACTCCGAAAGTACTCAGCGCAGGCCAGCGGTAGGTGACGGGACACCACTGTCGATGCCGCCGCGTACCGTCGTGGTTGCTGGAGACGGTGCTGGAAGTGATGCCCAGAGGCTGGCCGAGCAGGGCGGATGGCCGTTGCTGGCCGAACCGACCTCGGGGGCCCGGGCTGGTTCCCATGCCCTGACTAACTACCAGGCAGTCTTGGCTGGCTCGCTGGTCAAGGATGTCGACGGGATACTTGTCATGGGGCATCCAACCCTCTCGCGTCCAGTGTCGCGGCTGCTGTCGCGCCCCGGGGTGACTGTCGTGACTGATCGGGCGCGCTGGACCGATGTCGCTGGGGTGGCGCGAGTGGTATCTGGCCCAGCGAGGCTGATCGACGTTGAGGTTGATGAGTCCTGGCTGTCACGCTGGCTGGACGCCGACCAACCAGTCGGCCTCACCTGCAAACAGGAGATCTGTGACGTTATCTGGCAGGCCTCAGCGCGGCAAGGGGCTCCGCAACTCGTCATTGGGGCCTCTGACGTCATCCGAGCCTTCGACATCGGTGCAGTGCCGCAGCGTGAGTCACCTCACGCAGTGGCTAATCGCGGACTGGCTGGTATCGATGGAACGGTGAGCACGGGAATCGGCCATGCGCTAGGCGGTGGATGCCCAGTCCGGGTGGTCGTCGGGGATCTCACCTTTGCCCATGACGCTACGGCGCTACTCACTGGCGACACCGATGATGACGTCGACGTGCAAGTCATTGTCCTCGACGATCACGGTGGTGCGATCTTTGGTGGGTTGGAGCATGCTGCGGCACCTCGTCCTGTTCTCGAGAGAATGTTCCTTACTCCGCAATGTCTGGACCTGTCGGCCCTGGCGGCCGGACTTGGGGCACACCATTGCACCGTTGCGTCAAGTGATCCCACGCGCCTACACGAACAGATGCGCCGCCTATTGGCTGAGCCGGTTCATGGTAGGAGGGTCGTCGAGGTGTCTCTGCCTCCGGTATGATCCTGTCATCGGCGCACGCACATGCCGCTTAGCATCGGTAGCCTCCGGACGAAGCTCGAGGCATCACGTGGTGTCTCGAGAGTGACCCCGTGGACTCCTAGGGCGAGGGCCACGAGAGGGACTCGTGGAAGCCAAAGGAGGCTCGCCAATGTCAGGACAGAAGAGGCAAGGACTGTGGATGCGGATGACCGCCGGTCTTGTTGCTGGAGTCACCACCTTTGTCGGTATATGTGTCTGCGCTCAGGCTACACCAGCGCAATATTCTGAGGCGCCTGTTGGTGCTAACAAGGCTGCTGCGCCACAGATTGAGACTGTCACCGGATATATGACGTCCACAGACCAGTGGCAGACAAAGATTTTCATCAAGAAGGACCTGGTGGCACATCCTCGCGGCAGCATTGTCATTATCCCCGGCGCAAATGAACATCAAGGTCGATATGACTACGTAGCCAAACGTTCTGCTCAGGCTGGATACAACGTTTTTCGGCTGGATCACCGCGGACATGGCAGGAGCGCTGCACCCTACGTGAATAACGTGGTTCCGCGCGGTCATATTGACGATTGGAATTCAATTATCGGTGACATCCACCAGTTGGTCGGAATCGCGAAGAAAGACACGCCAGGTAAGAAAATCTTCTTGCTGGGGCACTCGATGGGTGCTCAGGCCGTCCAAGGCTACGGCATCGCTTACCCCAATGACGTCGATGGCATCATCTCCACGGCTGGTGGAATCGGCATGAACCGCTATGGCAAGGACACTCTCAAGCCTCAGGTGATAACGGCCAAGAACCTGACTGAGGCCGAAAAACACGCTAAGCCCACCGTCTCTCAGTTGCTACCGCTTGACCAGATGACGAGCGTCAGGCGTTCATTACTGCCGCAGTTCCAGAAGGATCCGAAGAATGTCCGTCTTCCATCCTCGCCCTACGCGACCTCGGCCAAGGTGAAGATCCCCAACACGTTGGTCGTCTTCCCGAAGACGACGTACGACGGGGTATGCACAGATTCGCGATCCTACGAAAGCTTTGCCTACGACCTGCTCAACAACAGGTACATGACCGCAGGCCTGCTGACTCAGATGGTCGTCGGTCAGTTGTACACCACTTTCAATGCCAAAGACTTCACCACCCCGACCCTCATTATGCATGGCGAGGCCGACGGGCTTGCGCCGTCATTCGCTGATGTTAACTGGTACAACGCGATTAGCTCGAAAGATAAGACTGCAATTGTGTGGAAAGGTCTTATGCACGAGATCCTTAACGAGACTGTTCGTGATCAGGTCATCGACAAAACCCTCGATTGGATTAGCGCTCGAAACAAGTGAGGAATGTACCCATCTCGAGGTCGGCGTCATGACAAGTCCGTGGACTGTTCCAAACAGCTACGGAAGGCCTCCATCTTGGCTCCGGTCTCGATCCACTCCTTGTCCGGGTCGGAGCTGGGCATGATGCCCGCACCGGCATGTATCCGGACGGATCGGTTGTCCTCGGAGAACTGACCGCAGCGCAGGGCCAAGGCCCACTGGCCTGACCCATCCGGCGACATCCATCCCACTGGCCCGGCGAATCGTCCTCGGTCAATGACCTCGGTCTGCTCGATGAACTGGTAGGCGAGCTCTCGAGGAGTGCCGCACACAGCTGCGGTCGGGTGGATGACGTCGACGATCTGTGCAGCATTCGACGTGCCGACCCTGGCGGTGATGTCCGTGGCCAAGTGGGTGACATTGGGCAGTTCCAGCAGGAAAGGCCCGCGGATGGCAGGGTCGGACAGGCCAGCCTCGGTTAGTCGTCCTGTCACGGAAGCCACCGCCAGCTCGTGCTCACGATGCTCCTTGGGATCCTGCAACAGCTCATGGGACCAGAAAGGCTTGCGGGTACCGGCGAGCACTCGGCAACGGAACAGGCCATCGCGGCAGTCAACGAGCAGCTCGGGAGTCGCGCCAACCAGGCCGTCATGGCAGTAGGTCCAGCAGCCGCTGAACTTGCCCGAGAGCCGGGACGCGACGAGTCCACGGTCCATCGGGGCGGATGCCTGGACGGTCACTGACCGTGAGAGCACCACTTTTTCCAGCTCGGGGTCCTGGGACAGCCGGGTCGTCGCGGCGTTGACGGCCTGGCTCCAGTGCTCGGCGTCAAGATCGGGAAGCTGAGTCTCGATGACCGGCAGGTCGGAATCGCCGCGATGAATCGGGGTGGATTCCGCGCAGAAGACGAGAGTGCGCTCGCCCAGGTGACGACGGAGGAGGAGGACAGCGGGGACGACGAGGAATCCGTCCTCGTCCCGGGAAAACGGGAAAGAACCGAAAGCCACGGGAGCTGCGTCGGAGTGCTGAGCAGCCCACGATGAATAGGCGTTGAACACCTTCGCGGCAGCGCCATGGCCGCCTGCGGTGAAGCGGGCCTGCTCGCCCCACCCGACCATGGCCGGGGCATCGTCGGTGTCGGGAGCCACCCAGATCCACGGCTCGACCTCGGGCGGGCAGTAACGACGCGCGGTATCCAACCACCGAGCCCCACTCGCAGCGGACAGGTCGACATCGCAGGACAAGGTGTGCACGAGAGGAGATGCTACTCCGGGCCTGTCGGCCGGCCGCGCGAGGCAGCAGCGGCCTGAGTCAACGCGTCCAGGCAGATCCGTCTGCCTTGGCCTGCTCGGCCAGTCTCCTTACCTCGAGACGATCCACTTTCCCGGAAGCCAGCATGGGAATGGCCTCGACCGTCACGACGATTTGCGGACGAAGTTCCCGTGGCAGATCGACGGTGTCCCGGATACGCTCCGGCTCCTGGCATCCCGCGACGACGGCCGTGACGACCTGGCCCCACCTCTCGTCGGGCAGCCCGACGACGACGCAGTCCTTCACCGACCCGGTTGCGGTGACGGCATCGGCCACCTGGCTGGGGGAGATCTTGAGTCCACCGGAAACGATGAGGTCGTCGGCCCGACCATCGACGGCGAGTCGGCCGTCCTGCCAGTGGGCGATGTCCCCGGTGAGGTACCAATCATCGGCCGGTCCCTCATCGAGATACCCCGACATCACCATCGGACCGGACAGTGACACCCGACCATCCTCGTCCAGACGTACCTGCACCCCGTCGAGCGGAACCCCGTCGTAGACACAACCGCCGCAGGTTTCGCTCATGCCATAGGTCAGTACGATCGGCATCCCCGCAGCCCGAGCGTCGGAAACCAACTGCGAGGAGGTCGCGGCACCCCCGACGAGAATCGCGGAACACCGCGTCAAGGCGTCACGGGCAACTGAGTCATCCATGCAGTCGGTCAGCTGGGTCGGCACCAGGGACAGATGTACCCGACCGTCCGGATCCCTCCGTACCGCTTCGTCGATGGCGTCAGACAGGGCCCGAGGAGTCACCTTCCCCTCGACGACGACCACCGAGCGATCACCGGCTGCGGCCCTGGCGACGACCTGCAGACCGGCAATGTGGTTGGGGGGAAGGGCGAGCACCCAGGTTCCGGCCCCGCCAAGTCGCGCATCCGTGGCGTTGATGGACGCCAGCAGCTGAGCCGCTGAGATACCCACGAGGCGTCCGTGAGCAGAGGTCGACCCGGACGTGCGCATCACGAGCCCGACCTCATCGGGCAGGAAGACCGTCCTCCTCTCGACGTCCTCGAGGGTGGCCACTGGGTTCTCCTCGCTCCCGGCCGGCACGAGAACCGAGCGCGTTGAGCCTTGAAAGAAGCGTGTCAAGCGCTCGGTCAGCCAGACGACGTCTGTCTGGGTGCGTTCCACCCTGACGACGTGCAGTCGTGCGGTCTCGGCCATCGGGCCTCCTGTCGGGTCGTGGTGTCCAGAGGTGAGGAATCAGAAGTAGTACGGGTAGCTGGACCAGTCGGGGGAGCGGTGCTCGAGGAAGGCGTCGCGCCCCTCCTGGGCCTCCGGGGTCATGTACGCCATCCTGGTTGCCTCCCCGGCGAACGCCTGCTGACCGGCGATGCCGTCGTCGACCATGTTGAAGGCGTACTTGAGCATTCGGATGGCTTGCGGGGACTTGCCGGCGATCGTCAGGCCCCACTCGATGGCGGTGCTCTCCAGCTCGACGTGATCGACGGCGCGGTTGATGACCCCCCACCGCTCGGCCTGCTCGGCGGTGTACGTCTCCGCCAGGAAGAAGATCTCGCGGGCCCTCTTGTCACCGATCTGGCGAGCCAGCAGAGCCGAACCATATCCGGCGTCGAAGGAGCCGACATTGGCATCGACCTGCTTGAACCGAGCGTTCTCCCGGCTGGCCACCGCCATGTCGGCCACCACCATGAGGGAGTGGCCACCACCGGTCGTCCAACCAGGAATGGCGGCGATGATCGGCTTGGGGGTGGCGCGCATGAGCCGCTGCACCTCGAGGATGTGGAGACGCCCCAGACGGCCCCTGGCGATCCGCTCTCGGCGGGTGTCGGTGGCCAGGTTCTCGTCGCCGGCCGTCTCCTCGGACTCGTACTGGTAGCCAGCTGCACCGCGAATGCGCTGGTCACCGCCGGAGCAGAAGGAGTATCCGCCGTCGCGCGGGGAGGGGCCGTTCCCGGTCAAGATGATCGCTGCCACGTCAGGGGTGCAGCGTGCCGCGTCGATGCAGCGGTACAGCTCGTCGACGGTGTGCGGGCGGAAGGCGTTGCGGATGGCAGGACGGTCGAAGGCGATCCGCACCACCGGCAGGTCCTCGCCGGCCGGGGCGTGGTCGATCTCTCCACGCGAGATGAGGCGGTGGAAGGTCATGTCGGTCAAGGGGTCGCCGGGAAGGTTGACCTCGCGCCAACGGTCTGCGTCGAAGGTGTCGGAGACGAAAGGATGGGTGCTCACCCGGTGGAAGCTACCACCCCTGGTTAGGCAGTCTCACCTGGGACGACGAGCCAGCCACGACGCCGCGATGACACCTCCGACCGCACCGCCCAGATGGGCCTGCCAGGACACCCCAGCTTGTCCCGGAAGCACACCCCACAGCACAGACCCGTAGATGAGGAAGACGACGATGGCCACCAGGATGTCGCGCAGCCTCTTGGTGAACAGGCCCCGGACCAGCAGATACGCCAACCAACCGAAGACGATCCCGGACGCACCGAGGGTGATGGTTCCCGGTGCGCTGAAGAACCACGCGAAGAGGCCCGAGCACACCGTGATCATGAGCCCCGAGATGACCCAAGTTGATGTCGATTCCATGTAGACGAGCATGCCGAGGACGAAGAGCGGCACGGAGTTACCGGCCAGATGGGCCCAGCCGTAATGCAGCCACGGAGCAGTGAAGATTTCCCACAGTCCCTGACCGGTCCAGGAATGGATCCCGAACTGATCGAGGGTGTTGCCGAGCACGGTGTCGACGACCTCGAGGACCCACATGATCGCGACGACGACAGTCATCACCCCGGCGCTGCTGGCGATGGAGTTCGTGCGGCTCGGTGTTTCGGCCCGACGTCGGCGGACAGGAGTGGACGACGGAGGCAGGTAGGAAGTCATGTATCCAGTGTCGCAAAGAAGAATCGGGAATTTTCTGTGATTTTCCTCACAAAAGACCCGTCGATGTGGTTCTATCGTTCCCAACACACGAAACGGATGCCGCAAGAGCGGTAGAAGGTCGAGGAGGACCGTATGGCGGACCAGCAGGACGTCTTCGAGCCTGATCAGAGCATCATCGACAACGCCTGGGTCTCGGACTGGAAGACGCTCGAGGAGAAGGCCAAGGCCGACCCAGTCGCTTACTGGGAGGAACGAGCCCGGGGAGCTTGAATGGTCGAAGCCGTGGGACAAGATCCTCGACGATTCAGGCAAGCCCTTCTTCAAGTGGTTCACCGGTTCCAAGACGAACATCGTCACCAATGCGGTGGACCGTCACCTCGATACCGCCCGTCGGAACAAGTTGGCTCTCATCTGGGTCGGTGAGGACACCGACGAGGTGCGCACCTTCTCCTACTTCGCCCTCAACCGCGAAGTCGAGCAGATGGCGAACGTCCTCGAGGCCATGGGCGTGCACAAGGGTGACGTCGTCACCATCTATCTGCCTCGGATCCCCGAGATCTTCTTCGCGATGTTGGCCTGCGCCAAGATCGGCGCCGTTCACTCGGTGGTCTTCGCCGGTTACTCCTCAGATGCCCTCAACCAGCGCATTGACGGCTCGGAGTCCAAGGTTGTCATCACCGCTGACGGGTCGTGGATCAACGGCAAGGTCTTCCCGATGAAGCAGATCGTCGACGATGCGGTGAAGTTCTCACCGACCGTGGAGAACGTCATCGTCGTCAAGAACACGGCCACCGAGGTCACCATGGACCCGACCCGGGACCACTGGTATCACGAGCTGTGCAAGTTGCCGATTGCCAAGGGAAAGTGCCAGACCGTCCAGGTGGACGCCGAGGATCCGTTGTTCATCCTCTACACGTCGGGCTCGACCGGTAAGCCGAAGGGAGTTGTCCACACTCACGGTGGTTACCAGGTGCATTTGTCGGCAACCATGAAGTACTGCATGGACATCCACGAGGAAGATCGCTGGTGGTGCACCGCTGATCCGGGCTGGATCACCGGCACCTCCTACGTCATCTACGCCCCGCTGCTGCGCGGCGCGACCACCTTCATGGCCGAGGGCAGTCCGGTTTTCCCCTACCCGGATGTGTGGTGGCAGCTCATCGAGCATTACGGCATCAACAGCATGTTCACCGCTCCGACGGCCATCCGTACCCTGATGCGCTTCGGCGAGGCCTGGGTACGCAAGCACGACCTGTCCAGCCTGCGCATGCTCGGCTCGGTCGGCGAGCCGATCAATCCGGAGGCCTGGCGTTGGTTCCACGACGTCGTCGGCGACGGCACGTGCCCGATCACCGACACTTGGTGGCAGACCGAGACCGGCATGTTCCAGATCACCACGGTTCCCTCCATGCCTCTCAAACCCGGCGCCGCTGGTCGACCGGTTTTCGGTCAGGAGGCTGCTGTCGTGGACGAGGAGGGCAACGAACTGCCCGCCGGCAAAGAGGGCTTCCTGGTCCTCAAGAACCCGTGGCCCGCCATGATGCGTACTCTCTACAAGGATCCCGACCGTTACCTCGACACCTACTGGTCGAAGTATCCGGGGGCCTACCTCACTGGCGACTCCGCCCGTATCGACAAGGACGGCTACATCTGGATCATTGGTCGTACCGACGACGTCATCAAGGTGTCCGGTCATCGCATCGGCACCGCCGAGGTCGAAGCTGCCGTCGGCTCCCACCCGGCCGTCGCCGAGTGCGCCGCGATCGGTCTGCCGCACGAGGTCAAGGGCAATGCGATCCACATGGTCGTCGTGCTCAACACTGGATATGAGCCGTCCAAGGATCTCATCGCCGACATCCGCGGCCACGTAGCCGAGACCCTCTCGCCGATCGCAAAGCCCGACGCCATCGAGTTCGTCGAGAAGTTGCCGAAGACTCGCTCGGGCAAGATCATGCGTCGCGTCCTCAAAGCTCGTGCCTTGGGGGAGGACGAGGGGGACCTGTCGACCCTGGAGGACTGAGCCACTCCACTGACGTGCGAGGGCCGGGACACCATCTGGTGTCCCGGCCCTCGCGATGGTTCTCGACGGCGTAGCCACGCAGGGGCACGGTTCCTCAGTCCATGCCAGAGGTCTCCAGGCCCTGCACCAGGTAGCGCTGCAGGACGAGGAAGACAATGACCACCGGCACGATGGCCACCAGGGCGCCGGCGAAGAGCTCGGAGTAGTTGACTCCCTGGCTCGTCATGAACCGACTCAAGGTGAGCTGGACGGTCGTGGTGTTGTCGCGAGCCACCAGCAGCGGCCACAGGAAGGAGTTCCAGGCGCCGATGAAGGTGATCGTCGAGACGGCCGCGATGATTCCTTTGGAATTGGGGACGACAATGCGCCACATCGTCGTCCACGGATTGGCTCCGTCGAGGTTCGAAGCCTCCTCCAGCTCCTTGGGGAACTCCAGCAGGGATTGCCGAAACATGTAGGTCGCGAAGGCCGAGAACATCATCGGGATGATGAGGCCACGGTAGGAGTCGATCCACCCGAATCGGGTCGTCATGATGAAACTCGGCACGAAGGTGACAGCGGTCGGCACCATGAGGGTGAGCACCGTCAGACGCAACACCACCGTCGCAGCCTTGCTGCGGAATCGCGCCAGCCCGTAGCCAGCCATGAAACTGACGATGACCGTCAGCACCGTCTGGCCGACGGCCTGGATGGCCGAGTGGACCATCGCCCCAGGCAGGTTGAGGTCAGTGTCGGAGAAGAGATCCCGCAGCACCGAGAAGTCGAGGTTGTCAGGCAACCACTTCCAGTCCGCGGCGACGAAGGCCTCCGAGCTGCTGAAGGCATTGCGGAAGATGACGTAGAAGGGCAGCAGGAAGAGCAGGGCCAGGATGAACAGCACGACGATCTTGAGACCGTGCAAGAGGCTCCCCGAGCGGCCCGTGACCATGTGGGAACGTTCCTCAGCCATCGGACACCTCCTTGCGGTGGGTCTTGGCGGCCTGCTTGATGGCCTTCTTCTCGCGACGCTCCTGGCCACTCATGAGCCAGTTCTGGGCCAGTCCGAACAGCACGATGATGGCGGTGAGGGTGACGGTCCCGGCGCCACCCATACCGAGATCCTGGTCGGCTCCACCGACGCTGATGAGGTACAGGTGCACCAGCGGGGGGCGAGCGTAGGGCGGGTAGGTGCCTGAGGAGGACAACAAGTTGTAGAACTCGTCGAAGGCCTGGAAAGCACCGATGAGCAGCAGCATGAGGACGGCCGCACTCACTCCCCGCAGCTGCGGCATGGTGACGTGACGCAGGGTCGCCCAGCGGCCGGCACCGTCAATCGCGGCAGCTTCATAGGTGTCGGTGGGAATGCGGTTGAGACCCGCGATGAGCAGAATCATGTAGTAGCCGACCTGCAGCCACAACCGCAGTGAGATCAGCGCGATCCAGTACCAGTAGCCCACTCCGGACAGCCAGTCGATGTTGTTACCGCCGACCTTGCGCAGCAGGGAGTTCGCCAGGCCGAACCGTGCTCCGTTGAAGAAGCTGAGTCGCCAGACCATTGCCGCGACGACGTAGGAACAGGCTGTCGGGATGAAGAAGGAGGAGCGGAAGAAGGCCCGGAACTTGCTGACGTTGTTGAGGGCCAGCGCAAGGGCCAGGGAACAGACGTAGGTGAGCGGAACAATGAAGACCGCGAAGATGATGAAGACCAGCATCGAGTTGCGGAACAGGGTGTCCGACAACAGGTTCTGGTAGTTCGCGAAACCGACGAACTTCGTGGGGGACAGGGTTGCCCGGGCGTCGAAGAGCGACAGGTAGGCGCTCCAAATGATCGGGATGTAGACGAAGACCAGCAGTCCGATCAGGAACGGCGCAACGAACAGGGCAAACCAGAGGTTACGCCCCTGGTGCCCCCGAACCCGCTGCCAGAAACTGCGGGTGGGGGGCACCGAGACTGCCGACGAACTCACTTGTTGACGCGCTTGAGCTCGGCCTTGGCCGTCGACTGCACTCCGGCAAAGGCCGACTTCGGGTCTGCACCCTTCTTGACGACGTTCGTGAGCGCGGCGCTGTAGGCGTCAGAAATTTTGGAGGTCCAGAAGAGGCTCGCGGCCTTGCCGTGCTTGTCGACCATCTCGGCAGCGGCCTTGCCTGCGCCGCTGCTGATCTGGGAGCACTTGTCGGTGAGGTCAGGCTGCGACGGGATGTGGGTGCCGTAGGAGTTGGCGAAGTCGACCTGCTTGTCGGTCTGATCGACCCACAGCCACTTGGCGTACTTCTTGGCGGCCTCGACGTCATTGTTTGCTCCCTTGGCAGCGACACAGGAACCGTAGGCGCCGAAGGGCACGGCCTGCTTGCCGGACTTACCGATGGCAGGGAACGGGATGACGCCGAAGTCGTCCTTCCACTTCTTGGAGATGTCGCCCAACGACCACAGGCCACCCCACTGCATGGCGGTCTCGCCATTGGTGAAGGGGGAGGCGTCGAACCAATCCTTGGAGGCGGCAGTCAGCAGGGCGCCGGACTTGTAGAAGTCGCGGTAAGCGGCGACGGCGTCGAAGAAGGCCTGCTCCATGAAGGCGACATCAGTGTGGTCATCGTTGAGCTGGTCGAATCCGGAGGCCCAGATGAGGAGGTTGCCGAGCACACCGACGCCACCGTCGTTGCCGGCGAAGAAGCCGCCCATCTCCTTGGTCTTGACGGCCTTGGCAGTCTCGACGAGCTGCTCGAAGGTGGTCGGGGCCGACAGCTTGGCCTTCTCCAGGGCCGACTTGCGGTAGTAGAGCAGCTGCATGTCGACGACCTGCGGGATCGCGTAGATCTTGCCGTCGAGGGTCATGCGATCTAGCACCGGCTTCGAGAACTTGGACTTGGCGTCACCGATGGTGTCGGTGAGATCAACAACCTGACCCTTCTGAATCATGTCGAGGGTGGCGCCGTACTCAGACTCGAAGACATCAGGGATGCCCGATCCGGACAGCAGGGTGGTGCTCAGCAGCTTCATGTAGTCGGTACCGGGGTTCCATTTCACGGTAACCGTGGCGTCCTTGTAATCTTTGGCGTAGCGATTGACGGCCTGCTGGACCCCCTTCTCGCCGTATTCGTGGTACCACTGGACGATTTTTCCGGAGCCACCCGAAGCGGCGCTGGACTTCGAGTCGGTGGAGACGCCACCGGTGTTCGATCCGCATGCGGTCAGGACCGCGGCAGTGGCCAAACCGGCGGATGCGCTGAGGAAGTGACGGCGAGAGAAATTCATGACGGCAGCTTAAACCTCAAACTGTTGAAATTTCACCCGTTGATCGTGGTGTTCGCCATTCGAATAGCTGTGGACTCGTGTGGCTGAGCCGTCTTCGGCCCAGATGGCATCATGCAAGGGCCGCATTCGCACCTTGGACATCAGGAGGACCATGACTCACGCAGACGGCGACCTGCCCCAGCTCCAGGCAGCTGACGGCCCATGGAGCATCTATCTGCACGTGCCGTTCTGTGCGTCCCGGTGCGGATACTGCGACTTCAACACCTATGTGCTCTCAGCCATGGGGGAGGACGCCATCTCTGGTTACCTGGAGGCGGCTCATCGCGAGTTGGACCTCGCTGGGCAGATGTGGAGACGGCGTCCGGCGGTGTCCACCATTTTCTTCGGGGGAGGCACTCCGACGATGCTCACCCCGGCCCAACTGGGAGAGCTCGTCGATCACATCCGTACTGCGTGGGGGATCGACGACGACGCCGAGATCACCACGGAGGCCAACCCGGAAACCCTGGACGAGGATGTGCTTTCTGGGTTGCTCGCGGCCGGGATCAACCGATTGTCCATGGGAATGCAGTCCTCCGATGAGTCCGTCCTGACGATTCTGGATCGTCGTCACCGGCCCGGGCGTGCCGTGGAGATGGCAAGGCTGGCCCGCCAGGTGGGATTCGACGACGTCAGCCTCGACCTCATCTTCGGCACTCCCGGGGAGGACATGGATTCCTGGCGGTGCAGTCTCGAGGCCGCGCTGTCGGCCGAGCCCGATCACGTCTCCGCCTACTCCCTCATTGTTGAGGAGGGCACCAGGCTGGCAGCGCGCATCCGGCGTGGCGAATTATCGATGACTGACGAGGACGACCTCGCCGACAAGTACCTCATCGCCGAGAAGGCCCTCACCGAGGCGGGGTACGTCAACTACGAGGTGTCGAACTGGGCCCGGTCCCGCGACGGTCATGACCACCGGTGTCGTCACAACATGGCGTACTGGCTGGGACATGACTGGTGGGGGATTGGTCCTGGAGCCCACTCCCACGTGAACGGGACGAGGTGGTGGAACGTCAAGCATCCTGCTATGTACCGGAGCAGGCTGGCCGAGGGTCGTCTGCCCGTCGAGGACCACGAGGTCCTCGACACGGAGCAGCATCATGAGGAGACGGTGCTGCTGCAGCTGCGTCTGGCTGACGGGTTGCCGTTATCCGAGCTGACGGAGGTGGAACGTCACCGGGCTGACCACGTCGTGGAGCAGGGACTCGGGGCGATCCAGGGCAGTCACCTGGTGCTCAACCTGGCCGGGCGAATGGTGGCCGACAGGATCATCACGGATCTGCTGGTGTGAGGTCATTGCGCGGGTGGCCATGCCGGGCGGGTCATTTCAGCTGGTGATGCACGGCTTGTCGTCATGGCCATGCGTGGCAATACAGTGGCTACCGTGATCGACCGGTATTCCCACGACGTCCTCGCAAGTGGCTGGCGCACCTCTCACATGAAGGCAAGCGTCGATATGCCATTGGAACTCGACATGGTCGTCGAGGATCCATCGAGCGGATACGTCGGGGCCGTCGTCGCGTGGCAGAACGGCTTGGTCGTGCTCGAGGATCGCAAGGGCAAGCGCAAGTCCTTCCCCATCGGTCCGGGTTTCTGGGTGGACGGCAAGCCCGTCAATCTGTGCATCCCCCCTCGTCAGGGCAGTGCCAGCATCAAGCACACGGCGTCGGGGTCCGTTGCCGGAGCGGCTGGGCCAGCCCGCGTTGCGCTTCCCAGCCGCATCTACGTCGAGGGTCGTCACGACGCCGAACTCGTCGAGAAGATCTGGGGAGACGACCTGCGCCACGTCGGGGTCGTCGTGGAATACATGGGCGGTATGGACGACCTGGTCGGAATCGTCGCCGAGTTCAAGCCGGGCCCCGGGCATCGACTGGGAGTGCTCGTCGACCACCTCGTCGCCGGAACCAAGGAATCCCGCGTGGCTGACGAGGTGAGACGCGGCGGATATGGCGAGTACGTCATGATCACCGGACACCGGTTCATCGACATCTGGCAGGCCATCAAGCCCGAGCGGATCGGACGGAAGGGGTGGCCGGAGGTTCCGATGGACGAGGACTTCAAGCTCGGCACCCTGAAACGTCTCGGCCTGCCACACTCCACCCAGGCCGACGTGGGCAAGGCCTGGCAGGCCATGTTGAAGAGGGTGCGCGACTGGCACGACCTGGATCCACGGTTCAACACCGAGATGGAGAAACTCATCGACTTCGTCACCTGTGACCATGTCGACGAGCTGGACGATGGGGAGACGGCATGAGTATCGACGCCGAGACGGTCTGCGACCTCATCCGGGACGTCAGTGCCAGGATCATCGACCCGCGGTTCCGGTCCCTGAATGATCACCAGATCCACCAGAAGAAGCCCGGAGACTTCGTCACCGACGCAGATCGTCAGGCCGAGAAGGAGCTTGGTGCGGCGCTGACCAAGCACGCCGGTGGGGTCGTCGTCGGGGAGGAGTCCGCCTTTGCCGACCCGACCATCCTCGACGCCGTTCCGGGCGCCGACCTGGCGTGGGTCATCGATCCCATCGATGGCACGAAGAACTTCGTCCACGGATCGGTGGACCACGGGGTCATGCTCGCTCAACTTATTCGTGGCGAAACGGTGAGGGCCTGGATCTGGCAGCCCCAGCACGGCCACATGTGGTGTGCTGAGCGCGGTGCCGGGGTCACCTGCGACGGTCAGACGGTGACCCGCGACGGGTCCCACATCCCGGTTCGCGCCGCGACGACCCATGAGGCTTACAAGATCGCCTCACCACAGGTGGAGTGGCGGATGTCGAAGTGGTGCTGCGCGGTGGACTACCCACTGATCTGCCTGGGGGAGAACGACGTCACCGCCTATCAGCACTCCTACCCATGGGATCACCTGCCTGGCACCCTTATGGTGCGCGAGCTCGGCGGGGTTGTTCGGACTGTCGACGGGGCGGAGTACGGGCCTCGCGAGATGTCGGGAACACTCGTCGTCGCAGCCGACGAGGATGCCTACCGGGTGGTTGCTGAACTGCTGCGCTGAGTTAGCCGTGCGGGGCCGGGTCCGCATCAGGCCAGCTGGGGAGGAACGTGCCCGGTCACCGGGGTGAGCGGGATCTCGACGGGGACTCTCTCGGCGAGATCGGCGCGCTGCTTCATGACGGCGGTCGCATCGATCGGGTGCCCGTGGCCAGGTACGTAGACGCCTACACCATCGGTGCCGGTGATGACCGAGTCAATGGCGCGCGGCCAGCCGCGGACATCGGTCGTCTCGTCGGACTGTGGCTCCCCTGCGGTCTCCACCAGGTCCCCGACGAAGGTCACCTTCTCGTCGCGGACGATGACGACGAGGTCCCCGTCGGTGTGGGCCGGACCGGGGTGGATGACCTCGGCGCCGACGCCGCCCAGGTCGACATAGGCCATCAGCGCGATGGGATGGTCGACCCGGAGATCAGGACAGTGAGCCAGGGCGGCCTCATGCATCCAGGTCTCAGCCCCGTCAATCCCAGGGAGCCCGCCGCTGTGGTCATAGTGATGGTGGGTGATGACGACCCGATCAACCGGACGACCTAGCATGCATGCCGCCGACATCGCCAGGGCGTGTCCCTGTTCAGGAGCCGAGCCGGTGTCGATGAGGAGGACATGATCGTCACCGGCGACCAGTCCGCAGGTGACGGCTTCTGGTTCGACGACGGCCGTCCATACCCGGGCAGTGAGAGCGGACCACTGGGGAGTCTCGGGATTCGTCGACATGGCCACCAGTGTGGCACGTCCCGGGGGGTGCGCTGCCAGCGAGAGAGGCAGAAGGACGTCAGGTGAACGCGATAAGGTGGCACTCGGCACCTGAGAGTGCCAAAGTGGGACTTGTACCCGATGGGATCGCGTGAGGAGGGATTGTGCTCGACGACCGCAAGCTCGACGTGCTCAAGGCCATCGTCACCGATTACGTCTCCAGCAAGGAGCCGGTGGGTTCCAAGGCTTTGGTGGAACGCCACGGACTTCGGGTGTCCCCGGCAACCGTTCGCAATGACATGGCCGTCCTGGAGGAGGAGGGGTACGTCACCCACCCCCACACCAGCGCCGGTCGTATTCCGACTGACAAGGGGTATCGCCTCTTCGTCGACCGGATCGCCACCCTCAAACCGCTGTCCGGGCCAGAGCGCCGGGCCATCCAGGCCTTCATGACCGGAGCCGTCGACCTCGATGACATCGTGCGTCGCACGGTGCGACTGCTCGCCCAGATCACTCACCAGGTCGCCATCATGCAGTATCCGGTGGCGACGACGGCGACGATCCGTCACCTCGAGTTGGTGAGCCTGTCGACCGACCGCATCCTCATCGTCCTCATCATGTCCTCGGGGTCGGTGGAGCAGCGGATCGTGGAGCTTCCCGGTCACGACGAGCAGAATCTTGTCGCCCTTAGCGCCCGGCTCAACCGGGCCCTCGTCGGTCTGACGGTGGCAGAGGCCGTCGACTCCCTCAATCGGCTTCTTGACGAACTCGGGCCGGCTGAGGGGCCGCGCGCGACCTCCGTCGTCGCGACCGTCCTGGAGATCCTCGCCGTCGACCCATCCGCCCGCGTGGTGGTTGCCGGGGTTCCCAATCTCACCGCATTCGGTGCACAGTGGGAGACGACGGTGCGTCCGGTTCTGGAGGCTCTCGAGGAGCAGGTCGTCCTGATGCGATTGCTCGGCGAGGCCACCGCTGGAGAAGCCGGTGAGGTCACGGTGCGTATTGGTGCCGAGAACACTGACGTGCCCTTCCAGTCCACCTCACTGGTGGCAAGCACATATGGATCCGACGATACCCTGTCGAGTCTCGGCGTGGTCGGACCCACCCGAATGGACTACCCCTCAACCATGGCAGCCGTGCGAGCCGTGGCCCGTTATGTGGGCCGGTTCCTGGCAGAAGGATGATCCTTGAGCAACGACTACTACGAGATTCTCGGTGTTTCCCGCGATGCGAGCGCCGACGAGATCAAGAAGGCTTATCGCCGCAAGGCCATGAAACTCCACCCCGATGTCGCCGGACCGGGATCCGAGGACGAGTTCAAGAAGGTCCAGGAGGCCTATGAGGTGCTCCAGGATCCGCAGAAACGCGCCGTCTTCGACCGTGGTGGTGACCCGAACGCCCGCATGGGCGGATTCGGGGAGGGAGGATTCAGCAGCGCTGGATTCGACTTCACCAACCTCGTTGACGCCATGTTCGGTGGTGGAACCTCCTTCGGTGGTGGCGGACGTGGGCCACGCTCCCGGACCCGGCGAGGTCAGGACGCCCTGGTGCGGATGTGCCTGAGCCTGGCCGAGGCGGTGTTCGGCGTCACCAAGCCGCTGGAGGTCGACACCGCAGTTGTGTGTCCCAAGTGTCAGGGCAAGGGGGCCGAGTCCGGCTCCGAGCCCGTCACCTGCAACACCTGTCAGGGACGCGGTGAGGTCATCACGGTGCAGCGTTCCTTCCTGGGCGACATTCGCACCAGCCAGCCTTGCCCGACCTGTCGTGGTTACGGCACGGTCATTCCGGATCCGTGTCAGGAGTGCTCCGGTGAGGGACGAGTGCGCACCACCCGCACCATCAACGTCAAGATTCCTGCTGGTGTTGCCGATGGCAACCGGATCCACCTGGATTCGCAGGGAGAGGTGGGGCCCGGTGGTGGCCCGGCAGGTGATCTGTACATCGAGATGACGATCAGCCCGCATGAGGTCTTCACCCGCGAGGGTGACAACCTCGAGATGGTCGTCACGATTCCGATGACGGCGGCTGCGCTGGGAACCAAGGTTCCGGTGCACACCCTCGAGGCCGATCGCGAGGACTTCGAGGAGTCCCAGAAGTCGGTCACCGTCGAGGTGCCGGCAGGAACCCAGTCGGGAACCCGCATCGTCGTGCCTGAGCGGGGAGTGCCGCGGCTGCGTCGTGGCGGTCGGGGTGACCTGGGCGTCACCTTCATTGTTCAGACACCGACCAAGCTCGACTCCCACCAGAAGGACCTGTTGCGCCAGTTGGCCGAGGTCCGCGGGGAGACCAAGGTGTCGGCGTCCGTGGAGAAGTCGGGTGGACGCGGCATGTTCTCCCGCATCAAGGAAGCCTTCGGCGGATGAGTGACGCCTGCTTCCTCGGGGAGGTTGCCGGGGCCACGCCCGGGTCGGTGGTCGAGATCACCGGTGCGGAAGGCCACCATGCCGGTTCGGTGCGCCGCATTCGGGTGGGGGAGTCCGTCCTCGTCACCGACGGCGTGGGACATGCGGTGCGCGGACCTGCCGTCGAGGTGACGAAGGGATCCGTGAGCGTCGAGGTGACCGAGGTGCTCGAGGTCCCTGTCACGGCTCACCGCTGGGTTGCCGTCCAGGCCCTGCCGAAAACCGACCGCGCTGAGCTTGCGGTGGCAACCCTCACCGAGATGGGTGTCCACGAGATCTTGGCCTGGCCGGCCGATCGCAGCATCGTGCGCTGGAAAGGCGACAGGCAGGCCAAGGGTGTGGCGAAGTGGCAGGCGGCTGCCCGTGAGGCCACCAAGCAGTCACGACGATTCCTCGTTCCCCAGGTTGAATTGGCGCAGACCAAGGATGTGGTTGAGAGGATTCGCGATGCTGACGCTGCCTATGTGCTCCACGAGTCGGCCACCGAGCCTCTGGTGAGCCAGGACCTGCCCGAGTCTGGTGAGGTGATCGTCATCGTCGGGCCTGAGGGCGGCATCACCGACCAAGAAGTTGAGTCCTTCGTGGCTGCCGGAGCTCGCCCGGTCACCGTCTCCGATGGGGTGTTGCGGACCTCGACCGCAGGCGTGGTCGGCCTCGCCCAGTTGCAGGCCATGGTCGGTATGGCTGAGTGAGAGCATCCCGCAGCGCGTCGTACCTGGCATGACGATGGGGCCGGACGGATGATCCGTCCGGCCCCATCATTGGCGTGGAGAGCGTGTCGCCGTGGCACGACGGCATCTCAGTGGATCACTTCTTCTTGGTGGCGCCACCAAGAGCGACGGCGAGCAGGCCGCCGATGAGACCGAGATTCTTGAGGAACTGGATCTGCTCACCGATCTTCTCGTCGTCATCCTTCTCCCAGAAGGGGTGGCCAGCGAGAGTCACGGGGACGAGCTGGGCAGCCAGGATGGTGGCGGCCAGACGCGGCTTGATGCCGAGGGCCAGCAGGGATCCAGCGGTCAACATGGTGCAGCCGTTGGCCTTGACCAGCAGGTTGGGATCAACATCGGGGATCTGAGAGGTAGCTGCCTCAGGCAGCTTCGCGAGCAGTCCGTCGACAGCGCCGGAAAGCTGATCGGCGCTCTTGATCTCGCCGAGGCCTCCGGTGATGAAGATCGCCGACAGAGCGGAACGGGCGGTGAACTTGGCAAGGGACATGAATCCTCCTGGCTGATAGGTGCTACTTCCATCGTGCCCCACCACGGGTCGCTGGGGTGGTCGCGTTCGCGTTTAGGTGACGAATCCACTTTTGTTTCATGACGACAACACAGAGACGGTGGCGGTGACGGACGAGTGGTGCGATTCGTGCGTGATCCCCGGGGTGTCACTGGGTCAGCGCGAGTGCCAGCGGCAGAACAGGGCCAGACCCAGCTCGCCTCAACAGGCGTGCGCCGACAGTCATCGTCCATCGCGTGGATATGACGTCGTCGACGAGGAGAACAGGGGCGCCGCCGAGGTGGGACAGGCGGGACATGAGTTGTGGCCCGACGCTGAAACGATCATGCACGTCGCGGAGGCGATAAGCCGAGTTCCTTGACGGATCGAGACGTGGGGCATTCTCTGCGAGATCGAGACCGCCAAGATCCTGGAGGCGGCCAGCGCGGGCGAGCCCCGAGGCGAGAGAGTCGATGAGGTGAGGTCGGGTGACGGATGCCACTCGGACCACGGCGGCTGGACGATGCTCCCAATCCCACTCGGCCAGCACCCGGATGCAAGCCTTGGCCAATGCTGGGGTGATCTCGGTGTCGATGGGCACGCCGTCGGCGTCGTTACGAAGCAGGTCTCGCAACGGGCCGCCCCAGCCCAGATCAGAGAGCCTGGCGATGACCCGTCCTTCCTCGGCCGTCTCGTCGGCGCTGATGCGACCTTTGAGGCCAATTCCCAGGGTGTCCATGCCTGACGGCCAGGTCATGCGCGGTTCGACGGGAACACCGACCCGATCCAGGGTGGTCGTCGCCGAGGACGATGCCGCCGGGTCAATGTCCGTCGGGTACCAAGGTCCGGCGCAAACATCGCAGCGACCGCAGGGAGCCGCCGACGGGTCGTCGAGCTGTCCGGTGAGGAAGGCCATCCGGCAGGTGTCCAGCCGTTCGTAAGTGAGCATGGCCTGTTGCTCATCGCGTCGCGCCTGGGATATCCGCTCGTAGCGCTCGGTGTCATGGATCCACGGCTTTCCGGTCGCCCGCCAACCACCACGAACCTTCTCGACCGCCCCATCGACCGCCATCACCTTGAGCAGCAGATCGAGCTGACTGCGTTTGATGTCGACGCGGGTCTCCAACGCCGGCACCGACAGCACCTGACCGTTGGACAGTGCTCCCAGAGTAGTGTCGGCACGTTCCTGGGTAGGCATGGATGCGGTTGCGAAGTAGGTCCATATCCCCTGGTCCTCAGGACCCGGAAGCAGCAGGACGTCAGCGTTCTCGGTGGCGCGGCCGGCCCGTCCGACCTGCTGATAGTAGGCGATGGGGGAGTTCGGTGCTCCCAGATGAACGACGAATCCCAGATCGGGTTTGTCGAACCCCATGCCGAGGGCACTGGTGGCGACGAGGGCTTTCACCTGGTTGTTGCGCAGAGCCTCCTCGAGGACGGCCCTTTCCTCCGGGTCCGTGCGTCCGGTATAGGCCTGCACTTGGTGTCCGGCCTCGGCCAGTGCTCGAGCGGTGTCCTCCGCCGTGGAGATCGTCAGACAGTAGATGATCCCGGAGCCGGGCAGTTCACCCACGTGCTGCACGAGCCAGGCCAGACGATCGGCTGGCCTGGGCAGGTTGAGCACACCGAGACGCAGAGACGTCCGGGCCAACGGCCCGCGCAGCACGAACACGTCGTCACGGTCGTGGCCTGGTGCGATCTGTTCGGCGACGTCCTGGACGACTCGCGAATTGGCGGTGGCCGTCGTCGCCAGCACCGGGATCTCGGCAGGCAGTGCCGAGACGAGATCCCGGATACGTCGGTAGTCAGGACGGAAATCATGGCCCCAGTCCGAGATGCAGTGGGCTTCGTCGATGACGAGCATTCCCAGTCGCCTCACCAGATCAGGCAGTTGCTCACTGGCGAACTTCGGATTGACGAGTCGTTCCGGAGATACGAGCAGAACGTCGATCTCGTCAGCGTCGAGACGACTGGTGATGTCAGCCCACTCCGTGACATTGGCCGAGGAGATCGCGGCGGCTCGCACACCTGCGCGCTCCGTTGCAGCCACTTGGTCGCGCATGAGGGCGATGAGAGGGGAGACGATGAGGGTCGGTCCGAAGTCGGCAGCTCGTTGCAACAGAGCAGCGACGAAGTAGACCGCCGACTTTCCCCATCCGGTGCGTTGCACCACCAGTGCACGTCGGCGGTGGGCCACCAAGGCCTCGACCGCCTCCCACTGGCCGGGGTGGAACTCGGCATCATCGCGACCGACGAGACAGCGCAGGATTGCCAATCCGCGGCTGTGCAGGTCACCGTCCGGTGCTTCAGACATTGGTGTCATGGCCCCTCCCCTCGACGCTCATCATGGCTGTGGACGCCGACAGTTTCGGGTCGAGGCTCCGGAACACCAGGAGAACAGCGAAATCAGAACGGCAACGGCAGCTGGTCGATGACGTCTTGAGCCTGGGACTGCTGGGCGGAGACGATGCTGCCGAGCCACTCGACGATGGCTGTCTGGGTGGTTTCGTCGAATCCCTGCACGACGTCGAGGTACTCGGCTCCACTGTTCGCGGCAGCATCACAAAGCCGCACGACGTCCCCGGGAGCCTGGGCGTCGACGACGTCGAGGGCGGACAGGAAGGCGTCACGATTCTCGATCAACTGAGTTCGGCCCGCGTCAGTCGGCTGTACCTTGCCAATGAGGGACCTGAGCCTCTTGACCCGCTCGGCGCGCGCCGAGACGAGGTTGTCGAGGGCTCCCTGCCATACCAGCCCGGACAGCCGGTCGCGCGACATGAAGAGGCGACGAATCTGGCGGTACCAGGCCTCCAGGGCCGACAGGTTGCCGAGGTAGGTGACGTTGTGGGCGATGATCCTGTCGAGCTTGGCGTAGCTGGCCGGGGTCACCGGACGCTGCCGACCGGCGGGCGGAGGAGTGAGGACGAGCTGGTCGTCGTCGGGGATGTCGTCACGCAGGATCGACCCAGCCCCGACCACGGTTCCGAATCCGGTCGCCACCGGACCGACCGTCCCACCCTGACCGCCGAGGAAGATCGGGTGCTGGTTGAGCAGCACCCCGTGCGGGACGTCGCCGAAGAGGGATGCCGTCGTCTTGTCGCCGTCAGGAGTGAAGTTGAAGTGAATGTAGGACGACCCGACCTCGGAGTGATCCGACCGAGAGGTTCCTCCGGCCATGAGGACGTCACAGAAGTTGATGAGGCTGCCGAGGGTGACGAATGGCAGCAGAACGGTCTGCTTGAGGCCGACGGTGTGGGCCCCGCTGGCCTCTTCCTCGAGGATGGTGCCGCCACGGACGTGCGCGCCCGATGCCATGTTCGCTCCGGCCAGGAAGACGGCGTCCTGGGCGAAGCCGCCCTTGAGCTTGACTCCGGTGCCGAGCTGGCAGTCCTGGATCGTCATGGGGGTTTCGTCGCCGAGCACGCACCCGGCGGAGATGACCGTGCGACGGCCACGAATCCGACATCCGGGGCCAATGACGACACCGTCACCGCTGATGTTGTCGACGTCGACGTCGTCGTCAATGTCGACGGTCAACGGATTGGGGATGCGAACACCCCTGTCGATGAGTTTGGCCACTTTCTCCAGGCCACGCGGTTGCAGCGCAGGGGAGTTGACGTCCATCGATGGTCCTTTCGGGGTGGCGGTTCGTACCGACCAGCGTAGTCAGTCGTGCTGACGGCCGCGGGCCATGACGAGCCAGGCCGCTGCGACGACGAAAGCCATGCCGACCATCTGCACCGGGGTGAGGGTCTGGCCCAGGATGAAGAATCCTGCAGTTGCGGCCACGGCCGGTTCCATACCGGTGAAGACGCCATAGACCGTGGTGTCAATGTGGCGCAGGGCGTACATCTCCAGGCTGTAGGGCAGGGCGGAGGACATCAGAGCTACCACGAGACCAATGAGGAGGTGACGGGGCTGGACGAGGTCAGCCCCCTGGGCAACGAATCCGATCGGCAGCAGGACGACCGAGCTCAGCGCGATGGCCCACCACAACCCCTCGAGCTTCGACCAACTCGCCCCGACGAGCTGTGCTGACTTGGCGTAGAGGGCCCAGAAGATACCGGCGGTGAAGGCCAGCAGGAGGCCGAGAATGCTGATGCTGGCCCAATCGGCATTGAGGGCACCGGAGACCCCGACGACACCGCCCAGAGCGAGCAGGATCGCCAACCAGTCACGCACTGAGTGGCTTCCCAGGGCGGCCATCCCCAGTGGCCCGAGGAACTCGACGGTCACCGCCACACCCAGCGGCAATCGCTCCAGGGAGAAGTAGAAGGCGGTGTTCAAGCCGCCCAGGGCGATGACCAGAGCCAGCACCCTCATCCAGTCGTCGCGGGTGTGGCCGTGTAGATGAGGTCTGACGACAGGGGCCATGAGAAGGGCGGCCAGCGACATTCGCAACGCAACGGTTCCCAGCGGTCCCACCTGAGGGATGAGGGTGGCAGCCAAAGCTCCCCCGATTTGAACTGAGAGGACAGCTCCTAACATGAGAAAAACTCCGCGCACGGGGCCCACCATAGTGGCGTACCTGCCACGATCATGGCGCTGCTGTCGGTTCGCCGTGCCCTGGAGGGTCTGGATCGATGCCCCACACTCGGTGTATCGGTTCTGTGGCTGACCTCAGCGCGGCACCACCAGGGCGAATCCTGACAGGGTCAGGCCGGTGAACAAGCCTCCGGAGCGTTCTTGGGCTTTCTTTGCTGCTGATGGGTCCACTTCTTTGATCATGGCGCCGGTTTCCAGGTCGTAAAGTCTGATGACAGGACTGTCGGTGGCGGTGTCGACCACCCCGACGGTTTTGCCTTGGATTCGGGGTGACTTTCCCTGGTCTGCGGCCAAGTGGGTGTTCACGATGAGGCGGGATTTTCCAGTGGTCAGGTCAGTGGCCACGACTTGCCCGGACAGGAGGGTCCAGATGAATTCATGTCCCATGATGACCGCGTCTGAGCCGCTGTCCTCGCGGACTCCTCTGCCGTCGATCGTATTGAGGGGTTTCCCGTGTTCATCGGTGATCGGGATCTGCCGGGCTGATCCTGTTTCCAGATCAAAGAATGCCAAGGTGGTTTGGGGATATGTCGCTTTTTGTTCCATGACGTTGCTCCCAAGCGCACGACGAGATCCCTCCCGTGGCATGCGAGGCCGCTGTTGGGGGTCAATCCCCACCGGGGTCTCATAAGAGTTCCGAGATCTACTGTTTTGTGGTGCTGCCGGTCGACACGGAATAATTGTACCCCTGAAGGGTCATGGTTTGTGTTATATGATAGCCCGTAGATCTGATTGTTACACAGTATAATTTCAGACACCCAGTGCGGTATGTGCATCGAAGCGCCGTTGGTGAATTCGAGGAGGAATGTGTACCCGTCGGGATTTGATGGATCCTCGCCCCAATTTGACAAGAAGGCGAATTCTCCGCCGCCGAGGGGGTATGGGTTGATGAATTGTGAATCCGGTACATAAGAATCGTGACGGGGTATGATCCTAGTTCCGGATTTCCCTATGACGTACATGTTGGAAAAGTCAATGAAGTCGACATTTCCATCACTATCGGAGCTGGCTTTGGTGTATCGGGGTGCGTTTTCAAGTTTTTTGAGTTCATGGGTGGTGTCGCCGTCGAGGGACAGAAAACCCGAGCGATTGAAGATGGGGTCATTTGGTTGGCTCCAGGATGCGGCGATCCTGACGTCGTCGGGAAGCGTATCGGCTTCACTGATGGAACTCGTTCTGACTTTTCCGCACGCGCTGGTCGTGATGAGACAGATCGCCGCGACCATGCAGGTCGCGAACCTTGTGCGCTTGTGTCGATTGCGTGTTTCTCTCATGGTTATTGGCGCGGTTTCCATCCTCAGTACTTCCCGGAGGTGAGCCACATTGCTCACAGCGTAGCCACAGGCTAGCAGTAGGGGCCGTACCGGAGAGGGACAAGGTGGTGTCCCTGGTCCCCTCTGGCCCGGCGCGCCCAGGGGGGACTCGTCAATACAATGACGCCCATGCCATTCGGATTCGACGTCACCTCGCACCTCGACGACTCCTATGGGCGCACTGGCGTCATCCACACCCCGCACGGTGATATCGAGACGCCGGCCTTCGTCGTCGTCGGGACCAAGGCCACCGTCAAGTCCCTGCTGCCTGAGTCCGTGGCGCAGCTGGGAGCTCAAGCCGTGCTGGCGAATGCCTACCACCTCTTCCTGCAGCCGGGGCCAGACCTCGTCGACGAGGCTGGCGGACTGGGACGGTTCATGAACTGGCCCGGCCCAACCTTCACCGATTCCGGCGGCTTCCAGGTGCTCAGTCTCGGCGCCGGGTTCAAGAAGACCCTGGCGATGGACGTCTCGGAGCTCACCGAGGAAGACGTCATTGCTGCCGACGCCGACCGCAAGGCCATGGTCGACGACGACGGCGTCACCTTCCGCAGCCCGCTCAATGGTGACCTCCATCGCTTCACTCCTGAGGTGTCGATGGGGATTCAGCACCATCTCGGTGCGGACATCATGTTCGCCTTCGACGAGCTGACTACGCTCATGAATACCCGCTCCTACCAGGAGGAGGCGTTGGAGCGGACGCGACGGTGGGCCGAACGCTGTCTGGCTGAGCATCGTCGCCTCACCGAGGCCCGGGTCGGCAAGCCGTACCAGGCTCTCTTAGGGGTCATCCAGGGAGCCCAGTACGAGGACCTGCGCCGCAAGGCCTGCCGGGATCTGTCGCAGATGGAGATCGACAGCCAGCGTTTCGACGGCTTCGGCCTGGGAGGTGCCATCGAGAAGGTCAATCTCGGGCGGATCGTCACCTGGTGTGCCGAGGAACTTCCGGAGGATCGTCCCCGTCACCTGCTGGGCATCTCCGAGCCTGACGACCTCTTCGCCGCCTGCCGTGCTGGTGCCGACACCTTCGACTGCGTCAATCCCTCCCGGGTGGCCCGCAACGCCGCCATCTACACCGTCGACGGGCGCTACAACGTCAACACCGCTCGATTCCGGCGTGACTTCGGTCCGTTGGAGGAGGGCTGCGACTGCTACACCTGCACCCATTACTCCCGTGCCTACCTCCACCACCTGTTCAAGGCGAAGGAGATGCTTGCCAACACCCTGGCGACGATCCACAACGAACGCTGGACGGTTCGGCTCGTCGACCAGATACGCGCTGCCATGCGTAACGGGGAGTTGGATGCCCTCGAGACCGAGTTCATGGGTCGCTGGAATGCCAATGGTGGAAGGCTGGCCAAGGCCAACTGACAAGCCTGTTCTCCCTCATCTCATCCTCGCGACGGAGGAGATTGACGGCGCCACTCGTTACGCTCGGGGACGTGCGAGAGTCGATCGTGTCCTTCATGGCGATGGACGACCTGTGGCGTCGGCGAGTGCCGGAGCAGAAGGGCTGGCAGATCCCGGGAGTGGGGTTCCTGCCCGCTGTTGACGTGCTCGTCGGGGTGCTCGTCGCTCTGGCTGTGGGTGCCGGTGGGCTCCTGCTGGCCGCTCTTCAAGTCCGTCTCGACACCCTCGGGGCAGCTGACGTCATCGTCGTCATGGTCCTTGCCGTGGCTGTCTCCTTCCGACGGGTGGTGCCGATCGCCTCGGCCGCCGTCATGACTCTGGTCTGGATCATCGGCACTTACACGACGCCGTACGTGGCGACGAACTGGGTGTCGACCCTGGCCTTCTTCTTCTCCTACTACTCCCTCATGGTGTGGGTGCGGACACGTCGGATCGCATGGGGATCGATGCTGGCAGTCTTCGTCGTCATCATGGGATGGGTCGCCGTCATGGTGGCTTTCGGGAGGTCGCTCACCGAGCAGCTCAAGATCATCAATCCTGACGGCAACGGTGAAGGGGTCATCTACCTTGTCCTCACCTATGTCATCGTCAATGTCACCTTCGTCGTCGGAGCTGCATTGGTGGGGCAGGTGTCCTGGCTGTGGGCGCGAGACCTGGCCGAGGTTCGCCGTCAGGCCGCCACGATTGAACGGCAGCGTACCCAGCTGGCAGAGCAGGCGGTCCTCGACGAGAGATTGCGGATCGCCAGAGAGATGCACGACTCGGTGGCGCACCACGTGTCGGTCGTGGGGATCCATGCCGCGGGTGCTCGTCGAGCCCTCGACGTCGGTCCGGGTCTGGCGCGAGAGGCCCTGGCAATCGTGGAGTCGGAGTCCCGGGAGGCCGTCACTGAAATGCGTTCCCTGCTGGGATCCCTGCGAGCCGGTGACGAGTCCCGCGCGCGTCTCGGTCTGACTGACCTGGACCGGTTGTGTGACGGGCAGCGTCGGGCATCAGTGCGTTTGCTTCGGGTCGGCGACGACTCCATGGTCGGCCCACTGTTGGGCCACACCTGTTACCGAATCGTGCAGGAATCCCTCAACAATGTGGAGGGTCATTCCAGTGCCACCGAGGTGACGGTGTCGGTGCGCTGCAGCGAGGACGAGGTCGAGGTGGAGGTCACCGACAATGGCCGGCCGATTCGATCGGCTCCCTCGACCGGGGTGGGAATCGTCGGGATGTCCGAGCGGGTCGAGGCCCTGGGCGGCACCATCGAGGTGGGTCCGCGCAGGGTCGGTGGATGGCGGGTCCGCGCCGTCATGCCGATGCATCATGGCGAGGAGACGAGGATCGAGGACATGAAGGACGGGGAGGACTGATGCGCGTCGTGCTGGTCGACGACCAGAAACTGGTTCGGCAGGGGTTCCGTCTCATACTCGCGGTGGAGCCCGACATCACGGTCGTCGGAGAGGCTGCCAATGGGTCCGAAGGGGTGGACGTGGTGAGGGAAACCGCTCCCGACATCGTCCTCATGGATGTCCAGATGCCCATCATGGACGGTATCGAGGCGACCGCGAAGATTCGCGAGTTCAGCGACGTCAAGATCGTCATCCTCACCACCTTCGACCGAGACGATTATCTCTTCGATGGCCTCGATGCCGGAGCCAGTGGATTCATGCTCAAGAATGCCGACGCCGAGTCCCTCGTCGCGGGTCTGCGTCAGGTCGCCGATGGGCATGCCCTGCTCGCTCCCGAGGTGACCCGCCGCGTCATCGCCAGGTCGGTGCACCAGGGTAGGACGGTGACTGGCAGGGGAGTCGAGCAGCTCACCGCCCGCGAGATCGAGGTTGCCACATTGGTGGCGCGGGGCCTGTCCAATGCCGAGATCGCCGAAGAACTCATCGTCTCCGAGGCGACCGTCAAGACCCATGTCTCCAACTGCCTCATGAAGTGTGACCTGCGAGATCGGGTTCAGCTCGTCGCCCTGGCCTATGAGTCGGGGCTCATCCGTGTGGGGGAGTTCTCTCGAGACTGAAATCCACCTTGCCGCCGATGTGCAATGACCGGGAATTGGGTGTGATGGTCATGTGATCGCAGATCGAGGACGCAGGAGGTAGCCATGATCGACACGGACATGCGCCGCCGAGAACCGGTGTCGATTCGGGTCGATGAACTGACCCGGACTTTCGGGGATCTGGTGGCTGTCGACCATCTGAACTTTGAGATCCCCTCAGGCCGGATGACGGGTTTCGTCGGTGCCAATGGCGCTGGCAAGACGACGACGATGCGGATGATCGTCGGGGTGCTGGAACCTACATCGGGTCAGGTGTTGTGGTCAGGCAGGCCGATCACGGCCGAGGACCGTCGCACTGTTGGGTACATGCCCGAGGAGAGAGGGCTCTATCCCAAGCAGCCGGTCATCGATCAGCTTGTCTACCTCGCTCGGATTAAGGGGGCCTCGGCACGGATGGCCCGCACCGAGGCCATGGAATACCTGGAGAGGTTCGGGCTGGCTGATCGTGCCCGCGAGCAGGTGCAGAAGCTGTCCCTGGGTAACCAGCAGCGGGTCCAGGTGACGGCATCGCTGCTCGCCGATCCGGTAGCCCTCATCCTCGACGAACCCTTCTCCGGGCTCGATCCGGTGGCCGTCGACGCCATGGCCGACGTGCTGAGGGAGAAGACCGCTCAGGGAGTCGCGGTCCTCTTCAGTTCCCATCAGCTCGACCTTGTCGATCGGCTGTGCGATCGCATGATCATCATGCACGAGGGACGCATGGTTGCCAATGGCACCATCGAGGAATTGCGCGAGGCCGGTCCGCGTCGTCACCGGGTGGAAGCGCGTGACGATCTTGGCTGGCTGCGCTCGTTGCCAGGACTGACGGTCGTCGACGTCGACGGGACCACCGCTCTCGTCGAATTCCCTGATCCCACTCAGGTCGACCGTCTCCTCGACGTCATCGTCACCGAATCGATGAACCGTGGCGGGCTGGTTGAGCTGACCCACCTTCGCCCGAGCCTGGGCGAGATCTACCGAGAGGTGGCCCAGTCATGACGAACACATCTGCCGCTTGGCGTCTGGTCGCTGCCCGCGAGATCGGGATCAAGCTGCGTGACAAGGGATTCATCATCTCGATGATTATCACGGTGCTTCTCATCGTGGCGATTCCGGTGGTGTCGTCCATCATCTCCTCCAACCACGACCACGACAGTGTGGTGGTGACCGATGACAAGGCCGCTGCCGTCGTCAAGGTGGCCCAGCGGGACCTGGCTGCCAAAGGATCGGTGGACAAGATCGAGGTGGTTCGAGCTGCTGATGAGGACGAGGCCCATCGCAAGCTCCAGGATGACGACAACACGGTCTACCTGCACGAGGAGGACGGCCAGTGGCACCTCGACGGGTACGAGAAGACCCCCTCGGCTGACGGGTCGTCCACCGGGATCATGGAGAGAGCGGTGGCCATCACAGCAGTGGCTGACAATGCCGAGGCTGCTGGGGTTGACGCCTCGGCCATGGCCAAGGGGATGTCCCTTCAGACCGGACAGGTGAAGCCATCGGACGGCACATCGGAAGCGGTCGGGTACACCCTGGCCATCGTCTTCAGCATCCTGTTCATGATGTCGGCGATCACCTACGGCGTGATGATCGCCAACTCGGTGGTCGAGGAGAAGCAGTCCAGGATCGTGGAGATCCTGCTGACGGGGGTACCTGCCCGGCAGTTACTCATCGGCAAGATCATCGGGAACACGGTGCTGGCGGTGGGCCAGCTCATCATCATCTGCGGGATGAGCATGCTCGCCGTGTCCTTCTCGCACTGGTCGGACATCATCACGGTCGCGATGTCGTGGTCGGTGGTGTGGTTCCTGCTGTTCTTCCTCGTCGGATTCGTGGCCCTGGCAAGCCTGTATGCCGCCGCTGGATCGATGGCCTCGCGCAATGAGGACCTCCAGAATACCGCTTCCCCGCTCATGTACCTCATCATGATCATCTACTTCTGGGTGGTGTTCTCGATGTCGAGTCCCGATGGCCTGAGCAGCAGGATCGGAAGCTACGTCCCGATCGCCTCGGTGATCTTCATGCCGCTACGTATGCTCGGTCACCGCGCGGGGTGGTGGGAACCGATCATCTCGATCATCGTCACCCTCGTCTTCACGGTCTTCGCCGTGCTCGCCGGAGAGAGGATCTACCGACGTTCGATCCTGCAGACGAACGGTCGGGTCAGCTTCAAGAACGCCTGGAAGCAGAACGAATCAGTGGCGTGACGTTCGGCGCCGCAAGGTGTGACGGTGCGGGTCCTGATGGGGCCCGCACCGTTGTGTCATGTCGTGACGTTCGAAGACGCCGGTGTACGGGACCGTCAGCGAGATCTGCTAAAAGCGGCCCGACATCGTGATGGCAACCTCCCCACCGGCGTTTGTCGGCAGACTTCGCTGGTGTTTCGAGGTACGGCGTCAGTGCTGGGCCGCTGCCAGCCTCTCCTGGTAGGTCGGCTCGTGCTTCTTGATCCAGGCGATGATCCGAGTCGTGATCGGGATGCAGGCGTACTCGACGAGGGTCTTCCACAAGAATCCGAAGAAGGCGTAGTTGCACCACTGCCGGAAGCTGGTAATTCCGACGACCGGTGCCGCGATGGCACAGAAGATGACGGTGTCGACGGCCTCACCGGCGCCGGTGGACCCCATCAGACGACCGACCAGGCCACGTTCCAGCCACTTGGCCTTGAGGCGAACCATGATGACCGAATTCGTGAACTGTCCGGCGAGGAATCCGCATGCCCCGGCCAGTACCATCTGCCACAGCGGTCCCAGCGACATCTCGAGGGCGGCGTCATGAGCCACTGAGTAGGAGTCGTTGAACCCTGGCAGGGCGATGATCGCCCAGAAGCACAGCACCGAGAGGATCGAGCAGATGAACCCCATGACGATGGCGCGGCGAGCCGCATTGATCCCGTAGATCTCAGTGGTGATGTCTCCCATGACGTAGGCGAGCGGGAAGAGGAAGAACCCGCCGTCGGTGGTGATGGGGCCGAGCTGGACTCCCTTCGATCCGCCGATGTTCGACAGGATGACCACGACACACATGAGGGTCAGGAGGATGTCATAGTGCCCAGAGCCGCGATCGGCATATGTCGGACGGACGGTGGCAGATGACCTGCGGCTGGTGGAGTCTAATGTCACGGCGAAATGGTAACCATGTTGACGAATACCATCGAAGTGACGACCACGACCAAAGGAGGATTCCGTGACCCTTGCAACCCCGGAACTCAACATCAGCCCACAGCGGGATCTCTACCCGCCGATCGAGCCCTACGACACCCGGATGGTCGATGTGGGTGATGGCCAACAGCTCTACGTCGAGCAGTGCGGCAACCCTGACGGCAAGCCGGTGGTCTTCCTGCACGGTGGCCCTGGCGGTGGTGGCGGTACCGAGCGCCGTCGTTTCTTCGACCCCGAGGCCTACCGCATCGTCGTCCTCGACCAGCGCGGTTGCGGCCTGTCAACCCCGCACATCGCCAAGGCTCGCACTCCGGAAGAGATGACCAGCAACACCACCTGGAAGCTCGTCGAGGATCTTGAGAAGATCCGTGAGCTGCTGGGTATTGAGCGCTGGCAGGTCTTCGGCGGATCCTGGGGATCGTGTCTGTCCCTGGCCTACGCCGAGAGCCATCCCGAGCGGGTGACCGAACTGGTGCTGCGCGGCATCTTCACCCTACGTGAGCAGGAACTCGACTGGTATTACAACTTCGGCGCCTCCGAGGTGTACCCGGAGCTGTGGGACAAGTTCTGCGAGCCGCTGCGTCGAGCTGGACATGACTTCTCCCGCGACAACATCGCCGCCTACTACGACCTGCTCTGGGACGACGACCCCGATGTCCACGGCCCCGCCGCCGTGGCCTGGACGACCTGGGAGGGAGCGACCACCTCGCTGTCCTTCAACCCGTCCCACGTCGAGGAGTTCTCCGATCCGGAGTTCGCACTGGCCTTCGCCCGCATCGAGAACCACTACTTCGTCAACCACGGATTCATGGTTGAGGGGCAGCTGCTGCGCGATGCCCACAAGCTCGCCGACATCCCGACGATCATCGTCCAGGGCCGCTACGACATGTGCTGCCCAGACGTCACCGCCGTCAGCCTGTCCAAGGCCCTGCCGAGCGCGGATCTGCGCATCGTGCTGGCTGGTCACTCAGCCTTCGAGCCGCTCGTCGCCTCCGAGCTGGTCAAGGCCACCGATCAGTTCCGCGGTTGAGATCTGACTCTCGGAGGGCCGGCGTCAAGAGGTGCCGGCCCTCCTGGGCTGTCCTCCGGACTGATCACCCACGGAAGCAGGGAACCGTCCCCAACTCACCGGGCCAACCCCAATCCTGGACGGCCAGGTCAGCCGCTCTCCCACACATCCGGGCCAGTTCCGGAGATCTTCCTGGGTGCTCGGCCACCCACCGCCACCGCGAGACCAGACGCTGACGCCCGCTTCCGAACCGTCCGGAAGCCTCCCGTCGCCGCAACGGGCCCAGCGACAACTCGGTGGTTTGCAAGGTGGCCGCAGCCGCAGCCAGGGCAACCATGTCCTCACTCACCTCGGGGCCGACCTCCCGATACCCGGCCATGGCAGCTTCCCTGAAAACCTCGCTCACCTGGCCAGAGTCGTCACAACTGACCCACGGAACCTGCAGATGTGCGAGATCGACCGCGGGATGATGGACGCTGCTGGCCTCGAAGTCGATGAAGGTGGCGTCACCCCCATCAGCGGGAATGACGATGTTTCCCGGACACGGATCAGCCTGGGTGAGGACGGCGTCATCCCCGCCTGCGAGCTCGGCGAACAGCCCGATCTCGGCCGACGCCTCCGCGCTGAGCACCCTGTCGTCCAACAGCTCAGCGAGCCTCGTCGCCCCACGCCCTGGCAGCCGAGGAGAGGCCGGACCGCCTGAGGACAGCGTCCCTGGATCGGCCTTCCTGATGAGTTGTCGGAAGGTCGCCACATCGGCCCCGCGCATCGTCGCCCCCAGTCCGCGTCCCCACGCCCGAGCCGCCTCCACAGCGGCATCAGGATCAGATCCGGACAGCACATCGGCCAAGGTCGTCATCTCGCCGAGATCGGCCATGACGATGACCCCGAGATCCAGGTCGGCGGCCAACAACCGTGGCGCCCCGGGGACCGTCGCCAATCCAGCCCATTCCCGCACGATCCCGAAACCGCCGGAGTTGTGGGCCATGGTCTTGGATCGAAAACACTTGGCAATGACGGTGTGGGCCCCCTCGCTGGCCACGGTGGAACCGTCCACCCAGCACCGAGCGACGCTGGTGCGCACCCCGTCGCGCAGAACCTCGTCAAGGGACAACTCCGTGCCCAGGACGAACGCGGCGTCGTCGAGCCAGCCCAGTCCCATCTCCACCTCCTGGCTACCGCGGCGACCAATACAGTCGTTGGCTACGTCTACAGTGGGAGAGTACACATTCGCGTCATACCGGAGAGAACCCTGACCACCACCTTGCACTCCCACAACACCGATACCGGCAACCCCGGCCAGGCGCGCCGAGTCGTGACGGTGCCCGCATCGATTCCCATGGTCACCCTGGTCGGCCCCAACGACGAGTTCCTCAAGCATCTCGAGGACGCCCTTGGTGCCGACATCCTGGTACGGGGCAACGAGATTCACCTCGCCGGGCATCCCGCCGATCTTGCCGACGCCAACGACATCCTCACCGAGATGACCACCATCATCCGTACCGGTCAGGGACTGTCTGCCGACGACGTCGACCGGATCGTAGCGATGACCCGCAATGGGGAGGGGCCGGCCGAGATCATGACGGCCGACATCCTCAGTAGCCGTGGCAAGACGGTTCGCCCCAAGACCCTCGACCAGAAGCGCTACGTCGACGCCATTGACGCCCACACCGTCACCTTCGGCATCGGCCCCGCCGGTACCGGCAAGACCTACCTGGCGATGGCGAAGGCGGTCCAGGCCCTGCAGACCAAGCAGGTGAGCCGGATCATCCTCACCCGTCCGGCCGTGGAGGCGGGGGAGAAGATCGGCTTCCTGCCGGGCACACTCTCGGAGAAGATCGACCCCTACCTGCGTCCGCTCTACGACGCCCTACGCGACATGGTCGACCCGGACTCCATCCCGCGTCTCATCGGCGCCGGAACCGTAGAGGTGGCACCGCTGGCGTACATGCGTGGCCGCACCCTCAACGACGCCTTCGTCATCCTCGACGAGGCCCAGAACACCTCGCCCCAGCAGATGAAGATGTTCCTCACCCGTCTGGGGTCCGGATCCAAGATCGTCGTCACCGGCGACATCACCCAGGTCGACCTGCCCGGCGGGGTGAAGTCCGGCCTGCGAGTGGTGCAGGGCATCCTTGACGGTATCGATGACATCGCCTTCTGCAACCTCACCAGCCATGACGTCGTCCGTCACCGTCTCGTCGGCAAGATCGTCGCCGCCTACGACCGGTACGACACCGTCGCCGAGTCATACGGCCCCAGGAACCCGCGCAAGAACAGGAAGACCCGATGATCGACATCACCAATGAGTCCGGCTCCCCGGCCGATGAGGAGGGGCTCGTCGGACTGGCGACCTTCGCCCTCGACCGGCTTCGCATCCATCCCTCCTCGGAGCTGTCGATCATCCTCGTCGACGAGGGCACGATGGAGGCCTACCACGAGAAGTTCATGGGCCTTCCCGGACCGACCGACGTGCTGAGCTTCCCCATGGACGAGATGCGTGCTCCCGGCGACGACGAGGACCCGCCGTCAGGTCTGCTCGGCGACATCGTGCTGTGCCCGACCGTCACGGCTCGCCAGGCGGCCGAGAACGGTCGTACCCCCGACGGGGAGGCGGAATACCTCCTCATCCACGGTTTGCTTCACCTGCTCGGCCACGACCACGCCGAGCCGGAGGAGAAGCGCGTCATGTTCGGACTCAACGACGAGATCATCGCCGCATGGGATGATCATCGAGAACAGGCAGGTCAGCGGTGACGCAGCAGGAATGGGTCGTTCTTGCGATCGCTTTCATCTTCACGGTGTTGGCAAGCCTCAACGTGGCCATGGAGACGGCCCTTCAGCACATGTCCCACTCCAAGGCCGAGGAGCTGGCCGCCGATGGGTGGAAGCCTCACCTGCGAGTGCAGGACATGGTGGCCGATCCCGCCCCCTTCATCAACACCGCGATGCTGGTGAGAGTCATTTCCGAGGTGACGGCGACGGCCCTCGTCGCTTTCCTCATCTTCGGCCATTTCGATCTGCCCTGGCAGCAGGTGCTCGTCGTCGTGGCGATCATGGTCCTCGTCGACTTCCTGGCCTGGGGAGTGGCGCCGCGCACCCTGGGTCGCCAGCATGACACCGCCATCTGCACCTTCTGGTCGCGACCGTGGGGTGTGTTGGCGCAGATCCTTGGCCCGATCGCAGCCCTGCTCATCCTCATCGGCAATGCGCTGACCCCCGGCAAGGGATACGCCGAGGGGCCGTTCACCTCCGAGGCCGAGCTGCGCGAGATGGTCGACTACGCCGAGGCCTCCGACCTCATCGAGGCCGGCGAGCGCGAGATGATCCACTCGGTCTTCGAGCTGGGTGACACCCTCGCCAAGGAGGTCATGGTCCCGCGTACCGACGTCGTCTTCATCCCGCGGTCCAAGAACTTGCGTCAGGCCATGTCCCTGGCCCTGCGTTCCGGATTCTCCCGGGTCCCGGTCATTGGTGAGAGCCTCGACGATGTTCGGGGGGTCGTCTACCTCAAGGACCTCTCCCGTCGAGTCCTCGACAACCCTGAGGGCTACGCGTCCGAGACCGTCGAGTCGATCATGCGTCCGCCCGTCGTCGTTCCCGATTCCAAGCCGGTTGACCAGGTGCTGCGCGAGATGCAGCGTGACCGTAATCACCTCGTCATCGTCGTGGACGAGTTCGGTGGCACTGCTGGCCTGGTGACGATCGAGGACATCGTCGAGGAGATCGTCGGCGAGATCGTCGACGAGTACGACGCCGAGCCCACTCTCACCGAGGAGATCGAGGACGGAGTCTTCCGGATTTCCTCGCGTCTGCCGGTCGACGACCTGGGTGAGCTGTTCGACCTCAAGGTCGACGATGACGACGTCGAGACCGTCGGCGGCCTCATGGCCAAGGAATTGTCCGTCGTCCCGATCCCCGGATCTGTCATCATCTGGGAGGGGCTGGAGATCACCGCAGAGAAGGCAACCGGGCGACGTCACCAGGTGGACACCTGCCTGGTGAAGCGAGCCCCCGAGGAAAACCCCGATGAGGAGGACGACGATGAGTGACGACGAGATGCCCTCGCTGGCCTATCTCATGGACGGTGACGACGAGGAGATCTCCGACGTCGACTATGTGGCCGCCAGGGTGGCCGAGTCCACCCGCTCCGGGTTCCATTCCGGGTTCGTGTGCTTCGTCGGGCGTCCCAACGCCGGCAAGTCGACCCTGACGAATGCCTTGGTCGGTTCGAAGATTGCGATCGCCTCGTCGAAGCCTCAGACGACCCGTCACGTCATTCGCGGCGTCGTCACCGACGAGGACTCCCAGATCGTCGTCATCGATACTCCCGGACTCCACAAGCCGCGCACCTTGCTGGGCCAGCGCCTCAACGACCTCGTCTTCGACACCTGGACCCAGGTCGACGTCATCGGGGTGTGCCTGCCGTCCAACCAGCGGATCGGGCCGGGGGACACCTATCTCGTCAAGCAGATCGCCGACCTTCCCAGGAAGCCTGCACTCATCGCGCTGGCGACGAAGTCGGATCTGGTCTCCTCGGCGCGGATGGTTGAGCACCTCACCGCCATCGACAAGCTGCAGGAGGAGGTCGGCATCGAGTTCGCCGCGATCGTCCCCTGTTCGGCGGTCTCCGGTGAGCAGGTCGACGAGGTGCACGACGTTATCGTCTCCCTGCTACCCGAGGGGCCGGCCTACTACCCGGACGGAGAAGTCACCGACGAGCCGACCGAGACCCTCGTCGCCGAGCTCATCCGTGAGGCGGCCCTGGAGGGTGTGCGCGAGGAGCTCCCGCACTCGCTGGCCGTGGAGATCGTGGAGATGGGGCTGCGTGAGGGGCGGCCGGAGGACCGTCCGCTGCTCGACGTCCACGCATCCCTCATCGTCGAGCGTGACTCTCAGAAGGGAATCATGATCGGTCATCGCGGATCCCACATCAAGGAGGTCGGCACCCAGGCCAGGCAGCAGATCTCTGCTCTGCTGGGGACGCCGACTCACCTGGACCTGCAGGTCAAGGTGCTGCCGAATTGGCAGTCCGACCCGAAGTACCTCAACCGGCTGGGGTTCTGAGACCGATGACGGCCTCATATGGCTGAGGCCGTCACCTCTCCGCCGACGATCGTCAGGTCACTGGTCAACCCTGCCAGTGTCTTCCCGGAGAGGTCGAAGGGGTTGGGGCCCACGGCGATGACGTCGCTCGGCCCGCCCTCGACCACCTTGGCGATCTGGCGAGTACTGGACAGCAAGGCCTGGGAGACGGTGAGGGCATGCTCCATGTGCCATCCCGGGCGATGGTCCCCGGTCCGCTCGACGGCCACCCGTACGGCACCCCATGGATCGACTGGGGAGACCGGGGCATCCGACCCCATCGCCAACTCGGCCCCGGCGTCCACCATGTCGGCGAATCGGAAGCAGCGATCGGCGCGGTCGGCCCACATGACGTCGGTGGCGTCACGATCATCGACCATGTGCAGGGGCTGGACGCTGGCTCGCACTCCCAACTTTGCGAACCGGGGGACGTCGGAATCGGTGAGGACCTGGGCGTGCTCCACCGATCCCGAGATACCGGTCGTCTCGAAGGCGTCGAGGACCTCCCGGACGGCGCGATCACCGATGGCATGGGCCGCACACTGCAGGTTGGCAGCTTTCGCCCGTCTCATGAGCTCGACGAGGTCCTCAGGCGTGACCGAGTCGATTCCGGTCCCCTCAGGCCCACCACCTGATGGATATGAATCCATGCACCACGCGGTGCGCGTTGACATTGAGCCATCGACGATGACCTTGAGCGGGCCCATGGCGACCCGGCTCGGACCAGGCTTCTCAGTGATGGGGGACTGCCCGGTGGCCAGCCCTTGCGCGATCGCCTCGTCAAGACGCTCGGGGTAGACGCTCACCTCGACTCGCAGCGGACAGCGTCCATCTGCCTCGCGCCGCAGCCAGGTCTCGACGTCGGTGTCGAATTCCATGTCGCGGATGCCGACGATTCCTAGCCGAGCAGCCGCACCCCCACAACTTCCGACCCAACCGTCCAGCACGTGGGGATCGACGTGGGAAAGCTGGGTCTGGATGTCGAAGCTGGCCTTTTCGCGGAAGAATCCGTCACCCTGGACGCCGAGTTCGCGCATCGCCGCGGTGTTGCACCACACCGAGTGCAGATCAGCCGAGACGAGGACGGCTGCCCGGTCTCCGGTCACGGCATCGAGCTGTGCGGCATTCGGGTTCGAGTCCCACACCGAGGACCGAAAACCAAACCCTTGCAGGATGGGCTCGTCACTATCCGTGCGTCGTTCCACGTGTGCCGCGACCTCGTCGAGGACCTGTTGGTAATCAGCGGTCTGGCTGACGAGGAATTTTCGGGATGCCAACGCCCACTGCCCGACGTGGACGTGTTCGTCCCACAGCCCAGGCATGAGGATGCGTCCGTCCAGGTCGACACGTCGCACGGCCTCCGAGGAATCAGCGGCACGCTGCCAGGCCTCCGGACCGATGGCGACGACGCGGTCGGAGAGCAACACATCGGTGGGTTCGCCAGTGGACCCGTCAATCAGGTCGAGAATGCGGGCGTCGTGAAGCAGCAGCATGACCAGATGGTCCCACCTACGGTGGCCCATGTCAGACTTCGGACGAATTTGAGAGGAATCCCACGTTTTCACGACTGCGGTGTACTCTGACACACATGTCGCGCGCGCTCCTGCTTGTGTGCCGCAGCGAGACCCGTTGAAAGGGTGGCCTCCTCGCTGCGGGTGATCGGGCTGCCCGAGAAATCACACACTTTCGGAGAGACCACCACTGATGACGCGAATTCAGCCCCTCCCCTGTCAGCTGGCCAGCCAGATGCCCATCGGTCGCTACAAGCCCTTCGTCCCGCAGAAGCTGCCTGACCGCACCTGGCCCGACAAGACCCTCGACCACGCCCCGCGCTGGCTGTCCACCGATTTGCGCGACGGCAATCAGGCCCTCATCGACCCCATGACCCCGGCTCGCAAGATGCGCATGTTCGAGCTGCTCATCGAGATGGGTTACAAGGAGATCGAGATCGGCTTCCCCTCAGCCTCCCAGACTGACTTCGACTTCGTCCGTCAGGTCGTCGGGTCCGGCATCGTCCCTGACGATGTCACCATCTCGGTCCTGACCCAGGCCCGTGAGGACCTCATCGAGCGCACCGCGCAGAGCCTCGTCGGCGCCCACCGCGCCACCATCCACATGTACAACGCGGTCGCCGAGCTCTTCCGCCGTGTCGTGTTCAAGATGGACGAGCAGCAGTGCATCGACCTGGCCCACCAGGGCACCGAGTGGGTCGTCAAGTACGCCGAGAAGTACCTGGACGACGTCGAGTTCGGTTACGAGTACTCTCCGGAGATCTTCAGCCAGACCTCCACCGACTTCGCCATCGAGGTCTGCCATTCCGTCATGGACGTCTGGCAGCCCGGTCCGGACCGCGAGATCATCCTCAACCTGCCGGCCACCGTCGAGATGAGCACCCCGAACACCTACGCCGATCAGATCGAGTACTTCTGCCGCACCATCCGTGACCGCGAGAATGTCTGCGTCTCCCTGCACCCGCACAACGACCGTGGCACCGCCGTCGCGGCCGCCGAGTTCGCTCAGATGGCTGGCGCCGACCGCGTCGAGGGCTGTCTCTTCGGCCACGGCGAGCGCACCGGTAACGTCGACCTGGTCACCCTGGGCATGAACCTCGTCAGCCAGGGAGTTGACGCCGGTATCGACTTCTCCGACATGCCCAAGATCCGCCGCACCGTCGAGTACTGCACCTGTCTGCCAGTACCGGCCCGCCAGCCCTACTCCGGCGATCTGGTCTTCACCGCCTTCTCCGGTTCCCACCAGGACGCCATCAAGAAGGGTCTGGAAGACCTGGCCCGGCGCGCCGAGGACCAGGGCATTGACATCAATGAGATCGGCTGGGAGGCCCCGTACCTGCCCGTCGACCCGCACGACCTCGGCCGTACCTACGAGGCCGTCATCCGCGTCAACAGCCAGTCCGGCAAGGGCGGCATGGCCTACCTCATGAAGACCGAGCACCAGGTCGACCTGCCGCGTCGTCTGCAGATCGAGTTTTCCCGTGCGGTGCAGAACTACACCGACGACCAGGCTCGCGAGGTCTCCCACGACGAGATCTGGGACCTGTTCAACCGCGAGTACCTGCAGGTGCCCGGTATCGAGCTGGTCAGCCGCACGACCTCCACGGAGTCCGGCTCCTACCAGCTCACCGCCAACCTGCGGAACAACGACGAGGACGCCCAGATCCATGGTGAGGGCAACGGTGCGGTCTCGGCCTTCATCGACGCCCTGGCCTCCCTCGACGTCGCCGTCCAGGTGCTCGACTACTCCGAGCACGCCATGACGTCCGGCGGCACCGCGAAGGCCGCCGCCTACGTCGAGTGTGAGATCGGAGATGGCGAGACCTCGCAGATCCTCTGGGGCGTCGGAATCGATCCCGACATCACCCAGGCCTCCCTCAAAGCCGTTGTCAGCGCGGTGAATCGCTCCCGCCGCTGACCCGGCCAAGGGCGGGCGACCAGCAAGATCAGGCGGTGGGGCTGACCTCATTGGGGACGGCCCCACCGAACCTGCGGTCCCGCTTCGCGTACTCCAGGACGGCGTCCCACAGGTCTCGACGATCGACGTCGGGCCACAGCACGTCGGAGAACACCATCTCGGCGTAGGCCGATTGCCACAACAGGAAGTTCGATGTGCGCTGCTCTCCCGAGGAGCGCCAGAACAGGTCGACGTCAGGAATCTCTGGTTCGTCGAGGTGAGTGCGGAAGGTCTTCTCGGTGATGTGATCCGGATCGATCTTCCCCTCGGTCGCCAGCCTGGCGATGTCTCGCACCGCGTCGACGATCTCGGCGCGACCGCCGTAGTTCACGCAGAACTGCAGGGTCAGGACGGTGTTGTCGGCCGACTGCTGCTCGGCCGACTCCAGCTCCTTGATGACCGACTTCCACAACTTGGGGTGACGACCTGCCCAGCGGATACGCACCCCCATGGCGTCAAGCTGGTCACGACGACGGTGGATGACGTCGCGGTTGAACCCCATCAACCAACGCACTTCGTCGGGGGAGCGCTTCCAGTTCTCGGTGGAGAAGGCGTAGGCGCTCAGGTAGGGGATGCCCATCTCGATGGCCCCCTCGATGACGTCGAAGAGGGCGTCCTCACCACGGGCATGCCCCTCGGTTCGCTTGAGGCCGCGCTGCTTGGCCCACCGTCCATTGCCGTCCATGACGATGGCGACATGTCGGGGGATGAGCTCTGGAGGCAGTTCCGGAGGACGAGCTCCGGACGGATGCGGCAGCGGGCCGCGCTTCGGGGGTCGCGGTGTGGTGTGAGCCATGGGTCACAGCGTAGTGGCGTTGCGCTCGCCTGGGATCCGACGTTGTTGGTGTTACAGCCGACGTCCCATGTTGTACAGACAGACCAGCAGCAACTGGCAAGTCTGCTTCGACCATCACAGGGTCGTCCAGACGATGATGATTCCCGAGCCGAGACAGGCGATGATCGAGGCGACGCTGGTCCAGTGGCCGATGCGCTCTCGAGTCCGTCCGGAGATACCCGAGGAATTGGGTCGCAGACGATCGACAACGATCGGCAGCCATGCCGGGACCAGGACGATCCACCACGAGACGATGAAGGTCAGTATGCGCACGATGAGTGGCAGGTCGGCTGTTCCGATGCGCTGGCTTGACGAGATGAACAGTGGGATTGTCGTGAAGTTGGTGGCCATGCCGAGAGCACCCCAGGTGAACATGCCGTGAGCACCCGTGGATCGCGGACCTGACGATTTCTTGTGTCGGAATTTCTGGACGCGATGGGATCCCCATTTCTTCCACGCCAGATAACAGCCGAAGAGGAAGAGCAGAATGCCCAGTACACGGTCGACGGCGTGGGAAGCCAGCTGACGGGATGCGAAGTCGGTGGCGGCACTTCCAAGCAAGCCAAAACTCGTGATGCCAATGGCGCCGAGCACCAGCCCGGCCCCCGACACGAAGGCCCAACCATGGTTCTGTTTCTGGCCATGCACAGCGGCGCTGGCATTGAGGATCATGACCGGACTGACGGCTGCCACGAGCACCAGGTACCACACGCTGCCGAGCAGCGCGACAAAGGTATCCATGAGGCTTCTCCTGGTGGGGGGTCGCAACAACGTTACTGGGTGGGGGCATGCTCAGAGTCGGCGGACACCCTGAGAGGCCAGGCATGGCAGTTTTGCGCGGAACATTTTCGGCTGCACACCGTGACTGGGAGACAATAGGTGTCATGCCCACCTACCGCGATCAAGCCGTCGTCCTGCGCACACACAAGCTGGGTGAGGCCGATCGCATCGTCTCCATGCTGTCGCGGGAACACGGCAAGATTCGCGCAGTAGCCAGAGGTGTCCGACGCACCTCCAGCAAGTTCGGGGCCCGGTTGGACCCTTTCAACCTCGTCGATCTGCAGTTGGTGCAGGGGCGAAACCTTGACGTCGTCGCTCAGGTGGAATGCCTTCACCCATATTCCGCGCCACTGCGTCAGGACTATGGGCTCTTCACGGCCGCAGAGGTCATGGTCGAGGCCGCCGATCACCTGGTCCCGGTGGATCGGGAGCCTGCCCCGGCCCAGTATCGCTTGCTCGCCGGTGCGCTGCGGGTTCTTGGCCGGGGGACGACTGACGGCCCACGTCCACCTGAGATGGTGTTGGACTCCTACTTGTTGCGATCCTTGTCGGCGTCGGGATATGCCCCGGATCTGGTCGATTGCGTCCGCTGCGGAGCTCCCGGCCCGCACCCTGGGTTCTCGCCCAGCCTGGGCGGAGTGGTCTGCATCAACTGTCAGCCACCGGGCACGCCACATCCCCATGAAGAGACGATCGCCTACCTGCAGGCGCTGCTGGTGGGGGACTGGCCTGCCACCCGTGAGGTGACGTGGCCGAGGATCCGGGAAGGATCGGGGCTCGTCGCCGCCTTCGTGTCCTGGCACATGGATCGAGGACTGCGTTCGATGCCATTCCTGGAGCGTTGACCCGGTCTGGAGCCTGACCTCTGGCCACCTGCGGTGGCTACGACGACACTTCTACGGTTAATCACAACGTGCCGATCATCCACACCGACACCAGCGGTCCAGTGAAAGCCAATCTGCTCAGCACCCATCCGGTGTGCAAGCAGGCCGACTACCGCGCCGTGATCTCCCCGGGATGGGGGACACCTTCAAGCCCTACGAGGCCTTCGAGACGACCAGTACCACTGACCGGGAGATGCCGCTCACCCAGGCTGGTCGCCTTCCTGACGACCGAACCACGTGGAATGACCAGGACATCAATTCCTAGAAGTGGACCTGGAACGACACGAATAACTATCAGAACGCTGGACTGTTCTGAGCTGTCAGAGATAGCGGGAGGCCGGCGTGATGTCGGCCTCATGTTTGTGTGTTCTTGTACGGAGTATCAGGTTTGGCGCGCGGGATCCGAGCATCGACGATCCACCAACCATTGCGCAGACCAATGGAGATCTCACCACGGAGTAGGGAGACCCGCTCCTTGAGTCGCGCAATACCCATCCCGGTGGAACGGACGGGTTCAATCTGGGATCCGGTAACCGGATTGGAGACGGTGACGACAACGTCATCTCCATCGTCTCTGACAATAATCTTTGCCGTGGTCGGACCATTGTGTTTGATCGCGTTCGCGGTCGACTCGTCGAGGATTCGGTTGACGGCGTCGGAAACACTCACTGGCATCGGTTCGCAATCAACCGACCAGTCGACGTGCCATCCCAAGGTTTCAAGGCGCGTCACCATGGCTGCCACGGTGGCCTCGACGGAGTCCTCATGGGTGGGGGAGGACACCAGCGGAAGATTCTGGTTTCGCAGTACCAGGAGCAGGCGCTGAAGGTCGTCGAGGGCCGTCCGGGAGGTCGTTTCAATGGACTTCGATGCCGTGATGACGTCTTCGTCAGCGGTATTGAGGCGGAGGGAACCCGCCAGCATGGTGATGACGGTGAGGTCCTTGGCCACGACGTCGTGGAGCTCGGCTGCCAGCTGTTGGCGTTCTTCCTCGCGGGCATGGGCCGCCTGTTCGAGGGCGTCAGCTGCTTGTTTCTCCGCCTGCTTGCGGCGGTGATCGATCCAGCGGAATGCAGAGCCGAATCCGACGCCGATCCCGCATGCGAGGCCAGCGACCAATAAGATGGAAGCCCATCGTGCCTCATGAGCGGTCGCTCGAACCATGACGACAGCTGCTCCGATAATTATCGGAATGAAATGGCGTCTTAGGCCGTGTTGGCTGGCGAAGAATGCAAGCACGACCAGCAGAGGAATGCTAACTGCGATTTTTCCCGCGGCTACGCTACTGACCAGGCCGACAAGCAGTAGCAATTCCTGTAGCGCAGGACGCTCCCAACACAGCAAGGCCACCGTGGTGAAGACATAAGTGGCTACCAGCCAGATCATCGTACTGCTGCATCGGTGAGTTACGACAGCCATGCGAAGATCGTCCGCGCCGGAAAGCACCAGCACGGTGATGATGGTAGCCGTGATGCCAGAGGTTCGACTGCTCCCTCTGGGGATGAGGCGACGTCCAGGCGAACCGCTATTCACTTTGGTGTGTTTCCCCGTGGGCCAAACAGGCTACATATTGGATACAGGATCAGTCATAACACCAATTAGGATAGATGGCGCACAAGCCTTCTATAATTCCCTCGACATGTGCCTTTGGCTGCGTATTGACGGCGTTCTGGACAGGGGTGGACTCGGCGGAGGCCTGAGCGGGGACTGCCATCGAGAAGGAGCTAACTGCCAAGGCAGCCACGATGCCGGTGATGATTTTCTTCATGGGCACAATGTATCCCTTCGGAGGGGTCATCTACAACGGGGTGCAGGGAGTCGCGTGCATGTCGCTGACACGTGCAGCGACATGCTGTGCGCATGGGCCGGTTGGCTGCTCACATGGCCGGAAATCTGGCCTGCTTCTGATTATTTGTTCGTCAGTGGCGCTGGGTCGAACCCGGTGTCATGAGGACTGCTCGGACATGCGAGGATGGTGAGCAGCGTAAGGAGGTGCGATGTCAGTTCGACTCGTCGTCACTGACGATCATCCGATCATGAGGCAGGCCCTCGCGGGCTATTTCTCCCGCGTCGAGGAGATGGAGGTCGTCGGGCAGGCCTCCAACGGTCGTGAAGCCGTCGAGCTCGTTGACCAGCTGTTGCCCGACGTCGTCCTCATGGACCTCAAAATGCCTGAGATGGACGGTCTGACGGCCACCCGAATGATCGTCTCCCGCCATCCTTCTGTTCGCGTCGTCGCCCTGACCACCTTCGCCCGCCGGGACATCGTCGTCGAGGCCATCCTTGCCGGTGCCGCCGGATACCTCCTCAAGGAGTCCGAGCCCGAAGCCGTCATCGCTGGGGTACGCGCCGTCATGGCCGGTCAGGTGACCGTCTCACCAGAGATCGCCCGAGGGGTTGTCGAGACCTTCTCGGCCCAGGTCGGGGGTAAGGCAACACCTCGTCAGGTCGACATGAACCCGGTGGAACTCTCCAACGCCGACGACGACGTCCTCAAGCTTCTCGCCGAGGGGCTGTCGAACGCGGTCATCGCGGAAGAACTGTGCCTCAGTGAGTCTGCCGTCAAACAGCGTATTGGTCATCTGGCGAAGAAACTGGGAGTGCGAAGCCGTCTCGAGGTGCTGGTGCGAGCCTGCGAGCTGGGTCTCGTCACCCCGCGGCTGCGCCGCTGATCAGGAATTGTCGCGCGTTGTCGAGCACTCCGAGCAGATCCCGAACAACTCCAATTCGTGTCCGGTCTCGCTGAACCCGTGCTTGGCAGCGATGTCGCGCGCCCAGTCCTCCAGGATCTTCTCCGGGCCAATCTCGACAGCCTTGCCGCAATTACGGCACACCAGATGGTGGTGGTGAGCTGAGGAACAGCGTCGGTAGGTCATCTCGCCATCCTCGGAGCGGATGGCATCGAGCTCGCCGTCCTCGGCCATCGTCTGCAAGTTCCGGTAGACCGTGGCCAGACCGACCTGGTCCCCCCGTTCCCTCAGTTGGTCGTGGACCTGCTGGGCAGTGAGGAAGAACGACTCGTCGTCAAACAGAGCACGAATGGCAAGGCGCTGTTTGGTCGTACGCCGCCGATTCTCCACCATGATCACCTCACTGCTGGGCGTGGAATTGCCTCAAATGTACCCCAGCGTCCTGTGGATGGCCCCGGGCGCACCATCTCGGATGGCTCCGAGGCGGGGTTGGTGGTGATTGCTGCCGCGTGGTTACCGGTAGGCTGGTCAATGGCCTCGCTACCCGGACATGCAGATCCGTCGGTGGCGCTGCCCGCGTGGGCACCATCCGGGTGTCCACTCCAATGAGGACTTGGAAGAAAGGGACGGCTGTGGCCTCCACCAGCACACTCGACAACGTCATCAACCTCTGCAAGCGTCGCGGATTCGTGTTCCCCTGCGGCGAGATCTACGGCGGCACCCGCGCCGCCTGGGATTACGGCCCATTCGGCGTCGAGCTCAAGGAGAACATCAAGAGGCAGTGGTGGCGTTACATGGTCACCTGTCGTGACGACGTTGTCGGCCTCGACTCGTCCGTCATCCTGCCCCGCGACGTGTGGGTCGCGTCCGGCCACGTCGGCGTCTTCAATGACCCGCTGACCGAGTGTCTCTCCTGCCACAAGCGCATGCGCGCCGACCACCTTCAAGAGGGCCACGCCGCCAAGCACGGGATCGACGATCCGGACTCCGTCCCTCTGGAGGAGATCAACTGCCCCAACTGTGGCAACAAGGGCCAGTGGACCGAGCCCCGCGACTTCAACATGATGCTCAAGACCTACCTCGGCCCGGTCGAGGACGAGTCCGGTCTGCACTACCTGCGTCCCGAGACCGCCCAGGGCATCTTCGTGAACTTCCAGAACGTGCTCACCAGCGCCCGCAAGAAGCCACCGTTCGGCATCGCTCAGACCGGTAAGTCCTTCCGGAACGAGATCACCCCCGGGAACTTCATTTTCCGCACCCGCGAGTTCGAGCAGATGGAGATGGAGTTCTTCGTCGAGCCCGGCACCGACGAGGAGTGGCACCAGTACTGGATCGACAACCGCACTGCCTGGTACACCGACCTCGGCATCAACCCGGACAACCTGCGTCACTACGAGCACCCCAAGGAGAAGCTCTCTCACTACTCGAAGCGCACCGTCGACATCGAGTACAAGTTCGGGTTCGCCGGCTCCGACTGGGGCGAGCTCGAGGGCATCGCCAACCGCACCGATTTCGACCTGGGTACCCATTCGAAGCATTCTGGCAAGGACCTGTCCTACTACGACCAGGCCAACAACAAGCGCTATCTGCCTTATGTTATTGAGCCGGCGGCTGGTCTTACTCGTTCGCTCATGGCTTTCATGGTTGATGCGTACACCGAGGATGAGGCTCCGAATGCTAAGGGTGGGGTTGACAAGCGTACTGTTCTGAAGCTGGATTCGCGTCTCTCGCCGGTCAAGGCTGCTGTGCTGCCGCTCAGCCGTAATTCTGACTTGTCGCCGAAGGCTCGCGATCTGGCGGTTCGGCTGCGTCAGCACTGGAATGTCGACTTCGATGACGCTCAGGCCATTGGTAAGCGTTACCGTCGTCAGGATGAGATCGGTACTCCGTTCTGCGTCACTGTGGACTTCGATTCCCTTGAGGATGACGCTGTGACGATCCGTGAGCGCGACACCATGGCTCAGGAGCGTATCGCCATCGACAAGGTCGAGGACTACCTCGCCGGGAGGTTGCTCGGCTGCTGATCCTCTGGTCAGACCAATCCGACTGACAATGGGGCCGGGGTATCCATCTCAGGTATCCCGGCCCCGGTGCGTCTTGGGAAAACGTCGTCCTTTAGGCTGTTCGGACAGCAATGAAAGGGTGATGACTCCATGAGCGTGCCTGACGTTCGAGAGCGACGTGAACTTGAGCGCGGGGGGGATGCCGTGGCCATTCGTGCACGCAGCGCAGCGCGTCCCTCCAACGTCACACTGAAATTGATCATGGCCATCACGGGGACGATCTTCGCGTTGTTCGTCTTCGTGCACATGGTCGGAAACCTCAAGGCCTTCATGGGCGCAGACGACTACAACGCCTACGCGGAGTTTCTCCGCACGGTCCTGTACCCACTGTTCCCCATAGGTGGGGTGCTGTGGTGCTTCCGGATTGTGCTGCTCGTCTGTCTGGTCCTGCATGTGTGGGCCGGTCTGACGATCTGGGCAAGGGGTCGACGAGCCCGCGGAAAGTTCTCCCGGTACAACATGAAGGCGTTGGGATGGGGGGCCCGCACGATGGTGCTGTCGGGCATCGTCATCCTGGCCTTCGTCGTGGTGCACATCCTCGACCTGACCTTGGGCAAGGGGGTTGCCTCCTCGTCCTTCCAGGGGCCGGTCAACGAGGGAACTCCTGACATCCAGATCACCGCGTACCAGAACCTCATCGCCAGTCTGTCGCGGCCGTGGATGGCGATCTTCTACACCGTCGTCATGATCATCATCGGGTTGCACATCTGCCAAGGCGTGCGCAACACCATCAATGACTTCGGCGGAACCGGCCGCCGTCTCCGTGCCGTCTGGACGGTGATTGGCCTGCTCATCGCACTGGCCATCGTGGTGTGCAACGGCGCACTTCCCATGCTCATTCTCGCCGGGGTGATCTCATGAAAAACGTCATTGGTGCCATCATCAAGCCTCTCGAGAGGATTGCCGGACGTCACGGTGAGGAGACTGTCGACGAGCCGGCCAAGGAGCTTGTCAAGCCCGAGCAGCCTCAGCCACGTCAGGCTGAGGTGAGCGTGCCGAGACGAGCAGCCCGCAAGGGCTCCAAGGCCCGCGACAACCTTGGGTCGGCTCAGAAGAAGGCCGGATACCTCGTCGGGGACGAGCTCGACGGCAAGGCCCCCGAGGGGGACCCGCTGACCGCGTGGACCCGTCGTCAGAGCGAGTACAAGCTGGTCAACCCTGCCAACCGACGCAAGATGAACGTCATCGTGGTGGGAACTGGACTGTCCGGTTCCGGCGTCGCCGCGACCCTGGGGCAGCTCGGCTACCACGTCGACTCCTTCTGCTTCCACGACTCGCCGCGTCGGGCCCACTCGGTGGCCGCTCAGGGCGGTATCAACGCCGCTCGGTCCCGCAAGGTTGACGGCGACTCCCTCAAGAGGTTCGTCAAGGACACCGTCAAGGGCGGCGACTACCGAGGCCGTGAGGCTGATGTCGTTCGACTCGGCACCGAGTCTGTACAGGTCATCGACCACATGTATGCCATCGGCGCTCCGTTCGCCCGCGAGTACGGCGGTCAGTTGGCCACCCGATCCTTCGGCGGTGTGCAGGTCTCTCGCACCTACTACACCCGTGGTGAGACCGGTCAGCAGCTCGAGGTTGCCTGTTCCCAGGCCTTGCAGGCCCAGATCGACGCCGGATCGGTGACGATGCACAACCGAACCGAGATGCTCGACCTCATCGTCGCCGATGGCAAGGCCCAGGGCATCGTCACTCGTGACCTGCTCACCGGTGAGGTCAAGGCATGGACGGCTCACGTCGTCATCCTGTGCACCGGCGGATACGGGTCGGTCTACCACTGGTCGACCCTGGCCAAGGGATCCAACGCCACCGCGACCTGGCGGGCCCACCGTCAAGGTGCCTACTTCGCCAGCCCCTGTTTCGTGCAGTTTCACCCGACCGCCCTGCCGGTCAGTTCGTACTGGCAGTCCAAGACGACCCTCATGAGTGAGTCGTTGCGCAATGACGGCCGCATCTGGGTGCCGAGGAAGGCCGGTGACGAACGTCCGGCGAACGACATCCCGGAGGAGGAGCGTGACTACTACCTGGAGCGCAAGTACCCGGCCTTCGGCAACCTGACGCCTCGTGACGTCGCCTCCCGCAACGCCAGGACCCAGATCGACAGCGGCCACGGTGTGGGCCCGCTCAAGAACTCGGTGTACCTGGACTTCCGAGATGCCATCCAGCGTCTGGGCAAGAAGACCATTGCGGAGCGTTACGGAAACCTCTTCGACATGTACCTCGATGCCACCGGGGAGAACCCCTACGAGGTGCCGATGCGTATCGCCCCGGGAGCCCACTTCACAATGGGTGGCTTGTGGGTCGACTACGACCAGATGAGCACCATCCCGGGTCTGTTCGTCGGTGGTGAGGCCTCGAACAACTACCACGGCGCCAACCGGCTGGGAGCCAACTCCCTGCTGTCGGCCAGCGTCGACGGGTGGTTCACCCTGCCCCTGACGGTGCCGAACTACCTGGCCGGATTCGTCGGGAAGCCAGTGCTGCCGCTGGATGCTCCCGAGGTCACCGCGGCCATCGAGAGGGTCCGGAAGCGCACCGACGCCCTGCTCAATTGTGGTGGGACCCACCGTCCGGAGTGGTTCCATCGCAAGCTCGGCGACATCCTCTACGAGCACTGCGGGGTCTCGCGTGACGAGTCGGGCCTCCTCGAGGGTCTGTCCAAGGTGCGTGAGCTGCGTGAGGAGTTCTGGCGCGACGTCAAGGTCGTCGGAAGTGGTGACCGACTCAACCAGGAACTGGAGAAGGCTGGCCGGGTCGCCGACTTCATCGAACTCGGCGAGGTCATGATCCTCGACGCTCTGGACCGCCGGGAATCGGCTGGTGCGCACTTCCGCACCGAATACGCCACCGAGGCTGGCGAGGCCAAACGTAATGACGACGACTGGTGCGCGGTCTCGGCGTGGGAGACACGGCCCGACGGCACCCAGGTTCGCCACAGCGAACCGCTGACGTTCTCGTTGATCGATCTGCAGGTGAGGGATTACCGATGAGGGTGACATTGGACATTTGGCGTCAGGACGGCCCGAACGCCAAGGGACGTTTCGAACGCCACGTCGTGGAGGACGCCGAGCCTGAGTGGAGCATCCTCGAGTTGCTCGACCGGCTCAACGACCAGATCGTCGAGAATGACGGTGATCCGATCGTCTTCGAGTCCGACTGCCGCGAGGGAGTGTGTGGCTGCTGCGGGTTCGTCGTCAACGGCAAGCCGCACGGGCCGCTACCGAACACCCCGGCGTGCCGTCAGCACCTCAGGGCCTTCCCCGAGATCACCCACTTCAAGATCGAACCCTTCCGCTCGGCGGCCTTTCCGGTCATCCGTGACCTGGCCATCGATCGCTCGAACTTGGATCGCCTGGTGCAGGCCGGCGGGACCGTCGACGTCATGACGGGAACCGCTCCCGACGCCGACTCGGTGCCCCAGCCGCACAAGGAGGCCGAGCAGGCCCTCGACTTCGCCTCCTGCATCGGATGCGGAGCCTGCGTGGCCGCCTGCCCGAACGGTGCTGCCATGCTTTTCGCCGGTGCGAAACTCTCGCACCTGGCGATGATGCCGCAGGGTCGTCAGGAGCGCTCGAAGCGAGCGCGTCGCATGGTCAATGCCCTCGACGAGAATTTCGGCCCCTGTTCCCTCTACGGGGAATGCGTCGAGGCCTGCCCGGTGAGCATCCCGTTGGTTGCCGTCGCCCGGGTCAATCGGGAGCGCTGGCGTGCCGGGTTCCGTGGGGTGCGCAGCAAGGACAACTGATTGGAAAGGTCGGCTGAGACGACGAGAGGGCTGGTATCCGTGACGGGTACCAGCCCTCTCCCGTGATGTGTGCGGGATCCGGTTCAGTCGAAGTCCAGGCCCAGGTCGAGCACCGGGGCGGAATGGGTGATGGCACCCACCGCGATGTAGTTGACCCCGGTCGCGGCCACATCCTTGGCTCGGTCGAGTGTCAGGCCACCGGAGGCCTCGGTGACGACACCGCGGGGCCGACAGATGCTGACTGACTCCGTCATGAGGGCGTCGTCCATATTGTCGAGCAGAATCGTCGTCACACCTGCCTCGATGGCCTCGCGCACCTGGCCGACGGTGTCACACTCCACCTCGCAGACGATGTCGGGCCGGTGGGATCGCACCGCTTCGACAGCGGCCGTCAGAGACCCGGCCGCGGCGATGTGGTTGTCCTTGACGAGGGCAGCATCCGACAGTCCCATGCGATGGTTGAGCCCGCCTCCGCAGCGCACCGCGTACTTGTCGAGGTCACGCAGACCGGGGACGGTCTTGCGGGTGTCGCGGACCTTGGTGTCGGTGCTTGCCAGGGCATCAACCCACTGGGAGGTGGCCGTCGCCACCCCGGAGAGATGACTGGCCAGGTTGAGCATGGTGCGCTCTGCCGCCAGCAGGGTGCGCAGCGGCCCCGAGACGGTCGCGACGGCGTCGCCGGGGGAGACCCGGGTGCCGTCGTCGAGGTGGGTGGTGAACTCGACATTGGTTCCGGTGCGGTCGGCGAGGACGTGCAGCACGGCAGCGGCGACCGGAACCCCGGCCAGGCAGCCGTTCTGACGAGCTCTGATGTCGGCTCGGTCGGCGGCCTCACCAAAGATCGACTCGGTGGTGACGTCAGTGCCGCCGCGCAGGTCTTCGTCCAGACAGGCCTCGATGGTTCTGACGACGAGGTCGGGATCGAGCCCTCGTTCGGAGATGGTGCGGGCCAGATCGTGGGGCAGTGTGGTCATGCGATGCTCCTCTCCTGCCTGTGCGTGATGACCGTCGGACGTCCACCGACGAGGCGCAGGTCGGTGTGCAGCTGGAAGGACGGGTTCTGACCCGGATGATCGCTGCGGCGATGAGCTCCCCGGGACTCCGTGCGCCACAGGGCCGCGACCGCCAGGGCTGTCGCGATCAGAGCGGCATTGGTCGCGGTGAGGGTGGCATCTTCGAGACCCTCGGTGGGAGCCATCCGGTGCAGGTCTCGGAGGGCTCGCTGCAGACCGGTGCCATTGCGACTGATGAAGATGTCGCGGTCCATGATGGCCTGCACGGACTCCAGCTGCTCGCCCGGTAGCCAGCGACGATGGCGCAGCCGCTCAGGGACGTGGGCTGTCGAGGAGACCGGGCCAGTGGGACTGGTGGAGCAGCGTCCGCTGCGCTCGCCAGCGATGAGGGCCTCGGTCAAGGAGTTCGAGGCCAGACGATTGGCCCCGTGAACTCCTGTGCAGGCAGCCTCGCCGACGGCCAGCAGGCCGGGAACCGAGGTGCGTCCATCCATGCCGGCGGCGATGCCACCGCAGTGGTAATGAGCTCCTGGAACCACCGGGATCGGCTCGGTACAAGGGTCGATGCCATGTTCTCGACAGCTGGTCAGGATCGTCGGGAAGCGATGCCGCCACATGTTCTCGCCGAACCCGGTCGCGTCGAGGAGCACGTGGTCAGATCCGGTGGCGACCATGGCCTCGTGCTCAGCGGCGGAGACGACGTCGCGGGGTGCGAGATCGGCGAGTGGGTGGACTCCGGTCATGATGCGACGACCGTTGACGTCCAGGAGGACGGCACCCTCGCCGCGCACCGCCTCCGAGATGAGGGGAGATCGGCCCTCCTGCCCGGGGAGGAAGAGAACGGTGGGGTGGAATTGCATGAACTCGGGGTTACGGATCGTCAGTCCGGCGCGCAGGGCTGCCGCCATCCCGTCACCGGTACACACCGAGGGGTTGGAGGTGGCCGACCACAGCGCTCCGATGCCCCCGGTCGCCAGTACGACGCAACGCGCCGGAATCATCACCGTATTTCCGTCAGACAGAGCCGTCACACCCCACACAGCCCCACTCGGACCGATGATGAGGTCGATGAGACGGGTGTCCGTCAGGACGGTGATCCCGGTTCCCTCCAACTGAGCGCTGAGGCACTGATGGACCTCGTGTCCAGATCGGTCGCATTCGGCATGGAGAACTCGACGGGCATGGTGGCCCCCCTCGAGGTGGAGATCCGGCTCGCCATCGGCCCCGGTGTCGAAGTGAGCTCCGAGGCCCATGAGATGACGCAGGGTCCCCGGGGCGTGGTGGACCAGGTCGTCGACGCTGTCGCGGTGGCACAGCCCAGCACCTGCCGCGAGGGTGTCGTCGAGATGGAGGGAGAAGGAGTCATCCTTGCCCCAGACCGCAGCCAGACCACCCTGCGCCAAATCGGTGGAGGAGTCGTCGATCCCCTCGCGGGTCATGATCGTCACGGAGCGCCCGATCTCGGCAGCGGCCAGGGCGCAGGACAGGCCCGCGGCTCCGCTGCCGACGACGAGGACGTCGCACTGATGCTCAGGCATGAGCCGACTCCTTGATGGTGGCGGCTGTCCCGCCGATGGCGATCATGCGCTCAACGGCCCTGCGAGCCTTCTCGGCCAGGGCGGGATCGACGGTGACGACCTCGGCCCCGGTCTCCAGGCAGCGCAGCAGCTTCTCCGGAGTGATCATCTTCATGAAGGGGCAGACGGCATCCGGGTTGACCGCGGTGAAGGTGGTGCCGGGATTGGCCTGACGCAGTTGGTGGAGCATGCCGGTCTCGGTGGCGACCAGGACGTGGCTGTTGCGGGTGGCACGGGCGGCATCGAGCATTCCGCCGGTCGACAACACGTGGGTACGATCCTGGGGAAGGTCGCCGTTGCTGGTCAGCCACAGGGCGCTGGTCGTGCAGCCGCACTCGGGGTGGATGTAGAGGTCGGCCTCGGGATTGGCCTTGACCTGGTCACACAGCTCGGTGGGGGAGATGTCGGCGTGCACGTGGCACTCGCCCATCCAGACGTGGATGTTGTGGCGTCCGGTCATGCGGCGCACATGGGCACCGAGGAACTGGTCAGGACCGAAGAGGATCTCCTGGTCGGCAGGTAGGGAGCTGACGACGTCGACGGCATTGGAGCTGGTGCAGCAGATGTCGGACTCGGCCTTCACCTCGGCGGTGGTGTTGACGTAGGTGACGACGGCAGCGTCGGGATGCTCGGCCTTCCAGGCCCGCAGCTGTTCGACGGTGAGGGAGTCGGCCAGGGAGCAGCCGGCCTGGGGGTCAGGGATGAGGACGGTCCTGTCGGGGCACAGCAGGGCAGCGGTCTCGGCCATGAAGTGGACCCCGGCCAGCACGATGGTGCTTGCCGAGCTCTTGGCGGCCAGGCGCGCGAGGGCCAGGGAGTCGCCGACGTGGTCAGCCACGTCCTGGATCTCGGGGGCCTGGTAGTTGTGGGCGAGGATGATCGCGTCGCGCTCCTTCGCGAGGCGACGGACATTGTCGGCCCAGGTCGAGGAAACGCGGGTAGTGGCGCAGTCGGTGGTCACGGGAACGACTCCTTTCAGGTAATCGACGTATAGTCTAGAACTACTCGTCTCAGAGACGAAAATGGGATCGTCGAGGCATCCGGATAAGCTGACTCCGTGATGACAACGGCTCACGGAGACGCCGGAGATTCCGCCCCGCGTCCGACCTATCGAGACCAGCGCGGGGTGGCGAAGTATCGTCACGAGGTGCTGGTCGTCGTCGTCAGGGTCGCGGGGGATGATCTCGAGGTGGTGGTCAAGGATCGTGCTCGCGAACCGTTCACCGGGATGCCTGCTCTGCCCGGTGGACCACTCGAGGTCTGTGAGACCATGGAGCAGGCCGTCGTCCGCCACCTCAAGGGTCTGTTGGACGTCTCACTGTTGGACCACCACGAGCAGTTGTCCACGCGCTCCGAGCCGGGACGTGACCCCTTCGAGAGGACGGTAGCGACGACGTATCTCGGTCTGGTTGCCCCCGACGTCGAGACTGGCGGGGGAGCGCGCTGGCTGCCGGTGCGGGCGTCTGTACCGATGGCCTTCGACCACGCGCAGGCCGTCGAGGAAGCCGTCGTCAGGCTGCGTGGCAAGGTCTCCTACACCAACATCGCCCATGCCCTTGCGCCTGCAGAGTTCACCCTGGCCCAGTTGCGCGACATCTATTGCGCTTGTCTGGGCCATGACGTCGATGTCACGAACCTCTCGCGAGTGCTGCGTCGCCGTGGCCAGATCGTCAAGACCGGTCACCTGGAGGAGTCGGGGGAAAGAGGAGGCCGGCCACCGGCCACCTGGACCTTCACCCGACACGATTACGAGGTCACCGACCCCTTCGCCGTGCTGCGCCCGGCGTCACGGGGCAACCTCACGGGACAATGAGTCCTGAAGCCTGACTGATCCTCTGCGAGCCAGTGGCTCAACCTGACGTCTCAGCTGAGTTCAATGCGTGCGCGCGGCTGTCCGTCGCACCTGAAGACCAGTGAGGATCATCTGGGCTCCAAGACAGGCGCCGACACCTTCACCGGCTCGCATCCGCAATTCCATGAGGGGTTCCACCCCAAGCTCGGCCAGCACGGCTTGGTGAGCGTGCTCCCGGGACGCGTGGGAGGCGACGAGCCAGCCGTGGAGACCTGGCGAGAGTTTGGTGGCGATGAGGGCTGCGACGCTGGTGGCCAGCCCGTCCAGGACGACGGGGGACCCGGCCTGGGCCGCCCCCAGACACGCCCCGGCCAGGACGACGAACTCCGGTCCGCCGAGGGATGCCAAGAGATGCTCGGGGTCGTTGGGGCCGGCCTGGGTGCGGGCCAGCGCAGCTGTGATGACATCAGCCTTGCGCTCAACCATGGCGGTGTCGCTGCTGGCTCCTAGGCCGACGGCCTTCGTGGGAGCCAGACCGGTGAGGGCGCAGGCCAGAGCCGTGGCAACGGTGGTGTTTCCGACACCGACCTCTCCCAGACACACCAGGCCGGCCTCGGCAGCCTCCTCGCCCAGGGCCCGACCATCGCGCAGCAGGGCCTCGACCTGGGCTGGGGCCATGGCGTCGGTATGCAGAAGATCCCCGCGTTCTCCGGGGACGCGCATGGAGCGAGCGCCCTCCACCGGCTGGGTGACCCCGGCGTCAACAACGAGATGGGAGAGCTCGGCGGCCGTGGCGGTCGAGACGCCGAGCCCCGTTCCGGCAACCGAGGCAGCCATGACGTCATGGGTCACTGTGGGATCGAAGGCCGTCACCTCCAGGCCGGCGACCGGGTGGTCAGCCCCGACGAGGACGAGGGTGCCGCCGGTGATCTCAGTTCCACCTGCGGCCTCGACGCGGTCCAGGGTCTGGTCGAGCAGGCCGAGCGATCCAGGCGGGGTGAGGAGCTGGTCGGCATCGTCGTGGGCCGCCACCACCCGATGGCGGTCGGGTGAGTGCAGGGTCTCCCGGAGAGCAGAGACGGGGGCCTCGGGCTGACCGTCGTCGGGCCAGCGATCGGCCAGGGTGACGTCGGCCAGCGGGAGCCGACGGGACCAGCCGCGTCGCTCGAGTCCCGGGGCCGGGGGACGTTCGTCAGGCCATCCCAGGCACAACCAACCGAGGGTCTCCACCCGCTCGGGCAGATGAAGCAGGGCGGCGAGTTCCTCTGGCTGGAAGAGGGTCACCCATCCCATTCCGAGTCCGTGGGCGCGGGCAGTCAGCCACATGTTCTCCACGGCGCAGGCACAACTCCACATGTCGGCGTCGGTGAAGGTGTTGCGTCCCAGCACCCCCGACGCCGGGGCGCGACGATCGCAGGCCACGACGACGCCGACCGGGGCCTCGCGGATCCCCTCGAGCTGGAGATCGAGAAGCCGGGCGCGACGATCCGGGGTCAGCAAGTCGGCCTGACGCAGTCGCTCCCGGTCGGCCATGACGGCGGCGCGATCGCGGGTGTCGGCGTCGCGCACCACGATGAACCGCCACGGCTGGCTGTGACCGACACTGGGGGCGCGGTGGCCAGCCCACAGGACGGCATTGACGAGGTCTTCGGGGATGTCGTCGTTGCGGTAACGACGGATGTCACGGCGGGCGTCGATGGCGGCGTCGAGCCCCTGCTGCACCTGGTCACTCAGGGACCACCCAGCGGGATCAGCGGCGCGAGTGGCTGAGGAGGTGGTGTCGCCGATCCGGGGGATCGGGCGGGCCCAACGGTCGCTGGTGGATGCGGTCTCATCAGGGGTGCTCACAGCATGAGGGTAGTGGGCAGCCCGTCGCGGCTCGTCGCCGGGATGGTGTGGCGAAGTGGTTTGCGGCGGCCTGTGGTGCCACGGGGGCGGGCACGACGGTTTCGGTCGAGCCGGTGTGCCACGTCTACCATGGGCGAGTGCCTTCCAACCCCTTGACCCTGACCGCGCCTTCTGGAGGTACCGTTTCGGTGGACACCCCGGTGGTGTTGGCACCGATGGCCGGTGTCACCAATGCCGCTTTCCGTCAGCTGTGTGCCGAGCAGGGAGCAGGGCTCTACGTCTGCGAGATGATCACTTCTCGCGGCCTGGTCCATGGTGACCACAAGACCCACGACATGCTCGCCTTCGCTGACTGCGAGGACGTCCGTTCCGTGCAGCTCTACGGGGTCGACCCCGGAATGGTCGGTGAGGCCACGTCGATCCTGTGTGAGAAGTACGGGGTCAACCATGTCGATCTCAACTTCGGCTGCCCGGTACCGAAGGTCACTCGCAAGGGCGGCGGGGGAGTCCTGCCCTGGAAGCTCGACCGGTTCGCCGCAGTCGTCTCCGCTGCCGTCCAGGCCGGCGACGCCCACGGCGTCCCCGTCACCGTCAAGACCCGTATCGGCATCGACCCCGACCACATCACCTACCTCGACTCCGCCCGCGTCGCCGTCGACTCCGGGGCGGCTGCGGTGTGCCTGCACGCTCGCACCGTCGCCGAGGCCTATGCCGGGCACTCCCACTGGGAGGCCATCGGCGACCTCGTCGAGACCGTCGACGTCCCGGTCATCGGAAACGGCGACATCTGGGAGGCCAGAGATGCCATGGCGATGGTCGAGCAGACCGGATGCGCTGGCGTCGAGGTCGGACGCGGTTGCCTGGGCCGGCCCTGGCTCTTCCGCGACCTGGCAGACGCCTTCGCCGGTCGCGACACAACCACCCTGCCGACCCTGGGCGAGGTCTGTACAATGATCCGACGTCACGCCGAGTTGCTCGTGAGGTATCAGGGCATCCATGGCCTGGTCGACATGCGAAAGCACATGGCCTGGTACCTCAAGGGTTTTCCAGTGGGTGGGGAGACCCGTCACGCCTTGGGGCAGATATCCAGCTTCGAGGAACTCGACGCACTGCTGGCCACCCTCGACCACGACGCGCCCTTTCCCGTCAAGGAACTCGGCAAGGCACGTGGCCGGCAGGGCACCCCGCGTCGCAAGGTCGTCATGCCCCACGGTTGGCTGGACTCGCGCACCCTCGACGACGACGATCTGTCGGCCGCCGAGATCGACGCTTCCGGGGGCTGATCCTACTCGGGTCTGGTCCCACGGGCCGAGGTGGGACAGGATGGAATCATGTCCGAAGTGGGAGAACGCGCCCGGGCCTGGGCCCTGACGATGGCCGGTCATCGCGGCGTTGATGACGTCGTCCATGCCCATCCGTCAGGTGGCATCCGAATCGAGACCGGAGAGGTCGTCGGACGGGAGGTTCGGGAGGAGAGGGAGAACCTCCTCCTGCGTCCGGGAGCCACTCGTGCCCACGGCGCAGGGAATCGCGCCATCCCGGAGGAGCCGGATCCCGAGCGGACCTGCTTCGAGCGGGATCGGGACCGGATCGTCCACTCGACGTCTTTCCGGCGACTGGCAGGCAAGACCCAGGTCGTCGTCCATCCCACTGATCACCAGCGCACCCGCCTGACCCACGCCCTCGAGGTGGCCCAGGTGGCTCGATCCATCGCGGCCGGCATCGGAGCCAATGTCACCCTGGCCGACGCCATGGCACTGGGGCACGACTGCGGCCACGGACCGGGAGGTCACGCGTCGGAGCAGGCCTTCGACGCCTTCATCCCGGAGGGTTTCGATCACGGGCCGTGGGGCGCGGACGTCAGCCTGGCGAGCCTCAATCTGTGCGCGGAGACCCTGGACGGTATCCGTAACCATTCCTGGTCGCGTCCTGCCCCCAGCACCGTCGAGGGGGAGATCGTCTCGTTCGCCGACCGGATTGCCTATTGCGCCCATGACCTGGAGGACGCTATCAAGGCGGGGATCGTCACCGTCGCGGATCTGCCGCAGGTCGTCGTCGAGGTGGCTGGGACGGATCGGCGCACCCAGTTGTCGGTCTTCATCCGGTCCGTCATCGACACCACCTGCGCAACTGGACGGGTGGGGATGGCAGCCGACGTCGCGGACGCCCTGGCGGCCCTCAGGGCCTTCAACTATGAGCGGATCTACACCAGGCCCGAATCACTGGGGCAGTCGGAGGCCGTCATCGAGGTTCTGCACGGATTGGTCACGTACTACCAGGGACATATTGATGATGTGCCGGCCGAATTCCTCGAGACCGATGCCGACCGAATCCATCAGGTCGTGGCATATGTGGGGGGAATGACCGATCAGTTCGCCTTCTCCCGGGCAACCCAGTTGCTGGGATGGGATCGCAGCCGGCTGCCCAAGGGTATGGGCAGGGGCTTCTGACAACTGTCAGGGTGTTGATCAGAGTGTCGTCACGGGTGCAGCTTGCCCGCCAGATCCTCGGGCAACAGCTTCGCCCTCTTGACCAATTCGTGCGCCACCACCACGGTGACGGTCTGGCCCGCCAAGATGCCGATGAGGACGAGGGCCTGGGCAGCACCGGCCTGGAGAGCCGAACCGCCACCGAGCAGCACACCGACGAAGGCGCCCGGCAAGGTCACCAGACCGACGGTCGCCGTGCGGTCCACGGTGGGCAACACGGATTCCGTGACGCTCGGTTCGGTCACCAGGGCGATGGCGTCACGACGTGGGAAACCAACGGCCAGACCGGCCTCGAAGATGCCGATGCCCTCGCGCAGGTCGGCGAAGAAACGGCGGCATGCCAGGGTGTGACCGCTCATGATGTTGCCGATGATGATGCCGGCCACCGGGATGAGGGAAGCGGGGCTGAACGGCGCGCAACCCGTCGCGAAGATGATGAGGAGGACCGGAATCACCCCGGCAAGCATGGCCACCGCGGCCCAGATCCAGGCCTTGCCGATTCCGGAACGATTCGCCGTCGTGCGAACCGCGATGGCGAACATCAACAGGGTGAACAGGCAAGCAGCCCACAGATGGGCGAGGGCATAGACGAGGATGACGGAGACGATTCCGAGCTGCACGACGGCGCGGATCGACGCGATCACGGACGACTTGGCGATGCCCAGACGTCCAAGGAGTGAGGCGACGACGGCCAGCACGACGAGCATGACCATCGCCAGGGCGAGCTGCCAGGTGGGGTTCACTGTCACGGCGGAAAGTTTGGCACCAATCTGGCCCACCTGCATGCATGGATAGCATGTCCTGCGCAGATGGGTAGGATCGTGGGCATGGCTGGCCGGATCAACGAGGAGGACATCGCGCTGGTCCGGGAACGCGCTCGGATCGACGAGGTCGTCGGCGAATATGTGGCCCTGCGCAATGCCGGCGGCGGTTCCCTGAAAGGACTGTGCCCCTTCCACGACGAGAAGACGCCCAGTTTCCAGGTGACCCCTTCCCGTGGGCTGTTCTACTGCTTCGGCTGTGGGGAAGGTGGCGACACCATCTCCTTCGTCCAGAAGATCGACAACCTCACCTTCGTCGAGGCCGTCCAGTGTCTCGCCGACAAGGTTGGCGTACAGCTGCGCATCGTCGACGACGGTCGCCCCGGGCTGGAACCAGGTCTACGCATGCAGATCCTGGCCGCCAACGAGGCAGCCGCGGAGTTCTTCCAGGCCCAGATGTCGACTAAGGAAGGTCAGATAGCCCGAGATTTCGTCGCCGGGCGCGGATTCTCCCAGGATGCTGCGGTGCAGTTCGGGATGGGATATGCGCCGCGCGGCGGCCACGTGCTGCGCGACCACCTGTTGGCCAAGGGGTTCACACCCAAGGCCCTCATCGAGTCCGGCCTGGTGCGATCCCAGGGCTGGGACTTCTTCCAGGGACGTGTGTTGTGGCCGATCAAGGATTCCGGAAAATCCGTGCTGGGTTTCGGGGCCCGACGGGTTTATGACGACGATCGCCTGCCGGCCAAGTACGTCAACACCCCCGAGACCCCGGTCTACAAGAAGTCGCACGTCCTCTATGGCCTGGACATGGCTCGGGCCAACATCGGCAAGAAGAGTCAGGCTGTCATCGTCGAGGGATACACGGACGTCATGGCGGCACACCTGTCCGGCATCGACACAGCTGTCGCGGCCTGTGGAACCGCGTTCGGTGAGGACCATGCCCGACTCATCCAGCGGCTCATGGGCAACAGCGGTTCCCTCAATGGCGAGGTCATCTTCACCTTTGACGGTGACGCCGCCGGCCAGAAGGCCGCCCTCAAGGTGTTCCGCGGTGACAAGCAGTTCTCCGCCCAGACCTATGTGGCCATCGAGCCCACCGGCCTTGACCCGTGTGACCTTCTCATGCAGCGCGGTCCGGAGGCGGTTCGGGAATTGGTGGCTCGACGGATTCCGCTGTACCGCTACGTCATGGAGAACACGGTCAGTCAGTTCGACCTCGACCGAGCGGATGGACGCGTCGCCGCGGTCAGGGCTGCAGCCCCGCTCGTGACGAGTATTCGTGACCAGTCCTTGGTCGATGGTTATCTGCGCGAGCTCTCCCAGGTGGTGGGTGCCGACATCGATCTGGTGCGTCGTGAGGTGTTCCGTGCCGGAAAGCAGCATCATGCCGTGACGGTGGTGCCTCCGCCCCAGCCCCAGCAACCCGCTGGTATTCCGTGGCCCGACCCGGCCGACATCTCGCTGTCCGTGGAGCGCGGATTCCTCAAACTTGTCCTGCAATACCCCGATCTCTTCGACGAGGACTGGGACCAGGTCGAGGTCGAGGACCTGCGTCACCCCGCCTACCAGGCGGTTTTCGAAGCCATCCTGTCAGTGCCTCGTGGTCAGGAGAACTGGGCCGAGGAAGTCGGTAAGGCGACGAGCGACCCGCAGGTGAAACAGCTGGAGGTGGCCCTCCTCGTCGAGCCCATCTTGCGCGAGGAGCCGGACCAGAGCTACGCCGCTGCGTACGCCGCGCGGGTGCGATTGCTGTCCATCACTGACGACATCGTCAACCTCAAGTCTCGTCTGCAACGCACTAACCCGAACCAGGATCGCAAGCTCTACGACGCGATGTTCTCCGACCTGGTGACCCTCGAGGCGCTGCGCAAGAGTCTCATCCTCGCTGGTGGAGCGACCTCAGCCTGATGTGACATCTGTGGACAGCTAATTCGCCGTCCACAGATCACCGCGGAAGGGTTCCACCGTGGTTCTGGGCGAGTCATCGTCAGACCATGAGATACACGGATTTCATCGACGATGTCGTCGCCCTGGACCCTGCCGATGAGCGCGAGCTCTTTCGCAGACTCGATGCCGGGGTGATTGCTGATGCCATCTTGTCCGGACGGTTCCTGGCCACGACACCGGTCACCGTTTCCGAATTGAACGCGATTTCCGACGACGGAGCAGCAGCCAGGCAGAAGCTCTGGCGACAGATGCTCGCGATGGTGCTCACCCAGGCCCGTCAGGCTGCTGCGACCAATCGATGCAGCGTCGAGGATCTCATCCAGGCCGGCTGCGTGGGGCTGGGAGAGGCGGTCGAGAGGTACGACGAGCGTCGAGGGGCTCGATTCTCAACGGTCGCCTGGACCTGGATCCGTCGTCGTGTCGGCGAGGAGGTCGTCCGCCTGCGTGGCGCCAGGTCCCGGGCCGCGATGCGGGAGTCAGCCGAGGTCGCCCGAGTCGAGGAGGAGCTGACGACGCGGTGCCGGCAGGTGCCGACCAGCGAGGCGATTGCCGAGTGCATGGGCAAGGACGTCATGTGGGTCGAGCAGCGGCGCGCCGAGTGCTGGGAGGTCGACAGCAACGTCCTCGAACACGTGGCGGCCCCACAAAGACGACCAGTCCGTCCGGAACTCCACCTGCTTGCCGTGCTGGCGGGGCAGGAACGGCAAGTCGTGGTATTGCGTCATGGATTCGAGGGAGAACCCATGAGCTTCGAGGCGGTGGGCGAGGAGATGGGGATGTCCGCCTCCAGCGTCCGGCGGATCGAGCAGAGGGCACTGGACCGGCTGCGACGCCATCTGCAGCAGGCTGGGGCGGCGTGACAGGATGGATGCCATGTGGTGGACGAATGGGCCCAGTTCCGAGGAGATGACCCGGGTGCGAGCCGTACTCGGGTTCGACGACGTCAAGGTGCTCGCCTGCGGGAGAGGAGAGAGGGCGACCGTCATCGCGGTGACGGAGGGGCTCGTCATCCTGACCGACGAGACGGACTCCGCGGTGGCCTGGCACGAGATCGTCCATGGTGGCTGGAATGGCGACACCGCGACGCTGACCTGGGACTTCCTGGACGGATCCGGTGCCTCGGCGGTGTTGGAGAAACCCGGCAAGATCCCTGAGATGTTCCGGGCGCGGGTCACCGAGTCCATCGCCGCGACCCGCACTGTCCCGGTGCGTGGCGGAGACGTCCTCATCGCCGGGCGTGTTCCGGCCGGCCACCTGGCCGCCCCGGAGGGAGCCATCACCTGGACCGCGATGGCTCGGGAGTCCGCCGACCTCGATGACCCCGAGACCCGTCAGAAGGTGTTGGAGGCCACTGACGCTCTCAAGAAGGAGTGGAACTGACGAAGTCGCGCCGCTGCCCAGAACTCGACAAATGTCAACGATTTGTCATCTGCCGAAGGGCGCTGCTAGTGTTTCATTTCGCGCCCGGGGCGCTGATCCCCTGTAGCTCAATTGGCAGAGCATCTGACTGTTAATCAGAGGGTTACTGGTTCGAGTCCAGTCGGGGGAGCGCAGATCATCCCAGATCCGATTTCGGATCTGGGATTTTCATGCCCAGACAGCATCGAGCATTGACGTTGACGGCGACCGGTCGGTGATCACCGACCGGTCGCCGTCAACGTCAATGTGTCCGTCTGTCGCTCAGCGACCTTCCAGCTCCGTGAGGAAGTCATCGGCCCAGACGTCGATCGTCTTGTCGAAAACCTGACGACGCATCGAGCGCATCTTGCGGGCCTTCACCTTCGGCGAGTCGGTGAGGGCCTTCATGATCGTGGCCTTCATGCCGTCAATGTCGTACGGATTGACCATGTAGGCCTGTTTGAGCTCACGGGCAGCACCGGCGAACTCGGAGAGCACCAGGGCCGAGTCGTCGTTGGACCGGCATGCGATGTACTCCTTGGCAACGAGGTTCATGCCATCACGCACCGGGGTGACGAGCATGAGATCAGCCACCTGGTACATGGCGGCGAGGACCTCACGGGGCACCGACTCGTTGCGGTAGACCAGCGCACGATTGGCGATAGTGCCCACCTTGGAGTTGATCTGGCCGACGAGCTGGTTGATGTCGTCGCGCAGGATCTTGTACTCCTCGACGCGTTCGCGTGACGGGGTGGCCAGCTGCAGGAAGACGACCTCGTGAGGATCGAGTTCGCCCTCCTTGAACAGCTCTCCGACGGCGCGGATGCGCTGGCGCAGACCCTTGGTGTAGTCAAGACGATCGACACCGAAGATGATCGTCTCCGGGTTGCCCAGGTCCTCGCGCAACTTGGCGGTCTCGGCCTGGACCTTCTCCGAGGTGGCAAGTTCGTGGAATCCGCGCGAGTCGATCGAGATCGGGAAGTCACGGACGACGACGTCACGTCCGTCACGGGTGTGCGCCCGACCGCGGGAGGCCGTGACCCCCGGACGACGCTTGGCAAGGCGCAGGAAGTTGGCGGCGGCACCAGGAGTCTGGAATCCGACGAGGTCGGCTCCCAACAGTCCTTCGACGAGTTCCTCACGCCACGGCAGACGACTGTAGAGCTCGATCGGCGGGAACGGGATGTGGAGGAAGAACCCGATACGAAGATCGGGGCGCATCTCACGAAGGTATGTGGGAACGAGGTTGAGCTGGTAATCCTGCACCCACACCGTGGCGCCCTCGGCGGCTTGCTCGGCGGCCTGCTCGGCGAACCGCTTGTTGACTTTCTGGAAGGCGTCCCACCACTCGCGGTGGAAGACCGGCTCGACCACGCAGTCGTGGTACAGCGGCCACAAGGTGGCGTTGGAGAATCCCTCGTAGTACTCCTCGACCTCCTGGGCGCTGAGCGGCACAGGGTGGATGTCGTAGCCATCATGGTGGAAGGGCTCGACAACCTCGTCAGGGGCACCATGCCACCCGATCCATGCACCACCCTTGCGCTGCATGACCGGCTCGAGTGCCGTCACCAGACCACCCGGGGAGGACTGCCAGCTGATGTTTCCTTCATCGTCGATCTTCCGGTCCACGGGCAGGCGATTTGCGATGACAAGGAAGTCAACCTTGTCCTGGACGGTCTCCGACATGTCTCATCACACCTCTCATGGAGGTCCTGCCACGCAGCAGGCCCTCCTTCACGCTACCAACCCGTAGTTCGTGTTCGAGCTGATCCTCCCTATTCGCGGGCTGAGGTCCCACCGTGGGACCGGTATGTGTGACCATGGGCCCATGACTGATCGCCCCGCCCCTGCCAAGAAGTCGTGGACCCCTCTCACCGACGCCGGAAGGGGGGTCCTCGACGCCGTCGCCACTGACCCGGGTTCGGTGCTTCTCGCCTTGGACTTCGACGGCACCTTGGCCCCCATCGTTGACGATCCCGCTGACTCCGCCATGGCCGAGGAGTCCAGGGCGGCAATGTCTCGGATGGACGAGAAGCTCGCCATCATGGCCATCATCACCGGACGTGAGGTAGCCGCAGTACGACACATGACGGCCGTCGACGAAGTCCCTGGCCTGGAGCACCTGGTGGTCCTGGGGCAGTACGGGGTTGAGCGCTACGACGCCGCCACCGGGGCGCTGCGTGACCCCGAGGTGCCCGAGTCGGTGCGAATCGCCAAGGGACGTCTCGAGGGACTTGCCGAGGAACTGGGGCAGCAGGATCCTCGTGACGTCGGCTGCCGGATCGAGGACAAGGGTCGCGCTGTCGCCCTCCACACCCGTCGCGCAGCCGATCCGGCTCATGCCCTGGCCAGTGCTGCGCCGCGAGTCCGTGAGATCGCCGAGGAGCTCGATCTCCACTGCGAGGACGGCCGCAACATCATCGAACTGAAATCCGCCGTCACCACCAAGGCCCAGGCTCTGCGCGAGCTCATCGACGAGGTGAAGCCGCGGGTCGTCATCATGTGCGGTGACGATCTGGGTGACGTCCCGGCCCTCGAGGTCATCGCGGAGTGGATTCGGGAGGGTCACCCCGGTGCCCGCGTGGTGAGCTATTCCGACGAGCAGCCGTCGATGACCGATCACGCCGACATCATCTGTGATCAGACTGAGGGGGTCTCTGCCTTCCTGGCAGCCCTGGCAGACCGGGTTTGTTTCACAAAGTGATACCCGAGATCAAAATATAAGACAAACTAACCTTTTTCTTGAAACGCCAAGGCAACTGTGCTTGCATGATTTCAGACACCATTGATGAACGTTGCGGCGCGGCGTCGGGGCAGTCCCGGGAAGGTCGATGAACGTCATGGCGGAATCATCGGTCATGGGTCATGAATGGAAGGACGAGAAGGTGAACACACACCGTGTCTGGGGTCATCGTGCCGGTCGATCGGTCATGAGCTCAACCATGATGATGTGTTCAATGTGCCGGTGTTGTTGCTGATCCGGGGTTGATCGCACATGCGCCGGACATGAGAGGTCATGTCGACCCCATGCCGATTTCAGCGCACATGAAATGCACATCACGTCCATCCCTGAATCCGCTTCTACCTGTGTGTTTCGAAAAACTCACAACGGCGTTGTCGGATCATTCTGAACGGAATTTGTCATGATCTTTACCGGCTTACTCGTCGGAATTGCTTTCGGCTTCGTTCTGCAACGTGGTCGCTTCTGCGTGACCAACGCCTTTCGTCAAGTGTGGCTTGCCAGGAGCGCCACGTGGATCACGGCTTTCCTGCTCGTGATCGCCATTCAGGCCATCGGCGTCACGACGTTGACCCAGCTCGGCGTCGTCCACCTGTCCTGGCAGCCGCTGCCGTGGCTCGGCGTGATCGTCGGAGGACTGCTCTTCGGCGTCTCGATCGTGCTTGCTGGCGGATGCGCCACCGGAACCTGGTTCCGCAGTGGTGAGGGTCTGGTCGGTTCGTGGATCGCGCTGGTCTTCTACGCGATCGGCGCGGCGGCCATGAAGTATGGCGCCTTGTCGGGACTCAACGAATCAGTGCGATCCGTCAAGGCGCCTGTGACGACGATTCCTGCTCTGGGAGTCTCTCCTTGGATTCCCACCGTCGTGTTGGTCCTCGTCGTCGGTGGCCTGGTGTGGCGTCAACTGCGCAAGCCGGCCCGAAAGGTCGCCACCCTTCCGCCGGAGATGGCAGGTGTCGCGCACTGGCTCTTCGAGGCCAAGTGGCATCCGTTCCTCACTGCGGCCCTCATCTCGGTGATCGCGATCATTACCTACCCGCTCAGCGAGGCGACCGGTCGTCATGCCGGGCTGGGCATCACCACCCCAACCGGCAACCTGCTGGAGTGGGCCGTGACAGGTGATGCTTCCTACGTCGACTGGGGAGTGCTGCTCGTGCTCGGCATCCTCGTCGGGTCCTTCATCGCTGCCAAGGCATCCGGTGAGTTCCGAGTCCGCGTCCCCGACTCAACCCAGGTCGTCAAGTCGATCGGAGGAGGGCCCGGAATGGGAATCGGGGCCAGCTGGGCTGGAGGCTGCACCATCGGCAACGCGATGGTCGAAACTGCTCAGTTCAGCTTCCAGGGCTGGATCGCCTTCCTCTTCATGTTCCTCGGCGTGGGCCTCGGCACGAAGGTCTTCGTGCTCGGCTTCGCCCGGCGCAACCCTGGACTGGGGACGCTGCCAACCGCCACCGTCACCGAAGGAGTGTCATGACCACACATGTTCTCGAGACCGGTGGGCAGGTGTGCCCGTTCCCGCTGGTCGAAGCCCAGAAGGCCATCGCCGGGCTGCCAGTCGGAGATCGTCTGACCATCAACTTCGACTGCACTCAGGCCACCGAATCCATCCCGGAATGGGCCGCCACGGCCGGTTATCCGGTCACCGACTTCCGGAAGGTGGGTGATGCCGGCTGGACGATAACCGTCGAAAAGGCATGACCCACATCAACCTACGCACACAGAGATTTTCCGAACACCCATTGACTCGAATCTCAACCGAAAGGACTGACACCATGACGACGATCGCCAACGACGTCACCGAGCTCATCGGCCACACTCCGCTGGTCAAGATCAACAAACTCTTCCCGGATTCCCAGGCCACCGTGCTGGCCAAGCTGGAGTTCTACAACCCGGCCTCCAGCGTCAAGGACCGCATCGCCAAGTCGATCATTGACGCGGCCGAGGCATCCGGACAGCTCAAGCCCGGCGGCACCATCGTCGAGGCCACCTCTGGCAACACCGGCGTCGGCCTGGCCCTCGTCGGTGCGGCTCGCGGCTACAAGGTCATCATCACCATGCCCGAGACCATGTCCAAGGAGCGTCGCGCCATCATTCGTCTGCTGGGTGCCGAGCTCGTGCTCACCCCCGGTGCTGATGGAGTTCCGGGTGCCAACGCCAAGGCCGCCGAAATCGTCAAGGAGACCCCTGGCGCCATTCTGGCCAGCCAGTTCGACAACCCGGCCAACCCGGAGGTTCATCATGATGCCACCGGCGAGGAGATCTGGAACGACACCGAGAGCAAGGTTGACGCCATCGTCGCCGGCATCGGCACCGGCGGCACCATCTCCGGTGCCGGCAAGTACCTCAAGGAGAAGAACCCTGAGGTGAAGACCTTCGGTGCCGAGCCCGCCGAGTCCCCGGTCATCACCAAGGGAGAGAAGGCCCCGCACAAGATCCAGGGCTGGGGCCCGGGCTTCGTGCCGGAGAACCTCGACAAGTCCGTCGTCGACGAGATTCTGCTCGTCCCTGGTGACGACGCCATTGCTTTCGCCCGCCGTGCCGCCGCCGAGGAGGGCATCATCACCGGCATCTCCGGTGGTGGCGCACTGCAGGCCGCTGGCCAGGTCGCGGCCCGTCCGGAGTTCGCCGGCAAGACGATCGTCGTCGTCATCGCCGACACCGGTGAGCGCTACCTGTCGACCGCTCTCTTCGAGGGCCTCGTCGACTGACGGCTCATTCGCGGATCGGCCGGTACCCCACCGGGGTGTCGGCCGATTTGCGTCACGAACCGGTGTGGTCGGCGACCACCCGAGCGATCGTCGTCAAGGCCGTTGCCAAGGTGTCGTCGTCGTGGCTTCCGAAACCCAGCACGATCCCAGCCGCGTCGGCGTCAGCCGATCCCCAGTAGGTCGACAGGGGAGTGACGCCGACCCCTTCATGACGACACTGTCTGACGACGTCCTCCTCGGACCCGTTGAAGAGCAACACGGCATGCAACCCACCGTCGATCGGCTGCAAGGTCGTACCGGGTACCGACCCGAGAATGTCGATGACGGTGTGGCGGCGACGTCGGTACACCTGGCGCATCCGCTGGGTGCGACGCCGTAACGCCCCGGTCGACAGGTAGTCGGCGACGGCCTCCTGGACGATGGCGGGAACAGGTTGCCCGGTGGCCTGACGCTGTTCGGCGAAGGGGTGCATCAAGTCGGGCGGGATCACCAGATAACCACACCCCAAGGCGGGGGTCAGTACCGACGAGAAGGTACCCAGCAAGATGGTGTGTTCCTCGTCCAAGGATGCCAATGCCGGAAGGGGAGCACCGACGTGACGCAGCTCGGAGTCGAAGTCATCCTCGATAATCCAGCAACCCGCCCTCTCGGCCCACTCGATGACGGCAGCCCGACGACTCGCCGACAACGATCCTCCCCAGGGGTACTGATGGCTCGGGGTGATGAGCACCGCATCCAGATTCGTCGCGTCGCTTCCGGTGGGAAGGCCCTCGGGGTCAAGTCCGTGGTCATCAGTTGGCAGCCCGACGATGCGATGGCCAAGTGCCGTCGGCACTTTCCTCAGGCTGGGGTACCCGGGGCTCTCGACCCCGACCATCAGGTGTCTGGACCTGTCACAGAGCACCTGAATGAGCTCGGCCAGTCCGGCGCGGGCACCACCGGTGACGACGACCTGGCGCGGATCGGCGAGCAGGCTTCGCATCTGACGTAGGTGCTCGGCGACTTCATGCCGCAGCCGAGGAGACCCCAACGGATCGGTGATCCGGCGCGGTTGGACGCAGGCGCGATGCCAGGCCGACCGCCACGCTGAGTTCGCCAATCCGGCCGTGTCGGGTGCTCCCGGCGCCAGATCGATTCCGTGGCGATGGTGAGGGGACGGGGGAGGGGTCGGCGTTGCGGAGCGCCGATGGAGACCTCGCAGGTCAGGGTTGACCTGGGTGCCCGACCCGCTCGCCGCGACGAGGTACCCCTCAGCCTCCAGCTGTTCGTAGGAGGCGACGACCGTGCCGCGGGACACCCCGAGTTGGGCGGACAAGGCCCTGGTACTTGGCAGATGGTCCCCCGGGGCCAGCACCCCGTCCATGATGAGACCGCGCACCCCCTCGCAGATCCGCACCGGGAGCGGCTGGGAGTCCTGAGGAAGGTCCAGCGGCACGTCGACGACGAGATCCGGTCTCATCTCGTCCATCCGAGAAGTGGTCCAACGGAAGTGGTCATATATGGATCTTGTCATGAACCACAATCGTCGATTCGATGAGGTACATGACTGAGAATGCAACTACCACTGGGACCACGCGGGTCAAGCGTGGACTGGCCGACATGCTCAAGGGCGGCGTCATCATGGACGTCGTCACCCCCGAGCAGGCGAGGATCGCCGAGGATGCCGGAGCCTGCGCCGTCATGGCCCTGGAACGTGTCCCTGCCGACATCCGCGCCCAGGGGGGAGTGGCCCGGATGAGTGATCCCGACCTCATCGGGGGAATTATCGACGCCGTCTCCATCCCTGTCATGGCCAAGGCTCGTATCGGCCACTTCGTCGAGGCTCAGGTGTTGGAATCCCTCAAGGTGGACTTCATTGACGAGTCCGAGGTGCTCAGCCCGGCTGACTACGCCAATCACATCGACAAGTGGGCCTTTGACGTCCCCTTCGTCTGCGGCGCCACCAACCTGGGTGAGGCCCTGCGTCGCATCACCGAGGGCGCCGCCATGATCCGCTCCAAAGGTGAGGCCGGCACTGGTGACGTCTCGGAGGCCGTCCGCCACCTGCGCACCATTCGAGCCGAGATGGCACGTCTGAGCAGCATGTCTCCTGATGAGCTCTATGTCGCCGCCAAGGAACTGCAGGCCCCGTACGATCTCGTCGTCGAGGTGGCTCGTACGGGTGAGCTCCCGGTGGTGCTCTTCGTTGCCGGTGGTGTGGCGACTCCGGCTGACGCCGCCCTCGTCATGCAGATGGGTGCCCAGGGCGTCTTCGTCGGGTCTGGCATCTTCAAGTCCGGCAATCCTGCTGCCCGCGCCGCTGCCATCGTCAAGGCCACCACCGCCTACGACGATCCCGACACCATCGCCGAGGTCTCCCGCGGACTGGGCGAGGCCATGGTGGGCATCAATGTCGCCGACGTCCCGGCGCCGCACCGTCTGGCCGAGCGGGGTTGGTGAGGTGGCTCCACTCATTGGGGTCGTCGCCCTGCAAGGCGGATTCGCTGAGCACATCGAGGTTCTCGAATCCCTCGGCGCGACGACCCGTCGAGTCCGTCGGGAGGCTGATCTCGAATCCCTCGACGGGATCGTCCTGCCCGGTGGGGAGTCGACGGTCATCGACAAGCTGATGAGATCTTTCGGTCTCGCCGACCCGCTGCGAGAAGCCATCACCGGAGGCCTGCCGGTGCTGGCAACCTGTGCCGGCCTCGTCGTGCTGGCGACAGAGGTGGAGGACGCCGCCACGGGCCAGCAGACCCTCGGACGGCTCGACGTCACCGTGCGTCGTAATGCGTTCGGATCCCAGCTCGACTCCTTCGAGGGACATCTGGACATCGATGGGGTGGGTGAGGGGATCCCCGCCACCTTCATTCGCGCTCCGATCGTCACCCGTACCGGGCCGGGGGTCGAGGTCATCTCGACGCTGCCCGACGATGCCGGCGAGGCGGGTGGGGCCATCGTCGGTGTCAGACAGGGGAACATCCTCGCCCTGTCTTTCCATCCCGAGGAGACGGCGGATGATCGGGTGCACCGACGGTGGCTCGATGAGCTGTCCGAGAGGGGTCTCCAGGCCGTCGGAGCGGCCAATTCCGCCCCCTCCTGAACACTGTTCAAGAGTGACGGCTAGCATTCCTCGCTGTGAGTCCTGAACAGCATCTTCTCGAATACGACAGACGTCATGTCTGGCACCCCTACGCTCCGACGGTCGGGGCCGATCCGATGCTTGCCGTCACGGCCGCCGACGGGGCCCGGTTGCAGCTCCATGACGGGGAACACCGCTACGAGGTCATTGATGGCATGGCCTCGTGGTGGTGCCAGATCCATGGTTACCGCAACCCTGTCCTCGACGAGGCCGTGAGCCGTCAGAGTTCCCAGTTCAGCCATGTGATGTTCGGTGGGCTCACCCACCAGGCAGCCGTCGACGCCGTCAAGGCCCTCGTCGACCTCGCCCCGGAACCGTTGGATCGGGTCTTCCTGGCCGACTCCGGCTCGGTGGGTGTCGAGGTGAGCCTCAAATTGGCTCGTCAGGTGCAAATTGCGCGCACTGCTGCGCGTGGCGGCACCCTCACCCGTACTCGTATCGCCGCCCTGCGCGGTGCCTACCACGGTGACACCCTCGGTGCCATGAGCGTGTGCGACCCGGTCGGCGGCATGCACGCCATGTTCTCCGACTCGATTCCCCAGCAGCTCTTCCTGCCTCGCCCGCCCTCCTTCGATGCCGATGACGATGCCGTCGAGACCTGGTGTGACCAGGCCAATGAGATCATCGACGCGCACCGCGACGAGCTGGCCGGCATCATCGTCGAGCCGATTCTGCAGGGGGCGGGCGGCATGTGGCCGTGGTCTCCGGCATGTCTGAAGCACCTTCGCCAGCGCGCTGACGACCTGGACCTCGTTCTCATCGCTGACGAGGTCGCCACCGGATTCGGTCGTACCGGAAAGCTCTTCGCCTGTGAGTGGGCCGACATCGTCCCCGACATCATGGTCGTCGGGAAGTCCATGACTGGCGGGTACATGACCCAGTCGGCCGTGCTGTGCTCCGACGAGCTCGCCACCGAGGTCAGTCGAGGCCCGGGCGGGTCCCTCATGCACGGGCCAACCTTCATGGGCAACCCACTGGCCAGCGCTGTCACCGCGGCCAGCCTGGGCATCGTCGCCCAGGGCGGATGGCAGGAAGACGTCGCCCGGATCAACGAGGTCATGTCCCGCGAGCTGACCCCGCTGCGGGACCTCGACGGTGTCATCGACGTGCGCGTCTTCGGAGCCATCGCAGCTGTTCAGGTTGACAGCCCGATCGTCATGAGACGAGCCACCCGTACCGCCGTAGAGAACCGGGTGTGGTTGCGCCCGTTCCGTGATCTCGTCTACGCCATGCCGCCCTACATCTGCACCGAGGACGACCTGGTGGTGATGGCTGCCGGAATGCGGGCAGTCGTCACCGATCAGCTGACACACACGTCATTGGAGGAGTCATGAAGATCACCGATCTGGACGGAATCGTCATCGTCACCGGAACTGACACCGATGCCGGCAAGACTGTAGCGACGGCCGTCATCGCCTCGGCCCTGAAGCAGGCCGGCAAGGAGGTCCTCATCATCAAGCCCTACCAAACCGGTTTGGCCCCCGAGGAACCCGGCGACGTCCATGACGCAGGCCGTCTGGCAGGTATTGATTCCGAGAATCTGCTCGAGTACGTGCGCTGTCCTGAGCCACTGGCCCCGACGACGTCGGCTGCCCGCGCTGGGATGACGATTCCTTCCATCGAGGAGATCGCGGCGCGAGTCCTTGTCGACTCCGACGGCTACGACGTCACTCTTGTCGAGGGTGCCGGGGGCGTTCTCGTCGGTCTGGACAACGCCGGAGCCGGTGTCCTCGATCTCATGGATTCCCTGACACACCGTGGACACGAGCCCCACGTGGTCGTCGCTACCCGCTCGGTGCTGGGCAGCCTCAACCACACCGGACTGACCTGCAATGCGATCCGCGATCGCGGCCACCAGGTCGACGCCATCATTATCGGGTCCTGGCCGGCCGAGCCCGACCTGGCCGAGAGGTGCAACCTCGAGGAGATCGAGGATGCTGCCGGAGCCCCATTGGCTGGAGTAATTCCGGCCGGCATCGGAAGGGACCCCGCCGCCGTTCAGCGGACGGCCCTGACACTGGGAGAAACTCAGTGAGCGTAACCCTCGCCCCCGACTCCCAGTTGGAGGACCTGGGCTACCAGCCCAGTCTGAACCGTCAGCTTCCCCTCGGTTCGCTGTTGGTCTACGGACTGCTCTTCTTCGTCCCGATGGCCCCGGTCGCCGTCTTCGGCCCGGTAGTCAACCGCTCCGGCGGGGTACCGGTGTTGGTGTACCTGGTGGCTGCGGCCGTCATGGGGCTCTCGGCCATCAGCTATCGCGAGATGGCCCTGCGCTTCCCAGTTGCCGGATCGGTGTACGGGTACACCCGGTTCTCCCTGGGACGCGTCCCCGGGTTCATCGCCGGATGGCTCATCCTGCTCGACTACATCCTCATGCCTGCCTTGTTGACGGTGCTCTCCGCCGTCGCCCTGGCCCACATCTGGCCCAGCGTCCCGACGGGGATTTTCGCCGTGGTCTTCGTGCTGGCCTCCATGGCCCTCAACCTGCAAGGGGTGACGGTCACCACCCGAGTCGGCCTCGTCCTGCTGGCCATCCAGGTGGCGACGATCGCCGTCTTCCTGGTGTGCGTCGGGCAAGGGTTGGCCAGTGGCGAGGTGGCGTGGAGTTGGCATGCCCTGTGGCGTCCGGGGACGTCGTGGGCGTCGGTGGCCTCGGCGGTGTCCATAGCCGCGCTGAGCTACCTCGGTTTCGACGCCGTAGCCACCTTGAACGAGGAGGCTCGTGGGGGAGGCCGAGCCGTCGGCATCGTCACCCTCCTCCTCGTCGGCCTGCTCGCCGTCCTCTTCGGGGTACAGGTGTTGGCCGCCGGTCTGGTCTCTGACACCATGCACTTCGCTCCCGGCGGGGCGACCGACCGGGCCTTCTACCACACCGTCGATCAGGTGTGCCCAGGCTGGTTCACCTCGATCTTCACCGTCGTCAATGCCTTCGTCGCCATCTTCGCCTGCCTGGTCGTCGCCCATTCCTCGACAGCCCGGCTGGTCTTCGCCATGGCCCGTGACAAGGTGATGCCCTCGGTGCTCTCGCTCACCAGTTCCAAGGGTGTGCCGTGGGTGGCCACCGTTGTCGTCGCCACCGTCACCGCCATCCTGGCTGTCACCTTCGCCTCCCACGTCGAGACGATGACGACCCTGGTGACCTTCGGTGCGCTGTCGAGCTACGTCTTCCTGCACGCCGACGTCATAGTCCAGTGTGTGTTCAAGGAGGGCTCACGCAAGTGGGTGCGTCACCTCGTCGTCCCGATCCTGGGTGCCCTAACCTTGCTCATCGCCCTGGCGAAGACCGAGGAGATGACGCGGATCGTGGGCCTCAGCTGGCTCGCGGCTGGTGTCATCGGTGCGATCATCACTCGGGTACACAGATCACGTCAGGCTGGGAAATTGACTTCACATCAGGCGTAATTCCACCCCGAAGAGGCGGCTCATCGCCCACACCGCGCACACCGAGACGAGAATGCTCGCGGGAACGGTGAGCAGGCCCAGCCGGGTGAATCTGCCGATGTGGGCAGGTCGGTCATGGTCGCCGATGATGCGACGCCACAAGAGGGTGGCCAGAGATCCGGCGTAGCTGAGGTTGGGGCCGATGTTGACCCCGATGAGCATGGCCAGCACTGCGACCCACCCGGCGGGGGGGGGGGGGGGGGGGGGGGGGAGACGAAGGGCAGAAGAACCATCACTGCGGGCAGGTTGTTGATGAGGTTCGACAACAGAGCAGCGATGGCGGCGACGGCCAGCAGGCTGAGCAAGGTCTGGCCGGAGGGGACGAGATGGTCGATAAGGTTCCCCAGCCCGTTGCCGACGACGGCCTCGACGATGATTCCCAGACACAGAACGGATGATTCCCAGACACAGAACGAAGGCCAGGAAAAGGGGCTTGGTGGCGCGCAGGGCGCGTCCGGCCTCGACTGCGAAGTTCCCGCTGTGATGGACGGAACTCAGCACCATCAAGGCGAGGACGCCTCCCAGAGCGGCCCAGAAAGGTTCGGTCCCCAGCAGCGAGCACACCGCGAATCCGGCCAGGGTGAGTCCGAGGATGATGAGGGCTGTGATCGGGGCGCGTTGCTGCTTTTCGACCCCTGCGGTGATCTTTCCGGAAGGTTCCTCACGGAACTCGATGTGCATCGCCAACCATTCGATGCTGATGGATAACAGCCATGGCAGGGCCATGACGGCGGTGAAGCGTCCGAAGGTGAGTTCGGGCACGGCTGCCACCGCTAGCAGGTTCGTGAGGTTGGACACCGGCAGCAACAGGGACGCCGTATTGGCCAGATGTGCGGTGGCGTACAGGTGTGGTTCAGGTCGGGCCTCGAGTCGTCTCGTCGTCGTCAGGACGATCGGTGTCAGCAGGACGATGGTGGCGTCGAGGCTGAGAACCGCCGTCGTCACCGACGCCACGATGAAGACCCACAACAGAAGGCGATTCGAGGAGGACCTCGCGTGGGTGGCCATGAGCTTGCCGGAGTAGCGGAAGACCCCTTCGGCTCGGACAGGGCGAGGACCGCTGCCAGGAAGATGACGGTAGGTCCCATGGTGGTGACCTGGTGGCCGGCATCGGACCAACTGATGGTTCCGACGAGGCACAGCAGCAGAACTCCCGGCACTGCGGTCGTTGCCTCCGGCAGACCGTGCGGACGGACGAGGGCGAAGATCATCACGGTGACGAGGACTGCCACGCTGAGTGTCTCAGCCAACCACGACGTCGCCGCTGAATGCTATCGGAGAGTGGCGACGGTGGGCGATGAAAAGTGTTGGTGATGGCTGACATGAAGCACGATCACATTGCCATGGCGGGGTCGAGGAGGATGCTGCCATCAGCATTACCCGGTAAGGTGGTCATTCGTCTCGGGGCGTTAGCTCAGCCGGTCAGAGCAGGGGACTCATAATCCCTGGGTCGCGGGTTCGAGCCCCGCACGCCCCACTTCATACGATCCTGCAATTTGCCTGGGTAGTCCCTGGCTAGCAACCGCCACTGCGGTTATGGGTTTCGTGGCTTCGAGGTGTGAAATCGTCCGTCGAGCGCGGAATGAAGGTGTCGTGGCTGGTCATTCATTCGCATGATGAAAGAAATCAGTCAATCGGATGTTCAGGTGTCAGTTAAATGACGGGTATGAGTCTGCCGTGAAGCGGAAAACTGTACATTGGGACACTTCAGGGGCTACATAATTGGTCGTTTTGGCAATGGTGTACTGAAATGCACCATCCCCTCGGTAGTGTGATCGTCGCCTGGGCATGGGAGTCAGGTTATTGATCGACAAGGAGTGTCATTCATGAGATCTACCAAGCTACGTAGGTCGGTTCTCGCCGTCCTCACTGCGGCAGCTACTGCGCTACCGATGACGATGGCAGCCGACACCTCATGGGCTACGGATTCGGGAATCACTCCCGATCATCCCGGTGGCGTCGCTGCTCCGCATAGCCCGGATGGCGTCCCGTCGAATGGCACGGGGCCACAGTTTCGCACCTGGCCGGTGGCTTCCCATTATTCACACACGCATGTGGGTACGAATCCAAAGGGAGCTAACGATTTCACGTGTAAGCCTGCGTCAGGTACTCGACCCGTCGTCCTCATCCCGGGCACCGGTGAGGACGCATTCGCCACGTGGTCATATTACGCGCCTGAGCTCAAATTGGCCGGTCTGTGCGTATTCACCTTCAACTACAACATTCAAACGAACCCTGATCGCGAATGGGCTGCCACCACTGGCGACATTCGTTCCAGTGCCGCGTTCCTGGCCCACTATGTTGAGAAAGTACGGGCAGCGACCGGAGCCGAAAAGGTTGACCTGGTGGGGCATTCCCAGGGTGGAGGCCCCCTCCCTCGTGCCTATATCAAGTGGTTTGGAGGAGACCGGGTCGTCAACCATCTGATTGGTCTCGTCCCCTCCAATAAAGGCACCAGTGTCTACGGTTTGGCTACTTCCGTTGGCCTCGACCGGCCCGGAAGCCTGAGCGCTCGGGCTTTGCAGAACTATGCGGATAGGCACAACTATGAGTCGCTTCCGCAGCAGCTTGCGGGCTCTCGCTTCCTGGGTGAACTCAATGACGGTGGGATGACCGCACCGGGTGTCCGGTACACCGTCATCAGTACCAAGTATGACGATGTGGTGACTCCATACACCAACGCATTCATCCGTGAGTCTGGAGTAACGAACATCACCATGCAATCAGTGTGTGCCAAGGACCACACTGATCATTTCGGGTTCACCTATGACCCCGTTGCCTTCCAGGTCGTCTTCAACACGTTGCTTCCTGACAAGGCCAAGGCCATCCGCTGCGTATACGTGCCGGGGTTCATCCAGTGATCGTTATCGCTGCTGCTTCATTGGTGCGATGAGTCCTGTTAGCGCTGGTTACCATCCTGGCAACCAGCGCTAACGATGTCATGGCGGTTATGGCTCGTAGGCATGAGGGCCGCATTGGATTGGCCATGACGCGAATCAACCCAGCAAAATCCGTATCTGTCGTCCCACCGCAGACTCGTCATGGTTTCCGATGATGGGGAATCCACGATCACGCAATGTTGGGTGGGCGTCCGAGACGACATACGGATGCCCCACTAACTCCAGCATGGTGAGATCGTTGGGCATATCACCAAAAGCTGCGGCGTCAGACGGGTCAATGCCGAGATCTTGACAAACCTGGGCCAACGCCATTCCCTTCGAAACCCCGGGAGCCGCGATCTCCACGAGACCGTTCGTCATGGTGGCGGAAAAAGTCGCCGTGCCGCGGTCGCCCACGATGGGATTGACGACGTCGAAGAGCCTGTCGCTGGGGAAGTTGAAGGTACGCACCAACAGCTTGACGATGCGGCGATCGCCTCCCAGGAAGTTCTCGATCGGCCCCTCGCCGTCCGGAGGGCCGCCAATCTGCCAGCGATCGAATCCCTCGTCGGCGAACCACTGGGTGGCCTCCTCGGTGCAGAACAGAGCTTCAGGCAGAGCCTCGCGGACATCGGCAATGATCTCGGCGACGCTGGTGGGGCTCATGAAGATGTCATGGAGGACCTCGCCGGTCGTGGCATCGACGCTCACCGCCCCATTTGAGGCCAGCAGGGTCGGATGGATTGAGCGGAACGGGTCGAGAACCGTCAACCAGCGGTAGGGCCGTCCAGTGGCGAAGACGACGTGGACCCCTGTCTCGGCCGCAGCGAGCATCGCCTCGGTGTTCTCGGCGCTGGGCATCTTGTCAGCGCCCAGAAAGGTGCCGTCCAAATCAGTGGCGATGAGTGAGACCATCACAACCTTCCTCGCCCGGTCGGAGATCCCGACGACGTACCGGTGCCGGCTCCCGGCGACTGCATCGACGGGGTGCGCGACGGACTCCTTGATGGGTTGTTCGACATGCTCGGCGATGCGCTCCTACCCGTTGACGGGGACTGCGACTCGCTCGGCGTGGCACTGTGCGACACGCTGCTGTACGACGGAGACGCGCTCTGGCTCGATCCTTGGCTCGGGCCGGGACTCGAAGAACTGTTGGCAGAACTACTCGACGAGGCAGAGGTCGGAACCGGTGGAGGCGGGGGAGTGGGCGGCACGTTCTGGAACAACAGCACCGCGATGAGCAGACCAGTCAGGGCGATGAAGATTGTGAGCAGCCATGCCACCACAGTCGTCGACCAGCCGACCCTGTCACGACGACCCGGCCACGGCAGCGGCCAGGCGCGCACCCGGCCGGGAAGGGTGTCGTCGATCCAGTGCAACCGGAAATTCGGGCCTGCAACTGACGATCCCGAGAGGGCCGACATGTCGACGGCTTCCAGGATGCGTCGGGCCTCGGCCACCGCTGCTGCCGACCCGTCATGGACCAAGGCCACCCACGGGGCCAGGGACTCACCGCCAGCCCCGTCCGGACCAGTCACAGGGCGGTACAACTCGCCCAAGCGTCCAGAGTTCTGTCCCGCGCCACCGCGAGCAATGACGGTCTCGGAGTGCAGGTGGTTGACCTCCCCCGCCAACCGGTCCCAGGAAGCCGGATCACTCGCGGCGCCATGGGACAACAGAATGATGAGGACGGCCCGGCCGTCGTCATCATGGGCCCGGAACACAGTGCCCGAGGCCATCGCGAGAACACGGACATCGAGCCAGAACTCGTCGATCCTCGGTGGGTCGCACGGTTCCAGTGGCAGGGCCTCGATGGGCCACGGGTTACTCGACATCGCCCACCATCTCACCACATTCCAGCCGTGACCTCCGAACGACAGGCGTTCGCACTTGGTGATTTCTCACCGTTCTTGGGCTGCGGCACTCTGACGGTATCGTGAGTGCGGGCCCGTCACGGGTCATGCGCAAACCAGGCAGGAGACGTCAGTGAGCACCCAGCACTACTCGGATGGTCAGGACATCGGCAAGGGCAACCAGGACGCCCCGATGTCCAATGACGAGGCCGCTCGCCTCATCGGGCAGGCCATCGGGCAGGTCCAGCGGGTCATCGTCGGCCAGGAACGCATGGTCGAACAGCTCATGGTCGGTGTGCTGGCCAAGGGCCACATCCTTCTGGAAGGTGTTCCCGGTGTCGCCAAGACCTTGGCGGTGCGCTCCTTCGCGACGGTCCTCGGCGGTAACTTCGCCCGAGTGCAGTTCACCCCGGACCTCGTCCCCTCCGACATCGTCGGCACCCGCATCTACTCGGCCTCCAAGGAGACCTTCGACATCGAGCTCGGCCCGGTCTTCGTCAACTTCGTGCTGGCCGACGAGATCAACCGAGCTCCGGCCAAGGTCCAGTCGGCGATGCTCGAGCTCATGGCCGAGAAGCAAGTGTCCATCGCAGGACAGACCTTCCCGGCCCCGCACCCCTTCAGCGTCATTGCCACCCAGAACCCGGTGGAGTCTGAGGGCGTCTACCCGCTCCCGGAAGCCCAGCGCGACCGTTTCCTACTCAAGATCGACGTTCCCTACCCGCGAGGCAACGAGGAGTTCGAGATCCTGCTCCGGATGAGCGTCAAGGCTCCCGAGCCCCAGCAGGTGCTGACTCCCGAGACCGTCATAGCCCTGCAGGACATGGCCTCCGACGTCTTTGTTCACAACCTCGTCGCCGAATACGTGGTCCGGCTGGTGCTGGCCACCCGTAATCCGGGCGATTTCGGGATGCCGGACCTCGCCAACGTCATCCAGATCGGCTGCTCACCACGCGCCACCCTCGGTCTGATTGCCGCTGCGCGTGCCCTGGCCCTCGTTCATGGTCGTGACTACGTCCTTCCCACCGACGTCCAGGCCGTCGCCGTCGACGTCATGGCCCACCGTCTGGTGCTCAGCTTCGACGCCATCGCTGACAACGTCTCGGCCTCGGACGCCATCGAGCGGGTTGTCGCCATGGTTCCGCCGCCCACCCCGGTATGGAACGAGGAGCAGCGCCAGGCCGCCCACCAGCAGCACAGCTACCCCGACGACTTGGGCCAGTACCCCGCTCCGACGACTCCGCCTGTCCAGCACTGAGGCGTCCCCATGACGCGACCGACATTTCGCGATCCGCAGCCACCGTCGGTGGCGCAGACCCTGGTGAGTCCGCCCACGGGGGCGACCCTGCCGCTCAATCAGCTCGCCCCCGAGGCTGCGTTGCGCCGACTGGAGCTGACGATCGTGCGTCGTCTGGAGGGTTTCCTGCATGGTGACCACCTCGGTCTGCTCCCGGGCACCGGGGCTGACGTCAATGATGCCCGCCCCTACGAGCCCGGCCAGGACGACGTGCGCATGATGGACTGGGCCGTCACCGCTCGTACCACCGTTCCACATGTACGAGAGACCATCGCTGATCGCGAGCTCGAGGTGTGGGCCCTGCTGGACGTCACCGGGTCGATGAACTGGGGCACCGTGTCCATGACCAAGCGTGATCTGGGGATCGCAGCGGTTGCCACCATCGGATTCCTGTCCCAGCGGATGGGGGACCGATTCGGTGGCCTCATCATGCGTCCGGATTCAGTGCGTCGTCTGCCAGCGCGCTCTGGCAGAACTGCCCTCTACGGCTTGTTGCGCTCGATGCTGACCGAACCGATCGTCGCCGACAATGCAGCTGGTGACATGATCCTGGCCAAGGGGATCGAGAACCTGGCTGCATCGGGCCGACGCCGAGGCATGAAGGTGGTCGTCTCGGACTTCCTCTCCCCGGGCGACAACACGCTCGACCCCAACAACCGCCCCGACTGGGAACGGTCCCTGCGAAGGCTCTCGGTGCGCAACCAGGTGCTGTGCATCGAGGTCGTTGACGCTGCCGAGGTTGATTTCCCTGACGTGGGTGATGTCATGGTGCGAGATCCAGAAACCTCCTTCGCCCACTACGTCGATACCGCCGACAAGGCCACCCGGGAGCGCATGAATGCGGCTTCCCGGGCTCAGCGCGAGCGGGTCGCGGCTGCCATTCGCCGAGCTGGAGCCGGTCATCTGCAATTACGCACCGACTCCGACTGGGTCACCGACATTGCCCGCTTCGTGCTCGGGTACCGCCGCACTGCGGCCATCCTGCATCAGCCTCCGCAGGGGGTGACGAAGTGACGCCATTGTTCCTGGGTCTGCCTGAGGTCAAGACCCCGTGGGTCCTGTGGCTGCTGTTGATCATCCCGGCGCTGTTGATCTTCTACATCTGGGCCCTGCACCGCAGTCGCTCAACCGCGATGAGGTTCACCAATACCGCGATCCTCGGTTCGGTGATGAGCAGGCAGCCGCAGTGGAAGAGACACATCGCCGTTGCTGCCGCGCTGCTGTGCCTGGCGACGACCATCTTCGCGTGGGCCCGTCCGATGGGCATCGAGAAGGTGCCGCGCGATCGCGCCACGATCGTGGTCGCCATCGACGCCTCCTTGTCCATGAAGGCCGAGGACGTCTCGCCCAATCGTCTCGCAGCTGCCAAGGCCAAGGCCAAGGACTTCATCAACAGCCTTCCGGAGGGGTTCAACGTCTCGGTGGTGAGCATCTCCGAGCATTCCGAGATTCGGATGCCCCCCTCGACCGACCGACCCACCGTACTGCGTGCCGTCGACGGCATTGAGCTGCAGGACGGTACCGCTCTTGGCGGGGCCATCGACAAGTCCATCGAGGCTGTCAAGATGGCTCCGGGAGCCAAGGACTCCAAGGATCCCATTCCGGCAGCGATCGTCATGCTCAGCGACGGCGGCAACACCCAGGGCGGGTCGCCGATGGTTGCCGCCACTCGTGCTGCCGCAGCCAAGGTGCCGGTGTACACCATTGCCTTCGGCACCGAGACCGGCTACGTCGATCTCGACGGGAATCGGGAAAGGGTCGCTCCCGACACCAAGCTCCTGTCGGCCATCGCTGACCGTACTGACGGTCGGTCCTGGTCCGCGGACTCGGCTGACAAGCTCCAGGAGGTCTACGAGCAGGTGCACTCCTCGGTGGGTTACGAACCGGTCAAGAAGGAGGTGACGGCAACCTGGGCCTTCTATGCCTTCTGCTTCGCCGTCGTCTCAGGGTTGGCGACGCTGTCGGTGGCGGTGGGATGGCCGTGATGACACTCATCGCTTTCGGACGTCCGGGACGCCTCTGGTGGCTGCTGGTGCCGCTTGCGTTCCTCGTCGTCTATCTGATTGTCGTCATGTGGCGTCGCCAGCCGCAGCAGGGCGGCAATGAACTCAAGAGGCTGTTGTCCAGCTCCCGCCCATGGAAGCAGCATGTGGCGATGGGGCTGTCGGTGGTGTCGATGGCGACCATGGTGTTGGCCTTCGCCCAGCCCAAGGCCTACCACGAGGTGCCACGAGATCGAGCGACGGTCGTCGTCGCCATGGACGTCTCACGGTCCATGGTGTCCACCGACGTCGATCCGTCCCGGCTTTCTGCGGCCAAGACCGCGGCCAAGGAGTTCGTCGGCGACCTGCCGCCACGATTCAATGTCTCGCTGGTGAAGTTCGCGGCCTCCGCGCAGATCGTGGTGCCTCCCACCACCGACCGGACTGCGGTGTCGACCGCGATCTCCAACCTCCAGGTGATGCCGTCCACCGCCATCGGCGATGGGATCTATTCCTCCCTCAACGCCTTGAAACTGGTGCCGGATGACCCGAAGCATCCTGGACGTAAGCCTCCTGCGGCAGTCGTGCTGTTGTCGGACGGCGCCACCAACATTGGGCGTCCCTCCCTTGACGCCGCCAAGGAAGCCGCACGCGAGCATGTGCCGGTGTACACCATCGCTTACGGAACCGCCAACGGATATGTCGTTCAGGGGGGCCAGCGCCAGGCCGTTCCGGTCAACCACTATGAACTCGCCGCAGTGGCGAAAGCGTCCGGAGGAGAGAAGTTCTCGGCGGAATCCTTGGGTCAGCTCTCCGACGTCTACAAGTCGATCGCTCAGTCGGTCGGCTACGAGAAGGTCTTCGGCGAGGTTACCGACAAATATGTTGGCGTCGCTCTGGCCCTCATGGTGTTGACGGCGGCTTCCGTCATCAGCTTGTGTGCCCGGTGGCCCTGATTTGTCGTCCTGATCGGGAGTAGATTCTTCGATGTCTTCGTAGAAGGAGTCACCATGAGTGTGGCCGACAATCTGACGGCTGTACGTACCCGCATTGACGACGCCTGCCGGGCCTGTGATCGCGACCCCGGCGAGGTATCCCTGCTGCCGGTGTCCAAGACCAAGCCTCCCAGCATGGTGGAAGAAGCCTACGAGGCGGGGTACCGACTCTTCGGGGAGAACAAGGTGCAGGACGCCCTGGCGAAGTCAGAACTCATGGACGCCGATCACCCCGGGCTGGAGTGGGCCGTCATCGGCGGTCTGCAGACCAACAAGGCAAAATATGTCGCCCGATTCGCCACCGAGTTCCAGGCCTTAGACTCCCTCAAGGTGGCTCGCGAACTCGACAAGAGGTTGCAGAAGGAAGGACGCCAGCTTCGGGTATTGGTGCAGGTGAATTCCTCGGTCGAGCCCCAGAAGTCCGGTATTGCCCCTGATGAGGCGGTGAACTTCGCCAAGGAATTGGCGGCTTTTGACTCCTTGGACGTGCGAGGCCTCATGACGGTGGCCCTCAACAGTTCCGAGCCGAAGGCGGTGGCTGATTGCTTCGACGTCGTGGTTGGGGTGCAGGAGAAGCTGCGCCAGGAGGTCAACGAGGTCTCCGACTGGTCAGAACTGTCCATGGGAATGTCAGGAGATCTGGAAATCGCGGTCGCCCACGGATCCACCCAGGTGCGTATCGGCACCGACATCTTCGGTGCCAGGACCGATCCCGCGGAGATCTGGCGTCCCTGAATCCGGTCGTCTATGGTTGAGGTGTCCGTCCGTACCGCTGCAGGGGAAGGCACGTGGTACCGGGAGGACGACCGTGGAAACAACACAGCTGGCCAGTGGAACCCTCTTCATCCACTCGGCACCGACAGCATTGCGCAGCCACATCGAATGGGCCGCCGATGCCGCTTTCGTCGTGCCCGCGCCGCTGCGCTGGACCAGCCAGCCGGTGGAACCCGGGACGTGGCGTACAGAGACGCCGTGGCGCGGGGACGTCGTCGATGCCGGCAAGTTCATCTCCACCCTGGCGGCATGGCAGCGGGTACGCGTCGAGATGACGGTGGAGACCGGTGCCGTTCCGCATCGTTGGAGCCTGACACCGAGCCTGGGTATTTTCTCCGCCCACACGGACGAGGCCGGTTCGGTTCTCGTCGACGAGATGAGGTTGCGAGCCGCCGTGACCGCGGCACGAAGGACAGGACTTCGTCTCGAGGACGAGATCTGTGACCTGCTTGGTGAACCGTGGGACGTCGAGCTGGAGGCATACCGGGCCTGTGACCCGTCCCTGGACGTCTCGTGGCTTGCTCGTGAGGTCGGCTGACTCCTGAGACATGACGAGGCCCCGGTCACGAACGGTGACCGGAGCCTGGTGCGATTGAATCAGCGGGTGGCGTTGGCGTTGGTGAACGCCAGGGTGACGTTGTGTCCGCCGAACCCGAAGGAGTTGTTGAGGGCGACGAGGTCTCCGACGGGCAGATCAGTCGTCCTGGTGACGATGTTGACCTTGAGCCCTTCCTCGAGCTGGTTGATGTTGATGGTGCCGGGAACCTTGTGGTCCAGCAGGGCCATTACCGAGGCGAAGGACTCCAGAGCGCCGGCTCCACCGAGCAGGTGCCCGGTCATCGACTTGGTACCCGTGACGAGCACCTGATCGGTGGCGTCTCCGAGCACCGAGGCGATGGAGTGAGCCTCAGCAGTGTCGCCGAGCGGGGTCGAGGTGGCGTGGGCGTTGACGTGGTTGACGTCAGAGGGGGAAAGCCCAGCCGAGTGGAGGGCCTTGCGCATCGCGGAGGCCTGACCTGAACCGGTCGGATCGGGCTGGACGATGTCGTGGGAGTCGGCGGAGATGCCCGATCCGGCCAGGGTGCCGTAGACCTTGGCACCGCGGGCCTTGGCGTGCTCCTCAGTCTCGATGACCATGATTGCGGCACCCTCACCAATGACGAATCCGTCACGGTCGACGTCCCAGGGACGGGATGCGTGCTCGGGGTCGTCATTGCGGGTCGACAGCGCCTTCATCTGGGCGAAGGCGGCCACCGGCAGCGGGTGGATGATGGCCTCGGCGCCACCGACGACGGCGATGTCGGCACGTCCCAGACGGATCTGGTCCAGACCGAGAGAGATGGCCTCCGATGAGGAGGCACAGGCCGACACCGGGGTGTGGACGCCTGCCTTGGCATGCACCAGCAGACCGATGTTGGCGGCCGGCGCGTTGGCCATGAGCATCGGGACGGTGAACGGACTGACCCGCTTGAACCCCTTGTCCTTCTGGATGTCCCACTGGCCGAGCAGCGAATGCAGGCCTCCGATACCGGTGGCGCAGCAGACCACCAGACGCTCGGGGTCGATGCCGTTGGAGTCACCGGTATCGTCGCCGGGCTCGGGAAGCTTCAGGTCGGCGTCGGCCCAGGCCTCCTTGGCTGCCACCAGGGCAAGCTGGCTGGAACGGTCCAGTCGGCGAGCCTGCGGGCGCGGGATGTGGTTCGTCGGCTCGTCCACCGCTGACGCGGCGAACTTGACCGGCACGTCGTCCATCCAGTCGAAGTCCAGGGTGTGCACCCCGTTTCGACCTTCCAGCAGCCCCTGCCATGTGGTGGGGGCATCGGGTCCCAACGGTGTGGTGGCCCCGAAACCAGTGATGACGACGTCGCTCATGAGTTCTCCAGTGTCGGTGATGGGTTGGTGCGGGCCGGTGTCCGGGACTCATCCGCCCCGGACACCCTGGAATCAGCCCTTGTGCTCGATGATGTAGTTGACAGCGTCGCCAACGGTCTTGATGTTCTTGGACTCCTCGTCGGGGATCTCGACGCCGAACTTCTCGTCGCAGGCGTAGATGATCTCGACCATGGAGAGGGAGTCGACGTCGAGGTCGTCGACGAAGGACTTCTCAAGGGTGACCTCGGACTGGTCGACACCGGTGATGTCGTTGACGATGTCAGCCATGTCGGCGAGGATCTGGTCTTTGTCGGCCATGATGATTGTTCCTTTTCTCGTGATTTCCCCGGGCCATCGACCCGAAGTGTGTGGGTGGTGTTCGTGTCATGAGTATGGGTCTCAGGGGAGCCGGATGACCTGACCGGCGTACACCAGTCCGGCTCCGAAACCGATGATGAGGGCGAGGTCGCCGCTGTGGGCCTCCCCACGCTGAAGCATACGGTCGATGGCGATCGGCACGGACGCGGCGGAGGTATTCCCCATGTCAGCGATGTCGTGGCAGATGGTCACCGACTCGGGCAGCTTGAGGTGACGGCAGATGACGTCGGTGATGCGATCATTGGCCTGGTGCGGGATGAAGACGTCGAGGGTTTCGGGGGTGATCCCGGCCGCGGCCACCGCTTCGGCGGAGCGCTTGGCGACGTCGGTCATGGCCCACTTGAAGACCGCGCGGCCCTCCATGTGGATGAGGGGGTGGACCTTCTTGGGATCGGCGCTGGCGCTTGCCCAGTCTTCGATCTCGATGGTCTTGAGCTGGTCAGAGCGCGATCCCCAGATGACCGGACCGATTCCCGGCTCGTCGCTCGCGCCGATGATTGCAGCCCCTGCGCCGTCGGAGAAGAGGAAGGCAGTGGAGCGATCATCGAGGTTGGTCATCTCGGAGAGCTTCTCGACGCCGACGACGAGCACGTTGTTCGACGATCCGGTGCGGATCATCGAGTCGGCCAGAGCGGTCGAGTAGCAGAATCCCGCGCAGGCGCCGTTGAGGTCGAAGGCTGCGGCGTTGCCCAGGCCGAGCTCGCGAGCGATGTAGGTCGCCAGGCTCGGGGAGGGACGATGATGCGATACGGTCGCGACGATGATGGCGTCGATCTGCGAGGTCTCGAGGCCGGAACGCTCAAGGGCGGTGCGAGCGGCCTCGGCGCCCATCGACAACACGGTCTCGGACTCGGTACCCCAACGACGCTCGGTGATACCGGTGCGTTGTTCGATCCACTCCGGGGTGGAGTCGATCATGGTGCACATTTCCTCGTTGGTGACGACCCGCGAACCGCGGACTGACCCGGTGGACAAGAACTTCGAGTACCTGTCCGCCGGGCGGGGCTTGATGGCTGTCATGCATTCTCCTTGCCAGCATGGGCCGCGATGAAATCGCGGGCAGCCGGAATCTGGTCTGGGGTGTTGAGGTTGAACAGCTCAACATTCCCGAGGTTGCGCTTGGCGATACCCGTCAGGGTGCCAGCCGGGGTGAGTTCAAGCAGACCGGTGATGCCGCGCTCGGCCATGGTGTCCATGCACAGGTCCCAACGCACCGGGTGGGCAACCTGGTTGACAAGACGATCAGCGAACTCGCGTCCGTCCGTGACGACGACACCGTCGCGGTTCGACAGCAGGGCAACCGACGGGGTGGTCGTCGGCATGGCCGCGGCGACCTCGCGCAGGTGGTCGACGGCAGGCTCCATGTGAACGGTGTGGAAGGCGCCGGCGACCGAGAGCGGGAAGAGTCGGGTACGAGCCGGCGGCTCAGCGGCGAAGGCCTCGAGCTGCTCGACGGTTCCGGCCGCGACGATCTGGCCCTTGCCATTGTGGTTGGCCGGGGTGAGGCCCGCAGCCTCGATGGCCGCCAGGACCTCGTCAGGTTTGCCACCGATGACGGCGGTCATCGAGGTCGCGGTGCGAGAAGCAGCCTCTGCCATGGCTCGGCCGCGCTCACGGACGAGAACCATCGCGGCTTCGGCCGAGAAAGCACCAGCGGCAGCGCCGGCAGCGATTTCGCCGACCGAGTGTCCGGCCAGTAGGTCCGCCTTGGAGAAGATCTCGGGATCGACCGACCAGGCGGTCGCCAGCGCGGCGGCGACGAGCAGCGGCTGGGCGACAGCGGTGTCCTTGATGGTCGCCTCGTCGGAGGTCGTGCCGTGGGTCACCAGATCGATGTCGGCCACCGCTGACAACCACGCGAGGTGGTCAGAGAAGGTGGGGTCGGACATCCAGTCCGACAGGAATCCTGGTTTCTGGGCTCCCTGGCCCGGAGCGACGATTGCAAGCACGTTCCCACTTTGCCCCCTGACAGGCCCTGAGGCGAGACATGGAACCGACGAAGTACCCACGGTTGCCTTTGTGGGGTTTTCACAAAGGGACAGGGGGGTTCCTCCAAAACCCGGTGTGTGTCTCGAATCAGGCCCGATTGGCGGCCTCCCGACGTCCCAGCACAGTGGCAATGACATCATTGACGGGGGTGTCGACGCCCACCTCGTCACCCAGTCCGGGAACGGCTCCGACCTGGGCGGCATACTCGCTGGGGCGACCGGCAAGGATGTCGCGTTGGAATGAGGTCGTCGAGGCAGGATCCTGTCCGGCGAGGAACCTGAGGTTCTTCTCGACGAAGTCGTCGGCGATCTTGGCCCCGTGCCCACGAGCGACATGCACCGTCTCGTCAATACACCGGGCGAAGGTGTCGCGATAGGTGCTGAGTAGATCGCCCAGAGCGACGTCGAGGACGGCTCCACAGGCTCCCTGGGGAACGACGGAACACATCTTGACCCACAGCGTGGTGGTGATGTCGTCGATGACGGGGGAGACGATGCTGGCCGTTTCGCAGGCAGCTCGCAACTCATCGATGATCGGATTGGGGGAGTCGTCCATCGTCGAGACCTCCAACATGCGAGGCCCGCCCAGATCCATGATGAGGCCTGGCTCGACGATCTTGACCCATTCCCTGCAGACACCGGGGGCCACGTGCTCGGCGCCGATGATCTCAGCCAGCACCCGAGGTGCAATGACGCCATTCTGGGTCGTGACGACGAGGGTGTCGGGTCCCATGAGAGCAGACAGGTGGGTACGAGCGGCATCGGCTACCTGGAAGGTCTTGGTACACATGAGCACGACATCGACCTGTCCGATCTCGGCAGAGTTGTCAGTGGCGGGAACATCGAGGGTCACCTCGGTGTTGCCGACGATGCGCAGTCCGTGCTCGCGAATGGCTTCCAAGGTCTTGCCACGGGCGACGAAGGAGACGTCGGCCCCGGCGTCGGCCAACACGCCACCGTAGAAAGCGCCGATGGCTCCAGCGCCGATCACAGCTGCTCTCATCACTCCGCCTCATCCTTGACGGCGGCGCAGGCGGCGACCATCGCGTGTTCGACTGATTCCCGGGCGTCGGGGAGGGTTGCTGGCAGCAGCGGAACCTTCATCGCTGCCAACGTGCGCTGCATCCCCATTCCGGCGTGAGTGGCCACGCATGCCACGACCTCGTGTTCGCGCAGGAAACGGACGATGCGAGCGTGATGACTGCCCTCGGTGCCCTCGTCGTGGAGGCGGTCCCATTCCACCTCGAAGGTCTGCCACTGCGTGACGTGACCGTTGTCGTCGACCTGTGCGACGGCCACCATGGGTGCCTTGCCGAATCGGGGCTCCACCGAGCCGTCCGGGCGAACTGGAATCATGACGTTCATAACGTGAGCCTAGCTTCCCGGACGGTAAGTGTGATGGCAAGAGAAACTCGATGCGCGGCGCGGGGAAGCGGGATGGCGACCGTTAACTGTAGTGTTAGGGGGCTGGCCGGGTCGGTTATTGCGTGCGTGAAGTTCAGTGCTCGGAGAAAGGGAATATATGGCGTCGAGTGATCCTGCGCAGGGGAATGTCAAGGCAGGAGGATACGAGACAGATGGTGCCGTGGACGGTAGCCAGATGCGTAGGGCTGTCTTCATGGCGGTGACAGCAGCAGCTCTGGGAATTACCTACGGTTATGATATTTCTAACACCGCTGCTGCGTTGCAGTTCGTGAAGCGGGACTTTGGTATCTATGGTGCCATCAACACGGCGTCGGTCGTGGGTCAAATAGCTGGCGCTATTCTCGGCGGCCCCATGGCTAATGCCATTGGACGCAAGAAATCGATGATCATTATTGCCGCTGGCTACACTGTTTTTGCTATTTTGACTGCCATCTCTCCGTCTGCCGGGTTGTTCCTCGCGATGCGGGTTCTCCTGGGAATAACTATTGGGCTTTCCATTACAGTCGTCCCGGTGTTTATTGCTGAATCCGCTCCGGCATCGCGGCGCGGCGGGTTGGCGACTGCGTATCAGGTGACGTGCGTTATCGGAATTATTTTGGGTTACCTTGTCGGGTACTTGTTGCTGCCCACGGACACATGGCGTTGGATTCTCGGTGTGGCAGCCATCCCGGCATTCATCGTCCTGTTGATGCTGTTTCGCACTGAAGAAACTCCGTCGTGGTACATGCTCAAGGGGCGAGAGGAGGAGGCTCGCCGTGCAATGGAGCGCATTGAAGTAGCAGAATTGGTTGAACCAAGTCTCAACGAGACCCGAAACTCGTTGTCGTCCCAACCCGCCGGATCTGTGTGGGGGCGATTGCGTGAGATGTTCCATGGCGGCATGGCCAGAACCACTATTTTTGCCATTGTACTAGGATTCTCAATTCAGATCACCGGGATCAATGCCACTATTTATTATGCGCCTGGCATCTATTCTCGAATGGGGTTCACGGATACCGCGACGACCTACCTTGTGCCGTCCCTGGTTCAGTTCCTGTCGTTGGTAAGTGTTGTCGTCTCTATGCTGGTTATCGACAAGGTGGGACGTCGTTTTGTACTCATTACGGGAATATCTACGATGATCGTTGCGACGATTATTCTCATCGTGACCTATCTGGTGAGCGGCTTCGAGGGCACCGCAGCCGGTGTTATGGGCCTCATCGGCATGTCCTTGTTTACGATGGGATTCACCTTCGGATTCGGTTCAATCGTATGGGTTTACGCAGGTGAGATCTTCCCGGCTCGTTACCGGTCACTCGGTGCGTCCTTGGTGCTCACCGCCGACTTGGTCGCCAATGCGATCACTGCTCAACTAGGAGCTGTGATGCTCGACGGCATCGGGCTTGCTGGAACCTTCGGCGTATATGGCGGACTCCTCGTCCTTGCGCTGCTATTCCTGCTGCGATACGCCCCGGAAACCTCTGGTCGTTCGCTTGAGGAAATCCAGGACTACTGGAACAACGGCGCGAGGTGGCCTGAGACTGAACCATCTTCGATGGCGTGAGCCCTGAGACCGGTTCGCATCAGTTCGTCAGCCGCCCCAGGGTGATCGCCAGTCGTAGCACATAAGCCTCTCGAGGGTCCGATGGGGAGTAGCCAGTGACGGCCTGGATCCTCTTGAGGCGGTAGCGCACCGTGTTCGGGTGGATGAACATGGCCCGACCGGTGCCTTCCACCGAGCAGCCATGATCGAGGAAGGAGACGGTGGTGTCCATGAGGTCCCCACTCGCGGCGGCCAACGGGGTGTAGACCTCATCGACGAGCCATGCAGTGGCCTCGGCGTCACCGGAGAGAACCTGCTCGGGCAGAAGGTCGATGGCAGCCATGACCCGCGGACCCTCCGGCCAGGCTCGCGCGGCTCGGGCTCCTGACAGTGCGGCGCGAGCGGAGGCCGGTGCCAGGGTGAGGTCAGCGACGACCGGTCCGACGACGATGGGCCCGGGTGCAAAATGCTCGGCCAAGGCTTCGGTGGCAGCCACCGCAGCCGGATCGTCGACGAGTTTCTGACTGGCGAGGATGACGACGAGGCGATCGGACTGCAGTGCGGCCAGCACGGTCATCTGCATCCGTTCCCCGTCGCGACGCAGCACGTGCAGTTCATGCTCAGTGGTCGGGGCACGACCCACGACGACACACAGATTGATACCGGGACGCCATCCGAGGGTGGACGCGCGGGAGATGAGTTGCTCGTCGGCGTCGGCGCGAACCACGGCATCGACGACGAGGGATTCCAGTCGCTCGTCCCAGGTGCCGCGGCGCTCGGCGGCCCGGGCGTACACCTCGGCAGCGGCGAAAGCGACCTCTCGGGAGTAGTGGACGATGGCAGTACGCAGGACCTGGCGATCCCCGCGTGGCATCTCGGTCTCGATTTGAGCCTCGACGACGTCGATCGTGGTGCGGACCAGCTCGACGGTCTGGTGCAGCGAGATCTTGCGAGTCATGGATCGCGGTGCCACGTCGAAGACGTCGGTCGGGGAGTAGGGCTCGGCGTCGTCGTCAGCAAACCACTGCACGAAGCCATCGATGCCGGACCGGGCCACGATCGAAATCCACGACCTCTCCTCGGCAGAGAGGTCGCGGAACCAGGAATGACGACGGCCCATCTCCTCGAGGGTGGCGGTTGTCATGGCGGAGGTGCGAGCAGTCAAGCGCTTCGCGATGGCTCGGCGGGTGCGGTCAGAGGAGACGACGGTGCGACCGGTACTCGACGTTCGGCGCGCGGACGTCGGCGTGATGTCATTCCTGGCCACCTGAGCCTCCCCCCGGCGAAACGTCGGACAGTCTAATGGGGATGTGGTTGGGCCGCGATGTCCTTCCTCGCGTCTGCCTCAAGGCAGGAATTTCGCGCTGAGTCGATTTACGACATCTGTAAGTGACTTTTCTTTCATAACACGACACAATAGGTTGGCGGCGGGCCCTCGGGCTGCCACCTCGAACCGTCACCGGTGACGACGCCGGTAGCGCGTCAACGTCGATGAGAAAGGACCCAGCGTGATCCCACGCGAAGAACGTGGACCAGTCCTCAACGGACTACCGACAACATTGCCTGACATCGATCCCGAGGAGACCCAGGAGTGGATCGAATCCCTCGACAAGATGGTCGAGGCTGACGGTCCCAACCGTGCCCGGATCGTGTTGCTGAAGATGCTGGAGCGGGCTCGTAGCCACGGTCATCTCGATCTGTCGGCTCTCACCTCCACCGATTACATCAACACCATCGCTGCCGAGGACGAGGAGGAGTACCCCGGCGACGCCGAGATCGAGCGGAACATCCGTCGTCTGCTGCGGTGGAACTCCGCCATCACGGTGCATCGCGCTCAGCGTCCCGGCATCGGCGTCGGTGGCCACATTTCCACCTATGCCTCCGCAGTCACCCTCTACGAGGTCGGCCAGAACCACTTCTGGCGTGGACAGGACGCTCCCGGTGGTGGCGACCAAGTCTTCTTCCAGGGTCATGCAGCTCCGGGTATGTACGCCCGCGCCTTCCTGGAGGGACGCCTCAGTGAGGAGGATCTTGACGGGTTCCGTCAGGAGAAGTCGAAGACTGGTCACGGCCTGCCCTCCTACCCCCACCCGCGCATGCTTCCCGACTTCTGGCAGTTCCCGACGGTGTCTATGGGGCTGGGACCGATGGACTCCATCTACCAGGCGTCCATGAACAAGTACCTCACCAACCGTGGTGTCAAGGACTGCTCCGACCAGCACGTCTGGGCCTTCCTCGGCGACGGCGAGATGGACGAGCCGGAGTCGCGTGGCTTCCTGCAGGTTGCCGCCAATGAGGAACTCGACAACCTTACCTTCGTCATCAACTGCAATCTTCAGCGTCTGGACGGCCCGGTGCGTGGCAACGGCAAGATCGTCCAGGAGTTGGAAGCCGTTTTCCGTGGTGCCGGCTGGAACGTCATCAAGGTCATCTGGGGATCGGGCTGGGATCCGCTGCTGCAGGCTGACCGCGACGGCGCTCTCGTCGACATCATGAACAACACTCGTGACGGCGACTACCAGACCTTCAAGGCCAACGACGGTGCCTATGTCCGTGAGCACTTCTTCGGTCGTGATCCGCGCACCGCCAAGATGGTCGAGAACTGGACCGACGAACAGATTTGGGCGCTGCGTCGCGGCGGCCACGACTATCGCAAGATCTACAACGCCTACAAGGCCGCCACCGAGTTCAGGGGAGCTCCGACCGTGGTGCTCGCCTGCACCATCAAGGGCTACGACCTCGGAACCCACTTCGCGGGCCGCAACGCGACCCACCAGATGAAGAAGCTGGCCCTCGACGACCTCAAGCAGTTCCGTGACCGTCTCGAGATCCCGATCTCCGACAAGGTCCTGGAGGCCGACCCGTACCGCGCCCCGTACTTCCACCCGGGCACCGACGATGAGCGCATCCAGTACCTCATGGAGCGTCGTCGTGCTCTGGGCGGTTTCGTGCCGGAGCGTCGCGTGAAGTTCACCTCTCTGCCAATCCCGGAGCAGAAGGCCTTCGACGGTGTCAAGCGTGGATCGGGCAAGCAGGAAGTCGCCACCACCATGGCTTTCGTGCGTTTGCTCAAGGACCTCATGCGCGACAAGAACTTCGCCCCGCACGTCGTCCCGATCATCCCTGACGAGGCCCGTACCTTCGGCATGGACTCGTTCTTCCCGACGATCAAGATCTACAACCCGCACGGCCAGAACTACACCCCGGTGGACCACGAGCTCATGCTCAGCTACCGCGAGGCCAAGAACGGCCAGATCTTGCACACCGGCATCAACGAGGCAGGCTCGACGGCTGCCTTCATCGCTGCCGGTTCGGCCTACTCCACCCAGGGCGTGCCGATGGTGCCGATCTACCTGTTCTACTCGATGTTCGGATTCCAGCGCACCGGTGACTCCTTCTGGGCCGCCGGCGACCAGATGTGCAAGGGATTCATCATCGGCGCAACCGCCGGGCGCACCACCCTGACAGGTGAGGGCACCCAGCACATGGACGGCCATTCGCCGATCCTGGCTGCCACCAACCCGGCGGTCGTCTCCTACGACCCGGCCTACTCCTACGAGATCTCCCACATCGTCCAGGCCGGTCTGGAACAGATGTACGGTGAGAACCCCGAGAACGTCATGTACTACCTGACGGTCTACAACGAGCCGATCGTCCAGCCGGCCGAGCCTGAAGGAGTCGACGCCGAGGGCATCGTCAAGGGCATGTACCTGCTGTCGAAGGGTTCCTTCGAGGGGGTTGGTGAGGACGCCCGTCGCGTCCAGCTGTTGGCCTCCGGCGTCGCGGTGCCGTGGGCCCTTGAGGCTCAGAAGCTCCTCAAGGACGACTTCGGTGTCGTTGCCGACGTCTGGTCGGTCACCTCGTGGAACAAGCTGCGTCGTGACGCCATGGATGCCGAGGAACAGGCCTTCCTGCATCCTGAGCAGGGCAAGCGCACTCCGTACATCGTGCAGCGCCTGGCCGATGCCCCTGGCCCGGTCGTCGCGGCCACCGACTACATGCGTCAGGTCCCCGACCAGATCGCTCAGTGGGTGTCGGGAGACTACGCGTCCCTGGGTGCCGATGGGTTCGGGTTCTCCGACACCCGCGCCGCTGCCCGTCGCTTCTTCCACATCGATGGACCGTCCATGGCCGTCCGAGCCCTGCAGATGCTCGCCGAGCGGGGTGAGATTCCGCAGGATTGGCCGGCCAAGGCGGCTGAGAAGTACGACCTTCTCAACGTCAACGCTGGGTCGTCCGGCAATGCCGGCGGCGACGCCTGATCGAATCTGACGACGCGGAGGTCACCCCTGAGGTGGCCTCCGCGTCTCGCATCTGGCACGCTTGTTCCAAGGCGTCTTTCGCGCCAGACGCACATACGTGAGGAAGCTGAGGATTCGTGGGAAGCGGCACCGATTTGGACAAGATCGGTCTCGAGGCCGGGCAGGTGGTTCAGGAGCTCGGTTGGGACGATGACGTTGACGAGGATCTCCGCCAGGAGGTCATGGACATCATCGACGGCGACATGATCGAGGATTCGATCGATGCCGTCGACATCGTCTGGTTGTGGTTGCGTGCCGAAGACGGGGATGTGGCCGATGGACTGGTGGACGCCATGCGCGACCTCTCCGACGGTGGTTTCATCGTGCTCGTCACCCCAAAGGTGGGACGTCCTGGCACCATCGATCCGGCAGATCTTTCCGACGGTGTCGACACCGCTGGCATGGTGCTGACGACCAGTTATGACGCCGGCGAGGACTGGCAGGCCCACAAGGTCTTGCGTCCCCGTGGTGGACGTCGTTGACCTGGTCCACTTTCTGACTCGGTCTGATCTCATCCGGGCGTGCGGCGGCACGCTTCCCCTGACATGCATCGGTGACCCGTCTGGGCCACCGACTCGCGTCTCAGTCGCCGAGCATCTTGTCGAGTTCCTCCGGCGTCATGATTGGCGCCATCTGGAGCATCTTGTAGGCCGGCATGGCAAGGATGAAGGCAGCCGTTGTCGGGTCGCTGTCAAGGTTGATGCCGGTCTGCTCGGTGGCCCGCCGGACCTTGGCGGCGAACTCCTCATCCGCGTCCATCCACTCAGCCACGGTGGAATCGCGACGCAGCGGGTGGCGGACTGTCGGGGCGTCGAGGATGACCTCTCCGGTCAGTGGAAGGTCACGACTGGAGATACCCACCTCAACCCTGACGGTACCTGGTTCGACGGTCCATGAGTGCAGCAGAATGTCCCAGTAGGACAGGTCTCGACGGGTGAGGTCAATGGTGATCGATCGGCTCTCGCCAGGGTCCAGCTCCACGCGGAGGAAGGCCTTGAGCTCGCGTACGCAACGGTCGACGGTAGCGTCGGGAAATCCCAGGTACACCTGTGGGACGGTGGCACCAGCGCGGTCGCCGGTATTGGAGACGGTGAAGCTGACGGTGAGCACCGTCTCGTCCTGAGCAGTTTCGTCGGAGACCGGCCGGACGAGTAGATCGAGGTCGCAGTAGGCAAAGGTCGTGTAACTTAGCCCGTGGCCGAAAGGATAGGCGACCTCGCGTTCGGTGGCATCGAGGCCGCGATAACCGATGTACCTGCCCTCGCCGTAGGTGACGTGCTGAAACTCTCCGGGGAAGTTGAGCTGGGCAGGGATGTCAGACAGCTTTCTCGTAATGGTCTCGGCGAGGTGTCCGGATGGATTGACCTTACCTGTCAGGACATCGATGACGCCGGATCCGCTGGCCTGTCCACCCAGCCAGCACTCGACGATGGCGTCGGCCTGGTCATCCCACTCGGCAGTGCCCACCGATGAGCCATTGGAAAGGACGACGATCGTATGGGAAGCGACCTTCCTCACCCGGGCCAGAAGGTCGATCTGGTCGGTCGGTAGATCGGTGTTCGTGCGGTCATATCCCTCGGACTCGGCTACGGCCGGAAGCCCGAGGAAGAGAACAGCTGTCTTGCCCCGGGACAGAGATACGGCCTCGTCAGCCAGTTGCGGATCGGGGTGGTCGGTGAGGTCGGTGAGAGTGAATCCGGGAGCGAAGGGGACGTCGTCCCAGGTCTGGCGCAGACTGTCCAGAGCGGTGTCAACACGAGTCGGATTGACCTTGGATGACCCCGCTCCCTGATAACGCGGGGTGCGTGCGAACTCTCCGATGACGACGACGTCGTCAGGGTCGATCAGTGGTAGGACGTCCCCGTCATTCTTGAGCAGCACCACCGAGGCAGCAGCCGCCCGACGAGCAAGCTGGTGGTGGGCCTCGATGTCGTAACTGCCGGGATCGGCCATGGCAGCCGACGCCCGCGCAATGAGGGAGAGAATCCGTGCCACAGCGGTGTCGAGGATCTCTTCGTCAAGATCGCCACTACGCACAGCCTCGACGATCCGGGCGTCGTTGCGCGGAGCGTCACCGGGCATCTCGAGATCGAGCCCGGCGCGTAGCCCCTCGACCCGATTGACGACGGCACCCCAGTCGGAGATGACGAGTCCCTTGTAACCCCATTCCTCGTGCAGCAGCTCCGTGAGTAGCCAACGATTCTGGCTGGAGTAGACCCCGTTGATGGCGTTGTAGGAGCACATCACCGTCCAGGGGTCGGCCTGCTTCACGACCATCTCGAAGGCCGGAAGATAAATCTCGCGCAGAGTGCGCTCGTCAATCTCAGCGTTGACTCTCAGCCGGTCGGTCTCCTGATTGTTCGCGGCGAAATGCTTGAGGGAGGTGCCGACTCCCTGGGACTGGATGCCGCGCACCAACTCGGTGGCCAAGGTCCCGGCGAGAACCGGGTCCTCGGAGAAGTACTCGAAGTTGCGTCCGCACAGCGGGGAGCGTTTCATATTGATGCCAGGGCCAAGGAGGACTGACACAGATTCGGCCCGTGTCTCCTCACCCAGAGCCACGCCGATGTCATGGACGAGCTCTGGATCCCACGTCGATGCCAACCCAGCAGCGGTGGGGAAACAGGTCGCGGGGACGGAGTCATAAATCCCTGCCATGGATCCGTCGGCAACCTTGCGCAGGCCGTGTGGACCATCCGTCACCATCGGTCCGGGAATCCCCAGCCTTTCGACGGTCTGGAGGTGCCAGGAATCACCTCCTGAGCACAAGGAGGCCTTCTCCTCGAGGGTGAGCTGGGAGATGAGGTCGGTGATCTCAGCTGGGGTCATGTTGGCTCCTTCGTCAACGTCGAGACCATTATCGTCCTGGCCTGCGACAGATTAGGGGAGAGGATGTTCTGGCTTGTCATGGCGGAATCATGAGTCAGCATCGCAAGATCGAACTGGACCAGTAGGTTTGGCGCCTTCAGCAACAGGAGGTGCGGCCTCCCCGGCAGTGACGGAATGACGGAGTCGGCTATCAGATCTATCCATGTGGCTACGCCGACGCCAATGGCGAAGGAACTAGTGACCTGGCCGGGACTCGCTCCCACCTTGGCCATCTCGTCGAGCTCGGGATCGATGTGCGAGGTCATTGACGCGTCCTCCCACCACGGCTGATTTTCGGTACGCTGAGGCCATGGCAGTGAGCACTTATGGGGCAGCCCAAGATCGCTACGACACCATGGAGTACCGACGTTGCGGGACCAGCGGATTGTTGCTGCCTGCCATCTCCCTGGGCCTGTGGCACAACTTCGGAGACCTTCACCCAGGGTCCACCCAGCGTGCCGTGCTGCGTCGTGCCTTCGACCGTGGCATCACCCACTTCGACCTCGCCAACAACTACGGTCCGCCCTATGGTCAGGCGGAGATCAACTTCGGCCGCATCTTGGCCACCGACTTCAAGCCCTACCGTGACGAGCTCATCATCAGTTCCAAGGCGGGCTACGACATGTGGCCTGGCCCCTACGGACAGGGAGGCGGCTCCCGCAAGTACCTCATCGCCTCCTGCGACCAGTCCCTCAAGCGCTTGGGCCTGGACTACGTCGACATCTTCTATTCCCACCGCTTTGACCCGGACACCCCGCTCGAGGAGACCATGAGATCCCTCGACCGCATCGTCCGCTCCGGACGCGCCCTCTACGTCGGCATCTCCTCCTACGATCCGGAGCAGACCGAGAAGGCAGCCGCCATCGCCCGCGACCTCGGCACCCCGCTTCTCATCCACCAGCCGCGCTACAACATGTTTGACCGCTGGATCGAGGATGGCCTGGTCGACACCTGTGAGCAGGAGGGGATGGGCATCATCTGCTTTTCCCCGTTGGCACAGGGAATCCTCACCGACAAGTATCTCAAGGGCATTCCGGCCCAGTCCCGGGCTGGCATGGGTGCGGTTTCCCTGCGTCCCGAGCAGATCGATGACGCCACCCGCGCCGCCGTCTCAGCCCTCAATGAGATCGCCAAGGACCGCGACCAGACCCTCGCCCAGATGGCTCTGTCGTGGATCCTGCGGGATTCCCGCATCACCAGCGTCATCGTCGGTGCCTCCTCGGTGCCGCAGCTGGACTCCGACCTTGACGCGTTGGGAGCGACACCGTTCACCGACGACGAGAGGGTGAACATCGAGTCGGTGCTCGCTGATCACGCCTGCTGAGATAACTTCAGTCCGGGTCGTGCTACGCTCTTGGCGACGCCCTTTAACGGCGATCCCGTGAGGTCGCGAAGGTCGTGCCAACAGGCGGCTGCGCATGTGCGCGTCGCCCGGTGTGCTCCACCCTCGCACCCGCGGTGTCCAGCGGTAGGAGCCTGTTATGCAACTCACCCAGTCATCCGGCCAAGTCACCGTCCTCGACTCCAAGGCTTTGGAGCGGGCGCTGACGAGAATCTGTTACGAAATCGTCGAGCGCAATGAGGGGCTCGACCAGTTGGTCATCGTCGGTATTCGCACCCGCGGCGCATACCTGGCACAGCGTATGGCCGCCAAGCTGTCCTCCCTGAGCGATGTGGATGTTCCCATCAGTGAGCTGGACATCACCTTGTACCGGGACGACCTCGATCCCAATGAGCACCGCGAGCGCCCGCAGAACCCGGTGCTCTCCGGCAACAACGTCCCGAGGGACCTGGCCGGCAAGACGGTCGTCCTCGTCGACGACGTCCTCTTCACCGGTCGCACCGTGCGGGCTGCCCTTGACGCCCTGCTCGACACTGGCCGGCCCGACCGCATCCTGCTGGCTGTCATGGTCGATCGCGGTCACCGCGAGCTACCGGTCCGTGCCGATTTCGTCGGGAAGAACATCCCCACCTCTCTGGGTGAGGCTGTTGACGTCCGCGTCACCGAAGTCGATGGCGAGGACGCCGTCACCATTCGAAAGGTGGCATCCCGATGAGTGCTGAGGTCGTTGAGGAGTTCGACGTCGACTACTCCGGACGCCACTTCCTGTCCGTGGAGGACATGTCCAATGACGATGTCATGAAGATCATCGATCGCGGACGTCAGTTCAAGGCCGGCGAGGCCCCGCACGTCGAGCCTGGGCACGTCGCCATCAACATGTTCTTCGAGAACTCCACCCGAACCATGACGAGCTTCCAGATGGCCGAGCACCGCCTGGGCATGAAGGTCCTCGACTTCGATCCGGGACACTCCAGCGTCACCAAGGGGGAGAGTCTCTACGACTCGGTGCGCACGGTCGACGCCATCGGTGCCGAGGTGGCCGTCATCCGCCACTCCACCAACCATTACTACGACTACCTGTTGTCGACCGGGATGCTCGGTCTGTCGGTCGTCAATGGCGGCGACGGTTCCGGTCAGCACCCCAGCCAGTGCATGCTCGACCTCATGACCATCGCCGAGGAGTTCGGTCACGTCGATGGCCTGACGGTCGCCATCAGTGGCGACATCGCCCACTCGCGAGTGGCTCGTTCCGATGCCCAGATCCTTGCCCGTCTTGGTGCCAATGTCGTCTTCACCGGCCCGCGCGAGTGGATGGACCACGACGTCACCAGGCTCGGCACGATGGCCACCCTCGACGAGACCATCTCCGACGTAGACGTCGCCATGATGCTGCGGGTCCAGCATGAGAGGTTCGATGCCGGCCCAGACTTCTCCGCCACCGACTATCTGCAGGCCTTCGGACTCACCGACGAACGGGCGAAGCGGATGAAGCCGAACGCGATCATCATGCACCCGGCCCCGGTGAACCGCGGATGTGAGATCTCCGGTCACCTCGTGGAGGCCCCCTCATCTCGTATCTTTGAGCAGATGGGGAACGGAGTCATGGTGCGAATGGCCATTCTGGAACAGGTGCTGCAGGCCAGGGAGACGAAGTGAGCCGAAAGGTCCTCCTCACCGGGTTGACCATGCTGGAGGGAGCCACCCCGGTTCCCTCCCAGCTCCTCGTTCGCGATGACCGAATTGAGGCCATTTCACGAGGTCGTCGCAATGCCCTCGACGGAGCCGACGCCGAGATCATCGACCTGGGCGGGGCTCTCGTGACTCCCGGCATGGTGGACCTGCACGTCCATCTGCGCGAGCCGGGACAGGAGCACAAGGAGACCATTGCCTCGGGCACTGCCGCCGCAGCCCGCGGCGGGTGGACGACGATCTGCGCGATGCCGAACACCGTGCCCGACCCGCACACCACTGAGCTCATGGCCGACCTCAAGCGCAGGATCAAGGAGTTAGCGATGGTGCGAGTGCGGCCCATCGCTCCCATCACCGTCGGGCTGACGAGTACCGATCTGGTCGACGTCGATGCCCTGACCCAGGCCGGGGCCATAGCCTTCTCCAATGATGGCAAGGGCGTCCAGCTGGCCGCAACGATGTACGACGCCATGCGCGCTGCCGCCGCGGCGGACCGTCCCATCGCTGCCCATGCCGAGGACGAGTCCCTGGTGCGTGGCGGGGTCATCAATGACGGACGCCGGGCCCGCGAACTCGACCTGCCGCCCATGACTCGTCTCACCGAGACGGTCCAGGTGGCCCGAGACGTCATGATCGCAGAGGCCACCGGGGCCCGCTACCACCTGTGCCACGCCTCGACCAGGCAGTCGATTCGCACCCTGCGTCGTGGTCGGGAGGACGGTGCACGGGTCACCGGCGAGGCGGCACCACATCACCTGCTGCTGGCCGACGAGGACATCCCTGGCGACGATGGGTTCTACAAGATGAATCCCCCGCTGCGCACTCGGGATGACGTCGACGCCATGGTCGAGGGGCTGTGTGACGGCACCTTGACCTGCATCGCCACGGACAATGCCCCGCACGCCGGTGCTGAGAAGGACTGTTCCTTCCGCAATGCCGCCTTCGGGGTCATCACGAATGAGCACACCTTCGCCCTGCTGTACACGAACTTCGTGCTGAACCGTCGATTCCGCCTGGATCAGCTGGTCGACTGGCTCACCGTCGGGCCTGCGGACACGTTCGGGCTGGCCGATGCCGGACGACTGCGAGCGGGCGGACCGGCCGACCTGGCCGCCTTCGACCTGCAAACCCAGACGACGATCATCCCCGAGGAGGGTGCCGGCATGGGACGCAACACCCCATTTGCCGGTCGCCCCGTCCTCGGTGACTGCGTGCTGACGATGGTCGGTGGCCGGACGGTGCACCGTCGAGGACAGCAGATCGGCAAGACTGATGACCACGAGATGGGAGACCCGCGATGAGCAGACGCACCCTGTTGTTGGCCGATGGGACGAGCTACCAGGGGGAGGCCTTCGGGGCTGACCTTCAGGTGAGTGCCGAGGTCGTCTTCACCACCGGGATGACCGGATACCAGGAGACCCTCACCGACCAGTCCTACAACGGACAGATCGTCACCTTCACCTACCCCCTCATCGGAAACTGCGGCATCAACCGCGACGACATGGAGTCCCTCTTCCCGACGACTGCCGGGGTCATCTGCCGAGAGGTGCCGCGACTGGCCAGCAACTGGCGCAACCGTCGCAGCCTCGACGAGTTCCTCACCACCCATGGCATTCCAGGCCTGGCTGGCATCGACACTCGTGCCCTGGTGCGACGACTGCGTAACGAGGGGGTCATGAAGGGGGTTCTGCTGGGCCCGGGCGCCGATCTCGACGCCGAGCTGGAGAAGCTGCGCGACACCCAGCTTCCCACCGACCAGATCGCCCAGGTTTCCACCCGCACCGCCTATCCGTCGCCCCTGGGCGGACGCAGCGTGGTGCTCCTCGACTTCGGCCTCAAGCACTCCATCCTGCGCGAGCTCGGCAAGCGGGGATGCGCCGTCACCGTGGTGCCCTGGAACATCTCGGCCGACCGGGTGCGTGCCCTGGCCCCGGACGGCATCATGCTGTCTAACGGCCCCGGCGATCCGAAGTCGATCCCGCAGGTCCAGGATGTGGTGCGTGAGCTCCAGGAGGACTATCCGGTCTTCGGCATCTGCATGGGTCACCAGATCTTCGCCCTGGCCAACGGAGCCGACACCTACAAGTTGCCCTTCGGACACCGTGGTTTCAACCACCCGGTGCGCGAACTGTCCACCGGACGGATCGATTTCACCAGCCAGAACCACGGATACGCCGTCGATCCCGACTCAGTGGCCGGGACGGAGTTGGAGATCACCCACATCGAGATCAATGACGAGACGGTCATGGGTGTGCGTCACACCCGTCTCGGGTCCTTCTCGGTGCAGTACCACCCCGACGCGGCCGCCGGGCCGCACGACGCAGCCCACGTCTTCGACGACTTCGTGGCGCTCATGGACGCCAATCACTCTGGAGGCCAGAACTGATGCCCCGCCGCACCGACCTGCATCGCATCCTCGTCATCGGATCCGGTCCGATCATCATCGGTCAGGCCGCCGAGTTCGACTACGCCGGCACTCAGGCCTGTCTGGCCCTCAAGGAGGAGGGGTACGAGGTCATCCTCGTCAACTCCAACCCAGCCACGATCATGACCGACCGCGACATCGCCGACAAGGTCTACATCGAACCGATCACCCTGGAATTCGTCTCCTCGATCCTGCGCCGGGAACGTCCCGACGCCATCGTCCCCACCCTGGGCGGTCAGACCGGCCTCAACATGGCCACCGAACTGGCCAAGTCCGGGATCCTCGACGAGTTGGGCATCGAACTGCTGGGCACCAAGCTCTCCGCCATTGAGAAGGCGGAGGACCGTGACCTGTTCAAGCAGCTCATGGACGAGCTGGGCCAGCCGGTGCCGGCTTCCGAGATCGTCCACACCGTCGACGAGGCGGTTGAGGTGGGTAACACCATCGGTTACCCGCTCATCGTCCGTCCCGCCTACACTCTCGGCGGTACCGGCGGCGGTATCTGCCATGACGAGGCCGAACTGGTTCGCATCGTCGGGAAGGGTCTGGAACTCTCCCCGGTCACGGAGTGCTTGGTCGAGCAGTCGATCGCCGGGTACAAGGAGATCGAGTACGAGATGATGCGCGACGGCGCCGACAACACCATGGTCGTCTGCACCATGGAGAATTTCGACCCGGTCGGTGTCCACACCGGAGACTCCATCGTCTTCGCCCCCACCCAGACCCTCACCGACGTCGAGCACGAGATGTTGCGCGACGCGTCGATCGAGATAGTCCGGGCGCTGGGCATCGAGGGAGGCTGCAACGTCCAGCTCGCCCTGGACCCGGAGTCCTTCCAGTACTACGTCATCGAGGTCAACCCGCGAGTCTCGAGGTCCTCGGCCCTGGCCTCCAAGGCCACCGGCTACCCGATCGCCAAGATCGCCGCGAAGATCGCCGTCGGTATGACCCTCGACGAGATCCGCAATCCCGTGACCGGGACGACCTGGTCGATGTTCGAGCCCATGCTCGACTACGTCGTTGCCAAGATTCCGCGCTGGCCCTTCGACAAGTTCGCCCGGGCCGATCGCCGCCTCGGCACTCAGATGAAGGCCACCGGCGAGGTCATGGCCCTGGGGCGCACCATCGAGGAATCCCTGCTCAAGGCAGTGCGCTCCCTGGAGATCGGCGTCGACCACATCGCTCTGCGTGATGTCGCGGACCTACCTGACGACATCCTCGAGGAACGCCTGCTGCACGCCCGAGACGACCGTCTCTTCTGCTTGGCCGAGGCGATTCGCCGCGGTCGCACTGTGCACGAACTCCACGAGCAGACCAAGATCGACGTCTTCTTCCTCGACAAGATCGCCCACATCCTCGAGATCGAGGAGAGGCTGCGGGCCTGCCCCGATGATCCGGAAACTCTCTGGATCGCCAAGCGCAACGGCTTCTCCGATCCGGCCATTGCCCACTTCTGGGGCAGGACCGCCGATGAGGTACGCAACCGTCGAGTCGAGACCGGTATCAAGCCGGTCTACAAGATGGTCGACACCTGCGCCGGCGAGTTCGACTCCTCGACCCCGTACTTCTACTCGACCTACGAGATGGAGAACGAGTCGGTGAAGTCGAATCGCCCCAGCATCCTGGTGCTGGGCTCCGGGCCGATCCGCATCGGTCAGGGCATCGAGTTCGACTACGCCACCGTGCACTCGGTCAAGGCCATCCAGGCCGCCGGGTATGAGGCGATCATCATGAACTCCAACCCGGAGACGGTGTCCACCGACTTCTCCATCTCCGACAAGCTGTACTTCGAACCGCTCACCATCGAGGACGTCATGAACGTCATCGACCTCGAGCAGCCGGAGGGGGTCATCGTCCAGTTCGGTGGCCAGACGGCCATCAACCTTGCGGGCCAGCTGGAGGCTGCCGGGGTGCCGATCCTGGGCACCCAGCTTGCCGACCTCGACCGCGCCGAGGACCGTGAGGGATTCGAGTCCCTGCTTGCGGAGCTGGGGATCCCACAGGCTCCTGGTGGTACCGCCCGGTCCACCGAGGAGGCTCTGGTGGTCGCCGAGGAGCTCGGGTACCCGGTGCTGGTACGTCCTTCCTACGTCATTGGTGGTCGTGCCATGGCCATCGTGACGAGCGCCGAGGAGCTCAGGCGGTACATGCGCGACGCCGTCCACGCCAGCCCCGACAAGCCGGTGCTGGTGGACCGTTACCTCAATGGTCTTGAGTGCGAGGTCGATGCCATCTGTGACGGCACCGACGTCCTCATCCCCGGCATCATGGAGCACATCGAGCGTGCGGGAGTACACTCCGGAGACTCGATGGCCGTCTACCCGCCGCAGCGGATGGGCCAGAAGGTCACAGATCGCATCGTCGAGGTGACGACGGAGCTGGCCCTGGGGCTGAACACCAAGGGCATCCTCAACATCCAGTTCGTCATCGCCAGGGATCCCTCAAGCGGTGAGGACACGGTCTACGTCATCGAGGCCAACCCTCGTGCTTCGCGCACCGTTCCCTTCCTGTCTAAGGTCACCGGGGTGTCGATGGCCGAGGTGGCCACCCGGATCATCCTCGGGGAGAAGCTCTCGGACCTCGATCTGCAACCTGGACTGCTGCCGGTCTCCACGCGCATCCACGTCAAGTCTCCGGTGTTCAGCTTCTCCAAGCTCGACCTGGTCGACTCGCACCTGGGACCGGAGATGAAGTCGACCGGTGAGGTCATGGGTTCTGACGACACCGTCGAGAAGGCGTTGTACAAGGTCTTCGAGGCCGCAAGTCTGCACGTCCCCGAATATGGCAAGATCCTCATCACGGTGGCCGACGACGCCAAACCCGAGGCCCTCACCCTGGCCCGTCGCTTCGACCGGATCGGATTCCAGCTCGTCGGCACCAAGGGTACCGCGCGGTTCTTCGACGAGGGTGGCCTGAGGATCGACGTGGCCGAGAAGATCGGGTCGGGGGAGGCTGGTTCCACCGAGTCCGTCCTCGACCTCATCAGTCGCAACGGGTGTGACGCCGTCATCAACGTCATGGGCAACGGCCAGGGCACCATCATCGACGGAAAGCAGATCCGTCGTGAGGCCATCGCCCGGGGCATCCCGCTGTTCACCTCCCTCGACACCGCCGCGGCGATCTGCCGGGTGATGGAGTCGCGAGTCTTCTCGACGGAGTCGATCTGATGAGCGGGGCCACGGGGCAGCGTCCGGCCCCTCAGATGATGGAACTGACGGATCGTCAGGAGATTGCCCGCGGGGTGTACTCGGTGCGGCTCATCCCTGACGGGCCGATGCCGAGGGCCGTCCCGGGAACCTTCCTCGACCTGCTGCCCGGTGGGTTGCACGTGCTGCGTCGGCCACTGTCCATAGCTGACGCGGACGAGGAGGGATACACCCTCATCTTCAGGGTGGTCGGACGAGGAACTGACGAGCTGTCGCGGGCGCCTCTCGGGGCAAGGATGGACGTCCTCGGCCCGCTGGGACACGGATTTACCCTCGACTCCGTGCAGTCTGGACAACGGGCCCTGCTCGTTGGTGGAGGCGTGGGCATCCCGCCGCTGTACCTGCTCGGTCGTCGCCTCGTGGAGCGTGGCATCCAGGTGCAGTTCCGACTGGGATTCCGGGGCCGCAACGACATCTTCTGGGCTGATGAATTCTCCCAGCTGGGCGAGGTGCTCATCTCCACCGACGACGGATCGGTGGGGACGAGGGGGACCGTCGCCCAGATCACCGAGACCGACGCAGCGCGACGGTTCGTCCCTGACATCGTGCAGGCCTGTGGGCCCATCCCGATGCTGAAGTGGGTGAAGTCGGCCCTGGCACCGACGGTGCGCACTCAGCTCTCCCTGGAGGAGAGGATGGCCTGCGCGGTGGGTGCCTGCTACGCCTGTGTCATCCGGGACGCGGGGGACCCCGATCATCAGTTCCGGGTGTGTTACGACGGCCCGGTGTTCGAGGCCGAGGAGGTCGTGCTGTGAACAGGTTGGCCGTCTCGCTGCCGGGCTTGGAGCTCAAGAATCCGATCATGCCCGCCAGTGGGTGTTTTGGCTTCGGTTCCGAGTATGCCCAGTACTACGACCTGTCAGTGCTGGGATCGATCATGATCAAGGCGACCACCGTTGAGCCGCGTCCCGGCAATCCGGTCCCTCGGGTCGCCGAGACCCCCGGCGGGATGCTCAATGCCATCGGTCTGCAGAATCCCGGTCTCGACGTCGTCATGGCCGAGAAGCTGCCGTGGTTGGCCGAGCGCTTCCCGGACCTGCCGATCATTGCCAATGTCGCCGGGTACACCACCGAGGACTACGTCACGGTTTCCGAGGTCATCTCGACCGCTCCGAACGTGGCAGCCCTGGAGATCAACATCTCCTGCCCCAACGTCAAGCGCGGAGGAATCACCTTCGGCACCAATGCGACCGCCGCCCACGACCTGACGAAAGCCGTCGTCGCGACCGCCAACGTGCCGGTTTACGTCAAACTGTCTCCCAACGTCACCGACATCACCGAGATCGCCAGAGCGGTCGCTGACGCCGGGGCCGACGGCCTGACCCTCATCAACACCCTCACCGGGATGAGGATCAACCTGGGATGGCGAAAACCCGTCATCGCCAACGGCACGGGCGGGCTCTCCGGGCCAGCCGTCCTTCCCATCGCAGTGCGCATGATCGACGTCGTCACCCGGGTCGTTGACATCCCCGTCATCGGGATGGGTGGGGTGACGACCAGCGCCGATGTCCTGGAACTCATGATGGCTGGGGCCTCGGCGGTCGCCGTCGGTACCGCCAACTTCACCGATCCGTTGGCCTGCCCCAAGATCATCGACGGCCTTGAGCCGCTCATGGACGACCTGCACATCCCCAGTCTCGAGGGCCTCCGCACCGAGGTCCGCCGGTCTCGCTGATCATCGACCACCATCAAGGAGTACACATGGACACCAGCCGTCCGATCATCGCCCTCGACCTTCCCGGCGCCGAGGCTGCCCTCGACTTCGTCGCGAAGTTCGACGAGAGCCTCTTCGTCAAGGTGGGGATGGAGCTGTTCTACGCGGCAGGTCCGAGTGTCATCACCAGCCTCAAGGACGCCGGGCACGATGTTTTCTGCGACCTCAAACTCCACGACATCCCCAACACCGTCAAGGGTGCGGCCATAAGCCTGTCCCGACTGGGAGCAGATCTGCTGACCGTCCACGCCGCGGGCGGAAAGGCCATGATGGAGGCAGCTCTGGAGGGCCTCGGGGATGCGGCCGGGACCACTCGTGTCATCGCCATCACCCAGCTCACCTCGACCTCCCCAGAAGCGCTCAAGACCGAGCAGCTCATCGAGGTGCCGCTGGCCGAATCGGTGCGCAACTACGCCAAACTTGCCCAGTCGGCCGGTCTGGCTGGTGTCGTCTGTTCGGCCCATGAGGCCGCCGACATCGCCTCGGTGACGGGTTCGGGCTTCCTGCGTGTCACCCCCGGTATCCGTCCGGCAGGCGCCGCGGTGGGGGACCAGTCCCGGGTCGCCACCCCTGGCAACGCGGCCTCGATGGGCTCCTCGGCCATCGTGGTGGGCCGTCCCATCACCAAGGCCGACGACCCGGTCGCGGCCTATCACGCCATCCGCGACGAATGGAATGCCGGACGCACGGCAGCCTGACGACAACACCACCTGGAGGAAGACCGTCATGACCGTCACCAACAAGGAGATCGCCCAGCAGTTCGCCGAGCGTCTGCTCGACATCGAAGCTGTCTCGCTGTCCCCGGATGCCCCGTTCACCTGGGCCTCCGGCCTGCACTCACCGATCTACTGCGACAACCGCGTGACCCTCTCGGACCCACAGATCCGTGACCTCATCGCCTCGGGCCTGGCCGAGCTGGTGCGCGCGAATTTCGATCAGGTCGACGTCGTCGCCGGGACCGCCACCGCTGGCATCGCCCACGCCGCGCTGGCTGCCGATCGTCTCGGTGCCCCGATGGCCTATGTCCGTTCCGCCCCCAAGGACCACGGACGCGGCAACCAGATCGAAGGACGCATCCCGGACGGCTCCAAGGTCGTCATGGTCGAGGACCTCATCTCCACCGGCGGCTCGGTGCTCAAGGCCGCTCAGGCCGTCGAGCGAGAGGGATCGACGGTGGTCGGCGTCCTCGCCTTGTTCTCCTACCAGCTGGAGAAGGGGCATCGTGCGTTTGAGGAGGCCGGTCTGCCGCTGTACACCCTGTCGAACTACCCGACCCTCATCGAAGTGGCAGCGGAGTCCGGACGCATCACCCCGGAGCAGCTGGCCACCCTGCAGACCTGGTCCTCAGATCCGCAGGCCTGGTCCGACGCCCACTGATTCCTTTCATATGAGCCTGTCCAGGCTGGCCTCATCGACTCACATCGATGCCGAGAACCGGCTGGTGAGACATATTCGTGGCCTCGTCACATGACGGGGCCACGAGCCCGTTCCGGGGAAGACGATCAGAGGTAGCGGCGTGCTACCTCGACGGTCTCACCTACATATCCGCCGCCGAAGAGGAAGCAGTGGACGATGAGCATGTGGAGCTGGTGCAGCCCAACTCGTTCCTGCCAACCGTCGGCCAGTGGGGACTCCTCGTCGTAGGCGGCACGAATCTCGTTGGTGAAGGGGGCACCAAAGACCGACAAGGAGGCAAGGTCCTCCTCGGCATGACCACCTTGGGCAGCAGGATCGATGAGGACGACTCCGTCGGAGGTCCACATGAGGTTCCCGGACCACATGTCACCGTGCGTACGAGCGGCAGGATCGGTCACCAGGGCGGGCTGGTCGTGGTCGAGCACCCCACTGGCCAGCCGGTCGACGAGTTTGGACATGATCGCGCGGGCGTCGGCGTCAAGGCTGTCCATGTAGGGCTCGATGCGGTGGCGGGCGTAGAACTCTCCCCACGAGTCAATGTGTTCGGAGGGCAGGCGCAGGGGAGCGCGACCGATATATCCGCCGTCAGGGGTGAACCCGTCGGGTGCCGCTCCCAGGTGGGATGCCCCTGCTGCGTGGGTGTGAGCCAGGCGTCGACCGAATTCCTCAGCCGCCTCACGGGTGGGACGGATCGGGGAGAGCTCGGGTTCCGCGAGCCAACCATTGCCATGGTCCAACACCTCGACGATCGCAGCTCCAGCGGGCTGGGCAGCCGCGAGCCATGTCAACCCGGCAACCTCGTAGTCGATGGCGTTCTTGTGGTGGTCGGTCTTACGAAAGGGCATGTATCCCACGGTAGACGCGTAGGATGCAGCCGAAACCACCTCGTCCATCAGAATGGAGTCTCGTGTCTGCCGGTGATCACCTCATGACAGTCCATCTCGTGTCGATGGGCTGCGCCCGCAACGACGTCGATTCCGAGGAGCTTGCGGCCCGCATGGAGGCTGGCGGATTCCGTCTCGTCGACGACCCCAGCGAGGCCGAGACGGTCGTCGTCAACACCTGCGGATTCATCGAGCAGGCCAAGAAGGACTCCGTCGACACCTTGCTGGCGGCCGCAGACCTCAAGGGCCACGGACCCACTCAGTCGGTTGTAGCGGTTGGGTGCATGGCCGAGCGCTACGGACGTGAACTGGCCGAGTCCCTCCCCGAGGCTGACGCCGTGCTGGGATTCGACGACTACGACGACATCGCCGATCGGCTTCGCACCATCCTCGACGGGGGATCCATCGAGGCCCATGTTCCGCATGACCGTCGCACCCTACTTCCGATCAGCCCGGTCGATCGCAGGCCAGCCAGCTCTGGTGTGTCGATTCCCGGCCATGGCACCGCCCCTGATCTGTCGGCCACGATGGCCCCGGCCTCGGGCCCTCGAGCCACCCGGCGCCGTCTCGGCTCGGGACCCAGCACAGCGCTGAAGATGGCCTCGGGCTGTGATCGTCGCTGTGCCTTCTGTGCCATCCCGCGATTCCGGGGCTCCTACCTCTCCCGACCTGCCGCCGAGATCGTCGAGGAAGCACGCTGGCTGGTTGACCATGGCGTCAAGGAGGTCTTCCTCGTCAGTGAGAACTCCTCCTCCTACGGCAAGGACCTGGGGGATCTGCGCGCTCTGGAGAAACTCCTCACCGGCCTGGACAATGTCGACGGGCTGGAATGGATTCGGGTGTCCTACCTGCAACCCGCAGAGCTTCGACCGGGGCTCGTCGACACCATGCTGGCGACCGCCAAGGTCGTGCCCTACTTCGATCTGTCCTTCCAACACGCATCAGGGCCGTTGTTGCGCCGGATGCGCCGCTTCGGTGACGCCGAGTCCTTCATCGACATCATCGAGTCCATCCGTTCGCGTTGTCCGGAAGCCGGCTTCAGGTCGAACTTCATCACCGGCTTCCCCGGCGAGACCGAGGCCGATGTCGAGATCCTCGCCGATTTCCTGCAGCGGGCGCGGCTCGATGTTGCTGGCATCTTCGCCTATTCCGACGAGGAAGGCACCGAGGGAGCCACCCTCGACGGCCATGTCGACGAGGACGTGATTGCTGCTCGACGCGAAGATCTCGCCGATCTCATCGACGAACTCGTCTCCCAGCGCGCCGAGGATCGTGTCGGCACCCGTAGTCGGGTCATGATTGAGGAGACCGGCGAAGCCATCGTCGGCAGGGCGGAGCATCAGGGCCCGGAGGTCGACGGGGTCGTGACCCTCGTCGATTCTGCCGAGGTGAGCGTCGGCGACATCGTGGACGTCGATTTCGTCGGCTCTGACGGCGTCGACCTCGTTGCGCGCCCGGTACTGACCTGAGCGTCATTGCCACGGCATCGGCACCACCGTGGTCCCACGGCGCTGACGTCGACGGACCAATCGGGAACCATTTCGGGGCGGTGAGTCGCATCAGGCGTCGTCACGCGAGATACTGTGCCCATGGCCACGAAGAAGGACCGCTCCAGCAACATCAACGTTCCGAATGCGCTGACCCTGCTGAGAGCCGTTGCGGTTCCCGTCTTCGGATGGATGCTGTTGGCCCATGCCCATGAGGGCGGCTGGCGGACGGCGACGACGATCGTCTTCATGGTGGCGATCCTCACCGATTTCGTCGACGGCAAGATTGCCCGCAAGTACAACCTCGTCACCAACTTCGGCAAGATCGGTGACTCCATCGCTGACAAGGCGCTCACCGGCATGGCCTTCATTGGCCTGTCGATTCTCGGCGAGTTGCCATGGTGGATGACGATCATCATCCTGCTGCGCGAGTGGGGCATCACCGTCATGCGGATGAAGATGCTCAAGTATGAGGTGATGGCGGCCAACAAGGGCGGCAAACTCAAGACCGCTATGCAGTCCCTGGCAATCACGCTGTTCTGCCTCGGCCTGTGGCGAACCCCGACCTTCGTCGACGTCTTCGCCTGGGCCGTCATGATCATCGCCTTCCTGCTCACCGTCGTCACTGGCCTGGTGTACATCAGGGACGCCATCCAGATCCGTAACCGTGCCAAGAACGCTGGGGTCAAGCCGGTGAAGTCTCGGAAGCAGAACCTCAAGTGACCGGCGACGAAGGCGCACGTCGATTCATTGCCGGGTTGTCGGAACGCGGTCTGACGGCGGCAACCTGCGAATCCCTGACAGCAGGCCTGGTCTCGGCGACCATCACGACCGTTCCGGGGGCTTCGGCGGTCTTTCGTGGCGGTCTGGTGACCTATGCCAGCGACCTCAAGACCAAGCTCGCTGGGGTCGATGCCGGCTGGATCGCCGAGAACGGGGTCATCAATTCCATCACTGCGGCTCAGATGGCGATGGGATGTCGGAAGGCATGCCGGGCTGACATTGGTCTGTCCTGCACCGGGGTTGCCGGGCCAGATCCCCAGGACGGTGAGGGGGCCGGAACAGTCTTCATCGGTGCGGTGTACGAGGGAGCTCCGATCGTGAAGCGTCTTCAGCTGGAGGGGCCACGCGAGGAGATTCGACGGGCGACGGTCCAGGCACTTCTGGACCTCGGATGCGAGGTTTTGAGCGGTTCGCAGAACTGACGACGACCCCGTAAGAAAAATGTGAAGAATTTCGCCGTGTGGGGAATGTTTCATCCGCTGGGAGCGTTGTCATGGATGAATCACCTAGGAGGAGACGCCCATGAAATCAGCTATGCTGCGTGAGATGCTCGGCGAGTCGCTGCGTGAACAGAGGTTCGCACAGGGCCGCACTCTGCGTGAGGTGTCTTCTGCCGCACGCGTGTCCCTCGGATACCTCTCGGAGGTCGAGCGGGGCCAGAAGGAAGCTTCCAGCGAGCTCATCCTCGCCATTTGCACCGCTTTGGACCTCCCACAGTCCGAATTGATGCGCATCGTCAGCGACAAGATGCTCAAGAGCGAAGGCACCCCCGAGCACCGCATCACTGTTGCGGCATGAACAACACCCTGAACTTCTGTGTTGTGGGTCTCTCGACCACGAATGGCCCGGATTGGTTCCGCCATCTGGGCGGCGCGCGGCCTGATCAGTCAGTCGGTGCGTGGACGATACGAATTGCGATTCCGAGAGCGCGCAACCGGGCCAGCTCGTCGGGATCAGCTGAGTCGTCGGTGACGAGGAGGTCGACGTCCTTGGCCTCAGCCAGCTTTGCCAGGGTGACTCGGCCGATCTTGGAACCGTCCACAGCCGCGATGATGCGAGCTGCTCTCTTGATCATGGTGTGGTTTGCAGCGGCTTCGATGCCGTCGTGGGTCGTCAGGCCACCCTCGGCACTCAGTCCGTCACACCCCACGATGGCGGTGCCGACGTTGACCTGCTTGAAGGTGGACTCGGCCAGGGAGCCGACCAATTCCAAGGAGGAGGGGCGTAGCACCCCGCCGGTGATGAGGACACGTTGCTGGCCCTGGCCGGCGGCCTCGAGGGCGATACTCACGGAGTTCGTGATGAGGGTGAGGTCATGGCGATGATGCAAGGCCCGGACGATCTCAGTGGTCGTCGTGCCGCCGGTGAGCCCAATCGCGTGACGTCCCACCGGAAGCTCGGAAGCAACGGCATGCGCGATGGCTTCCTTGGCGCGGCGACGACGGCCGTCCCGCAAGTTGACGGGCAGTTCGGCACCCGTTCCGGCGCGGCGAGCTGTTCCATGTGAGCGAATGAGAAGGCCTTGCTCAGCGAGTGAGGCAACATCGCGTCGGATCGTCGCAGCACTCGCTCCCAGGGTGGCCGCCATGGCCCGCAAGGGGACCTCGTCGTGGTCACGCAACATGGCGAGAATGGCGACCATGCGGTCGTTTCGCCGTGAGGATGATGAATGGGCATCCGACGGCATCGTCATCGCTTCTCCTTTCGCGCGACTCATGGCTCGTGGGGAGAGCCGTGCAGTGAGCGTTCGCACATCTGCGCTGATCTTATCCTGCCCTTATGCTTGTCTTCATGACAGAGACCCAATTGTGGACGCGACTGGCTGAGGCCCTGGGTGACGACTACTGCCGAATCTGGGCTGCACAGCAGGCTGTACCGGGTCTCGACTCACGGACTGTGCAGGAAGCCTTGGCTGATGGGGTCGATGCCAAGACGATTTGGCGGGCCTGCTGGGAGGCACTGGAGCTGCCCGACTCGCTGCGCTGACCTGGGGAGATGGACGTGTCCGGACGCCGAGGAACGGTGCCAAAACGAAAACGGAACAAAACCGGAACACGACGCGCTGCAAAGTCGTCAGTGGCATCTGGAAGGGTTGTCCACAAGCGAGCGGACAGCCGTGACGGCAGTCATCCACAGGAACGAACTTGGCTGACGGATTGTCCGACCTCGCTCCTACAGTTTGAGTGATGACACGGGGAAACCGGTGTGTCTCCCTCATCACGACACATGACCAACGCTGCGGCGATGCCGCGCGGCAAATGGGGCGGGAGACCGCCTTCAAGGAAGGAACGACATGGCAGCGACCGCAGATCGCGAACAGGCCCTTGCCACGGCCTTGCAGCAGATCGAGAAGCAGCACGGCAAGGGCTCCGTCATGCGCCTTGGCGAGCAGGAGACCGTGAAGATTGCGGCGATTCCGACGGGATCGGTGGCCCTGGACGTCGCCCTCGGTGTGGGAGGCCTCCCACGCGGCAGAATCGTCGAGATCTATGGTCCGGAGTCCTCGGGCAAGACGACGGTGGCCCTGCACGCCATCGCGAACGCTCAGGCCGAAGGCGGCATCTGCGCCTTCATCGACGCCGAGCACGCCCTCGACCCGGAGTACGCCCGCAAGCTTGGTGTTGACACTGACTCCCTGCTGGTGAGCCAGCCTGACAACGGTGAACAGGCCCTCGAGATTGCCGACACCCTGGTGCGGTCGGGCGCCCTTGAGCTCGTCGTCATTGACTCCGTCGCAGCCCTCACCCCGAAGGCTGAGATCGAAGGAGAGATGGGTGATTCCCACGTCGGTCTGCAGGCTCGCCTCATGAGCCAGGCCTTGCGCAAGATGACCGGTGCCCTCAACGCGGCCGGGACGACGGCCATCTTCATCAACCAGCTGCGCGAGAAGATCGGTGTCATGTTCGGCTCCCCGGAGACGACTACCGGTGGACGCGCGTTGAAGTTCTACTCCTCGGTGCGACTGGACGTGCGCCGCATCGAGACCCTCAAGGACGGTTCCGAGATGGTCGGTAACCGTACCCGCGTCAAGGTCGTCAAGAACAAGGTCGCCCCGCCGTTCAAGCAGGCCGAGTTCGACATTCTCTATGGCCAAGGCATTTCCCGAGAGGGAAGCCTCATCGACATGGGCGTGGACTGCGGGATCATCACCAAGTCCGGATCGTGGTTCAGTTACAACAATGAGCAGCTGGGTCAGGGTAAGGAGAATGTCCGCAACTTCCTCAAGGGCAACCCGGACGTCGCCAACGAGGTCGAGGACAAGATCCTCACCCACCTGGGTCTGCGTGAGGCCGAAGTTCCCGAGGGAGTCGATCCCGAAACCGGTGAGGTGGAATTCTGAGCCGGCGACGCAAGGATTCTCCAGAGGAGTTGACCGACGACCAGTGGTACGAGGAAGCTCGCGAGATCTGCCTCAAACGACTGGATCGTCGGGCCAACACCCGAAGTGAACTCGCAGCAGCTCTGGATTCCAAAGGTGTGCCCGAGCAGGTGCGTGAGGCAGTCCTTGATCGCCTCACCGAGGTGGGGCTCGTCGATGATGCTGACTTTGCCAACCGATGGATAGCGTCCCGTCACGGTGTGCGGGGTCTGTCCCGCAGAGCAGTGGCAGTCGAATTGTCGCGCAAAGGGGTCGATTCCCAGATCATTGAGGACGCGACCTCCCAGATCACGGAGGCTGACGAGTTGGATGCCGCCACTGAACTCGCAGTGAGCAAGCTGCGGGCAGGTCGAGGTGTCGAGGAAGCCCGTCTGACCCGCCGGGTGTTGGGTGCCCTGGCCCGCAAGGGCTACGGACCCCAGGTCGCCTGGGCCGCCATCCGTGCCGCCCGCGAGGAACTCGGTGAGGAACCCCCCGAAGCGCCGATGACCGGCCCCTTCGACTAAGGTCGTATCGTTTGCCCCTCACCTCGGTTTTCCTGGCACCGACGTCAGGGGGGCGACGGTGCAGCTCCGAGTCAGGATGTGAGGAAGGGTAGAGGTCATGCTCATCGCACTCGTCGTGGTGGCGGTGCTCTCAGTGGCAGTCATCATTGGCTGGCTGGCAGATCGTCGAGCCATTGGCAGGAGGGCGGAACGAGCAGAGTCAGAACGCGATGCGAAGGCATTGGAGCTATCCCGCAGCGAGGAGCGCCTGGTGCGTGCGACTCAGGATCTTGCGGACAGTCGTGACGAGACCGAGGCAGCTCGCGCTGCGCTCGAGTCCAGTCGAGTGCGGCTCGCTGATGAAGAGCGTCGAGCCGATCATGCCGAGCAGGCTCGCCACAGCGCCGAGGCCCTGCTTGAGATCAACCAGCGCTCTGCCGAAGAGTTGACAGAGCGTGATCGTCAGCTGCGCGAAGCCCGTCGCCACCTCGACGACGGCCTCGACAAGCTCGAGAGGGAGCGCTTGGAGTTGGCGGAGCGCAGCTCCCACCTCGACGAGCGGGACGCCGAGCTCGATCGACGTGACGAGCAGATTGTCGCGGAGCTGGAGCGCGTCGCCGGGATGTCCCTTGGCCAGGCCCAAGACGAACTGGCAGAGCACCTCGGCAGAGAGTCTCGTGCGGTGGCTGAATACAGTGCCCGGGCGATCATCGCCGAGGCGACGACGAACGCCGAGGGCAAAGCTCGGCACATCGTGGCTGATGCCATTCAGCGGTGTTCCTCCGAGATGGTTGCCGACACCGTCGTCAGCGTCGTTCCACTGCCCAGCGACGAGATGAAGGGTCGCGTCATCGGGCGAGAAGGCCGCAACATCCGCACCTTCGAGCAAGTGACGGGAGTCACGGTCATCATCGATGACACTCCGGGCATCGTCTTGCTGAGCTGCTTCGACCCCATGCGGCGCGAGGTGGCCCGACAGGCTCTCGTAGATCTGGTCGAAGACGGTCGCATCCACCCCATCAGCATCGAGAAGGCTCATCAGCGAGCCGTCGACCACATCGAACAGATGTGCCTGGAAGCCGCGTCCGAGGCGCTGTCCGAAGCCGGGATCGGCGACATTGACGATCGGCTCCTCCCCATCCTCGGGTCCCTGCGCTTCCGGACCTCCTACGGCCAACAGGTGCTCGATCACTGCGTCGAGTGCGCCCGACTCGCGGCCACCCTGGCAGCCGAAATCGGTGGCGACGTCGACACCTGTCGTCGTGCGGCCTTCCTGCACGATCTCGGTAAGTCCCTCACCCCGGGGGTTGGGGGGACCCACGCGGCCATCGGTGCCGAACTGGCACGACGCCATGGGGAATCCGATGAGGTCGTGCATGCCATTGCAGCTCACCACGATGAGATTGAGCCCGTGAGCGTCACGGATCTCATCGTCAAGGCTGCCGATGCAATCTCTGCGGCCCGCCCAGGAGCACGTCGAGATTCCTTGGAGGCCCATGTCCGCCGGATGGACACCATCGAGGAGATTGCCACCAGCTTCTCCGGGGTCGAACGGGCATTCGCCCTGCAAGCTGGACGTGAGGTCCAGATCCTCGTCGATCCGGGTACGGTGGACGATCTGCACGCATCCCGACTCGCACGCCAGATCGCGTTGGCGGTGGGGGAGCAGGTCACCGTGCCAGGACGCACCAGGGTTACCGTCATCCGCTCCTTCCAAGCCGTGGAGACGGTGGGAGAATCCTGAGCCACCAGCCCTTGTGGAAACGTGGTGGTTCGGGATGCCGTCCCGAGCAGCCAGCTCAGGCGATTCCCCAGGTGAGGGCGACCTCGTCCCCGGATTCCAGGCGGATGGCGTCTCCATGGGTGGGTCCCTCGTTGAAGGCGTCCGGCCCGCATGTCATCGGTTCGACGGCGAGGCTGAGGCGGTCATCTGGAGTGTAAATCTGCGCCCAGCCCATGGTCGCATCTCCCCACAACTCATGGCTGGTCTCATCGCTGGTGACTTTGATGCGCCATGCCGGCGATCCAACGGTTCCTTCACGATCCAAGGTGTAGGCGGTGTCGAAGGTGCGCTGACCGAGCGACTGCCCACTCATCGTGTGGACCTCGTCCATCCCACAAATCCGCACCGGCAGAAGCCGATCGTCAACCTGCAGCCAGGATGCAAACGGGGCGTCAATCTTCCACTCATCGATGGACCCGCCGAGGCAGAAATAGGGATGGGCGGCATAGCCGAAAGGCACTGCCGTGGCCCCGACGTTCCGAGCTCTCACGGTGACCGTCAGTCCGTGATCATCCAGGTTGTGGGTCAGCCGGACATCAATCGTTCCAGGCCAGCCAGGCCGAGCCATGATCCGGATCTCCTGGGTCACCGAGGAGTCGGTGTGCTCGACGAGGTGCCACGGCGACCACGCCACCAGACCATGAATGGCATTGTTGCGATCGACCTCGCTGATAGCCAGCTGCTGGTCAACGTCATCGAATCGGTAGCGGCCGTCACGGATGCGGTTGGGCCAGGGGAGGAGCTGCTGCCCCTGCGACGAAGCGGGGGACTGGTCGGCCTCAAAGGTCTTGATGACGTCGTCTCCGTTGTGGCGAAGACTGCGAAGGGTGGCTCCCTGCTCCGCCACGACGGCCTGCCAAGGACCGTGGGAAATCTCGTACTGGGTGCCGGTGGGGAGTATGACGTCATTGATCATGATGAAAAGCCTATCGTCCCGTCCTTTCCGGGCGCTAATTCTTAAGCCCCAGTACCTGCAGGTACTGGGTTGTTATACTATTGTTAGTCGAGTTGATAGTGCCCAACGGAGGGCAGGTGAACCGGCAGTGTCGTCGGTCCTTCCGTTGCGACGACTCACCGATGCTGAAAGTAGGTGAATCTTGTCCAACAACAATGCTACTGCGACCCGCCATCGCCTACGGGTTCCGTCAGCTTTCACAATCCTTTTCGTCCTCACAGTCCTCGCCGTTGCGTGTACATGGCTCGTCCCAGCCGGAAGTTACTCAAAGATGAGTTACTCCGCAGGTTCGCAACAGTTGGTCATTGTGGATCCTCATGGCACCATGACGAAGCATGCGGCCACCCAGGAGACCCTCGACAAATATGGGGTCGCCATGAAGATCTCGGAATTCACCTCAGGGTCCATGACGGGGTCGGTGTCAGTACCAGGCACCTATCAACGCCTGGCATCCCATCCAGCCGGTATCGGAGAGATTACGAACGGCATGGTGACGGGAACGATCGAGGCCGTCGACATCATCGTTTTCATCCTTGTACTGGGTGGCCTCATTGGCGTTGTGAGGGCTAGTGGCGCATTCGAGGCCGGTCTCGGGAGACTCACTGCCAAGTCCAAGGGAAAAGAGTTCCTCCTTGTCCTTTCCGTGTCCCTGTTCATGATCGTGGGCGGAACGACGTGTGGACTCGAGGAGGAGGCAGTCGCCTTCTATCCCATCCTTGCTCCGGTCTTCATCGCCATGGGGTATGACGCTCTGGTCGTCGTTGGGTCGGTCTTTCTCGCTGGATCGATTGGTACGTGTTTCTCGACCATCAACCCGTTCTCCTCTGCCATCGGAGCGAATGCGGCCGGTATTCGACTCACCGAAGGCATGCCATGGCGTGTGGTAGGGCTGGTCGGAGGAGCGGTAGCTGTCGTCATCTATCTCGCCTGGTATTCACGAAAGGTGAAGGCAGATCCGGAATTCTCCTACGTCTGGGAGGATCGCGACGCTTTTGCGGCTCAGTGGGGTTTGGGTAATGACGGCGCCGAGGTGGGATTCGATTGGCGTCGTAAAGTCATCCTCGTCCTCTTCGCGTCAGCCTTTCCCATCATGGTGTGGGGAGTTATGGCCCGAGGATGGTGGTTCCCGGCGATGGCGTCATCATTCCTCGCCATTGCCATTGTCATCATGTTCATTGCTGCGACCGGACCGAATAAAATCAGTGAGAAAAAACTCGTCGATGCGTTCAGCGCAGGATCATCAAGCCTGGTGGCCGTCTCCCTCATCATCGGGTTGGCGCGTGGAATCAATCACATCCTCAATGAAGGCTTGATTTCTGACACCTTGCTGTATGAGTCAGCCAAGGTGGTCTCCCACGTCAATGGCCCCGTCTTCGTGCTGTCCCTGCTCATCGTGTTCTTCCTGCTGGGATTCATCGTGCCCTCGTCGTCGGGTCTGGCCGTTCTGGCACTGCCGATCATGGCTCCTCTCGGCGACACCGCCGGGGTGTCGCGAGCCACAGTGTTGTGCGCCTATCAGTGGGGTCAGTACGCGATGTTGTTCCTGGCACCCACAGGATTGGTCATGGCAACTCTGCAAATGCTGGACATCAGGTACTCGCACTGGCTGAAGTTCGTGTGGCCATTGGTCGTGTTCGTCCTGGTGTATGGCGGGATCCTCCTGGTCCTGCAGACGATGGTGTGAGGGACGGGCTGGTCCGGTACGTGGGCTGATGACGTAGAGTGTTCGCGCCATGCCCAGTAACACCGTGCGGCAGACCGAGGCCCCGACCTACCGGGTCGTGACCTACGGATGCCAGATGAATGTCCATGACTCCGAGCGCATTGCCGGTCTCCTCGAGGAGGCCGGCTACGTTCCCGATCCCAGAACCGACACCTTGGCGCCGGCTGACGTCGTCGTCTTCAACACCTGTGCAGTCCGGGAGAACGCCGACAATCGTCTCTACGGCACCCTCGGCCACATGGCCTCGGTGAAGTCGGCTCACCCCGGTATGCAGCTGGCCGTCGGCGGCTGTATGGCTCAGAAGGACAAGGACACGGTCGTCGCGCGGGCACCATGGGTGGACGTCGTCTTCGGCACCCACAACGTGGGCTCCCTGCCGGCCCTGCTCAAGCGCGCCCGTCACAATGCCACGGCCCAGGTGGAGATCGAGGAGTCCCTGGTCACCTTTCCGTCGAACCTGCCCACCCGACGCGACTCGGCATACTCGGCCTGGGTCTCCATCTCGGTGGGATGCAACAACACCTGCACCTTCTGCATCGTTCCGCAGCTGCGCGGCAAGGAAACCGACCGACGCCCCGGTGAGATTCTCTCGGAGATCCGAGCCCTCGTTGACGAGGGAGTCCAGGAGATCACCCTGCTCGGTCAGAACGTCAACTCCTACGGAGTTCAGTTCGGTGATCGTGGCGCCTTCGCCAAGCTGCTGCGGGCCTGCGGTGAGATCGACGGTCTAGAGAGGGTGCGGTTCACCTCACCCCACCCGGCCGCCTTCACCGATGACGTCATCGAGGCCATGGCCGAGACCCCCAATGTCATGCCCAGCCTGCACATGCCTCTGCAGTCCGGGTCTGACGAGGTGCTGCGCCGGATGCGCCGATCCTACCGGTCCAAGAAGTTCCTCGGAATCCTTGACCGGGTGCGCGAGGCCATTCCGGACGCCGCCATCACCACAGACATCATCGTCGGGTTCCCCGGGGAGACCGACGAGGACTTCGCCGAAACCATGCGTGTCGTCGAGGAGTCGAGGTTCTCCGCTGCCTTTACCTTCCAGTACTCCATTCGTCCCAACACCCCGGCAGGGATCATGGAGGACCAGGTCCCCAAGCCGGTCGTCCAGGAACGCTACGAACGCCTCGTCGATCTCGTCGACGACATCGCCTGGCAGGAAAACAAGGCTCAGGTCGGTCGCACCGTTGAGGTGATGTTCGCCGAGGGCGAGGGGCGCAAGGACGAGGTCACCCATCGCGTCACCGGAAGGGCCCGGGACAACCGCCTGGTTCATGTCAGCTTGGCCCCAGATGACGAGGTTCCGCGTCCGGGCGACATTGGAGAGGTCGTCATCACGTCCGGTCATCCCCATCACCTGGTTGCCGATGGTGGCCTGGTGAACCTGCGCCATACCCGTGGCGGCGACGCATGGCAGATCCGTGAAGGGTCATGCGCTCAGCCCGGCGTCACCATGCTCGGTATTCCGACGATCGGCGCGGCGCAGGGCTGACAAGGGGGTGGCTCGGAGCCTGCTGTGAAACCTATTCAGACATGCGACGAGGGATGGTGCTCAGTGAAGCACCACCCCTCGTGTCGCAGCTCATCCGCTCCCATCCGGAGCAGGTCCCCTCAGGGGACGGGCCGCGTCATGTCGTGGACGACTCAGAGGTCGCCAAGCTTGTCCTTGAGGGCATCCTGGCCCTTGTCGATCTGATCGGAGAACTTGCCGCCGGTCTTGTCGTCGACAGTGTCGCCAGCCTTGTCGATGCCCTGCTCGACCTTGTCGCTGTGCTGGCTGACCTGGTCCTTGATGTCGTCCTGGTGGTCGCTGATGGCGTCCTTGGCCTTGTCGAAGAGTCCCATGTGATCTCCTTTCGGGAGTTTTCCCCCTCTCGGGGATGACCCCTTTAGGCTACACACGAGATGGTCCACTCATGTGAGGTTTTTCGCTCTACGCGTTGGCCCCGCAATGTCGTTGCCGTGCGTAAGGATGAACGTGTGAATTTGCCGGTCATTTGTCTTCTCGGGCCTACTGCCAGCGGAAAATCAGGGTTGGCGGTGCGAGTCTGTTCACGCCTGGGACGTGAAGGGCGCCCCGCCGAGATCGTCAACACTGATTCAATGGTGGTGTATCGGGGGATGGACATCGGTACCGCCACCCCTACCCTTTCCGAGCAGCGTGCAGTGAGGCACCACGTGGTGTCGATCCTTGACGTCACCGAGCCCTCCTCAATCGTCCTCATGCAGAAGTTGGCGCGCGAAGCGACCGAAGAGTGCTTGTCTCGCGGTGTCGTCCCGGTGCTCGTCGGCGGTTCGGCCCTGTACACCAAGGCCATCGTCGACGAGATGACTATTCCCCCCACTGATCCGACGGTACGGGCGAAGTGGCAGAAACGTCTGGAGGCCGAAGGTCCGGAGGCCCTGCACAAGGAACTGGCACGACGGGATTCCAAGGCGGCTGAATCGATCCTGCCGGGGAATGGCAGGAGGATCGTGCGAGCCCTCGAGGTCATTGACCTCACCGGATCCTTCACCGCCACCATTCCCGACGGCACCTCCCACTGGCCTGACACGGTGCACATTGGTCTGGAACTTCCTCGTGAGGACATGGATCGACGGATAGCCGATCGCGTCGACCAGATGTGGGAGAACGGACTGGTCGACGAGGTTCGTGCCTTGGTCGACGTCGGATTGAGGGACGGCCTCACGGCAAGTCGAGCGCTGGGATACCGGCAGGTGCTGGAGTTCCTTGACGGCGAGTATGACGAGGAGGAGGCCCGTCGTCGTACCGTGACCGGCACCCGCCGCTTCGCCCGGAAACAGCTCATGTGGTACCGCCGGGACGAGCGTATCGAATGGTTCAATGCACTTGATCCCGATCTCGACGACAAGGTTGTGGCGCGGGTGTTGACCGCCCTGTCCACCGACGAGGAGGATTGACGACATGACGACGACGTTCTGGAAGGCACACGGGACCGGCAATGACTTCGTCATCGTCGACCGCCCCGAGCCCCTGACCCCTGGGCAGGTGCGGTGGCTGTGCCACCGTCGATTCGGTATCGGCGGCGACGGCACCCTGCAGGCTCTGCGGGCCGGCGACGTCGCCGGGTGGGACGGCGATCCGGAACTGTGGTTCATGGACTACCGCAATGCCGACGGCACCGTCGCGGAGATGTGCGGCAACGGACTACGAGTCTTCGCGCGGCACCTCGCCCGGACCGGGCGCATCGCGGGTGACGAGGCTGACGTCGCGACGCGGGCCGGTGTTCGTCACGTCAGCCTGTATGACAACGGCGATGTGTCGGTGACGATGGGGACGGTCCGGGTCGAGGGCGACGACCTCACCATCGAACATCAGGACATGTGGTGGCCGGCATGCAAGGTTGACGTCGGCAACCCACACGCTGTGGTCGTGACAGACCACACCACCGTCACTGCGCTCAACCTCGACGAATCGCCCACCTGGCGTCCACGGTCGGCCTTCCCCGAGGGGGCCAATGTCGAATTCGTCGAGCAGCTGGACGGCCATTCGGTCTCGATGAGGGTCCATGAGCGCGGATCGGGAGAGACGATGTCGTGCGGTACCGGAACCGTGGCCGTGGCAGCGACGATGGCCACCCGTACCGGTCACCGTGGTCCGTGGACAGTCCATGTGCCCGGTGGCCACGTCATCGTCACCCTCACCCCTGCTGACGACGGCTATGACGCGGTGCTGACGGGCCCTGCGGTCATTCTCGCGACCGGGACGGTCAGCCTTCCCGAGGAATGAGGAACACCGAGGTCAATGAACCGCCGTTGACCTGTCGGCTCCTCCTCCTACACTTGGCCCGATGACCTCGAAGCACGAGGTATTGAGGGCACGAGACAGTGGGCCAACAGGACGGGGACCGGGTGAGCGACACCGAACGATTCGACGACGAGCGCGAGGATGCGCCCGAATTCGTTGAGGACTTCAACGACGATCAGAACGAATATGACGGTGACCAGTTCGACCTGGATGCCCGGTTGTCCTTGACTCGTGTGCCGGGCATGTCGACCGACCTGTCCGACATCTCGGAGGTCGAGTACCGACAGCTGAGGCTCGAACGGGTGGTGCTCTGTTCGGTGTGGACCAAGGGGTCGGCTGTCGATGCCGAGAACGCCATGGCCGAGCTCAAGTCACTGGCTGAGACCGCGGGGTCACAGGTCCTCGAGGCCGTCATGCAGAGGCGAACGACCCCGGATCCGGCGACCTACATCGGTTCGGGCAAGGTGGCTGAGCTCGCCGAGGTGGTCCGAACCACCGGAGCTGACACCGTCATTTGTGATGGTGAACTCGACGCCGCTCAGCTTCGAAACCTCGAGGACCGCGTCAAGATCAAGGTGGTGGACCGGACGGCGTTGATCCTCGACATCTTCGCCCAGCACGCTCGTAGCGTGGAAGGTCGTACTCAGGTCGAATTGGCCCAGCTCAACTACCTCAAGCAAAGGCTGCGTGGCTGGGGCGGAAACCTCTCCCGTCAGACGGGTGGTCGCGCGGCTGGTGGCGCCGGTATCGGTGGTCGTGGCCCCGGTGAGACCCGGATCGAAACCGACAGACGACGTATCGGTCATCGCATCGCTGTGCTGCGTCGTCGTCTCAAGCGCATCGAGTCCACCCGTGCCTCCAAGCGGGCTGATCGCCTTCGCAACAAGGTACCCTCCGCCGCCATCGTCGGATACACCAACGCGGGGAAGTCCTCCCTGCTCAACCGGCTGACCCGTGCCGGAGTGCTCGTCGAGGATGCCCTCTTCGCCACCCTCGACCCCACCACCCGTCGTACCACGACGGCGGATGGTCGCGTCTACACCCTCACCGACACCGTCGGCTTCGTGCGGCATCTTCCCCACGACCTCGTCGAGGCCTTCGCCTCGACCCTCGAGGAGACGGCAATGGCAGACGTTCTGGTGCACGTCGTCGATGCATCTGACCCCGACCCCATCGGGCAGGTCGACGCCGTGCGTGGTGTGCTCGCGGGAATCGGTGCCAGCGACATTCCTGAAATCCTGGTACTCAACAAGATTGATCGTCTCGACGACGACACCATCTTGACGTTGCGGTCGACCTTTCCCAGTGCCCATGTCATCTCGGCTCATACCGGAGAGGGAATCGACGACCTCGTAACAGCCATCGAGGGGTCGCTGCCGGTGCCGTCCCAGAAGGTTGACGTGGTCATGCCCTATGCGCGCGGAGACCTCATGGACAAGATCCACCGCGACGGGACGATCGAACTCATTGACCACACCGCCGATGGCACCCATGTCATCGCCCATCTTCATCCTGCGCTGGCCGCTGAGGTCGAGGAGGCGTGTCATGGCGCGTGAGCCGGCTGAGGTCAGCAAGATGTGTCGCGATCTCCTCGGCGTAGCCGTCTCCCAGATGGGGGGTCAGGAGAGATCTGGCCAGGTGACGATGGTCGAGGCCGTCGACCAGGCGATGCGTGAGGAACTGCATCTCTTGGTTCAGGCCGGAACCGGAACCGGAAAATCCTTGGGGTATTTGGCGCCTGCTCTGGTCCATTGTGTCGAGGAAGGGGCGCAGGTCGTCGTCGCCACTGCCACCCTTGCCCTGCAGACGCAGCTCGCCCACAAGGACATTCCGGCAATTCTCGATGCCTCGGACAAGGTCCTGTCCCGTAGGCCGAAGGTGGCCGTGCTCAAGGGGCGCAACAACCACGTCTGTCTGCACAAGGTTCGCGGTGGATCGGCGGGGGCCAGAGGACAGGACGCCCTGGTCCCTGGGGCTGATCTCGCGGCTGAGGCCGAGGACACCAGGGAGGCTGGGACGGCGCCGGCCTCCGCACTAGGCGCCGAGGTCGTCATGCTGCGTGAATGGGCCGAGAAGCAGGTCGAGGAGTCGGGGCTCGGCGATCGTGATGACGCACCTCCGCACACTCCGTTGGCGTGGGCCCAGGTAAGTGTGCCAGCCAACGAGTGTCTAGGGGCTCAGCGCTGTCCCTTCGGCAGCGAGTGCCTCTCCGAAGCAGCCCGTGAGAAGGCCCGAAAGGCTGACCTCGTCGTCACCAACCACGCCATGCTCGCGATCGATGCGCTGAACGGTAACAACGTGTTGCCGGAGCACGACACCGTCATCATCGACGAGGCCCACGAGCTGGTGGATCGGTTCACCGGGGCTGCTTCCAAGGGGCTGTCTCCCTCCCTCGTGACGATGACGTCGAAACGGGCCTCGACATGGCTTGACGACGACGTGAGCGCTGATCTGCTCAATCAGGCGGACGTGCTGGCCAGGGCCTTGGAAGCGACCGAGCCGGGACAGGTCACCGAGCCCGAGGCTCAGGTCATACAGGCGTGCACGGTATTGCGAGATCTGGCCAGGGAAGCAGTGAGCCAGTTGGGTCGACGGGACGAGGATTCCAGGGAATCCGTCGACGCCGAGAGGGTGCAAGCTCAGGCCACCATGCGCGAGGTTTTCGAGATCGTCGACCGCATGGTGTCGATGGCAGTTGCTGACGTGGTGTGGGTCTCGGAATCGGAGAAGGGGTACCGCAGCATTCACGTCGCTCCATTGAGCGTGGCAGGCCTGCTGCGCGAGAACGTCTTCGCGGGGGCGATCACGATCCTGACCTCGGCCACCTTGTGCATCGGCGGTAGTTTCCTGGCCACGGCAAGGAACGTCGGGCTGTCGCCACGTGAGCAGATCGAGGGGGACGCTCCGGAGGTTCTCGATACTCAGATGGGGTGGCGAGGGGTTGACGTCGGCTCACCGTTCGACTACTCGAAGCAGGGGATTCTGTATGTCGGTAAGTCCCTGCCGCGCCCGGGTCGAGATGGCATCGCGCCAGAGGTTCTCGACGATCTTGCCGAGCTGATCTGGGCCGCTGGTGGACGTACCCTCGGGCTGTTCTCCTCCCACCGCAACGCGGTGGCTGCTTCCGAACACATGCGCAGGGTCATGCCGGACATTCCGGTGTTGTGTCAGGGGGAGGGACATCTGGCCGATCTCACGCGCCGATTCACGGCTGATCCGCGGACATGCCTCTTCGGGACCTTGTCCCTGTGGCAGGGGGTGGACGTTCCTGGTGACACGTGTCGGTTGGTCATCATTGACCGGATTCCCTTCCCACGTCCGGATGACCCGCTCATGGCGGCACGGGGCAAGGCAGTTCAGGATGCTGGCGGTAATGGATTCATGACGGTGTCGGCCGGACATGCGGCCCTCCTGTTGGCCCAGGGGGCGGGCCGGCTCATTCGACGTTCCGACGATCGGGGAGTCGTTGCGGTTCTGGACCCGCGGTTGGCGACGGCGCGATATGGCGGTTTCTTGAGGGCGTCCATGCCCTCGTTCTGGACGACAACGGATCGTGAGATGGCTGTCGGAGCTCTGCGCAGGCTGGGGGAGTGACCACCAGGGTCACAGTCGTCTCATGATGGAGACGGCGCGACCGATGAGAGAAGCATCATCGAGGTTTACCGGTGAGTGAGCGGGGTTCGAGGCCATCAGCCACGGTTTCCCTCCGAGCTTGGCCAAGGAACGGATGATGGTCGTGCCACCCACTGTGGCCGCCACGAAATAGGTCTCGGGCGGGTCGTCGGGAAGGTCCGCCACGGGTAGCTGTTGGACGAGGACAAGGTCTCCGACGTGGAAATCGGGTGCCATCCCATCGTCACGGACGACGACCACCACGTGGTCTCCGTGGCTCAGTAACTGGGAGGGAACCGCGATGACAGTGTCGTGATGCTCGTCATCGGCAATTTCATTCGGGTTGAAAACCTCGATCTGAAAGGCCTGGGGTCCGTGCGGATCATTGACGTCGACGATGTCCTCAACGACCTCGAGGGTGCCGTCAGTGCGTCGCAGCAGGCCGAGATCGATGAGCGCGGAGATACGCCTCTGGACGGTCGATGTACTGGCTGCTCCCGTCATGTCAGCCAGGGCACGAACAGTCGGTGCGCGACCGTCGCGACGCAGCCCTTCCTTGACGGCGGTAAGCACCGCGTGCTCCTTGGCAGAAGGTTGACGGGTAGTGGTGAACGGGACAGCCGACGAGACGGCGGCCGAGTCCGAGGAGTCGGTTCCGGGCGTATCGGTGGTCATGCCAGTCACGGTATAGGTCGGGTACGACAGTTCCCCGTCGGCTCTGTTTGATGGTTGTTCCGGAGCATGGGGACGGCGTCGATCTGAGCTCTCAGGAAACCTGTGAATTGCTTCTGACTAGGTTGTTCTCCTGGTGTTCCAGTCTGATGACGGTGAACCTGTCGGTCGGGTCGGATGTCATGGATGGTGCCGGCGGAGGTTGTGCCGCCGGGCCCTTCCCCGGGATCCATTCCGGGGACCGCTGACGGGAGCGGATGGCTCTCGTCGACAGAGAGGTGATCCGATGAGTGCTCAGACGTACGAGTGGGATGTTGAGACGACGACCAGTCGGCAAGGTGACCTGGTCATCGGACCGTGGCAGGATGAGCTGGCCGAGCCGGTGGTCGTCATCGATCGTCAGGAATTGATGGCAGGGAGTCCCAGTGCCGTCGCACGCCATGAACCCGTCCACGATCGGTTCTGGGACGTCGCCGTGATGGCTACCGTTGTCGTGATGATCGTTGGTGTGATCCTGTCCCTGGGACGCCTTGGTCAGGTGTGGCAGGGCAACTCCGAGAGCGGTCACCCCGACCCGGCTGCCGTCGTCCAGACCGATGGACATCAGTCGGACGACCTGCCTGATATCAGGTCCTGACGGTGGAAGGTGGTCGTGTGGACTGAGCATCTTCGGCGTGTCACGCGTGGCAGCTTGACGAACGATCAAACGACATCCTCAATGATCCCTCTCGACACCAGATGTTGTGGCGAGTAACCTCACCATCCCTACAAGTTGTGTTTTCGGTCCAAGTTCGGAGTAGTCTTCTGGATCGACGGCGTATCTGCCGTTCGGAACCCAGCAAGGTCGGGGAAGGAGGCGACGATGCGCTGTCCGTTCTGTCAGCATGACGACTCACGAGTCCTGGACTCCCGAGTCTGCGAGGACGGCACTGCGATCCGTCGGAGACGGCAGTGTCCCGTGTGTGAACGACGGTTCACCACCATCGAGCGCATGCAGATGACGGTTCACAAACGCAACGGCATCGAAGAACCCTTCTCCCGAGACAAGGTGATCCGTGGTGTGCGCAATGCATGCAAAGGACGCCCGGTCACGGATGCCGACCTGGCCTTGTTGGGTCAACGCGTCGAGGACGGCCTTCGAGCCCGAGGAGTCGCGGAGATTCCGAGCGACGAGATTGGGTTGGCAATCCTGGGCCCACTTCGTGAGCTGGATCCCATCGCCTATCTGCGGTTCGCAAGTGTGTATCTCAATTACGACACCATCGAGGACTTCGCCACCGAGATCGATCGGTTGCGTGATGAGTCTCCCGAGAAAGTGCGGTCCCCGGGCCGCAAGCGGCCTTCGAAGCAGGACGAGCCGCTGTTCTGACGAGCCGTGGCCAAGTGCGCCTCAGCTCACGACAAGTACCGACACCAAACCACCCGTATCACCGAATATCTAGAGGGAGCCATGACCGAGACCAAGTCCGCACCACGCAGGACGAGCCGCTCCAAGGGGCTGCACGTCGAGCGCACCTTCAGCACCGAGGGTATCCATCCCTACGACGAGGTGACGTGGGAGCGTCGCGACGTCGTGCAGACGAACTGGCGCACCGGTGACGTGGTCTTCGAGCAGCGCGGAGTCGAGTTCCCCGACTTCTGGAGCGTCAACGCCTCGACGATCGTCACGAACAAGTACTTCCGTGGCGCCCTGGGCACTCCTGCCCGTGAGGACAGTCTCAAGACTCTCATCGACCGTGTCGTCAAGACCTACGTGACGTCCGGACGTGAAAACGGCTACTTCGCCTCTGAGGAGGACGCCAAGGTCTTCGGTGAGGAGCTGACCTGGCTGTTGGTCCATCAGTACTTCAGCTTCAACTCCCCGGTGTGGTTCAACGTCGGTACGACGAGCCCTCAGCAGGTCAGTGCCTGCTTCATCCTCTCGGTGGACGACTCCATGGAGTCGATCCTCAACTGGTACCGGGAAGAGGGATTCATCTTCAAGGGTGGCTCTGGTGCCGGTCTCAACATTTCCCGTATCCGTTCTTCCAAGGAGCTGCTGAGCTCCGGCGGTACTGCTTCCGGCCCGGTGTCCTTCATGCGCGGCGCCGACGCGTCTGCCGGAACCATCAAGTCCGGTGGCGCCACCCGTCGCGCTGCCAAGATGGTCGTCCTTGACATCGATCACCCGGACGTCGAGGAATTCATCGAGACCAAGGCTCGCGAGGAGGACAAGATCCGCGCCCTGCGCGATGCCGGCTTCGACATGGACCTGGGTGGCCGCGACATCACCAGTGTCCAATACCAGAACGCCAACAACTCGGTGCGCGTCTCGGATGCCTTCATGACGGCGGTCGAGCAGGGCAAGTCCTTCGGGCTGACTTCCCGCACCGAGCCGGGCAAGGTGCTCGACACCGTCGATGCCAAGGAGCTCTTCGGCAAGATCGCCCAGGCTGCCTGGGAGTGCGCTGACCCCGGTCTGCAGTACGACGACACCATCAATGCTTGGCACACCAACCCGAACACCGGTCGGATCAATGCCTCCAACCCGTGCTCGGAATACATGAGCCTGGACAACTCCTCGTGCAACCTGGCCAGCCTCAACCTGCTGAAGTTCCTCGACGAGAATGATCACTTCGACGTCGAGAAGTTCACCAAGGCCGTCGAGCTGGTCATCACCGCGATGGACATCTCCATCTGCTTCGCCGACTTCCCGACCGAGGCCATCGGGGAGACCACCCGCAACTTCCGTCAGCTCGGAATTGGGTACGCCAACCTGGGTGCCCTTCTCATGGCCCTGGGCCTGGGATATGACTCTGATGGTGGACGTGCTCTGGCTGCTGCCATCACCTCCGTCATGACCGGTGTCTCCTACCGACGCTCCGCCGAGTTGGCGGCCATCGTCGGTCCTTATGCTGGCTACGCCGAGAATGCCGAGCCGCACCAGGCCGTCATGGCCAAGCATCGCGACGCCAACCGCCAGGTTCATCCGCTGCACGACAATGACACCACCGTCCTCGCTGCTGCCAAGGCCGAGTGGGACAAGGTCGTCAAGCTGGGCCGTACCAATGGCTTCCGCAACGCCCAGGCCTCGGTGCTGGCCCCGACCGGCACCATCGGCTTCATGATGGACTGCGACACCACGGGCATCGAGCCGGACTTCTCGCTGGTGAAGTTCAAGAAGATGGTCGGTGGTGGCTCGATGCAGATCGTCAACCAGACGGTGCCGCGTGCCCTCAAGAACCTCGGCTACACCCCTGAGCAGTCCGAGAAGATCGTGGCCTACATCGCCGACAACGGTTCGGTCGTCGGAGCTCCCGGCCTGGACGAGGCCCACTACGAGGTCTTCGACTGCGCCATGGGCACCCGCTTCATCGCGCCGATGGGCCACGTGCGGATGATGGCTGCCGTCCAACCCTTCCTGTCTGGTGCCATCTCCAAGACCGTCAACCTGCCGGAGTCCTCCACCGTCGAGGACATCGCCAACGTCTACATGGAGGGCTGGAAGCTTGGCCTCAAGGCCCTGGCCGTCTACCGCGACAACTGCAAGGTTGGCCAGCCTCTTTCCGAGGTCAAGAAGGAGGAGGAGAAGGCCGAGCCGGAGGTTCGCATCGAGTACCGGCCGCGTCGTCAGCGTCTGCCGAAGTCGCGCATGGGCCGCACGACGAGCTTCCAGGTCGCTGGAGCTGGCGGTTACCTCACGACTGGTGCCTACGATTCCGGCCGCTTGGGCGAGATCTTTCTCAAGCTCGGCAAGCAGGGTTCGACCTTGGCCGGCGTCATGGATGCCTTCTCCATCGCGGTGTCCATCGGTCTACAGTACGGCGTGCCGTTGGAGTCCTTCGTCCAGAAGTTCTCCAACCTCAAGTTCGAGCCTGCTGGTATGACTGACGACCCGGACATCCGGATCGCCTCGTCGATCATCGACTACGTGTTCCGTCGTCTGGCCTTGGACTACCTGGACTTCGACGAGCGCGCCGAGCTGGGTATCTACACCGCCGCTGAGCGTGCCCGATACGTCGAAACCGGCTCCTACGCGTCAGACGAGGAGGAGGGCGGGCTCATCGACTCCGAGACCCTCAAGGACACCCCGGCCGACCGCGTCCGGGTGCACGAGGACGGTGCCAACCAGCCCGGGCTCTTCGCTGCTCAGGAGGCTGTTGAGCGAGTCGCTGGTGCCCACACCAGTGCCGAGCTGCTCGAGGAGCAGATGGGCCGTGAGGTCGATGCCCCGCTGTGCATGACCTGCGGAACGAAGATGCGTCCGTCAGGATCCTGCTATGTCTGCGAAGGCTGTGGATCCACCAGCGGTTGCAGCTGATGACGTCATGATCTGATCAGGTGGCCGGGGTACAGCAGAGGTTGTGCCCCGGCCCTTGGCGTGTGCGCGTCATCGCACCCGTCGGCTTCCGGATGCCGAGGCCCATGCGTGTGTCCAACCATGCACGTTCACCAGATGGCACCGGAAGACGAGCACAGGCCGCACATCTGCCTCCGGACCTACTAGGTTGGAGGCATGGACGAGCCACCAGACTTCGCGTTCGACCTGGATCGCAGTACGGCACAGGCCTGGGACCAGTTCACCGAGCGTCTGGCCGAGGTCGTCTCCGTCATTGACGACGATGGTGAGTTGACGATCTCGACCATGTCAGCGCGCAATGACCCCACGCCCTTCATCCGGTTCGTGCAGGATGACCCCGATCACAGTAATGACACCGCGATGATTCTGGCCGAGGCGTCGAGCAACAGCTGTCTACCGGACAGCTCTCAGCTCACCCCCGGCCAGCTCGACGGACTGAGCTCCCTGGGATGGCAGAACCCCGGAACCTGCACCTCTCACAAGACTGACAACTACTGGGTCTACCGAAGCCAGGATGACAGTGAACAGCTTGCTGAGCTGGCGGTGACGACCCTGCGCGACATCTTCGGTGTCCCCCACCCGGTCTTCCTGGCCCCCGACCAGCTCGCGGAGATTCTGCAGCCCGAACCTCCGCTGTCTCCCACCGAGGCGGCCAGCGTCCCCGCCATCATGCCGGTCGACAAGGATCACCTCGACCGCCTCGTGGCCGACGAGCTGTCCCAGATCTTCGGACACCCCGCCATTCGCGACAGCGAGGGAGATTTCGCCATCCGGGTGGGCACCTGCATGGTGTTCGTGCGAACCACTCCTGACGCCTCTGAACTACTGCTCTTCGCAGCTCTCGTCCATAACATTGAGGGACGGTCTCGAGCCGTCGAGGTGCTCAACGACCTCAACGTCCAGTCCCGCTACGGACGCTTCGCCCTGCATCAGGACCGGGTCTTCGTCACGATGTCAGTGATGGCTCGTCCGTTCGTTGCGGCGCACTTGCACCAGGCAGTCTCCATCATGTCCAGGCTGGCTGACGGGTTGGACAACGAACTGGCTCGCAAGCTGCACGGCAGAACCACTTTTGAAGAATGATCCGGACCCGATCCCTTTGTCACAAGGCAAGTGGTGGGACAATGTGACAAGGGGTTGACGCCCCTGACGTCTCACTGAGGAGGACCACCATGACCGACGATCGAACCTCGTCAAGGACTCGCCGTACCACCGTCATCGTTGGAGTCGACGGCTCGGAGGACGGCCTGCGCGCCGCCCGGTACGCCGCAGGATCCGCGATCAGGAGAGACGCCGATCTCATCGTCCTTCACGCTGTTGACGATGCTGCTGTCGCCGGTGCCTGGGGTGTTGTCTATGACCCGACCGCTCTGCAGGACGCCGGCCAGGTCGTCGTCGATGACGCCATCAACGTCGCCAAGGGGCGCGGCATGGATCCCGATCGCATCTCGGGTGAGGTGGTTCTGGGTAACCCAGCGGCCATCCTTGCCGACCGCAGCGCAGACGCCCAGCTCGTCGTTGTCGGTCGTCGCGCCAGCTCCGGACTGGAGCGGATGTTCGTCGGATCGACCTCTGTGGCGGTGGCTGGCATGTCCGCCGCACCTGTTGTCGTCATCTCCCGTGCGTCGAACCCGGACCCGACCGGTGGCAAGAAGTGTGTGGCCGTCGCCGTCGGCCCCCAGAGCGCAGGAACTGCCGCCCTCGGATTCGGATTCGCCGAGGCGGACCACCGTGGGTGCAAGCTACTGGCCGTGACCGTTCCCGGGCAGGATTCCCAGAAGGTCCACGCCGAAGCACTCAAGCGACTCAACGAGGTCGTCAAGCCCGTCGCCGACGAGCACCCCGACGTCGAGGTTGAGACTCGGGTGCTCTCCGGTGAGCCAGTGGACGCCCTGGTCGACTTGTCCGGCGATGTCGACCTCCTCGTCATCGGCATGAAGAAGCACCCGATCCTGGGATGGACCGCTGGCGGAGTCAGCCGTGGCATCATGGCCCACGCCCAGTCTCCGTTGGCCATTTGCCACTGACCTGCCGGCTCGAAGGACTACCAGTGGTTGTCCCGCCGTGTGGTTGGTCCTCGAGGCGGTCTTGGACGAGGACGACTGGTCGATCTCCCAGCGCGCAGCCTTTCACGCTCTGCGGCTTCGCAAGGAGGCGCAGTCTCCACTGGTTGCCGGCACTGTCTTCGGGCCCCATTGTGGCATTATCTGCGGCGGGCTATGCGCGGGGATCGACCAGATCACCGAGGCACTCGACCGGATCCAGCGGATGGAGATCTTCACGGCTTGACCGACGAGACGGTGGTTAGCACGAGCCCGTCGCTGAGTGTCAGACCTCTCACATAAACTAAATTGGCCATGCCTGATTCACGACTGGAAGGTGAGCTGCCCGGTGGGGGAGTCGTCGCCTTCGACACCGAGCTTCCCATCGCGGCGCATGCCGACGAGATCGCAGACCTCATCCAGGACCATCAAGTCGTGGTGGTCGCTGGTGAGACAGGTTCGGGAAAGACCACCCAGCTTCCCAAGATCTGCCTGGCACTGGGGCGTCGACGCATCGCTCACACCCAGCCTCGCCGGATTGCCGCGCGCAGCGTCGCCGAACGCGTCGCGGAGGAGATGGGGGTCGATCTGGGGGAACAGGTTGGCTATCAGGTGCGATTCACTCGTCGCGCCACCTCTGACACTGCGCTGACGGTCATGACCGACGGTGTGCTGCTGGCCGAGATCTCCCATGATCGCGACCTGCACGCTCACGACACCATCATCATCGACGAGGCTCACGAGCGTAGCCTCAACATCGACTTCCTGCTGGGCTACCTCAAGCAGCTACTGCCACGGCGTCGCGACCTCAAGGTCATCATCACCTCGGCCACCATCGACACCGCGAGGTTCGCGGCCCACTTCGACGACGCTCCCGTCATCGAGGTCTCCGGACGGACCTATCCCGTCGAGGTGCGGTACCGGCCCCTGGACCCCTCGGAACAGGTCCGCGCCGATGACGAGGATGAGGACGAGGAGCTCTCGGAGCGCCCCTCGACTCCTGCCCCGGTCGATACGAAGGACGAGGTCATCGACCAGGTCACCGGTATCTGCAAAGCTGTCGAGGAACTCACCCGGGAAGGAGAGGGCGACATCCTCGTCTTCCTGGCGGGCGAGCAGGAGATCCGGGAGACCACCGAAGCCCTCGCCGACCTCAGACTGGTCAACACCGAGATTCTGCCGCTGTTCGCTCGGCTGTCGGCCGCCGAACAGCATCGGGTCTTCACCCCGCACAGCGGCCGGCGCATCGTGCTGGCCACAAACGTCGCCGAGACCTCCCTGACGGTGCCGGGCATCCGTTACGTCATCGATCCTGGAACCGCTCGTATCTCGCGGTACTCGGTGCGTACCAAGGTGCAACGTCTTCCTATCGAGCCGGTCTCCCAGGCCAGCGCGAATCAGCGGGCCGGACGATGCGGTCGCGTCGCTCCCGGTATCTGCATCCGTCTCTACTCAGAGGCCGACTTCGCGTCACGTCCCGAGTTCACCGAGCCCGAGATCCTGCGCACCAACCTGGCCGCCGTCATCCTCCAGATGGCCCAGGCTCGACTCGGTGCCATCACTGACTTCCCCTTCGTCGAGCCCCCCGATCGCTCCCGGATCAATGACGGAATCCGCCTGCTCGACGAGCTGGGAGCCCTCAAACCTGGCCACCGGGACGCTCCCAGACTGACCAAGATTGGCCATCAGCTTGCCCGCGTCCCGCTGGATCCGCGTCTGGGGCGTATGCTGCTTGAGGGGTCGAAACAGGGCAGTCTCGCTGAGGTCCTCGTCATCGTCGCGGCACTGTCCATCCGCGATGTCAGGGAGCGCCCTGCCGAGAAGCGGGAGGAGGCCGACAGCTTCCACCGACGCTTCGCCACCGAGGCGAACCTGCTGCAGACCCTCCGGGCCGTCGACGACGCCGACAACAACCGGGTGGGGGACTGGTCCCAGGTTCGTCAGCAGGTACACCGGCAGCCCGCCAACGCCCCGACACCGGGGACACCGGCCCGTCACACCCCTCACACCAATTCCCGTCCGGGCAAGCCTGCCTCTCAGCCCCAGCCTGGTGGGATCGACGAGGGCGGGGACATCATGGCCATCCACCGACTGTGGCGCTACCTGAGTCATCAGCGTCGGCAGATGGGATCCTCGGCGTTCCGTCGTATGTGCCGGGCTGAGTACATCAATTACCTGCGCGTGCGCGAATGGGGCGACCTGCACGGCCAACTGCGCCAGATCGCCAAGGAGCTGCACCTGGAGGTCAACCGCACCTCCGCTCCCACTGACCGTGTTCTCGTCGCATTGTTGTCCGGCCTGCTCTCCCACATCGGTCTGGCCCAGGTTCGGGAATCCTCGAAGCGTCGCGGCCAACGTCCTGGACCCCAGGAGTACATCGGTGCTCGCGGCACCAAGTTCGCCATCAATCCCGGATCCCTGCTGGCGCGCAAGTCCCCGGAACTCGTTGTCGCCGTCGAACTGGTGGAGACCTCCCGGCTGTGGGCCCGGACGGTGGCCGCCGTCCAGCCGGAGTGGGTGGAGGAGGTCGCCGGACCGCTCATCAAGCGTTCCTGGGCCGCTCCGCACTGGGCAGCCTCGACGGCCTCCGTGGTCGCCACCGAGCGGGCGGTCCTCTTCGGGGTACCGCTGTGGGCAGATCATCGCGTCAACTACGGGCGCGTAGACCCGGTCGTCTCCCGACAGATCTTCATCCGTTCCGCCCTGGTGGAGCGGGACTGGCGATCCAATCACGGTTTCCTCAAACACAATGACCGGGTTCGGGACGAGGCAGTCGACCTCGAGGAACGTAGCCGTCAGCGCGGATTGGTCGCCGACGACGACGTCATCTTCGCCTTCTACGACCGTCGTGTTCCGGAAGGCGTCGTCTCGGGATCCCATTTCGACGCCTGGTGGAGACGAGTCCAGGATCGTCACCAACTCGACCTGTCCCTTGATGACCTCGTCGACTCCGACTCGGTCGACGCCGACGCCTTCCCTGACCATTGGAAGGTTGGCAATCTCGATCTTCCGGTGCGTTACGTCTTCGAACCTGGATCCGGCCATGACGGTGTCACCGTCACCATTCCGCTGGCCCTGCTCAATCAGGTTCCGACCGCTCCTTTCAGCTGGCAGGTTCCGGGTCTGCGCACCGAGTTGGCCACCGAGCTCATCCGGGCCCTCCCCAAACGGATCCGGACCCAACTCGTCCCCGCTCCCGACCGTGCCCGAGCTGCGCTGACCTGGCTCGAGGACAACGGCGCTGACCGTCAAGCCCCTTTCACCGAAGAACTCGGGCGAGCATTGCGGGCTCTCACCGGGGTCATCGTGGAAGCCGATGGCTGGAACACCGCAGCCATCCCAGCGCACCTGCGGGTCGGGTTCGACATCGTTGACGCCGAGGGGCGCACCGTCGGCAAGGAGCCCGGGAAGAAGGGCAGGAACAAGCCGACCTTCTCCCAGCCCAAGCACGTCGCCAGGTCCGAGGACCTGGAATCCCTTCAGACCGATCTGGCCACCAAGGTCTCGCAATCCTTGACCAAGGCCGCCGGACGACCCCAGATCCATGGGGCGACGCAGTGGACCTTCGATCCGATCCCGGAACGGGTTGACCTGTCGCGCAAGGGGGCTGACGCCGTCGGCTACCCCTGTCTGGTTGATGAGGGAACTGCGGTCGGTAGCACCGTTCTCGACACTCCGCGGGCTCAACGCGCCAGCCACGCCGCAGGAGTCGTCAGGCTGCTCGTCCTCACCCTGCCCGATCCGACGAAGTGGGTCGTCTCGCACATGGACAATGGCACGAAGTTGGCGTTGGCGACCTCGCCATATCCCACCGTGCCGGCATTGTTAGCAGATGCGCGTCACAAGGCGGTTGCCTCGGTTGCTCATGAGAAGGCGGGGGATCTGTCGGGGATTCGGGCGAAGGAGGCCTTCGACGACCTTTCCCTGGCTGTCCGTCAGGACCAGGCCGATCGGATGGCCCGAGTGGTGCGCACCGCCGGGCGGATCCTCACCCGACTCGTCGACGCCCGTCAGGCCCTGGCAATGGTTTCGGATCCGGCAATTCGCGCCGACATCACCACTCAGATTGATGACCTCGTCTTCGAGAACTTCATCTCGGCCACCCCGGATCCCTGGTACGACGACATGCCGCGCTGGATCCAGGGGGTGAGCGTGCGCATCGAGTCCCTCATGACGAATCCGACGCGCGATCCCCGCCAGATGGCTGAGTTGGAGCCGCTTCTGGTCGAGTACGACGCCCTGTGCGAGGAACAGCCGGCTGGCAAGCTTCCCGCCGAGATCGAGGAGATCGGGTTCATGTTGGAGGAGCTTCGCGTCCAGTACTTTGCCCAGCGCCTCGGGACCAGGGTCACCGTCTCCCCGAAACGGATTCGCTCTGCGATGAACAAGGTGTCCTGAACACAGCCATGAACACGTTCACATGGAGTGAGCGAGAGGCCGGATCCATCGCCTCGCCGCCGGTAGGATCGTGGCCCGGCCGCACTCAAGGAGGAATGCCCCATGACCTCGTCTGATCCCCGCTTCTCGGGTCGAGTCACCCTGCCAGTTGAGGAGGGGATGGACGACGAGTTGGCTGCGATCATCGATCGTCTCGGTGCCGACGCGGTGCGTAACAGCGACGGCACCTGGTTGCCGAAGATTGTCTCCAACCTGGGGACGAAGGTCTACTCAACCCGTTTTTGTGCCCGTGGGGACGAAGCCTGGGCCCTGGACCATCTCGACGAGCACGTCAGCCTGTACCTGTGTTCCGACCGAGTCCCGGCCCTGGAGGACGGTCCACTGGAGATCCACATCATGCGTGGCTTCTTCGCCGAGCAGGTTCGCCCCGACACAGATGTCGACGTCAAGCGATGGTGGCAGGTACGGGACCGCACCACCGGCGAGGTCGTCGACGACTGGACTGTGAGTGGCGAGGGTGCTGACTGCGTCGTGGCGGTGCCCGCGACGGCCGGACACGTCTACACCGTCGCATTCCTGGCAGCCCAGCTGTGGGACACCACCCAGATGTACAACTACACGACGAATCACTGGGAGAACGATCCCACTCGCAGCAAGGAGCATCCCTTCGACGTCGTGCACCCTGCCACCTGGAATCACGTCCAGGAGTCCTTGTCCGAGTGGCTCGACGCCCACCCAGAGGTCGACGTTGTCCGTTTCACGACCTTCTTCTACCACTTCACCCTCTACTTCAATGAGCAGGCCAAGGAGAAGTTCGTCGACTGGTTCGGCTACTCCGCGAGCGTTTCGGTGCCTCTCATGGAAGCCTTCGAGGCCGAGACCGGCTGGCAGATCAACCCGGAGGACTTCATCGACGCCGGCTATCACAACTCCTCCTTCCGCCCGCCCTCCCAGTTCTTCCTGGCGTGGATCGACTTCGTCAACCGCTTCGTCACGGACCGGGTGCGTCGACTTGTCGAGATCTGCCATGACAAGGGCCGCGAGGCGATGATGTTCCTCGGGGACAACTGGATTGGCACCGAGCCCTATGGTGAGCTCTTCGCCACCACCGGTCTGGACGCCGTGGTCGGCTCGGTGGGATCGTCCGCCACCTGCCGGATGATCTCCGACATTCCTGGTGTCCACTACACCGAGGGACGATTCCTGCCCTACTTCTTCCCCGACGTCTTCAATGACGAGGGGGATCCGGTGGGGGAGGCGAACACCTCCTGGGTGCAGGCCCGTCGCGCCATCGTCCGCAAGCCCCTGGACCGTATTGGCTACGGCGGATACCTCTCCCTGGCCAATCAGTACCCGGAGTTCATGGAACGGATCGAGCAGATTTGCCAGGAATTCCGTGACATCTGGGAGCGTAGCGGGGGGAAGACCGCGCGTACCGCGCCGTTCCGGATCGGCATCCTCAACTGTTGGGGAGCCCGTCGTACCTGGATGTCCCACATGGTCGCCCATGCCCTGTACTACAAGCAGGCGGCACCGTACCTGGGCGTCGTGGAAGCGCTGGCGGGCCTGCCCTTCGACATCGACTGGCTCGATTTCGACGACATTCGTGACGGCGTTCCCGAGGGAATCGGGGTACTCATCAACACCGGTTCTGCCGGGACAGCCTTCTCGGGGGCCCAGGAGTGGACCGACGTCACGGTGCAGGCAGCAGTGCGCACCTTCGTGGCTCGTGGTGGCGGTTTCATCGGGGTGGGCGATCCCACCTACTGGCCTGGCGACGGAGCGTGTTTTCGGCTTTCTGACGTCCTCGGCGTCGATCGTGAGATTGGCTGGAGCCTGTCGACCGATCGCTACCCGAATGTCGTCGACTCTCATTTCATCACTGACGGTCTGGCCCTGGAGGTCGGACCAGTCGCTCCCGAGATCGTCCCGGTCTGTGACGACACCGAGGTGCTGGAGCTCGATGACGGCTCGATACATGCTGCCGTCCACACCCTCGGCAAGGGGCGGGCGGTCTATCTCGCCGGTCTGCCGTACACCGTGGACAACTCGCGACTACTACACCGGGCGATCTGGTGGGCCGCTGGTCGCGACGACGAGTTCGCAGACCAGTTCATCGCGGATGATCCTCGCGTCGAGACGGCCTGCTACGACGAGGCTGGCCTGCTGCTGGTGACCAACCTCAGTTTCGACGAGGTGACGACGACCATCAGTGGTCTGGACGACGAGGTGACTCTTGCCCCGGCCGGGTCTGCCTGGATCAACATCTCCGCTTGACGACGAGAACCCGAATTCGCTGTGCCGGACCAGTCGATCTGGCACAGTGGTTGGGTGCCATCGACGACTGCTGAACTGCTTGACCTGCTCGATCTCGAGGACTTGGACCTCGACCTGTTTCGAGGCAAACAACCTCGTACGACCTGGCAGCGAACATTTGGTGGTCAGGTGCTCGCCCAGGCTCTGGTGGCCGGTGCTCGCACGGTCCCCGAGCGTACTGCCCACTCCATGCATGCCCTCTTCCTCCATGCCGGTCGCACTGACCTACCGATGATTTTCGACGTCGAGCGGATTCGTGACGGACGGACATTCAGTACTCGTCGGGTCAATGCTCGTCAGCACGGCCGGACGATCTTCACCGCGGAGCTGTCTTTCAAGAACCGTGAGAACGGGCCGGAGCACTCCGATCCGATGCCGGACTACCTGCCTGGTCCGGAGAAGTGTCCGACCCTGGCCCAGGCTTTGGAGCAGATGTTCGGACGGTCGATGCCGACCGTCAAGGAATGGGACGCCCTCGACGTCCGGTTAGCCGGCGACGGGTCCAATCTCGTCGACCCCAATCACGTCACTCATCTGAGCTTGTGGGTTCGCACCACGGCGAGCCTTCCTGACGACCGGGTGGTGCAGCGAGCCATCCTCGCCTACATCTCCGACATCAGCTTGATGGCCGGTGCCGTCATGCCACATCTGGGGTCGATCCCACCGGGCATGATCGTCAATCCGGCCTCCTTGGACCACGCGATGTGGTTCCACCGGACTGCCAAGGCAGACGAGTGGATGCTCTACGACCAGGTTTCCCCAAGCGCCTCGGGTCTACTCGGATTCTCCATGGGCCGGTTGATGCAGGACGGACAGCTCATCGCGTCGTGTTGCCAGGAGGGAGTCATGAAGCTGGTGGACGCCAACGACGTGGATGCCTCGGTGACCTTCCCCGTTGGGCCCCGACCAACGGCCACGTCATGACGACAACGATGGCCCCGGATTTCTCCGAGGCCGTCGTCGTCGTTGGTGATGTCGTTGTAGGGACCAGGCAGCCATGGTGGCCAGGTTGCGCTGACGCATGGTGGCCAGGGCGGCACTGTTCGCTATCGACATTGATGAGCAGTCATGACATGAGTACGTACGGTGAGCAGAGGAAGGCGTGGGCCCGGGAATGGGCTCGCTTGCGTCGCGAGTACCTTGACGGCGAGGCCCCGGCCCGCCAGAACTCTCACCCCGACCCGGGGTCACCTATACCGGCCAACACGAAACTCGCCACGATAGCCGGACGAAATCACATGCGGACCCACATCAGTGACGACGAGCGTGCCGCCTTGGTTCGAACTGACTAAGAATCTTTGTCTTTCCACTTATCTTGCTTTTTCTTGGCTACAATGATAAGAATCGCCATAATGGCGGTGAATACCAAAAACTGAGGAGCCCAATTGAAGCCAACCTTAGTCATTCCTTCAGTGAGTCGCCGAGAAAATCCCCCGGATGCTGAACTAAATCCGGATACGAAAATCCCAGCTACTGTTGCCAACCCATAGAGAATCCACCATGTATAAAGCCGGTCAGGATCGACTATCTTCTCTAATGGCTTCCGCTTGTCTTTAAATATATTGTACGACATGCCCCTCCTTAGTACGCATTATTAAACGGGAATATGATCCTCTCCGCCACTGGCAGCCAACCCGCAGGCCATGCCGGCGACAGGGTTCATACCGCCAACACCTCCGCATAAAAGGCCGGCGCCAACGCGGTAGCTCCACTTTGCCACCTCGCTTGAGGCGCAGCGCTGGCTAATGGCGGAAGCTGTGGTCTGTGGATCATATACCGTCGCGATGCCTGTATCGCTTGAATACTTGAAAGCACCCGATCTGCTGCCATCTTCTCCTTGGATCAGAGGAGATGTCATTGAGAAAAGAAAAGCTCCATTTTTGCTATAAATAGAAAGAGTTCTCCCGTTGTCAAGAAGTTTTACAGTGTCGCCTTTCTGGAGGCTTAATTTAAGTTGAGCAGCACCGATATGGGAAGAGTCCATGAATGTTACAACTCTCTTGAAGCCGTCTTGGCCTAGAAAAACTCGAGACCTCTGAGGGGTTTCAGATTGGCTTATGTGCGAATTAACTGATTGCTTAATTGGATTGGGGGGAAGCAGATGCGTAGACAGAAGATGAAAACGTTAAAGTAACGGACGCAAGGGCTATGGTTGCAGAAATCGCGCGCTTCATGGGTAATAACATCTCCAATGCATTTCGATTGAATTTGAGTCCAAGGTACGCCCCAGGAGGGTCGCCTCGGTGTCCATGCTGGGGCCGGAGCTGCCGGGAATGGCAACTTGCTCGGTTCAAAGAGCCCATCTGGAGGTTGTCCCGCCTCGGACGTATCTGACTTGTCCTGCCTGGCCAGTCCCAAGCCCAGCGAGTTTAAGGGCTCTTCACAATCGAGGGTGTAGCTGGGGTCTGATGCCTCCGGCTTCCAGGAGGGATCGGGTGGTATAGTGGGTCAGGTTACGGAACCCGAGGGCGGTGCCTCCCAGGTGTTCGAGGCGGCCGTTGATGGCTTCGGTGGGGCTGTTGCTGGTGGCGGGCCGGGCGAAGAACGCGAGGATGTCGTCGCGGCGTGTGGTCAGGGTCTGGCCGAGTCGTACGACCTCGACCAGGCTGGCGGGAACGCTCGATCCGATCGACGCGATCAGCCGGGTCATGATCTTTGTGCCTTCGGTTCGACTGCTGGCGCGGTAGGCGGTGATCATGGGCTGGTAGACGTCCCAGGTGGCCTCGACCTCGACATGCCGATCATCACTGAACAGTTCATCCAAGCGGCGTTGTTGTCTATCGGTCAGCAGATCAGCGCTGGTGTGCAGGATTCGTCGGTTCTGGTAGAGTCGATGATGTTTACGCCCGCAGGTGCCGTGCAGCCAGCCAGGTTGTAAACGTGTGTTTCGAGTGTCCTTCGACCATCGCCGGTAACCGACTCGCACCGGTGCCGGTACTGACTTGAGTCAGGTCGATGACCACCAGTGCTTCCAACGCCCACCGCAACGCCCCTCGTGACAAGCAGGAGTGCGGCGAAGCGGCGCGGGTGAGGTCGTGGCTCCACACATGACCACAACCGGTGCACTGGTAGCGGGGAAGCCGGACTGTCAGGGTGGTGGTACGCCAGCAGAACGGCACATGCGCCAGTTCCCGAGTGATGGTGTCGCGCACCCGGCCGTGGCCGCTGCAGCGATGGCACCACTCATCCGGTGCCGTCGGGCAACACAACAAGACGGCCCGCTCAGGGGTGAGGTGCTGGCCTGTCAGGACCAGTCCGAGGTCGTCCAAGCAGCAGAACGTGGCCAGATCAGAGGTGGTGACGGTAGCGTTGTTCATGTCGAGGCCTTGGGCGATGGCTGTGTGCGAACTTCCATCATTCCAAGGACCTCGACCCGCATCAGGACCCAGGGGTCAGCTACCGATCCACACCCCTTCATCCTCATCTGTGAAGAGCCAGTTTGAGCAGCAAGGTGGACGTCGAGAGCGTCGCATCGTCACACCACGCAGCGTGACGCTCAGACAGCCAAAACAACCGTCGTGACATGAGCAGACGACAGTTACGCCAGGCTGCGATAAACAATCACCCAAAAAGACATCAAGAATGGTGACACTGGATCGCGTGAGAAGGTCGATCATATCGAATTCGATTTGCGATCAGTCTCATAACAAGTGGGCTTGCCCATGGAATGCTTGGTTTGCATCGGCCTTCCAAAGGCCCTCAGCCAGATCCTTTGAGTCTTGCTATTTCTTTCTGGAGTCTTCGCGTTTTCATCTTAGACGAGCCGACCGACGGCCCCCTGCGTATGGGGGCCGTCGTCTATGTGATCGTGGTGTCGCTCGGGATCAAGCAGCCATGGTGGCCAGGTTGCGCTGACGCATGGTGGCCAGGGCGGCACGCTCGATCTGACGGACGCGCTCAGCGGTGATTCCCCACACCTTGCCGATGTCAGCGAGCTTGGCCTGGCGGCCGTCAACAAGTCCGTAGCGACGACGGACGACGTCGGCGGAACGCTCGTCAAGATCGTCGAGCAGACCCTCGAGACGACCGCGGTCCTCGGCGTCCAGGACGATGTCGTCGGGGCCGGGGGAGGTCTCACGGGCAATGAGGTCACCCAGGCTGGTGTCTCCGTCGTCCTCGACCGGGGCGTCGAGGGAGACGTGGTCGCGTCCGAAGCGGATGAGCTCGATGACGCGCTCCTCGGTGATCTCCAGCTCATCAGCGATCTCAGCGGTCTCGGGCTCGCGGCCCAGCTGGCGCTCGAGGTTGCGGCGAGCGGCTGAGACTTGGTTTACCTGTTCGGCGACGTGCACCGGGAGGCGGACGATGCGGCCCTGTTGAGCAATGCCACGGCTGATGGCCTGACGAACCCACCAGGTGGCGTAGGTCGAGAACTTGAAGCCCTTGGCGTAGTCGAACTTCTCGACGGCGCGAATGAGGCCGGTATTGCCTTCCTGCACGAGGTCAAGAAGCGGCATCTGGGAGCGGCCGTACTTTCGGGCCACCGACACGACCAGGCGCAGGTTGGCGCGCACGAAGTGGGCCATTGCCTCGTCACCGTCAGCCGCGATGAGATGAAGCTCCTCTTTAGTGGCATCCGACTTGGTCTCGGCCTGACCCTCGAGAACGGCGCGTGCAAACACACCCGCTTCGATCCGGCGGGCCAACGCAACCTCCTCTGCGGCATTGAGCAGTGGGGTGCGGGCGATTCCGTCCAGGTAGAGGCCGACCGCGTCCTTTCCATCAATGCCATCGGTGGTACGAACCCGGGACTTGGTGTCCATGTGCTTCGCCTTTCTCCGTCTGACTGGCTGACACCTATATCAACGCCCGAAGGGATCGAATGTCATCCCTCATCAGCGGAAGAGTGCCTGCAGTCGTGGGCGAAGGCGGAGGATCAGACTGTGGTCGTACACAGTTGCGCAGTGCAGCCATTCCATGGCAGGAGGGTGAGAGGGGGACCCAGTTTGTGTCATCGGTCACGGGGTGCCACAATTGGCACAAGGTCTTGACGCCTGCCGGGCGTCGTATGCCCTTGGGTCCGTCAGGCGTGTGTTCGCCGGTTCTCCCGGACCCATTTTGAAGGGGACAGCACTGAAGGACTGGTCAGTCCTTGGAGAGGATACCCGTGTCGACCACCACGTCCAGCACTGCAAACACCGCTGCAGACGAGGAGGCGAAGACAGCCACCGCGAGGAAGAGCACACGTTCCACCTCTGCCAAGACCGGTACTACCGGCCGAGCCAAGAAGACCACGACGAAGACGAGCTCTTCGTCGACCACGAAGTCGTCGGCCAGGAAGTCTGCCGACGAGGCCGAGGCTCCCGCAGTCAAGAAGGCTGCTGGTGTCAAGACTGGTGCGAAGTCCACCAAGACGACCGCAGGCGGGACGACGAAGACCTCCGGTTCGAAGACTTCCGGAACCAAGTCGACGACGAAGCCGTCCGGAACCAAGTCCACTGGTACTAGGAAGTCCACGGCCAAGAAGTCGACCACCAGGGCGAAGGCCAAGAAGGAAACCACCATCGCCGAGGCTGCTTCCGGAGCGGTTGACGTGACGGTGGAGCGCGACGGCGACGACGTCGTGCTGACCATTGGCGGCAAGAAGCGTTCCCTCGACGACGTCGACGACCGGGACTACAACCCGGACGAGGCCGCCAAGGACGAGCAGCAGATCAACAAGGAGACCGAGGGGTTCTCCCTGTCCGACAATGATGACGCCGACGAACCCGAGCAGACCGTCATGGTCGCGGGTGCCACCGCCGACCCCGTCAAGGATTACCTCAAGCAGATCGGCAAAGTGGCCCTGCTGAATGCTGTCGAGGAGGTTGACCTCGCCAAGCGCATCGAGGCTGGCCTGTTCGCCGGTGAGCAGCTGGCCGCCTCGGACGCCAAGATCCCCGAGAAGGATCGCGAGGACTACGAGTGGATCGCCGAGGACGGCAAGGCCGCCAAGAACCACCTGCTGGAGGCCAACCTCCGTCTGGTGGTGTCCCTGGCCAAGCGCTACACCGGCCGCGGCATGCTCTTCCTCGACCTCATCCAGGAAGGGAACCTCGGCCTCATCCGTGCCGTCGAGAAGTTCGATTACACCAAGGGTTACAAGTTCTCGACCTACGCGACGTGGTGGATCAAGCAGGCCATCACCCGAGCCATGGCTGACCAGGCCCGCACCATCCGTATTCCGGTGCACATGGTCGAGGTCATCAACAAGCTGGCCCGAGTGCAGCGTCAGATGCTCCAGGACCTGGGACGCGAACCCACCCCGGAGGAGCTGGCCAAGGAACTTGACATGACCGCTGAGAAGGTCGTCGAGGTGCAGAAGTACGGCCGTGAGCCGATTTCCCTGCACACCCCACTGGGCGAGGACGGCGACTCTGAGTTCGGCGATCTCATCGAGGATTCCGAGGCCATCGTGCCGGCCGACGCCGTCAACTTCACCCTCCTGCAGGAGCAGCTCCACGACGTCCTCGACACCCTGTCCGAGCGCGAGGCCGGCGTCGTCTCGATGCGATTCGGCCTGACCGACGGCCAGCCGAAGACCCTCGACGAGATCGGCAAGGTGTACGGCGTCACCCGTGAGCGCATTCGCCAGATCGAGTCCAAGACGATGTCGAAACTGCGCCACCCGAGCCGCTCCCAGGTGCTGCGCGATTACCTCGACTGAGGAATCATCACGACGCATGAAGGGGCGCCCGATCGGGCGCCCCTTCATCATGTCTGAGTGATCAAGACATCACCGTTTGACATCGTCAAGGAAGTGGCGGACGGTGATCTCGTCAGGATTGAACCCGCCGGGTAGCCCTTCGAGGTTCATGACGACAGTCTTCCCCGGTCGCACGTCGAGGGCCGAGACGTCAGCTCTGACGCCGGGCCACGGCGTCAGAACGCGGACGAAATAGGCGAACTTCGAGGCCCTCACCCGGACCTTCGCCGTCGTGGTTCCCGTCGGCGTCACCTCGACATCGAGTTCGGGGTCGGGCAGGACGAGGTCAGCTATGTGTGTCAGGAAGAGCCGGTTGCTCGGCAGCATTGCCCCTTCAACCCACACGTAATGGCCGCCGTTTACCGGCACCTGGGCACGCGGTACCGACCACACCCTCTCTGACGTGGATGCCGGCACGGAGACCTTGACCTCGTGCGTCTGCTCAACAGTGCCGTTAAATCCCTCGATGCTGACGGTCACCGTGTCGGTGACGCGAGTTGGCTGGACGTTGCTGACCCACAATTCCAGGGCTTCGTCAGTCAGTCGCAGGATGGGTAGGGCCGGAGCGAAGGCTCGAGCCGCGGCGTAATAGCCCGGCTTGGCCCCGAGATCATGATCGAGAAGAGACCACGTCATCCCTGGCCAGGGTTCATTGAGCTGCCAGACCAAGGTGCCGGCGCAGTGTGGCCAACGACGTCGATAGTGCTCGATGCCGTACTTGAGCCCTTCAGTCTGTACCACCTGGGTGGAGGTGACGTAGGACTGGAGCGAGGTGGGTCTCCCGACCTCGTACTCGAGGAGGGCCATCCCCTTGGCCTTCGGAGTGTCCTTGTTGCGCGCGATGAGCACCGGATCGTCGAGCTTCAGATGGTCCCTGCCGAGCCACCTCGCGAGGGCGGGCAGATCGGCGCTGGCGTGGATGCCGAACTCGCTGATGAAACGCCCAGTGTCATGGCGATAGCGGTGGAAGTGCATGGCCTCGGCCGGGCTGGCATAGTCCTCGTGGGTTCCGGCTCCGACGTCGGCTCCGTGCCAGACCTCCCAGGCATGACGATCGCCGGCACCGGTGCCATTGACACGCGGGTCTGTGTCGGCGTCGGTGGCAGGGCTGTTGGCCCAGTAATCCACGGTGGGACAGTTGCGACGAACGGCCGTGGGCAAGATCTCGTCAAAGATTTCCGATCCCCACTGGCCAGGGTCCAGGTTGCTCCAGACAGCCTGGTGCATGGCCTGCACCTCGTTGCCGCCGGCCCACAGCGCAAGGCTCGGGTGACTGGCCAGACGACGGGTCTGGTAATCGGCCTCGGTACGCACCTCAGACATGAATTCCTGGTCGTCACCGGGGTAGTCGATGCAGGCGAACATGAAGTCGTGCCAGACGAGGATGCCGTTCTCGTCGCAGGCGTCCATGAAGGTATCGGAGGCGTAGATCCCGCCACCCCAGACGCGCACCATCGTCATTCCGCCGTTGCGGCAGGCGCGTACGAGATCGCGATCCTGTTCCGGGGTCACCGAGCCCACCAACATCGACTGCGGAACGAGGTTGGCGCCCCGGGCGAAGACCGGCACGCCGTTGAGGATGAAGCGGAAGTGACGAGCGGGCCCGTCGTACTCGGGATCATCGGGATCGGGGGAATGGTCGACCTCGATCGTCCGGATGCCGGCCGTCCCGGACTCCGTGGCGATGGTGTTGGCGTCCTTGTCATGGGCGTTGACCTCGAGACGATACAACGACGGCTCGCCGAGATCGTGGGTCCACCACAGTTGCGGATGCTCGATGTGCAGCTCGACCGTGGCCACCCCGTCGCGGATGCGGGCATGGCCACCGGTGCGCTCTCCGGTGGGCGAGGTCAGGGAGACGTCGACGTCGAGAGGCCGAGGGCCGTCATGGTGGGTGACGGCCACGATGACGTTGACCGAGGCGGAGTCCCCGGAGATGGAGACGGTCTCGACGCGATGAGTGAGCTCGACAGGAGCGCGTCGGGACAGTTCTACCGTCCCCGTCAGTCCGATGGAGGGAACGCGCGGGGCGAAATCCCACCCCCACGAGAACATTCCCTTGCGACGTCGAGTCGCAGCCAGATCGAGGGTGAGGATCCCGGCGCCGGGCTCGGTGTCGAGCTCCTGTGGAGCCGTCGCATTGAGGAAGTCGCTCACGGCATTGACCATGGCCCGTGTGGCAGGCGGCTCGGTGAGACCGTCCAATGGGGGAGCGAAACGAATGAGGACCTCGGCCTGGTCCCCGTCAATGGGTGGAAGGATGGTCGAGAAGGGACGGTACTGGCTCGCATGACGTCCGACATGCTCTCCGTCGACCCAGATGTCCGCGACCGTGTCGACTCCTGTCAAGGACAGGACGAGGGGATCCTCCCCACTCGGCACAGCTAGGGTCCCGCGATACCACCAGGCGCAGTCCTCGACCCAGCGACAGTCCTTCTCGTGGTTCCTCAGGTAGGGGTGATCAATCACCCCGGCCGAAATGAGGCTTTCGTGGACTCCACCCGGTACCACCGCGTCGATCCACTCGCAATCCTCGGCAGCCAACTCGACTGGATCGACGACACGCGGGTTGCTTGAGGTGAGCTGGAAGAGGACACTCATGAGAACTCCTTTGTCGGCCCGGGGCACATCTAAAACCTAGCATGGCTCAGTATTCATTGGTAGGCCAGGGGAAGGCAGTCCGCGTTTTCCCTCTATCGTTGGGCCCATGGCAGTGACGACGAAAACTTCGGCTCGACGTGGACCATACGCCAAGGGGGTTGCTCGCAGAGCCGAGATCCTTGACGTCGCGCTGCGGCTCTACGGCGCAAGTTCCGGTGAACGACCCACCCTGGCTGCCATTGCCGCTGAGGTCGGTCTCACCGAGGCTGGCGTGTTGCATTATTTCGGGACGATGGACGAGCTCTTCGTCGCCATCCTGGAGGCTCGCGACGCTCACGCCGTCGACGGCGGCGCGCTCACCGACCCCGATCATGTCTGGGCATACATGGCTGGGACAACCCGCACCCCGGGGCTGACGAAACTCTTCGTCGACATGAGTGTGGCGGCCGCCGACCCCAATCATCCTGCACATGCTTTCATGGAAAGGCACCGCCAACGAGTCCACGAGGTTGTCAGGATGGCACTGAGGATCGATGACGAGCAGGCCGTGCGGCTGGCGGTGGCGGCGGCCGAGGGCTTGCAGATGAGGTGGATCCAGAACAAGGACACCGACATCGCCGGGGATCTCGAGGCCTTGGCCCGGGTGCTCACCGGCGGATCACTGGTGCTCACTGAGGAAGGTCTGCCCGAGACTGGTGACGGCCTGGAATCCCAATGAGTCTCGCGCCTGGGCGTCGAAGGCATGGTTGAGCATTGGCAATTGCACGTGCGTGATGTCCGCCCCGGCCTGGCGAGCGCGAGCAACGAAGTCTCGCACACTCGATGGCGGAACGAAGGTGTCGTGATTACCCTGGATCACCATCGTCGGAGGAGCCTTGGCTGTGATCCAGGTGGAACTGTTTACGGCGCGGTAGCGATCAGGGAATTGTTGTGGGGTGCCACCGGTGTACTTCGTCGCGGCATTTCCCGCTCCCAGGGTGGTGACTGACTGGACGGCTGCGACATCCACCGTCGGATACAGGGCGAGAACTGATTTCGGGGCTCGCACCGGTCCGCAGGAACTCGTCAGCTTCCCACTCGCGGCGCCGTAGGCCAGGTTGATGGCCATCCCACCGCCAGCGGAATCTCCCATGATCGACACTCGGGACGGGTCGCCACCGAGCTCCTTGGCGTGAGACAGGCTCCAGGCCCAGGCACACGCCACCTGCTTCGGTGCGATGTCCCAGGTGGGGTGACCTTTGGATGCCAGGGTGTACGAGGGACGGATGACCAACCAGCCATGGTCGGAAAACCACCTCAGGGTGGCAGGCATGGTGGCATTGGTGTTCCATCCTCCGCCGTGAATGTCGACCAGAACCGGGGCATCGTGGTTTCGCGGACGATAGATCTGGGCCGTCTCGTCGGGTCCAGATCCATACCGGACCGTCTCGTCAGGATGATCTGCCATCGATGACACCGCAGCGGCTGAGAAGACGTTGATCCATCCACCGGCCCGATCGGTCACCCACGTCGTCGACGCTGTGACGGATGTCGGAATGATGAGGGCCATCACCGAGATGACGACCGCCGTCATTCGTAGGCCACCTCGTCCCAGAAGGGCGAGGATGAGGGCAATGGCGGCAATGACCAATGCCGGTACGGCCAACGAACCCGCCAGAACGGAGGAGACGAAGGTCAGGGCATGGTGGGACGGCAGGATCGCAGCCACTGACCACGCCAGCACCGGAACGGCCAGTACCAGACCCACGAGACCAGAAGCGGTGCGTAGCCAGGAATGACGAGAGCCTTTCGTGTCTGCCACGCGTCCACCGTACTCAAGGGCTGTGGTCGGTGGGATCATGGTGCAGGAGGGATCGGTGACTATTCGGATCAGACAGACGGACGCCGGCGACGGGCAGGCCATTGCGGCGTGCGTGAGGACATGTTGGGAGGAGTCCTTCCTCAACTGTTTGCCATGGTGTCTGGACTGGTTCGACAATTCGACCGTTGCGAACCGGGCCTCTGTGAGGCCCCGGACCGGTAGGATCAGGTCATGGATACGTCAGTCAATGTTGACATGCCGTCAAGACCGGCGCACGACCCGGCCACCGCTCCCGGTCGTTTCGTCGTCAGGGACGCTCATCGCGAGGACCTTCCTGAGGCTGCGGCTGTTCAGGCAGTGTGCTTCCGGGAAATCGGTCAGGGGGTGATCCCCAACGACATCCTCACCGAGGTCACTGGCCCCGGCATCGTCCACACCACCATCGAGCAGTGGAAGCAGTTCATGGACGACGGTGCGGTTTTCAAGATCCTCGTCGATCGCCTCGACATGATGACCGTCGGAGTGGCAATGGCACGCATCTCCACCAGCCCGGATGCTCCCACGCCGTGGGAGGTTGCGACCCTCCACGTCCTTCCCGAAGCTCGTAACTGCGGGGCCTCGGACGATCTCCTCAACGCCTGCATCGGACACCGCTCGGCTTATGTGTGGGTCTTTGCTGACAACGCCCGCGCGATCAAGTTCTATGAGCGCCACGGGTTCCACGTCGACGACACTGATGGTGCCGTCGACGACTCCCTCGGCGGGGTGGAACTCCAGCGGCTCATTCGCGAGGATGCGATCGAAGCCAAATGACGATCACACCTGGATGAACAGCATCGCCAGGATAGCGTTGCATATCGTGGCGATGGTCATGGGCACTGCGGTGCGCTTCACGAGCTCCGCCGGGCTCACCTTGATCGCGCCTGCCACGATGAGGACGGCAGCACACACCGGTGAGGCCTGACGCATGAGGTTCGAGGTGCCCCAGATCGCCGTCAGGGTGCGCACCGGGAGAACCCCGCTGCTGGCGGGCAGGTGACCGACGACCTCTGCGAAGGAGAAGTACGGGGCGGTACCGGAACCGGTGAGCACCGACAGCAACGCGGTGGCGGCGACGAAGCTCAATGACACCACGGCGGCGGCCCCGTGGGAGGACCGTGCAGCGTCGGTCAGGGCGGTGATGATGCCCAGCTGCTGGATGCCTTCCACCAGGACGCTGGCCGCGATGACGAGGGCGACGACGCCGCCAGCAGCGTCACCCATGCCGGTGAAGAAGCTCTTGAAGCCGTCGAAGACGCTGGTGACGGAGCGGGTGCGGATCATTTCGCAGATGAGTGCGAACAGGGAGCAGACGACGGTTGTCGGGACGATGCCGAACTCGAAACCAATGGCCCCGGACTGGTTGAGGATTGCCGTCACGATGATGACGAGCAGGGGAAGGATCGGCAGCAGGGCATAGGCGGCGGGCACCGTCGAGGCACGTTCCATGGCCTCAGCAGTGGCGCGATCAGCCTGATCGTCAGCAGTCACGTGGGGATCATGACCGCGACCGGCCCTGACGTCACGGCGATCCATGTACCACTGCCACCACATGTGGACGAGGCTTGTGAGGATGAGGGTCGGGACGGTGGCCTTAGCGACGTGGCCAAAGACGAAGGACGACGGCGTCATGTCGGTGAGTTTGGCACCCTGGATGATTCCTGCCTCCAGCGGAGTCGGCATGATCGTCGAGGATGTCACGATGACCGCTCCCACCGTCAGGGGGCTCAGACCAGCCGCGATGAGTGCGGGTAGGAGGGTGGCAATGAGCAGCAGGGACAGGCCAGCGGCTGAAGGTACCACCAGGGACAGGACGGAGCCGAGCACGAAGGTGATGGGAACCAGCCAGTAGGAGCCGTGGAACCTCTTGAGGGGCGCCGACAGCATGACGACGGAGCGAGCGTCTGCACCGATGTGACGCATGTACGCCACGAAGCCGAAGAGCACCATGATGGACAGACCGATACCGGAGAACCGTCCGGCGATGATGTGTTCGATGATGAGCAGCTCGTCGTAGAGCGCGGTGCCCGAGCTCTTGATCTCGACTGTGCTGGCACTGACCTTGCCCATGAGCCCGGCGATGAGCAGCAAGATGGTGCCGACGACGAAGATGGCAGAGGCCGCATGAGCCTTGGCGATGATGAGCCATGCCACGGTGATGATTGCGACGATGGCAATGATGATCCCGGCCACAGAACGCCTCCTTGATGTGTGGGGGGTGTGGCCAAAGGGTATCGGTATTCACAGGATTCACAGGAATGAATCCTGACAAGGGGATCAGTCAGGGAGACGACGCGGTGTGATGGGCTCCTCATGGAAGGCTTCCGGACCTTCCTTGCCGGGGACCTGTTCAGTGACCCAGCCATACACGTCGGGACGGTCGCAGACGAACTCGCTGACCTCGGTACCTCGATAGACGATCCCAACACCGTTCTCGCTCGAGTAGGCCTTCGGGAAGAGGCCTTCTCCGACCATTCGGCACAGCAACTCGCGGCGCTGTGGGTTGACTCCGTAGTGGACGCCATTGCCCCAGGGCAGGAATCCCAACCCGTTGATACAGGGTCGAAGATCCGGCCCGAAGGAGTCGGTGGCTCCGCCAGCGTGCCAGCACATTGACCCGGCACTGACTCCACCCAGGACCTTGCCTGACAACCAGAGGCGGCGGAAGATCTCGTCAAGTCCATGGGCTCGCCAGACTGCCAGCAGGTTGACGACTGACCCGCCGTCAACCCAGATGAGGTCCTGATCGAAGAGATACCCCTCGACGTCATCGACGTTGGGCATCATGAAAAGGGTGAGCGGGTTGAGTCGCCAACCGCGCAGGCGGGCAGCCTCCTGACGCTGTGCCAGCCGGGCCTCCTGGTCGCCGCAGGCTGTTGCCAAGTACCCAATCTTGGGTGTGCCGGTGGCACCGGACAGTTCGACGGCGTGGGCAGCCAGCGGGCCGAACTCGACGTTGCAGCGTCGTCCTGGGTGGTAGACCCCGGACACGCCAATGATCGTGGGTTCCTCAGGCATGGGAGAAAAGTTTCGTGGTGTCGTCCTGGATGTGCAGGGCCACCTGCTTCAGCTTATCCTCGTGAGCCCTGGCGTGGTGGGCACAGAAGAGGAGCTCGCCACCATTGCGCAGCGTGATGCGCACATAGGCCTGTGCGCCGCAACGATCACAACGGTCCGCAGTGGTGAGGGCGTGATGCTCGATCATCGTGGTGCTCATGACAACCTCCTCCGGTTCAAGTGTTCGGTCACCGTATGAACAACGTACGTCATCGTGGGAATGTTCCCAGGAGTATCGCGGAATGAACGCCGCTGGGGACGAACATTCTTGTCGAAACCCTGTCCGAGCGTGCCGATAGGCTGTCTGCGTGACCATGGACAAGACCTCGACTCCATCATCCGTCGTCGCTGACGCCTCAGCCAGTGCCGGAAACACAGTGCGCACGGCGTCGACGAGCCGTGAGTACGGCGCGAAGAACCTCTTGGTGCTTGAAGGTCTTGAAGCCGTCCGAAAGCGTCCCGCCATGTACATCGGGTCGACCGACACCCGCGGCCTCATGCACTGTCTGTGGGAGATCTTCGACAACGGTGTCGACGAGGCGCTGGCCGGGTTCGGGCGTCGTATCACCGTCACCCTGGAGAAGGGTGGGTCGATCCTCGTCACCGACGAGGGACGTGGTATTCCGGTCGACGTCGAGCCGAGGACCGGGCTGAGCGGCGTCGAGGTGGTCTACACCAAGCTCCATGCCGGCGGAAAGTTCGGTGGCGGGGCCTACAACGTCTCAGGCGGTCTGCACGGCGTGGGCGCATCGGTCGTCAATGCCGTCTCCTCCCGTCTGGACGTCGAGGTGGACCGCAAGTCCACGGTGTGGGGGATGAGCTTCCGACGCGGTGTCCCTGGTTCCTTCGACGGGGAAGGCCCCGATGCCCCCTTCACCCCCGAGTCCGGGGTGCGCAAGATCGGCAAGGCCAAGCGCGGAGCCACCGGTACCCGGGTGCGCTACTGGCCGGACCGGCAGATCTTCCTGCCTGATGCCAAGCTGTCGTGGTCTAAGCTTGCTGATCGTGCTCGTCAAACGGCCTTCCTCGTTCCGGGGCTGGAGATCGTCATCACCGACGAGCGTGGGATCCAGACTGATCCGGAGACCGGCGACGTCCTCGAGACCGTCTCCGAGACGATGCGCTTCGACGGCGGTATCTCCGAGTTCGCCGAGTACCTCGCCAATGATCAGCCGGTCAATGACGTCATGAGGTTGCAGGGTGGAGCCTCCTTCACCGAGACCGTTCCGATGCTCGACGAGAACGGTGGCATGACGCCGACCGACGTCGACCGCGACCTCGAGGTGGACATCGCCCTGCGCTGGGGCACCGGGTACGACACCACGGTGCGTTCCTTCGTCAACATCATCGCCACTCCCAAGGGAGGCACCCACGTCCAGGGGTTCGAGCAGGGCCTGCTGCGAGCCTTCAACGCGGGCTTGGAGGGGACGCGGATCCTCAAGTCGTCCGAGGAGATCGTCAAGGACGATGTCCTGGAGGGCCTGACGGCCGTGGTGACGGTGAGTCTCGCCGAACCTCAGTTCGAGGGTCAGACCAAGGAGGTGCTGGGCACCCCGCCGGTGCGTCGTCTGGTGGCTCGCATCGTCGAGGAGAGGATGGCGGCCTTCCTGACCTCGGCCAAGGCTGCCGACAAGCCGGTGGCACGCACCCTCATGGAGAAGGTCGTCAATGCCTCCCGGACGCGTGTCGCGGCCCGCGCTCACAAGGAGAACCAGCGCCGCAAGAATGCCCTGGAGTCCTCGCACCTTCCTCCCAAGCTCAAGGACTGCCGCTCCTCGGATCCCGATGTGACCGAGCTGTTCATCGTCGAGGGTGACTCCGCCCTGGGAACGGCCAATGTGGCCCGCAACTCCGAGCACCAGGCCCTGCTGCCGATCCGAGGCAAGATCCTCAACGTCCAGAAGGCCGACCTCGGCGCCATGCTCAAGAATCTCGAGTGCGCGTCGATCCTCCAGGTTGTCGGGGCCGGGTCGGGAAAGACGTTCTACCTCGACCAGGCTCGCTACGGCAAGGTCATCTTCATGGCTGACGCCGACTCCGACGGCGCCCACATCCGCTGCTTGCTGGCAACCCTCTTCTTCCGCTACATGCGCCCGATGGTGGAAGCGGGCCGGGTGTTCTCGGCCGTGCCTCCGCTGCATCGCTTCGAGCTCATCAATCCCAAGCGCGGGATGGACAAATACCTCTACACCTACACTGACGCCGAGTACCAGCGCACCGCCGCCCAGTTGACCAAGAAGGGGGTGCGGTTCAAGGAACCGCAGCGGTACAAGGGTCTGGGTGAGATGGACGCCTCCCAGCTCAAGGAGACGACGATGGACCCGCGACATCGCACCTTGCGTCGCATCACCGTCGACGACGCCGCCGAGGCCGAGAGCACCTTCGAGATCCTCATGGGCAACGACGTGGCCCCGCGCAAGCAGTTCATCGTCGAGGGGGCCTGCCGTCTCGACGCCGAACAGATCGACGCCTGAGAGGGCTTGCTCACGGCTCGTTAATGCTGCCTCGCGGTGACGCTGTGAGGTGCACTCGGTGTGCTGCCTAGGTGACTGGCCTTAAGCGATGCGACGGCATGCACAGTTGTTCCCACGACAATTCGTGTATGAGAAGTTACGGTAGATCGTAGTAGTGAAAAAATGTATTCGCTATCGTCGCTGAGGTGCCAGGGCAAGAATGTCGCGGCCCTGGGCGGATAGGAGCAGGCCATGCTGGATCACATACGACAGCCCGGTGGCGGATACAACGCCAAGATTGATGGAGAATCCGCTGTGGGGAGGCTGCAGCAATGATCTGGTTCCACCTTGCTGTGGCCATCATCTTCATCATCATCGGCTCGCGCCTCGGTGGAGTTGGTGTCGGGCTCGCGGGAGGCGCGGGATGTATTGTCCTCGCGGCCACTGGTCTCCACACGAAAGTGGCTGAGGACATTCCCTGGACGGTCATCGGAATCATCATGACCGTCATCTGCGCCATCGCAGCCCTCCAACTTGCAGGTGGCATGGACTACTTGGTGCACCTGACTGAGGTCATGCTGCGCAAGCACCCGAACCACATCAATTATCTTGCGCCGTTATCAACGTTCCTCCTCTCCTTGCTGTGTGGCACTGGACATACCGCGTATTCTGTGTTGCCAGTCATCGTCGAAGTGGCGAAGGAGCACAAGATCAGACCGTCGAGACCGTTGTCCATAGCCGTTGTTGCGTCCCAGGTTGCGGTTGCATCCTCACCGATTTCGGCAGCGACATTGGCGTTGGTCGGAGTTCTGGAGCCGCTGGGGGTGGGATATCTCAAGATTCTTGCGGTGACGATTCCTACCACCTTTATCGGGTGCGCTGTTGGTGCGGTTGTGGCATCGCACCAGGGCAAGGATCTCAAGGATGACCCGGTCTACCAGGAACGCGAGGCCAAGGGCTTGGTGAGCCACAATGCGGCTGTCGGCGACACCGCCTGGAAGCCAAAGTGGTCGGCCGTACCCAGCCTTGTCGCCTTCCTGATTGCCCTTGTCGTGGTGGTCGGTTACGCCACCATTTCGTCAGAGGAAGTCGGTGTGCTGTCCAAGCCTCCCATGACGTCGTCGGCGGCGATCATGCTCATCATGTTGACGACAGCGATGATCATCTGCATGATCTCGCATGAGGACGTCAAACAGCTCACTACCCAAGCGACATTTCGGGCCGGAATGTCAGCAGCGATCTGCATTCTGGGGCTGGCATGGCTTGGCAACATGTTTGTCAATAACTACATGGACGTCCTGACCCATGCTGGCGCCTCGATCCTGCACTCCGCCCCGTGGTTCCTGTCGGTGATCCTGTATCTGGCTGCGCCACTGATGTTCTCTCACGCTGCGACCACCGTTGCCTTCATGCCGGTGGTGGCCAAGATTGGTGTGTCGCCCGCGGTGATGCTGGCTTGTTACCCGGCAGTGGCCAATTACTATCTGCTGCCGAACTACCCTACGACGGTTGCCGCTATGGAGATGGACGACACCGGCTCGACGCGAGTTGGACGCATCGTCTTCAATCATCCCTTCGTCATTCCGGGTACCGTCTCGATCGTCGTGACGATCCTGTTGGGAGCTTTTTGGGTTCCCGTCGTGCTGGGTTGATGCTGCGATGAGCAGTGACCACAAGTGGCTGGGCACCGCTAAACTTCACAACCATGAGCCACGTCGACGTGCCGGCGGACCAACGCAAACGCGTCTTCGCCTGGGCCATGTGGGATCCGGGCACTCAGCCTTTCGCGTCAGTCATCACCACCTTCGTCTTTGCCGTTTACCTTGTCGGTGACGCCTTCGGGCCGAAGGACACCACTGTCACGGCCCTGTCATGGACGATGAGTCTGGCCGGTCTGGCGATCGCCTTGCTGGCGCCGATCGTCGGCCAGTGGGCAGGTAGACGAGGACGCCAGGTGACTGCCCTGAAATGGCTCACATGGACCCTGGCCGTGATGTCCGGGCTGCTGTTCTTCGTCAAGCCCCATCCGTCCTATCTTGTCCTGGGGCTGGTGTTGTTGGGAGTCGGCACGGTCATCTCCGACGTCGGCAGCTCGCTGTACAACGGCATGCTCGACGACGTCGCGGAGCCCGGCAAGATCGGTCGCATCTCCGGTCTGGGATGGGGCATGGGTTACCTGGGCGGCATCATCGCGCTGCTCGTCATCTACATCGCCTGGATCAAGCCGAAGGTCGGCTGGTTCGGGGTCACGAGCCACGAAGGTATGAACATCCGTGTGGCGATGCTGTTCTGCGCCATCTGGATCCTGGCGCTGACCCTGCCCACCTTCCTCATCCTGCGTGACAACCCACGCCCGGTGGACCAGTCCGAGCCCCAGTTACGAGGATTCCGCGCGCTGGGACATGCCTACGCCGAACTGTGGCGCAGCGTGGTGAGAATCTGGCACATCAGCCGCAACACCATCATCTTCCTCATCGCCTCGGCGCTGTTCCGTGACGGCCTCAACGGCGTCTTCCAGTTCGGTGGCCCGTTGGCCCGTCAGACCTTTGGATTCAGTGCTGCCGATGTCCTCATCTTCGGCATCGTGGCCAATCTGGTCGCCGGTATCTCGACCATCCTGCTGGGACGCCTGGACGACCGAATCGGCCCCAAACACCTCATCATCGTCTCTTTGGTCGTGCTGTCTGCCTGCGGCATCGGTGTCTTCATCGGCCACAACGGTTCGGCCATGGTGTTCTGGGTGCTCGGCCTCATCATGTGCGGCTTCGTCGGCCCGGCCCAGTCGGCCTCGCGAAGTCTCCTCGCCCGGATCTGTCCGCCGGGATGCCAAGGCGAGGTCTTCGGCCTCTACGCCACGACGGGTAAGGCGGTGTCCTTCCTGGCGCCAGCCCTCTTCGGTCTCCTCATCACGATGGGACACGCCGTCACAGATGGCGACAACAACCAGTACTGGGGAATCATCGGTATCGTCCTGGTGCTCGTGGTCGGTCTGGTGGCGATGATCCCGGTCAGCACCGCCGAGACCCAGAACAAGTGATTGGTTCAGGCATCCCGGCTCACCTGAACCAGGACACCTGGACAGGCAACTGTTCGCGGACGAGTGGGATCAGCAGACCCGCTCGACCTGTCCGGTCGTGACGTCATAGACCATGCCGCACACGTCGGCGGCTACCAGTGGGTCCCGGCGTAGGGTCGCGACATCGTGACGCAGGCCAGCCATCTGATCGGGGGTTGACCCGATACGCATGCCGGACAGGTCAGTGCCGTCGGTCTGTCGCACCTTCTCAATGACCGAGGTGTCGTCCCCGCTGGCCATCGCGCACTTGGTGTGGGCCAGCATAACGATTCGATCAATCCCGAGGACGTGAGAGCCCACGATGAGCCCGATGTGAGCATCGGGGGTCAACCGGCCACCAGGAGTACGCAGCACCTTCGCGTCCCCGACCTTGAGATCAAAGATCGCCGGAGGATCCAGCCTGGAATCCATGCAACAGACGATCCCGACCCCTCGAGCTGCCTGCCCCGGCATGTCTGCCAGGTCGAAGGACTCGGCATAGCGGGCATTGCCATCCATCAGGTCGTCGAACATGGTCGCAGCCTCCTAATCAGCTGAAGAGGTCCGGTTCTGATTTGTCGTCGTGCTCAGTCCTGGTACGGCGACGACGGCGGTGCGGCTTGGACTCCTCCGAGTCCTTCGCGAGGGTCGACTCCGGGGCGGGGATGAGAGCTCCGCCCGCGTCGGGAGTCGCCCCGCTCCTGACATCGGTGGGTTGGAGATCGTCGTCCGAGGTGTCCGGATCGAGCCGTTCGGCGGGATTGGCCACGTCGTCACCGCCATGATTACGGGTGCCGACGGCCAGGATGGGCTGGCGTCCCTGATCCCCGGAGCCGTCACGACGCAGGCTCGGCTCCGGCAGCTCGACAGGAACACCGGATGCCGCACATGCCACGGCAGGGTCAGGGCCGATCCAGGCGAGCACTAGGGCCGTCTCACCCTTGAGGAAGCGCTGACACCTCATGCCGCCGGTCGCACGGCCCTTGGGTGGAAACTGGTCGAAGGGGGTCACCTTGACCGAACCGGGCTCCTTGCCGGCGGCAGCGGGGGAGGAGGCCGCAATCGTCACGACCGACGAACCATGGCTGGGAGCCGCGCCGAAGAAGACGACTGGGTCCTTGGCCTTGATACCGGTCACACCACCACCGGAACGTCCTTGCGGGCGCACCGCCGTGGCAGGGAAGTGAAGCAGGGAGGCTCCCTCGGTGACGAAGCACAGCTCGAGGTTCTCGTCGTCCAGCTCGACGGCTCCGACGACCTCATCGCCGTCCTTGAGGCTGATGACCTCCCAGAAATCCTTGCCGAGCAGTTCCGGATTGACGCGTTTGACGATGCCGTTTCGAGTTCCCAGGGCCAGGGAGGGGCCTTCCCCGGACAAACTCGTCACCGCCAGGGCCTTCTCGTCCTTCTCCAGCCCCACGAGGTCCGCCAGTGGGGTGCCACCGGCCACCGACGGTGCGGTGGCAGTCATGGGCAGACTGGCCAGCTCGATGGCATGTGCCCTGATGAGACGACCCGTACTGGTGATGATGCCGAAATCACCACGGGCCGTGGTGCGGGCACGGGAGATGATGACGTCGTGGCTGGCTCTGTCCCCGCCACTGGGCAGGTCATCCTCGGTGTCGATACGGGCCAGCAGACCAGTGGCCGACAGCAGCACCCAGCAGGGATCGTCGGGGACCTCCAGCGGGGCGGAGGCTGCAGCGACGGCGGGAGCCGCTCCCAGCAGCACGGTGCGACGAGGCGTGCCGTACTTGGTGGACACCTCGGCCAGGTCCTCCGAGACGACTCGACGCAGTTCGGATTCGTCATTGACGATGAGAACAAGCCCCTCGATGCGCTCGCGCAGCTCGTCACGCTCGGACTCCAACTCGATCGTGGAGAACTTGGTGAGTCGACGAAGCTGCATGTCGAGGATGTAGTTGGCCTGCACCTCGTCGAGGTTGAAGGCCTCCATGAGTCGGGTGCGGGCCGTTGCCGCGTCCTCGGAGGACCGGATGATGGCAATGACGTCGTCGATGTCGACGATGGCCAGCAACAGTCCCTCGACGAGGTGCAGCCGGTTCTTGGCCTTGTTGAGCTGGAAGTTGGTGCGCCGCAGCGTGACCTCGAGGCGATGGTCGAGGTAGACCTGCAACATCTCCTTCAGACCGAGGGTTCTCGGCTGTCCCTCGACCAGGCTGACGGCGTTGATCGCGAAGGAGTCCTCGAGCTTGGTGAGCTTGTACAACCGCTCCAGCAGGGCCTCCGGGTTGATGCCGTTCTTGACCTCGATCACCAGACGGGTGCCGTTGGCCAGGTCGGTGAGGTCCTTGACATCGGAGATGCCGGTGATCTTCTTGGACTGCACCAAGGTCTTGATCTGGTCGATGATGCGCTCCGGGCCGACCATGTACGGCAGCTCGGTGACGACGATGCCGCGGCGTCGCGGGGAGACCTTCTCGATGCGGGCGGTGGCGCGGATCTTGAAGGAGCCCTTGCCGGTCCGGTAGGCGTCAGCGATGCCGTCAAGGCCGACGATCCGCCCGCCGGTGGGCAGATCCGGTCCCGGCACGAAGCGCATGATCTCCTCGAGATCGGTGTCCGGGTGATTGAGCATGTGACGCAGGGCGGCGACGACCTCGACGAGGTTGTGTGGCGGAATGTTGGTGGCCATACCCACCGCGATGCCCGACGCCCCGTTGACGAGCAGGTTCGGGAAGGCGGCCGGCAGAACCGACGGCTCGGTCTCCTTGCCGTCGTAGTTGGGCTCGAAGTCGACGGTGTCCTCGTCGAACCCGTCAATCATGGCCAGGGCTGGGGGAGCCATCCGGCACTCGGTGTAACGCATGGCGGCCGGGCCGGCATCCAGGGATCCGAAGTTGCCGTGCCCGTCGACCAGAGGGAGGCGCATGGCCCAGGGCTGGGCGGTGCGGACGAGGGCGTCGTAGATGGCGGCGTCGCCGTGTGGGTGGAGCTGACCCATGACCTGACCGACGACACGGGCCGATTTCACATGGGCGCGATCAGGGCGGACCCCCATGTCACTCATGGTGAAGAGGATGCGACGCTGAACAGGTTTGAGGCCGTCACGGGCGTCGGGCAGGGCACGAGAGTAGATGACGGAGTAGGCGTACTCGAGGAAGCTGTTCTCCATCTCGCGGGAGACATTGACGTCGATGATGTTCTCGGTGAAGTCGTCATCCACCGTCTTCTTGGCCATCGTGATACCTCCCTAGCAGCACACGCTAACGACCTATATTGGTCGATCGGCGCGAAATCCGCATGTCAGGGCCGTCCTGGTGAGTCCTCATGGTTGAGCGCCTTGTCCAGGAGTGGGGCCAACTGGTCGCCGTCAGGGGCGCGTACCAGAGGGGCTGATTCGGGGGTCCACTGCACACGGTGGCGATCCTCCAGCACCGTCGTCGTGCCGTGGGCCAGCACCTGCTGGGTCGTCGAGAGCTCCCGAATGGCGATCGCGCGGGTGTGGCCGGGTTGCAACTCGTCGAACTCGGAGTAGATCCGGATGTCGTGCTGCCCGTCATCGCCGACCAGGACCCACTCGATGTCAGGGAAATCGCGGGCCAATTCGCGCAGGGCCGTCCGCTTGTGGTCGACGCCGGAGCGGAACCAACCGGTGTTCGTCGGCCCCCAGTCAGTCAGCAGCAATGGTCCTTGCGGATAGCCGTGACGGGCCAGGAACCTCACCAGGAAGGGATAGGTGTTCCAGGCGCCGGTGGACACGTAGACCACGGGTGCGTCGGGATGGCGTTCCAACAGCTTCTGGTACATGCGGGCCATACCGGGAATGGATTTGCGGGCCTGCTCGGTGAGCACGAAGGAGTTCCAGGCGGCGATGAGAGATCGCGGCAGGGAGGTTGCGATGACGGTGTCGTCGATGTCGGACACGATGCCGAAACGGGTGTTGCGTGAGACGACGAGGACCTTCGCCTTCGTCGTGTCCCCGGAGGTCGAGAGGGTGACCTCGTGCCATCCCGGTTGCAGCCCATTGTTCTTGACGCGCACGTCCACGTATCCGCCACGGTCTGCCCGGACGGTGATCTTCTCCCCGTTGACGTCGACGACGACCTCGGTACCCGGCGCCGGAAGACCGAGGAAGTTGCGCCATCCTCGCTGGGACAGCAGGTCGATGGACAACATGTTGCGCCGGGTGAGCGGAGAACGGTCAGGATGACGCTCCTCTTCCGGAGTGGCACCAGGGGGACTGGTGAGGACGACTCGGCCCAGCACGCGCACATGGGTGGCCGATCCGTAACTGCGATATCCGATCACGCGCTGCACCCAACCGCGTCGGCGCAGCGTGGTGTTGAGGCGCCTGTGAAGGACATCCTCGACTCGGGCTCCGATGAACGGCCGGTTCGACATGTCTTGGAGATTACTGGATCGGGCTTCGTCGTGGGACGATGGGCCGGTGAGCCAGTCTGTCGATCAAGCCCGAACTCCTCTTCCGGCTGCCCTAGCTGCCGAGATCCAGTCCTGTGGGTTCTTCCCTGAACTGGTCAGCGACGTCGCCGAAACCTCCTTGGCAGGAGAGGAGATCCTCGACCATCTGCTTCACCTCGAGGCAGTATTCGACAATGACGAGGTTCACCGGCACCTCACCGTCATTCTGCGCACTGCGACGCGAATGCTCATCGGTCACACCGACGAGCGGACCGAGGGAGGACAGCTCCAGGCCGTGACCTCGAGTGAGTCGATCCCGCTGTCGGAGGTGAGCTCGGTGGTGCTGACGCGCGTCGTCCAGCATCCCGACAAATTCGGCAAGGACCCCTCAGCAGCGACCGTGGAGACCTGGCTGCAGATGACGTGGGGCGCGGTGTCGCGCATCGAGCTCGAGCCTGCCACTTGCGGTGACCCGATGTGTACCGCCGATCATGGCTACACCGGCACCTTCAGCGGGGATGACATCGTCATCCGGATGAGTCCTGCTGCTGACGGCCCCGACCAGGTCGAGCGGATGATGGGGTTTGCCACTCGAATGCAGGTCGCCACTGGAGCAGCACGATGAGTTCATTCACGATGAGTTCATTGCTTGGCCCTGACCTCATGGCGCCGGGTCCGCAAACCCTTTCCGACCTGGTGCCCGCCATGGGAAGGGTGTTGACGGGTCAGAGGTCGGCTGGGCTCGGCCTGCCCGAGGCGAGGCGTTACGTCTTCCTACTCGTCGACGGGATGGGGCGGGAGAACCTCGAGCAGTCCCGTCACTTGGCTCCCGCCCTGTCGGACATGCAGGTGTGCCATGACCTGACCTGCCAGGTTCCGTCGACGACGGCCACCTCGTTGAGCTGTATCGGTACAGGTGCCGTTCCCGGACGCCACGGCGTCGCCGGGTACACCTTCCGTGCTCCCTCCGGACAGGCCATGAACGCGTTGAGCTGGGCCAACGGAGACGACCCCGAGGTGGTCCAGCCCCACCCGACGGCCTTCGAAGACCTGGTGGCAGCGGGAGTGACGGTCAGCAGCGTCGGCCCGGCACGGTTCGAGAGGTCTGGGCTGACGCGAGCGAGCTTGCGGGGTCCGAGATTCGTGGCCGTTCGCAACGAGGACGACGTCGACGAGCGGGTCCGCAAGACCCTCGCCGCGTCTCAGGGCGGGGAGGTCTCTCTGACCTACGTCTACGAGCGTTCCCTGGACCATGTCGGCCACGGTGAGGGATGGCAGTCCGCTGCGTGGAGATCGCGTTTGATGTGGGTTGACGATCTCGTCGGGGCTCTCCTCGACGAGCTGGATCCCGGCACTGCGCTGGTGGTTACGGCAGATCACGGCATGATCGATGTGCCGCAGGACCACCGCGTCATGGTGGAGGACGAGGGAGGACTGCTCGCAGACGTCGATCTGCTGGCAGGGGAGCCGAGATTCCGCCACATCTACACCCGACGTCCCGACGAGGTCGCACAGCGTTGGCGACGGGTGCTCGGAGATCGTGCCCAGGTCGTGGTGGGTGATGACGCCGTCGACGCGGAACTCTTCGGGCCTGTCGATGAATCCACTCGATCCCGGTTCGGTGATGTGCTGGCGATCACCCGTGACGACTGGGCGATCATGAGCCGTGCCACCCCCAAGGAACTCTCCCTGGTCGGCATGCATGGTTCCCTGACCCCGCAAGAGATGAGGATTCCGTTGCTGGCGCAGGTCTGCGAGGGCTGAGGATGGCTGAGCTCGTCTTCCACACCGGGCCGATGGACTCCGGAAAGTCCACACTCGCGTTGCAGATGGACCACGCTCAGTCGGCCCATGACCGTCAGGGTGTCAGGTATGCCATGCACGATCGGTCCGGCGGTGCCCGCATCACCTCCCGAATCGGTCTGAGCGTCGAGGCCGTCGAGGTGACGGACTCCCTGGACCTCTACCAAGACGTCGTAGCGCGGTTGAGTCGCGGTGGGCGCATCGACTACCTCATCTGTGACGAGGCCCAGTTCTACCGTCCCGAACAGATTGATCAGCTCGCGCGGGTCGTCGACGACCTCGGGGTTGACGTCTACTGTTTCGGCATCCTCGCCGATTTCCGGACCGCGCTCTTCCCCGGATCCAAACGGCTCGTCGAGCTCGCCGACCGTGTCGTCCAGCCTCCCGTCTCGCCACTGTGTTGGTGCGGACGTCCTGCGACCCACAACGCCCGTATCGTCGGCGGCGTCATGGCGCGTGAGGGGGATCAGGTGGGCGTCGGCGACATCGGCGGCGGATCCGAGATCCACTACGAGGTGTTGTGTCGTCGTCATCACCGTCAGGGAATTACCGGAGAAATGTCCAAGGCGACCCTTTCGGAGCAAACCCTGCCCTTCGACGGCTGAGAGCCCCGAATGCCACGAGCCCGGCTGGACGGCGGGGCTCGTGTGGTTGTGAACGTCTCCGGCGGTCGTGACCTCTCACGCGTGGGGGGTGGGTCCTCCGAACATGATTTCGTCCCACGACGGGATCGACGCCCTCTTAGACTTGCGAGGCTTGCGCTTCTTGCGCGGCTGCTCGCCACCCTCGACGAGGGCATCCTGTCGGGGCTCGTCCTTGTCGGCAGGCTGGCTGTCCTTGGTGGACTTCGACCTGCGAGACGTCGCCCTGGTCGTCGGCTTCCTGGCAGGAGCGTCCGTCCCGGGCTCAGGCCTTTTCGGATCAGGAGCGGTGGGGGGATCTTCGGTTGTGTCCAAGGGAGCGTTCTCGTCCTGGAAGTCGTCGGTCTGGGACTCCTGCGTTGCGGCCTGTGATGCTTCCGACGTCTGGACTCCGGGGGCGGAATCGGCGTCGACCACCGGCGTCTCCAAGCCCTCATAAATGTTGACCGAGTCCTCCTGGAAGCCTGCCAGCATCTCGTAGAGCATGTCCATGTCGGCCGGGGATGAGGGGACGAAGTCATAGACCCCGTCGTGCTTGGTCATCCCGGCGACGGCATTGGGGTCGGCCGGCTGCTGCGGATGATTGCTCACTGCGCGAACGATGGCCAACTCGTCGTTGAGATCCAGCGTCGGCTCCTGATCGGGATCGGGAGCACCATCTGGCAACGGCTCAGCGGGAGCAGGGGACCGGTCGTTGACGAGCCAACGTGCACCGGCGTCCTCAGGGGAGGTGTGGCGTCCCTTGAGATCGAAGCGGAACATCGCTGCGCTCGGAGCTCCATCCTCGGTCTCGGGCCAGGTGGCCTCGAGGGCCCAGGTGCGATCCTCGTGGCGCCACGACCGCCAGGAGATCTTCTCATCGGGGATTGAATTGGCCTTGGCGACGCGGGAAATGACGGTCCCCAGGGTGCGGTGGGACCCGGCCGCGCCGGCGCGGCGAACCGGGCACGTCATGGCAACCTCGATGATGTGGTCCAACTCGGCGAGGACCGGTACGGCGAAGGGCTCCACCTGGTCGACGCCGACGCCCGCCTCTGCGGCCACCTCCTCGACAGTGGCCCCGGAACGGATCCGCGACTGAATCTCGCGGGGGCTCAGAGCGCTGTCCATCGTCCACCTTCCCTCCCGATCCCTTGTGGTCGGGGTTTGGCTGTGTGAGTCACCAACTTACTGCCTCCGGGCGTGATGGTACCGCCCGGATGCCCCGGCGCGCTGTCTGTCGACTTGACAGGTGTGATACACAAGGGTGCGAATGTTGTGCGGTCGCAGCTCGCAACGAGCGAGTTGGCGACGTCTCGAGTCCTTACTGGAAGGTGACCATGGCTACCGATTACGACGCTCCCCGCAAGACTGATGAGGAGGTCAGTGAGGACTCCATCGAGGAGCTCAAGAACCAGCGCAACGACAAGAACTCCGGAAAGGTCGACGAGGACGAGGTCGAGGCTGCTGAGGCTTTTGAGCTTCCCGGCGCTGACCTGTCCCATGAGGAGCTGACCGTTCGGGTGTTGCCTCGCCAGTCCGGCGAGTTCACCTGCGCGTCTTGCTTCCTCGTGAAGGGACGCTCCCAGCTGGCTGAGGAGCGTGACGGCCAGTTCTACTGCGTCGATTGCGTCTGATCCTCTCCCGACGTGAACGGACCCCCGCCACGTGGCGGGGGTCCGTTGTCGTTTGTGGGGTAGGGGGCTCAGTCGTCGTTCTTGTCCTTGAAGTCCTTGCCGGTGATGGGGTTGACCGAGCTGAACTTCATCCAGCGCTTGTTGACGAAGCGGTGCATCAGCAGCTGGGATCCGGCGATCCCGATGCCGCTGGCCAGCGCCCATGAGAGTGCTTTCGTGGTCGAGACCTCGGGGTCATCAGGCTGGGGAGTCTCGTCGTCGCCGGTGACGTACTTCCACACGCCTTCGACGACCTTCTGGCTAACGATGGTGGTGACGGCGCCGAGGGCACCGGCGTAGACCTTCCACAGGATCTTTTCTGGGATCATGACGTCATGATATTGCGTCATGGCCCGTCGACTAGGCTGTGACGGTGAATTCCCCCCATCCTGCTGGATCAGTCGTCTACTCCGAGAGACTCTGCGCTCCGCCTGCATGGTGGCTTATCGGAGCTGCCGTCGCGATCTCACTCATCGTGGCGATCGGTGCCTGGACGAGCCCAACCACGGGGATCATCGTCGCCGTCATCATCGTCGTGCTCGTCGTTGCTGCCTTCGTCGAGGCCGGACGGGTATGCATCGTCGTCACTGAGGACGGATTCGGTGCAGGACGGTCCTGGATCGAGTGGAGATGGGTCGATCGGGTTCGGGGCGTGGACGCAGGGACGATGGCATCCGTGATGCACTCCAGCCATCAGGTCGGATCGTTCCTCGTGACACGGCCCTGGATAAAGTCTGGGCTCGTGTTGAGGCTCGCTGATCCTGCAGACCCGCATCAGGCGTGGATCGTCAGTACTCGTCACCCCGACAAGTTGGCGGCGATCGTGTCCGAGTACGTGGTGGCGCCGGATTCTGCCGCTGTGTCCTCCCCGCCTGTTTCCAAGGATCCTTCTAGTGACTCTCGTGATGAGGAGGACAGCCGTGACTGACGTCATTGTCCCGACCGTGGCAGATTCGGAAGCCATGCCCCGCTATGCGATGCTCGGTGACGCCGGGGCCGATCTCACCTGCCGCCATGACGTGGACCTGGGGCCGGGGGAGCGGGCGATGGTCGAGACCGGTGTGCGTATCGCCCTGCCGGAGGGTTACGTCGGGCTGGTCAACCCGCGGTCAGGCCTGGCCGCGCGGCGCGGACTGTCGATTGTCAACGCTCCCGGGACCATCGACTCCGGGTACCGAGGACAGATCAAGGTGCTGCTCATCAACACTGATCCCAGGGAGTCCGTGCACCTTGATGCCGGGTCGCGAATAGCCCAGCTCGTCATCGTCCCGGTGGTGCAGGCAGTCTTCCAGCCGGTCGACGACCTGGACGAGACCGAACGCGGCCAAGGCGGATACGGGTCGACCGGCGTTTCTGGTGTGCGTCCCGCTGATGGTTAGACTGCATTTGTTGACACCACAGTGTCGGTCGAGGAAGGACACAATGTTCGGTCGCAAGAAGCGCAACGACGACGTCGAGACGGATGAGGACATCGACGAGGAGCTCGAAACCACCGAAGAGGCTCCCGACGACCCCGAGGTCGAGGAGACCACTGACGAGGACGAGCCCGGCGAGGAGAAGGACGCCTCCACCTACCGGATCAACCTCGACCGCGAGGATGGCCCCTTCGACATCGACGAGGTCGACCTCGACGCCGACGATGTCGAGCGCATCGACTTCGGTTCCCTCATCGTCACCCCGTTCGAGAACATGCAGATGCAGATCCAGTTGGACCAGGCCTCTGGTGCCGTGCAGAGCCTGCTCGTCGTTCAGGGGAACTCCGCCATCGAGGTGGCCCTCTTCGCTGCTCCTGCCTCGACCGTCATGATTGACGAGGTCCATGAGGAGATGGTCCGCGGCACCGCTGCTCAGGGTGGCGAGGCCAATGTCGGCCCAGGGCCGATGGGTGCCGAGCTTCGTCGTATCGTCCCGATGAAGGGACCGGACGGTGAGGATGGGTACCACGTGTCCCGCACCTGGTTGGCCCAGGGGCCGCGCTGGCTGCTGCGCGGTGTGCTGATGGGCGAGTCGGCTCTCGGCGAGAAGCTCGACGCCACCGGCCAGCTACTTCTGGAGTTCTTCTGCAACCTCGTGGTGCGTCGCGACGACAGTCCGCGTGTCCCCGGCGACGTCATCCCGCTGAAGGTTCCTGAGGGTCTGCACCCGGAGGAGTCCTGATCATGGCCGAAGGCACCGATACTCGCGCTCCCCGCGAGTCGATGCTTCGGCGGGTCCTGCACCGGGTCACGGCGTCCAACGAGGATCTTGCCGATGACGACTTGCAGCGCTCCAGCATTAATGCCGGGGTCTCGACCATTGCCGAGGCCAGGATGCGTTCCCGTGCGTCCCTCCAGGGGAGGATCGAGGTGCTGACCCTCAACCCTCGCGGAACGAATCGCTGGCTCGAGGCCGAGCTGCGCGACGGTACTGGTGCCGTGACGTTGATATGGATGGGTCGACGGCGCATCCCGGGGCTACGCGCTGGACGAAGGATCAGCGTCGAGGGGATGATCACCGAGGCGGATGGGCGCCGAGTGATCTACAACCCCAGGTACACCGTTCTTCCCGACTGAGTGGCAGTCCTCGACTAGGTGACAGCTTCAGCGAAGGATCTTGGGGTCTCCGGGCCTTCGCCGGGCCCCGGAATTCGTCTTCAGGCCGGGTGGCCCCAGCTCCCTTCGCTGACGCTTCTTCACCGCTCGGTGCCTGTTTCCCTGGCATGGCTGCCCGATTCCTGATCTCGTGTCTCCGTTTTTCATCTTCCTTCCGACCCGTGTTGGCCTCCCGCTCACCTCACGCGTTCACTCCGTCTTGGTGTGGTGATGCGGGTCCTGATGACTCCTGTTGTCGTGTGGGTTGGCAGCAGGGGCCGTCGTAACCGTTATTGCCACTACTTGGGCAAGGTGAGGTGCGGGGCGCGTGGGGTATTGCTGCTCTCCAGGCCAGCCATAGATTGTCGAGGCGTTCAACCCTGGTGGGGATCTGGGTGACAACCGGCCCTGATGCAACCACAGCTGACAGCAGCCTTATCCAGAACCGGGATTACCACGACGGAGGGGAACCGGGCACGAGGGGGAAAGAGAGAACACGAAGAGGAGCGCGGGACAACAGGGTGGGTGCTGCCTCACAGTTGCGGGATGCCCCACAAGAAGCCTCGGGGCGGTGAGAATCCGAATCAGCTGATCAGTGAGGTGCCAGCAGATCGACCAGATCGGGCTCGTAGTTCGGCGAGACCATGAAGAGCAGCTCATCGCCGGCCTCCAGGGCGGTCTCACGTTCCGGCGCACGCCCCTGACTATCACGGATGATGGCGACGAGAACTGCATCTCCGGGCATCGAGATGTCGCGGATGCGGTCACCCACACGCGGCGAGTTGTCAGGCAGGGTGAGCTCGACAAGGTTCGCGCGGCCCTTCTGGAAGGTGAACAGGCGGACTAACTCTCCGACGGTCACGGCCTCCTCCACCAGTGCCGCCATGAGCCGCGGGGTTGACACAGCAACATCGACTCCCCACACCTGGTCGAACATCCACTCGTTGCCGGGATGGTTGACACGGGCGACGGTCCGCGGCACGCCGAATTCGGTCTTGGCGAGCAGCGAATGGACCAGATTGACCTTGTCGTCGCCGGTGGCCGAGATGGCGATGTCACAGTTGTCGATGCGGGCCTCTTCGAGGGCCGCCAACTCGCAGGCGTCCGCGCACAGCCACTCGGCTTCCGGCACGGTGTCCGGCTTCATGGCCTTGGGATTCTTGTCGATGAGCAGGATCTGATGCCCATGAGCCGTGAGCTCACGGGCAATGGATCGACCGACGTTACCGGCTCCAACGATGACGATTCTCACGATTCTCCTTGCCTCGGGTGATCAGAGCGTTGTGTCTGGCACTCAACGCTTGACCGGCGGCTTGGCCAGCAGGCCCTCGATCTCGGTGATGCGCTCGACCTCGACGGCTGCGTAGACGACGTCTCCGTCCTGCAGCAGGGTGGCGTCGTCAGGAACCATGCCCTGACCGAACCGCAATAGGAAGGGCAGCGGGGTGTGGATGCGGTCCTGGATGGTGGAGATCTTCATCCCGACCCAGTCAGTGTGGGTGTTGACGCGGATGAGACGGACCTGACCGGACGGATCACGCCAGGCCGGCTCAGAACCCTCCGGCATGAGGCTTCGCAGCACCTGGTCGGCAGCCCAGCGCACGGTCGCGACCGTCGGGATCCCGAGCCGCTCGTACACCTCAGCACGTCCCTGGTCGTAAATGCGCGCCACGACGTTGTCGATTCCGAACTCTTCGCGGACCACGCGGGCGGCCAAGACGTTGGAGTTGTCGCCACTGGAGACGGCAGCGAATCCGTCAGCCTCGCGGACGCCGGCCTTCTCCAGCACAGAGCGGTCGAATCCGACCCCCTTGACCGTCCGCCCCTTGAAGTCGGGCCCAAGCCGGCGGAAGGCGTTGTCGTCAATGTCGATGACCGACACGTCGTGGCCACGCTTCTCCAACAGGATGGCCAAGCTCGAACCGACTCGGCCACATCCCATGATGACGATGTGCACGTGACCCCTCTCCTGGGTGGCGGTGGCACCCATCCGTGTCGTGGTTGTCGAGGCCATTCTGCCGCGTCCCGGTCTGCCTGTCTCGTCCGAGGGCGGTTGCTGACCTCACGGTCATGAGGGTACCGGCAATGTGCCGATGATGTTCTACGCAAGTAGAGTGGCCCGTCGTGAAGGTTTTCCAAGCCGTCAAGAGGGTGCTCATCGGGCGCAAACTCGAGAGCAGTGCTCTGGGCGAGACCCTCCTGCCGAAGCGGATCGCACTGCCGGTGTTCGCCTCTGACGCCCTCTCGAGCGTGGCGTACGCCCCTGACGAGATCCTCATCACCCTGTCGCTGGCAGGCGCTGCCGGATTCGCATTCTCGTGGAAGATCGGCATTGCCGTTGCCCTCGTCATGCTCATCGTCGTGATGAGCTACCGCCAGACGGTGCATGCGTACCCGTCCGGCGGTGGTGACTACGAGGTCGCGACAGCCAATCTCAGCCCGCAGTTCGGGCTCGTCGTGGCCTCCGCCCTGCTCGTCGACTACGTCCTGACGGTGGCTGTGTCGGTGTCGTCGGGCATTCAGAACGCCGAGGCGATGATCCCCGGCCTTGCCGGGCACGAAGGCGTCGCGGCTGCTGTCGTCATCGCGATTCTGACAGCCATGAACCTGCGTGGTGTCAGGGAGTCCGGAACCTTCTTCGCCGTGCCCACGTACGCCTTCATGATCTCAGTGATCTGCATGGTGATTTGGGGTTTGACAAGGGTTTTCGTCCTTGGAGACAGTCTGCGCGCTCCCACCGCCGATTACACGGCCGTCGGAGCGCCGAAGTACACCGGTCTCGTCGGTATCGCCTTCGTCATCCTCATGGCGCGTACCTTCTCCTCAGGCTGTGCCGCGCTGACCGGCGTCGAGGCCATCTCCAACGGTGTCCCATCCTTCCGCGAGCCGAAGTCGAAGAACGCCGCCACGACCTTGGCAATGCTCGGTGGAATCGCCGTCTCCATGCTCATGGGCATCCTCGTCCTGGCCAATGTCACGGGCGTCAAGATGTTCGACCCGACGGGGGAGTCCCGCCTCGTCGACACTCACGGAAATGTCGTCAAGGACCAAGTGACGGTCGTCGGCCAGCTCGCCCGAACCGTCTTCTACGACTCCTTCAAACCGGGCTTCTACATCATGATCGTCTGCACGATGATCATCCTGTTCTTGGCTGCCAACACTGCCTTCAACGGCTTCCCGGTGTTGGGTTCGATCCTCGCTCGTGACGGCTTCCTACCCCGTCGTCTGCACACCCGTGGCGATCGTCTGGCCTACTCCAACGGCATCCTGACGCTGGCCACCGGCGCCATCATCCTCGTGCTGGTCTTCAACGCCTCGGTGACTGCGCTGATCCAGTTGTACGTGGTCGGCGTCTTCATCTCCTTCACGGTGAGCCAGACCGGAATGATGCGCCACTGGACGCGGCTGCTGCGCACCGACGCCTCAGCCTCGGTCAAGGAGCGCCGCAGGTGGAAGCACTCGCGCGTCATCAACGGCATTGGCCTGGTGGGCACGGGCATCGTCCTGGTCATCATCCTGGCGTCGAAGTTCATTCATGGGGCCTACCTCGCGCTCATCGCGATGGCAGTTGTCTATGGCCTCATGACGGGGATCAAGAAGCACTACGACGCGGTGGCCGAGGAGCTGGAGCTCAACAGTCCGTCCGATCGCGCCCTGCCGTCGCGTGTGCACGCGGTCATCATGATCGCGGACCTCAACAAGCCGACGATGAGGGCCATTCAGTTCGCGAAGGCCACCGTGCCGACCTTCCTGGAGGCCGTCATCGTCGACGTCGATCCCGACGTCACGGACCGCCTGCTGGAGCGTTGGGACGAGGAGGACATCGACATCCCCCTCAAGGTCATTGCCTCCCCGTACCGCGAGATCACCAACCCGTTCATCGACCACATCCGTCATATCCGTAGTGAGAATCCGCGAGACATGGTCGAGGTGTTCATTCCTGAGTACGTCGTCGGTCACTGGTGGGAGCATCTCCTGCACAACCAGACGGCTCTCGTGGTGCGGGCGCGCCTGCACTTCATGCCCGGAGTTCTCATCTCCTCGGTGCCGTACCAGTTGTGCAGCTCGGCGATTCTGGAGAAGCGCTGGAAGCGCAACGATCCGCGATCGTGGCGGGATCCCAGCGCGACGATCACGCCGCGGCACTGACATCGGGATGCTTTCCTTGTGACGGCTTCGTGGTGATGATCACCACCAAGCTGTCACGGGTAGTGCCACAACGTCAGCTTCTCGCGAACGTGGCCTCGTCCACCCCTGATATTGCGGGGTTCGAGGCATATCAAGGCCTCAGCCGCACGGAAGTGACACCACTGGGGGCCTAGACTTGGCCTGATGCAGGAGTCTGTTGATGCGTCCCCCGCCGAGGAATTCGACCTCGTCATGGGCAAGGTCGCCCACGGTGGTTACTGCGTGGGGCATCTGGACGGCAGGGTCGTCTTCGTCCGCGGCTCATTGCCAGGGGAGAAGGTTCGGGTTCGATTGACCGACACCTCCAAGGCCTCGCACTGGTTCGGGCAGGCCGTCAAGGTCATTTCGCCTGATCCGCACCGCGTCGTCCCGCCGTGCCCCGTCGCGGGGATGTGTGGTGGCTGCGACTTCCAGCATGTCGACGTCGAGTTCCAGCGCGAGCTCAAGCGACGGGTCGTTGCCGAACAGCTCAGTCGCATCGCCGGCATCAAGTGGACTGGATCCGTGGAGACTGTCGACGGTTCCTCCGACGGTCTGGGCTGGCGGACCCGTATGCAATATTGCAGCCTCGATGGACGGCCGGCTCTGCGACGCCACCGCAGTCATGATGTGGTGAGAGTGCCTGAAGGTGGTTGCCCCATCGCGCATCCCGCTGGGCGTCCGGCTGCCGAGTCAGCGTGCCGCGCGGCCGACCAGGCGATTGTCATGGTGACTAGCTGCCTCACACAGGACCCGGAGGTGAGTGTCATCGCGGATGGGCAGCTCATCGCCGGCGGCGAGACGATGACGGCTCAGGTGGGTCAGCGGCGTTGGAAGGTTGGCGCCGGCGGCTTCTGGCAGGTCCACCCCGGGGCAGCTGAGGCGTTGGCCGACGCCGTGGTGGGTGGCCTGGATCCTCATCAGGGTGACGAGGCCCTGGATCTGTACTGCGGGGTTGGACTCTTCGCAGGTCTGCTCGCCGATCATGGCGTTCGCGTTCGTGGCATTGAGGTGTCGCGTCAGGCGGTGGCATTGGCACGACGAAATGTCCCCGGTGGGCGTTTCACTGCCGGGCGGGTGGAACGGGTCCTGCCGCGCATGAAGGCCAAGTCGAATCTCGTCGTGCTGGATCCCCCGCGCAAGGGGGCGGGCAAGGCTGTCGTCCAGGCCGTGACGCGAACGTCACCGCGAGCGATCGCACATGTCGCATGTGATCCGGCTGCGTTGGCCCGCGATCTGCACCTGTTCGACGTCGGCGGATATGTGCCGCGTTCGATCCGTGCGTTCGACGTCTTCCCGATGACTCATCATGTCGAGGCCGTGGCGATCCTGGAGCCGAAAAAAATCCGTCAAGAGTTACGCCTACGTTGACATCTCGCCGTCCGAGCTTGGCATGGGCGGCAAGGTGGCGAAGCCGACGTATGAGCAGATTAAGGATTATGTCCAGAAAACGCACGGCATGAAGGTCAGCTCCTTGTACGTTGCGCAGATGAAGGCCGAGTGCGGACTGGAAACGCAGGCCGATAGGTCGGGTGACAAGAAGCAACCGAAGTGCCCGCCCGAGAAGCGCGAGGCGATTCTGGACGCGTTCCGTCACTTCGGACTCATAGGAGAAGACGAAGCGGAGCAATAGAGGCCGTAATTTGCGTTCTAAGGCATTTTCAGCCCGTTGGGGTACTCTCTCCGGTACCCCTCGGGCTTTTTTCGTGCCTTAAAACGCCTCTGAAGCGGTCGTAGGATATTCGAGCGCCCATGTGCATCTCGCGTCCGCTCGATGCGAGGGGTAGCCGCCCTACGGGCGGCAGTCGGATGTGGGTGGACGTACAGAAGGGGTGCGGCATGGGTCTCGTTCCATTTTGCCGGTTGTTCGTTAATGTGGCTCTTCGGACTGGGGGTGGGGCGGGTAGTCGTGGCTCGGTGTGGTGAGGGGTCGGGGTCTTCGGCAGGGTCAGCAGCGACCAAACTCGCTGTTCCAAGAAGACCCCGACTGTGTGTGAGCCTACCGACTACTGCCCGCGTTGTGATGCCCTGATCGACCTGTCTGGTCTGCACGTGACCGCCGTCGAGCGCGCCCCGACACGATCACCGTGGAGGTGGAGTCCGCCCCTGGCGAGGGATTCTGTCCCGACTGCGGCGTTCTCGCGCGGTCTCACGGCCGCCGTGCTCGGGTCCTGCACGATGTTGCCTTCGGCGACACGGCGGTCGTGATTGTGTGGCGCACCCGCACGTGGCGTTGCGCCGAACCCTTGTGCGCCAAGGGCTCGTTGACCGAGCAAGACCCGGCGGTCGCCGCGCCCAGGGCCCTGTTGACCCGGCGCGCCATCGGGTGGGTCTTGGCGCAACTGCGCCGAGAGCACGCTTCGGTGCTGGGACTCGCACGCCAGCTCGGCATCGACTGGAAGACCGCGTGGAGGGCGATCAAACCGGTCCTCCAGGCCGCTGACGCCGACCCGTCCCGGTTCACCGGGGTCCGTCGTCTGGGGGTTGATGAACACGTCTGGCATCACAAGAACCCACGAACCCGGGGTCTGAAGATGCTCACCGGCATGGTCGACTTCACCCCCGCCGCTGACGGCACACCCCGAACCCGGCTGCTGGACCTGGTCCCGGGACGCTCGGGAACCGCCTACTCAGCCTGGCTCCAGGAACGCGGCCCTGACTGGTTGCGGCAGGTCGAGGTCGCCTCCCTGGACCCCTTCCGGGGCTACAAGAACGCCATCGACGAGCACCTCGACGACGCGACAGCGGTGCTGGACGCCTTCCACGTCGTCGCCCTCGCCACGAAAGCAGTCGACGAGGTCCGCCGCCGCGTCCAACAAGCCACCCTCGGCCACCGAGGCCGCACCGGCGACCCGCTGTTCGGGATCCAGACGATCCTCAAAGCCTCAGCAGAGAACCTGTCCGACAAGCAGAAACACCGCCTCGCCACAGCGATCGACGCCCACCAAGCGCATGAAGAGGTATTCATTGCCTGGCAAGCCGCGCAACGCGTCCGCGAGGTCTACCACGCAAACTCACCAGCCGAGGGCCGGGCTCTGGCCGAGCACCTCGTCGAGGCTCTGCCGACCTGCCCGATCCCCGAAATCGCGTGTCTGGGCCGGACCCTGAAACAGTGGCGCGACGCGTTCCTGGCCTACTTCGACACCGGGGGCGCGTCCAACGGCCCCACCGAAGCGATAAACGGCCTGATCGAACTCCACCACCGCATCGCCCGCGGCTTCCGCAACCGCGACAACTACCGCCTCCACTGCCTGCTCATCGCCGACGGCCTCGACACGTGACCCCCACCTCAAGTCCGAAGAGACATTAAAGGAGGCTAAGCTATGGCGAATATGTTCGAGAAATACGCTGCCGACCGCGAGGCCGAGCAGAAGAAGATAGAGAAGGCCGTCGTCGCCGACACGGCTACTGAAGAGAAGCGCACCACGCTCTCGCTGTCGCTCACGGTGAGCGATAAGAAGGCGCTCAAGGTGATGGCGGCTGAGAAGGAAACGACGATTTCCGCGATTATCCATGAGTGGATTCAGGAACATTCGGAAAACTGATTTGGAAGGAGTGGAATCTATGTTGACAAGAGAAGACGTAATGGAGAAGCTCAGGAGCGGCGAACTGACGCCGCAGGATATTGCTGCGAACGGATGGATGTGTTCTGTGACGCAGCGTATCGGCAAGATAAAGCAGCCGAGAGGCGGCTATATCAAACCGAAGGAGTTTGAGCAAACGATGCTCGACGGGGGCGGCATTGATGAACTGCATACAGAGGAAAACGTATCTCCGGGTTTGGTCGGCATTGCCGTGGACTATCTCACGCGTTTCATGTCCGGGACTTCGGCCGAAGATGCGTTTAAGATTTCCCAGATGGGTGCTGCTACTGTTCAACAGCTTGAGCTTTTTGAGAGACTGATATCTAATGTGCGCGGGCTGGATGACGACTCAATAGACGCGGCTGTAAAACTATCTGGGTTTGATTCTGCATATAGAGCAGGAATTATGGCATACCGCCCTGTAGAGGATATTACGCCTGATGGTTATACGATTGAGAACATACGCGTGATGGTCGAGCGTTCATTAGGGTTCTTCGAGCAGTATGGACCAAAGGTGTTGGACGGTATGACATTTGAAGGCGGCTATACCGGTTATGTTGCTACTGGAGACGGTGACTTTCTGACGGATGATACGTTGTGGGATTTCAAGGTTTCGAAGCAAAAACGTCAAAACAAATACACCCTCCAGTTGCTTATGTATTGGCGTATGGGACTTCATTCCATTCATCCTGAATATGAGAATGTGAAATACCTCGGTGTGTACAATCCGCGTATGAATGTTGTGTATCGGCTTGATGTGAATGACATTCCCGCAGATGTGATTTCGACAGTCGAGACCGAAGTTATCGGTTATTAACGACCGATAAAGCCCGTCGCTCTTGTGGGCGGCGGGCTTTATAATTAAATGCGTATTTACGCAATTCATCAATCAAAGGGGATTGTTATGAGCACAAATCAGAAATCACGGAAGGGAGTGGCACACAAAGCCAAGACCTGCTTCCTGTACGTTCGCGTCTCCACGAAGATGCAAGTGGAGAATGGCGAGTCAATCGAAGCGCAGCTCTACGACCTGCGCGCGTATGTGAAGCGTGAGAACCTGCGCGTATTGCACGAGTACATAGACGATGGCTACTCGGGCAAGAACATCACGGGGCGTCCTCACTTCCAAGAGATGATGGAAGAGATAAAATCCGGCGTCCACGTTGATTATGTCCTCGTGTTCAAGTTGAGCCGTTTCGGGCGTAACGCGGCAGATGCCCTCTCGTCGCTTCAGCTCATGCAGGACTTTGGCACGAACCTCGTCTATGTCAAGGACGGCATCAACAGCGAAGCCCAGATGGGCAAGATGATGATTGCGTTCATGTCGGCGTTTGCCGAGATGGAGCGCGAGAACATCCTCGTTCAGACGATGGCTGGGCGCGAGCAGAAGGCCCGCGAGGGAAAGTGGAATGGCGGACAAGCCCCCTATGGCTATAAGCTCGTCAAAGACGAGAAGGGCAAGGGGCATCTGGAAATCGACGAGTCCGAGGCGGAAATCGTCCGCATCATATTCCACGAGTACACCAAGAACGGCAAGGGCGTTATGGCGCTGGCGTCTTGGCTCAATGCGCAGGGGTACCGCAAGACGGTGCGCGGGAACGGACAATATGAGCATTTCGTCCCGGCGTTCCTGAAAAACGTGCTGCGCAACCCCGTGTATGCGGGAAAAATCGCCTTCGGGCGGCGCAGGACGACGCCCGTCAAGGGCAAGCGCAACGAGTACCGCGTTGTGAAGCAGTCTGATTATGACGTGTACGAGGGCGAGCACGAGGCAATCATCGACGAGGCGACGTGGAACGCGGCGCAGGAGCGCATGGCCGAGGAGTCCCATCCGTTCCCGGAGGCAAAGCCCGGCGAGCACGTGCATCTTCTCACGGGGATGCTCGTCTGCCCGGCGTGCGGGCGCAAGATGATTGCCAACATCTCGCGCGGGAAGCGCAAGAAGGACGGAACGGTCGGCAAGTCCACGTATGCGTACACCTGCAAGTACAGCAAGAAGCAGTTCGGGCCGAGCTGCACGTTCACCCGACAGTTCAAACAGGAGTACATCGACCGGGAGGTCATCGAGGTCATAGCCCGCGCGGCTTACTCCGATGTGTTCGAGGAGCGCGTGCGCGAGGGGCTTGATGCCGCCGTGGACATCGAGAAGCTGGAGGCGGACGTAGAGCGCATCGGCAAGGCGCTGGACAACAACAAGGCGGCAAGGCGCATGTTGTCACGCAAGCTCGATTCTCTGGACGCCTCCGACCGAAGCTACGAGCGCAAGTACGAGGACATGCAGGCGCGTCTCGACAAGCTCTATGAAGAGTGCACAGACATCGAGGTAGCGTTTGATGATGCCGAGGCGAAGCTGGAAAGCGCCAAGGAGAAGCAGGTGACGACGGCTCGCGTGTACGAGATGCTGGACGAGTTCCGTGAGCATTTCGACGAGTACGACCCCGCGCAGCAGAAGGAGATTCTGCGACAGGTGGTTGAGGGCATCGAGATAAATCCCGATGCGAACCCGAAGAAGGGCGACACGATTGTGACCAGAGTGCGCTTCAAGTGCCCCGTGTCCTTCTATCCCACGTTGCCCGAAGAGGCTTATGATTTGCTCGGCATCGAGGCGTTCAACCGTCTGGAAACGACGGAGTATGTGCCTGATGACAATTCTCGGGTTGACGAAGATACCGTTGAGGCCGTGGCGATCCTGGAGCCGAAGATCTGAGATGGCAGGTCCAGTTCCGATGTGTCCGCTGCGTCCGGGGGATCCTTGTAGTCTGTGCCAGCTTTACGTCACCGGCCCTCAGGACTGCGGGCTGGTATACCTCGTCATGGGTGATGACGCCCTGCGCAGCGAGCTCGCGAAGTCCAGGAAGGTGGCGCGTGAAAAGGAGAAGCAGAGCGCCCCGCCGCATGCGGTCGAAGTGACAGATGACGACGAGTTGGGGCCCGATCCCCGATCTGAGGGACTTGACTGATCCATACGATCTTGACTGATCCATACGATGAATCCTGTCCGGAACCACGATGTGCTGCAGGCTGGGGTGGTGACGCCGTGTTGCGGTGCTGACAGGGGCGTCTCCATGGCCACCACGACTGTATCCCGCCGCACCGTCCCAAAAAGGGTGCAGCGCGGGGCTCTGGTGCCATGAGCAAGTCGGATGGAGGCGTTCACCTTGAGCATGCCGGCGGGGCCTGATGATCCGGTGGGTTCATTCTACTTCTTAGTCAAGCCTAACTTGGGGGCCGTTTCACAACAAGATATCTTGACATCAAGATATCTTGTTCCGCCACGGTGGTGGAGCTCGACGCGAGATGATGAGATCCGCATCGACTAGTCAGGAGTCCACATGAGTGTCAACAGCTTCGACGCGAGACGAACCCTCGACGTCGACGGCCAGTCCTACGAGATCTACGACGTCACCAAGGTCGACGGTTCCGACAGCCTGCCGTACAGCCTCAAGGTCCTGCTCGAGAACCTGCTGCGCACCGAGGATGGTGCCAACATCACCGCCGAGCAGATCACCGACCTGGGACATTGGGACGCCGACGCCCAGCCGTCCAAGGAGATCCAGTTCACCCCGGCCCGCGTCATCATGCAGGACTTCACCGGCGTGCCCTGCATCGTCGACCTGGCCACCATGCGTGAGGCAGTCACCGATCTTGGTGGTGACCCCAGCAAGGTCAACCCGCTGTCACCCGCCGAGATGGTCATCGACCACTCCGTCATCGTCGAGCGCTTCGGCACCCCGGAGGCCTTCGAGCAGAACAAGGACATCGAGTACCAGCGCAACCGTGAGCGCTACCAGTTCCTGCGTTGGGGCCAGACCGCGTTCGAGAACTTCCGTGTCGTCCCGCCGGGCACCGGCATCGTCCACCAGGTCAACATCGAGCACCTCGCCCGCGTGACCTTCGTCCATGACGAGGACGGCAAGAAGGTCGCCTACCCGGACACCTGCGTCGGCACCGACTCCCACACCACCATGGTCAACGGTCTTGGCGTCGTCGGCTGGGGTGTGGGTGGCATCGAGGCCGAGGCCGCCATGCTCGGTCAGCCGGTTTCCATGCTGGTTCCGCGTGTCGTGGGCTTCAAGCTCTCCGGTGAGCTGCCTGACGGCGTCACCGCCACCGACCTCGTCCTGACGATCACCCAGATGCTTCGTGAGCACAAGGTCGTCGGCAAGTTCGTCGAGTTCTACGGCCCCGGCGTCGCCGCCGTGCCGCTTGCCAACCGCGCCACCCTGGGCAACATGAGCCCTGAGTACGGCTCGACCATCGCCGTCTTCCCGATCGACGACGTCACCCTGGACTACCTGCGCCTCACCGGTCGTGACGAGTCCCAGGTCAAACTCGTCGAGGCCTACGCCAATGCCCAGGGCATGTGGCACGACCCGGATCGCGAGCCCCGCTACTCCGAGTACATGGAGCTCGACCTCTCGACGGTCAAGCCGTCCATCGCCGGCCCGAAGCGTCCGCAGGACCGTATCCTCGTCTCCGAGGCGAAGGAGACCTTCGAGAAGACCGTTCCCGACTACACCACCAACCCGGGTGCTGTCATTCCGGTCAGCCTGGCCGATGGACGCTCCTTCGAGCTGCGCAACGGTGCCGTGACGGTTGCCGCCATCACCTCCTGCACCAACACCTCGAACCCGAGCGTCATGATCGCTGCCGGGCTGGTGGCCAAGAAGGCCCACGAACTGGGTCTATCGCCGAAGCCGTGGGTCAAGACCTCGTTGGCCCCGGGCTCCCAGGTTGTCACCGACTACTTTGAGCGAGCCGGACTCTCCGAGCACCTTGCTGCCATGGGATTCGACCTGGTCGGCTACGGCTGCACCACCTGTATCGGTAACACTGGTCCGCTCATCCCCGAGGTCTCGGCCGCCATCAACGAGAACGATCTGGCCGTCACGGCAGTCCTCTCCGGCAACCGTAACTTCGAGGGTCGCATCAGCCCCGACGTCAAGATGAACTACCTGGCCAGCCCACCGCTGGTGGTGATCTACTCGATCGCTGGCACCATGGACATCGATCTCAACAACGATGTGTTGGCCACCACCCCGGACGGCCGCGAGGTTCGTCTGGCCGATCTGTGGCCCTCCACCAAGGAGATCGAGGAGATCGTCGGATCGTCCATCTCCGCTGAGATGTACTCCGAGCGCTACGCCGACGTCTTCGACGGTGGCCCGCGTTGGAAGGAGCTGGAGACCCCCGAGGGTGAAACCTTCTCCTGGGATCCTGCCTCCACCTATGTCCGCAAGCTGCCGATCTTCGACGGTATGAAGGCTGAACCCGACCCGGTTGGTGACATCACCGATGCCCGCGTTCTGCTCAAGCTCGGCGACTCGGTCACCACCGATCACATCTCCCCGGCCGGAAATATCAAGACTGACTCCCCGGCGGGCCAGTGGCTTGCTGGCAACGGCGTCGAGCGTCGCGACTTCAACTCCTACGGATCCCGCCGTGGAAACCACGAGGTCATGATGCGTGGCACCTTCGCCAACATCCGCCTGCGCAACCAGCTGGCCCCGGGAACCGAGGGCGGCTTCACCCGCGACTTCACCAAGGTCGACGGCCCCGTCACCACGGTCTACGACGCCTCGGTGAGCTACCGCGAACAGGGCATCCCGCTGGTTGTCCTGGGTGGCAAGGAGTACGGTTCCGGATCTTCCCGTGACTGGGCCGCCAAGGGTACCCAGCTGCTGGGGGTCAAGGCCGTCATCACCGAGAGCTATGAGCGTATCCACCGCTCCAACCTCATCGGCATGGGCGTCCTGCCGCTGCAGTTCCCGGAGGGCGAGTCGGCTGATTCCCTCGGCCTGACCGGCGAGGAGACCTTCGAGATCACTGGCGTCGACAAGATCAACGAGATGATCCCGGAAACGGTCCACGTCAAGGCCGTCAACGGTGAGAAGGACGTTGAGTTCGACGCCGTCGTCCGCATCGACACCCCAGGAGAGCGCTCCTACTACCTCAACGGAGGCATCCTTCAATACGTGTTGAGGAACATGGCTCGTAACTGACACATGCGTTCAACCGGGGGCGGAAACCACGTGGTTCCCGCCCCCGGTCATCGTCTCCTGAGAAATCGCACCAGGGCAGGGGCGACGACGAAATGGTGGGTGCCCTCGAGACGCCCTGAAATCCGTGTGACAACCCTCACATCCCGTGACCCTCTGGTCACTACAGTGACGACAAACAGCGCTGAGAATCGCCGACGAGGGGAAACACCGATGGGACGACTCACCCGAATCGTGGTGACTGCACTGACCGGCGGAGCCTTGACACTGACGCCCATGGCAGCCCACGCCGCACCGGCCACTTCCGATGCCCCGACCAGTGACGTCGCGGCAGCCGTTCCGGAAATCCTCGGACAGGTCCATGACGCGCAGATCCATGACGCGCAGATCCATGACACCAGGGGCATCACCGTCACCTCCGTGACGAAGGTCTCGGGCTTGCAGCGCACTTGGCAGATCAATTACTCGACCCCGTCGATCGATCCCGCACAGACCTTTGATGGTCAGATGGCCATCCGCGTCACCCTGCCAGCTGGGTACGCCTCCCATCCCGACAAGCATTACCCGGTCCTCTACCTGCTTCCCGGCGGTGGAAGCGGTCGGGTCCGTGACTGGACCGACGAGTCGGGCAAGCAGGGCAGGGCAGAACAGATCACCGCCGATGCCGACCTCATCACGGTGACATTGGAGGGTGGCAAGGTCAGCTGGTACTCCGACTGGGCGAACCAGTCTCGCGGTGACGCCGACTGGTTGCATCACCATCTCGACGAGGTAATTCCCTTTGTCGACGCCACCTTCCGCACCGTGGCGTCAGGCAAGCATCGCGCCATTGCCGGCCTCTCCATGGGCGGTTACGGGGCTTACCACTACGCGATGGAGCATCCGGGGATGTTCTCCTCGGTCTCGGCCTACTCCGGTGCTGTCGACATCGAGAGCACCTCGGTGCGGGCCACCGTGGCCGAACAGCTCGTCACGAGTGGATATCAGCCTGACTCGGTCTGGGGCCCGATGGTGCGAACCAACAAGACACTCGTCGAGGCGAACCCGTCCAGTAGGGAGGGAGCCGACAACCTCGCCAGCATTCAGCGTGACGGCACCCGTCTGGCTTTGTATGCGGGCACTGGGTTGGGTACCGGCAATCCAGCTGCCATGGCCATCGAAACCGCTGTTGGAGCCAATACGACGGCTCTGCACGTGCGGCTCGCTGCTCGCCAGGTTCCCCATACCTACATCCGTTACACGACCCGCACTTACGGCGGTTTCAAGTGTGATGGCGGCCACGACTGGGGTTGCTGGAACGCTGATTTGAGTCAGGACCTGCCTCTCATCCTCAAGGCCGTGCGTGCCTGACTCCCCATGATCTGCCGGGCCCATCCTTTTTCTTCCGGGGCGGTGGTGAAGGATTGGCCCGGTACCGTCTCGTGCCGAACATTCGTGCATCCTGGCCCTCCCGGGACTTACCAGTTGTGAAGAAGGTAGCCAGATTGTGAGCGTGAGGCGAAACGGAACGCAAAGTGGGCCCGGCACCCTGGTGGCAGGTCCTAAGATGGCACGTATGGCTCTTCTCGACGACATCGGCTGCCCCGACGACGTGAGGAAACTCACCACCCAGCAGACCGAAGACCTCGCCGAAGAGATTCGTACCTTTCTCATCGACAATGTTTCGCGTACTGGCGGCCATTTGGGGCCGAACCTCGGCGTCGTCGAACTGACGATCGCACTCCACCGGGTCTTCGACTCACCTCATGACCCCATCATCTTTGACACCGGTCACCAGAGCTATGTCCACAAGATCCTGACCGGACGTGCTGCTGGCTTCGACAAGCTGCGTCAGCGCGGCGGATTGTCCGGATACCCGAGCCGGTCCGAGTCGGCTCATGACTGGGTGGAGAACTCGCACGCCTCCACCTCCTTGTCCTGGGCCGAGGGCATTGCCGAGGGATTCCTCTCGCGTGGCGAGGACCGCACGGTCGTCGCCGTCATCGGCGATGGTGCACTCACCGGTGGTATGGCCTGGGAAGCCCTGGACTCGATCGCGGATCAGCAGGATCTGCGTCTGGTCATCGTCGTCAATGACAACGGACGCTCCTACACCCCGACGGTGGGAGGTCTGGCCAACCAGCTCGCCATCATTCGCACCGATCCTCACTATGAGGAAGCCCTTGATCGTATGAAGCGGCATGTCACCGAGAAGCCGCTGGGCAAACAGGTCTTCGGTCTCATGCACGCGGCGAAGGCCGGCGTCAAGGACGCCCTCATCGGCAACGGGATCTTCTCGGACCTGGGAATCAAGTACCTCGGTCCGGTTGACGGCCATGACGTCTCATCCGTCGAGCGCGCCCTCGAACTGGCCAAGCGTTACGAGCATCCCGTCATCGTCCACGTCATGACGACGAAGGGCAAGGGATTCGCTGCCGCTGAGGCCAACGAGGAGGACCACTTCCACGCCGTCGGTCAGATCGACCCCAAGACGGGAGAATCCCTCAAGGCTGCCGGTGGCGCCTCGTGGACCCATGCCTTTGCCGGTGCCATGGTCGAGCTGGGGGAGAGACGTCCCGACGTCGTCGGCGTGACTGCTGCCATGCTCCACCCAGTCGGACTGGCCCCGTTTGCCGCCCGTCACCCGGAGCGGGTTCTCGACGTCGGCATTGCCGAGCAGCATGCGGTCACCGCGGCGGCTGGTATGGCCGCTGCCGGTCTTCACCCGGTCGTCGCCTTGTACTCGACCTTCCTCAACCGGGCCTTCGACCAGCTCCTCATGGATGCTGGTCTGCACCATGCCGGCGTGACGATCGTGCTGGATCGGGCTGGAATCACCGGCACCGACGGCGCCTCCCACAACGGCATGTGGGACATGGCGATCTGCGGGATCGTGCCCGGCCTTATGCTCTCGGCACCTCGTGACCGTCAGCATCTGATCTCGCTACTTGACGAGGCCGTCGACACTGATGACCGACCCACCGTCATCCGGTACTCGAAGGCTCCCATGCCTGACGACATCCCAGTGGTGTCCTCCCATGATGGCCTGGACGTCCTGCGCGAAGGACCGGAGGACGGCATCCTCGTCGTTGCCCATGGTCAGTTGTGCACTGATGCCTTGAAGGCAGCAGACAGTCTCGACGTCCCGGTGCGAGTGGTCAGCCCCCGCTGGTCCCTCCCGGTCTGCGAGGGTCTTCTCGAGGAGGCATCAAGGGCTCATGCCGTCATCAGTGTGGAGGACGGGTTGGTCGTCTCCGGACTCGGATCCCATCTGGCTGACGCCTTGTCAGAACGAGGTGTCTGGCGTCCGACCCGCAACCTCGGCATCCCGCAGCGCTACCTCGACCATGACTCGCGGTCGGCCATCATGGCTGAGCTGGGCCTGAATGCCGAGGGGATCGCTGAAGCGGTCGCTCAGCTGGCCTCCCAGCTCGACGCCCAGTGAGCTGACTCCTCTCAACCAGAGAGCCTGAGGTCGCGATCACAGCTCAGCCATGACCTCGCTGAGCAGACTCGCGAGGATCCCTCGCTGCCACGGACGGGCGCCCAAATCTGCGAAGAACGCATCGACCCCCGCGATGGAGAGGTCGTGCGGTGGCTGCCATGCGAATTGCCGCAACCATGCCGGGGTACAGAGGTTTTCCGGTGGGACGTCATGGTCAGCGGCCACCTCATTGACGGCCGGTCTGACCGCCGCCCAGCGGGCAGCCTCCTCAGGATGGTGACGCTCCCAGGAGCGGGGGTGGGGGATCGCTGAGGAATACTCGCGAAATGGCGGGTACTTCTTCGGCGAGACGCCACGAGCGTGGTCGATGGCGTCGACCCAGGTCTGATGATATTTCTTGGCCTGGCCGCGATGGAATCCCTTGGTGGACAAGATTTTCTCGACATCGACGTTGACGGTGCGGTCGCAGTGTTTTGCGGCTGCGACGAGGGCGTCGTCACGCAACAGCCTGCCCGGAGCAATGTCGAGGTCGTGGGCGAGGTTCTCGCGGGCCAGCCACAGGTCATGTGCCAGCTGCAGCCCAGCTCGGCTGTGAACGTTACCGATGTGGCTGATCCGGCGCCAACGGGACGCGTCGACACCCGGTTCCTCACTGGGTAGTTCAGCGGCCATCATGACGAGGTGGGCGAACTCCTGACGAGCCCATTCGTCCTTTCCAGCCTCCTGGAGGTCGGCTATGACCTTTTCTCGCACGTCGTTGAGGAGCTCGACATCCAGAGCGGCGTAGACGAGCCAGTCATGGGGGAGGGGACGTCGAGACCAGTCCGAGGCGGAATGTTCCTTGAGAAGGGTCACCCCGCAGTAGTGCTCGACCATCGATCCCAGGCCGACGCGAGGAAGGCCGAGAAGGCGTCCAGCCAACTCGGTGTCGAACAGGTCGTCAGGACGAAGACCGTCCATCGCCAGGCATGGTATGTCCTGGGTGGCGGCATGGAGGATCCACTGTGTCCCGGCGAGGGCATCGGCAAGAGGCTTCAAACCGTTCGTCTCGCCGAGGGAGACGGGATCGACGAGGTGAGTGCCAGACCCCTCACGGCGCAACTGGATGAGGTAGGCGCGCGGGTTGTAACGGAAACCATGGGCCCGCTCGGTGTCGATCGCGACGGGACCGTGGCCGTTCTGAAGCGCCTGGCACGTGTGGCGAAGAGCCTCGGGAGAAGCGACGACTGGCGGCACTCCTTCCCGAGGCTCTGCAAGGACGGGGAAATCGCTCACGCGAGTTTGGCCCGTCGTGGTGAGATCGCGGTGATCTCGTCAGGAATCGGGGAGACCCCACACGAGAGCAGGCAGAGGTCGCTCCACGATTCCGCGTGTGAATCGACGTCTTCGGCAGTCGAGAAGGTCGGCGTCCATGAAGCGCGCACCTCGATGTGATTCGACTCGGGGTCGGCAGCGAGCTGCCCGAATGGCCGACTGACGACTGAGGTGACGGTGCCGGCCTCGGCGTGACGGAGCGCGTGATGGGTGTCGAGGGAATCGGTCAGCCAGGACCATGCGACGTTGCCGACCAGGGGGTCAGAAGCCATCGACGGATCGACCTCGGCACGGATCATGGCAACGAATCGGCTCGTTCCCCGCCAGGCATCGGATCCCGAGGGGTTGTGGAGCAGGATGAGACGTCCGCTTCCGAGCTCGTCACCCTTGATGATGACGGATCCTTCGATCGCCACCGAGAACGGCGAGATGCGGGTAGGAGCGGGTATCTCGCGAACCTCGAGCTTGCTTGACCACGAATACTTGAGGATTCGGGAACGCAACTCCTCGAAATCCACCGGATACATCTGCCGAATCACCTTTTCAGGCTATGGGGATTGCCACCCCTGGTGCTCTCCGACGCGCCGCGCACCGCGGATAGATGCGGTCCTCATGGTTCAGGTTGAGGGTTTTCACCGTGAGGAGGTCGTCACTTGTCAGTTTCTGCAGGATCGAGATCGAGGCAGATCGAATTGATGCAGTACCTCAGGTCGGTCGGGGTGTCGAAGCCTTCACCGGCGAAAACGTGTCCGAGGTGGGAGTCGCATCGGGCACATCTGACCTCCGTCCGTGGGCGCCCCGGAAGGGACTCATCAGTGAGGTAACGAACTCGGTCCTCGGCCAGCGGCGCGTAAAAGGAAGGCCAACCGCAGCTGGACTGGAATTTATGGGTGGAGCGAAACAGCTCAGCCCCGCAGGCGCGACAGCGATAGACGCCCTCGGTAGTGGCGTCGGTGTATTCCCCCACGAAGGGAGCCTCGGTGCCCGCCTCCCGCAGCACGTGGTATTCCTCGTCGCTAAGACGCTGACGCCACTGATCGGGGGTCAGCACGAGACCCGGTTGCAGGTCTGGTGGGGTGGTGTTCTCGTTGGTCATGATCTCCTCCAGCCCGGCGCATCTCGCCGGTTCCGTGTTGAGTGAAACGGTAATTCGGATGTTGTCATTCCCGCGCCGAGTCCGCCGGGTCGCGGCAGGATGGAGGAGCAAGAACCGAGGAAGGACGAACTCACATGGCCAAAGACTCCCTTCAGCTGTCCGATGTGCTGCGCTGCCCGCAGCCCCCGGTTGACATCAACAAGATCGACACCGGCGCGACTCCGGAGGCACCTGGGGACAAGGAAAGGACCCTCAAGGAGTTCGAGCCGATGGCCGAGGAACTCTCGGAGTTGCAGGAGACGCTGTTCGCCCGCGGCCGCAGCAACCCTGACGAGGCTCGCCGCGTGCTCGTCGTTCTCCAGGGGCTTGACACCGCTGGCAAGGGTGGAGTGGTCCGCCACGTCTTCGGACTGGTTGACCCGCAGGGAATTCACCACCACAGCTTCAAGGCTCCGACCGACGAGGAGCTTAAGCACGACTTCCTGTGGCGAGTGAGGAAGGCCTTGCCCGAGCCCGGAATGCTGGGCGTCTTCGATCGCTCCCACTATGAGGACGTCCTCGTGGCCAGGGTCGACAACCTCGTCGAGGAGAAGGTCTGGAAGGAGCGTTACGACCTCATCAACGAGTTCGAGCTCGGACTGGCGGCTGACGGCTGCAAGGTCGTCAAGTGCTTCCTGCACATTTCCCCGGACGCCCAGAAGGAGAGGCTGCAGGCTCGTCTTGATGACCCCGCCAAGTACTGGAAGTACAACCCCGGAGATCTCGACACCCGGTCGAAGTGGCCTGATTACATGGACGCCTACAACGACCTGCTCAGCAAGTGCAATCCGGACGTGGCTCCCTGGTACATCATCCCCTCGGATCGCAAGTGGTACCGCAACTGGGCGGTGGGACGCATCCTGCTGGAGACGATGCGTTCGATGAAGCTCACCTGGCCTCCCGCCGATTTCGACGTGGAGAAGGAGAAGGAACGCCTCAGCAACGCGTGACGAATGAGAGACCGGCCCGGACACTTGTCCGGGCCGGTGCTGAGTTGATGGGGGTACTACTCGGGGACGACCTCGTCGTCAGTCTGCCCGGAGACCAAACCCATGGCAGCCGAGCAGTACCGCTGAAAGGCGAGGGCTGCGAGGACCGGATCGTCCCCCAAAGGCGCGGAGACGACCTCGGCGCCAGCCTGAAGCGCCTTGTGAGTGTGGGCGCGGAAGGTCTCGTCGTCGCAGATCCACAGGCTTCCCACCGCAATGTGACGACGACCCTCTCGACGTAGGTGGGTGACGACCTCCTCGACGTCGGTGGTGCCGCCGCTGTTGGTGGCAATGTGAACCGGTAGGTGGTGGTGCTGGGACCACAGGCGCGTCATTTTGGAGAGCATGGCCGCGCCCCGCTGGTCTCCGCTGTCGGGGGCCGAGAGGATGAGTGCATCCAATTCCTGGGCGTGCACGCGATGGGCTGCCAGTCGCAGACGTGCATCGACGAGGTTGAGCAGAGCCGGGGCCGGGCCGGTGGGCCGGGCCACGCGGATGGCCAGGTCCGGATGATTCCGACGGATGTCCTCGGCGTGGCGAGTCAGCTGCGGTGGGCTGGAATGAAGGTGAGTGGCATTGACGGGGACCAGGACCAGCTCACTCCACGACGGCTTGATGCGAGGAGCTTTGCAACGGCCTTTCTCCGGCACGAAGCTGACCGTTGACTCGATGTGCGGGTGGAGGTGAGACATTCGCTGCCGCAATCTCTGGCCGATGAGATTCGCGGAGGCTTCGGACATCGCAGGGAGGACGAGGCCGAGTATCGGCGCAGCCATCTGAGCACTCCCTTCCCCAGCCATCAGGACAACAAGTCCGACACGTCGCGTTCACCCTATCGAAGTCGACCCGTCGAATTGGCGAAAATGTCCCTGTGAACCGGTGTGCATGCAGTCCGTCAAGATATGGGGCAAATGAACGGTGGCTGTGAGCGTTACGGATTTAAAGGGACAGATCTCTGAGGGAGGGGAGAAACGGTCGGTGTAGCAAAAAGGTCGACCGACTCATGTCGGCCGACCTTTTTGGTGGGCGATGCCAGGTTTGAACTGGCGACCTCTTCCGTGTCAGGGAAGCGCGCTACCACTGCGCCAACCGCCCGAGGTGGAGACGGGATTTGAACCCGTGTACACGGATTTGCAGTCCGTTGCCTCGCCTCTCGGCCACTCCACCATGTGGATAGGTCCGAAAGACCTCTCCGAGCGGACGACGGGACTCGAACCCGCGACCCTCACCTTGGCAAGGTGATGCTCTACCAACTGAGCCACGTCCGCATGCTTTCCAGCAGTTCTCTGAGGGGCTTTCGCTCCTTGTGGTTCCTGCCGGGCGACGAAAAAGAACTTTAGAGGATGTTTCAGCAGCGATGCAAATCGGGGCGGGATGCTCGCGCCAAAAACTTGTGATTCCCCTAGTCAGAATGGAGTTTCATTAATGTGATCCATTGGCGTGTCGCGATTCGGGATCGGTTGGACGTGCTCCACATCGGGCCCGGACGGATGTTGATCCAGGTCACGGTGTGGGGGATCGGGCTGGGAGGGGCGTGCGACCGGGGAAAGCGGTCGATGGGCATGGCGGTGATCGGGTTGCTGATCGAGTTCGCTGCCACCGTGCGTTGCACGATGAGGTGTCAGAACCGCGGTCACCAGACACGGGCGTGTCAGACGTCATCAGGTGGTTGGATGATCTTCGCGATCCCCGGCATTGGTGTCTGCGGATAGTGGCCCGTCGACCTGGACAAGCACCCCCGCTTCTGGCATAGTTTCTCCAGCGCGGGCGGTTGGCGCAGTGGTAGCGCACTTCGTTCACACCGAAGGGGTCGCGGGTTCGAACCCCGCATCGCCCACCACCAGGCATGGCTGCACAGGAGTCCACAGAAGACTGTGCAGCCATTGTCGTCTCCTTTGCTTAAGCATCTGGTTGTGCTTCTGAGCCGCCTCACAGGCTGATTCGCAATACTCTGACAACGTCAGTGCCAGGGATCGGCACTGGGGATCACCGAGGAGGCACACTCATGCCCATCACCGTCAAGGCCCTTCAGAAGGAAGGCCCGGACAAGCCGTTCAAGGTCGTCGAGATCGAGAGGCGAGATCCTCGCCCGGACGACGTCGTCATTGCCATCAAGGCTGCAGGTATCTGTCACTCCGACATCCACACGATCCGCAACGAGTGGGGTCACGCGCATTTCCCGCTCACCGTCGGTCACGAGATCGCCGGTGTCGTCGAGGCTGTCGGTTCCGAGGTGACGAAGTACCAGCCCGGCGACCGGGTGGGTGTCGGGTGTTTGGTCAATTCCTGCGGCAACTGTGAGCAGTGCGCGGCAGGAGAGGAGCAGGCCTGTCTCAACGGGTCCGTGGGAACATACGACTCCCGTGACGTCGACGGCACCATCACCCAGGGCGGGTACAGCCAGAAGGTCGTCGTCAACGAGAGGTTCGTCTGTCGCATCCCCGACTCCTTGGGCTTCATGGCGGCAGCTCCGCTGCTGTGCGCCGGAATCACCACCTATTCGCCCATTGCCACCTGGGACGTGGGCCCTGGTGACGAGGTCGCCGTTCTGGGTCTTGGTGGCCTGGGACACATGGGCGTTCAGATCGCGGCGGCGAAGGGGGCTGAGGTCACCGTTCTGTCTCGCAGCCTGCGTAAGGCTGACCTTGCCGAGAAGCTCGGAGCCACGCGCACCCTGGCGACCAGCGACGAGGATTTCTTCCGTGACCATCGCGGTGAGTACGACTTCATCCTCAACACCATCAGCGCCCCGATCGACCTGAAGTCCTATCTCAAGTTGCTCAAGCCGCGCGGCGTGATGGCCTGTGTCGGACTGCCCCCGGAGGAGCTGGGCCTGCCGATTGGTTCCCTCATCAACGGTTCCAAGGTGCTCGCGGGGTCCAGTATTGGCGGTATCCCGCAGACCCAGGAAATGCTCGATTTCTGTGCCGAGCATCATCTGGGCGCCTGGGTGGAGAAGATCGGTGTCGACGAGGTCGATGCGGCCTATGATCGTGTCGTCGCGGGGGATGTGAGGTTCCGCTTCGTCATCGACACAGCGACCTTTGAGGATGCAGCCCCAGCTGAATGAGCCACGCGCCGATACGGCCACGAGCTGAGTCCGAGCCGTTCCGCGACGGCTTCTCGTCGCGGACTCCACGCGCCTGGGCGAGATGTCCATCGAGCATCTCCAGATGCTGGGAGCCGTGATCGATGAGCTCCTCGTCGTGGGTCACGAGCATCGTGGCGGTGTCATGCTCATGGGTCAGTTTGACCACGAGTTCGATGATGCGGGTGCCAGCCTGGGAATCCAGGGCACTGGTCGGCTCGTCGACGACCAATACGCTGGGGTCGTTCATGAGGGCCCGGGCGATGTTGACTCGCTGACGCTGTCCACCTGACATCTGTGCCGGCCTCTTGTGCATGTGGTTGGTCAGGTCGACGGCGTCGAGGAGTTCCTTGGCCTGCTCGCGGCGCTCGTCACGGGTGGAGCGATGCGCACCGTCGAGTTCTCCCATCATGACGAGCTGGTCGACGGCGTCGAGGCTGGGGATGAGGTTCGACTGCTGAAAGACGATGCCGATCTTCTCCCGGCGCAGTTCGGTGGCACCGGCGTCGTCGAGTCCGGTGACGTCGATGCCGTCAATGAGGATGGTGCCGGTGTCGGGCCGGGCCAAGGTGGAAGCGACGGCCAAGAGGCTCGATTTTCCCGACCCGGACGGTCCGGTGATGACGGCGACGTGCCCGTTGCCGACGTGCATGCTGACGTTCTCCAAGGCGGTGACGCGACGGTTGCCGTCTGGACGGGTGAAGGTGACGTTGTCGAGGGTGATCATGCGAAGCTCCTGAAAACTGTGGGGACGGACAGGTCAGCGGGTCGAGCCGAGGGCCTGCTCGGGTTCTGCCCTCGACAGGGAGCGGATGGCCACAGCGGCTCCGGCAAGGCCCAGTAGACCGAGCAGGGTTCCTGGACCGAGTACCGTCCACCACGTCATGGCGAAGGGCATGGTCGAGCGGATGGCGAATCCGGTGATCGTCACGAGGACCAGGCCGGCACCGATACCGATGGCCAGCACCACACCTGCCTGTCCCAGGGCGTCACGACGCAAGGCCCGGGTCGTCGCTCCCAGCGCACGCAGCACACCGATGTCGTGCTGACGCTGGATGGTCCAGACGGTGAAGAATGCTCCGACGACGAGGGCCGAGATGCCCAGAAGGAGGCCGATGATGAGAGCCAGGGAGCCAATCTCAGGTCCGAAGGTCGGCAGCATCCGCACCGACTTCCAAGGAGAAGCCGACTCGGTTCCGGCGGCCTTGTCGACCGTCTTCCAATCGGGCTCTCCGTGCACCAGCAGGGCGGTTGGCTCGGCCTTGGGTTGGCCCATGCGCGCCACGGTCGCCTGCCAGTCCGCGTAGCTCATGGCGACGACGGCCGAATGGCAGTACCAGGTGTCGTCACTGACGGACTCGACGGTGAACTTCTGGGACCCGATTTCCATCGTGTCCCCGGCTGCCAGGCTGAGGTCATCGGCGATGGTCCGGGAAATGATGACCTTTCCCCTCGCCGGGGTGCCGAGGGAGGTCGCCGCGACGTCGGACCCGAAGATGGCCACCGCGGATCCGGTGCCGTCCTTGCTGGCGTGAGTCTGGGTGACGCCCAGGGGAGTGACCTCGGACACCCCGTCAGCTGACTGCCAGGTCTTGAGTTGGTCCTCATGCACCCTGGAATCGGTCCACGTCGTCGTCGATCCCGTCTTGGCCAGCACGACCCGATCAGCCGGTACCTGCACCACCGCGACGACGCTGCGCTGGGCGAGGCCGCCTGCCAGACCGGTGAGGAAACCGACCAGTACGCAGATGAGGGCCACTACGACGGTCATGAGGGCAAACCGGCCCTTGGCGAAGGCCAGATCACGCCGGGCGAGGAACATGGGAACTCCTTGTCGTTGTCGTCGTAACCACCTTCCTGGTGAAAACCCTTGTCGGAATCAGCGCGTGGTGTGGTTGTGGGGCGACTCCAGGCGGAGGCGGACATCAACCTTTTGGATGACGCGGGGGGGGGGAGGGGCCTGGTGGCACGGACATGTGGGTTGCGCACCTACACTTGGGGCCGATGAGAACGACCGCACTTGCTCGTGATGGGTTGCACCGGTGGCGCGACATGGACGCCGGTCACCGCGGACGCGCGGTGGTCATTGAGGTGGGCATGCAGATCGGCATCCAGGTGCTCTTTGCCGGTCTGGTCATCTTCACCGTCGTGATGGCCCTGGTGTTGTCCCCACCCCATTTGTGGCGAATCCTCACCTGGGAGATCCTGCTCATCCTCGTCCACACCGCCCTCATGACGACCCACGTCATGGATCGCACTCGGCGTGACAGGTGGCGGCCCATCCTGGTGACGGTGATGATCGCCGTCTCGATCCTGCTGGCCATCGACTTCCCTTATGCCGCCTACCTGACGATCCCGCTCTCCTTCGTCTACCTGGATCACTTGGCCCCTCTCCATGCCTGCATCGCAGTCCTCGTCGGGGCCGTGGCCATCGTCCTCGGCGTCGGACTGACGAGTGGCTGGAGCGTCGGGGGAGTCGTCGGGCCGGTAGCCGGTGCCGCAGTGGCCGTCGTCGTCGGTCTGTCCCTCAAGGCGATGCAGACTCAGGCGGCCGAGTTGGAACGCCTCAATGTCGACCTGCTCGCCGTGCAGGAGAGGCTGGCAGCCTCCCAGCGGGAAGCCGGGGTGCTGGAGGAACGTGCCAGGCTGGCACGAGAGATCCACGACACCGTCGCGCAATCCTTGTCGAGCATCGGTCTGCTGCTGTCGGCGGTTGAGCGCACGGCTCCTGCCCATCCGGCGATCGAGCAGATCCAGCTGGCCCACCGCACCTCGTCCGAGGCGTTGTCCGAGACCCGCGGGCTCATTGCGGAACTGGCTCCTCCCACCGTGGCCGATCAGGGGTTGCCGGCAGTTCTCAAGCGACTGGGTGCGACGACGTGGTCACTCGGCGGGCTCCACGTCAACGTCGACTGTCCTGACACCTCAGACCTGTCGATGGAGATCCAGACAGTCCTGCTCAGACTGTGCCAGGGAGCCATGTCCAACGTGGTCCGTCATGCCCGTGCCCGTCACGCAACGATCCGGATCTCGCGTACCGATGAATCCCACGTCCATCTGAGGGTGACCGATGACGGCGTCGGGATGGACCTCGACGCGCCAGTGCGAAAAGGAGCTTTCGGGCTGCATGCCATCAGACAGCGGGTCGACGAGCTGTCCGGGGAGGTCTCACTGACCTCAGAACCGGGGGAGGGGACGATCATCGACGTCGATCTCCCGGTGCATTCCACCGCCGAGCAACCACGCCTCGTTCACCAAGGAGAACCGTCATGACCGTGCGGGTCCTCATTGCCGACGATCATCCGGTGGTTCGAGCCGGAGTGACGGCCCTGCTCGGTACCGATCCGGACATCGATATCGTCGCCACCGCATCGACCCCTGCCCAGGCCCTCGCCGCCGCAGCGACGACGGACCTCGATCTCATGCTGCTCGACCTGCAGTTCAGCAGCGATGCCAAGGCACCGTCCGGGGTGGAGGTCACCCGCAAGGTCCGGTCACAACCGAATCCCCCGGAAGTCCTCATCCTCACCAACTACGACACCGACGCCGACATTCTGGCAGCGGTCGAGGCGGGTGCCACCGGTTACCTCCTCAAGGACGCTCCCGCCGAGGAACTGCTGTCGGCGATCCATCGTGCCGCTCGCGGTGAGGGAGCTCTGGCGCCGGCCGTCGCCACTCGTCTCATGGCTCGGATGCGCTCCCCACAGACCTCCTTGACGGCCCGGGAGCTCGACGTCCTGGGAGCCTCGGCGGAGGGGCTCTCCAACGCACAGATCGCGGATTCCCTGTACGTCTCGGAGGCCACCGTCAAGACCCATCTGTCGCACATCTACACCAAGCTCGGAGTGACCTCTCGCAGCGCGGCAGTGGCTCGCGCCCGAGACATTGGTCTCATTCGCTGACCCGCAACTCGAAGCGACCCGACCCGGTACGGCATTATTGGACCATGTCCGGCATCCGTCGGGTTGCAATCGAGTGAGGAAGTCAATCGTGTCCATCAGCATCACCCTGCACCGTTCCGGTACCTCCAGGACCGAGCAGGTGGACACCACCACGACCGGTCTGGATCTCTTCGGCTCCGAGCGTGACGTCGTCGCCATGCGGGTCGACGGCATCCTTGTCGATCTGCAGCGCGAACTCCACGACGGCGCCGAGGTTGAGCCCGTCGAGGCGACGAGCGAGGACGGGCTCAACGTCATTCGGCACTCGTGCACTCACGTCATGGCACAGGCCGTCCAGCAGCTGTACCCCGAGGTGAACCTGGGTATCGGTCCGTTCATCACCGACGGTTTCTACTACGACTTCGGCAACATCGAGCCCGTCACCCCCGAGGTGCTCACCGAGCTCGAGAAGCGGATGAAGCGGATCGTCAAGGAGAACCAACGCTTCGTGCGTCGGGTCACCAGCGAGGAATCCGCCCGCGAGGAGCTGGCTGACCAGCCGTACAAGCTGGAACTCATCGGCACCAAGGGCAAGGGCGCCGATGGAGCCTCGGTCGAGGTCGGTGGCGCCGAGCTGACGATCTACGACAACGTGCGCCGCAATGGCGAGGTTGCCTGGAAGGACCTCTGCCGTGGCCCGCACGTGCCGTCAACCAAGTATCTGGCCAATGCCTTCGCCCTGACGAAGTTCTCGGCTGCCTACTGGAAGGGTGACCAGGCCAACGACCAGTTGCAGCGCATCTACGGCACCGCGTGGGCCAGCCGTGAGGATCTCGTTGCCTACCGGGAGCGGATCAAGGAGGCCGAGCGTCGGGACCATCGCAAGCTGGGAGCCGAGCTCGATCTGTTCTCCTTCCCCGAGGAGATCGGTCCGGGCCTGGTGGTCTTCCATCCCAGGGGGGCGATGCTGCGTCACCTCATCGAGGAACACGTCATCGCGCGCCACATGGAGGCGGGATTCTCCTTCGTGCATACCCCGGAGATCACCAAGGGTGGGCTGTTCCACACCTCGGGTCACCTGCCCTACTACGCCGACACCATGTTCCCGCCGATGCTCGTCGACGAGGAGCGTGACGAGGAGGGCAACGTCACCCGGGCTGGCCAGGAGTACTACCTCAAGGCCATGAACTGCCCGATGCACAACCTCATCTTCCGCTCGCGTGGTCGGTCCTACCGCGAACTGCCGTTGCGGTTCTTCGAGATGGGCCATGACTACCGCTACGAGAAGTCGGGCGTCGTGCACGGGCTGACCCGTATGCGCGGGTTTGCCCAGGATGACTCGCACACCTACTGCACCCGTGAGCAGGCCCCTGGCGAGATCGAGAAGCAGATCGAGTTCTTCCTGTCGATCCTGGCCGACTTCGGTCTGAATGACTTCTACCTCGAGCTGTCCACCCGCGAGGAGGACGGTGCGAAGAAGGAGAAGTTCATCGGCTCCGACGAGGACTGGCAGGCTGCCACCGACACCCTCGACCAGGTGTGCCGCAGCACTGGTCTGCAGTTGGTCCCCGATCCGGGCGGCGCCGCCTTCTACGGTCCGAAGGTCTCGGTCCAGGTCAAGGACGCCATTGGTCGTACCTGGCAGATGTCGACGATTCAATATGACTTCAACCAGCCTGAGCGCTTCGACCTCGAGTACGCGGCTGCTGACGGTACCCACCAGCGCCCGATCATGCTGCACTCGGCCAAGCTGGGCAGTGTTGAGAGGTTCATCGGCGTGCTCACCGAGCACTACGCCGGTGCCTTCCCGGTCTGGCTGGCCCCCGTTCAGGTGCGCCTGGTCCCGGTTGCTGAGGCCTTTGACGAGTACGTCACGACCTTTGCCGAGGTGCTGCGCTCCCAGGGCATCCGGGTCGAGATCGACCTGTCGTCCGACCGCTTTGGCAAGAAGATCCGCAATGCCTCCAAGGAGAAGGTCCCCTTCACCCTCATTGCGGGTGGGGAGGACGCCGAGGCCGGTGCGATCTCCTTCCGACTGCGTGATGGTTCCCAGGTCAACGGCATCGCCCAGGACGAGGCCGCGCGCATCATCGCAGGCTGGAACAGGGCCCGTCGCAACGACGACCCGACTGCTGAGACCCTGTGTGGGGTCGTCGATGACTGAGGACTACCGCCTCGAGTTCGCCGAGGATCTGGTCGGGGTCCCTGATCCCTTCCGAAGGTTCTGGACCCCGCACCGGATGGCGTACATCGGCGGTGAGAACAAGCCCCGGGGCGACCGCCCGGAGGACGGGTGCCCGTTCTGTGTCGCTCCGCAGCGCAGCGACGAGGACGCCCTCATCGTCCACCGTGGCGAGACCTGCTACGTCATCATGAACCTCTACCCCTACGGACCGGGGCACATGCTGGTATGCCCCTATCGTCACGTTGCCGGCTACGTCGACGCCACCGAGGTGGAGGTCGTCGAGATGGCCCACCTCACCCAGGCTGCGATCCGGACCCTTCAGGAGGTGTCCCACCCGCAGGGATTCAACGTCGGGATGAACCAGGGAGCCTCTGGTGGAGCCGGAGTGGCCGCCCATCTGCACCAGCACGTCATTCCACGCTGGACGGGAGACACGAATTTCCTTCCCATCGTGGCCGGTGTCCGTGCTGTTCCACAGCTGCTGGGAGATGGCCGTCAGATGTTGGCCGATGCGTGGGTGGCTCATGCTTGAGCATTTCCGGGCCGCCTGGGCCAAGGTCATGAACCCCATCGCCGACGCCCTGTTGCGGGCGCACGTCACCCCCGACATGGTCACCTGGGTCGGCACCGTCGGTGCCGTCGCCATGGCACTCATCTGCTTCCCACAAGGGTGGCTGTGGCAGGGGCCGTGGCTGGTCGCCCTGTTCATCTTCTCCGATTCGCTCGACGGCAACATGGCCCGCAAGATCGGGCGTCACTCCCAGTGGGGATCCTTCCTCGACTCCACCTTGGATCGATTTGGTGACGCCGCCATCTTCGCGGGGGTGGCGTTGTACTACGCCGGCCCGGGAAACAACCTGCTGTGGACCTCGATGTCCCTCGCAGCGCTGGTCTTCGGGATGGCCACCTCCTATGTGCGTGCCAAGGCTGAGTCCTTGGGGCTGGAGGCCAAGGTCGGCATCGCCACCCGTGCGGATCGTCTGCTCGTCAGTTTGCTGGCCGTCGAGATCACGGGTCTGGCCAAGGCCGGGGGTTTCCCGCACTGGTGCCTGGCCGTCCTACCGATTGCGCTGTGTTACCTGACGGTGGCCGGAGCCATCACCGTGGTGCAGCGGATGGTGGCAGTGCGTCGGGCGTGTCAGTCGTGACGGGTCGGGGCACGGCGTGGGCAGGCTCTCGACTGAACGGGATGAATGGTTAGGGTGGAGGTTGTGACGCGCACCCTGCCGCCTGAGGAAGTGCCCGAGGCTAATCCGTGGGACACCGATCGATTCTGGACGGTTCCCAACATCCTGTCAGTGATCCGTCTTATCGGCGTACCTGTCTTCCTGTGGCTCGCTCTGGGCCCGCATGAGGATGGCTGGGCCGTTGCGGTGCTTGCTGTTGCCGGTATCACCGACTGGCTCGACGGCAAAATTGCCCGTTGCTGGCACCAGATCTCGCGCATCGGCCAGATGCTTGACCCCATCGCCGATCGTCTCTACATCTTCGCCACGGTCATCGCGCTGACCCTGCGCGACGTCATACCACTGTGGCTGGTCATTCTGCTCATTGCCCGGGACGTTTGCATGGCATGTCTGGTTCCGGCCCTGAGAACTCGCGGGTTCACCTCGTTGCCAGTGCACTTCGTCGGCAAGGCGGCCACCTTCTGCCTGCTGTATTCCTTCCCGTTGGTCCTGCTGGGGCATCTCGGAACAGGAGGCTGGACGGTCTTCCGGGTCCTCGGGTGGGCCTTCGCCATCTGGGGAACGGCGCTGTACTGGTGGGCCTACTTCCTCTACCTCGTCCAGACCGTTCAGATCGTTCACACCTTACCGCGGGTCGATCGCCGGGGTGAGCAGTCGTGAAGCAGCGTCCTGATGCATCGATGGACCTGCTTCGGGAGGTTCGCTCGCAAGCCTTGGACCAGGGGTATCAGGAGTACCACGACCGCAACCCCGGCAGCACGAAGCGACGTCCTGTTGGAGTTGCTGCCGTTGTCATCCTGCTCGTCACCGGGGTGCTCATCGGTATCGCGTGGCGCTCAACGGCTGCACGCGCGCCGCTGGACGCACGAGAACGCAGGAACCTGGTCGCCCACGTGCAATCGGCCCAAGCTCATGAATCAGCTCAGCATGCAGAATTGGCCAGGTTGCGCGCCTCCATGGATGCCATGAAAGGTGCCTCCGCGTCACCCATTGATGATGACGAGACAGGGCAGGACTCAGCGGTGATCCCACTGACGGGTCCAGGGGTGCGGATCTTCCTCGATGACGCCAATGCGGCGCCGGACGATGAACTTGGTGACGCCGACCTGCGCAAACTCGTTAACGCCCTGTGGCAGTCCGGAGCGGAGGCTGTGGCCGTCAATGGTCACCGAATCGGGCCCCGCACGGCGATCCGCTCGGCCGGATCGGCGATCACCGTCGACTACGTCTCGCTGTCTCGACCCTATGTCATCGAGGCGATCGGCTCCCCGCAGACGATCCCGGCGAAACTGGCTGACACACCGGGGGGTCGCTGGGTGACCTACCTGAGCGACAATTCATCGATCACCTATACGGTGGCGACGAGGGATCGGGTCTCGGTGCCGGGATCGAGGGTGTCGGTGAGTCACGCGAGTCCTCACCGATGACAGTGAGACGATGAACGGCATCGGAGCACAGGAAGGACACCCATGATTGCGCTCATCGGCCTGGTGGTCGGGATTATCATCGGCATCGTGGTCAACCCGACGCTGCCACCTGGCCTTCAGCCCTACCTGCCGATCATGATTGTCGCTGCCCTTGACGCCATTTTCGGAGCGGTGCGTGCTTATCTGGCGCACACCTTCTCCGACCGTGTCTTCGTCGTCTCCTTCCTCTCCAACGTCGCCATCGCCGCCCTTATCGTCTGGGTGGGTGATCAGATCGGTGTGGGTTCGCAGTTGTCGACTGCCGTCGTCGTCGTGCTCGGCATCCGAATCTTCACCAACGCTGCCGCCATTCGGCGAGAGGTGCTCCATGCCTGAGCACCACGATCCGCGGGAGTGGACCGGAAACCACTGGCGCAAGATCGGCAAGGACCTGACCTCGGTGTCGACCGGGCAGATCCTCGTCGCCATCATCTTGTGCCTGTGCTCCTTCATGATCGTGACTCAGGTGCATTCCCAGCACAATCAGGACGCCTATTCGACGATGAGCAGGGCAGATTTGGTGACGATGCTGGACACCCTCTCGGGATCCTCCCGTCAGCTGGATTCCGAGATCGCTGACCTGCGTGCCACGACGAGGGAGCTGCAGTCGGGGGCCAATTCGCGCAAGGTCGCTCAGCAGGAGGCCGAGGACCGACTGACCCGGATGAAGGTGTTGGCCGGCACCGTTCCGGTCCATGGACCGGGAATCAAGATCACCATCGACGACCCGGACGAGAAGGTGACCTCCGACATGATGCTCGACGCCGTCGAGGAGATGCGTGACGCCGGGGCTGAGGCCATGGTTCTCAACAACAAGGTCCGCATCGTTGCCGATACCTGGTTTGCCGCCAGCCCTGATGGTCTCGAGGCCAGCGGAACGACGATCAGCCGTCCCTACACCCTGGCTGTCATTGGTGAGCCCCATGCCCTCCGGGAGGGGGCACGGTTCCGTGGCGGCCTGGTCTCTCAGATGGAGTCCGACAAGGTGGGGGCCTCCGTCGAGATCACGACTTCTCAGGACCTCATCATTTCCGCGGTTGCCCATCCGCGTCCGATGACTCACGCCACACCGGTGAGATGACGCGGGCATCGAGGCGCTGAGCGCGGTAGTCTGCGAGTACGAGGATTTTTCCGTCGGCCGTGTCCTGGAGGTGGCGATGACCGAGATTCCCGATGATGTGTTGTGCACCTCGGATCACCTGTGGATCAGGCCCGGTAATGGTGACCGGGTGCGCGTCGGAGTCACGTCGGCCCTCCTTGACCAGTTCGGGCCGGTGGAGTCGTTGTCCCTTCCTGACGACGGGGAGGAGATCGTTGCGGGAGACACCTGCGGCGATCTAGAGTTCTCGTCTCGCAGCTGGGAGTTCGTTTCCCCGTTTGCCGGGGAGGTCGTCTCGGTCAATCAGTCGGTTGACACTGACCTGCTCGAGGCGGATCCATGGGGTGACGGATGGCTCTTTGACGTGAGACTGTCTGACCCTGAAGAGCTCAACGAACTGCTCGACCCGGACGAATACCTCGCGAGCATGGGGGAGTGACCCCTAAGATGACTGTTTCGGAGACCCCCGAGAGCGAGGACGCGAACATGAACAAGTGCACCATGTGCGGCCACGTCAATGAAGATGGCGCAAACTTCTGCTCCCGATGCGGGACCCGTCTCGGGGTGCCCATCGACACTCCCGGGGACAACACCGGCGTCATCCCGACTATCACCGAACCGGCGGTGGCCGAGGAAACCTCGCCCAATCTCGACCTTCCCGCCGACGTGTTGCAGGACATCGCCGGCTTGCCGGCCGAGAACGCCATGCTGGTGGTGCGACGCGGACCGAACCTCGGTGCGCAGTTCCTGCTCGATCAGGATGAGACGACGGCTGGACGTTCCACCCGATCTGACATCTTCCTCGACGACATCACGGTCTCTCGTCACCATGTGAAGTTCATCCGTCAGCCCGACGGTCGCATGATCATCGAGGACCAGGGCAGCCTCAACGGCACGTACGTCAACCGCACCCTGGTTGACGGTTCAGCCGTGCTGCGGGACGGTGACGAGGTGCAGATCGGCAAGTTCCGGATGACCTACCACACCGGTGGGATGGCATCTGGTGCCAGCGGGGCTGGTCGCGTCTGATGCCAGGATCTGTCCGCACCATCGGGCAGGTGATGAAGACTCTCAAACCGGATTTCCCCGATCTGAGTATTTCCAAAATCCGATTTCTAGAGTCTGAGGGCCTGCTGTCCCCTGAGAGGGCACCATCGGGATACCGCAAGTACTCCGACTCCGACGTCGAGAGATTGCGGTACATTCTGACGTGTCAGCGTGATCACTTTCAGCCGCTGCGTGTCATCCGAGACCATCTGGAGATGATGGACCGGGGCGAAGAGCCTCCGGTGGCTGAGGCACCGCCGCTGCCGTCCGAGAGTGAGGGGACTCCGGTCCCAAAGACTCCGGCAGGTCAGGGAATCGTCCAGACCCGTGGTCCCATCAGGATGAATCGGCGTGAGCTCATCAGGGCCTCGGGTATCACTGAGGCTTTACTCATGGAACTCGAGCGTCACCAGCTGGTGCGTCCCAAGAGAGGGGTTTCCTACTTCGGGCAGGAAGCTCTCGTCATCTGCGTCGCGGCTCGACGGCTTTCTGCCTATGGGATGGACTCGCGTCACATGCGCGCCATCCGTCAGGCAGCTGAGCACGAGGCCGGCCTCATTGAGCAGACTCTCATTCCGCACGCTCGTCATCCCGAGCAGGCGTCCAAGATTGCCGCGGAGACGACCAAGGTGATGATGCACGCCCATACGGCGATGGTCTACGACATGTTGGAACACTGGTCGGCCAACTGATTCGGCCAACTGGGCTGCCTTGCCAGGTGAACGCTGTCACGCCGAAGGATCGACTCCAAGGCCGCGCTAGGCTGGCAGCATGGTCTTGCTCGAGGTTGCCGAGATTCGGACCGAGCCGGTGTCCGGGGCAGCGGTGCTGCTGTTGCGCGAGGTCGATGGTCGTCGCCATCTTGCTTTGTGGATCGCAGAGCCGGAGAGATTGGCCATCACCGACGCCCTCAATGAGGAGGAGCCGATCCGGCCCTACACCCATGACCTGCTCGCACGCGTCGTCGCGGTGCTGTGCGAGGAAGAGCCGCAATGCGTCATCACCAAGGTCGAGGACGGCGTCTGGTTCGGCGAGTTGGTCCTGGGGGCCATGAGGATTGATGCTCGGCCCTCGGATCTGGTCGCCCTGGCACTGCGTCTTCCGGTACCGATCTGGTGTACCGAGGAGGTCATCTCCTCGGCCGGAATACTCCTCGATGCCGGCCCGGAGGACGCGGTGGAAGAGTTCCGGCAGTTCCTGGACCAGGTCAGTCCGGACGACTTCGGACCTGGACCCTCGACCTCTGGTTGACCTTGAGTCAACAGCAAAACACCTTGTCAAGCCTATATTCGCAACTGGGATGTGAGGACGGTGTGAAGCCATCGGCGTGGCTTCGACGGCGATCAGGACTGGCGCCGTAGCGTCGAGGGCGTTCGACGGGGCAGCCGTGCTCCGCCGTTGAGACGATGAACAGAACTGGTGAAGGGTGACGAGATGGCAACGACCGGTGAGCAGCCGAGTGTTGAAACTCCCCTCGACGGCCCCGCGCGTCGTGGTCAGGATGCCCTCTTCGAGGGTGACTTCGCTCCGATGCCTGAGGACATCGGATTCCGGGGGCCTGTCGCGTCCGGCGCAGCCGGCATCACCTACCGCCAGCTCGACTACTGGGCGCGAACCGGGTTGGTCCGTCCGGAGATCCGAGCTGCTCGCGGCTCCGGTAGCCAGCGTCTTTACTCCTTCCGCGACATCCTCATGCTCAAGGTCGTCAAGCGCCTGCTCAACGCTGGCGTATCCCTGCAGCAGATCCGGGTTGCCATCGACCATTTGCGCAGCAATGGCGTCGAGGATCTCTCCCGGGTCACCCTCATGAGTGACGGGGTCTCCGTCTACGAGTGCACCAACGACAATGAGGTCATCGACCTGCTGCGCGGTGGCCAGGGAATGTTTGCCATCGCCTTGGGAGGAGTGTGGCGAGACGTTCAGGGAAGCCTTGCGGAACTGCCGAGTGAGCGTCTCAATCCGATTGACGAGGAAGAGCTCGACGAGTTCACTGCCAGAAGAATTGCCAAGCACGCCTCCTGAACTGGCGGTGAATTGACGGGAAATCGTCCCCGTCATTCCTGATGTGTATGCTCGTTGAGCGTGCGCCTGGGGTGTTCTCCATGCAATGATTCACGATGAGGAGGCCCCTGTGAAGGACACGATTGCCGCCATCATGAAGCGGCCAGGTATCGCCCATCTGCTGCGAGCCCACACCCGATTCACCCGACGTCTCGGCAACCATTTCGCCGCGTCCATCACCTACTTCACGGTGCTGGCGATCGTCCCGGTCATCGCATTCGCCTTTGCCGTGCTGGGATTGATTCTGAGCCGGTTGAGCCCCTACCTGCTCAATCAGGTGGTGGATTCGGTCGTGAGTCTGGCCACTCAGCAGGATGACAAGGAACAAATTCGCGGCATTATTGAGAATGCGATGAAGGTCGGCGGATCGGTCTGGGCGTTCATCGTCTCCATCCTCACCGCTTTTTGGGCCGGAATCGGCTGGGTCGGAAACATCCGCAAGGGAATCCAGGCGGAATGGGCCCCAGACTTTGACATGGTGGCCGACGACCGCGGATTCGTGCGCGCCAAGCTTTCCGACATGTTGGCATTCCTGGGATTGCTGCTGGTGAGCCTGCTGACGATTATCACCTCCCAGGTCGGCTCCTCGATGGCCGGGCTGTTGGCCAGGTGGACTGGCCTCGACACCGTTCCTGGCCATGGCCTGCTGCTGACCCTGGCCGGCCTGCTGGCCTCGGCGATTGCCGGTTGGTTGCTCTTCATCTTCCTGTACACCGTCATGCCGCGTGGCAAGCCGGTGTGGCGTCCGATCCTCAAGGGATCGCTGGCCGCAGGTTTTGCCCTGGCCCTCCTACAGGTGGGTGCTGGCTATCTTGTGCAGGCCTTCAGCTCCAACAAAGCTGTGCAGGCCTTTGGGTCTGTCATTATCATCATGCTGGTCTTCGATCTCATCGCTCGATTGAGTCTCTTCATCGCCTCATGGATCGCTACGGCGAACCAGCCGGCTGTCGACAAGGAGTGGAACGACTGCGACGAACCCCTGCTCGGTCGTGACGATTGCCGTACCGTTGACGGGCACTGGGAGGCCGCGTTAGCGGATCGCGCCCGCAAGCACTCGGACGAGGACGGAGCGGAAGTCGTCGGTGTCGCCTCACAGGCCAATGGGGGAGAGGAGGACGCTAGCCGGCAGGAGGCGGATGACGCATCGGCCGACGCACCTGCTGCTTCTCGTGCCTTGCCTCCCGCGCACGCCGAGCCTCGCCGTTGGCCGGTTGTCGGAGCGAGTATCGTCAGTGCTGTCGGGGGCATGGCGGTTGGCGCCATACTCGGTCGACGCCGCGAGGACCAATGACCCACTGATGATGCTGCGTGGTGGCAGGTCAGTTCGTGACGGCGTGATTCAGCTGCGGGCTGGCGTTTGCCCCATATGTGATTGGCCCCGTGGCCATTGGGCCCTGACGGACCCAGAAAGGGAATCGCAATTTTGCAAGGGTCGTCGTCGCGGATAGCTCATTGTGCCTTGGCTGCCAGTCTTCTGGGCACGCTGTTCCCCGGAGTCGTCATGTTCACGTTGCCTCCGCTGTTCACCTCGTGGTGGAGGAGCTCTACCAGAGCTTCAGATGCATCATTGGGCTGGGTGACGACGTGTGCGGTTCTTGCGTCGGGGCTGTTGACATACGTCGCCGGGATCGTTCGTCAACAGTTGGGCACTCGCTGGATGTATGTCGTGGCGACGGTCCTCATGATGGTGTCTTTGGCGGTCGTCGTGGTGGACTCACGGTCGCTACCGGTTGCTTACACGTGGGCGCTGTTGTCTGGAGCATCCTCGGCCTTCACGTATTCCCCCTCATTGACTGCGGTCCAAGAATGGTTTCCGCGACGGTTGGGGCTGGTTACCGGATTGGTCAACGCCAGTTTCGCCCTTCCCGCTGCCGCGGCGGCCCCTGTCGTCGCGGCAATGCTGAAACATTGGGGGTTCACAGACACGGTCTTGACGCTGATGATTGGCGTCGCCGTCACACAGGTCCTGGTGATTTTTCTTTCCACCCCGCACTGGCTCGAGGAGGAGCGTAGGGCAGGGTTAGCGGCATCGCGGGAAGAGATTTCAGCACCGTCTGCAACCACCGCGCAAGCCGTGCGGACGCCCGCGTTCTGGCAGGTATGGGCGATCTGGTTCGCTGGTGGTGGGGCAGCCATCACGATGATGACTTTCGCTGCCACCTATTCCGCGCATCTCAATGATATTGGGGTGCGAGTGAGCGCGGTGGCGGCGGTTACCGCGTTCGTCTCCGGAAATGGGCTGATACGAGTGATCAACGCGATGGTGCTCGATCGTGTCGGACCGACGGTCATCGGAGCCGTGACTTCCTTGACCCTTGCCATGGGGTACGTGCTGTTGGGTTTCGTCACCAGCGGTTGGGCACTCATCGTGGTGGCTTTCCTGGCAGGAGTCGCTTTGGGGACAATCTTCACGATCTCGCCCTTGTTACTGACACCCCTCTTCGGTCTCAAACACTTTGGGCCCATCTTTGGGCTGGCCTTCACCGCCTACGGTGTTTTTGGTGCCTTTGCTGGCCCTATGCTCAGCTCATATCTGGCTCAGCAACTGGGATATGCCCTGGTATTCATCTACCTTGCCGTGTTGATGGTCTGGGTTTTCTGGCTCTTCAGGATCCAGGGTGTAGTCGGGGTCTGAATCCTCCGGTCTCCAGGAGGGATCTGGTGATGTAGTGGGTGAGGTTCCGGAAGCCCAGGGCGATGCCGCGGAGGTGTTCGAGTCTGCCGTTGATGGCCTCACTAGGGCCGTTCGAGGTCCCCGGGTGGTCGAAGTAGGTCAGGATGTCGGCGGCCCGTTTCTTCAAGGTGTGGCCCAGGGTGGCCACTTCGGGCAGTGCGGCGGGGACTTTGGTGGCGATCGCGTCGATCAGGTGGGCCATGATCGCCCGACCCTCGGCACGGTTTTCGGCGCGGTAGGCGGCCACGACCTCCTGGTAGACGGCCCAGGTCACCTGGACCGGGGCGTGGGCGTCATCGGCGAGCACAGCGTCGAGGCGGGCGGCCTGCCGGTCGGTGAGCAGGTCCCGGCCCGTGTGCAGGGTCAGCCTGACCCCGAACAGGGGGTCGCCCCTGCGGCCCCGATGGCCCGTGGTGTCCTGCTGGACGCGTTGGCGGGTGACATCGAGCTGGTCGCCGGCGAGCTGGACGACGTGGAAGGGGTCCATCACCTCGACCGCGGCTGGCAGTTCCTCGGCGGCTGCGGTCTTGAAGCCGGTGAACCCGTCCATGGCCACCACCTCGATGCGGTCGCGCCAGGCCTGGTCACGGCCGGCCAGCCAGGTTTTGAAGACCTTCTTGGAGCGGCCCGCCACCATGTCGAGCAGCCGGGAGGCCCCGGTGCCGTCGCGTAGCGGTGTCAGGTCGATGATCACGGTGACGTACTTGTCGCCGCCTCTGGTGTGGCGCCACACGTGCTCGTCGACCCCGATGACCTCCACGCCGTCGAAGCGGTGCGGGTCGTCGATGAGCCGACGGGTGCCCTCGGCCAGCACCGCATCATTGGCGGTGGTCCAGTCCACGCCCAGGGATGCGGCGATCCTCGAGACCGGCAGATGATCGAGTACCAGGCCCTCCAGTGCCCAGGCCAGCCCACCCCGCGACAGTTTCGCCCTCGCCTGGGCGGCAGCACTGGTGTCCTGGCGCCATACCCGCCCGCAGCCGGTGCACCGGTACCGGCGCACCCGCACAGCCAGGATCGTGGGCCGGTGCCCGAAAGGAGTATGGGCCAGGCGCCTGACCACCGTGTCACGAGGGATCCCCTGGCATCCGCACCGGTGGCACCACTCGTCGGTCTCGACGACCCGGCAGGCCAGGACCGCCTCCTCGGCACTGATCAGCTGACCGGTGACCTCCAGACCGAGTTCATCGAGACGGGCAAATGTGGTCAGGTCAGGAGCGCCGAAGGTAGCGTGGTTCATGGAGGACCTTGCGATTCACGAGGACAGATCTAGACACTCCGATCCTCGCGCAGGGTCCTCCCTCCACGCACCCCAGCCCCACAGGGCAACTACAGCAGACTCTCACACAGTCCAGCCACAACTACACCCTCAATCCTGAAGAGCCAGTTTAGAGCAGTAGTTGAAGCTGTCTTCCCATGGGGATAGTCCGCGCCCGAAATGCCCATACGTGGCAAGATCCGTATAGCGGGGGCTGCGTAGCTTGAGCGCATCGATCATCGCTGCCGGACGTAGTGGGAACACCTCACGCGCAGCCTCGGTTAATAGCCAGTCGGGGTGCTCTCCGGTGCCGAGGGTGTCGATGTGGAAGGCGACCGGGTCAGCCTTACCAATCGCATAAGAAATACTCACCTGGCATTCATGTGCGAGCCTGGCGTCGACCACTGTCTTAGCGATCAGGCGAGCCATGTAAGCGCCCGTGCGGTCCACCTTGGAGGGATCCTTACCCGAGAACGCCCCACCACCATGGGCAGCGAGGCCACCATAGGTGTCAACCATGAGCTTCCTCCCCGTCAGTCCCGTGTCAGCAGCAGGACCACCAACCACGAACCGGCCTGAAGGGTTCACCAAAACCTCAGTGTGGTCATCAATGGGTAGGTGTGCTTCGCAGGCCGGGGCGACCACCATCGTCTTGACCTGGCGGGCAAGCTCACCAAGATCCTTACCCGCATCATGCTGGACAGACACCACGACGGTGTCCACGGCAACGGGAGTGCCGGTATCGTCGTAACGCACCGAGACCTGTGCTTTGCCGTCACTCTTGATCCCGGTGATGGTGCCCTCACGACGCGCAGTATCCAACCGCTCACAAACCCGATGGGCAAGCACGAGTGGCAACGGGAGCCGCTGTGGGGTCTCATCCGTGGCATACCCATACACCGTGCCTTGGTCACCAGCACCCTGGAGCACATGCGCCGTTTCATCACCTGCGCGAGCCTCCAGCGACGTGCTCACGCCCGCGTCGATGTCGGGTGATTGGCGGCGCACCCACACATAAATCAGGAACCGCCAAGGCGAATAGCCCGCCCGCACAAGCGCAGAACGCACCGAGTCCCTAATGCGGGGTCGGTGGTTCGCGCTGATCTCACCAGTGACAATAATCCGCCGCCCGGTCGCCATGACCTCGACTGCAACGCGGGCGGTCTTATCCTCCCACACGATGTCATCCAAAATCTGGTCGCTAATGAGGTCACAGAGTTTGTCTGGGTGACCCACACACACGCTCTCGGCAGTCCGCACGTTAGACATACACGCACACTCACTTCCATCAAGGGGGTTTCAGGGCATAGAAAAGCACCCACCCGCCTTGGGTAAGGTGCAAAGAAACAACAGAACGCTAGGAGCGGGCTTTCAACAGCTGCTCCATCACCTCATCACCAGGCGCAGTACCGGAATAGTCGCTGGTGCAGGTGGCGCGCACGATCTCGTAAATCTCATACCACAACACGTTCGCCTGCTTCCCAAACGACTGCGACATCGCCACGAATGGGGATGCGATCGCAGCGCCCGTGGTCGGGTGCTTACCGAGCAGGCCGAACTTGCTGATGGCTTGCTCGCACTGGACATAGCGGGCGAACGCCTGAGCGTAGGCCTCAATCAACCTTTTCGAGACAAACTGGGCGCACCCGCGTTGATCCAACCACTGCCACGTCTCGCGATACACCAAGTCAGCACCCAAGGGCTTGCCATCCCGCTGCACCTCAGACAAATAATCACTGGGCTCGGGCATCACCTCGCCAGCAAGCACCGCCCCCTCACCAACATCAGAGCCAGTAAAATCAAACGCCTCTTCAAGCGGGTCATACAACCTCGTAGCAGGCGTGCCCTTAGCGAGCTTCTCGCTCAGAGGGTCAGGTTTCGCTCCGGCCCGGACACGCCGACCACCACGATTTGTACCATCCCTCGCCATAAAACTCTCCCAAACTCTTGCGAAGCAAACCAACCCGTGTGACAATTCAATGCATCGGCAGTCACACTGACGCCGACGGACACAAGGAGACACCATGCTTAGCGAACTCAAAACAGACGATTTTGTGAAGGTCGAAGTTGATCCAAGGGGCGAGAATATCCTCGCCCCCAACGGCAACCATCACCCATCCACCGACCCGAAGTAAACCAAGACTAGTGAGGTTCGGGGATATGAAGGTCGTTACTATTTGGCAAAAATCTGGAACTATCGCCCTTGTGCGAGATTCAATAGGGGATCTATACACCCCTAAATCGGAACTCCCAGCGCCCGGTAATTTCGACCTTCATATCCCAACTCGCGAGAAGTTAGATGTCACCGATATCCCTCTTCCAGCAGGAGTGTCGTATTTTATAGATTCTCTAGATGACGACTTAGAAGAAACTTCAAATAAGCTTAAAAACCTACTGCAAGGCGCTATCGAAAACAGGCTCTTGATCGTAACGGCCTCGGACTCTATCAAACGGAAACAACGTCTGACAGAGCTTGCGATCAAAGCGATAGACATGACACGTATCCTTGAAGTATCACTACCAATATCCTGCTTGAGTCCTACATTAACAAAGGGTGGCGTCTCATACTCCGACATTGAGGCTCGACGGAGAACCAATTTTTCCAGACAGGATATCTATAGCATCCGATCAGAGGAGCCTTATCTAACATCGCTAGACTGTCTGACCCCGCATGTCTTGCTGAGGTACGCTGAAAATCGTGAGATTTGGTTTCCGGAGCGAGTAGACGGAGAATGCTATTTGACCTCCGAACATAACTATGAGGATGGAGGTTTTTACCACTCTCAGTTGGTGCCTTTCACGCTTACCGGGCAGGAGATATTAGCCAATGCACCGAGTAACTATTCAGAGAAATCGTCCCAAAATCCAAGACACGGTATTGTTAGAGCCCTTAGACTTATTAAGAACCATGAATCTCTACCACCGTCACTCGTAACCGTCCAAAGTGATGTAGCCGACCTTAGGTTCGCCTCTTCGTGGGCAAACAACACCGTATGCCAGGGTAGCACCTTCGGCGATCTCAGAAATGCGGAGCTGTCTGCACTGGGTGAGGCCTACGAACGATATTGTGTAAATATTATAGACACACGGACGCTCGTAACGGGCAGCGGAAAATCACTTCATGAGGCCGGTTTAAACCCTGCAAGACCAGCAGATTTTGTGCTTTTTAGCCAAGAGCAGATCGCACGATTTGAAGGGAGATTCGAGCTATTCGATGAGAACACATTAACTACGTGGGTTAAGGGTCGTACCTTCCATGGCGAAGAACGTCTCGTCCCCGTGTCGATGGTATTCGTTAACCATCGTAGGCTCAGCAAGTTTGGGCGCTACCCGATTCCCCCTATCAACGCACCAGCATATGCAGGTATCTCTGCCGGACAGACCTACACATCTGCATGCATTAACGCTTTACAGGAAATTATGGAGCGACATGCAACCATGTGCTGGTGGCATAATCCAGCAAATAATCCTCGGTTATCAATACCAAAACGCGGTCCTGTCGCTAGCTTGGTTCAAGAATTCAAAGCTAAAGGCAATCAGATATGCATCGTTGGTATTGAGAACAGATTTAATATGCCAATCTATGCTGCCACCATTTTTAATCATGACTTTGGGATAGTGAACACCGGGTTTGGTTGTAGGCCGACAAACGAGGCAGCAATTCTCAAAGCTCTTACAGAAGCCTGCACACTTCAAGCGGGTAGTTTTGATCTGCTTAACCCACATGGTGAGCTCTTTATGGCCATAGAGCGTGGGGAATTGTGGGATGGGATCGCAAAACCCTGGCGTGCTGACCGAAGGTATCTTGACTACTATCCATCAGATTTCTCTACAATGAATGACTTGATGCTACAACAACAAGTTTATTTGGATCAGCGTCTACTACCAAGGGTCGAGCCGTGGCTATTCCCCGCCCAAAGCCACGCGTATTTCTATGAAGATATACATTTTAACTCCGAACATGAGGAATTGGCATTTTATGTGTCAAAGCTACAAGAAATGGGGTTAGAACCAATCACTGTTGATATTACGTCACCGGATGTTCGGTCCCTCCAGATTTCGGTGATCCGTGTGGTGGTCCCGGGCTTAGTCCCTAACTTTGCCGCCGGCGATCTTCATCTTGGTAGGATGGCTATCCAATATGAGCCTGTTTTGCTCGGTCAGCAGTCAGTCCCAACCCGGATTGATGAAATAAATCGTAATCCGCTGCCGCACTGTTAAAAGGATTACCGTGAATCTACGCAAATCCGGCCTTTTCATCGCCATTGCGGTAATCATACTTGAGCTAATTGGCGGTATGCAAAGCTACCTTAACCAGCTAATTCTGCCTATCATGGCTAATGATCTCCACGGACAGAATTACTATGGAGTTATACTTGGTGCATCGTCTATCGCAACTATGACAGGTTTACCAATAGGCGCAGCCTTGATGAATCGGGTGAGGTTAGTTAGGCTCCTAGTCGGCGCAACGCTTGTCTTGGTCTTTGGCGCGCTTGTAAGTGCTGTCGCTCCTAGTGTCATTGTTTTTGTCATAGGATCAATCCTGCGCGGCTTAGCGGGGTCCATTCTTGCAATGACCTCACTAGGTGCTGTTGCGCTTGGTCTGTCGGGGCGCGCAAGACAGCTTACTCTTGCTTTCGCCTCAGCGAGCTGGGTAGTTGCATCCGTTGTAGGCCCAGCCTACGCTGCCTGGGTAACACATCTCTTGTCATGGAGATGGGCTATACTTTTGTACCTTCCTTTTCTTCTAGCCGCGAGGTTTGTAATCGCTTTCAACCTCAAGACGGAGTCTCAGAAGAAAGACGCCCCGATGTCTTATCAGGCGCTTTTTCTGATTATAATCGGTGTAGGTGTTACAATCGTGCCAATTGCCGGTATTGGCAAGATTCTTCTACTCTTAGTTGGGATTGGACTACTAACTCGCGTTGCAATTCTCTTAATGCCATCAGGAACCTTTTCACAGAGAACTCAACGCAGAGCAGCGCTAGCTGGCATGTTTTTTCTAACTGGCAGTTATTTCGCCGCTAATGAGCTGGTCAGCCTAACAGCTCACGATCTTTTTGATGCAAGCGCCAAGTCGCTGGGATACATTTTAACGGGAGGAGGGCTTGCATGGGCTTTGCTAGGAGTCTTTTGCGGCATAAAACCAGCCTCAAGTATGCTTGCGTACAGGATACGGTCATCCATCGGTTTGACTCTGTTGCTTTTGTCTACTGCTGCGATTAGCGTCGTGTCCTTAACTGACTCGTCTTTGTCTCACCCAACTGTATTCTTTGTCATATTATGGACACTGGCCGGCACAGGTATGGGGCTCACCTACCTTGATACTCTTAATATCTTTTTCGAAGACCCCGCCGTCCCTGACGGTATTACCATAGAGGAGATGGCCAGCTCTTCCGTAATCGTCGAGTCACTGTCATCTACGATGTTTATACCTCTGACCTCGTCGATCGTAGCGATGGCCTTTACGAATCAGCAAGTCACGTCAACGTTGCCCTACGGCATATCGTGGTTAATAGTTGTAGGATTAGCGTTTGTCGCCTTCTACTATCTCATGGGCGTTCAGTCCTCCAAAAACTCATAAGTTATCATTTTACCGGGCCGGGGGTTAATACCTTGTTTGATTCGGGAACTTTGTGCGCGGTTGGCCCCGCCCGCTGAGGAACCGAAAGCCTGTGGAGATCCGGTGGCCCCTACCCCTCGACGGAAAATCGAACCAGGAAAGTCGAGATCTCGAATAGGTGGCTAGAACCGGTATTCGTAGGTTTTCGCCCGCCACCGATCGCCATCTTGCGCTGTCTTCTTCGAGTGGCAGGGCTTGCACAAGGCTTGCAGATTGGTCTCCTCGTGGGTGCCGCCGTGCTCGAGCGGGATGATGTGGTCAACCTCGGCAGCTGGAGTGATGCGTCCGGCTTGCTGGCAGTGAGCACACACCGGGTGAGCAATAATAAATCTGTTGCGGATTTTGCGCCACGCGTGGTTGTAACGCTGGTTGATCTTCGGGTCACGTCTGCTCCGGTAGTCCTTGGCTTCTGCTTGTTCGAGAAGAGCGTGCTGCTCGCAGTATCTGGTGTAGGTCAAGCCTGGGCAGCCAGGAGCCTTACACGGGTGGGCGGGTTTCCTCGGCACGACCGCTTACCTCCCACAACAAACCAGCCGGCACGGCGAAGCCCCAGCCTCCCGTGGTGGGCTGCTAGGGCTTTGACCTATTAATCAACCACTTACAGTATGACAGGCCCAAACACCGGTTTCCATTGCAGGTTTCGGACACCTTCCAACGCTTGGGTTCACTTAGGCTGTCTTCCCGTACAAGGCGTGGGAGAGCTTTTCCAGCGCCCGGTTTTTCTTCCGATAAGCACTATCACTCTCCACGTAGAAGCGCTCACACACCTGGTCGACGCACTCTTCGCGACTTCCTTCGGCGAGGAAGAATGCTTCGAGCACGAACCTGTCGTCCTCACTCAGGATTTCCCAGGCGGGCAGGAACCAGTCCATGTACTGGCGCGCCTGGGCGTAACGGGCGCGGTACAGGTCGATACGATCCAAGGTAGCGGCGATGCGGTGTTCCCCGGCGTGGAGGTCACCAGAAGGCGGGGTGCCATCCATCCTGGGGGTAGCTGGGCTGGCGAGGTCATCGTACGCGTCTTTGACTTGCTGGTCGGTGGTCTCGATGACCTGTTCCATCACAGCGAAGTCTTGCAACGCGGCGATGGCTGCTTTCCTCGTGTCGAGGTATTTGGTCATCACATGCATGACGGTTCCTTCCTGGGAGTGGTTGTGAGTTCGGTGGTGACCGCGTCAATCAACGCAGCCTGAGTCGTGTTCTTGGTTTCCAGGGCTTTGAGGACGGCTTGGTCGAGGGTGTTTTGAGTGGCGAGGTGGGTGATAGTCACCGGCTGGGTTTGTCCCTGCCGGTACAGGCGGGCGTTGGTTTGCTGATACAACTCCAACGACCAGGTCAGAGAGAACCACACGAGCAGATGCCCACCTTGCTGGAGGTTCAGCCCATGCCCAGCGGAGGCCGGGTGAATCAGGCCGAGACTGATGTCGCCGTTATTCCACGCCTGGATATCAGCTGCCGTTTTGAGTTCTTTGGCTTGTGGGAACCGGTCACGAATTTTAGCCACGTCGTGGCGGTACCAATACGCCACTAGCAGGTTCTCACCGTTAGCGGCTTCGATGAGGTCTTCGAGCGCGTCGAGTTTCGCGCTATGTACCTGGGCCACCTGGCCGTGTTCGTCATAGACCGCACCGGAAGCGAGCTGTAACAGCTTGCCCGACAAGGCGGCTGCGTTAGCGGCGTCAATGACTTGCCCGTCCAGGTCGAGGATCATCTGCTCACGCAACCGGTAATAGACCGCGCGTTCTCTGGCTCCAAGCATCACTGGCTGGGTGGTGACCGTTAGTTTGGGGAGTTGGAGGTGGTCGGTGGTTCGCATGGACAGGGTCATGTCGGCGATCGCTTGGTAGATTTCATCCTCCGCACCCTCACGAGGCTTATACGAAAACACCTGCGCCCCGTTTCGCTTATCAGGGGTAAACCAGCGGTCGCGGTAGCGCGTAATAAACCTGCCAAGCCGTTCACCGCCGTCGAGGAGGCGGAACTGCGCCCATAAATCCATCAACCCATTCGAAGCGGGCGTCCCGGTCAACCCGACCCAGCGCTTCACATACGGGCGCATCTTTACCAGGGTGGTGAAGCGTTTGGCGCGATGATTCTTGAAGCTGGAGAGTTCGTCGATGATAACCATGCCGAACGGCCACGCCTCACCATAATGCGCGACAAGCCAGGGGATGTTTTCGCGGTTAATCACCGTCACCATCGCCGACTGCGCGAGCGCGTCCAGCCGGTCTGCTTTGGTGCCGACAGCCACCGCCACCGTCAGTCCCGCCAGGTGGCTCCACTTTGCGAGCTCGGCAGGCCAGGTGTCACGAGCCACCCGTAGCGGAGCGACCACGAGGACGCGGGAGACTTCGAAGTAGTCCAGGAGCAGCTCCCACACGGCGGTGAGGGTGATGACGGTTTTGCCTAAGCCCATGCCGAGGAGGATGGCGGCTTCTTCGTGGTGGATGATGAAACGAGTGGCTGCCTGCTGGTAGTTATGCGGCGTGTAGTGCATCCAGCACCCCCTCGATCCCGTCCACGCTGTCTATGACGAGGACGGTGAAGCCGTGGTCGCGTAGCTGCTTGATGCGATGCTGTTGGATGGGGCGAGGCCTTTTGCCGGGTGCTTTGACCTCAACAAACACTGTTCTCCCACCCTTTAAGCACAAGCGGTCTGGGACTCCTGTGGTTCCGGGGCTCACGAGTTTCCAGCACAGGCCACCATTAGTCTCAACGGCGGTTTTGAGGGCTTGTTCGATGTGGTGTTCTTTCATGTCACTTCCTGAAATTTGATCTCAGGGTGACGGGTGTGTCAGCTGTTTTCTAAACCCTCTATATAGGAAAAATTAAGCTTATTTTTTGCCCTATATAGAAGTCTTATACAAGGTGACACACCTGTCACCCAGGCTGGTTTTAGAGCGTGAATTCGCTGATGAGAGCGAGGCTGTCGATCATGCGCGCACTGTTGGTGCGACGTCGGTTGAACCCGGCTTTGTCGATCTCGGCGTAGAAGTCTGTGGTTGAACGCACGTATTCTCCGCGCGCTAGTGCCCAAGAGCGGTAAGCGTCGTAGACTGCCCCCGATTTTTCTGACAGGCCGGGTTTGAGTTGGCAGCATTCTTCAAGGAAGTGAGCGAACCAGTCGTTAGCCGCCCGATAGGCCTCGATTGCAGCATGGACTTTTGCTGGAACGTGCAGCTGGTAGTTCTCGGCGTGGATGAGCCGGGCTCCTTCCATCACCCACGCCAGGATTGCCCCACCAGCATGGGTGTAGAGGTGATCGGCATAGTTCTTGATGTCGCTCGAGCCTTCGATTTTCGCTTCGAAAGGAATCACAATCAGGCGTCTCCAGATCCCTGCGTCCCTGGCACCAACTTTGGGTAGGTGGTTGGTGTAGAGCACGAGCGTGTGGGAGGGAGTGAACGCGAAGGGGTCTTTGTATTTCTTCTCGGCTGCGATTTTGTCAGTGGAGGCAAGCTGTTTAGCGGCCGAGGTAGAAAGCCTGCGGCCTTCTTCGGTTTCAGCCGCGATCAGCAGGCGTTTACCACGGGTTTCAGCCATGTCGTTTTTCGCGTCGTTTTTCTTTCCCGCGATCAACACATCGGCACTGATCGAGTCCGCATAGTTACCTAGGACTCTGGCGATGGTGTTCCAAAACGTGGATTTACCATTCGCACCATCACCATAGGCAATAATCAACGCTTCGATCATGACCTTCCCGATCGCGGCGAGACCGCAAATGCGCTGCACGTAGCCGATAAGCTCCGCATCTGCTTGGAAGATGAGCTGGAGGGTTTCTTCCCACACTTGTGCACCATCGTTGTTGGGGTTGAGGCTGGTTTGCTGGCTCTTCAGGATTGAGGGTGTAGTTGTGGCTGGACTGTGTGAGAGTCTGCTGTAGTTGCCCTGTGGGGCTGGGGTGCGTGGAGGGAGGACCCTGCGCGAGGATCGGAGTGTCTAGATCTGTCCTCGTGAATCGCAAGGTCCTCCATGAACCACGCTACCTTCGGCGCTCCTGACCTGACCACATTTGCCCGTCTCGATGAACTCGGTCTGGAGGTCACCGGTCAGCTGATCAGTGCCGAGGAGGCGGTCCTGGCCTGCCGGGTCGTCGAGACCGACGAGTGGTGCCACCGGTGCGGATGCCAGGGGATCCCTCGTGACACGGTGGTCAGGCGCCTGGCCCATACTCCTTTCGGGCACCGGCCCACGATCCTGGCTGTGCGGGTGCGCCGGTACCGGTGCACCGGCTGCGGGCGGGTATGGCGCCAGGACACCAGTGCTGCCGCCCAGGCGAGGGCGAAACTGTCGCGGGGTGGGCTGGCCTGGGCACTGGAGGGCCTGGTACTCGATCATCTGCCGGTCTCGAGGATCGCCGCATCCCTGGGCGTGGACTGGACCACCGCCAATGATGCGGTGCTGGCCGAGGGCACCCGTCGGCTCATCGACGACCCGCACCGCTTCGACGGCGTGGAGGTCATCGGGGTCGACGAGCACGTGTGGCGCCACACCAGAGGCGGCGACAAGTACGTCACCGTGATCATCGACCTGACACCGCTACGCGACGGCACCGGGGCCTCCCGGCTGCTCGACATGGTGGCGGGCCGCTCCAAGAAGGTCTTCAAAACCTGGCTGGCCGGCCGTGACCAGGCCTGGCGCGACCGCATCGAGGTGGTGGCCATGGACGGGTTCACCGGCTTCAAGACCGCAGCCGCCGAGGAACTGCCAGCCGCGGTCGAGGTGATGGACCCCTTCCACGTCGTCCAGCTCGCCGGCGACCAGCTCGATGTCACCCGCCAACGCGTCCAGCAGGACACCACGGGCCATCGGGGCCGCAGGGGCGACCCCCTGTTCGGGGTCAGGCTGACCCTGCACACGGGCCGGGACCTGCTCACCGACCGGCAGGCCGCCCGCCTCGACGCTGTGCTCGCCGATGACGCCCACGCCCCGGTCCAGGTGACCTGGGCCGTCTACCAGGAGGTCGTGGCCGCCTACCGCGCCGAAAACCGTGCCGAGGGTCGGGCGATCATGGCCCACCTGATCGACGCGATCGCCACCAAAGTCCCCGCCGCACTGCCCGAAGTGGCCACCCTGGGCCACACCTTGAAGAAACGGGCCGCCGACATCCTGACCTACTTCGACCACCCGGGGACCTCGAACGGCCCTAGTGAGGCCATCAACGGCAGACTCGAACACCTCCGCGGCATCGCCCTGGGCTTCCGGAACCTCACCCACTACATCACCAGATCCCTCCTGGAGACCGGAGGATTCAGACCCCGACTACACCCTGGATCCTGAAGAGCCGGTTTTCTTGTCCGTACTCGCCGTCGATCGCTCAAAACGGAGAATAACAGCGCATTGGGTTTAACAGGGTTCCACGTACCACAATGGCCCCTCCGCTCTCAGTCAGTCCACCGGGACCGATTCGTGCGGAAGGGCCACTGGCGGGCCAGAACTGTCAGGCCTGCCCGATCTCGCTGAGCATGTCGGTGAACCACGGCTGTGTGACATCAAAGGGCTTGCCACCCTTGATGCGGTCGAAGGCGATGTTGGTCAGCTCGTCGCCGTTCTCCTCGTCCTGACCGATGACGCCAGCCCTGCCAGCGAGGGCGCAGTCGACGGCCAGATCGGTGCAGCGGCCGATGAGCTCGAGGTCGGCCTCGTTGGAGGCAGCCGAACGGGAGAAATAACCCGACTTCTGGACCATGACCTTCTCGGCTCCCAGCTTCTCGGCGAACTGCTTGCCGAACCAGGCGCCAGGGTTGACCTTGTCGAGCTTAACGTGGCCGAAGGGGTCGCGCGGGACTTCCTGACCGGCCTTCTCCATCTCCTCGATGATGGCGTCGAGGCCAGCGCCCTCGGACAGGAAGATGGTGACGTTGCCGATCTCGTCCATGACCTTGTTGAGGCGCTCGGCCTCGGCCTCGAGGTCGAGGTGGGCCTCCGGGACGTACACGGCGTGGACGTCCCAGGCCTCCTTGGACAGACCGATCTCGGGGACCCACTCCTGGGTGTCCAGCCATTCGCGGTACTTGGCGGCGGTGGCTGCGGTCAGCCAGCCACAGTTACGTCCCATGACCTCGTGGACGATGAGCATGCGGGATCCGGAGTTGTGCTCACCGACGATGTTCTGGGCGAAGCGGGAACCCTGCTCAGCAGCGGTCCAGGCGCCCAGCGACTGACGAATCGGGATGACGTCGTTGTCGATGGTCTTGGGCAGACCGACGACGGTCAGACCGTAGTCGTGCTCTGCCAGGTACGCGGCGAGGTCAGCGGCAGTGGTGTTGGTGTCGTCGCCACCGATGGTGTGCAGGACGTCGACCCCGTCGGCGACCAGACGGTCAGCAGCAACCTTGAGGGGATCGTCGCCCTCGGCGACCAGACCACGCTTGACGAGGTCGGCGGCATTGGTGAGCTTGACGCGGGAGTTGCCGATCGGGGAACCACCGAAACGCTTGAGGATCTCGGCGTTCTTGCGCACAGTGTCGGTGACCTCGATGAAGTCTCCCTTGAGCAGGCCCTCGTAGCCGTGTTTGTAGGCGATGATCTCGACCTCGGGGGCAACCTCGGTGTAGCGCTGGATCAGACCACTGATCGCCGTGGACAGGCAGGGCGCGAATCCACCGGCGGTGAGGAGAGCGACCTTCTTGACGGCCATGGGGAAACCTTTCGTTCGTCGTGCGATGACGCTATTAAGCCTATGGCACGAGTCGAAATGCCACACCGAGGGAGCAAATGTCAACCCTTTCCAGGACACTGGGGTTCGTGTTGGTGTGATGGTATGACGAGTAATGCGTTAATGCACCGACGTGTGGCCAGTGCGAGGAAGAGGGATCCATCCCAGCGACATGGCGATCGTGGCGTCAGTCTGTCCGTTGTCGTCACGGTGTTGCTTCCGGTCCTTCTCCTTGCCGCTGGGGTGGCCGTGGACGGGGCAGAACAGGCGAGGGCTGCTCGACTTGCCCACACCGTCGCTGCGGAGGCTGTTCGGGCTGGATGCGAGGAGGGATCAGCTGCTCAGCTGGTAGGACAGGACGGCTCCGGATCAGCTCGCAAGGCCGCGGAGAAGTCGGCGCGTGGAGCCGAGATCAAGGGAGTGAGTCAGCTGACCATTGACGTCGAGGGAGACGCCGTCAGCGTCGCTGTGCAGGTCACCAGACCAACTCATCTGCTCTCGCTCATCGGCGTGCTGGAGGTCCATGGTCAGGCGCGCGAAATGTGCACGTTGATGGCTCGCTGACCGCCAGGGGAGTCCGCTGCGGCGATACGATGGCAAGGTGTCCAAGTACTTCCCGGTACACCCGGAGAACCCGCAGCAGCGTTCCCTCAACCAGGTCGTCGACATCCTGCGCGACGGTGGCCTGATCGCCTACCCGACCGACTCGGGTTACGCGTTCGGGGCACGGCTGGGGAACAAGGACGCCCTGGATCGGATTCGCAAGTTCCGTGAGCTGTCCGACAAGCACCACTTCACCTTGGTGATGAGCGAGTTCGCCCAGGTCGGACAGTACGTCCAGATGGACAACTGGGTCTTCCGGGCGGTCAAGGCGGCCGTCCCTGGGCGATACACGTTCATCCTCAAGGCGACTCGTGACGTACCGAAGGTCATGCTCCATCCGCGCAAGAAGACCGTGGGTGTCAGGGTGCCTCAGCACGTGACGGCTCTGGCCCTGCTGGAGATCCTCGACGAGCCGATCGTCTCCTCGACCCTCATCATGCCCGGGCAGGAGACCCCGATGGTCGACGGTTGGCAGGTCCAGGACGAGATCGGTGATCATCTGGACGCCGTCATCGATTCTGGAGACTGTGGCATCGAACCGACGACGGTGGTTGACTTCACCTCCGGGGAAGCAGTGATCACGCGCCGCGGTGCCGGTGATCCGTCCCCCTTCGAGTGAGACCATCTGTCCCTCGAATCGTGACGGCGACTGACGAAGGATGTTGACGACGTGCTTGGCCTGATGGGTGCAATGGAGGATGAGGTCCGTCTCATCCGCGAGGACCTTGACGAGGTCGTGGAGTTGGACGGTCCGTGCGAATTGCTGCGCGGCCGGTTGGACGGAACACCGGTGGTGCTGGCGAAGTGTGGCATCGGGAAGGTGAATGCGGCCTTGGCGGCCTCAGCCATGGTTCAGGCCGGCGCTACGAGCATCGTCTTCACTGGTGTCGCTGGTGCCGTGGCTCCTGGTCTGGGTATTGGCGACGTCGTCGTCGGGGACAAGTTCCGTCAGCACGACGCTGACGACACTGCCTTTGGCAACCCCATCGGCATCATCCCCGGTGAGCCAGCATTCTGGGAGCCGGATCCGGATCTTTCCACCAAGGTACTGGGGGCGCTGCGGGCTCTCGAGGGGCCGCGCGGTCATCACGTCGTGGCTGGAACCATCGTCAGTGGCGACCAGTTCATCGCCCAGGCCGAGAAGGTTGCGTGGTTGCGCACCACCTTTGACGCCAGTGCGGTCGAGATGGAGGGCGCGGCTCTGGCACAGGCTGCCAGCCACCTCGGGGTGCCCTTCGCCGTCGTGCGAATCCTGTCGGACTCCGCCGATGGTGATGCCACCTCCGATTTCCCGGCCTTCCTCAACGACGCCGCTCGCCGCGGACGCGACCTGGCCCACGCCTTGGCTCAGGCCTGAGAGATCAGGTCCGAATCCATCCGGGGCCCTCAGGCCCGTACCAGCAGGGCTCCGGGGGCCACCCGTGTTCTCATCGTCGTCACCTTGCCCACCAGATCACCATCAACCTCGGCGAGGATTGGCCCGGAACCAGACCTCACGAGCGCTGTTCGTGAGGAAGCGTGACGCACCAGTCGGTGCCCATGGCGATGCCGGGTGATGAAATGGTTGAGGACGGCTACCCAGCCGACGATCCCGTGGGGAGACAGGGTCAGGACGTCCAGGGTTCCGTCGTCGATACGGCCGTCCGGGACGAGATCGACCCCACCAGGCAGGACGGAGCAGTTGCACACCAGCACCGTCCGAGCCCGCGTGACGACCGGTTTGCGACCATCGACGCTGGTGCGGGCCTGGAACCCGGGCTGGATGAGGGTCTGGGCACCTGATGCCACATAAGCCAGCCATCCGACCTTGTCCTTGAGACGATCCTGGGTGCCGGCCATCATCTGAGCATCCATGCCCATGCCAATGATGACGGTGAAGCAGATCTCCTCGGACTCGTCGAAACGGACGTAACCAAGATCGATGGCCCGCACTGGGCGGGTCAGCACGGCGTCGAGGGAGGCCGCCAGATCAGTGTGGGGCAGATTGAGGTTGCGGGCCAGAAGATTGCCCGTCCCCATGCCGAGAATCCCCATCGGGACTCCGGTACCTGCTAGACCAGCTGCGACCTGACGGATCGTTCCGTCGCCGCCCATGGCCAGGACGAGGTCGGCACCATCATCGACAGCGCTCCTGGCCAGGCCGTGACCGAAGTCATCGTCGGTTGTGGGAAGGAAGGACGGGTTGACCCCCAAGTGCTCCTGGCATTTGCTCTCGATGAGAGTGCGCCACTGGGAGTTGGCGGCAGTCTTCACCGAATTATGGATGACTGCCACGGTGCGCGGCTGAGATGTGTGCACGTCGTGAGCCTAGGGCATCAGACCAACTTCGTGGCCGCTCCGTCTCAGTGCGTGAGGTCGACCCAACGCTGCGCCCTCGGCGTCAGATCGACGTCACGGCCCAGGAGTTCGGCCAATTCGACAGCCAGATGGTCGGCCTGACCCGCTCGGCAAGCCAAGGTGAGGAGGGCCCCGTCTGCGGTGTAGCCGACCGTAACGACCTCGTGTCCGGCAGCTCGGATGACACCTTCTTCATGACCAGCTTGTCGTAGGTCGAGTAGGGTCGTGAAGGTGTCCATGAGGACTCGACGATGCAGCGAGGCCGAGTCCAAGGCCTTGGTGACCGCGTTCCCGTAGGCGCGGGTCAGGCCGCCAGCTCCCAGCTTGATGCCACCGAACCACCGGCTCGTGACGGCCACGACGTCCGACAGATGCGGCTGATCGTCAGAACTCGAGGCCGTCAGGGCGTTCAAAGTCGGCATTCCAGCTGTTCCAGCAGGCTCGCCGTCGTCGCTGCAGCGCTGGGCATGGCGATCAGGTCCGATGACGAAGGCGGAGACGTGGTGACGGGCATCGTGGCCATCTCGTCTTGCTCGGGCAATGACGTCACGAGCTTCTTCCTCGGTCTCGACGCGGACCAGTCTGGTTCGGAAGATCGAGCGTTTGATCTCCAATTCAGCCTCGACCGGGTCCGTCAGGACGATGTACTCGTTCACCTGACCCCCGGTAGGGAGGTGACCATGTCGAGGCGGATCTTCTCCATCTCATCGACGACGATGTGGGCATCGAGGTTCTGACTAGAAATCGGAGGCAGACCGGTGATGAAGACCGCGATGTCGGCCAACAGCCGACGTGCCCACGGCACGGGCTTGTCGATGGTGTGCCAACACACCGATAACAGATCGTAGCCGGTCTCGGTGACGGTGCGATCGACCTTGGACCAGTCCTGCAGAGCTTGTGGAGCGTCGGGGCGAGTAGCAGAGAGCAGGGCAGATCCGCGTATCAATTCATGGACCATCTGGTTGCGTTCCACCTGAGCCCGTGAGGTACTGGTGTGGCCTTCTGCCAGCGACCGCAGCACAGGCATCATCGAGCGCAAGGTGCGGCGGTACTGGCTGCGCACCAGAAGCACTGGAGCCCGCCGACCGACGACGTGGATCGTGATGATGCCGACGGCCAGACCGACGACCGTCTCAAGGATCCTGTCCTGGGCCAGCTGGTACATCTCACCGGGCTGGGTGAGTGGTGTCATGAGCAGTGCGAAACAGGTGATGAAGATGCAGGCGATGCCGTAATTGCGCGTCACCATGGCCTGCATGATCCACAGGAAGACGATGATGAGGCCGATCTGGACCCAACCTGACGGTCCGAAGGCTGCCACGGCCAGGTAGAGCCCCAGCCCGATGACCGTCCCGAGCACGCGGTGGATGGCCCGGATGGTCATGTCGGAGCGGGTGGCGTCCATGTGCATCAAGATCAGCACGCTGAGGATGGCCCAGTAAGGATGGCCGAAGGGCAGCAGGATCATGAGCAAGGCGGCGAAGAAGACGCCGGTGGCTGCTCGAAGTGCCAGCATCGTCGGTCGGGAACCACGCTCCAGTGCTGTCCGGAGCAGATAACTTGCCTTGGGTCGCCCCAACGGGGTCCAGTCCAGATGGTCTGGAAGGGACACGTCGGCGGATGGGAAGGCTTCCAGCCTCAGCTCGTGCTCCAGGCGCATGTGGGCGGTGACGAGTCGGGCTCTCAGCTCGGAGAGCTCGGACATCTCCGACGGGTTGTCGGCCCCGGAGGCGTGACCGTCGTTGTAGGCCCACCACGCCTGATGGATGGCAGCGTGGGCTGCTGAGCGCAGCCGGGCAACCTCGTGGCTGTCGGCATCCTCGTCGGGCTCACAATAATTGTTGACTGCTGTCTCGGCCTTCTCGACGGCGAGCCGCACCGGTCGGTGCGGCGAGATGAAGCAGATGATCATCGACACCATGGCGGCGATGAGGAAGGAAGGGCCGGTCGAGGTGAAGACTGTTGCGATCGTCCACCCATGGCTGGCCATGTAGGCGCCGAAAGCCCCGGCGAAGAGGATGTTGAGAGGTCCCGGCGGACCCAACTGCAGAGCATGCCAGGTCCAAATGATGACGAGGCTCCACGCGGCCAGGATGAGCGGCATGATCCACTCCACCCGCATGGACAACAGGCCGAGACACTGGGAGAGGACCGTCGCGATGCCGACGCCGATGAGGATTCGAGCGCGCGACAGTGGGGCATTGCTGTTGCCCGCCAGTGCGCCCATGGCACCCATCATTCCCATGGCGGCATGGCTCGGGTCGGTGATGAGACCCATCGTCACCAAGGACACTGCCATCGGGATGATGAGGATGACCGCCTGCTTGTTGCGTCCCGGAGCCGGGCGAATGGTGATCAGTCTGTGCAGCAGGTGGCGCAGTGAGGATGGCTTGTCAGTCGGGCTCATCGATGCACCGTACCGGTGCTCGTCGTCGTGGGACGTCCCATGGTGACGGTGGTGGACCATCCAGTGTCGACGTCGATGATCGTCGCGGTGACCATACCTGTCTCGAGAATGGTGTAGGTCTCCTCGATGAGGTGACCGTTGTCGACCTCGTGGACGTCGACCTGGTCAGCGTCGAGGTCGGTGCCCGTATTCTGCAGAGTCTCGTCGAAGGGGAAGACGACAGTGGCAAAGGGAATGAGGTCACCCACCGGTTCGCCGTTGGCGTCAGTTCGCGAGAACTCCACGAAGCGGAAGACGCCGATGTTGTGACGGCAACGGTAGGTTCGCGTGATCGTCGTCGTCCCGGAAAGCCGCGTGCTCTGGTCGGTGAGGACGTCGAAGCCGATGCCTCGTCCGGACTCAGTCTCGCGGAACACACCGAAACCGCGGGAGAGGCGGTCACGGATTCCCAGGGTGTCCGCGTCAGCGGCGACGGCCAGACCGATTGCGGTGGCCGAGGTCGGGTTGGGAGAACGGTGCACTCGTCGCCCGAAGAGTTCGCGCAGCCGGCGGGGAACGATCGGCAGGGACGTGGCGCCACCGACGAGATGGATACCGGCGACGTCGGAGTCAGCGCTGTTGAGCAGGGAGGACAACGGATCCATGGTCTCAATGGTGCGATCGACCAGCGGCTGGCAGGCTTCGGCCACCTCGGCGACCGGAATGCGCAGAGTCGTCGAGTCGAGGTCCACGAGGAGGTTCCGAGACTGGGGACGTAGGGCTTCCTTGGCGATTCGGCACGCCTCGAGGAGCTCGTCACGATCGACAGGGGTGTCGCTGAGATGACGGGTGGCCAGAGCAGCCAGCACCTCGTCGAAGTCGTCGCCACCGAGGTCATTGAGACCGACGGAGTCGAGGACTTCCGGGCTCTGGCCGGACATGTTGACCAGGGATGCGTCGAAGGTGCCACCACCGAGGTCATAGATGATGACCCTGGTGCGCTTGGAATTGAGGTTCCGGGCCTGGCGGAGGGCGAATTCCAGCCCGGCCGCAGACGGCTCGTTGACTAGGCCGAGCACATCAATGCCGGCCTGACGTGCAGCATCCATCGTCACGAGGCGCTGCCCGGTGTGAGCGTGGGCAGGTACACCGAGGACGGCACGATGAGGTCCGGGGACGTCGATGCACGAGATGACATGACGCAGGAAGTCGGTCCACAGATCGACCAGCGGGATCTCCATCTCCCCGATGTGGACCAGAGTCGACGGGCCGGCTCCGGGGGCCGCCAGGAGGCGCTTCACCGAGCGGACGCCAGGGGCTCCACCGGCCATCGCCTGGCGGGCCTCAAAGCCGTGGACGAGGGACCCACCGACGACCGCGCTCACGCTGGGCAGCTGGTCGTGTGAGTCTCCTTCCGTGTCGAGGAAGGGAAGCAGGGGGTGGTTTCCGTTGTCAACAGCAGCAACCGCAGTGTAGGTGGTTCCCAAGTCGATTCCCAGATCCATGCTGGGCAGTCTATGTCTGGGTACAGACAATGCCCTTATCCGTCCGAATCGCCTCCACGACGGGGACGGTAATCAGGGGTGTCGTCGTCGGCGTCACCGTCGTTGCCACGTCGCGGACCGGAAGGATTGTCGTCACTGCGGGAATCGTCCTCGTGGTCGTCACCGTCGTCGATGGAACGCAGGAAGTCCTCGACCTCGGCACCAATGTCCTCGGCGTCAGGGACCGTGACCTCGGTGGTGCCGAGCTCGCGCTGGGCAACTCGAGAGTCGTACTGCTCCTCGAGGGCATGGAGCATGGTCTTGAGCTCCTCAGAACCATTGACCTGGGTGTCGATCTCGGCACGAACGGTCTTAGCGGCCATCGCCAGAGCGTTGATGGGCAGGGCCAGGCCGGTTGCGCCGCGTAGTGCCTCGACGAGGGCGCGGGCCGACTCCGGGTAGTCCAGGTCAGCCAGGTAGTGGGGCACGTGGGACGCCAGGCCGATGACGGCGTGGTTGGTTTCCCCCAACCGCTGCCCGAGGACGACCGGGAAGGACGCCGGCACCTGAACGCGGCCAAACGGTGAGGTGGATCCCAGGATGAGTTCGGGACGCGACGCCCATCGGGTGACCATGGCGGGTCGGGTATGAGGGGTCGGTACGGGAATCGAATCAGTGATGACCGTCAGACGGATCCCCATGGAGTCCACGAGGTTTGTCAACGACGACACCAAGGTCTCCCAGCCCAGAGCCGGTTCCGGGCCGTCAAGGACGAGGAAGGCCTGTCCGAGTTGATCCGTGACCTCGTGAAGGACCAGACGAGGGCGTTCATAGCCCTCGAAATGGTCAGTGTCGAAGATGATGGGCTGACGGGAATCGCGGTGGTCCAGCAGGAAGTCGATGTCGAATTCACCGAGTTCGTGGTGGGGGAGCTCGGTGAAGATCGCGTCACGGACCCGTGCCTGTACCCGTCCGGTGTCGTTAAAGGACTGCACCAGGGTGATGAGGGCGGACACCTCCTGATCGGGACCCACGATTCCGGGGTGCCAGCGGAAGCGGTCGCTCTGCTGATCCATGGGTGTCCTCCTTCGAATAGGTCCAGGTTGATGCAACCCCGTGAGTCCTCACTCTATTCCGTCGGAACGGTGGGTAGCCTGACCGCGTTGCCAGATGACAGAAGGACGGACTACATGAGGATGACGTGCCGAGCAGCAACCGCGGTCGCCGTTGCGGGGTTCTCCCTGCTCGCCGGATGTTCACAGACTCGCGGAGAGGTGCCCGGGGTCAGCGATTCCCCTGATCGTTGGTGGACGGCTTCCCCCTCGACGACGAGCCAGCCAGCCAGCACCCATGAAGCCCAGCAGAGTCCCGCCCATGCCCCGGCACCGACGGCACCGACGCCAGCGGCGGCCAGCGGTCCGTGCGGTTACGCCGTGACGGGCAAAGCGGCTCGTCCTGTCGACATGCCTCGTTCCGACGAGATTGAGAGGACGGGATCGGCAACCGTCACCTTGACGATCAATGACGCGCCCGTGGTGCTGACGGTGGATCGTGCCACGGCCCCGTGCGCCGTCAACTCGTTCGTGTCCTTGGCTGAACAGGGTTTTTACAACGACGCGTCGTGCCACAAACTGTCGACCGGAGACGCGAAGTACCTTCAGTGCAGCGACCCGTCCGGCACTGGTAATGGCGGACCCGGGTACTCGTACCCGGTTGAGAAGGGAGCCAAGACCGGCGGATCAGTAGGTGCGGGCACCCTTGCTCTGGTGACAGATTCCCAGCACCGTCTGGGATCGCAATTCGCCTTGGTGTACGGGGACTCCAAGCTGCCGGACTCATTCGTAGTCATCGGGAGCATTGATCGGGAAGGTGTCGACAGCATCTCCGAAATCGCTGGCAAGGGGGTGGCCGAGGACGGGAGCTCCCCCAAAGTCAACACCCGTATCGGCTCGGTGGTGATGGGCTGAGCCTCAGTGTCAGGAGGAATCATCCTGGCAACGCGACAGGAAAGCTGCCAGAACCTGCACGAAAACTGCGGGCTGGTCCGAGTGCACCCAATGGCCCGAGTTCTTCACTCGAATTCGGCGCACCTGGGGGAAGAGCTCGTGCATGGCCTGGGAATGATCTGGGCCGACGTAATCAGACTCCTCGGCGGTGATCCACAGCACCGGTCCGTCCCAGGTCGTATTGACCGACGGCCAGGAACCAATGTCTGACAAGCCATTACCCAGCAGGTCAAGATTCATCTGCCAGTACCAGCGGTTGTTCTCACCAGTGTCATGCCGCAGGTTCTGCAACAAGAACTGACGGATCGTCGCGGAAGGGATCTCATCGGACATCTGCTCCTCGGCCTCGCGTCGCGTGGTCAAGCCACTCAGATTCACTGACGTCATGGCATGGACGAGGGGAGCCAGGCGGGTGAGATGAGAATCCACCGGTGCCATGTCGACGACGGTGAGGCTGCGCGCGAGATCAGGATTGTCCAGAACTGTCCGCATGACGACCTTGCCACCCATGGAGTGGCCCAGGAGATGAACCGGGCGGTCCCCGCTGGTCGTCCTGATCGTCTCGGAGAGGGCCTTGGCCATGGCGGGGTAGGAGAAATCCTGTGTCCAGGGGGAACGGCCATGGTTCGGTAGGTCCACGAGGATGCAGCGGTAGGCGTCCGGACCGGTGGCGAGGAGGTCCTTGGCGACCCTGGTGAAGTTCTTTCCCTGCCCGAAGACCCCGTGGCACCAGTAGACGTCCTGACGACCGTCACCGAGGGTGATCAGGTGAAGCTCATTCATGGACGCGACCTCCAACACCCGGTGTGCCAGTGACGACGCTCCTCGACCGGGGACGTGGAGAACATCGATGGTTCATGCGGCCAGGCGACGACGTGCGGGGTTCCTGGCTGGATGGGATGGAGACACCCGGGACAGGTGTAGACCTTGAGCGCTCGGTCAGCAGGCACCATGCGTACGACGTGCTGACCGTCCCTCTTGTACTCAGAATGGGGATGGCTGGTCGCACTGAGGGGGCGGGCTCGACGCTGCCACTTGCGCGAACCATGATGACGACCCATGCGGCCCATTGTGCCGCACCTGATACCGGGGACGACAATGCTGAGGGGATGGGCCCATGCCGGCGCACCAGAATGGCGTTCGAGGTCGAGGCTGAGGTGCAGGTAAAGTCCGACTCCGTGCGTCTCGTCGTTGCTCCCTGCCAGGTTGACTACACCGGTCGTCTCACGGCCCATCTGCCATGGGCGAAGCGGCTCATCGTCGTCAAGTCGGACAACTCGGTGAGTGTCCATGCCGACGACCGTGCATACAAGCCACTGAACTGGATGAGTTCCCCGTGCACCTTGACGACCCGTCCTTGTCTGCCTGACGAGCCGGCCGCCACGGCCGCCGTGGACGCTGAGGTCGAAGAGGTCTGGGAGGTTGATGCCCCGACAGGAGATCATCTGCAAATCCTGTTGGGCCCGAAGTTTCTCGACGTCACCGAGGAGCTGGGAGTCGACCCTGGTCTGCAGAAGGACGGGGTGGAGGCTCATCTTCAGGAGTTGCTCGCCGAGAATCCGGACACCTTCGGGGCAGGCTGGTCGCTGGTTCGGCGCGAGTACATGACGCCGATCGGTCCGGTGGACCTGCTGTGTCGCGATGCCGAGGGTGTCTATGTCGCTGTCGAGGTCAAGAGGCGAGGCGAGATCGACGGGGTCGAACAGCTCACCCGTTATCTGGAACTCATGAACCGCGACCACCTGTTGGGTGATCGGGTCAGGGGAGTCTTCGCGGCCCAGAAGATCAAGCCACAGGCGCGCACCTTGGCCACGGACCGTGGCATCGAATGCGTCACCGTCGACTACGACGCCCTGCGTGGCATGGATCACTCGGAAGATCGTCTCTTCTAGACGGTATGGGTGACCCCGTTCCGGGGTCACCCATACCGTCTAGTGCAGGCACCTGCTCAAAGATATGGCCCCTGACCTCATGGTCAGGGGCCACTCACGCTGTGGGGCGCACCTCACTTCTTGGGAGTGCGGTCTGCAGACAGTATCTGGGTCTTTTCGTTGTCGGACTCATCGTCCTGATCGCCTTGGGGCTCCGATTGCTGAGCTGGAGTGGCACCGTTCTGGGTGTCGCCCTTGACGCTTGGAAGCACCTGGGTGGCCTGATCCTCATGGGGGGCCGCTGCCTCAGATGGCTCGGCGTCGGTCTTGGGGCGGGTCTTCGGGTCGATGACGATGGTGGCGTCCTCGGAGCTGTCAGCCTCCGACTGCTCGGCGAACGGATCAGTGTCGGGGTAAGCGCTCTCGGCTTCTCCTGCCAGAGCCTTGAGGTTGCTGAGCTGGGCGAGGACGGCCTTCTTGCGCTGCAGCAGGGCAGCGGTCTCGCGTTCCAACTGTTCCTTGCGCCAGGCGTACTGCTCCTCGAGGCGTTCCTTCATCATGGCTGCCTGACGGTGAGCCGTGGCAATACGGTTCTCCGCGTCACGAGCAGCTTGGTTACGCGTGGATTCGGCCTCCTCGAGTGCGCTCTGACGGATGGTGTCGGCCTCTTCCGCGCGCTTGGTGACAGTGTCGCTGCTGGCCTGCTGATGGGCCTTGGCCTGTTCGAGCAACTCATTGATCTTGGCCATGGCCTGATCGTGGCTGGCTCGAGCCTCTGCAGTGACGGCAGCGGTTTCCTCTCGTGCCTTCTGGGTGATCTCGGCAGCATCGTGACGAGCGGACTCAGTGATCTCGGCGGCCTCGGAACGAGCTTTCTCGATGATCTGTGAGACCTGGGCTCGGGCGTTCTGATCGATGACCGACGCCTTGGTACGTGCCTCGGTGACGATGGCCTCGGCATGAGTTTCGGCCTGCTCGACGATGGTTCGGGCCTGCAGGCGGGCCTGCTCGACGGCGGTACGGGAATCCTTGGCAGCCTGGTCACGCAGCTCGCGCTGGTTCGCCAGCCCGGCGACACGGATGTCGTCGGACTCAGTCTGGGCGGCGGCGCGCATGTCAGCAACGACCCGACGGCCTTCCTCCTTGATGCGCTCGGCCTCGTTGCCAGCCATGGCGACGATGTCCTTGGCCTGGGCCTCCGCGGCGGTGAGGATTTCGGTGGCGTGAACTCCCAGACGCTTGAAATCGGTCTGGGTGACCTCGGCCTGGGCCTGAGAGACCTGCCCGCGTAGGTGCCGGGTGAGTTGTTTCAGGGTCGAGACCTGCTGCTCGATCTCCCGGACGTAGTTGTCGACGCTGGCACGGTCATAACCCCACATCGAATGGGTGAAACTACCGGCCGCGCTGGCGGTGTCGTCGAAGAGGTTGAGTCCGGTCTCCTCGTCGAACTGGCCGTCAGAGACGTCTTTCGTGCTCACCGATGGTCCCCTTTCATTAGGTGACTCCAACGGTACCAATCGGTACCGAATTACAACGGCGCAACTCACCGGGACGAGGCGGGCCCCGGGGACACTGTCCCCGGGGCCCGAAAACCTCTCACCTCAACGGTGTGACATCAGTCCTTGTAGGGCATGCCACCGGCCGGGGGCTCGGTGATCTCGACGAGAATGCCACCGGTGTGCTTCGGGTGAAGGAAGATGACGCGGGAGCCAGCAGTTCCGATGGAGGGCTCGCCGATGAAGACGGCGCCGCGCTCCTTCAGGGTGGCGATGGTCTTGTCCAGGTCGTAGGTGCGGTAGCACACCTGCTGGATCATGTTCTTGTTCTTGGAAATGTACTTTCCGATGGTGCTGTCCTCGCCGAGAGGAGCCAGCAGCTGGACGACGGTGCTCTCCTCGCCGCGCTTGCCGGTGGCGATCATCGCCTCCTCGACGCCGTGGCCCTCGTTCTTTTCGCGAAGGAGGACGTGAAAGCCGAGGACGTCGCAGTGGTACTTGATGGCCTCGTCCATGTCCTTGACGGCGAAACCAACGTGGTCGATGCACGCAAAGGGATCATTGTTGAAGTTCTCCATGCGTCAATCCTTGCACTGCCAGCCAAGCCGGAGTCAGTCGGGGTGGGTATTCGACACGACATTGACCGACCTTGTCCGGAGCATCCATGCGATGCGGTGCGATCTGCTGTCCACACCAGTGGACCTCATGACGATGTGCGTTCTGCTCGGCGTTGCGAGTGGTGCGGAAGGGATCGTTCGGTCAAGAATGACTTTGCAGTGTCCCCGAGCCCTTCCCCGGGCCACGTGCCGAGCAAGGAGCCTTAGTGAACGTGAAGAAGACCATCCACACGATCATCGTCGTGTTCCTCGTCGTGTTCTGCTTGTACTACGTCTTCACGGATCCGGCTGGCACTGCTCGCGTGATTCGTGGCTTCTTCAGTGGCCTCTTCGGGTTCATCAGGGCACTGGGCGGGCAGTCCTGACCTTGCCCGACGTCATCCGTCGTTTCATAGACCCCGATGTTGACCGACACCTGCTGGTCGGCGAGGGGGAGTACGTCATCGACGAGGTTTCCAAGCACTGGATCGTCCTGGTGGCCCCGACGATCGCCATGGTGTTGGCAACACTGCTGTTCATCTCAATGGTCTTTGCGCAGCGGTGGTGGGGCCTCCCCCTCGTGATGGGAATCTCCCTGGCGACCTGGGGAGCACTGCGCTTTCACCTAGATCACATGGACCGTTTCGTCATCACCAACATGCGGGTTTTCCGCGTCCATGGCATCTTCGATCAGCACCTGGCGACGATGCCCATGACTCGTATTCTCGACATTTCGGTCGAGCAGCCCTTCCTCGGACGTCTGCTCGGTTATGGCCATTTCATCTTCGAGTCGGCGGCTCAGGACCAAGGCCTGCGTGAGATCGACTACGTCGGGCGCCCGGAGGATCGCGACCTGACGATCCAGCGCGTCATTCAGATGGCCGGCTTGCGGACAAACCTGGCCCATCCCAAGTGACCATGTTGCACTGACATCGTGATGGACATGACATCGCCCCGACCACATTCGGGCGGTCGGGGCGATGCAGCGCTCATGATGTCACTGTGTCAGCCTTGCAGGGCCTTGTCGACGATCTCGCGGGCCTCCGCCTGCACGGCAGCCAGGTGGGCGGCGTCGCGCAGGGACTCGGCGTAGATCTTGTACTTGTTCTCGGTGCCGGACGGACGGGCAGCGAACCAGGCATTCTCGGTGATGACCTTGATGCCACCGATGGGAGCACCATTGCCTGGCGCCGTGGTGAGAATCTGCTCGATCCTCTCGCCGGCGATGGCGTCGGCGGAGACGTCGTCGGGGGAGAGGGCCTTGAGGCGGGCCTTCTGCTCACGGTTGGCGTCGGCATCGATACGGGCGTAGTAGGACTTGCCGAAGCGGTTCTCCAGATCGGCGTAGTGCTCAGAGGGAGAACGTCCGGTGACGGCTCTGATCTCGCTGGCGAGCAGGGCCAGGAGGATGCCGTCCTTGTCGGTGGTCCAGGTGTGGCCGTCTAGGTCGAGGAAGGAGGCACCAGCGGATTCCTCGCCACCGAATCCAAGATTGCCACGCGTCAGGCCGGGCACGAACCACTTGAAGCCAACCGGCACCTCGACGAGGCGACGACCGAGATCAGCGGCCACCCTGTCGATGAGGGAGGAGCTTACCAGGGTCTTGCCGATGCCGACGCCGAGGCCCCACCCGGGACGATGGGCGAAGAGGTAACCGATTGCCACCGCCAGGTAGGCATTGGGATTCATGAGACCGGCATCAGGGGTGACGATGCCGTGTCGGTCGGAGTCGGCGTCATTACCGGTGGCAATGTCATAGGCGTCCTTGTTGGCGATGAGGGAGGCCATCGCGGACGGGGAAGAGCAGTCCATCCGGATCTTGCCGTCGGTGTCGAGGGTCATGAACCGCCAGGTCGGATCGACCTCGGGGTTGACGACCGTCAGATCGATGCCGAGATGATCGGCGATGTACTCCCAGTACTGCACCGAGGCGCCGCCCAGCGGATCAGCGCCGATGTGCACCCCGGCCTCGTCAATGGCGTCGAGGTCAATGACATTGCGCAGATCGTCGCAGTAGGCGCTGCGGTAGTCGTAACGGGAGACCTCGTCGCGCACCTGCGCGTACGGCTTGCGACGAATAGCCGACGGATCGGCGAGTAGCTCGTTGGCGCGGTCGGCGATCCAACCGGTGGCATCGGTGTCGGCCGGACCGCCGTGCGGCGGGTTGTACTTGAAGCCGCCGTCGCGAGGCGGGTTGTGCGAGGGTGTGACGACGATGCCGTCAGCCTGGCGTCCCTCGCTCAGGCGGTTGTGGACGATGATGGCTCGCGAGACCGCCGGGGTCGGGGTCCACTCGTCGTCATGCTCGGCAACGACCTCGACGTCGTTGGCACGCAGTACCTCGATGGCAGTGGTCCACGCGGGCATGGACAGGGCGTGGGTGTCCTTGCCGATGAACAACGGACCGTCGATGCCCTGGGAGGCACGGTACTCGACGATTGCCTGGGTCGTGGCGGCGATGTGGGCGTCATTGAAGGCGCCGTCCAAGGAGGAGCCGCGGTGACCCGAGGTGCCGAAGACAACCATCTGGTCCGGGTTGGAGGGATCGGGAGTGATGTCGTGGTAGGCCGACAGGACGGCATCGACATCGATGAGATCGGATTCCTGGGCAGGTTTCCCAGCACGTTCATGAGCCATGGGGCCATTCTCTCACCGGGCGGAGCACTGCGGCAGGTCCCCGTGAGGAATCAGGGCGTTCGGACCATCGATAGTCACCGATGCTGGGGCGGATTACGAGAGGTCTGGTTGAATGGACGACATGTCTTCTGACTCGATTCATCGTCATGATGCCGTCGATCTGTCGGGGCTGGCAGCCGCAGCCGGTTCCTCCGACTCTCCTGCCGGACCCGCCCCAGCTGGTTCGGGAACCACCAGGACCTGGGTGATCGAGGGTACCGAGGAGAATTTCAACTCGCTGCTCCAGAAGTCGGTGCAGCACCCGGTGCTGGTGGAGTTCACGACACCGAAGGCCCATGGTGCCCAACAGATGTCGCAGGTGCTGAGTCGAGTTACCGACGAGGCTGCCGGCAAGTGGCTGCTGGTGCACGTCGACATCGACGCCCAGCCTCAATTGGCCAAGAGCTTGGGCGTTCAGGCCGTTCCGATGCTCGTCGCCGTCATCGGTGGACAGCTGGCACCGCTGGCCCAGGGCACGATCGACGAGCAGCAGTTCCGTCAGATCACCGACCAGGTGACTCAGGCCGCGACGGCCGGTGGCATGGTCGGTCGCGCGGAGCCGGTGACGGTCCAGGCGAGCAGCGAGGAAGCCGTTGGCCCTGACCCGCGCACGGTCGAGGCCGAGAAGCTCATGGACGCCAAGAGGTTCGACGAGGCGGTCGCCGCCTATGACGCGCTGCTGGCCAAGGAGCCCAACGACCCCGTCCTCATCGCGGGACGTAACGGGGCAGCGCTGCTGGGACGGTTGGACGACAAGGATCCTGCTGCACTGCTCACCGCTGCCCAGCAGAATCCTCACGACGTCGAGGCCCAGCTGGCTGCTGCCGACGTCGAGCTCATGGGCGGACGGACCGCTGACGCGTTTAACCGGATCATCCAGGTGGTGCGCACCAACCACGACGAGGAGCGCGAAGCCGCTCGCACTCGCCTGCTGGAGCTCTTCGCCATGGTGGGACAGTCCGATCCTGAGGTGGCAGCCGCGCGACGTTCGCTGGCAGCAGCATTGTTCTGATCGTCGCCTCCAGACGTGTTCACGGCCCGGGAGTACGCTCCCGGGCCGTGAACATGTGGGGACAAGTCTGACTCAATCCAGCTGGACGTGTCGTCATCGACCAATAGCATGGAGACCATGGACTCGACCCCATTCGACGAGAAGTTCCATGCCGTTTTGTTCGACCTTGACGGCGTCCTCACCCCTACCGCGCTGATTCACATGCGTGCCTGGGAGGAGATGTTCAACGAGGAGTTGGCGCATCGCGAGGGCCAGGATCCTTACACCGACGAGGACTACTTCGCCTACGTGGACGGCAAACCTCGATACGACGGGGTACGTGACTTCCTTGCCAGCCGCGGCATCACTCTCCCGGAGGGGGATCCCTCCGATGTTCCCGATGCCGAGACGATCTGCGGGTTGGGAAATCGAAAGAATGACCTGTTCAACACGGTGCTGGCCCGAGACGGCATCCAGCCTTATCCGGGGTCTCGCCGTTGGGTGGATCTGCTCCACGAACGCGGTGTGGCGATGGCTGTGGTGTCCTCGTCGCGCAATGCCGCTGCGGTGCTCGATGCAGCCGGTATGAGCGAGGATTTCCCGGTGCTGGTCGATGGCAACCGGTCGAAGGCGGAGAACCTGTCTGGAAAGCCCGCGCCCGACACCTACCTCCGTGGAGCTGATCTGCTTGGTGTGTCTGCGGAGCAATGCGTTGTCGTCGAGGATGCGGTCTCGGGAGTGCGCGCCGGTGCGGCTGGTGGATTTGGAATGGTGCTCGGCGTCAATCGCGGCGTGGGTGCTGACCGGCTGCGTGAGGTGGGTGCTGACCGAGTGGTCGATGACCTGGACGAGATGGCTGAGGAGATGGCATGACGCGAACGGGCACCGACCCGATGGATCGATGGCGTTTTCCCGATGATCCGTGGGCGATCGTCGAGACGGCACCGAGTACCGATGATCTGGGGACGACCGAGACCCTGTTCTCGGTCGGTAACGGTTATCTCGGCATGCGCGGTAACCCGTCCGAGGGGCGTGACTCCTTCAGTCATGGCACCTACATCAACGGATTCCATGAGATCTGGGACATCCATCATGCCGAGAACGCTTACGGCTTTGCGCGCACCGGTCAGACGATCGTCAACGTCCCCGATGCCAAGCTCATGAAGCTCTACGTTGACGACGAGCCGTTGCTGCTCAGCGTCAACGAGATCCAGTCGTACAAGCGCTGGATCGACTTTCGCGAAGGAGTGCTCCGTCGCGAACTGGTGTGGCGGACCCCGGCGGGCAAGCTGTTGCGGGTGGCGACGTCACGGATGGTGTCCTTCACCCACCGTCACATGGCTCTCATGAGCATCGAGGTGACGATGCTCGAGGGGGACGCCCCCATCGTCATCAGCTCTCAGATCCTCAATCGTGAGGACGGCATGGACGAGTACCACGTTCGTCCTGAGGACTCGGGGAATGCCGACGATCCTCGTCAGGCTCGCAAGTTCGCCGACGAGGTGCTCGTCGCGGAGAAGGACTGGCACTCGGACCGGCGGATGATCCTGGGGTTCCACACGGCCAGGTCCGGGATGACCCTGGCGGTGGGCGCTGATCACGAGATCACCACCGACAACGAGTGCGTCTCCCTCATCGACACCGAGCCCGGGTGTGGCAAGCGGGTTTACCGCATCGAGGCCACCCAGGGTCGCCCCATCCGAGTGGACAAGGCCGTGGCCTACCACTCCTCGCGAGGGGTGCCGGTGCACGAACTGTTCGACCGTGTTCGTCGCAGCCTCGACCGAGTCCGCGAGCAGGGCCATCGGGTCTACTACGACGAGCAGCGAGAGTGGCTCGACGACTACTGGGCGACGGCTGACGTCGAGGTTGAAGGCGCGCCGGCCGGCATCCAACAGGCGGTGCGGTGGAACCTCTTCCAGATCGCCCAGGCCTCGGCCCGCGCCGACCAGCGTGGTATCCCTGCCAAAGGAGTGACCGGGTCCGGTTACGAAGGCCATTACTTCTGGGACACTGAGGTCTACGTCATCCCGATGCTGACCTACACTCACCCGCGAATCGCTGAGAATGCCTTGCGGTTCCGTGTCAACACCCTTCCGCAGGCCAGACGACGAGCTGAGGAATTGTCCGAACGGGGAGCCCTCTTCCCCTGGCGGACCATCACCGGCGAGGAAGCATCGGCCTGTTACGCGGCAGGTACCGCCCAATACCACATCAATGCCGACATCGCTCACGCGATCATGAACCACGCTCGTGCGACGGGGGACAAGACCTTCCTCTTCCGCGATGCCGCTCCGGTCCTCGTCGAGACGGCGCGGATGTGGGCAGATCTGGGCTTCTGGCGGATCAACGGAGGCCGGGAATTCCACATCCATGGCGTGACCGGGCCCGACGAGTACACCACGGTCGTCAACAACAACCTCTACACCAATGTCATGGCGCGGGCGAACCTCATTGACGCTGCCAGCGTCATGAGGCGAATGAGGGACGAGGACCCGCTGTGGTACGAGCACCTGTGCTCCGAACTGGACCTCACCGAGGACGAGGTCGGTGGTTGGGAGGAGTGCGCCGCAGGAATGGTCATCCCCTTCGACGACACCTTCGGCATCCATCCTCAGGACGACCAATTCCTCTCGCGAGAACTGTGGGACCTCACGAACACCCCCGCCGACAGGCGTCCGCTGCTGCTGCATTACCACCCGCTGGTGATCTACCGGTTCCAGGTACTCAAACAGGCCGACGTCGTGCTGGCCCTGTTCCTGCAGGGGGACCAATTCACCCAGGCGGTCAAGCTCGCCGACTTCGAGTACTACGACCCCATCACGACCGGTGACTCGAGCCTCTCAGCAGTGGTGCAGTCAGTAATGGCAGCCGAGGTGGGCCATCAGGAGATGGCCATGGAGTACTTCCTGGACGCCCTCTACTGCGACCTGGCCGACACCCACCACAACGCCTCGGATGGTGTGCATGTTGCCTCGACCGGTGGTGTGTGGGGTTGTCTGGTCCATGGATTCGTGGGCATGCGCAATGACCGAGAGAACCTACGTTTCGATCCTCGGCTGCCGGCCCAGTGGACATCCATCAAGCATCACATGCTCATTGGCGACTCGCACATGCTGGTGAAGCTGGAACGTGACGCGATCACCTTCCAGATCTTGTCAGGTCATGACCGCGAGGTGACGGTACGCGGGGAGCTCCACCACATCGGCGTCGAGCCGGTTCGGATCCCGCTGGGCGACCAGGGCCCGCTGCGTCCCAGTCTGCGCGGAACGCACCCGATCTCGGGACTGCGACGTGCAGACGGTTCCCTCATCACGGCAGAGGTTCCCGGAAGCATCGCTGAGACGATCGTCTCCTCCCCAATACTGCCCTCGCGGGATTGACGAACTGATGAGAACAACGAACAGGAGGCCGGCACCGTCACGGCGCCGGCCTCCTCCATTCGTGGGGGGGTAGGAGTGGCCGAGATGTCCCGGCCGCCCGCGACTCACTTCACCACGGTGATGACCGGGGTGCTGGTGGTGACGTCGTCGGCCGGAATGCCGGTGACGTTGGAGTAGTCGAACCCGTTGGTCACCAGGACCGGGGTGATCTTCGAGTAGCCCGCCTCGTCGATGACGGCGGGATCAAAGACGACCAGGGGCTGACCGGCGCTGACGTGGTCGCCAGCCTTGACCTTGACGTCGAATCCCTTGCCGCCCAGCTCGACGGTGTCGATACCGACATGCACGAGCAGCTCGACGCCCGAATCGAGCTTGAGCCCGAAGGCGTGACCGGAATCCGGAGCAGTGACGACGGTGGCGTCGGCGGGACAGACGACCGTGTTGTCACTGGGCTCGATGGCGATACCATCGCCGACGACGCCGGTGGAGAAGACCGGATCGGGGATCTGGGAGATCGAGACCGCACGCCCCTTGAGAGGGGAGGTGATGGTGACGGCCTCGGGAGCGACATCGGTAGTCGTCGGGGCATCGCCCCCCTCGACCGTGGCGGTCCCGGACTCGGGGCTGGTGGCACCTGCGGTGGCAACGGCAGTCGGAGCAGCGGCGACAGCAGCCGGCTCGGCCATCGCACCCTGAGTGTCGGCAGCCCTGGCCTCGGCACAACGAGCCTTGGCAGCAGCCTTCTCGTCGTCGTCACGGTAATCGCGCACGATGACCAGGGCCATGGCGGTGAAGAAGGAGGCCGCGATGGCGACGGAATACAGACCGATGTTGTCAAAGGCTGGGATTGTCAGCAGGGAGGTGAAGACGAAGGCCGGGGTGTGCAGGCCGCCGCCGGCACCGATGATGATGCCACCGACGAGACAGCCGGCGAGCATGGACGGGTAGATCTTCTTGTACCGCAGATGGATGCCGTAGAGGCTGGGCTCGGAGATACCACCGAGCAGACCGGCCGCCAGGGCGCCGGTCGCCGTCTGGCGCATCGTCACGTCCTTGTCACGGATGGACAGGAAGAGGACGCCGGCGGTGGCGCCGAAGCAGGCGAAGTTCCAGGCACCCATCGGGCCCTGGATGTAGTCGTAGCCCAGGGTCTGGATGTTGAGCAGCATGACGGCGTTGAGCGGCCAGTGCAGGCCCAGCGGAACCATGAACGGGTAGAGCAGCGGGATGAGGACGGCGAAGATGAACGGGGAGACATCGTTGACCGCCTTGAGCCCGTTGGCCAGACCAGCGCCGGCGTAGACACCGATGGGGCCGATGAGGAAGGCCGTCAGCGGGATCATGATGAGCATGGTCAGGAAGGGCACGAAGATCATCTGGACATTGGGGGAGATGACCTTCTTGAGCCACTTGTACAACGGAGCCAGGATGGCCGCCATGATGAGGGGCGGGAAGACCTGGGAGCCGTAGTTGAAGATCGTCAGCGGCAGACCGAAGACGTCGACGACATTGACCTTGAATCCGCCCAGAGTCAGAGGGTGAGCGGCCTTGCCGAGCTCCGCGAACCCCGGGAGCATCACGACGGCCATGACGGAGAATCCAACCCACGGGTCGGCATTGAGCCGCTTGGTGGCGTTGTAGGCGACCAGCAGTGGCAAGAAGTAGAAAACACACTGCCAGGCCAGGTTCACGAACTGCCAGCTCGGAGGCAGGGAGACACGGGAGTCGGCCCAGTTGCCGATGACTCCCATGGAACCCATGAGGGCCATGAAGGTGATGAACAGTGAGGCGCCGAGCAGGGCGCCCATGATCGGACGGAAGGAGTCCGACAGATACTCGAACAGGTTGTCGAGCCACGAGAACTTGCCGCGCGGGCCCTTGGAACGATGTGCGGCCTTGACGTCCGCATCGGACTGCTCGCCGTCCCCGGAGCCGAGGTTCTGCATGTCCGGCAGGTTCATGATGTCGTTGTAGACGCCGTTGACGGCGCCGCCGATGACGACCTGATAACGGTTGCCCGACTGGGGCACAGCGCCCATGACGCCGGGGATCTTCTCCATCTCGGCCTTGTCGATGGACGAGGAATCACGAAGTTGGAACCGCAGACGGGTTGCGCAGTGGGTCAAGCCGACGATGTTGTCGCGGCCGCCCACCACGTCCACGATCTGGGACGCAGTTGATGACATGTAGGTGGTCCTCCTGTGTGTTCAGTCATCCTTCTTCCAGGACAACGACGAAGAAGCATAACCACCAGGGCCGAACGTTCGTTCACCACCCCAGGGTTACAACGAAAACCCGTTCTCAGTGGCACGTGGGGTGGAGTCTGCCAGTATGGCCGCGATACGTCGGGCCGACAGCTCGGTGACGTGTGCAGGGACGTCAGCAGGATCCACCCAGTGCAGATGGCCGATCTCGCCGTCAGCAGGATTCATGATGGCAGCGAGGGACGGTTCGACCACACCGGCGTCATAGATGAACTCGATGGCGTCAGACCACCCCAGGGCAGGTGGCATCCAATCGATGAGGACGGGGGTGGCAGGGATGTCGATGGTCACGCCCAACTCCTCCCGGCACTCCCGAACCGCTCCGGCATGGGGCGATTCCACCGGCTCGACTACACCGCCGGGGAGCTCCCAGTCAGGCTTGTACGTCGTCTCGCACATGAGAACCCGCCCGACTCCGTCGTGGACCAGGACGTGGGAGATGACCCGTTTGGTGGGCAGCACCGAGTCGAGCATGCCGGTGTGACCGGTCCGGGTGTAGATCTCGTCGGTGGCCAGTCGGGAGTAGACGAATTCGTCCACCCAACCATCCCCTCGGCTGCCAGCTTGGCGCAGCCGTCCCTCACGCCGGTATCCGGCCCGGTGCAGGGCATGGATGACCTCTCCGTCGTCGACGGCCACCCGGGCCTCCAGACGACGCACCTTGTGACCGAGGATGGCGTCGTCGGAGGCCAAGGAAATGGCCCGCGTCAGACCCTCCGGATATGGCGGATCGTCGAGCAGCAGGCGACCACAGTCGCCCACCACCTCGACCTGAATCCGAAAGTCCTCGGGATCGGACTCGTCATCGACCACGAACAATCCTCCTTGCCAGAATCACTGCATTCCCGGATCGCCGGGCAGAGCAGCAGTCGCCGAGGGATCGTGGCGCAGCCACACCGAGCCCATCGGCGGGACGCACACGGTGGCGACGGCCGGGAAACGATCGGGAACCGGAAGCGGGGTGGCCACGACCTGGCCGAGGTTGCCGAACTCTCCCGTTCCGTCGTACTCCAAGGAATCGGTGTTGAGGATCTCGGTCCACACACCCTCCGCGGGTAGTCCGACGCGGTAGTCGGTCTGCGGGTTGGGGGAGAAGTTCGTGAAGCAGGCGATCGTCGAGCCGTCCTCGCTGCGGCGCAGCCAGGAGAACAGATTGTTGCCGGCGTCGTCGGCGTTGATCCATTCGAATCCACGCGGATCGCTGTCGAGCTGCCACAGGGCGGGGTTCTCCTTGTAGATCATGTTGAGATCGCGGAAGAGGCGCTTGAGACCACCGTGACCCCACAGATCAGCGACGAACCACTCGAGGCTGGCGGACTCGTCGAACTCGTGACGCTGGCCGAACTCCTGACCCATGAAGATGAGCTGCTTGCCCGGGAAGGACCACATGTAGGAGTAGAAGGCTCGCAGGGACGCGAACTGCTGCCAGTCGTCACCGGGGATCTTGTTGATCATGGATCCCTTGCCGTGCACGACCTCGTCATGGCTGATCGGCAGGATGAAGTTCTCCGAGTACTGGTACACCATGGCGAAGGTCATCTCGCCGTGGTGATACTGGCGATGGAACGGATTGAGCTCCATGTAGCGCAAGGAGTCGTTCATCCAACCCATGTTCCACTTGAACCCGAATCCCAGGCCGCCGTGATCGACCGGCTTGGTGATGCCGGGGAAGCTGGTCGACTCCTCGGCAATCATGAGGATGCCGGGGTGGCGCGAGTACAGGTGTGAGTTGACGTAGCGCAGGAAGTCGATGGCCTCCAGGTTCTCGCGTCCGCCGTACTTGTTGGGCACCCACTGACCCTCCTCGCGAGAGTAGTCCAGGTACAGCATCGAGGCGACGGCGTCGACGCGCAGACCGTCGACGTGGAACTCGCTGATCCAGTACAGCGCGTTGGAGACGAGGAAGGACTTCACCTCGTTGCGGCCGTAGTTGAAGATGTAGGTGCCCCAGTCCACGTGCTCGCCCTGGCGCGGATCGGCGTGCTCGTAGAGGGCGGTGCCGTCGAAGCGTCCCAGGGCCCAGTTGTCCTTGGGGAAGTGCCCCGGAACCCAGTCCATGATGACGCCGATGCCAGCCTGGTGGAGCTTGTCGATGAGGTAACGCAGGTCGTCGGGGGAGCCGTAACGGCTGGTCGGTGAGAAGTATCCGGTGACCTGGTAACCCCAGGACGGGGCGAAGGGATGCTCGGCCAGCGGCATGAACTCCACGTGGGTGTAGCCCTGCCACAGCACGTAGTCGACCAGTTCGTCAGCCAGCTGACGGTAGCTCAGTCCATGACGCCATCCGCCCAGGTGGACCTCGTAGACGCTCATCGGCTCGGCATGGGCGTGCGAGGCCTCACGGTGGGCGATCCACTCGTCGTCATTCCACTCGTAGTGGGTCTCGGTGACGATGGACGCGTTCTGCGGGGCCTGCTCGGAGTAGCGGGCCATCGGGTCAACCTTCTCGTGCCAGTTGCCCCACTGGTCCTGGATGCGGAACTTGTAGAGAGTGCCTTCGCCCACTCCCTCAATGAAGGTGCCCCAGACGCCAGATCCCGGGATGAGACGCATTGGGTCGCCGGTCCACCAGTTGAAGTCCGCGATCACCTCGACGGCCCGGGCGTTGGGGGCCCAGAGGGCAAAGCGGGTTCCGGTGATGGAGCCGCGCTCGTCGTCGGTAATGGTGACGACGTGGGAGCCGAGTCGCTTCCACACCTCCGTGTCCCCACCGGAATGGAACCCCTCGAGGTCCCAACCGGTGAGTCCTCCGAACTCATCGTGAGCCATGTCGTCCTCCTGGCATGTCGTTGGTGTGGATATCGCCGTCGGGTCGGTGACTCGACGGGGGTGCGTGGGGCGGGGACATCATCAATCCTGCACCATCGCCCGAATGGCCGACAACGGGATGTCAACCCAGGCCGGCCGGTTGAGGGTTTCATAGACGGTTTCGTATCCGGCCTTGTCGGCCTCGTAGGCGGCCAAGACGTCGCGTTCGGCGTCGTCCGGGCGACCATAGCCATCCAGGAAGGCATCGCGGGCTCGTTGTGCCCAGGCCAATGTCTCCGGCGCGGTGGGTTCGGCATGGGCCGAGGTGGCATAAGATAGTGAGCGCACCATTCCTGCCACGTCACGCCAGCGGGAGTCCGGCAGGCGACGTTCGGCCAGGGGCTTGAGGGGTTCGCCCTCGAAGTCGATGATCCGCCAGCCGTCGGGGGTCAGCAGGGTTTGTCCGAGGTGGAAGTCACCGTGCACCGCCTGAGCGGCTAGGCGGCGACCGCGCAGCTTCTCGAAACGTGTGGCGAGGAGGTCGCGGTGTGGCTCCAGCGCCGGGGCTGCCGTCACTGCAGCCTCGAGACGACGCACCATGTCGTCGGCAATCTGGTCCCCGTCCAACTCGGCCGTCCCAAAGGTCTGCTCCAACGCAGAGTGGATGGTTCGCAGGCATCGGCCCAGGTCGGCGACGAGATCGGTGATGTCCTCCAGATCGGCAGCTTTGTCGGTGATGAGTTCCCAGCCATCCTGGGGATGTGGAAGCCGCTCGATGATCATGGCCAGATCGGTCTGGATGTCCTCGTTAGCTGGGATCTGTCCGGAGATGTGACCGTAGAGCTTGGCCACCGAGGAGACGCCGGCGTCATTGAGGGCGCCGTGAATGGTGATGTCGAGATTGTCGCCGGGTTCGAGGCGGCGGAACATCTTGAAGATGATGGCGTCGCCAACCATGATCGAGGTGTTCGACTGCTCACCGCCAAAGCGCTCGGCGGTCCGAACCGGTTCAGGTGCCTCCAAGCGGCGATGGAGCTGCCATGAGTCATCCGCGGCCTGAGGATCAGCCTCGAGGATCGTCCTGGCCCACACTGTCAGGGCCTCCTGGTCGGTGGTGGCGTCGCTGACCGTGACGGGCTCACCATCGACGTGAATCTGCGTCAGTCCCGCAGAACTGCCGGGGCGCAGGGCCAGTAGGAGCTGATAGTACTCCTCCGGGGCCTGCGGGTAACAGACCAGGGCAATGACGGGCACCACTTTGAGGTCGTGCTCGTCAACGACCGGAGCCAGCGGCAGCAACCTGGCCAGGGTGCCATCTCGGCCCTTGCCGGAGAACCATCGAGCGGTACTGATGTGGTCCCAGAGGCGGTCCCGGACGTCTGCGTCGTCCCAGTCGGTCATGGCTTCTCCTCTCCGGTCATCTGCAGCCATCGGTAGCCGTAGGGCGGCATCGGAACCGTCAGGGTTCCGTCGGCTTCCACCGGCTGGGCATCCTGGCCGTGAATGAGGGACGCTCCGGTCACACCTGCGAACTGCGGCAGGATGAGGGTGACGGTCCTATCGGTGTCCGACAGATTGGCCAGGCACAGGATCGTCTCGTCCTCGTCGTGGCGCAGGAAGGACATCACGGCCATGTCCTCCGCCTCCAGATCGGTGAACTCTCCGGTACCGAAAACGGGGTGCCGACGACGGATGCCCAACATGGCGCGGGTCCACACCAACAGGGAGGATGGGTCATCCATCTGACGGGCGACGTTGACGTGTTCCGGGCCGTGACCGAAGGTGCGGATGAGTGGGAGATGGAAGTCCTCCGGCAGCGCGGTCGAGAATCCGGCCGTCTCGGAATCATCCCACTGCATCGGGGTGCGCACGCCGTCGCGGTCAGGAAGCCAAGGGTCGTCGCCCATGCCGATCTCGTCGCCGTAATAGAGAACCGGGGAGCCGGGCAGGGACAGCAGCATGGCGTTGAGCAGACGAACCCTGGCCTCGTCGTTGTCGACCAGGGGGCTCAACCGGCGACGAATGCCCAGGTTGCATCGCCAGCGCGGCTCGGGAGCATATTCCTCCCACATGTACTGACGGTCATCCTCGGTCACCATCTCGAGGGTGAGTTCGTCATGGTTGCGGAGGAAGGTTCCCCACTGACAACCTGCCGGGATGTCCGGTGTGGAGGCGAGGATCTCGCTGATGCACTCCCGTGATCCGCGGCGCAGCCCCATGTACAGGCGTGGCATGACGGGGAAGTGGAAGGCCATCTGGCACTCATCACCGTCACCGAAGTACTCGACGACGTCGTCAGGCCACTGATTGGCCTCGCACAGCAGGATGCGTCCCGGGTACTCCTCGTCGACCATTGCGCGCAGCTGTTTGAGGATCTTGTGGGTTCCCGGCAGGTTCTCGCAGCTCGTTCCCTCGGCCTCGATGAGGTAGGGGACGGCGTCGAGACGGAAACCGTCGATGCCCAGGTCCATCCAGAATCGGACGGCGTCGAGCATCTCCTCCATGACCCGGGGCTCCTCGAAGTTGAGGTCGGGCTGGTGGTGGAAGAAGCGGTGCCAGTAGAACTGCTTGCGCTCGGAGTCCCACGAGCAGTTGGAGTCCTCGGTGTCGCAGAAGATGATGCGAGCGTCCGAATAGGCCTCGTCGGTGTCGGCCCAGACGTAGTAGTTGCCGTAGGGGCCGTCGGGATCGGCACGCGAGGACTGGAACCACGGGTGGGAGTCCGAGGTGTGGTTCATGACGAAGTCGATGATGACGCGCAGGCCACGGTCGTGAGCGGCGTCGAGGAAGACCTTGAAGTCCTCGATCGTTCCCAACTCCTCACGGATCCAGCGGTAGTCGCGGATGTCGTAACCGCCGTCGTGCAGGGGGGAGTCGTAGAAGGGCGGAAGCCACAGGCAGTCCACTCCCAGCCACTGCAGATAGTCGAGCTTCTCCGTCAGACCCTTGAAGTCGCCGATGCCGTCTCCGTTGGAGTCCTTGAAGGATCGCACCAGGACCTCGTAGAACACCGCGGTGCGGAACCACTCGGTCTCCGTCCGATCGATGGAACCGACCGGGTGGATCGCGTCGAGCCTGGCCTGCAACTGGGCCGAGGTGAGCCCGAGGGCCCCGGTCGGTGCCAGGGTCTCGGGAATCTCCTCGGCGGGAGTGTAGGAGGAATGGGTCATGAGGTGCTCTTTCGCACGTGCAGGATGTGGGCCGGCTGGGCGGGGCAGAGCTTGACGAAGGCCTGTTGTCCCCAGGTGAAGTCGGCACCCGTGAGCTCGTCGTGGACCTCGAAGGTGTCGTCGTTGCCAAGGCCAAGGGCAGCCATGTCCAACATGATCTGGGACTCCACGCCCCACACCGGATCCAGCGAGATGACGATGATGACGACGTCATCCACCGCCTTCTTGGAGAAGACGAGGACATTGTCATGGGGAGCATGGTGAATGGTCGTGTCACGCAGCTGCTGCAAGGCCGGATGAGCGCGACGGATCTCATTGAGACGAGTCACGAGCAGTTTGATGTTCGGTTCGGAGTCGAAGTCGCGGGGACGGTACTCATACTTCTCGGAGTGTGCGTACTCCTCGCGTCCCGGCAGCGGCTCGTGCTCGCAGATCTCGAAGCCCGAGTACATGCCCCACGACGGGCTCATGGTCGCAGCCAGGATTGCGCGGATGGCGAATCCGGCCGGGTTGCCATCGTTGAGGTAGATCGGGTTGATGTCCGGGGTGTTGGTGAAGAAGTTCGGACGGTAGAAGTGCGAGGTCTGGTGGGAGACCTCGTCGAGGTACTCCTCCAACTCCCACTTGGCGGTGCGCCAGGTGAAGTAGGAGTAGCCCTGCTGGAAGCCGACCTTGCCAAGGGCAGCCATCATCTCGGGACGGGTGAAGGCCTCGGCCAGGAAGATGACCTTGGGATGACGACGATGCACCTGCTCCATGAGCCAGGCCCAGAAGTTGACCGGCTTGGTGTGCGGGTTGTCGACGCGGAAGATCGTCACCCCGTGAGAGATCCACAGCTCGAGCAGCCTCAGGCACTCGTCGTAGATTCCCTCCGGGGCGTTGTCGAAGTTGATCGGGTAGATGTCCTGGTACTTCTTCGGTGGGTTCTCCGCGTAGGCGATGGTGCCGTCGACGCGGGTGGTGAACCACTCCGGGTGCTCCTGCACCCACGGGTGGTCCGGGGATGCCTGCAGGGCGAAGTCCAGGGCCACCTCCATACCCAGGTCATGGGCGTGGGCGACGAAGCGGTCGAAGTCCGCGAAGGTGCCAAGATCTGGGTGGATGGCGTCATGGCCGCCAGCCGGGGAACCAATGGCCCATGGCGAACCGGGATCGTCGGGCCCGGGGGTCAGGGTGTTGTCCCTGCCCTTGCGGAAAGCAGTTCCGATGGGGTGGATCGGTGGCAGGTAGACGACGTCGAATCCCATCGCAGCAGCGGCGTCCAATCGCTCCCAGGAGGAGTCGAAGGTGCCGGAGACCCAGTGGCCGTCCTCGTCGATGTGAGCTCCCTGGGAGCGCGGGAAGAATTCGTACCAGGAGCCGTAGAGGGCGCGGCGCCTCTCGACCCGCAGCGGGGCCGGGGTGGTGGGAGAGGTCAATGGGCGCGGAGCGTGGACGCGCATCGCCTCGGAGAGGGCGACGGTGTTGACGACCTGGCGCAGTGAATCAGGTGCGCGGTCAGGGGTGAGGCTGGCATCGGCCTCGCGCAGGGCTACCACGGCGTCGGCGTCGCCGGCCTGCTCGGCGTGCTCGATGGCTTCACCGATGAGGGCGTGGCCCTCGGCACAGACGAGTTCGACGTCGATCCCGGCGGCCAGCTTGGCGTCGGCATTGTGGTGCCAGGTGCCCCAGGTGTCCGACCATCCCTCGACATGCATCGTCCAATCACCCGCGACACCCGCCGCGACGCGTGCTTTCCAGATGTCCAGGCCCCAGGGATCGACCTGGTGCATGTCGGTGACGTGACGGTTGCCATCCGGATCAGTGAGGATGACGCTGGCGCCGACGGCGTCATGGCCCTCGCGAAAGACATTGGCCGTGACCTCGAACTCCTCGTCAACGACGGAGTAGATCGGCAGCTGACCGCTCTCGACCTCGGGACGGACGTTGTGGACGGGGATGCGCCCGAAACCACGCAGCGGGGGACGACCGAGGACGTCGATGGCCACGGCTGTAGGATCCGGCTCACAGGCGGAGTCGGGGCTGGCCGGGAGCCCAGGTGAATCCGGGGACTCAGGCGACGGAGACGACTCCGGGGAGGGAGCCGACTTCGGCGAGTCAGCGGGGATGACAGGGGCCATCGGTTCGGGTGAGGGTTCCGGGGCAGGGGGCGTCATCTGCACGTCATCGTCATCGGGGCCATTCTCGTCTTGACGGCGGTCTCGCCTGTTGATCCTCCACACGGGCCACAGGCTACCGTGGCTGGTTCCGGGGCGTCATGATTCGGACCAGCGCCGCAGTGACAGTTTCGACCCGAATTCTCGGAGCAAGGCTTGGGAAGGTGCGCACTGACCACTGGCTTACGGCTCTAGCCCTGAAATGTGCTGACGAGAACGGCGGATGAACCTCTCGATCCATCCGCCTCAGGTGCGCTTGGCGCGTAACTGATGTCTGGAATCAGGCCTCATCTTTGGCCAATGAGGCCTGCATGGCGACGACGCACCTGCTGGGCAGGGTGATCGACAGCCCGGCGGGGACCGGCTCGTCAGGGATCTCGCCCGGCAGGGTCGTGGCGGCAGCCACCTGCCAGGACTCACCCCAGCGGGGACTCGGCAGGGTGATCTCAGTCGGATGATCTCCGGCGTGGAACCAGATGAGAAAGGCTTCGTTGTCGTCGGAGGTGTACATGCCAAGGGTGCGACGGCCCTCGTCATGCCAGTCATCGGTGACCATCTCGCCACCGTGACCGGAGAACCAGGCCAGGTCGGCCCGGCGCGGGCGCGCATCGGTCGAACGACCCACCGGGTCATGGTGACGGTAGATCGAGGGGCGGAGGACAGGGTGCTCGCGGCGCAGGGTGGTGATGGTGCGGACGAGATCAGTGACGTCGGACCAGTCCTCGGCGTCGTCCCAGTCCATCCACGAGATGGGGGAGTCCTGGCAGTAGGCGTTGTTGTTGCCCTGCTGGGTACGACCCATCTCGTCGCCGGCGGTGATCATCGGCACACCGGTGGCCAGCAGCAAGGTGGAAACGAGGTTGCGGACCTGACGATGACGCAGCATGACGATGGACTGGTCGGTCGTCTCACCCTCCCAGCCACAGTTCCAGGAGCGGTTGTCATTGGACCCGTCGTGGTTGTCCTCACCGTTGTCCTGGTTGTGCTTCATGTCATAGGTGACGAGATCACGCATGGTGAAGCCGTCATGGGCGGTGATGAAGTTGACGCTCGAGATTGGCTGACCGTAGAGGTCCGGGGATCCGCACAGCCGGGTGGCGAGTTCCTCGACCCCGCAGACGGCACCGCGCCAGAAATCGCGGATGTAGTTGCGGAAGCGGTCGTTCCACTCGCTCCAATGAGGGCCCCAAGCGCCTACCTGATAACCGTAGGGGCCCAGATCCCACGGTTCGGCGATGTGCTTGACCTTGTTGAGGACCGGATCGTCGACGAGGGCCTGCTTGAAGGGATGGTTCTGGTCGACCCCGTGGGACTTGTCACGGATGAGGGTGGTCGCCAGGTCGTAGCGGAAACCGTCAACACCCATCTCGGTGACCCAGTACCGCAGCGAGTCGAGAACCAGGCCGAGGACTTCCGGATGGGAGGTGTCGACCGAGTTGCCGCAGCCGGTGACGTCGTAGTCGTTGCGGTGATCATTGTTGAGTCGGTAGTAGGACTCGTGGTCGATACCGCGGAAGGACAGCGTCGGTCCCTCGTGACCACCTTCGCCGGTGTGGTTGTAGACGACGTCGAGGATGACCTCGATGTCGGCCTCGTGGAAGGCCGTCACCATCTCCTTGAACTCACGCACCTGGGCACCCGTGGAACCCACCGAGCAGTAAGCGGCGTGAGGAGCGAAGAACCCCAGGGTGTTGTATCCCCAGTAGTTCGACAGTCCCCGGCCCACGACGAAGGGTTCGGAGACGAATTGCTGGATGGGCAGCAACTCAATGGCAGTGACGCCGATGGCCTTGAGGTGCTCGATGACGGCCGGGTAGGCCAGACCGGCATAGGTGCCGCGCAGATGCTCGGGGACGAGGGGATGCAGCCGGGTGTAACCCTTGACGTGGGTCTCGTAGATGACCGACTCGCTGATGTCCCGGCGGTGTTCGATGGGCTTGGGAGGCTCGGAATCCTCGATCACCACGGCGAGCGGGACCGAGTTCGCGTCGTCGGTCGGATCCGGCTCGTAATTGGACTCCGGGGTGTGATCCATGATCGGTCCGTGGTAGTCGACACCTGCCGTGATGGCCTTGGCATATGGGTCGAGCAGCAGCTTGGCCGGGTTGAACCTCATACCGCGATCGGGATCCCATGGACCGTGAACTCGGTAGCCGTAGCGCTGGCCGGCCGTGACGTCAGGGACCTCGATCGTCCAGACCCCATGCTCGTCCATGGTCATGTCGTGGTTGACCTGTGACCTGTCATCTGCCACGAGTGCCAGCTCGACGCGCTCTGCGCGTGGTGCCCACAACCCGAAACGGCAACCGTCGTCAATGAGGGTGGAGCCAAGCGCACTGGTGTCGAATGACGCCGTGTTGGTGTCGGTCACAATAAGGGCCTTTCGTCGGGGATGTTGGCCGGAACATCGGCGGACCGACGAATCATTTTAGTCTGAGTCGGCCGCGGCGTCCGCAGGAGCGAGAACGCGCAATTCCATACCCTGCCGATCGGCAGTAGCGTCAAGGAGTCGCCAGGAAGGACAGGTATGTCGCAATCGCAGCCCGACTCAGTACATCACTCTCGTGCCTATTTCGACCACGCGGCGACCTCCCCGCTGCGCCCGGAAGCCTTGGCCGCGATGGCCGAACCGGTGCCCGGAAACCCTGGTGCCATTCACGGTTCAGGCCGCGCGGCGAGGGCTTTGCTGGAAGATGCGCGAGAGGAGGTCGCCAGCCTGCTCGGAACGGGTCCGTTGGAGATCGTGTTCACCAGCGGAGGAACGGAGGCCGACATGTTGGGCATTATGGGAGCGGCCCGTCATGGCCACGCACTGATCTCGGCAGTGGAGCATCCCGCCGTCGGTACGGTGACCTCGCCATGGCTGCTTGGCGAACGGGTGGGGGTGCTTCCGGTCGACGACACGGGAGTCGTGGACCCTGATTCGATTGCTGCGAGCCCACTGAGCAGCGACCTCGACGTCGTCTCGGTGATGGCCGTCAACAACGAGACCGGCGCACGCCAACCCGTTGACCAGATCACCGAACAGGCCCATCGGGCCGGAGCCCTCATGCACACCGACGCCGTCCAGGCCCTTGGCCATGTTCCGGTGGACCTCGACGAGTGGGGAGCGGACCTGGCGTCCTTCTCCGCACACAAGATCGGTGGACCCGTCGGAATCGGGGCACTCTGGGTCCGCAGGGGAGTCGAGGTGCATCCGGTCTCCCCGGGAGGTGGGCAGCAGTACGGGATTCGCTCCGGCACCCAGCCGGTCGCGCTGGCTCGAGGTTTCGCGGCTGCTCTGCGGGCCTGCGTCAATGAGTTCGACGAGAAGACGGTTCAATGGCAGGCATGGCGGGAACGGATCGTTGAGTCGTGCCGACAGATCCCTGGGGCCAGCGTGGATGATGCCGGCACGACGAGCCCCACGATCATCCATCTCAGCGTGGCCGGAGTACGCGGGACCGACGTCGTCATGCTCGCGGACCGGGACGGGGTCGACCTGTCGGCCGGATCGGCGTGCCATGCCGGGGTTTCCCGTCCCTCACCGACGCTGCTGGCCATGGGTCGTGACGACGAGGCAGCATCGTCGGGAGTGAGGATCTCGATGGGTTACAGCACCACCGAGGCCGAGGTTGATCGTCTGCTCACCGTCCTGCCTGCGGTCATCTCGCAGGCCAGCGGGGCGCGGTGAGTCGGCGTCAACCCCTATCATCGACATTCCCGCCGGGATCACGTTCCCACCATTGATCCGTATCCCTACACGTTCACGGAGAGGAAGCACTGTGAAGGTTCTCGCTGCCATGTCGGGAGGAGTCGACTCCGCCGTCGCCGCTGCCCGTCTCGTCGCGGCAGGCCACGACGTCACCGGTGTGCATCTGGCGCTGTCACGCAACCCGCGTTCCCATCGGGAAGGGTCACGAGGATGCTGCTCCCTGGAGGACTCCTTTGACGCCCGGCGGGCCGCGGACAAGCTGGGGATCCCGTTCTACGTGTGGGATTTCTCCGACCGCTTCGCCGAGGAGGTCATCGACCCCTTCATCGCTGAGTACCAGGCCGGCCGCACCCCCAATCCCTGCCTGCGATGCAATGAGAGGATCAAGTTCGCGGCCCTGCTGGAACGCGGTCTCGACCTGGGATATGACGCCGTCGCCACCGGCCATTACGCCCGGACTGAGGTCGACGATGGAATGACGAAGCTGTACCGCTCGGTCGACCCGGGCAAGGACCAGTCCTATGTACTGGCTGTCCTCAACCAGGATCAGCTGTCCCATTCGTTGTTCCCGCTGGGGAATTCCTTCAAGACTGATGTGCGACGGGAAGCGGCGGATCTTGGTTTGTCGGTGGCTGACAAACCTGATTCCAACGACATCTGTTTCATCCCGGACGGGGACACGCCAGGTTGGCTCTCGGAGAAGATCGGCTCGGCCGCCGGAGAGATCCGCGATGAGTCCGGGGCTGTTGTCGGTCATCACGACGGGTACCACCATTTCACCATTGGCCAGCGGAGAGGTCTTCGGCTCGGAGTTCCGGCCCCGGATGGCAAGCCGCGATACGTCCTCGACATCGAACCGGTCAACAACACCGTGGTCGTCGGAGGAGCCGAAGGGCTGACCGTACGCCACGTCGAGGCCATCCGGCCGGTGTGGTGTTCTGGCGAGTCTGCCAAGACCTGGCACGGTCAGGTTCAGGTGAGAGCCCATGGGGATCCGGTTGACGCCACGATCACCACGGTCGCCGGTGGGGTGGTGATGGACCTCGAGCAGACCCTGCGCGGAGTCGCTCCCGGTCAGGCGGCGGTCTTCTACGACGGGGACCTCGTCGTCGGATCCGCAACCATATGCGGGACGGATCGAGCTGGAATGACGGCGGAGCAGGCAGCATGATCGCCACCGGTATTGGGTCGCTGCCCGGCACCGACATGCGCGGCAGCGTGGCTGCGATGGCCGAGATCTTCGACGAGCTCATCCCGTTGCCAGAATTACCGGCCCGCGGAGTCAGTGGTCAAATGGTCGGGAGGGCGACGGCCCTCCTCGTCGATCTGCCGGTTGATCATGGCCCGGGCGGATGGCGGCTCGCGGACGCCACCGACCATGCCGCTCGCTCGGCACGATCCCTTCTGCGCAACGACCTCGATGACCTCGAGGAGGTGCTGGCCGACGAGGAGGCCACCGTCAAGATCACTGTGGCCGGTCCTCTCACCCTTGCCACTGGCCTGCACATGCGCGCCGGGGAGTCGATCCTCGCGGATTCCTCGGCCCTGAACGACGTCACGGCCAGCCTGGCGGAGGGGATCAGCCAGCTTCTGACCGAACTGCGACGCCGGATGCCACGCGTGACCTGGACGATGCAGATCGACGAGCCTGCTGCTCCTGCCGTTCTCGCGGGATCCATTCCGACCCAGTCGGGTCTCTATCGGCATCCGGCCATGGAGGCCACCACGGCGACGCGGCTCTGGCAGACGGTCGTCAGTAGCTGTGAGGAGGTCTCGACGGGACTGCACTGTTGTGGCCATCCCATCCCATGGGCGCCGGCCGGCAAGGCCGGATTCACCACGATGTGGTGCGAGATCACAGACGCGGTGTCATTGGACTCCGCCGCGCAATGGGTGGAGTCAGGTGGACGGCTGGGCATGGGAGTCGTCGACACCATGACGGTCGATCAGGTGCCACCGGTGGATCGCCTCATCGACCGTGTGCTGTGGTTGGCGCGACGCACCCAGGTGGATCCCACCCTGCTGAGGGCAGGGGTGCTGAGCCCTGCCTGCGGGCTCGCCGGCTGGTTCCGTCAATCGGCTGCCGAGGTCTGCCGGACGGTGAGACGGGCAGCTGACCTCGTCGATGAGCAGCTGGATCGGGCAGGCTGAGCAGGTAGGGTTCCGATCGTGGGTTTCTTCACCAATCTCAACCTTGACGGCCAGACGCCGGAGCGCACTAGGCCGCGTGTCGGTGAGAAACAGTGGGCTCCGACTGGAGTCCCGACCACGAAGCGCAAGAAGGTGCAACGAGTTCTCGCACCCGTCGCCTTCGTCGTCGCTCTCGCGGTGTTGGTCGGGGTGGGGTACTACTTCTTCCGCATCCTCGTCATGCGCGGGTGACAAGGGTCTTCACAGCGTCGCGCTGGTGTCAGATGATGATGTGGAACCCATACTGGGTCGCCAGGGCCAGGAGGTAACACCGGATGAAGAATCCGACGGTGACCCACAGCGAGAACCACCAGAAGTGCATCTTGGTCGTCGCCGCGTAGATGACGACGAGGTAGACCGGCGGGACACCGGTAATGGCTGAGAAGAACAGCAGAGGCATGCCCCATCGCGGGGTCTCGACCACGTGAGCAGCCTTGTCATTCCATCTCCGTAGACGCCACCGCCAGGATCCCTCCGGAACCGGTTTGGGCTCCTTGTGCTTGATCCATTGCGAATTCGATCCGCGTCGGATACCGATGAACATGATCTGTTTGCCGACGCCGTGGCCAAGAGCCAGCCCCAGGGCGACTTCCAGCGGGCCCAGGAGTTTTGATCCCAGGGCGCCGACGATGAACAACTCCGAATTGAGCACCGGCACCAAGCTGGAAGCCACGCCGAAGGCGAAGGCTGACAGAACCTGGTACCAGAACTGCCAGGTGAGGTAGACCTCCATGTGACCTCAGTTGGCTAGAGCGGCCATGTGCTGCAGACGATTGAGTTCGGAAGCCAGGAACCCTGGGCCTCCCTGACGTCCGGCAACCAGACAGCGCCCCCTCGCCAGTGGGACAGCGGCGATGACGGTGTCACCCCAACCTGGCATCCAGCCAGCCTCGAGCTCAGCGACATGGGAGCGATCCATCGGCGTCAGACGTGCGATGCCCTCAGGAGTGAATTCCGGAGACAGGGCAGTCGAGATGATGACCTGCTCATCGGCATCGAAAAGTGCCGACCAATGAGTGTGGAAGACGACTGGAACGGCACCACAGAGAATCTCGGCGGAATGCTTCGGGTCCTCGGACATCCGATTCAGGGCTGCGATGTCGGACTCAATACTCCAATTCTCCGGATACCTGCTCAGCCACAGCACATGAACTCCGTCCAGCATGTCGCAGGCCGATACCAAGGTGTCAGGCATCGTGGTTGGGGGAAGAGTCAGCATGAAGTCGTCGACGACGTAGTGATCGCCCTTTTCGACAATCTCGATCGCGGATATGTCGGCATCGGCGGTGCCCATGGCGGTCGCCACCGAGCCCAGGGAACCCGGCGTGTCTGGCAGCTGAATACGAATCATGAGCACTCACTCATTGTTGCGGGTGGATCCGACGATCCCAAACTGAATTCGTGTTCCGGCGGGTCATCATCGAGGGAGGAGGTGCTCATCTGGCAGTCATGTCGGCCAGTGGTCCTAGGAGTCGGCCAGTGGTCCTAGGATGGTCCGAGGGCATTCCCGCCCCCATGCCGTCAACCAGGAGATTCATCGTGGCCCTCACGCCGGATGACGTCGTCCGCCTGGCCGGCCTGGCACGCATCGACCTCACTGACGACGAGACCGCGTATCTGGTTCCTCAGCTTGACGCGATCCTCGACGCCGTGGCCGCAGTGTCAGCCGTCGCCACCGACGACGTGCCACCTACCTCGCACGCTCTGCCGCTGTCCAACGTCTTCCGCGAGGACGTCATCAAGGAGTCGATGTCGGCTGATGACGCCCTGGCCATGGCCCCTCACAGTGAGGATCAGCGCTTCCGTGTGCCCCGCATCCTGGACGAGGAGGCACAGTGAACGAGCTCGTGACCCTGACCGCCGCCGAACTCGGTGCGCGCATTGCGTCCCGCGAGGTCTCCAGCGAGGAGGTCACCCAGGCGCACCTGGACCGCATCGACGAGGTCGACGGCGACGTGCGTGCCTTCCTTCTGGTTGATCACGACGGCGCCCGGGAAACTGCCCGACGGATCGACTCTCGGATCGCCGACGGTGAGAAGCTCGGTCCGCTGGCCGGTGTGCCGCTGGCCGTTAAGGATCTCTTCTGCACCAAGGGGCTGGCCACCACGGCCTCATCCCGAATGTTGGAGGGATGGATCCCGCCCTATGACTCGACCATCGTCACCCGATGCAAGGACGCCGGCATGGTGATCCTGGGCAAGACGAACCTGGACGAGTTCGCCATGGGATCCTCGACCGAGACCTCTGCCTTCGGCCCCACCCACAACCCGTGGGACCTCGACCGAGTTCCTGGTGGCTCGGGCGGCGGATCCGCCGCCAGCCTGGCTGCTTTCCAGTCCCCGTTGGCTCTCGGTACCGACACCGGCGGGTCCATTCGTCAACCCGGTGCGGTGACCGGCACCGTCGGCATCAAGCCGACCTACGGGTCGACGTCCCGGTACGGCGTCATCGCGATGGCGTCTTCCCTGGACACCCCCGGACCCTGCGCTCGTACCGTCCTGGATGCGGCCCTGCTGCACCAGGTGATCGCCGGTCATGACTCGATGGACCAGACGACCATCGACCAGCCCGCCCCGGCCATCGTCGAGGCTGCGAACCAGCCGGACGTCGCCGGAATGCGGATCGGTGTCGTCACCGAATTCGCCGGCGAGGGGTACGACCCGCAGGTCGAGGCACGCTTCGACGAGGCCGTCGAGATCCTGACGAGTGCGGGAGCCGAGATCGTCGAGGTCTCCTGCCCCAACTTTGACCTGGCCCTGCCTGCCTACTACCTCATCCAACCCGCGGAGGTCTCCAGCAACCTGGCCCGATACGACGCCATGCGCTACGGCCTGCGCGTCGATGATGACGGCGGGCACTCTGCCGAGCAGGTCATGCGTGCCACCCGTGGTGCCGGATTCGGTGCCGAGGCCAAGCGTCGCATCATCCTGGGTACGTACGCCTTGTCGGCCGGCTACTACGACGCCTACTACGGCTCGGCCCAGAAGGTCCGCACCCTCATCCAGCGTGACTTCGAGAAGGCCTGGAAGACCTGTGACGTGCTCGTCTCCCCAGCCACCCCGACGACGGCATTCCGGCTGGGGGAGCGCACGGCCGACCCGATGGCGATGTATCGCTCCGACCTGTGCACCATTCCGGCCAACATGGCCGGCAGCCCTGCCGGGTCCTTCCCGATCGGCCTGTCCGAGACCGACGGCATGCCCGTCGGTATGCAGGTGATGGCCCCGATCATGGCGGATGACCGTGTCTACTGGGTCGGTGCGGCCCTGGAACGGCTGCTGAACGAGAAGTGGGGTGCCCCGCTGCTCGCGAAGGCTCCCGAACTGAGGGGAGAGGCATGATGGCGGACGAGCTGCTGCCCTATGACGAGGTGATGGCTGACTACGAGCCGGTCATCGGACTTGAGGTCCACGTCGAGCTGTCGACGGCGACCAAGATGTTCTGCGGATGTTCCACGGATACCGAGAAGGATCCCAACACCAACGTCTGCCCGGTCTGCCTGGGTCTTCCCGGATCGATGCCGGCCATTAACGGCCACGCCGTCGAGTCGGCCATCCGCATCGGTCTGGCCCTCAACTGCAAGATCGCCGAGTGGTGCCGCATGGCCCGGAAGAACTACTTCTACCCGGACATGACGAAGAATTACCAGACCTCGCAGTACGACGAGCCGATCTGCTACGACGGCTGTCTCGACGTCGAGGTCGACGGCGAGGTCTTCCGTGTCGAGATCGAGCGTGCCCACATGGAGGAGGACGCCGGAAAGTCCCTGCACGTCGGCGGATCTGACGGACGTATTTCCGGTGCCAGCCACTCTCTCATGGACTACAACCGCGCCGGCGTCCCGCTCATCGAGATCGTCACCAGGCCGATCCGTGGGCTGGGAGCCAAGGCGCCGCAGGTGGCACGGGCCTACATGGCTCAGCTGCGCGACATCATGGTCGCCCTGGGCGTCTCCGAGGCCAGGATGGAGCGAGGCAACCTGCGTTGTGATGCCAACGTCTCCCTCATGCCACGCGGAAGCAGCACCTTGGGCACCCGTACCGAGACCAAGAACGTCAACTCGCTGCGCTCGGTCGAAGGAGCCCTGACCTACGAGATCCAGCGTCAGGGATTCGTGTTGGCCGAGGGACGCAAGGTTCGTCAGCAGACCCGGATGTGGCAGGAGAGCGGCGAATACACCATCGCCGGACGCGACAAGTCCGACGCCGAGGACTACCGCTACTTCCCCGAGCCGGACTTGGTTCCGGTCGCGCCGTCCCGGGAATGGGTGGAGGAGCTGCGTGCTGGCCTGCCGGAACTTCCAGCTGCCAAGAAAGCTCGTCTGGCCTCCCAGTGGCAGTTCTCCGAGCTGGAGATGACTGCGGTTGTCAATGCCGGCGCCCTCGACCTCCTTGAGGAAACCGTCAACGCTGGCTGCCAGCCCGCTGCCGCGCGCAAGTGGTGGCTCACCGAGCTGTCTCGTCGTGCCAACGAGGCCGAGGTGGACCTGTCCGAGGTCGGTATGTCCCCGGCCCAGGTCGCCCAACTGCAGAAGCTCGTTGACGACGGTACCCTCACCGACAAGCTGGCCCGCCAGGTCATCGACGGTGTCATCGCTGGCGAGGGAGATCCTCAGCAGGTGGTCGATGGACGCGGTCTCGCCGTCGTCTCCGATGACGCCGCCCTTGGTGCTGCTGTTGACGACGTCATCGCTGCCAACCCGCAGATTGCCGAGAAGATCCGTGGTGGCAAGGTCCAGGCGGCTGGTGCTCTCATTGGTCAGGTCATGAAGGCCATGAGGGGTCAGGCAGACGCGAAGCGGGTCAGGGAGCTCATCCTCGAGAAGCTCTCCTGACCCACGCGGTTGAGTTCCTGCGCCCCGGCCCTCACAACGAGTGGTCGGAGCGCATGAACTCGGAGAGGGTGTCCGGCTCACCGAGGACGTCGACCTGGGCGACCGAGGTGCGCCCGGTGAGCAGTAGGAGGATTTCCGAGGGCTTGCCGACGATGGTGACGATGCGGTCACCGGGATGAAGGGTGACGGGGTCCCCCAGTCCGGTCATCTCCGCGCGCACGCCCACCGGGGAGCGACGAGTCAGAGCACGTCCGTACTTACGGATGATCCCCGCCAGTCGAAGCTCGGCGCGGTGGCCCAGTTGTCGGGGTCGCCAGCCGGGCTGGGCCCGAAGCAGATCCTCGTGGTGGATGAAGTACTCCATCGAGTTGGCGGCGGCGTCCATCCCCGGAACGCGGAAGATCGAGAAACGGCCTGGCCCCTGAGCGAAGCGTGCCACCAGATCCTCGAAGGATCCCGATGCCTCCATTTTGTCCGCACGGGCCTGTGTGACGGCGTCGAAGACGCTGACGGCCATACCGGGGATGGCCAATGGATCATTCTCCCGGAGCAGGACGTGGGTCAGCAGGTCTCGGGCGGTCCATCCCTCGCACAGAGTCGGGGCGTCGGGGCCAAGTCGTGACAGGTCTGCAGCCAGTCCGGCTCGTTCGTCTCGTGCCATGGACATTCAGGTCCTCCTTCGAGCTATGAGTCCATCTTGCCAGCACCGGTCCGAAACGCGGCGCGGACCCCAGATGTCGGTGATTCGGTGTTCAATGGGCCCGTGCTGACCGAAGAACCCACTCTCACCCCCGACGTCGCAGCGCGCCTGCGACGCAATGACGCCGGTCTGGTACCTGCCGTGGTCCAGGACGCCACGACCGGGGACGTCCTCATGATGGCTTGGATGGACGATGTCGCCCTGGCCCGTACCCTGGCCACTCGTCGTGCGACCTACTGGTCCCGGTCGCGTCAGGAGTACTGGGTCAAGGGGGAGACCTCCGGCCACACCCAGCACGTTCGTTCGGTTCAACTCGACTGTGACGGCGACACCCTGCTACTTCGCGTCGACCAGGTCGGAGGGGCATGCCACACCGGGGACCACACCTGTTTCGACGCCGATGTGCTCCTGGACGAGGTGGCCGAGTGATGATCGACGTCACCCCATCACGTGAGGAGTTCGCTGCCCTGGCGGAGGAGCACACTGTCGTCTCGGTACGGACCAAACTGATCTGCGATGACGACACCCCGATTGGTCTCTACCAGCATCTCTGCGGGGACAGACGACTGACCTTCCTGCTGGAGTCCGCTGAGTCGGGCATCTGGTCGCGGTGGTCCTTCATCGGAGTCATCACTCGCTGCGCCCTGACGTCCGACGGGCGTTCGGTGGAGTGGATCGGCGAACCGCCTGCGGGTTTGACGGTCAGTGATGACCCGCTCGGCGCCCTCAAGGAGGCCCTGGCCGCCCTGAACACCCCGGTTGAGTCTGGTCTTCCACCCTTGACGAGCGGTTTTGTTGGATATATCGGGTACGACATGGTTCGTCGTCTGGAGGATATCGGCGACGATCTCGTCGACGACCTGGGCCTTCCGGTGGCATGCCTCATGCTCGTCGGGGAGATGGCGGTCCTCGACCACCAGCGCGGCGAACTGTGGCTCATCTCCAACCAGGTGGTCGACGGAACCGATCTCGATCAGACTTACGACGACGCGGTTGACGCCCTCGAGGCGATGGTGACGAGGTTGGCCGAGCCGCGGGAGGTGTTGACGGCCCGTGCCGTGGACCGCGCCGCGAGTCAGGTACGGCGTCAACGCACGCCCAAAATATTCGGTGAGATGGTTGACACCGCCATCGAGCGCATTCGCGACGGTGACATCTTCCAGGTCGTCCCCAGCCAGCGCTTCGACGTCGAGACCGAGGCTGACGCCCTCGACATCTACCGTCAGCTGCGTCGCACCAATCCCAGTCCCTACCTCTACCTGCTGCGGTTACCTGGATTCGACGTCATCGGATCCTCCCCGGAGGCTCTGGTGACGGTGGCAGACGGTGTCGCGACGACTCACCCCATTGCCGGTACCCGCCCGCGCGGACGCACTGCGGCCGAGGACCGGGCCATGGAGGACGAGCTGCTGGCCGACCCCAAGGAGCGCTCCGAGCACACCATGCTTGTCGATCTGGGACGCAACGACCTGGGCCGGGTCTGCGTGCCCGGAACGGTCAACGTCACCGAGTTCATGCACGTGGGGCGATATTCCCACGTCATGCACCTGGAGGCGGCGGTGACCGGCCAGATCGTTGACGGCCTGGACGCCGTCGACGTGACGATGTCGTGTTTCCCGGCTGGCACCCTGTCCGGGGCACCGAAGATTTCCGCCATGCGGATCATCGAGGAGCTCGAGACCACCCGACGTGGCGTCTACGGTGGCGTCGTCGGGTACTTCGATCTGCACGGCAACTCGGACTGTGCCATTGCCATCCGGACCGCCGTCCTCAAGGACCAGGTCGCCCATGTGCAAGCCGGAGCCGGAATCGTGCTGGACTCGGTCGGAGCCAAGGAGAACGCTGAATGCCAGAACAAGGCGGCGGCCGTCATCCAGGCAATTCAGGATGCGGGAACCCTGCATCCCCTGCGGGAGGACACACAGTGAGGACTCCGATCCCAGTCGTGTGGCGAGTGGTTCTTGCCGCCTCCCCGATCCTGGCTGCCATCCTCGTCAGCGTCGCATCCAGGCGAACCTGGATGGAGCGTGCCGGAATTGGACTGACCGGTGCTGACGTCACGGGAGGATTGATCACGGCGACAGCCCTCATGCTCGTCATCACGGTGGCCCTCCTCCTCGTCGTCAAGACGGTCGGTCGCCGCGTCACCGGAATCGTGCAGGCCTTGGTCGGCGTCGGGATCGCGGCTGTCGTCCTCACCCACCGCAGTGCGTCGCCACATCAGTGGGCTGCCAAGGGGGTTGATGCCGGAGCGCCGCAGATGACCGTCACCCCATGGCCATGGGTGTGTCTGGTGGCCGGAGCCATGACGATTGTCACCGGCGCCGGGGTAGCGGCCTTCGCCGACCGTTGGCCCAGCCGTTCAGCCCGTCGTACCGGAGAACTGGTCGGCGACTCGCGATCCGCGTGGGATGCCCTGGACAGGGGAGAGGACCCCACCCTGGCGGATTTCCGGACTCAACCAGGGGCCCGGTCGCAGGCAGAACCCGAGTCGTCGGAATCGAATTCTGACGAGTTGGCCCACGAGGGCGGGAATGGCTCACACAATGGTCGGTAGGTCCGCTCCGACGGCCAATCAGGGTAGGATCATTACTGGATTCGCCGCGTTGCGGGTATCCGACGGCACCCCTGACCAGCTCGGGGAGTCCACCCGCATCATCGACCAGCTGCGTGGAACAAGCCGCGCCTGACCACCGGAGGGAACACCATGAGCGTTGATCGCGCCACTCGTCAGTACAAGCACGGTGGGAGCCCCGCGAACTGGGCAGGTTCGATCGTCGCCCTCATTGGCTTCATCGTCGCCACCGTCGGTGCCATGTCTGGCCCCAGCTGGATCACCTGCATCGTCGGCGCTGCTCTCGTTGTTCTTGGCGGTGTCGTCACCCTGGTGATGCGCGCCATGGGTTATGGCGGAGCACGCTGAATGTCGCCCACCGTCACCGGAACAATTCTTGACGAGATCATCGCTGGTGTTCTCGAGGATCTCCATGAGCGCCAGCTCATGGTCACCTCGGACAACCTTCACGAGGCCATCGAACTCGTCACACCCGCAATTGACCCCGTTCCTCGGCTGACCTCTCCTGGTCTGTCGGTCATCTCCGAGGTCAAGAGGTCCAGTCCGTCGAAGGGTCACCTCGCGACGATTGGCGATCCTGCTGCGCTGGCCGATCAGTACCGGATTGGCGGAGCAGCCGCCATCAGTGTTCTCACCGAGGAGCGTCGTTTCCAGGGATCCCTCGCCGACCTCGACACGGTACGGGAAAAGGTCGACATTCCGATTCTCCGCAAGGACTTCGTCGTCACTGAGTACCAGGTGCTCGAGGCCCGTGCTCACGGCGCCGATCTCGTCCTCCTCATCGTCGCTGCTCTGCCCGACGACGAGTTGCGACGCCTTTACGATCTTGCGACCGAGCTGGGCATGACCCCCTTGGTCGAGGTGCACACCCCACAGGAGGCTGCTCGGGCAGCGGCCCTTGATGCCCGAGTCATCGGGGTGAACGCCCGAAATCTCAAGACCCTCGAAGTCGACAGGGCCATCTTCGGCACCCTGCTTGGCGAATTGCCAGAGAATGCCGTCAAGGTGGCTGAGTCTGGAATCCTCTGCGTGGACGACGCCGTCGAGGCCCACAAACGTGGTGCCGATGCGGTGTTGGTGGGGGAGATGCTGGTTCGCCACGGTGAACCAGCCCAGGTGCTGCGCGAGATCCATCGCGCCACCGTCTGACCACGCCTGACATCCAACGGAAAGGACGACCATGTCCGCTCGAGACCTGCCCGACGTCCGCGGCCATTTTGACGCCTTCGGTGGCCGCTTCGTCCCGGAGGCACTTCAGGCTGCCCTCAACCAGCTTGAGAAGACCTTTGAGGCCGCCCTCGCTGACCCCGACTTTCACGCCGAGCTGGATGTACTGCGTCGTGACTACGCGGGACGCCCCTCCCCACTGACGGAGGCCCCCCGGTTCTCCGAGTACGTGACCGAGCAGACCGGCCGCAAGGTGCGGGTCCTGCTCAAGCGTGAGGACCTCAACCACACCGGCTCGCACAAGATCAACAACGTGCTGGGGCAGGCGCTGCTGACCCGACGAATGGGCAAGCACCGCCTCATCGCCGAGACCGGTGCAGGTCAGCACGGGGTGGCGACGGCCACCGTCGCCGCCATGATGGGCATGGAGTGCCGGGTGTACATGGGCCAGGTCGACACCGAGCGTCAGGCTCTCAACGTCGCTCGTATGCAGCTCCTGGGAGCTGAGGTCGTCGCCGTGGAGGCTGGCTCTCGTACCCTCAAGGACGCCATGAACGAGGCCATGCGCGACTGGGTCGCCCACGTTGACGACACCCATTACCTCATCGGCACCGCGTCTGGCCCGCATCCCTTCCCCACGTTGGTGCGCGAGTTCCAGCGAGTCATCTCCGCTGAGGCGCGTCAGCAGTGTCTCGACCGCGCAGGGCGACTTCCGGACGCGGTTTGTGCCTGTGTTGGCGGCGGATCCAACGCCATCGGCTCCTTCGCCCAGTTCATCGACGACCCCGAGGTTCGCCTCTACGGATTCGAGGCTGGTGGCGACGGCGTCGAGACCGGACGTCACGCCGCGTCGATCACCGGAGGTTCGGTCGGCGTGCTGCACGGCACCCGCACCTACATCTTGCAGGACGCAGACGGTCAGACGATGGAGTCCCATTCCATCTCGGCCGGCCTGGACTACCCCGGTGTCGGTCCCGAGCACTCCTGGTTGGCTGCCAACAAGCGAGCCACCTATCTTCCCGTGAACGACCGTGACGCCATGAAGGCTCTGCGCACCCTCACCCAGACCGAGGGCATCATGCCCGCCATTGAGTCGGCTCACGCCGTGGCCGGCGTCCTGCGGATTGCCAAGGATCTGCCGGACCACGACGGCGAGCTGCCGATCGTCATCGTCACTGTGTCGGGACGAGGGGACAAGGACGTCGACACAGCCCTCGCATGGTTCGACATCGACGGCAGTGTTGACGCCACCACCGGAGGTATGGAATGACCAGCAGTGCGAGTGCCTACCTGAAGGCCCGTGAGGAGAATCGTCCGGCCCTGGTTGGTTACCTGCCGGTGGGGCATCCCTCGGTACCCGATTCCATCGACGCCATGAAGGCTCTCACGACCGGTACGACTGGTATCGGCGTCGATCTCGTCGAGATCGGGATGCCCTATTCCGACCCCATGATGGACGGGACCGTCATCCAGCACGCCACCACTCGAGCACTCGAGCGCGGGGTGCGCACTCGTGACACCCTGCTCGCTGCTGAGGCGGTGGCCGACACCGGCACCCCGTGTGTCGTCATGACCTACTGGAATCTCGTCGAGCACTACGGGGTTGACGCCTATGCCCGAGATCTGGCATCGGCCGGCGGGGCCGGACTCATCACCCCTGACCTCACTCCTGACGAGGCGAAGGAGTGGATGGCGGCGTCGGAGGCCCACGGTCTGGACCGAGTCTTCCTGGTGGCCCCGTCCTCGACCGACGAGAGGTTGGCTTCCACCGTCGCCGCCTGCCGTGGCTGGGTCTACGCCACCTCCGTCATGGGGGTGACGGGAACTCGCGCCCAGACCTCCTCGGCCGCCCCCGAATTGGTGGCTCGCGTCAAGGCCGTCAATTCCGAGATCCCCGTTGGTGTCGGTCTGGGCGTCTCCAACGGTGACCAGGCAGCTGAGGTTGGTTCCTTCGCTGACGGTGTCATCGTCGGGTCCGCTCTTGTCCGCGCCCTCGTCGAGGCTGAAGAGCAGGGGGAGACTGCACACATCGGTATCGACCGGATGCGCACCATCGTCGATGACCTGGTGTCCGGAGTGCGGCGGGCGCGACTCCAGTGAACCTGCTGTCGATCCCCAGCCCATCGGTCGAGGCCTTTCACCTCGGACCGCTGACGATTCACATTTACGCCCTGTGCATTCTGGCCGGAATCGTCATTGCCTACATCAGTGGCGAGCGTCGCTACCTCTCCCGAGGTGGTAAGCAGGAGCACTTCGAGGAGTTGTGTGCCCTCGCGGTCATCGCTGGCATCATCGGTGGGCGCCTGTACCACGTCATCACAGACCATCAGCTCTACTTCGGCCCTGGCCGGACCTGGTACCACTGTTTCTACATCTGGGAAGGCGGGCTCGGTATCTGGGGTGCCATCGCTCTGGGAAGCCTGGCGGTCTGGCGGTACTGCCGCCACAGGGGGATCATGTTCGCCTCGGTGGCCGATTCCCTGGCACCGGGCATCCTGGCCGCTCAGGCCATCGGACGTCTTGGGAACTGGTTCAACCAGGAGCTCTTCGGCCGCCCGACAACCTTGCCATGGGGACTTGAGATCGACCTCGCCCATCGGCCGGCGGGGTATCTGCAGTACGCGACCTTTCACCCCACCTTCTTGTACGAGCTGGTGTGGAGCTTGGCCGGGGCGGCGTTCCTGGTCTGGGCGGATCGTCGCTGGAAACTCGACCATGGCCGTTTGTTCACCCTTTACGTCGCGGTCTACACCTCTGGTCGTTTCTGGGTGGAGCGGTTGCGCATCGACCCGGCCCATCACGTGGGACAATGGCGACTCAACGACGTCACCGCCCTGGTGGTCCTCACCGGCGCGGTCGTCATTCTAATCATCCTGCAGCGCCGTCATGGCAAGGACGACGGGCACAGCGATCGCCCAGCTGCTCAAGCCAAGTGACTCTGCCGCAATGAGTCCACAACCCGGACATATGTGTCAAGGCGTGGTCATCGTGTGACAGTCTGTCCCCGGATCGGGTGTGCTTGCGCAATTGCAGCACACCTGTCTCCGTCGAAAGGAGTACCGATGATCTTCGGTCATCGCCCCCGGCAGGGCCTCTACGACCCCCAGTTCGAGCACGATGCCTGCGGCGTGGCCTTCGTGGCCACCATGACAGGCGTGGCCAGCCATGAGATCGTCGAGCAAGGACTTGAGGCACTGCGCAATCTTGACCACCGTGGTGCCACTGGCGCTGATCCGGCCGTCGGCGACGGCGCAGGCATTCTCCTCCAGGTGCCGGACGCCTTCCTGCGACGGGTCACCGGAATCCGCCTCCCGGAACCTGGAGCCTACGCCGTTGGACTGGCGTTCATGCCCCTTGACGAGGCCAAACGTGCCCGCGCCCGCGCTGCCATCGAGCTCATCGCTGCGGACGAGGGCATCGAGGTGCTGGGATGGCGTGAGGTCCCGGTCCACACCCACACTCTTTCCGAGGTGTCCTTGGGCACCATGCCTCATTTCGAGCATCTCCTCATTCGTGCCCGTGACGGTCGTATCGGTATGGATCTGGAGCGGCTGGCCTTCGTGTTGCGGCGACGTGCCCAGCACGAGGCCGGGGTCTACTTCGCCTCTCTGTCCTCGCGGACCCTGGTCTACAAGGGAATGCTGACGACCAACCAGCTCGAGGAGGTCTTCCCCGAGCTCCAAGACGCCGACTTGTCCAGCGCACTGGCCCTGGTCCACTCCCGGTTCTCGACGAACACCTTCCCGGCCTGGGAGTTGGCCCACCCGTACCGACTCATCGCCCACAACGGCGAGATCAACACGGTGCGCGGCAACCGCAACTGGATGCAGGCTCGTGAGGCCTTGCTGAAGTCCGACCTCATCCCAGGTGACCTGGCTCGGCTGTACCCCATCTGCACCCCGACTGGATCGGACTCAGCCTCCTTCGACGAGGTGCTCGAGTTGCTTCACCTGGGAGGACGCTCCCTGCCGCACGCCGTCCTCATGATGATCCCCGAGGCGTGGCAGAAGAACACCGAGATGACTCAGGAGCTGCGCGACTTCTACGAGTTCCACTCCTTCCTCATGGAGCCCTGGGACGGTCCGGCCTGCGTCACCTTCACCGATGGCAATCAGATCGGCGCAGTGCTTGACCGCAACGGTCTGCGTCCCGCCCGGTACTGGGTGACCGACGACGGACTGGTCGTCTTCGCGTCCGAGTCCGGTGTGCTTGACCTGCCGGCGGCCCGCGTCGTCGAGAAGGGACGCCTCAAGCCCGGACGTATGTTCCTCGCCGATCTCTCGGAGCATCGCGTTGTTGACGATGCCGAGATCAAGACCCGACTGGCTTCTGCCAAGCCCTATGGAGAGTGGCTCGACCAGGGTCGCATCGACCTTGACGACCTGCCCGAGCGCACCCACATCGTTCACTCCCATGCGTCCGTCACCCGTCGTCAGCAGCTCTTCGGCTACACCTCCGAGGAGCTCAAGATGCTTATCGCCCCGATGGCGAACCAGGGTGCAGAGGCCACGGGAGCCATGGGTTCCGACACTTCGCTGGCGGTCCTGTCGAATCGGCCACAAATGCTGTGGGACTACTTCAGTCAGCTCTTCGCCCAGGTGACGAACCCGCCGCTGGACGCCGTTCGTGAGGAACTCGTCACCTCCCTGACGGGTACCATCGGTCCCGAAGCCAACCTGCTTGAACCCGGACCGGAGTCCTGCCGTCAGGTGGTCGTCAACTACCCGATCATCGACTCCGACCAGCTCGCCAAGATCGTCCACATTGATGCCGACGGTGAGCACCCGGACCGCAAGACCCATGTCGTCCGGGGACTCTTCTCCGTCGAGGAAGGCGGTGAGGGTTTGCGACGTCGCATCGAGGAGATCCGGGCCGAGGTTTCCGAGGCCATCGCCGATGGAGCCACCATCATCGTGCTCTCGGACCGTCACGCCACCCGCGAGCTGGCCCCGATCCCGTCCCTGCTGCTCACCTCCGCCATCCACCACCACCTGGTTCGCGAGAAGACGCGTACCCAGGTCGGGCTGGTCGTGGAGGCCGGTGACGTCCGAGAGGTCCACCACGTCGCACTCCTCATGGGGTATGGCGCCTCGGCGGTCAACCCCTACTTGCTCTTCGAGTCGGCTGAGGACATGGCCCGCCACGAGGTGTGGGTCTCGGCTGACCCTGAGATCGCCATCCACAACGTCTACAAGGCTCTCGGCAAGGGTGTCCTCAAGACGATGAGCAAGATGGGCGTCTCCACCATCCCCTCGTACACCGGTGCCCAGATCTTCGAAGCCACCGGTCTATCTCAGGAGTTCATCGACGAGTACTTCACCGGGACGACCAGCCGTATCGAGGGAATCGGACTGACCGAGATCGCCGACGAGATCCTTGCTCGTCACCTCAGCGCCTACCCCGAAACCGGTGTACGTCTCGCCCACCGCACCCTCAAGCCCGGCGGTCACTACCAGTGGCGTCGGGAGGGAGAGGAGCACCTCGTCGACCCGGAGTCGATCTTCCGGCTCCAGCTGGCGGCTCGCACCAACGACTACGCCCAGTTCCGCCGCTACACCGACCACATCAACGACAACTCCAGCCGACTCATGACCCTGCGATCCCTGCTGGAGTTCCGCCACGATCGTCCGGTCGTGCCGCTGGAGGAGGTCGAGCCGGCCAGCGAGATCGTCAGGAGGTTCTCCACCGGCGCCATGAGTTATGGCTCGATCTCCATGGAGGCCCACCAGACCCTGGCCATTGCCATGAACAGGATCGGCGGCAAGTCGAACACCGGTGAGGGTGGCGAGGATCCCGAGCGTCTCCACGATCTGGAGCGTCGATCGGCCATCAAGCAGGTGGCCTCCGGACGATTCGGCGTGACGAGCGAGTACCTCGTCAATGCCGATGACATCCAGATCAAGATGGCCCAGGGCGCCAAACCCGGTGAGGGTGGCCAGCTCCCCGGACCGAAGGTCTACCCGTGGGTTGCGAAGACCCGCCACTCGACCCCAGGTGTCGGACTCATCTCCCCACCGCCTCACCACGACATCTACTCGATCGAGGATCTCAAGCAGCTCATCCACGACCTGAAGTGCGCCAACCCGCGGGCCCGCATTCACGTCAAGCTGGTTGCCGAGACCGGAGTCGGCACGGTTGCTGCCGGTGTCTCCAAGGCCAAGGCCGACGTCGTGCTCATCTCGGGCCACGACGGCGGAACCGGCGCGGCTCCGCTGACCTCGATCAAGCACGCCGGTGGTCCCTGGGAGCTCGGCCTGGCCGAGGCGCAGCAGACCCTGCTCCTCAATGGCCTGCGGGATCGTATCGTCGTGCAGTGCGACGGTCAGCTCAAGACCGGACGAGACGTCGTCATCGCCGCCCTGCTGGGTGCCGAGGAATTCGGGTTCGCGACCACGGCGCTCATCGTCGAGGGTTGCGTCATGATGCGCAAGTGCCACACCGACACCTGCCCGGTGGGTGTGGCGACCCAGAACCCTGAGCTGCGCAAGAAGTTCACCGGGGACCCTGACCACGTCGTCAACTTCATGATGATGATGGCCGAGCAGACTCGCGAGATCCTCGCCGAGCTGGGATTCCGCTCCATCGACGAGGCCGTGGGCCATGTCGAGGTCCTCGACACCCGTAAGGCCATCACCCACTGGAAGGCCAAGGGCCTCGACCTCTCACCGATCCTGCACCAGGTGGAACTGCCGGAGGGCACCCCGCTGCACCATGTCTGCGACCAGGACCACGACCTGGCAACGAGCCTGGACATGAAACTCATCGACATGTGTGCCGATGCCCTCACCGACGGCACCCCGATTCGACGGGAGCTCAGCATCCGCAACGTCGATCGCACGGTCGGCACGATGCTCGGCAGCCGGGTGACGGTGGCGACGAATGGCACAGGTCTTCCCGACAACACCATTGATCTCACCTTCACCGGTACCGCTGGTCAGAGCTTTGGTGCCTTCGTCCCACGCGGCATGACGATGAGGCTCGTCGGAGACGCCAACGACTACGTCGGCAAGGGATTGTCCGGTGGCCGGGTGATCGTCGCCCCGTCCGTGGAGGCGCCCTTCCGTCCCCGCGACCAGATCATCGCCGGAAACGTCGTCGGTTACGGCGCCACCTCCGGGCAGATCCTGCTGCGCGGCCAGGCAGGTGAAAGATTCTGCGTGCGCAACTCCGGAGCCACAGCGGTGGTCGAGGGGGTTGGCGACCACGGTTGTGAGTACATGACCGGGGGAGAGGCGCTCGTCCTCGGCGCTACCGGACGCAACTTCGCCGCCGGCATGTCGGGCGGGGTGGCATGGGTCCGTAATCTCGACGTCAACCGGCTCAACCCGGAGATGGTTGACGCCCTGCCGATGGAGGAGGCTGACGTCGATCGCGTCATCGAGCTGCTGACCTTGCACCAGACCGAGACCGGATCGACCCTCGCCGGAGAGATCCTGGCCGAAGGCCCGGAGTGCATCCGAAGTTCCTTCACCAAGGTGCAGCCGCGTGACTACGCCAAGATGATGAAGGCCATGGTCGAGGCCGCGGAACGCGGACTGGACGACAACGAGACGACCGAACTTCTCATGGAGGTGTCCCATGGCTGATCTGCACGGTTTCATGAAGGTGCCGCGACAGGAGGCAGAGCGTCGTCGGGTCGAGGAGCGCATCCACGACTGGAAGGAGGTCTACCCCGGAGGTCCCGGCCACGCCCTGTTGCCGATCATCACTGATCAGGCCAGTCGGTGCATGGACTGTGGTGTGCCGTTCTGCCACACCGGGTGCCCGCTGGGCAACCTCATCCCGGACTGGAACGACCTCATCTGGCGTGACGAGTGGCGTGAGGCCCTGGAGTCCCTGCTGGCGACCAACAACTTCCCGGAGTTCACCGGTCGCCTGTGCCCGGCTCCCTGCGAGACTGCCTGCGTCGAGGGAATCAACCGTGACCCGGTGACGATCAAGAACATCGAGGTCGCGATCATCGACAAGGCGTGGGAGGACCGTCGCGTCATTCCCATCGTCCCCGAGTGGCACTCCCTCAAGACGGCCGCCGTTGTCGGGTCCGGTCCTGCCGGTCTGGCAGCAGCCCAGCAGCTCACCCGCGCCGGCCACACCGTCGTCGTCTACGAGCGGGACGACGCCATTGGCGGCCTGCTGCGCTACGGCATCCCGGACTTCAAGATGGAGAAGTCGGTCCTGGACCGTCGTATCAAGCAGATGGTGCTGGAAGGCACCGTCTTCAAGATGAACACCGAGATCGGCGTGGACATCACCGGCGAGCAGCTGCGCGAGCGCTTCGACGCCGTCATCCTGGCCACCGGTGCCACCGTGCCGCGCATGCTGGACGCCCCGGGGATCGAGCTCGACGGTGTCTGTTACGCCATGGAGTACCTCACCCAGCAGAACAAAGTGCTGGCCGGGGCCGATGTTCCCGACCAGATCCGCGCCGACAACAAGCACGTCGTCATCATCGGTGGGGGAGACACCGCCAATGACTGTGTCGGCACTGCGGTGCGTCAGGGGGCGGCATCGATCACCCAGCTGCAGTACAACCCCGAACCGCCGAAGGATCGTCCGGCCAATCAGCCGTGGCCGACCTATCCGCTCATCCTGCGTGTCTCCAGCTCCAATGAGGAGGGCGGTGAGCGGGTCTACTCGACCAACACCGTCGAGATCGTCAGCGATGACGAGGGCCACGTCAAGGCCGTCCGAGTGGTCTCGGGCCATCGTGACGAGAACCGGGTCTTCATCGCTGACGAGGGCAGTGAGCACGACCTTCCGGCCGATCTGGTCATCTTCGCGATGGGATTCGCCCACCCCGAGCATGATGGCGTCGTCCAGGAACTTGGACTGGAACTCGACGGTCGCGGAAACATCGTCCGGAATGACGCCTACGAGACCAACGTCCCGGGGGTCTTCGCCTGTGGTGACGCGGGTCGTGGTCAGTCCCTGGTGGTCTGGGCCATTGCGGAGGGACGGGCGGCGGCCAACGGCGTCGACGCGTATCTCAAGGGTTCGCGATCAGTGCTGCCGAAGCCGGTCAAACCCTCTGATCGTCAGATGATGGTCTGATCTCGACGGGGAAGAAGCCTTGTGGGTTCGACAGGAGATACCGGGTGGGAGGAGACTGCTGGGATGAACGATGATCAGCAGGATCTCGATTCGGCGATTCATCACGCCAAGGTGCTGACGTGGGTGTGCGTCGCCCTTTTCGTGGTGCTTGACGTCGTCGGGCTGACGGCATCGAGCCAGAGCGATCCGCGCTTCGTGCTGGGCGCCTTCGGTGGGGCTGCCTCCTTCCTGGGCATCATCGGTGCCGGGGTCTGGTGGGCCTATCTGGCCTCCCAGCGCAGGGCTCGGTCCTTGGATGACCGTCTCGATCACGAACTTGGCATGGATGACGAGCACGACGACCGTCGTGAGCCACCCTCCGTCTAGTGTTCCGCCATGAATGACGACCTGCGACGCAGAACCGTGTTGGGCGCCTTGACGGGCGCGATCATGGCCGCACCCCTGGCTGCCAGAGCAACGCGCGCCACGGCCTCCGAACATGGCGACTTCACCATCGTCGCCGTCGACAGTCAGATGTCTGACGGTCAGTACTGGCTGAGCCTGGGAGCAGTGCATCGGCTCGGGGACATCTGATGGTCGTCCGAGCGGTCTCCCGCATACCGGTGCATGATCCGGATCTACCACACAGTACTGCGGTCCGGCTTGGAGGCCGGGCCGCAGTAGGTGCTCAGGGTCACTCGTCACTTGAGTTCGCGGTGGGGTGAGGTCTCCTGAGAGGTCGCGGGGGAATCGACGACCTCACCCTCGATGAGGGTATTGCGTGGATCTCGCCGCACTGCCGAGGAAATGGAGTTCGCGATCTTGTGGACGCCCACTGCGATGGCGATGTTGGCAATGCCGTAGAGCAGGACGCCGATGGCCAGCAGCCAGCTCATGGCCACCACGCCGAATCCGGGGTGAACGAGGATGACGATGCCCAGCACGAACAGTCCGATGCCGCCGCCGAGCATCCAGGCCCAGGCCCTCTCGGTGACGAACCTCATCGGCAGGGAAAAACCGGTCGCCGCAACGCCGAGGAGAACCAGCCAAACTCCGAGGAGGATGGCGATGACGTGGAGTGAGAATCCAGGGTGGATGATGAGGACGAGGCCAATGATGATGCCGATAATGCCCCAAGCTCTCATGAACCCGGTGCCAACCATGCCGCGAAGGGCCTGAGCATTGATGAGAGTCATGACGGAGTCGACGATGGCGTAGACACCGACGATCACCACGAGGGCCTCCATGGTCTGGTGGGACCAGACGACAGCCATCACCGCCGCGATGATCGCGAGGATCCCCTTCGTGAGGGGAACCCACCAAATTGACTTCCAAGTTTTTGTCAGGGTCTGCGACGACATGATTCAAGTCTACGTGAGGACCTCAGGTCCGGTGAGTGCTGACTGCCGTTCGGGTGCTGGTCCGGAGGGTTTCGAGATCGTCCATGCACAGCTGAGCGACCCTGGCGAAGAGGAAGTCGATGACGGCCAACTGAGACATTCGGCTGGACATCGCTCCGGCCCGGACCTGGGTCTCGCGGGCTGGGGTGACGAGAACGTGATCCGACAGCTGCGCGACGGGGGATTGGGGCACTCCCGTCATGGCGACTGTCGTGGCACCGTGGGCCCGAGCCACGGTGAGAGCCTCGACGACTTCCTGGGTGTTACCGCTGAACGAGATCCCCACGGCGACGCACGCCTGTCCGCACAGTGCGGCATGGACGAGTTGGACGTGGGTGTCGTTGTGATGCTGGCAGACCAGACCGATGCGTTCCAGCTTCTGGGAGAGATCGTCGGCCACGAGCCCGCTGGAACCGACCCCGAAGAGGACGGTCCGCGGCGCGATGGAGATGGCGCTGGCCACGGCTTCGAGCTCTTCCGGGTCCACCGATCGGGCGGTGTCCTCAATGGTGCGAGCCTCATGGAAGGCGATCTTGGAGATCATCTGTTCCAAGGTGTCGTCAAGCGAGATGGTGCCCTCGGCTACCGACGAGCGCTCCATCTCAATGCTGCGGCGAGACAGGTCACGGGCAAGCTCGGCGCGCAACTCGCGGCAGCCCTTGAGTCCAAGGGCACGACAGAAGCGCACCACGGATGCGGGGGATACTCCAGCAGCCTGGGCGAGCCGGCTGGTTGATGCTTCGAGTGCCCAGTCCGGTTCAGCAAGGACCACTGCGGCAACCTGCGCCTCCGCCGGGCGCATGGTGGACCTGGCCATGTCGATGCGGGGTAACAGGCTGCCAGCCATATGAAAAATCCTTCCATGATTAACGATTCTCGTGCAACATCGTTTTACGCCGTCTGAACTGTTTAGTCCTGCTGCGGACCGTGGAAACACAGTGTGGTCTATGTGGCCCACACGGTTGTACAGAGGGCGTGGTTCCAAGACATGGAACCACGAAGTTTTGTCGTCGCAGGAGGCGAGTCCATGGAGCATCTCACTAGGCTCACCACCACGGAGGGTCGGAATCCGGCCAGCGAGGGTCTTGATCAGCTGACGACCCTCGAGGTGCTTCACGTCATGAACGATGAGGACCACCGTGTTCCTGATGCCGTCGCCCGGCAGCTTCCTGCCATTGCGGCGATCGTCGAGGCTGCGGTGGCGGGATTGTCGGCCGGTGGTCGGCTGATCTCTATGCCGGGGCGGGAACGAGTGGGCGGCTGGGGGTTCTCGACGCTGCCGAGTGTCCTCCCGCCTTCAGCACGCATCCCACCATGGTCGTCGGTCTCATTGCCGGTGGCCAGCAAGCCATGTTCCAGGCAGTTGAAGGAGCGGAGGACGACCAGGAGCGCGGGGCTGAGGAGATCAATGCCCTGCATCCCGGGCCGCACGACGTCGTCGTCGGGCTCGTTGCCTCCGGGCGCGCCCCGTGGGTGATAGGAGCAGTGCGTGCTGCCAAGCAGGCCGGTGCCCTCACGGCGTCGGTGTGTTGCAACCAGGACGCCCTTATCAGTGACGAGGTCGATCTGCCCGTCGAGATCGACGCCGACCCTGAAGTGCTCACCGGGTCGACCCGTCTGAAGGCCGGAATGGCACAAAAACTCGTCCTCAACACGATCTCGACGGCGACCATGGTCGGGCTTGGCAAGATTTACGGGTATTTCATGGTCGACGTCTCTCCGAGCAACGAGAAACTGCGGCAACGTGCCGTGTCCACGACGGGATACACCCGGGACCAGGCCGTTACCGCCCTTCGTGAGGCTGACGGCCACGCCAAGATGGCATCGTTCATCGTCGCTGCCGCGGCATCAGAACTAATAACAATTGTAAAAATTCTCAGCGCTAAACATGTAACCCTGGCAGACGGCTTGTTCGCGCCGAGTATGAACAAAAACGGCAGACGTGCCAACCCGTTACGGAGCATGTTTGAAGAATCGCCGGGAGAATGCATATACGCGAGTTTCCCCGTCGTTGTGGCATGTTGGGAGGCAGGACGGTCGAAAGGAGTCGGCCTCCCTAAACATAAAATCGCGTGAAAATTGGAAATACGGTAGGAATCAAGGAAGTGATGACGATGAAAGCTCGCGGTCATATTACCCGGAGAAGACTGGTGCTGGGCACGTGTGTTGCGTCTGCGGCGGCGGTTATGAGCCCGGCGTTCACGTTGGAATCGAACGCTGCGTTTGGAAAGTCAACCACAATGTGGAATGAATCAATGGGTGACGCGTTAAAATGTTTTCCCGTGGGTGGCGGATATCACACAGGAAGAGATATTCCTCCGGGCTTCCAGCAAACCGCCTGGACGGGACTGGACCGTGCCGTAGGGGTTTCGGAGTCTGGTGTTGAGGTGAACCCACAGTTCGCTACGCCGTCGTTCTGTTCCTCGGCTGTCTATCTTCTGCTACTGAAAAGCATTGAAATGTACGAAAAATCCTGCGGGCACGTCCTCCCAGAGAAGCAGTGGGAGTACCTGAAGCCTTACACTGTCGAGAATCGGGCGTACCCAATCCAAGCCGACGGAGTTGGAGCGTGGGGTCGAGCAAATGCTAATGGACCTGGCTTGGCTGAACTTGTTCATGAATTGGGAATCGGAACCAATATGTACATTGGTACAACAGATGAGTACATAAACTCAAGCGACCGCAATGCACTATTCGCCAGTATCCGCAAATTCGATTATATGAAGATCTTCTGGAGCGATGAGATAGGAAAAGATGAGTCTGGTCACATGGTGGTTGTTCTAGGAAGGTCTATTGAGCGTGACCAAGCTGGCCATAGTGTGGGCCTGCTGCACTACTGGTCTTCCAACGGGTCACACACCGATATAAATGGCGGGTATGGAATTAAATGTGTCTCGGTGGATAAAATTCATCGGGCCGTCATAACACGAATCGATTGGCCTTGGAAGCTGTGGAGCACCGAGGTGATGAGACCCGATGATGTGTGCGCGCCTCTGGCTGAGATCGCTAAGGACAGGAGTATGACACCCGAAGAGATGAAGCGATTGGTGGATGCCAAAAGCTTCTGGCCAAGAAGGGTGCGGAGATCATCGCATGATACTGACGCCGAGAGGGGCATGAGATGAACCGTATTCGGAGCTTGGCCCGGTTTCCTGGACGGTTTATGTTGGTTGAATTATGCCGCCGCGTTAGTGGCGGTGTGAGGGGTTTCGAACTCGTAGGGTGACGGCCTCCCACAGCCGATGTCCGAACAGCCAGCTTGTGTACTGGCTGGCCTGGTGCGCATGCATGATCGTCCCCCGGGGTGGTTGGCGTTGCCGGCGGGCTATCTGCAGCGTGTTGACCATCAACTCGGTGCGGGTGTGGTCGGCGATCGACCACCCCACGATCCGGCGGCTGGCTGGTCGCGCCACTCGGAGACCCCCGACCGCGACATCTTCAGCACCCGGCAGGCCACCGACACGGCAGTTCTCGCCTCGGGAAGTTCCTGGACGCACCGGAACCCTATGTTGGGAGGATGTTCTCCCGGGCGAAGTAGGCCGAGGCTCGTTTCAAGGTCTCGACTTCCATTTCCAGTACACGGTTCTTGCGTCGCACCTCGGTCAGTTCACGACGCTCGTCACTGGTTAGGCTTCGGCTTGGCCGGTGTCTACGCCCTGGGACATCACCACCTCAGAATCAGTGTTCGGAAGAACGGGTCAGGCTCCAGAACACAAACGCAGCCCGTGCGGGCGATGCCATATACCCCTTTCGTGTCGGCTCGAGAGGCTATGAGCACTGGGAGTCTGACCTGCGCGAGATCATAGATCTTGACTTCGATTTATATCGACTGTCGATTAGCTGGGCTCCTTTGTTCCCGAATGGCTTTGAAGATGAACACAATACAGATGGCGTGGCCTATTATGACCGTGTCATTCGTTGTCTTACCGACGCCGGTATCCGAGCGTTCATCACGATTAATCATTATGTACTCCCTGTTGCAGTAGTCGACAAATATGGGGGATGGAAGAACCGTGACGTTATCGATCTTTACCTAAAAATGGCGGAATATGTGGTTGGCTGATGGCGAGAAGAGGTGAATTATTGCCTCCTAATTAACGAGATCAATACAGAGTATTTCAGTCCGTTCAATGGGTTAGGTATCACTGGAAGTGACGATCATGTTTATGGCTACGAATTCTGTATTCAATGGTCTTCATTATCAAATGGTTCGACTGGTTCGGATTGTGCAGACGGGAAAAGTATTGTGGATTACTGATCATCTTGGATCTGAGCCTCGGCTTGGTCAGCGTCCGTACCTAAGGCTGAGGAATGCGCGCTGAGGCTGACCAGCATCGAAGTTAGCCTTGCAGAACACGGGCCAACTCAGGTCATGCGCGGCGGCGAATGGGAGGGGTGGCTGGAATAGTTCGAGGATGACATATGGATCAAACCCGCAAATGCTGAAGTCCTGGGACGTGGATCATCACGATCGCGGACAACATCATGAGAATCGGGTACGGAAGGGCGAATTGGTCCCTGACGCCCCCAATGCCGGGTGCCGCAGGGCCGGATCCCTCCAGATAGACACCGTGGGGAGATATTGCGGTGAGATCCATCTCATGGTGCACGACGATAAGCTTGACGGGGGCTTCGTCAGGGTCGGCGAGGTTGCTGGTCCGTACACGGATCTGGTGTCCCAGTTGGCTGGGGGTATGCAGGTTGACTTCGTCGTTCGCCGCCCGACGTGAGTGGTCGGGTCGCCCCGGTCGGTGGTGCGGACTAGTCTGTCCGAGTTAGCACCACCTAGGGCCGGAGTGACCTCCATTCCGGTCGGTTCGTGAAAGGACTGTCCGTGGCCCGATCCGACTTCGTCCACCTTCATACTCACACTGAGTACTCGATGCTGGATGGTGCTGCCAGCAACGAGAAGCTTTTTGCCGAGGTGGCTCGTCAGGGCATGCCGGCGGTCGCCATGACCGACCACGGCAACATGTTCGGTGCCTATGAGTTCTTCCAGATCTCCAAGAAGTACGACGGAGACCAGAATCCGCTGGTCAAGCCGATCATCGGCATCGAGGCCTATGTCGCTCCGAGTACGCGCATGTCCCGGGTACAGGAATTCTGGGGAATCTCCCGTGACGCAGGCGATCCGGATGCCGAGGGTGGCAAGGACGTCTCCGGGGGTGGGCGCTACACCCACATGACGATGTGGGCCAAGGACCCGGAGGGGCTTCACAACCTGTTCCGGTTGTCCTCCCTGGCCTCCTATGAGGGCTACTACATGAAGCCCCGCATGGATCGCGAACTGATGTCCAAGTATCCCGGTGGCATCATTGCCTCCACCGGATGCCCGTCGGGTGAGGTGCAGACCCGACTGCGCCTGGGCCAGTTCGAGGAAGCCTGCCTGGCCGCGGCTGCCTACCAGGACATCTTCGGCAAGGAGAACTACTTCTGCGAGTTGATGGACCATGGTGTCCCGATCGAGAAGCAGGTGCGTTCCGACCTGCTGAAGCTGGCCAAGAGGCTGGACATTCCGCTTCTGGTCACCAATGACTCGCACTACGTCACCGAGGACCAGGCTGACGCCCACGACTCCCTGCTCTGCGTGGGCGTGGGTCGTAACAAGGATGATCCGAACCGCTTCCGTTTCAACGGCTCGGGCTACTACATCAAATCTTCTGACGAGATGCGGGCGCTGTTCCCCGACCATCCCGAGGCCTGCGACAACACCCTGCTGTTGACCGAGATGATCGGGTCTTACGATGAGGTCTTCAAGCACGTCGACCGGATGCCGCAGTTCGACGTCCCGGAGGGGGAGACTCAGGAGTCCTGGTTACGCAAGAAGCTTCAGGAGGGCATGGATGAGAAGTTCGGTCCGAATCCGCCCAAGGAGGTCCTCGACCGTCTCGAGACGGAGCTCTCGGTCATCGAGCCGCTGGGATTCTCTTCCTACTTCCTCGTCGTCTCCGACATATGCAATGCGGCGCGCTCCATGGGCGTGCCGGTCGGGCCGGGTCGTGGATCGGCTGCCGGTTCCCTCGTCGCCTATCTGACGGGCATCATCGCCATCAATCCGCTGGAACACGGACTGCTGTTCGAGAGGTTCCTCAACCCCGAACGTGTGAACCCGCCCGACATCGACCTCGACTTCGACGACCGCCAGCGTGACAAGGTCATCGATTACGTCACCCACAAGTACGGGGCGGAGTACACCAGCCAGGTCAACACCTTCGGCAAGATCAAGGCCAAGGCTGCCGTCAAGGATGCCAACCGTATTCTCGGCTACCCATTCGCTCTCGGCGACAAGATCACCAAGGCGATGCCCCCGGATGTCATGGGCAAGGGAGTTCCGCTGGGCAAGATCTTCGATCCGTCCCATGAGAGGTACGGCGAGGGCCAGGAATTCCGCCAGTTGGTTTCTGACAACGCCGACGTCGCCAAGGTCGTCGAGACGGCGAAGGGCCTCGAGGGGTTGATTCGCGGAACTGGTGTGCACGCATGTGCCTTCATCCTGTCCAGCGCTCCGCTGCTCGACCTGGTGCCGATGCACAAGCGCGACAAGGACGGCATGATCATCGCCGGCTTCGCCTACCCCCAGCTCGAGGAGATGGGGCTCATGAAGATGGACTTCTTGGGCCTGCGAAACCTCGGCATCATGGATCATTGCATCAAGATCATCAAGGAGAACCGGGGGATCGACGTCGATCTCAAGGAGCTTGCCCTTGATGACGAGAACACCTACGAGATGCTGGCCCGAGGCGACACCCTGGGCGTCTTCCAGCTCGATGGCACGGCCATGCGATCCCTGCTGCGTCTCATGGGACCAACCTGCTTCGATGACATCGTTGCCGTGTTGGCCCTGTACCGACCAGGCCCGATGGGTGCCAATGCGCACATCTCATATGCCCAGCGCAAGAACAACCGAGAACCGATCATCCCGATCCATCCCGAACTCAAGGAGGACCTCGACGAGATCCTTGCTCCCACGTACCACCTCATCGTGTACCAGGAGCAGATCATGTCGATCGCCCGGAAGCTCGCTGGCTACACCCTGGGTGGCGCGGACCTTCTGCGTCGTGCCATGGGCAAGAAGAAGAAGCACATCCTGGAGGAGAACTTCATCCCCTTCCAGGCTGGCATGCGTGAACACGGGTACTCCGACGACGCCATCCAGACCCTGTGGGACGTCATGGTCCCCTTCGCCGGATACGCCTTCAACAAGTCTCACGCTGCCGGTTATGGACTGGTCTCCTACTGGACGGCCTATCTCAAGGCCAACTACCCGGCCGAGTACGGAGCTGCCCTGCTGACCAGTGTCGGTGACGACAAGGACAAGATGGCGATGTACCTGGCCGACATGCGGTCCCAGCACATCAATGTCCTGCCTCCCGACGTCAACGCCTCCTCGCTGGAGTTCACCGCTGTCGGTGAGGACATCAGATTCGGCCTGGGAGCTGTCCGCAATGTCGGTGCCAACGCCGTCGCGGAGATCATTCGGGCCCGTGAGGAGAACGGCCCGGCCACTGATTTCTTCAGCTTCCTTGACCAGGTCAGCCTGACGGTGTGCAACAAGAGGCTCATCGAGTCCCTCATCAAGGCTGGCGCCTTCGACTCCATGGGCCATTCCCGACGCGGCCTGATGGCGGTCTACGAGCAGGCGGTCGATGCCGTCATCGACATCAAACGCCACCAGGCCAATGGTCAGGATGACCTCTTCGGCATGGGGGACGACTCGGAACCCACCCAGCTGGGTGTCGAGCGGGTCGTTCCGGAGGACGACTGGGACCGCAGTACCAAGCTCGCCTTCGAGCGTGAGATGTTGGGTCTGTACGTCTCCGATCACCCGCTGCGAGGCCTGGAAGCTGCTCTGGAGGCCGAATCAGACATCTCGGTGGCCGAACTCGTCAACCCTGAAGGCCATCATGAGGGGCGCTACACCATCGCCGGTATGGTCACTCAGATCGTCCGACGTACCACCAAGAACGGTGACATCTGGGCCTCTATCACGCTGGAGGACCTCGGCGCCTCCATCACTATTGCCTGTTTCCCGAAGGTGTACCAGCGCGTGGAGCCGCTACTGGCCGTCGACAGCATCCTCAAGGTGCGCGGATTCATCAGGGAACGTGACGAGACCGTCGAGATGTCAGCCAATGACGTCTGGCTGCTGGACCTCACCGATGCCGGCAATGCCCCCATGACGATTGATCTACGTCGCGGACGATGCAACCGGGGCACCATCGAGGGCCTGCGGGGAGTGCTGCGCAACCACCCGGGTAGCTCCGAGGTGAGACTGCGACTCCTCGACGGAAAGGTGACGACCACCTTCCGGCTTGCCGATGAACTCAAAGTCACCACTGGCCAGCCGCTAATGGCCGACCTCAAGGCCCTGCTCGGCCCCTCATGCATCCCCAGGAGGCAGTCATGAACGAGACGATCCGTGCTCACGGTCTCGCGATTCTGCGGTCGAGCCTGCTCGTCGTGGGGATGGGCGTCGTCCTGGGCGGACTGGCTGCTCCGATATGGCACTCCATGGTGACCTTGCCGACCTACACGGTGGGATCCGATGGTGCGGCATCGACAACGGAGAAGGGCCTCACCCAGGTCTTTTCGACCGACGCCGTGTACTGCCTCGTGGGCCTGATCGTCGGACTGATCATCGGCTTCCTGAGCTGGGTCCTGATGCGCCGTCGCGGTGCTTGGGGAGTACTGGCTGCCGGGGTGTCGTCCTGTCTGTCTGCCCTGGCCTGCTGGTGGGTAGGGGTACTCATCGGCCCGGACTCCTTCGCCGAGCGCATTGTTGCGGCCAAGACGGGTGAGGTCGTTCCGGTTGATTTTGCCCTCCACACCTGGGTGTCGGTGCTGGTCTGGTTGCTTGCAGCAATGGTCCCGATGCTTATTGCATCCTTGGTGACGGCCTGGCGTCGCTCTCCGCGAACTGGACGCTCCGAACCGGCGACCGAGGCTTCACTAGACTGACGGTGTGCTGAGAATCGTCGATTTGACCCGTGAGACCACTGGCGACCTGCGTCGCGCCGTGCCGCGCGCTGACTTTGATGTCGATGCTGCGATGGCGGCCATCATCCCTGTCTGCGCTGCGGTCAAGGACCGTGGCGCAGAGGCACTGCGCGAATACAGCGAGAAGTTCGACCATGTGGTTCCGGATCATCTGAGGGTTCCGGCTGAGGTCCTGGTCGAGGCGGCTGCCGACCTTGACGACACCTTGCGTCAGGCCTTCACCGAGTCCATTCGTCGACGTCGTCAGGTGTGCCGGGAGGCCGAGGTGGAAACCTCGCCGGCACCGGTCGAGGTGGCTGCCGGTGCTCGTGTGAGTCAGCGCATCGTCCCCGTAGGCCGAGTGGGGCTCTACGTCCCTGGCGGATTTGCCCCGTTGGCCTCCTCGGTCATCATGAATGTCGTCCCGGCCCAGGAAGCCGGCGTTACGTCGATCGCGGTGGCATCCCCGCCGCAGGCTGAGTTCGGTGGCCTGCCGCACCCCAACATCCTCGCTTTGTGTCACCTGCTCGGGGTTGACGAGGTCTATGCCGTCGGCGGCGCCCAGGCCATCGCCATGTTCGCCCACGGTGTCGAAGGCTCCGACGAGGCCGATTCCTGCCCGCGGGTCGACATGGTCACCGGACCGGGCAACATCTATGTCGTTGCTGCCAAGCGCTACCTGCGTGGCACCGTCGGCATCGACTCGGAGGCTGGTCCGACCGAGATCGCCATCCTGGCCGACAAGACCGCTGATCCACGTCACGTTGCTGCCGACCTCATGAGCCAAGCCGAACACGACACGCTCGCCGCCGCTGTTCTCGTCACCGATTCCACCGAGCTGGCCGACATCGTGGAGAAGGAGTTGGCCACGATGGTCGAGGCTACCCTGCACTCCGAGCGGATCCGTACCTCACTGACCTCCGAGCAGTCGGCCATAGTCATGGTGCGCGACATCGACCAAGGTCTTGAGGTTGTCAACGCCTATGCCGCCGAGCACCTGGAAATTCAGACGGCCGATGCCGCCGCGGTGGCAGCGCGAGTTCACAACGCCGGTGCCATATTCGTCGGTCCTTGGTCCCCGGTCTCCCTGGGTGACTACTCGGCTGGATCCACCCACGTGCTGCCGACGGCAGGTGCTGCCTGCCACTCCTCGGGACTGTCGGTGCGTTCGTTCATGAGAGCTGTCCACGTCATTGACTACACCGAGGACGCCCTGCTCGACCTTGCCGATTCCGTCGAGAACTTCGCCCTGGCCGAGAACCTGCCCGGCCATGCCAATGCCATCACCGTGAGGAGGCCGCGATGACCCAGCGTCGACGGACGACCCAGCCCCGTCCGATGGCCAAGCCGCAGCCGAACCCCATTCAATTGGCTGATCTGCCGCTTCGCCCCGAACTGGTGGGGGAGGAGCCCTACGGTGCCCCGCAGCTCGACGTCCCGGTGTGCCTCAACGTCAATGAGAACCCGTACCCACCGTCGGAATCGGTGCGCAAGGACATGGCCAAGGCCGTCTCCAATGCCGGCAAGGGGTTGAATCGCTACCCGGACCGAGAGGCCACGGGTTTGCGCGAGGACCTTGCCAGGTACATCGGATTCGGGGTCAGCAGCGATCAGATCTGGCCGGCCAATGGGTCCAACGAGGTCATGACCCACATCCTGCAGGCCTTCGGCGGTCCGGGTCGTACTCTCCTGACCTTCACGCCGACCTACTCGATGTATCCCGAGTACGCACGCAACACTCACACCGAGTACGTCACTCGTCCCCGCAATGCCTCCTACGGTCTGACCACCGCCGAGATCGTGAGCGCCATCGAGGAGGTCAAGCCGGACGTCGTCCTGCTGACCACGCCGAACAACCCGACCGGCACCACCATCCCGGTGGCGGTCATAGACGAGGTCTGTTCGGCCACCGACGCGATCATCGTCGTCGACGAGGCCTACCAGGAGTTCACCGATACCCCGGAGGACTCGGCAATCGCCCTGCTTCCCAAGCATGGACGCCTCATTGTGGTGCGCACCCTCTCGAAGGCGTTTGCCCTGGCCGGAGGTCGTCTTGGATATGCCGTTGCGGCTCCTGCCGTCGTGGACGCCCTAAGGATTGTCCGATTGCCCTACCACTTGTCGGAGGTGTCCCAGGTGGTGGCCCGGGTCGCTCTGGCCCATGCTCCCGAGATGCTCGCTCGGGTCGACGAACTCCGTGAGACGCGTGCCAACCTCGAGGACTGGTTGCGCGCGCACGGTCTGGACGTCGTCTCGTCCCAGTCGAACTTCGTCCTCTTCGGGAGGTTCGCCGATCGCCATGCGGTCTTCCGGGCCCTTCTCGACCACGGCGTTCTCGTTCGTGAGGTGGGCCCGACTGGCTACCTGCGTGTCTGTGCTGGTACTCCTCGGGAGACCGACGCATTCCGAGCTGCACTGCTCGACGTCCTTCCGACCGCTCGTCGGCTCGATCCCGAGGAGGATTGATGACCCACCGCTGCGCTCACGTTCACCGCGAGACCTCCGAGTCCAACGTTGACGTTTCCATTGATCTTGACGGCGAGGGGGAGTCGACCATCTCCACCGGGGTCGGTTTCTACGACCACATGCTCACGGCCCTTGCCAAGCATTCAGGCATCGACATGTCGATCACCACCACCGGAGACGTCGAGATCGACGGTCACCACAGCGTCGAGGACACTGCCATCGTGCTGGGACAGGCCTTGGCCCAAGCCCTCGGCGACAAGCGAGGGATCGCTCGCTTCGGTGACGCCGTGGTCCCTCTCGACGAGGCGCTCGCACAATGCGTCGTCGACGTCGCTGGGCGCCCGTGGGTGGAGTGCACCGGAGAGCCGGAGGGTCAGATCTACGCTCGTCTCGGCGGTTCCGGTGTTCCCTACCAAGGATCCATGACCTATCACGTCGTGCAGTCACTGGCTCTCAATGCTGGCCTGTGCGTGCACCTGCGTCTGCTGGCCGGACGGGATCCCCACCACATCTGCGAGGCCCAGTACAAGGCTCTGGCCCGCGCTCTGAGGATTGCCGTCGCTCCGGATCCGCGCAATGCCGGGCGTGTCCCCAGCACCAAGGGTGCCCTCGATGTCTGATCCGGTGCGGGTCGGCATCATCGACCACGGCTCGGGAAATCTGCATTCGGCCGGGCGCGCCCTGCGCAGGGCCGGTGCCACCGTCACGATTTCCCGTGACCCGGGAGCTCTGCTCGACAATGACGCCCTCGTCCTGCCCGGAGTGGGAGCCTTGGCAGCCTGCATGGCAGGCCTGCGCGCCATGGGTGGGGACCACCTGGTGCATCGTTGGGTTGGCGAGGGACGGCCCTTGCTCGGGATCTGTGTCGGCCATCAGATGCTCTTCGAGCGTGGCAGTGAACGCGGCGTCGACGTCGAGTGCCTCGAGGTACTGCCCGGTGTCGTCGAGGAGCTGCCGGCTGACCGCCTGCCACACATGGGGTGGAACACCGTCCAACCGGGGACCCGGACGACCCTGTTTCGGCATGCGGATGGCGAGAGGTTCTACTTCGTCCACTCCTACGGGGTGCTCGTTGACGGGCCTGACGACCACTTCACCACGGCAACCCATCAAGGTGCGACCTTCGTCGCCGCCGCTGAGGTTGGTCCGGTGACCTCCACCCAGTTCCATCCCGAGAAGTCCGGAACGGCGGGCCTGGCCTTGCTCGAACGGTGGCTGGCTCGGGTGTGTTGATAACCTGACCCTCGTGACCGGAGAACTCACGCTACTTCCAGCCGTTGACGTCCAGGGTGGACGCGCCGTCCAGTTGCAACAGGGGGTGGCCAGTTCCGAACGCGCGTTCGGTGATCCCCTGGAGGTGGCTCACAGGTGGCGAGGTCTGGGAGCCCAGTGGATTCACCTGGTCGACCTCGACGCCGCCTTCGGACGTGGATCCAACACTGAGATCATCAGCAACATCGTCGAGCAGATGGACATCAACGTCGAGGTGTCGGGCGGTATCCGCGATCAGAAGAGTCTGGAATCGGCTCTGTCGGCCGGCGCCACTCGCGTGAACATCGGTACCGCCGCTCTGGAGAATCCCACCTGGTGTGACGAGGTCGTGCGCCGCTATGGCGAACAGGTCGCCATCGGTCTGGACGTCAGGGGAGATCAGCTCGCGGCGCGCGGCTGGACTCGCGAGGGCGGCAAGGTCCTCGACGTCCTGGCCCGGCTCGAGGACGCCGGGTGCAAGCGTTACGTCGTCACCGACGTGGCCAGCGACGGCATGTTGACCGGACCGAACTATGAACTCTTGGGCCGAATCTGTGCGCGCATCCAGGGAACCGTCGTCGCGTCCGGAGGCATCGCCACCCTGGAGGACCTGCGTCGTCTGCGCGGACTGGTCCCGATCGGGGTGGAGGGAGCCATCGTGGGAACTGCTCTCTACGTGGGTAATTTCACCCTGCCGGAGGCCCTCGAGGTGTGCCGGGCACCGATCCCGGCGGACTCTGCCCCCGTACCCGACGCTGACTGACGGTCAGGTCACCGTCCGCTCTCCTCAGCCCGATTCGCCGTCGGGTGAGGAGTGTAGACTACTTCATTGTGTGCGTGGGCTCGTCCTGCGCCGAATGCTTGGCCCCTCTGGGCCGATAACTGCGACATTCGAGGAAGGGAGACACCGTTCATGAGCGGTCACTCCAAGTGGGCCACCACCAAGCACAAGAAGGCGGCCATCGACGCCAAGCGTGGCAAGCTGTTCGCCCGACTGATCAAGAACATCGAGGTGGCGGCACGACTCGGTGGTGGAGACCCGTCGGGCAACCCGACCCTCTACGACGCCATCCAGAAGGCGAAGAAGAGCTCGGTCCCCAACGACAACATCACCCGCGCCGTCAAGCGCGGTTCCGGTGAGGGCGCCGACGCCGTCAACTACGAGACCATCATGTACGAGGCCTACGGTCCCGCCGGCGTCGCCGTCCTCATCGAGTGCCTGACTGACAACCGTAACCGTGCCGTCTCCGACGTTCGCGTTGCCGTGACCCGCAACGGTGGCACGATGGCCGACGGTGGCTCGGTGCAGCGTCTGTTCCAGCGCAAGGGTGTCGTGGCAGTCTCGAAGACCTACGAGGTCGAGGAGGGTCGTAAGACCGAAACCCGTGAGGTGGACGAAGATCAGCTCATGGAGGCCACCATCGACGCCGAGCCCGAGGACATCGTCGACGAGGGCGACGTCTTCGAGATCATCTCGGACCCCAACGCCGTCGTTGACGTCCGTAAGGCCGTCCAGGACGCCGGCATCGACTACGACTCGGCCGAGGTCTCCTTCAAGCCGGACTTCACCCAGCCCGTAGAGCTCGACGATGCTCGCAAGCTCTACAAGATCCTCGACGCCCTCGAGGACCTCGATGACGTCCAGAACGTCTTCTCCAACGCTGACGTCCCCGCCGAGGTCGCTGCGGCTCTCGACGAGGAGGAGTGACCATCCCAGATACGACCCCCAACCCGCGTGTCACGCGGGTCATGGGGGTCGACCCCGGTTTGACCCGATGCGGGGTCGGGGTCGTCGAAGGCGGCCCCGGGGCCCCGTTGAGGCTCATCGCGGTCGGCGTCATCCGTACCCCCGCAGATCTGGATCACGCCCATCGTCTGCTGCGCATCCACGATGGGTTGGAGGAGTGGCGCGACCACATCCGTCCTGACGCCATCGCCGTCGAGCGGGTCTTCGCCCAGCACAACCGCAACACCGTCACCGGTACCGCCCAGGCCGCAGGCATGGCGATGATGATCGCTGCTCGCCACGGCCTGCCGGTCGCCCTGCACACCCCTAGTGAGGTCAAGGCGGCCATCTCCGGTTCTGGGCGTGCTGACAAGGCCCAGGTGGGTCTCATGGTCGCGCGGGTGTTGCGCCTGTCAGCCCCGCCGAAACCAGCCGACGCTGCCGATGCCGTGGCCTTGGCGATCTGTCATCTGTGGCGAGGCGGAGCCACCAATCGCATCGAAGCAGCCGTGGCAGCCCAACGACGTGGCCGTCCGGCACCTCGTTCCTGGAAGGATCTTGCCCGGTGATCTCCCATTTCTCCGGCACCGTGACTGCGGCCGGCCCGACCTGGGTCGTCCTCGACAACCACGGAATCGGCGTCAAGGTGCTGTGCCCGCCTGCCACGGCTGCGGGTGCACGTGTCGACCAGACGATGACCTTGCAGACCTCCCTCCTCGTCCGCGAGGACTCCCTGACTCTTTACGGCTTCGTCGAAGCTGACGACAGGGACGCGTTCGAGCTCGTCCAGACGGCTTCCGGGGTCGGCCCCAAGCTCGCCGCGGCGATCATGAGTGTGCTGGACGCCAACCAACTTGCGTCGGCGATCAGCGCCGAGGATGAGGCGACGCTGTGCCGCGTGCCCGGTATTGGTCGCAAGGGTGCAGCGAAGATGATCCTCGAGCTCAAGGACAAGATGGCAATCGTCGCTCCTGCCGGGTCAACCCCTGCCGGTACGAGCCAGCCGGTGGCACCGTGGAGAGAGCAGGTTGCTGATGGGCTCATCGGTCTGGGATGGTCTGCGAAGGATGCTGACAAGGCTGTTGAGGAGGTGGCCACCCTCAAGGAGGCCGATCCCTCGATGACGATCGGCAACCTCATGCGAGCAGCCCTGCGCAGTTTGGCTCGATGAGATGTCGGACCCCTCTGGCACACTGACAGACGTCGTCAGGAAGGAGAATCTCGGTGGAGCATTCGCCCGTCGATCCTTGGGCCGAGCCTCCTGAGAAGGCCGAAGAGGCTGCTCTGCGCCCTGGTGCCCTGGCGGAATTCGGGGGACAGCAGCGTGTCGCCGAGCAGTTGGGACTCGTCCTGGCCGCGTCACAGTCACGCGGTACGACCCCGGACCATGTCTTGTTGTCCGGACCTCCAGGGCTTGGAAAGACCACCTTGGCCATGATCATCGCGGCCGAGATGTCCGCCCCGATTCGTATCTCCTCCGGCCCTGCCATTCAGCACGCGGGGGACCTGGCTGCGATCCTGTCCTCGCTTGTTCCCGGTGAGGTCTTCTTCCTTGACGAGATTCACCGGATGTCCAAGCCTGCCGAGGAGATGCTCTACCTGGCGATGGAGGACTTCCGCGTCGACGTCGTCGTCGGCAAGGGCCCTGGGGCCACCGCGATCCCGATCGACATTCCACCGTTCACCCTTGTCGGGGCGACGACACGGGCAGGCCTGCTGCCCGGGCCGCTGCGGGACCGATTCGGCTTCACGGCCCAGCTCGACTACTACCAGGTGGCCGACCTTGAGCGGATCGTCACCCGCTCAGCCGGGGTCATCGGGGTTGACCTGGCTGAGGGGACCGCCCATACCATCGCCTCCCGCTCTCGCGGCACGCCTCGGATTGCCAACCGACTGTTGCGCCGCGTCCGTGACTGGGGTGACGTCAACGACGAGTCCCCGGTGACACCGAGGGGGGCGGAGACGGCTCTGGATCTCTATGAGGTGGATCCGCTCGGCCTCGACCGCCTTGACCGTGCCGTGCTCAATGCCGTCTGTCTCAAATTCGGCGGAGGCCCGGTCGGCCTGTCCACCCTTGCCATCAGCGTGGGGGAGGAGCCTCAGACCGTCGAGGAGGTCGCCGAACCCTTCCTCGTCCGGTTGGGCTTCCTCATGCGTACCCCTCGGGGGCGGGTTGCCACCGACAGGGCGTGGCGCCACCTCGGTCTTGAACCACCTACCAACAGCACCGGCGACGGCCTGTTCTGACCATGTTCACCGGTCCGGGGTAGCATGACCCCGGTCACACCCGTAGACAAGGAAAACTCCCTATGCCTCTTCTCGCCAGCCCGCTGGGCGGTCTCATGCCCATCCTGATTCTTTTCATCCTGCTCATCGGATTCACCGTGTGGCAGGGAAAGAGGCAGGTCAAGAAGCAGCAGGAGGAGCGAGCCAAGCTCGAGTCGAACCTGCAGGAGGGCACTCGTGTCGTGCTCAACAGCGGTCTCTTCGTGACGATCACCCACCTGGGCGACAAGCAGGCCGTCGTCGAACTCGCCCCTGGCGTCGAGGTCAGCGTCCTCAAGCAGGCCATCGTTCGACCTGCTGGTGACGAGGAGGAATTCGCCTTCGCCGACGACGTCCCGGCACAGACCTCTCCGGCCAGCAATGAGACTCTCGCCGAGGATCCGGCAATCGACGCCCAGCCTGAGACCTCGGCTACCGAGTCCACCCTCGCTGCTGAGACTGACGAGCAGCCCCGGGCCTGACAATCCACCAAGACCAAGGAATATTTTCGACGTGGCAACGAAAAAGCGGACACACCATCCAGGCAGAACCCTGGTGATCTTCCTGGTGGCCATCATCGTCATGTACGTGCTCATGGGAGCTACGCGTACGTGGTCACCCAAACTTGGCCTGGACCTCAGAGGCGGTACGTCCGTCACCTTGACGGCCAAGACGGATGATGGCAAGGCTCCCACACCGACGAGCCTCGAGCAGGCGCGGCTCATCATTCAGCAGCGCGTCAACTCGCTTGGTGTCGGCGAGTCGTCAGTGACGACGATGGGTGATCGCAACATCGTCGTCTCGGCCCCGAACGTCGAGAGCTCCAAGCTCGTCGAGATGGTTGGCCAGACTGCCCAGCTCGGATTCCGTATGGTCTATGCCGAGGAGCCGGTGGGTGAGAAGGGTCCGACTCCCGGCCCCGCAAAGCCCTCGGCCCTCCCCACTGCCGACCCGAAGGCCAAGGCGTCGTCAAGCGCCTCTGCCAGCTCGAAGCCTGGTGCCAAGGACAGTGGCCCAAAGTACAACGAGAAGGATCCGACCTCCGCGGCCAAGATGGTCAAGGACGCCGAGAAGTGGAAGCCGTCCCCGGAGGATATGAAGGCCTTTCAGGACTTCAAGTGCACCAAGTCCGTCGAATCCCCGCCGAACAAGGCCCTGGTGACCTGTGACCGTGAGGGCAAGACCAAGTACCTGCTCTCCCCGGTCGCCATCACGGGGACCCAGGTCGAGAGCGCCGACTCCGGAATCCCGCCGGGCCAGCTGTCCTACGTGGTGAACCTGAAATTCAACTCCATCGGCACGAATTCCTTCAGTGAGGCGACCACCTTCCTGTGCTCGCGCCAGAGCCCGCAGAACCAGTTCGCCGTCGTCCTGGATGGCAAGGTCATCTCCTCCCCGCAGTTGGATGGCGGCAAGGGAGCCTCCTGTCCGATCAACGGTGGTCAGGCCGAGATCTCCGGACACTTCACCCAGGATAGTGCTGCTGACCTGGCCAACGTCCTCAAGTACGGTGCCCTGCCGCTGTCCTTCGACATCTCCAGCGTTGACAATGTCTCGCCGACCCTTGGTAGCGAGCAGCTGCGTGCCGGGATCATCGCCGGCGTCATCGGACTGATCCTGGTTGCCGGTTACTGCCTGCTGTACTACCGAGGACTGGGCCTGGTGGCCATTGGCTCCCTGCTCATCGCCGGTATCACGACCTACACGGCCATGGTGCTCCTGGGCGAGGCTGTCGGATTCACTCTTTCCCTGGCTGGTATCGCTGGCGCGATCGTCGCCATTGGCGTGACAGCCGACTCCTTCATCGTCTACTTCGAACGCATCCGAGACGAGATCCGAGAAGGACGGACCCTGCGTACCGCCCTTCAGACCGGCTGGACGAAGGCCCGCGGCACCATCCTGATGGCCGACGGCGTCTCCCTGCTGTCCGCCATCGTGCTGTTCGTACTGTCAGTCGACCAGGTGAAGGGATTCGCCTTCACCCTGGGTCTGACGACGTTCATCGACCTCCTCATCTGTTTCTTCTTCACCCACCCCGTCGTCACTCTGCTGGGACGCACCAAGTTCTGGGGCCAGGGCCGACGCGGCTCCGGCCTTGAGGCTGGGCACATGGGTGTCACGGAAGCTCAGCTGCTCGGTCGGCGAAGCAGGCGATCTGCCCCGCGGGCCAAGCGCACCATCGAGACGGAGGAGGCCTGACATGACTGACGACAAGAACGCCAAGACCTCATCCGTCGCCTCGAGGCGGTCCGAGGAGAAGAGCAAGAAGCACAAGCACGGTTTCACCCATGCCCTGTACACGGGTGAGATTTCCTACGGCTTCATCCAGCGCCGTAAACTCTGGTACACGATCTCGATCATCGTCATCGCGATCTCGCTGCTTGGCCTGTTGGTGCGTGGCTTGAACCTCGGTATCGAGTTCAAGGGCGGCGTGCAGTTCCGTTCTCCTGCCCACGTTGCGACCTCGACCGTCGACGACATCCGCAGGTCAGTGCTGTCTTCCGGAGTCCCGGACATGGACTCCACCGAGGTCGTCAGTCTCGGCTCGAACGCCGTCCAGGTGCAGACCAGGGCACTCGACAACGAGGAGACCACCAAGGTTCAGGGGGCTATCGCCAAGGCCACCGCGACCAAGACGGACTCCGTCACGTACTCCAAGGTCGGTAGTCAGTGGGGAGACCAGATCACCGGCAAGGCCATCAAGGCATTGGTCGTCTTCCTGGTCTTGGTGATGTTGCAGATCTGGGCCTATTTCCGGCACTGGAAGATGTCCATTGCCGCCCTGATCGCTCTCCTGCACGACCTCATCGTCACCATCGGCATCTATGCTTTGATCGGCTTCACGGTGTCCCCGTCGACCGTCATCGGCGTGCTGACGATTCTGGGCTATTCCCTCTACGACACCGTCGTGGTCTTCGACAAGGTGCGCGAGAACGTCCAGGACATCCAGAAACGCGACTACACCTTTGCGGAAGGCGCCAACCGGGCCGTAAACCAGGTGCTGGTGCGTTCCATCAACACCACCATCGTCGGCGTTCTGCCGGTGGCGGCACTGCTCTTCGCCGGTGCCTTCGTGCTCGGGTCCGGGCCTCTTGAGGATCTCGGCCTGGCCCTCTTCGTCGGCATGATCGTCGGTGCTTACTCCTCGATCTTCATCGCCACCCCGGTGTTCACCCAGCTGCGTGAGAATGAGCCGGCCATGAAGGAACACACCGCTCGTGTCCTGCGCCGCCGTGAGCGTGCTGCGCACAAGGGTCCTCAGGTGACGGCTCAGACCGTCGCCGCCGAAGGGCCTGGTGACGTCACGTCCATCACTGGGAGCGAGCGTCATCAGCCGCGTCGTTCCACTCGCTCCGAGAGGAAGAAATGACCTACCGTACTGACCTCATCACCGGCCTGATCCGGGATGTTCCGGACTTCCCGGAGCCCGGGGTGACCTTCAAGGACATCACCCCTCTGCTGGCCAACGCCAACGGGTACGCCGCTGCGATCTCCGAACTCGTTGACACCGCTCCGCGCGGGGTCGACGTCGTTCTCGGCATGGAGGCTCGTGGATTCATGTTCGCCGGGCCGGTGGCCCTGTCCTTGGGCGCTGGGTTCATCCCGGTGCGCAAGCCCGGAAAGCTCCCCGGTGACGTCTACTCCCAGTCCTTCGTGCTGGAGTATGGTTCCGCCACCCTCACCGTCCATCAGGACGCCGTTCAGCCCGGCTCGAAGGTGCTCATCGTCGACGACATCCTCGCGACGGCAGGAACGGTCGGTGCCACGGCATCCCTGGTGGAGAAGCTCGGTGGTGAGCTCGTCGGTGTGTCGGTGCTCATGGAGCTGTCCGCCCTGGGGGGCCGTGAGAAGCTCGACCGGGCCGGTATCGGTCCGGTCAACGCCGTGATCACGGTCTGATCATGGTGCCGGAATCAATGGAGTCTTCGAGCCGTCGCAACGTCTTTGAGCAGTCGGCCCTGGTCAAGCTTCCGTTCAAGACCACCAAACCCTTTCGAGAGCTGGTCAAGCGGCTGGTCTGGTCAGCGATTCTGTTGCTGACCAGTACCTTGATCGTCTGGGTCGACCATGACTCCTATGTTGATTCCACCGTCGGTGACGGCGTCTCCCTGATCGACGCCTTCTACTACTCGACGGTCACCGTGACCACGACTGGTTACGGTGACATCACCCCGGTCGCGCCCCATGCGCGACTCATCAATGCCTTCATCATCACCCCGTTGCGCATCACCTTCCTGGTGCTGTTGGTCGGTACCACCCTCGAGATGTTGGCCAACGAGGGGCGACGCGGACTGCTTGACAGTGCTTGGAGGAAGCGCATGAGGAACCACACCGTCGTCATCGGGTACGGCACGAAGGGGCGCAGCGCCGTCAACACCCTGCGCAACCATGACGTTCCCGTCGAGAAGATCGTCGTCATCGACAATCGTCCCTCTGCGGTGGCCGAGGCTAATCGGTCAGGCCTGGCTGCCTTCGAAGGCGACGCGACGAGGCGGGATCTGCTGAGACGAGCTGAGATCAGCAAGGCGCGCGAGGTCGTCATCACCCTCAACCGAGATGACTCGGCCATCCTCACCACACTGACGGTGCGACAGCTCAACCCGCGCTGCCACATCGTCGTCTCCGGCAGGGAGGACGAGAACCTTCCGCTGCTGCGTGAGTCCGGAGCCGACGCCGTCGTCACTTCCGCCGACGCGGTGGGCCGTCTGCTTGGTCTGTCCTCGGTCAACCCGCACGTGGGCACCGTCGTCGACGACCTGCTGTCCAGCTCGAAGGGTATGGAGGTCGTCCAGCGGATGGTCTCCAAGACGGAGATCGGTGCACGTCCGGCCGACATCCAGAACGAGCGGCTCCTGGCCGTCATCCGCAATGACGTGCTGCGCAACTTCTACGACCCGTCGATCGGTCAGTTACAGGCTGGTGACGTCATCGTCGTCGTGCGGAAGGCGGTTCCTCGCGCCACTGGCACCCAGACCGAGTCTGACCTGGTCCGCTGAGAACAGCAGGAGCCCCCGTACCGGAAGGCTCATTCAGCTGTCGGCATGGGTGCTGACCGACCACATGCCGTCGCACTCAGCCGACATGACGATGGTAAATGCCACTAGAATGAATGATCCAACTTGCCAGGAGGTGCCCCGATGGCCGACGACAGCGTCTACGGTCCGTACGGATCGGGCAAGGGAACCCTGGGCAAGCCGAAGACTGACCAGCAGCGTCCCCAGCCCCGGATGAGGATGCGCGAGCGCATCGTCCGCTGGGGGACCCCGAAGCCATCAGGACCGCCCCAGAGCGTCACGGATCCGCTTATCTCGGTAGTCCTTGCCAATCACCCGAAGGCCGACACCGCTGTCATCGAGCGGGCATACCGCACGGCTGAGCATTATCACCGTGGGCAGACCCGCAAGTCGGGCGATCCCTACATCACCCATCCCCTAGCGGTGACGATGATCCTGGCCGAGCTCGGCATGGACGAGCAGACCCTGTGCGCCGGTCTGCTGCACGACACCGTCGAGGACACCTCGTACACGCACGAGCAGCTAACAGCAGACTTCGGCGAGGAAGTGGCCCTGCTCGTCGACGGGGTGACGAAACTCGACAAGGTCCAGTACGGGGAGTCGGCGAAGGCCGAGACCATCCGCAAGATGGTCATCGCGATGAGCCGCGACATCCGAGTGCTGGTCATCAAGCTCGCCGATCGGCTGCACAACATGAGGACCTTGGGATTCCTGCGGCCGGACAAGCAGAACCGCATCGCCAAGGAGACCCTCGAGATCTTCGCGCCACTGGCTCATCGCCTTGGCATGAATGCGATCAAGTGGGAACTGGAGGACCTGTGCTTCTCCACCCTCAATCCCAAGCTCTACGACGAGATCGTCCACATGGTGGCCGAGCAGGCCCCGCAGCGGGAGGCTCAGCTCAAGGAAGTCATCGCGATCGTCCGTCAGGACCTCGATGAGGCCGGCATCGAGGCCACCGTCTACGGTCGGCCGAAGCACTACTACTCGATTTATCAGAAGATGGTCGTGCGCGGTCGGGACTTCTCAGACATCTACGATCTCATCGGTCTGCGCATCCTCGTCGACACCCCGCGCGACTGTTATGCCGCACTGGGTGTCATGCACGTGCGATGGAATCCCCTCCCAGGGCGGTTCAAGGACTACATCGCGATGCCGAAGTACAACATGTACCAGTCCCTGCACACCACCGTGCTGGGGCCCGGCGGGCAGCCGGTGGAATTGCAGATCCGTACTCACGAGATGCACCGGCGGGCTGAGTACGGTGTTGCGGCCCACTGGAAGTACAAGGAGAACCCCAACGCCGTTGGCAAGGGGATTCAGCCTGACGGCACCGACCTGTCCTGGGTACAGTCGCTCAACCAGTGGTCCAAGGAGGAGTCCGATCCCGGCGAGTTCTTGGATTCGTTGCGTTTCGAGATCAATTCCTCGGAGGTTTACGTCTTCACCCCGAAGGGCGACGTCATGGCCCTTCCCCAGGACGCCACCCCCGTCGACTTCGCCTATGCCGTCCACACCGAGGTCGGCCACCGCTGTATCGGCGCTCGCGTCAATGGCAAACTCGTCACCCTGGACACCAAGCTGACCAACGGCGACGTCGTTGACATCCTGACCTCGAACTCCCCCGGTGCCGGTCCCAGTCGTGACTGGCTGGGGTTCATCGCCTCTCCACGTGCTCGTTCCAAGATCAAGTCCTACTTCACGAGGGAACGCCGTGAGGAGTCCATCGAGGCCGGTAAGGATGCGATCGCCAAGCAGTTGCGTCAGGCTGGTGTGCCGCTGCAGTCCTTGCTGACGGTGGAGTACCTCACCGCGGTGGCCGACGACCTGCGGGTGCCCGGCATCAACGCCTTGTACGCCGCGGTGGGGGAGCACATCGTCAGCGCCCAGTCGGTCGTCGAGAAGCTCATCGCCCTGGGCGGTGGGCCGGAGGAGACCACGGCCGACGTCGAGGAGGAGCTCGCCGTTGGCGTCAAGACTCCGCGGCATCGCAGCAACGAGACCGGAGTCATCGTCGACGGTGACCCCGACATGCTCGTCAAGCTGGCTCGGTGCTGCACCCCGCTGCCGGGGGACCCGATCATGGGCTTCGTCACCCGCAACGATGGGGTCTCGGTACATCGCACGGACTGCTCGAACGCCAAGAACCTGCTTGAGCACCCCGAGCGGATCGTGCCGGTCTCCTGGTCTGAGAACCAGCAGGAGGGCTACCAGGTCACCATCCAGATCGAGGGTCTCGACCGTGCCGGCCTGCTGCTGGACACCTCACGCGTCCTCGCCGAGCAGGGGGTCAGCCTCATCTCGGCGAACATGAGTGCATCGAAGACCCATCTGGCTCGATTGCGGCTCACCTTCGAGGCTCCCGACCCAACCCACCTCAAGCACCTCATCGAGTCCATCCGGCGGATCTCCGGGGTCTATGACGTCTTTCGCGTGAAGTCGTGACCCGGTGTGGCTCTCGGGGTTTGACTTCTCTGTCTGGAAAGCCGCCGGTATGACGAACGGCCCCGGTCGTTGTGACCGGGGCCGTTTCCTGTCAGTCAGGCGCTGAACTCGTCGAGGGCCTTCTGGGCCTCCTCCAGCCAGGTCTGGTAGGTCCTGATCGACTCGCGGCCCTTCTCGGCCTCCTTGGTGTGGCCAGCAGCCTCGGCCTTCTCGGCCTGGGCGGTGAGCTTGTCGATCTGGGCGCTGAACATGTCGACGGTGGCGCGGGCACGCTCACGAGCCTGCGGATCGGTGCGCTTCCACTCGGCCTCCTCCGCGGAATGGACCTGACGCTCCAAGTCACGGACGCGGGCGTCGATGCGCTTCATGGCGTCACGGGGCACTCGACCGACCTCGTTGAACTTCTCCAGGAAGGAGCGGAACTTGGCCTTGGCCTCCTCGATGTCCTTGACCGGCAGGATGTCCTTCTCGGCCTCGTCGAGAAGGTTCTCCTTGACCTCCTGGTTGCCGCGATACTCCTCGTCCTGCTGGCTCTGAGCAGTACTGCGGGCGTCGAAGAACTTGTCCTGGATGGCGCGGAACTCCTTCCACAGCTTCTCGTCGATGTCGCGAGGAGCCGGGCCAGCAGCCTTCCAACGGTTCATGAGGTCGCGGAACTGACGAGAGGTCTCGCCCCAGGCCGTCGAATCAGCCAGCGGACGAGCCTCCTCGATGATCTGCTCCTTGAGCACGCGAGCCTTCTCACGCAGGTGATTCTGCTCAGCCATGTGCTGCTTGCGGCGACGGGTGAAGGCGGTGCGAGCCCCGGAGAAGCGGTGCCACAGTTCGTCGTCGGTGGTCTTGTCGATACGGGGGAGATGACGCCACTCCTCGAGCAGGTCGCGGAACTTGCCGATGCCACCGCGCCAGTCGGTGCCAGCAGCGATGGCTTCCGCCTTGGCGACCATGTCCTCCTTGGCCTGCTTTGCGCGGGCCTTGGCCTCGGCCCTCTCCTCCCGACGGGTCTCCGCCTTGGCGTCGATGGTGGGGCTGAGAGCCTCCACCCGAGCTGCGAGCGATTCCAGGTCGCCGACGGCATGGGCCTCACGGATAGACGTGACGAGTTTGCTTGCGGCCGATCGGGCTTCCTCCGGCGAGGCGGTCCCGGAGCTCACTCGTGATTCCAGCAGCGACACCTCGGTCTCGAGGGCGTGATAGCGGCGCACGAAGAATTCAAGGGCTTCCTCGCTGGTGGAGTCCGGCACCTGGCCGACAGGCCTCTCCCCGTCACTGGTTCGGACGTAAACGGTGCCGTCATCATCGACGCGGCCGAAGGACTGCGGAGCTTGTGCGTGACTCATACGCTCCATCTTGCCCGATAAAGTGGCAAACGTGTTCATTGCGTCCTTCATCACTGGTCCTTTTCAGGCCAATTGCTATCTCCTGGCGCGCGAACCAGGGTCTGACTGCGTCGTCGTCGACCCTGGAATGGGTGCCGAGAAGTTCCTCGGCGAGGCACTCAAGACCCACCATCTAACCCCGGTGGCGGTCGCGCTCACCCACGGTCACATCGACCATGTCGGTTCAGCTCGCCAGGTTGGAGATCAGTACGGCATCCCGGTGCTGTGCCCTCGAGATGACCGGCATCTCCTCGCCGACCCCATGGCAGCCTTGTCTGACTTCGCCCGTCCACTCATCGAGCAGTGCTACGGATCGACGACCTTGCGCGAACCCGAGGAAGTCGTCGACGTCGAGCCGTTCTCCCACCACGAGTACGCCGACCTCGACCTGGAATTCCTGCACGCCCCGGGCCACACTCCTGGGTGTTCCATGATCCGCATGGTTGACGCGCAGTTCGGCCCGATCGTCATGTCCGGTGACGTCGTCTTCGCAGGTTCCATCGGTCGAACCGACATGCCCGGGGCTGACCCGGCACAGATGTCTCGCAGCCTGTCCGACGTCGTCTGGCCCCTTGACGACTCCACCCACCTACTGCCAGGACACGGGGGACCGACGACGATGGCCCAGGAGCGCATCTCCAACCCATTTCTCAACCGCACGTAGGTCTCGTCGCACTCCCACTGAAAAGTCTCACCGAACAGTGGCGAATGAGCCCGATTGCTCTCGGGCTGGCAGAATGACTCCTGCGGGGTAACCCGCCCAGATACCCAACTCTTCGAAGGATTCCTTCCATGGCCCGTCTCAAGCCCTTGTCCGGTTTTCCCGAATTCCTGCCCTCAGGACAGATGGTGGAGAACCATGTGACCCGGATCCTTGAGGAGACCTTCGAGCTTCATGGTTTCGCGCCGATCCACACCCGTGCCGTCGAGCCCATGGAGCAACTCACCCGCAAGGGAGAGATCGACAAGGAGGTCTACGTCGTCGATCGACTGCACGCTGACCCTCATGACTCGCGGTCCGAGAAGGACCGTCTGGGCCTGCACTTCGACCTCACCGTTCCCTTCGCCCGCTACGTGTTGGAGAACGCCGGCCACCTGCACTTCCCGTTCCGTCGCCACCAGATCCAGAAGGTGTGGCGTGGTGAACGTCCTCAGGAGGGCCGCTACCGCGAGTTCACCCAGGCTGACATCGACATCGTCGGCGACCAGACCCTGGCCGAGCACCACGACATCGAGACCCCGCTGGTGATGCTGTCGGCCCTTGAGCGCCTGCACACTGAGCTGGGCTTCCCGACCGTCACCATGCACGTCAACAACCGCAAGCTCTCCGAGGGGTTCTACCGCGGGCTGGGCATCGAGGACCACATGGCCGTTCTGCAGCGGGTCGACAAGTACGACAAGATCGGCCCGGACGCGGTGCGTGAGCTTCTCACTGACGAGCTGGGCCTGTCTGACGACGTCGCCGGCAAGTGTGTCGCCCTGGCCTCCATCCAGTCTGCCGACGACTCCTTCATCGGCAAGGTGCGCGAACTCGGGGTGTCCAACGACATGCTCGAAGAGGGCCTGGATTCCCTCAACCGAGTCGTCACTGCCGTCAACAAGGTCGTCCCCGGACGCATGGTTGCCAACCTCAAGATCGCCCGCGGCCTGGACTATTACACCGGCACCGTCTACGAGACCGAACTGACCGGCCATGAGTCGATGGGTTCGGTGTGCTCGGGTGGCCGTTACGAGTCCCTGGCCTCCGACGGCAAACACGTCTACCCGGGCGTGGGAATCTCGCTCGGCCTGACCCGCTTGCTGGCCCCGATCATCTCCCGAGGGGAGCTGACGTCTTCTCGTTCGGTTCCCTCGGCGGTCCTCGTGGCCGTCAACACCGAGGAGGATCGTGTCAGCTCGGAGGCCGTCGCCCACGCGATGCGCTCCCGCGGCATCCCCTGCGAGGTGGCCCCCAAGGCCGACAAGTTCGGCAAGCAGATCAAGCATGCTGATCGTCGCGGGATCCCCTACGTGTGGTTCCCGGGCGCTCAGCACAGCGACCACCGAGACCCCGACACCGTCAAGGACATCCGCTCCGGTGACCAGGTCGAGGCTGACGCCGCGAGTTGGAACCCGCCTGCCGAGGATCTTCATCCCGGCGTCGTCGGCTCGTGGTGAGTGCGGCCGGCCGAAGGACGACACCTACGAGGAATAGGGCTCCCGGTAACCTCCGGGAGCCCTCCTTCATACCTCAGCAAACTGGGCGTCGCTGAGCACGGGAGGTGATGACGTCGTCGGCGGCCAACGTCAGCCACCACAGGGCGCCCAGGGCCAAGCTGAAACGCTGCCAGATCCCGGTGTAATCCATCGGGGTGCCATCGAACCAGTCCATGGCCCCGATGCCGTTGAGCAGGGTGAACACGATCCACGCCCATGCCACCACCAGACCGAAGGTGCGGAACCTCGTCATGGTGGAGTTGAGCAACAGGATCGGGAGGGCAAAACCGATGACGACGATCGTCGAGGTCCCGACGTGGACGAAGTGGCTCGGGCTGACGTGACCGGCCTCCTCGGCAGCTAGACAGGCATTGGAACGAGTAGGGGAGCAGTCCATCGTCACTAAGGCGTCAAGAACACTGAAGAGCCCGCCAGCCACGAATCCAATGCCCGACCACCCCTGGCGGCCAAGGGGGCGATGACCAGCCCAGGCGAGAGTGGCCAGGCCTGCCAGACACAGGGAGGTCCCCATGATGACGTCGGTGGTCTGGAAGAGGTAACGCCATGGCTGGTCACGGGCGGAGTACTCCGATACGAAAGCATGCAGCTGGCTCATCGCGGGGTTGAGAATGCCTGCGAATGCCCAGGTCAGGGAGGCCAGTGATGCGAAGATGAGGAAGGTTGCGCGCCACCGTCGACACGTCGCTTCACGATGAGGATTCAGCACTGACGGCCTTCCCACTCGCTGCGCAGTATGCCGTGGTAGATCTGGTCGCGGATCGTTGACCCGCTGAGGCAGGAGGCTCGACGCAGACCCTCGGTCACCATGCCGGCCTTCTCCATGACTCGTCCCGAGGCGACATTGGCCGGGTCGTGATTGGCCTCCACCTTGTTGACCTGTGCGACGGCGAAGAGATAACCCGTCACTGCGACCAGCGCCTCGGTGCAGTAACCCCTGCCCCACCAGCGCCGTCCGACGACATAGCCGACATTGACCAGGCCGACGCTGAGATCCTGTTCGACGACCGAGGTCTGTCCGATGAGGGTCCCGTCCTCGATCAGCTCAATACCCCAGTTGAAGGTTCCTGGATCATCGTAGGAATCGACCCAGGCACCGACGATGGCCCGGCTCACATCCACGCTGGAATGGGCGGGCCACCTGAGGAACTGTGTGACCTCCGGGTCGCTGGCCCAGTTGTCGTACATCTGCTGGGCATCGTCGACGGTCAACCGGCGAAGTACTAGGCGATCCGTCCGTAGCCGACGGGTGCCAGTCAATTCCATGCCGGTGACGATATCACCGGTTCCCAAAGGCCAATTACACGTGCAGTGACAGCTCCATCACAGGCGTTCCGTTGAGGTCTGGGCGTGATGCCGTCTGGGGAGAGGTCGGGATCTGCTCGTCTGACTCCGGCCGTATGGCCTCGTTGGCGTCGAGCTCTTCCGAGTCGTTGCGATCGCGCGCGGTGGCAGCCATGAGCTTGATGCGGTTGAGCTGGTTGACCTGGGATGCGCCGGGGTCGTAGTCGACCGACACCACATTGGCGTGCGGGAACTGACGGCGGATCTCACGGAAGATCCCTCGTCCGGTGACGTGGTTCGGTAGGCAGGCGAACGGCTGGACGACGGCGATGTTCGCCACACCTTCGCGGATCATGTCGACCATCTCACCGACGAGGTACCAACCCTCGCCAGCCTGGTTGCCGAGTTGAACGATGCGTTGGGCGTCCTCCATGAGATCGGTGATCGGGGTCGGAACCTCGAACCGGGTGGACTTCTTCAACGCTGCGGTCACCGGCTTCTGGTACTGCATGAGCAAACCGCGGAACGCCTTCTTGAGGTGACGGCTCCACTTGTCAGTACCGAAGGTCTTGTAGTTGTAGTCGCCTGCGGACAAACAGTTGTAGACGAACCACATGAGCCCCGGCAGGACGGCCTCGCAGTCCTCGGATTCGATGGTGTCGACGATGTGGTTGTTGGCGTCCGGGTGGAACTGCACCAAGATCTCGCCGAGGACGCCGACACGAGGCTTGCGTGGGCCGTCAATGAGCTCAAGATGCTCGAAATCGTCGACGATGCCGTTGATGATCGCCTTGTAGGAGGTGCGCCGTCCCCAGGTTTTGGAGTGCCCGCCGTCCAGGAAGTGCTCCCGCGCGATGGTCGTCCAGTGGTGCATGAGCTCGTCAGCCGCGCCCGGAACCGCCTCGTAAGGACGAGTGCGCAGGTGGACCTTCTGCAGCAGGTCCCCGATCGTGATGGCCTGAACCATGCGGTGAATCAGGGGAACGGTGAGGGAGAAGCCCGGGTTGTCCTCGACACCCTGCAGGGAAGCCGCGATGACCGGGATGCTTCCGAATCCGGCGTCCTTGAGGGCCTTGCGCAGTAGACCAATGTAGTTGGTGGCACGGCACATGCCACCGGTCTGGGTGAGGAAGAGGGTGGTGTGGTCCAAGTCGTATTTGCCCGACTTCAATGCCGAGACGAGCTGACCAATGACGACGATGGCGGGGAAACAGGCATCGTTGTTGACCACCGACAGGCCGAAGTCGATGTTCTCCCTGGAAGCTTGCTCCAACACCTCGACGTTGTAACCGGAGGCGCGCAGAGCTGCCTCCGCGACCGAGGTCTGGTACGGGGCGAGCTGGGGCACCAGGATGGTGTGGGTCGCCTTCATGTCCTTGGTGAAGAGGACTCGGTCGTCGGAAAGCGGATGGGTCACCAGCTTGCGATCGTGGCGGGCGCGTTCCTTCGTCGCGGCCTGCAGGGAGCGCATCCGAATACGGGCCGCGCCCAGGTTTGACACCTCGTCAATCTTGAGAGTGGTATAGATGCGGTCACGCGCTGCCAGGATCTCGCGCACCTGGTCGGTGGTGATGGCGTCCAGTCCGCAGCCGAAGGAGTTGAGCTGGACGAGCTCGAGATCGGGGCGGGAACCCACGAAGGCGGCTGCCTGGTAGAGGCGGGAATGGAACATCCACTGGTCACGCACACGCAGCGGACGCTCTAGCAGGTCAGACCCAAGATGGGCCACGGAGTCCTCAGTGAGGACCGCCATGCCCAGGGAGTTCACCATCTCGGGAATGCCGTGGTGAATCTCGGGATCGACGTGATAGGGGCGTCCTGCCAGCACGATGCCGGGAACGTTGTGCTCAGCCATGTAGGCCAAGGCGTCCTCGCCCATCTTGCGGACGTCGTCGCGAAAGGCCTTGTCCTCCTCGAGCCCCTTGGCAACCGCCTGATGGGCCTCCTCGACGGTCACCCCGTCCTCAGCGAAGGTTTCGGCCAGCCGCTCGGCGAGTTTGTCCGGGTTGGCCAGGGAGAGGAATGGAGAGATGAGTTCGACGTCCTTCTCGCGCAGGCTCTCGACATTTGCTCGGATGACCTCGGGATAGGAGGCGACGACCGGGCAGTTGAAGTGGGCGTCGGCATCGGCCACGCTGACCTGCTCGAAACGGATGCAGGGGTCGAAGATCCGCTTGACGCCACGCTCAACGAGATCTTCCACGTGACCGTTGTTGAGCTTGGCGGGGTAGCAAATGTTCTCGCTGGCGATGGACTCCATGCCCTTTTCGAACAGGGCGTGGGAAGAACGGCCCGAGATCATGACGCGGTAGCCCAGGGCTGAGAGGGTCGTGAACCAGAACGGGTAGTTCTCGTACATGTTGAGGGCACGAGGCAGGCCCAGGTCGCCACGAAAGGCCTTCTTTGCGGTGAGGCGCCGGTAGCTGAACAGCCTCTTGTACTTCGCCTCGAAGACATTGGGCAGCTCAGACTTCGGGAGCTTGGCCATCTTGCGGTTGTCCACCTCGGCGCCGCGGTCGCAGCGGTTGCCGGAGACGAAGACGCGTCCGTCCGAGAAGGTGGCGATGGTGCGCTGGCAGTGGTTCTGGCACAGGGTGCAGTCATCGCGGTGGGTCTCGACGGCGAACCCGTCCAGTTCGGCGCGATCTCGCAGACCGTCAGAGGTGGTGGGCTCGCCAGCATGGAAGCGGGCACGGGCCGTCAGTGCAGCGCCGTAGGCACCCATGAGTCCGGCCTCGGCAGGACGGACGACCTCACGGCCGGTGAGTTTCTCGAAGGCTCGCAGCACGGCGTTGTTGAGGAAGGTGCCGCCTTGGACGACAACCTTGTCACCCAGCTGGGACGGATCGGTCAACTTGATGACCTTGTACAGAGCGTTGCGGACGACGGAGTAAGACAGCCCGGCAGCAATGTCGGCAGGGGAGGCTCCCTCCTTCTGGGCCTGCTTGACCGAGGAGTTCATGAAGACGGTGCAACGGCTGCCCAGGTCGACCGGATGCTGAGCCATCAGGCTCATGTCGGCGAAGGACTGGATGTCGGTGTCCATGCCGGCGGCGAAGGTCTGGAGGAAGGACCCACACCCGGACGAGCACGCCTCGTTCACGGAGATGGAGTCGATGACTTGGTCGACGACCCGCAGGTACTTCATGTCCTGGCCGCCGATGTCGATGATCGCCGTGACTCCGGGAAGCAGATGATCGGCGGCCCGATAATGGGCCATTGTCTCGACCTCACCGTCCTCGGCACCCAATGCAGCCTTGACGAGGCCTTCGCCGTAGCCGGTGGTGCAGGTGCGGGCAATGGTGGCTTCGGTGGGCATGGTGTCGTAGAGATCGGCGAGGATCTGCACTGCTGCGCTCACCGGGTCGCCCTCGTTGGAGGCGTAATGGGAGGCGACGATGTTGAGGGACTCGTCAAGCAGCACCGACTTGATTGTCGTCGAACCGGCGTCAATACCGAGGAAGAGGTTGCCGCGAGCGTCATGCAGTGGCAGATGGGGGAGTTTGGCCTGGGAGTGACGCTTGGTGAACTCGGCCAGCTCCTCCTTATTCCTGAACAGTGGCGGCATCGACTGGGAGATGCCGTTCTGGGTGCGGGCGTGACGGGAACGCTCAGCAGTCTCGGCGAGGTCGACCGGCTCCGAGGCGGACGTCAGGGCAGCCCCCATGGCCACGTAGAGCTGGGCACGCTCCGGGGTGATGTACTCGTCGACCTTGCCTTCGAGAACTCGTGCGAAGGCGTCCCGCAGAGTCGGCATGAAGTGCAACGGACCACCGAGGAAGATGACCTTGCCACGGATCGGACGTCCACAGGCCAGGCCGGCGATGCACTGGGTGGCGACGGCTTGCATGACCGACGCAGCGAGGTCCTCATGACGCGCACCTTCGTTGATGAGGGGCTGGAGGTCAGACTTGGCGAACACCCCACAGCGTGAGGCGATGGGATGGATGGTCTCGGCCCGTGATGCCAAGTCGTTGAGGCCCGGGGCGTCAGTGTGGAGCAGGGTGGCCATCTGGTCGATGAAGGCACCCGTACCACCGGCGCACGAACCATTCATGCGCTGCTCCGGGACTGGCTTGAGGTAGGTGATCTTGGCGTCCTCGCCGCCAAGTTCCAGGAGGACGTCAGCGTCAGGGTTCCAATGCTGGACGGCCGCAGTCTCGGCCATGACCTCCTGGATGAATGTGAGGTCCAGAGCGTCGGCGGTTCCCAGGCCTGCCGATCCGGTGACGGCGGCGCGCACCTTGGCACCGGGGAGGGCATCGGCGGCGTCGCCGAGCAGGGACGCCATGGCTCCGGTGATATCGGCATGGTGGCGTCTGTAGTCCTCGAAGAGGATGTTCTCGTCAGGGTCCAGGACGACGGCCTTGATCGTCGTCGATCCGACGTCCAGCCCCATCCGAAGGTCCTGGTCGTCCAGTGCGATCGCATTGCCACGATGTGCGTCCATGTCCCCATTTCATCACCGTGGAAATCTCTTCGCAGCAAGTGGGGTTCCCTTTCTCGAGAGATTCTCGGGGGAGTACGGTCGTGCCATGTCTGTCCCGAGTCAGTCACAGTGCACCCGAGCGCCTCGCCGCGGCCCGCGAGGCGAGGCCGGGGCAGCACGAGCGTCGATTCTGGCGGCCGCCAGGGCCCTGTTCCTGGCTGGTGATTATCAGTCGGTGAGCCTGCGGGCCATTGCTCGTGAAGCCGGGGTGGACACCTCGCTGGTGAGCTACTACTTCGGATCCAAGCAGGCTCTCTACAACGAGGCGATGTCCCTGCCGAACGGACCACACCGGATCGTTGCTGACGTCTGTTCCGGCACAGACCCGGATCACCTGGGCGAAGCACTGGTCAAGGCCTTCATCGATGCCTGGGACGGTCATCTTGGCCTGGGCGGACCGGATCCGCAGATGCAGGGGGTGGTTCAGGCGCTCCTCACCCAGCCTGACGCCTTCGACATGGTGAGCGAGTTCTACACCGATCAGATCCTGGCGCCCGTCGTCGAGCTCTTGGTGCCCCGGTTCGGGGAGGAGGAGGCAGGGATCCGGGCCTCGCTGGGGCTCTCGCAGTTGTTGGGAATCTTCACGGCCCGTTATGTCGTCGGGCTGCGATCCCTGGCAGACCTCTCCGCCTCGGAACTCATTGCTCGAGAGGCTCCGACCCTGCAGAAGACCCTGACGGGTTCGGTTCCCAGGGAATGACACATCCTTTTCGCCCTCAGGGCGTTCAGTTCGCCCACCGGAGTGCCACGTCCGGCGATAGGGTGATACCCATGAACCTGGCGCACGGTCGCGCCTCCGCCCACGGATAACGGGAGATGACCAATGACCATCGCAATCAAGATGGGTTTCCTCGATGGTGACCCCATCGTTGACGACCAGGGTCGACTTGTCGGACGAGGAGGCGGAACCGCGCTGGTCGAGCGACTCCTCAAGATGTACCCGGGAGCCGTCGTCGTCGACCACGAGGATCGGCAGTGTGACGGTTTCGAGGCCAAGACGCTGTCCAGCCTTGACCCGCTGGAGACCCTCGTCATCAACCTCGACGTCATCGACTCGGTCGGCGTCTTCCAGACGATGCACCGTGAGGGTGCTGAGCCGAAGATCCTCAACCTGCAGTGGCTGCCCCCGTCCCACTACCACCACAAGGTGAACTTCGCGGCCATGGGCCTGGCCTACGCCCTCTTCCCGACCCTGTGCTCCGGTGAGCGCACCGCCGGCGAGGTGACCGAGCTGGTTCGTCGCTGGACGATCTCCCCGCTGGCCCACCAGGCTCGGATCGCCTGGGTTCAGCCTGGTATCCGTGACGATCTCGTCCGCGAGCACGTCGATCCCGAGGTGCCGACCGTCCTTTACCCGGCTATTCACCTTACCGACAACAAACAGCCGAAGGTCTTCCTCGACGTCATGAATCGCGTCGCCTCCGAGATGGACGTGCGCATGGAGGTTCGTCTGAGCCAGCGCGACCTCGCCAGCGTCATGGCCATGAAGATGTCCTCGCCCAAGTGGGCCTCGGTCGGCCCACTGTTCGGTCAGCGCGAGGAATACTGGGAGGCCCTGGCCCGTATGACGGCATTCCTCGCCACTGCGAAGAATGAGGCCTATGGCTTCGAGTACCTCGAGGCCTTGGTCGCTGGTGCGGTCGGTGTCTTCCCGGATGCCGCTTGGGCCCGCAAGACCGTTCCTGAGGACTACCCCTACTTCTACCGCACCACCGACGAGGCGGTGTCGATGCTGAAGGACGTGTTGCGCGATCCCGGGACGGCCCGAAACGCCATTAATGACGCTGCCGGTGGCTCGCTGCGCGAGTGGATCCTCGCCAACAACGAGCGTTCCGGTGGTAACGAGGCCATCCGCAAGCAGATAGCGGAATGGTTCCCCGAGATCGAGGCCTGATCCTTGGTCGAGACATGATTGAGCGCCGTGACGGTCGACCGTCACGGCGCTCAATCATGTCTCGCCGGGGGGCGTGCCCCCTCGGGCAGTGCGTCCCGGATGACGGCTGAGGTGGCCGCCGGTATGCTGGCTCGCGGCCCGTACCGTCTATACGTGGCCTGCAACAACGGAAGGATGAAAACGTGCTGCGAACCCATGACGCCGGAAGCCTGCGAGCCAGCGACATCGGCAAGGAGGTGACTCTCGCCGGATGGGTCGGGCACCGACGCGACCATGGCGGCGTCGCCTTCATTGATCTTCGCGACGCATCCGGTCTGGCCCAGGTCGTCATCCGTGACGAGATTCTGGAGTCCTCCGGCGCCCATGATCTGCGCAACGAGTACTGCATCAAGGTGACTGGTGTCGTCGAGGCTCGTCCGGAGGGCAACGCCAACCCGAACCTTCCCACCGGCGAGATCGAGGTCGCCATCTCCGAGCTCGAGGTTCTCAACCCCTCGGCCCCGCTGCCCTTCCAGATCGACGAGCACGTCACCGTCGGTGAGGACGCCCGTCTCAAGTACCGCTACCTGGACCTGCGGCGTCCACGTCAGCATGAGGCCCTGGTGCTGCGCTCCAAGGTAACCCACGCCATTCGTGAGGTTCTCGACCGCCACAACTTCTATGACATCGAGACCCCGACCCTGACCCGTTCCACTCCTGAGGGTGCCCGTGACTTCCTGGTGCCGGCTCGTCTTGCCCCCGGGTGCTGGTACGCCCTGCCGCAGAGCCCCCAGCTGTTCAAGCAGCTGCTCATGGTGTCGGGCATGGAGCGCTACTACCAGATCGCACGTTGCTACCGCGACGAGGACTTCCGAGCTGACCGTCAGCCCGAGTTCACCCAGCTCGACGTCGAGATGAGCTTCGTCGACCAGGATGACGTCATCGCCCTGGCGGAGGAGACCATGGCGGCCTGCTGGAAGATCATCGGCGTCGACATGCCGACCCCGCTGCCGCGCATCACCTGGCACGAGGCCATGGACCGTTACGGCTCCGACAAGCCTGATCTTCGTTTCGGCAACGAGATCACCGAGGTCACTGATTTCTTCGCCAACACCCCGTTCCGCGTCTTCCAGGCTCCCTACGTGGGCGCCGTCGTCATGCCTGGTGGAGCCTCGCTGCCGCGTCGCCAGTTCGACGCTTGGCAGGAGTGGGCTCGTACCCGAGGCGCTAAGGGCCTGGCCTACATCACCATCTCCGACGAGGGTGTGCCTGGCGGTCCGGTCGCCAAGAACATCTCGGAGGAGGAGAAGGCCGGTATCGCCGAGAAGGTCGGTGCCAAGTCCGGTGACGCCATCTTCTTCGCCGCTGGACCGAAGACCTCCTCCCAGGAGCTGCTCGGTGCGGCCCGTCTGGAGATCGGCCGTCGTTGTGAACTCTTCGATCCCTCCGACTGGGCCTTCTGCTGGGTGGTCGACGCCCCGCTGTTCAAGCCGACCAAGGAGGCCGAGGCCTCTGGCGACGTCGCGGTCGGTGGCGGTGCCTGGACTGCTGTCCACCACGCCTTCACCAGCCCGACCCCTGAGTGCATGGACACCTTCGACACCGATCCGGGTTCGGCCCTCGCCTATGCCTACGACTTCGTCGTCAATGGCAATGAGGTCGGCGGCGGATCCATCCGTATCCATCGTCGTGATGTCCAGGAGCGCGTCTTCAACGTCATGGGCATTGGTCCGGAGGAAGCCCAGGAAAAGTTCGGCTTCCTCCTTGACGCCTTCAAGTTCGGTGCTCCGCCGCATGGTGGCATCGCCTTCGGCCTGGACCGTCTGGTCATGCTGCTCGGCAGCTTCGAGACCATCCGGGACGTCATCGCCTTCCCGAAGACCGGCAACGGCTATGACCCGTTGACGGCCGCTCCGGCTCCCATCACCCCGGCTCAGCGTCGTGAGGCTGGGGTGGACGCCAAACCGAAGAAGAAGGCCGAGTCCCCCGAGGGGCAGAGGGACGACGCAGAGAAGTCCAGGAAGTGATGATTCCGAGCTGACGGCGGGCGGCGACCGATGCGTACGGTCGCCGCCCATTCCTCATGTCGAGCGTCGTTGGACGTCGGGGTGTCGCAGCGCGGCGATATGGTGCCGTGGTGAGTGAGGATCTCTTCGGCAATGTCGGGCCGGTCCAGCCGGACGCGACCAGTGGCGGGTCCTTGGACACTCCCAACCCTGACGCGCCACTGGCCGTTCGACTGCGCCCCCGCACGATTGACGAGATCGTCGGTCAGCAACACCTGTTAACCCCAGGGTCGCCGTTGCGCCGGCTGGCCGAGGGCACCGGGGCCATGAGCGTCTTCCTGTGGGGCCCTCCGGGGGTCGGCAAGACGACGATTGCCTCTGTGGTGTCCCACGCCACGAACCGACGGTTCGTGGAGATCTCGGCCGTGACCGCTGGAGTCAAGGACGTCCGACGGGAACTCGACATCGCTCGTCGCCAGCTGGCGCTGGGAAGGCCGACTGTCCTCTTCGTCGACGAGGTGCACCGGTTCTCCAAGGCCCAGCAGGATGTGCTCCTGCCCGCAGTTGAGAACCGGACCGTGACCCTCATCGCCGCCACCACGGAGAATCCATCCTTCTCGGTCATCTCCCCGCTGCTGTCCCGATCCCTGCTGCTGACCCTGAAACCCCTCACCGAGGCTGACGTGTCCTCCCTCATCGACCGTGCACTGAGTGATCCGCGCGGTCTGCGCACCGAGTCGGACGGGCTCTACACCCTTGACGACGATGCCCGAGCCGACCTGCTGCAGCTGGCCGGGGGAGACGCCCGACGAGCCCTGACCTATCTCGAGGAGGCCGCAGCCGGGGCGAGCACGGCTGGAACTGACACCATCACCAGTCAGATCGTCTCGACGGCCGTGGATCGCGCTGCGGTGCGGTACGACCGTGACGGTGATCAGCACTACGACGTCATCAGTGCATTCATCAAGTCGGTACGTGGTTCGGACGTCGACGCCGCCATGCACTACCTGGCCCGGATGATCGAGGCGGGGGAGGATCCCCGGTTCATCGGCCGCCGTCTGGTGATCTTGGCCAGCGAGGACATCGGCATGGCCGCCCCGAGCGTGCTGCAAACCTGTGTCGCCGCAGCCCAGGCCGTTCAACTCATCGGTATGCCCGAGGCCCGCCTCAACCTGGCCCAGGCGACCATTGCAGCAGCCACCGCCCCGAAGTCCAACGCCGTCATCACCGCCATCGACGGGGCACTGGCCGACGTCCGCGCCGGTAAGGGAGGAGAGGTGCCGGCCCATTTGCGTGACGCGCACTATTCATCCGCCCACGACCTCGGTCACGGGGTCGGATACCGTTACGCTCACAACTTCCCGCACGGGGTGGCAGAACAGCAGTATCTTCCTGACGACATCGCCTCGACGCGGTACTACCACCCGACCGACCACGGCAATGAGGCTGCCATCTCACAACGTCTGAGCCAGATACGGATGCTGCTCGGACGAGACACCACCGAGGAGAAGAAGTCATGACCCTGGGTCAGATCGCCGGACTCATCGCTGCCCTCGCGGCGGTGGTGCTCGTCGCGCTGTGTGCCGTTCCCCTGCTGAAACTTGGTGGCGTTCTGGATGAGGTGCGCAAGACGGTCCGCGACGTGGATGAGTCGACGGTGCCGATCTTGGAAGAACTCAAGGGAACGGTCGTCATCACCAATGGTGAGATCTCGAAGCTTGACCAGGTCATCGAGGACATTCACACCATTTCCGAACACGGCACCGTCGTCACCGGTCAGGCTGCTGAACTCGCTCAAACCTTCACCCAGACGGTCGGGACGCCGATGGTGAAGGCCGCTGCTTTTGGCGAGGGAGTGCGACGCACGATTCGTCGTCCCAGGCGTCGCAACCATCCCTCCCAGGTCGAGAACGAGGCAGCTCTCGCCGAGGTGAGTCATGGTGCGTCATCAGCTGAGGACCTCGACGACGAGAACTGATCCACAATCGGATCACCCGTCGCTCCACGATTCCCCAGCTCGACATTTTCCGCGGCGCGCTGAGATGTGGCCTATCGCGCGTCCGGGTAGGGTTGGGACCCGGTATGTCCTGAAATCTGTCAGGACGTCCCCCACAGGCCACAACCAGCGACCACGTCAAGAAGGACCAGGCATGAGAACAGCGGAGATCGGACAGCGCTTCGTCGACTTCTTCGAGAACAAGGGTCACGCAGTGGTGCCGAGCGCCTCGCTGTTGTACAACGACCCCACCCTGCTGTTCGTCAATGCCGGCATGGTGCCGTTCAAGCCCTACCTCATGGGCACCGAGCCTTCCCCGTGGAAACGCGCCACCAGCATCCAGAAGTGCGTCCGCACTCTCGACATCGACGAGGTCGGCAAGACCACCCGCCACGGCACCTTCTTCCAAATGCTGGGCAATTTCTCCTTCGGTGACTACTTCAAGAATGAGGCCATCCAGTACGCCTGGGAACTCGTCACCAAGCCTGCCGACCAGGGTGGATTCGGCTTCGACCCGGCCAGCATCTGGGTGACGATCCTCGGCCCGGGGTTCCATCCGGACTACCCCGAGGGCGACATCGAGGCGCGCGAGGCCTGGCGAGCCGTCGGGGTTCCCGATGAGCACATCCAGGGCCGTTCCCTCAAGGACAACTACTGGCACATGGGCGTCCCCGGTCCGGGCGGCCCGTGCTCCGAGATCTACATCGACCGTGGTCCGGCTTACGGCCCCGACGGAGGTCCGCAGGCCGATGAGGATCGTTACCTCGAGATCTGGAACCTCGTGTTCGAGACCGAGGATCTGTCCGCGGTTCGCGCCAAGGAAGATTTCGACATCGCCGGCCCGCTGCGCAGCCTCAACATTGACACCGGCGCTGGTCTGGAGCGCATTGCTTACCTGCTCCAGGGCGTCGACAACATGTACGAGGTTGACCAGGTCTTCCCCGTCATCGAGAAGGCTTCGGAGATGTCGGGCAAGCGTTATGGCGCCAATCATGACGACGACGTCCGGCTGCGCGTGGTTGCCGACCACGTCCGTTCCGGCCTCATGCTCATGACCGACGGCGTCACCCCCGGCAACGAGGCTCGTGGTTATGTGCTTCGTCGTCTGCTGCGTCGCGTCGTTCGTGCCATGCGTCTGCTCGGTGTGGAGGATCCGGTGCTACCTGAGCTGCTGCCGGTCTCCCGCGACCTCATGTCTGCTTCCTTCCCGGACGTCCTCGCCCAGTGGGATCGAGTCATCGGGGCCGCCACCGCCGAGGAGGAGACCTTCCGTCGTACCCTCAGCGCCGGTACCGCGATGCTCGACGCCGCGGTGGCAGATACCAGGGCTGCGGGCTCCAAGACCCTGTCTGGTGACAAGGCCTTCCAGCTGCACGACACCTACGGTTTCCCGATCGACCTCACCCTTGAGATGGCGGCCGAACAGGGCCTGCAGGTCGACCGTGACAAGTTCACCGCCCTGATGGCCGAGCAGCGCGCCCGTGCCAAGGCAGACTCCAAGGCCAAGAAGGGCCTGCTCACCGACCCGGAGGCCTACTCCCAGGTGCGCGCCCTCGGTGAGACTCCCTTCCTCGGTTACACGGATCTGACCGTCGACACCACCGTCACTGGCATTATCGCCAACGGTGCCTCCGTCACGGTTGCCGAGTCCGGATCCGTCGTCGAGGTCGTGCTCGCCGAGACCCCGTTCTACGCCGAGATGGGTGGCCAGGACTCCGACTCCGGCATCATCCGCGCCAATGGCTTCGATCTCGAGGTCCTGGACGTCCAGCGCCCGGTTCCCGGCCTCATCGTTCACAAGGTACGTCTCGACGGAGACCTCGCTGTCGGTGACAAGGTGACCGCGCTGGTCAACCCGACCACCCGTTTCGGGGCCTGCCAGGCCCACACCGCCACCCACGTCATCCACGCAGCCCTCCGCGAGCTGGTCGGGCCGTCGGCCACCCAGGCCGGCTCCTACAACAAGCCCGGCTACCTGCGTTTCGACTTCTCGGCTACCAAGGGACTCTCGGAATCCCTCAAGGAGGAGATCGAGGAGCGCTGCAACGTCGCCATCCACGACGATTTCGAGGTCACTGACACCCAGATGCCTCTTGAAGATGCCAAGGCCATGGGAGCCATGGCCATGTTCGGCGAGAAGTACCCGCCGATCGTGCGCGTCGTCGAACTGGCCGGCCCATGGTCCCGCGAGTTGTGCGGTGGCACTCACGTCGCCTCCACCGGTCGTATCGGCATGCTGAGCCTGCTGGGCGAACAATCGGTCGGTTCGGGGACTCGCCGCGTCGAGGCGCTGGTCTCCACCGATGCCTTCCGCCACATGGCTGCCGAGCGTGCCCTGGTCAACGAGCTCACCGGCATCCTCAAGGTGCAGCCCGACCAGCTGGCTGACCGCGTCTCCAAGCTCGCTGCCGACCTCAAGGACGCTGAGCACAAGCTGGCCGCCGCCCGCACCCGCGAACTCATGGGGCAGGTTGACGACATCGTCGCCGGTGCCACCCCGGCCGGATCCTTCGACCTCATCGCGGCCAGGGTGCCTGGTGTTCTTGGCAACGACCTGCGCACCCTGGCCTCCGAGGTCCGGGTACGCGTCAAGGATCGCCCAGCGGTCGTCACCCTCATCGGAGGTACAGACGACAAGCCCGCCATGATCGTCGCGACGACTGAGTCCGCTCGCGCCGCCGGAGCCAGGGCTGGTGCCCTCATCAAGGCCGGTACGGGGCCGATCGGTGGCCGCGGTGGCGGCAAGGACGACATGGCTCAGGGTGCCGGCAGCGATGCTTCTGGTATCGACGCCGCTCTTCGTGCCATCAACGCCGAGTTGGCTGCGCTGTGAACTCCGAGGAGCGTCCCGATACCTCCCTACGCGGTGTGAGGATCGCTGTCGACTGGGGGAAGGCCCGGATCGGTGTGGCCGCGAGTGACCGTGATGCCATCCTTGCCTTCCCGGTCGAAACGGTGCAGACCGCGAATCGTCCGGTGCAGCGCCTAGCCGAGATCATCGCCGAGTATGAGCCCGTCGAGGTCATCATGGGCCTCCCGGTGGCCCTCGACGGCACCGAGCAGATCGCCGCGCGGGATGTTCGGCAGGCTGGACGTCAGCTGGCCGAAGCCATCAGTCCGATTCCGGTGCGCTGGGTCGATGAAAGGATGACGACACGTACGGCCGCTCGTGCTCTCCACGATGCTGGGCGAGACGCGCGCAAACAGCGTGGCGTTATTGATCAGGTGGCTGCGGTGGCCATACTGGAGCACGTGTTGGAGCAAGTCCGGTCGGCCCGATCGGCGACGACGACAGGAGGGACGGATTCGTGAGCGGACCGTTCGACGAACAGGATGACCCCAAGGCGGAGTTCTGGTACAAGTTTCGCAGTGCTGTGGCGGTCATCTTGTCCTTGGCGGTTCTCGTTGGTGGGTGCGTCTTCGTCGGTGTCAAGACCTATGACGCCTACATCTCGTACAAGTCGGCCGACGACTACCTCGGAGACGGTGAGAAGGACGTCCTGGTGCGTGTGCCCTCGGGCGCGTCGGTGAGCGAGGTCGGATCGATCCTGCTCGACAACGACGTCATCAAGTCGACGAAGGCCTACAACAAGGCCATTCGCGAGTCGGAGTCTGACGTCACGATCCAGGCCGGCCAGTACAAGCTCAAGACCCACATGAGCGCGGCGAAGGCTGTCTCCATCCTGGGCAACCCGGACAACATCCAGCGCACTCGCGTCACCCTTCCCGAGGGGCTGACAACCGAGGAACAGTTCGCCATCATGGCCAAGGGCACCACCATGCCCGTCGACAGTTTCAAGGTCGCGTACAAGCAGACCAAGAAGCTTGGCCTGCCGGTGTGGGCCAAGGACCGTCCGGAGGGTTTCCTCTTCCCTGACACCTACGAGGTGGGTTCCAACCCGACGCCGCTGGAGATTCTGCAGATGCAGGCGAACCAGTTCGTCAAACAGGTAAACACCATGAACTTCATGGGTCAGGCCCAGGCCATCAAGCGCAGTCCCTATGATGCCCTCATCGTCGCCTCCATCCTGGAGAAGGAGGCCAGGAACCCCAAGGACATGAGGATGGTCGCCGGCATCATCTACAACCGTCTCAACCAGGGTATGAAGGTGGAGTCGGATGCGACGGTACTGTACGCCAACCATGCCGACGGAAAGCTGACGACGACCGACGAGCAGCGCGCCAAGGATTCTCCTTACAACACCTACCTGCACAACGGCCTCCCGCCGACTCCCATCAACAATCCTGGTGCGGCGTCGATGGAGGCGGCCGTGACCCCGATCAAGAGCGACTACCTGTACTGGGTCGTCACGGATCCCGACAAGGGGACGACGGCCTATGCCAAGACCCTGGCCGATCACGAGAAGAATGTGAAGAAGTTCCAGGCGTGGTGTCAGGACCACAAGGGTAAGTGCTGATCGGGAGGAGTTGACGATGCGGTGCGCGGTTGTTGGTCATCCAGTGGCTCATTCCGTGTCGCCGGCAATCCATCGGGCCGCATATCGGGTTCTCGGACTGGACTGGTCCTATGACGCCGTTGACGTCGAGCCCGGTGGACTGCGCACCTTTGTCGATGAGCTGGACGAGTCGTGGCGCGGCTTGTCGGTGACGATGCCCCACAAGGTTGATCTCAGTGAGTTGGGGGAGACCGACGAGACCGTCGAACTGCTCGGAGCGGCGAACACCTGGGTGCGTCGTGGCGGGAGAACCATCGTCCGTAACACCGACGTGACCGGCGCCGGAGCTGCGCTTCGGTCTCGAGGCGTCACCGAGGTTGGGAAGGTCGTCATGCTCGGAGCGGGGGCGACGGCACGGTCGGTTCTTGCCGCTGCCGTCCAACTGGGGGCAGACGAGGTCATCATCATGTCGCGCTCTCGCGATCGGTCGACCGAGATCCTTGAGCTTGCCAACCGTCTTGGGATCCGCGTCGCCTGGTTGCCCTTCGAGTCCGAGCCGTCGCGTTGTGACCTCATGGTCTCGACGGTTCCGGCCGGGTCTGTCATGGACCGGGCTGAGAACCTCGTTGCCCATGCTGACGCCGTCTTCGACGTCATTTACGACCCGTGGCCGACGCCGCTGACGGTGGCTGGGGAGAACGCTGGCATCACGGTCATCGACGGTCTCGACCTGCTCGCCGGACAGGCCGTCGACCAGGTTCGTCTCATGACGGGCCATGACGTGCCCATGGATGTCTTGAGGTCCACAGCGCAGAACGCCCTGGCTGAGCGCGCCCGCCTTTGAGAGACTGGGCCCCATGTTGCGTTACCTCACTGCCGGGGAGTCCCACGGCGCTGCCCTTGTCGCGACGGTGGAGGGCATCCCGGCCCATGTCCGCGTCGGGGCCGACGAGATTTCAGAGGAGTTGCGACGTCGTCGCCTCGGGGTGGGGCGAGGGGCCCGGATGTTCTTCGAAGCCGATGAGTTGGAGCTGATCGCGGGGTTCCGTCACGGGGAGACCCTCGGCGATCCCATCGCGATCCGGATCGGTAACTCCGAGTGGGACAAGTGGCGTACCGTCATGGCTCCCGGACCGGTATCCCCCGAGGAGCTGGCCGGTCAGGCTCGTGGTGCTGCTCTGACCCGTCCCCGTCCGGGACATGCTGACCTCGCGGGTATGCAGAAGTACGACTTTGATGAGGCCCGTCCGATCCTGGAACGCGCATCGGCCCGTGAAACCGCTGCGCGAGTGGCCCTGGGAGCAATCGCCAAGGCCTTCCTCAAGCAGGCCCTCGACGTCGATGTGTTGTCCCACGTCGTGTCCCTCGGGCCTGTCGAGTGTCCTGAGGATGTGCGGCCGGAACCGGCGGATCTGGCCTGTATTGACGCTGATCCGGTGCGTTGTGCTGATCCGGCCACGAGCGAGCGGATGGTTGCTGAGGTGGAGGCGTGCCGCAAGGAGGGCGACACCATGGGTGGTGTCGTCGAGGTGTTGGCATATGGTCTGCCTGCTGGGTTGGGATCCCACAGCCAGGGGGACCGACGACTCGATGCGCGTCTCGCCGGAGCACTCATGGGGATCCAGGCCATCAAGGGTGTCGAACTGGGGGACGGCTTTGAGCTGGCCCGTCGTCGCGGCTCTCAGGCCCATGACTGGATGGAGCCGACCGAGGCGGGTATCCACCGCATGAGTGATCGTGCGGGCGGTACCGAGGGCGGCATGTCAACCGGCCAGGTGTTACGGGTGAGGGCGGCCATGAAACCCATCGCAACTGTTCCCCGCGCCCTGCCGACGATCGACACCACCACTGGTGAGGCCGCCACGGCCCATCATCAGCGTTCCGACGTCTGCGCGGTCCCGGCGGCAGGTGTCGTGGCCGAGGCCATGGTTGCCCTGGTGTTGGCCGAGTGCGCCCTGGACAAGTTCGGCGGAGACTCGGTGGCCGAGACCCGCCGTAATGCTCAAGCCTACCTGAGTCGCCTGGCCGAGCGCGGTCTGGTGGTGGCTCCGTGAGCGTCATTGTTCTCATTGGTGCACCCGGATCGGGAAAGTCGACCGTGGGGCCGCTCCTGGCTGAGCGTTTGGAGGAGGAATTCGTCGACGTTGATGCTCTCATCGAACAGGTCGAGGGGCGCGACATCCCGGAGATCTTCCTCGTCGAGGGAGAGCCGTACTTCCGCCAGGTGGAGAGGCGGGAGACCCTCGCTGCGATCGAATGCGGTGGAGTGATCTCCCTGGGTGGTGGAGCTCCGGTCGACATCGAGGTCGGTAAGGCCTTGGATCAGGTGTGTGTCGTCTGGCTGGACGTCTCGGCTCGTACCGCGGCTGACCGGGTGGGGCTGAAGGACACCGGCCGACCGCTGCTGGGAAGCCAGGTGCACTCGCAGTTGGTGCGGCTCATGAAGGATAGGCGAGCGGTGTACGAGCGTCCGGCAACCATCCGAGTGTCCACCGACAAACTGACTCCCGACCAGGTCGTCGAGGCGATCATGAGTGAGCTGGCCGACCTGGAGGGGGAGTCATGAACCTTGTCGAGGTAGCAACGGCTCAGCCCTACCGGGTAAGGATCGGCTCCGGCGCTGTGACGGAATTGGCTGGTCTCGTGGCAGGTCGCAGGGTCGCGGTCGTGTGCCCCGAGCCGCTTCTGGGCCTCGTGGGTCGAGTTGGTCTTGACGATCCGATCATCATCGCGGTGCCGGATGCCGAGGCCGCCAAGTCACCTGATGTCCTGGTCAGGGGTTGGCAAGAACTCGCTGAGGTTGGCATGACCCGCGGCGACGTCATCGTCGGTCTGGGTGGTGGAGCCACCACCGATCTGGCCGGGTTCTTGGCGGCGACGTGGATGCGTGGGGTTGACGTCATCCAGATCCCGACGACGGTGCTCGCCATGGCCGACGCGGCGATCGGCGGCAAGACCGGCATCAATATCCCGGCTGGGAAGAACCTCGTCGGGGCGTTCCACGAACCGAGGGCGGTGCTGTGCGATACCGATCTGTTGACAACCTTGCCTGTGCGTGAGGTGCGATCGGGGCTTGCAGAGATTGTCAAGTGTGGATTCATCAATGATCCTGTCATTCTTGACCTCGTCGAGGGACAGGACGTTCTTGACGTCACCTCGAAGGCCTTCGTCGAGGTGCTGACCAGGGCAGTTTCGGTCAAAGCCGCCGTTGTCAGCGGAGATCTGCACGAACGAACGTCATCACGTGGCCAGGTTGGTCGCGAGAGGTTGAACTACGGGCACACCTTGGCCCACGCGGTGGAGGCCCACAAGCACTTCACCTGGCGCCACGGTGAAGCGGACGCCGTCGGGATGGTCTTCGCTGCTGAGTTGTCCCGGAGGTGCCTGGGACTGTCTGTCGAGGTCGTGGATCGTACCCGGACCATCCTCTCGGGGATCGGGCTTCCCACCACCTTCGATGAGGTCGCGTGGGCGGATCTTCGCGCGATGATGAACCTCGACAAGAAGACCCGGCTCGAACCAGGCACTGGTCGGCGCGTCCTGAGATTTGTCGGTATCAGGGAGCCCGGTGAGGTCGCGATGATCGTCGACCCCTCCGAGGACGTGTTGGGCGAGTGCTACCGGAGCCTGCAGAGCGCCTGATGTCCCAGCGTATGTCGCTGTTACGTCGCTTTCCTGCTCGCGCGACTGCTGAGGCGTCCGCTCATTGATGACCAGCCGGGGGTTGGTACCTCGATATGGGTGCCGGTCAACGAGCATTGATGTCTCCGAGCACGACTGTCCGTACCCTCATGCGGCAATCGCGGTTATGAAAGCTGAGGTTGCCACTCGAGGCCGCACGGTCGGTGGTCACAACCGACATCTCCACAGCCGTACCGGGTGACAGCTCAGAACGGCGGCTACGCCATGCCAGATTGAACTAGGTGGCGGCTAGGCCGTGGCAAGGCCGCCCATGATCTTCCGCAACACCGGTTCGGTGAACATGGTCTTGGGCCGATGGCGACGGTGGAGATGGGACGCCAACCAGTCGAGTACAAATCTCGGGTTGTGTCGGATCATGGTTGGGGTGGTGTGAAGGACCTTCCAGCCATGCCGATCGAGGTGGGCTGATCGCATCATTGTTGCCTCGTAACCATCTGCGGTGCCATGGACGTTTCTGCCGTCTATCTCAAGGGCCACCTTCTCGTCCTCAAATGCTTGGTCGAGGTAGTAGTACCTGTCGCCAACCCGCACCTTGTGATTTGGTTTGTGGCCGGTGATACCGACAGCTCTCAGCATTCGGCTCATCTCCAACTCGGGAATTGACCATGCCGCCAACGTGATGTCGGCCAGAGCAGCATCGACCTGGTCCCTTGGGTAACGACCCGTGAGGCTCTTGCGTGCGCGCCGGCAGCTTTCAGGGGTCACGAGCCGTTGCCTCAACGCTTCACAAACCCACTCCCATTCCCCTTGGATGGCCAACACCAGGACCGAGACCTCCGGTGCTGCGAGACGAATCCGCTCCCTCTCGGTGATGAATCGGTGCGGAACGTGCCAGCGATGAACGCGGATGCCCGGTCTGACGAGGGCACGGGTTCGAGAGAATGCCTCAACTTCGTCGACGGTGCGCAAGTCCATCGGGCGAACCGAACCTGGGGCCGTCATCCCGAGCAGGATGAGGGCCGTCTTGCCTACGAGGACGACATCCCGGTGCCACAGGAAGAGCGCCCGGATGATTGTCTCTGGGTCGCGAGCAAGGGGTGTGGCGGCAACGACCCCGGGCAGGATGCGGACAGCGTCTCCGCGTGCCACCGCCCGGTCGGCCTGACCCCGGATGTAGCTATGACGGTGAATACGCGCGATTCCGCGGCGCTCGATCTGGTCTTGAAAGGTTCTCACGTCTTCAGTTGTCGTCGGAGACCCCGGAATCCGTCAGGCAATGTCAGATCTGTGGACAAGTGTGGTCCGGGTACCGACCACGGTTGTGGACAACTAGAGACTGGTCGAGCTTCTCGCTGGGTGGGGCGTCACCTCACACTGTCATCACCGCAATTGCCACAAACAACCCGCGCCAAGACCCAATGTTTACCTTGGATTGCGCTGTGAATGTCTCGCGCCGGGGATTTCGGAGGTTGCCAGGGCTCATCGCTCACCCGTAGTATCTTCATATGAGCGAAGATACGCATACATGCACCTTTGGTATCGACAGCGATTATGTCGACCTTGCGGCGGAAGTGTTCGCCCTGCTCGCTGACCCAACTCGGATTCGCATCATCCTGGCTCTTCGGGAGGGCGAGATGTCCGTGAGAGATCTGGCGGAAGTCGTCGGTAAACGCCCCACCGCTGTTTCCCAGCATTTGGCCAAATTGCGCATGGGTCGCATGGTGTCTGCCCGCCGCGACGGCACAACGATGTTCTACAGCCTCACCGACGAGCGCGCCCGCAATCTAGTTTCGCAGGCTGTCTTCCAGGCAGAACACGATGTCGACGCCATTCCAACCCACCACATGGTTGAGATGACCCAGGGTGCGCGTTGCCCGGCCAGCCGTACGACGACGGCCTGACCGTCACGCCGGTTCCGTTTCCGATGACACAGGAACCGTCTTCCGCCCGCCGAGGGCGCATTTTTCGGCGCGAGAACCTCCGCTGACCACATTTACCTCCCTCAGGAGAACATCCATGCCCTCTTGGCGTGACCGTTTTGACCTTGATCTCGGCTGGCGCGCGACTCTCTGCGCCGTCGCTGCCGTCATCGTCGGACTGGGTCTGGTATGGCCAGAACACCGGGTCCCCGCGATTGGGGTCATTTGCCTGACTGTCGGGTGCTGGCCTTTCCTCGCTGAGGCCTTCGACGATCTCTGTCATGCCCACATGAGTATGGAATTATCGATGCTGTGTGCCATTGCTGCTGCGGCAGCGATCGGTGAATGGGTCACCGCACTCATGATCACCACATTCGTGCTCGTCGCCGAGATCCTCGAGGACCTCTCCATGGAGCGCGGTCGTGACGCTCTCACCGACCTGATGGCTTTCCTCCCGGACACGGTTCGGGTGAGACGCAACGACGGGATCGTCGACACTGCTCTGGCTGAACTCACCGTGGGGGACCTCATCGTGATCTCGCCAGGGGATCGAGTTGCCGTGGATGGACTCATTCAAGCGGGAAGATCCGAGGTTGATCAGTCCCGAATCACCGGCGAACCGATGCCGGTGACCGTGCGTGAAGGGGACCGCGTCCTGGCGGGTTCTGTCAATCATGGCGGCGCGATTGAGGTGCGCGTCGAGCAGATCGGAGCCAATTCCAGTTATGGTCAGATCGTCGAGGCTGTGCGCTCCGGCCAGGACAGCCCGACCCCGGTTCAGCGGCTCAGCGATCGCGTTGCCACCTGGATCGTCGCAGCGGCCTTCCTCGCTGCAATCATCACCTGGTTCGCGACCCACGACCTGCGAGCCACCATCTCGGTCATCGTCGTCGCCGGTGCATGTGGTGTTGCAGCTGGCACGCCACTGGCGATTCTGGCTGGCATGGCCCGGGTTGCCAGACGCGGAGCCTTCGTGAAAGGCGGCGTGCACCTGGAGCAACTCGGTCAGGTCGACACGGTGGTGATCGACAAGACGGGCACGATCACTGCTGGACAACCGACGGTTTCCAAGGTCGACCCGGCTGCAGGCTGGGCGGATGACGATGTCCTCTCCCTGGCCGCATCCGTCGAGCAGTTCAGCGAACACCCGGTTGGCCGTGCCATATGCGCGGCTAGTGACGTGACGGCCTTGATGGCCGAGGACTTCCGCTATGAGCCTGGGCATGGTGTCTCAGGCGTCGTCGGCGGTCGCCGCGTCGAGGTCAGCAGACGCGTCCCCGCCGGGTTCTCCACGGACGCCATCGCGCGGTCATACGTGTGGGTGGACGACGAATGGATTGGCGCAATCCAGTTCGTTGATGAGATTCGTGAGACGTCCGCAGCAGCAATTGAGGAATTGCACCGCATGGGGCTTCAGGTCGTCATGTTGTCGGGAGATGCGGAGGCAACAGCCAGACAAGTGGGCGATCAGGTCGGTGTTGACGAGGTCCGTGCTGGATTGCGTCCGATTGAAAAGGCCGATGTCATTTCGGAACTCATGGCATCGGGACGCAAGGTGGTCATGGTTGGTGATGGCGTCAACGACGCTCCCGCTCTTTCGGCAGCCACCGTTGGGGTGGGCATGGGCGCCGGTACTGAGATAGCTCGACGATCTGCCGACGTCGTCCTCATCTCCTCGGACCTTGCCGACCTTGCCGGCGCCGTCAGAACGGCTCGACGGGTGCGAGGCATCATCTGGTTCAACGTCGTCGGGACCCTAGCCGTGGATGTCCTCGGCATGGTCCTGGCCGCGACCGGAGCTCTCGGACCTCTCGGAGCGGCGCTGGTTCACGTCGGTAGTGAGACGGCCTTCATCCTCAACTCGGCGCGGCTTATTCCCACTGGGTTCAACGCAGGTGAACGACGGCGCCCAGAATCGCGTATCAGCCCCGTCGTCAGGGGCGCCGCCATCCACCCCGGCGGGACAGCCTCCCTCAGTCTCCAACGGTGTCTCGGGCTCGACGTACCAACCGAGGATCGGGCTGGCCGACGACGTCTTCGTCTTTGCCTTCGTAATCGTATTGGGACAGGAAATACCTCATGGCGTTGAGACGCGCGCGTTTCTTGTCATTGGACTTGACGCAAATCCACGGGGCAGCATCGGTGTCAGTCGCGGCGAACATCTCTTCCTTGGCGCGGGTGTAATCGTCCCAACGTCCCAAGGATTCCAAGTCCATTGGGGAGAGCTTCCAGCGGCGAACCGGATCGAGCTGACGAATTGCGAACCTAGTGCGCTGTTCCTGACGGGTTACCGAGAACCAGAACTTGGTGACGTGGATTCCCGACTCGATCATCATCTCCTCGAGCTTTGGGGCCTGGTGCAGGAAGATTCGATGCTCTTCGTCAGTACAGAATCCCATTACCCGCTCGACGCCGCCCCGGTTGTACCAGGACCGGTCGAAGAGGACTATCTCGCCGGCAGTGGGAAAATGCTGGATGTAACGCTGGAAGTTCCACTGGCCGAGCTCGCGGTCCGAGGGCTTGTCGAGGGCGACGGTACGGCAGCGACGGGGATTGAGATGCTCACTGAACCTCTTGATCGCGCCACCCTTCCCGGCTGCGTCGCGTCCCTCAAAGACGATGACGTGACGGTCGCCGGTGTCGTCAATGGAGTATTGGAGCTTGAGAAGCTCGATTTGCAGCAACCTTTTCTGGGTTTCGTACTCTCGCCTGTCCATGAGGTTCGGATAGGGGTAATCCTCATGCCAGGTCTCCACGGCGGAACCGTCTGGAGCGATGAGTTCGGGATCGTCTCCGTGCTCATCGGAATCGACGACATATCCGGCATCAGCGACCAGGTCAATGAATTCACGCAGCGAGTGCTGGTCGGAATCCGTGGCAGGATCAAAGTGGGCGCGCAGCCCGGTGGAGTCAAGGTCGTGCATGGTGTCAACGTTACTGAAGAGGTGTGCGGCCAAGGCCTCAACGACATGAACGGGACATGACGGGACCATGTCATGGGAGCGGCGAGTGGTCCGCACCTGCCTGTCATGGGTCTGCCTTCCCCCGGCATAGGGGGTTGAAGCCCCCCGTCCGCTAGACTTGTCCAGGATGTCGGCTGGCGTGCCGCATCCTGATCCATGATCGACGCAATTCATCTCGAAAGGGACCGACCTGTGGTTATCTCCACCAATGACATCAAGAACGGCACCGTTCTCAACCTCGACGGCCAGCTGTGGACGGTCATCTGGTTCCAGCACCACAAGCCGGGTAAGGGCAACACCGTCGTTCGTACCAAGCTGAAACACGTGCTGAGTGGCAAGGTTGTGGACAAGACCTTCAACTCTGACGTCAAGATCGAGTCGGCCGAGGTCGATCGTCGTGACATGCAGTACCTGTATCAGGATGGTGACGTCTACGTCTTCATGGACGAGACCACCTACGAGCAGCTGCCAATTCCCTCTGAGGTCGTCGGTGACGCCAAGGACTTCATGCTCGAGAACCAGACCGCCACCGTCGCCCTGCACGAGGGCAACCCGCTGTACATTGACCTGCCCGCCTCGGTCGAGCTCGAGATCACCTACACCGAGCCTGGCTTGCAGGGTGATCGTTCCACCGGCGGCACCAAGCCCGCCACCCTCGAGACCGGTCGCGAGATCCAGGTTCCGCTCTTCATCACCACCGGTGAGAAGGTCAAGGTCGACACCCGCTCTGGCGACTACCTCGGTCGTATTTCCGAGAAGTGAGTACGAACACCACTCCGACGCCTGACGACGAGGGCCCCATCGAGAGGATCGGAGACCTCGAGGTCAAGCGCGTCAGCGGAGACATCCAGAAGCACGCTGACCTCTCGACGCGGTCCAAGGCGCGCAAACAGGCCCTCGACATTCTGTTCGAGGCTGATCTCATGGGTACCGACATCCTCGAGGTCTTGGCCGCCCGCCCGGGCGTCTTCACCAACTCGGTACGCCCGTTCGCGGCTGATCTGGTTCGCGGGGTGGCTGCCTCTCAGGCTGGCCTGGACTCGGTCCTCACCGATTGTCTGTCCGAGGGCTGGACGTTGGACCGGATGCCGCGCGTCGATCGTGTCCTCGCTCGCCTGGCCGCCTTCGAGATTCTGCATACGGATACGCCGGACCCGGCCGTCATCTCTGAGGCCATTGAGCTGAGTGAGGAGTTCTCGACCGATGACTCGGCGCCATTCCTCAATGGTTTGCTTAACGCCGTCATTGTCCACGGCCCTGCTCGGGTGGAGGACGTGTCCTCTGCGGACGTTGCCCCTCCGGAGGCTGCTGGTGACGGCGAGAACGTGACCGAAAAATCAGTGGTGGAGGAATCCGTTGACGGGGTAGATCTGGAATCGGAAGAACATCCGACATCCAACGATCACGAATTGGACACAGATCCCCACGAATCGTCCCCAAGCTCCGACTAAGCAGACTAGTGTACCGAAGGTCTCCACCAGGGTTCTGGTGGAGACCTTCCGCACTGTTCGGAATGGCTGCACACTTGATCGGAGGGGCTCGTGTCCATACCCACTCTTTCACCGGAACAGCTTTCGGCTGCTCGTGAAGCAGCGACACGGGCCAGGCGAGTCCGGGCTGAGTTCAAGGCGAGGGTTCGCGCCGGGGACCTGTCGTTGTCCGAGGCCTTGGACGAGGCTGCCGAGGACGATGTACTCGCCCACGTCAAGGTTGTTGACCTGCTGAAGGCCCTTCCTCGCGTGGGGGAGAAGCGCGCTGCCGAGATCATGGAGCGCCTCGATATCGCCCCGAATCGCCGCATTCGTGGCCTGGGCAGACATCAGATCGCCGGCCTGCGTGCCGAGTTCGACCGTTGTTCCTGAGGTTCTTCGCCCCTACGCTGCGCGACGTCGTCGCCATTGACCACTAGGGTGTTGCCATGAGCAGCGACCCCGTCATCCCACAGGCCCGTGGTCTTCGACACGACCATCCCGTCACGGTGGCCGTCGTCTCAGGGCCAACGGCCGTCGGCAAGGGAACGGTGGTCGGCGCGTTGTTCCGTCGCCACCCCGAGATTGTCGTCTCGAGGTCGGTGACGACCCGTCCGCCTCGCCCCACTGAGCGTGACGGCATCGATTACGACTTCGTCACCCCGGCGCAGTTCGACGAGCTTGTCGACGGTGACGGGCTGCTGGAGTGGGCCGTCGTCCACAACAGCCACCGATACGGCACCCCACGCGAACCCGTTGAGAAAGCGGTTGCGGATGATCGCACCGTCATCCTTGAAATCGATCTTCAGGGTGCCCGCCAGGTGCGTGAGACATATCCGCAGGCCACGCAGATCTTTCTCGCCCCGCCATCGTGGGACGAGCTCGTCCACCGTTTGATCGGTCGGGGGACGGAGACCCCCGAACAGCGGGAGCGCCGGTTGCAGACGGCTCGTGTGGAGTTGGCGAATGCCAATGAGTTCGACGCCGTGGTCGTCAACGACACCGTGGACCATGCCGTTGCTTCTCTGGTAGGGTTGTTGGGTCTATGACCACACTGGGAGGACATTCCTTGACCGAGACCACGCCTGAAGGCATCGTCAACCCGCCCATCGACCAGCTCCTCGAGCACGTCGACTCGAAGTACCGCCTCGTTCTCTTCGCCGCGAAGCGCGCCCGTCAGATCAATGCGTATTACTCGCAGCTGGCGGAGGGGCTGCTGGAGAACGTCGGCCCGCTCGTGGAGACGACCAACCAGGAGAAGCCGCTGTCCATCGCCATGCGTGAGATCCAGGCCGGTGTCGTTGAGGCCCATGAGATGGACGCCGAGGAGATCGCTGCTCAGGCCGCTGCGGCCCAGGAGGCCCCGTCCATCGAGCTCGACGATCCCTTCGCTGATCTCGCTGATCCGAACGCCTGATCTGAGTCTGGCGTGAGTGTCGTCGTCCTTGGTGTCGGAGGAGGAATTGCCGCCTACAAGGCGTGTCTGCTCTCGCGACTCCTCTCCGAGGCCGGTCATGAGGTCCATGTCGTCCCCACCAGGGCCGCCCTCGAATTTGTCGGTCGTCCCACGTGGGAGGCACTGAGTGGGCATCCGGTCCACACCGAGGTCTTTGACGATGTTCCCGGCGTCGAGCACATTCGGTTGGCCGAGCGTGCCGACGTGGTCGTCGTTGCCCCAGCGACCGCCGATCTCATGGCGCGTATCGCTGGTGGTCACGCCGACGACCTCCTGACAACGACGATTCTCGCCACGTCCGCGCCGGTTGTGCTGGCGCCCGCCATGCACACCGGGATGTGGCAGAATCCAGCCACCATCGACAATGTCGCGACCCTTCGTCGTCATGGCATCGTCGTCAAGGATCCTGCATCCGGGCGCCTCACCGGTCGGGACTCCGGTCCTGGGCGACTGCCTGATCCGGATGAGATCGCCGAATTCGTTGAGCTGTTGCTGGCCTGTCCGGATGCCGCTGACGCAATGTGCCGCCGGGATCTTGCAGGGAAACGCGTCGTCATCTCGCTGGGTGGCACCCGCGAGGCCATCGACCCAGTGCGTTACCTCGGAAACTCCTCATCCGGACGGATGGGGAAGGCCATCGCTCAGGTGGCAGCTGCTCGAGGTGCGGATGTTCACGTCGTTGCAGCTCACGTCGATGTCGTCATGCCGTCATGCGTCGAGGTGACGCGGATCGACAGCACTGAGGACCTTGCCGAGGCCATGAACGATCTGGCACCTCACGCCGATGTCGTCATCCAGGCCGTTGCGGCCGCCGATTTCGCACCGGTGGCCGCCGACACCAAGATCAAGAAACACGAGGGGGACTCCGCCGTCGGCGCGACGACGTCCCTCGAACTCCACCAGACTCCCGACGTCCTGGCCCGGATCTGTGCCCAATCGGTACCGCATCAGGTCGTCGTCGGGTTTGCCGCCGAGACGGCACCTGACCGTGCCCAGCTCCTTGAGCTGGCGCAGGCCAAACTCGCCCGCAAGGGATGCGATCTATTGGTCGTCAACGACGTGAGCGAGGGGAAGGTGTTCGGCAAGGTCGGCACCGATGTCACCGTGGTCCACCAGCAGGGGCCCGGTCGACGCGTCACCGGATCTAAGTCGCAGGTTGCAGTAGCGGTCCTCGACGAGGTCCACACGCTGCTGGCCACTCAGTAACACGATGCGCGGCTTGTGGCCGCGCGGACAGGAAACTACCATGCCCACCACTCGTCTGTTCACATCCGAATCGGTGACGGAAGGCCATCCCGACAAGATTGCTGATGCAATCTCTGATGCCGTCCTCGATGCTCTCCTTGCCGAGGATCCCCACTCCCACGCAGCCGTGGAAACGGTCGTGACGACCGGTCAGGTGATGGTCTGCGGCGAGGTTACCACTGAGGCCTACGTCGACATCGCGGGTATTGCTCGTTCCCGCATCCTTGACATCGGCTATGACTCCTCGGCCAAGGGCTTCGACGGTGCTTCCTGTGGCGTCTCGGTCGCGATTGATGCCCAGAGCCCCGACATTGCCCAGGGCGTGACCTCAGCCTATGAAACTCGGCATGGTTCCACTGACCTCATCGACGCTCAGGGCGCTGGCGACCAGGGCCTGATGTTCGGATACGCCTGCACCGAGACCCCGTCCCTCATGCCACTCCCGATTGACATGGCCCACGCCCTGTCCCTGCAACTCACCAAGGTCCGCAAGGAGGGCGCGCTGGACTACCTGTGCCCCGACGGCAAAACCCAGGTGACGATCCGTTACGACGAGAACGACAAGCCGGTGGCGGTGGACACCGTCGTCGTCTCCAGCCAGCATCGCGACGGGGTAGACATCGACGCGACGATGACCCCTGATCTGCGTCGCCTGGTCATCGACCCGGTGCTGGAGCGCTACGACCTTGATCACAAGGACATGAGGGTGCTCGTCAACCCGACCGGCAAGTTCGTCATCGGTGGCCCCATGGGCGACGCCGGTCTGACCGGTCGCAAGATCATCGTCGACACCTATGGCGGCATGGCCCGTCACGGTGGCGGTGCCTTCTCCGGCAAGGACCCCTCTAAGGTCGACCGTTCCGCTGCCTACGCCATGCGCTGGGTGGCCAAGAACGTCGTCGCCGCAGGTCTGGCCGACCGCTGCGAGTGCCAGGTGGCTTACGCTATCGGTGCCGCGCGTCCGGTGGGATTCCGCATCGACACCTTCGGGACCAACCACGTTCCCGAGATCGAGATCGAGCGCGCAGTCGCCGAGGTCTTCGACCTTCGTCCCGGCGCGATCATCAAGAACCTTGATCTGCTTCGTCCGATTTACTCCCAGCTCGTCGCCGGAGGACACTTCGGGCGCGAGCTCCCTGGCATCACCTGGGAGGTGACGGACCGTGCCGAGGCCTTGGCCGCGGCCGCCCGTCTCTGAGAGAACACCATCTGTCGCGATGCCGTCGGTGGTGGGCCGTAGTATCTGACCCATGACCGAACCGCTGCTGGAGACGACCACATGGATTGCCCATGTGGTCGTCTCCTCTGGTTTGGCGCACCTGGACCGTCCCTTCGACTACCTCATCCCTGATGACCTCGTCGGTCGGATTCAGGCGGGAACGCGGGTCAGGGTGAAACTCGCCGGACGGCTGTGTGACGGCGTCGTGATGGCGGTCGACCACGAACAGGAACCAGGGGTCAAGCTTTCCCCGGTCGTGAAGTTGATCTCCGAACAGGTCGTGTCGACCCCGGACCAGCTCAGGCTGGCTCGCAAGGTTGCCGATCACTGGGCTGGCACCCTCGACGAGGTGCTCAGGTGGGCCATTCCGACCCGTCATGCGACGACAGAGGCCGCTGACCCGCCGCTGTGGCCAGTCCCGTCCGCGACGATGCCGTCAGGCACCTTGCGGGCTCTCACGGATGGACGTCATTTCCTCGACCTGGTGGCAGCCGGCGAGCGTCCCCGAGTTCATTGGCGGGTCACTCCGGTATGTGGTCCGGGGGACGACGACGGTCTGGGGGACTGGGCCAATGGCCTGTTGCAGGCCGTCTCCGCAGCCCTTGTCTCCGGGCGCAGTGCCATTGTCTGCTGTCCGACCGTCGAGGATGTCACCACCCTCCATTCCAGGTTCGAAGCCGTTCTGGGAGCGGGGACGGTGGCCGTCCTCCACGCTGATCAACCGGCGTCGACGAGATGGCGCCATTACCTGGCCGTCATTCGTGGCACGGCCAAGGTCATCATCGGCACCAGGTCAGCTGTCATGGCCCCCGTCGAGAACCTCGGACTGGTCGCAGTGTGGGACGAGTGCTCTGACCTCCATGACGAACCGCGAGCTCCCTACCCGAACACCCGAGATGTCGCCGCCCTACGAGCCCAGGTCGATCACGGCGCCCTGCTGTTGGCGAGCTACTCCTGCTCGGTTCGCAGTGCGTCGTGGCTGAGGTCAGGCTGGCTCGTGGGCATTCGGGCAGACCGTCAGACGATGAGATCTGTCTGTGCTCCGGTACGCGTCCCAGGGGATTCCGACTTCGCTCTGGAACGAGATCCGTTGGCCCGATCCGTGCGGTTGCCCGATCTGGCCATGACGACGATCCGTGAGGGGTTGCTGCGTGGACCGGTCCTGGTGTCGGTGCCTCGAGTTGGGGATCTGGTCTCACCGTCCTGCTCGGTGTGTCGGACATCCGTGAGATGCCCTTCCTGCTGCGGCCCGGTGACAGGACGGCGTACTGGCACGGGAGTTGACCTGCACTGCACTTGGTGCGGCACCCATCTACCTCGGTGGCGTTGCCCCGAGTGCGGTTCCACCGACGTCAGGTCCGGAATCGTTGGAGCGACGACGACGGCCGGCGAACTGGGCCGCGCCTTCCCGGACGTGCCCGTCGTCGACTCCTCGGGAAACCACGTGCGAGACAGCGTCGACTCAGCTCCCAGACTCGTCGTCGCCACGCCGGGGGCCGAACCAGTGCCGGAATCGGGATACTCCTGCGCCGTCATCCTCGATGCGCTGTCCTCCCTGACTCGACCGGGGCTGGCTGCGGTGGAACAGACCGTTGATCGCTGGATGGCGATCATGGCCTTCGTCAGATCAGTTCGCGATGGCGGGCGGGTGGTCGTCGTCGGTCCATCGGAGGATGCTGCCTTGCAGGCCATGGTTCGCAACGATCCCATCGGTTGGGCGGCCCGTGAGCTCGAGGACCGACGAGAGGCTCGGTTCCCACCCGCGGTTCCCTGTGGGATCGTCGACGGGGAGCCGCAAACGGTCGCCCTGGCAACCGAGCGACTGAACGAGGACATGGGGGACAAGCTGGAAGTGCTGGGCCCGGCCCCTCAACAGCGGCGAGCTGAAGAGAGTGAGCGTGACCGGATCATCGTGCGTCCGGTGGGACAACTCTCCGTCGGGAAGTTGTCCTCAGCTTTGTTCCACCTGCGTTCCAAACACACCATGAACCATGAACAGGGCACTCTGCGCGTCGTCATCGATCCTGCGCATCTCTTGTGAGGCCGGCGGGCGTTGTCCGGCCGATAGGCTGGAAGGGTGAAATTACTTTTCGCTGGCACCCCGGACGTAGCCGTCCCCACCCTGACGGCCCTTGTTGACGACCCACACCATGAGGTTGTTGCCGTCCTGACCCGGCCCGACGCCGCAGTAGGGCGTCACCGCACACCCCGTCCCTGCCCCGTCGCCAAGGCCGCCGAGGATCTTGGCATTCGCGTCATCAAGGCAACCAGCGTGAAGTCCGGCGAGGGACACGACGCCGTCGCGGCCCTCGACATTGATGCCGCAGTCGTTGTCGCTTATGGCGGTCTCATCCCCACGGATCTCCTGGCTGCGCCGAAACATGGTTGGATCAATCTGCACTTCTCCCTGTTGCCCCGTTGGAGGGGAGCTGCTCCGGTGCAGCGGGCCATCATGGCTGGGGACGAGGAGACGGGCGCCTGCGTCTTCCAACTCGTCGAAGACCTCGACGCCGGACCGGTGTATCGCTCCATGACAGTGCCGATTGGCGAGACGGTCACGGCCGGTGAGCTCCTTGACGAACTGGCCCAGACCGCGACCCCGCTGGTGACTCAGACACTCGAGGACATCGATTCCGGGATCGAGCCGACGCCTCAGTCGTCTGAAGGGGTGACGACCGCCCCACAGATACACCCAGGTGACGTCCGCATTGATCTCACGGCTCCTGCCGAGGAGATCGATCATCTGGTTCGTGGCACGTCCCCGACCCCAGGAGCATGGGCTGAACTCGATGACAAGCGCTTCAAGGTGTTGCGCACCTGCCACCTTGGCCCCGACGCAACGGTCCCAGACACCGTGGCGACGGCCCAACCGGGCCAGCTCGTCGCCACCCGCAAGCAGCTCTTCCTCGGGACTGGTTCTCGGCCCCTCGAACTGTTGCAGGTCCAGGCTTTCGGGAAGAAGGCCATGAACGGAGCTGACTGGGCGCGGGGCGCAGGGATTGACGCCGGAACCAGGCTGCGATGAATCAGCGTCCCCACCAGAAACGCCGCAAGGCGGATCCAGCACGACGGCTGGCATACACGGCACTGTTGGCCGTCGAGACCCATGGTGCCTATGCCAACCTTGCCCTGGCCGACCAATTGCGTGCCACCGGGATGTCCGGACGTGACGCGGCGTTCGCGACCGAGCTCGTCGACGGCACCTCCCGCGGATCGGGTACCTGGGATCGCATCATTGAGGCCGCATCAGAGCGAAACCCTGCCAAACTCCAGCCCGGAGTGCGCGTCGTCCTACGGATGGCGGCACACCAGATCCTTGCCATGAGGGTGCCCACCCGAGCTGCTGTGGCCACTTCGGTCGATTTGGCCCGTCAAGTCATCGGGGAACGAGTAACAGGTCTTGTCAACGCCGTATCCCGGCGCATCAGCACCCACAGCCTCGAGGAATGGGCCAGCGAGATCGGTGGACGCGAGGGCGTCGACGTCATGGCCCTGCGAACCCTGCACCCAACGTGGATCGTCAAGGCCTTCCAGGATCGCCTTGGAGCTGACGAGGTGGAGGCCGCTCTGCTGGCGGACAACGAGCCGCCGATCCCGACCCTGGTCGTCCGTCCTGGCCTCGCTGAGCGCGACGAAATTGAGTCTGGGACCCCAACTCGGTATTCCCCATGGGGTGTCGTGCGCCCAGGAAACCCGTCCGATGTCGCTGCGGTGCGTGAGGGGAGGGCCGGCATACAAGATGAGGGCTCTCAATTGGTGATCCTGGCCTTGCTGCACGCAGCCGAGGCAAACGGCAGTTTTGGTCAATGGCTGGATCTCTGTGCCGGACCGGGGGGAAAATCCGCGCTCCTGGCCGGACTCGCGAACCAGCACAACACCAATCTGACCGCGGTGGAACTGCATGAACATCGTGCTGATCTCGTGGCGAAAGCCCTCAAGACCATCCCGGGCAACCATCGCGTCATGACTGCCGACGGCACGTGCCCGCCACTTCCAGCTCGGTCTTTTGACGCCGTCCTTGCTGATGTGCCGTGCTCGGGTCTGGGATCCCTGCGCAGACGTCCAGAAGCGCGCTGGCGTCGTACTCCTGCTGACGTCGAGGAGTTGACCCACCTGCAGCGTCGGCTCCTTACCTCGGCGGTCAATCTCAGTCGACCAGGTGGGATCGTCGGATACGTCACGTGCTCACCGCACCGAGCCGAAACCATCGATATCGTTGAGTATGCTCGCGCGTCCCTGCCAGTTGACGTTTTCGACGCTCCTGCCATGCTTCCGGGCATTCCTGGTATCGCTGCGTCCGGAAACTCGAACGCCATCCAACTGTGGCCACATCGTCACGGCACCGATGCCATGTTTTGCGCATTGTTCCGTATACACGACGAGTGAGGAATGCGATTATCAGGCATATGTGTGGCTGACGGATGTCAACGACATCCCAAGATCAGAAACAGCCCGGTCCACGCTGACGTCGGCACTTGATGCACTGGGTATTTCCGGAAGCGGGGCCGAAGGGTGTGGTTGCCCCGGGTTGGTGGGCAACCACACCGTAGGTCGGAACATGCTACGTGTGACATCGGTCGGCAGCGGCCTTGGTGCGCGTGGTGCTCGACACGGTATGGAGGACAAAAGTTAGCTCTCGTCATCCTGCGAAGTTCCTTGGTATACATGTAGGTAGCTCTTTGGGGGATATCCCGGCTTTTGTATTCTCAGCACTCGGTCTCGTCTGCGACAGTGATGTGGTCCGAAGTCGTGGACACGTCGCTCTAACGAGGAGAACCTCATGAGGATCAAGTTGATCGCCGCCCCACTGGTTGCCGGTGCCCTGATGGCTCCAGTCGCTCTTTCCACCCCCGCGGCTCACGCTGCCGTGCCGGCTGTTTCCGCCGTGTCGAGTAATACCTCTGATGCACACGCATTGCTTGGCGATGTCAATAATCGTATTCACTCGCTGACCAATGATCTCAAGGTCGCCAAGGCCTCTCTGTCTCCTAAGGAGGTCATTGATACCATTTCGGACCTCCTGAAGCAGGCCAAGATTCTTAAGGCCCAGCTTGAGAAGGTCATCAAGGGAGTCACCACCTTCGTCAAGTCGATTCCGGCTCGTGTCGAGTTGTTCCTGACCATGTGCGACACCACGCACACCGCAACTCTCACCATTCAGGACAAGGTGCAGAACGCGCATACTGTCGTGTTCGATGAGATTGCCCACGCTATCAACGTGCTGATTTCTCTTGATTCCACCCCCGCGCAGTTGACCGACGAGGTGGCTGCTCTTAAAAAGGCTCTCGCTACGGCTCAGGCCATGCCTGACCTTAAGCCGACCGATGTTGCCACCAAGTTCGTGCGTGCCAAACTGGGACGCTTGATGGCGCAAGTTCTATTTGATCGCGACACCTGCGTCATCAATTACAAGGACGGCGACACCATCCGTCTGCTCAACCGTGCCATCGACAGGGCTGGTCTCATTCGTGGTAACGCATGGGTGCGGGTCGCCGAGGTCGACCAGGCCATGAAGGACCTCAAGGTCGCCTACCAGGATGCCCTCAAGGCCCCGAACAAGAAGGATGCTCCGGCCTCGCCATCCTTCTGCATGCCGGCTGCCAATGCTCCGATAACTCTTGCCTGATACCAATGATCCTCGGGGCCACGGTGGTGGTCCCGAGGATTGCCTCAGGCGTGGCTGGCTATGTCAGTCGTGATCAATGTCCTTTCCACATCCGGGGCAATGGCGTGAGTCGCAGTCGTCACCGGTGGACGATGCGGAAGCCACGATGTTGGTGATGATGCATCGAAAGGGTATTGCGGATGTCCACACATGACGGTTACCGAATCGGCCACCGTCCAGTGGCCGTGCATCGCGACATGTCGCGGGTCAGGCGTCGGTGTTCCTGCACTCGAGCCTGTGTCGATAGTTGACGAGCGACGCGTTAGTCGTCGTCATCAACTCTGGATACCCCATCACTTCAAGCGGGGATGATGGGTCACGGTCTTGACGTCGTGGCAAGGAGAGTGCTTCCCCGCGTCCCTGTATGACCCTCTAGGCTGACAGCATGACTGTTCGCATCACGCCGTCCATCTTGAATGCCAATTTGGCCAGCCTCGCCGATGAGGTGGGACGAATCCCGTCAGCAGACGGTTTGCATATCGACGTCATGGACGGCCATTTCGTGCCGAACCTCGTCATGGGAGCGCCTTTCGTGGCATCCCTGCGTCCAACCACTGACCTCATGTTTGACGTCCACCTCATGATCGAGGACCCCGACAGGTGGGCACCGCAATATGTCGAGGCCGGTGCCCAGTCAGTCACATTCCACCTGGAAGCTGCCACCGCGCCCATCAAGCTGGCTCGCGAGCTGCGGGCGATGGGAGCGCGAGCATCCGTGGCACTGCGTCCGGCGACCCCAGTCGAGCAGCTCGCTGGTTTCCTGACCGAGTTTGACCAGATTCTCCTCATGACCGTGGAGCCTGGATTCGGCGGACAGAAATTCCTCGATCCCGTTCTCGCCAAGATCCGTAGTGCACGCAAACTCATTGACGCATCCGGGGCGGACATCTGGTTGCAGATTGACGGCGGAGTCTCGGCTGACACCATTGAGCGCGCCGCCGAGGCCGGTGCTGACACCTTCGTGGCGGGTTCCGCCGTCTACCGATCCGATGACCCCGACCAGGTCGTCACCTCACTGCGCAATCAGGCTCAGGCGGCCCAGGACTGCTGCCACTGAGTACTGCGGTCAGGTACCGCGGTGGCGTAGATAGGACTGAAACTCCACGGCCAGGACGTCTCCCGTAAGCCCCTCGGGCAGGGTGGCATCCTGTTCCGTCTCGAGGGCTGCGACGTACTCGGCCAGTTCGGGATGCTCAGACAGGGCCTCGTCGATGGCTCCGACCCATTCTCGCTTGTCCTCCTCGAGACCAGCTTGCGGCACGGCAATCCCGGTGAGTTCCTCGATCCGGACAAGGAGGGACTGCACAGCCGGAGGGCAGGGGGATTCACAGGCGTATTGCGGCACCCCGACCCACAGCCCGATGGCGTTGAAGTCGTGGCGCCGTGCCTCTGTGACAAGGACGAAGGGGATGCCCGTCGGGCCGTCGTACTCGAGCTTCTCCGCCCCCAGGGCACTGACGAGGTCAGGGTCGGTCGTCGAGACCATCACGGGCAATTGCCGTGTGTGGGCGACATCAGTGGCCATCGCGCCAAGCACGACGAGACCAGCCGGTTTGAGCTTGCGTAGTCGCCGCAGCAAGCGGAAGCAGTAGGTTCGCCAGCGCAGACTTGGCTCCGGACCGGTGACGATGACGATCGGCTGGCCTTGCCACCCGCCAACACGGATCGTCGTGCACGGCCAGTTGACGATTTCGACGTCATTCATGACGGTGATGGCAGGACGGGTCTGACGGAAGTCGTGGAACTCCTCGCCACCAATCGTCCGCCAGGTTTTCGCCTCGGAGTACTTAGCGATGAGGGTCGCCGCTTGGGTGGCGGCCGAGCCGGCGTCGTTCCAGCCACTGAAGGCCACCACGACCCATGGCCGGTCCATGTGTCGAAATCGCATGGTGCCAAGGCTAGCCTGACCCCTAGGCTGGAACCCATGACCCTTCGCACCGCTCTGTCCCGGCACGTTCTCGTCATTGATGGCGCCATGGGCACGATGCTGCAGAGCAGCGATCTCACGATAGATGACTTCCAGGGACTTGAGGGCTGCAATGAGATACTCAATGTCACCCGACCCGATGTCATCTCCCGCATTCATGACGCCTACCTGGATTCCGGGGCTGACATCATCGAGACCAACACCTTCGGTGTGAACCTGCCGGCCCTGACGGAGTACGGCATCGCTCCACGTGCTGTCGAACTGGCATCTGCTGCCACGAAACTGGCTCGCGAGGCAGCTGACAAGCGTACGGACAAGCCGCGTTACGTCGTTGGATCGATCGGTCCGGGAACCAAGCTGCCGACCCTTCGTCAGATTGGTTTCGCCGCCATCCGCGATGTCTACCAGCAGGTCATCGAGGCCATGATTGACGCGGGCGCCGACGGCGTCCAGATCGAGACCTGCCAGGACCTCTTGCAGGCTCGCGCCGCAATCATAGGCGCTCATCGTGCCGGCACCGCGCGCAAGGTCGACCTGCCTATTCTCGTCGACTTCACCGTCGAGACCACCGGAATCATGCTCATGGGGTCGGAGAGCGGTGCAGCGTTGACGGTGCTGGAATCTCTCGGCGTCGACGCCATCGGCCTCAACTGCGCCACCGGACCCGCCGAGATGGCCGAGCACCTGCGCACCCTGTCCCGCGGCGCACAGGTGCCGATCATGTGCATGCCGAACGCCGGCCTGCCCGAGATCACGGGGGAGGGGGCCCGCTATCCCCTTGGTCCTGACGATCTTGCCCCCGTTCTGGACGACTACGTTGATCGTTACGGCCTATCGGTCGTCGGCGGCTGCTGTGGTACCACCCCCGACCACATCCATGCCATTGCCGAGCGGGTTTCAGGTCGACCGGTTCCCGAGCGCGAGATTCACCACGTCGACGCCGTGGCCTCCCTGTACAACGACGTCCCGCTGAGCCAGGACACCGCCTATCTGGCCATTGGCGAGCGCACCAACGCCAACGGTTCCAAGGCCTTCCGTGAAGCGATGTTGGCCCAGAACTGGGATGAGTGTGTTGACATCGCCAGGGCCCAGACCCGCGACGGCGCCCACTTGCTCGACCTGTGCGTCGACTACGTCGGTCGCGATGGCGTGGCGGACATGTCCGAACTCAGCGCCCGACTGGCCACCGCCTGCACGCTGCCAATCATCCTTGACTCCACCGAACCTGACGTCCTGGCTGCCGGTCTGGAGCATCTGCCCGGTCGCTGCATCATCAACTCGGTGAACTTCGAGGACGGGGACGGTCCTGGATCGCGCTACCAGCGCGTCATGCCGATGGTCGTCGAGAATGGGGCTGGAGTCGTCGCACTCACCATTGACGAGGAGGGCCAGGCACGCACCGCCGAGTGGAAGGTACGGGTGGCCTCTCGTCTCATCGATGATCTCGTCGACAACTGGGGCATGGACATTGGTGACATCCTCGTCGACTGCCTCACCTTCCCGATCGGCACTGGTCAGGAGGAGACCCGCCGCGACGGTCTGGAGACCATCAACGCCATCGCCGAGATCAAGAAGCGTTACCCGGGTGTACGTACCACCCTCGGTGTCTCGAACATCTCCTTCGGCCTCAACCCGGCTGCCCGCATCGTCCTCAACTCGGTCTTCCTCCACGAGGCTGTCAAGGCCGGTCTGGACTCGGCCATCGTCCACACCGCAAAAATCCTGCCGATCGATCGCATTCCGGAGGAACAGCGCGAGGTCGCCCTCGACCTCGTCCACGACCGGCGTCATGACGGTTATGACCCGCTCAATCGCTTCCTGGAACTCTTCGAAGGAGTGACGGCTGCCTCGATGCGTGCCGAGCGTGAGGCCGAGCTGGCCGCCATGCCGCTGTTCGAGCGCCTCAAACAGCGCATCATCGACGGCAATGCCAAGGGCCTGGAGGATGACCTCGACGAGGCCATGGAGTCCAAGGCTGCTCTCGACATCGTGAACGAGGATCTGCTGGCCGGCATGCAGGTGGTTGGCGACCTCTTCGGGTCGGGCAAGATGCAGCTTCCCTTCGTGCTGCAGTCCGCGGAGGTCATGAAGGTGGCAGTCGCTCACCTCGAGCCTCACATGGACAAGTCGGACACCTCCGGCAAGGGCACCCTGGTGCTCGCCACGGTCAAGGGAGACGTCCACGACATCGGCAAGAACCTCGTCGACATCATCGTCTCCAACAACGGCTATCACGTCGTCAATTTGGGCATCAAGCAGCCGGTGACGGCGATCATCGAGGCCGCCGAGACCCATCGGGCTGACGTCATCGGCATGTCTGGTCTGCTGGTGAAGTCGACGATGGTCATGAAGGACAACCTGCTCGAGTTGAACCAGACCGGACTGGCCTCCAAATACCCAGTCATGCTCGGTGGTGCTGCCCTGACGAGGACATTCGTCGAGGAGGACCTCAACGACCTGTTCGAGGGCGAGGTGCGCTACGCGAGGGACGCCTTCGAGGGACTTCGCCTCATGGATTCCGTGATGGCCGTCAAGAAGGGGGTTCCGGGAGCTGAACTCCCGAAGCCTCGACGCCGTCGTATCAAGGTCAAACAGGCCGCTGTTGAGACCGACGACATGACTTCTGATGACAATGCCCCGCGCGCCGATGTGGCCCGACCGGTTCCAGGGTCGGTCGAGATCCCGACCCCGCCGTTCTGGGGTTCGAGAGTCTCGACGGGTATTCCGTTGGCCGACGTGTTGGTCTGGCTCGACGAGCGCGCCACCTTCATGGGCCGATGGGGTCTTAAGGGTTCGCGCAGCGACGGGTCCTGGGATCGCATGGTCAATGAGGTGGCTCGGCCCCGTTTACGACTTCTCCTGGACCGCATCCGTCAGGAGAACCTGGCCCAGTTCGGCGTGGTTGATGGTTACTGGCCGTGCTTCTCCCAGGGGCACGACCTCATCATCCTGGACCCCGAGGACACCTCGAGGGAGGTCACCCGGTTCACCTTCCCACGCCAAAGTAGTGGTCGGAAGCTCTGCCTGGTCGACTTCTTCCGCGACGTCGACGAGGCTGGCGAGTACGGCCCGGACGTCATTGGTTTCCAGCTGGTGACGATGGGCAAGGCCGTCTCGGCTGCCACCCAACGACTCTTCGAGGCCAATTCCTACCGGGAGTACCTCGAGTTGCACGGGCTGTCCGTTCAGTTGACCGAAGCCCTCGCCGAGATGTGGCACGCCCGTGTGCGTCATGAATTGAGGATTGACGACGACGGTACCTCCGTCACCGATGCCATCGATCATCAGACCTATCGGGGCTGCCGGTACAGTTTCGGGTACGCCGCCTGCCCGAACCTCGATGACAGGGCCAAGGTGGTGAAACTGCTCAACCCGGCGAGGATCGGTGTGGAGCTGTCGGAGGAGTTCCAGCTCCATCCAGAACAGTCCACCGACGCCTTCGTCTTCCATCACCCGGAGGCCAACTATTTCAACGCCAAGTGAGACGTCCTTGCACACCTCGACTGCCAACCGTTTTGCAGCGGTGTTGTGGGACTTTGACGGGACCCTCGTCGATACAGAACCTCGCTGGGTCGAGGCAGAACTGGCGATTCTGTCCTCCCACGGAATCATGTGGGAGCCCGAAAAGGCCAGTAGCTTCACTGGCGGACCGATGACCGATGTCTGCGAGGCGATGGCCGGAGAGATTGGGGAGTCGGTAACCGCCGAGGATGTGCGGCACCAGCTCATCACGATGGTCTCGACCTTCAACCGGGAACGAGAGGTGCCGTGGCGTCCGGGTGTGCTGGACCTGCTGACAGAGATCCGTGAGGCCGGGGTGCCCATGGCGCTCGTGACGGGATCGGCCCACGCCGTCGTCGAGCCGGTGCTTGAGGCCGTCCACGACCGTATCGGCAACCCCTTTGACACCGTTGTGACCTTCGACGACGTCACCCCGGGGACGGCCAAACCGGCGCCAGATCCGTACTTGTTGGCTGCCGAAAGGCTTGGCGTCGACATCGCCGACTGTCTGGCGATCGAGGATTCTCCCAAGGGGACTACCTCAGCGACGACCGCTGGGGCCGCGGTGCTCACCGTTGACGGGCTGGCCGAGATCGGTCCTGGACCTCGCCGGGTTCATCGCCCGGACCTGTCCGGTCTGTCACTGGCTGGTCTCGTCAGCCTGTGGCACCTTGCCGACGAGCCTGCTGCTCCGGTGTCAAATGGCGGCGGGGGAGTCCTGCGTTCTGGGGAGCGGATCACCCTCACTGATCCCAAGGGGCGCAAACACTCGATCGTCCTGCAGTCGGGTGGCATCTTCCACACCACGAAGGGGGCAGTGCGCCACGACGACCTCATCGGCGGGCCTCAGGGAGTCGTCGTCACCTCCGTCGGCGGCTTGCAGTTCCTGGCCATGCGACCGATTCTCAGCGAGTTCACCGTCTCGATGCCGCGTGAGGCCGCGATCATCTACCCCAAGGAGGCGGCCCAGATCACGATGTGGGCCGACATCTTCCCCGGGGCGCGCGTACTGGAGGCCGGAGTCGGGTCCGGCGGCCTGTCGATCCCATTGCTGCGCGCCATTGGGCCGAACGGACGCCTGTATTCCTACGAGAGGCGGCAGGAGTTCGCTGACGTCGCCCGCAAGAACGTCGAGTCCTTCTATGGCGAGGTGCCGTCCACCTGGGATCTCAAGGTCTCCGACTTGGTGACTGGCATTACGTCCGAGCCGATCGACCGCGCCATCCTCGACATGCTTGCCCCATGGGAGTGCGTCGAGACGGTTGGCAAGGTGTTGGTTCCGGGCGGCGTGCTGTGCTGCTATGTCGCCACCACGACCCAGATGGGTCGGGTAATGGACACTCTTCGTGCCGATGGTGGATGGACGGAGCCGCAGGCCACCGAGACGACGACCCGGGACTGGCACGCTGAAGGCTTGGCCATCCGTCCGGCTCACGGGACGACGGGTCATACCGGCTTCCTCGTCATTTCACGTCGGCTTGCTCCTGGTGTGACGGCGCCAGTGCGTAAGCGTCGCCCTGCTCCGGGCGCTTACGGGCCTGACTATCACGGACCTCGTCCACGCAACATCACCGAGCACGATCAGTGGCGGTTGCCGAAGGAGGAGAAGTGATGGTTGGGGTCGCATGACCACGTTGTGGCTGTGCCGCTGACGCGTTCAACCGCACGGTTTCATCAACAACCACAGAAGAGGGCCGGCGGGGTTCACCCGCCGGCCCTCTTGCCGTCACACCTGCCGTTTCCTGCGACGCGCCGTCCTGGTGCCGATCATCATGGCTCGCCACCCGATGAGGGTGAGAGCCAGAAAGCTTGCCGCCACGATGATGAAGGCGACTGCCACCCCCTGATCGGTGAAGTAGCGAACCACCATTCCCACGAGGAGGGTGGACGCCCACAAAACCAGTCCAGCCAGCCAGCGCTGTGCCGGGATACGAGCTGTCACGACGATGACCCAACCGACGGCAAGGCCCAGCACGAACGGCGTGCCGGTTCGTAACAGGCCACCGGGGGAGAGGGCCTCCCCGTGGTTGGCCCGTCCAATCGTTGCGAACAGGATCACGCAGATGATGTCGGCGACGAGAGCCCGTCGTACCGAGGGCGATGCCAGCTCGTCATTCATCGCGGCCTCACGGAGAAGGCGAAGTCGGCCGTGGAGGTCGATGTGATCATCGGCGGGTGCAGGTCACGCATGCGGAACAGCTTGTGGCGATGGACAAGGGCCAGGGTGATGATCGTCGAGATGATGAGGATGCCACCCTCGACGGCGAATCCAAGCGCCATCGTCGACATCGGTCCACCTGAGATGAGGACGCGGAAGGCGTCGACGGAGTACTTCATCGGCATGACGACTGCCAGCTTCTGATAGACCGGCGGCAGCATCGTGACAGGGAAGGTTCCGCCACATGTGGGCAGCTGGAGTACCAAGAGGATGAGGAAGATGGCTGTCTGTGGCGAGCCGAAGATGAGTCGCATCCAGAAGGCCAGCATCATCCATGACAGTGATGCCAACGTCACAAAACCTATGAAGTACCAGGGATGGACCGGGTCGAGTCCCAAGGTCAACCAGACGCCGAAGGCCATGATGTACGCACCAACCAAGGCGATCACCGCCAGCGGGCCAAAGCCGACGAGCGCGATCGACAGGGCATTGGCCCGACCAGTCATGGCACGACCGGAGAAGGTACGCACGACGAGGAAGGTCGAGATGCAGGCGATCCACATGGCGATGGAGAAGAACATCGGCGCGAGGCCACGTCCGTAGTACTTCGCGGAGTGGAGGATGGTCTGCTCGACGTCGACCGGGGAACTCATGACATTGGCCAGATTGGTGCGCTGGTCATCCGTCATGCCGGGTATCTGTTTGGCACCGGTATCGAGGCCCTGATGGAGCTTTGTCGCTCCCTTGGACAGAGCGTCAGCACCCGCCTTGAGCTGCCCCAGACCATTGCTCAACTGCATGACGCCAGAGGCAATTTCCGGAGCTTTCGCGGTGAAGTCGCGGCCGGCGTCGGTGGCGTTGTTGACAGCCTTGTTGAGATCCTGGGCAGCTGAATCAGCGTTGTCCATGGCACCGTTGATCGTCTCAAGGCCATTGTTGACCTGCTGCGCATCCTTGTTGAGACGGTTCAGCGAGGCCTTGGCATTGTCGGCCAGGGTGTCAGCATTCTGCTGATTGAGGCTCAGATTGAGGCCGGCCGAGATATTTGCGACCGCCGCAATATTGGACGACACGGTCGTCGTTGAACTTGCGGCGCCATTGATTTGCTTGGTCAATGCGATGTAGTCAGGATCATCGGCAAGTTCAGGATGTTTGGCAGCAAGAGCCGATGCCTTGTTCGCCGCCCCGGTCACATCGTGCTGAATCTTGACGACAGAATTCCCGTTGGGATTCTGCAACGTCGCCGTCGCCGAGACGAGGTTACCGGCCTGTTTCTGCAAAGCAGGAAGGTTCTTGGTCACATTGTTGATGAGCGGAATCATTGCAGAATTGACGGCCTGGGCATCGGCCATGACGCTTTGTGCGGCGCCGGTGATGGCTTGGGCACCCACCCGGGTCTGGCTCACTGCCATCGACGTCTTGGCCGCTGCCGAATCGGCGTTCGCCAGTGCGGAATTTACCTTGTTGACGGTTGCGGTGGAGTCGCCAACGGCCTTGGTCGCCCCCAGGACCTTGGTGTTCATCTCATTGACGCCGGCGTCAAGGGTTTTCATGCCGGAGTCGAGTGTTGCTGAGCCCTCGGACGCTTTCGTCAATGAGTCCTTGATGACGCCCAGGTTGACGAAAAGTGCATTGAAGTAGGTCTCGGACACACTTTGGTCCAAGGCCTGCTCAAGGGCTGTCTGAACCTGTGAGGTCAACAGACCGATGATGAATCCGTTTGCGTCGTCACGGTGGAGCTTGAGTGTCGCCCGAGCCGGCTTGAAGTCACCGGCAGACACGATGCTCGTCGAGAAGTTCTCGGGTACCTCGATGACCATGAAGTACTCGGCGTCACGAAGACCCTGATAGGCCTTGTCCTCATCGGTTCCGAGGAACTGCCAGTCGAATCGCGGATTCTTCTTCAGAGTTTCCTGGAACTCCTTGCCACCTTCGATGGTCCGACCATCAAACGTGGCCGGCTTGTCATGATTGACGATCGCAATCTTCACCTTGTCGGTATTGGAATAAAGATCCCAGTTGGCGTGAAGATAAATACCACCGTACAGCAGCGGAATAATGAGAATGAAGATGAGGCCGAGCTTGGAGCGTCCTTTGAAACGCCGAAACTCGAACTGTACGAGTCTGATGAATCGAGTCAGCATGCGTTATCTCCGGGGGGAGTCATCGGTATGGGTATTTTCCGTCGGAGTGTTGTATTCGGTTTCTTTTTCAGGCGCGGAATCGGTCTTGGTGTCGACCTCGTGCTTGGTTTTTTCTTCCTCTCCGTCAAGAGGAATCTGTGTCACTTCTGGGGCTTCCGGGTCGCGAGAATTACCGTCAACATCCTTGTTGCCATGAATGTCCTTGACCGCATGGGCACGGTTGTGGGCCGGCAGTTCGACGTCGAGGGATCCGGGCGGCGCCATGTCGTCATCCACTGTCGCGGCGATGATGGTCGAGTCGTCGAGCTCGGTGAGCTTTGAGAACATCTCGAACAACAATCTCTGCTGGTTGTGGGGAACCATGACATCGGCATCGTCAATGACGACTACCTTCGTCTCCCTCAGCATGGCAAGAGCCACCGACGCCACGGCACGCTCAATGGCTTCGAGCTGCTCGAACTCGCAGGAGCGGTCAATGCGGAAACCGACGATTTCCTCGATCTGACGCACCCTGCTCTCGGCTGTCTTGAGGTTGACAGCATCGAGGTGGCATCGCTCAGCGACTGATTCATTGAGGGTCAGGCGATCCTCCGGGACCACGTAATCGGCGATACGGGCCACGGACGTGCGATGAATGGCGCGGTAGGGCTCGGCCATCGCATCAATGCCGTCGATGATGAGGGTCCCGCGCGTTCTGCGGAACCGTCCGGAGAGGGCCAGCAGCAGGGCCGACTTTCCGGCGCCGGCGGGGCCATGGATGACGGCTAGCTGACGCGGCGCGAGGTCCATGTCGAGAGGCCCGAAGATCATTCCTTGCCGCCCATGGGCGTTCAAGTCGCGGGCGTGGAGCACCACTCCCGAGGCGTCCTCAAGGGCCTGGGTGTCGACCGGAGGACGTTTCGAGAAACGCATCACTGGAGGAACCCCCTGATTGAACGTTCGATGACATCCGTTATGACCTGCTGGTCAATGACTGCACTGGCCACGGAGTGTTCCAGGGCAAGCACGTTGACCAGGCTGAGGACCACCACCGCGAGGCTGCGTGGGTTGGCATCCTCCGCGGACTTGACGCGGTCGAGTACACAGTACTGGGTCGTCAAATCGACCAGTTGAGCGATCCGCTGTTTCTGCAGTTTTGTGTAGGCCTCGGCGATCTCCTCGTCATGGCGGGCCAGAGCACGGAATTCCGCGAGAATGACCTGCCACGGAGCATCTTCCAGGAGGATCTCCGTGAGCTTCTCGCTGATCTGCCTCATGACCTCGTCGGGGCTGCCACCGCTCGACAAGATGGGGGAGAGGGCATCGACGACATCCCTCTCGCCACTGGCAAGCCTTTCGGTGCACACCTGTCCGAAGAGGTCGGGCTTGGACCCGAAATTGGAATACACGGCCCCTTTGGTGAATCCGGCATCCGATGCGATGCGGCGCAGACTCGCGCCGGCATAGCCGTCCCGTTCGAAATTTTCGGTGGCAGCGACGAGTATGCGGTTTTTGACCTCGTCGCGATGAGGTCTTTCCACTGCGGCAGGCATCACGGGTTGTCGTCCTTCGAAAGAGCAAGGGGATCGTGGGCAGTACCACTGGTATCGGATACCGATGGTATCTGCATCGGGGTCTGTACCCAAATCGGTCGGCTAGGCTGGAAATCCCGAGTGCATCCGTGACGAGGAGGGTCATGCCACTGTCGCTGTCCGATCTCGATGAGGATTACCTCACCTCGAGTACAACCACCGATTCGTTTGCCCTGTTCTTGAGGCGTGTGGCCCCTGAGCTGCTGCCTACGACGACGGTGGACACCAGTGTTCCTGAGCTGTCGAGGCACGGCAGAACGGTGCTGGCCATCCGTTGCAGCGGGGGTGTGATAGCCGCCGCCGACCTCGGATCGGCGATGACGCGGCGCCCAAATCAGCGAGATATTGACCGAATTCTCGGCACCGATGATCGCTGTGTGACCGGAGTTGCAGGCGCAGCGGGTCTCTCGGGGGAGATGATTCGTCTCTTCCAGGCCGAGGTCGATCACCTCGAGAAGATCCAGGGACAACGGATCAGCATGGACGGTCGAGCCGCGAGGTTGTCGAGTCTGGTGCGCTCGAACGGCACGATGATGGCTCAGGGTATGGCTGTGACGCCGTTGCTGGCCGGGTGGGATGACCTCGCTCACCGTGGACGCATCTTTTCCTATGACGGAACGGGTGGATGCACCGAGAAGCACGCTCACGCCTGCGTCGGGTCCGGGACTCTGTTCGCCACCGATGTCCTCAATGACGGTTACCGCCCTGGGATGGATCGCGACGAAGCCATCATGCTTGCGATTCGCGCTCTGCACACCGCCATCAGCGACAACACCACCTCGGCCCTGTCGGGACCTGATTTGTCTCGTGGTCTGTACCCGACCGTTGCACATGCCGATTCCACCGGTGTCACGCGGATTCCCACCGAGGAAGTCGCGGTGCTGGCGAAGCGGGTCGTCGACGAGATCACCGCCGAGACGGAGCACGAGGAGGTCCAGTCATGACGATTCCTGCCTACGTTCCACCGAGTCAGTGGGTGGCCGACCGGGCCAGTTTCGTGTCTGATTCGATCCGTGATGGAGGTGACGGCATCGTCGTCGCTCGTTGCGTGGAGGGCATTGCGTTGGTTGCCCGTCAGAGTGGTGCAGATCTTCCCAGGGGTATGAGGTCGATCTCCGAGATTCACGATCGGCTTGCCTTTGCCGCGGTCGGGATCTTCCATGAGGCCGAGGACCTGCGGGTGGCGGGCATTCGTTTCGCCGATCTTCGTGCCTACGCCTATGACCGACTTGACGTCACGGGACGCAGCTTGGCGAGCATGTACTCCCGCATCATCGGCAAGGTCTTCACCCGCCCTGAGGTCAAGCCCTACCAGGTCCAGGTGACCGTGGCAGAGCTCGGCCTCGTTCCCTCCGAGGACCGCTTCTACACCATTGACTTCGACGGGACCGTGCGTGCCAGCACTGATCCCGTTCTCATGGGGGTGGCTTCTGAGGACTCTTTCGACCTGCCGGACCATGCGTCGGTGTCTGAGGTCGTTCGGGCTTCGGTGAGCGTTCTTGAGGCTGAACCAGAGAGCATCGAAGTGGGACTGCTCGATCGCCACGCCTCGACCCGACGCCACTTCCGTCGTCTCGACGCTGCCACCGTGCTGGAGGCTGACAGTGACGAGTCCTGAGGACGTTGCACTGGCCTTGAGGGGTCCCATTCTCATCGTCGGTGCAGGACTCATCGGTGCGTCAGTCGGGAAAGCCCTCGTCGCCGCGGGGGCTGACGTCCACCTGTGGGACATCGATCGCGGCAACGCCCTGGTGGCGGCCGGACGTGGCGCAGGCCAGCTGGACGGCCTCGACGACGATGCGTATCGGGTCGTCGTGGTGGCAACCCCGCCCGCCGCTGTCGCCTCGACCATCGTCGAGCGCCTCAACCGTCATCCCCACGCCGTCGTCACGGACACCGCGTCGGTCAAGGGAGCGGTGCTCGCCGAACTCATCGACTTGACAGCTGGTCGAGATGTCGATGTCACCAGGTACGTCGGCTCACACCCCATGGCTGGCACTCAGTACACAGGCCCGTTGACAGCTTCCGGCGAACTGTTCGTCGACCGCACCTGGGTGGTGACTCCCCGTACTGACAACCGGCATGATGACGTCGAGCAGGTCATTGCTCTGGCCAGGACGTGCGGCGCTCGTGTGGTGAGCATGGATGCTGACGAGCACGACCGCGCCGTGGCCGAGGTGTCTCACCTTCCTCACCTCATGAGCATCCTCACGGCGGCCAATCTGCGGCATGCACGTCCTGAGCACCTGCGGCTCGCTGGATCAGGCATCCGTGACGTCACGCGGGTGGCTCGTTCCCAGACCGCCATGTGGCGCCAGATCCTCAACGCCAACCGGGCCGAGGTGCGTAGCCAGTTGGAGGCCATTCGCGCCGACCTCGACGACTTGTTGTCTCGCCTCGACGACCCCGATCTCTTGGAGGAGTTCCTCGGCGTCGGGCAGTCGGGGGCACGCAAAGTCGCCGGTAAGCATGGTCACGAGATGATGAAGACCACGGCGGTCGTCGTCGAGATTCCCGATGCGCCTGGTGCCCTGGCGAGGTTGTTCGCTGATGTCGAGGCTGCTGGTATCAACGTCGAGGACCTCTCGGTCGAGCACGATCTGGCCCGTGAGGTCGGTTTCCTGTCGATCGATGTTGCCCCCGATCGGGCTGAGCAGCTGACGGTGTCAATGCGCGATCAGGGATGGACGGTGCGTTCCTGACTGCTGTCGGTGGATGCCGATAGTCTCGCCTCGTCGGATCGCCATTGAAAGGCAGGCAGAACGTGTCAACCTCACCTCTTGTCATCGCCATTGACGGGCCCAGCGGGTCAGGCAAGTCGTCGACCTCTCGGGGGGTTGCCAATCGCCTCGGCGCGGCCCATCTGGACACCGGATCGATGTATCGTGCGGTGGCTTGTCGCGTCGCTCATCTGGGAATTGATCCGAAGACCAATCCGTCCGACGCCATTGAGGTGGCTCGCACCTGCCGGTTGGACATCGACACCTCTGCCGACCACGACCTCGTCGTCATCGACGGGGAAGATGTCACTGTGGAGATTCGGCATCCAGACACCAGCGCCAAGGTGTCTGCGGTGGCCACGATCCAGCCCGTCCGTGACGCCTTGACCGCTCGTATGCGCCAAATCGCGACGGAGTGCGGACGGATCGTCATGGAAGGGCGCGACATCACCACGGTGGTGTGCCCCGACGCCCAGGTGAGGGTGCTTCTGGTGGCCGATCCTGCCGTCCGCATCGCTCGGCGTCAGGCCGAGCTGGGGGAGAAGGTCGACATGGAGCAGGTCATCGACTCGATTGTGCGTCGCGACCGTGACGACTCGACGGTATCGACCTTTGAGCAGCCGGCGGAAGGGGTTACGTTGATCGACTCCACCCGCCTCAATCTGGAGCAGGTCATCGACGCCGTCATCGGCCTGGTTCCTCAGTCGCTGCGCTGAGCAACGTTTCCGCGGGCGCGAGACCGTGTACCGTGGTTCAGTCCCCTAGCAGGAGTGTGTCCTCATGTCCGACTCGCCCGAGTTCTTCGACGGCCCCAGCGACGGCATCGAGGAGGCTCTTCCCAAGCCTGTTGTCGCCGTCGTGGGACGACCCAACGTGGGTAAGTCCACCCTCGTGAATCGCATCCTTGGACGTCGAGCGGCGGTTGTGCAGGACGTCCCCGGCGTGACGCGAGATCGAGTGTCCTATGACGCCGAGTGGTCCGGCCGTCAGTTCGTCCTCGTTGACACCGGAGGATGGGCCTCCGACGCATCGGGCATGGCCGCAATGATCGCCGAACAGGCAGAGTTGGCCATCTCGACGGCCGATGCCGTGCTGTTCGTCGTTGACGCCAACGTGGGTACGACGGATGAGGACGAAGCCGTCGTCCAGGTGCTGAGGCAGTCGCGCAAGCCCGTCGTCGTCGCAGCTAACAAGGTTGACGACGTGCGTGGCGAGGCCGAGGCCGCGACGATGTGGAACCTCGGTCTTGGGGAGCCTCACCCGGTGTCCGCCATGCATGGTCGTGGGTCGGGTGATCTGCTCGACGCCCTCATCGAGGTGCTCCCGGAAAGCCCGGCCAGTTATGAGACGACAGGTGGTCCGCGCCGTGTCGCCATCGTGGGCAAGCCGAACGTCGGCAAATCCTCGCTGCTGAACCGACTGGCCCGTCAGAACCGCGCCGTGGTCTCAGACGTGTCCGGTACGACTGTGGACCCGGTCGACGAGCTCGTCACCGTTGGCAACACCCTGTACCAGTTCATCGACACCGCAGGTCTGCGGAAACGGGTCAAGGAGGCCTCCGGGCACGAGTACTACGCCTCCCTGCGCACCCAGGCCGCCATCGAGCGCGCCGAGGTGTGTGTGGTCGTCATCGATGCCTCGGAGTCGATCAGTGACCAGGATCTGCGCATCCTTACGATGGTCGAGGAGGCCGGACGCGCGATGGTCATCGCCTACAACAAGTGGGACTTGACTGACGACGAGCGTCGGCGTTACCTGGAGCGCGAGATCGAACGGGATGTGCAGGCCTATGCGTGGGCTCCCCGGATCAACATTTCTGCTCTCAAAGGTCGCAACGTTGACAAGCTCGAGAAGGCCATTGAGACGGCTGCCGCAGGTTGGGAGACGAGGGTCTCGACCGGCAAGCTCAATGCCTTCCTCGGACGTCTGGCGGCTGCACACCCGCACCCGGTTCGTGGTGGCAAACAGCCGCGGATCCTCTTCGGCACTCAGGCTCACAACTGCCCGCCGACCTTCGCTCTGTTCACCTCCGGAATGTTCGACCAGGGGTACGTGCGGTTCATCATCCGGCGGTTGCGCGAGGACTTCGGCTTCGCCGGATCGCCAGTGCATGTCGAAATCCGTCCGCGTGAGAAGCGCAACAAGAAGTGACGGATTTGGTCGTAGGAGACGAAGTACGCTAGTGTACTTCCTCGGGTCGCCAAGCGATCCGATCGGGCTGTAGCGCAGCTTGGTAGCGCACTTGACTGGGGGTCAAGGGGTCGCAGGTTCAAATCCTGTCAGCCCGACAAAATGCCTGGTGGGAATGTTTTTCTCGCCAGGCATCAGTCGTCTATATTCCACGTCGCTATTCTGAGCGGGTGGACATGCCGAAGCCAACCCCGTTTCCTGCCCCCGCCGACGATCTCCGACTGGTCATCTCCGACATGGATGGCACCCTCCTCGACGGCGAGGGGAACATCCCAGCCCAGCTGTGGCCACTCCTGGAGATCATGAAGGATCGTGACGTCGCCTTCGTACCGGCCTCCGGACGCCAGTGCGCCACCCTGTCCACGATGTTCCATTCCCACCTCGACGGGATGCCAATCATCTCGGAGAACGGTACCTATGTCGTCCGCGATGGCGCCGACGTCTCCTCATCGATCATCGACCCCGACCTTGCGCACGAGGTGATTGAGGGAGTTCGAAGGCTCGTCGAAGATGGGCATGACGTCGGTTTGGTCGTCGCGACCAAGTCCATCGCATACCTCGAGCGCGGGGATGACCTTTTTGTCTCCCACGTCGCGACCTACTACCACAGCCACACCGTCGTCGATGACCTCACCGAGCACACCGGCGACGTCATCAAGCTGTCCATCTATGACTTCGGCGAGGCATCCGAGGTCACTCACCCGACGATGCAGCGCATCGCCCCTGACCACCAGGTCATCCTTGCCACCCCGAATTGGGTCGACATCATGAACCCCGGCGTGAACAAGGGCAGTGCCGTCAAGGCTGTGCAGGCCGATCTGGGTGTCACCCCGGACCAGACGGCGATCTTCGGCGACTTCCTCAATGACCTTGAGATGATGCCGCTGGCGAAGTGGTCCTTCGCAATGGCCAACGCCCATCCCGACATCATTGAGGCCTCGAACTACGTTGCTCCGTCCAACAAGGAGAATGGCGTCATCACGGTCCTCGCCGAGCTCCTCGACGTCGAAGTACCCGACGCCTGATCAGGCCAACCCAAACTCCCGGGCCCGCTGCCAGAGATGGTCGCGGGCGTCCGGGTGGGCAGTGTTCTCGATGAGTTGACGAGCCTGCTCATTCTGGGAGTTTCCGAACAGCTCAGCCGTGCCCTGCTCCGTGATGATGACCGAGGGCTGGATCGCCGAAACCGGTGAATCAAGCGTGTCCACGATCGTCGAACGGTTGGCTTTCGGATGCCAACTGCGCATGGTAATGAGGGCCTGACCGCCGGGGGAGTGCATGGCGCCCACCAGGAAGTCGGTGGATCCACCGACTCCGGAATGGATCTTGGTACCGACTCGAGTTGCGTTGACCTGACCGAACAGGTCCACCTGCAAAGCCGTATTGACACTGGTGGCCTTGGGCTGGCCAGCGATGATCCCGGGGTCATTCGTGGTCTCGCAGCGCAGCAACCGTACCCGCGGATTGTCGTCGAGCCACTCGTACAAGGCGGGTGTTCCCATCGCGAAGGTGCCGGTGACGACGCGATCGTCCAAGGTGTGAGCTTCGTCCAGGAGACGGATGGAGTCGGTGAGGAGTTCGGTCCACACGCCCACGTGGATGTCCTCGGGCAGCTGAGCGACGACGGCGTCAGGAACCGCACCGATCCCCACCTGGAGGGTGGCGCCGTCACGGATCCGGGAAGCCACCCGGTCACCGATCTGGCGGGCCAGCGGACCCGGGGACGGCATGGAGGCAGTTGGCAGGGAAGCGTCGACGAAAACGCCGATGTCAATGTCATCGACGTCAACGATTCCGTCGCCGAGGACATGGGGCATGTTCGGATTGACCTGGGCAATGATGAGAGCACCTCGCCGCTTGGCCGCGTCGAGGGCGGCCGGCAACACCTGGACCTCAATGCCCATGCTCACGGTGCCATTGCGTGGAGTGCTGGTGTGCAGAACGAGGATGTCGGGTGCGAGTCGCTCCTCGTAGAGGCTCGGTGCCAGGCTCAAACGACAGGGGACATACTCGAGGCTCTCGGCACGTCGACCACCCGGGCCGATGAAGATCGTCTCGTGAACGACGTCCTTGCGTGTGGGTACACCGACTGGCGCATTGATGCACACCAACCGCCACGTCTCGACACATCGGTCGATGATGCCCAGGAGTGGTAGGGGAGTGGCCCCCGAACCGCCACAGACCACCCGCGGCTGGCCTGCCACACCCCGCAAGACGCGTTCAAGGCTGACTTGATCCATCATGCGCACGACAAAGAGCGTAGTGGCTGGGACCCTTCACATGGTGGGCGCGACGACGAGAACTGGCAGAATGGTCACGATGTCACCCCGTCTGCCAGCGCACAGAACCAGCCCCGTAGGCCCCGGAGTCGGGACCGTCGAGACCAAGTACGCGACGGTTGCCACGCCGGACGACCCTCTCCATCTGATCGCAGGTGGCCGTCTCGATCACGTCACCGTCGCCTACGAGACCTACGGCACCCTCAATGAAGCTCGTGACAATGCGGTGTACATCTGTCACGCTCTCACCGGAGACGCCCACGCAGCAGGTTTCCACCCGGGAGCGGATCGCCCAGGGTGGTGGGACAACATCATCGGACCGGGTCGCGCCATCGACACCGACCGCTTCTTCGTCATCGCCTCCAACCTGCTGGGAGGCTGTTCCGGTACGACTGGACCGGCCTCGACCAATCCGGACACTGGAAAACGCTGGGGACTCGATTTCCCTCAAATCGATATGCACGACTTCGTCGAAGTGCACCTGCGACTCGCCGAGCACCTGGGTGTGGAGCACTTTCACGCCGTTGTCGGCGGCTCCATGGGCGGTATGCAGGCCCTCGACTGGTCGCTGACGTACCCGTCAACCCTGGACAACGCCATCATCATTGCCTCGTCGAGCGGGCTGACGGCCCAGAACATCGCGTTCTCCGCGGTGGGACGTGAGGCGATCCTGCGCGATCCAGCCTTTGCGGATGGCACCTATGACGACGTCCGCCCAAACACCGGATTGTCGATCGCGCGGATGCTCGCTCACATCACTTATCTGTCCGAGGACGCCTTCGCCGAGAAGTTCGGACGGTCTCGTCAGTCCGAATCGGTGGAACGCGGGTTCGGCATCAACTTCGCCGTCGAGTCATACCTTGATCACCAGGGCGAGGCCTTCCTCACCCGATTCGACCCACTCAGTTACGTCTATCTGACTCGGGTCATGGACTACTTCGACCCGTTCGGCCGCGCCGGGGCCACCGACGCACTGGTGGCAGATCCGGTCAACTTCCTCGTCATCTGCTTCGATACCGACTGGCGATTCTCCCCGGCCCACTCACGCCGGATCGCCCGTCATCTCGAGGGAGGAGGGCTACCAGTGAGTTTCGCAACGATCGCCTCGTCGTGGGGCCACGACTCCTTCCTCATGAAGCTCGACCCCTACCACGACCTCGTCAGGGCCTTCCTCACCGCCGATTGGTTGCCAATGAGGGCATCACCGCGGGCACCACATTTCGACGGCCACCTGTGCACGAGGGAGACGACGCTGTGACACTCCGTCCCGATCAACGCATCATCACCTCACTCGTGCCGTCCCATTCCCGCGTCCTTGACCTTGGATGTGGCGACGGCTCCTTGCTCCGTCACCTCATCACCACCCGAGACTGTCTGGGGACCGGTGTCGAGTTGGATCAATCCTCCCTGGCCACCGCGATGTCGGCGGGGGTGCCGGTACTGGGGATGGATCTCAACGAGGACCTGGGGGAGTTCCACGACGACTCCTACGACGTCGTCATCTTGTCGCAGACCCTGCAGGCCGTCGTCTCTCCTGACGTCGTCTTAGCGGAAATGGCACGCATCGGCACCCTGCTCATCCTGCTCGTGCCGAACTTCGTGTACTGGCGCAACCGACTCAAGATCATCGGAGGCAGGATGCCGGCCTCCCACGATCTGCCGTACTCCTGGCATGACACCCCCAACCAGTCGTATTCCGGCGTGGCGGACCTCGAGGACTGGTTCGCCGAGTTCGACCTGGAGATCGTCGAAAGGGTCTGCCTCGACGGCCGAGGTCGCCCGTCCCGGGTAGCATCTGCGGCACCGAATTTGCTCGCCGGATCTACCATTCACGTGCTGAGATCCCACTGGGCCGAACCGGGGACAGGGAGGAGCCACTCATGACCAAGCACCACGACGAGGAGGACGAGGATCGGTCGCCGATCTTGGAAGCCACCGACCGGCAGATCCTGAGTCTGCTCGAGGGAGACGGTCGGATGTCGTGGACCGAGCTCGGACATCAGACAGGTTTGTCCACCTCAGCCGCCCAGCAGCGCGTCAAGAGGCTCGAAGCCAAGGGAATCATCTGCGGCTACCACGCCACTCTCAACCTGGAAGCCATCGGCGCAGGCATTACGGCTTTTATCTTCCTCAACCCCATCGATCCTGAGGAGGACGAGAGGATCCCCGACATCTTGAGGACCTTCTCGGAGGTGCGAGGCTGCCACTCCATCGCTGGCGCGGCCTCCTACCTGGCGAGAGTTCAGGCGCCCAACACCAGTCACCTCGACCAGCTGGTCACCCGCATCCGCAAGGAGTGTCACTGCGGGACGGAAACGGTCGTCGTCCTCGACACCATGTTCGACGATCTCGGCATGCTGGGTACCCGGTGACGCACCTCTCCCACCTTCCGCGCACGTCGTGGCTGCGCGGCCTGGCTGCACTTGTCGCCGGCGCCGCCACAGGTACTGGATTCCAGCCGCTGGATTGGTGGATCCTCGTCATTCCAGGACTCGCCGCACTCATCCTGCTCGTCCGTCCCACGACAGGCCGTGCCGCGGCCGGTCTGGGATACCTCTTCGGTCTCGGCCTGTTCGCCACCACCATCGCCTGGGTCGGCGTCATGGGCCCTCCGGTGGCGGTGCTTCTCGTTGCCGTCATGGCGTTGTGGTGTCTCCTGGCCGGGTGGGCCATCCGCTGCGTCAGCGTCCTGCCCGGCGCACCTTTGTTCCAGGCTATGGTCTGGACGGCCACAGAAGTGGGAGCCGCTGCGGTCCCGCTTGGGGGCTTCGGCTGGGTTCGGCTGGCCTGGACTGTCGTCGACACCCCATGGGTCGGAGCCCTGAGGTGGGCCGGGACGACGGGGACGAGTCTTCTTGTCGCCCTGGCGGCAGCCCTCTTGGCGCGTGTCATCGCTGCCCGAGGAAAGCGGCGTGTCAATAATGCGGTTGGCCTCATGGCAGAACTCGTCGTCGTCGCAGTCCTGGCGACCGTGTCGGGGGCGATCGCCACACGCGACACTCATGATGACAGCGTTCGGGTACTCGTCGTCCAAGGGGGAGTGGACGGTACTGCCGGTCCCTACGCGATGGGCTATGCCCGGTCCGTCACGGACAATCATCTGTCCCAGACGATCATGGCCGTCGCCGAGCAACGGGTTTCAGGCAAGGGCGCACCCGACATGATCCTGTGGCCCGAGAACTCCACCGACATCGATCCAATTCTCGACGTTGAGAGTCACCAGATCGTCATAGGGGCGCTGGCCATCTCGAAGCGGCCAATCCTCGTGGGAGCAGTGACCGACGGACCCGGCGATGACGAGCGCCAGACGACGTCGATGTGGTGGCCGGCGTCGTCACCCAAGCCGACATCCATCTATCACAAACGCAACTTGGTGCCGTTCGGTGAGTGGATTCCCGCCAGGTCATTCTTCCTGCCGCTCATTCCCATATTGGAGAATATTGGACGCCAGTCCGTTCCGGGGACGACTCCGGGTGTCCTTGACTCGACTATTTCTGGGACGAAAGTCCCGGTCGGCGTGGTGGTCTGTTTCGAGGTTGCCTATGACGACACTGTCGCGGACACGGTTCGCCATGGGGCAAGAATTCTTGCGGTTCAATCCAACAACTCGTCATTCATCGATACCGCCCAAACTCCCCAGCAATGGCAGATCACCAGAGCGCGCGCGGTTGAAACGGGGAGACACATCATCATCTCGACGACGAATTCCTTTTCCGGGTTGGTCAATCCGGATGGCTCAGTAGCCCTGCGTACCGAAGAGGGGGCGCACACCAATTTCACGGTGCAGGTTCCGCAGGAGTCCGGGCTGACGCTGGCCGTGAGAATGGGGACGTGGCTACGGGTCGTCGTCGTTCTCGTTGCGGCTGGTGCGACAGTGGTGTCGGTGATTCGACGTCGCCGCGATATGCTCGCACAAGCAAACAACAGATCGGAGAGGAATGTTCGCCACCGACACTGAGGTCCGGCTCGATAAGGTCCTCGTCATCATTCCGACCTACAACGAGGCGGAGAATGTCGAGACGATTGTCGCGCGCACCCGCCGTGCTAATCCGAAGGTCGATGTTCTCGTCGCCGACGACAACTCTCCGGACGGCACCGGCGAGATTGCCGACCGTCTGGCGTCTGCAGACGATCACGTTCTCGTCATGCATCGGAAGGGCAAGGAAGGACTCGGTTCTGCTTACCTTGCCGGGTTCCACTGGGGTCTGGACCACGGCTACGACGTCCTCGTCGAGATGGATGCCGACGGCTCCCATCAACCCGAGCAACTGCCGTTGCTCCTCGAGGCCCTCAAACATGCCGACATGGTCAAGGGATCTCGCTACGTCAAGGGTGGGTCCGTCGTGAACTGGCCGAAGTACCGTGAGCTCATCTCGCGTGGTGGCGGCCTGTGGACCCGGATGTGCCTGGGAATTGGTGTCAAGGATCCCACCGGTGGATTCAACGCATTCCGCGCGAACACCCTGCGGACGATCGGTCTGGACGAGGTTGCCTCGGCCGGTTATTGTTTCCAACTCGACCTGACGTGGCGCACCCTCAAGAAGGGCATGACCGTCGCCGAGGTGCCGATTGAGTTCATCGAGCGCGAGTACGGCAACTCCAAGATGAGCAAGGAAATCGTCGTCGAGGCTCTGCTTCGCACCACCTTGTGGGGGGTTGACTATCGTTCCCACCAGCTCAAGGATCTCGGGCACGTCGCCCTCGAACGGGCTGAGCAGGTTGCCGGCGACATCAAGGACCGTCGTTTGAAGCGCTGAGGCCAACCAGAGCACATGAGAGTGCCCCTTCTCTGCTGGGCACTCTCATGCTCTTCGGGGCCACGACACGCTGACTCGGGGTCGCCCCAGGGTTCTGGCCGAGGATCAATCCCCCTTACGGATCTCCTCCAGCCTTTCAGCAAGCAATTCCTCGAGTTCGGGGATTGAGCGACGCTCAGTAAGCATGTCCCAGTGGGTGCGCTGCGGCTTCTGCTTCTTCCGCTGAGGATCGGTGCCGTCGCTCCGCAGCGCCTCAGCGCCACAGCGCGGGCACTCCCACAAGCTCGGCAGATCTGCCTCGGTGGAGAAGGTGAGGTCGAAGTGGTGACCGTTCTGACAGTCGAAGCCAATCTCTTGGCGTTCGGCCATCTCAACGCCTTCTTCGTCCTCGAAGCTCTTGGATCCCAAACCCATGCCTCGCAGTGCACGGTCGGCCATGATGCTCCCTCCTGGTCGTAGGCGTCAGGCCCTGGTTGGGCCGTCGTCTATGGGTCCAGCATCCCACAAGCCACAAATTCCGGGAGCAGAACCGAATTTCGGGACGGGCGTTCGCGTCGTGGAACAAGCTGTGACCAGTTGGGCATTCAGCTCGCCGCGACTCACCGTGGAATGAGTGTCGGGGCGTCCTTGGGCTGGTGAATGCGCGCGAAGTCGCACATGAGGTCGGGACGATCCGTGACGATCCCGTCGACTCCCATGTCCATGAGTTCTCGAGCCTCTGACACCTCGTTGATCGTCCAGACGTGAACCGCTCGACCGAGGCGATGGGCAGCGGCAACGAAGGTCGGCGTCACCAGGGGAACACCGTACCGGCTCACACGATGGGGGACCTGGTACGCGTCGCCTCGAGATTCGGCCATCTGGAGGCTGTTCGGTCCGACGACGGCCCACCCAACTCCGACCGGTCCCACCGCGGTGGCCGTGCGCTCGCGCACCAACCGGCGGAACGTTCGGATGCGTTTGCTGCTGAACGATCCGACGCAGACCCGATTCCAGGCCCGGTGACGGGAAAGGACCTCGATGAGGGGCATGGTGGCGGCGTCGTGCTTGATGTCGATATTGATGAAGGATTCCGGAAAGGCGTCGAGGACGTCATCGAGTGTGGGGATGGGCTCTCCGCCGACGCTGGCTTGTCTGACCGTGTGCCACGGCATCTTCGCAATGACACCGCTGGACTCGGTGACCCGGTCGAGAATGGGGTCATGAAAGGCCATGAGGACACCGTCACTGGTGGCGTGAACATCAGTCTCGAGGTGGGTGCACCCGAGATCCACCGCATGTCCGAAAGCCGCCAGGGTGTTCTCGATCCCCTTGTTGACGATCATTCCGGCTCCGCCCCGATGGGCAAGAACGGTGAACGGACGTTGGCAATACGGGTAGTCAGTGGCTCGCACAGCCATACATTCTGCCCCTGAGATGGTCCGGATCCGTGATCGCCATGGCAACTACAGTGTCATGCGTGAGCCCCACCGTCTTGTCATTGCAGTCCCATGTCGTCCAGGGAACCGTCGGAAACAGCATCGCAGTTCCGGTGATGCGCGTCATGGGGGTCCGAGCATGGGGGATGCCCACGGCTCTGCTGTCCAACCACAACGGCCGTTCCAGCGTCGCCGGTATCCCGATCGATGCTCAGCAGATCAACGGCATGGTTGACGCCCTCAACTCCAACGGCGAGCTCAAGCATGTTGACGCTGTCTTGTCGGGTTACCTCACGGCTCTCACCGGTCCCACCGTCTTGCGGACCGTGGAGAAGTGCCGGGAGCACCATCCCGATGCCATGTGGGTCTGCGACCCCGTCATGGGAGACATGGTTGGTGATCAGGTGAGGACTTACGTTCCTGACGACACCGTGGCTTTCATGAAAGAGGCTGTCCAGAGTGCCGACGTCCTTGTGCCGAATGTGGCCGAGCTCGGCATCCTGACCGACACCATGCCGCTCACGATTGACGAGATCGTGGACGCCGCTCGTGGCCTTGATGGCCCGAAATTCGTCGTCGTCACCTCAGTACCGCATCAGGACGAGAACGGTGACGGGCTGGCCATGGTTGCGGTGGCGGGGGAACGGACCATTGTGACCCATGGTCCCCTCATCGACCGTCACTTCAACGGCGCTGGCGACCTGACGACGGCAGTCCTGACGGCTCAGCTCGTCGCAGGGGAGTCCCCGGAGACTGCACTCGGCAAGGCTGCAGGCGTCGTCCATGCGGTCCTCGAGCGCACCTGGAACCATCCCGGTGACGAATTGGACTGGTCGCCCGAGGACGCCTCGGCTCAGCCGTGGAAGACGGAGATCTTGGCTCCCAGTGCCCCGAGTCGGGTGGGTAGGTCCTCGTAACCGCGGTTGATCATGTAGACGTCGCGCAGGGTCGTCTCGCCGGAGGCGGCCAGGGCAGCCAACAACAGGCAGACGGCCGGGCGCAGGGCCGGTGGGCAGATGAGTTCACGGCCGCGCCAGCGCGTCGGTCCCCGCACGATGAGTCGGTGCGGATCGAGGAGCTGGACGTCGGCTCCGAGTTTGCCCAACTCGAGCAGATGGATGGCCCGGTTCTCGTAGCACCAGTCGTGGATGAGGGTCTGGCCCTCGGCCTCCGCGGCGATGACGGCGAAGAACGGCAGGTTGTCGATATTGAGGCCCGGGAAGGGCATCGGGTGGATCTTGTCCGCGACCGCGCGCAGCTCGCTCGGGCGGACGGTGACGTCGACCAGACGGGTGAATCCGTTGTGGGAGACGTACTCGGGGGAGAGATCGAAGTCCAGACCCATCTCGGAGAGAATCGCCAACTCGATTTCGAGGAACTCGATGGGGCAGCGGGTGATCGTCAGCTCGGACTTGGTGACGACGGCTGCCGTGAGGAGGCTCATGGCCTCGATCGGGTCCTCGGACGGCGCGTACTCGACGTCGACATCAATGTTCTCGACGCCACGAATGCGCAGGGTCGTCGTCCCGATGCCCTCGATCTTGACGCCGAGCTGGCACAGGAAGACGCACAGGTCCTGAACCATGTAGTTCGGGCTGGCGTTGCGCAATATCGTCACGCCCGGAGTCTGGGCTGCGGCGAGCAGAGCATTCTCGGTAACGGTGTCGCCGCGCTCGGTCAGGACGATGTGACGCTCCTTGACCGTGCGATCCGTCATGTGGCACTGGTAGAAACCCTCGGTCGCGACGACGTCAAGACCGAAGGCGCGCAGGACCTGGAGGTGAGGCTCGACGGTACGGGCGCCCAAGTTGCAGCCGCCGGCGTAGGGGAGCTTGAAGGAGTCATAGAAGCGCATCAGTGGGCCGAGGAACATGATGACGCTTCGGGTGCGACGGGCGGCCTCGACGTCCATGTCGTCAAGGTTGAGCTCAGCAGGACGAATGAGGGTGAGGTCGCGCTCGTCCTCGGACCACTCGTAGGTGACGCCGATGGACGTCAGCACCTCAAGGATGCGATTGACCTCCTCGATGTGAGCGACTCCGCGCAACACAGTGCGGCCACGGTTGATGAGACAGCCACACAGCAGGGCAACGGCAGCGTTCTTGGAGGAACGCACCTCGATGGAGCCCTCGAGCTGGCGGCCGCCTTCGATGCGGTAGTTCATCGTGCCGCCACCCGGCTGGGTGATGATGGGGGACTCAAGGGCCTCGGCGATGCGGTTGATGTACTCCAGCGAGAGGTTCTGTGTGCCTGACTCGACCCGGTGGATGGCGCTCTGGGAGGTCTTGAGGAGCTCCGCCAGTTGGTTCTGCGTCATGCCGCGCTGCTTGCGTGCGTCGCGGATGAGGCGACCGACGGCAGCTGGGGTGATGTTGTCCACAGCAGATCCTTTCGACGAGATGAAGTCTTCCGACAAGGATATATCAGATCTGAGGTTGAACCGCGGGGCAGAAGGGGCCAGTCGCAACCCGACAGAAGTCTCCTCAGTGAGATCATCGTCACAGACCGACCTTCCCACTAGAGTGTTACCCATGAGCTCACATTTTGACGTTGTTGTCCTCGGAGCTGGCCCTGGCGGCTACGTTGCCGCCATTCGTGCCGCTCAGCTCGGCAAGAAGACCGCCATCATCGAGAAGGAATATTGGGGCGGTGTCTGCCTCAACGTTGGCTGTATCCCCACCAAGTCGCTTTTGCGCAACGCGGAACTTGCGCACATCGTCACAAAGGAGGCTGGCGCCTTCGGCATCGGCGGCGACATCTCCGTCGACTTCGGCAAGGCCTACAGCCGGTCGCGTGAGGTGTCCGACCGGATGGTCAAGGGTGTCCACTACCTCATGAAGAAGAACAAGATCACCGAGTTTTCCGGGTGGGGCGAGTTCACCGGGCCCAAGTCCGTCGTCGTCAAGGACGGGCAGGGTCAGGTGTCCGACGAGATCACCTTCGACAACTGCATCATCGCCGCTGGGTCCACCGTCAAGACCTTGCCGGGAACCCAGCTGTCGGACCGCGTCGTCACCTACAAGGAGCAGATCCTCTCCGACGAGGTCCCCGGATCGATCATCATCGCTGGTTCTGGCGCCATCGGCACCGAGTTCGCCTACGTCCTGGCCAACTACGGTGCCCAGGTCACCATCGTCGAGTACCTTGACCGGATGGTCCCCAACGAGGATCCCGAGGTCTCCAAGGAACTCACCAGGGCCTACAAGAAGCTCGGCGTCAAGGTCATGGCCGGCACCAAGGTCGAGTCGATCGACGACTCGGGAGACAAGGTCAAGGTCACGGTGAGTCCGGCCAAGGGTGGCGAGTCCACCGTGCTCGAGGCCGACCGAGTCCTGCAGGCCGTCGGCTTCGCCCCGCGGGTCGAGGGGTACGGCCTGGAGACCACCGGCGTCAAGCTCACCGAACGCGGCGCCATCGAGATCGACGACTTCATGCGCACCAGCGTCCCGGGCATTTACGCCATCGGTGACTGCACGGCCAAGCTCATGCTGGCCCACACCGCCGAGGCCCAGGGCGTCGTCGCCGCCGAGACCATCGCCGGGGCGCAGACCATGCCCATCAACTACGCCATGATCCCTCGGGTCACCTATTGTCAGCCGCAGGTCGCCACCTTCGGCTACTCCGAGGCCCAGGCCAAGGAACAGGGCTACGACGTCAAGGTGTCACGGTTCCCGTTCTCGGCCAACGGCAAGGCCTGGGGCATGGGTGACGGGTCCGGCTTCGTCAAGGTCGTCGCCGACGCCCGTCACAACGAGCTGCTGGGATCCACCATCATCGGACACGACGTGTCCGAGCTCATCCCGGCCCTCACCGTGGCACAGATGTGGGATATCACCACTGACGAGGTCGCCCGCAACATCTTCCCGCATCCGTCCCTGTCGGAGGCCCTCAAGGATGCTGTCGAGGGTATCGGCGGAGAGATGATCAACATCTGACGTTCTCATGTATGGCTTGAGGCGGGGTCCTGGTGACGGGGCCCCGCCTCGGCGTCTGGGCCACTAGCCCCGGTGTTGCCAACACAGAGCGGGTTCGAAGACGCGAATGGCGGGCAGGAGACCCACGACGAAGACGGATCGAGGGGCCGCAGATGACCGCGGCCCCTCGATCTCTGGTATCCGGTGTCAGTACGAGAGGTCCTCGTACTCCGGGTTGTCGATCTGGAGTTCGGCGTACCGGCTCTCGGGGGCCGAGACGTGGTACGGGCGACCCGTGGCCTGCCAGCTGAGGTTCGGCGCACAATGGACGTTCTGGGCATCGGCGTCGAGGATGATGAATCCCCAGGCCAGACGTCCTTCCTTGCCGGCGGGCAGGGTGTAGGGCCCGACGACCTGCTTGAGCGACCAGTGGACCTCGTTGACGTAGGTGAACCCGAAGGTCTGCGTCATGATCTTGGCCAGGTCACCCTGACCGGCAACCTTTGCGCTGACCTGGAGGGTCTGGGTGCGCGACTGTTTCACCTTCGTCGAGACGGGCACTGCATTGGCAGTGTTGTTCGCGACGCTGGAGGCGTCGGTCTGCTTGAACCAACGCTTCTTGGCCGTCAGGTAGGTGCCGTTCTCACCGGGGGTCGAGCACTCGGTTCCCGGCTCGTAGTCGGAGTTCCACCGTTGCGGCAGCTCGAACTGGGTGGGGTCACTGGCGGAGGCCGACTCGACCGCATGGGCGTCGGAGACGGCGAACGGGGCCACTGACAGGGCAGCCGCCGCCGCGAGTGTGACCCCGCGACGCACCTGGTGTGTCAGGAATCCCATGGGCGATCAGGCCTCGAGGGAGGGGTCGTTGTCGCGGGTGCTGATGGCGATGTGACGCTCCTTCGGAAGGCTCGCGGTGAACTCACCACCGTTGGCCTTCCAGGTGTGATCGGTGCCGCAGACGGTGTGCTGGCCACGGAAGTCCGAGACGACCCATCCGGCACGCAGGACCGCGGTCTTGCCCGGAGCCAGGTTGTACGGGCCGACGGTGTCGCCGACCTCGTAGGACTGGCTGTCGGTGTAGCTCGTCGAGAAGGTGACGTGGATGAGGTCGAGGATCGGGAAGTCGACCCCGGCCGAGACGTTCCAGGTCTTCGTCTTGGTCTCGGTGATGGTCCGGGTGATGGGCAGCGGCTCGTCGTTGTAGTTCGAGATGGTCCACGTGCCGGCCGAGCCGTCGAAGTAGCTACGGGTCCGGGTGATGGTCTGGCCGGTCTCACCGATGTTGGCGCAGGAGGCGCCGATCGTCGTGGGGTTGGCGGCCTGGGCCGGGGCGGCGGCCTGGGCCGGAACGACCGTGAAAGCGGCCGAGGCGGCGAGGGCTGCGGGAACGGCAAGCAGTCGGGTGATCATGAGTGTTCTCCTTCGTGGTCGGGATTGACGGTGGTCGTGGTGTTGAGGACGCCGAGATCAGCGATCTGACTGAGTCGGCAGGGGAACCTGGCGGTACTTGTCGGGAGTGACGTCAATCTTGCGAACGCTGCCGTCCCGGGAGGTGACGGTGGCCTCGGCCCAGAAACCGCTTGGCGCCGAGGCGGTGCCGTAGTTCGACACCAAGCTGTACTTTCCGTCTCTGCCGCAGTGGATCTCGCGATAGTTCACGCGGGTCATCGTCGTGCCATAGGTGACGCGCACGCGCTCACCGGGCTGCAGGTGTACCGCACCAAGGGCGGTTCCGACGGGCATGTAGGCACGGTTGGTGGCCCCGACGCTGCCAAGCCATCCTGCCGGCAGGCGGCCGTAGCGACCCATCCAGTTGGCGTACCCGTTGTACTGGGCACCCACGACGAAGTCGGTCACCGGGTGGTAGTCGTAGGGGGCCTTCGACCAGTTGAGGAAGTCCGTCGAGTAGCCGGGCTTGCGGTAGGTGGGCTGGATCGACGAGATGTCGTAGGGGTACCACGCGATGTCGCGGGCACGGCAGGTCTGACCCTTCGCCGGCCAGGACGGATCCTTCTGCGGAGCGACGGCGGGCTCGACGACGTGGTCGGTCGGCTTCGCCACGGACTCCAGGCTGGGGCCCGACATGGCGGTGTAGGCGTCCGATCCCATCGGCTTGCTGTTGGCACCCGCGTGGCGCGACGGGATCTGCATCGCCAGATCCGAGATGGAGCCGTCGGCGTGGATGAGGTAGACGAAGGCGTATCGCTCGGCCGGACCGGTGCCGCGAATGACGTTAGCGCCGTTGGAGTTCTGTAGGACGCCGTCGCGGCAGGTGACGAACATCGAGACGAAGTCCTTTTCGAGGACGCCGTATTCGACGCGGATCGACTCACCCGGCTTGAGCTTAACGGGACCGACGGTCTCACCCTCGACCCAGCCATTGGACAGCTTGAGGCCGATGTCAGACTTGGCGGTGGTGTTCCATCCGGAGGGGAGCTTCGCCGCCGAGGTCGCCGAAATGGCGTGGTTGCTCTCAGTTTCGATCGTGCCGGTGTACGGCACGACCTGATCGGTGCGGTTGGTGAACTGGATCGTGCCGTCGCTGAGGTAGCGTCGTCCCGTCTCACCGTAATGCCACTCGGGGTATCCCTGGGCGTGGGCGGAGGCATCCGTGCACGACTCATAGAGGTGCGCGATCGGATAGCCCTGCGGCTTGGGTGGAATGACGGCGTGAGCCGCCGGCACCTGCATCATGGCAGACACTGCGAGGACTGCCGAGGCAGCCGCCGCGAGGACTCTGCGCCCTGGACGTCTCTTCAAGGGCATGGCTTTTTCATACTCCTCACGGATTCGCATCCATAGGAATTGACGTGCTTCACAGAGCCCCTGTGGAAGTCGATGCACGCCCCTGTCAAGGAGAAGATGCACGCCCCTGTCAAGGAGAAGATGCACGCCCCTGTCAAGGAGAATAGGCAACCACCCCGGGAGGATCTGCGATCCAATGCTAGCGACGCGGAGGTTCAATTCGCAAAGGGCGGCGATCTGGAATATCCAGTAATGACGCGGTTGTGAACAGGACATGAACCCGTGATGACGAGCATGTGATCGGACACCGAACTGGGACAATGGCCCCCAGGCAGCAACAAGACCACTGAAACCCGTCGACAGCCTTTGTTTCATCTCGTGGATACATACCGAGTCTGCACGTCGCCTTTCCGGGCCGCCACCACTGCATGACCTCGCCTGTAGACAGTGTACGAGTGAGACATCCGCCACTTCTGGGACATGTCGCTCGGGATGGAGATTTCGATTCTCGGGGCGGGTTCATGAATGAGTGGGACGATTCACCACCTGCGTGGTACGGTGCGTCTCGCCGGTCAGGGAACCTGGTGCGAATCCAGGACTGACGCGCAGCGGTGTGGGTGATGGCTCGCCGCGAGCCCACTGGGTGGAGACACCTGGGAAGGGGACGAGCCGCGCGACCCCGAGCCCGAAAACCTCCCGGCGAATGCAGCCGCCGTACGCCTCGCGAGATGGGCGTCAACCGCCAGGAGTTCCTTTGCCACATGTCCGCCATCGAGACACCCATCCCTGCGCTTCGCCCGGGCAACGGCAACTGTCGGACGGATCGACGTCATCGCGGGCCCACGAGGATCACCGGTTGCCCGCCGGGCCCGTACTGCTGGTCCTGGCGGTTGCCCTCATCCTGAGCGTCGTGCTCTCGCTGGCCTTCGGCACGATCCGGCTGCCCATCGAACAGGCGTGGCACGTCCTGGATGTACACGTGCGCGGAGGCAGCGTCGAGGCCACCGTGGACCAGATCGTGTGGGGGTTGCGACTTCCACGAACGGTGCTGGCCGTCGTCGCCGGGGCCGGACTGTCCGTCGGCGGCGCCGTCATGCAGACCTTGGTACGCAACCCGTTGGCCGATCCCTACATGCTCGGGGTCTCGGCAGGGGCCAGCGTCGGGGCGACAGCCGTCATCACCACGGGAACGCTGGCGGCCTTCGGCGTGTACTCGCTGTACCTGGGTGCCCTTCTCGGTGCCCTCGTCGCGACCGCGGCCGTGTTCGGCATCGCCATGGCCCAGGGAGGTCTGAGCCCCTTGCGGCTCGTCCTCACCGGTGTCGTCATGTCCTCAGCCTTCAGCGCGATGTCGAGCTTCCTGGTCTTCCACAGCAACGACCCGAAATCGGCCCAGTCCGTCCTCTTCTGGCTGTTGGGCAGCGTGGCAGGCGCCTCTTGGCAGACCCTCGTGCCGACGGCGGTGGTGGTCGTCGTCACCCTGCTGTTGCTCATGATTGGATCCAGGTGGCTCGACGCGCTAGCAGCAGGCCCGGAACTCGCCTCCTCGCTCGGGGTTCCGGTCACCGGCCTGAGAGTCGCCCTTTTCATCGTCCAGGCCATCCTCGTGAGCGCGATCGTCGCGGTCTCCGGCGGCATCGGATTCGTGGGCCTCGTCATTCCCCACCTCACCAGGCTCCTCGTGGGACCGCGCCATCGCGTCGTCCTGCCGGTCAGCGCTCTGTTCGGCGCACTCTTCCTCGTGTGGGTCGACGTCCTCTCCCGGGTGGCAAGCCGCCCGCAGGAGACTCCGTTGAGCATCGTCACAGGTCTGCTAGGCGCCCCGGTGTTCCTACTACTGCTGGGACGGCGCCACTACCAGTACGCGGGGGCATGATGGGCACCCGACTGACCACACGACGTCTCGCGGCGCAGGTCGAGGGGCGAACCATCGTCCGAGACGTCGATCTGGACTTCGAGCCCGGTACCGTCACGGCCATCATCGGGCTCAACGGTTCGGGCAAGTCGACCCTGCTGCGTGCCATCGCCGGAATCAGCCGGCCGGCCGCCGGAGACGTGTTCCTCGACGATGTCCCCCTCCGACGTCTCTCGGCCAGACAACGCGCACGCCAGGTGTCCTTCGTCGCCCAGGAGGACTCACCACCTGGTGACCTGCTCGTGCGTGAACTCGTCGCCCTGGGACGTACCCCTTATGGACGGCCGTGGGACCACGGCGGTGAGGACGAGCATCGCATCGTCATGGAATCACTAGACCGGGTCGACATGTCCGACTACGCCGATCGGCCCTGCTCACGACTGTCCGGTGGAGAGCGCCGTCGAGTCATGCTGGCCCGTGGGCTGGCCCAGCGCACTCCCATACTCATGCTGGATGAACCGACCAACCACCTGGACCTGGCCCAGCAGCATCACCTGCTCGCACTCATCCGTGACCTCGACCAGACCGTCGTCGTGGCGATCCATGACCTCACGTTGACCGAGCGGTACGCCGATCACGTCGCCGTTCTCGCAGGGGGACGCGTGCTCACCCAGGGTCCACCACATGACGTGTTCACCCGTGGCGAGGTGAGCAAGGCATTCGGCATGAGGCTCACGCGCCACGTCGACCCCATCACGGGCCTATCCCATCTTCTCTGTGACCCGGCGAGCCCCGGCCCGTTGTGTCACACCCATCCCACTGACACATCCCGACCGGAAGGCACCTCATGACCCGATCACCACTCATCGTCGCCGGCGCGGCCGCCCTCACGAGTTGCGCCCACGTGACCCACACGAGTTCCTCGATCTCGAGCGGCTCCGGTCCCTCGACGGTCACCATCACCAACTGTGGTGCTCGCCGAGCCTTCCCCTCCCATGCGCGACGAGTGTTCGTCAACGACAGCAACATGGTCGCGATGATGTTGTCGATCGGCGCCGGCGACCAGATCGTCGCGGCGACGGGGATCAAGGGCCAGACCGATGCCTTGGCGAAGGTTTACGGCCACCGGGCGGTGTCGGCCCTGCCCGACAGTGACGGCTCCTACCCGACGCTCGAACAGGTTCTGGGCGCGCGACCCGACGTCATGCTCGCCGGGTACGGATATGGATACGGTGAAAGCACCCATCTCACTCCCGAGGAGCTGCGCGCACGGGGCATCAGTGCCTACGTGTTGTCGGAGAGTTGCCGTGCGAAGAGCGATGACAAGGCTCGCGGAGTCATGGATCCCTGGACGGCCCTGCGGTCGGATCTGAGCAACCTGGGCGCCGTCACAGGGCACACCCAGGAGGCCCGGAGGGTCGTCAAGGACATCGACACGCGACGTCGGGCTCTGGCCCGAGCCCCTCAGGCATCGACCAAGCCGACGGTGCTCATGGTCGACAGCGGCGACACCGGCAGCGTGTTCACCAGTGGGCGCTACGGCGGCCCTGAAGGCATCATCAAGGCGGCGGGTGCCGTGAGCGCCACCACGGACGTGGCCAACACGTGGACGACGATCTCGTGGGAGAAGATCGCGCAGACCCGACCCGACGTCATTGTCTTCGACGACTACCCCGGCCAGACGATGGCCCAGAAGGTCGCCCTGCTCGAGGCCAATCCGGCCACGAAGAACCTTCCTGCCGTGAAGAACCGCCGGTTCGTCAACATCGCGTACCCGGCGTGGACCAGTAGTCCACTCAACGTCGATGCTGCCGAGACACTGCGACAGTCCTTGGAGAAGTACCGCTTGGTCCCCGCGTCAGGGATCAAGCCGCGGCACGACGTGACCGCTCGCGGCTGAGCCCCCGCTCGACGATCGCCCACCTTCACACGGTCGTCGAGCGGACCAGTGCGGATCCACATCCGATGTCAGTTACCTCCAAGTGCAGGGAGCGGAACCTCGGCATCAGGCTCTCCGGTGATGCGGTTGCGCAGGTCACGCCGGGTGAGCTCGATGACCCACATCCAGAACACGTGCCCGAAGGACTCGCTGAGGTGCTCGTCGAAGGGCTGGTGCCAGGGGGCGGGAACGGTGCCCATGGCTGGCATGAGGATGAGATGGAAGAGCACCCAGATGGCCAAGCCGAACACCGCGCCCTGCCACAGCTTGACGCGAGGGTGCTTCTCGGCCAGCAGCGCGTACACGACGGCGAAGAAGATCGAGAACCCGAAGTGGACGATGAAGCTCACGAAGGGGAGCGGCCACCCGCTGAAGGTGTACGACATGTGAGTGAAGTGCTCGCTGAACCCAAGTTGCTGAAGGAGCTGCTGGGGAGGGTTCGTGGCATTGCGTGCCGCGGTGCGCGGAGGCAGCGGAACTTCCCAGCCAAACTTCACGATGGCGCCGATAATCCCCGCGAGCACGCCCGCCCATAACGCGGCACCATACCTCCGGCGACACGGCTCCGTGGTGTTCGAGGTCATGTGATCAACTCCTTGCACGACCCAGCGCTCCGGGACGATGACATGCTGACAGATATCATGGCGTGACCGCTCGCTGCTGAGAGTAGCTCAGGACCACGCTGCATCCTCGCCACGGCCAACGCATGGTGCGATGACTAGCATCGGTTCGCGCGAGTCTCACCGGTGCCTGCGCGAAACTCGTCATAGGTGACCATGAGGTAGTCGACGAAGGACGTGCGGACCTCGGGGCGGGAGAAGTAGGCATCGACGAGCCGGCCGTTGCGGTTGGTGCGGTCGACGATGATCTCGTCGGCCATCTCCTCGACGGGGCGGGGCGGCGTGTAGACGTAGAACTGGCGGGTGAAGGGGATCTCGAAGCCGAGCTTGGTCTTGTCGTGGTCGATCCACGCGTCGGGCAGGTACGGCCTGATTTCCTCGGTCAGGTGCTTCTCGGCAGAGTCGAGCAGTGCCTGGGCGCGGGCGTCATCATCGAGGTCGAACCAGCCGGCGGGCAGGGGAATGTTCTCCTGGTCACGCAGGTCGGTGTCGGGTTCCGGCTTGCCCTTCTTCATCACCACCGGCGCACCTGGATCATTCACCGCGCAGGCGGCGGCGTACTTCTTCTTCTGCGTTGCGGTCATGCCGGGGGCGTCAGCGAGCAGGGCCTTCTGCGTGCCGTATGTCCTCCCGGTCAGATGCGCGAACTGCTCAAAGGGTGGGGTCTTGACGACAGCCTCAGTCACCTCCCAGCGCCGATGCAGGGGGCGTTCGACGGTGACGCGCTGGAATCCGAAGGTCTCTCGGGGCAACACCTTGACGCGCTTGTCGTCGGCGAACTCGTCAAGGGCGCCGCTGAACAGACGCACGATCTCGTCGATCGCGTCATCGGTGAGTTCCTTGCGCTTGTCGCCGAGACTCTTGCGCATCTTGGTGCCCATGTCGCGGGCATCAATGAGTTTCACCAAGCCGCGTTCGGCGTCGGTCCTGGCGTTGGTGAGAATCCACACATAGGTGGAGATGCCGGTGTTGTAGAACATCTGGTCGGGCAGGGCGACGATGCCCTCCAGCCAGTCGTTCTCCAGCAGCCAGCGGCGGATCTCACTCTCACCCGATCCGGCCTGGCCGGAGAACAGGGGAGAGCCGGACAGGACGATGCCGACGCGCGATCCGTTCGGACTGGCGTCGGTGACGGGTTTCATGTGGCTGAGCATGTGCTGCAGGAACAGTAAGGAGCCGTCGGAGACGCGGGGGAGTCCGGCGCCGAAACGGCCGTTGAAGCCTTGTCTGTTGTGTTCATCCTTGATGGGCTGGGCGTAGCCCTTCCAGTCGACGCCGTAGGGCGGGTTGGCGAGGATAAAGTCGAATTTGTCGGTGGGGAAGGCGTCGGCGGTGAGAGTGTTGCCGTTGTGCATCTGCTCGGGGCCGATGCCTTGCATCATGAGGTCGGACTGGGCGATAGCCCAGGTCTCGTCGTTGAGTTCCTGGCCGTAGACCTTGACGAGGGCCTTCGGATTGAGCTCCTTGATGCGGTCCATGGTGATCATGAGCATGCCGCCGGTGCCGGCCGCCGGATCGTAGATGGTACGCACCGGCATCTGGTTCTCGGTAAGGTCGCGGGCGGTCTGACCCCCGATGAGAAGATCGGCGACCAGACGAATCACCTCACGCGGGGTGTAGTGCTCACCGGCGGTCTCGTTACTCATCTCGGAGAACTTCCGCAACAGTTCCTCGAAGATGTAACCCATGGTCTCGTTGCTGACCTCGCTGGGACGCAGGTCCAGGTCCGCGAAGTCGGCCATGACGCCGTACAGGATCCCGGCGTGGTCCATCCGGGTGATCTTCCCGTCGAACTGGTACGCCTCGATCACCGTCGCCGCGTCAGGGGAGAGGGACGCGATGTACTTGGCGAGGTTGTCAGCCAGGTTCTTGTCGTCACTGAGCAGCCGGGCGAATGTGTACCGCGACGTGTTGTAGAACCGCTGGCCGCAGATGCGCTTGAGTATCCTGTCCTGACCAGGGCCAATCTCCACCAGACCGTCGGCGTACTCCAGGACCTCATCCTTGGTGGGCTCCAGCACCGCATCCATACGGCGCAACACCAGCAGCGGCAGCATCACCGAGCCGTACTCATGTTGCTTGAACGTACCGCGTAACTTGTCCGCCACCCGCCAGACGAACGCCACCTTGTCCTGAAAACCCTGCGGAGCCATGTGATCCCTTCGTCGCGAGTGGAGCAATGGCATCATAACGTCGAGACACCCGATTCACGCGCGGTGAACCGATTGACGGTGACACCACGCCGTGACACGTCGCCTTCGGGCGGGTCGAATCCCCGCGGCTCATGTTGGGGCAAATGCACTTGAGTCTTGCGGACTCAACGCTGCAGACGGTTCGCTTGTAGTGAGCTAGCTGTGCGCAGGTCTGCCGACCCCGTTGATATGGGACTGACCGTGATGGGCGTGAGCATCCGCTCATGCCGAAGGGCGCCAGGCGTGTGTCGGGGCTGGAGTCCAGGCCAATGAGGACCGTGGTGTCACTGTGGTGGGACTGGAGTCTGATGCGCCACATGGCCAGGTATCACTAGGCTCCATGCTCATGGATGAACTCGCGGAGGATCCCGTCTGGAGATCCATTGCCAAGGTCTGCATGGCTGTCGCGCTGATCGCGGTGCTGTTCAACATGACCACTCAGTGGGAGCTGGAAGGCCATTTCCAGACATGGTCCTTCGTCCGCAAAAGCATCGCCAAGGTCGTCAGCTCGGGGACCGTGTGGGCAGGCGTCGCCGTCTACGCTGGATGGAAGCTGTCCCGTCCAACCGTGGCATTCCTGGGCGGTATTGTCGCGTCTGTCGCGACCTTGTTCATCCACTATGTCGTCGGCGGCGTGCTCGACTTCGTCACCGGCTGGGTGATCCACCTGGATGGGACCAACGACCTGCTAGGCAACCTGAACTGGTTTGCTGCTGCCGCGCTGCTGTGCGGTCCGCTGGGCCTGGTGGGGTGGATGGCAGCAAAACCAAGTGGGGCTGGCGCAGTGGCACGTTGTGTGGTGCCGGTGGGGGCGTTGTTGGAGCCCTTCGTGATGGGCTGCTTCTCCGCCCCCTTTATGGGACGTCCTTGGGCAGAGCGCTACTCCGACTACACCAGCGGAGTCTTGCTGGTCGCGCTTGGGCTCATGGGAGTGGCGTGGGCCCTGTGGCCCCGAGATCGAGGACACGGACAGCTCCGTCGGCCCTTCTCGACCTAAGGCCAGTGAGGACCCGCACCAGCCGAAAAAGGCTCGTAGCCAACGCTCGCTCACGTCGCAGGGAGTGGAGGCCAACCGGGAGACGGGTGCGTGCATCACTTGAGAGGGCCTTTGCCCTGCCCTGCTGACCTAGGTGGTCGTTCTCCCAGGTCGCAGCGGTAGAAGAGGCGCCCCATCCGATCTCGAATGGCCGCCTGAGCACCGACTCAGCATCTCCGAGGAAGTCAATGTTGACCAGTTCGTCACGCTCACCAAATGTGGTGAAAGGAACAAGCTCACCATCCACCAGTTTCCGCTGTAGGCCGGCCGTCCCCGGCGCCATCTCGCCACCCCACCATAGTTGTCCGATAAGAGACATTATGTCATTCCACGAAGACGGCGATACTTCCCTCGGCTGAAATTCCTCCCCCTTCCGGTTCAATGCAGTTGTCGCGCACTCGCTGCCATCCGTGGACTCGCAACCTTGCCACCAATTCGCGTGTCGAATGGTCATTCATCATCGAGCACCCCCGGATGTGCGCTATCCCAAATCGGTGACGCGCGGACTACGAATGTCTTCCGTACCGGATTCGTGGATTCCTGACTACCATTTCGGGCGCTGTCGGTTCCTTTTGATCTCCCCGCGTCGTTTCTTCGCCTCAAGGCGACGACGCTGCGATCCCCTGGTTCGTTTGGTGGGACGGCGTCGTCGCGGTTGGACGCATGCCTTCTGGAGCACGTCGGCCATCCTGGCACGAGCGAGACGGCGGTTGGCCAACTGAGCCCGCTCATCCTGAACGGCAACCGTCAAGACTCCATTGACCAGGCGATTCGACAGGGTTGTCAGCAACATCGGTCGCAAGTGTTCTGGCACGGCGTCAGAGCGAGCCACGTCGAACTGCAGTTCGACCCGTGAGTCGCTGGTGTTCACGCCCTGGCCGCCAGGCCCGGAGCTGTGGGAGAACCGCTCCTGTAGTTGTGACTCGGGAACGACGAAACCAGGAATGATCTCCATCTCTTCTATCATGGTCGTCGCTCCCCTCGCTATTTACTCGGCCCGGATACTCCTTCGAACAGCCCATCAAGGATACCCACGACCCCGAGCACCACCTCCACAGGAGCCTGTGTGCTACGTAGAATTCGCGTCGACGGTTCCGATGACCGACACGGCGTATACCTCCTCCTGCGCCTTGATGGGTGAGAACTTCTAATCCGGTGCGGACCATCAACACTTCACGGGACGTCACTCCAATGCGACACTGTGTGCCGTCATCCGCCTGCGGCGCTGCCGGTCAATCCACAGCAGGATGATTGTCAGCGCGAGCGTGACAGCTCCGACGTAGTACGGGCCACCGACCCCCCACAGGGAGCTCAGCGCACCGGCAAGAGTGGGAGCGCACGCGCCGCCGAGGAAGCGAACGCCGGAGTAGGCCGACGACGCGACCTCGCGCTGGATGTTGCTCGCGGACATCACGATCTCAGTCATGGCAGTGTTGACGATGCCGATGAACAGACCGCCAATGATGACCCCGATCACCTGAGGAATCGGCGAGATCCAGGTCGCTAGTAGGACCTCGTCAATGGTGAACAGGATCAGGGTGACGGCAACTGTGCGACGAATACCGAGGTGTTCGCAGGAACGCGGTCCGAGCCACACCGACCCCAATGAGACCATGAGGCCCCAGCCAAAGAAGACCAGACCCAGATCGAGCGGGGTGAACTGACCACCAGCTCGAATGGACGCCTCGGCCAGCGGGAACGGCGCGTAGGCAAGCAAGGTGAAGTAACCGTAGTTGTAGACCAGGGCAGCCAGCATGAGAATCGAGATCCGCGGATCGACGAGAGCCTTGAACGGCTCGGCGGCAGAGCGGCGCTGGGACTTGTCGATCGGGGTCGGCGGGACGAAAAACGCGATGGCGACAAGACCGATCGCCATGAGAACTGCGGTGCCGAGAAAGGGGCCCCGCCATGAAATCGAACCCAGGGCGCCACCGACGAGCGGACCCAAGGCCATTCCGGCCCCAAGAGCACCTTCGTACAGCATGATGGCGCGACGGGCATCGGCAGAGGCGCCAAGAACTGTCGCCAAGGCGGTCGAGACGAAGAGAGCGTTCCCAACTCCCCAGCCGCCGCGGAATCCGATGATGAGGTTGACGTGACCGGACAACGCGCAGGCCGTCGCAAAGGTCACGATGATGACGAGTCCGACGAGAAGGGTCTTCTTGCGGCCAATGCGGGTGGCCACCCATGAGGTGAAGAACATCAACGCGGCACAGACAAAGAGGTAGGTGCTGAACAGCAGCTCGGTCTGCCCCGGGCTGGCGTGCAGGGCCGACGAAATCTCCGGGAGGATGGGGTCAACGACGCCCACCCCCATGTAGGAGAAGGCCACCGCAATGGTGACAGCCCACACGGCCGGTCTGATGGGTTCTTTGCTCGTCACTTCTTCGTCGTCCTCTCATCGTCGTCAGACAGCACCTGGACTGCCCTTCGCAAAGCCGGAAGCGCCTGAATCAGTGTGGAACGCTCTTCGTCGGTCAATTCCTTGAGAGCAGGCACGACCGACTCCCCCACTGACAATTCGCAACGGCGGCAGTAATCACGACCCTCATCAGTGATCTCGATCAATCTGCTGCGGGCGTCGTCGGGGTCGCGCCGTCGCGTCACCAGGCCGTCACGCTCAAGCCTCTCGACGATGTCCGTCGTGGTGGTTGGCCTGGTTCCCTCCACGCGGCTGAGGGTTCCGGTGCTGACGCTCCCCATCACTTCGAGGGTGTGCAGGACCCGCCACGTCACTGAGGACGGCGGAATGCCAGCACGTCGCTTGGCCAGGCGTTGAACTCGTCCGCACGTGAGAACCAGGTCGGCTGCGGATTCGGCCTCAAGCGGGTCGAAGGGTTCGGGCAAGATGCGTCCGGAAGTCACGTGACCTCAGAGTACTCCGGTTTCCGGAATACTTCATCGTGTGATCGTCGTGACGCCCGGTTCCCGTAGAATGTGACGCGACACCTAACTGATGAGGACCCATGAACAACACCACGATGCAGGATGATGCCGCCGATTCCGCGAGCATGGAAGAGCGGACCACAGCCGTCACCGCGATCGAGCTCCTCTTCGACCTGGTCTTCGTCGCTGCCATTGGTCAGCTCGCAACCACCCTTCACGATCATGTGACGTGGCGGGGCGGGCTCGAGACCATGGTGCTGTGGGTACCGCTCTACTTGTTGTGGGCCAACACCTCGTTCTCGGCAACCGGAACCATCACCGAGAACAAGTCGTTGCGGCGGCCCATCCTGTGGGTGCTCTTCTTCGGAATCTTCATGGCTGCCGGCATCCCAGTGGCGTTTGAGGACGGCGTCGAATGTCTCGCCTTCGTCGCGCCATATCTCATCGCCCAGCTCGGTCAGGTCGCCATGACGTGGTTCATCCACGGTCGCGAAGAGATGAAACTCCATTCCCGCGGGGTCATGGTGTGGCATTGTCTGTCAGCCATCGGTTGGATCATCGGCATTTTCGTTGAGCCGCACGCCCGACTGTGGGTCTGGTTCGCTGCGGTCATCGTCGAAGTGGCAGGGATGCTGCTGCGTCATCCGCTGGGACGCAGGAACGCGACATCGACACCACCGAGTGGCAGTTCGACACCGCACACATGCTTGAACGCATCCGGCTGTTCCTCATCCTGGCTCTGGGCGAGCAGATCGTCAGCATCGTCACCGGCCTTCACGAAGCGGGGTTCCATCTACTCAACCTCCTTGCCGCCACCACTTCCATCGTCACCTTCTTCGCCTTGTGGTGGCTCTACATCTGGGACGTCGAGGTCATTCTGGAAACCCACCCTGCTGAGCACGATGATCCGGCCGAGTCCGGGGCACGCTCCGTCACCGTGCAGATGGTCCTTGCGCTGGGCCTCATCCCGCTCGCAGTGTCCGATGAGATCATCGTCGGCGAACCGGCCCATCACGGCAGCCTCACGCTGACAGCCCTGGCCTGTGGAGGTGCCATTCTGTATCTCGCGGCACAGGCATGGCACATTCACAGGGTCACTGAGCACACGCCATGGCGTCGCCTCGTGGCAATCCTCGCCCTCGTCATCGTCGCGGCGGCAAGCTTCATTCCTGCCATCGTGACCAACGCCTTGGTTGCGACCATCCTCGTCATCACCGCTGTCATGAGCCGACGTCACCACATGAAACACTTCGACCGAGACCCGACTGAGCATGACCGAATTATTGAGAAGTGACCATGACTGCTCTCCCCCATCCGCACACTGGGGACCTGTTCGAATCCCCCGTCATTCCTGGAACCGGCTGGCCAGGAGACCTGGCAACGCCACGGACACCAGTCGCCAACAACGCTGATGACGTTGCGAAGATTGCCGGCCGATGCAATGAACCCACCGACCTTGACGCCGCGATTTCAGTGTGCCGGGCATGTCCTCGCCTCATCGAATGGCGGGAGGACAAGGCGATCAGCAAGCGCGCTCAATGGCGCAATGAGCCTTACTGGGGGAGGCCCGTACCCTCGTTCGGGGATCCGATGGCCCGAATGGCAGTCATCGGCTTGGCACCCGCTGCGAATGGAGCCAACCGAACTGGTCGCATGTTCACCGGAGACCAGTCCGGGGATTGGCTGTACCGTGCCTTGCATGACGCCGGTGTTGCGTCTCAGGCGGAAAGCATCGACGCCGCTGATGGTCTGAGCCTCGATGACTGTCGCATCATTGCCCCGGTGCACTGCGCTCCACCCGACAATTGGCCGAGTCCCGACGAGAAACGCACCTGTGCGATCTGGTTCGACAACGAACTCTCTGCGCTGACCACCCTGCGTGCGGTGATGTGTCTTGGTCAGATTGCCTGGACGTCAACTCTGGGGGCTGCCCGCCGGCTCGGGTGGCAGGTCCCCCGCCCCGCTCCCCGCTTCGGCCACGGGGCTCGAGCCGAGATCACGAGGACGGACGGCACCACAGTCCACGTCGTCGGGTGTTACCACGTCAGTCGGCAGAACACGAACACCGGACGCCTCACGCGTCAGATGCTTGACGAAGTCGTCCACACACTTCGAGGTCTGGCTGTCGAATGATGCCCCTGGCACACCAGCCATCATCTTGGTATGACGCTGTACCCTGCCGCACCATCGCCAGTTCAGCAGCCAGGTCAACCCCTAGGAAAAGATCCCGATCCATCCCGTAAGGACAGCTTGGCGATGTGAACGCTCGCGCACCATGATCGCCTTCCGTGCATTGATAATGCCCGTAGGCTGGGATCATGGTCATTCTCTCCAAGATTTACACCCGTACTGGCGACCACGGCTCGACCCGTCTGGTCGACAACTCAGTGGCAGCCAAGTCAGATCTGCGCGTGGAAGCGTATGGTCTCGTCGACCAAGCCAACGCCAACATCGGTCTGGCCATTGCCCTGGACTCCACGATCCACGTGCTCACCGATGAGGTGCGAGAAGCGCTCGGCATCGTCCAGAACGAACTGTTTGACGTCGGCGCTGATCTGGCCAACCCGCTTGTCGCAAACCCGAAGTGGGAACCGCTTCGCACCGTCCAGGAAAGCGTCGATCGGCTTGAGCGTTGGTGTGACGAGTTCGGCGACGATCTCCCGACCCTGAAGTCGTTCATCCTCCCGGGCGGAAACCCTGTCGGTGCGCAGCTGCACGTGTGCCGAACTGCCATTCGTACCGCGGAGCGAGCGGCATGGCGAGCTGCTGAGACATACGGAAATGAGATTTCGGATGACCCCGAGACGACTCCGGGCGGTGTCAACGAACTGGCGATCACATACCTCAATCGCTTGTCCGACCTGCTCTTCATCCTGTCGCGAGCAGCCAACAAGGCTGGCGAGGATTCTTCCGACGAGGTGTTGTGGGTTCCAGGTGGAGAACGCAACCCGGGAGCCACAAAGGAATGATCAGATGAGGTGACCTGCGGCGGCATATTCGACGCCACCGGGGGGAGCCGCCTCGAGCCACGACATGAGGCCGGTCACCACGCCAGGATCAACGACGATCTGGCACACCGAGGACTTGCCCTTGCGCCCTGTCTGAAGGGTGACGATCCCGTAGGCATCGGAGGCAAGTGCCAAGGAGTCATTCACGTTCGGCGGGCGGTGCTCGACCATGACGAGTCCGCCCCGCCTCAAGACAATGGCGGGAACGGGACGGGGATCGATCGCTCGATACCACTCGAAGGTGCCGTCGGCGTAGCGGGCAGTGCCAATCATCCATCCGCCGGGCTTGGGCCCACCCATAACTCGCAAACCGCACAAAAAAGCACCGCGTCTACGCATGAGAACGCGGTGCCTGACGAGGAGCCAGATCATGTAGATGACGGCACAACACACGATAAGGCCGATGATGACAGCATCCATCGCCAGCGTCGACAACATCGGTGTCATACCGATGAAAGCGATGGAAGCGTGCATATTCCAACGCTAGTCGTCAGAACATTGACATTCCACGAAGGTAACCCTAAGTTCCCTCGTCAGCGACGAGATGAAAAAGGGTCGCCGCGAATGATTCGCGGCGACCCCCTTCCCACCCTGGTCAGACGTTCTACTTCCCGGCGACGCGGGCAGCAGCAAGCTGAGCCTGCGCCAGGTGAAGGCGGTGGGTCAGATCCTGGACGACCAAGGAGTCCTCCTCGGTTCGCTCGTCCGCGTTGATCTTCTTCCTCAGTTCGTCGAGGTCGCGGTGAGCCTGATCGACCGAGATCTCCTCCGACTTCGTGGCGTACTGGGTAATGATCGACACGTGGCCGTCATTGTCCAGGGCCACGAAGCCACCGTCACAGGCGATGACCTCGCGGGCACCGTCAGGAGTGATGATCTGGGCTGCGCAGGGCGCGAGGGCCGCGAGGAAGGCCTCGTGTCCGGGAAGGAGACCAATATCACCCTCGGTGGTCCGAACGATGATGTTGACCGACTCCCCCTTCCAGACCTCGCCGTCGGCGCAGACGACCTTGACTTGAAGCGGCGGGTGGTCCATGGGACTCAGCCCTCCTTCTTCATCTTGTCCCAGTTCTCCATCACCATGTCCATGTTGCCAACGTTGAAGAAGGCCTGCTCCGGAACGTGGTCCACGTCGCCACGGCAGATCATCTGGAATCCCTCGATGGTGTCGGCCATGGAGACGGTCGAGCCCGGGACACCGGTGAACTTCGCACCCGTGTAGGTGTTCTGTGACAGGAACTGCTGGATGCGGCGGGCACGAGCGACGGTGACCTTGTCCTCCTCGCTCAGCTCATCGACACCAAGGATGGCGATGATGTCCTGAAGCTCCTTGTTACGCTGCAGAATCTGCTTCACCTGGGTGGCAGTGTCGTAGTGCTCCTGCCCCACGTACAGCGGGTCGAGGATACGAGAGGTCGACGTTAGTGGATCTACGGCCGGGTACAGACCGCGAGAAGCAATCTCACGGGAGAGCTCAGTGGTGGCATCCAGATGGGCGAAGGTCGTTGCCGGAGCCGGGTCGGTGTAGTCATCGGCAGGGACGTAGACAGCCTGCATCGAGGTGATGGAGTGACCACGGGTCGACGTGATTCGCTCCTGCAGCTGGCCCATCTCGTCAGCCAGGTTCGGCTGGTAGCCCACGGCTGAAGGCATACGACCGAGCAGGGTCGAGACCTCGGAACCAGCCTGTGAGAACCGGAAGATGTTGTCGATGAACAACAGCACGTCCTGGTTCTGGACATCGCGGAAGTACTCAGCCATCGTCAGGCCGGTCAGGGCGATGCGAAGACGGGTGCCCGGGGGCTCGTCCATCTGGCCGAAGACAAGGGCGGTGTCCTTGAGAACCCCGGCCTCGTCCATCTCGTTGATGAGGTCGTTGCCCTCACGGGTACGCTCACCGACACCGGCAAACACCGAGGTACCGCCGAAGTTGTGAGCAATACGGTAAATCATCTCCTGAATCAGAACCGTCTTGCCAACGCCGGCGCCGCCGAAGAGGCCGATCTTGCCGCCCTTGACGTACGGGGTGAGCAGGTCGAGAACCTTGATGCCGGTCTGCAGCATCTCGGTCTCGGGCTCCAGGTCATCGAATCCAGGCGGATCGCGATGGATCGGCCAGCGCTCGGAGACCTCGATGGTCGACGGATCGACGTTGAGGACGTCACCGGTCACGTTCCACACGTGGCCCTTGGTGACATCGCCGACCGGCACAGTGATCGGGGCACCGGTGTCACGGACCTCGGTGCCACGGCGCAGACCGTCAGTCGGCTTGAGGGAGATGGCACGCACGACGTTCTCGCCGATGTGCAGGGCCACCTCGAGGGTGATGGTATGGGTCTCCCCCATCACCTCGGTGTCAACGTGAAGGGCATTGAGGATCTCCGGCATCTGTCCAGCCGGAAACTCGACGTCGACGACGGGGCCGATGACACGGACGACGCGGCCAATGCCGGCAGCCTCGTCCTTCGTCTCGGGGGTAATAGCTGTCGCAGTCATGATGTTCTCTCTCACTCCTGTGGGGCGGACTCTGCAAGGGCAGCGGCGCCACCCACGATCTCGGTGATTTCCTGGGTAATGGCAGCCTGACGGGCCTGGTTGGCCTGCCGACTCAGCGACTGGATCAACTGCTCGGCATTGTCGGTGGCTGCCTTCATGGCGCGTTGCCGGCTTGCCAACTCCGAGGCGGCCGATTGCAGCAAGGCGTAATGGATACGGTTCGCGACGTACAAGGGCAGCAACTGATCCAGAACACTGACCGGATCCGGTTCGAAGTTGTACTCGTGGAAGATCTCCTCATCGGATGTGCCGACTCCAGGATCACCAGCCTCGAGTTCTCCCTCCGGCGTCGCCTTCGGATCGACGACGGCCAGCGGCAACAGTCTCACGACCTTTGGTTTCTGCGTCAGCATCGAGTCGAAGTGGGTGTACACGACGTGGATCTCGTCAACCCCACCTTCCTCAGTCGGACGGAGGAACTCCTCGATCAACGTGTCCGCGATCTCGCGGGCCTGTCTATAGGTCGGCGAATCGGAGAAACCACTCCACACGTGCTCGGCCTTGCGACCACGGAACTCGAAGTATTGCACTCCCTTGCGACCACACAGGTAGGTGACGACCTCCTGCTCCGGCCTGAGAGCGGCGTGCAGCTGCTCGGCCGACTTGATCGCATTCGAGGAATACGCTCCGGCGAGACCGCGATCAGAGGTGACCAACAGCACAGCCGAACGCTTCGGGGCCGGATTGACGGAGGTGAGCGGGTGCTCCTCGTGGGTGTGGGAGGCAACCGCCGACAGGGCTCGTGTCAACTCCAAGGAGTAGGGACTCGCCGCCCTGACGATGTTCTGTGCCTTGACGATCCGAGAGGAGGCGATGAGCTCCATCGCGCGGGTGATCTTCTTCGTCGTCGCGACGGAGTTCCGCCTTTCCCGCAGTTCCCGCAGGTTTGAGGCCACGGCTCAGCCCTTCTTCGCGCGAACGATCTTGACCTGGTCGATCTCCTCGTCGGACATCGGATCGAACTCCTCGTGACCAATCAACATCTTGCCGTCAGAGGTCTTGAATCCCTTCTTGACCTCGTCGAACGCGGCCGCAGCTTCCTTCTGGGCGTCGTCGTCAAACTTACCGGTCTCACGGATCGTGGTGAGTACGTTTCCGTGGCTGCGCAGGTATTCGAGCACATCGCCCTCGAAACGCAGCACGTCGCTGACGGGGACGTCGTCGAACTTGCCAGTGGTGCCGCCCCAAACGCTGATGGTCTGCTCCTCGACCGGGTACGGGGAGAACTGTCCCTGCTTCAGGAGCTCCATCAGACGGGCGCCACGATCCAGCTGACGACGGGAGGTCTCGTCCAGGTCGGAGGCGAACATGGCGAAAGCTTCCATGTCCCGGTACTGGGCCAGGGAGATCTTCAGCGTGCCGGACACCGACTTCATGGCCTTGATCTGGGCGGCGCCACCAACTCGGGACACCGAGATACCGACGTCGACAGCCGGACGCTGGTTGGCGTTGAACAAATCCGACTGCAGGAAGATCTGACCGTCGGTGATGGAGATGACGTTCGTCGGGATGAAGGCGGACACGTCATTGGCCTTGGTCTCGATGATCGGAAGACCGGTCATCGAACCGCCGCCCAGCTCGTCGGACAGCTTCGCGCAACGCTCCAGCAGACGGGAGTGGAGGTAGAAGACGTCGCCGGGGTAGGCCTCGCGACCCGGCGGACGACGCAGCAGCAGTGACATTGCTCGGTAGGCCTCGGCCTGCTTGGTCAGGTCATCGAACACGATGAGGACGTGCTTGCCCTGGTACATCCAGTGCTGTCCGATGGCCGAACCGGCGTACGGAGCGATGTACTTGAAGCCAGCGGGGTCAGACGCCGGGGCGTGAACGATGGTGGTGTACTCCATCGCACCAGCCTTCTCGAGAGCGCCCTTGACCTCGGCCACCGTCGAGCCCTTCTGGCCGACCGCGACGTAGATGCAGCGAACCTGTTTCTTGGGATCGCCGGACTCCCAGTTGGCCTTCTGGTTGATGATGGTGTCGATCGCAATGGCGGTCTTACCGGTCTTACGGTCGCCAATGATGAGCTGACGCTGACCACGACCGATCGGGATCATCGAGTCGATGGCCTTGAGACCGGTCTGCAGCGGCTCGCGGACCTCCTGGCGGTCCATGACACCGGCAGCCTGAATCTCCAGGGCACGACGTCCCTCGACATCCTTGATCTCCCCGAGGCCGTCCACGGGATTGCCCATCGCGTCGACGACGCGACCGAGATAGCCCTCACCGACGGGCACCGACAGCACCTCGCCAGTACCACGAACGGTCGATCCCTCATCAATACCGTCGGAGTCGCCGAGCACGACCACGCCGATCTGCCGCTCCTCCAGGTTGAGGGCGATGCCCATCGTCCCGTTCTCGAAGCGCAGCAACTCGTTAGCCATGACCGAGGGAAGACCCTCGACATGGGCGATACCGTCGCCGGACGTGACGACGGTGCCGACCTCCTCACGGGCCGCCGCCTCCGGCTCGTAGTTCTGGACGAAGTTGTCCAGGGCGTCGCGGATCTCCTCCGGACGTATCGTCAGTTCCGCCATTGCGTCTCCTTGTAAGCTCCCCCATCCCGCACCCGAGGTGGGGGTCACGTGTGTCAGCCCAGTTCTCGTCGGGCTTGGTCCAGACGGTGGGCCACCGTCGAATCGATGACCTCGTCACCGAGGTCGATGAGCGCACCACCGAGCGTCGCCGGGTCGACGACCTCGGACAGCTCGATCGGGCTGCCGGTGATCCGTTCCAGTTGCTTCACCATCTCGGCACGCTGTGCGTCAGTCAGCGCACTGGCAGTCGTCACGATGGCGCGCCTCCGTTCGGCCAGTTCGGCGGCAATGTGAAGATAGCCGTCGACGACCTGCTCGAAGGTGTTGTCGGACGACACCACCGCGCGGCGAGCCAGGAGGAGGGTGTCCTCGCTGACTCGATCGCCAATCAGCGTCGTGAGTAACTTCTGTCGATCCTTCACCGAACGGTTCGGATCACCGATCGCCACCTGAAGTGAAGCCTGTCCGCGTACCAGTCGACTGATGTGGAACAGCTCGTCGGCAACCGTGTCAAGACGGTCAGCCTGCCGGGCTCCGCGCAGCACGGCGCGAACACCCTGGCGCTCCAGCGCACGCGTCAAGGCCGCTGGTGACCGCCACTTGCAAGTGGTGGTCGCGTCCAGTAATTCCTTGCAGTCGGGAGAGACCTTCGACGCGAAGACCGCGTCCACGAGCCCCTGACGAGCCTTGGCCTCAGAACCTGTGTCCGAGACGGCTCGGCACAGACCACGTTCGCGATCCAGGACGTCGACAACCGCGAAGACCTCGCTGGCGAAGTCGGCTGTTGCACCGAGTCGATCTCCAGCTTCATCCAGCTGTCGTGACGCGCTCACCACTGTCGTCATGCCCGATTCACCGTCCGCGAGTCAGAAGCCGAGGGCTCCTCGGCCAGCGAGGAGAGGAAGCGGTCGACGGTCGCCTGGACGCGCTGATCGTCCTGGAGGGACTCCCCCACAATCCGACCGGCAAGAGTCGTCGCCAGACCACCAATCTCAGAGCGCAGTTCTCGCACTGCTTGTTCGCGCTCCGCCTGAATCTGAGCGTTAGCGCGCTCAGTGATGCGATTGGCCTCGGCCTGGGCCTTGGCACGCATCTCCTCAACGATCTGTGCGCCTTGGCTCTTGGCGTCCTCGCGAATCTGGGCAGCCTCGTCACGGGCGTTGGCAAGCTGAGCCTGGTACTTCTCCAGAGCAGCCTTGGCCTCCGCCTGAGCCTTCTCGGCCCTCTCGATCCCACCTTGAATCGTCTCGGTGCGCTCCTCGTAGAGCTTCTCGAAACGGGGGACAACCGCCTTGGCGATGAGCCAGGTGAGAAGCAGCAGGAGGATGATGCCGACGATGATCTCGATGGAATGGTGTGGGACAAGTGGCCCCAAATCCATTTCGAGAATGTTCATGCGTCCGGACTCACTTAACGATAAAGGCGAGCACGAAGCCGAACAGGGCGAGGGCCTCGACCACGGCGAAGCCGATGAATGCCGTCGACATCATGGCCGGACGAGCCTCAGGCTGGCGAGCAGTGCCATTGATGACGGACGCAAAGATCCACGCCACGCCGAGAGCCGGGCCGAGGGTTGCCAGGCCGTAGCCGAGGGAGTTGAGCGAGCCACCGATGAGCATGGGAACCATGGTGTGTCCTTCCGGATTGTGCCCCTTGTGGGGCGTTGTCTTCGTCGCCGGTCGGTTTGACGACGAGGTCTAGGGGGTTGTGCCGTCAGTGTCCTTCGGAGATGGAGGACGCCACGTACTGTGCCGACAGCACGGTGAACACGTAGGCCTGCAGGAAGCCCACGAACAGTTCCAGCGCGAAGAGCGCGAAACTGAGGATCAGGGAGAAACCGCCAGCAATGTTGTACATGACGCTGGAGGGGTAGGTGAGAAGGAATCCGCCGCCGACGACGAAGATCATGATGATGAGGTGGCCGGCGAACATGTTGGCGAACAGTCGCAACGACAGGGTCAGCGGACGGGTGATGAAGTTCGACAGGAACTCGAGCGGGATGATGAGCCACCACAGGTACCACGGGACGCCCGGAGGAAGCATCGAGTCCTTGAGGTAACGGATGCCCTTGGTCTTGAAGCCGGCGATGACGTAGACGAACCACGAGACGATCGCGAGACCGTAGACGTATCCGACGTGGGAGAAGGTCGGGAACATGAAGACGAAGAGCTCGCCGAACCAGTTATTGATGAGGATGAAGCTGAACAGCGCAACCAAGTACGGCAACCAGGGCTCGAAGCCATGACCGATGGTGTCACGCACCAGCGCGTTGCGAATGAAGTTGTAGCAGTACTCGCCGAAGACCTGGCGCTTGCCGGGAACGACCTTGAGGCCACTGCTCATCCACAGCCAGAAAGCGATGACGATGACGAAGGCGATGATCGCCTGCCAGAACGGTTTGTCCATCCAAGCCGCCCCGAGAGTCCCGTCGAACTCGAAGTCCTCAAGCCCCGGAGTGTGAAACTCCAGGGGAGACACGATCCCGTTCACTGACCCTCCCGGTCGTTGTTCTGTTCAGGCACGGTTCCGTACCGTTTGACGATGAGGTAGACACTCGCCGCGAGTCCGACAACCATGCCGACGACGAAGATCCACATCTGGTGGAAGTGGCTGGCCAACAGCCACCCGATGCCACCGTAGAAGAGCATGCCCGCCAGGACGTAGCTCAGGACGCCCCAGGCGTCGTCGCTGGAGGACGGCGTGGAGCTGGTACTCGTTCGCGTCATCGAGTTCGTGCCCATATCCAGGCTGACTTTAGCAGCCATAGGCCTGTCAGTGCTCATCGTCGAGCTCCGTCGGTCCGACGAGTTTCGGCACTGGAGGAATCATGATCCTGCGGGTCTTCATAAATGCGTTGGGGACGTCGTCCAGCGACGACAACACCGACGATCCACGCGAGGGAAACGGCGCCGATCGCTGCCGCACACGGGATCGGGAGCAGGCCCGTGTGGTACTGAGCCAGGAGTGCGCCGAGACCACCAAGAACGGCGATCTGGATGATGAAGAGCCCTACTCCCAGGATCCAGGATCCACTGCGGTTCAACAGGTGGACTCCGCGTCCACAAGCCAGAAAGACAACGGCAGCTGCGGTGCCGGCCAGACCACTGAGAGCGGAAGCCAGATGGGGAGTGACGCCAACCGTCGCCACCGTAGTGACAAGAAGCCCACATGCAGTGGCCCAGACCAAGCCGCTTCGGTAAATGCGTGACAGCACGTGAGAGGTCACGGGAGCAGAGCCAGCCACAGGAGTATGCCTGGGACCAGTCATGGCGAGACTCGTCATCTCGTCATCCCTCCCCGACGTCATGACCGATGGATCCAGTGATGGTGATTCAGGCCGCCAGAACTCGACAACGCTACGCTGTGAGTCGAGTGATTGGCCCTGCGAGGTTGCCCTCGGTGAGAAACGTAACACACAACGCGCGATGGCGTCGAAATCTCAGGCCTCGGCAGCCGGATGTCGCGAATTCGCCATGGTCAGGAGCACGCACATGACGAGTCCCGCAATGACGATGACAACCGCCCACCAGGTCCTCTCCAGGCCGATGAACACCGTCCCGAAGGTCAACACGGTGGTCCACAGATACATCAGCAAGACGGCTCGAATGTGGGAGTGACCATGCTGCAGGAGGCGGTGGTGAAGGTGCTGCTTGTCGGCGACGAAGAACCAGGTTCCCCGCCAAGTTCGCCTGACGTATCCCATGACGAGGTCGAGGACGGGAATCGCGAGCACCATGAGCGGGACGATGATCGGGAGGTAGGCGGGCACCAATCCGCCACCCTGTGCCGTCAAGGCCGTGGAGTCGATCTGCCCGGTGAGGGAAATCGTGGAGGTGGCGAGCAGCAAACCCAGCAGCAAGGCCCCCGAATCCCCCATGAACATCTTCGCGGGATGCCAGTTGTGAGGCAGGAATCCCATACAGGCTCCCGCAGTCGCAGCGGTGATGAGGCTCGTCGTCGTCGCCACCACAAAATCTTGCTCGTGGGCCAGCAGGTAGGTGTAGGAGAAGAAGGCGAGAGACCCGATGGCGACGACACCAGAGGCCAATCCGTCCAGTCCATCGATGAAGTTCACCGCGTTGGCGCACAACACGATGAAGAAGACCGTGACGAGGATCGATGTGGGCGTCCCCAGGGCGATGATCGAGTTGGGCAGCGGGATCCAGAACATTCGGACACCACCTGTGACGACGATTCCGGCCGCCAGCACCTGCCCTGCTGCTTTCGCCAGGGCAGGTAAGTCAAGCAGGTCGTCAAGGACACCCACGGCGCAGATTACGGCCCCAGCGACGCAGATCGTCAGGGCATCGTCGGCCACCAGGAGGTGACGCCCCAGGAAAGGCATGTTTCGCGCCAGCAGGCATGCCAGTGCCACTCCACCGAGCATGGCCACCCCTCCGAAGTAGGGTATGGGCCTGGTGTGCACGTCCCTCGCGCGCACCTTGGCGACAGCCCCCCACCTCAGGGCAGCTTGCCGGCACAGGCCCGACAACAAATAGGTCGTCAGGCCTGATGTCAGCATCACCAGGATGTACTCCCGCATGTTCGCAGGTCAGTTCTCGTCAGTCGGCGTGACTGGGGCATCGGTGTCCGCAGCAGTTGCGCCCTGAGCGATCTGTTCGGTCTCCTCAGCAGGTACGACGTCATCGGTCGTGGAGGTCGGAGACTCTGTCGGGCCCTCTGGACTGGGCTCGTCCGACGGAGTTGTTTCGGCCTTGCGGACGTCCTCCTCAGCGGCCTCATCCTCGGACTCCTCCATCCCGACGACATCGGGAGCCACCTCATGGATGGCTTCCAAGGACAACGCTCCCTGGCGAACGACCTTGCCGTCAGTGGTCGACACGAAGTCGATGATGGTGGAGGCCTCTCCCACCCGACTCGGGCCGGCATCCAGATACACCGCAACCGTGACGCCGAGCTGATTGGCGGCCTCCTGAGCCGTCAGCGCGGCCGGATGTCCGGACTTGTTCGCACTCGAGACCGCCATCGGGCCCGTCATACGCAACAACTCACGGGTCTGATCCTGGTCGGGAACGCGCACGGCGAGGGTGCCGTTGGTCTCCCCCAGATCCATCCCGAGGGACTCCTGAGCACGCAGGATGAGAGTCAGACCACCTGGCCAGTACTTCTCCGCGAGAGCCTCCGCCGTGACCGGAATGTGCTGGCACAAAGCAGGCAAGGCGACCGAATCACTGACGAGGACTGGCGGCGGCATGTCGCGACCGCGTTCCTTGGCGTTGAGAAGACGTTGAACGGCCAAGGAATTGAGAGCATCAGCACCGATCCCATAAACGGTGTCGGTCGGCAAGACGATGCACTCGCCGTCGGCGATGGCGTCAGCTGCCTGTTCCAGAGCCTCTTCGTAGGTCGCCGGATTCGCGACGTCGAGTATGAGCGGGGTGATCCCGGTGTCCTCGGTCTCGGCCACGGCCTCGACGGGCTCGGACTGACTGTCGGTGTCGGTCGACTCAACGTCAGTGTCCTCCGTCAGCTCATTGTCCTCGACCGTCGTCTGGTCAGTCTCATCCATGTCATACATCCTTGCACCGTCGTCGAGCCGTGACGAACCTCGGCCTACCTGCGAGATCATCATGGTCCTCGATCTCGTCCCACTGCGCCGCCATTGCCATGCACCCGGTCAGGGCCTCGCGCTGAGTGTCGTCGTGCTCCATCACGAACAGACCCCCCGGCACGAGTAGCTGTGCGGCACGGTCGATGAGACGACGTGGAAGGTCCAACCCGTCATCCCCGGAGAACAGTGCGAGGTCGGGTTCGTGGTCCGTGACGTCAGTAGGCATAACTGGGGCATCAACACGTCGCAGATACGGCGGGTTGGTGACGACGACATCGAAGCGACGCCCATCATCTGGAGCCTCGAGGGCATCCCCGGCAAGAACCTCCACCCCGGTATCGGCAAGGTTCCGATGAGTCCACACCAAGGCAGCCTCGTCGAGTTCGACCGCGCTGACACGAGCTCCTGGTACCTCGTTGGCAATCGCGAGCGCGATGGCGCCGGTGCCCGCACACAGATCAATGACGCTCGGAGCAGATCCTGCCATGACGAGGCGCCGTGCCTCGTCGACGGCGCATTCGGTCACCAATTCGGTTTCCAGCCGAGGAATGAAGACTCCTGGGCCCACGTCCAGGCGCAGACCGCGGAACCAGGCATGCCCGACGATGTACTGAGTCGGTTCCCCGGATCGACGTCGCTCCACCATCTCGTTGAACCGATCCTCATCATGAGGGTTCACGCTCGACACGAAGATGAGTTTGGCGGGTTGGACGTCAAGGGCCTCGCACAGCAGCATCCGTGCGTCAGCAGCTGGGGTCTCGATACCTCCGCTGGTCAGCTGCCGGGTGGCTCGCGCCAGGAGAAGTGAGGGGCTGGGATCCGTCATGATGCTTCCTGCCCATCACGACGATCAGCCATCCGCCGGCTCACCTCGTCAGCGTGGAGGGCGTCGAGGACCTCGCCGAGATCACCCGCGAGGATCTGGTCAAGTTTGCGGGATTTGTAGCCGATGCGGTGATCGGTGAGCCGATTCTCCGGAAAGTTGTAGGTACGCACCCGCGCCGAGCGGTCGACGGTACGGATCTGGTCCCGACGCATGCGATCGTTCTCGTCGGCAGCTTGCTGGGCAGCCAGTGCGGCGACCTTGGCGCGTAGCATCCGCATGGCCTCGGCCTTGTTCTGCAGCTGGCTGCGTTCATTCTGACAACTGGCAACGATGCCGGTCGGAAGGTGGGTGAGACGAACTGCGGAATCGGTGGTGTTGACCCCCTGGCCGCCGGGGCCTGACGAACGGTACACGTCGACGCGCACGTCGGCAGGATCAATGTCCACCTCGGTCTCGTCGACGTCAGGCATGACGAGGACACCGACCGCCGAGGTGTGAATACGTCCAGCGGATTCCGTCACCGGTACCCGCTGAACCCGGTGAACACCGCCCTCGTGCTTGAGATAACCGTAAGCCGGGCGTGACGGAACCCCCTCGACGGCAACGACGACGGAGCGATAACCACCGAGATCGGTCAGCTCGCTGGTGAGTTCACGAATCGACCAGCCAACCCTCTCGGCATAGCGGGTGTACATCCGTAGCAGGTCGCCGGCGAACAGGGCGGACTCCTCGCCACCCTCGCCGGAATGGATCTCGACCAGGGCGTCCTCTTGGTCAAGGGGATCCGAGGGAGCCAGCAGCTCGGTCAGTTCACCGTTGACAGTCTTGAGCTGGTTTCGTAGCGCGTCGGCCTCCTGCGCGAAGGCGGGATCCTCGTCAGCGAGATCCTCCGCGGCCTGGATGTCTGCTGCCAGGTGGTCGACGCGATCGGCCACCGACACGACGTGGCGCAGGCGCGAATGGCGTTTGCCCAGTCGTCCCATCGCAACCGGGTCGGACAGCACCTGTGGATCGGCGAGCTGAATCTCGATCTCCCGCAGATGACGACGAACCTCGTCAACCGCTTGCTGCGTCGATTCGCTCATGACCCTCCTGGCCAACCGTGTCGGGACCACACGAGACCCCTGAAAAGACCATGACGCCGAGCATCAGCCCGGCGTCATGGTGATACGTCATTGATGGACGACGTCAGTTCTTCTTGCCGTAGCGGCGCTCGAACCGGGCGACGCGGCCGCCGGTGTCGAGGATCTTCTGCTTACCGGTGTAGAACGGGTGGCACTTCGAGCAGACGTCGGCATTGAGGGTGCCGGACTTCGAGGTGCTGTGGGTGGTGAAGGTGTTCCCACAGGTGCACACCACGGTCGTCTCGTGGTATTCGGGATGAATTCCCTGCTTCATATGTGATCTCCTTAATCAAACGTGCCCCGGGTCGCCCGACTGATCATGCGGACGTGAACCGGAACCGGCGTTCGACGATACACCGAACGGCCGGCACCAGTCCACCTGACGACGTCAGTCCTGGCTGGGAGTCGTCTTCGAGATCGTGTAGAGGAACTCGACGTTGGTCTGAGTCTTGCGCAGCCTCGAGAGCATCATCTCGAGGGCCTGGGAGTCTTCCAGGCCGGAGAGAACGCGTCGCAGCTTCCACATGATCGCGGTCTCCTCGCGCGAGAGCAGCAGTTCCTCGCGACGGGTACCCGATGCGTCGACGTCGATGGCCGGGAAGAGCCTCTTGTTGGCGAACTCACGGCGCAGACGCAACTCCATGTTGCCGGTGCCCTTGAACTCCTCGAAGATGACTTCGTCCATCTTGGAGCCGGTCTCGACGAGCGCGGTGGCAAGAATCGTCAGGGATCCGCCGTGCTCAATGTTTCGGGCGGCACCGAAGAACTTCTTGGGCGGGTAGAGAGCCGCGGAGTCGACACCGCCGGAGAGGATTCGTCCCGAAGCAGGGGCAGCCAGGTTGTAGGCACGTCCCAGACGGGTGATGCCGTCCAGCAGGATGACGACGTCGTGGCCGAGCTCCACCAGACGCTTGGCCCGCTCAATGGCCAACTCGGACAACTGGGTGTGGTCGTCGGCAGGACGGTCGAAGGTCGACGCGATGACCTCACCACTGACGGTGCGCTGGAAGTCGGTGACCTCCTCGGGACGCTCGTCGACCAGCACCACCATGAGGTGAACCTCAGGATTGTTCTTGGTGATCGAGTTCGCGATCGACTGCATGATCATCGTCTTGCCAGCCTTCGGAGGCGAGACGATGAGGCCGCGCTGGCCCTTGCCGATCGGGCTGACCAGGTCGATGATGCGGCCGGTCATGTTCTTAGGATCATCCTCGAGGCGCAGGCGCTCCTGCGGGTACAGCGGGGTGAGTTTGGAGAACTCGGGACGCTGCTTCATCTGCTCAGGATCCGCGCCGTTGACCTGCTCGATCTTGACCAGAGGTGCGAACTTCTCACGCCGTTCCCCCTCGCGGTGTGCACGCATTTGACCGACAATGACGTCGCCCTTGCGCAGCCCATGGCGACGGACCATGGCCATCGAGACATAGGCATCGTTCGAGCCAGGCAGGTATCCCGAGGTGCGCACGAAAGCGTACTGGTCACGAATGTCGAGAATGCCGGAGCACGGCACGAGGACGTCATCCTCGCGGACATTCGGCTCGGAATCGGAGTAACGCTCGTTGGAACGCTTGCGACGATTCTGTCGATCGCGCTGACGGCGGCGGCGAGAGCGGCGACCACCATTGCCGTATTCCGAAGAGCGGCCGTAGTCATCGTCAGACTCATGATTCGAGTCATTGTTGTTGCGGTCACGCTGGCTGCCGCGATTCAGTTGGGGGCGCTCGCCATTCTTCCCGCGGGACAGTGCCTCCAACCGGGCACCAACCTCGTCGTTGACATTGTCGCCGGAATTGCCGTTGGAATTCTCACGGGAGGTGTTGCGAGCCCGACGACGCGGCGAGTCTCCTCTGCCGCCACGGTCGCCATCGTCACGGTGCGGACGGTCGTTGGTGCCGTCCTCGCCACGCTGACCCCCGTCTTCCTGCGTCGGCACCTTGTCGGCACGTTTCTGCACTTCTGCGGCGTCGAGAAGGTCACCGACCGACGGGGTCCTTTCGCCCTCAGAGGAGCGCGACTCGGGATCAGTCGAGCCATTGTCGCGGCGACGACGGGTGCGCTGCGGACGGGTATCGTCCCCCTCACCGGAAGTGTGGAGCGCTAGACCACCATCACGACGAGGGCCGGATTTCCCAGTTCCTGGGTATCCCCCGTCAGAGATGGCGGCCACGAGGTCAGCCTTGCGCATACTGCGAGCTCCCTTGATACCCATCTGGATGGCGATGGATCGAAGCTCGGGCAGCAACTTCGTGGACAGATCCGAGGATCCACCCGGCTGTGAGGTTTGAGTCACGTAAGTCCCTTCGAACTGCCCCGGCCGGTGCAACTTCCGGCGGGCGAGGTTTCATCGGGCCTGCCGTCGGAATCGACAATGGGTCGGGCGGCTGACACCACGGGGATCCGAGATGGTCTGCTGAGCGAGACTCTCGGCCATGGTGTGGCGTTCGAGGCCCTCGAACGCCGAGGACATGGTCCCCACGAACGGAACTGTGGCACAGGGACCACGATTCGGTCGTCAGTGGGGAATTGCGCGCATCGAGCGCGCTTGCGTCACCACTATAACGCACGAAGCGGATCGCATTCACACAACGCGTCAGAGGAGATGAACGCCTTCTCCGAGAACAAGATCGTGGACGACGAAACCAGTGGTGTCGACGTCCCAGGCTCCCTCGAACTGATCACGGGCGCCCAGGGCCAGGACGGTGGGTCCGGCGCCGGAAATGACGGTGGCAACACCACGGTCGCGCAAAGCGTCCATGAGCGCAGCTGACTCCGGCATGAGAGTGCGACGGTAAGGCTGATGCAGCCAGTCCTGAGTGGCGGCCAACAAATGCTCTGGCGAGGTCGTCAGGGCCGTGACGAGGAGTGACGCGGCCAGAACTTGCTGCACGGCGTCGGCACGGTCAACCTGCTCAGGAAGAACCTGGCGTGCCAGCGCGGTAGGCACATGGCGATCAGGAACGAAGACACGGAAGATGATTGACGGGTTGACGGCCAGCCCGATGTGGTTGACGACTCCCCCACTCAACCAGGCCAGCTGGGCCCCACCGAGGATGGCCGGGGCAGCGTTGTCCGGATGTCCCTCGATGGCAGCCGCCATCGTCAGTAGCTCGGTGCGGTCCAACGGCACTCCCGGACACGCCAGTCCCCAGGCCAAGGCCAATCCGGACACGATTGCCGCGGCCGAGGAGCCAAGGCCACGGCTCTGCGGAATGGCATTGAAAGCGGTCAGGTGCAACCCAGCATCCGGGCGGGGGTAACCCAGTTCCACCAGCCCCTGTCGCAACGTTGCGACGACAAGGTGAGATTCATCATGCGGAACAGTGTCGGCCCCCTCCCCCGTCACATCAATCTGCACCCCGGGGTGATCAAGGACTTCGACTCCGACCTCGTCCCACAGGTCCAACGCCAGACCCATGCAGTCATAGGCAGGGCCCAGATTGGCCGAGGTGGCAGGAACACGCACCCGCACGCTGTCAGCCATCGTCAACCTCTCAGGAGTGGAAATCCAGCAAAGCTGCGACCTTGTCGGTCGACGCCTCGACGGCCTCGGTCGACAAGGTGGTGCGGCTCAGGGCAGTGTCAATGTCCTTGAGGCCATTGCCCGTCACAGTGATGACGATGCGCTGACCAGGCTCCAGACGGCTCTCGGACTTCAGCTTGAGAAGACCGGCCACACCAGTGGCTGAGGCCGGCTCCACGAAAATACCCTCGCGAGCTGCCAGGAACGCCTGCGCGTCGAGGATCTGCTCATCGGTGACGGCCTCGATGAGACCGTTCGACTCATCGCGGGCGGCCAGGGCGAGATTGCCGGATGCCGGACGACCAATACGAATGGCCGTGGCCACCGTCTCGGGATCGTCGACGTCGTGCCCGAGTACCAGCGGAGCGGCCCCAGAGGCCTGGAAACCAAACATCCTCGGGGTGTGGCTGGCAGGGCCGTCAGCGGCGTACTCGCCGTAGCCCTTCCAGTACGCGGTGATGTTTCCTGCGTTACCAACAGGCAGGGCGTGGATGTCAGGGGCATCGCCGAGAACGTCGACGATCTCGAAGGCGGCCGTCTTCTGCCCCTCGATGCGGTACGGGTTGACCGAGTTCACCAGGGACACCGGGAAGTTCTCGGCCAGCTCGCGAGCGATGCGAAGACAATCGTCGAAATTCCCGAGGACCTGAATGATGCGACCGCCGTGGACGACGGCCTGGGCAAGCTTGCCAGCTGCGATCTTTCCCTGGGGAAGAAGCACGACTGGGGTCATGCCAGCCCGGGTCGCGTAGGCCGACGCCGAGGCCGAGGTGTTGCCCGTGGAGGCACACACGACTGCCTTGGAACCATCAGCAAGCGCCTTCGTCATGGCCATCGTCATGCCCCGGTCCTTGAAGGAGCCGGTCGGGTTGGAACCCTCGACCTTGATCCACACCGAGGAGTCGAGCTCGGCCCCCAGACGCGGCGCCGGCACCAACGGCGTGGATCCCTCCCCCAGAGTGACGATCTCGTCGATACCGTCCATCGGGAGACGGTCTCGGTAATTCTCGATGACGCCGAAGGGACACTTCTGCCGGGTCATGATCACATTCCCTCCACTCGGATGACGCGGGGATCAGAGTTGACGTAATGGTGTCCGGTGAGTTCGTCGACGCATTCCTTGACGTCGCACTCTCGGGCCTCGTGGGTGAGGATCTTGAGGGTCGCGGACCAGCCGTCGACACGGTCATTGCCCTCTACCGCCGACTGCTGCACGGTCTGCAAGGAGACGCCATGGCTCGCGAAGATCTTCGCGACTTCGGCGAGGACGCCAGGCTCGTCGCGTACCTGCAGGCGCAGGTGGAACCTGGTGTGAACCTCGGCGATGGGCAGAATCGGGAACTCGCCGTAGACGTCCTGAGGCGGTCCGGCAACTCCTCGAACCAGGTTACGAGCCACCGTCACCAGGTCACCCATCACGGCGGAGGCCGTCGGGGAGCCACCCGCACCCGGGCCGAGGAACATCAGGTGCCCAGCCTCGCGAGCTTCCACGAAGACAGCGTTGAAGGCACCAGAGACTCCGCCCAGCGGGTGGGCGGCAGGAACCAGCGCCGGATGAACGCGAGCAGAGATGCCGTCAGGACCGGCCTGGCAGACGGCAAGCAACTTGATGACGCAGTCCATGTCCCGAGCGGCGGCAATGTCCTCCCGAGTGATGGCAGTGATGCCCTCCCGGTACACCTGGTCGCCGCGCATGCGCGTGTGGAACGCCAAGGTGGACAGCAGGGCCGCCTTGGCGGCGGCGTCATATCCCTCGACGTCGGCGGTCGGATCGGCCTCGGCATATCCCTTGGCCTGCGCCTGGGCCAGAGCGTCGTCGAAACCTGCTCCCGTGGTCGTCATCTGGTCAAGGATGTAGTTCGTCGTGCCATTCACGATGCCCATCACTCGGGTGATCTGGTCACCGACAAGCGACTCGCGCAGCGGCCTGACGATCGGGATGGCTCCGGCCACTGCGGCCTCGTAGTAGAGGTCGACGCCATGGCCCTCGGCGACCGCGTGCAGTTCCGTGCCATGGGTAGCCAGCAGAGCCTTGTTGGCAGTGACGACAGAGTGTCCCTTCTCCAGGGCAGCCGTCAGGAGCTGACGCGCGGGGTCGATGCCACCAATGAGCTCGATGACGATGTCAATGTCGTCCCGGTTGACCAGCCCTGTCGGGTCATCCGTGAACAGCCGCGAGTCAAGGCCCTGACGGGGGCGATCAGGATGGGCGACAGCGATGCCAGCAAGCTCGACACGACGGCCCACCCGAGCCGCGACGTCGTCACTGCGGGACTCAATCATGCGGGCCACCTGGGAGCCCACGACCCCGCACCCCAGGAGGGCCACGCGGATCGGCTGGGCTGACGCGGGACCGGTGGTGTTCGTCATCTCGTCCTCATCTCGTTGTTATCAGCTGATGGTTGGTCAAGAGCCCTGGGCCGTGTGCTTCTGTGATCTATCACGGCCACTGCACCTCGGACGTGACCGGGCCCGGGTCCAGGGACAGCAGGTCGTCAATGCTCTCCCGTCGCAGCAATACCGATGTGTCCGGGTGGTCTCCGATACCGACGCGGACGACGGCTGGTCGCGGCACATGGTTGTAGTTCGATGCCATGGACCTTGAATAGGCGCCGGCACCAGGAACTGCGATGACGTCGCCCGGGGACACGTCACCGGGGAGGTACACGTCGCGGACCAGGATGTCGCCGGCCTCGCAGTGCTTTCCGACGATGCGGCACAGCACCGGGGTGACGGTCGAGGCACGGTTGGCGATGACGGCAGAGTATTCCGCAGCATAAAGCGCGGGACGAATGTTGTCGCTCATGCCGCCGTCAACCGACACGTAGATCCGTTGGGCGCCGGTGTCCAGGTCCACTGGCTTGACGGTGCCGACGGTGTACAGGGCCATCGTCGTCGGCCCGACGATCGCACGACCAGGCTCCAGGGAGATGTGGGGAACCTCCAGTCCCCTCCCCCGGGCCTCAAGGGTGACAATCTCCCGCAGGGAAGCAGCCAGGCTCTCAACGGTGGCCGGAGAGTCCTGGTTGGTGTAGGCAATGCCGAATCCGCCACCGAGGTCGAGTTCCGGCAGGGCAGTGCCGGTGGCCTGCCGGAACTGTTCAAGCAGTTTCATAGTGCGACGAGCCGCCACCTCGAAACCCGCGGTGTCGAAGATCTGGGAGCCGATGTGGGAATGAATGCCCTGCAGGTCAATGACGTCACTGGTGTGGCACCTCACCATGGCCACCATGGCTGCACCATTGGTGATCGAGAAACCGAACTTCTGGTCCTCATGTGCGGTGGCGATGTACTCGTGGGTGTGAGCCTCGACGCCCGCAGTGACACGCACCATGACTCGGGCGTGCCAACCGTTCTCTCGACACAGCTTCTCGATACGGGTGATCTCGTCCAGCGAATCGACGATGATACGCCCGACCCCGACGCTGAGAGCCAGCTTGAGCTCGTCGATGGACTTGTTGTTCCCGTGCAGACCAATGCGTGCAGGATCCATTCCGCCTTGGAGAGCCGTGATGAGCTCTCCACCGGTGCAGGTGTCCAGACAGAGGCCCTCCTCGTCGATCCAGGAGGCGACGGTGCGCGTCAAGAAGGCCTTGCCTGCGTAATAGACGTCCCAGCCTGCGAAAGCGTCGCGGAAGGTCCGGGCGCGCTGGCGGAAGTCAGCCTCGTCGAGGACGTAGAGGGGGGAACCGTACTCGGCCAGGAGGTCTGTCACGGAGACGCCTGCGACGTCGACAATTCCGTCATGTCCACGTCCCGCTGACCCGGACCAGAGCGCAGGATCCAGGGCATTGACGTCATCGGGCAGGGTCAGCCACTGAGGGCCGGCAGCCGCGACATCGGCATGGACCGAGCCGGCAACGTGCATGTGCGTCATGGTTCCACCTTGCCAGAGGGTGACGACAGGGCCGGCGGGTGTCCACGTCCGTGGCCATGAATGGCGCATCATCCCACCAGTGCGCTAAAGTCGATGGACGGTCGGGGTCCACGGACCCATCGGCTCCCGTAGCTCAGGGGATAGAGCACCGCCCTCCGGAGGCGGGAGCGAGGGTTCGAATCCCTCCGGGAGCGCCCACCAGTGACGCAGCGAGACACCAGTTTTGACCGGGTAGGGTTTCACATCGTGCGAGCCCTTGACACCGAATCCCCTCGTCAGAGATCACGAGCCGCCCTGTTTTCCGGGGCCGGTGCCATCATGCTGTGGGTTGTCGGACGCATGACCATGCTCCATGTCTTCATCAAACCCTCGTCGAACTACATCACCGGGGATGTGCAGTACTACCTGTGGTGGATGCAGGGCGGACAGCCCGATCCAGTGGTTCTTCCGGAATACCCGCTTCCTGTCGTGTGGTTCCTGCGTGCCTTGCACTGGTCTGCCGGTGACTCCTACTTCATACCGGCATTCGCCACGACGATGCTGCTGCTTGACGCACTGCTTGCTGTCGCCATGTGGATCCACGGCCACCGAGCCGGCGCTCTGTGGTGGATCGTCCTGGTGCCATTCCTCGGACCCATCATGTGGAATCGCTTCGACATGGTGCCCGCCGTTTGCATGGGGTTGGCAGCTCTCTGGTACCGCCGTCACCCGGCCGCGTGTGGCGTCATGATCGCCTTGGGTGCCGCGGTAAAGTTGTGGCCGGCTCTTCTCATCCTTCCCATGATTTCCCGGCACAAGGCAGCCATCCGACGCCTGATCGCATTCGGCGCGACTGGTGTTGCACTCGCACTGGCCTCGTTGCTGGACGGTGGATGGGGCCGCCTCGTGTCCCCATTGACGTGGCAGTCGGGCCGGGGGCTTCAAGTCGAATCCGTACCCGCCACCGTTCCCGTGTACCAACACTTCAAGAATCCCGACGGTGGTTACAAGGTTGAGATGTCGAAGTACAACGCCTACGAGATCTTTGGCTCGGGGGTGTCCACGTGGCAATCAGTCTCGACCGTCTTCATGGCTCTCACCGTGATACTCACGATCGGGTTGGCGTTCCTGTCATGGCGACGCAACGGTCTTGACCACCGCAGCGCGGTGCTGGCTGATCTCGTCATCATCGGCGCTCTCATCATCGCCAACAAGACGTTGTCCCCCCAGTACTTCGTGTGGTGGGCTGCGCCTGCTGCCATGATCCTCGATCGTGTCTCTGGCGAGGCGAACTCCCAGACCCCTCCCGACCCGAACTCCCTGTCGCAAACCCGGACATGGTGCTGGATCGTCGCAATACTCCTTCTCATCACGGCATTCTTGACTCAGCAGGTGTATCCGTTGAATTACGCCGGCGTCGTTGGCCTGCCGCCCGGTCGGACCAGCATGGCCCTACTGGTCAGCCGTAACGTCATGACCCTCGTGACCTTCGCGGCCTGTGTTGTCGCGTTTGTCGCAAGCCTTCGTATGCACCGTCCCGCCCAGCCGACATCCGTCCCAGGCAGATCGGTCCGCGCTACGCTGGACGAGCGGTGACCAATATCACATTTTGGTGATCGGGGATGAGTGTTCCCCGATGTGCCCAAATTGTTGGGAAGGCCTGATCAATCCGGCTACGATCATCACGTCTGGGTCCATGGACACAGACAGAGCAGCGCAGCTCGGAGGGCCTTTCCAGAGGTTCCGCGAGTGCTTGACACGACGGTTTGACGGAAGAAGGCAGTGGTGAGTCCCGCCCCACACGACAAGTCCAACAACTCTGCTGATTTTGGAGCCAACGACTGGCTCATCGAGGAGATGCGTGACCAGTACCAGAATGATCCGAGTTCGGTCGATCCTGCTTGGGCCACATTTTTTCACCACGAGGCGGCCCAGGCGTCCGATGAGGTGACTGGATTGGCAGTCGGCGAACAGCCCGCTCGTCAGGATCCCAAGCCTGAACCGGCTCCTAATCCCGTCGCCAATCAGAAGCCTGCTCCGGCTGCGAAGGCCGAAGCCAAGCCGGCTCCCAAACCCGCTGCATCAACCGCCCCCACCCCGACACCGAAGGTCAAGGACATGGCATCGAAGCCCGAACCATCAAAGACCTCCCGCGAGCCTGCCCGTCCTCTTCTGACGGCTGACGCCCCGCGTCACAGCGCCAAGCTGGAAACCGTCGAGCCCACGGTGACGAAGATGAAGGGTGCGCCGATGCGCACCGCCAAGAACATGGATCAGTCGCTGACCATGCCGACGGCCACCACGGTGCGTGACGTGCCGATGCAGCTCGTCATCGAGCAGCGCACAATGATCAACAACTTCCTTCGCAAGGCCAAGGGCGGCAAGATCTCCTTCACCCACATCCTCGCCTATGCGATGGTGCAGGCACTCAAGACCGTTCCGGCGATGAACAACGCCTATGCGGAGATCGACGGCAAGCCTCACCTCATCGAGAACCATCAGATCAACCTCGGCATGGCCATAGACGTCGTCAACAAGGACGGCTCCCGCAAACTCGTGGTGCCCGCCATCAAGGGCGCCGAGCAGATGGACTTCCTCGACTTCTGGCGTGCCTACGAAGAGATCGTCCGCAAGGGTCGCACCAATGAGCTGACCATCGAGGACTTCAAGGGAGTCACGGCCTCCCTGACGAACCCCGGCGGTTTCGGCACCAACCACTCCATTGCCCGCCTCATGCCTGGTCAGGGCATGATCCTCGGCGTCGGATCGATCGACTACCCAGCTGCCTACCAGGGCAACTCCCCCACCCGTATGGCGGAGCTGGGCATCTCCAAGGTGACGACCCTCACCTCTACCTACGATCACCGCATCATCCAGGGCGCCCAGTCCGGCGAATTCCTGCGTCGCATGCACCAGCTGCTCCTGGGTGCTGATCGCTTCTACGAGAACATTTTCGAATCCCTGCGTATCCCCTACGCTCCGGTCCAGTGGGCGAGCGACCGTCAGGCCAACCGCCCCGACCAGGTCGGCAAACAGGCTCGCGTCATCGAACTCATCGACTCCTGGCGTCGCTTCGGCCATCTGTCCGCCGACATCGATCCCATCGAGTACCGGCCGCGGTTCCACCACGACCTCATGCTCAACAGCCACGGCCTCACCCTGTGGGACATGGACCGCACCTTCCCGATCGCGAACTTCGCCGGGCAGCGTCGCGCCACCATGACCCTGCGTGAGATCCTCACGATCCTGCGTGACTCCTACGCCTCGACGATGGGCATCGAGTACATGCACATCGCTGACCACGAGCAGCGCAAGTGGTTCCAGGATCGTTTCGAGAAGGAGCACCAGCCCCTCTCCCGCGAGATGCACCTGCAGATCCTCGACCAGCTCAATGAGGCCGAGATCTTCGAGACCTTCCTGCAGACCAAGTTCGTCGGTCAGAAGCGGTTCAGCCTCGAGGGTGGCGAGTCGGCCATCGTCCTGCTGGCCGCACTGTGCAACCTGGCTGCCGACGACAGCCTCAACGAGGTCTGCATCGGCATGCCTCACCGTGGTCGTCTCAACGTGCTGGCCAACATCATCGGCAAGTCCTACGGGCAGATCTTCCGTGAGTTCGAGGGCAATGCCGAGCCGGTGAACTCCCAGGGATCGGGTGACGTCAAGTACCACCTCGGTGACGAGGGTGAGTTCACCGCAGCCTCCGGCAACACCATCAAGGCGTCGGTTGCCGCCAACCCGAGTCACCTCGAAGCCGTCGATCCTGTCCTCGAGGGCATCTGCCGGGCCAAACTCGACGCTCTGGGCAACCCGGACAACTTCCCGGTCCTGCCAATCCTCATGCATGGTGATGCTGCCTTCTCGGGTCAGGGTGTCGTCTACGAGACCCTGCAGATGAGCCAGCTCGAGGGATACCGCACCGGTGGCACGATCCACGTCATCGTCGACAACCAGGTCGGATTCACCACCTCGCCCCGTGACGGACGTTCCTCGACCTACTGCACCGACGTTGCCAAGGCCGTCGGGGCCCCGGTCCTGCACGTCAATGGAGATGACCCCGCCGCGGTGGTCCACGCTGCTCGTATTGCCTACGAGTATCGCCAGATCTTCCACCGTGACGTCGTCATCGACGTGGTCTGCTACCGCCGCCGCGGCCACAATGAGGGTGACGATCCCAGCTTCACCCAGCCGCACATGTACGACCTCATCGCTGAGAAGCGTTCGACCCGAAAGCTCTACACCGAGAGCCTCATCGGTCGTGGTGACATCACCGACGAGGACGCCCATGCCGTGATGTCGAAGTTCCGGTCTCGCCTCGAGACGGTTTTCAAGGAGGTCCGTGAGGCCACCTCGAGGCCCGAGCCCTACAGCGGCGTTCCGGACTACCCGGTCAAGCACAGTGGCCTGCATTTGACCACGGTCGAGGTTGACACCTTGGAGGCCGTCGCCCGGGCTCATGAGAACCTGCCGGAGACCTTCAACGCCCATCCCAAGGTTGCCCCTCAGATGACGCGTCGTGCCAAGCACATTCGAGAGGGTGGGATCGACTGGGCGACCGGCGAGATGATCGCCCTGGGCTCCTTGCTGCGTGAGGGCATCCACGTCCGCCTGGCCGGGCAGGACAGCCGCCGCGGCACCTTCTCGCAGCGCTTCGCGGCCCTGGTAGATCGTGCGACCGGAGAGTTCTACGTGCCCGTCAACCACCTCGGTGGCGAGCAGGCGCACCTGGACGTCCTCGACTCCCCGCTGAACGAATACGCGGCGATGGGCTTCGAGTACGGATACTCGGTCGCCCGTCCGGACTCCTTGGTGCTGTGGGAGGCCCAGTTCGGTGACTTCGTCAACGGAGCCCAGACGATCATTGACGAGTTCATCGCCTCGGCAGGTTCGAAGTGGGGGCAGAAGTCCGGCGTCGTCCTGCTGCTCCCCCACGGCTATGAGGGCCAGGGACCGGACCATTCCTCGGCCCGCCTGGAGCGCTTCCTCAACCTGTGCAGTGAGGGAGCCCTGGCTGTCTGCCAGCCCTCGACCCCGGCGAGCTACAGCCACCTGCTGCGTCAGCATGCCTACGTCAACAGGCACCGACCGGTCGTCATCGCTACTCCGAAGTCCATGCTGCGTAACAAGATGGCGACCTCTGACCCGGAGGAGTTCACCACTGGCAAGTGGCGCCCGGTTCTGCCCGATCCGTCCATCACTGATCCGTCGGCCGTCACCAGGATCATCCTCTGCTCAGGCAAGGTGCGTTGGGAACTCGTCAAGCAGCGCAAGGCCGCCGGGCTCGACGGTCAGCTGGCCATCATCCCGCTGGAGCGGCTCTACCCGCTTCCGGACAAGGAACTGGCCGAGGTACTCGAGCCCTACAGCAACGTCACTGACGTTCGTTGGGTGCAGGAGGAGCCGGAAAACCAGGGTGCCTGGTACTACATCCTCACTCACCTGGCCCAGGCGATGTCCGACAAGCTGCCTGGCTTCTTCGATGGCCTGACCGCCGTGACACGTCCGCCGTCCTCGGCTCCCTCAGTGGGCCAGCACAGTGTGCATGTCCGCGAGGAGCAGGAGCTGCTCGAGAAGGCCATGGCCTGATCCGCCCAATCACCGCCATGGCGCCATCCCTCGTGGGGTGGCGCCATGGCGCATGCTGTGGTGCATTATTGTGCCCATGTATTTCACCGACAGGGGCATTGAGGAACTGGAAGATCGTCGCGGAGACGAGGAATTCACCGTCGCGTGGCTGGCCGACGAGCTACGTCACTTCGTCGACCTCAACCCGGAGTTCGAAGTCCCCGTTGAGCGCCTGGCCACCTTCCTCGCCCGACTCGACGACGAGGACGACTGAGTCACCACGAGCCCGGAACCGATGCGGTGACGGCTGGCTGCGGGGCAATCAGTCCCGCAGCCAGGCCCGCGACCGTGGCAACAAGGAAGCCATGACAGCCGCGGCCGGGATGACGGCCAGGATCCAGAACCACACCGGGCCACCTGAACGCTGCAGTGATACCAGAACAACGACGTGTAGCAGACCGCTGGCGACCATAAGCCCCTGCGCCGACGGTCGTCCCTTCACGGCCATCCACCCGACCAGCACGACGAGAGCGGCATAGATGATGAGCATCGTGCCTACTCCGGCACTGAAGACGTCGCGACCACTCACCATGACCGCGATGGCCACCACGAGGAGGGCAATCGCGCAGATCCAGGTCGCCACCACCGCGACCAGGACCGATACCGGGATGCCGCCGCGCAACGCAGACGATCGTGAATCCTGCTCACTTGACGGAATCATTGTTTTGCTCCTGCACGGATGAACCGACGACGTATCATAATCGAACTGGCCGCGAACTCCTCGAAGCGTCCTCGCCTGGACCGACGTTCATTGTGTCCGAGCGATTCGTGGGAGGATGTTCGTCCTTCGGTGGATGCTCTTGCCAAAACATTCGACGGTTGCCAGACTTTCATGGTTGCCCGCCGAACGGCCACTCGTCGGTCGTACGGCATGACGGGTTATCCACCCGCACATCACACGTGCCCCGGGTTGCGCTGGGGAGAAGGAGTCGAAGAGGCATGGACTGGCGCCACAGGGCTGCCTGCCTGAGTGAGGATCCCGAGCTGTTCTTCCCGATTGGGAACACTGGTCCGGCCCTTGCCCAGATCGAGGAGGCGAAGAAGGTCTGTGCCCGGTGCGAGGTTCGCGCCGAGTGCTTGGCCTGGGCTCTGGAAGCCGGCCAGGATCACGGTGTGTGGGGCGGCATGAGCGAGGATGAGAGGCGCGCGATCAAGCGTCGTCAGTCCCGCTCCCGCGTTCGTCGTTCCTGACTCACCTCGGACAGGCAGCCCGGAATCATTCGGATCCGTTCCGGGGAAACCATCGGTCACGTCTCATACTCATAACCGGTCAAGCGGAATCATGAGCTTGGCGCAGGTTCCCACGCCGTCGGGATTGTTTTCGAGGGTGAAGGTTCCACCGAGGTCCTGGACCAACGTCGTGACGATGGACAGCCCCAAGGAGCTGCGGTGCTGGTCGAGTGAGAATCCCTCCGGCAGGAGGCTTCCGTCATTGACGATGTCGACGACCAGCGAATCCTCGGTGCGGTAGGGACGCACGATGACGTTTCCCGACGAGGAATCCAAGCTGTGCTCGATGGCGTTCTGGCACAGCTCCGTCGTTGCCAAGGACAAGGCTGTGGCGGTCTCGGCAGGAACACTGCCGAAGGTCCCTTCACGCCGTGCCGCCACGGACCCTGAAGATGCCGCGACGTCTCCAACCATGTGGAGAATGCGATCGGCAACCTCGTCGAAGGCCACCTGCTCCTCGAAGTTCTGCGACAGGATCTCGTGCACCACGGCGATGGCCGAGACTCGTCCCATGGCCTGTCGGAGAGCTTCCTTGGCATCCGGATTCTTCATCCGCCGCGACTGCAGACGCAGGAGAGCTGCCACGGTCTGCAGGTTGTTCTTCACCCGGTGATGGATCTCGCGGATCGTGGCGTCCTTGGTGACGAGCTGACGATCTCGGTCCCGCAACTCGGTGAGGTCGCGGATGAGAATCATCGTTCCTGCCGAGACCTCGACGTCATCCAGCCAGGTCTGCAACGGAATGACGCGGGCACGCAAGGTCGCCTCGGAGTTCTCAATATCGGTCTCGGAAAGCCAGCGGCCCTCCAGATCAAGGGTGAAGGACTGACCAACCTCGCGCACCTTGGGGCACAGGTCCCGAACCGTCGGAATGAAGTACTCGCCGTCCAAGTCTCCTGTCAGGCCCAGGCGTCGAAAGGCCGACAGGGCATTCGGGCTGGCAAAGGTCACCATTCCCGTGGATGCGACCCGGATGACCCCGTCAGTGACCTTCGGCGCCAGAGCCCTGTCAAAGTCCGGGAAGAGCGGGAACCGGCCGTGGTGAAGCATCTCCGACAGGATGTCGGCAATCTCAAGGTAGTTGTCCTCGGTGCTTCCGGGAGCTCGCACCCCCATCTGGTTGGTGTGTCTTTCGACCACGGCGATGACATCGTCATGACGAATGACGGGAATCGCCCAGACGTCCACGGGAATACCCGCCGACAGCTTGTTGTCGCTGGTCTCGCACATCTCGGCGCTCATGAACGCCTCGGTGACGAGGCTCTCGTCGTCGTAGGAGACCGACTCGCCGACGACGTCGTCCTCCAGGGCCGTCGGGCCGGTGTCGGGACGTACCTGGGCGGCTGCCCAGAACACATTGGGATCCTTGTCCGGAACCCACAGGATGAGATCCGAGAAGGACGTGTCAGCGAGCATCTGCCAGTCGTCGACAAGTTCCTCGAGCCACGCGATGTCGGCGGCGGGGAGGCTAGTCCGGTCAGCGACCAAGCGATTGATGGCAGGCATGCCGTCACTCTAGTGACCAGAATCGGGCCAGCTCCACCCGGTGCCATTTTGTCGATCAATGTGCGTTTCGATTTGGGCCAGGCACACCCCATACGGCAGAATTGATCGTCGTTGCCGCGTACCCGCGCGGACCCTCCTTCAGCAGTAGGGAGGTTTATGACCCCTCAGGAAGGAGAGCGCCATGGGCAAGACTGGTCGTAAGCGTCGTGCGCGTCGCAAGAAGGGCGCCAATCACGGCAAGCGTCCCAACGCCTGAGTTTTTGGGATGACGAGGCCCCCGTCCATATGGACGGGGGCCTTTTACTGGTCAGCGGTCTCAGGCCTGCCAACGATAGGACACCTGTATCTGTACGACTCGCATCCTCAGCTGCATCCGGTGCGGCTACAGAGCGACGACGGCTGGAACACCATGCCGATCATCTCCACCATCTGCCTAGCAACAGCGCCCCTTGTGCGTCGGCCAGCATGCTCGCCTCAAAGAACTCGGCGTTGCGCAACCCGAGGACGGCGGCGCGCACCATACGCGCGATTCTCACCCAGTGCGTCAACCAGCGACGCGACGATGGCCACGAGCGAGCCCATAAACAGACTTACAATCAACAACCCCAGGAGCAGGTGCGGTTATTGCACCCCACCGTGTGACATGTGTTCGCATGGGCGTTAACTACGCTTCACCTCACTGTGCTTAAAGTTGTGGCTCAGAGAGAGGGGACCATGAACCATCACCACGACGATAAGCACCTATCGCCTGACGAACTCGAGGATGTCCGTCGCCGCGGCGACGAAGAACTGGCCCGCCTGAGCTTCAGCCGCCGCTCGATCCTGCAGGTCGGCATGGCCGCAGCAGCCAATGCGATGGTCACTGGCCTCGCACTACAAGGCACCCAAGCTGCCGCCGCTCCCAACAAGGACTCAGTCGACCCCGACAAGCTGCTCTGGCTAATCGGCGATCACCACGTCCACACCCAGTGGAGCTACGACGCAAAGTACCGGATTAAGGATCAGTTGGATGCCGCCGAGTACTTCGGCTGCGACTGGGTGGTGTTTACGGAGCACTCCAACTTCGTGCATGCCGACCCAGGTGTGTTCAACTCCCATAAAGAGATCGAGGCTGAGCGTAAGGCACGCAAGAACTTGCTCATCTTCCAGGGCCTGGAGTGGTACATCCCCGCGGCTGAGCACGGCACAGTCTTCGTCACCGGTAAGAACGAAGCGAAGATTCTCCGTGCGTTCGAACTTGCCTACGACGGCAAATTGAACGGTTGGGAGAAACCGAAGGTCGGCAGTCCTGAGGAAGCCGAGCAGGAGAAGATGGCCGCCGCCGGCATCGCCTGGCTCGGCAAGCAGAAGGCTGAGGGCAGGATCGACGACGTCCTCGTCCTCGCAAACCACCCAATGCGTTTGGGCATTGACTCCCCCGACGAGTTCCGTCTGTGGCACGACGCCGACCCGCACGTCATGATCGGCATGGAGGGTGCGCCAGGCGCGCAGGGTTACCCGTACGGCCGCAACGTCGGCAATGGCGATATGCGCGGAGAATACACCCACGATCCGCGTGAGGACTCCTACCCCGGTTACAAGGCTGAGCACATGCGACCGTATGGCGGTTGGGACTGGCTGACGGCCACCGTGGGCGGCTTCTGGGACTCCATGCTGGCTGAGGGACGCCGCTTCTACATCACCGCGAACTCGGACGCCCACCTCGCCTCGTGGCACACGTGGCGTCTGGGCGACTACCCGAAGAAGCCGGAGTACGACAACGCCAAGAACGAGAATGCGCAGATGAAGCTCCTCGGCGGGCGCCGTCCGCACCCAATTGACACCGCGACGGGTGAGGTCGCCGGCGATCTGTTGATCAAGAACCCCGACGGTTCGGTCGGCATCTCCGGTGATCTGCTGCGCAGCCCTGAGGACGCGAAGTTGTACAAGGACGCGCAAAAGGTCCGCGCCGAGATCGACGCGAAGACCCCCGAAGGCGAGGAGCCGAAGTACCCGGAGCCCCTCATTGACCCACAAGGTGGTTCGGACTTCTGGCCCGGCCAGTTCACCCGCATCCACGCAGGTGCAACGGAACGCAGCTACACCGCCGTCATGGATGCGCTGCGCGCAGGCCGCGTGTGGGCCAGCCACGGCCAGCTCATCAAAAGCTTCATCGCCAAGGTGAGCGCAAATGGTCGAGTCGTCACGCTCGGTGACACGATTGAGGCGTCGAAGGGCGGCAAGATCACCGTCGAGCTGACGATCGAGACGGCGACCGAGCCGGTCAAGAGCATCAAGATGTCGCCGAAGGAACCGAAGGCTACGGACCCGACGGTGGGTGTCGAGTGGGTGCCGGAGCTGGCATTCGTGGACATCATCGGCGGGCCGATCACTGGCCCGGTTGCGGATCGTGAGACGCTGCGCGCACCTGAGACCCGCGTACTGCACACGTTCAAGACGAAGGGTCAGAAGGGCAAGCTCGTCCTCACACACGAGTTCAAGGATCTGAAAGAGGACTTCTACATCCGTTTCCGCGGCTCCGACGGCAAGCGCACTGGCGCTGGATACCACGGCCCGGATGTGGATCCACACGGTCCGATCATGCACGACGGCACGGCCCGCGCGGGCAATCCATGGGTGGATACCTGGTTCTACGCGAACCCGGTGTTCGTGAAGGTGGTCGACCCTGCGTCGCCCAGCACCTCGCCATCCGCAACCCCGTCGCAGCCCGCCTCGCGCAAGCCCACGCCGACGACTGCCCCGACTGTCGATCCAGGTGAATCGAACCCGCCCGTTAAGCGGCCGAAGCTACCCAACACTGGTAATTAGGACCTCATCAAACCTCAAGTTTTGTGCATCCCGTACTCACGACTGGCACGGGATGCACAAACGAGTGTTTCAGTTGGTGACGGAGGAGGTCATGTCACAAGATCTCTTCCGTCACTGACGCCAGTCCCCTGACGTCCTGTGTGGCGGTGATTCCTCCACACAATTGACTGTCCCCAAGGACCACACCCCTGCTTGTGCGTGAGGGGTCTTTTACTAGTCAGCGGTCTCAGGCCTGCCAACGATAGGACACCTGCATCTGCACGACGCGGGTTCTCAACTGCATCGGTGCGGCAACGGTGCGATTGCATCGTCTGAGGGCTCGGGACACGGCTGCTTCCATGTCCGCCTCATCCATGCAGCTCTCACAGGCCGCGATGTGACGACGGAAGGCGTCGGCCTCTTGTTCGCTCATCTCGCCGTGCAAGAACTCCTGGAGGTGGTCGATGACCCAACAACAGGACTCCTCGTCACCATTAGACGGCGTCATCGCGATCCCTCCTTTCCTGCACTACGCGCCAATTCCGGACGACCAAGGTCCTCCTCGTCAATCTGACCGGCATGAGGGCCAATCCCCCGCGCCCCGGCGACGTCGACCAACTGCTTTCGCAACTGCTTACGGGCACGATTGAGCCGACTCATGACCGTCCCGATAGGCGTTCCCATGATCTCGGCGATCTCCTTGTAGGCGAATCCTTCGACATCGGCCAACAGGACAACCTGCCGGAACTCGTCGGACAGCCCGTCGAGAGCGTCAAGGATCTGCTGGTCTGGCAGCCCGTCCAAGGCTTCCAATTCGGCGGACCGAAGCCCGTTGCTATCATGAGAGGCCGCCCGCGCGATCTGCCAGTCCTCGATGTCCTGGTCATCGGAGGTCTGCGGTCGGCGCTGCGCCTTGCGATACGAATTGATGTAGGTATTCGTCAGGATGCGATACAGCCAGGCCTTGAGATTGGTTCCCGGACGGAATTGGTGGAATGACGCGAATGCCTTCGCGTAGGTCTCCTGGACGACATCCTCGGCGTCGGCCGGGTTTCGGGTCATCCGCAATGCAGCACCATAGAGCTGATCGAGATACTCGAGGGCGTCACGTTCGAACCGCTCGGCTCTTTCAGCCTCGGTTTCCTTGGCGACATCCACGGTGCCCGGCACGTCCCCGTGACGATCCATCCTAGGTTCGAACTCTCGTGTGGTCATCGCTGCCCAGCTTAGTGCACAGCGCCGATGACCGGACGGACGACGGCTCCGCCTGGTGCACGACGTGATGAGGACAGCGTTCATGTCGGATTAACGCATCACAAAGGTTGATCTATTCCCACGGCGACCGTTCATCTGACGAAAATATTGCCCATCCGGCTACCGCGGAAGGCCTTGGCGCGGTAGACATATGTCCATGAGTATCATCCGAGGCTTGGGCCGGACCATGTTCGCCAGTTACTTCATCGTCAAGGGGACGAACTCCGCGATGAAGCCCGAATCTTTCGTGGAGGATGCCGAGCCGGTTGCTGACCGTCTCCTTCCTCTGGTGCAGCGCGCACTGCCGGCATCTGTCGGCGCATACATCCCTGAGGACACCAAGACCTTGGTTCGCATCACCGGCGCTGCCCAGGCTTTTGGCGGTCTCGGAATGGCGACGGGTCTCACCCGTCGTGTCGGTGCCGGAGTTGTTGCCACCACGATGGTTCCGCATGTGCTCGCTTCCATTCCTGACAAGTCCTTGCCGAGGGACGAGCGTGCCGCGGCTCGTTCGGTCCTGCTGCGTAACGTCGCTCTGTTGGGTGGGGCCATGATGGCCTCCCGCGACACCGCCGGTCGTCCCAGCCTGGCCTGGCGCGCTGGTGACACCCAGCGTCGCGTCTCGTCTGCTGCCAGTGACCAGCGCAAGGCCATCAGCTCCTCCTTCGACGACCTGTCGAAGTCGGCCCGCAAGAAACTCGAGAAGGCCCAGAAGGAAGCCGCCAAGGCTCAGAAGAAGGCCGAGAAGGCTCAGAAGAAGATTGCTGACTGACCAGCATCACTGGACCGCCCCGCGAGTCGTCCATCGTCTCGCGGGGCGTGTCGTCGTCCCGGGATCCAAGTCCCAGACGAACCGCGCCCTTGTCCTCGCGGCACTCGGCGACGGGCCCAGCGTCCTCGACGGTGTCCTCACCTCACGTGACTCTGACCTCATGACCGCTGGGCTGCAGCACCTCGGTGCCGACATCCAGCCTGCCGGCCCGTCCTCAGTTCGGGTCGTTCCTGGCCTGGCGCGTTCTGCCGGCCCGATTGACTGCGGCCTCGCCGGTACCGTCATGAGGTTCCTCCCGGTGGTAGCCGCACTTGTCATTGGCAAGACCCGATTCGTCGGTGACGAGCAGGCGTCCCGGCGCCCGGTCGGACCCGTTCTCGACGGGTTGCGTCAGCTCGGTGTGACAGTTGATGCCGACCAGCTGCCATTCGCCATGACGGCTCCTGCCCGTCTCGGTGGCCCCGAGGTGACGATCGATTCCTCAGCGTCGAGCCAGTTCATCTCGGCCATGTTGTTGCCCGCCGCTCGCTTCCCGCGCGGTATTGATCTTCGTCACGACGGGACGTCTGTACCGTCAGGTCCCCACATCGCCATGACCTGCGAGATGTTGGCAGAGCGTGGCGTCACGGTGATCAGTGACGAGCCCTGCCGCTGGGTGGTGCGTCCCGGCCCGATTCACGCTCTCGACGATGTCATCGAGCCAGACCTCACCAACGCCGCCGCCTTCCTCGCCGCAGCCATGATCGCTGGCGGATCCGTGACGGTGCCGGCGTGGCCAGCTTCCAGCACTCAACCTGGAGCGCAGTTCATCCAGATCGCCGCCACGATGGGAGCTGCTGCGACTCGTTCCGAGGGATCCATGACGCTGGAGGCCCCCGGATGGCATGCCCTCCGACCGATTGACGTCGACCTGCACGAGGCGAGCGAGCTCACCCCCGTGGTAGCCGCAGTCGCGTCCCTTGCCCAAGGCCCGTCCCGTATTCGTGGGGTCGCACACATTCGCGGCCACGAAACAGATCGCCTTGCCGCCCTCGAGCATGAATTGTCCGGTATCGGCGTCACCGTCCGGCAAACCGAGGACGGTCTGCAGATCGATGGCCAGGGTGCCGACTCCCTCCATGGCGGGTTGTTCGGGTGCTACGCCGATCACCGGATGGCCCATGCCGGGGCCCTCCTGGGCCTGGCCGTCGAGGGGATCGAACTCGATGACATCACGTGCACGTCGAAGACCATGCCGCAGTTCCCACAGATGTGGGCTGAACTCGTCGAGGAGGGCTGAGTGTCGCCACGACGTCTGGCTTCCTCGGGAATCGACACCGGCGACTGGTCCTCCTACGACCGGCCGCGTCGCCGTACCAAGCCGCGAACCAAGCAACGCCCGGATCACTCATCGCTGCCCGTCGGGACCGTCATCACCATCGACAGGGGCCGCTACCGATGCCGTCTCGATGACGACGTCGAGGTCATCGCCGCCAAGGCACGACAACTCGGTCGGAAGTCAGTCATCGTCGGGGACAAGGTGCGTCTTGACGGCGATGTCTCAGGTGCCGAGGGAACCCTGGCCAGAATCGTCCACACCGAGGACCGGACCACCGTCCTGCGGCGCACGGCCGATGACACCGATCCGCATGAGCGTCCCATTGTTGCCAACGCCAATCAGGTGGTCATCGTCACCGCCCTCGCCGATCCCCCACCGCGTCCCGGGATGATCGACCGCATCCTAGTGGCTGCCCATGCCGCCGGTGTCTCCCCCATCCTCTGCCTGACCAAGGCCGATCTGGCGCCGGGAGATGACTTCGTCGAGCTGTACTCGGATGTGGGGATTCCGGTCGTGACCAGCCGCCCTGGTAGTGACCTGAAGGATCTTCACGAGTTGCTGGACGGCAGGATCAGCGTGCTCGTCGGCCACTCCGGGGTCGGAAAATCAACACTCATCAATGCCGTGGTTCCCGGCGTCCATCGCGTCACAGGCCACGTCAATGACGTCACCGGGCGCGGTCGTCACACCTCCACGAGCGCGGAAGCCATCCCGCTGCCCCAAGGCGGCTGGATCATCGACACCCCAGGGGTGCGATCCTTTGGTCTGTCCCACGTTGAGCCCGACGGCATCCTCGCCGGTTTCAAGGAACTGGATGAGGTTGCCGTCAACTGCCCACGCGGATGCCGCCACAGTGCCGACAGTCCCGAGTGCGCCATCGACGACGCCCTCGCTGCGGGAACGGTGCGGCAGTCCCGGGTGGACTCGCTGCGACGTCTGTTGAGTGCTACCGCCCCGCGTTGAGCAGGGCGGTAGCAGTGTCGTTCACTCGCTGCCGTCCCCGTGGTCCTCGGCGTTCTCCTCGAGCACCTCGGTCACGGGACGTCCACTGGTCCGACGGATGAAGGTCGCGATACCGTCAGCCTCTTCGTCACGGCAACCGAGGTACGGCATGTGACCGGTGTCGAAGAAGGCCTCCTCGATGCGATCGAAGGCATCGTCGTCGAGCTTGAGATGGTTGATGGTGTCGCGAGCCGCGAAATAAGGGGTCGCCAGGTCGTAATGGGCGTACTCGACGCGCACGTGCAGGCCCTTCTGAGCACGCATGACCCGTTCCAGCTTGTCGGTGACGTTGACCGGACGGCCCTGGAACTCCTTGTAGTTCCAGTTCCGGTACAGCGGCAGGCCCAGGTTGTACTGGGACTCCGTGGTCACCTCAAGTTCGCTGCGCAGGTAGTGCTGGAAGCCGTGGACGAAGGCTGCGCCGGTGTCGTCACCGCTGGGGTCGGTGTCGGCGACCTCGTCGGTCCGCTTCGGCAATGCACCCTTGTAACGACCGTCGATACGGCCGACGACCTTGCCCTCGCCACGCAGCAGCTCGGTGCAGAAGCGCATGTGCTCGATACGCAGGTTGGCACGCTCGATGTAGCTGACATCCAGGCCGGTGAGCTGGGACAGGGTCGCCGTGACCTGAGCCCTCTCCGCAGGGTCGAGGCGATGGCCGGCAGCGAGAGCCTGACGGTAGGGGCCGTCGGCGAATTCCTCGGCCTCTGCGAGGACGTCTTCCAGGCTGCGATCAGAGTTGTGGCCGTGGTAGTGGGCGACGGCGGCATAGGTCGGCAGGAAGTCAACGCAGGCTCGGTCCCAGGTGAGGTCCTCGAAGTCCTGGTTACCGAAGTCGAGCACGGAGGAGACCAGGATGATGCCATTGAGGTACAGCGAGAAGGTGTCCTGCAGGCGCTGGGCAACACTCACGGCCCGGACAGTTCCGTAGGACTCTCCCAGCAGGTAGAGCGGGCTTCCCCACCTGCCATGACGGGTGACCCACAGTCGGATGAGCTCGCTGACGAGCTCGACATCCTTGCTCCAGCCGTGCCACTGGTTTGGATCCTCGCCATCGACGACTCGGGAGTATCCGGTCGACATCGCATCAATGACAACGAGATCGGTCTCCCGAAGCAGCGTGTGCCCGTTGTCAATGAGGTGGAACGGCGGGGTGGCCGGCTCCTCGGGGGTCCCCGGATCAACCACACGTGGGCCGACAAGGCCCATGTGCAGCCACACCGAGGAGGATCCCGGGCCGCCGTTAAATACGAATGTCAACGGCCTCGTGGTGGGATCGGTGTCGTCCAGGGTGTAGGCCGTGATGCCCATGAGAGCCTGCGGCGTATGAGCGGTGAAGGCATTGTTGGCGATCTTCTCGCTGCCCAGAACGATGCGTCCGGTGGTTGCGGTATAGCTGAGGTCACCGTCAACCGTGGAGATGCTGTGGTGAGTTGTCACCAGATCATCAGTCGGAGCTGGCGCGTCAGCGGCCACGGTGGGGGTTTCGTCTGTCGTCATGACCTAAGCCTAAGGCCGTCGGTCGCAAGCCACCCGGGTTTTGGTGCCCTCGATGCCACACCCGCACCAGTAGGGTGAGGGCATGGCCGACCACACCGATGACCTCCGCCTGGCACACATCCTCGCGGACGATGCCGACTCCTTGACGATGTCTCGATTCGGAGCCAGGGACCTGACGGTCTCTACCAAGCCCGATCGTTCTGAAGTGACCGATGCAGATCTGGCCGTTGAGGACTCGATTCGCCGCACCTTGTCACGGATGCGCTCCCGAGACGCGGTGCATGGCGAGGAACGGGCTGACACCGGCGAGGGCCCGCGTCGCTGGATCATCGATCCGATCGACGGCACCGCGAATTTCCTGCGCGGAGTTCCGGTATGGGCAACCCTCATTGCACTCAGTGTGGAGGACGAGATCGTCGCGTCCGTCGTGTCTGCTCCAGCCCTGAGACGTCGCTGGTGGGCTGCCAAGGGCTCCGGCGCGTGGACCGGCAAGTCGCTTGCCTCGGCAACGCCCATTCACGTATCCAATGTGCGCAACCTTGACGACGCCTTCCTGTCCTACTCCTCCCTCCATGGATGGGTGGAGAGCGGTCGCGGTCGCGGTTTTGGTGAACTCATGAGATCGGTGTGGCGTACCCGCGCCTTCGGTGATTTCTGGTCGTACATGATGGTTGCCGAGGGAACCGTCGACCTGGCATGCGAACCGGAGCTGGGGCTGCACGACATGGCCGCCCTTGACGTCATCGTCACCGAAGCCGGCGGCACATTCACTGGTCTCGACGGCAAAGACGGCCCCTGGTCAGGAAATGCCATGGCGTCCAATGGGTTCCTTCATGACGAGGCCTTGGCCATGGTTCAGCCTGAGGATTGAGGCTGCGTCGTCAGCATCAGAACCCGTTGAGAATGGAAGCGGGCGGGTGATCATCACCCGCCCGCTCCTTGTGTCGTGGAGATCAGAGGATTCTGGCGCGAATCGTCCCCTCGAGATCGGTGACACTGGCCAACAACCCGCCGTCAGTTTCGGCAATGTCGAGGACGCAGTAGCCGAGCTCCCCCTTGGTGGCCAGCGCCTGATACGTGACGTTTCCGCCCTGGTCGGCGACGAGTCGGTTGAGCGTGGCCATCACACCGGGGATATTGCGATGGAGGTGGCCAATACGGGCGCCAGTACGCGGGGAAGGCGTGATCTCGGGAATATTGACGCTCATCCCGGTTGCGCCATTCTCGACGTAATCGACGAGTTTTCCGGCGACATAGCGACCGATGTCGACCTGGGCTTCCTGGGTGGAACCACCAATGTGCGGAGTGAGGATCACATTGTCCAACTCACGCAACGGGGAGGTGAACAGCTCCTTGCCCGAGGCAGGTTCCTCGGGGTAGACGTCGACTCCAGCACCCGCGATGTGGCCCGTACGCAGATTGTCGACCAGGGCGTCAATGTCGACGACCTTGCCGCGGGAAAGATTGAGGAACAACGAGCGCGGCCTCATCACGGCAAACTCCCGCGCTCCAATGAGGTTGTTGTTGCTCGGGCGTCCATCAACGTGCAAGGACACGGTATCGACGCTGCCCAGCAACTCTTCCATAGACTCACACTTGTGGGCGTTCCCCATGGGCAGGACGTCGGCAATGTCGTAGAAGAAGACCTGCATGCCCATGGATTCGGCCACCACGGAGAGCTGCTGGCCGATATTTCCGTACCCAATGATGCCAAGACGACGACCGCGGATCTCGTGGGACCCGATGGCGGACTTGCGCCACACCCCGTTGTGCATCTGGGTGTTGCGATCACCGAGACGACGGGCCAATGCAATGATCTCCGCCATCACCAGTTCAACAACCGAACGGGTGTTGGAATAAGGGGCGTTGAAGGCCGGAACACCAGCCTGGGCCATGGTGGCCAGATCCATCTGGTTCGTGCCAATGCAGAAGGCACCCACGGCGGTGAGGTTGTCGCCACACGCCTCGACGACTCGGCGGCTGACGCGAGTCCGCGACCGGATGCCCAACAGATCAACTCCGTCGAGGGCACTGATGAGGTCGTCCTCGTCGAGGGCCTCGCTCACCCGCTCAACCTCGTAACCGGCCTGTTTCAGGGTTCGAACGGCTTCATCGTGGATGTTTTCGAGCAGGAGCGCCTTCATGACGGTCAGTTTATGGAGGGAGCAGGGTCGAACTACCGAGCTCGTCTCAGTGGGTGGAATCGTCCACACGGATGTGAGGAATCGCTGTCAACAACTCCTGGGTGACCTCGTGCTGCGGATCGCGGTAGACGTCAGAAAGTCGGCCTCGCTCGACGATGCGTCCAGCACTCATGACGGCCACGGTGTCGCACAGGTGACGCACCACGGCCAGGTCGTGAGAAACGAAGACCATCGTCAGTCCCCGTTGGCGCACCAAGTCATTGAGCAGGTTCAGCACCTGAGCACGCACCGACACGTCGAGAGCGGACACCGGTTCATCGGCCAGCAGGACGTCAGGTTCAGTGACCAAGGCCCTGGCAATGGCAATGCGCTGACGCTGACCACCAGAGAACTCGTGTGGAAATCGGCTGGCGGACTCAGGATCCAAACCGACGTCAACCATGACCTCTGCCAGGCGGTCCTTGCGTTCCTCACGGGTCATACGTCGTGCAACCGGGGACCGCAGTGGCTCGGTGATCGCCCGACCGATGTTCATACGCGGGTCCAGGGAGGACCGCGGGTCCTGGAACACCATCGCGGCCGACCGACGTAAATCACGTACCGCGCCGATGTCGCTCAGGGATCGTCCCCGGAAGCGGACGATACCGGAATCCGGTCGACGCAAGGCCATCATAATTTTCAGCAGGGTTGACTTCCCCGACCCAGACTCTCCCACCAGGCCGAGCCGTTCCCCCTTGTCGATGTGCAGGGAGATTCCGTCCAGGGCGTCGATCCCGGCGCCACGCGACCCCAGATGAAGATGCAGGTCCTCGACCTCGATCTGGGTGGTCATGAATCCTCCAACACAATCGTCGTCCCGGGCTCGACAAGGTCGAGTCGTGCAGCTCGCAGCAGCCGTCGGGTGTAGGGGTGATCAGGTCCGGACAGCACTGTGCGAGCTGGACCGGTTTCGACGATCTGGCCCGAGGTCATGACGATGAGGTCGTGGCAAATGTGGGACACCACCGCCAGGTCGTGGGTGATGAACAGACAGGCCGCGCCCACTGAGTCGAGCACCTGGTCAATCGTTGTCAGAACCTGGGCCTGCACCGTCACGTCAAGGGCTGTCGTCGGTTCGTCGCAGATGAGCAGGTCTGGAGAATTGACCAGAGCCATGGCGAGCAGAACTCTCTGACGCTGACCACCAGAAAGTTGGTGCGGGTAGGAGTTCGCCACTCGGGTCGGATCCTCGATACCAACCTGTTCAAGCATCTCCAGGACGCGGTCATGAGCCCGGCCTCGCGCGACGGAATGGTGCAGCAGGGCAACCTCGCCAACCTGTCTTCCGACCTTCATCGTCGGGTCCAGTGCTGTCATGGGTTCCTGAAAAACCATGCCGATGCTGCTGCCTCGCAACGCGGACATGGCCCGATCGCTGGCCCCGATAAGCTCCTCACCACGCCAACGGATGGAACCCGACACGTGGGCGTTGCCAGGAAGCAGACCCATGATCGCCAGGGCGGTGACAGATTTCCCCGATCCGGACTCACCGATGAGACCGAGACGCTCACCGGGGTCCAGGGACCAACTGACGTGATCAACAGCGACCCGACGATGCCGTCCGAAATCGACAACGAGATCGTTAACCTCCAGAAGCGCCATCAGCGGACCTCCCGCAATCTCGGATCAAGGAAATCACGCAAGCCGTCTCCCAGGAGAGTGAATCCCATGACAGCTGCGGCAATCGCCAGGGCAGGCGCCACGGTCAGCCAGGGGCTGTCGAAAAGGTACACCTGGGAATCACGCAGCATTCGTCCCCAAGTGGCGACGGTTGCCGGAGTGGCCAGCCCGAGATAACTCAGCGCGGCCTCCGCCAGGATCGCCGTGCCATAGGACACCGAGGCCTGCACGCCGATCAGCGGAGCAATGTTGGACAGCACGTGGTTGTAGGCGATGGAATGCCATGACATCCCTGAGCTACGCGCCGCGACGATGTAGTCCTGGGAAAGGATCTGTCGGCTGGCGGTTCGCGTGATACGGGCGAACACGGGGACCGTCGAGACACCGATGGCCACCATGCCGGTCAGAGTCGATCCACCCACTGCCGCGGCCAGGATGATCGCCAGCAACAGGGCTGGGAACGCGTACAGCAGATCGGCAGCTCGTCCCACGATCGTGGACCAGGGGCGAGGAAGCATGGCGGATGTCACCCCCCACGGCACGCCGATTCCGGCGGCGATGAGTACCGACACCACTCCGACGAGCAGACAGGTACGAGCACCCACGAGCATCCGGGATGCAATGTCGGAGCCGAATCCGTCGGTTCCAAGCCAATGCTGGCTGCTGGGCCCCAGAAGACGATCTGCCGGGACGACGAGATTGGGATCGTATGGCGTCCACACCGCAGAGGTGATTCCAGCCACGACGACCAAGCCGACCAGAACACACCCCATGACCAGACCTGCCCTCCTCATGAGTGGTCCCCCTGTCTGGAAGTGGCTCTGATACGCAGCCGAGGATCGAGGGCCACGATGAGGAGATCCGTGAGGTAGGAGATCACCAGCACGATGGCCACGATGACCATGACGACGTCACTGACGACAAGAAGATCGCGGGTACTGACAGCATCGAGGAGATAGGACCCCAGACCTGGGATGACGAAGACCTCTTCGACGACGATGGCTCCCACCAGCATTGCGCTGGCCTGCAGGCCAAGAACTGTGGCCAAGCTGATCGAGGCGTTGCGCAATCCGTGACGATGCAGTGCGGGCCACAGCCGCCAACCGACGGCGCGGGCCGTGCGCAGGTGATCGTCAGCGAGAACGTCGATGAAGGCACTGCGTACGTAACGTGTCATCACTGCGGCTTGCACGATGGACAGGGACAACACCGGAAGGACCAGGTGCGCCGCCCATCCTCCGGCATCCTCATGCAGCGGTACGTATCCCCCGGCAGGCAGCCATCCGAGGGTCACCGAGAACAGCAGGATGAGGAGGATTCCGGCGAGGAAGGCAGGAATGCTCATGAGGACCTGTGACAGCGCGGAAGCCGCGAATCCTCGACCCTCGCGACGATGGACGGCCGCATAAGCTCCCATCGGCAAGCAGACCACCAGGGCCAGCAGCAATGACAGCCCGACGAGCCAACCCGTCACCGCCAGTCGCGACGCAATCTGCGGACCGATCGGTTCAGCGGAAACGATGGAAATGCCCAGGTCGCCCCTGACCAAAGAACTGATCCAATCCCAGTACCGCTGGGGCCACGGGAGGTCCAGGCCCAGTCGGGTGCGCACGGCTGCTGCAGCTTTCGGGTCCGCGTTGGCGCCTAGAATGACCTGGGCGACGTCACCGGGAAGCAAGCTGAGCAGGGCAAAGACGATCAAGGATGCAACCAGCAGCCACACCAGCAACTCCCCCGATGGGAGGAGCACACGTTTAATGACGGTCACCTCGTCCTCCTGACCTTGGTGAGGTCGAAGCTCATCGAGGTGGTGTTGCGCTGTAGTCCGCTGATACCAGCCTTGCTGATGGTGATCTTCGGCATCAGGAAGAGGAATCCTCCGGCGGCGTCAGTCGCCAGGATCCTACTGGCCTGCATCATGGTCTCGTTGGTGCGGTCGGCTGGTCCCGTCCGGGCGGATTCGATGAGCCGGTTGAATTCCTTGTTGCGGTAGCGCCAGTAGTAGTCGGGGTTGGCCCAGTTGACGATGTCGCGTGCCTCCACGTGGGCGACGATCGTCAGGTCGTAATCAGCATGGGTGTAGACGACATCGAGCCAGCGGGCCGGGAATTCCAGCTCGTCGCTGTCGACGGTGATCCCGATCTGGGCCAGGTCGGAGGCAACCACCCGAGAGGCTGCCGTCGCGTAGGGCAGGGCCGCTGCCCGCAGTCTGAGGGTCAATCCGTTGGGGTACCCGGCCTCAGCAAGTAGCTTGCGCGCCCGTGCCGGGTCATAGGGCCAGGTGTGGGACAGATCGGTGAACCAAGGGTCGGTGGGTGGAACCATCGAGCCGATGAGTGTTCCCTGGCCATTCCATACGACGTCCAGCAATCCGTTGCGGTCAATCGCCATGAGGATGGCCTGCCGAACCCGTCGGTCTGAAAGCGGCTTGGAGGTGTTGTTCATACCCAGCACGACCTCGCCGTTGGTGGTTCCCCGCAGTACCCGGTAGGCCGGGTTGCTCGTGAAGCGGGAGAGGGCCTGGGGAGTCGTCAGATCAGAGACGACGTCAAGATCTCCCGACAGCAGGGCGGCCGTCTGCGAGGTCGGGTCCGAGTAGTACGAGAAACGAACGGTGGGACGTCCCCCCTCGTGCCACGGACGAGGGGACGGCGACAAGGTCACCGAGTGCCCCGGCGTGAACTCGGTGACGACGTAGGGGCCAGATCCTTGCGGCCGGGTGGCCAGATCCTTGGTGGCGGGATCAATGACGACACCCGATGTGCTGGCCAGGTTGAACAACAGGAAGTTGTCGCGATGGGACAGGTCAAGAATGACGGTGGCGTCGTCAGGGGTACGGATAGCCTTGACTGCCGACAGGTTCGCCTGGTTAACGGGGCTGGCCGACTCGGCTCTCATCCGCTCCAGGGAGGACTTCACCGCCGCTGAGTTCACCGCGGCCCCGGAGGCGAAGCGCGCTGAAGGATCAAGGTGGAAGGCGAGGTGAAGTCCGTCCTCGGACAGCTGCCACGACTTCGCCAGCAGACCGACGAGCTTGCCCGAGTCGTCGACGCGGATGAGGGTCTCGTACACGTTGTAGAGAAGAACCTGCGGGATCGCTGCGGCAGCATTCGACACCAGGTCCAGTGTCGGAGGGGCAGCCGTCGCCCCAATGGTGAGAACTCCCTCTTCTGCGGACTGGCAGCCGGTGATTCCGGTGGTCGACAGAGCCACTGCCACGGCAAGTCCCGCAGCCTTCAACTGGCCTCGCATCGTCTGCTCATGCTCCCTTCGGGCGTAGCACGTTGCGAATGAGCATAACCGACCCCGACTTCATGCAGTCTGTGGGGTTAGTACTGCAGTCAGATGTGCACGGCTTCCGAAGGCGGCCGAACGGGTGACGCAGACGGGGTTGATGCGCCGATCATTCGAGCACGTCCCGCCCCGATTTGTATTGCACCGGTGTGATCTGTATAGTCGAGCAAGTCGACGCGGGGTGGAGCAGTTCGGTAGCTCGCCGGGCTCATAACCCGGAGGTCACAGGTTCAAATCCTGTCCCCGCTACCAGAGAGGCCAGCTCGTCTCCCCCTTGGGAGGCGGGCTGGTTTTCTTTGCGCTTGGGGATGAGGTCCTCGACATGGACGTCGAGGAGTTCAGCGGTCGCAATGAGATCCGTCACCGACCATCCGAGCTCTCCACGAATTCTCTTGCCCGCAGTAGCCGGAGAGACATGCAGTGCTCTAGCAAGGTCACGAAACTTCAACCGCTTCTTAAACAGCAGCATCTGTACGGTCATGCCGACAGCTTCATCAGCAGAGTAGGTGTCAATGAGGCCAGCTTCACGGGCTTGCTCATAAATCTTGGCCATGAACAAGATGGTACACAGATGCATATATGGTGTCATATGTTTCCATTGTTGACACTTTCATATCTATGTAGCACGCTCTGTGCATGACCTCCTCCCATCTCGATGTCGAAGCTGTCGCTGACAGTCTTCTGCCCGTTACCTTGTGAGTGCCCCCGATGGGCGGGGGTCTGGTCGCTCGACCGGGTATGGTTTTGTTGGCCTGCTATCAATGGTCCGGGGGTGTTGCCGCCCGGTCGAGAGACACGCGTTGACCGCTGATAGGGACACGGCCCAGCACTGCTGAGGTCTCTTCGTAACGTGGGTGCCGGCATCGGGTGTCAGGACTGCGACCAGCAGTGATGCGTCAAAGGAGGACGACATCATGAACTCCCAGTACCCGGTGGTCATCGGTCTGGATGTCGGAAAGACCGGACACCACGCCTGCGCTCTGGACCCCGACGGCAGCAAGCTCTTCGACAAGCCCCTCCCACAACACGAGGCAAAGCTGCGTGAGCTCTTCATGGGCCTGCAGAAGCTTGGCGACGTGCTGATGATCGTGGACCAGCCCAACACCATCGGGGCGCTGCCGATCGCGGTCGCCAGAGACTGCGGCTGCGCGGTCGCCTATGTGCCCGGGCTCACGATACGCAAGGCCGCAGACCTCTATCCCGGCAGGTCAAAGACAGACGCGCGCGACGCGTTCATCATCGCCGACACCGCCCGCACCATGCCCCACACGCTCAGACAGGTCGACCGTGACAGCGAAGTCCTCTCCGCTGTGAAGGTCCTCGCCGGCTTCGACGAGGACCTCGCCCACGAGACCACCCGGGCGTTGAACCGAATCCGGTCGCTGCTGACGCAGATCCATCCCGCACTCGAGCGGGTATTTACCGGCGGCAGCCTTTCCACCGCACTGGTGTTGGATCTGTTAGAGAAGTTTGGCGGCCCCACCAGGTTGAAAACCGCTGGTCGAGGCAAAGTTCTGAGGTTCGCCAGGTCCCACTCTCGCCGCGATCCAGAACCGCTGGTCGATCGAATCTTCACCGCACTGGGCGAGCAGACCGTCATCGTTCCTGCGACCGCCGCAGTGGAGTTGGTAATCCCCAGAGTCGCTGGTCAAATCAAGGAACTCAAAGCGCAGCAAGCGACGGTGGCCAGGAAGGTCGAGGGGATGCTGGAGGACTTCCCTCTCGCGGCGGTCTTGAGGAGCATGCCAGGGATCGGCCTCAAGACCGCCGCGCAGATCCTCTTGGCCATCGGTGACGGCTCCGCATTCCAGACTCCCGGACACCTCGCAGCCTATGCAGGCATCACGCCGGTCACGCGAAGATCCGGGACTTCGATCCGCAGCGAGTTCCCCGCCCGATCAGGCAACAAACGCCTAAAAACGCCCTGTTCTACTCTGCCTGGGTCGCCTCGAACCACGACCCGATCTCGAAGGCCTACTACGACCACAAACGCACCGAGGGCAAGCGCCACAACGCCGCCGTGATCTGCCTCGCCCGCCGCCGCCGCAACGTCATCTTCGCCATGCTCCGCGACGGCACCTACTACCAACCACCCGCATCAGCACCAACCCCCGAACCAGCCGCTCTCGCAGCTTGACTCACAACATAGGGACACCCCCCAACACGTGGTACTGGTCCACCGACGTCGGCAACTTCATGGCCGCCGGAACCGAGTACGACACGAGCCGCGTCACCGGCGTCGGTACGTGGAGCACCTCGGTGGTCAAGATCTCCTCCGTCGGCCAGTCGATCACCGAGATCCGCAATCGCGACGGCATCTTCTGATACCGACGCCCAGTCACACGTCGGCCCCGTCGCCACCACGATCACATCCGATCCGTGGTGGCGACGAGGTTTTCACTCGACTGCCGAAATCTGTTCCCCGGCCGAACCGTCAAAACCACTCCGTGGCCTTGTACCCAGTCATGCGTAATCTGACAGACTGATGACTCGTGGCACATTACGATGGCTCCCCCACCTGTACCGGCGACGCAGCCGACGAGATCGAGTCCCCGTCGACCAGGCGGATCATTGCTCTCGTGACGATCCTCAATGCCATCGGACTGGTCATTGACGTCACGGTGGCATCCATCATCGGATCGGCATCCCTCTTCGCCGACGCGGCCGACTTCCTCGAGGACGTCCTCATCAACGGACTCGTCCTGGTGGCCCTCGGGTGGTCGGTGCAGTCACGACGGAAGGCCAGCATTTGGTTGGCCGGCCTCATCCTCATCCCGGCAGCTGCAGCACTGGGAACTGCCGTCTGGAAGATCACCTCGGGAGCCCCGCCTGAGCCCGTGCCGTTGTCAGTGACGGCCATCATTGCCCTACTCATCAACCTGTCGTGTGCCATCGCCCTCATGACATTGCGTCACCAGGGATCGAGCCTAGTTCGAGGTGCGTGGCTGGCAGCACGCAATGACGTACTCGGCAACGTGCTCATCCTCGTCGCTGGTCTCATCACGACGGTGTGGTTCACGGTCTGGCCCGACGTCATCGTCGGACTCGTGATGGCCCTCATCAACGCCACGGCTGCCAAGGAAGTGTGGGAGCAGGCTCGCCGCGAGGTACCTGAACTCGAGATTGACGAGGCCTGAGCCGTATTCAAATCTCTCGCCAGTCCCGGTCGTCGGTCGCCTTCCGACACGGAGCTGCCAGACGCGACGGCACTCACTGACAGAGCGGCTGATCCCAGTCCTCGCCTCGCAATGGGACGATAATGACCGGGCGCAGCTGACGGCGTCCCAGCTGGACTGCCACCGATCCGTCCAGCCACTCCTGCAAACCGGCACGGAAACCGGGACGCCGAGTTCCCAGCACGAAGCACCCAGCGCCAATGTCATGGGCGAGGTGGGCAAGCTGTTGATCCGGCAGACCAGACAGATAGACGAGCTCCCACTCCGTCTCTGGGTAGTTCGCCATGAAAGCGTCCAAGGAACCTTGGATAGACGATCGGGCGGTCGCATTCGAGATGCGCTCGGCGGTCGGGTCGAGTGGGTGGCTTTGGTCGGGATCAGACGGGTTCGGCACGCGATCGGTCGCGACATGGGCGAAGACGATCTTGCTACCCATGGCCATGGCATGCTCGACGCCAGTCGCGAGTACTGCCCGCGGGATGTCCGGCATGATCGCGATGATGACCGGACGGCCCCTCATCGTGCCTCGGGGCGAACGTTCGTATGTCACGGATGCACGGCGGCCGGTCTCGGACTCGTCTTTGACCATCTCGGGTTGCTGCTCCGTCATGATCGTCTCCTAGATGTCGCGGCACACTACCGACACGATGCACATTACCGACCACGAGACGATCTCGTGACCGGTCGTCACTCCAGGGTGCCGAGAACCGCAGACTCCAGGGCCGGGACGAGGTTGACCGATCCGAGCAAATCCTCCGGATGGTCGACGAGACGGGCCACGCCGTAATGGCTTCCATCACGCAGCGCACCGGCCACGACACGTACTTCCTGACGATGGGGATGAGCCGCGACGAAACCCGCAGCCTTGTCCGGATCGTCCGGAATCTCGTTGGCACACTCGTCGGGCAGGAAGATCCGTTCGACGCAGATGGCCGCCCCGTCAACGGCCTCTCCCCAGGCTGTCGTGGCGAGGGCCTGAGCCAGATCCTCTCCCGGTCGGAAGTCGTCCTGCTCGATACTGGAAAGACTGTCTGGCCCGCCCACGGCGAGCTGACCGGCAAGGGCAGGCTCGGCCTTCATGAGGTCGACGGTGCGCACCAAGGCGAACAGGCGCGGCGGGCCGCCCCAGCTCGATGTCCCGACGAACCTCTCGATCTCAGCCAGACATGCCACGAGGGCGTCATTGACCGACGGTGTCTCGGACCCTGCGTTGTCGGCGTCCTGACTCATCTTGTCGTCCTCATCATTCAGCAATGTGGTACTCCCGCTCCGCCAGCGCGGATCTTCTGGATGGCCGCGATGGCGTCCTTGAGGCTAGAGACCTTGACCAGGCGCATCGAGGTCTGAACCCCACTGATGTCCAGGCAGTTGCCTGCCGGCACGAGGAAGATCTTGGCGCCATCCCGCTCGGCACCGGATATCTTCTCCTGGACACCGCCGATGGCAACGACGTTGCCATCAGGGGAAATGCTTCCGGTGCCGGCAATCCGCAGCGAACCAATGAGGTCATTCGGGGCGACCATTTGATAGATCGACAGGGCCATGGCAAGTCCAGCTGAAGGACCGACGATGTCCGCCGGGATTCCATAGGTGATCGTCGGGGCGTATCGGTATCCAGTGTCGACAGTGATACCGACGGCAGGAGCTCTGCGGTCACTGACTGATGAGACCGTCGTCACGGCAATCGTTTTGCGAGTGGAGTTCCGCAACACCACGAACACCACGGTGTCGCCCACGGCATGCTTGCGAACCGCCTTGCCGACGTCGAGAAGGGAGGCCACCGGCTTCCCATCGACCTTCTCGATGAGGTCACCGGGCTCGAGTTTTCCGTGAGCCGGACCAGCCGCACTGACGGCGTTGACCATCGGCATCTCAGTGACAGGCTGGCCTGCAGCGCGCAGTGCAGCCACGGCAGCGTCACGCTGAGAGGTGTCCATCATGTACGACTCCTCAGCATTGACCTGCTGAGGAGAGCGGCCTGGCGGATAGATGGCCTCCCGCTGCAAGACGTCATGGTCCCGACGAATGCGGTCCACCAAGGCCTCTGCGAGGCTGAGACGCGAATCTGCGCGGGTGATGGACACCGTTGTCATCCTCATTTCGCCCTCGCTGTGGCGAGCCGTCAAGCCGTCAATCTGGATCATCGGCTTGCCCTGCTCGTTCGTTGAGAGCAGATCCACGGTCTGTCCTGGCGACCTAGCCACGAACGGGATGGGCACGAGGATCAGGGCCAGCACGCACAGCAGCACGACAAGAGCCGACGAGATTGCCATCCAACGGGTGGGGAAACGCACCCCTTGACGGGTCTCGACATCGACCGCGGTGGTCGTCGCTGCGGGCGTGCCGGAGTCATGCGCCTGTGAATTGGGCGTGATCGACTCGGACATGGTGGCCATGCTAGCCGGAACGGACAATCACTTTTCCACGACGGCGACGGCTCTAGACTTGGCGAGACACCACGCCAAGCGAACGGAGACGGGAATGAATGACGGACCCCAGAATCCTGGGCAGCCCGACCCCGAGGAGATGGCCGAGCAGTTGCGCCGCATGATGCAGCAACTGGGCCTGCCCGCCAATGGTGACCTCACCTCTTTCATGACCCAGTTGTCGCAGATGTTCGGCTCAGGCGGACCGGTCGGTTTCGGAATGCCCGGAGCCAATCCGAGTGAGGGACCGGTCGACTGGTCTCACATCAAGGACATGGCCCGCCACATCACGGCGTCCCACGGCCCTGACCCGACGCCAGGACAGCAGGAGCGCAGTGCTCTGCTCGACGCATCGCGTCTTGCAGAGAGCTGGCTCGACCGAGAATGTGAGTTCGCCCAGGTCAACACACAACCTGCCTGTTGGAGCCGTGCGGAGTGGATCGAGCACACCTTTTCCTCATGGCAGTCTGTCGTCGAGCCGGTGCTGGTCTCCCTGACCGAGGCGATGACCGGATTGATGTCACCTGGCGGTCCCAATGACCCGATGGCTGCCCTCACCCAGATGATGGGACCGGCGCTTCGCCGGATGTCAGCCATGCTGTACGGAGCTCAGCTGGCCCAGGGCCTCGGCGAACTGTCGACCTCGACGGTGACGGGAACCGAAATTGGTCTCCAGGTCTTGTCGGTACCGCAGGTCGTCCTTCTCCCGACCAACATCGCCGCGGCATGGAAGGATCTCGACCTCGATCCACGAGATGTCGAGCTCTACCTCGTGCTGCGTGAGTCGGCCCGTCAGCGTCTATTCAATGCGGTGAGTTGGCTCGGACCACAGCTGTTGGCCCTAGTTGAGCACTATGCACGCGAAATTCGCATCGATTCCTCGGCCATCGAGGACGCCATCGACATTGATGACTTGTCCCAATTGACCCCGGAGAAGGCCCAGGAGATGTCCGAGCGGTTGCAAGGACGCCTCTTCGAGCCGACCCGCACGCCAGAGCAGGAGGGCGTCCTACAGCGCCTGGAAACCCTGCTCGCCCTCATCGAGGGATGGGTCGACGAGGTGACATCCCAGGTCGCCCGCACCTGGCTTCCCAGTCACGATCAGCTGGCCGAGGCCGTGCGTCGACGTCGCGCCACATCTGGCCCCGCCGAGGTGTTCTTCCAGTCCCTGCTCGGTCTGGAGCTTCGCCCCCGCCGCGTCCGCGACGCAGCCAACCTGTGGGCGGCACTGCGTGATGCCCGAGGCACGGTCGGACGCGATCAGGTGTGGAACCACCCCGATATCGTGCCTACCGCCGCCGACCTCGATGACCCGCTGGGCTATGTCTCAGGCGACCGTCAGGACATTGCTGAAGGCGGCGATGATCTCGATGCCGAGTTGGAGAAGCTGCTGCGCGATCACGGTCAGGACGGCTGAGCCAACGGATCGTCCGGCTGGTGTTCTGGGGAATCGACTCCCCCGGAAACAGCCCACTGGTACCCGTTGAGGAATCCCTCCGCGCGCTCCGCATTGGGGAATCCTGCGAGCAACTCGTGGAACCGCCGATTGTGATTGGCTTCCACCAGATGGCACAGCTCGTGAGCCAGAACATGATCTATGACCCAGTCGGGAAAGCCGACCATGCGATCTGAGAGCCTGATCTGTCCCGTCACCGGGGTACATGATCCCCACCGAGTATTCTGGTTCGACACCCACCTCACGGAGATGGGCTCGACCGGGTGCCCCACCCGCGGCTCGAGGTGGACCCGACACAGCCGACGGGCACGACGCGTCAGCTCGTCGGAGGTCGCACCGGATCGTCGTCGAGCCTGGGATCGCGTCACCTTGTCGACCAGTTCCATGACTTGACGGTTCTGGTCAGCTTTCCGCATCCCCATGGGAACCATGACAAGGACGGACGTACCCTCCATCCGTGCGCTCAGGGTGAGGTGACGTCGGGAACTACGCCGAATGATGATTTCCGGTCTGCCGTCGCATGCTGCGATGATCTCGTCGGTGGTCGCCCTGCCAGCCATGTGGCCCATCATGCCCGGTGGTTAGGACAGTTTCGGTGAAGCGGTGTTCTGCCCCGCAGCTCGACTCAGAAACATCATGACGTCTGGGGGCGACGTGGTTGACGAGAACCCCGACCTGCCCTAGATTGAGAACGGCCCCCGGATCTCGGATGTGCAGGGGAAGGCACATCGTGATGGTCCGGGGGTTCCCATGTCCCCCGAATCCCCTGCTCTGACATGCCAGGTGGCGTTCGAAATTCAGTGTTGTTCGAACTCCCACATGTGTTGTCCGCGAAGGGCAGCGTGTTGCCCGTCATTGTTGACGTGTTGCCCGTCGTCTCGTTGGTCCTTCCCCGCGCTTCAAGCCTTTCGCGATTCTCAGGGCATGCGTGTTGAACTTGATTGTCCCTGGACGCCCGTACCGGGCGGATTGCGTCTGCTTGCTCCAGACGGTCGATCATTTCGGCTGCGAGGCGTGCGAGCAAGCTATGACGGACACGTCGATGTTCCTGCAGACGTCGCAAATCGCCTTCACGAGTCCGGAATGGTGACGATGCCGACCGGCCTACGGGTAGCCGTTGTCAGTGATGACGGCGTCTCCCAAGACATCGTCCGCGGTCTGGAGGCACGACGTATCGAGGTGACGACGTGGATGCGTGGCCGGCAGCCCGGGAGCTTCCGTGACCTTCGGTGTGTGTCCGGGGCGTCCTGCCCCGTGGTTCACGTCGTCGTGATCTGTCCAAGGACCCTGCTCGGGGGACGTGACATCGCCGAACAGTGCCATCGAGCCGGCGTCCCGTCGGTCATTGCCTGGGGACGCCATCGCTGGGGTGTTCTCGGACCGATCAACGATCACCACCCCGGATGCCAACACTGCGCAGACATGGCACTGGCTGCGCGCGACCCCGACTGGGTGACGATGGCCCGTACGACGACGGGAGACAGCCACGATCCGGCCGTCACTGCGTGGCTGGTGAACCAGATCGAAGCCATAGCTGGCGCTCTTCGCGATGACTCAGACGTCTATCGCGCGAAGTCCGTCCAGGTACGTACGAACGCCGGAGAACGCAGTCTCGTCGTGCCGGCCCAGCCCGGTTGTCACTGCTGGCCGCCTCAGGAGGCGTCGTGCAATACCTTGATGAGATCAGCTGCGTAATGATCGGCCTTGCGTCGGCCGATACCAGGCACCTGCAGCAGTCCCTCCACCGAATCTGGCCGCTTCTCGGCCACGCTGAGCAGAGTGGCATCGGTGAGAATGACGAAGGCGGGCACACGATCCGACTCCGCTCGTTCGCTGCGCCATTCGCGCAACCGCTCGACCAGTGTCGGGTCAACCCCGACCTCGCAAGCAATGTGGTGGCCAAGTTTGCGATCCCGGGCAGCCGTCAACGCCTCTCCACAGACCGAGCACACTGCAACGGTGGCGCGACGTTTGCGGTGGCGTGGGGGTTTGGTCGACGCATTTCCGGTCCCTGGCAATCCCCGCAGGAAGCGCGAGATACCCTGACGGTCTCGGTCCGAACCCGACCAGGAATACGAAACCCACAGGTCTCGACGAGCCCTCGTGACTCCGACATGGAGCAGACGTCGTTCCGAGGCAATCTCGACGGGAGTTTCAGCCATAATGAACGGCACCATGGCGTCGCTCATCCCGTACAGGGCAACAACATCCCATTCAAGACCCTTCGACGCGTGCAATGTCGCAAGGGTGACGCCGTCTCCAACAGGGGCCTCCTGGGTGGCAGCTCGCCGGGAGAACACAGTGGCCAAATCCGCCAGAGTTGCCGTCCCCTCCTCGACAGCCGAGGCCGCCAAGTCACGGAGTGCCTGCAGCGATTCCCACCGCTGCCTCACCTCCCCCTCTCCCTGAGGAGCAGCGGTCGTCCACCCTTGCGAAACAAGAAGGCGATCGAAAGCGGGCAGGGCGTCGGCCCCGGGTTCATCGGCGACGATCCGAACGAGAGCATCGAGAGTGCGACGCACCTCCCGCCTCTCGTAGAACCGCTCGGATCCCTTGACCAGGTATGGGATGGACCGCTCGGCGAACGCCGCCTCAAGGTGGGATGCCTGAGAATTGATCCGGTACAAAACGGCAATCTCAGACCACGGAATCCCCGCGGAATGACGGGATTCCACCCACATCGCGATCGCCGAAGCCTCGGAGGAGTCGTCACCGAGCGCTTGGTAGACCGGTTCGGAACCCGACCGGCCACGAGAAACCAAGGTCACCCCCCTGCCGTGCTCGGGAGCTTCGTCCGGGGTCATACGGTTGACGAGAACCTCATTGGCCAGCCGGATGATCTCCGGGGTCGAACGATAGTTCCGGACCAGGTCGATACGTTTCGCACCCGGATGATCTGCCACGAAATTCATCAGGTAGTCAGCACGTGCACCAGCGTAGGAGTGAATGGCCTGGTGGGGATCCCCGACAACGCACACATCATTGCGGTCGCCGAACCACAGCTCGAGCAATCGGTGCTGGAGAGGAGAAACATCCTGATACTCGTCGACGACGAAGTGCTGATAGCGGGAGCGGATTTCCTCCGTGATGTCCCGGTGCTGGACCATCATTCCGACGGCACACAGCAGGATGTCATCCAGATCAATGACGCAACGTTCCCGTTTGACCGCTTCGTATCCAGCCAGGACCCTACCGACATCGGTGGCCGAAACCCCGGCCACGACTCGTCCTTCCGTTCGCGCCAAGGCTGCATATTGTTCGTTGGGGACATTCGAGACCTTCGCCCAGGAAATCTCGGCGGACAGGTCCCGTACCAGTGCCTTGTCATTTCCCAGACCAATGCGTCGGGCTGCCTCGGCGACCATGGAGAACCTGGAATCACTCACCGGTGGCAACTCACAGTTGTAGGCGCGCGGCCAGAAGAACTTGATCTGGCGCAGGGCGGCCGAGTGAATGGTGCGAGCCTGAACCCCCACCACGCCGAGATCAGCGAGTCGTCCCTTCATCGTGCCGGCGGCCTTGGTGGTGAAGGTCACCGCAAGAGTCCGGCGCGGGTCGAGCTTCCCTGTCGCGGCTCCGTAGGCGATGCGATGGGTGACAGCGCGAGTCTTTCCCGTTCCGGCACCAGCGATGACACACACCGGAACGTCGAAGGTCTTGGCAACCTTGACCTGCTCAGGATCCAGTGCTGCCAGGATCGCATCTGCCAACTGGGTTCTCACGGCGATCACCATAGGGGCACGCACCGACAGCTCCGCGACGGCATGTTCCGCCGCGATGTTCCGCTCCTGTGCCACCGACTGCACCGAAACCTGTCCGACAGCAGCCCTAGACTGACTCACCAGTTCGGTCTCCAACATTTCAGGACAAGGCCGAGTCGTCACGAGGAGGTGCCCCGATGGCAGGTGTGGTGAAGGTGGTTCGTACCTGGCACCAGGTCCGAGAAGCTGTGACGACGGCCCTTGCGCAACCCACTGAGGACCCTTTCGTCCGTCCGCTGCTCGTAGCACCCAGCACCGCCCATTCCCGCGCTCTGCTGCAATCCCTTGCCCGCCGCCATGGCATTGCCGCTGGCATCCAGTCGACCACGCCCCACGGTCTTCGAACCCACCTCGAAGAACAGCTCCTCGGGATTGGGCGCGACGAGGATCCGTGGCGCCCTGGGCCGTTGGCGTTACGCATTGCGCGCATCATCGAGACTGATTCCCCAGGTTTCGAGATCGTCTCCGCTCATGTCGATGCCAGCCTCCGACAAGGCATTCCACGTGCATCATGGACGACAGCCCGACAAGCCGCAGAAGCCTTGACGGCGCTCGCCCGAGACTCCCACGAGGTGTTGCGAACCTGGGCACAAGGCCACGGCCCTGGACGCGACGATGGACATGACGTCGATCTCGCTGGTGCCCCCCTGGATCCCGCCCGATCCTGGTGGGCCCCACTCTGGCGTGCCCTGCTCGCCGATTCCTGCTCCGTTGCCGATCCGGTGACCAGACACGAGATGTTGGTCAACGCACTGCGAGGCCAAGAAACCTCCTCCGGTGCACCCATCGTGTGGTTCTCATCGACGGCTCTGCCCCATCATGACGTCGAGCTGGCCGAAGCACTAGCAGCATCACGCACCATCACGATCGTCCACCTCGACCACGCCATTGGACATGACGATCCGTGGCGCACCTTCGACCGCCTGCGCACCACGACGACCACGAGGTGGACCGCATCATCGCTTCCGGCGACGAGTGAGGCCCCGGGCGCTCCAGGCGACGAGTTAGCCCCCGTCGAGATCCACAACTGCCATGGGCCGGACCGTCAGGCAGAGGTCATCCGCGACGTCGTCTGCGCAGTTCTTGCCGACGACGAGACGGTTCAGCCAAGGGACGTCGTCATCGTCTGTTCGGGACGTCAGGATACCGCGCACCTGTTGTCCGCAAGCACCATGGCGGATGTCAGTCATCCGGCCAACCAAATCCGGTTCACGACTCCCCCTCCCCAGGATCGCGTCAATCCGGTGACCGAAGCCGTCACAACCGTCCTTGGTCTGGCGTCTTCTCGCGCGACTGGGCAAGATCTCCTCAATCTGTGCGCTATGCCGGCTGTGAGGGCACGTTTCGGATTCTCCGACGATGACCAGGAAACCATTGAACGGCTGGTGAGCCAGGCCGACATCCGATGGGGAATTGATCCAGCGGCTCGTGAGATTGCCGGGCTGGGTCGCATCAGGCAGTCGACTTGGTTGGCCGGAATCGAGCGCATGGTGCTCGCCATCGCGATGTCGTCGGCTCCTCCCACCCACCTCGGTACCGTCACACCCATTACTGACGTCGGTTCCACCACGATCCCAGTGGTCGGGAAGCTGGCCGAACTGGTATCGCGATTGCGCAAGGCGTTTCTGGACACCGAGGCACCCGCGCCAATCACCACGTGGTTGACTCGCATCAGCGACATCGTCGACAACCTCACCGCCGCGCCCAGCGATGCTCCGCGATCGGTCCTTGACACCCTCTCCCTTCTGACCGGTCTTGACGTGGCTGCCGAGAATCGACTTTTCGATCGCCAGGAGATCATTGATCTTCTGATCTGGTTGTCGCGCACACATCACGGTCGTCACACATGGTTCGACGGTTCGCTTCACGTTTGTCGTCCCGGGGACCTTTCTCCCATTGATCATCAAGTCGTCATCGTCGTTGACCCTGATCAAGACGTCATTCGGGCCGACCAGCTTCAAGGGTTGCGCGATGACTGCCTTGACCCGACTGCGAGAGCACGCCAGGACCTACTTGACGTTGCCCTGTCGGCAAGGAGCCGCCTCATCGTCGTGCGACAGGCTCGAAACGCTGTGACCAACCTGGCCGTCCTGCCTGGCCCATTCACAACGACCCTCACGCAGTCACTGGAGATGAGGTCCGTCACTGCCCGCTCCGTCGATCACGGTTTGCAGCCCTTCTCGCCTGATGAGTTCTGCGATGGAAACGGTGTATGGTGGCGCGGTTTCGATCACACCGCAGCCCACGCGGCACGATGCCAGCCTGGTTCGCAGCGACGTCGTGAACGCGTTGTCCTACCACCGGTGACGGAGCTTCCCGAATCACGGATGTCGCCAACCGATCTCACCCTGGCGCTGTCTCACCCCGCTCGGACATTGCTCCGGGCACGGGCAGGTGCGCCAGCCAACGAGAGAAACACGGAGTTGCCAGTCGACCTCCCCCTTGCCCCGACATCGTTGGACAAGTACTGGATCCGTTCTCGGATACTCGCGGACCTCGAACATGGTTCGAACCCAGAAGATGCCATCAACGCCGAGCGTTTGCGCGGGTCAACTCCCCCAGGCCGCTTGGGGCAGCGAATCGTCAGTTCCTTGGCAGACGATGCGATGCGTATTTCGCAGACGGCCAAGGAACTTCGTGGTGGTCACGATGAACGATTCATAGAAATCAACCTTGATCTCATTGACGGTGACAACCCGCCATTGACGTGGCCTGATGGTCTCATCGTTGATCCGATGCATGTGGTCTCACTGCGAGGCCGTGTCGGCGTGAGGAACAATCAGATCGTTCATGCTGTCGCGACACGTGCGAATGCCAGGCCAATACTTGATCTGTGGGTTGACCTCCTCGCGGTCGCCATTGCCACTGACGAGGTCGGATGGTTCGGGACTCTGGTCTCGAGCGACGGGGTTCGAAGGATGGTGGCTCCGGACCCCGAACACGCACGCGGGGTTCTCGCCGGTCTGGCACGTCTGGCATGGTGGAGCAACCAGCAGTTCATCCCCCTACCCGTCAAACTAGCCCATGCCCTGGTAGGCCTGTCTCCCATGGCTCGCAATGACTACCGCACCGGCGCCAGTGCACTGCAAGTGCAGTGGTCCCGGGAGCGTGATCCAAACTGGGCAGCATTCCTGGGCACTGACGTCACCGAGCTGATCACCCGCTGTCATGAACTCGGCACCACTCTTGAGGAGCTTTCCGGGTGGTTGTTCGACCCCATCATTCGTGCATCGCAAGGTACCGGATTCTCACCACCTTCGATGGCTCGATTCGCTCATCCCGGGAGTATGGCATGACGACGAAGGCCTCATTCAACATCGTTGATCCGCTACCTCAGGGAACGGTCCTGTTGGCTGCGAGCGCGGGAACTGGGAAAACCTGGACGATCTCGGCGGTGTGCGCCAAAGCGATCGCTACCGGAATGGTGAACATCGAGAATCTCCTCCTGGTCACCTTCAACCGATCGGCAGCTCGGGAGCTGCGTGGCCGAGTGTATGAACGCCTTGTCAGCACCGCATCCCTGCTCGCGGGTCGCCGGAAGTCTGCAGACGCCTGCGATGACTCCGTGATGAGCCTCGGCGCAGAAGGGTTGAAACGTGTGGAGGCGGCCCTCGACTCCTTCGACCGGGCCGTCATCACGACCACCCACGAGTTCGCCTCCCGAATGCTCGCCGAGTTGGGAGTCCTGTCAGACCACGACCCGTCGTCAGTCCTGATGGCCGACCTCACTCCAGTGGCCAACGAGGTGTCTGACGACTTTTATCTGGCTCGACATCTCGATGCTGACCGACCTCCTTCTGTCCTTGACAAGCGGGATCTGTCCAGGGACGTTGCCGTCAGGTATGGCGAGGTGCCGATCGCGACAGATGTGGAAGCCATGTCGCCCGATGTTGGCTGGGCCATGTCCGTGCGTGACGAGGTACGAAAGCGCTCGCGAAAGCGAGCAATACATACCTTTGACGACCTCATCGGAGATCTTGTCGGAGCACTGCGAAATCCGGTACGTGGCCCGATGGCATGTGCGACGTTGGCACGGCGCTTCTCCCTGGTCATGATTGATGAGTTCCAGGACACAGATCCTCTCCAGTGGGAAATCTTGCACCGGTCATTTCACGGACACAGCAACTTGTGGCTCATCGGAGATCCCAAACAGTCCATCTATGCATTTCGCGGCGCCGACATCTACGCCTATCAGGACGCCGCGAATTCCGCTGAGCACGTCCTCCATCTCGACGTCAACTACCGGGCGGACAAGCCCATCGTCGAGGCGGTCAGTACCCTTTTCGGCAACGCACAGCTAGGACGCGGGATCGCCATGGAATCGGTCACCGCTCGTCACCCGACGTCACGAATCGGCACTGGGACCTCGCAGACTCACCGGTACAGCTGGTCACAACCATTCCAAATCCGTTGTCTCCAAGCCCCTCTCGACGGGCAACTGGATGCCACGACCTCGGATCGCCTCGTCACCGAGGATCTCGTCAATCAAGTCATCATGATGCTGGAAGGCGGCACGATCATCCATGACGAGGATGAGCAGGACAGGCCACTTCGCCCCAACGACATCGCCATCCTCGTCAGGACGCGCAGGAGAGGTGCGGAGATCGCTGCTGCCTTGTCACGGGCCAATCAGCCCGCTGTCTTCTCCGGAGCATCACCGGTGTGGTCTTCCCAGGCCGCCGAGGATCTCGTCACTCTCCTGGAAGCTCTCGACAACACTGACGAGAGGCTGCGCACCCGGTTGTGCCTGTCTGACCTCATTGGTGCAACCCCTGCTGACCTCGCGGCATCGGATTCAAGGGTGCGTTCCGACCTCGCCATCGACGTGGCCCGTTGGGCGAGCGTGTGGCCCAGCATCGGAGTGTGGGGCACCGTCGAAGCGGCCCTCCACCGACCAGGGGTGTTGGATCGTCTAGTCAGCATGAGCGGGGGCGAGCGATACGTCACCGACCTCCGCCAGGTCGCTCAAAAGGCCCACACCGCGGCTGCCGAGGCCAGATTGACGCCGATGGCAACTGCCGGATGGATACGCGATCAGCAACGACGAGCTGGTGACGATGACCCCCGTCGTCTCGACAGCGACCATCAGGCCGTCAACGTCATGACCATTCATGAGGCGAAGGGGTTGGGGTTCCCCGTCGTCCTGCTGCCTGACATCGCCAATGGATGGGCGCCGAGAAAGAACATCAGCGGGCCGGTTGTCTGGCATGACGGGCAGCGCCGAGTACTCGACATTTCCTCCCAGGGGATTGATCGCACCATGGCGATTGAGAACCACGAGGAGGATGAGCGTGGCGAGAATCTGCGACTTCTCTACGTCGCTCTCACCCGAGCTCGATCAGCCGTTCGGTTGTGGTGGTCTCCATGCTCACGGCGCAATCGATGGTCGGCCTTCCAACGTCTGGTCGAGATGGACCGTTCCACTGGCGAACTCAGCCTTGGCAGGGCCGGAACTGATCCCGGTACCCTCCCCTGGCTCAACTCAGGGCCAGTCACGACAGCCATTGCACCCGCAAATCAGAAACAGCTCACTCGAGCATCGGACGCCGAGCATCGGAGCATTGCGGCTCCTCGTTCTCTGACACGACCCCTCGACCTCGACTTCGTCCGAACCTCGTACTCGGGATTGACTGCCGAGCTTCATGGCTCCGTCCTCGCTCCTCTGCCGACCACTTTGACTGACGAACCTGAGGACGACGAGTCCCCCGACACCACTGCACCAGGCCTCTGCGGACTCCCAGGCGGCACCTCCTTCGGCACCCTGGTACACACAGTCCTTGAATACGTCGACACCGGTTCTGCGGATTTGTTCAACGAGGTCCTCGCGATCACCCGCAGAGCTCTGCGCACCACGCCATTGCCGGACGTCCCTGCAACAGATCTTGCCAACGGCTTGGAACAGGTTCTGCGGACTGATCTTGGCGACCTGGCGCCGGGCATGTCCTTGTCGAGCTTCTCCCCCGACGACCGACTCGCGGAGATGAACTTCGAGTTGGCGATGTCCCAATCTGGTCTGGCAGCGACGATGGCCGATCTGGCAGCTCTGCTCAGGGATCCAGGTTTGGTGCCATCTGACGATCCGATCAATGGTTATGGGGACGCCCTGGCCCACATACCCAACAGTGACCAGACTCTGCGAGGGTTCCTCACCGGTTCGATTGATGCCGTCCTGAGACGACCGGATGGACGCCACCTCGTGGTCGACTACAAGACGAATCGGGTTCCCGGCGCTCGGAAACTTCGGGCCGACATGTACGACACCGACACCATGCGCGCCATGATGTTCAGCTCTCACTATCCCCTTCAGGGACTGTTGTATTCGGCTGCCCTGCATCGTTTCCTCTCGGCGAGCCTTACCGGGTACGACCCTGCCCGTCACCTCGGTCCGATTGGGTATCTCTTCGTTCGAGGGATGGCCGGTCGCCCAGCTCCGGAGATGGGGATGCCGCAGGGAGTGTTCACCTGGCATCCAAAGCCGGAACTCGTCGAGGCCATCAGCGAGTGTTTGGGAGGTCACCATGCCTGAACTCGTACCGGTCGGAGCCGGAACCAGGTTGGAGCCCTTCGCCCGCGCCGGTGTTCTCGAACCAAGCGACATCCACCTTGCCAACCTGGTGTGCCGTATCGGCGAGGAGCACAACGCTGACGTCAGTTTGGCCATTGCGTTGTCGTGTCGTGAGCTGCGTCGAGGGTCGGTGTTCTGGGACCCCCACGAGATCGCCGAGTCCATCCGACGTCAGGTTCTCGACCCAGCCATCCCGGACATCAACGACAGCGAGCAGGCTGCGCTCTTTGACGACTTGGAATGGCCCGAACCGAGAGAATGGCTGTCTGCCCTTGCGGAGAGCCCCATCATCGCGGGCCGTGGTGATCCACTCAACCAATTGCCGGCTCGCTTGGACGATGGCCTGCTCTACCTTGAGAAGTACTGGCAGGCTGAGCACGATGTCGCTCGCGATTTGGCCTCACTCGCCGCAGACCCCCCCAGCCAGGGACCCGTGCCCGCCGAGCAGATCGTGTCAGAGGTCAGCGCTGCTCTTGCATCCTCCGGAATCACGTTGGATCCGGCTCAGGCCCAGGCTGCTGTTGCCGCCATCACTCACAGGATCAGTGTTCTTGCTGGTGGACCTGGAACAGGCAAGACGACGACAGTGTGCACCCTCCTGGCATCACTTCAGAAGGCGGATCCTCACCTCGGTGCCATTGCCCTCGCGGCCCCCAGCGGCAAAGCAGCGGCCCGACTTCGCGACTCGGTGTCAGAGGTATCAGAGCGCATGCCTGACGATCTCAGCCCCATCGTCGCTGATGCCACGACCGTCCATTCCCTCTTGAAGTGGCAGGGGCCAGGGACATCCTTTGGCTACGACGAGCAGCACCAGCTTCCCTTCGGAGTGGTCGTCGTCGACGAGGCGTCCATGCTCTCCCTCCCACTGGCGGCCAGCCTCCTCGCCGCTATTGGGACCGGGACTCGCCTCATCCTGGTGGGAGACCCGGGCCAGCTCGTCTCGGTGGACGCCGGAAGTGTTCTGGCAGACATTGTGTCGTCAGCCGGCACCCTCGATACACGTCTGCCTGTCACGATCCTCACTCGCAACCACCGGTCGCGAGGCGACATCGCGGATCTGTCGGAAGCCGTTCGTGAGGGCGCCAAGGAAACCGCTTTGGAGGTGCTCACCAGGTCTCAGCCCGACCATGATGCGTCAAGGCCGAGCTCCGTCCTGCCGAGCATTTCCTGGATCGACGCCGATCCCGCCAATATCACCATGGCTGACCTTCCAGCTGTCGCGGACGTCATCGCACAGACGGGATCGCAGATGCTCGAGCTGGCCCGGTCAGGCTCCGACGCCGCTGCCCTCAAACTCGTGGATGGCCATCGCTTGCTGTGCGCCCATCGGGAAGGACCATATGGCGTCGACGAGTGGTCGCAACGCATGGTTTCTGTCCTCGCCGATGTCCTTCCCGGAGTCGATCAGAGCCGATGGGCGCTCGGTGAAACTGCCATGGTCACACACAATCTCGCTCAGCTGGGCGTGAACAATGGCGACTGTGGAGTTGTCGTGGAGACGCGACCTGTTCCGACCGTAGCTCTTCCCGGACCTGGCGGGGCCCCTCGGCGCTTGCCCTGTTCCCTCATCCCATCTCTGCAACCTCTGCAGGCGATGACGATCCACAAGGCCCAGGGCAGTCAGTTCACCAATGTCACGGTGATCTTGCCGCCCCCGGATTCCCCGCTCCTCACCCGTGAGTTGTTCTACACGGCGATTACTCGTGCTCGTGAGCACCTCACGGTTGTCGGGATGAAGGAGTCCGTGGAGCGGGCCATTGATCGGACCAATGACCGCCGGTCTGGTATCCAGCGTCGGTGGGAGGAGACTCGCTCACTGTGACCAGAGCAGTTGCCGAAGAACTTGCGGTCGCTCACCTCAGCGGAGACGACAAGTCGAGCCCGCTCTCAGGTTCCGGAAGCCGATGTGCCAACCATGCATCAATGAGAGCTCTGGCAATCGACAAGGTCGGTGGCAGCTGCAACCGACCGGACTCAACCTGATCGGACACCTCGTCGCGGGTGAGGAAATCAGCCCCTGCCAGCTCGTCGTGGCCCACGTCGATCGTTCCGGCTGCTCGTGCGACGTAACCGAACATGAGTGACCGCGGGAAAGGCCATGACTGTGAGCCGACATACCGAGCAGCGGTGATACTCAGGGTCGTCTCCTCAGCAACTTCGCGGACCAAGGCATGTTCCGCTGGTTCCCCAGCTTCGACGAACCCGGCCAGAAGGGACCGACGATGAGGAGCCCAGGAGTGTTGCCGAGCCAGCACAATGCGGTCCTCGGCGTCCAGTACCGCAGCGATGATCGCCGGGTCGGTACGCGGGAAGACCTGGTGACCATGGGCACAGATCCGAGCCGGACCGCCGTTCGTGATGCGTGTCGGTTCCCCACACCGGGGGCAAGTCGGCTTGCTCTCGTGCCATGCGAGAGCTGCAACCGCTGCCATCACCACTTCACGATCAGTCGGGTCAAGGTCCACGGTGCGCAAGCTGCAAGCTTCTGTACGCGGCTCACCGTTCCGCCGGGCAAACCACGGCACTCCACCGACGACGCCCAGGAACAGGTCGCGCTGGTCGTCCCGATCCCCCTCAGTTGGAACCGTTGCCACGCGTCCGTTGGACATCACGACCTTGTCATGCGGATCGATCAGCAACAATCGGGCCATCGGATCCTTCCACCGAGCTCGATTCGCCTCGTCGTCGTCCCGGTCTGCATGGCACCAATCCAATATGGGTCGAGCCACGATGCGCGTCTCGCTGATCCCAGTCACGTTGTCACTGTAATCCCGGTCATCGCGAACGAGCCGAGGACCGAGACTTGCTGGACGACATATCGGATTCGTCCTCCGCACCCTCCAAAATCGCAGCCACCTGATCAGCATCCAACAATGGTTCTGCGGTGATGGTCTCGTTGGCCCCGACATGATGGAAAACCGCTCGCACCCGAGACGGATCGATCCCTCGGGCTTGGGCCCATGCCAACCGATAGATGGACAACTGAAGCGGGTCAGCCGACCGTGGCCGCGAGGTTTTCCAGTCAATGACCAGTTCATCGCCGGGATGATCGGGGTCGGCCACCACCGCGTCAAGACGCCCACGGACGACGGTGTTCCCAATCGTCATGACGAAAGACCTCTCCACCGCGAGGACTGTCGCGTCTGCCCACCGACTTTCCTCGAAAGCCTGGCGAAGGGTTCGCAGTGCATGGCCCCCGGCCGACTCCGTCACCGCACTACCCTCGACCTCCAGGCTGTCCTCCTCAGATTCGTCGATCTCTTCGATGTCAAGGAGCGGGACCGGCTCGGTCGGTGCGAGGCGTTGGCTCACCCACTCGTGGAATGCCGTTCCGATACCGGCTCCCCTGTCTGCAGGTCGAGGCATCGGACGTCGCAGTTCCTCCCGGAACGCCTGTGGATTGGCGTGGAGCCTCACCATCTGAGAGGTGGTCAGTCTCGGCGGAATGACCGCATGGTCGCTGTCATCGCGCCGACGTCGAGCATCAGCCACCAAGGCCTGCGCGTCGGACCGCCACGATGCCACCCGATCGGCGTCCTTGGGATCATCAACAGCTGGTAGATCAACACCGTCAGGCATCTTGGTGCTGGTCCATGGGATGGCGCTCTCATCGGCAAACACCGGCCATGGAGTCCCGTCCTGGGTACTGGCCTCAGGTCGCTCGCCAAGCTCTGGCCACGTCACATCGAGCATGGTGGCAAGGAGATCTGCGTACTGGCCGGGTCTGTAACAACCTTGTCGTCGTGAGTCCCATTTGTGCCATGACACGATCAAGCGTTCTTTGGCTCTCGTCAGGGCCACATAGGCCAGCCTGGCCTCTGACCATCGTGAATCGTCCTTGAGGGCCGCGACGTATTCCTTGGCATCGGCCTCACCTCCGGAAACGGGATGGTTGATCTCACTCGCATCTCCCCTGACGAAGGATGGCAGGACAGCGGCCACGGTCACGAAATTATCCGGACTCAGCTCCGATGGGAACACGCCTTGGGCCATGTCAGGAATGATCACGAACGGCCATTCCAGTCCCTTGGCCCCGTGGACGGTCGATATCGTCACGGCATCGCTGCAGTCTGCGGAGGCTCGGGCAAGGCCATGCCCATGGTCCTCCTCGGCTGCCAGCCATGCGACGATCCCCGCGATCGTCATGTCGGGGTCGCTCCGACGCACCTCTCGTACTGCGTCCCACAACTCGTCGAGCTGGTCACGACGGGCCAAGCCACGACCTGGGTCGTCGGCAGCCATGTCGTCCACGAGCCCGGTAATTGTTTCGATGTGCAGGATCAGGTCGTCGGGGCTGTCCCCCTGATGGACCTCGACCTCGGCGATCTCCGCAGCAAGACGCTTGAGTGCAGATCGCACCCGTTCATCGCCTACCGGTAGACCTTCCATGACAGCGTCGACGAGATGGACGTCAACATCCTTGGGATCCAGGCCGTCAGCCTCCGCCTGTGTCTTGGCCAAGGTCCGTGCCCGTCGGTGGACCCAAGCAAGATCGTCCGTTCCCAACCCGAATCGAGGGGCAGCGAGCAGGGTCGTCATGGCTGCATCGTCATGATGATCGACGAGCAGACGAAGATGAGCCACCACCATGGCAACATCCGGCAGAGACAACAACCCGGAGAGGTTTGCCACTCTCACCGAGATGTCACGAGAGCTCAGCGCATCGTAGAGGTCGGCAATGTCGCCGTTGCGTCTGACCAGGATTGCGGCATCGGACCACCGTGTGATTGCCCCACGTTCTTTGGCCTCCACCAGCATGTCGGCACACGCACGGCACTCATCAACCCAGGTCGGGTATGCGGCAACACCGACGTCCCCTCGACGGTTCCCCTCTGGAGCGACGAGAGGCATCCCCACCGAGAGTTCCACGCGGTCCTCGGCCGCGCTGTCGTCGACAGATTCCATGGACGATGCCAGCGACTCCCGTAACTCCTCGGATGCCACGTTCGCGGCATCAATGATCTGATTGGCACATCGTCGATTCGTGACCAGGGACAACATGGTCGCAGGGCGACCCGTCTCATCAGGAAACCGCCGGTGGAAATCCAAGATGTTGCTCGCGGCCGCTCCACGCCATCCGTAAATGGCCTGCAACGGATCACCGACAGCCATCACCGGATGACCCATCCCGTGATCAGCATCCGGCCCCGAGAAGAGGGCAGCCAACAGATCAGCCTGCGCCGACGATGTGTCCTGATACTCGTCGAGAAGAACGACACGGTATCGGGCCCTCAATTCCTGCCCGACCCGTGGATGATGTGCGACGAGGTGCAGGGCCTGCAGCATGCGATCGCCGAACTCGACGAATCCGCGCTGCCGTTTGAGATCCCGGTAAGCCTTGACCAGATCGAGTAGGTCCTCACGTTCGTCCACCGTGAGAAGGTTCTTCTTCACACTGGCGTACTGCTCCCCATCGCGTCGTGTCGGTGCATCGACAAGCATCTGGCGCCAACGAGCATCCGCAGCTCGCACCGTATCCTCACTCGCATCGTGTGAGGACATCGCTCCGGCCAGTGACACCACCGCTTGAGCAATCGACGTCGGCGTCAGATGGGTGCCCACCAACGGTGGCCTGTCCAACTCTGACACAACCTCCGTGGCCAACTGATACGCCCTCGCTCCTGTGATGAGATGAGCACCCGTGTCTATCCCATCCCACGCCCCGTAGTCGGCTACCAGAGTTCCGGCAAAGCTGTCGTACGTCGCCACTGTGGGCCTGGGCTGCTCCGGGGTCAGTAAGCCTGCACTGGTGAGGTTCTTCTCGATCCGCTCCGACAATTCGGATGTGGCCTTGTTGGTGAACGTCAAGCCCAGGATTTCCTCCGGCCTGACCAGCCCACCGGCGACAAGCCAGACCACCCGGGCCGCCATCACTGTCGTCTTACCCGTACCTGCTCCAGCAATGACGACGCACGGTTTGAGCGGTGCCGTGACAGCCCTCTGCTGTTCAGCTGAGATGGGGATCCCAAGCAGAGATGCAATGTCGACGTCATCGTTCCGGATCTCGTCAGTCGACTCCGTCATGAGGCCCTCCCGTGCTGTCGAGGTACTGCAGTCGAGGAGTCCTTCGGGACCAAGGCCGGGCATCCGGCCCTCGCTGGGCAATGACCGCAACCCTTGTTCGCAATCGCGGTGTACTCACCAGACTTGACGACCTTGACGGCCTTGTCAACGCTCGCCTCGATCCAGTTCTGGCAACCATCAACTGGCTCCGTGCCGTTGGGCCAGGGAACGTCCGAAAGCCCACTCTGGCGGTCGATCTTCGCATTTGCCTGTCCCTTGCCCGCCCCAATCCGAAGATGGACCAATTCCGCGCCGCTCACCGACGCCTTCCCAAGACTCGCGACTCCACCGGCGGCGACGACGGCTTGGTAGACACCGATCTGTAGGTGATGGGAGTTCTTCGTTTCAGGAGACTTGCTTGTCCCAGTTTTGAGATCCACCACATAACAGGCGCCTTCTGCGTCTCGTTCGAGCCGGTCTATGCTTCCACGTACTCGAGCCACACCGGACGGAACCTTGATCGTGCCATCGACACGCACCTCAGCACCGATGAGATCTCGATCACGCGAAGCCAACCACCCGTCAAAACGCTTAAGCGCAGCTTTTGCATCGTCGAGCTCGGCCTCTTGCTGCCACTCCGCGGTCAATTCGATGTCCGGCCACGACTCCTCCAACTCAGCCAGTGCTCCGGGCAGGGACCATCGATCCATGTTCTCCGCACAGATCCGATGGACAAGGGTACCGATACTTGCCCTGAGGGCAGCACCGTTGCTGGCTCCGGCACGACGAGTCATGAACCACCGTCTCGGACAGGTGAGCAATTCTCCAATGTGCGAGGCGCCCAACTCGATCTCACCGGTGACATCAGCCTGACGAGGGGCACCCTCACGCCACCAGGTTTGCGGGTCAGCTTGTGGCACGAGAGGCCGTCCGTGGTGCTCTTCACCACGCAAATCATCCAGAAGCTCCTGGGCTTGGACCCGTACCCCTGGCGACTCGGTCTCGTCCGCGACAACTCGACGCAGCTCACCAACGAGCTCGGTAAGGCCGGCGAAGTTCAGGACGTTCACGCTGTCCTCGAGGTGTGGAATCCCCGTCAACACCCCGGATGGGCGGATGCCTTCATCCGGAGACTCGACTGAGCACAACAGTAATTGATCTCTCGCGCGCGAACACGCCACAAGTAACAGCCTGGTCTCGGCACGAAGGTTTTCCGACCATCCAGGAACCGTCACGGGACCGTCCGGAGACCATCTGTCTGCAGCGACCAGGGAACCGGTGTGGTTGTCGGCAGGCCAGTTGCTCTCTTCCAGTCCGCAGACCGCCACCACGCTGAATTCTCTTCCCTTGACACGGTGAGCAGTGACGACGGTGACCCCATCGCGATCTTCATCAGATTCACGAGCGCGGTCTGCTGGAATCTGCTCTCGACTGACCATGTCGATGAGGCGACGTCCTCCCGACACACCAGCCATGGTGCGGGCTGCCTCTGCCATGTCGAAGAGAGAACACAGCCCGTCGAGATCACGATCAGCTGATGCATCCCCGGCCAAGGCGCGACGACGCAGGGCGGACGCCCATGAGCTGCCCTGCCACAAGGCCCACAACGCCTCATGGCACGTGCCACCGAGGCGCAAAAGGCTTGCCGAGAGTTGAACTCGCCGGACCAAGGCGGCAAGCGGCTCAACCAGAACTCGTAGTCCTGGAGGCACGGTGGTCACATCGCTGTCATCGTGAGCTCCATCACTGACGGCGTCGTCGGCCATCTCCGTCCTCGTCACAGAACGGCTCGCATCCGCGGCCAGCTCCTGCAGCACCTCCCAATTCAGCTCCTCCCGGCGAACGAGTCGGCACCAGGTTTCGAGGCGATGAACGACAGTGAGATCGATTCCTGCCAATGGGTTCGTGATCAGGGCCGACACTTCTCGCCGGCCCGGTTGGGTTCCTGTTGCGAGACGGACAGCCACCTCAAGAGCATTGAGGATCTGAGTGACGGCGTGGACGTCAGACAACGCATGCTCATCCCGCGAGCGCAAGACCGGTATGCCCTGAGAGGCAAGGATCGTCGCGATCACTCCCAGCTCAGCCCCATGACGGGTCACCACCGCCATCTCACTCCAAGGGACGCCATCGGCCACGTGAGCATGGCGAAGACTTCCAGCGACCTTTCTCACCAGGCGAGTGGTGCTGCCAGCTCGAACGGCGGCTACCTTTCCCGCCTCTGTGGCCGCGGCGTTGTTTGCCCGCCGTCTCAGACGGCTGGACGACGGTATCGCTGGCATTCCTGCACGCAATGACTCAACGACGTCGGCAACATGCGCATGATTACGGTAATTGATCGTCAGGTGGTGAATCGACACGTCCGGGAACTCATCGATCAGATCGTCGAGGCGTTCCGCGGCTGCTCCTCGAAAACCGTAGACGGTCTGGTCCGGATCGGCGGTCAGCACACAAGGAACATGGCATTGCGCAATCTGGGCAATGAGGCGAATCTGGGACGGATCACACTCGGTCAGATCGTCGCACACCAGCAGCTTGACCCGTGACCTCACGTCGATGGCCGCACCTGGACGGGTCAAGGCGATCCGAGCACGATGCACCGCCTCGGCGTAATCCACTGCCCCCTCCAGATCAAGAACGTCCAGATAATCCGTCAGGAATGGTCCCAGAACCTGCCATTCCGGCACTCCCCAGGTCATCCCCGCAGCAGTGAGGTCCTGCGGGTCGCATCCTTCTTGACGAAGTCGCGCCGCCATGACACGCACGTCAGACGCGAATTGAGAGGTCTGTGCGCATGCCTGCAGTTCCTCGGGCCAGTCCGTCATGTCACGAGCCGCAAGAAGCTCTCTGATACGAAACTCCTGCTCAGGAGCGGTCAACAGCCGTCCCGAGAAATGTCGAGATCCAAGGATGCGCCGGGCCAACGCGTGAACCGTCATGACATGAGGGTCCAGATGAGCGCCTCCGAGTCGTCGTACGAGGCCATTGCGCAATGTCTGGGCAGCCGGTCTTGTCTGGCCGAGCAGCAGGATGTCGGACAGGGAGCCGCCAGCTTCGACGTACTGCGCGGCCACCTCAAGACACAGACCCGTCCGTCCGGTGCCCGGCCCTCCCATGACGAGGACCGTGCCAGCATCATCATTGAGCACCCGCACCTGAGCGTCATCCCATCCATGCATGGCACACATCCCACCACCGACCTGCGACAGCATTGCCGTCCGGCTGGGTCTTTTCCACAGAACAACGACGTCAGCAGTCATTTCCTGGTCTCATCGGCCCACCATGTGAAAGGGTGGAAGAGCTGTCTCACCCCCATGAGACGCGTCCGCATGTTCGTAGCTGGTCATAAACCTCGTCGGTAGACATGGATCTACCGCGATCGCCACACCACGTCGAGCGCTGCGCCCGGATTCAGCCGGAGCCCTGCGGAGAACAATTACCCAGCCTGAGGACCTTCATGAATGAATCGGACCAGTCATCGGCCGAAATCGTGACGCCCGATACCCCCGCCATCTCGCGAGTGGACCTCACCGAGCGAGCTGCAGCTCGTGGAGATGTTGCCTGCGCCTCACACATCGGACTACGTCATGAAACGAACCAGGACGCGGCAGCCCTCGGCATCGACAGTTCCGGGCGTCATATCGTCCTTGTCGTCGCTGACGGCGTCTCGTCCACCGATGGTGCTGAGGAATGCGCCAGAATCGCATCTCACACCGCGCGCGATTACCTGACGGCGACGATGGACCAGGGGATGCCAGCCAACGACGATGACATCGTCACCCTCTTCGAGCGAGCCTTCCGAAAGGCGCACGAGGCCGTGGTGAGCGCATCGCGTCCGATTGGTGCGTGCACTCTGGCCGTCGCCGTTGCGACACAAGAACGCATTGTCGTGGGCAACATCGGTGACACCCGAACCTACTGGTTCCCTGATGACGGTGGCTGTGTCCGACTGTCCATCGATGATTCCATGGCCCAGGCACAAATGGACCTAGGAATGTCTCGGGAAGAAGCAGAGGCGGGGATCGGCGCCCATGCCATCACGAAGTGGCTCGGCGCCGCCGCCACCGACCTCGCTCCCCGCGTCATGGCCTATCAACCACAGCATTCCGGATGGCTCCTGGTGTGCAGTGACGGATTGTGGAATCACGTTCCCGATCCGGACGACTTGACCACGCTCGTCACTGATCTCGCGGGCACGGTGCGAAAAAATGAGCAGGGTCGTCCCGACCCAGCAGATCTCGCGGCCGGACTCATCGCGCACGCCAACACGTGCGGCGGTCATGACAACATCACTGTGGCGCTGTGGCGCCGGGACGCTTGATCCAACGGTAGATTTGTCGTCATGGAGATCAAGATCGGCATCGTCAACACTGCAAGTGAAGTCAGCATCGACGCTCAAGAAAGCGCTGAGTCCATTGAGCAGCAGCTCAAGGACAGCCTCAGCCAGCCCGACGCCGTCCTCACCCTGACGGATGCCAAGGGCCGCAAGGTTCTCGTTCCCGCCCGTGGGATCGCCTACCTCGACCTGGGGCAGCCCAACAGCCGTCAGGTCGGGTTTGGGACTCTCTGAACTCGGTCACGGTTGAACGTCATGGCAGCTTCGGGTCATTCCGGAAGCTGCCATTGTCACCTACCGCTCGAGGTCACTCGCCGTTTCGTCAATCACGGTTCGAGGCCGAGATCAATCATGCGTTCGTCATGGACGTTCAACACACCAGCCATCACCTCATTGATGAGGTCGAGATCATCGAACTCTCCCCCACCAGCTTTCGTCAGGGCCGCGGTCAGCGCCTGATGACGGGCAAAGAGCCGTTGGGCCACCGACAACACCTCTCCCACGAGACGTCGTGCGAACAGGGATTCTGCCGATTTGTCACGTTGCCCGGCGACGATGTGACGCATCACGGCATCCCATCTCACGCGGCTCCCCGTACCGCGACCGAGCCACGGGCCAAAAGACCCGCAGGCCGGACGAAGTTCGGGTGCGAGATTCGGCTCGACCCGGTCCAGGAAATCGGCGATGAGATCAACGACGATGTGGTCGCGCAGCAACACCTGGGACCAAGACCGGGAGGGCACGTACTCCTCCACGGACCCGATGAGGGGTTCCGTCTCTACTAGAACCGTGCGATCCGTCAGATGGGTTCTGGCTTCGGCCAAGATCTGCTGAATCTCAGCACTGCGATCAACGATGAGGAACCGTTCGGACAGGCCGGGAGCCAGGACCATGCCGGACACCGTTGCGGAGAATCCATGCAAGGCACAGGACGCTGCGACGGACCAGAAGATCGTCACAACCGAGGAGTCGTCGGGGTTCGTGTCGTCGATGCTCACGCCAACAGGTTAGAGGGTCGACGGCACTGGAGGTAAGATGGCTGGTGGTGTGTCGACCGCGTCACCTCGCAGGTCCACACCGCACGTGACATCGTCGCGGAACAGAGTTTCGCGCGACGACATCACGAGGAACGACTACGAAGAATGACACAGGGCCTTGACGGGCCCACGCACGAAGAGGCCAAGACACTGACCGAGACCACTATTTCCATTTCCACCTCTTTCGCCGATCTCGGCGTCCGAGAAGACATTTGCCAGGCGCTGGAGGGGGTGGGGATCGTCTCTCCCTTCCCCATCCAGGCCATGTCCATCCCGATTTCCATTCAGGGCACCGATCTCATCGGCCAGGCCCGCACGGGCACCGGCAAGACGCTCGCCTTCGGCATCACCGTCCTGCAGCGCATCATCCTGCCCGGAGATGACGACTGGGAGGAGTTCGAGCACAAGGGCAGGCCCCAGGCACTGGTGATGTGCCCGACCCGGGAGCTAGCCCTCCAGGTGTCCAAGGACATCTCGACCGCCGCCTCGGTGCGCGGCGCGCGAGTCCTCACCGTCTATGGCGGCGTCGGCTACGAACCACAGATCGACGCGCTGAAGGCCGGGGTCGACGTCGTCGTCGGCACCCCCGGACGTCTTCTGGACCTCTCCCAGCGCAAGGACCTCGACCTGTCCCACGTGCGCATCGTCGTTCTCGACGAGGCTGACGAGATGCTTGACCTGGGCTTCCTGCCCGACGTCGAGAACCTCATCGGGCGCACCCCGACCTCTCGCCAGACCATGCTCTTCTCGGCCACCATGCCGGCACCGATCATGGCTCTGGCCCGTTCCCAGCTGAACCGTCCGGTACACGTGCGTGCCGAGGGTGCCGATGCCCAGGCCACCGTTCCGGATACCCAGCAATTCGTCTACCAGGCCCATCCGATGGACAAGATCGAGGTCATCGGGCGCATCCTGCAGTCCCGCGATGTCGAGAAGGTCATCATCTTCTGCCGTACCAAGCGCACCTGCCAGCGTCTGGCCGACGACCTCGACGACCGTGGCTTCAAGGCTCGGGCCATCCATGGCGACCTCACCCAGGTCGCTCGCGAAAAGGCCCTCAAGAAGTTCCGCAGCGGCGACGCCACCATCCTCGTCGCCACCGACGTCGCTGCGCGTGGCATTGACGTCACCGGGGTCTCCCACGTCATCAACCACGAGTGCCCCGAGGACGAGAAGACCTACGTCCACCGTATTGGCCGTACCGGACGTGCTGGCGCCAAGGGCGTGGCCGTCACCCTCGTTGACTGGGCTGACGTCACTCGCTGGAACCTCATCAACAAGGCACTGGACCTCGAGATCCCCGAGCCCATCGAGACTTACTCGACCTCCCCGCATCTCTACACCGACCTCGACATCCCGGAAGGTACCAAGGGCGCTTTGCCCGGCGCCGAGAAGCGTGAGCGTCATCACCACAAGCGTGACGACAGGCACGACGGCCACCGCAGGCATGGTGATCGCAGTGGGGGCCGTCGTTCCCGCGAGGATTCCAAGGACGATGACACACCGCGCCGCAAACGCACCCGTCGCCGCAACGGCACGGTGATCCGCGGTGGCGACGAGGTCGGCAGCGCGCACGGCAGGCATGAGGCCAAGGAACACAAGAAGTCTCCCGAGAAGGACGCTGCTTCCACCAAGGAGCAGGCACCCAGGAAGAAGGCCAGCACGAAGACCGCTGGCGACAAGGGGACGGCCGCCGTCCCGCGCCGCCGCAGGGCACGTCGGTCCCTGTGAGGTTCGGTCTGAACACAGGACGAGGCACGGACATGATGTCCGTGCCTCGCTTCATATCACCAGATTCAATAGACCATCCTCATGGCTGTCCGCACCTCAGCGAGAGTCTGGTCGGCGACGGCGTTGGCACGCTCATTTCCTTCCCGGAGCACCTCGCGCAGGTGGCCCTCGTCAGCGGCAAGTTCAGCACGACGCTCACGAATCGGGGCGAAGTAGTCGTTGAGGGAGGCGGTGAGACGCTTTTTGAGGGTACCCGAACCACCGTCACCGATTTCCTCGGCAATGGCAGCGGGATCACCGTTCTCGCACAGGGCGGTGAGCAGCAACAGGTTCGAGACCTCAGGACGGTTCTCCGGATCCCACGTGATGTGGCGCTCGGCGTCCGTCTTGGCCTTCTTGATGAGCTTGGCGGTCTGATCGGCGGTCATGCCGATCTCAATGGTGTTGCCCTTCGACTTGCTCATCTTCGTGCCATCGAGACCCAACACATGCGGGGTGGCGGAAAGCAGCGCCTCCGGCTCGGGAAAGACCGGCTCAGAGGCATCCGCTCGCCCGTACCTCTCGTCGAAGCGACGAGCGATGACGCGGGTCTGCTCGATGTGCGGCAGCTGGTCACGGCCGACCGGGACGAGGTTGGCCTTGCAGAAGAGGATGTCGGCAGCCTGGTGCACCGGGAAGGTGAGCATGAGACCCGACATCGGGCGGTCCGAGGTGGCCAGCTCGTCCTTGACAGTCGGGTTACGACGCAGCTCCGCGTCGGTCACCAGCGACAGGAAGGGCAGCAGCAGCTGGTTGAGGGCAGACAGGGCCGAGTGGGTGAAGATCGTGGTACGGACCGGGTCGACACCGATGGCAAGGTAATCGGCGATGTTCGACATCACATTGGCCTGCAACTCGCCGACGCCGTCACGGTCATAGATGACCTGGTAATCAGCGATGACGAGGAAGGACTCAATTCCCTTGTCCTGCAGACGCACCCGATTGGCCAGGGAGCCGAAGTAGTGACCGATGTGGAGACTTCCGGTGGGACGATCCCCGGTGAGAATCCGCCATTTCTCGGGATGGACGGCCAGATCGGTCTCAACCTTGTCACTGCGGGCCCGCGAGCGCGCCAAGGTGGCAGCGTTCGATCCGATTTCGGAGACGTCGCTGGTCATCGAAAATCCTTCCTCGCCGCCCTCCTCGGCGACGAGGCGACGCCGCCGGGCAGGGCGGCTGTCACATCGTCAGTGCCGCACGCAGCGACGCCACCACGAGGTGGCATTCGCAGGTGCAATCGTCATGTCGGTCACTGTAGCAGTCTCACCGGACGCGAAGAACTCCACCACGCAGCTGGATCCTCGTCACGAGCTCTCGATAGGCGGTCTCACGGGTGAGATTGCATCCCAGCTCGTGGTCCTTCTTGCCCGAGCCGTGGTAATCGCTCGCGCCGGTCCGGACCAACCCGAGCCGTCCTCCCAGATCGAAGAGCATACGGCGGGCTGCCTGGTCGTGGTCCTGGTGCTCCACCTCGATTCCGTCGAGCTGGTGATAGGCGGACAACGACGCGATCATCTGCGGGGTGAGGACCTGCTGGGCTCCCCTGCCCCACGGATGTGCCAGGACGGCGACGCCGCCGGCATCGTGGATGAGGTCGATGCCCTCTTCCAACGCCACGCTGTGCCGTGGAACATAGGCGGGCTTGCCGTCAGCGAGCCAGTCTCGGAAAGCCTCGTCACGGTCTTCGACGTAGCCCTTGGCCACCATCGCGTCCGCTACATGGGGCCGACCCAGGCTCGAGGCCGAACCGGCAGCTCGATGGACGTCCGCCGTCGTCACCGACATTCCGACCTCGGCAAGTTTCTGACAGATGGCGTCCAGACGCCCAACTCGCGAATCCCGCGTGATCTGCAGCTTTCTGCCCAGAGCTGGATCGTCAGGACGCGGCCCGTAACCGAGAAGGTGAACGTCACGACCACCAACGTGGCACGTCATCTCGAGGCCAGGAAGCAGCCGGACACCGAACCGCTGTCCGGCTGCCTGAGCCTCCTCCAGCCCATCGAAGGTGTCATGATCAGTCAGGGCGATGACGTCCAGACCGCTCGTGGCAGCCCTCATCACGAGGCGGGTCGGGGAATCCGTCCCGTCCGAGATCGTGGAATGGGTGTGGAGATCAATTCTCACTGCTTGGCCTCCTGGCCCACGGAGGACCGCAGGTCACTGACCATCACGACGCAGTGCGCTAGATCCGGGGTTGTCGTCATCGCTTCAACAATACGTCCACCATCGACCAGAACGTTGGCCGTTCCAATCTCAAGGGCCCGACGCGTCGCCTCGGACATCACCTGAAGGAGATCCTCGCGGAGGCTTGCCCGCACTCGGGCATCCGTCGGACGGTCCTGGGGAAGCTGTTCGACGAGATGGGTCAGGCGGGTCATGTCCACCCTGCGCGCCAGCGTCAGGTATGCCTCGGCGACTTCGTCGAGAGGATGACCTTCGTCAGAGATCTCGACAACGCTCAACAGCACTGGGCCCCAGTCGTGAGAGGCGACCACAGCGGCATCCGCACGATCAAGTCCCAACTCGGTGACACCGTCAACCTTCTTCTGCCACTCGTCGGCACTGTCGCCCAGCAAGTCGGAGAGCTTGTCGACGAGTTTCGCGACGCCCGGACGGTAGGTCTCAATCGCGGCAGAGATGTTGTCCGCACCTCCGTGGTTGAGGAACCACCTCGTGGCGTCCATGGCGAGATCTCGAAGAGCGAGCCTGATCTCGGCAGTACGGGCTGCGTCCAGTCCGAGATGGGTGAGGTTCGTCTCCGCCCTGCCCAGTCCGAAGACCGATCGGGCCGCCAGCTGGCAACGGATGACCTGAGCGATGTCTGCCCCGGTCTGCAGATGCAAGCGGTGGAAGGCCGTGATGCCCTGGGAGTCAACGAACCTGTTGACGGCTTCGGTGGTGATGATCTCCCGGTGCAGCCGGTGATCTGGCATCCGATCAGCGAACCTCTCACGCAGCAGCGGCGGGAAGTAGCCCACCAAGCGATCCGCCACGAAGGGATCTTCCGGAAGATCCGTGGCCAGCACGGCATCGCACAGGGCGATCTTCGTCCACGCGAGCAGGGTGCACAGCTCCGGGCTGGCAAGGCCCTCCCCTGCGGCCATTCGACGATTCATCTCAGCGGTCGACGGCATGGTGTCGACGACGCGATCAAGATGGCCAGACTCCTCGAGTTCGCACATCCAGGCTTCCAGAACTCCAGGAGTCGGCCCGGACGGGCTCACCGCATTGGCCAGCGCGAGGTTCTGAGAACGGTTGTGCCGCAGTACCAGGGTAGCGACGTCGTCAGCCATGGCAGGCAGGAGTTCGTCGCGTTCCTCGGCGCTGAGGCGGCCGGCAGCCACTTCGGCATCAAGCAGGATCTTGATGTTGACCTCATGATCAGAGGTGTCGACGCCGGCAGAATTGTCGATGAAATCGGCGTTGATTCGGCCACCGTTTCGGGCGTACTCGATGCGACCTGCCTGCGTCCATCCCAGGTTTCCGCCTTCGCCAGCAGCCCTGGCCCGCACCTCCTTGGCCGTGATGCGAACCGGATCATTGGCTCGGTCGCCGACCTGGGCGTCGGTCTCACTCGTGGCGCGTACGTAGGTTCCGATTCCGCCGTTCCACAGCAGGTCAACCGGAGCCCGCAGGATCGCCGAGATGAGATTGTCAGGGGTCATCCTCTTGACGGAGCCGTCGATGCCGAGGGCCTCGCGCATCTGCTGGCTCACCGGAATCGACTTCAAGGTGCGATCCCAGACGCCGCCGCCCTCGGAGATGAGGGACGAGTCGTAATCGCCCCAGCTCGAGCGCGGAAGATCGAAGAGGCGACGACGCTCCTGCCAGGACGCGGCAGGATCCGGGTTCGGGTCGACGAAGACGTGACGGTGGTTGAAAGCTGCCACCAGCTTGATGTGCTTGCTCAGCAACATGCCATTGCCGAAGACGTCACCGGACATGTCGCCGATACCGACGCAGGTGAAGTCGTCAGCCGCCTGGTCGATACCCAGGTCGGCGAGATGCCGGGTCACCGACTCCCAGGCGCCGCGGGCCGTGATGCCCATGGCCTTGTGGTCGTAACCATGGGATCCACCCGAGGCGAAGGCGTCACCGAGCCAGAATCCGTGCTCCGCGGCAATTGCGTTCGCGGTGTCGGAGAAAGTGGCAGTGCCCTTGTCAGCGGCCACGACGAGGTAGGGATCGTCCCCGTCGTGGCGCACCACGTGGTCAGGGGCGACGACCTTGCCTTCGACGACGTTGTCGGTCAGGGACAGCAGCGACGAGACGAAGATGCGGTAGCACTCCTTGCCTTCCTCGGCCCAGCCCGCGCGGTCGGTCGTGGGATCGGGCAGATGGGCGGGAACGAAGCCGCCCTTGGCGCCCGCAGGCACGATGACCGAGTTCTTGACCATCTGGGCCTTGACCAGGCCGAGGACCTCGGTACGGAAGTCCTCGGGACGATCCGACCAACGCAAGCCTCCTCTCGCCACCGCACCGAAACGCAGGTGAGTTCCGGAGACCCTCGGCGAATTGACGAAGATCTCGAACTTGGGTCGTGGGGCTGGGGCGAAGTCGAGCTCACCCGGGCGCACCTTGAAGGCCAGCGCTCGGCGATCCTTCTGCCACCAGTTGGTGCGGATCATGGCCTTGATGACGGCATGCATCATGCGCAGGATGCGATCGTGATCAAGGGAGGCGACGTCGTCCAGATCAGAAAGGAAGGTCTGTGACAGTTCCTCCACCTTGGCCAACCGCTCGGCTCCGGCATCGACCCCGTCATCGTAAGCCGACGGATCGAACTTGGCCTCGACGATCCTCACGAGGTCGCCTGCCAGATTCGGGTTCGCCCGTAGTGTCTTCGCCATGTAGGTCTGGGAGAACGGACTACCAACCTGCCGGAGGTAACGAGCGATACAGCGCAACATAGCCACCTGGGACCAGGACAAGCCCGCCTCGGTCACGAGGCCCGAGAAGGTGTCGGATTCGCACTCCCCACGCCAGGATGCGGCAAAAGCCTCGGTGAAACGATGTCGCTCGGATTCCTTCCACAGCTCGCCGGGGGCCTGCAGGCCAAGGTCGAACAGCCAGATCTCCCGACCGCGCAGGACAATCCGGTGCGGATGCTCATCGACGATCTGGACGCCGAGGCTCGACAGGTGCGGCATGACCTGGGACAGCGTCATCGGCGCGTGCTGGTTGAAGATCTTGAGGCGCAGGTCGGAGGGATCGGCCGGATCATCCGGACGGTACATGACCAGGCCCAGGTCATCCTCAGCCAACCTGTTGAGCAGTTCGAGGTCCAGAATGCCCTGCTTGGCCGTGAATTCCTGCTTGTACTCGGGTCCGAAGTCAATTCCGCGTCGGTCACTCTCAATGCTGCTGGCCAGGGCGATGAACTCGTCATCCCAGTTCGAAGTGGCGTCGGCGAGCTCTGCCTGCAGTTCCGCGTCATCAACTGGAGGAAGAACCTCACCGTCAGGGACCTTGGCAGTCAAGGTGATCCTGACCAGGGAGGACTCACCCATCATGATGGTCGAGTCGAACTCGACCGCGCCGGTCCGCTTGGCGACGATTCCCTCGACGACGCCAACAGTGCTGGCGTCGAAACGGTCGGTCGGGACGAAGACCAGCAGGTGGAAGAACCGACCCCACGGACCGCGGCGGACCAGTGCGCGAAGGCGCTGCTTCTCGCGCAGGTCGACGATCGTCATGATGAGTGGCACGAGCTCTTCGGCCGAGGCCTCGAAAAGGGCATCACGTGGGAACTCAGCGATGGTACGAATGACCGCCTTGCCGCCATGGGAGTTGGCTCGGTATCCCGAAAGTGCCAGCACGCGGGAGGCCTTGGCGCGGAGGACCGGGATGTGCGTCACCGACTCGGTGTATGCGGCCGACCCCAGCAGACCGATGAAGCGGTGCTCAGCGACGACGGTGCCGTTCTCGTCACGGATTCGCACGCCAACGTAATCCCGGTATCCATTGCGCTGCACGGTGGAACGAACCGAGTCCTTCGTGACGACGATGGTGGAATGATCCTCGCTGTGAGGGATCGCATCGAAGCGCGGCCCGTCATCGGTGATGCCCAGCCGGGTACCGGGTACTGGCGTCATGGTGTCCCCGTCGACCCGGAACTCCTCGTAGGACAAGTACATGAAATGGTCATTGGCCAACCATTCCAGGAGCTCACGCGTCGAGTCACGATCATCGGAGCGCCCTTGGGAGGCACTCACCAGCTCAGCGGTCCGCAACATCGCCTCTTGCATCGCCGCCCAGTCGTCCGTGGCCCGAACAACCTGGTCAAGGCAGCTGTGAAGATCCTCATCGAGCTGCTTGGCAGCCTTGCCAGTGTCAACACCAATCGGCGCCGTGGCATCAATGTGAATCCAGGACTCCGGCTCGCAGCCCTCGCGTCCGGGAGTTCCGACACTCTCAACAGCTCCCTCGACGTTGCGCTTGACACCGAAAATCGGGTGCCGAACGTCCTCAACTCGCCACCCATGACGAAGCAGGCACGACACGACGGTGTCGACGAGGAAGGGACGGTCATCCATGACGACCTGCACCGAGTTGACCTGACCGTCAGACCACGGCGGATCGATACTCACGCCGACGCGAACCGGTCCAGGCTTCACGGCAAGCTTCATCTGCCGTTCCATCGCCTGACGAATCACCTCTTCACAGCAGTGATCTCCAGCGGCGTGCTGCTCCAGCACCGATGCCACGAGAGCCGGGATGACTTTCTCCATCTCTGACACAATCAGGTTACCTTCGTCATGGTCACGGGGCCACCTCAACGTGGTCCTCAATGAGAACTCTACAAGGGTCTACGCCTCTGCGTGAACCACCACGCATAGGTCGTTTTGCGAGGCGCGCCGCGAACATCCGGCATCATGGGTGACATGGACATCAATTCACGGGCCCATTTCAACGCAACCCCTGATCAAGTCGTCACCATGATGACCGATCCGGCATGGTGGCAGGACGTCCACCGACGCGCCGGGGCCACCACCAGCAATGCCGTCATCACGGGGGACTCGTTGAGCCTGGACGTGGCCGTGCCCGCTCCCAGCCAGGTGACGAAGTTCATCGGCTCCACCCTCACCGCCAAGCAGACCTTGTGGTGGCAGCCCGCCAATCCCGATGGATCGCGGGAGGGCTCCTTGCAGATCGTTCCTCAGGGCATGCGGGCGAAGGCAGACGGACACGTCTCCGTGCGTCCCGACGTCACCGGAACCGAGGTCGTATACACCGGTACCTTCACCGTGTCGGTCCCACTGGTGGGCAAGAAACTGGAAAAGGCCGCGGCCCCGCACATCACTCAGGCCTTCGACATGCAGCAGCGGGCGGGCGACGACTGGTTGGCCTCCCACTGAGGCCAACCCCACCCGTCGCGGCGGTCCGTCACTCCAATCCGGGGAAACCCTCGGGGTCGGTGTCGGCCGCCGGAAGCTCCTCGGTGATGTCATGCCAGGACAACTCGTGCTCACCGATGAGAGTCTGAACGGTGACGTCATTCCAGGCATCGTCGATGATCATGCCCTTGACGGCTGCGGCAGCATCCTTGGAGTCGGCGTCGTCATCGTCGGCAAACCACGCCGTGATCTGCGAGGGCTCGAGACGGGTCAGTGTCACTCCGCCGTTGTCGACCTCTTCGTGATCGGCAATTTGCTCGGCAGGGACATGAGCGACGAGAACCAGTCGACGACCGGTATGGGTCAGGCCCCACACCGAACCGATGACCATGGCAGCATGTTCGGTTTCCTCGGGATCAGTGACGTCGAGGATGACACGAAGCTCCTCGGTGACCGTGAAGGCCGTCACCTGTTCTCCCGGCGCAGCAACGAGCTCACGAGCCCGTTGCGCATTAGTTGGGATGAAAACGATGGTGGACGTCGACAATTGAACCCTCCTTGGCCAGCGTGACCCCTGATGCATCGTCCACGGTACTCAGATGCGGACGGGAATCATATATTGGCTCGCGCCGTCCCAGATGACGGCATCGTTAGCTCACTCGAGTTTTCCACAGATTTGCGCATCAACCCTTCCCGAGGAAGGCCGCGTGCACTGTTCTAGAGGCCATGACGACCACATCAGCGCCCATTCCCCTTGATTCGGCCCGGCCACATCATTCGGACATCTTCCTGGAGCTTGATCGGGACTGGTGGCCGGACGAGTTGCGCGTCGTCTCGTCATCACCGGTGACGAGCGCCGTGGAAGGCAACACAGAGGCTTACCGACAGGCTGTGCGACTGACCCGGGCAATCCACATCATCATCGTGGAGACGATAGCCGGGCGACGCCCCATGAATCAGCTCATGCGAGCATCCAGCCCTCGTGCTGCGGCAACCATGCGCAAATGGCCCCGGGGTCCTGGCTGGAGCCGTATGCTCCTCGTCGGCGAGCCTCAAGTCAGTTTTGACGACGACCACGTGGACGGGGTCGGCCTGATCGATCTGCGTGGCAGGCGGCTCCCGTTGGCCACGAACCTGGTTCAGCACGGTGGTGTATGGCATCTCGACGCGGTCGAGCTCGTTCTGAACCCCAAAGTGGCCGCGCTCCTCAGCGACAAGCACATCACGCAGGAGGCCGTCGGTATGGCGTGACGAAAACGGCGCCGACACTGTCGTGTCGACGCCGTCCCCGATGTCACATCAGCGCTTCTTGCGGTTCTTCCTCGATTTCTTGGACGCAGACCTCCTCGCGGCCCGGTTGCCCTCGGCCTTGGGATTCTTCGGCGCACCACCTTCAGCAGTCGTCTTGGTGTCACCCTGCTCGTCGGGAGCCGAGTAGCTCAGAGCGCGACGCGCACGGCTCTCCTGGGGCAGCACCGAATCTGCCGTCACCGGCTGTCCCTCGGCGTCGGTCACCAGACCAACCTGCGGACTGGTCTCGATCTCAAGGTTGAACAGGAACCCGACGACCTCCTCCTTGAAGGAATCCATCATCGAGTTGAACATGTCGCCGCCCTCGCGCTGGTACTCGACCAGCGGATCGCGTTGGGCCATTGCACGCAGGCCGATGCCCTCGCGCAGGTAGTCCATCTCGTAGAGGTGCTCACGCCACTTGCGGTCGAGTACCGTCAGGAGGACCTCACGCTCGAGCTGGCGCATCGTCGCCTCACCGAGCTCGGCCTCACGACGGTCATAGGCATCCTGGGCATCCGCCTTGAAGTCCTCGACGAGCTCCTCACCGTCCTGACAGTCGGCGTACTCGTTGATGTCGAGACCAACGGGGTACACAGTGCCGACCTCGTCCCACATCGCCTCGAGGTCCCAGTCCTCGGAGTAGCCCTGGGTGTACTTGCGCACACCGGCCTCGACGACGCGATCAGTGGTGGCGCGCAGCTCGACCTCGACGTCGGCACCCTCGAGAACCTTGCGACGGTCCCCATAGATGACGTGACGCTGACGGTTCATGACGTCGTCATACTTCAGGACGTTCTTACGCATCTCGAAGTTCTGCGCCTCAACCTGCTTCTGGGCACTCTCGATCTGACGCGACACCCACTTGGACTCGATCGGCATGTCCTCGGGCATCTTGAGGGTGACCATGGCGCGGTCGATGACCTCAGGCTTGAACAGGCGCATAAGCTCGTCCTGCAAGGACAGGTAGAACCTGGACTCACCCGGGTCACCCTGACGACCGGAACGTCCACGCAACTGGTTGTCGATACGGCGAGACTCGTGACGCTCGGAACCGATGACGTAGAGGCCGCCCAGCTCCTCGACCTCCTCGTGCTCGGCCTTCGACTGCTCCTCGTACCTGGCCAGAGTGTTGTTCCAGGCGGTCTGGTAGGCCTCTTCATCCTCCACCGGGTCGAGCCCCTTCTCGCGAAGGTCCAGCTCGGTGAGGAATTCTGGGTTACCACCCAGGATGATGTCGGTACCACGACCAGCCATGTTGGTCGAGACCGTCACAGCTCCCTTGCGGCCGGCCAGGGCGACGATCGCCGCCTCGGACTCGTGGTGCTTGGCGTTCAACACCTTGTGGGGAACGCCGGCCCGCTTGAGCTTCTCCGAGAGCAGCTCCGACTTGGCGACGGATGCGGTACCGATGAGGATCGGTTGACCAGCCTCGTGGCGCTCGACGACGTCGGAGATGATGGCGTCGAACTTGGCATCCTCGGTGCGGTAGATGAGGTCCTTCTGGTCCTTGCGGATCATCGGGCGGTTCGTCGGGATCGGGATGACGCCCAGACCGTAGATCTTCTGGAACTCGCTCTCCTCGGTCTTGGCGGTACCCGTCATGCCGGCGAGCTTGTCGTACATGCGGAAGTAGTTCTGCAGGGTGATCGTCGCGAGGGTCTGGTACTCGTCCTTGATCTCGACATGTTCCTTGGCCTCGAGGGCCTGGTGCAGACCCTCGTTGTAGCGACGCCCTGCCAGGGTACGACCGGTGTGTTCGTCGACGATGAGGACCTCGCCATCGATGATGACGTAGTCCTTGTCGCGGTGGAAGAGCTCCTTGGCCTTGATGGCGTTGTTGAGGTAACCGATGAGAGGAGTGTTTGCCGATTCGTACAGGTTCTGGATTCCCAGACGCTCCTCGACGACGCTGATGCCGTGCCCCAGAACGGCCACGGTCCGCTTCTTCTCGTCAACCTCGTAGTCGACGTCGCGTTGAAGCCTCGAGACGATCTTGGCGAATTCCGGGTACCACTGCTTGTTCTCCTCGGCAGGGCCGGAGATGATCAACGGGGTACGAGCCTCGTCGACGAGGATCGAGTCAACCTCGTCGACGATGGCGAAGTGATGGCCACGCTGCACGCACTCGCTCAAGGAGCTGGCCATGTTGTCGCGCAGGTAGTCGAAGCCGAACTCATTGTTCGTGCCGTAGGTGATGTCGGTCTTGTATGCCTCCTTGCGCTCCATCGGAGGCATGTCCGACAGAATCGCCGAGATCGTCAGACCCAGGAAGTGGTGCACACGACCCATCTGCTCGGACTGCACTCGAGCCAGGTAGTCGTTGACGGTGACGACGTGGACGCCCTTGCCGAGCAGCCCCTCAAGGTAGGCGGGGAGAAGACCGACGAGGGTTTTGCCCTCACCGGTCTTCATCTCGGCGATGTTGCACTGGTACAGGGCCGCACCGCCCATGATCTGAACGTCGAAGTGACGCTTGCCGAGTACTCGCCTGGACGCCTCACGCACCGTCGCGAAGGCCTCCGGAAGCAGCCGGTCCAAGTTCTCGCCGTTGTCGAGACGCTGACGGAAGTCGGCGGTCTGTCCCGCCAACTCGTCGTCGCTCATGGCGACGTAGTCCTCCTCGATGCTGTTGACCTGGCCGACAATGCGGTTGAGTCGGCGGATAATCTTGCCTTCACCGGCGTGCAGCACGCGATCCATGAGGTTCACGGGGTGGGTCCTTCAAGGAGTAGACGTCGTGTCGTCCGGGCGCATCCCGGACGAGCAGCTCAAGAGAGCTGCCTTCCCCATCCTAGGGGGTTTGCGGCCGAACCAAGAACGCCGCGGCCTTTCGTCCTGGACACGTGAGGGTTGCTGAACCCCTCATGAGTCCATTCCTCACCGTCCTTTCCCGCCATTGACCCGCGACATGAATCGGCGGCGGCGCAGGATTATCCCGCACCGCCGCCGATGTCGTTGTGTCTTGACGATCCAGGAATCACTCGTGGTCAAGATCCAGATGGATCACGCCGTAGTTGTACCCCTTCTTGCGCCGGTAGACGACGCTGGGCTGCTTGGAATCCTGATCGAGGTAGAGGAAGAAGTCGTGCCCGACAAGTTCCATCTCGTCGAGAGCCTGGGCAAGGGTCAGGGGAACGGCCTGGAAGACCTTTTCCTTGACATAGATGGGGCTGTCCCCGGTGACTTCCACGTCGCCCGCGATCTTCCTGGTGGCCAGGATCTCGGGTGCATCATCGGTGCTTTCCTCGGGCAAGACGTCCAGGACCTGGGAGACGCGCAAGCCACGACGACTGCGACGACGATCAGCAGCCTTGACGAGCTGGGTGCGGAGTCGATCGGCAGCCATGTCAAAGGCAACCATCTTGTCTTCCGCCTGCCCGACAGCTCGCACCACCGGCCCCTTCGCCCGTAGTGTGATTTCACACGTCATGGCCTGGTCCTTGGCCCCCTTGGCGTCCTGGGCGGTGAAGACCACCTCAGCGCGCTGGACCCGGTCCCTGAACTTCTCGACCCCGGAGAGCCTGTCCTCGACCTGGGCGCGCACGTCGTCACTGACGTGGCAGTGCCGTCCCGTAACGATGACATCCATGACAACCTCCTGTATTGGGGTTCGCATCGGTGTTTCCGACGCAGAAACAAATGGCACGACCGTGTCCCATCCCCCTCGTGGAGGTCAGGGTGCCAATCGGTCGTGCCATGCACCTACGCTAGCCCATGGGAGGGGCTCACAACAGCTGTTTGGCAAGGTTCGGCACCCACGCTGACGTGTCGCCCGACAATGTGATCACGGCCATCTCAGTGGGGTCGCAGCATCAGCCAGGACAACCACGGACAGCACTCGTCGCCCGGACCACCCCAAGGCTCTGCACGCCTCGTCGATCGTCGCCCCTGAGGTGCGAACGTCGTCGACGAGAATGACATCTCCCTCCCCCGTCAGAGCTCTCATCGACCCGCGCTGATTGGCGCCGCGATCCTCGTGGCGAACCTCAAGCTGATCCGCCACGCGTCGAGTTCGGTGCAAGACCTGGGCGAGGGAGGCATTGGACACATCCAGGGTTCGCAGAGCTGATCGCGTCATGTCGGCAGCATGATCAGCACCTCGTCGTCGCACAGCCCTCGCCGTTGAGGGAACTGGAACGACGTCAACGTGGCCGGGAGCGGCTGCTATCGCCGGAGCGAGCCCATGAGCCAGCCAATGGCCGAGCTCGTCGGTCAACCATGCCGCACCACGATCCTTGTGAGCTGTGACGATCCCAGGAACAGGACCGTGATAGCCCATGCAGGCAATGACCGGTGGCGGCCCGTCAACAATGACCCGAGGGGTCGGGTTGATCGCAGACCGACACGCCTCACACAGACCCACGCCCGGCTCCCCACATCCAGGACAGCACGCTCCCAGCAGCAGGTCAGCCAGGGAGTCCATTGGGTTCACGATGAACCAGTGTCGCCGGTCACCGTCGTGTCACGGAAGGGTCAAGCTGTAGTCGCGACCGCACTGACCCCCTGCAGGACCTGGCGCCAGTGGAATCTCTCCTCGTGGTGAAGCAGTTTTCCGTCCTCACTGAGCATGACAGCCTCAGCGCCAGTTTCCATCGGGACTGCCACCACGGATTCCACGCTCGTCCCGCTGAGCGGCCCCATGGACGTCGCACCCGAGCCGTCAACAATGACCTCGTACGGCGCAGTTACCCCAGACTCGATCGCGCTGCCCAGGACACACAATTGGATTTGGGAAAGCCAGGCAACGTCGGTGATCCTCGACAGATTCGCGTCCGAGGAGGACAACGGCATGTCGACGATGTGGCCGAGATGAACTGCGCCGTCCTGCCGTGACAGCAGGCCGATACCCAATCCATAGGTCTTCCCCCGCTGAAGGACCAGGGCCACGCGAATGCCATCAGGAGAGACACTGAAGGAAGCCACTGTGCGACCACCAAGGTCAACGACAGTGGACATTCGGGAACCATCCGCGGCGACGACGATGAGCGTCGGATCTGTTGTCGAGAAGGTCACCACACTGCGATCGACGAGGACTTGAGGACGAAGCAGGTTCACCCCGGTGGCAACGACGTCGACCTGATCACTGCCTTCACGCCATTTCACCAGCGACCGTCGATCCGCGGAAACGGCGTGCCACACCGCACCCGGGGTGCTCACGGTTGCGACCGGCATGGCGAACTGGGTGGAGGCGACAGCTGAGACACCAGTTTCCGGGCGAGCGTCCTGCCCCAACGCTCCAGGCATGATCTGGAGGGCTTGGCCTGCTGCGTTGACCCGTCCCATCTGTCCCTTGACGACGGCGACCACCGTGGGGGAATCCGTCGACGGGAGCGGTAGGAGGTCGGCGTACAAGTCTGCCGACACTGTGTTGTCCTCAGCCGCCTCGGGAAGAGGCAGCAGAGACCCGCCGGCGGTGAATCGGATACGTGAGATGGCAGCGAAACCACTCAGAGTCCAGGTGACTTGGCTGGCGAGCAGCCGACGTTGAGATTCTGAGAGTTGGGCTGCGGACGCACTCAGTGGCACGGTGACGACGCCAACGGCGTCAACCGTGGTCGTCCCGACGGCTCTCACCCCTGCCGGCAGTGCCGTGCGAAGTGCAGGCTTCAGGTATTCCGGCACACCCGCCATCATCGCCCTGAGCGCGGCGTCAGGGGTAGCCCCCAGGCTCGGCAGATGAATGACGTCCGGGACCAGGCGGTCAGCGTCGGCGGCGAAGAAGTAGACCGGAATCGCCGACCAAGCGCGCTGGAAGGTGTATTGCGAGATCAGCAGCCCTTCGGGAGGCCGGGAAATCCGCCATTGTCCGGATTCCTGGGCCATGCCGAAATCATGTTTGAGCGTCTGCGATTCCCCTGGGTGGTAATGACCTTCGGCATCAACAGTGCCGATGATCGGAGCCTGGAGAGAAGCCGTCGCCACCGTGCTGGTCGGCTTGTGATTGGTGGCCTGGTAAATCGTCGCTCCGGAATGGGGATCCCAGCGGTCCGCCATGTCCTTCGTGAGGTAGGCACGCGCGACGCGGTAGTCGTCGCGAGCACTCGTCATGGCTTGCAGGAAACCGCCCACGACAAGGTCAATCGATGCGCCATCAGCAGGAGGCTGAGGAGCGACGTCAATGCCCTCCCGCTGACCTGAGGCTTGGTGTGGGTCTTCAGCCTGTGTCACTGCCCCTGTGGACGGCACCTCGGCGCAACCTGCCAGTAGGAGGGCGGCTCCCGACAGCACGGCACGTCGTGTGGGACGCAGTGTCATCGCTCCTCCTCCGATTCGGTCGGACCGGCATCGCTCGGCGCAGCGGGTAATGGGGACTCGACGATCACTGCCCCGGAATCCCTCGGAATGACCAGCCGGAAGAAGGCACCATCTCCGGGTCGTCCCCACGCCGTCAACCAGCCATGGTGCAGGTTGGCGTCCTGACGAGAAATGGCCAGGCCGAGACCACTGCCACCCACGGTGCGTACCCGGGACGGGTCTCCACGCCAGAACCTGCCGAAGACCTTTTCTGCCTGCCATGGCTCGAATCCGACTCCGTGGTCACGCACGGCGACCCCTACAGCACAGTCATTACCGACGACGGTCACCTCGACCGGCCTTCCCTCGGCATGCTCAACAGCGTTCGACAACAGGTTCCTGACGATGCGGCTGATCCGTCGCGGGTCAACCTCAGCAGTCTGCGTCGTATCGGCGGTCAGTACGATCGGAACTCCCAGGCGCTCTGCGAGCGGAGTCACGTCGACGGTCTCGGCGCGCACGAGTTCGACGATGTCACAGTCTTCCAGTGTCAATTGTGCGGCGCCGGCGTCAAACCGAGAGATCTCGAGCAGGTCGGCCAACAGAACCTCGAAACGCTCCATCTGGGCCCGCATGAGCTCGACCGACCGCACCTGGACCGGATCATCGGGATTGGCCTCGATCATGTCGGAGGCCATCCGCATCGTCGTCATGGGGGTGCGCAACTCGTGGGAGACATCCGAGACGAACTGCTGCTGCAGTGTCGACAGCCTCTCCAATTCCCCAATTCGCCGATCCAACTGGGCTGCCATGTCATTCATCGACTGGGCAAGGGTCGCGAGGTCGTCAGTCCCCCGCACCGCCATACGCTCGTCCAACGCCCCGTCGGCCAATTTCGACGCTGTGATGGAGGCTTGCCGAATGGGTTGGGACAGGTGACGGGTCGCCAAGTAGGTTGCTAGGGCGATGGCCAGGGCCATGAGGGCTCCGACGCTGATGACGCTGCGTCGCAGCAACTCGACGGTGGCGACCTCCTGGGTCTCCGAAAAGATGAAGTAGACCGGGATGGACTGGCTGGCCCCGGGGGACCACAAGGTCGATCCGACGACAATCCCGGGGACGTCAGGACGCACGTGGTCGGTGTAATGGACCATCGTCGGCGCAGTCCACATCCCGCTCGACTCCCCCACCTTCGCGGTAAGTTCAGCCGGGACGGAGTCCGGCGAGACCCCCTGGGAAATGAGTCCGGAAACAGGACCCTGGATGAGGACGTGATACTGCCCCGACTGTCCAGCTGCGTCGTCTGCAAGTCGATTGAGCCGCTCGTAGAGAGAGGCAGTGCGCAGATCGGTGTCACGTAGTTGGCCCTGGATGCGATTGATCGTCGTGGTCGTCTCCGCAATGGCAGAGGCGCGTTTGGCGTCGAGGATTCCCACGGTGGCCTGACGAACCAGGAAGAAGCCACCGACGACGAGAATGACCAGACTGCTCGACATGGTGATGGTCACCATGCGCAACGGCAATGACGACCACCACAGTCGTCGCGGCCCGGCGAGCCAGGACTGGGGCCAAGCAGGTCGTCGGGGGCGGCCAGCATGCCGCGCCGGGGTGATCAGCTTTCCTCCCCGGGTGTCCTGATGCGATATCCGACTCCGCGCACCGTCACGATCATCTGTGGACGTTCTGCGTTGCGTTCCACCTTGGAGCGCAATCTCTGCATGTGGACATTGACCAACCGGGTGTCCGCATTACTGGTGTAGCCCCAGACTTCCCGCAGCAGGGTCTCACGGCTGAACACCTTGTTGGGATGTTGGGCCATCGTCACGAGCAGGGAGTACTCCAATGGCGTCAAGGAGATCTCTTCCCCACCTCGCTGCACCAGGTGAGCGGCAGGATCGATGGTCAGGTCCCCGACGGTGATGATGCCCCCCTCATCCCGCTGAGCAGCTGGGGTGCGAAGCCGGGCTCGGATTCGGGCTACAAGTTCTGCGGAGCGGAAGGGCTTGGAGACGTAGTCATCAGCACCGGCTCCCAATCCACGAACGACGTCAGGGGTGTCGGAGCGCGCTGTCAGCATGATGATCGGGACGCCGGATTCGCCTCGGATGTCCTGGCAGATCTGGATGCCGTCACGGCCCGGAAGCATGAGGTCGAGGAGGACGAGTGCGGGTTTGCGCTCACGAAAGACGTCCATGACGTCGTTGCCGTGCCCGACCCACACGGTCGAGAATCCCTCCTTCACCAGGACGAGCTGGAGCATCTCGGCCAGAGCCGGGTCGTCATCGACGACGAGGATCGGCCCATGTTCACCGGTGGCGCTCACCACAGACCTCCTGACTCATTCCGGGATGGTGCACATCGTAGCCCCAATGGCATCCGGCCATCGATCAATTCAGGGCGGGGGTGTCCGTAGCGGTGGCGAGCATCGCCGCCGTGCCGTTCTGGCGGTGGAGGACGGCTCGCCATAGGCCACGCGGCTCAGAGGAGAAGACGTCCTCCGGGTGCGCGATGGCGCGAATCCAATCACCGCGAATGAGCTCAGCCTCGAGTTGTCCAGGCCCCCACTCCGCGTATCCGGCAAAGATCCGTACATCCGTGAACGCTCCCACGACCAATTCCGTCGGGGTGTCGAGATGGAGCAGACCGATCAGTCCTTGGACTCGTCGCCACCCCGGCGGTTCCTCGCTGGAACGCTGCACACGTGCCAGACAAATCGCTCCGCTGGGCGACATCGGACCCCCGAGGAAGAGGTCCTGGGGCGGGGTCGCCAGATGGACCCATCCGGGCAGTTGTCGGCGGAGGGTTCCCGGGGCGCACGGCTGATTGACGATGACGCCCAGGACTCCATCGAGGCCGACGTCGACGAGGTAGACGACGGACTCGTAGAAAACGCCCTCGTCAATCTGGTGACTTGCCACCAGCAAGTCACCAGCCTTGAGGGGATTCGCGAGTCTCACAACGCCCATTGTGTCACCGGTGACCGGGAAGAAGCTGTATCTCAAGGGAGGCCCCACCCAGACCTTCTGCATCAATGCGATGGGCGGGCACTCCGGCATCTTGTTCGATGCCCTGCGCACCCGTCGTGAGGACCAGGCAGGGCCCGACGGCGCGATCGAGGCGGCCGCTGGGTGCGTTGTCATCACTGCTCGACGTCGGTTGCGACGAGATCTTTCACGCCGCTGCGGCCGTGAGCAAGGTGCGTGCAGTGGCGCATCCAGGATTCACGCCATCTCGCAACGTCTGAGCCAATTGGAATTCAGACACCGACCACGGCTCGAGGGAAATGCTGCCCAGGGCAGCATCTATCTCGTGTTGCCGAAAACGCCACGACATGGCGCCTCGAGCCATTCGGCATGACCACGGCGTCACCAAACCGTGCTCCAGGGCCGCGCACACCCATTCCCATTCGCCGCGAATGGCCAGCAGGAGCACCGACATTTCAGGAACGGCCAGGGCACATGGCTCGTCAAGGATGTAGTGGTCTGCAACCTGCCACCGGTGGACGACGATGCCGTCTCGTCGAATATGACGAGTAGGGCTGAAAGCCTCAACCTGATGCACGGTACCGAGACCCGAGGAGTCAGCGTCGAGTGGCGTCACCCCCTGTAGCGCAAGTGCAACCTGCCCGACCAGCACGCTCTCGGGATGCCAGGCCCGCAAGGCGCGGATCCTGACGTCCGTTTCGCCGACTCGATCGGCCGGGACCACAACGCCGGGTAGGAGACGGGTGGCACGCCCGGCGGCGACAGCACGGTCGGCCTGTCCTCGTAGTGGGCTTGTCCTGGTGATCCGTGCAATACCGTCGTTGTCGAGCCATTCAGTTTCAAGTTCTCTCATACCTACAGTTGTCGTCCGAACCTCGGATTTCAGTCACTCTTTCTCAGTTCTGTGGACAACTCACGGCTGGGTCGTCATCCCCCCTGTGGACAACAAGTTTTGACGAACGGGCGTCATCGGCGACGTGACCACGTGCCTCATAATGAGGTCCATGAATTTCGCCCACCACAGCGACATCGACGACCTGGATTCAGCACAGCCAACGGACACCACTGAGCGGCCCACGGTGTTGTTCGCCTGCATCCACAATGCCGGCCGGTCCCAACTGGGTGCTGCCTATGCGCACCATCTCTCCGGAGGAAGCGTAGAGGTGCTCTCGGCCGGATCCGAACCTGCGGGGTCGATCAACACCCTTGTCCGGGACGTACTGCTGGAGGACGGGATCGACATCTCGACGGAAACGCCGAAACTGCTTGTCCCGGAAGCTGTCAAGGCATCTGACATCGTCATCACGATGGGTTGTGGAGAGACCTGTCCGGTTTATCCGGGAAAGCGATACGAGGACTGGGACGTCGCTGACCCGGCCGGTCAGGACCTGGCGACCGTTCGCGAGATCCGCGACGATGTCAAGCAGCGTGTCGAGGAACTACTCACATCACTCGACGTTCCTGTACAAGCCTTGTGTCAGCCTGGCCACAAGTGAAGTGTCCCGAACTCCAGGCGGAAGAGAGATTGAAACCACAGCAGGCATGCGCACGTGAGCGAGCGTCATGACGCGGTGGCCAGCTCCAGGCCAAGCACGATGAGAGGAGGAAACGCCGAACACCTCTCACCCAGGGCGCACGTGTCGAACTCGTGGCGCTGGCCGAGCACGTACGCCTGTGCAGTCGCGCGCCTCTCCATTTTGGAAATTTGAGCTTCACCTGCGCTCAAGTGGCTGCCACGGCTCAGGCTGAAACAATTCGTCCACCGTGCACCCGAAGACAGTTGCCATGTTGAAAGCCAAGGAGAGCGAGGGGTCATGTTTGCCGTTCTCCACGGAGATGATGGTCTGGCGCGTGACGCCGAGTATTGTGGCCAGCTTTTTTTGGGACAAACCGAGACGAGCGCGCTGCTCCACCATGCGATTGCGCATCACGACTCCCGCTTCTTGATGACCAGATACGCAATGCCGCAGCTCGCCCAGCCCAGGAGGACGAGGCCCCACAGCCAATCGCGATGGATGTGCAGATCGCGCAGCGAGGGGAGGAACAGTGCCACCATCTCGAACACTGACAGGACGATCATGATAACGACGAAGGCGTAGTAACCGGCCTTCTGCAGCCAGAGGTCCTCCACCGACACCTCCGGGCGCTGGACCGCTCCCTTCATGGTGGTGCGATCGACGGTGAACAGCGCGACGAACGCAAAACCCATCGGAATCATAACCAGGCCGATGGCCAATGCCTTCATCCAGCCCTGGGGGTCGGTTCGGTTCGCCGCAAAGTACAGCAAACCGAACAGCACACCGACGACGACGCCGCCGGCGATCCCAATGGGCGCGACCGGACGTCCGCTCTTGGTACGACCCCACGTCCTGGGTTCCATGATGACCTCCTGATGTCAGGTATGCATTACGTAATGAAGACTATACGTACAGTATTTAGTGCGTCAAGGTATCTTTACGTATCCGCATCGGGATGTGCAGCCGAACGCGTGCGACGGGGACAAGGCCGAGAGCTGGGCATTTGCCCCCAACTCCAGCGATCAAGGCGTGATGTCCCTAACAGGCGTCGCAGGTTGATCCCAACGCAGCGTTCGCCGAATACACAGCTAGCCACCAGTCAGCCGGGATGTGGGGAATAACAACATCCGAGGTCACTGAGGCCGGAACACGAGTTGCTGATTGCTGACGATCAGGCCGCAAACTCCGACCTCGCTACCGGACACGCGTTCATTGACTATCGAGACTTGGCTACCCAGCGCAAGATCACCAAGCGTGCCCGGAAGCTGCGTGACAAGGCGATCAGTCGGGGACGTCAGTTCCCTGCGTAATGTGTCCGCAATCGTAGTAGCTCGAACGCGGTACAGTTTCGATTGCGGACAGGGATTATGTGACGTTCTCGACGGCCATCAGAGGCCGATCGACGAGGAGACCCGAGCACGGCTAGCGGCCGGTCGAGGCGCACGTGCCGAAGGGCATCGGGCCGCGCGTGCTGGCTGCGTTGGGCGCGCATCTGGATCCCAAGGTGCTGGCGCAGCTGGAGCTGCGCGAGACGAAGAAGCAGGCCCGCTCGGCCGCGTTCGAGGCCGGCCGGGACCTGTCGGCCGAGCTGGAAACCATGCGTGCGGCCGGGAAGCAGTGGGAGGACGAGTTCGAGACCAAGGTTGCCGAACGTGAGGCAGCCGACCGGATCAAGGAGCGGCTGGAGCACGAGCTCGCGGCCGGGTGCTACGAGGACGTCGACACGGCCCTGAAGGCATGGAAGGACGCCCACCCCGAGGTGGACAGGTTCCATGCCAAGGACCGCGAGGACTACGTCCAGCGCGGCCAGGCGGCATTGGACGAGGCACTGGAACGCGCTCAGCGCGAACGTCAGGTCGGCGCGTGAAAGAAGATCCCCGTGGCCATCGGCCACGGGGATCAGGGTCGGGCTCAGGGATTCGAGAACACGTAGACGCCCCCGGACGGCGAGGGCATCATTGTGAAGTCGAACGCCAGGTCGCGTCCGAACTTCTCGGCGTCGAAGTAGGTCTGCGCCGCCTCGGGCCAGCGATCCATGTAGCTGGTCTCGGTGAGCCAGTGCTCGACGAAGTCGGCCCACGAGTCGAACTCGCCGTGGAGGTGGTCGATGAAGTCCGAAGGCACGGGCACGGAGCCGTTCCCAGCGGCCACGTACGCCCCGCTGGCGACCCACGCGGAGAGCGCGGGCCAGAGCCAGGGCTCGACCTCCGCGTACGCGTCAGCCCACTCCTGGGCCTCGCTCAGGCCCATCTCGTGGAAGCCCGGCCACGGGCCATCTCCATCGAGGCACCAGATCTCCTCGCAGCCCACTCTGAGCGGCGCACCAGCCAGCTGGTGCAGCCTCTCGACGGTGAGCTCGCCGGCGTCGGCCGCGTCGATCCAGGCGCCCACGAGCCGGCCGGCGTTGTAGCAGCTGAGGCACCCGGGCCACACGCGCAGCGACATCGTGGCTGTGGTCTCGGTGGTGGTCATGGGAGCGCTCCTCTCGGTCGGCCGGGAGAACCTCTCCCCCGCGTGCGACGGCGCTCCCGGCCGCGCTGGCGCGGCTACTGCCGGTGCCGCGGTAGCTTCTTCACCGAGTTGCACAACAACGCGGTAGACTTGCTGCGCACTGCCGGCGTGATGGTGGTGGGCCGGCTCGCTGAGCCGAGACGAGGCGGTGGCGTGCCGCTGGGCTCCGGGGCCCTACCCCGGGCATCCGTGGCACGTGAAGGACCCTCGTGAAGAAGCACGCCCCCAACGACAACAAGTTGGCATCGCCTACTACCGCTACTCGTCGGCATCCCAGAACGAGGCGTCGATCGAGCAGCAGCAGCGTCTGGCCAGGCAGTGGGCGCAGTCTCAGGGACTCACCCTCGTCGAGGAGTACAAGGACCTGGTCAAGACCGGTCGGAACATGGAGCGGCCAGGCTTGCAGAAGATGCTGGCCGAGGTGCCGACGATCCGACCCGCCTACCTGGTGACGTGGAAGGTCGACCGTCTGGGTCGTGACCGACGCGACCTGATGGAGATCCGGCACCGGCTGATGGCGGCGGGGGTGCGCATCCACTACATCGAGGGCATCGACCCGAGCGAGGCAGCTGAGTCGGTGCTCATGGAGTCCGTCTTCGACGGCTTCGCCGAGTTCTATTCGTTGAACCTGTCGGCGAACATCCGGCGAGGGGTGCACTTCAACGCCGAGAACGCGCGGGCCAACGGGCACAAGATCTTCGGTTACCTGATCGGCGTGGACAAGAAGTACGTCGAGGACCCGCAGACGGCTCCGTTCGTGCGGCAGATGTTCAGCGACTACGCGCGCGGGGTTTCCATGAAGACCATCTCCGACCAGCTCAACGCGCAGGGCGTGCGCACGGTGCGGGGGTACGAGTTCACGCCGAAGGCGCTGAACAAGCTGCTCAAGGCGCGCTGCTACATCGGCGAGTACTCCTACGCGGGGCACGTGATTCCTGGCGGGATGCCTGCGCTGGTGGACGAGGCGCTGTTCGAGGAGGTCCAGAGGCGGTTCTCGGTGAACAAGCGTCTCGGGGCCAGGACGAAGGCGCAGCTGGCCGCGATGGGCGACGACGCCCCCGACTACTGGCTCACCGGGCACCTGTGGTGCGAACGCTGCGGCGCGCCCATGGAGGGCGTCAGCGGCACCTCGAAGACGGGCCGCAAGCACCGCTACTACTACTGCCTGAACCAGCGCAAGAAGCGGTGCACGGCCAAGCCGGTGCGCAAGGACGACCTGGAGGCGCGCGTCGTCCAGATCATGGAGGGCTTCCTCGAAGACACCGAGATGCTGGCCTCCCTGGCCGTGGACATGGCTGATCACTACCGGGCCACCCATGGGCGCCGCGAGGCCGCCCTGGAGGCGCTGGAGGCCCAGCGGCGGGACGTGGAGAAGAAGCTGGCGAACTTCATCAAGGCGATCGGCATGGGCATCTTCAACGAGGACACGCAGGCGGCGATGGAGGCCCTGCGCGCGCAGAAGGACGAGCTGGAGACCGCCCTCCAGACCGAGCGGGTCAAGGCCGTGCTGGCCGAGGACGAGAGCTCGATCGGCGCCTTCTACGGAAGGTTCGCGAAGGCGACGATGGACACGGTAGAGATGCGTGAGCAGCTGCTGGGCTACTTCGTCGACAAGATCTTCGTCTCGGCCGAGAACGCTGAGCATCGCGTCGTGGTTCTACGAGCACGGCACCGAGATCACGCACGACAACCTCGTGCAGGCAAAAGAAACGGGGGACGTGCTGACCCTCTCACGAGAGTTCGACACTTCCCCCTCAGGTGGAGATGGCGGGAATTGAACCCGCGTCCTTGAAAGACCGTCCAGACATTCTCCGGGCGCAGTCGATGCTGTCGTTGTTACTCGGCTCCTGCACTCACACCGACATGGTGCAGACAAGCCCAGTCACGGAAAAGTCCCGTACAGCCTCCGTGACCACGGCTGTACAGCAAGCCTTCTAAACGAGGCCAGAATCCGGACGGAAGGCTACATCCGGGCTGACCCTTCGATCACTGATCAGGCAGCGAGAGCGAAGTCAGTGCGAGTGTTCTCGGCACTTATAGGTTTCCAGGGGTCGTTAACGAGTTGACCCTGGGTCCTCGGCCCGCTTCTCCTGGAACAACCATTCCAAGTCGAAACCAGTCATCCCCTCTATGCTGTTGTATTAGTCAAGTCTACCTCATCGGCCCCGAGTCACCGAACCCGTCAGCCGACGCCGACCGTCGTCGAAGAACTTCAGCGGGATCGCGTCGAGCAGCGGATTCGTCCACTCGACACCCTCGAAGGCACGAGCGGCGTGAGTGATCGTCCCGGCGAACCACGCCATTCCGACGAGGGGGAAGGCGATGACAAGCATGCCCGTTTTGGCAACAACCCCCAACACAACCATGGCCAACAACAAGGCAAGCACCTGGAAATTGGCCTGATGGGCAACTTGACGACGAGTCCAAGAACCTCGCGGCGAAATCGCCACACCCAACATCGGACCCAGCGGCCCGAAGAAGAGCGGGGACAACCCGATCAGCCCGGCAGCCAACGATTCCCCAGGAGCGATACGTGCAGTCTGGGAGGAACGGACCCGACCACCGATAACAGCCAGACCAGCCAGGGTCGCATTGAGATCAGCTCGTGTCACCGCGGCCAGGGCACGACTCACCCTGTCCTCGAAGTCAGCAGGCGAGAGCCGACCGTCGACATAGGAATTCCGCAAGAAGTCAACGACTCGATCACGCTGAGCGTCGTTGACGAGCCACTGATCCTCTCCCGACTGCCACGACTGACAACTGTTCACGGCATCCATCATGATCCGGTCCGTTGCCCAAACCAATGAAGGCCGCCTCGACATCGACCGCAGTCATAGGGCCACGGCATGAACACAGACCAGCGTCTCAGTCTTGTCCCTCGAATCCGCGAATCGCCTGGACGATGGTCACGATCATCCAGATCAGTCCGACCGTACCGAGCGCCGCGCTGTCACCAGAGAATGCGGGAGGAGAGAACGCCCCGAAAAAGCCCATCAAGGCGAAGAACATGACCTGAGTGATGAGCTGGCGCTTCACCCTGCGTCGCGCCCAGGATCCCCTCCTCGTCACCGCAACACCAATAGCCGGACCGACTGGTCCGCTGATGAATGCTGACAAGGCACACAGCCCGACGCCCTTCGTCGTCCTCTCGGCAGGAATGTCAGGCAGGGGTGCCCTGATGGCTTCGGGAACCGATAGCTTGAAGGGCGGCAGCCCGCGGTAGCCCTGGTCAAGCTCGGACCGGGTGCGCGCCAACAAGGTTATCTCGGTGCGACGCTCTCGCTCCGCGTCGTCAATCACTCCGTGGGCGTAGGCGTCATTGATGTGGTCGAGGACTCTCTCGCGTTGTTTGTTGGTCACCCGCAGCGAGGCATTCTCCGGTTGCCACCCGGAACTCATCGGGACACGTCCCTCCCGAAATCGCTCAACTGCGAAACAGCATCTCGCAACTCAGCAATCTGTTCGGCCACGCGGACGGGGGCGGTGCCACCGCGTCCGGACCGGGAGCGCACCGACCCCTCGACCGTCATGACTTCACGGACCTGCGGGGTGAGTCGGGGATCAATGGCTGCCAGCTCGTCGTCAGTGAGATCGGCCAGTTCCTTGCCCTGGGACTCGGCCTCACGCACGCATGCCCCGGAAAGCTCATGGGCGATGCGGAACGGCACTCCCTGCCGCACCAGCCACTCGGCGACATCGGTGGCCAGGGAGAATCCCTGACCAGCCATATCGGCCATGCGCTCGGTGTTGAACACCGCGGTGTCCATCATCCCGGTCACGGCAGGAAGCAGCAGATGGAGCTGATCGATCTGGTCGAAGACCGGCTCCTTGTCCTCCTGCAGGTCCCGCGCATATGCCAGCGGCATGCCCTTGAGGGAAGCCAGGAGACCAGCAAGGTCGCCGATGAGTCGGCCCGCCTTGCCACGGGCGAGCTCGGCGATGTCAGGGTTCTTCTTCTGCGGCATGATGGACGACCCGGTCGAGAACGAGTCGTCAAGGGTGACGTAACTGAACTCGCGGGTGTTCCAGATGATGATCTCCTCGCTGAGCCGCGAGAGGTCAACCCCAACCTGGGCAGCCACGAAGGCGAACTCGGCAACGACGTCGCGAGCCGCGGTGCCATCGATCGAGTTGGGAGCAGACGAGGAGAACCCGAGGTCCCGTGCGACGGCTTCCGGATCCAGACCGAGTGACGACCCCGCAAGGGCCCCCGAGCCGTACGGAGAGCAGTCCATCCTGACATCGAGGTCGCGGAAACGCTGCACGTCACGCACCAGCGGCCAGGCGTGAGCAAGCAGATGATGGGCCAACAGCACCGGCTGGGCGTGCTGCATGTGGGTACGACCAGCAATGACGGCGTCACCAGCCTCCTCGGCCCGTTGCGTCAACACGTCGACCAGTTCCAGCACCTCGCCGGCCAGACTGCGAGCCTCCTCACGCAGATACCGACGCAGCAGCGCAATGATCTGGTCGTTACGAGAGCGACCAGCACGCAGACGTCCGCCGAGATCCTCACCGGCTCGTTCCATGAGGCCGCGCTCGAGGGCGGTGTGAACGTCCTCGTCATCAGGGCCGGCGACGAATCGTCCGGAGATGACATCGTCCTCAAGCTTGTCGAGAGCCTCGATCATGCCTTGGTACTGCTCGTCGTCCAGCAGACCCGCGGCGTGGAGAACTCCGGCGTGGGCCCTGGAACCAGCAATGTCGTGGCGTGCCAACCGCCAGTCGAACTGGGTCGACACGGACAGGGCCGCCAATGCGTCGGACGGCCCACCGGAGAAGCGTCCACCCCACAATGCCATCGGACGGGCAGAGCTGTTCCGGTTGTGGTCATGCGGTTCGGTAGTCAAGAAGAACTCCTCGCTCGGGGACGTGATTTTCAGCTTACCCACCACCATGACCGTCCCCGTTCATCTGTGGCGTTTCCCGAGGATCCGCAGTGGAACGTCAGGCTGTCACCGAATCGACGAGGCCGGGGAGGGCGTCGACGAAGGACTGGGCCTGCTCCGTGGTCAGGATGTAAGGAGGAGCCAGCCTCAGCGTCGACGGATTGGCCGCATTGACGATGAACCCAGCCTCGCGGGCCGCAACGACGAGGTCGGCAGCAATCTCGGAATCGAACTGGACACCGAGCAAGGCGCCACTCCCCCGCACCTCGGTGATGCGAGGATGACACTGCCTCAGCGTGGTCGACAGCAAGGTACCGATCTGACGGACCTGCGAGAGAAGGTTGTCCGACTCGATGGTGTCGATAACTGAGAGAGCAGCTGCACAGGCCAGCGGGCCGCCACCGAAGGTCGTCCCGTGTTGTCCGGCGGAGAGGATGCCGGAGACGTCGGGTCCGAAGCCCATCGTCGCCCCGATGGGGAAGCCGCCGCCCAGAGCCTTGGCAAGGGTCATGATGTCGGGTGTGATGTGAGCGCCATGGTGGGCGAACCAGTGACCGGTGCGTCCCATCCCACACTGCACCTCGTCAACGACCATCAGGACGTCGTGGGAGGCCGTCAGCTCACGTACCCGTTGCAGGTACTCCACTGACAGCGGCACGACCCCGGCCTCTCCCTGAACCGGCTCGACGAAGACCCCGGCGACGTCCCCCTCCTCCAACTCGGCGGCGAGAGAATCGGGGTCCTCCGCAGGGACGAAGGTGACGTCAACGGCTGAGGGGCCGAAGGGCCGACGATAGGCGATCTTGTGCGTCACCGAGAGAGCGCCCAGGGTCCGACCGTGGAAGGCGTGCTCGAGCGCGATGATACGTCCGCCTGGCTTGCGGGCAAGACACATCTTGATCGCGGCCTCGTTGGCCTCGGCACCCGAATTCGACAGGAAGACCGCGGATCCCTGTGGAGCCTTGGCCAGGGCCAACAGCTTCTCGGCAAGGCCGAGCTGCGGCCCGGTGGTGAAGAAGTTCGAGACGTGGGCAAGGGTCGCGGCCTGATGGCTGACGGCCTCAACCCATACGGGATGCGCATAGCCCAGGGCGTTGACGGCAATACCACCGAGCAGATCGAGGTACTCCTTGCCGTCACTATCGACGACGACGCAACCGTGACCGCGTTCCAGGCACAGCTGGGGGCTGCCGAACACGCCAAGCAGATCGCGCCGGTAGCGCTCCCGCCAGGTGCCAGTCGTCTGGTCGTCAGTCATCGTCATCCCCCCAGACATAGTCATCGCGCCGGGCCATCGTCCCGACTCCCCTGGTGGTGAAGATCTCTAACAACAAGGCGTGCTCGATTCGTCCGTCAACGATTGCCGCGCTCGCGACCCCTCCGTCAATGGCGTCGAGCAAGGCCTGGCCCTTGGGCCGCATCCCCTCCCCCAGGCGAGGGATCATGGCGCGCAGATCCGTGTCCGAGATCTCCGAGATGAGGGTGTGCGGATCCGGCCAGGCGCCGTAGATACCAGCAACATTCGTCAGCATGACGAGTTTCTCGGCACACAGAGCTTGGGCGATGGCGGTTGCAGCGGCGTCAGCGTTGACGTTGAGGACCTGCCCGGTCGGTCGGCTGACCTCGTCGACCTCGGGACTCACCGGAGCAATGACGGGGATCTGCCCGCGATCCAACATGGAGTTGATGAGTTCGGTGTTGACGTCGACGATGTCTCCGACCAGGCCCATGTCGATCCGTTCCCCATCAACGATGACCCGGGACTTCCGCGCCGCCAACAGTCCGGAATCCTCGCCCGACATGCCAGCCGCAAGTGGCGCGTAGGAATTGATCCGGTTGACGAGCTGACGGCCGACCTGGCCGACGAGCACCATCCGGACGACCTCCATGACCTCGGGAGACGTCACCCGCAAACCGTTGCGGAACTCCACGGGTGTCGCGGATTCGGCGAGCATGGCGTTGATCTGAGGTCCGCCGCCATGGACGACGATGGGACGGATACCCACCGACGCCATGAAGACGATGTCGTCGGCAAAGGCCTGCTGCAAGCCCGGGTCAACCATGGCATTGCCACCGTACTTCACGACGACGGTCCGGCCCTGGAACCGTCTGATCCAAGGTAGCGCTTCGACCAGCACCTCGGACTTTCGCTGAGCCGAGAACTGTGAATCGTTGAGGGGAATGTCAAGAGTAAGGGTCATGATGTGTATGCGCTGTTCTCTTCGACGTACTCGTGGGTCAGGTCATTGGTCCACATCGCGGCCTCGACGTCACCAGCGTGCAGGTCAATGTCGATGTGGACCTCTCGCGGGTTCATGTCGACGAGATCGCGGTCGTCGCCGATCCCTCCCGACCTGCACACCTGGATGCCGTTGACCGAGACGTCCACCGCGTCGGGATCGTAGGGGGCCACGTCCTCAGGCACGCATCCGACAGCTGCCAGGATTCGTCCCCAGTTGGGGTCGTTGCCGGCAATGGCGGTCTTGACGAGATTGGATCGGGTGACCTCGCGTGCGACGGCCACCGCAGCCTCGGTACTCGTCGCTCCGTGGACGGTCACCTTGACGTCGTGGTGGGATCCCTCGGCATCGGCGACGAGCTGGCGAGCCAGGTTTGCACACAAGTCGGTCAACGCAGAGACAAGGGCGTCACCCGTGAGGCTGACGCCGGATGCCCCGGACGACATCGCAACGACAGTGTCATTGGTCGACATGCAGGCGTCGGAGTCAACGCGGCTGAACGTGACGTCGCACGCCTGGGCCAGGGCGTCCTGGAATTCTTCGGGGTCCACGACGGCGTCGGTGGTGAGGAAGACGAGCATCGTCGCGAGCTGGGGAGCCAACATGCCTGCCCCCTTGGCGATACCTCCGAATCGTGTCCCATTCCTCTCGACGGTGGCGGCCTTGGGAACGGTGTCGGTCGTCATGATTGCTCGTGCCGCCGACTCGTCAACGGCGTCTCCCCTGTCCAAGGAGGTGTGCGCGGTCGTGGCTCCCACCAAGATTGAGGGCATGTCGAGTCGCACACCAATGACTCCTGTCGAGGCGACGACCACCTCGTCAGCCTGACAACCGACCAGGGTTGCGACGTGCTCGGCCTCGCACTGGGAGTCCGTCAGGCCGTCGATTCCGGTGCAGGCATTGGCGACAGCTGCATTCGCAATGACCGCTCGTGCCTTGTGGTCAGAAACAACCTGACGAGACCACTGCACGGGAGCGGCACTGACGCGATTGGTCGTGAACACTCCGGCAACGGTGTCGCGAGGGCCGTCGTTGACGATCAACGCTAGATCCGGGGCCGGTTTGGTTCGCAGCCCGGCCTGGACGCCACAGGTGCGAAATCCGAGCGGATAGGTAACGGACATGAATCCTCCTGTCACGGATTGAGGCCAACCAGGGGAAGCCCCGCTGTCTCGGGGAGCCCCATGGCCAGATTGAGGCTCTGGACGACAGCACCGGCGGTGCCCTTGACGAGGTTGTCGAGGGCGACGACGACGGTGGCCAGACCGTTGTCGAGGTCACCGACGGCATTGATGTGCGCCATCGCCGATCCGGCGACGTCATGGGTATCGGGGTGAGCATTGGTGACGTGGATGAGCGGCTCGTCGTGGTAGACCTCGCGCAGGCGTCCGACGAGTGTCGCGGTCGAGGCCTGGGACGGTGCGGTACACACCGCGAGAATTCCACGGGTCATGGGGACGAGAACGGCGCTGACGCTCAGGTGCGGATCCGTGGCACCTGAGGTACGCAGGGACTGCATGATCTCGGGGATGTGCCGGTGAGCATTGCCGACGGAATAGGGGTGGGCTCCCCCACTCATGCGGGAGAAGGTGAGGTCCGGACGACTCGACTTCCCGGCCCCCGAGGTCCCCACCACCAGGGTCACTGCCGTCTGAGAAGTGTCGACGAGGTCGACCAGCGGCGCCAAACCGAGGGCCACCGCCGAGGCATTGCAGCCGGGTCCGGCGATCCGCCTGGCCCTGACGAGGTTGCTGCGCTGCGAACCGCCGGCAGCCAGCGGAAGCTCCGGAAGACCATAGGTCCAGGTGCCGGCATGATCGCCGCCGTACCAGCGCTGCCAATCCGAGGACGACGACAGCCGGAAGTCTGCACCAGCATCGACGATGACGACATCAGGATTGACCTCGCTGAGCCCACTGGCAATCCTGCCGGAGGCGCCATGGGGAAGGGCCAGCACGACGGCGTCATGGCTCGCCAACCGATTGACGTCAATCTCGGACAGCGTCCGTTCCCCCGCCACCCCGACCAGGTGTGGCATCGCCTGGGCCACTCGGAGGCCAGCCTGCCGGTGCGCGGCCAGGTCCCCCATCGTCAGCTCGGGGTGTCGGGCCAGCAAGCGCACGACCTCAGCTCCCGCGTATCCGGAAGCTCCAACCACCGCGACGGTGAATCCTTTTGCGCTCATGTGCATATTTATACACTGGAATGCATGTTCCTCCAATTCGCATTCACAATGTGGAACCAGAATGCCGCCACCGCACTGTGAGCGCGGTGGCGGTCGTCAACGACTCAGCGCTTGCGGTTGCGCACGCGATTCGCCAGTGCTCGTTGCGCCTCACGCTTGGCGTCACGCTCACGAATGGCCTGACGCTTGTCCCAGTCCTTCTTGCCGGTACCGACGGCAATCTCGACCTTGGCGTAACCGTCCTTGAAGTACAGCTGCAGCGGGACGATCGTCTTGCCCGGGCCGTCAGCCTCCCGCGACAGCTTGGCGATCTCGCGTTTGTTGAGAAGCAGCTTGCGCTTGCGCATGACGTCGTGGTTGCGCCAGGTTCCGAAGGCGTACTCGGGGATGTGCAGGTTGTACATCCACACCTCACCCCTGTCATCGACCTGGGCGAAAGCGTCGGTCAAGGTGGCCTTACCGGCGCGCAGGGACTTCACCTCAGTGCCCTGTAGGACGAGCCCGGCCTCCCACTTGTCACCGATGGTGTAGTCGTGGGTGGCGCGACGATTACGCGCGACGACCTTGACTCCCTGTTCCCTGGGCATGGCGGACCTCCTTCGACACAGGACGTTCCATCCTATACGGAGGAACTCAGACCCTGAGGTACTTCTTGGTCGCAATGTAGGCCGGTGCCACGGACAACACGATGGCCACGACGATCATCCACGCGATCGAGGTCCACACCTGGGGCCACCCAATCCACGCCACCGTCGTGATGGAATGAGCCATCTTGCGCATGACCACCAAGTCGGCGCCCAGGGCGAGGGTGAGGCAGGCCAGCAACGCTCCGATGAGACCCGCGATAAGGGACTCCAGGAGGAAGGGCATGAGGATATAGGCGTTCGAAGCACCTACCAACTTCATGATGCCCAGTTCGCGACGTCTGGCGAAGGCAGCCATCCGAATGGTGTTGCCAATCTGCAAGGCCGCAGCGACCAACAAGAGCACCGACATTCCGAAGGTCACCCATTTGAGGGCATTCATCCACAGAAATATCGGGTCCAACACGTTGTGCAGGTCAACGACCGACTGCACACCGGGCAGGCCCTGCGCCTCCGTCACCACCCCCTGATATTGCTGGGGATCGACCAATTTGACGCGATAGGAATCCTGAATGGTGTCCTCGGTGAGAACATCCTTGACCGGTGAATCCGCATAGATGCGCTGGTACTCCTGGAAGGCCTCGTGCTTGGACTCGTAGTAGACATGCGAGACCTGAGGATTGGTCTGCAGAGCCTGACGAATCGCGTCCTTCTGAGCCTGGGTGGCGGCCTTTTCCCCCGAGCACTGCGCCCCCGAGACACCGTCAACGCACAGGAAGACCGAGACCTCGACCTTGTCGTACCACTTGCCCTTGAGCAGGTCGACCTGCTGGGTGGCCAGCAGGGCCGCCCCGAACAGGGACAGGGAAACCCACATCGTGACGATGACGGCCAGGGTCATCGTCGCATTGCGGCGTAGCCCGGACCACGTCTCTCGCAAGGTGTGACGCATGTATTTCCTCGTTCTGTCTCGTGTCGGGGATCTCAGGAGTTGCGGTAAACGCCCTCGTTCTCGTCCCGGACGACATGTCCGGATTCGAGCTCGATGACTCGTCGTCTCATCTGGTCAACGATCGTCGAGTCATGAGTGGCCATGACAACGGTGGTACCAGTGCGGTTGATGCGATCAAGGACCTTCATGATGCCCACGGCAGTATCAGGGTCGAGGTTTCCGGTCGGCTCGTCGGCGATGAGGATCTTGGGACGATTGACGAAAGCCCTGGCCAAGGCGACGCGCTGCTGCTCACCACCGGAGAGCTCATCGGGCATCCGCTTCTCCTTGCCATCCAAGCCGACCAGTTCCAAGGTCTCGGGGACGACGGTACGAATCTCCTTGGTCGACTTGCCGATGACCTGCATCGCGAAGGCGACGTTGTCGTAGACCGACTTGCCCGGCAGCAGGCGGAAGTCCTGGAATACCGTACCGATCTGACGACGCAGGGCCGGCACCTTCCACGACCTCAGCTGATTGAGGTTCTTACCGGCGACGTAGAGGGTTCCCCTCGTCGGGCGGTACTCGCGCAGGATCAGTCGAATGAAGGTCGACTTGCCCGAACCGGACTGGCCGACGAGGAAGACGAACTCCCCCTTGTCGATGTCGACGTTGACGTCGGACAAAGCGGCCTGACTCTGTCCGGAATATGTCTTCGTGACGTTTTCGAAGGTGATCACGTCTGTCCCGTCAGTCAGTCTCGTTCTTGCGACGCCAACGGATGCCGGCGTCAATGAAGTCGTCGATGTCGCCGTCGAAGACCGCGTCGGTGTTGCCAACCTCGTGATTGGTACGCAGATCCTTGACCATCTGGTACGGATGCAGCACGTAGGAGCGCATCTGGGCACCCCACGAGTTGCCTTCCGACTTCAGCGAGTTCATCTCGGCTTCCTGCTCCTCGCGAGCCTTCTCCAGCAGCTTGGCCTGCAGGACTCGAAGGGCGGCAGCCTTGTTCTGGATCTGGGAACGTTCGTTCTGACAGCTCACCACGATGCCGGTGGGAAGGTGGGTCAGGCGGACAGCCGAGTCGGTGGTGTTGACTCCCTGGCCACCGGGGCCGGACGCGTGGAAGACGTCGACGCGCAGGTCCGACTCCGGAATGTCGACGTGGTCGGTCTCCTCGACGACGGGGAGCACCTCGACACCAGCGAAGGAGGTCTGACGACGTCCCTGGTTGTCAAAGGGGCTGATACGCACCAGACGGTGAGTACCCTGTTCGACTGACAAGGTGCCGTAGGCGAAGGGAGCATGGACGACGAAGGTCGCGGACTTGATGCCCGCCTCCTCCGCGTACGAGGTGTCAAGGACCTCGATCTTGTAACCGTGACGCTCAGCCCAGCGCAGATACATCCGCAGCAACATCTCGGCGAAGTCAGCCGCGTCGACGCCACCAGCCTCCGAACGGATGGTGACGACAGCCTCACGCTCGTCGTACTGACCGGACAGCAGCGTACGAACCTCGAGAGCGTCGATATCCTCACGAAGCTTGGCCGTCTCACTCGTCGCCTCCGCCAGGGACTCTGCGTCATCGCCGTCAGCTGCGAACTCTAGCAGAACCTGGACGTCCTCGATGCGAGAACGCAGTCGCTCCAAGCGCTCGATCTCAGCCTGCAGGGCAGACAGCCTGGAGGTCACCCGCTGGGCGTTCTCCTGGTCATCCCACAGATCGGGGGCGGCCACCTCCTCCTCAAGGTCCGCGATCTCGGCCTTCTTGGCCTCGGGGTCGAGAACGTTCTCAATCGAGGAAAGGGATGCGCCAAGCTCCTCGACGGTCTGCTGAAGGTCTACCAATGCCACGTCGACCAACTCTACAGGGACACGACGACAACTCCGCCGTGACGACGCCGACCCGGACGGTGTGCTCACGCTCATGACTCGCTACAGTGTGCCTCCGGGGCGTATAGCTCAGTTGGTCAGAGCGCCTGCCTTACACGCTGGAGGTCGCCGGTTCGAGCCCGGCTGCGCCCACCTCTCCATCACACGCACCCTCAAATCTTGTATTTAAATAGTACTTTTCGGCATGAGAGAACTGGTCGTTGCATACTTATTTGTCTGCGCTGTGACGGGCGGTGCCATTCAGGTATGGCGAATATCACTACCATCGATTGATGAGGAGTCTGCATGACCGAGCCAAACCCTCCGCAGCGCTCTGACGGTTCTGGCACCGCAGAGTGGCCCAGCGAGAGCCGTACGCACGCCGAACGCGACCGCTACGGTCAGCTCTCGACGGGAAAACCCCTATCAGAATCCCGACCCATACGCGGGATTCACCAACCCGGTAAATGACGATCACCGACGTCCCCACGTGAGCTTCGGACGGGCCGTCAAGCTGTTCTTCAAGAACTACGCCGTCTTCAATGGTCGAGCCTCGCGCTCCGAGTACTGGTGGGTCATCCTCTTCTCATCGCTGGTCGGGATGGTTTTTGGGGGTCCTCAACGTCGCCGCGGGAGGATCTCCCGACGACCCGTCGACGGTCTACACAGTGCTGAACACCATCTGGTCCCTGGGCACCCTCATCCCCGGGCTCTCGATTGCCGTGCGCCGCCTGCACGACACCCATCGCTCCGGGTGGTGGCTGCTCCTCTTCATCTTCCCAGTCATTGGTTGGATCTGGTTGCTGGTCTACTTCATCTAGGATACCGACGAAAATGCGTGGCAGACCAACGACAAGGAGCCACTGCCCGCCACTGAGTGACGCGTCAGTTGCCAAACATCAAGAGGAGGGGTCCGAACCACGTCGTTCGGACCCCTCTTGCGTGCCCCACCCATCATGCCTCAGCTTGCAGATTCGCGACGACGTCGTCGAGATCGTCAGGACGCACGAGCACGTCTCGAGGCTTCGAGCCCTCCGACGGCCCGACGACATTGCGAGTCTCCAAGATGTCCATGAGACGACCGGCCTTGGCGAATCCCACGCGCAGCTTGCGCTGCAACATCGACGTCGATCCCAGCTGCAACTCAACGACGAGCTTGGCCGCCTCGAGCACGAGCTCCATGTCGTCACCAATGTCCTCGGCAACCTTCTTCTCGGCGGTGGGGGCGGCGACGTCCTCGCGGTAATGGGCCTCCATCTGGGACTTCACGTGAGCGGCGACCTGGTGGATCTCGGAGTCCGACACCCAGGACCCCTGAACGCGCAGGGGTTTGGAGGCTCCCATCGGTAGGAAGAGTCCGTCGCCCTGACCGACGAGCTTCTCGGCACCCGGCTGGTCAAGGATGACTCGAGAATCCGTCATCGAGGAGGTCGCGAAGGCCAGCCGCGATGGGATGTTTGCCTTGATGAGGCCAGTGCAGACGTCGGTCGACGGCCGCTGGGTGGCCAGTACCAGGTGGATGCCGGCAGCTCGGGCCAGCTGGGTGATGCGGACGATGGAGTCCTCGACGTCACGCGGGGCCACCAGCATGAGGTCAGCCAACTCATCGACGACGACCAACAGATATGGGTAAGGGGCCAGCACCCGCTCGGAACCGGGCGGAAGAGTGACCTCTCCCGCCAGCACAGCCTTGTTGAAGTCCTTGACATGGCGGAAGCCGAAGGCGGCCAGGTCGTCGTAACGCTGGTCCATCTCGCGGACCACCCACTGCAAGGCCTCGGCAGCCTTCTTGGCGCTGGTGATGATGGGGGTGACCAGGTGAGGAATCCCCTCGTATTGGGTCAACTCCACTCGTTTGGGGTCGACGAGCATCATGCGGACCTCGTCGGGGGTCGCTCGCATCATCACAGACGTGATGAGGGAGTTGACAAAGCTTGACTTACCGGAACCCGTCGCACCGGCCACCAAGAGGTGCGGCATCTTCGCGACATTAGCGATGACGAACCCGCCCTCGACGTCCTTGCCCAGGCCGACGACCAACGGGCTGTGGTCATTGCGAGCCTTCGAGGAGCGCAGCACGTCGCCCAAGGAGACGATTTCCTTGTCGCGGTTGGGTATCTCGATGCCGATGGCCGACTTGCCGGGGATGGGCGACAGAATGCGAACGTCCGGGGATGCCACCGCATAGGCAATGTTCTTGCTCAGTGCGGTGACCTTCTCGACCTTGACGGCTGCTCCGAGCTCGACCTCGTAACGGGTCACCGTCGGGCCGCGGGAGTAGCCAGTCACCTGGGCGTCGATCCCGAACTCGTCGAAGACCGACGACAACTTGGAGACGACAGCGTCAGAGGCCTCCGTGCGAGCCTGCGGGACCGATCCCGGATGGAGCAGCTCAGAGGCCGGCAGGGTGTAGGCGATGTCACCGGAGAGCTGCAATTGCTCGACGCGAGCTGGCATCGGTTCATGGGCCGGGGGCTCGAGGTCCGTATGTTCGTGAACGGTGAATCCCTGCGGCAACCCGGCAGCCGTGCGTTCCTTGGCAGGTTCGTCGTCCTCAGTCGGAAGGTCGAGCGGCAAGGAATCCCCGGCCACGTCGGAAGGGGGCTCATCGACGATTTCGGCGTCAAAGATCGCGTCAAGACTCTCATCGGTGCGCTCGGAGCTGCTCTTACGCTTCCTGGAACGACGACCTTTGACAGGGGGCATCTCCTGTGTGGCGATCTCGTCAGGATTGTGGTCAACGAGGGTATCTGTCACCAGAGGAGTGTCGTAGGCCCGGCGAGACTCGATCTCACGAGGCTTGGCCACCGCGCGACGAGAGGCGTTACGCACCTGTGCGGCCCCGTCGACGAGGGGGCGCCCCACGATGAGGAGCACACCCAGGACCGTCACGAGGATGAGCAGAGGCAAGGCGACCCACTTCGTCAGCAGGTCAGCCAGCAGACTCGAGGAGATGTAACCAAGCATGCCGCCGGCGGCGCGGACCGCCTCAGGACGATCCGGGCGGGGAAGGCCGTGGGCAATGTTGACGACGCCGAGCAGGCCGAGGAAGAAACACACCCAGCCCATTACCTGGCGTCCACCCGTGCCGTTAGTCGCCGGGTGACGCAGGGTGTGCCACATCATGGCCAGCCCGAGCAGTGGCAGGGCGTAGGACAGCGACCCGAAGATCGTCGCCACACCCATTCGCAAGCCGTTGCCGAAGCCACCGGGCAGACCGAACCAGAATCCTGCGGCTGCCAGGGCCGACAGCAACAGCAGCATGAGCCCGGTACCGTCGTGGGTCACCTCAGGCTCCGCGGGGCGTCCACCGATACCGCGGACCATGGTTCCCAGTCCGCGAGCAATACCCGACCAGGTTGCCGACAGCGCTCGGGCCACCGGATTCGTGGAAGTGGGTGCACTCGGTGGCGTCGACCTGCTCCTCGAGCTGGTCGACGTTTTCTTGTTGCTTCCGTTCGAGCGTGTGCCCGAGCCACGTGACGATTTCTTCGCCGTCGTATTTCGGGACCGCGCTGGGGAAGACGCACGGGTCGCCATGTCATTGACGTTATCAACCATGGCCACCAGCAGCCGACAGGCCAGGCGGAGAGTCAGATGATTGATCAGCGAGTGCCATCGCTCGAACGCGATGTGAATGCCGTGGTCATCTCAGGAATGGAAGTGGGTCCAGCCTCGCTCACGCTGCCACGGCTGGCCGTCGACGAGAACCGTGGGGTCGGCGACCTGGTCGGGCGGAAGGACCCGCCCGATGACCGTCCATCCCTCCGGAACGGTGCCGGGAGCAAAGGTTGCCGCCAAGGCATGGTCCTCCCCTCCGGCCAGCACCCAGTCGAGCGGGTCCATCCCGGTGGCCATGCCGACGGTCCGCACTGATTCCTCGATGTCGATAACCGAGGTGTTGACGTCGATGGCGAATCCGGATTCCTCTGCGATGTGGCCCAGATCGGCCAACAAGCCGTCCGAGAGGTCAATCATCGCGTGGGCGCCTGCCTGGGCCGCCACCCGTCCCTGCCCGTAAGGGACCTCAGGACAACGTTGGGCCGAGACCGCTGCACGCGGTGACCGGAATCCTCGACCGAGCAGCACGAGTCCAGCAGCAGCCAGGCCAAGCTGGCCGACGACTGCCACCTCGTCTCCGGGCACGGCACCGTCACGACGGACCGGAGCCATCCCAGCTGTCTGGCCTATCACGGTGACCGCAATGCTGATGACAGGTCCAGCGGTGGTGTCACCTCCCACGACGCTCACCCCGGCCTGCTCGGCCTCGGCAGCCATTCCTGCCATGAACTCCCGGGCCCAGGCCGCAGGCAGATCTCCCGGCGCGGAGAATCCGACGACGAGGGCGACCGGGACAGCGCCCATCGCCTCGATGTCGGAGACATTGACGGCGACGGCTTTCCGACCGACATCGGTCGCCGTCGACCATCTGCGACGGAAATGCACCTCTTCGACGAGGACATCGGTCGAGACGACGGCAGATCCGTCAACCTGGAAGACGGCACCGTCGTCCCCCGGCCCCAGGGTGACGGCCTGGCTCATGGGCAGATCCCTGACGATGGAGGAAATGAGCGGGAACTCCCCCACCTGGGAAATGGTCGTCGTGCTGGCCATTGGATCTCCTTGGTACCGGACTGGGGTGGTCGAGAACACGCTAGCGTGAGTGCGTGCCCATCCATCATGCAACCCGGTGCGCAACCATGCTGGCTGTCTGTCTGTTGGTCAGCACGGCAGCGTGTTCGAACGAGGAACCCATCACCCATCCGTCTCCCCGCGGTTCAGCCGCTGCCGGATGTCGGGCCGTGATGGCCGATCTACCGCAGACGGTTGCCGGAGCGAGCCTCGAGGATCATGACGGGACGGTGGCGACCTGGGGTGATCCCCGCATCGTGCTGCGCTGTGGGGTGGACAAACCCGCCAGGCTCGAACCAACGTCGCGATGTGACGTCATCAACGACGTGGGCTGGTTCGCCGAGCAGATCGAGGACGGCTGGCGCTTCACGACCATCGGGAGGGCTGGCAACGTCGAGGTGACCGTTCCTGCCAGGTACGCCCCGGAGGCCGATGCCTTGGTCGATCTGTCGGCCGCCGTCAAGAAGATGCCAGTGGTGCAGCCCTGTCAGTGAGGGCTCAGATCAGCGCAGTCCCAGCGGACGTTCCAGGGCAAGCTCGATGAGTTCGCTGACAATCTGGGCATACGTCATGCCACTGGCCTGCCACATCAGCGGGAACCCCGAGCTGCGGGTGAATCCCGGCATAGTGTTGGGCTCGTTGACGTAGACGGTGCCGTCAGGAGCCACGAAGGTGTCGATGCGGGCGAGTCCTTCACAGCCAAGCACCCGGAACGCCTTGATCGCGACCTTCTGGACCCGGTTGCGGATCTCGTCATCGAGCTTGGCTCGGGCCTGTACGGAGGCCTTCTGCTCCCCGCTGAGGTACTTGGCCTCGAAGTCATAGAAACCATCCGGGTCATGGACGACGATCTCGCCAGGCACGGAAGCTCGAGGGGCGGCACCATGGTGACCGTCGAGGACGGAGCACTCGATCTCGCGGCCTCGGATCCCCTGCTCGATGAGGACCTTGTTGTCATGCTCGCGAGCCACCTCGACGGCGGCTTCCAGCCTGTCGGGGCTCATCACCTTGGAGATGCCGATTGACGATCCGCCCCGCGCTGGCTTGACGAACAACGGATACTCCAAGCGGGAAGCGGCCTTGAGGACGGCATTGCGGTCCTCTCGCCACTCATGGTCACGGACGACGACATAGGGACCCACGAGAACCCCGGCCTCGGCCAGGATCATCTTGGTGAGGTGCTTGTCCATGCAGTTGGCACTTGCCGCGACACCGCACCCGACATAGCGCACGCCGGCCATCTCCAGCAGGCCCTGGATGGTCCCGTCCTCGCCGAAAGGACCATGGAGTACCGGGAAGACCACCTGAACGAGATCGGCGTTGCCCTCGGTGTCAACGATGCAGGTACCCTCCGGCATCTGCTTGACCGACACCAAGGAACGATCCCCCACCTCCACGACGGGAAGCTGGCCGGTGCTGGGCAGGCCAAGGATCTCGTCAACCCCGTATCGCACCCAGACACCATCGGGGGTGATGCCCACACCGGAGACATCGAATCGTTCACGGTCAATCGCAGCTACCACGTTCGCCGCTGACAGGCAGGAGATCGAATGCTCCGAACTCATCCCACCGAAGATGACGGCAACGTGGGTGCGATTCATGTGAGGTCCTTTCGCTATGACGGCACCCCACCCTACCGAGGCATCACGTCACCGAGGGTCGACGACTGGCCGCGCAGGAGCAACCGACTTGGGAACCCGTCTCCCCTTGCGCATGTCGTAACGGTCCGGCGGCGGGAGCTCTCCGCGAGCACGGGCAACCTGAGCGTCGATGGCATCCATGATGCGATTGGTGGCCTCGCGGACCGACGCGCGGTCGTGATGGCCATGGAGGTCCGACAGTTCGACCTCGGTCCCGCAGTACAGCTTCATGGTCTTGCGCGGCCACAGTTTGGGGAAGGTCATCTCCTTGTATCCCATGACCTCCTGGGGTCCCCATTGCCCCACGGGGATGACGGGTACACCGGTCTCCAGGGCCAGGCGTGCGGCCCCTGTTCGTCCGGTCATCGGCCAGTGCAGGGGATCCGCGGTGATCGTGCCTTCCGGGTACATGACCACCGTCATGCCCTTGTCCAAGGCAGTCTTGGCGTCGTCGAGGACCTTGGCCGGATTCGGACCCTTCCGGTCCACCGAGATCTGACCACTGGCCGAGGCCACCCATCCGACGATCGGCACCGAGAACAGCTCCTTCTTGGCCAACCAGTGCGGCCAACGACCATTGGCCACCAAGAAGGACCCCAGCACGATGGGATCGTAGTTGGAGACGTGGTTGCTCACGACCAGGGCCGGCCCTGGTCCGGGCAGATTCTCACCACCGTGGTGGTCGAACCGCGTCAAGGTACGAGCCAGCGGGTACAGCGTCCCCACACCCATCCGGAAGATGAGACCAGGGGTGTCGGCTGGATTGGTCACGGCGGGCAGCGCCACGGTGTCCCTCCTGAGTGATGTGGATCAACCCACCCTATCGGCTCCCTGGTACTGTCATCGGTGATCGATGGGTGGGTTGATCAACGGGTCAGGCCGTTGTCGGCATAAAGGATGACCGACGAGCCTCGTAAGCTGCGATGTCGTCGGCGTACTCGAGGGTCTCGCCAATGGCATCCAGGCCTGCAAGCAGACGCTGACGGGTGGCGTCGTCGATCTCGAACGGGTGGGACGTACCGTCAGGTAGGCTGATGGTCTTGTCTTCGAGGGAGACGGTGAGCTTCTCGCCGGGGTTGTGCTCGGCGAAGTCCCACAGCTTCTCGACGACCTCGGGGTCCACCTGGGCGAGCAGCAGTCCGTTGTTTCCGGAGTTGTTGCGGAAGATGTCGGCGAACCGCGATCCGACGACGACCTTGAACCCGTAGTTCTGCAGTGCCCACACCGCGTGCTCACGGGAGGATCCGATACCGAAGTCGGGCCCCACGATGAGGATCGAGCCGGTGCTCCACGGCTCCTTGTTGAGCACGAAGTCCGGTTCGGAGCGCCAGGAGGAGAACAGACCGTCCTCGAAACCGGTTCGGGTGATCCGCTTGAGGTAGCTCGCGGGAATGATCTGGTCGGTGTCGACGTTGGCCCGTCGCAGCGGGACAGGAACTCCGGTGTGCGTGGTGAAAGCGTCCATCTCAGGCCTCCTGGGAAACGGGTGGCAGATCGGCGGGACTGGAGAGCCGTCCGGTGACGGCGGTGGCGGCGACGACGGCCGGGGAGACGAGGTGGGTTCGTCCCCCCTTGCCCTGACGCCCCTCGAAGTTTCGGTTCGAGGTCGACGCCGAGCGCTCCCCCGGTGACAGCTGGTCAGGGTTCATGCCCAGGCACATGGAACATCCGGCTCCGCGCCATTCAGCTCCGGCCTGGGTGAAGACCTCGTCCAGACCCTCCTCCATGGCCTGCAGCCGTACCCGCGCCGAACCGGGAACGACGAGCATCCGGGTGCCCTCGGCGATGTGACGCCCCTTGATGACCTCGGCGGCCAGCCGGAGATCCTCGATGCGACCGTTGGTGCACGATCCCAGGAAGACGGTGTCAATGGGGATGTCGCGCATCTTGGTACCTGGTGTGAGGTCCATGTACTCCAGGGCGCGAGCAGCGGCGCTACGAGCCACCTCATCCTCGAAATCCTCGGCGGCAGGGACGACCCCGCCCAGCGGGACCCCCTGGCCGGGGTTCGTCCCCCACGTCACGAAGGGGGTGAGCTTGGATGCGTCGAGGCGGATCTCGGCGTCAAAGGTGGCGTCGTCGTCAGTACGCAGGGTGCGCCAATACTTGACGGCCTCGTCCCACTGCTCGCCCTTGGGTGCATGCGGACGGTCCTTGAGGTAGGCGAAGGTGGTCTCGTCGGGGGCGACCATGCCGGCGCGGGCTCCCCACTCGATCGACATGTTGCAGATCGTCATGCGGCCCTCCATCGACATCTTCTCGATGGCCTCACCGCGATACTCGACCATGTGGCCCTGGCCACCGCCGGTGCCGGTCTTGGAGATGAGGGCCAGGATGAGGTCCTTCGGGGTGACGCCTTCCGGCAGCTCCCCGTCAACCGTCACCGCCATGGTCCTGGGCTTGACCTGCGGCAGGGTCTGGGTCGCCAACACGTGCTCGACCTCGCTGGTGCCGATGCCAAAGGCTAGAGCACCCAAGGCACCATGGGTCGAGGTGTGGGAGTCACCACACACAATCGTCATACCCGGCTGGGTGAGCCCCAGCTGGGGGCCAATGATGTGTACCACTCCCTGGTCCGCGTCACCCAGAGGATGCAGCGGCACCCCGAACTCAGGAGCGTTCTCACGCAACGCCTCGACCTGTGCCCGCGAGATCGGGTCGGCGATGGGCTGGAGAATGTCGAGGGTGGGGATGTTGTGGTCCTCGGTCGCAATCGTCAGATCCGGGCGACGAACCTTGCGTCCCGCCAACCGCAGTCCGTCGAAGGCCTGGGGACTGGTCACCTCGTGCACAAGGTGGAGGTCGATGTAGAGAAGGTCGCGCTCCCCGTCCTGTCCGTGCCTGACAACGTGGGCGTCCCAGAGCTTCTCGCTCAGCGTTCTCCCCATCGCGTCTTCCCTTTCGCTGGTCGTTCGTCACCGATGTTGTGTGGCATGTCATCAGCCCCCACCGGTTGGCGAGACCCATTCTGACTCGACGATCAGGATTTGGAACGCTAATATCGCCATATGGACGAATCAAGTGGTGTGGGCGTGCTCGACAAGGCCGCCCTCGTGTTGGCTGCCCTGGAGACGGGTCCGGCATCCTTGGCAGGACTGGTTCAGATGACCGGATTGGCCCGACCGACGGCCCATCGTCTGGCCCGCGCGCTGGAACACCATCGGTTCGTCAGTCGTGATCTGCAAGGCCGCTTCATTCTCGGCCCGAGGCTCTCAGAGCTCGCAGCGGCAGCCGGCGAGGATCGTCTCCTGGCTGCATCTGGACCGATCCTGGCCAGACTTCGAGACATCACCGGTGAATCCGCTCAGCTCTACCGTCGCCAGGCTGGCAGCCGCGTCTGCGCAGCCACCGCCGAGCGTCCGACCGGATTGCGGGACACCATCCCGGTGGGATCCATCCTGTCCATGGACGCTGGATCAGCGGCTCAGATTCTGCTGGCATGGGAGGACAGCGACAAGATCCGTCGTGGATTGAGCAACTCCGCCTTCTCCGAGGTCACCCTCGCTGCCGTACGCAAGCGCGGCTGGTCCCAATCGGTGGGCGAGCGCGAAGCTGGCGTCGCCTCGGTCTCCGCCCCGGTGCGGTCCCCCTCCGGCAAGGTCATTGCGGCCGTCTCCGTCTCTGGACCGATTGAGCGTCTGACCCGCCAGCCCGGACGTATTCACGCTCCTGCGGTCGTCGCTGCCGGAGGGCGCCTGTCCGAGGTGCTGCGGCGCTCCGCCAAGTGAGGCCGGTCGTCCCGGTGTGCGCCTGGGATGCGGGGGAATTCCCTTCCATCCTTTTTTGATTCTCGGAAATGGCCGCGTCGGTATTTCCCGCTGTGAAAGTAATGGCCCGGATCCTGACGGATCCGGGCCATTACTTGGTGGTAGCCCCGAGCGGATTCGAACCGCCGTTTCAGCCTTGAGAGGGCCGCGTGCTAGGCCGCTGCACTACGGGGCCATACGGACATCAATGCCCGTCGAGTTCGGGTTTTGACAACCTTTTTCTGTTGTTCCCGCATCCTTTCCGGACCAGGCTGGAAAACCTTAGCAATCATTCTGCCGCTTTCGCAACTTCATGGTTTCAGTCTCCCGAGCTGGGGTACCAGGACTCGAACCTGGACTAACTGAACCAGAATCAGTCGGGCTGCCAATTACCCTATACCCCATTGCCGTTCCACCTCGGTGTACCTCAGTGGCGCAACGACGAGAAACTTTAACGAACTCTCCCCCCACTTTGCAAATCAGGACGAAATGCCTTGCCGTGAGGGTGTCCTTCGAGCGACTCTCATGAGGTTCCCGATCCACCACCCGGCCAAGGCAATGGTCAGGAATCCGCCGATGTCCCAGGCCGCGTCGACCCAACCCATCGAGGTCATGCCGCGAGCCTGCGACACCCCTCCCAGGAAGACCGCATAGCCGAAGGCGAAGAGGTTGTTGACGACGTGGGCAGCAACCCCGGCCTCCAAGCCGCCGGTGACGATGACGAGCCATCCAGCGAGCAATCCGAAGGCGAGTCTGTCGGCGAAGAGCCAGGCGTTTTGGGTGCCGTGCATCAAGGCGAAGATGAGGGCGGAGCCGACGACCGAAAGCCATCGACCCGCTTTCTCAGGCAGGTTCAAGGCCAGTCCGGAGATGACGTTCATGAGATACCCCCGAAAGAACATCTCCTCGGCAAGGGCCTGCAAGGGCGATGTGATGATGATCGCCAGCAGCCACACCCACCAGTACCGGGGAACGGTGTAATGGGCGTCCGCTCCCCCGCGCACCAGCAGCTGGGTCAGGTTGAGCACGACGACGGCGACCACAGCCACCAGCAGACCGAAACGCCATCGAATGCCTGGTTGGACTGATGCCACCCACCGAGGCGCGCGATGGTTGAGATACCGCGCCAGCACCAACACCACGACGATGAGGCTTGCCAGCGCCAGATGGGTGGCGATGAGGCCTCCGACGGTGTGATAGCCAGCTGCTCGCTTGTAGTAGGTGCTGAACCCTTCCCCGTCGTTGCACTCGAAGAGGAAACCGATCCCCAGGAAGGCGTACAGCAGCCCGGGGACAATGATCGCGTACCCCAGTAACAGCCCGATGAGACCGAGCAGACCGGGACCCGGTCCAGCCGACGAATCGACGAGAACCCGAGTGTAGTCCGCTCGCGGCTCAGGGTCGGTCACCGTCGAGCGGCGGGACACGGCACGAGTCGCCATCAGGCCTCCACGACGGTATTGGCCAGGGTACCGATCCCCTCGATCTCGACCTCGACGCGCTGACCGGGTTCCATGGGCCCAACTCCAGCAGGAGTTCCGGTGAGGAGGACGTCGCCGGGCAACAGGGTCATGAAGGACGAGACGTGGGAGATGAGTTTGGGAATGGTGTGGATCATCTGGTCGGTGTTGCTGTGCTGGACCTCCTCGCCGTCCAGACGAGTGACAATCTGTCGGTGTGAGGCCTCGGCGACGGAGAAGTGGGTAACCATCCACGGGCCGAGTGGGCAGAAGGTGTCCGACCCCTTGGCACGCGCCCAGTGGCCATCGGAGTTCTGCATGTCGCGAGCGGTGACGTCGTTGGCCGCGGTGAACCCGAAGATGACTTCCTGGGCCCTTTCCTCGGGGACGTCCTTACAGATGCGACCGATGACGATGGCCAGCTCCCCCTCGTAGTGCAGGTTCGAGGATGCGGCCGGCCGGACGATGGCCTCGTCAGGTCCGATGACCGAGGTGTTGGGCTTGAGGAAGAGCAGAGGCCGGGATGGGACTTCATTACCCAGCTCACTGGCGTGTTCGGTGTAGTTACGGCCGATTCCGATGATCTTGGAGCGCGGAATCACCGGAGACAGCAACCGGACGTCAGCGAGGTCGTGACGAGCACCGGTGTACTGAACCGGAGCCGCTACTGGATCTCCCGTGATGACGGCGATGGTGTCGGGATGGTCTCCGTGATCGGCGGCGAGCTCAACGATCCCGAAGGCGGGGTCGGAACCAGCTGTGACAAACCGGGCAATACGCATGGGTCAAGAGTAATGGCGACACACGACATAACCGGGGCATCCACACACCGAGAACCCGCTGGTACTGCCATACTTTCCGGCATGACCACCACCTACTCCGTCCTCGACCTCATCCGCGCCAAGCGCGGAGGTCAGACCCTCGACTCCGATCAGATCCGTTGGCTCATTCGCGCATACACCGATGGTGTCGTCGCCGATGAACAGATGTCCGCCATGGCCATGGCGGTGTTCTTCCAGGGTCTGGACGACGAGGAGCTCTCGACCTGGACAACGGCGATGATCGAGTCCGGCGAGCGAATGAGCTTCAAGGGGCTGTCTCGTCCCACCGTCGACAAGCACTCCACCGGTGGAGTCGGTGACAAGATCACCCTGCCTTTGGCTCCCCTCGTCGCTGCCTGCGGTGCAGCCGTTCCCCAGCTGTCCGGTCGCGGCCTGGGCCACACCGGCGGCACCCTCGACAAGATGGAGGCAATTCCCGGGTGGCGAGCCGACCTCTCCCACGACGAGATGGTTGCCCAGCTCGACACTGTCGGCGCCGTCATCTGCGCTGCCGGGCCCGGGCTTGCCCCCGCGGACAAGAAGCTCTATGCCTTGCGTGACGTCACCGGCACCGTCGAGTCGATCCCCCTCATCGCCTCCTCGATCATGAGCAAGAAGATCGCCGAGGGCACCGACAGCCTTGTCCTCGACGTCAAGACAGGCTCGGGAGCCTTCATGAAGACCGAGGAGGACGCCCGCGAGCTGGCACGTCGTCTCGTCGGCCTGGGCGAGTCCGCCGGCGTGCGCACCACCGCCCTGCTGACCAGGATGGACGTCCCGCTGGGGTATGCCTGCGGTAACGGCATCGAGGTGGCCGAGTCCCTCGAGGTGCTGTCCGGCGGTGGACCTGCCGACGTCGTCGACCTCACCGTCGCGCTGGCCCGCCAGATGGTCAAGGCCGCTGGGCTGGACGGCACTGACCCGGCCGACGTCCTTGCCAGCGGCAAGGCCATGGACGTCTGGCGCGACATGGTCCGCGCCCAGGGCGGCGACCCCGATGCTCCGCTGCCGGTGGCTCACCATTCCCAGGACGTCATCGCCTCCGAAGCTGGCGTCGTCACCGGAATCGACGCGATGTCCGTCGGCCTGGCCGCCTGGCGTCTGGGAGCGGGACGAGCTCGCAAGGAGGATCCGGTACAGGCTGCCGCCGGCGTCATGTTGCGCGTTCGCCCGGGTGATCGGGTCGTCGCTGGCCAGCCGCTGGCAACCCTGCTCACCGACACCGCCGACACCATCTCGCGCGCCGAGGACGACCTGACCGACGCCTTCACCGTCGGGAGGTCCTTCCAGCCCCGCACCATCGTCGTCGACACCATTACGGCCTGAGCGCATCGCACCTAGGGCATCTGACGACGACTGGGGCCGGTCCACTTCTGGTGAACCGGCCCCGGTGTCGTCAGGACAGTTTTGACGTTGTGCCGGTCAACAGACTCGCTTGAGCCAACCACGAGTGTCCTCGGCACGGCCGAACTGGATGTCAAGGAGACGACGACGAATCTCCATCGTGGTCTTTCCGGTCGGCTCGGCGACCGTCACCTCGTCGTCGCCGTCGAGGAAGGATCCGATCGGGGTGACAACCGCCGCGGTACCGCAGGCGAAGACCTCCGGGAACTCGCCCGAGCGCACTCCGTCAAGCATCTCGTCGATGCCGAGCTTGCGCTCCACCGGCTCCAGACCGAGATCCGGGGCCACCTCGAGAATGGACCTACGGGTGATACCGCGCAGGATCGTGCCGGTCAGCTCCGGGGTGATGAGCTGGCCGTCCTTGCTGACGGCCATGAAGTTCATGCCGCCGAGTTCCTCGATCCAGCGATGCTCAACCGCGTCGACGAAGAGCACCTGGGCGCAGCCGCGGGCCTGGGCCTCGATTTGGGAGCGCAGCGAGGCAGCGTAGTTGCCACCGCATTTCGCCTCGCCTGTGCCGCCGGGAGCAGTACGAGCCTGCTGGCGCTCGACGAGGATGCGCACTGGCTTCACTCCCCCGACGAAGTAGGCGCCCACTGGTGAACCGATCACGGAGAACAGCACCCTCGTCGCAGGAGCGACGCCGAGGAAGTCCTGGTTGGCAATCATGAACGGACGCAGGTAGAGGGACTTCTCGCCGTCCTCCCCAGGATCAGGAACCCAGCGGGCGTCGACCTCGGCCAACCGCACACAGGCGTTGACGAAGTCCTCAATCGGCAACTTGGGCAGGGCAAGGCGCTCAGCCGACAGGGCGAAACGCTCACCGTTCTGGTCAGGACGGAAAAGCCATACGGACCCGTCAGCGTGACGGTAGGCCTTGAGGCCCTCGAAAATCTCCTGGGCGTAATGGAGAACAGCACCACCAGGATTGATGTCCAGACCACGGTAATTGACCACGGCGTCGTCTCCCCAGCCGTCACCGGCCTGCCAGGTGGCAAGGGCCATGTGGTCGATGAAAACCTCACCAAATCGGGGAGTGGCATGTTCCAGCGCGATCCGCTCGTCGGAGGACCACGTCAGATCATCAGCAGAAGCAAAGCGCAAACTCATGGCCACACGCTACACCGAGGAAGAACCCGCTGTTCCAATTCGTGAAATCGCATGATCACATCGTGGACAATCCCGGTAGGGTTTCGACCATGACGAACGACGTGATGCAGCTCGCCGTCATCGGTGGCGACGGAATCGGCCCCGAGGTCACCGAGCAGGCTCTCCACGTGTTGGAGCGGACGATCGGGACCGAGACCTTCACCACCCATGAGTACCACCTCGGCGCCGAGCACTGGAAGACCACCGGGGAGGTCCTCAATGACTCCACCCTGATCGAGATTTCGAAGGCAGACGCCATCGTGTTGGGAGCCGTCGGTGCCACTCCCGGCTCGACCGAGGTCCCCTCAGGACTCCTGGAACGAGGTCTACTGCTCAAACTTCGTTTCGCCCTTGACCATGGCGTCAATCTGCGGCCCTCGACCTGGTACCCCGGCACCGCCGCTCCGTTGGCTCCCGAGATCACCGAGGCCGGACCCATCGACTTCATCGTCTGCCGAGAAGGTACCGAAGGTCTCTACTGTGGCAATGGCGGATCGGTGCGGACCGGAACCCCCCACGAGATTGCCACCGAGGTGAGCATCAACACCGCCTTCGGGGTTGAGAGGGTCGTTCGCGACGCCTTCTCGCGAGCAGCTGTCCGTCGTGGCCACCTCACCCTCGTCCACAAGCACAATGTCCTCGTCAACGCCGGTTCGCTGTGGCGTCGAATTGTCGACGAGGTCTCCGTGGAGTTCCCCCAGGTAACCACCGACTACATGCACGTCGATGCCGTGACGATCGCTCTGGTCAAGGAGCCCCAGCATTTCGACGTCATCGTCACCGACAACCTCTTCGGAGACATCCTCACCGACCTCGCAGGAGCGGTGACCGGTGGCATCGGCCTGGCCCCCAGCGCAAACATCAACACCTCTGGTGAGTTCCCGTCGATGTTCGAGCCGGTGCACGGTTCTGCTCCTGACATCGCCGGAACCGGTAAGGCTGATCCCACCGCCGCGATTCTCTCGATGGCCTTGCTCCTGGACCATCTCGGTCACGCCGACGACGCTGAACGCATCCGCAAGGCTGTTGCGGCCGATGTCGCTGCCAGGGCGTCAGGGCCATCCCGTACCACCAGCGAGATCGGGCAAGGCATCGCCGAGCGTCTCTGAGCCGCAACGAGAACCCTGACCCGACAGGGCCGGGGTTTCCTGTGTCCAGTTGTCGGCCGCCACCATCCCGGAGGATGTGCCCTCCTGGCACAATGTCCCCGTGCTATCCATTCCCGAGATTCCCGAACCGGTGACGAAGGCCCTCCACAATGCGCTGGAGATGGGCTACTTCACCACCACCCGTAATGAGACCGGCCGTTTCATGGCGACCTTGGCTGCGGGGGTGCACGGTTCCATCGGGGAATGCGAGACAGGATCCGGTGCCGGAGCTGCCTGGCTGCGTCTGGGGGCCCGCAAGCGCACCAAGGTCATCAGCTACGAGCCTGATCCGACGGTGTGCGCCCGTGCCCGCGAGGTCTTGGCTGACCTCGACATCGACATCATCGAGGGCACCTGGGACGACCTGTTGGAACGCGGACCCTTCGGCCTTCTCTCCGTCCCGATTCGAGTGGCTCGGGTACGTGAGGTCGACGACATCCTCAAGGCTGTCGCCGTCGGCGGTTTGGTCGTCATCGACGACATGCCCCCCAGCCACGGATTCCCCCCGCGCGACATCAACGGCACCGTCGACACCACCAGGCTGGCGTGGCTCACCCACCCGAAGATCCATGCCACCGAGATTCAGCTCGCCTCCGACATGGCGGCCATCGTCGCCTGCCGCCTGTCCCCGCGCGGCTGAGCAACCGTTCGTCACACCTCCTGCACACAGCCCGAGGGCCCGTGGATGTCCACGGGCCCTCGGCATTTATCAGCAACCTCGAGCTCAGCGAGCAGCACTGCCCTCGGTGTAGTCCTCGTCGGTGGCGGCCAACCAGGAGTACATCTTGCGAAGCTCCTTGCCGGTGGCCTCGATCGGGTGCTTGGCCTCCTCCTCACGCAGCTTCCTGAACTCCGGAGCACCGGCGTCCTGGTCGTCGATGAATCGCTTGGCGAAGGCGCCGGTCTGGATGTCATCCAGGACAGCCTTCATGTTCTCCTTGACATGGTCGTCGACGACGCGCGGGCCAGAGACGTAGTCGCCGTACTCAGCGGTGTCGGAGATCGACCAACGCTGCTTGGATATGCCGCCCTCGATGATGAGGTCGACGATCATCTTCATCTCGTGGCAGACCTCGAAGTAGGCCATCTCCGGCTGGTAACCGGCGTTGACGAGAGTCTCGAAACCAGCCTGGATGAGGTGGGACAGGCCACCACACAGCACGGCCTGCTCACCGAAGAGGTCGGTCTCGGTCTCCTCGCGGAAGCTGGTCTCGATGCCGCCGGCACGCAGACCGCCGAGGGCCTTGGCGTAGGACTTGGTCAGAGCCCAGGCCATGCCAGAAGCATCCTTCTCGACGCAGACAAGCACTGGGACACCGCGGCCGTCGGCGTATTCACGACGCACGATGTGACCAGGGCCCTTCGCGGCGACCATGCAGACGTCGACGCCCTCGGGGGCCTCGATGTAGCCGAAGTGGACGTTGAAGCCATGGGCGAAGAAGAGGGCATCGCCGTCCTTGAGGTGCGGGGCGATCTGTTCGGCGTACAGCTGACGCTGGTTCTGATCGGGGGCCAAGACCATGATCACGTCGGCCTCCTCACACGCCTCCTCGATGGACAGCACGCGCAGCCCCTGGGCTTCAGCCTTAGCGATCGACGAGGAACCCTCGCGCAGACCGACCCGCACGTCAACGCCGGAGTCACGCAGGTTGAGGGCATGGGCATGCCCCTGGGAGCCGTAACCAATGACGGCAACCTGACGGTTCTGGATGATGGACAGGTCGGCGTCATCGTCGTAGTAGATCTTTGCCATGGTGTGTTTATCTCCTTGTTGTGTTTCGGCCTCGTTGTATTTCGGTTGGAGGAATTCCTGGTCATCCAGAGCGTTTTGCCCCGAGAGCGGCGGCACCACGGTTGAGGGCCACCTGTCCGGACTGAACGAGTTCGATGATTCCGAACGGCTCCAGCATCTGCAGCAATGCGTCCAGCTTCTCACGTCCCCCGGTCGCCTCGATCGTCAGCGACTCCAGTGAGACGTCGACGGTCTTGCCCCGGAACAGTTCGACGGTGTCGATGATCTTGGAACGATTCTCGACGTTGGAGCGCACCTTGACGAGGATGAGCTCACGGGTGACCGCACCGGGATCCAACTCGACAATCTTGTGAACCTCGATGAGCTTGTTGAGCTGCTTGACGATCTGCTCGAGGGCCTGGGCCGAGGCGACGCTCACCCCGATCGTCATCCGGGACTCGCTGGGATCATCGGTCGGCGAGACGGTCAGGGACTCGATGTTGTATCCCCGGCGGGCGAACAGGCCCGACACCCGGGTCAGCACGCCCGGACGGTTCGTCACCAACACCGACAGCACGTGTCTGGTCATCTCAGTTCTCCTCGGTCCCGTCGTCTGCGTCGTCCTCGTCATCGACGGGTGCGATATCATCCCCGGCGTCTCCCCAGTCGGGAGCCATGTCGCGAGCGATCTTGATGTCGTCGTTGCTGGTCCCGGCGGCCACCATCGGCCACACCATGGCGTCAGTGTGGACGACGAACTCCACGACCACCGGACGGTCGTTGATCTCGTTGGCAGTCTTGATCGTCTCGTCGACCTTGTCCGGATCGGTCACGCGGAAGGCCGCACAGCCCATTGCCTCGGCGAGCTTGACGAAGTCCGGCAGACGGTCGGAGTGCAGGTCGGTATGGGAGAACCTGGAGTCGAAGAAGAGGTTCTGCCACTGACGCACCATGCCGAGCACGTTGTTGTTGATGATGGCGATCTTGACCGGTACATCGTTGAGGGCGGCCGTGACGAGTTCCTGGTTGGTCATCTGGAAGCAGCCGTCACCGTCAATACCCCACACGGTGGCATCAGGACGCCCGACCTTGGCACCCAAGGCTGCCGGGACGCAGTACCCCATTGTTCCGGCGCCGCCGGAGGTCAACCAGGACCGCGGCTTGTCGTGCGGCAGGAAGTGGGAGGCCCACATCTGGTGCTGGCCCACACCCGTCACGAACACGCTGTCCTCGGGTGCCAGGGCGCCGATGCGCTGGATGACCTGTTGCGGGGAGATCTCGCCCTCGGGCACCTCTTCCCACGACGGCGCATAGGTCTCCTTCATCCGCTGCAGCTGACGCACCCAGTTGGAGATGTCGAGCAGCTCCTTGCCCTCCAGGGACTCCGCCAGGCGCGACAGGGTCAGCCTTGCGTCCCCGACAATCGGGACATCGGCATGACGATTCTTGCCGATCTCAGCGGGATCGATGTCGGCGTGGATGACCTTAGCGCCAGGAGCGAAGGTGTCGAGACGCCCGGTGACACGGTCGTCGAACCGAGTGCCGACGGCGATGAGGAGATCGGCGCGCTGCAACGCCCCGACGGCAGCCACCGAGCCGTGCATGCCGGGCATGCCGAGGGCCAACGGATGTGTGGCCGGTAAGACGTCGCGGGCCATCAAGGTGGTTGCGACCGGGATGCTCGTCATGTCGACCAACCGAGCCAGCTCGCCCGCAGCCTCGGCCTTGGCGACGCCGCCACCGACGTAGAGCACCGGACGACGAGCGGCCCGGATGAGGTCGGTCGCCTCCTTGATCTGCCTGCTGTGGGGACGAGTCGTCGGCTTGTAGCCAGGCAGGTCGAACTGCTTGGGCCACGTGAACGGGACGACCGAGGTCTGGGCGTCCTTGGTGATGTCGATCAGGACCGGGCCGGGTCGTCCGGTCGACGCGATGTGGAAGGCCTCGGCCATCGCCAACGGGATGTCCTCGGCACGGGTGATGAGGAAGTTGTGCTTGGTGATCGGCATCGTGATGCCGCGGATGTCGGCCTCCTGGAAACCGTCAGTTCCGATGAGGGTGGTACCGACCTGACCGGTGATGGCCACCAGCGGCACCGAATCCAGGTAGGCGTCGTAGAGCGGGGTGACGAGGTTGGTCGCGCCTGGCCCCGAGGTCGCCATGCACACACCCACCTTTCCGGTGGCGACTGCGTACCCCTCTGCGGCATGGCCAGCTCCCTGTTCATGGCGCACCAGGATGTGCCGCACCCTCGAGGAATCCATCAGCGGATCATAGGTTGGCATGATCGCACCACCGGGAAGCCCGAAGACAACCTCGGCACCGAGCTTCTCGAGGCTCTCGATAACGATCTGTGCGCCAGTCATCATCCGTTGATGCCGGGATTTCTCGGTCATGCCATCCTCCATCCGTGGTTGCGAAACGGTGCCCTTCATTGGTGCTGCCAAGGTCCTGGACAAGAAAAAACCCTCGCTGCCGATGTGGCACACGAGGGAGCGTCCTATCCGAGGATGAGGACGCTAACCAATAACAAGAAGCTGGCCGTTCATGCCTTTGAGCTTCGTGCATGAGCGGCCAGCCGTCAACCAATTCGGACAAACGTCCCACACTGTGGACTATCTTCTGTTCGGCTCTCCGGTCACCATGGCGGCAACCTCCTCGACCGGACGCCGCGGCATGGTCGAACGAATGGCATTGATCCCGGGCTCGCGGTCATACCGCGGAACGACATGGACGTGGAGATGATGGACGCTCTGACCTGCGACTTCACCGGCGTTGGAGACGATGTTGACCCCGGATGCTCCCAGCGAATCGACGAGACGCCGAGCCACCTTCGTCACCATCGGGCTGATACGAGCCAGCTCCCCGTCGTCGTTGAGAACGCTCGTGACATGCTTCCGCGGGATGACGAGGGTGTGGCCATCCTGGAAGGGCTCGATGTCGAGGAATGCGACCGAGGTGTCGTCGGAATCAACGATCGTCGCAGGGATGTCCCCCGCAGCAATTGAGCAGAAAAGGCAGTCCATGAATCATGACTACCACAACGGCTCTCCCCGATGGCGATGTTCGCTCAGCGGACCTCGAAACCGGCCTCGCGCAAGCCGTCCTTGACCTGGGCGATCGTCAGGGTGCGGTAGTGAAACACCGATGCAGCCAGGACGGCGTCGGCACCGGCTCGCACCGCCTCGACGAAGTCAGACACCTTGCCGGCCCCACCCGAGGCGATGAGTGGGACGTCGACTGCCCGGCGTACCGCCTCGATCATCTCGATGTCGAAACCATCCGTGGTGCCGTCAGCGTCCATGGAGTTGAGCAGGACCTCGCCGGCTCCTCGGTCGACGGCTTGACGCGCCCACTCGACGGCATCAAGACCGGCCGAACGGCTTCCACCGTGGGTGGTCACCCCGAATCCGGAGGGCTGGTCTGGTTCCCGTCGTGCGTCGACCGACAGCACGATGACCTGGTTGCCGAATCGGTCCGCGACCTCGTCGATGATCCCCGGGTTGGCGATGGCTCCGGTGTTGATCCCCACCTTGTCGGCACCTGAGCGCAGCAGGACGTCGACGTCGTCAACCCCGCATACCCCGCCACCCACCGTGAGGGGTACGAAAATCGTCTCGGCGCAGCGGGTCACCACCTCGCGGGTGGTGGCTCGTCCCTCGCTCGAGGCGGAGATGTCGAGGAAGGTCACCTCGTCAGCACCCAGGCGTCCGTACTCAGCCGCCAATTCCACCGGATCACCGGCGTCGCGCAGACCGACGAAGTTGACGCCCTTGACGACTCGTCCGTCCTTGACGTCGAGACACGGGATGACACGCACAGCCACAGCCATGGCCACAGGCTACCGGGCGTGGCCCCTTGGCGAGCAGGTGCCGTCGAGGGTGAGCGGCGGTCTCACTCCTCCTCGCGGTCCATGGTGACGACTCCGCGCTGCATGGCACCGACCACCTGACGGCAGGTGTGGTCAAGCTCCTCAGAGACTCCGGCATGAGCGATCTGGCCCGCCAGATCACAGACCTGGCGCACCCGGCGCACGAAGTCACCGGCACTCATGTCGTCGAGCACCGTCTCCAACCCGGCCCCAGCAGCCCAGGCATAGGCCATCTCCGCGAATCCGATGTCGAGATCGCGAGGACGCTCGATACGGTGATCGCGCTCCAGCAGGCCGATTTCGGCTCGCACGGCTCGGAGCTGGGATTCCGCCGACTCGCTGTCGTGGTCGGGCATGCGGTGCAGGTGGCCACGATCACCAGGACGTGATTCGTGGACGATGGTTGACAACACCGCGGCCAGCTGGGGATAGTCCAGTTCGTCGAAGACACCACGCCGAATGGCCTCGGCCGTCACGAGGTCAAGCTCGGAGTAGATCCCCGACAACATTCGGCCGGCGTCGGTGACGTCCTGGCCCCCCTCACCGAGGTATCCCAGTGCCTCCAGGACGAGCACGATCCGCTCGAACTGGGTAGCGATCGACGTGGCCTTGGCCCGCGCTTTCGCCAACTCTCGTTCGCTGCGACGCGACAGCCTCATGGCACGCTCGGCAAAGCGAGCGTGGGATTCCCGATCCGGGCAGGAATGGCAGGGATGCTGCCTCATCCGAGCCCTCAGCTCACGGATGCGCTCGGCCAGCTCCGCGTCCACCTCGGGACGTTTCGGTTGGATGACCGGCTGCCCCAGACCGTCAAGGACTCGATCGAAGGCCTTACCCAGGGATCGACGATCGGCCTGATTTCCTGGGTGAAAATGGCGCGGAACCGTGACCCCGGCAACCCGCTTGACGGGGGCGTCGACGTCCTCATGGCCAAGGCGAATCACGGTGCGGCCCGGGGTCATGACAAGTGGATGCGGACGCTTACCCCGTTTTCCGTGAGTACCGGGATCGACGACGACAACCCACCCGGCGTGCGGACCGGACGGCACCGCGATGACGTCACCCGAGTCGAGACGGGACAGGGAATCGGCGACCTGGCTGGGCCGCTCCCCCTTGCGCAGCCGAGCCTGCTCATGTTCCAGCTCGCCGATCTCCTCACGCATGCGGGCATACTCCGCGAAATCGCCGTGCTCGCAATGGGCCGCTTTCAGATAGGCATCGATCTCGGACTGGGTCTTACGGCTGCGCACTGCCGAACCACCCAGCCTGCGATCGGTCTGGAACTGGGCGAAGGAGTGTTCCAACAAGTCACGGGCCTTCTCGCGCCCCATCGATCCGACGAGGTTGACGGCCATGTTGTAGGTCGGGACGAAGGCCGAGTTGAGTGGATACGTCCGTCGCGACGCCAGACCGGCCACCGCACGAGGATCCATCCCGGCCTGCCAGCACACCACCGCATGTCCCTGGGTGTCGATGCCACGGCGTCCGGCGCGACCGGTGAGCTGGGTGTACTCGCCCGGTGTGATGTCGGCATGGGTCTGTCCGTTGTACTTGACGAGCTTTTCCAGCACGACGGTGCGAGCAGGCATGTTGATACCCAAGGCCAGCGTCTCCGTGGCGACGACGACCTTGAGGAGCCCTGCGACAAACCCTTCCTCGACGATGGCCTTGAGCACTGGCAGCAGTCCTGCGTGGTGAGCGGCGATACCGCGTTCGAAGGCCGCCACGAAGTGGTTCCAGCCCACCGCTCGACGCTCCTCGTCTGTCAATCCCTCGCCGTGGCGCTCCGCGATCCGGCGCAGTTGGCGGGCCTCCCGCTGGCTCGTGAGAACCAGGTCGGTGTTGAGCAATTGGCTGACGGCGGCGTCACATCCGACCCGGGAGAACACGAAGATGATGGCGGGCAGCAGATTTGCCCTCTGGAGGGACCGCACGACTTGAATGCGACTGGGTTGGTTACGAGGACCGCGCGGCTTGTCACGTCCGCCTCGTCCTCGACGCTGGGCGGAGGCTCCGCCAAACCGGCCACTGCCATAGGAGACATTGCGTTTCCCCTTGCCAGAGCGGCCTCGGGGACGACGAGAGTCGTCCCGCTGGAATCTGGACTCCTCCTTAGCGATGGAGATCAGCTCCGGATTGACGTCGGTGAGACGCCTGTCGCCAAAGAGATCATGGAGTCGCCGTCCAACGGCCACGTGTTGGGTCAACGGGACAGGGCGACGCTCGGAGACGACGACACGAACGTCCCCGCGCACCTCGTCTAGCCACTCCCCGAATTCCTCCGCGTTGGACACGGTCGCCGAGAGTCCGACGATCTTGACCTGCGGTTCCAGACCGAGGATGACTTCCTCCCAGACCGGGCCACGGAAACGGTCAGCCAGGTAGTGCACCTCGTCGAGCACGACCCAACCCAGGGTGTCGAGGGTGTGGGAGTTGCGGTAGATCATGTTCCGCAACACCTCAGTCGTCATGACGACAACGGGAGCTTCCGAATTGATGGTGACGTCACCAGTCAACAGACCCACCTGGTCCTCACCGTGACGAGCCACCAGATCATGGAACTTCTGGTTGGACAGCGCCTTGATGGGGGTGGTGTAGAAGCACTTCAGACCTGAGGCCAGAGCCAAGTCAGTGGCGTACTCGCCCACCACCGTCTTACCGGCCCCCGTCGGCGCGGCGACCAGGACCCCGGCACCGTCGTCGAGATCCTGACAAGCCGTCACCTGGTAGTCGTCAGGTTCGAAGGACAGCCCTGCGATGAACCGGTCAAGAGTCTCGCTCATGTCTCCAACCTAGCGGCCAGGTACGACCGTCACGGCAGACCGACGAGGTTGACCGCGGATGGACGGGCGACGACAGTCAGTGGAACGTCCCCGATCTCTTCTCCGTCGGCCATCGCAAACATGTCATCCCCATCGATGTCAACGCGTCGGGCGCGCAGGGTCTCCACGAAGTCGAGATGGGTGAACCGGCCGGCGTATAGCAGGGGCAGACAGCTGAGCAGTGTCCGGCGGGGTACGGCATGGATGATCGTGATGTCGAGCAACCCGTCGACGACGCTGGCCGTCGGACAGACCCTCATCCCGCCACCGAAGTGTCCGCCATTGCCGACGGCGATGAGCATGGCGTCGAGCTCTCGGTCCTGTCCATCGATGCTGATCCGGTAGTGCCTGGGAGTGAACTCGGCCAGGGCTGACAGCGCGACCCAGCCGTAACTCAGCGGACCGAACTTCGTCGTCATGCGGTTGGTACGTCGGTTGACGATAGCGTCGTATCCGGTGGAGACAACGCATCCCACCCAGCAATGCCCGCCATATACGGCACCTGTGACCTCGGCGAGGTCGATCCGAGTGGGCTGATCAGCCACGATGTGCCTGATCGCATCGTCAACCCTGGAGGGCAGGCCCACCGACGAGGCAAAGTCATTCCCGGTCCCCGACGGCACGATGGCGAGCCGGATCCTGGTCCCTGCGAGATGGTTGAGTCCCAGGTGGACCATGCCGTCTCCGCCCATGACGACGACGCGGTCCCCCTCACCGTCGGTGGCCGCAAACTCAGCCAATGCCTCGTCGGCATTCTGAAAGCTGGTGGTGTGTACGGCATCGACGTCACCGAAGGCCCGCTGCAACTGTGCTGCCACCCAGGGCTGGAGACGATCAGCGCGGCCGCCACCGGCGGCCGGATTGACAAGCAGACGGGTTGTCATGCGGCGCACTCCTGCCGCGACGCAGAGGTGGGCACGGATCAGTCGATCTGAATGTTGAACTCGGACTTGTCGATGCCCAGGTCATCGGTGTTGCGCTTTCGCTCATTGCTGCGGCAGATCCACTCGGCGATGACGTACATCACGCTCAGTGGTACCGCGAGGGCACACATCGAGATCGGGTCACCGGACGGATTGACGAAGGCCCCCAGGCAGAAGAAACCGAAGATGGACCACTTGCGTGCCGACTTCAACTGCGCAGACGACAACACGTGGACCAGGTTGAGCAGGACCAGCACAACCGGCAGCAGGAAGCTCACCCCGAACAGCAGGATGACGCGAATCTCCAACGCAAGGAAGGCATTCATGTCCAGCAGGTTGGTGATGCCCATGCCGTGGGGAGTGAAGTTCAACATCAGGGCGATGCCCTTGGGTAGCACCCAATATCCCAGCGCGGAGCCGATGAGGAACAACGGAATGGCCGATCCCAGGAATCGCAGCGCCCATTTCTTCTCGTTGACGAGAAGACCAGGGACGATGAAGGCCCAGATCTGGTACAACCAGACAGGGCAGGCTGCGATGAGTCCGGCGACGATGGCCACCCTCATGTTCAACACGAACGGGGCGACGACACCGTTGTTGACGACCTGCAAGGAGGCCGTCGGATTCTTTTCCTTGATCGCGGCGCTGGCCTGCTGGTAGGGATACATGACGATCTCGACCAGCGGCCGGTAGAACACGAAGGCCACGGAGCTCGTGATGACGACCGCGATGAATGACACGATGATTCGGTACCGGAGCTCCCGGACATGATCCAGGAGAGACATCGTGCCGCCCTCCCCGGCCTCGGGCGGACGGAATCGGGCAAACCGACGGTGACCCTCACCGACGGTCTGCCCCACCTCAGCTTGCTCGACCGGAGTATCCGTGGCCATGAGTTGACTCACTCGGTCGGCTTACTCTGATCCTTGGCGACGTCAGCCTCGACGGCCTCGATGTCCTTCTCGGCCTCCTTGTCCTTGCCCTTGTCGAGACCGGCAGTCTCTTCCTTGAACTCACGGATGGCGCGACCGGCACCCTTGCCAACACCGGCGATGCGGGAACCACCGAAGAGAACAAGCGCGAGGACGACGATGATGATGATGGTCATCTCATTCGCGATGAGCAGAGGAGCCATTGAGGCTCTCCTTCCAGACTTGGCTGGCACCCGTTCCCGCACCACACAGGAGGGCCTCCAGCTCGACGATCGGCGTTCAGGCTACCACGACGCTCACCGTACATCGGACCTCATCGACTCCTTACCAGCAGTGGTGTCGAGATCCTCCAGGACGTGAGCCAACTCGTCGAGCTGACCGGTCGTCCGTTCCACGTCGCTCAGCAGTGCGACGACCTTGTGCCACAACCAGATCGTGCCGACCACGATCTCCACGACAAACAGGACGAATGCGAGAACAAGGGCCCACATCCACCACATATCAGGACTCGCCCCCAGCCTCACGCTGTGGCACCTCAATACCGTTGGCGATGGCGGCCGCGCGTGCCAGCTGAATCGCTGGAGCAGCCGCACGAGGCGGATCTACGGCGAGGACATCGGGGCTCAGACCCACCATGAGCTCGGCGAGCCAGGTCGGTGAGGCGACTGCGAACGTCACCTTCCACACGTCCCCGTCCTTCTCGACGTGACGCACCGGGTGGTATTCGGCGACCCATCCGGCACGCGGGGCCAGGGTCAGTGTCACTTCATCGACGACATCGGAAAACCACTCAAGAGTCTTGGGCGGACGGCCATGATTTGTGGCGTGACCCACCCTCTTGCCAGTCACGACGCGATCCAGACGCCAGGTTCGCCACTGTTTGCGGGCCATCGACCACCCTACGAGGTAACGATGACCGTCACGAACCTCCACCCGGACAGGATCGACGACCTGGGTGTGCGGGGTGGGGTCGTCGCCTCGCTTGTGGACGATCTCGATGCGCCACTTGTTGGCGCAGGCTCCGGTGAACCATTCCGAACGCGGGTCGTAATCGGCCTCCACGCTGGCTTCGACCGGATCCGGACCGGACTGCGGGCAGACCTGGCGCAACTTCTCGACCGCCGACGCCACGGCAGGCCGAACGGTGTCGTCGGCCAGATCGGCGATGACCTGCAGGGCGGCCAGCAAGGACCACGCCTCGTCAGGTGTCAGACGCATGGGACGCGGCAGGGCGTCGGCATTGGTGATCGTGATGGTGCCGTCGGAGTCGACGGCATCCATGTCGATGTCGATGAGATCGTCCGGCATGCCGCCGGGCAGTCCGACCATCCACAGGATCTTGAGATCCGCGATCACCCGGTCGGTGGTCACTCCGAAAACCCTAGCGACCTCGGTAACAGCGACTCCGGGATGGGAACGCAGATACGGGATGAGCGCGAGCAGTCTGGCGGTGTCAGTACGGGCGGTCATGAGGCATCCTCCTCCAACCGCAGGACGGCCTGAATACGATCGGCGAGCACCGTGCGGGCCTTCTCCGGGGCGAGCAGAATGATCCGCCCACCAGCGCGCAGTACCGCGGTGGCGGCCTCGTCATATCCGCCAAACCCTCCGGTGACGACCTCGTACCCCTCAGGAACGGGCCCGTCCCACTCTGCGCGAGTCGTCATGACTCCCAGACGCACACCGGGAGCGACGGCCATGGTGACGTCGACCTCCTCGGGCTCCGGCGGTTCAAGGCGATTGAGGTGGGCCTCGATGACCTCAGGTTCGGGACTGGTGACGGTACCGGGCTCCCCCACGGTCGTCACCGCAGAACTGATGCGCGAGAGACGGAACAGTCGCGGCTCGTCGCGGTCCACGTCACGTCCAACGAGGTACCAACGTCCCCGGCGCAGAGCCATCCGCCATGGATCGACGGTGCGCTGTTTGCCACCTCGGTACCCGAACCTCACCCGAGACCGGTCGATGGTGGCCCGCCACAGATCAGAGAAGGACGGTGCGTCAGCTCCGGTGACGACCTGCGTGGCAATACCGGCCTCGGTGTCGGGCTCGACACCAGCAGCCCGCAGCTTCACCAGCGCGGAGGTGGAAGATTCGTCAAGAACGGACTCCCGCCACACCCTCGCCGCAGTGGCCAAGGCGTCGGCCTCGGCCTGGGTGAATTGCACGGGAGGCAGCTCGACGTCCGCACGAGGAATGCGGTAACCGACCTCGTCGCCGAAGAAGGTGTCGAGGGTCACGGACTCGACGGTGATGCCGATCCGACGCAGTTCCTCCTTGTCGCGCTCGAAGGAGCGCTGGAAAGCGACCTCGGAGACCCTGCGGTAGTCCTCGATCATGTCGCGCAACTGGGCACGAGTGAGAGGACGGTCAGTGACAAGGAGAGCAATGACGAGGTTGACCAACCTCTCCGAACGCTGCGCAGCCATCGGCACCCTCCCTTCCAGCGTCACAGCCTACCCACGTGGGCGGGCATGCCCATTCCGTCACAACAATTTTTGCCTACACTGCCGCTCGTGACCGATTTTGCCGCAACCCATTCCTCTCCGCAGCCATCCGCGGCAGCGGGACGATTTGCCCCGTCCCCCACCTCGACCCTCCACCTGGGAAACCTCCGCACCGCGTTGGTGGCCTGGTTGCTGGCTCGATCCTCGGGACGGCGATTCGTGGTGCGCATCGAGGACCTGGATCAGGCACGGGTGGCGGCCGCCGGAAACATCGCCTCGACCCAGTTACGGGATCTGGAGACCCTTGGCATCGACTGGGACGGACCAGTGGTCCGGCAGTCGGAGCGTCGTGACCTCTACGCCGACGCCGTCGCGGGCTTGGACACCTACCCCTGCTTCTGCACTCGCAAGGAGATCGCGGCAGCGGCCACCGCCCCCAACGAGGCCGACTGGCGTCCGTACCCGGGGACCTGCCGAACCGTGACTGCACCACAGCGCGAGGAACGGGCGACGAAACGTCCTCCCGCCACCCGCCTGGCCAGCCAGGTCGACTCCTTCGAGGCCACCGACCTAGCCCGGGGACATTGCCGAGGACGAGTCGACGATCTCGTCCTGGTGCGTAACGACGGCACCCCCGCATACAACCTCGCGGTGGTCGTCGACGACGGGCTGCAGGGGGTGGATCAGGTCGTTCGGGCACGGGACCTGTGGTCCTCGGCGCCGCGTCAGTCTCACTTGGCCGCACTGCTGGGTTTTGAGACCCCGACCTATGCGCACACCGGTCTCGTCACTGCCCCCGGTGGTGAGCGTCTCTCCAAATCGGCGGGAGCTGCAGGACTGACCCGGCTCATGACTGAGGGAATCGACCGCAACCGCATCATGGCATGGCTGTGTCGGTCCTTGGGGCTTCCGGAAGTCAGCGACCCGCATGACCTCATCGGGTCGGTGGCTCTGACCCCACCCTCACCCCCGGCCGTGACGGCCCCGCTGGATCCCGCTTCCCTCGATGGCCCATTGGGGTGGTGGAGTGACGCCGTTCTCTCCGTGGACGAGTTGTGACAACTGATTCGGTCGGTCCTGTCAGACAGGACCGACCGAATCAGTGCCTCAGATCAGTGTCTCAGGACTCCTTCTGAGCCGAGAGAATGTCGATGACGTACACCAGGGTCTCGCCCTTCTTCACGGGCGGATTGGTGTTGCCCTCCGGATAGGCATCAGCAGGCGGGACGATGAGCATGACGCGCGAGCCGACCGTCTGACCCACCAGGCCCTTCTTCCACCCCGGGATGACCGAGTTCATGGAACCGGTGACGGCCTCGCCGGAGAACCCATCCTCGATGAGCTCCTTCGAGGACCAGGCGTAGGTGCGGTACTTGACGTCAATCGCATCCTTGGCCGTGACCTTCTTGCCATCTCCCTTGGTGAGGGGCTGGACGACAAGCTTTGACGGCTTCTTGGCGTTGCCGATCGTCACGACCGGGGCTCCATGAACCTCCTTGACGGTTGGCAGGCCGGACGCCGGGGTCACTGCCTCACCCTTGGCCTTGGTGAGCGGCACGCCGACGATGTCGACGACGAAGACGAGGGAATCACCCTTCATGATGCCAGCCTGCGGGGCACCACCTCGAGAATCGTAGGCGTCAGAACCCGGCATCATGATGAGGACGCGATCGCCTTCGTGCTTGCCGGCGAGACCCTTCGCAAATCCTGGGACGACATGGGACAGCGGGAAGTCCACGGTGGATCCACGCTGGTAGGAGGAGTCGAACACCTTTCCGGTACGCCCGTTGACGCCAAGGTAATTCACCTTGACGGTGGCGTTCTTGTCGACCTTCTCGCCGTCGCCCTTCTTGAGCACCTTGGACTGGGTCTTGGCGATGGCCAGCGGCCATGATCCCTCAACCTTGGGTGACTTGCCGTCCTCGCCGGACACCTTGATCCGATCAAGGTTCGTGACCATGGTCGGCTTCTTGGTCGGAGTGGCCGAGGCCTTCGCGCTCGCGGAGGCGGAGGCCGGGGCGCTTGCCGAGGCACTCGGCGACGGCTTGGCGTCGGAGGATGACTTGTTGCAGGAGGCGAGGGCCAGTGACGACACGCACAGTACGGCGGCAAGTGCCGCGGCGCTGACCGGACGATGCTTGTTCGAACTCACCTGCCTGAGATTACCCGAGGGATGCCTCAGCACAATTCCTGTCACTGAAGCGCCTCACAACTCGACGAGGTCGAGAAGCTGCCCCAGCTCCTCGCGCGTGAGCTCGCGCATGTCGCCACGTCCCAAACGCCCTAGTCTGACCGGGCCGATCGCCGTCCGGGACAGCCGACGCACCGGGTGGGCAACCGAGTCCATCATGCGGCGCACGATGCGATTTCGGCCCTCGTGAAGGCTCACTTCGACCAAGGAGTGCTCATCGTTGGCCTGCACGAGTCGCACGGCATCGGGCTTGACCGGACCGTCCTCCAAGGTGATGCCTTTCGCAAGGCGACGAATGACCTTGGCATCGACCCGACCCTCGACGTCAGCCAGGTAAGTCTTAAGAACCTTGTACGACGGGTGGGTCATGCGGTTGGAGAATTCACCATCGTTGGTCAACAAAATCAGGCCAGAGGTCTCGGTGTCGAGACGACCGACGTGGAACAGACGAATGCCGTGTGGCACTCCCTCGATGTCGGACAGACAGGGGCGCCCTTCTGGATCGTCCATCGTGGACACGACGCCCTGCGGCTTGTTGAGCACATAGTAGACGTGACGTCGGGCAGTAGGTATACGGGACCCGTCGACGCGAATCTCGTCGTGCTCGGGATCGACACGCCGTCCCTGCTCAATGATGAGTTCACCATTGACCTCGACTCGTCCTGCCGCAATCATCTCTTCTGCAGCCCTGCGGGATGCCAGCCCTGCCTGGGCCAGCACCTTCTGAAGCCGGATACCTTGCTCGTCGCTCATGTTCTTCCTCGCGTTGTTCAGTCAGTGGTGAGGAGACGGGCTAGTCGGGAGTCCTGACCGTTCTCCTCCAGATCGGCCAGGGCCATGGCTACCGATGCGCGCACGATACGGCCACGATCGGCGTTGATTCCCTGGGATCGCAGGGCCAACCTGGCGGTCTCCAGAGCAATGAGTTCCTCGGTGGAGACATAGACGGTGATCTTCTCATCATGGCGGACCCGCCCGCTACCAGCTCGTTTCCTTCCCGATGCGCTCGACGGGGACGCTTTGGCAGTTTTCGCCTGCGTATTCTTAGGGGCCTTCGCACGTTCCGGTTCGTGGTTGCCAGCGGTGGGCCGGAAGAGCTCGTTGGCTCCCGGCAGGCTCACTCGACGCGGCATCGGGCCAGAACCTCCTTGGCCAGATCACGATAAGCCTGAGCGCCCGGTGACGAGGAGGCGTAGCTGGTGATCGGCTCCCCCGCGACCGTTGTCTCGGGGAACTTGATGGTGCGCTTGATGACGGTGTGGAAGACGACCTCGCCAAAGGCCTGGACGACGCGCTCCATGACTTCCCGAGCATGCAGGGTACGCGGGTCGAACATCGTGCCGAGGATACCGAGGATTTCCAGATCCGGGTTGAGGCGATCCTGCACCTTCTCGATGGTGTCGGTGAGCAGAGCGATACCGCGCAGGGCGAAGAACTCACATTCCAGCGGCATGATGACGTAGTCAGAAGCCGTCAAGGCGTTGATGGTGAGCAGACCCAGCGATGGGGCGCAGTCGATGAGGATCATGTCGTACTCGCCACGGACACGGTCGATGACCCGCTTGAGGGTCTGCTCACGGGCCACCTCGCTGACGAGCTGCACCTCCGCCGCCGAAAGGTCGATGTTGGCCGGTAACAGATCCATGCCCTCGGTCTCGGTGGGCTGGATGACGTCATGAACGTCGTCGCGCCGGGACATCAAGAGGGTGTAGATCGATTTCTCCAGGGTGTGTGGATTGACTCCCAGACCCACCGACAGGGATCCCTGCGGATCGAAGTCGACGAGCAACACCTTGCGGCCATATTCGGCCAGCCCAGCACCCAGGTTGATGGTCGTCGTCGTCTTGCCGACTCCACCCTTCTGGTTGCACATCGAGATGACGGTGGCATGCTTCGGACCGTCGGGAACCGGCGTCGGCTCGGGAAGGTCGGGAAGCGCGCGTCCGGTCGGACCAACGGAGTTCTCGGCAGCCTCCTGGGCCTCTCGGCCCGGCCCGGGGACGCGGAACAGCGGTTCGGGGTCAGTCTCGGACACGTGGTGACCTTCCTCTCGACGTCACGACAACAATCCATGCTCGCACCAACGATAGTGGGCGAACCCGACAACCTCACCCCATCCTCGAGACTGGCCTCAGAGGGCTCGGGGGTGAGAGGACCGGTACACCTCCCTGAGATGGTCGGCCGTCACCAAGGTGTAGATCTGTGTCGTCGTCACCGAGGAATGCCCCAGGAGTTCCTGCACCACTCGGACATCGGCCCCGCCGTCGAGCAAGTGGGTGGCGTAGGAATGACGCAAGCTGTGCGGTGACAGGTGCTCGACATCCAGACCCGCGGCTTGACCTGCGCGACGAATGACGGCCCACGCTGACTGCCGGGACAACCTCCGTCCGCGAGTGTTGAGGAGCAGGGCGTGGTCGCCATGTCCCGCCCCGGCCCAGGAGGGACGTCCTCGCACCAGCCATGCGTTCACCGCCTTCGCGGCATAGTTCCCCAGCGGGACGATGCGTTCCTTGTCTCCCTTGCCGACAAGCCTCAAGCCGAGTTCTGGATCGTCCAGGACGGGACGAATGTCATCGACGTCAAGGGCGCAGACCTCCGAGACACGCGCACCTGTGCCGTAGAGCAATTCCAGCAACGCCACGTCGCGCAGGCCTTCCACGGTCTCCGTGTCAGGTGCCGCCAGCAGCGCCTCGACCTGATCCATGGACAGGGCCTTGGGGAGTCGACGGGAGCGAGTTCCCGGAGAGATGCCAGCCGTCACATCTGTCGGAGTCTGCCCGGCACCTGCGGCAAACCGATGGAGATTGCGCACCGCAACCACAGATCGGGTGACCGATGCCGGGGCCAGTCCCAGGTCGTCGAGATGGCGGCGGAATTCCTCGACGTCGACGCGGGTGACCTCCGGGAGGGACCGGATCCCGCGCGAGTCGAGGAAGTCCTGATAGCGCGCAAGGTCGCGTCGGTAAGCCTGAACCGTGTTGTCGGACAACCCTCGCTCCACGACAAGGTGACGCAGGTAGTCCTCGGCCTGCTCACCGACGGTCGACCTCACTCGGCAAGGGCTCCGTTGATGCCACCGGGACGCTCACGAATCGGCCACGGCGAATCGGCAGGACGCAGCTGGTCGATCCGGCCAGTGCGACGAGCCAGTTCAAGGGCCATGACCCCGGTCACCAGGGTCGGTGACTGACACTGACCGGCGTAGATCGCCTCGACGAGGTCGTCCAGCGGCTCCCAACCAGCCTTCATCGACACTTCCTCGCCCTCCAACACGAAACCTTCGGGACGAGGCGCCTCGTGAAGCCCACGAGCCAGGTAGATCCGCAAGGATTCCTGGCATCCACCCGGGGTGGTGACGATGTCGACGAGGACGCGCCAGTCATCGGCAGCGAGCATGGCCTCCTCGGCCAGCTCCCGCTGAGCTGCCATCAGGAAGTCCTCGCCGTCGACGTCGAGCAGACCGGCAGGCGGCTCGACGAGAACCATGCGCACCGGATGACGGTACTGCCTCACCACCGCGACGCGGTCCTGGTCATCGAGGGCGATGATGCCCACCGCGCCGGGATGGCTCATGTACTGACGATTGATGTGCTCCCCGGACGGGGTGACGACAGCGTCATCGACGAAGTTGCACACCCGACCGGTAGCCTTCACCTGGTGGTCAACGACCTGCCAGCACTCGTCGCGGTCCCAGCGCTCCTGGCTCACTTGTCGGCCTCCTTCTTGGCTGTCTCCTTGGGGGCTTCCTTGGCAGCAGCCTTGGCATGCTCGACAGCAGCGGCGACGAGCCCACGGAACAGCGGGTGGGCGTGCGTCGGGCGGGACTTGAGCTCCGGATGGGCCTGAGTGGCGACGAAGTACGGATGAGCCTCGCGGTCGAGCTCCACGAACTCCGCCAGACCGCCGTCAGGAGAGGTGCCGCTGATCCTCAGACCTGCCTGCTCGAGGCGATCTCGGTAGGCGTTGTTGACCTCGTAGCGGTGCCGGTGACGCTCGGAGACCGTCGTCGTGCCATAGAGCTCGGCCACCAGGGAATCCTTGGCGAGCTTGGCGGGGTAGGCCCCCAGGCGCATGGTGCCGCCCAGATCTCCCTTGCCGGAGACGGCGTCGACCTGCTCGGCCATCGTCGCGATGACCGGGTCGGTGGTCTGTGGGTCGAACTCACTGGAGGCAGCGTTCTCGATACCGGCCAGGTCTCGGGCGACCTCGATAACCGCGCACTGCATGCCCAGGCACAGGCCCAGGAAGGGCACCTTGTGCTCGCGGGCGTAGCGAATGGCACCGATCTTGCCCTCGACCCCACGGATACCGAATCCGCCTGGGACGCAAATGGCGTCAGCGTCCTTGAGCTGCTGTGCAGCGCCCTCAGGGGTCACGCAGGAGTCCGAGGCCACCCACACCACGTTGGCCTTGGCCTTGTTGGCAAATCCTCCGGCACGCAAGGCCTCCGTCACCGACAGGTAGGCGTCCGGCAGGTCGATGTACTTGCCGACCAGGGCCACCGTCACCTCGTTGCGCGGCTTGCGGACTCGGTCGAGCAGGTCTTCCCAGGTCGTCCAGTCGACGTCGCGGAAGAACAGGCTGAGTTTCTGCACGACGTAGGCGTCCAAGCCCTCGCGGTGCAGGACCTTGGGAATGAGGTAGATCGACGGAGCATCCGGACAGGACACGACGGCCGGCCCCTCGACGTCACACATGAGGGCGATCTTCGACTTGATGCCCTTGCCCAGCGGGCGCTCGGAGCGGCAGACGATGGCGTCGGGCTGGATACCAACCTCCCGCAAGGCTGCCACGGAGTGCTGGGTGGGCTTGGTCTTCATCTCACCGGACGGCTTGATGTAGGGAACCAGGGAGACGTGCAGGAAGAAGACGTTCTCCCGGCCGATCTCGTGACGAACCTGACGGGCAGCCTCGAGGAAGGGCAGGGACTCGATGTCACCCACGGTGCCGCCGATCTCATGGATGACGACGTCGGGGTTGCCCTCCTCCATCGCCAACATGCGTTCCTTGATCTCGTTGGTGATGTGAGGAATGACCTGAACCGTGTCGCCCAGGTAATCACCACGACGCTCCTTGGCGATCACGGCCGAGTAGACCTTGCCGGTGGTGACGTTGGCCTGGCCAGACAGGTTCTCATTGAGGAATCGCTCGTAGTGGCCGATGTCCAAGTCGGTCTCGGCACCGTCCTCGGTGACGAAGACCTCACCATGCTGGAACGGGTTCATCGTTCCCGGATCGACGTTGAGATAGGGGTCCAGCTTCTGCATCGTGACCTTGAGGCCACGAGCCTTGAGAAGAGACCCGAGGGAGGAGGCCGTGAGCCCCTTTCCCAAGGAGGAGACGACTCCTCCGGTGACGAAAACGTGCTTGCTGGAGTGATTGTCGGTGCCCACGGACCTCCAGCCTAACGGATGGCCCAAGGTCTCGGCCAAGACGGCCCGGCTGGCGGACAACCGGCGCAGCCTGTCAGTCCTGTCCTGCAACCTCGTGCAACAGGTCATGAGCGTGCTCCAGACCAGACTCCGAGTCGACCATGCCGCTCATCATCCGGGACAACTCGATCTCACGCTCGGAACCGCCGACCTCTCTCAGACCAGAGCTGGTGACGGCTCCGTCAGAAGCCTTCGTGATGACGACATGGGTGTCGGCGAAGGCGGCGACCTGGGCCAGGTGGGTGACGACGACGACTTGGTGACGACGTGCCAGTTGACGCAGTCGCCGCCCGATCTCGATCCCGACCGCACCTCCGACACCGGAGTCGATCTCGTCAAAGACGAAGGTCTGTGGGGACTGAGTCTGTGCCGCGACGACCTCGAGGGCCAGCCTCACTCGCGACAATTCGCCACCTGAGGCCGCCTTGGACAGCGGCGCCGGATCCGCACCTGGGTTGGCCGCCAGCATGATCGTCACGGCATCGGCACCTCGCGGCCCCATGGGAGCCGGTTCGACGCGAAACTCCAGCCGGGCGTGTGGCATGGCCAGGGCAGCCAACTCCGGCTTCACCTCGGCAGCCAACCGGACGGCGGTCCGGCGTCGCACAGCGCTGATGCGGTCGGCCGATTCCCGCAATTGGGAACGCAACTGCTCCACCTCACGTCCCAGTGCGTCGAGATCATTGGCAGCGGGATCGAGCTCGGCAAGACGGTGTCGATCCGCGGCGGTGGTCTCCAGCAGATCGTCAAGGGTCGTCGTGCGGGCCCTCAACAAGCGCTGAATCGCCGCCAGCCGTCCCCCCAGTTCCTCGAGACGCTGCGGATCGGACTCGGCGCGGGCGGCATGGCCGGCCACTGATGCGGCCAGGTCGGTCAGGTCGTACGACATCTGGCGAGCGCGCTCAGCCAGTTCGGCAGCCCCAGGATCGACGTCCCCGGTGCCGTCGAGCTCGTGAACGGCCTGTTCCAGGAGGGCCAGCGTTCCCGGTTGAGGCCCGGTGGACGTCTCCAGACCGTTGAGGAGGACATCGGCCCTGCGCAGCGATTCTCGAATCGACTGAGCTGCTTGGAGCCCCGCCATCTCCGCGATGAGGTCGTCGTCCTCATGGGGCTGTGGATCGACGGCATCGACCTCCCCCACCCGTCGGGACAGCACCTCGCGCTCCATCTCGGCCCCGGCACGATCCTCATTGAGGCGGTGGAGACGCTGGGAAGCGGTGCGAAATTGCATCCACAACTGGGAGTGACGCTCCAACTGCGCGGCCAGTTCCTTACCAGCGGCACGGTCCACGACATCGAGCTGACGCGATGCATCCACGAGGCGAACCTGCTCGGACTGTCCGTGGATCGTCACCTGCTCCCCGACGACCTCCGCCAACTGGTTCGCGGCGACCTGGGCCCCTCCCAGCAAAGCCCGGGAGCGACGCGTCGTGATGTGTCGGGCGCAGATGACCTCACCGTCCTCAACGGTTCCGCCCAGGTCATTGATGCGATCAGCGTCAGGAACATCGAGAACGGCCTCGACGACGGCTCGGTCGCGACCATGGCGAACCAGTCCGGTGTCGGCCTTGTCCCCCAGCAGCAGGCCGATGCCGGTGACGACCATCGTCTTGCCGGCACCCGTCTCGCCGGTCACCGCTGTCAACGCGGGAGAAGGCTCGAAGACAGTCTCGTCAATGACACCCAGCCCGCAAATCCGGACACTGCGAATCACGAGCTCTCCCCCGGATGATTACGTCCGCGCCCCTGGCGCCACCCACTGACCGGAAGCTCAAATTTCTTGACCAGACGGGAGGTGAAGGGTTGTGCGGCCAGGCGGGCAATGCGCAAACGATCGGGATGACGCACGACGGTGATCCTCTCCCCCGGTCGCACCGTGCAGGAGCGGCGTCCGTCACACCACAGCACCGCGGATTCCGAACCATCTGGCTGGATGTCGAGGTCGACGCGAGCGGCTGGGCTCATAACAAGGGGACGAGCGAAAAGAGCATGGGCGCTGAGCGGCACCATGAGCATGGCATCGAGATCGGGCCACATGACTGGGCCGCCGGCGGAGAAGGCATAGGCGGTGGAGCCGGTCGGGGTGGAGACGAGGATCCCATCACAACTCCAGCGCTGCACGGGCAATTCGTCGACGGATGCCAGCACGTCGAGCATGCGGCGTCGAGCTGCTTTCTCCAAGGACAGCTCATTGACGGCAAACGAATTCCAGCGATGCTGACCGGAATGCTCGGTGACGGCGATCCTGAGGACCAGCCGGTCCTCAACGGTGTATTCGCGCGAACAGACCTTATTAACCAGGTCAGCCATGTCGGAGCGTTCCAATTCGGCCAGGAATCCGACATGTCCCAGGTTGACGCCGATCATGGGGACGTGCCGAGGGAGGGACCACTCCGCCGCCCTCAGGATCGTACCGTCACCGCCGAAGACGACGACGACCTCAGCCTCGTGGGTGAACTCTCCGAGAGCCTGAACCCGAATTCCGGGCAGCTTCTCCGTCATCGGTTCAACCTGATCGTCGGGAACGGCGCAGCCAATATTCCTGCTATCCATCTCGGCGATGAACTCGGCGGCCGCGTCAAAGGCGTCGTCACGAGTGGCATGGGTGACGACGACAACGTATCTGGAAGGGCTCGTGTCGTTCACGTCACCACAGTAGCGGCCCGGTGTGACCTGTCCGGCCCGCTTTCACCGACCAGACCGTTCCAGCAGGACGAAGTGCTCAACGTTTCCGTCCTGTCCGGGCAAGGGGCTGTCGCACTCGTCGCGCACTGACCAACCCAGTTCTTCAGCCTTGGCGATGACGGTTGCGACGGCTTGAGCGCGCAGCTGCGGGTCGGTGACGACCCCGTGGGCACCAAGGGCCTTGCGCCCGACCTCGAATTGTGGCTTGACCAGTAACAACATGAGGCCTTCTGGGCTCAGGACGGCCGAGATCGGTTCCAGGATCATCGTCAAGGAGATGAAGGAGACGTCGCCGACCACCAGGTCGACCGGCTCGAAGTGATCGTCAGTGGCCAGGTCGGCAGGCGTGAGGTCACGCAGGTTGAGGCCTTCGTGAACAATGACCCGTGGGTCCTCGCGCAGCACCGGGGAGAGCTGGTCATGGCCGACGTCGACGGCGTGAACGAGTTGAGCTCCCCTCGCCAGGACGACTTGGGTGAACCCACCGGTGGATGCTCCGGCGTCAAGCACCCGGGCGGGCACCTCGACATCGAGAACGTCCAGCGCCCCGATGAGTTTGTGGGACGCCCGGGAGACCCACACCTCTTCCTCCGCCACTAGGTCGTCCGAGGGGCCAACCTTCGCCGCGGGCTTGGTGACGACCACCCCGTTGACGGTCACCCGTCCTTCACGCACCAACCGGGTGGCCAGGGTGCGTGAACGCGCCAGTTCGGCGTCGACGAGGGCCTGGTCAAGTCTCACGGGGACAGCCTGCCACCTCTCGGTGACCCGCCGCACCAGGGGTGATACAGCAAGCGCCGTCATTGGGGCTCCCAAAGCGACGAATGGCTACTGCTCTGAACGAATAGTTGACACACCCATGCATCAAGGATGTGCAGTCCCCCCACGGTTTCAGCAGATTGTTCCCAATTTGTGAGCTTTTCGTTCCACAACCTGAACATGCGACGCGCTGAAGAGGTCACTCATCGTCACCAAGCCCACGGGCCTTGAGGGCCTCCCCCATCTCCAGGGCATGGCCCACTGCGCCCACGAACATCGGAATGAGGAATCTCCAGCTGGAGTGTCTCAGTCCCCTCGCCCTGGCGGCTTCCCTCACCTGCCCGACTGATCCGATGAGATAAGGAATTGTGGTCCACATCAAGGCCAAGGTGAGGGCGAACTTCTCAGGTTTGGCTCCCAGCGGACGCAACGGACCCACCATCGCGACGATGGCGTCCATGAGAGCGCCAGGATCCGTGGTGCACGTGACGAGCCGAGCGATGTAGAGGCAGGCGAGCAGGCCTGCCACATAGATCACTCCTCGCTGCCAGGTGGTGAAGAAGCAGTGATAGGCCAGGATGAGGACGTTCGCGATCCACAATGGCACGCCGATTGACAGCGCAGTGCGGACGGGCATCCTTGCCACGACCAGGTCGATGCCGACGGCCATGATCAGGCAGCCCGACGAGAACCACCATTGCTTGACGAAGAACGGGGTGACACCTACGACCAACACGAGAAGGTACTTCGACCACACCGGCATCCGGTGGGCCAGGCTGTGACCAGGACGGTAACCCCCGAGGAAGGCCGAGATGTCAGCCTTCATCGGGACAGCTCCTCGGTCATCATCCGTCGGCGGTACCCGGCAATGACTTTGGCAGGGTCCCCGTCATCGACGACCCTGCCGTCCTCGACAGCCAGCACCCGATCGAAGGAGGCCGCCAGCTCCAGGTCATGGGTGCAACACAGGATCTGCTGATCCAGGCGTTCAAAGGCGTGCCGGACCATTTCTCGGTTACGCAGGTCGAGCAAGGTCGTCGGTTCGTCGGCGAGGATGACTGACGGCTCCACGGCGAGGACGCTCGCCAGGGAGACCAACTGACGCTCTCCCCCGGACAGGGCGTGGACGCTGCGGCCAGCGATGGCCTCCAACCCCTGGTCGGCAAGGATCTTCAAGGCAGCATCGTGACGCTCCGTACGATTGCGGATGCGCTGGCGCAAGGACAGCTCGACGTCAGCAACGGGGGTCGACATGACGAGCTGGCTCATGGGGCTGGTGAAGATGTACCCCACCCGCCGTCTCGCCGCCTTGCCGTCGAACTTGGGATCAATTCCGTCGACGGTGACGGTGCCGCTGGTGGCCGCCATGAGCCCGTTGACGAGTTTGAGCAGGGTTGACTTGCCCGCTCCGTTGGGGCCGACCACCGCCACCCGACGCTCAGGCACAGTGACATTGACCCCGCTGAGGATGGTCACCCGTCGGTGATGACCCTCGACGTCATACTCGTCGACGTCGACGCCGACATCCTTGAACTCAATCACGGCATGAGACGCGGGAAGGCCGTCAGCACCGCTGTGGCGATGAGACAGGCCAAGATCCCCTTGACTAGGTCGAGTCCGACGAAGGCGATATTGGCAGCCAGTGCTGCATTCAGGCTGAGCTTCGCGAAGGCCATCAGCCCGAGGATGCCGCCGAGGTAGACGCACACCAGGTCCACGAGTGCGACGAGAAAGAGCCAGACCGGCAGCATTGACTTGCGCGGGCGTCGACATAGAACCACAGTCGCCACTGCGCCGGCGACGAATGCTCCCAGCAACCAACCCCACAGGAATCCACCGGTCGGGCCGACGAGAACACCGACACCACTGGCACCGCCGCTGAAGACCGGAAGCCCCAGGACACCGACGAGGATGTACAGACCAATGGCGCATCCGCCGCGGACGCTGCCAAGCACCATCGGCGTCAGCATGACGGCAATCATCTGCAGGGCAAAGGGCACTGCCCCCACCATGAAGATCGGCGGAATGACCGCGAGCACTGCGATGAGGGCAGCGAAGACGGCGACGAGTGCCAGGTCGGTGGCCTGGAATCCTCTGCGTGATGACATTGGGTTTCTCCCATGAAGAGATCGTGCGGCCGCACGAGATGAGCGGCCGTCACAACCAATTGAACACTGTTCAGTAGAGCTTGTCGAAAGACTCCTCAGGCTTCTCCGGAACTGTCGCATCGGACTCGTGGACGAGAGTCATCATGGCGGTCACGGCATCGAGCTGTCCGGAGACGTCGCCGGGAACCATGTCAGCGCGGATCTCGCGGTCAGTCGTCAGTGAGACCTCCGCCTCACCACAGCGAGCGTGGGCGTCCGACATCTCAACCGTCCGTGCAGGCTCCAGCAGGCCCGACAGGTCCACAGCGATGTTCCGCGGTCGGTCCTCGGGTGTTGCAGCCAGCAGATCAGCGACGCCGTGAGCCCCGGTGAAGACGAACAAGGAGTCCATCTTCATGGCGTTGGCACCACGAATGTCGGTGTCCAGCCGGTCCCCCACGAAGATCGGCGCCTTGCACCCGAGACGCGAAACGGTGGCCTCCAGCAGCGGACGGTAGGGCTTGCCAGCGATGACCGGCTTGGCGTCACACGTCGTCGCGACGACCTGGAGCTGGGCGCCGATGCCGGGGACGATGCCACGATCGGTGGGACGGGTGATGTCCGGGTTGGCCGCGTACCACTTGGCTCCAGCCTGCAGGGCAAACCCAGCCTCCTCCAACAACGACCAGTCAATGTGCGGGTCGTAACCCTGGATGACCGCCACCGGATCATCCTGCGCCGATTCCACCGTCACGAGCCCGCGAGATCGCGCCTCCACACGCAGCGACTCGGTACCGATGATGAGCACCTTGGCCCCTGCAGACAGCTGTTCGGCGGCAAGATCGGTGATGGCCTGAGCTGAGGTGACGACGTCACTGGCCTCCGTGGGGATACCGATGTCGGTCAAATGCTGGGCAACTACCTCAGCGGACCGGGCCGCATTGTTGGTGACGAAACCAACCTTCACCCCTCGACGACGCAGTTCCGCAATCGTGTCCGGGGCAGCAGGTACTGGATGGGGTCCCAGGTAAACGACTCCGTCCAGGTCGAAGAGGGCTGCGTCATGTCCGTCAATGAGGGCGCCGCTCACTGATTCGTCTCCTCGTCGTCCTCGTCCATCTCGATGAAAACCATGTCGTCCGCGTCGTCGTCAGGATTCCTGCTCGGCTCCCGACCATCGATGATGTCGATCCGGTCCTGACAATCCAGGAAATTGGCTGGATCGTGACTCTGGGCGGAGACGAACCACTTGCGGGCCCCGGCCGTGTCTCCATCCTCGAGCAGAATTTCGGCGTAGGCGTAGTGAAGGCGGGCCGTTGCCTCGGTCGGTGCCTTAAGGTTCTTGACGGCGTCGCGCAGCAGGCGCACAGCCTCGGCCTTCTGGTCGAGATCACGACGGGCACCAGCTTGGACGAGCACCAGTTCGACCTGCTGAGCAGGACTGAGGTCGGTCTGCTGGCCTTCGCGGATGAGTCGAAGCGCCGCTTGGGGGCGACCGAGAGCACGCTCGCAGTCAGCCATCACCGGCAGAAAGTTGTCATTACCGGTCATGCGCCGAAGGGCCCGGTAGTCGTTCAGGGCCGAGGCGTACTCACCGGCCTGGTAAGCCGCTTCTGCGGCCACCTCTCGCAGCACGGGCAGACGCGGCGCGCGTCGACGCGCAGCCTGAGCGTGGGCGTTGGCCCGGGCCGGGTCCTCGTCAAGGAGCTCGGCTGCAGCAACCAGATGGCCCTCGATGATATGGGCGGTGTCAGCAGGAACACCACGCAGTTCCGCCCGTACCGAGGCGGGCAGGGCCTTCTCGTCGAAGTCCAGCGGTGCCATCGGCTCGTCAGGGGCCTGGGTCACCTTCTCCTCGAGCGAAGCATCGTCACCATGATGGTCATGCCGGTGATCATTGCGACGATCATCCCGATGGTCATGACGGAAGTTCTTGCGGTCCGTCTTGCGGAAGTCCTTGCGACCGTTCTTGTCCCAGTGACGATCGCCACGGCCATGGCCTTCATGACGTCGGTTGTCACCCTCGTCATGCCGATCATCACGGCGATCCTCCCAACGCCGGTCATTGCGGCGACGATCATCACGGTCATTCCAGCGGTCGTCCCGGTCCTGGTCGCCCCGACGCGGCCTGCGATCATCTCGCCAGGAACGCCCCGAGCCACCGTCGCGACGGGGCTTGCGATCCTCGTCCCAGTGACGACCGCCGTCTCCCCCGTGTCCCTGCCTGCGATCACCGCGACGATCGCCGTCGTCCGACCAGGATCGACGGTCACGGCGACCCCCGCCACGACCATTCGACTTCGAGTTCCAACCGCCGCGTCCGCCCGACTTGCCGGACCATCCATTGCGGCCCTGGCCTCGTCGGTCTCCGCTGGAGCGACCGTTGTTGGGGGAGGAAGAATCTGCCATGTCTCCCATTGTCCCGCACACTCGGCCCTCATGGCGAACCGAGACGGAAGCCAGTCGGCGTTGTCTTCGCTAGCGCAGCCTCTTCTGGACGCGCACAAAACTTTCCCTGCACCGGTTCCGCCTTCACGATGACCTCACCGGCGCGATTGGATGTCAGTACGACACCGTGGAATGACAGCGCATTCGCCTTAGGGCCGGAGGCAAGAACGACGGCGTCGCCCGTGTTTCTCACCGTGATGCCACAGGTGGATGCTGCCCCTCTAGGATCGATTGACGTGAACCAATTCGACACACACGCCCGGGATTGGGAGATCGACCCCCACAGGCAGAAACAGGCAAAGCGAGTCGCTCGTGCGATCGTCGAGACGATGTGCCCAGGTGGGCAACAGCCAAGCCCCGACCTTGACGTCCTTGAGATCGGAGCGGGAACCGGCCAGCTCGCCACTGAGATCGCTGCATTGGCAACTCCTGCTACCTGGACCTTTACCTTGACCGACACCAGTGAGGGCATGCGCAAGGTAGCGGCGAAGCGAACATCCGACCGGGGATGGAGAGTTCTCGATCGTGACTATTCAGATCCCACAACTAGCCTCGACGACGGCAGGTACGACCTCGTCATTGCTCACATGGTTCTCCACCACGTCGAGGACGTGTCGATGTTGTTTGGATCTGTACACACCATGCTGAAACCTGACGGATCCTTCATCGCCATCGACCTCACTGAAAAGGAAGGACGTACCTTCCACGTCCACCACTCACCGGCGCGCGACGCCGACGATCCTCGTCATTACCACGACGGATTCACCGAGACCACGATGAGGGGGTTGTGTATGAAGGCTGGGTTCAGCCAGATGACATGGTCGGTTCCCTTGACTATCAAGCGAGAACGGGAGGGACGACTTGTGGAGTTCCCGCTCTTTCTTGCCAGAGCGCAGCGCTGAGCGAAAGCGCCAATAACAGTCCATCTGACTAAGCGGGCGCATGATTTATCCACGTCATTGTTTTCATGTCGCGATACCGCCCGTGACCTCGGACCCAGAATAACCATATAGTGAGGCCAAGAATGGGAGGGATGATATCGGCACCCATTCAAGTACTCGTTGGTATAAGTTCATGTTTTCGTTGGTGTGGGTGGTTGTGGGTAGACGGCACGGGGCCGGGGGGTTGATTGGTGTCACCCCCGCCGGCTGTCGGGTGTGCGGGTGTAAAAAAGCGTGTGGAGACAAGGATCAACCTCGTCTCCACACGCACACACAAAAATATAATTCCGGCAGCGTCCTACTCTCCCACACGATCCCTCGTGCAGTACCATCGGCGCTGGAAGGCTTAACTACCGGGTTCGGTATGGGACCGGGTGTTTCCCTTCCGCTATGGCCACCGGAAAATATGGGGGGCCTGTGAAGGCCTGTATGTTGTGCTCCTCGGGTGGGGGTTGGGAGCCATATAGTGGATGCGAGTCAATACGAAAACGCTTTTGTGTACGCGTGCGAATGTTGTGTAAGTCCTCGGTCTATTAGTACCAGTCAGCTCCACACCTTACGATGCGTCCACGCCTGGCCTATCAACCCGGTCGTCTACCGGAGACCTTACCAGATTCATCTGCAGGAACCCTCATCTTGAAGCGTGCTTCCCGCTTAGATGCTTTCAGCGGTTATCACAACCCGACGTAGCCAACCAGCCATGCCCTTGGCAGAACAACTGGCACACCAGAGGTCAGTCCGTCCCGGTCCTCTCGTACTAAGGACAGCCCTTCTCAAGATTCCTCCGCGCGCAGCGGATAGGGACCGAACTGTCTCACGACGTTCTGAACCCAGCTCGCGTGCCGCTTTAATGGGCGAACAGCCCAACCCTTGGGACCGACTCCAGCCCCAGGATGCGACGAGCCGACATCGAGGTGCCAAACCATGCCGTCGCTATGAGCGCTCGGGCAAGATCAGCCTGTTATCCCCGGGGTACCTTTTATCCGTTGAGTGACGGCGCGTCCACAAGCCACCGTCAGATCACTAGTCCCGACTTTCGTCCCTGCTCGACCTGTCAGTCTCACAGTCAAGCCCCCTTGTGCACTTACACTCAACACCTGATTACCAACCAGGATGAGGGAACCTTTGGGCGCCTCCGTTACCTTTTAGGAGGCGACCGCCCCAGTCAAACTACCCATCAGGCACTGTCCCTGAACCGGATCACGGCCCAAAGTTAGATAACCAGAACGACCAGAGTGGTATTTCAACAATGACTCCACAACCACTAGCGTGGCCACTTCACAGTCTCCCACCTATCCTACACAAGTCGTCCCAATCACCAATACCAAACTATAGTAAAGGTCCCGGGGTCTTTCCGTCCTGCTGCGCGTAACGAGCATCTTTACTCGTACTGCAATTTCACCGAGTTCATGGTGGAGACAGTAGGGAAATCGTTACTCCATTCGTGCAGGTCGGAACTTACCCGACAAGGAATTTCGCTACCTTAGGATGGTTATAGTTACCACCGCCGTTTACTGGGGCTTAAGTTCACCGCTTCGCCAACGCTAACAGTTCCCCTTAACCTTCCAGCACCGGGCAGGAGTCAGTCCGTATACATCGTCTTACGACTTCGCACGGACCTGTGTTTTTGGTAAACAGTCGTTTCCCCCTGGTCTCTGCGCCCCTCACTGCTACCAGCCGTACAGGCCTTGACAGTTCAGGTCCCCCTTATCCCGAAGTTACGGGGGCATTTTGCCGAGTTCCTTCACCATGATGATCTCGATCGCCTCGGTATACTCTACCTATCCACCAGTGTCGGTTTAGGGTACGGGCGGACCAGCCACCTCGCTCACGAAGATTTTCTCGACAGTACAGGATCACTCACTCACCCACACACGTGGGCTCGCCATCATGCCTCAACCATATGCCCAGCGGATTTACCTACCAGACGGTCCACACATTTAGCCCCGGACAACCATCGCCGGGGATGAGCTACCTCCCTGCGTCCCTCCGCAGCTTGCCTACTACATGATCGGTTCACACACTCACCACACCACCACAACATCAAAGACATCACAATGGCAGGCTCGCACGCTTAGCATCACACACCTCGACACGGACGGTGACAAGCCGGTACCAGAATATCAACTGGTTATCCATCGACTACGCCTGTCGGCCTCGCCTTAGGCCCCGACTCACCCAGGGCAGATTAACTTGACCCTGGAACCCTTGGATAATCGGCGGACGGGTTTTTCACCCGTCATTCGCTACTCATGCCTGCATTCTCACTCCCGCACAATCCACCACACGGTCACCCGGCAGCTTCACCTCACACAGGACGCTCCCCTACCCAAACCCGCAAAACGGGTTTGCCACAGCTTCGGCGGATAACTTAAGCCCCGCTACATTGTCGGCGCGGAATCACTTGACCAGTGAGCTATTACGCACTCTTTCAAGGATGGCTGCTTCCAAGCCAACCTCCTGGCTGTCTGCGCAACTCCACATCCTTTTCCACTGAGCTACCACTTAGGGGCCTTAGCTGATGATCTGGGCTGTTTCCCTCTCGACGACGAAGCTTATCCCCCGCCGTCTCACTGCCACGCTCCACTTGCCGGCATTCGGAGTTTGGCTGATTTCGGTAAGCTGATAGGCCCCCTAGACCATCCAGTGCTCTACCTCCGACAAGAACCACGCAACGCTGCACCTAAATGCATTTCGGGGAGAACCAGCTATCACGGTGTTTGATTGGCCTTTCACCCCTATCCACAGCTCATCCCCTCCATTTTCAACTGAAGTGGGTTCGGACCTCCACGACGTCTTACCGACGCTTCATCCTGGCCATGGATAGATCACACCGCTTCGGGTCTAGAACACGCGACTCACGCCCTTATCAGACTCGCTTTCGCTACGACTCCCCCACACAGGTTAACCTCGCCACGCATCACTAACTCGCAGGCTCATTCTTCAAAAGGCACGCCATCACCCCACAAGGCTCTGACGGCTTGTATGCGACCGGTTTCAGGTACTATTTCACTCCCCTCCCGGGGTACTTTTCACCATTCCCTCACGGTACTAATCCACTATCGGTCACCAAGGAGTATTTAGGCTTGACGGGTGGTCCCGCCAGATTCACGCGAAATTCCACGAGTTCCACGCTACTTGGGGCAACCCTCACCAGTGCCACGCTTACAGTTACGGGACTCTCACCCACTCCGGTACGCCTTCCCAGACGCTTCACCTTCACGCAACATTTATCACTGGCCAATCCTGCGGCAGCAGAACCAAAAGGCCCCCACAACCCCGCACATGCAACACCTGCCGGCTTGAACACACACACGGTTTAGCCTCATCCACTTTCGCTCGCCACTACTCACGGAATCACGGTTGTTTTCTCTTCCTACGGGTACTAAGATGTTTCACTTCCCCGCGTTACCTCCCACACCCCTATACATTCAGGGCAGGGTCACCGGACACTACTCCGGACATTCCAGGTTTCCCCATTCGGACACCCCCGGATCACAGCTCGTTTACCAACTCCCCAGGGCTTATCGCAGGTTACAACGTCCTTCATCGGCTCTTGGTGCCAAGGCATCCACCGATCGCACTTAACAACTTGCACAACGCACAAGACACAAAAAATTAAGATGCTCGCATCCACTATACAGTTCTCAACCACCACACGAATCAACACACCACCGTCCACAACAGACAGATGACGCATCACCGCACCAGGCCACCACACACAGTGTGATACCCCAGAACCCCAACAGCATGCCCCCAACCCCATCACAACAACAGGACGCCAATGTTCCACAAGAAGCACGACACCATTACCATCACCCCACACGGGACGACTCGAACAATGCCACAACCAAAACTTGCTCCTTAGAAAGGAGGTGATCCAGCCGCACCTTCCGGTACGGCTACCTTGTTACGACTTAGTCCTAATTACCAGTCCCACCTTCGACGGCTCCCCCACACAGGTTAGGCCACCGGCTTCGGGTGTTACCGACTTTCATGACTTGACGGGCGGTGTGTACAAGCCCCGGGAACGTATTCACCGCAGCGTTGCTGATCTGCGATTACTAGCGACTCCGACTTCATGGGGTCGAGTTGCAGACCCCAATCCGAACTGAGACCGGCTTTCCGAGATTCGCTCACCCTCACAGGCTCGCAACTCTTTGTACCGGCCATTGTAGCATGCGTGAAGCCCTGGACATAAGGGGCATGATGACTTGACGTCATCCCCACCTTCCTCCGAGTTGACCCCGGCGGTCTCCACTGAGTCCCCACCATAACGTGCTGGCAACAGTGAACGAGGGTTGCGCTCGTTGCGGGACTTAACCCAACATCTCACGACACGAGCTGACGACAGCCATGCACCACCTGTGAACCAGCCCCACAAGGAGGCATACCCATCTCTGAGCACTCCCAGTCCATGTCAAACCCAGGTAAGGTTCTTCGCGTTGCATCGAATTAATCCGCATGCTCCGCCGCTTGTGCGGGGCCCCGTCAATTCCTTTGAGTTTTAGCCTTGCGGCCGTACTCCCCAGGCGGGGTACTTAATGCGTTAGCTACGGCACGGAATCCGTGGAATGGACCCCACACCTAGTACCCACCGTTTACAGCGTGGACTACCAGGGTATCTAAGCCTGTTCGCTCCCCACGCTTTCGCTCCTCAGCGTCAGGAAAGGTCCAGAGAACCGCCTTCGCCACTGGTGTTCCTCCTGATATCTGCGCATTCCACCGCTCCACCAGGAATTCCATTCTCCCCTACCTTCCTCAAGTCAACCCGTATCGAAAGCACGCTCAGGGTTAAGCCCCAAGTTTTCACTTCCGACGCAATCAACCACCTACGAGCTCTTTACGCCCAATAAATCCGGACAACGCTCGCACCCTACGTATCACCGCGGCTGCTGGCACGTAGTTAGCCGGTGCTTCTTCTGCAGGTACCGTCACCACAAGCTTCGCCCCTGCTGAAAGCGGTTTACAACCCGAAGGCCGTCATCCCGCACGCGGCGTTGCTGCATCAGGCTTCCGCCCATTGTGCAATATTCCCCACTGCTGCCTCCCGTAGGAGTCTGGGCCGTATCTCAGTCCCAATGTGGCCGGTCGCCCTCTCAGGCCGGCTACCCGTCAAAGCCTTGGTAAGCCACTACCCCACCAACAAGCTGATAAGCCGCGAGTCCATCCAAAACCGCCGAAGCTTTCCAACCCCCACCATGCAGCAAGGATTCCTATCCGGTATTAGCCCCAGTTTCCTGAAGTTATCCCGAAGTCAAGGGCAGGTTACTCACGTGTTACTCACCCGTTCGCCACTCGAGTACCCCCAAAGGGGCCTTTCCGTTCGACTTGCATGTGTTAAGCACGCCGCCAGCGTTCGTCCTGAGCCAGGATCAAACTCTCCAATGAAAAAATATCACCCACCCACACACAACAATGCAGGCAAACGATGTCACAAGAGAATCCAAAACACTAACCCCAAACACTGACCAAAAAAATCAGTCCATGTCCAGAATCACAAAGGAATTCATAAACAAATCCGACACATCCATAAATGCATCAAAAATCATTGACTATCAAAGACACACTGTTGAGTTCTCAAGCATCACACGCAACCCGCAGTTCGCCTCCCGGCAACCCTTGGGGCACCCGACCAACCTTACCGAAGAAAACCCACCAAGTCAAACTCAGCCAGCCCACCCCGTCGAACCCGAAGGCCCTACCAGATCAGCCATCGCCTCACGGCGACTTTTGCTACTTTACCAATCCGAATTCATCAAATCAAATCGAAGAATTCATCTTGGCGCCAGAAGCTCGTCATTTCCGATATACCGAAAACAACTCACCCCGACCTAAACCACCTTGCAGCAGCTCGGCTGATTCTACCCACTGACCACACTGGCGTCAACCCGGACTTAGGCGGCTACTCACTGCAGGCACACCGTATCCATGGCACTTCAGATGATCATCAGAGAACCAGGCCATCCAGTCCGGGACCACTCACCGCGTCCCAACCCCGGAGGCATTAGAGAATAGTACATGCCCTAACCCCAGTAGGCAAACCCCCAAGGGCACCTCCCCAAAATCGCCAGGACTCACCGCAGAATGGCCCCAACAGTCCTCTTACCACGACGCACCAAAGCGACGCGACCACACAAGAAATCGTCATCCGTCAGACACTGGTCAGGATCAGTCACCTTAACATTATTGACGTAAGCACCACCCTCCATGATGGCTCGTTTGGCGGCCGACTTCGTATCGACGATCCCAGCCGCAACCATAGCGTCAACGATCGTCGGGTACTCCCCGCCCTCATGATGAGCTGCGCCGACCTCCTCGGCCAGAGAGACCACCGTCTTCTCGTCGAGGTCCCGCAACTCACCGCGTCCGAAAATGGCCTGAGCAGCAGCCTGCGCAGCCTTACGCTGCTCCACACCATGGACAAGATCAGTGAGGTCGTCGGCCAAGCAGTGCTGAGCAACACGACGCCACGGCTCCTCCTCGGTCTTGCGAGCCAACTCCTCGATCTCCTCACGCGAACGCGGACTGAAGATCTTGAGGTACTCGATGACCTTCGCGTCCTCTGCATTGAGGAAGAACTGGTGAAAGGCGTAGGCGCTCGTCAATTCCGGATCGACCCAGACCGTTCCGGACTCGGTCTTGCCGTACTTGGTGCCATCAGCCTTGGTCAACAGCGGGGTCACCAGACCGTGCACGACGTGACCGGTCGTCCTGCGGATGAATTCTGCACCCGCTGTGATGTTCCCCCATTGATCCTGAGCACCGGTCTGCAAGGTGCAGCCGTAGCGCCTGTGCAGCTCGTAGAAGTCGAGCGCCTGCAGCAGGACATAGCTGAACTCGGTGTACGAGATGCCGCTCTCGAGACGTCGGGCCACGACGTCGCGGGCAAGCATCCGGTTGACAGAAAAGTACTTACCGACGTCACGCAGGAGATCCAGAGCCGAGTACTCGACCATCCAGTCGTAGTTGTTGACGATCCGAGCAGCATTAGGCCCCTCGGTGTCGACGTACTTGCTCACCTGCGCCTTGATGGATTCAACCCACTCAGCGACCACCGCGCGATCATTCATCTGCCGCTCGCCGGTCATCTTCGGATCGCCGATGAGGCCGGTCGCCCCACCGACGAGGAGCAACGGCTTGTGTCCGCGTTCCTGCAGCGCTCGTACCAGCATCAACTGGACGAGGTGACCAATGTGAAGACTCTTCGCGGTCGGGTCGAAGCCCACATAGAAGGTGACGGGCCCTTGGGCGAGGTGAGCCTCCAATGCCTCACGGTCGGTGGAATCGGCAACAAGCCCTCTCCACTCCAGGTCGTCCAACAGATCCGACACGTCAACTTCCTCTCGTCAAGACCCCACGTGGGGTCGATTCAGCGTCAGTCTACCGACAGAGCCATCCTCCACAGTTCGCTCAGGCACGCACCGGGCGCGAGAGGATCTCAGCAGGCACACCCGTGACGGCCATCTGGGAGAAGGCGTCCGCCAACTCTCCGGCGTCAACTCCCATGGCGCACATCAAGGCAATGGTGTCGTCCCCCGCGATCGTCCCCAGGATGATGTCCAGGCCCGCCTTGTCGATGGCAGATCCGTAGTACTGAGCAGCACCTGGTGGGGTCTTGAGCACCACGAGGTACTCGTTGTTTCGTACCCCGGTGCACAGCTCCTTGGTCATTCGTGCCAGCTTGATCCACGCCAGCGAGCCCGTGGTCACATCCGAGGGGTGCTCTCCCTCGGGAATTGAATAACACGGGTTTCCGACATGATCACGCCCCCGGATGGCTCCGATCTCGACGAGGTCACGGGAGAGGGTACCTTGAGAGGCGACGAAACCTTCCGAGGCCAGGATCTCGCCCAACTCAGCTTGGGATGAAATCCTTCCCTCCTGAATCAGGGCGCGGATGCGGGCATGCCGCGCTGCGCGTGAGGTCGGTGCCAAGTGCCCCTCGCTCATGGAACCTCCTTGATCACGCACCATTGAACCGTCTGCTAAATTTTCGAAAGACCACATAAGTATGCATCAATACAGCGGCCCGAGTCCAACCACGACTCAGAAGACGCTCTCCATACCCGCAATGAAGATTCCCAACGCAAGGTCGAAATCCGCCTCTTGTCGGGCGAGATCGACCTCCCCCATGACGCCCAGATCATGCAACTGGGTACGCGTCTGCTCCTCCATGGTGTGGCCAAGGACGAGATGGGCGATGGCACGCGAAACTCCCCCGGCTCTATCGGCATCAACGCCATGAACTGCCAGGAATTCCCGCACCGTCACGATGGGATCAACTTCTCCCAGCCCCACCGAGATCGTCGAGGCAACCAGTTCCGCTCCGTCACGGTGGGCGAGCAGAGTCCTTCGGAAACACCGGGCCCACTCGTCAATACCTGCAGCGAGGTCAGCCTCTGCAACCGGTACGGACGTCGGTCCTCCGTCCACTGCCAAGATCTCGTCGCTCACTGCCGCCAACAGACTCTGCTTGTTGGCAACATGCCAGTACAGAGCGCCAGCCTTGACGCCGAGGTGTTCAGCGAGGCGACGCATGGAGAGGTCGCCAAGCCCATAGGTGTCGAGGATCTCAACCCCTGCCCGGACAACGTCCGCCTTGGTCAGGCTCACGGTGACTCCTCGAACTCGATGACACTTTTTGTCGGGGGTGGCCCACGTCGACCGAACCTCATGGACTACATTGAACCCCGTTCAATCCTGAACGGTGTTCAGGACGTCTCCAGTCTCGGAAGGACCAGAGCATTGCTGAATCTAGCCGACATGACCGAGCGCGGCCTGAGAGGGGAGTCGATCACCCGCGAGGAGGCTCTCGAGATCCTTCGCAGCAGTGATGAAGAACTCATGTCGATTATCGCCGCTGCCGGAAAGATTCGTCGCCACTTCTTCGACAACCGGGTGCGCCTCAATTACCTGGTCAACCTCAAGTCGGGCCTGTGCCCCGAGGACTGCTCATACTGCTCGCAGCGCCTGGGGTCTCGTGCCGAGATCATGAAGTACTCCTGGGCCGACCCCGAGAAGGTGCACGAGGCCGTCGAAGCTGGTATCGCCGGCGGGGCCCGTCGCGTCTGCATGGTGGCCTCCGGACATGGCCCCTCCACGCGAGACGTTGAGCGCGTCAACGGCATGGTGCGCTCCCTCAAGGCAGACCATCCCGACGTCGAGGTCTGCGTCTGTCTGGGCTTCGTGGACGACGAGAAGGCCGCCTCCATCAAGGAGGCCGGTGCCGACGCCTACAACCACAACGCAAACACCGCTCGCTCCCACTACGACGAGATCTGCACTACCCACTCCTACGAGGACCGCATGGACACCGTCGAGGTCCTCAAGCGCAATGGTCTCTCCCCCTGCTCTGGCGTCATCGCTGGCATGGGCGAGACCGACGATGAATTCGTCGACGTCATCTTCGACCTGCGTGAACACGGAGTCGACTCGGTGCCCGTGAACTTCTTGCTCCCCTTCGAGGGGACACCACTGGCCGGCGGCGCTCAGCACATCACCCCGCAGTGGTGCCTCAAGCGTCTCGCCATGGTCCGCTTCGTCCATCCGGATGCCGAGGTGCGAGCTGCCGCCGGACGCGAGCAGCACATCCGTACCATGCAGCCACTGGCCCTCGAGGTCGTCAACTCCATCTTCCTGGGCGACTACCTCACCAGTGAGGGCGCTGCCGGCGCTGCCGACCTGCAGATGATTCAGGATGGCGGCTTCGTCCCTGAGGGAGCCGACGGACAGCCCATGGTCCACACCACCGTCGATTCGTACCAGTCGGCTGACCTGCCCATCAACGCGGTTCCGATCCGTCACCGCGGCGTTGGCAGTGAGGTTCCGGCAAACGCCTGAGCCACACCCATCCAGATCTCAGCACCCGCCTGAACACAGCATGAGGGGCCGACATGATGTCGGCCCCTCATGGCATGTACCAGTGGTATCAGGACCTCAGCCGAGCTCCACACGCCTCCTCGGCGCGGGATACCGCAGCGTCGCGAGCCTCGGCGGCCTCGGCGTCGGTGAGAGTCCGGTCACCAGCGCGCAGACGAAGGTTGAAGGCGAGCGACTTGTGCCCTTCACCAACCTGCTCCCCCTCGTAGACGTCGAACAGCTCGACGGACTCCAGCAGTGATCCAGCCCCCTCGATGAGAGCCTGACGGACATCCTCGCTGGCGACGGACTCGTCGACAACGAGAGCAACGTCCTCCTTGGCCACCGGGAAACTCGAGATGGCCTTGACCTGGCCACCATGGGGAGCAGCAGCGACCAAGGCGTCAAGGTTGAACTCAACAGCGCAGGACCGCTGCGGTAGGCCGGCATTCGACACCACGGTCGGGTGCAACTCACCGGCGTGACCAATGACCTTGCCGTTCACGATGAGGGCAGCGCAACGGCCCGGATGCCAGGGGGCCTGACGGTCAGCCTTGCGCTCCAGGGGGACGCCGACGGCGTCAGCGGCCTCCTGAGCCACCAGCACCGCATGACGCCAATCCGCCTTGACAGGCTCGCCGTCCCAGCGATCCGGCAACCAGTTGCCACAGATCACCGCGGCCAACATACGCGGCTGAGCCGGCAGGGCTGCGTCGATCTCAGCAAGGACCTCGTCGGAGGGACGCTCATCGACACCAGGACGGGGCGCCCTAGCCGGGGTCACGGCGCGGAAGACCGCACCGCTCTCGAAGACCGCGAGATCTTCCTGGGACCGCGACATGTTCGTCGCCACGGCGTGGAAGAGTCCCGGCAACAGGCTGGTGCGCAAGTAGGGGTGGGTGTCGTCAAGAGGATTGGCGAGCTTGACCGTGGCGTGACGCGGGTCATCGACGCCGACCCCGAGGGTCTGGAGATCCTTGTCACCGATGAAGGGCAAGGTGACGAGCTCGACGAATCCGGCATCGACAACCGAACGCAACACACGACGACGACTCTGCTGGGCCTTCGTCAGACCTGCGGCTCCCTGGGCGGGCGGAAGAACCGGCTCGATACGGTCGAAGCCGATCTTGCGGGCGATCTCCTCGACGTAGTCATACGCATCAACCAGGTCCGGGCGCCATGTCGGCGGGACGAGGCTGAGGGAATCGCCCAGAGCAGTCACCTTGACACCCGAACGGGTCAGGATCTCGATGACCTCCTCGGTGGACACCTTGGTGCCGAGGATACGGCCCGGCAGCTCGGCGCTGATGGTCTGGCGGGGCATCTCGGAGAGCTCACCGACGACAGTCAGCTCACCGACGGTGGCACCACCGTATTGAGCCAGCAACTCGCCGGCACGAACCGTAGCAGTGTGGGCACACACCGGATCGACTCCACGCTCGAAGCGGCGAGAGGCCTCCGAACCCAGTTTGTGACGTCGATACGCCCGAGCCACCGTCATGGGATCGAAGTGAGCCCCCTCGAGGATGATTGAGGTCGATTCCGAACTCATCTCGGTGGCGGCACCACCCATGACACCCGCCAGGCCAATGGCACCCGAGTCGTCCGCGATGACCAGGTCGTCGGGATCGAGGGTGCGCTCGGTGTCGTCGAGGGTGACCAGGTGCTCACCTTCGTGAGCCTTACGAACGACGATCGTCCCGCTCACCTTGTCGGCGTCGTAGGCGTGGAGGGGCTGGCCGGACTCCAGCATGACGTAGTTGGTGACATCGACGGCCAGGCTGATCGGACGCATTCCCGCCCGGGTGATGCGATCGGCGATGAAGCGTGGGGTTGGTGCGTGCGGATCCAGACCGGTCACCGGCAGGGCGACGAACTGGCTGCAGGCATCGGACTGGATGTCCACGCCAATCGGACCGTCAACCGGGCTGATCGGCTCCTCGCCGTAGGGATCCGGGAAGTGCACGGACATGGCATGGGCCACCTCGCGGGCAATACCGCGAACCGACATGCAGTAGCCGATGTCCGGAGTGACGTCGACGTCGAGGACCTCTTCAGGCACACCGAGAATCGGCAGGGCATCCTCGCCAGGAACCAGCTGGTGTCCCTCGACAGATGGCGGCAGAGTGATAATACCGGAGTGGTCGACACCGATGCCCAGCTCGTCGGCGGCGCAGAGCATGCCGTCAGACATGTGGCCGTAGGTCCTGCGGGCGCTGATGGCGAATCCGCCGGGAAGCACCGCTCCGGGCAGGGAGACGACCACCCAGGCGCCTTCGACGGCGTTGGGAGCACCACAGATGATGCCGCGTCCCTCGACGCCATCCTCAACGTTCTTGGGGTGTCCCTCGGCGTTGTACCGGGGACCGACGTCAACCCGGCACCAGTTGATGGTCTTGCCGTTCTTCTGCGGCTCGGGGATCGAGGACAGGATGTGACCGATGACGATCGGGCCGGTCAACTCGCCACCGACGACCTCGACCTTCTCAACGGTCGCGGTGTGGTCGGTGAGGACCTGAGCCACCTGCTCGGTGGTGGTGCCGTCAGGCAGGTTGACCATGGCCTGCAGCCATGACATGGGGACCTTCATCGTGCTCCTCCCTTGAGTGAGCGGCTGAATCGGACATCACCCTCGACGAAGTCACGCAGGTCAGGGGCGTTGTTGCGGAACATCACCGTGCGGTCAATGCCCATTCCGAAGGCGAACCCGGAGTAGACACGGGTGTCGATTCCGCAGGCGATGAGCACGCGCGGGTTGACGATGCCGCAGCCGCCCCACTCGATCCATCCCTCGGAGCGGCACGTACGGCACGGACGGTCGGGATTGCCGACCGAGGCCCCGTGACAGACGAAGCACTCCAGGTCGACCTCGGCGCTAGGCTCGGTGAACGGGAAGTAGTGCGGACGGAACCTGGTACGCACGTCACCGAACATCGCGCGGGCGAAGGCGTCGACGGTGCCCTTGAGATGACCCATCGTGATGCCCTTGTCCACGCACAGCCCCTCGACCTGATGGAAGACCGGCAGGTGGGTGGCGTCGTACTCATCGGCACGGAACACCTTGCCAGGGCTGATAATGCGCACCGGCGGCTGCTGTTTGAGCAGGGTGTGAATCTGCACCGGGCTGGTGGCGGTGCGCATGCACTTGCCATCGCTGACCGGATCGAGCCACAGGGTGTCCTGCAGGGCGCGGGCGGGATGGTCGGTGCCCAGGTTCAATGCGTCGAAGTTGAACCACTCGGACTCGGCCTCCGGGCCCTCCGCGATCTCCCAGCCCATGGCGGAGAAGACGTCGCAGACGTCGTCGATGAGGGCTGTGATCGGGTGCGGAGCGCCTTGAGGTGAGGTGACGACCGGCAAGGTGACGTCGATCGTCTCGGCGGCGAACCGAGCCTCCAGCTCTGCCTCGGCAAGCTCTTCCTGACGAGCCTTGAGAGCCTGGTTGACGCGGCCACGCGCCTGACCGATCCGCTTTCCGGCGTCCTTGCGGGCAGCCGGAGGCAGAGCTCCAATCTCGCGGTTGGCCAGGGCCAGCGGAGACTTGTCACCGGTGTGGGCGATGCGCACCTGCTTGAGCTCGGCAGTGGTGGACGCCTCGGCGATCGCGTCCAGGGCCTCGGCTACCCGGGCGTCGACCTGGTTGGCGTCCAGGGTGCTCACCTGGACCGGGTCATAATTCATGTTGGGGCCACTCATGGGCCTTCCCCCTGATGGGTTGACGTTGGAAAAGCGCCCGTCTCCGGGGCGCGAGTGTGCGACTGGCGTCGATCACCACAAGTCTAGTGGTGTCGACGCCGTCAATGGTTGGTGGTCGCCCGGCAATACTGAATCATGGCCGCTTCGCGGTAATCAGGCGCGCTGCTCGCTGGCCGTGGCATACAACACCACGGCGGCGGCGGTGGAGAGATTGAGGGACTCAGCAGATCCCCACATCGGAACCCCGACAACCTCGTCAGCCAAGGCTCGGTCTGTCTCCGGAAGTCCCCACGCCTCGTTACCCATCAGCCACGCGATGGGCGCCTTGAGACGTCCGGACCGGGCGACGGCGTCGAGGCCGTGACCTCCCCCGTCCGCGGCAAGCACCGTCATGTGGTGCCTGTGAGCCCACTCCACCGCATCGGCGAGGTCGACTCCGACGAGGACGGGCAGGTGGAAGATTGATCCCACCGAGGACCGAACCGTCTTGGGGTTGTGCGGGTCCACCGACCCGCGGGTCAGGATCACGCAATCGGCACCAAAGGCATCGGCGCAGCGAATGACCGTTCCGGCGTTACCAGGGTCACGGACTTGGGCGCAGATGACGGCCAGGCGTACGTCCTTGTCAGGCAACTCGTGGCGGGTGACCTGTCGGCAGACGGCGAAGACTCCCTGACTGGTGACAGTGTCGGACAAGGCACTGACGTCCTCGTCAGTCAGTAGCACCACCCTGATCCCACGACGTTCTGCGGCTCCGACGTGCTCGGCATCACGCACCGGATCCGAAGTGGCCAGCAGATTCACCTTGCCAGGCCACGCCAGTGCCTCGCGCACCGCCTGAGCACCCTCGACGAGGAAGAGCCCGGACTCCTCACGTCCGCGCCGCGACGAAAGACGACGGGCCGAACGCAGCGACCCCTTCGAGATGCGATCCCACCTCGAAAGGTCGTCGTTCGGCCCGTCATTCATACCCACGTCAGGCAGCAGCGTTCTGCTGCTGACTGGCCTTGGCGACCTCGACGAGGCTGTTGAAGGCGTCGATGTCGGAAACGGCCAGCTCGGCGAGCATCTTGCGGTCGACCTCGATGCCAGCGTTCTTCAGACCGTTGATGAAACGGTTGTAGGTCATGCCCTGGGCGCGGGAGGCAGCATTGATGCGCTGGATCCACAGCGAGCGGAAGTCGCCCTTCTTGGCGCGACGATCGCGGAACGAGTAGGTGGCCGAGTGGAGGGTCTGCTCCTTGGCCTTGCGGTACAGGCGGGAACGCTGTCCGCGGTAACCGGAGGCCTGGTCGAGGACCTCACGACGCTTCTTCTTGGCATTCACAGAACGCTTCACGCGTGCCATGGTGATTCTCCTTGGATCTCCCGGGTCAGTCCCGGATTGGTTCGGGGCGTATGCCGCCCAGTGGACTTGGGGACGTCGTCAGTGGCGGCGTCGGCTGTCGTCAGCGACCGGGGTGGCCAGCGAGCAGCTTCTTGACCTTGGCGGCCTCGCCCTTGGGCAGCACGGTCTCGCCGGTCAGACGGCGAGTGACGCGCGAAGACTTGTGCTCGTTCAGGTGGCGCTTGCCGGCCTTGCGAGCGGTGACCTTGCCCGAGCCGGTCACCTTGAAACGCTTTTTCGTCCCGGAGTGGCTCTTCATCTTGGGCATGGATGGCTCCATTCGTTCATGTGTGTCGTCCCGCGAACCGGAGGGAAGGTCCCGGGCTGGCTCACCGGCGAAGACCGGATCACCTGGTTCTGAGCAGTGCTCAGAGGTCGATGTCGGGGTCCATGTTGTCGGCGGGACCCTTCTTCTTCTTTTTCTTGGCGGTGCCGGCAGCAGCTCGCTGAGCAGCCTCGTAAGCCTTGTCGGCCTCAGCGGCCTCGGCGCGCTCAGCGGCTCGACGGTCACGCTCAGCCTTCTGATCCGCCTTGGCCTCGTTCTTCTTACGAGTCGGGGCGAGGATCATGAGCATGTTGCGGCCCTCCTGCTTGGGAGGGGATTCGACGGTCGCGTACTCAGTCAGATCGTCAGCAAGACGACGCAGCAGGTTGACGCCGAGCTCCGGACGGGACTGCTCACGGCCACGGAACATGATCGTGATCTTGACCTTGTCACCGGCCTTGAGGAACCGCAGGACATGGCCCTTCTTGGTCTCGTAGTCATGGTCGTCAATCTTGGGACGAAGCTTCATCTCCTTGATGATGGAGTTTGCCTGGTTGCGTCGCGACTCCCGGGCCTTCTGGGCCGCCTCGTACTTGAACTTGCCGTAGTCCATGAGCTTGACGACAGGGGGCCGGGCTTGCGGAGCCACCTCGACCAGGTCGAGGTCCTGCTCGCGGGCGAGTTGCAGGGCCTGCTCGACCCTGACGATTCCGACCTGTTCGCCATTGGGGCCGACCAGGCGCACCTCGGGAACGCGGATCCGCTCGTTGATGCGAGGTTCAGTACTGATGGGGTCCTCCCGGATGTCTGTTCACTATGGGGACGTGTCTACGCCTCCGCGATCCGGGTACAAGAAAAGGCCCTCGCGGACATGCGAAGGCCTGACTCGTACTGGTGCATGAACACCTCAACGAACCCCTGGGATGGAACCCTGAGGCTCGTTGTTGACAACCCGGCGAACGGAATCCGCCCAGGTGGGGAGGTCAGGCCCCCTCTTCCACGTGACCAGTTCTGCACTGATCGCTCTGAAGATGCTACGGCATCAGGCGTCGACACCACAAATCGGGAGGGAAGGAACCATCTTCCAAAGCAACTCCAGACACCAAGACCCCTGCGTCAGGAGGGGTCCTCCCTGCGCACCCAACCCCAGCCGTCCGCGAACTTCACGAGTTTTCCGCCGTGTTCAATCGGGCCGAGGACATCTGGCCCCAGGACGAGTGGAGCCGGACCCGCGACGTCGATGAGAAGGGCATCAGCCTGGACCTCGGTGACCGTGGCGGCCAGATCCGGTAATGGGCCGGGAACCGGTCGAGCTCGGGAGTCCCATGCCGTCAGGGAGTCGATACCGGTGAAGGCCAGCAGGGCAGTACTCCCCTGCCCATTGGTGAGTTTGACCGCGCCGATCTCACCGACCTCGTCCGTCATGACTGGCATGAAGAGACGAACTCCCGCGCACAAGGTGGAGATCGCCTCGAGGTAGGCGTTGCGATACGTGTCGGGATCGTCGGTCAAGCAGGCGGCGAGGGCAGCGCGCACCCGGGGATCGGCGTCCCCCCTGTCGCCACCGGTGGGAGATAGTGGAGCAGACACCTGCCGAACACTAGCTGACCGCCATGACACGCTTGCCTGCCGACCATGCCCGTGGCCATGGCCACGACGCACAAATGTCACCACCGTGTGGAACAGTTGAGGCATGAGCGAAACGACCGTCGTTGCCGTCGTCACCATTCTCCTGGTTGTCCTTCCGCTGTTGTGGGCCCTGTCCGGGTGGCTCTCGCGCCGCTCCTCCCGGGCCCTGCTGCGCGGATTGGGTCTGGCCCTCATCCCGACCGGCCTGGTCCTGACCGGACTGATGCGTCTGCTGGTCCGAGCGATCCGCCTCATCGTGGACTGGTTCGCCGGTACTGCCATGACGACAGCTATCTGGATCGGCGTCATCGTCATCGCCATTGGCCTGGTGACCTGGTTCGTCGCCGGTTTCATGTCCCCGGTTGACCGCGAAACCGGACGTCAGCGTCGTCAGGGCCACGCCGCGCGCAAGCAGGCCCGAACCAAGAATGTATCCCCGGAATCCGCATCCCCTCAGAATGCGTCCCGGAGAACGACCCCGGTGACGAGTTCTCGAACCGTCGATGCCCCGAAGACGCCGGCCACTGCCCCGGTTCAGAGCTCGCCTTCCAGCTCCTCCAGGCCAGCTTCCAGCTCCAACAAGGCGGCCCCCAATATCTCGGCCGCCGAGAAGGACGAGGACGCCGAGCTTGAGGCCATCCTGCGCAAGCGCGGGATCGAGTGATCATTCCCCGAGACACACAGCAATGCCGTGGAATCCATCATTTGGGCCCACGGCATTTTTCAGTGACGGTGGAAAGTCACCGTGACGATCACAGTCGGCAGGCGGACAACTCCGTCGACAGGATGGCACGAGCGCCAGCGTCCCACAGTTCGTCCATGAGCCCTTGCACGGCCTCACGGGGAACCATGGCGCGCACGGCATACCAGCCATTCTTCGCCAGCGGCGAGACGGTGGGGGCTTCCAGGCCAGGGGTCAGCTCGGTGACGGCGCCGAGAGCCTCGGCCGGCACGTCGTAGTCAACCATGACGTAGCCACGGGCCACCTGGACACCATCAATGCGTCGCATGAAGTGGTCGAAGGTCGTGCCACCGGTGAAGTCCCGCCGCTGGATGAGCACGGCTTCGGACTCCAGGATGACGTCTCCGAAGACCTCAAGACCAGCCTTGCGCAGGGTGGTTCCGGTCTCGACGACATCAGCGATGGCGTCAGCCACCCCGAGTCGGATCGAGGACTCGACGGCACCGTCCAAGTGGATGAGGTGAGCGTCGATACCGCGCGTGGTCAGGAAGGATCCGAGCAGGCCCGGGTATGACGTCGCGATGCGCTTACCGGCCAGACCCTCCACGGTGTTCTCAGGACCTTTGGGCGCCGCGAAACGGAACCGGGAGTGACCAAAACCGAGACCCTTGATCTCAGCAGCATCAGCACCGGCATCCAGCAGCAGGTCGCGGCCGGTGATACCGATGTCGAGGGTCCCCTCACCGACGTACACCGCGATGTCACGCGGCCGCAGGTAGAAGAACTCCACCCCGTTGGCCTCGTCGACCAAGGTGAGGTCCTTACGATCGGAACGTTGACGGTAACCGGCCTCAGTCAACAGGGAGGACGTGGCTTCCGACAGGGCACCCTTGTTCGGTACTGCTACGCGCAGCAGGTCTGACATGAACTCTCCTCGGGAGATTGAGAAATCGGGGAAATGACGATACTGGCCAGGCACAACCCGACCGGGGGAATTCACAGATGCTCGTAGACGTCGTCGAGGGTCAGGCCCTGCTTGATCATCATAACCTGCAGGTGATAAATCTCCTGGCTGATTTCCTCGGCCAGCCTCTCGTTGCCCTCGTACTCGGCGGCCATCCAGACCTCGGAGGCTTCCTCCACGATCTTCTTGCCGATGGCATGCACTCCGCGGTCAAGCTCCTCGACGGTTCCCGATCCTACAGGGCGGGTCTGTGCCTTGGTGGACAGCTCGGCGAAGAGTTCCTCGAATGTCTTGTTCACAGTGGCCAGGCTACCGACCGCGGTGGCATGACCAAGCCTGGGACCACGTGACGGACCATGCAGGGTACCGGGCCGGGCATCCGATCAGGTCGCAGTCTCTCCGGCGTGCTGAGCTCGCCACCACGTCAGGAAGCCGTAGAGGCAGAAGGCTCCGTAAAAGACATACATCAGGGCACTCGGGTAGTACTGCGCGGTCGCCAGCAACGGGACGCCAACGATGTCCACGGCGATCCACACGAACCAGAACTCATTCCAGCCGCGTGCCATCCCCCACGTGGCAAGGATCGATCCGGTGAGGATCCAGGAATCCGACAATGGGCCCCAAGAACCGAGGGCCTTGAGAACGAAGTAGAAGACGATGAGCATGACGAGAGCGGCTGTCAGGCTGAGGATGCGTTCCCGACGAGTGGCCCACCTGGGATGGACGGCCACCTGGGCGGCGCCATTGTTGCGTCGGGTGGCAGCCCACACCACCCAGCCATAGGCGCTGGTCGCGAGGAAGAAGATCTGGCGGCCAGCCTGACCCCACAGGTTGAGGTCCTGAGGAGTGTGGAACACCCCGCCCAGGAAGACGGTGAACAGGATGACGTTCCCGACGATGCCGACCGGCCAGGCCCAGACCCGACGACGGGCACCGCCGAGTGCTGATGCCAGTCCAAACAGGTTCCCGATGACCTCGCGCCACAGAATCGGCTTGCCCAGGCACACATCGAGTTGAGCATTGAGCAGAGACGTGAGGACATTGGACACAGTTACACCTTTCCGACCACCGGAGGGTGGTCGGCTCATTCTCGCAGATGATCCCAGGTAGCCTTCACCCCATCACATGGGTGGCCACGGCAGGGCCGGACGCAGTCCGCTCGGCCCCGGGAATGCACCAAACTCGAGGAGGTCTGCGGCTCGTTGCCGTAACGCCTCGACCTCGGCCACGTTGATGAACTCATCGAAGATGTCATCAGGCACAGCGACAACCTGGTCGAGCATCATCTCCTCGACCGGTTCCAGGGGTTGACCTGCCCATCCCCACAACACCGTGCGCAACTTGGGCGCAGTGTGAAAGGCCAGGCCATTGTCCACCGCCCAGACATGGGCCGTCCCGTCCAGGTCCGGATCGGGGCCGAGCAGGATGTGACCGCCCTTGCGGTCGGCGTTGTTGGCGACGGTGTCGAAGAGGGCCAGAGCACGCAGAGCAGGATGCGGAGAGTGGGCGAGCCCGATCTCGTGGTCGTCCTCGTCGATCCCCAGCAGGAATCCGTGCCAGTGTCCCGGGAGACGTTCGGTGGTGTCTGCCACCACCAACGGATTCTCCAGATCGTCGTCAATCCATCGCTGCATCGAACCGGCCCCCCGTGGGCCGTCCTCGATGAAGACGGTCAACGGCACCAGCGCAATACCCATAAGCTGGGACAGCAGGTAGGACGCAACCTCACGTCTGGCAAGGGTCCCGGCAGGGAAATCATGGAGACGTCGCTCGCGAGCAACCGGTTTGTACACCCACAACCGGTCGTCCGCATCGCGCACCAGGAGAGCGCCATTACTGGAATCGGGCAGGGCACCATCGATCCGCCATGGAGATCGGGGCCGAGGTGCTTGTGGCAGGTCCCAGGGGTTCGTCGAACTCACCACACCAGCGGCCTGCGATAGCCATTTGACCGGGGACACAGGTGGCCCCCTGCCGAAAGGATTTGCTGGGAACAGTACGGACAGTATTGGCGTCCCGACGCCACAATGACATTGCACCGAGCGACGAATTGGCGAGCCTGGGAGGTCGTCATGAGGATTTCGAGGGAATCTGGTGCCGCCTCCGGAAGTGTGGTCAACAGCATCGCGGGGTCGTTGATCATCAACTCGTCATCGCTGACGGCATACATCTCGATCTCGATGCGCTTACTCGGGTCGTCGAAGGCCATCGCCATGGTGCCAACCGTGAATTCCCCATCAAGGGGTGCGTCCAGCGGGGCGAGGTCATCAGGGGCCTCGATGGCCGGTGGGACAAGGACGTCGGCGGCATGGGCGGCCAAGCCGTCCAGAATCCTGTCCATCTGAAGCGCAAGCTGGCTGATCTGAGCCTTCTCGCATTGCACCGTCACCAAGCGAGAGCCTTCCCGAACCTGAAGGTGGAAGACCCGTGCACCCGGGCGACCAACGGTGCCGACCACGACCCGATCAGGCCGTTCGAATCGGAAGGTGCGACGAGTCATGTCTCCACCCTAGCCACTCGGCCCCCTCCGACACGCACAGGCTGGGCCCCGTCTCACTGGGTGTCACCGCCGAGATGGCGGCCCGCGCTCGATCCTGCGCCCAGAGGTTTGTCAGGGCGCCAATTGAGGGTTTGGAGACGCCACGTCGTACCGTCCCGGACGAGTACCGTCATGCTGGCCGGGCTGATGACCAGGGATTGGAAGAGCCGATGTGGCAGGCCCACCAGGTCGGCGACGATGGCGCGCAACGGATCGCCGTGACTGACCACAACTGCCTCGCCATCCCGCACCTCGTCAGCGATTCTGCGGGCTGCCTTAGCCGTGCGCAGGAACATGTCAGTCATGGTTTCGCCGCCGGGGAAGGCAGCCGCGGGCGGATTGTCGACCACCGTGTGCCATTCCGGCTCGCTGCTGAGACTCGACAAGGATCGTCCCGCCCACACTCCATAATCGCACTCGGCGATGGCGTCGTTCACGCGTATCGGGCAGGTCCACCCCGCGCCTTCGGTGATGATTGCGGCTGTTTGCCGTGCTCGGGTAACAGGGGAAGTGACGACGAGGTCAGGTTCCACATCTGTCAGTTGAGATGCCAGGGCCTTTGCGTCACGAGTACCGACCTCGTCGAGGGGATGGTTCGAGCGACCAGCGAGGATTCCCTTCGCATTGGCCTCAGTACGCCCGTGTCGAATGAGCAGAAGTCGCGCCATGGCGTCACTGTATTGCGCCCCAGTCCTGGCACCTTGCCTCAAGGCCGGCTTGAGGGTGCTCCGTTAGGGTGATCTGAACGAGGAGGACGCACACATGCGCTTGAGAACCGTCGGGGCTAGCGGCCTCAAGGTGTCTGCCATTGGTCTGGGTTCCCTGACCTGGGGCGGCCAGACCGACGCTCGTGAGGCTCGCTCCATGGTGCGCCGTTTCGTCGATGCCGGTGGAAACCTGGTCGATACCGCCCCCGCATACGGTGGTGGCTTCGCCGAACAGCTCATCGGGAAGCTCATTCACACTGACATCAGCCGAGATGATCTCGTCATCGCCACGAAGGCTGGGTTCGTCGTCGAGGGGAAGAAACGGGTTGTCGACACCTCGCGAACCGCTCTGTTGCGCGACCTGGAGGGATCTCTGCGTCGCCTCCACACCGACCATGTCGACCTGTGGCAAGTGCATGCCTGGGGAGATGCCCCCGTCGAGGAGACCTGCGCTGCCCTCGACCATGCTGTGCATTCAGGTATGGCCCGCTATGTCGGCGTGTCCAACTTCGTCGGCTGGCAGGCGGCAACGGCGGCCACGTGGCAGCGGACGACCGGAACGCGAACTCCGCTGGTGAGCAATCAGGTCGAGTACTCCCTGTTGGCTCGTCGCGCCGAAATCGAGGTCGTTCCCTCTGCCCAATATCACGGCATGGGACTGTTGGCGTGGTCGTCCTTGGGACGTGGCGTGCTGGCTGGCCGTTACCGCAACGGTACGCCCAAGGATTCTCGTGGCGGTTCTGACCGTCTCTCCTGGTTCGTGCAGCCCTATCTGACGCCCAAGTCCCAAGCTGTCGTCAATGCCATCTCGAAGGCGGCCGACGGACTAGGAGCGACAGCTGCACAGATGGCTCTGGCATGGGTGCGTGACGCCCCCGTGGTGTCATCAGCCCTCGTCGGACCACGAACGACGACACAGCTCGAGGAACTGCTCGGCGTCGACGACGTCGTGCTGCCCCCGGAGATCACCTCGGCCCTCGACGACATCACGGGCGGGCCGAACCTGGCCCGTTCCGAGGAGTCCTGAGGGGTCGTCGCACCGCGCCTGATCTCAGCGCTCACTACGAGGAACCCACGGCGTGGAGACCGGACCGTCGTAAAGCTCACGCGGCCGGGAGATCCTCGTCATCGGGTCCTCGGCGACCTCCTTCCAGTGCGCAATCCAGCCGGCCATACGGCCAATGGCGAACATGACGGTGAACATGTTGAGCGGAATCCCCAGGGCCCTCAACACGATTCCTGAGTAGAAGTCCACGTTCGGGTAGAGCCTGCGCTCGACGAAGTAGTCGTCAGCCAGGACGGCCTCCTCGAGTTCCATGGCGACGTCGAGCAGTGGGTCCGGCTTGTGCATGGTCTCCAGCAACGGACCGACAACACCGCGGAGAATCCTCGCCCTGGGATCCCAGTTGCGGTAAACGCGGTGCCCGAAGCCAGAAATCCTCTCCCCCGAATCCTTGGCCTTTGCCAAATACTGGCGCGGGAAGAGTCCCGAGTCATGGATACGCTGCAGAGCCCGTACCGCGTTGACGTTGGCACCACCGTGACGGTCCCCCCACAGTGCACACACCCCTGCCGAACACGAGGTGAAGAGGTTGGCACCGGATGACCCCACCATCCGCACCGTCGATGTCGAACAGTTCTGGCCATGTTCGGCGTGGAGGACGAAGAAGAGGTTGAGGGCCCCCGCGGCAATCGGGTCAGGCTCGTAGTCGCGGTACGGCAGGGAGAACATCATGTGCATGAAGTTCTCGACGTACTTGAGGTCGTAGCGCGGGTAGATCGCCGGCTCCCCGATCGACGCCTTGTACGAGGCTGCCGCGATCGTCCTCACCTTGGACATCAGCTTGGCGGCGGCATCGGTGAAGGATTCCTCATCAGTGATGCGCGGGCGGTCATGGGTACTCATCGCATTGATCATCGACGACATGATCGCCATGGGGTGGCCGTTGGGAGGGAAGGCATTGAAGTGCAGATCCATCGACCGGTGCAAAGCAGAGTACTCGGTCAGCCGGTTCCGGAAATCGTCACGCTGCGCCTCAGTCGGCAGCTCGCCGAAAATGAGCAACCATGCCGTCTCCACGAAGGAGACCTTCTCCTCGGCAAAGGTCTCGATTGGCAGACCTCTATAGGTGAGCACTCCCTCCTCACCGTCAATCCAGGAGATGGCTGACCGACACGAGGCGGTGTTGGCGAATGCAGGGTCGAAAGTCGTCACTCCGCCGGTCATCTGACGAAGATCCGAGATGTCGATGACCCTGTCGCCGGTGGTGCCGATGATGACGGGGAGGGAGTACTCCTGGCCGTCGAGAATGAGGGTTGCGGTGCCGCGCTGGCTTGGTTTCTGACTCATCGTCAGGCCTCCTGCAGGATGTGATCGACGACTTTGGCGCCGAAGACGAGGGAGCCCACCGGGACTCTCTCGTCGACGCCGTGGAACAGACTGATGAAGTCGAAGTCGGCAGGAAGCTGCAGTGGGGTGCAGCCGTAGCAGTTGATGCGACGGCCGTCCGGGAGGACGGCGAACCCCTTGGCGTCGGTTCCTGCCGAGTTGAGGTAGGGCAGCACGACAGCTCCCGGATCCTCGGCGTCAATGGCGCGATGGATGGCGTCGACAGCTGACCCTTCGAAGGGCGCTGCCGCGGCAGGTTTGAGGGAGATCGTCTCGAAATCGATCCCGGGACCAGCCAAGGACTTGATCGTCGAGATCATCTCCTCTTCAGCCCCGGGAATGAAGCGGGCGTCAATCTCGGCGCTGGCCCGAGTCGGCACAACGTTGACCTTGTACCCGGCTGACAGCACCGTCGTGGTGACGTTGTGGGAGCAGCACGCGGCAACCATGCGGGACAGCGGCCCAATCGGTGCGAGGCTCGACTCAAGGTCGTCCCGGTCGATCGTCAGACCCCACATCTCGGAAACCTCGGCGAGGAACTCCTCCTGCACGGGGTGGCCCAGGTCGGGCCATTGATGGGAATCAATGCGCGACAGGGCTTTCAGCAAGTGGCCGACCGCGTTGTCCGGGTTGCGCATGGAGCCGTGACCGGCGCTGCCGGTGGCACTCATTCGGAACCACCACAGGCCCTTCTCGGCCGACTGGACGACGTAGACCCGCTTGCCCCCAGGGGTCGTCAGGGAGAACCCACCCACCTCGCTGATGGCCTCGGTGACGCCGTCGAAGATCTCCGGATGGTTGGCACCCATCCAGGTGGATCCGAGCGTGCCGGATGCCTCCTCGTCAGCGAACATGATGAAGCGAATCGGACGCGACGGCACCTCACCGCGACGATGACGGGCTCGGATGGCTGAGAGCACCATCGCGAGGAAACCTTTCATGTCGATGGCTCCCCCGCCCCACATGCAGTTGTCGTGGACCTCGCCGGACAACGGGTGATGGGTCCAGTCCTCGGCTTCGAACGGCACGGTGTCGCTGTGGCCGTGAAGCAACAGGGCAGGACGACTCATGTCGGTACCTTCGGGTGCCCACTCGGCGACCAGGGTGGCTCGGCCGGGCTCGGACTCGTAGATCGAGACGTCCACCCCGATCTCGTCCAGGAGCTCGGAGACGTAGCGACACATGTCGACCTCGCCACGAGCGTCTTGTGGACCAAAGTTCTGCGAGTCGATCTGAATCATGCGCGAGCAGATGTCGACCACCTCGGCCTGCGGACTGTTCGGCCCGTCGACAAGGTCTTCGAGAGGCATGCTGAAGAGATCTGACATGCCGCGATTGTGTCACCGACCGGGGTTTCCACCGTCATCAGGGACACTCGATGGACGCCGATTTGCATCGTGGCGCGAACTTCTACTAAAGTCCCATGACTGTCCGGTTCGACGCATGAGCGAAGAACCGGAAACCCGAGTCCGGGTGGCGGAATTGGTAGACGCGCTAGCTTGAGGTGCTAGTGGCCGATTAAGGCTGTGGAGGTTCAAGTCCTCTCTCGGACACAACAAACCCCGTCTGACTGAACAAGTCAGACGGGGTTCACTTTTCACCCCATTCGCGTGCTCACCCCTTGAGGAGTAACCGGCCCCTCGCGTCACCATCTGTGATATTTATCACCGTGAATACACATGAAAGGCTCACTTCGGTCCACCCTTCGTGGATGTGGACAGATTCCTTCAGTTGAGTTTCCGTCTGTGCACGAAAGACCAACTCTGCCGTTCAGCCCACCATCACGAACCCCTCGGCTCATATTGTCCTGGGCATCCGCGGTGGCCGTCACTCAAGGATGAGACGGGCACGCACGACGCAAAGGAGCATCTTGATGTCATTCCCACGCAAACTCAGCGCACTGACGATTGCCGGCACCATGGCAGTGACTGGCGTGACCATTGCGACCCCAGCCATGGCTGCTCCTGAAGGTGGTTCTCAGCCTGCCGCTGCCCCGACGACCGACCAGGTGAAGAAGGAGACCGGCTACTTCAAGACCACTGACAAGCTCGGGACCAAGCTCTTCTACCGCAAGGACATCGTCCCCAACGCCAAGGGGGCCGTCGTCCTGGTCCACGGTCTCATGGAGAATTCCTCCAACTACGAGTACCTGACCAAGAGCCTCACCAAGGCCGGCTACAGCGTCTACCGTTTCGACAACCGTGGTCACGGCCGTAGCGCTGCCCCGTACGTCAACAACGCCATTCCGCGTGGCCAGTTCGATGACTGGTGGAACATCGAGTCCGACATTCACCAAGTCGTCCAGACCGCGCACGAGGAGAACGCCGACAAGAAGGTCTTCCTCCTCGGCCACTCGATGGGCGGCATCGCCGTTCAGTCCTACGGAATAATGTACCCGGGCACTGTCGACGGCATCGTCTCCTCCGGTGGCGGTACGTTCGCCAGCGTTGACGGGCCGAACACCGAGGGAGTCACCACCGTGACCCCTGACAACCTCAACTTCTTCGCCCGCCATGCCCTCCCACAGATCAGCCAGATTCTCCCGATGTCTCACCTGACGGCGTTCAACGGCCAGCTCGCCAAGGCTGCCGTCAAGGATCCCAAGAGCATCCGGATGCCATCTGGTCCGCTCTCTGCCGGCGTCATCCTCCCTGGCTACCCGGCTTACGGTCTGTGCTCCGATCCCGATGTCCGCATCGACCACTGGCAACGTGACCCGCTGTACAACCATTACATGCGTCTCGGTCTGGTCGAGCAGCTCGGTGTCGGCGAGGCCTACAACATCATGAATGCGCATGAGTTCGACGCCCCCACCCTCATCATGCACGGTGAGAACGATGGCCTCGTGCCAAGCTACTTCGACGTGAACTGGTACAACGCCATCAATTCGAAGGACAAGAAGATCATCCAGTGGCACGGCCTCATGCACGAGATCTTCAACGAGCCCACCAAGGACCAGGTCATCAAGACTGCTGTCGACTGGATTGACGCCCACAACAAGTGAACTTGATCCGGCCTATTCTCTGACGAGGGCTGCGTCTCCAACACCTCGCGGGAACGCAGCCTTTGTTGTGCCGGCATGCGACACGAACTCACACCAGTTCGCATGCTTCAGTTCTCAGGCCCTTCTCAGTCCTGTTCTAGATCATGAACAACCGTGTTCGTGGGCCCAGATCACCCGTACAACACGAACCACTGGTCAGACTTGGGTTACCCAGTAAAATATAAATACGCCCCGGACTAATCAGCGGTCCTGGGACTGACGAAAGGAGCCACTCGTGGGCCTCAGCGACAAGATCAAGAGCAAGAGCGACGAGCTCGTCGGTGCTGCCAAGGAGAAGATCGGAGATGTGACCGACAACGCCGATCTCCAGGGCGAGGGCGCCGATCAGAAGGCCAGCGGCAAGGTGGACCAGAAGGTGGATGACGCCAAGGACAAGGCGACTGACCTCAAGCACGACGTCCAGGCTGCTACCGACAAGCTGAAGGACTGACAACTGACGGGCCGGGCACATGAGGTGCCCGGCCCTTTACCATGTCCTCATGACGATCACGGCACGGCGCTACCTCGACAACTCCATCGGGATGTTGACGCTCACCGCGACCCCGCAAGGGCTGGCCCAGGTCACGTTCGGCGAGGCACCAGCACCATTGACCGTCCATGAACCGTCCGAGCAACACCACATCTGCGAGGGAATCCTCGACGACGCCGCCCACCAGTTCAGCGAGTACCTCTCCGGCTCCCGAACTGCTTTCAGTCTCCCCCTCGACCTGTCGGGAGCGACAGCCTTCCAACGAGCCGTCATCAACGGGCTACTCACGATTCCCTACGCCCAGACCATCAGCTATCGCGACCTGGCCACCCTCATCGGGCGTCCACAGGCATCCCGAGCGGTTGGCAACGCCTGTGCCACGAATCCATTGCCGATCGTCATCCCTTGTCACCGGATCCTACGTAGTGATGGCAAGCTCGGGGGTTACCTTGGCGGCCGAACCATCAAGCGTTTCCTGCTGGACATGGAAATCCGTCATGGTGCCATCACCTCCGACTGCCGACCAATGTGACCGACCACGTACCATCCAGGCAACATGCCGCCATGCCCAGCTGCTCGAGGACCGTCAACGCGGCTGAGCACTGAGCCACAGACACTCCCGCCGACGCAGACAACTCGTCCATCCCACAAGATCCATGAGCCGGGAGCGCCTCGTGCACGGCCAGCTCCGTGGCATCCAGGACATCCGTGGGAAGACTGCGACCTTCCGGTCTTTCGGGTTCAGGAGCAAGTTCTCCGACGATCCCGCGGACATCCTCGGCATCGCGCACCAAGATCGCCTCACCGTCACGGATGAGCTTGTTCGTACCGGTCGACCTGCTCGAGGTCACGGGACCGGGGACAGCCATGACTGCCCGGCCCAGAGCATTCGCCCATGAGACGGTGTTGATCGCCCCCGATCGCCACCCTGCCTCGACAATGACGGTTCCTGTCGTCAGCGCAGCAATGAGACGATTCCTGGCCAAGAATCCCGGACGCGTTGGATGCCGGCCTGGTGGCATTTCCGAGACCAAGGCGCCCGTTTCGGCAATGCGTTCCAGCACCGCGGCATTTCCCCTCGGGTACAAGACGTCAAGCCCACATGCCAGGACTCCGATCGTCGTCTCGTTGACGCACAAGGCGCCTCGATGCGCAGCGACGTCGATCCCGAATGCGCCACCGGAGACGATGACCTGACGACCGGTCCCGTCGCTGTGTCCCTGAGCAAGATGGTGGGCCATCTCCATCGCGACATCCTGGCCATAGCTCGTCGCAGCTCGGCAGCCGACAATGGCGACCGACCGCTCAGACGCATCATTGACGCGTGTCGGGCCAAGAACCCACAACCCGATGGGAACCCCACCCATTCCTGACTTCCCCACCCACGAGAGGTCATCGAGCCCAACGGGCCACTCCTCGTCTCCGGGGATGAGGAACCTCATCATGGCTTTCTCCGACCGGGCCACCACCTGGTCGACATCCGTCCCTCTGGCTCGCTCGTACCATCTCTCGTCCACATCGGTCAGCAGGCGGTGCCACATCTCTTCGGCCGTCATGTCCAGCAATCGCCGCGCCGTGACGCTGTCCCCAGGCTGGACAACTGTTGTCAGGGCAGCTCGCGCCACCCTCTCGTTGTCCCATGTCATAACAATCGTCCTCGTCTCATCCCCATGGCCTCAGCAACACATGCCTTGTCCACCTCGTCCTTGCCCTCCAAATCGGCCACGGTCCATGCGATTCGCAGCACCTTGTCCACGCCGCGGGCTGTCAGCCGACCGGTCGTCAGGGCGTCTTCGATGATGCGAGTGGCATCATTGGCCGGGAGCTTCTGGCGAAGCACCTTCCCCGGCACCTCGGCATTGCATTTCCATGGCCTCCCCTCCCAGCGACGCGCAGCCCTCAGCCGGGCTTCTGCCACCCGGTCGTGCACGACGGCGCTGGACTCCCCTGCGGGCAACGTTGAGGCGTCAAGCAGGTGCGCCGAGGTCAGCGGGCGCATCCGTACCGTCACGTCGACTCGGTCGAGGATCGGGCCGGAGAGCCGACCCGAATACCGTTGGACCTGTTGTGGAGTGCAGGTACACCGACCGGATGGGTCGTCAGCCATCCCGCACGGGCACGGGTTGAGTGCCATGACGAGCTGAAACCGAGCTGGGAACGTCGTGTGGGCCTGAGAACGGCCAATGATGATCTCCCCCGTCTCCAAGGGCCCACGCAGCGAATCGAGGACCTTGGGGGCAAATTCCGGGGCCTCGTCGAGAAAGAGGACGCCGCGGTGCGCCAAGGAGATGGCACCTGGCTGGGCAATCCGTGCTCCTCCGCCGACCATGGCAGCCATCGACACGGAATGGTGTGGTTGTGCCAACGGTGGCCTGGTCATGAGACGCCCGCTCCCCCGGCCTGCCAAGGAGTGCAGAGCCGTCACCTCGAGGGCGTCCCGGTGATCCAGGCGGGGAAGGATCCCGGGCAGCCGTCGTGCCAGCATCGACTTCCCGCATCCAGGTGCGCCGCGAAGGAGGATGTGGTGGCGTCCGGCTGCCGCCACTTCAAGGGCGCGGCGTGCTTCGTGTTGGCCGATCACCTCTGCCAGATCTACCAGACCTGGATCAGCATCGGCGGCGTCAGTCACGGGTTCCTCAGTCGCCAGTACCGGACGGCCGTGCAGGACCTCGACGACATCACGGAGATGGCCGACCGGCCAGATCGTCACCCCCTGCACCAACCGGGCCTCGGCATACTGGCCGGACGGCACCACGGCACATTCGAACCCTGCCTCGCGAGCCGCCAACAATGCCGGGAGTACCCCACGCACTGGTCGTACCCGCCCGTCAAGCCCCAGTTCCCCCATGAGAACCGTCGACCCGAGCAGGGTCTGCGGGATCTTTCCGTCCGCAGCCAGGGTCGCAGCGGCAATGGCGAGATCGAAGTGAGTTCCGGCCTTCGGCAGGCCAGCGGGGGTGAGGTTAATCGTCAGGACGTTGCTCGGCCAGGACATGCCGGTGGCACCAACCGCAGCCCGACACCGATCCCGAGCCTCGTGCAGGGCCATGTCCGGAAGGCCGACGAGTACCGTACGCGGCAGGCCCGACGATATGGCCGTCTCCACCTCGACCAAGCAGCCTTCCAACCCCATCAGGGCAACCGACCATGCGCTTGCCCCGGTCACTGGATGCCCCGCACATGCGTAATCGTCGGCTGTTCGCCGGGGCGCACCATGACCCCGATGGCGTCGATCCGTACCGAGTGCATTCCTTTCTCCTGGTCGACCAACCAGACCAACGCGAGCTCGTGAAGCTTACGGATCTTCGTCGTCGTGATGGATTCCAGGGGATCACCGAATCCAGTGCCGGACCGCGTCTTGACCTCGATGAAGACGATCGTCCGGTCATCTTGCGCGATGAGGTCGATCTCCCCCACTTGGCACGCCCAGTTTCGGGCGACGATCGTCCACCCGAGGGAATCCACGTACTGGGCGGCAATGTCCTCACCCCACGCACCGAACGCGAGTCTGCCGCCACGACGCCCACGCAAGGCTGCTCCGCGAGGGGTCGTCAGTTCTGCCGACAACGGCTTGGGTGTCATCATGCACCACCTCCGACAACAGTTGTCGTCGCAGGAATGCTGATCATTCAGTTATCCACAGACAAATCTGGTCTGCCATGAACACCATGAGTTGTCCCCAGACGATGCAGCCATTTACGTGGAGGGAACCTCATCGAGGTCGGGATGCACGATCTCCTCGATCGACACATCGCGGAAGGTGAGGATCTTGGCGCTCTTGACGAACCTGGACGGCCGATACATGTCCCACACCCAAGCGTCCGCCATGGACACCTCGTAGTAGACGTCACCGCCCTCGGTACGTACCTTGAGGTCAACGACGTTGCACAGGTAGAACCGTCTCTCGGTCTCCACGGCATACTTGAAGATGCCGACGACGTCCTTGTACTCGCGGTAGAGCTCAAGCTCCATGCGGTTCTCGTACTGTTCCAGATCCTCGGCACTCATGATGAATGCAGCCTAGCCGCTCGTTGCACATTGCCGTAGCTCATCCGATGTTGGGGTGACGGCCCCAGCTCCTCCAGACGTCGTTGGTGCAAGGCCGTCGAATATCCCTTGTGCACCGCGAAGTCATAACCAGGAATCTCCTCGTCCATGGCAATCATGATGCGGTCCCTGGCCACTTTCGCCACGATCGACGCCGCTGCCACGCAGGCGCACACTGCGTCGGCCTTCCACATTCCCAGGTCCGGAACGGTCAGTCCATCCACGGGGAACCCGTCTGACAGCACGTACCCTGGCTCGACATCCAACCGTGCGACAGCGCGTCTCAGCCCGCTGATGTCGGCTTCTTGCATGCCCAACCGGTCGCACTCGTCGGCCTCCACGCGAACCCATGACACGGCCAACGCTTTGTCCATGATGATGTCGAACAGTCGCTCTCGTTTGACGACAGACAAGGTCTTGGAATCGGCGAGCCCTTCGATCCGTGATGACCTGCGATCATCGAGGATCACGGAAGCGGCCACCAAAGGCCCGGCGCAGGCTCCCCTGCCGGCCTCGTCACACCCGGCGACCGGCCCCAGACCTGCTCTCGTCAGAGCCCTTTCATGGCCCATCAGGCCAGGCCCGACGCGCACCGTCACGGCCATGGCGTCGTCACCGGGGCGAGCACTCGTCGCCGACGCAGATGCGCGCCTTGTCAGGGGCTGAGCCAGACCGGTCGGGAATGCCCTTGAAGGTGTCAGGGGTCCCCAGCCCGTCAATACGGTTGAGAGGCATGAGAATGGCCTTTGCCGGCCCGACGACGTTGTCGAGAGGAACGAACCCGGGAGCACCCGTGTACCCGTCAGGATCGAGGTCCTGGATGTGGTAGCGGGAATCTCCCGACGCATTGCGGTGATCCCCCATCACGAACATCCGGTCCTTGGGGACGGTGACCCGGAACTTCATCGTCGACGGCTCGACCATCTGACCGTTCTCCGAGTACAGGTAGGAACGCTCGTCAAGGGCTTTCCCGTTGACGGTCATCTGACCCTTGACGTTGCAGCAGGCAACGGTGTCGCCGGGCATTCCGATGACGCGTTTGATGAGGTAGTTGGAGCTCGTGTTGGGCAGCAGACCCACGAACTCCAGCACCTTGCCCGGGACAGAGCGACGATCTTGAGCAGCGGGAAGCCAGTGCTCGGTGTCCTTGAACACGACGACGTCACCACGATGGAAGTCCGCTGCCTTGACGGCCACCACGCGATCACCGACCTGCAGGGTGTTCTGCATAGATCTGGAGGGAATGACGAACATCTGTCCCACGAAGGCTCGCAGGATGGCCGAGATGACGAGAGCTCCGACGATGATGAGGACGATTTCCATCATCCCGGATCGGAACCGCTGCCATCCGCTCGGTCGTTGCGACCCAGTCGTGGCGCCTGCAGCATGCGGGCCAGCGGTGTCGCCATCAGCAGTCCTTCGCGCCTCGTAGTCATACGCCACGGCGATACCTCTCCCTCTTACCCCCGGGAACGTCCCGGCAAGTGCCAACCTGCAGTGTAACCAACGTCCAGAACACACTCTGGTCGCCTCGTCGAGCGTCGATCGACCCGGACCTCATCAGACACACGAAAACGGGGCCCCGCGCAAGCGAAACCCCGTTACTGTGAGGACGACGTCAGCGAGCCGCGCCCTTCTCCTTGATCTTGGCAGCCTTGCCGCGCAGACCGCGCAGGTAGTACAGCTTGGCGCGACGGACGGCACCGTGGCGATCAACCTCGATCTTCTCAATGATCGGGGAGTGCAGTGGGAAGGTACGCTCGACACCCGTTCCGAAGCTCAGCTTGCGGACGGTGAAGGACTCCTGGACGCCACCACCGGTACGCGAGATGACGGTTCCAGCGAAGACCTGCACACGGGTGCGGCTGCCCTCGACGACCTTGACGTGGACCTTCACCGAGTCGCCAGGACGGAACTCGGGAATGTCGTCGCGCATCGAGGCCTTGTCGATCTCGTCGATGATGTTGCTCATGGTGTTTCCTCGCCGGTGCCACAGGTCACCTGGTGCTCGTGTTCAAAAGATGTGGTCCCCGCGCTCCGGACGATCCCCCTGTGGCAGGAGCCGGACACGGACAACAGCAGGATATTTTTCCACACTCGAAGGCCTGACACCAAATTGCATACCACGAGGCTGGATCCGTCAGCCCCATGGAACCGACGAGGCCCCGGCACCAGATGGTGCCGGGGCCCGTGTGGTCGACCACATGGGTCAGAACTCAGTCATCCTTGCCGTCATGCTTGAACAGCGAGGCGATGAGGTCGCGGTTGAGCTGGCTGATGGACTCCAGCGGGATGCCCTTCGGGCACACCGAGGCGCACTCACCAATGTTGGTGCAGCCGCCGAATCCCTCGGCGTCGTTCTGGGCAGCCATGGCCTTGACACGACGCATCCGCTCCGGCTGCCCCTGCGGAAGCATGGCAAGGTGGGTGATCTTCGCCGAGGTGAACAGCATCGAGGAGCCGTTCGGGCAGGCAGCCACACAAGCACCACAGCCGATGCAGGTAGCGGCATCGAAGGAGCGGTCAGAGCGCTTCTTGTTGACCTGGACAGCATGGGCATCCGGGGCAGCACCGGTGTTCACGGAGATGTAGCCGCCAGCCTGGATGACGCGGTCGAGGGCCGAGCGGTCCACGATGAGGTCCCGCAGGATCGGGAAGGCACCGGACTTCCAGGGCTCAATCGTAATGGTCGAGCCATCAGCGAAGGAGCGCATGTGCAGCTGACAGGTGGTGGTACGCACCGGCTGGGCGACGCCCATGCCACCGTGCGGCACGCCGTTGATGACGACGCCACACTGGCCACAGATGCCCTCGCGGCAGTCCGAGTCGAAGGCCACGGGCTCCTCACCTTGAGCGGTGAGGTTCTCGTTGAGCATGTCCAGCATCTCGAGGAAGGACATGTCACCGGAGACACCGTCCAGGGTGTACTCGACGAGACGGCCCTGATCCCGGGTGTTGCGTTGGCGCCAGATTCGCAGGTTGATCTTCACTTGTAGCTCCTCTGCTTGACCTGGATGGACTTGTAGACCAGCGGCTCCTTGTGCAGGGTCGGCTTGTGGCCCTCACCGGTCCACTCCCAGGCAGCGACGTACTGGTACTGATCGTCGTGACGCAGGGCCTCGCCCTCCTCGGTCTGAGACTCGGCGCGGAAGTGACCGCCACAGGACTCGCGACGATGCAGAGCATCAATGCACATCAGCTCACCGAGCTCCAGGAAGTCAACGAGACGTCCGGCACGCTCGAGGGTCTGGTTGAGCTCCTCGTTGACGCCGGTGACCTTGACGTTGGTCCAGAACTCGTTGCGCAGGTTGCGGATGAGACCGATGGCCTTGACGAGGCCGGCCTCGTTGCGCTCCATGCCGCAGTACTCCCACATGATGTGGCCGAGTTCCTTGTGGATTGAGTCGACGGTGCGGGTTCCGTTGATCGTCAGGAGCTTGTTGATGCGGCTCTCGACGGCCTGACGGGCCTCGACGGCGGCCGGGTGCTTCTCGTCCACCTTGCCGAACTTCGGGGAGTCGGCCAGGTAGTCGGTGATGGTGTTGGGCAGCACCCAGTAACCATCAGCCAGACCCTGCATCAGGGCCGAGGCACCGAGTCGGTTGGCACCGTGATCGGAGAAGTTAGCCTCGCCACAGACGAACAGGCCCGGGATGGTCGACTGCAGGTCATAATCGACCCACAGGCCACCCATGGTGTAGTGCACAGCGGGGTAGATCCGCATCGGAACCTCGTACGGGTTCTCATCGGTGATCCGCTGATACATGTCGAAGAGGTTGCCGTACTTCTTCTCGACAGCATCCTTGCCCATACGCTCGATGGCCTCGGAGAAGTCGAGGTAGACACCACGGGAGCGCATGTGCTCGGTGCCGTCGGCATCGACCTCACGGACCTTCGGGCCAACGCCGCGACCCTCGTCACAGCGGTACTTGGCCTGACGAGAGGCGATGTCACGAGGAACCAGGTTGCCGAAGGACGGATAGATGCGCTCCAGGTAGTAGTCGCGATCCTCCTCGGGGATGTCACGCGGATCCTTCTCGCAGTCCTCGGCGCGCTTCGGCACCCAGATACGACCGTCGTTGCGCAGCGACTCCGACATCAGGGTCAGCTTCGACTGGTTCTCGCCGTGCACCGGGATGCAGGTCGGGTGGATCTGCGTGTAGCACGGGTTGCCGAAGTAGGCACCCTTGCGATGGGCACGCCACGAAGCGGTGACGTTGCAGCCCATGGCGTTCGTCGACAGGAAGAAGACGTTGCCGTAACCACCGGTAGCCAGGACGACGGCGTCGCCGAACCACTCCTCGATCTTGCCGGTGACCATGTCACGGGTCACGATGCCGCGGGCACGACCATCGGCAACGATGAGCTCGACCATCTCGTGACGGGTGTGCATGTGGACGGTTCCGGCATGGACCTGACGCTCGAGGGCCTGATAGGCGCCGATCAGCAACTGCTGACCCGTCTGTCCACGAGCGTAGAAGGTGCGCTGCACCTGGACGCCACCGAAGGAACGGTTGTCGAGCAGGCCACCGTACTCACGGGCGAACGGAACGCCCTGGGCGACGCACTGGTCGATGATGTTCGCGCTGACCGCGGCCAGACGGTAGACGTTCGTCTCGCGGGAGCGGTAGTCGCCGCCCTTCACGGTGTCGTAGAACAGGCGGTAGATGGAGTCACCGTCGTTCTTGTAGTTCTTCGCAGCGTTGATGCCGCCCTGGGCGGCGATGGAATGGGCACGACGCGGAGAGTCCTGGTAACAGAAGTTCTCGACGCGGTAACCAGCCTCACCAAGGGTGGCAGCAGCGGAGCCACCGGCCAGACCAGTGCCGACGATGATGACGGTCATCTTGCGGCGGTTGGCCGGGTTGACCAGACGAGAGGTGAACTGACGATCAGTCCAGATCTTCTCGATCGGAAGGTCGTGGTTGGCCTTCGTGTCATGAATCTCGTCGCCGGTCGTCCAGTACTGGTCGGCCAGAGCGGCGTTGTTATTCGACGTAGCTGTTGCAGTCATCAGGAGATCACCCCGAACAGGATCAGGAAGGGAGGAACCATGAAGCCCACGAGGATCACGATGGCGACGATCCAGGAGCACACGCGCAGCACAGCGCGAGCGGTACCAGAGACGTTGACACCGAGGGTCGCGAAGGCGCTCCAGAAACCATGGGAAACGTGCATGCACACCGCGATGATGGCGATGAGGTAGATGAGCACGAACCACCAATGACTGAAGGCTGTGAGCACCATGCCTGCACGCCCAGCCGCGTCAGTCGGCGGGTTGTTGAGCAGATCAGGGCTGATGGTGAACTGCAGCAGGTGAAGGATGAGGAACGCGAAGATGATCCAACCGCCCCAGTACATCGTGCGGGCCGCGTAGGTGTTCTCCGGGGAGAGGTTCTTCTTCACGGAGTAACGACCAGCGCCACCAGTGCCGATGCGACGCTGCTTGGTGACGCGGATCGCCGACCAAATGTGCAGCACAATCGCCAGCAGCATGAAGATTCGGAAGATCCACAGGAACGACTCACCCGGAAGGATCGGGTTGAGAATCGTACGGAGGTAGCTGGCGTAGTCGTTGAACTCCTCGTTGCTACCGAGCAACTTCAAGTTGCCGAACATGTGCATGAGCAGGAAGAGGACCAAGATGATGCCGGTGACGGCCATGAGGGCCTTCGCCGCGACAGTTGATCGCACTGCTCTCTGATGAGTAGTAAGTGTTGTAGTCGCCACGGGGCAAAGACTATCCAATCAACAGTCCCTTTGCCTCACGACCCCCAGTGTTTTCAGAATCTCCTTACAACTGCACTCTGACTACCTGTTTTAGTTCATATTAACGCAACATTTTTGGTTCGAATTTAGGGTATTGGCGACTTCGAATACGTTGTCTCCCTGAGTCCTAATCAGTCAAGTCCGGGCGACGATCACGAGTGAGCAACAACGACTCCTCTCGTCTCCATTCGGCGATGCGGCCGTGGTGCCCACTCATGAGGACCTCAGGGACATCCATCCCTCGCCATGACACCGGTCGGGTGAACAGCGGGTACTCCAGCAGTCGTTCCTGCCCCGGCGAGAACGACTCCTCCGCGAGGGACTCCGGATTGCCCATGAATCCGGGGATCAGACGGACGACGGCTTCGGTGATGGCCAGGGCAGCGACTTCTCCCCCGTTGAGGACGTAGTCGCCCAGACTCAGTTCATGGACGGTCCACATGGTTCGCGCGTAGTCGATGACCCGGTGATCGATGCCCTCGTAGCGTCCGCAACAGAAGACGACCCGCTCAACCGTCGACAGCTCCTGGGCAGCGGACTGTGTGAACGGAATTCCGGAGGGAGTCGGGAAGATCACGTGGACCGACGGATCGGGTTCAATACCAATGATCCCGTCGAAGGCCTCGCCCCAGGGATCAGGCTTCATGACCATGCCGGCGCCACCGCCGCACGGGGTGTCGTCGACAGTGCGATGACGATCGTGGGTCCAGTCGCGCAGGTCATGGGCGTGGACCTCGACCAAACCGTTGTCGACGGCCTTTCCCAACAGGGAGATGTCGAGAACGTCGAAGTATCCGGGGAAGATCGACAGGTAGTCCAGCCTCATCGTCACCTTGCCTCCTCGGTATCGTCGTCAAGAAGTCCAGGGATACTGGCGACAACGATCTGACCGGCAGCGACGTCAACGGTGGGAACGAGCTGGCGAACGAACGGCACCAGATGTTCGTCGCCGTCGACATCGATGACGAGCACGTCCTGGGCCGGCATGTGGAGAATGTCCTTGACGGTTCCCCGGGCCTGACCGGACTCGTCAACCACTGCCAGCCCCCGCAACTGACGGTCCCAGAACTCTTCTGGATCAGCTGGCTCCTCATCGGCCTCGACGTCAACCACCAACACCGAACCTCGCAGCTCCTCGGCGCCATTTCGATCGGCGACCTCCTTGAAGGCGACAATCAGGCTACCCCTGGCCCATCGCGATCTGGCAACTGTCAACTCCCGCCGCGTGCCTTCGATGCAGACTGTCGCACCAACGTCGAACCTCTCGTCGGGCTCGTCGGTACGAACCTCGACGACGACGTCTCCCCGCAGACCATGGGCACGCCCCACCCGGCCGACGACAACCTCCACTGTTGCCTGCTGTTCCACTGTGACTCCTGAAGCTCATGGGTATTGCCGCATCAGCGGCTGGACAAGAATGTCGAACACGACAAATGGGCCGTAGCCCCACCTAAGCGGGACCACGGCCCATATTGCCAATTGATTGGCGTATCAGAGGATTAGCGGCTCAGTGACGACGGCCACGGTGCTCGGAACGGCGTCCCGAACCACGGCGGTCGACGTCGACGAAGTCGATCCTGATCTGCTCATCACCGGCCAGGGCATCGATGACCGTGCGCAGCGAGGAGGCCGTACGGCCCTGACGACCGATGACCTTGCCGATGTCGGAGGGGTTGACACGCACCTCGAGCATCCGGCCGCGTCGCAGGTCTTTCTCCCGAACCCGGACGTCGTCGGGATTGGCGACGATGCCGGAGACGAGATGTTCCAGGGCGTCGGCAAGCACGATCAGGCCTCAGCCTTCTCGTCGGACTTCTCCTCGGCGGCCGGCTCCGCAGCCTCCTCGGCAGCGGGCTCCTCAGCCTTCTTAGTGATGGCCTCGCGCGGGGCCTCATCAGCCTCGGCCAGAGCGGCGTTGAACAGGTCGTCCTTGTTGGAACGCTCAGCCTGCGGGGTCACACCGGAGGCCGAGGTGTCACCGGTGAACTTCTGCCAGTCACCGGTGCGCTTGAGCAGGGCGACGACGGCCTCGGTCGGCTGGGCGCCGACGCCGAGCCAGTACTGGACGCGCTCGGAGTCGATCTCGATGACCGAGGGGTCGTTCTTCGGGTGGTACTGGCCGATCTCCTCGATGGCACGACCGTCGCGCTTGGTGCGCGAGTCCATGACGACGACACGGTAGTGCGGGGTGCGGATCTTGCCGAGACGCTTCAGACGAATCTTGGTAGCCACGTGTGTGGTATCTCCTGTAGTGAGACGCCCGGGATGAAACCCGGGAAGTTACGGGTGAGCGCGGATTGCGATGTGGGGACACCGCGACCGCACTCGGGTGGAACCGTCCGCCGGCTAGAGAGGGCACCGAACGGACAGAAGCTCTCGACATTGTGCCACATCCAGAGCGTCGACGCGAGTCCGGCGACCCGTCACCGAATGACGACTCGACCCCTCAGCAGGATGTGGGTGGGAGACTCCAGGACTCCGATGTCCACCCTCGGGTCGCGATCGAGGACGAGAAGGTCGGCGGAGTCCCCAATCCCCAGTTGTTCCCCGCCCAACCAGGTTCGAGCTCGCCAGGATGCTGCCCCCAATGCCATCTCCGCTCCTCCGACTGCGGCCAGCAACCGCACCTCCGAGGCAATCAGACCGTGTTCGATGGTGCCGCCGGCGTCAGTACCTGCGTAGATCGGAACCCCGGCATCGACAGCCTTGCCGATGGTTTCCATCCGGTGAGCATGCAGATGACGCATGTGGGCTGCGTAGGTGGGGAACTTGGCGTCGGCCTGGGCTGCGATGGACGGGAAGGTCTCAATGTTGACCAGGGTCGGGACGAGTCCGACCCCACGCTCGGCCATGGTGGCGATGGTCTCGTCAGTCAGTCCGGTGCCGTGCTCGATGCAGTCGATGCCTGCGTCGACGAGCTGGGCCGGAGCCTCCTCGGAGAAGCAGTGGGCCGTGACACGGGCGCCGAGTTCATGAGCACGATCGATTGCTTCCTTCGCGATGTCAGCCGGCCACAGCGGTGCCAGGCCCCCCTCAGCACGGTCGATCCAGTCACCGACGAGCTTGACCCAGCCGTCACCTGCTCGAGCCTGACGATCCACCTCGGCGACGAGGTCTTCCGGGTCGACCTCGGCTGCGTAGTTGCGGATGTAGCGCTTGGGACGAGCGATGTGACGTCCGGCGCGGATGACTCGAGGCAAGTCGTCGCGATCGTCAATCCAATGGGTGTCACTCGGGGACCCAGCGTCGCGGATGAGGAGGGTGCCGGTCCTCGTCTCGGTGCGAGCCTGGTCCTCAGCCGTCTCCTTGTCGACGGCACCATGGCCGTCCAGCCCGATGTGGTTGTGAGCGTCAACCAGGCCCGGGATGATCCAACAACCGTCGGCGAGGGTGCGAGCGCCTGGCAGTGGCCCCTCGACAAGAACGCCGTCGTGAACCCATAGCTCACGCTCCTCCACGTCGGGCAGGACAACTCCCCGGATGCGAAGATCCTCGGCAGGAGCAGTCTGGGCCTCGGGAGCTACGTGAGTGTGTGTCCACCCGTCATGGGTATGAGTGTGGAACAGCGGCTGGGTGTCCTCATCCATGTCCTCATCGTGGCACGAGGCTGCAGAAGACGAAACGTCAAACCCGCGACCTCGTGAGGCATTGCCAACGTCAGATCAGCGCGGGCCCTTGTTGGTCTGGTTGAACATCTGCTGCATCGACGGCGGCATCTTGAACTCGCTCATCGCCTTCTGCAGATCTTCCTGGCTCGGCTGCTGCTGACCGGGAACACCGAATGCCTCGCCGCTGTTGTGCTGCGGCTTCTCAGCCACTTGACGGGCCTGGGCCGCGCGCTTCGCTGGGTTACCAGAACCCTTGCGGTTCTTCTGCTTCTTCTTGGACTGCTTGGAGCCGCGTTTGGCCATCGACCCCATCATGCGACCAGCGCCCGGACCCATCATCTGGCCCATCTGGCTCATCATCTTGCGGGCATCGACGAAGCGGTTGACGAGGTTGTTGACGTCGCGGACCTCGACGCCGGAGCCCTTCGCGATACGGGCGCGACGCGAACCGTTGAGGATCGAGACGTCGGCACGCTCTGCCGGGGTCATGGCACAAATGATGGCTTCGATACGGTCGATCTCCCGCTCGTCAATGTTCTCGATCTGATCCTTCATCTGACCGACGCCAGGCAACATGCCCATGATCTTGGACATCGGACCCATGCGGCGCATCTGGCGCATGAGCCCGAGGAAGTCGTCGAGACCGAACTCCCCCTTGCCGGCCATGAGTTTGGCCGCAGCGGCTTGAGACTGTTCCTGGTCGAAAGCCTTCTCAGCCTGCTCGATGAGGGTGAGCATGTCACCCATGTCGAGGATGCGTGAGGCCATCCGATCGGGATGGAAGACGTCGAAGTCCTTGAGCCCCTCACCGGAGGAGGCGAACATGATCGGCTTGCCGACGACCCGGGCGATGGACAGGGCGGCACCGCCACGGGCGTCGCCGTCGAGCTTGGTGAGGACGACCCCGTCGAAGCCGACTCCCTCCTGGAAGGCCACTGCGGTGTTGACCGCGTCCTGACCGATCATGGCGTCGACGACGAACAGCGTCTCGTCAGGGTTAGTGGCCGCCTTGATGTCGGCAGCCTGGGCCATCATCTCGGCATCGACACCCAAGCGTCCGGCGGTGTCGATGATGACGACGTCATAGAGCTTGCGTTGGGCCTCGACGACGGCGTCACGAGCCACCTGGATGGGATCACCAACACCGTTGCCGGGCTCAGGAGCGAAGACATGCACACCGGCTCGCTCACCGACGACCTGCAACTGGGTGACCGCGTTGGGACGCTGCAGGTCACAGGCGGCCAGCAGCGGCGAGTGCCCCTCCTCCTTGAACCACCGAGCGAGCTTGCCCGCCAGGGTCGTCTTACCGGCACCCTGAAGTCCAGCGAGCATGACGACGGTGGGCGGGGTCTTCGCGAACCGGACGGTGCGGGTCTGACCGCCAAGGATCTCGACGAGCTCCTCGTTGACGATCTTGACGATCTGCTGAGTAGGGTTGAGCGCCTTCGACAATTCCTCGCCGTGACAGCGTTCCTTGACCGCCGCAACGAATTCCTTGACGACCGCCAGGTTGACGTCGGCCTCGAGGAGGGCGATGCGGATCTGGCGAGTCGTGGCGTCGATGTCGGCATCGGTGAGACGTCCCTTGCCACGCAGTCCTTTGAAGGTGGATGCGAGGCGGTCCTGGAGAGTGTCGAACACGGTTGTCCTTCAGCGCACTAGTTCCTTACCGGGACAGCCTACCGTCCCGGTCTGACATGATGATTCAGAGCGAGGTCACAGACCAAACTGGCCCAGCCATTCCAGACACTGCTGGACGTAAGGCATGTACACGGTGTTGCGATGCCCACCTCCGTGCAGCACGATGAAGGTGAACTGCTTCATGCCTTTAGCCACATGGTGAAACTGGCCTCCGTCCGGGCCTATCTGACCGTTGGCAACTATGGGGTGACGACCGGGTCCCCAACTCTGCAGATCACTGCGATTGAGCACAGACAAAAAGCGCACGCTGCGGTTAACCTTGCGTTCCTGCGCCCGACGGACTACGGAATTTTCAGCCATCGAGGACCGAGCCATGTCCGCGATGGGCGTTCTCTCAAACATCGGATGGTAATACCCACCCAACGAAAATCCGGAATTAAACATTCTGTGGTACTTCGTCGAGAGATTGGCAGCGCAGTAGCCGCCAGTGCTCCACCCACCGATGAAGCGTGACCCACGCTCATGGCCAACCCGGTAATGCGACTCGATCTGCGGAATAACAGTCTTCATGATCCACGTCTCGTGCTTGTACGGACCAACATCAACGCATTCGCTGTCGACGCCGTTGCGAATCCTGCCTGGCAAGAACGCAATGACGAAGGGATTGACCTTCTTGCTCTTAATGAGCTCGACGGCAGGATCAAGGATGTCAATCGATACATTGTCGCGCTCGCCGGTGTCATTAACACCTCCGATGTAGTACAACACCGGAAAGCGGGTGCCCTGCTCCGACTTCTCGAAGTACTGTGGTGGCAACCACACGGGAATGCGCGCATATTGAGAATCCGCACCGGGCATCGTCATGCCAACCATCTGCCCATTGGGGTGTGGGTTGGACTTACTGATCGGGATGTTCTCCACCTTCGTACGCCGAATTGGAACCAGATCATGAACAGGTGCCTGGGGCTCAGCCTCGCCCAGGAGGTCATCCCAGGAGGTGAAAAATCCATAGTCATGGTTGACGTAGAGAAAGACCCCTGTAATCAGTAACGCCTGTGCGAGCACAATTACGACGAAATGTCCGAGGCCACGCAGGGCCTTCAGCCACCAACTACCGGTCCCCACGATGGTTCGCCATGTAACAAATGCCAGCGGCAGAACGAACGCAGCAATTAATACCGCTACACACAGCTTTCGGCTGAGAATACTCACCATCATGGCCCCGCGTATCGAGGCAGACGACGCGATGCCTGTCATCTATTTGGTCCTCAGCGTTCGGAGGGGTCATCGCCCATGAGACCGGCAACGAAGTCGTCGGCGTCAAAGGGGGCTAGGTCGTCGGCACCTTCACCCAGACCGATGAGCTTGACCGGAACGCCCAGCTCGCGCTGTACCTGTACGACGATGCCGCCCTTGGCAGAGCCATCGAGCTTGGACAGCACGATGCCGGAGACGTCGACGACCTCGGAGAAGATACGAGCCTGGGTGAGACCGTTCTGGCCGGTGGTCGCATCGAGAACGAGCAGGACCTCACTGACCGGGGCCAGTTTCTCGATGACGCGCTTGACTTTGCCCAGCTCGTCCATGAGACCGGCCTTGGTGTGAAGACGGCCAGCAGTGTCGACGAGCACGACGTCAACGCTTTCGTCGATACCGGCCTGAACAGCTTCGTAGGCTACCGAGGCGGGATCAGCCCCTTCGTCCTTGCGAACGGTGCGCACGCCGACGCGCTCCCCCCAGGTTTCCAGCTGTTCCCCAGCTGCGGCGCGGAAAGTGTCTGCGGCACCGAGGAGGACCGTCTTGCCCTCGGCGACCAGGACGCGGGCCAATTTGCCGCAGGTCGTCGTCTTACCCGTGCCATTGACTCCGACCATGAGGACGACTGCCGGCTTACCCTCCGCATGATCGAGGTTGATGGACCGATCCATGTCTGGTCCGACAAGTTCGACCAGTTCGTGGTGCAAGATCCCGCGAGCCTGGGCCGGCTCGGAGACGCCGTCAATCGCCAGTTCCGAGCGCAGCTTCTCGACCAGTTCCGTGGTCGGGCCCACGCCAAGATCAGAGGTGATGAGGGTGGTTTCGAAGTCATCCCAGGTGTCGTCGTCGAGCTTGTCGGCGCTCAGGAGCTCTGCCAGACCACGGGCCAAGGCGTTGTTGCTGTTGGCCAGACGGCGACGGAGTCGTGCCATCCGCGAGCCCGCGGCCTCCGGAGTCTCAACCCTGGGTTCGGACGGCGCCTCAGGCTCGAGCGCAGGAGCAGGGGCCGAGGTCGCACCGGCCTCAGGCTTCTCCTCACCAGTGGCCTCGGGTTCCTTGGTCGGGGTCGGATCAACCTCCGCAGGCTTGGAACCCTCACGAAGCGCCTTACGTCGTGAGATGCCAGCGGTGATGGCGGCAACCACCGTCACGAGGACGAGGATGCCGAGAATGATCCAAATCAGGTAAGTCAGGTCCACGTCCGCCGATACTAGCCGCTCACATCACGGCACCAAGGATTCGCAACGCCTCAACGGCGTCTGACACCACTGAGATCCTCCCCGACCCGGGTGGCAGTATGACGCCAAAAACTCGCATCGGGGTCGTCACCAGGATGGCGCAAACCAAACATCACCACGGCACAAACGCCCAGCGCGACCGCCAGGATAAGAATCATCGCGATGATGAAAACGACCATCCGAGCACGACCTTTCCGTCAACGGGGTACCGAATTCAGGGTACCTGATGCGAAGCGTCTCTCAGACGTGCTGACGCGCCTCGGACGAGTCGTCCGCGTCAAGATTCTCCGGAGAAACAGCGGGACCCACCATGGGAACCTCACCAGAGTGCTTGACCGCTCGGAACGTCCACAACTTGTTGACGACGAAGTTGATGGGCATGGTCACGATGATGGCGAAGATCTGCGACCAGTACTCACGAGAGTGAAATCCCTTGCTCTCATGGAACCACGGCTCGGGGAGGTAGATCGGAGAGGTTGGATTGGTGAACAGAATCTTGATGAACATGCCGATGATCGCTGCCACGGACCCCACGGCGAAGAAGGGCCAGAACTCGCGCCACCAGCCGCGGCGATGCTCCCGTTTGAAGGTCCAGGAGCGGTTGAGCTGGAAGTTCGTGACGTTTGCCACCACGAAGCCCACCAACCAGACGAGGCTGGTGAAACGGAAGTTCCATCGTGTCCCCGCCAAGTTGAACAGGATGTCCTGGGCATGCTCGGTGCCACCATTCACCTTGTTCATGATGATGGCAACGACGATGTTGATCACGAATCCGGAGCCACCCACGATTCCGAACTTCAAGAACTCGATGAAGTGACGCTTCTTGATGCGTCGTCTCGCAGATACAGATGGCTCAGTGGTCACCCGCGACATGATATGCCCGACGAGGAAGGACCAAGAAATGGGTGTGCCCATCAGCAACACCCGAGGGCGGAGACAACACGTGCGATTGTGGAGGCTTGATCCTGACAGGCTTGACCGACGAAGCCATTGAGCGCGGCTACCGCTTTGACCGGACGAGGATCACATCCGATCCAGCGCCATGAAGGTCACTCACTGTGACCTCTGAACAGCTCGATCACGAGATGGAGCACCTTCATGCCAAGGTCACCGCCAGATCACCGGAGTGGCCTCCCCACCTCGACGCGCCGCGACCTCGCCCATTGTTCGTCGTCGTACCAGGACCTGTCGAGGTCTGGGAACGGACATGACCGGGTCACCGACGCGAGCGCTGACACCGGGGGCACCGGTGCGACGACCTGTTCGCGAAGGACTCCCGAACTATGACGGTGCAGCGACGTCGACATTCCTTGCCCTGGCGTCCGTACACGTCAAGGGTCCGATATAAGTAACCCGACTCACCATTGACATTGACGTACAGGGCATCAAAGGATGTCCCACCCTGGGTAATCGCCTCGGACATCACCTCACGAGCTGTCTCCAACAACTCCACAGCCTTGCGCTGGCTGAGGCGCGAGCACGGGGTCTCCGGGTGACGACGAACCCGCCACAGGGTTTCGTCGGCATAAATGTTGCCGATACCGGATACCAGTGTCTGGTCGAGCAGGCTGCGCTTGATGGTCGACCTGCGTGCGCGCAGTCGTCGCGCAACCTCATCGACGCCAAAGGAATCCTCGAAGGGATCAGGGGCGATGTGGGCGACTGGGCCGGGCACATCGTCAACCAGCGGGGCGAGAGTGAGTCCGCCGAAGGTGCGCTGATCCAGAAAACGTAGGTCACGGTCGTCACCAAGGCCAATGACAACACGGGTATGGCGATGCCGTGGGGCTTCCCTGTCGACGACACGGAACTGTCCGCTCATCCCTAGGTGGGCCAGCATCGCCGTGCCGTCGTCGAGGACGAACCACAGGTACTTGCCCCGGCGATTGATGGCGGTGAACTGGCGACCAGTCAGAATCGTCTCGAAGGTTCTGGCTTCTTCTGAACCACCGGTTGTGCGCAAACCGCGGACATCGACGACGTCGACACGCTCGACGACGGAGGGGATGACGAGGATCTCGAGTCCGGCTCGCACCGTCTCGACCTCAGGAAGCTCAGGCACCAGTGCGAGGAGGGATCAGTGCGGCAACCGCAAGCTGGGCCGCTCCCTGCTCGGCCTCCTTCTTGTTGTGGCCAGTGTAGGCAGCGTGCAGCTTGCCATCCACTTCTGCCCTGGCGCAGTAGCGGCGATTGTGGTCCGGGCCTGATCCGACGATGTCGTAGCGCGGAGCCTCAAACCCCTGCTCAGCGCAGTACTCCTGGAGAACTGTCTTCCAGTCGGTACCGGCTCCGGATCGATCCGCCTCGTCAACGAGGGGATCGAAGAGATGATGGACGAGGCGCAGAACGTCCGGCAGTCCCGAGGACAGCTCGACGGCACCCAGCAGGGCCTCGGTGGTGTCGGCCAGGATCGACGTCTTGTCGTGGCCGCCGGTACGTTCCTCGCCCTTGCCCAGCTTGATACGCGGCCCGATGCCGAGGCGACGAGCCAACCGCCCCAAGGACACCGTGCTCACGACGGCTGACCTCAGCTTGGCGAGCTGACCTTCCGGTTTGTCCGGGAAGGCGCGGTAGAGGTAATCAGTGACGCCGACCTCGAGGACGGCGTCACCGAGGAACTCCAACCTCTCGTTGGTGGGAATCCCACCGTTCTCAAAGGCATAGGAGCGGTGCGTGAGCGCGAGATCGAGGAGTTGGGGGTCACATCTGATCCCCAACTCCTTGAGAAGACCCAGGAAAGGCCACTCCCCGTACTCGGGTGAACTGACGTTCTGGTCCTTTCGTGCGCTCACGGTGCTGATCTCAGACCTCGGCAACCTGGCGGCGATCACCACGCGGGCCGTACTCGCCGCACGCGGGGCATGCGGTGTGAGGCAGGTGCTTCTCACCGCACGCCGGATTGGCACAGGTGACGAGATTGGTGGCAACCGTCTTCCATTGCGAACGACGGTGCCGGGTATTGCTGCGGGACATCTTCCGCTTCGGGACGGCCACGATCTTCTCCTTGGTGTGCTTCAGGTGTGGCATCCGTATGATACGGACGCCGTTGAGGGGAACGTTCAGGACTTGTCCGAATCATCCTCGCTGACGAGCCCTTGCAGAGCCGCCCAACGTGGATCGATCCGATCCGGATGGTCATGGTCCGGGTCCTCGTTGAGGTTGGCGCCGCAGTCTGGACAAAGTCCCTCACAGTCGTCGCGGCACAGCGGGCTGAACGCCAGGTTCAGCACCACCGCAGCACGGACGACAGGGTCAAGGTCGATCGTTTCCTCGGCACTGACCCGACTAGCGTCCTCCTCAGCCTCCTTGTCCGGGTAGAAGTACAGCTCCTGGATGTCGAGGACGAGATCCTCCTCGATGGGATCCAGACAGCGAGAGCACTCCCCCTTCAGGGTGGCTTCGACGGCCCCGGTGACGAGAACTCCTTCGCCCACTGATTCCAACCGAAGGTCGAGATCGAGAGGGGAGTCCTCGGGAACGCCGATCATGTCGACACCGAGATCCGCCGGAGCGGGCACCGTCCGTTGAACCCGGGTCATCTGACCCACCTGCCGACGCAGCGAATGGGTCTCGATGACGAGATCCGAGTGTGCGTCGGGGTGGCGATGGGTGGTATTCATCGCAAAGATCCCTTCGACCGGTGGAACACGACGAGGTCATGACCGACTGGCCACTGTACAACGGAGATCGACGCCAGACCAAAACTGTGTGTCAGCTTGACTGTGCACGCCGTTTCAGGCACTCTGAACTAAAGCGTATTAGTTCGCTGGGATTCGACACCGACGCTGGAGTCGGATCCCACTGGGGACCCCCTTCAAGGAAGAAGTAGAGAACATGGCAAACCTCACCATCGGCCGACGTCAACTTCTCGGTGGTACGGCCGCACTGGCAACTGTCCTGGCTGCCAGCGCATGCGGCATGAGCGGATCGGGAGACAAGCCGTCGAGCCAGGCATCCATCGACTCCTCCGCCAAGCTCGAGGGCAGCATCCAGTTCCAGACCTGGTCGCTCAAGAACGAGAAATTCACCCCGTACTTCGAGAAGCTCGTCAAGTCCTTCGAGAAGGAGCATCCCGGCACGACCATCAAGTGGATTGACCAGCCGGGTGAGGGCTACGAGGAGAAGGTCCAGCAGCAGGCCACCGCCGGTCAACTGCCCGACGTCGTCAACATGCCCCCGAACTTCGCATGGCAGCTCCTCAAGGCCAACAAGGTCATGGACCTCAAGAAGGCCGATACCAAGACCATCGACACATACACCAAGGGCGGCATCGATGCCTACACCTTCGATGGTCACGACGGGGTCTACGGCTACCCGTGGTACCTCGGCACCGACCTCAACTGGTGGAGCACCCAGGCCTTCGAGAAGTACGGTCTCGACCCCAAGAAGCTGCCAACCACCCTTGACGAGCTCTACGAGCAGGCCATCACCATGGCTGAGAAGTCCGGCGGCAAGATGCCCCTCATCTCCACCGCTCCAACCCTCGGCGATCTCGCAGCCCAGGACGTCGAAGTCTTCAAGGACGGCAACTTCACCTTCAACACCGACAAGGCTGTCAAGATCATCGAGAAGTACGTCGAGCTCTATGCCAAGAAGGCCATGCCGCCGGAGGTGTTGCAGAACAACTACCTGGGCAACTCCAAGCTCTTCATCCAGGGCAAGGTTGCCTGGACCACCGGCTCGGCCTCCTTCCCGATCGATCTCAAGAAGGACGCCCCGAAGCTCGCTCCTCACGTCGCGATGACGAAGCGCATCGGCGTTCCACCGCTTTTCGTCCAGGGTATTTGCGTCTCGAACGATTCCAAGAACCCGAACCTGGCGCTGGCCTTCGCCAAGTACGTCACCAACAACGCGAACCAAGTCGAGTTCGTCAAGCTGGCCCAGGGCTTCCTGCCCGGCACCAAGGAGGCCAACGAGAACCCGGAGTCCTTCACCTCGGTCATCGATGATCCACAGATGAAGAAGGCTGCCGAGGCCCTCGCGGAGGAGATGAAGGATGCGCAGATCGGCGAGCCGATGGCTTACACCGACGCCATGAAGACCTACGTCGGCCAGCAGATTTCCTCGGCCATGCGTGGTGACATCAAGGCCAAGGACGCCCTCGATAACGCCGTCAAGTACTGCAACGACCACATCGCGAAGTGATCCTCAGCCGGCCCCGCTCCCCGCGCGGGGCCGGCTCACCTCCCCGCTGACAACGCCCCTACCCCGCCAAGGATCTGCGCCCATGAACTCCCACCGCTGGTACACCCCGTGGTTGTTGGTGGCTCCGGCAGTCGTGTGGACCGTCGTGTTCGCCCTCTACCCCTTCATCAACACGATCATTCTGTCCTTCACGAACACCCGGCCCCTCGTCGGCGGGGAGTTCATCGGCTTCGACAACTACGTCGAGCTGTGGCACGACGACATGTTCTGGAATGCCATGGCGACAACCTTCATCTACGTCATCGTGTGCATCCCACTGTTGACGATCCTGCCGTTGCTGTTGGCCTTGCTCGTCGAGAAGAAGATCCCCGGGATCTCGTTCTTCCGTACCGTAGCGTACTTCCCGGTGATTGCCTCGGTCGTCGTCGTGGCCCTCATCTGGAGCTGGATGTTCGACTCCCGTGGTCTCATCAACCAGTCCCTGCAGTGGATGGGTGTCGCGAACAGCTCCATCCCCTTCCTCGTCGATCGGTGGAAGCTGTTGGGCTGCGCAATCCTGCTGACGGTGTGGAAGGGCCTCGGGTACTACATGATCGTCTACCTCGCGGCCCTCGGAAACGTCGACCATGACCTCCATGAAGCCGCCGCCCTCGATGGCGCAAGCAGCTTCCAGCGGTTCCGCAACGTCACCATCCCCGGGATCAGGCCGGCCATGGTTCTCATCATCGCCCTCATTGCGGTGTCCGGGATGAGGATCTTCTCCGAGCTCTACGTCCTCACGAATGGAACTGGTGGCCCAGGCGGTGAGGACTCCAGCCTCGTCATGATCATCAAACAGGTCGGTACCGGTCTGTCCGGACAGCTCGGCTATGCGTCGGCCCTGTCAGTCGTGCTGTTCTTCCTCACCCTCATTCCGCTAGCAACCATCGGTTGGGCGAACAACAAGGACCTGCGGTCTGGCCGCAAGCCCAAGCAGGCTGGCCGTCGTGCCCGCCGGGCAGCAGCCGTCCAGGCCGCCACGAAGGAGACGATGGCATGAGCACCTCCAGCCCAACTCGTCCTGTCAAGCAGAAGCCGTGGCGTAGCCGGCGAGCATTCGACCCAACCCGCCCTACCCTTGCCGGACTCATCGGGCGTTACATCCTGCTGATCTTCGTGGTCATCATCTCGGTCGGCCCCTTCCTGTGGCAGCTGTCCACCTCCCTCAAAGGCGTCAGCGAGGACGTCTACTCCTTCCCGCCCCATCTCATCCCCCAAGACTTCAGCGTCGACGCCTACCGTCGCGTTGCCCATGTCGTCCCGATCTTCAGTTACGCCTGGCATTCGGTCATCGTCGCCGCGGTCTGCGTCATCGGCAACGTCGTGCTGGCCTCCCTGGCAGGTTATGCGCTGACCTGCATGAAATTCCGCGGCAAGAAGGTCGTCATGGGCATCCTGCTGTCGGTCCTCCTACTTCCCGGTGAGGTCACGCTGACCAGCCAGTACCTCGTCATCAAGGGCATGGGCCTGGCGAACACCTTGGCCGGCGTCGCCATCCCCGGTGTCGTCGGTGCCATCAACGTGCTCCTCATGGCCACCGCCTGTCGGGCGGTCCCTCCGTCGGTCCTCGATGCGGCGACCGTTGACGGAGCCAACACATGGGACAAGATCCGGCACGTGGTCTGGCCCAACATCAAGGGGATGGCCTCGGTGGTTGCGGTGTTCTCCTTCATCGGGGCCTGGGACGACTTCCTGTGGCCATTGGTCGTCCTCAACGATCCTGACAAGTACACCCTGACCGTCGGCATGCAGTACCTCAGTTCAACGATGTCGACCGACCCGCGTGAGGTCGCCGCCGGAACGATCATCGCCCTCATACCGATCATCGTCGTCTTCGCCTCGATGCAGAAGGTCTTCTTCCGTGGCGTGGAGAGCGGCGGCGTGAAAGGCTGAGCGACCCACACCCAAATCAGGAGACGGTCGGAACCAGAAGGGTTCCGACCGTCTTGTCGTTGGCCCATTCCAATGTCCCGGGGCAGGCAGACGTTCAGAGCTGCCCTGTGGAACCCCGGACGACGAGTTCAGGCGGCTGCTCGGTGATGTCCTCCACGTCCTGGCCATCAATGATGCTCATCAACATCGCGACGGCGTCCCTACCCAGAATTGACGGATCACGACGCAGAGCGGTAATTCCGGGCGGTATCACTCGACATGTCGGGGAATCCTCGAAGGACACGACCGAGACGTCAGCAGGAATCCGCAACCGGTGTTGCGTCAGGGAGGTGATGCCCCCCAGAGTCAATACTTCATTGTCATAGACGATGACGGTGGGACGGTCAGGCCTGGAAAGAAGAGCGCTGGTCTCCTGAATTCCGGACTGCTCGGAGTAGTCGCTGGCCGCTGCCTCGATGACGACCACTCCGCGACTCTCCGCCTCCTGGGCGAAGACCTGGCGTCGGACCATGCTGTGCTCAAGGGTCGGGTCACCGCCGATATGGGCAATGCGACGATGCCCTTGGTCGGCCAAGTGGTTGACGATGCTCCGCGCAGCAGTGGCGTCATCGATATGAATGCCGGGCAACGGGGTGTCCTCCGTGGCTCCGACGACGGTGCACGGCATGTTGATCTCCGACATGAGGGACCACCGCGGGTCATTGCGGGCCGGGTCGACCAGGACGACACCGTCGACACGATGCTGAGCCCACCACTGTCGATGGACCTCACACTCCTCCTCAGGAGAGCCCACCAGCTGCAACACCAAGGCGATTCGAGCAGGAGTGAGAACCTCCTCCATCCCCGCGATGAGGTGCAGGAAGAACCCTTCCCCGGCGAAACTGCGATCGTCACGGGCGATGACGAGACCGACAGCACCGGCTCGATTGACCGACAACGCCTTCGCGGCGACGTTCGGACGCCATCCCATGTCCTTGGCCACAGCCTTGATACGAGCTCGGGTAGCCTCAGAAACTCCAGGCTTGTCATTGAGGGCAAAGGACACCGCGCCCGGCGACACACCGGCGACTCTGGCGATGTCCTTGATCGTCGTCCTGCCCATGAAGCCACGGTCCCTTCCGGAAGCATGAATGCCCTGATGGGCGCAGGTCACAAGGCATCCTCGCCCGGGAGCACATGGCCTTCACCCGCGCAGCATCATCCTAGGGCCAAACCGGAGAATGGGTAAAACGTTTCAGCGATGCCTTCACGATGCCCTCCAGAACGGTTCATTGGCTATTAGGGTGAGAGTCCCCAACGCTGGGAGACGTCATGCCTCAGACAACCTGTCTTGCCACAGATCACTACCGCATAACCCTCATCACCGATCGACTCATTCGCTGTGAGTGGCGCGATGACCCTACGGAGCCCTTCGAGGACCGACCGACACAGGTGGTCGCGGACCGCACGCCCCACGAGGTCACCAACACCATTGATGAGGCGAATGGCCATATCATCATTCGAAACCGGTATTACGAGCTTCGCTACGACGGCATGGAGTTTTCCCCGGAAGGGCTGCACGCATCGATAACGAGCGTCGGCAATTACCACGCCGTGTGGCACTGGGGCGATGACCCACTCTCGCAAAACCCATTCGGAATCCCCACCAATCTGGGCGGGACCGCTCGCACTCTCGACTGCGTCGACGGCCGTTGTGACATGGGCGCAGGTGTGGCGAGTGCGCAGGGATGGGCCGTCCTCGATGATTCTCATTCACTCGCACTGGAGGATGACGGACCCACCCGATGGTCTCAACCGGTACGTCGGTACAACCCAGCTGATTCCGGTGGCAAGGATGTCTATCTCTTCCTCCACGGCCATGACTATGCTGCCGCAGCCGCAGATTTCTACCGCATCACCGGACCGCAACCGGTTATTCCGCGATGGGCCCTGGGCAACTGGTGGTCTCGCTACCACAATTACAGCGCCGACGAGTACGAGACCCTCATGGATCGATTCGAGGCGGACGGAATCCCGCTGTCGGTGGCCGTCATTGACATGGACTGGCACCTCACCGACATCGACCCAGTTCTGGGACATGGCTGGACTGGATACACATGGAATCGAGAACTCTTCCCCGACCCTCGCGCCTTCCTTGCCAGCCTTCACCAGCGGGGATTACGGACCTGCCTCAATCTGCACCCGGCCGATGGCATCCGTCGTCATGAAGAGTGTTACCGACAGGTCGCCACTGATATGGGAGTCGATCCAGACTCAGGCGATCCCATCCCCTTTGACATTGCCGATCCACACTTTGCCACGGTGTACGTCGATGACGTCCTTCATCCCATGGAGGACGAGGGAGTCGATCTGTGGTGGGTGGACTGGCAGCAAGGACAGACCTGCTCGGTACCCGGACTGGACCCACTGTGGATGCTCAACCACGTTCACCACATCGACTCGGGACGCCCCCGCCCGGATGGCCGTCGCCGCCCGCTGACCTTCTCGCGTTACGCGGGACCCGGGTCTCACCGCTACCCCATTGGTTTCTCGGGCGATTCCGTCATCTCCTGGGAAACTCTGGACTTCCAGCCCGAGTTCACGGCCACCGCCTCCAATATCGGTTACGGATGGTGGAGCCACGACATCGGTGGGCACATCTTCGGGTCCCGCGATGACGAGCTCATGGCTCGATGGGCGCAGTTCGGGGTGCTCTCCCCCATCAATCGACTGCACTCGACCAAGAACGAGTTCGGGTCCAAGGAGCCGTGGCATTACCGCACTGAAACCGAGATGGTCATGACTCAGTGCCTGCGGATGCGTCACCGTCTCATCCCGTATCTGCACAGCGAGAATCTGTCAGGCCATCGCGACCTGTGCCCTCTCCTCCGACCTACCTACTGGACTCACCCAGAGTGGGAGGAGTCCTATGTCGATCGCAATGAGTACTGGTTCGGCAGCCAGCTCTTGGTGCGGCCGGTCACCAGCAAACGCGACCCCGTCACGGGACTCGCGACCACGCGTACCTGGTTACCCCCTCTCGATGATGGTCTTCGGTGGGTCGACCTCCTCACTGGGCTCACCTACTCGCCACAGCGTTTCGTCACCATGTCTCGCACCATCGACGAGGTTCCTGTCCTTGCCAAACCTGGAACCATCATTCCGACTGCCACCGACCCGTTGGCCAGAGGAGACGTGACGACCGATCTCACTCTGGTCGTCGTCCCGGGCGCTGCCGGCCACTTTGACTTGCTTGAGGACGACGACAGCCTGCGGACGACTCCTCTCGACCTCGACTCCGATGGACGGCTGCGAATCGGTCCATGCGAAGGTCCACACACAGCTGTGATGCGGCGATGGCGCGTGAGCGTCCACGCAGGAGGGCGTCCCGTCACGATTGATCTCGGGCAGCATCGTCTGGACGAGGTCGTCGAAACCACCATCTCGGTCTCGTCCGACTGCGCCGATGACCTCATGATGAGAGCCATCACGCTCATCGATGCTGCTCAGATCGAATTCACCACGAAAACTCGCTTGGCAGACCTGTTGCGAAGCGGCCGTCCTCCCCTCGACCTCACCGCAATGCTGCTGGACGAGGATGCGCCCGACTCTCTTCGCAACGCTCTGTTGGAGATCGTCTGGGCACTTTCTTCCGAGTGAGTTGACTAAACCGTATTAGTCACTACACTTCAATTCTGAAATTATCCGTTGTCAATGTCGCAACCGCCAGGGACTCCCCATGCATGATCACGCCCCCATTCTTGACGGTCGGGTGCGCCGTCATCTCGCTGAGAAGATTCGCCCCGCCGAGACCACCACGGTGTGCCCACTCGACGTCGAGTGGGCTCCCGTCACTGACACCACCGAGGGACCGAACAGTCGCCCCGGAGTCCGCGGACAGGGAGAGCCCATCTCGATCAGCGAGGGGCTGTCGCTGAGCTATGAGCCGTTCCGGGTGGGAGACAAGTGGGGCCCGCCATGGGGAACGACCTGGCTCCATCTCATGGCCACCGTTCCGCCGGAGCATCGCGACGACCATCTCGAGATGATCGTCGACCTCGGGGGCGTCTGGGACTCCCCCGGGTTCCAGTCCGAGGGCCTCGTGGTGCGTCCGGACGGGTCGGTCATCAAGGCTCTCAACCCGCGAAACACGTGGATTCCCGTCGAGATCGACACGGAAGGTCACATCGACATCTACGTCGAGGCTGCCTCCAACCCGATCCTGTTGGCCCAGCCTCCCTTCCAGCCAACCGAGGACGGGGACAAACTCACTGCCTCGACTGACGCCTACTACACCCTCAAGCGAGCTGATCTCGTCGTCGTCCACGACGAGGTCCGCGAGCTCATCGCTGACATCATGACTCTGTCCGGTTTGGCTTCCCAGCTACCGGAGGATTCCGAGCGCCGGTGGGAGATCCGTCGTGCTCTGGATCGTTCCATGGACAGAATCGATCTCTTCGACGTTGCCTCCACAGCATCAGCTGCTCGGGCCGAGTTGGCCCCAGTCCTCGCTCGTCCTGCCCACGACTCTGCTCAGACGATGACGGCCATCGGCCATGCCCACATTGACTCCGCCTGGTTGTGGCCGCTGCGCGAGACCCGACGCAAGGTCGCTCGAACCATCTCCAACCAGCTCAATCTCATCGAGAATGACCCCACCCATCTCTTCGCCTTCCCTGCTGCTCAGCACTCGGCCTGGCTGGAGGAGGACCATCCTGACCTCTTCGCCAGATTGCAGAAGGCAGTCGCCGACGGCCGGATCATCCCGGTTGGAGGCATGTGGGTGGAGTCTGACGCCAACCTGCCTGGTGGGGAAGCGATGTGCCGTCAGCTGCTGTACGGGCAGCGGTACTTCATGGAGAAGTTCGGCCACCACTGCCCCGAGGTGTGGCTGCCTGATTCCTTCGGCTACTCGGGAGCCCTACCGCAGCTGGCCAAGCTGGCCGGTGCCCAGTGGTTCCTGACCCAGAAGATCTCGTGGAACCAGGTCGACAAGTTTCCCCACCACTCCTTCTGGTGGGAGGGAATCGACGGCACCCGCATCTTCACCCATTTCCCGCCGGCTGACACCTACGGTTCTGACCTCTCGGCCCGCGACCTCGAACACGCCAGGTCCAACTTCCAGGACAAGGGCCGCGCCAATTCCTCCTTGGTGCCCTTCGGCTATGGAGATGGCGGCGGTGGTCCCACCCGCGAAATGCTCGCCCAGGCCCGTCGTGTCGCCGATCTTGACGGATCCCCCAAGCTGACCATCGAGCCTCCGGCCACGTTCTTCAGCCGCGCCGAGGCCGAGCACGAGGATCCGGGCGCCTGGGTTGGAGAGCTCTACCTCGAGCTGCATCGCGGCACGTTCACCAGCCAGTACGAGGTCAAGAAGGGCAACCGTCGCAATGAGCACCTGCTGCGCGACGCCGAGCTGTGGTGCGCCACCGCAGCGGTACGCGGCCTGATGGACTACCCCGGTGAGTGGTTGGCCGAGATCTGGCGGACCATCTGTCTCTACCAGTTCCACGACATCCTGCCTGGATCGGCGATCGCGTGGGTGTATCGCGAGGTCGTCGCCGATCACCGGCGCATCTCTGACGAACTCACCGAGCTCATTCACCATGCCCAGGAGCTGCTAGCCGGAGAGGGTGACGAGCAGGTCGTCTTCGATTCTGCTCCGATGACTCGTCCGTGGGCTTCCACCGTGGCCATGGGTGCCGGAGTTGCTCCGGCAATTGCCCACGGGGTTCAGGCTGAGGATGCGGCTGACGGATTCGTCGTCGACAATGGCCTGCTGCGTCTTACCGTTGACGAGCACGGCCTCATCACCCACCTCGTCGACCCTGCTTCCGGTCGCGACGCCATACCAGCTGGTCAGCGTGGCAATCTTCTCCAAATTCACCCTGACTTCCCGAACATGTGGGACGCGTGGGACATCGATCCCTTCTACGCCAACAACGTCACCGACCTGGATGATGGCAAGGCCACCATGTCCCGCAACGGTGATTCGGTGACCATCAGCGTCACAAGGACGTTCGGGGATTCCCGCGCTACCCAGTCGCTGACCGTGAATCCGGGAGATCCGCGCGTCAAGGTACGCACCCATGTCGACTGGCACGAACGAGACAGTCTGCTCAAACTGGCCTGGCCGGTGGACGTCCACACCGATCACGCCGACTACGAGATCGAGATGGGTCACATCACCCGCCCCACCCACACCAACACCTCGTGGGATGCCTTCCGCTTCGAGGTTCATGCCCATCGCTGGGTGTACATCTCCGAGCCCGGATTCGGCGTCGCCATCGCCAACTCCGGTACCTATGGGTGGAATGTGTCCCGCCATCCCAAGGACAACGGTGGCACGTGGTCGATGGCCCGCGCCTCCCTTCTCAAGGGAGCCCGCTACCCCGACCCGCGCGCTGACGAGGGAGAGCATGACTTCTTCCACACTCTGCACGTCGGAGCCGATCTCACCGATGCCGTGCGTGACGGGTATGCCGCCAACCTGTGCGTACGTCGTCGTCAGGGATCGCCGGTCGATCCACTGGTCAGCGTCGAAGGCATTGCGGTCGAGGCCGTCAAATTGGCTGAGGATGGCTCTGGTGACGTCATCGTCCGGTTGTACGAGCCCTACGGGCGTCATGTTCACACCACTATGACGGTGGGCTTTGGCGCCACGTCCGCCGTCGAGTCCGACCTGCTCGAGGAACCCCTTGAGGGCAACCCGCACGCCCAGGTCGGTCCGTCAGTCATCACCGCTGACCTTGCTGACGACACGATCGGTCTGTCCATGCGTCCCTTCCAGGTTGCGACCTTGAGGTTGGGACGCAACCGATGAGGATTGGCGTCAATCACACACCGTCGCAGGGATGGTTCCACAGCTGGCTTGACCTCGATATCGATGCGACACGACGCGACTTCGAAGCAATTGCACGACTGGGCCTCGATCACGTACGGATCTTCCCACTGTGGCCGTTGTTGCAGCCCAATCGCGGTCTGGTGCGTCCCCGCGCCCTCGATGACGTCGTCTCCGTCGTGCGCGCAGCTGGCGAATTCGACCTTGAGGTCACCGTCGACGCCCTCAACGGACATCTGTCGAGTTATGATTTCCTGCCCTCCTGGGTGGTCACATGGCACGAGTCAAATCTCTTCACCGATCCGCTCGTCAAGGCTGGCCAGACCGAACTCATCATCCAACTGGTAACACGCCTGCGGGAAGAGCCGAACGTCACCGGCATGACGGTGGGCAATGAGTTCCCGCAGTATGCGGCTCTGGCCCCGGGGCATCATCATCCGACGCGCAGCGGGTGCACCATCGATGAGGCCCAGACGTGGTTGGAGACGATGCTCGGGACCATGCGGGACCAGTGGCCAGACGGACGATTCTGGTTCGGGTTCGACGACGACCTCTGGTTCGTTGACGATCATCCCTTCACCCCGCGTCACGCCGTCACCCTGGGCTCCTCGACGACCATCCATTCCTGGGTGTTCGCGCAGGTCGGACCGCACTTCGGGGAGGGACATCCCGCCCTGACGTGGTTCCCGCGCTATCTGCTCGAACTGGCCCGGGCCTGGAGCCCTGATCCCCACCGTCCACTCTGGCTGCAGGAAATTGGTGCGCCTCGCAGCCACGTTCCCGACGACCGGGCAGCGGACTTCGTCACGTCGTCCCTGGCCTCGGTGGCCACCACCCCGAGTCTTGAGGCGGTGACATGGTGGTGCTCCCACGACGTGTCAGACCAGCTGTTGGATTTCCCGAAGCTGGAGTATTCGCTCGGCCTGTTCACCAACGACGGCAAGCCAAAGCCGGAAGCCCTGGCCATGTCGGACATGCTGCCCGATCTGCACAACGCCCAGCCTCAGGAACAGGCCGATGAGCCGCTGGAATTCAGCGCGGACTGGGACACCGGGGCGGGACGGTCGGTGTCCTTCCCCATGGGCGATCTCTTCGCCCGGTGGGTTGATGAAGCCATACAGACCGGACGAGCGCCCAAGCTCGTCCTTCATCCCACCCATGGGCTCACAGACCGAGAGGCCCTCACCAGTGCTCTAGCCCGCTGACCTGCTGACTGCGACCTCATGGTCGACTCCCAGATGCCTGGCCATGGCCCAAGAACACCCGGTAGTCATGAGTGCGGGAACCTCTCTCGCAGCGCGGCATCGACGATGGCTGGCACGAACTCTGAGACGTTGCCCCCGTTGCATGCCGCCGAGCGAATCATGGAGGAGCTGATCGTCCCGAATTCGCGCCCAGCCGGCAGCAGGATCGTCTCAATCCCGCTCATGGCCTTGTTGAGGTGGGCCATCTGGAGCTCGTAGTCAAAGTCCCCACCAAAGCGCAGGCCACGAATGATCGCGTCAGCTCCTTGCTCGGTGCAGAAGTCGACGAGCAACCCATCGACGAGGGCGACCTCGACACCCGGGATGTCAGCGACGGCATCCCGGACAAAGGTCACCCGCTCCTCCATGGAGAAAATGCCGTTCTTGGCCGAGTTGACCGCCACCCCGACGACGACCTCGTCAACAAGCTCGGCGGCTCGCGTCACGATGTCGACGTGGCCGAGGGTGATGGGGTCAAAGGATCCTGAAAAAACTGCTTTCACTGCTGCTCCATGGGCTCGCGGTTGCGCTGGGCGTAGTAGACGACGGTTTCACCGTAACGAGAGTTCCACGACTCAAACCCTTCCGGGAAGTGAGGGGTTCGGCTGCGGCGCGACCTCTCCACCACGACCAGTCCGTCATGGGCCAGGGCGTTCTGAATCGTGGCGGCGATAAGGCCATCCATGACGTCGTCAGCCAAGTCGTAGGGCGGGTCGAACCAGACGACGTCAAAGGTCTGCCGGTTGTCGGAGAGAAATGTCGAAACCGTCTGGGCGGCCACCTGAATCCGCAGGCGCGTGGTCCGGGCGTTCTCCGTCATGACATGACACGCTGAGCGGTCCCGGTCGACGGCAAGGACCGTCGATGCACCGCGACTGGCAGCCTCGAGGGCCACCGCTCCGGACCCAGCGAACAGGTCGCAGAAGGCTTGCCCGGCAAGCTGGTCCTCGGGAGCCTCATCAGACGTTCCGTTCCAGGCTGCCAATGCAGAGAAGACAGCCTCGCGCACCCGATCGGTCGTAGGACGTGTGAGACGTCCTGACGGGGTGGCCAGACGCTGTCCGCCAGCACGACCCGAGATAATCCTGCTCATCCCTCCAGGCTAGCGGTTTCGCCCGATCCTGCCCGCATCGTCGCCGTACCCATTGCATCCACTCCTGGACCGCGCGGGCCCTCGACATGGTCATGTGGCGAGCCATCCTCACCAATATCGGCAACTTTGTGCCGGTCGGCTCCCGAAATGGGCCGTGTTCAGGAAGAATGGCCCCATGATCAATGAGGAGAACCCGATCACCGAGGTCCCGGAGGACAGCTGCTGGGGCTACCTTGACACGGCTGAGGTCGGCCGCCTGGCCACCAGCGTCAATGACCAGCCCGAGGTATTCCCCGTCAACTACGTCGTCGACGGGCAGAGCATCGTCTTCCGCACCGCCGCTGGAAGCAAGCTTGAGGACATCGTCACCAACAACCGTGTGGCCTTCGAGGCCGACGGCTGGACCGAGGAGACCGGCTGGTCGGTCGTCGTGCGCGGCAGCGCCGAGGTCATCACCGACGAGGCCGAGCTCGCGCTGTGCGACAAGATGCCCCTGCTGCCGTGGGTGCCGACCGTGAAGCGCAACTACGTGCGTGTCCAGGCCGATCAGATCACCGGCCGTACCTTCGCCTTCGGTCCGGAGCCCAAGGACAACTGACAGACCACTCGCGAAGGTCCGGATCGTCATCAACGTTCCGGACCTTTGTCACGCCTGGGCAGCTCATCCCTGTTCCATGAGATCGCCCTCAGCCAGCATTTCCGTCGCGGTGACGACGTCGAGCAGCCGGGGATCCTCAGGTTCCTCTTGCACCCACCGTTCGGCGAGATCCTTGGACGCAGCGACGATCTCGGCGTGGTCGAGCACCCGCAACAACCGCAGCGGCGAGGAATACCCCGACTGGGAGGATCCGAGCACATTGCCCTCGTGACGCTGGGCCAGGTCCAATTCGGCCAGCTCAAAGCCGTCACGGGATGATGCCACCGCGGCGAGCCGCTCACGGGCCGTCGTTCCGGGCAGGGCCGTCGTCACCAGAAGACACAGGCCCGGCAGTTTTCCTCGCCCGATACGTCCGCGCAACTGGTGCAACTGGGAGACGCCGAAGCGGTCGGCGTCCATGATGACCATCATAGTGGCGTTGGGGACGTCGACGCCGACCTCGATGACCGTGGTGGAGATGAGGACCTGGGACTCACCGTCAGCGAAGCGATCCATGACGGCCTTCTTCTCATCGGCGTCCAGCCGAGAATGAAGGACGTCGATGCGCAGTCCTGTGAGCGGACCGGAGGCCAGCTGAGGAGCGATCTCCTCGACCTCAGCCGTCGGCGGGCGACCACTCTCGACGTCGTCAGCGTCATCGCTGCTGATACGAGGACACACCACGAAGACCTGATGCCCGGCCTCGCACTCCTCTCGGATGCGCTCCCAGGCGCGGGCGAGCCACGAGCGGTGGGCTGGCAGATCAACCACAGTGGTTTGGATGTCGGCACGTCCGGACGGCAGTTCTCGCAAGGTCGACACCTCGAGATCACCGAAGACCGTCATGGCAACCGTGCGAGGAATCGGCGTTGCAGTGAGAACGAGCTCGTGAGGTCGAGCACCGTCACCAGTCGTCAAGACACTGCGCTGCTCGACGCCGAAGCGGTGCTGCTCGTCCACGACGACCAGACCGATGTTGTTGTAGATGACCTTGCCTGACAACAGGGCATGGGTTCCGATGACGATTCCGGCCGCTCCCGAGGCGATGTCGGCCAAGGCGGTTCGGGTTCCAGCCGTCTTCATCGAACCCGTGAGCAGGGCAACTCCGGTGGAGTTCTCCGGGGCATCCAGGCCACCGCCAGCGGCCAGCTCCCTCAGCATCCCGGTGATCGTGGCGTAATGCTGCTGGGCGAGAACCTCAGTGGGTGCCAGCAGAACGGCCTGGTACCCGGCGTCGACGACTTGGAGCATGGCGCGTAAGGCCACGAAGGTCTTGCCGGAACCCACCTCCCCCTGCAGCAGTCGGTGCATGGGGTGATCGGAAGACAGGTCAGCGTCGATGGCCTGGCTGATCTCGTCCTGGCCTGCCGTCGGGGTGAACGGGAGTCTCGACTCAAAGGCTGCCAGCAGGCCGTCGTCATGACGTCGACACACCGGCGCATCATGACTCTCGGCATCACGTCGACGCACCGCCATCGTCACCTGGGTGGCGATGGCCTCCTCCCACACCAGTCGTTCGGCACCGCGATTGGCTTCCTCCACCGAATGCGGGTGGTGGATGGCGTGGTAGGCCTGCCACAGGCTCGGCAGATCAGCCTCCTGACGCAGCCATCCGGGCAGGGTGTCCTCAAGTTCGGGGGTGGACTCGAGCAGCATCGACTCCACCGAGGCGATCTCCCAGGTGCGCAACTTCGAGGTCTGCGGGTAGAGACCAAGCAAACCGTGACGCTGCACCTGCGCAGCCATCACCTTGCCCTCCTCACGACCCGCCACGACCTTGCCGTTGCGGTCAACCATGACGAAGTCGGGATGGACGAGCTGCGGATTGCCCCGGAACTCCCCCACCTTGCCGACGAAGATGCCGTGAGTGTGGGCAGAAAAAATGCGCTGCCAGTAGGACACGATGTGAGGTTTGCCGAAAAAGGTGACGGGCAGACGTGCGTTGCCGTCGGACAGCATGACTTCCAGCCGCTGACGCGGTCGCCTCTCTCGACCTGTCACGGTCTTGTTGGTGTGGACCTCGACGCCGACGACGTCGGCCACCAAGGCGACTTCGGTGTCAACGACGAGGTGGGACAAATCCGTGGTTTCGGTACCGGTGAGGTAACGACGCGGAAGGTGACCGAGGGCCTCGCCCACCGTCTCGACGTGCATCGCAGCAAATGCTTTGGCCGTCTTGGCTCCCACCGCCTCCGCCAAAGGGCGATGAAGCTCCTGCTGGCTGCGGGTGTGCCACCTGGTCACTGCATTCACAGTGCCACCGTACCGACGGGCAATGACACCCACAACGACAAAGAACCCGCCTTACGGCGGGTTCTAACGTCGAACGCAATTGCTCAGCGGCTGACTCGGCCAGCCTTGAGGCACGACGTGCACACGTTCATGCGCTTGTGCGTGCCGTTCTCGACGACACGGACGCGCTGGATGTTCGGGCTCCACCGGCGATTGGTCTTCTTCTTCGACCAGGGGACGTTGTGTCCGAAACCGGGGCGCTTGGCGCAGATGTCACACACAGCAGCCACTGGGAGATCTCCTGTTCAGGGCCGGGCGCATGACGCACCCGACGCAATCGTTGGGTTCGGGGGTTCCTTCGGGAACTGAACAAGAATATACGGTTACCTGCCCTGAACCCAAATCGACGCCTCACCACCTCGGCGCGGCCCCACAACGATGTGCCAACAATGAGCAGTCGATTGGCCACCTGGCAGACACATAGTCAGATCGGCAACTCAGGAAGTGACCTCACGATATTGACGGTTTCAACCGACACCCGGGTCACCCGCTTCACCAAGTCGACGATGTAGCGAGGGTCGTCATGCTCGCGCGCCCAGTCGTTGGGGTCGTTGACAATGCCCGAGGCCTTGTCGGGCTTCACCCGGTATCGGTCGATGAGCCATTCCAGGCCGGAGCGCGACCCGAGCATGTACTCGTGCGCTTGCTCGGGGATGTCAGACAAGGTGAGGTCGAGTTGTAGACAAGGTCGCGTTTGGTGGTCTTGCCCTTCCACCGCATCTTGGTGACGCGGTACAGGTCCCACTCGTCGACGTCGAGCGGGTGGGTCGGTTCGTGCAATGGGTAGGGCTCGACGTTCTCATAGCCGACGTGCAGATCACACAGACGCCGACCGGCCTCGGCGAACGCCTCGAAGTCCGCGGTTGATGCGGCCAGGGGAATGCGCGGAAGCATCCGCTTGAGGTCGGCGGCGTAGCGGGTGCGATATTGCTTAGAGTGCAACACCGCGTAGACGTAGAAGAAGATGTCGTCCTTGGTGACCTGCGACCCGAAGGCCTGCTGGTAGTGGGTCAGGATCGCGTCGGTGATGTTATCGACGCGACGGTAACCCCACTCGTCGACGTCGCCACTAGCGCCCAGGAGGGTGTCGTCGGTGGCTTCTTCATAGGTCCAGCGGGGGAAGAACTGACCACCACTACCTGCGCCCGTCACGTGCAGATTGGGCAGATGGGACTGCCCCGGGGTCGCCGGGCTTCAGGTCTTTGCGCGGGTTGTAGTCGGCGGGCGTGAGGTCAGCGATTGCCAGTTGCTCGATGCGCATGTGTCTCCACCGCCTTCCGCAGGTCGCGTTCAAAGCGCCAGGTTTGTTCCCAGCGCGGCCAGTCCCGGCCCATGTGCCCATAGAACGCCAGATCCCGGTAGCGGGGTATGCGCAGGGCGAGGGCGTCGATGATCCCCGCCGGACGTAGCACGAACACGTCCCGGGCAGCCTTGGTGAGGATCAGGTCGGCGTATTCGCCGGTGCCGAGCGTGTCCACGCTGAAGGCGACCGGATCAGCCTTCCCAATCGCATAAGAGATGGCCACCTGGCACTCCTCGGCGAGGCGGGCGTCGACGATCGTGCGGGCGATGAGCCGCGCCATGTACGCGGCGGACCGGTCGACCTTCGAGGGGTCTTTACCGGAGAACGCGCCACCGCCATGGGGTGCGAGGCCGCCGTAGGTATCAACCATGACCTTCCTGCCCGTCAGGCCGGTGTCGGCTCGTGGCCCGCCCGCAACGAATCTGCCCGACGGATTCATCAGCACCTCGGTGTTGCTGTCCACGGGCAGGTAAGGCTGGCAGGCCGGGGCGACTATCAGCGAGCGCACCTCACGCTCCAACACCGCCAGATCCTTGCCCGCCTCGTGCTGCACCGACACGACAACCGCCTCCACCGCGATGGGTGTGCCGGTGTCGTCGTAGCGCACACTCACTTGTGCTTTCCCGTCCGGCTTGATCCCGCCGATGGTTCCGTCGACCCGTGCGGTGTCGAGGCGTCGGCAGATGTGGTGTGCCAGGACGAGCGGGAGTGGGAGGCGTTCGGGGGTCTCAGCAGTGGCGTAGCCGTAGACGGTGCCCTGATCACCTGCCCCCTGCAGCGCGAACGCCGAACTGTCGCCTTCGCGGGCCTCCAGGGAGGTGGTGACACCTGCGTTGATGTCGCCGGATTGGCGGCGCGTCCACACATAGATCAAGAACCCGAGCGGACTGTAACCGGCACGCGCGAGGGCGGTGCGCACCGACTCCCGAATACGCGGGCGGTAGTTGGTGGTGATTTCGCCGGTGACGATGATCCGTCTGCCTGCGGCCATCACCTCCACCGCCACCCGGGCCGCCTTGTCCTCCCAGAGGATGTCGTCGAGGATCTGGTCGGCAATCTGATCGGCCAACTTGTCCGGATGACCAGCGCACACGGACTCGGCAGTATGAACAGTAGACATGGACACACTCACTTTCAGGACACGAAAAAGCGCCCACCCGGAAGCGGGCAGACGCGAAAAACACAGATAGGCCGGGTTGGTCAGGAGCGGGCTTTCAGCAGCTGCTCCATCACCTCATCACCAGGAGCTGCCCCCGAATAGTCGGTCGTGCAGGTGGCGCGCACGATCTCGTAAATCTCGTACCAATACACATTCGCCTGCTTCCCGAACGACTGGGACATGGCGACGAACGGGGACGCGATGGCGGCACCGGTGGTGGGGTGTTTGCCGAGCAGGCCGAACTTGGAGATCGCCTGCTCGCACTGCACATAGCGGGCGAAGGCCTGCGCGTACGACTCAATCAACCTTGGTGCCACGAACTGCGAACAGCCCCGCTGATCAAGCCACTGCCAGGTTTCCCGGTAGACGATGTCAGCGCCCAGCGGTTTGCCGTCGCGCTGAACCTCGGACAGGTAGTCGGACGGTTCGGGCATGGTCTCCCCGGCCAGCACCGCGCCCGCACCGATGTCGCCGCCCTCAAAATCGAACGGTTCGTTCAGTGGTTCCTCCAGGCGGGTGGCGGGTCGTCCGGCTGCGAGCTTCTCATTCAAAGGGTCTGGTTTCGCGCCTGCCCTGACGCGGCGGCCGCCTCGGTTGGTGCCATCTTTAGACATGAAGCCATCTCCGCTGGATACAGTAGACGTGATCGCTAGAATTAACTGGCAGTAGAATTCGACCAGCTCGGATCGCTCAACGCGCATGAGCGCAGGAGGAGACGCATGTGTCAGTCAGAACTCGCGCAATCGAGTACTTGCGTTACTTGCTGATCTGTTCGATACCCCCGCTTATAGGTTGGTGGATGCGCTTGAACCCCGTCCAACTATACGGCAATGAAGCGCCACCCAGTAACCCTTTTATTGAAATATCGTGGGCGTTACTGGCTCTAGGGTTTGGCACTGGAATGCTGTTTATTCCAATTCACTGGGTGGCTGCCACTGCAAACGCCTTCCGTGTAGTGAAATTACCCACCATGGTATGTATCTCGCTTGCTTCCACCTTCGTCACATCCGCATTCATTTCTCCTGGAGACTTTATCGAGTATCTGCAAAGCAAGGGCCTCTTGTGGGTTTGTCTCGGTATGACGATTACGTGCGCAACAGTTTTTTGGCGCTTTTACAGTTTTCGCCGCAGCGCAAAGCCCAACAGGGGCGGCACCGCAGATAGTGCCACCCCTGCCGCGTCAGGTGCTTCTAGTGAGAGCGAGTGAAGAGGTAGTTAGCAAACGCTCTCACGCACGCTTGCCGTTCCTCCTGGCTAGATGTTGCGGAGCATGAGGTTGTTGACGCGGTGGAGGTGACGTAGGGGGCAGGCCCTCGTCAGGATGGAAGTTGCGAAACCGTCCGTCTGAGCAAGGAGCCTGCCCTTGATTCACCACCGTAATGCAGCCTCGTCCTTCGAGGCACGCCTGCGTCTGGTTGAGCGTTGCCAGTCCCGTCCGATCGCTCATGTCGCCGCCGAGATGGGCATCAGCAGGGCGACCGCGTCGAAGTGGGTGAACCGGTACCGCCGCCACGGCGAGGTCGGTCTTGCAGATCACTCCAGCAGACCCTCGCGTTGTCCGTCTCAGACCCCCGACAAGGTCGTCGAGCTCATCGCCTCGCTGCGCCGCGAACGGAAGTGGTCAGCCCGTCTGATCTGGATCGAACTCACCGACCGGGGCTACTCGATCTCCCAGGCCACGGTCGGGCGCTGGCTGGCCCGGCTCGGGTTGAACCGCCGCCGTTGGCTCGATGTCGATGGAGAACCGTTACGCAAACCGGGCACGATCACTGCCCGCTACCGCGGTCACATGGTCCACCTGGACGTGAAGAAGGTCGGCCGGATCCCCGAGGGCGGGGGTTGGCGCCTCCACGGCCGCGGCAACGTCTCCAAACGCGGCAAGGTCGGCTACACCTACCTCCACTCGGCGATCGACGGGTTCTCCCGACTCGCCTACACCGAACCCCTCCCGGACGAGACCGCCGACACCCTGCTCGGGTTCTGGCGCAACGCGGAAGCGTTCTTCGCTGCCCACGGCATCGCCCACATCAGCCGGGTGATCACTGACAACGGCTCGTGTTACACCAGCGGCAAGTTCACCCAACGCCTTGCTGCCGAAGACATCATCCATCAGCGGATCCGGCCCTACACACCCCGGCATAACGGCAAGGTAGAGCGCTACAACCGGATCCTGGCCGAGGAACTCCTCTACGCCCGCCCCTACAGAAGCAGAGAGAAACCAGGCCGTCGCCATCTGGAACATCCACTACAACTACCATCGACCCCACACCGCCTGCCGAGACCAGCCACCCGCCACACGACTCCCCGAAGGCGTCACCAACGTCATGCGCAACTACAGCTAGAGTTTCCAGCGAGTTCAAGCAGCCCTCCGTAGAACCCCTCGAGGACACCGTTCATTCTGCTCCAGGTCGTGTCATAGAGCGAATCAACTGAGGAGTAGTCAAGCCCGTCATGTTCGTAGACGCTGTAGCGGTTCGCGGTGACAATACTCAGATAGTACTGTTCCATGGAATCAGACAGAGATCGGATGCCATTGTTGCCGCGTCCTTGAATCGTAGGAACCAATGTGATGGCGTCTGCATCGTCACAGATATCAGTGAAGTTGCATGATACTCCTAACGCGTTTGTGTCAATACCAGCGTTGATAAAGTACGTTGCCGGGTAATCTGGGTCGGCTCCGATGAGAGCATTTGCTGCTCGCGTGCGATTTAGATGAGGATGTGCCTGCATATATCGATGCAGGTCATTCATGCCAGTCGCAAGATCTCCTGCCCAGCCTGCCCAGTGATCCGGTGTCAGGGTTGTGTATAGGTAGCAGTACAGAGTGTAGGCCAGATGGGCGAGATCGTTCTTGCCGTGCCGATGAGTATCGGTGAACGGTGTTCTCTGCTCACCAATGTAGGGTTCAAGACTGTTAACCAGTCCAGGGTGCGAATCCTTCAGATACAACTCAAATGAAATATCGTTGAAAGTACTTGCCGCGATGGAGAATTTCCAATGCTGTAAATAATCCCGTGCTAGATACCGCAGCACACCGGGCACAATATCACTAGGGTGATAGTCTGGATGCGTCGCATAACTCGCCCAGTCACCTGCGGCATAATCAGAATATGCATCCTCTAGGCTTCGAATCAACGGTAAGACCCGCGTGAATGGCGTAATCGCATTCAGGCTGGGCACGGGAAGTGCCTGATATGGCACAGTCGGCTGCGGATTCGCGCCTGAGGATAGAACCGATCCAACCGCAGCGATCCGTCCAGAAAATGCTACCCGGTCGAGATCCCATTTCCCTCGGTATCCGCTGATTTCGTGGAACTGGTCGAAGACCCAGTTGTGTGGGATCGGGAATCCGAGGTTGCCTGAGAATCCGGTGGACATGTCGGAAACAAACGAGGCCACGCTGTAGCCTGCCTGAGCTACTCGAGTGCAGATGTTACGCGATGCGTAGACGGCTACTCGATAGCCGCCGCCAAGATTCTGCGTGACCGCTTTGAAATAGGGCAGGATGTTGCTGGTTACTTCGGGATCTGTGGCATCGTAGTCCACTGCAAAGTAGATGACCGTGGGTGGCACACCAAGTCGCTGGGCAGCGGCTTGGGCTTCCTTCGCATGACGGTGCCCAGTATCGGCGGTAAAGTGCCTAAGCGCTGTTGAGTACTCCTGGAAGATCGGGAAATACTGCAGCCCATGACTCACGATGCGTTCTAGCTCACCCGTGCGTAGCGCCTTAAAGTAGTCTGATTCAGCTACGTCCTCTTGACCAGGCTCTGAAAGATAGCGACCCGCGATCAGGTAACCATCTGCCTTAAGGTGCTCGGCGAGTTCGTCAGTGATCTCGAAACGTGTATCACAAGCCACACACGCACGGTTGGGGTCGCCTTTAGAGGTCAGAAGGCTCATCCAGGTCGTTGGATCAACCACCCCGGTCACTGGCAGAGCGTGTGCTTGCTGGAACTGCCTCAATATGTTTTCAACTTCGCTATTCCATGTGCTGGTTGGCGTGATTGAGTAACCGTTACTGACCAGGCCTACAGTAGCCAGCCACACCCACTGGCTGGTGCCTCCACTAGTAGTCTGCAACCTGGAACGTGTGCCCGCACCAAAGTTTCCGGTAGCTTCGTCAGGTGTGAACCCTTCGAGTGCTTGGAGTACCTGGATCAGGGCGATATTCATCTCGCGTCCGTATAGGCCGTCAGTAGGGATGATGTCGGTGTATTCCTTGTATTTACGATTGATCGACTGTTGTGCGTCGCGAATAGATTGAGTACCACCGTAGTCTGCGAGTATGCGGAACTGTTTCATAGACAAGAGCGCCATCATCAGCTCGAGGTCGATCGTGGAACTGGTGCCACCAATTCCTATATCGGACTTGAGTGCAATAATTGAATCTGCCACATGATCGGTGAATTCAAGAGTGATGCCACCATACTCGACCCGATACCCCTTGCACCACAGGGCGTCCTGGATGATCCCATGTACATTGCTTTCAGAGGCGTTCTTCCTGATTCCGTTGGGCCAGCGGCTTTTAAAACGTGATTGCGTTCCCAAACCGAAATTATTTGCTGTCGCCGTGATCCCCAGTTCGATTTGCAGGGCACGGATTAAGGCATAAATCGTGTCCCACCCGGTTCTCCCAGTTTCTTCAACTGAACCAAACCCCGTCTTGTTCCTGTAGGTCGCGTTCAACCATTGCTGTGTTTTCAGCACCATCTGATCTGCCATGATTCCTCCTTCTAGAAATCAGTTGTTAACTCACGGCAGACAAACGCCTGCCATGGAGGGATTCACCACACCGGTTTGGCTGCCCCGGAGTTGTCCGCCCTCATCTGTACGTCCCTGGGAAACCCAAAACCGGACGGGTGGCGCAAGAAAACCGTGCAAGCATCAGTGGAGATTCGTCCCTCACTGGTACTGCCGACAAGCCGCGAAGTGTTAATACCTCGTTTGATTCGGAAACTTTGCGCGCGGTTGGCCCCGCCCGCTGACCCGTGAACGAGTCGTAGAGATCGAGAGGCCCCACCCCCTTTGCCAGCGCCGCGAGGTTGCCTCGAGTGCGGCGAACAAGGTCGAGGTGGGCAATTTTGAGGTTCGCGTTCTTGGCCGCGTCAGGGCGGAACGTGGCGCAGATGTCAGTAGGTGTACACCCGAGGTACTTGCCTCCATCGGTCGCCGTCGAACGCCGATTGTCGGGAGTGGCACGGCTTACACAAGGCGCGGAGGTTGCCGGGGTCGTGGGTGCCGCCGTGCTCCAACGGGATGACGTGGTGGACTTCCTGTGCGGGCGTGTACCTGCCAGCCGCGAGGCAGTCCTCACACAAGGGGTGGGCGGTGATGTAGGCGGCACGGATCTTGCGCCAGCGGGCACCGTAGCGCCGGTTGATCTTCGGGTCACGCTGCCACTTGCGGTAGCGTTCGTCTTCGGCCTTGGCGTGGGCTTCGCAGAAACGCTGGTGGGTGAGGTTCGGGCAGCCGGGCTGGGAGCACGGACAGGCAGGCTTGACCGGCATCCCGCACGCTCCTTTTGCTGACATGGCAAAGCCCCAAGGCTCCCAGCCTGTCGCCGGGCTTGCCCTGGGGCTTTTCCTACTTTTCAACCACCTACATCATTGCAGGCCGGAAACAGTAAATGCATCCGCTGTTCTTGACACCTTTTGGCGGCTGGGTTCACGCCGCCTGCCCATACAGCGCCGACGCCAGCCGGGCGAGTGCGCGGGACTTCTTCTGGTAGGCGCTGGTGCGCTCCACGTAGAAGTGGTCACACACCGCCTGCACCGCATCATCCTGAGAGCCTTCGCCGAGAAAGAAGGCTTCGAGGACGAACCTGTCGTCGTCGGTGAGCAGCTGCCAGGCGGGCAGGAACCACGCCATGTACTCACGCGCCTGCCCGTAGCGGGCACGGTAGATGTCGATCCGATCCAACGTGGCCGCCACACGCATCTCCCCAGCATGCACATCCGTGTGACGCGGCAGACCGTCCAGCTTCGGCGAACCCGGACTGGTCGCATCAGTGTAGGCGGTCTTGATCGCCTCGTCGGTGGTGTCGATGATCTGCTCCATCACGGCGAAGTCCTGCAATGCGCTGATGGCGGCTTTGCGGGTGTCGAGGTATTTGGTCATCACATGCATGACGACTCCTTCCTGAGGGTGGTTGAAAATTCGGTGGCGACCGCGTCGATCAACGCGGCCTGAGTCATGTCCTTCGCCTCCAAAGCACCCAGGACGGCCTGGTCGAGGGTGCCGGTGGCGGCAAGGTGGGTGTGGTGACCGGATCGGCCTGCCCTTGCCGATACAGCCGGGCGTTGGTCTGCTGATACAGCTCCATGCTCCAGGTCAGCGAGAACCACACGAGCAGGTGCCCACCGGCCTGCAGATTCAACCCATGCCCAGCGCTCGCGGGATGGATCAGCCCGAGCGGGATGTCGCCCCGGTTCCACGCCGCAATATCCGCCGATATTCTAAGTTCGCGGGCGTCCGGGAAGCGACGCTGGATGCGTTCGCGGTCGTGTCGGTACCAGTAGGCGACGAGGACGGTTTGTCCGTTGGCGGCTTCGAGGATGTCTTCGAGGGCGTCGAGTTTCGCCCCATGCACCTCGACCGTCTCGCCATGCTCGTCGTAGATCGCGCCCGAGGCGAGCTGCAGCAGTTTCCCCGACAGCGCGGCTGCGTTCGCGGCATCCACTACCTGCCCATCCAGATCAACCACCAGGTCGGCCTTCAGCTGCTCATACACAACTCGTTCTTGGGCTCCGAGCACCACCGGTGTCGTCGTCACCGTCAACGGCGGGAGTTGGAGGTGGTCGGTGGTGCGCATCGACAACGTCATGTCGGCGATCGCCTCGTAGATCTCGTCCTCCGCACCCTCGCGGGGCTTGTAGGTGAACACCTGCATCCCGTTGCGCTTATCCGGGGTAAACCAGCGGTCGCGGTAGCGCGTGATGAACCTGCCGAGGCGTTGCCCGCCGTCGAGGAGCCGGAACTGCGCCCAGATATCCATCAGCCCGTTGGAGGCTGGGGTGCCAGTCAGGCCGACCCAGCGCTTGACGTGCGGGCGCATCTTCACCAACGCTGTGAACCGCTTCGCCCGATGATTCTTGAAGCTGGACAGTTCGTCGATGACGACCATGTCGAACGGCCACGCCTCACCCAACTGGGAGACGAGCCAGGGGATGTTTTCGCGGTTGATGACGGTCACCATCGCCGACTTGGCGAGTGCGTCGAGCCGGTCAGCTTTGGTGCCTACAGCCACCGCCACCGACAGGCCGTCGAGGTGATCCCACTTGGCGGCCTCGGCGGGCCAGGTGTCTCGGGCGACACGCAACGGCGCGACGACAAGGACGCGAGAGACGGTGAAGTAGTCCAGCAGCAGCTCCCAGATCGCCGTCAGGGTGATGACACTCTTGCCGAGTCCCATCCCGAGGAGGATGGCGGCCTCTGGGTGGTCGAGGATGAACCGGGTGGCGGTCTGCTGGTAGTCATGCGGCCGGTAGCGCATCAAGCACCTCCTTGATGCCGTCCACCGAGTCAACGACCAGCGCGGTGAAGCCGTGGGCGCGGAGTTGGCTCATCCGGCGGCGTTGGATCGGCCGAGGCTTCTTGCCGGGTGCTTTCACTTCGACGAAGACGACCCGGCCTCCCATCAGGCATAGTCGGTCAGGTACGCCCGTGGTTCCAGGGCAGACAAGCTTCCAGCACAAGCCCCCGGAGGCTTCGACGGCTTTCTTCAGTTGGTGTTCTATGGTTCGTTCGTTCATGGTCACTCCTTGAATTCAATTCAGGGGTGACGGCATGTGACGAGTCGTTCCTAACCTTTTATATAGAGAAAACACCATGTAATTTCACATGCGTAAGGTAGGGAATGGCTCGTCACAGCTCGTCACCATGGGGTTAGTTGCCGAACTCGGATGCGATCGCGAGCCCGTAGACGTACATGCCGTGCTTGATCTTTTTCCGCACGAATCCGGCTTGTTCGACCGCAGCGTTGAAATCGACCATCGGGCGCGCCCATCCTGAGGTGTTTTGCGCCCACGCCCGATACGTCTGATAGAGGTCACCCGCACGCTCCGCTAAGCCATCCTCGACGTCGCATGAGTCTTCAAGGAACTGCGAGAACCAGTCGTTGTCTTCCTTATAGGCTTATAGGCCTGTAAGGCTTGAACGACCTGAGGTGGGGCTTTGAGCTTGTACCCCTCGGTGTGAATGAGGCGCGCTCCCTCCATGATCCAGGAAAGGATTGCTCCGCCCGCATGCTCGTAGAGATGGTCGGCGTAGTTCTTCACATCCGTGTCGCCTTCGATGGTGGCGTTAAACGGGATGACGATCAGACGCCGCCAGATGCCTGCATCCATGGCTCCCACAAGCGGCAAATGGTTCGTGTACAAGACCAGCGTGTGGGACGGAGTGAACGCGAAGGGATCCTTAAACTTTTTCTCTGCCGAGATCTGATCGGTCGAAGCCAGCTGTTTAACGTTCGAGGTCGATAGGCGCATGCCTTCCTCGGTTTCAGCCGCGATCAAGAGACGTTTACCTCTAGCTTCGGCGTGTTCGGGTTTGACGTTGCGGCGCACCCCGACAGTGAGCGCGTCAGCTGAGATCGTGCCCGAATACGTCCCCAACACTCGGGCGATCGTGTTCCAGAACGTGGACTTGCCGTTGCGACCATCCCCGTAAGCGATGACGAGCGCTTCGACGAAAACCTGACCGATAGCCGCCAACCCCACAATGCGCTGCACGTAACCAATCAACTCAGGATCTCCTTGGAAGAACACGTCGAGCGCGTCGGCCCAGATCTGTACGCCCTCATCGCTGGGCCCGACAGCGGTCTGCTTGGTCAATAGATCGAGGGTTATGCTCGTGGCTACTACCGTCGCGCAGATCCCACGTCCCCGTTGGGGTGTTGAGCAGGTAAGGGTCGACGTCAAGGTCACGGACACGTACCTGCAAGATCGGCCCAGCTTCTTTCAACGTGGCCGTGATATTGCGTGACAAACGCCGCGAAAGAACAAACTTGTGGTAATTCTTTGCCTCATCCCACGCCCGAAACGCGGACGCCTGCACAGGCGTGAGCTTCGCGATGCCGCGTGCTTTCGACGAGGCGGAGGCCATCACGAGATCTGCGCCGGTTGCCGTCATGGTCTCCCACGTCGATGCGATCAAGCGGTCGGCTTCTTCGAGCTGGCGGGAGGTCAATTCCTGAACCACGCCCTGTGCGGATAAGTCGTTCTCATCCCACACGCCATGGTCGTAGACAAGCCACTTGGTAGCCAGTGAGTAGCGGATCTTGTTCGCATACTCGCCAGCCAATATGTCTGCCTGACCAACATCGGAAAAATCATCCGGACGCAAACCCGCCAACGCCTCATAAGCCTCCGGCGGCAGATAGCCTGGATCAGCAGCGACCTTCGAAGCGAACCTGCATGCCGAGTTCCAGATCGTCGCCAGCTCATTATCACTGAGCGGTGGCTCGCACAGATTCGCCTTCCGGTCAAACAGGTCACGAGCCTGATCTGTCTCCCCGTAGCGGATGAGCACCCGCCCAGCAAAGCGCGACAACGTAGCGTTGCGCGAGCCTTCACCAATCACAAGAGTGGAAGCATCGAAGGCGGCGAACACGTCGATCTCGTCAGCCGCATCCAACCATGCATCGAGCAGCTGATCGCCCTCATGCACCGTAACTTGTGGGTTAGGGGTGCCGTAGATGAACCTGCCAGCATCCAGGGCATTACGGTCAAAGAAAGCGAACCGGGAGGCCAAGCGACGCTTCAACCCCGCATAGGTGTCGGCATCCGTCACTTCGGTGATCGGGAAGTAGACGTGGAAACGCGGCCTGGCCGACACCACGCCTTTCGGCTTCTGGTGGTTCCGGGAAGTGGCGGTCATGAACACCACCCCCGCTATCAACTCGCCGAGCTTCTCCGGTGTCACCCAGTCGGATGATTCTTCGGTGTGGTCGTTGTCGATGTCCATCACGACACAGTCCGAGGAGATGAAGCTCGCCGAGGAGCGCCGGTCGCCGGTGTAGGTGGCAGCGACATGATCCAACCTAGCCACCCTTACGAGCCCGGCCTGGTCGGTGATGTGGTGGTGGTTTGGGTAGTGGTTGTTGTGCGGGTTGCCGCTGCTGGTGGCGGCGCACAAGGTGAACGACGTCATGCGGGGTGCACCTCCTGGAAGTCGGCGTCGAAGAAGCGAACCGGGATGTCCATCTGGTGTGCCCAGCCGATCTCGGCGCGCATCCCCGCACTGACCTGTCCGATGTAGGCCCACAGTTGTTCGCATTTCGACAGCAGGATGCGGTTGAAGAACATGGCCAGCTCGCGGGTGTCCGGGTCGATGTCGTCCATGAACTGCGGATAGTGCAGATGTGGGGCGAGTGGGATCTGGCGTGCTGACACCGCGAACGCGCAGAACCGCTGGGCGAGCTGGACGTTCGCTTCCACATCGCCGGAGTACGGGGAGCAGATGTAGACCAACGGCCGGTAGCCGTATTCGGCGCGCTGGATGTCTTTCAGCGCCTTGTAGCAGGTGGGGTCGGGGTATCCTTCGATGTTCTTCTTCGGGATTCCGATATCGAGAGTGGTGGTCATCGGGCGTCCTCGCCTTCACGCTCGATCACCGGCAGCAAGCCACGCTCGTTCTTCAACAGGTCGTAGATGAACAGGCGGCCCTTCTGCGTCCAGTACATGTGGGTGCGGGTCTTGCCCTTGTCGTACTCGTGTGTCTTGGACTGGGTGTAGCCCTGCTCAGCAAACTTGGCGTAGAGGAACCAGCGGCCGGACTGATGGAACTGCACCTGCTCCTCGCGCAGAATCTGGTTGAGCTTCTTCGCCGACAGGCCGTAGTCCTTGGCGATTTCGGTGGTGGTGATCAGCGACGGCGACGTCAACACCACGTCGTAATAGGACACCTTCGGTGCCGCCTCCAATAGGGCTTGTTCGGCGGCGAGCCGCTTGGCCCGCTCAGCCCGCAGAGTGGCGATCGCCCGTTCCAGGAACTCGTCGTCGGACAGAAGCTCGTCGATGGCGTACATGCCGTGACGGCGGATCGACGGGAGGACGTCGTCGAACACCCACGCCTCGAACTGCCGGGCGCCCGGCAGCTTGGAGGAGACGATCAGCCGGTACAGGTCGCTTTCGCTGATGAACCTGACCTGCTGGATGCCACCAGGCGTTTCAAGGGGGTAGTGATTCACGACCCCCTTGCAGTGACGCGCCAGTGCATCTTTCGTGTTGGCGTAGCCGAGGGCGGTCGCCACGTCCTTGCCGCAGAACAGGATCTGCCCGCCGGAGGTGATGGTTCGGATCGTGCCGAACTCGTGGTTGGTGAACGCTTGTAGCGCGGTAGCCATGACCGGCTCCTTTTCTGAGAGCCAGGTAGACAATCGCGGGCGCGGGATGCGCCAGGCTCTCACCTGTCAGGCACGGCAGGCGCCGAAACCGGACACGGCGTGAGAAAGGCTCTCGCCCATACGCCCCCGAGGGCCGGCGAATCCGGACGGGTCAGAGGGCACACTGGTGTGTGAACGTACCGATGGCTCCGTGCCCCGTGCTCTTGCTTCGGCGTCATCAATCAGGTAACCTTGTAGTCAACATGACCGGTTCCACTGCCCGCCTCGGTGGGAGTCCAGGGCCGGTCTTCGTTTTTCGTATCAAACAGGGGTGCGCGTGGAGCAGGTGAAGCAGTTCAAGACCTACGGTGAACAGGTCGAATTGCTTCGTCAGCGTGGGATGCGAGTGAATGATCCCGAGCATGCCGAGACGCTGCTGGCGCGATTTAACTACTACCGCTTGTCCGGATACTGGTACCCGATGCGCCGTTTCTCCCAAGGCGACGGCACTGCCCGAGATGAATTCGTTGACGGAGCATCGTTTGACCTGGTGGTAGCCCTCTATGGGTTTGACGAACAATTGCGCCACAGCGTGTTCATCGAGCTTGATCGCGTGGAGCTGGCTATTCGAACCAAGCTCGGTCACGAACTGGGCCGCCTTGACCCGCTGATCTATTTGGATCCTCAACGTTTGAGCGCCCGGGCACGGCAGCGAAACAAAGACGGGCGTAGCGTGCATGAGGTGTGGCTGAGAAAGTACCAGTCGGCATTGAAAGCGTCGAAGGAGGACTTCGTCGCCCACCACAAATCCAAATATCGCGGGACTCTACCCATCTGGGCGGCCGTCGAAATCATGGATTGGGGAATGCTGTCATACCTGTACGGCATGTCGCCCAATATCGTGCGCAAACGGATTGCCCAACCCTGCGGCCTAACCGGTCCTCAGCACGAATCGTGGCTGAAATCCTTGAATATTCTGCGCAACTACGCAGCTCATCATGCGAGGATGTTCAACCGCGTTTACGACATCAAACCGAAACTGAACAATGACGTCAGGCTGGCTCCGGTAGCTGAAGGAATGAACCGCGTATTCGGGCAGCTCTCCCTTATCCAATACTTGCACCGCCAACTGGACTTGTCTCCAGCCGACCGGCTACCGAAGCTGTTCGACACTTACCCGCACAATCCCATCGTGCCGTTTTCTCGCACAGGCGCACCTGACAACTGGCGCGAGTTGCCTCTCTGGCGCGTCTAATCCCTGCGGTAGTAGTTGCATTCGTACCCGTCGGCATCCAGCGGCAGTCCGTCTGCCCAGGCTGGTGGGGTGGCCATGAGAGCGCAGGCGTCGGCGATGGTGAAGTCGGAGTCCTCGGGTTCGTCGATGATGATTTCGTCGTGGACGTGCATGACGATCTGGTGCCCGGCCTGGGCGACGAGTGTCATGGCGTGGACGAGGAGGTCACGGGCGACCGCTTGGACGATGTTCTCGACGAGCTTGCCGCCGTAGGTTTCCAGCCGCCCTCACTTCCTGCCGGTGGTGACGCCGCTGTAGGTGATGGAGGTGCCGCCCCACCGGTTCTCGCCAAGCTGGGGCTTCACGTAGGCGAGCCGTCTGCCCGAAGGTAGGGTGATGAACAGGATGCCGGACTCGACCGTGAAGCTGAGGTTGCGCAGCCGGATGGCTCGGCGGGTGGTGATGGCGTCAAGCGCGGCCTGCTCGACGTCGGCCCAGAGCTGAAGCATGTGTGGGTTCGCTGCCCGCCACGCGTCGACGATGGGTTTGAGTTCGTGTTCGGCCAGCCCCATCCGTAGCGCACCCATCGCTTTGAGCGCTCCGACAGAGCCGTTGTAGCCACAGGCCAGCGTGGCAATTTTCCCTTTCTGGCGGAGTTCGGCGTTGACGCCGGGTTTTTCGACGGGGACGCCGAACATGCGCGAAGCCGTCTCGCAATAGAGGTCTTTGCCGTCCCGGAAGGCTTGGAGGGTGGAGGCTTCTTCGGCGAGCCAGGCGATGACGCGGGCTTCGATCGCGGAGTAGTCGGCGACGATGAACCGGCATCCGGGGCTGGGGATGAACGCGGTTCGAATGAGCTGGCTCAGGGTGTATGGGACGGAGTCGTAGAGCATTTCGAGGGCGTCGTGGTTGCGTTGCCGGGTGAGGGTGCGGGCTTGTTCGAGGTCTGGCAGGTAGTTGCGGGGCAGGTTCTGTACTTGGACGAGGCGTCCGGCGAAGCGTCCGGTGCGTCCTGCGCCGTAGAACTGGATGAGGCCTCGTGCCCGCCCGTCGCTGCCTGCGACGTTGTGCATGGCCTGGTACTTCTTCACGCTCGATTTCGCCAGATCGCCGCGCAGCTCTAGGACCTCCCGCACGACACCAGATGCGGTGTCGAGGGCGGCTTCGACATCAGCCTTGGCGAGCGAGTCGATCTCGCAGCCGTGGGTGGTGAGCCATTCCTTCAACTGGATCGGCAAGTTCGGATTCTCCAGCCCGGTCAGCTCCCGCGCCTTCGTCAACGTCGCCCCACGATGCCGGTCGTCGAGTACGACGGCGGCATCCGCGAAGATGCGATCCAAGTTGATGCCGGTGTCGTTGATGGCCTGGTCGAGGGCGTAGGCGTCCCATTCGGCTTCGGGCATCGGGAACAGGGAGAGCCGGTCGTGGATTGCGAGTTCGACTTCGACGTCGCGTCGGTTGTACTCGATGAACTGCGCCCAGCCGGTTGGATCGGATGCGGGCAGGTTGCGGGTGCCGCCGCCGTTGAGCACGGTGGGTGTGGCTGGGGTGCAGAACTGTTTGATCAGCTTCTTGCCTGCATTGTCTTTCTTGACGTCGAGGTCGAGGGCGGCACCGACCGCGTCGAGGCTCATCGGCAGGCCGAGGTACGCCGACCAGATCATGGTGCAGCGTCACTGCGTCGGATCAAGAAACTTGTCGTCAAGCAGCTCGGGATGATGCGAGCGCAGCCAGGCGGACAGGCAGACGCGTTCGAACGCCGCATTATGCGCCCACTTGACGACGCCCGGGTCGGTCAGTGCCGCGAGCACCTCGTCGGGCAACTGCTCGCCACTGGCGAGATCGACCACCTTCACTGGGTCGCCGTCGATGCTGTAGCCGAACAGGAGCACCTCGAACTCAGGGGCAGCGGCATACGGATACACGCCGGACTTGGCGAGGTTGACAGGGCTGAACGATTCTACGTCGCTTGCCAACGTCTGCAACGCGAACCTCTCTTCTTGGGTGTAGGTGCAGGGAGGGAGCCAACAAGGGTCTGCTGGCTCCCTCCACGAGATGGCCGGTTTAGTTGAGGAAGTCGTCGCTGGCGGCGGTGGGGGTGCCGAAGTCGGACTCGGCGGAGATGCGGCCTGCGCCGAGGGGTTCGCCGTCGCGGATCTTCTGGATGTTGCCCAGCCCGCAGGCGATGCCCTTGTTGCCGTTCGTGTTGAATGCGTAGAAGCTGAGACTCACTCGGGCATAGCAACCCGAATACACCTCGGAGCGGTCGAGGATCGGGGCCACGTTCTCGTCGACAACCTGCGGTGGGGTAAGGCTGTTGGCGTTGACGAAGAAGCTGTTTGCGTAGGCTTCGTCGTCGCGCTCGGTGTCACCGTCACGCAGCGGCAGCTTCAGGGCTGCCTTGTTTGGGCGCTTGCCTCCGAACTTGGCCGTACCGGCGTCGGTCGCCGCGTCGATAGCGCGCTCGATCGCGGTGATGGTGGCGGTGTCGGTCTTCGGGATGATCAGCGACACGGAGTACTTGGGTTTGCTGCCTTGGATGGAGTTCGGCTCCCAGACATGGACGTAGGAGAGGCGTACTTCGCCGGTGACGACGCGGGTCGGATTCTGGTTTGACATGATGGTTACCTGCTTTCTGTTTTCGTGAATTCGGTTTGTGCGCTGCGAATGTCGAGCGCTGGTCGTTTATCGGTGTCGGGCACGAGCGTCGGCTTCCCCACGGGCTTGACCACGAGGTCGCCGAGCACCTCGGTGAAGGTGGTCTTGCCCATGAGGCGTTCCATCGCAGTGAGCGTGATGAGCTTGCGGTCGTAGATGTCGGCGTAGCCGGCAGCCTTAGCTGCTTCGGCGACGGCGGTTTCGTCGGTGTATTTGCGGATCGACCGGCCTGCGACGAGCTTGAACCCATCCCAGTGCTTGCCCTGGTTGACCGCTTGTGCGAGGGCGTAGGCCTCCACGTCGGATGCCCACGACTTCAACAACGGCAACCGAGCCAGCACCTCGGCGATCTCGCTGTCGGACAGTTCGGCCGGTGGCGCAAACTCGTGTTGAGCGAGCACCAGGTTGGCTTCGGCGCGTGCCCGGCAGGTCGCGGCGATCTTGCAGAACTGGCACCACGAGCCGGGGCAGAACTCGCCCCCACCCGCCGCAGCCAGCTCGGCCTTCGGCTTGACCTCGGCCTCAGTCCACGCTTCGAGGTCGGCAACGGAGGTTTCCCAGGTGTCGACGTTGCCCCGGCGAGGCTGATAGATCGTCACCGCCACGGTCTCGATGTCATACAGATCCCCGAAAGCGTGGATTGCACCGAGTGCGTACAACATCAACTGCGGGTTGCGCGCGGCTTCGACGAGGACGCCTTGCCCGTACTTGAGGTCGATGATCTGCAGCTTGGGTTCGGCGATGATCAGGCAGTCGCCGGTGCCGAACCCGCCCGGCACGACGTGGGAGAAGTCGAGGCGCTGCTCGATCAGCACCTGCGGATCACCGCAGGTCTCCCGCGCGATCGAGATGTGTTCCTGGACGAAGGCGACGTAGTCGTCGGTCAGGTGCTCCATCTCCTCATCTACCCAGTCCGATTCCGGCTTGAAGCCGGGTGCCTGGTGGAGGGCGCGCCGGAGCTTCCACTCCGCCAGGGCGTGTGCGGCGGTGCCCTGCTCGGCCGCCGCCGACGACGAGTCCGGCTCGCGGGATTCGAGGACGGCGCTGGGTGGGCAGTTCAGCCACCGGTGCGCACCGGACGCTGAGAGCAGCGCGTGCTGGTCAGGCATCGGACAACTCCTTCGCCTTGGCGAGCAGCCATCCGTACTTGGACGGGTCGACTGCCGAGAGCCGGTCTGCGCCGGTAGCGACAATCAGTTCCCGGACCTGCTCGGTCAGGCCTTGGCTGGAGAGCCCGGCGAGGACGCCACGCACCTGCGCCAGCGACACCGGCTCCGGCTCAGGTGTCGGTTCGGGTGCCTGTCGGTGGGTGGCCTCGTATTCGGCTGCGGCCTGCTCTAGGTCGGGTTGCGTCAGTTGGGCGGCTGCGATCGGACGAGCACCGAGCATCCCAGCGTGATCCTCGAACCCCTCCCACGCGGTCTCCTCAATTGCGGCGGCGAGCATGGTGACGCCTTCGGCGATCCGGTTCAGCGCGCCGATGAACCTGTTCGCGTCACTTACCGGGATCATCGATCCTCACCGCCCTTGCGGGTGACACCGACCGCGTCGGCCAGCGCCATCAGGTCGTCGTCGGTTTCGGCGATGTCGATCTGTTTGACCGAGTTGCCGGGCACGACGATGGTGACGCGCTGCTTGCGGCCCAGGAGCTTGCGCATGATGCGTTCGCGCAGGGTGACTGTGCGGGTGCCGACGATCCCCGGATCATCGGGGATGTGCTTGGCGATATGGAGCTTGAGCCGATGCTGGGTCATCTCCTTCACCTGCCTTCCTTACTGGTGGGAGTGGCCCGGGTGGCTGCTCCCTTCACCCCACTGCCGACACCATCGGAAGTGTTAAATCGCGTCGCCTCCACCGCTGCGCGAAGGACCGCAGCTGCTTCCTTGAACAGTTGTGAGACCCGGGCTCGCGACAGGCCCAGGGTGCGGGCAACGTCGGACTGCTTCATGTCCGCGTCGGCGAGCATCAGCTCCATCACCTGCCGCGTCTTACCCTCCAAACCGGCGATCGCTTCCCGCAGCGCCTGAATTTCACGGGTCTTCTGGGCGGCATCTTCAGAGGCGATCAGCCGGTCTTCCGGCGACGCGGCAGAGTCTTCCGGGTCGCGTTCGATCTCCGTGAACCAGTTGAGCGACCACGGCGTGTTCTTCGGCACCCGGCAGCCGCGGCGTGGGGCGCATCCGGCACCGCAACTGCACTTGCGTGCGCCGGGGCCGCGATCACCCCGGTACGCCTCGTGGAAGACGGCTTCTTCCTGCCGGGCCATGTCGTCGAGGATCTGCTGCGGATACCTCGGCTTGACCTCGTCGACCGGACGACCGGCTTGGGCAGCGCGTTTACGGCGGTCGGTTTCCACCATCACGGCGAACTCGCCGGGGTCGATCTCGTAGACGTCGGTGATGGATTCGTGCTTGTTGTTGTCGGCTTCGTGCCTGAAGGTGACCTTCATGGCAGTCTCCGTTCTCCCCAGTCACGGGGGTTTCGGAGACCTGCGCCGTAGCGCTCAGATCACAAGTGAGAACCGTCCAGAAAACGACAAAGGCGAGCCACCCCACCCGCCACCCCGTGAAGGAGTGGAAGGTGTGGTGACCCGCCGAGCGCTCCCAGAGCAGGTCTCACTAGTGAATGTTCTTGTCTACAACCACAGCCAGCACTCGCTGTGGAGGTCGCCCATCCGCCAGATGAGCACCCGGCACCAGACCCGGGCTTGAGGGCGAACAGCCCCGTTGGCCACCGCAAGCAAGCTCGCCCTCACCTGTCCGGCACGACACAAGTCGAAACCGGACAGGTTGCTGGAAGTTCGCCAATGCAGGGCGGCCCGCGTAGGTGTGTTGATCTGCTCATAAACCAGAGCTTGCCGAAGTCCAAGAGCTAAATCCTGACTCGCCAAGTCGGGAATGAAACCGCTGGTCAACGCCGTGTTCGACGGTTTTCGGGCATGAAAAAGGCCCCTTGCGGGGCTTGATCCTGACTTGCGGAGTTTTCGAGTTTTAGCTGGAGCGGGATTTGCTTCCCAGCGGTTCTATTCCGTGGGCTTCGAGTATGCCGTTGGCGTCGTAGATGGAGATTCCGGGGAAGCGTTCGAGCATGAGCAAGTAGACGCTGTCCGGTCGCATGTCCCTGTTCAGGTGTATTTGCGCCTTTTCCATGAGCTTGATGGTGGCGTAAGCGTTGAGGCCAAGACCGATGGCAAGTGCCATGAGGGTTTCTCGCTTCATCGTGGGCACGGTGTCATTCTGGATCTTGTTGAAGAGCGCGTCGTACAGGCCGGTGCGTTCCGTGAAGGTGCGTGGGTATCGGATCTCTCGGTACTTGAGCAGGTTGGCGATGGTTTGGCACAAGGATGAGTGGCGATCACCAACGATGTCGTCTAGCCTTGCGGCATCCTCCAGGATAGAGTTCATCGTCCCGGCGGCGGAGGCGAACACCTTCTGGTCGTCGTGGTCGTCGGGTGTGGCTTGATGAGCTGGGTCGATGTAGATGATGCGCTTGTCGACGCCTTGGCGGTGTTCGAGGTGGAACAGCGAGTCGAGGTCTTTGTCGAGGCCGACGTAGTCCTTTGTGACGACGGATTGAATGCGCAGGAAGGCTTTCGCCGGGCTCTTCTTCGCAGCGGGTTTGAGCCGGTAGGTGCCGTGGGCGTCGATGCGCACGTACCTTGTGCTGTTCTTGACGAAGTAGCCTTCGACGAAGATGTAGTCGCCAGCTTGTACCCATCTACGCAAACGGGGGTGCCCGCTGAGAAGGACAGCAGCATCTTGGTAGCTGAGCGCCGTGAAGTCTTCCTTGCCTTCGTCCATGAAGCTGTAGACCCGCTCGTAGTCGGCGAGTTTGGCGATCCGGGATTTCAGTCCGACTTCAAGGAGTCGATACTTCACAGCCGAGCGGGAAACCTCGAAGATGGCGGCCAGCTGATCGAGTAAGGTGCCGCAGCTCAGATTGGGTGAGGAGTCCAGGATGTCGTTGGCCGCGCTGGTGAACGTGGGCCTTGGCATCAGCACCCGCGGAGCGAGCCGGTGGGCTTGCCATTCGAGCCACTGAAGTTCGGTTTCCTTGCGCCTTGATTTCTCCGAAGGCGTGAAGAACGTGGTGGAAACCCGCGATTTCATTGGCTCCAGGCTTCCACCTGTGGCAGCTAGGCGCGCATGGTGGATTTGAAAGAAGGTGCGGTCTTTTTCCCAGTGGAGGATTTCGTGCATGAGTGCGTTTCGTCGTGCACCCTCGCCCATCGACCACTCGGAGGTGGGGTCAACTAGGATCGTCCCGGCTGGATAGAAGCGCGGCGTGCATTCACCGGTGGCTGGATCGTAAATGCTCACCTCGCCATCGACGAGAACACAGCAGGCAAATACATCCGAGCTGGCGGACAGCTGCGCCTCTTTGATTTGCAGGCCGCTTTCTTTCGCGAGCTCCTCGACGGGGATGGCCATCGGCGTTTCGAGCGCTTTTGGGTAGTGCTCGGTCAGGTACTTTTCGGCGTAGTCGTCTAGCCGGTTTTTCCCCAGAATGAGGGCACCGGTTTTCTTGTTGATGTCGTACACATCAGCGTGGCTACGCATCGCGGGTGGCAACCGGCACGTCTCCTTCGCTGATGTGGTCGAGCGGCATCTCCTTCAGCGCCTTGTTGGCTTCCCGCCACGCCGGGCAGTACTTTTCCACCAACTCGTGGAACCGGTGGGTGTGGTTCGCTTCAACCAGGTGAACGAGTTCGTGGGTAATAACGTAATCGAGGCACTCCGGTGGCTTCTTGACCAGTTGCAGGTTCAACCAGATGCGCCGCTCGGGAATATTGCACGTGCCCCAACGGGTCTTCATGTTCTTGATTCGAAACTCTTCAGCTTCAACGCCAGTTACTTGTTCACAGCGCCTGGTAGCGGACTTGAGAACTCTGCGCAGCTCAGCCCGGTACCACTCCGTCATCACGCGTTCGCGCTGTTCGAGCGTGTAACCGGCAGGCACAGTCATCACCAGTTTGCTGGCCTTTTTCACCACCGAGGCGCGAGTGCCGTCGTAGACCACTTGCAGCCGATACGGTTTGCCCCACAGGTAGTGAGCCTCGCCTGAGACGTAGGTTCGCTCCGTTTGCCGGGGTTGTGAACGCATCCGTTCCTGTCGCAGGTAGATGTCCGGGAGCTTCGAGAGGAGAAAGTCGGATAGTTCCGCAGTCGTAACGTAAGAAGGTGCACTGACGGTTACCTGCCCGTCGGGTGGCAGGATACGTAGGTACACATTCTTCAAGTTCTGTTTGCGAAGAACCGTCACGGGGACATTCCCGACTTGAAGCTCCTCTTTAGTCATCGAAGTACTCTTCCTGCCTGGTTGCCAACTCGTAGATTTCCTCCACAAGCTGGTCAATTCTTGGCTCCAACAACTCGTAGTCCTCTAGGGTCTGGGCGATCGCGTTCTTAATGCGTTGCTGCTTCGCGCGGTTCGCTAACCATCCCACCTCTACTGAGTCCACGATTGCAAGGTGTACTTGTGAGGCCACATCTTCAATATCGAGGCCATCGAAGTCGCTCTGTTCCTTCGCAAAGTCATACAGGGCACGTTTGGCCTGCGAATCACGAATCGGTACCGGATAGTTTTCGGTCTCCTCCGGGCTGTGGATACGACGAGCCAGTTCGGTCACCTGCCGCAAGTACTCGGCATACGACAATGCCCCAAGGCGACGCTCTCCGATGAGCCTCTTCAACAATTCAGACATCTTGCCGTAGTAGGTCTGGTTCATCGGCATCTTGCGGATAATTTCGCTGATCAAGTTCGCATCGATGATCTCGGCCTTCGCATTATCATCCCCAGTGATCCCGCCCAAGATTTGGTCGATCGGAGTGGTTGAAGCATTGTCCAGCAGCAGCTCCACCAAAGGCGTGTCATCAAGTTTCGAGACAACCGTACTGTCTTGAGCAGTAACGTAGGTGTCCAAGATGAAACGCATATCTTCCTGGTAACTGCGCAGATCGATCCAGTCTTGTGCAGCCAGCATGACCGCGTCCTTTAACTGGTTGTAGTTGTGCGCATCCATGCGAATCTTGGCAACGTCCGCATCGGTGTAGTTGAAGTCCGTGACCAGACGATCAGCACAGTTTGCGAACGAACGCGTCAACGCAGACACCAGCCCATAGAACGTGCTGCGTTTGCGCGAATCGGCATCAGCCTCATCCTCGCCAGCAGGAGGTTCGCAGAAAAACCGGATATGAGCCGCATCGTCACGCGGCGCGGGAACCTCAGACAGTAGTTGGTGCAGCGAGTCACGAGCTCCCTCCATCTTGGCTTTCGCTTCAAGGGCACGCTGTTTAATGAGACCCTCGACGTCCTCCTTGTCGTACCCTTCGAAAGCCTCACTGGTGTAGTCAGCGAACGCGGACTGCACTGAGCGGAAGAGATCCTTGTAGTCGACAATGTAGCCGTAGTCCTTCGACGGGTCATCGGGACGATTCACTCGACAAATCGCCTGGAACAAGTCGTGGTCCCGCATCGACTTGTCGATGTACAAGTAGGTGGAGCTCGGCGCATCGAAACCAGTGAGCAGTTTGTCGACGACGATCAGTAACTTCATTTTCGCGGGCTCGTCTTTGAACAGGCGCTTGGCCTCATCCTCGAAGTCCTTGACTGTCTGGCCGCCAAGCATGCGCTCGTAGATGCGCTTCTTGTACTCGTCCTCGCTTTCCTGATCCGGGTCAGACGTGGAGGTGCGAACGGAGGCATCGGTCGGCTCGTAGGAAGTCACAACCGCGCAGCGCTTGAAGCCTGCCATCTGGAACAGCTCCCAGTACCTGCAAGCCTGGTAGATGCTGCCTGCAACCAGCATGGCAGTGCCGCGCTCGCGCTGTAGCCGCGGCTTGGTTTGCATGTCGAAGATGATGTCGTTGACGATCTTCTGCAAGCGTTCCTTCGACGAGTACAGCTTGTTCAATGTCGACCAGGATGCCTTCAGCTTGTCCTTCGCGGTCTGGGTCAACCCCGCGGTTTTCGCCTCGAACCACTGGTCGATCTTGGCTTCGCTGGACAGATCCTGATCAATGTCACGCGCTTCGTAGCGCAGGTCAAGCACCACACCGTCAGCCACGCCTTCGTTGAACTTGTAGGTGTGGATGTAGGGGCCGAAGACTTCCAGCGTGGTCTTCTTATCCTTCTTCAACAAGGGCGTGCCAGTGAATCCGATCAGGGTTGCTCCCGGCATGAGCTGGCGGACAGCTTCGTGGAGCTTGCCGGAGTTGGTGCGGTGCGCCTCGTCGATGAACGCAACGATATGTCCCTTGGCCTCGTAGTCCGCAGGGAGGTTATCCAACAACTCCCTCCGGTAGGAGTCAATGTCAGAGTCCTTGCCAGCGTTGTGACCATACTTATGAATCAGAGAACACACCACGCGATCGTCTGACTTGTTGAGGATCGCCCGCAGGTCAGCGCCGCTTTTTGCCCGCCGGATCTTCTCATCGATGTCAATGAAGAGGTCACGGATCTGCTTGTCCAATTCGTCGCGGTCGGTGATGATGACCACGCGTGAATCGTCGACATGTTCGATAATCCATTTGGCCAGCCAAGCCATAATCAGCGATTTGCCCGAGCCTTGGGTGTTCCAGATGATGCCACCTTCACCACGCTCAATGAAAGGGCGGGCAGCCAAGTTTGCGAACAACTGATTAGGCCTAGGAACCTTCTTGACCCCAGCATCGAAGATCACGAAGTCGTGGATGATCTGCAGCAAGCGCCGTTTTTCGCACAGCGAGATCACTCCCTGCCGCAGCGGGTTCTTGGTCTGATCCCGCAAGTGTTGAACATCAACTGACACTGGGTCAGTAGCCTTCGGGTCTTCGCGCCACTGGAGGTAGAACTTCTCCGGCGTCTCGATGGTTCCGTAGAAGAGCCCCTGGGTCACGTTGCCTGCGAACAGTAGCTGCTGGGTGGTGAAGAATCCAGAAATGTATTCACGCTTCTGGTTCGTGATCAGCTGGCGGATGCCCTGGGAGGCTTCGACACACGACTTCTTCAACTCGAACATGCCTACGGCAATCCCGTTGACGTACAGCACGATGTCTGGTCGTTTCGACTTCTTGCCGGTGGTGTAACGAACCGTGACCTCCTCGGCCACAGCAAACTCGTTCAGTTCAGGATGCTCCCAGTCAATGTAGTGGAGCCGCTTCTTTTCCTTTTGACCAGGCTCACTGTAAGTAATGCCATAGCGCAGCAGTGAATAGACCTTCTTGTTCAACTCGTAGAGCGAGGTAACACGGTCTTCGCCCAAGTCCCGCAACTCCTTGACGGCCTTCACCACGCCCGACCTCGGGTAGCCCCTGCTATACAGGTAGGCGGTCAGGCGTTTCTCGTCGACAGGTTTATTGAACTGGTCGTGCAGATTCCCGATGTAGTCGTAGCCCAAATCGTTGACCAAACAGTCCTTAATCAAACGCTTCTGGGTCTCGAACTCGCTACTCACAACGACGCTCATGCTGCTTCTTCCTTCAAAGGCAGGCGAACCCGCCCCGTCAACAAATCATCCATCGCACCAAGCTTCAACCGCTCCACCTTCGCCCGCTCCTCAACAAGCGAACGAATCTCCTCATCCATGCCAGACAAAACCTCGGCAATTGCACACTGTTCTTCTAGAGATGAGGGAAGCGTGAACCGCAAATCCCAAAGTAACGTCTTATTGAGTCCCCCTCTACCGCCATCGCCGGAAGATAGACCTCTTAGTTCTTCGTAGCGTCGGGTCACTGCGTAGAGAAGGTAACCTCGATAAAGTTCAGTTTCGTCCGCTACTAGCCCGGCTAAGGACTGATTCAGTGCCATGTCGCGAGTTAGGTAGGCGGAGGTTCCACGCGTCTTTCCTTGACCTGCAAGTGCGATAAGTACAGATCCGGCAGACGCGATCTGAGCAGACGAATTCGCCAGCCCCTCCTCCGAAATATAACGAGTGGGTCGAGAAACCGTCCTTTGGTGTATTTCGGTTGATGAGAGCCAAGGAATGCCACCGTCCCAATATTCAGCGATCGTGGTTGAGGGTGTGCCTCCAGTTATCACATCGGAAAGTAGCTCTCTTGCACTCCGTGTCACCCATGGAGCTCGATAATCCGCTATCCGTGTACGCCCCGTTACAAGCTCCTCAACTGCGCCGTCGCGGATCGCCTTCTTCTTCGTGATCAACTCATCCAGGTTCGCCAGATGCTCATCAAACCCCGACAGGACCTCGGCAATCGCACGCTGCTCAGCTTCTCCGGGGGCAACTGTTTGGATTGACGCAAGACGCCCCGCATTCAAATGCACGATCGCATTCCCTTGGGCAATGGAGGCAACTTGATTAACCAAGGTGTGATTTAGCTGGTAACTTATAAATCTCCCACTTGCGCCCGGCTTTGGCCTGGCGATTATAATGTCCCCACCAATGCCTACGTCGGCAATCGTTACACAGGTGGCTTTCGCCATTTCCTCGGGGGTCTCGCCAGAGGAAGGGAGAAGAACATCTTCTTCCTTCGATAAGGTCAACTCATGGAGTACTGCGGAGCAGCGCGAGTGAATGCGATTCGTGACCTCGCCATATCTCGTATATAGCTCGCCGTATAGAACACACGGAATGCCAGATTCGGCTAAATCCATTTTGGAGAGTGTGCCGCCCTTGTGAAAACTGACCAGTTCACTCAGTGAAACATGTCGCCAGGAATTCAACACATTCACCATATGTAGCCCATCCTTTCCAGGCTGCGCATCACGTTGGCGCGGGAACGCTCGACGGCGTCCTCGATGGATGGGAGGGTGCGTTCGTAGCGTCGGGCGATGTTGGTGATGCAGGTCGCGTAGGTGTTGACCTGCTGGTCGAAGATGTAGGAGATCTGCGACTGTAGGTGTGGGAGCCATTTGCGGTCGAACAGCAGGTGCTTGATTTCGTCTTCGGTAAGCTTGCCGTACTGGGCGAGAACCTTCTGATCTAGGTCATCGCGGGCTGCCTTGGCCTGCTTTTTCACCGCTTTGAGGAGATCGAGTTTGTCGCGGTAGTTGGCCAGGGCTGCGTGCTCGTCACGGTAGGCCTCTGGCACGGGAACCGTGGCTGCCAGTTGCTGGCGAGCAGCAGTCAGTTTCGTCTTGATGGGCTTGCCGCTCTTGCCGTACAGATCCAGTTCGGCGATGTCAGGGTGTTGTTCGAGGAGCCAGTTGACGCGGATCGTGTTCTTCTGCATGAACTTGTCGATCAGCTCGTCCAGGACGTCAAGTTGCGGCGACTTCTTCATGTCGTCGAGTGTCTTGAGCCTGGCGTTGAGTTCCTTCTCCACGACCTTGCCGGTGGAGCTGAGGACTTCGGCGAACGGGTTGTCTTCTTCGGGCTGCTCCTCCAGGAGGGTCTCCAAGTCAGCTTCGATGCTGAGCAGTGTGCGGTCAAGCTCGGCGAGCTGTGCCTGATCTTGCGAGAAGTACTCGGCCTCGATGATGGCAGTGGGGATCAAGATCCCCGTGAATCCTTTCACTTGGCCGGTGCTGACCATTTGCCCATCTTCGATCTGCTTCTGTTTGGAGGTGTACTCCACTTCACGGCCAGCTTCGAAGCCGGAAGCTTTGATGATGTACACATCGTCCTGGAGGTGGGCGTTCCAGTAGTTCATGAGGACGTCGAACGCATCGTACGGATCAAGTATCTTCGCGTCAGCGTAGTGACCCAGTAGTTCCTCGCCGATCTCACGAATCATCATCCGAGGATCAGTGTCGCTATCCACTCCAAGCAGTGCTGGCCTAGCGTATGCTCCCGCCCATCGAGTCAGCAGATCGGTCGTCTCGACGGTCTTTTGTGCGGTGAGCATCTCGTCTGCTGTGATTTGCGCGGCGAGTTCGTCTGGGTTGTGCAGCAGCGCGAACCTGCCTGAGTCTTGTTGAGCGAACAGGCGCTGTTTCAGGTTTGGCGCCACCTGCCACAGGGTAGCCAGTGAATCAAGGTCGGAGGCTGGGATGCCGCCTTGCAGATGTGCGGCAATATCCTGTGGCAGCTCGGTGCTGGGCCGCTGAATGTAGCGGGGGACGTTGAGGTTGCCGTCGTTGTCTTCGAGGATCTCGTCGTAGCCGACCATCCGGGAGTAGCCGTCGACTTCGAGCCGCTGGTTGAAGGTCAGAACGATGCGCTCGATATCCTGCTCGCGCAGACGATTCTTGTTGCCGTCCTTTTTGAAGCTCTGGCTGGCATCGATCATGAAGATGCCTTCGTGATCGTCGGCGTTCTCCTTGTCGATCACGACGATGCACGCCGGGATGCCAGTGCCGTAGAAGAGGTTTGCCGGCAGGCTCACGATCCCCGTGATGTACTTGCGCTCCAGTACCTGCTTGCGGATCGCTTCTTCCGCATTACCCCGGAACAAAATACCGTGCGGCATGATGATTGCGGCCTTGCCCTCCTCGGTCAAGGACTTCAAAACGTGCAAGAACCACGCCCAGTCGCCGTTCTTCTCCGGGGGAATCCCGTAGCCGTCAAATCGGCGATAGGCATCGTTGGCCGGGGATATGCCGTCCGACCACGACTTGTCGGAGAACGGCGGGTTCATCACGATAAAGTCGAACTTTGTCAGTTGCCCGTATTCGTCGATGTACTGCGGCGACGACAAAGTCGAGTGAGTTTTGATTTCGCCCGTACCCTTTTGATGGAGCACCAGGTTCATCTTCGCCAAGCCAGCCGTCGAGTTGTCCTTCTCTTGACCGTAGATCGACACGATCGCATTGCCCTGGCGATTCACCGGCGCTTCATCAGCAGCACGAATCAATAGGGAACCGCTGCCGCACGCCGGATCATACAGCGTCCACGGGCGACCTGTGCGTGGCTGAATGCTTGAGATCCCAACCAACCTGGCCATGATCCTGGACACTTCAGACGGCGTGTAGAACTGCCCTTTGCTCTTGCCAGATTCTTGGGCGAACTTCATCATGAAATACTCGTAGGCATCACCGATGATATCGTCACCACTGGCACGGTTGGTTTTGAAATCGATCGCAGGGTTCTCGAAGATCGCGATCAGCCCCGTGACCTTGTCCACCAGTTCTTTGCCGCGCCCCAGCTCGTCCTCGTTGTTGAACGACACTTCCGGCAGTGAGCCCTGGAGCTGGTTTTCTTCCAGGAATGCGGAGAGGATTTTGTCGACGCGCTCACCGATGTCCTTCTTGCCCTTGGCAGCAATCAAGTCATCGAAAGATGCACCCTCTTCGACAGTGAAGTCGCCGTAGCGTTGACCTTTGTACCGGTCTGAGACGTACTTGAAGAACAGCAGGGTGAGTACGTAGTCCTTGTAACGAGCAGGCTCAACCCCGCCGCGAAGCTTATTCGCAGCTTCCCACAGCAAGGAATAAAGCTCTGTCTTTTTCACTGCCATCCAAAACCCCTCGTCGAAAGTTCTCAGTACTCAGTGATGTCGATACCGGCCTTCATGAGCCGCTCGTAGCGCTCAATCGACATCAGCACAGCCATCGGCCTGCCGTTCTTCAACACGAACGCCGCCTCGTCGTTCTCGGACAGCTTCGTGATGATCTTGGACGACTGGCCACGCAGAAAATCCGACATGTTGTAGAAGTCCATTGTCGTCTTCTCGGGCGCAGCATCCACGCGCGACACCTCCCATGCGACCGGGTTCCAGCACCATTCGGTAGCGCTTTTACCAACCCAGAAAGTAATTACTATAGATGGTACCAGCGCGGCTAGCCCCGCGTACTCGACACGCTCACGCCCAGCCTTGCAACTGACCCCCTCCGGGCATCAGGGGGAGCCGACCCGGCACCCCAGGCAGATTCCTGCCGACCGCTCGACCGCCTTCGGACGGCACCTCAACAACAGGGAAGCAAACAAACTCCCTAGTCAGAGTGTGTTTCGGTGGTTCACGCCGCCTTTATCAAACTCGACGTCTTTGGCTCGAGGACGTGGACCCCCTTGTCAGTAAGGCCGAAGCCGAACTGCTCACGACATACCTGATCGGCGGCACGCACAATGAAGTCGACCACCTCGACCGGGGTGTAGACGACTCCGAGGCTGGCGGCCTGAGCGGGGAAGGACTTCTTGAAGAAATCCTCGTAGAGCCGGTGGATGACCGTCTGCCGACCCGCCGGGCTCTCGACCGTTGATGCAGAGCGACGCACCGAGGCGTAGAAACCGGCCAGCGCGTCAGTCTCGGCCTGCAGCCCCTGCCCCTCCAGGGCAGTGATCATGCGTTGCATACTCACCGATACCGGGTTGGTGTGCGCAAAGCTGCCGGTGGGAAATAGCGCGTCGAACACCGGTTGGGTGATGAGGTGCTGGGACAGCATGTCGATCGCACCGTCGACGGTGATGGAGTCGTTAATAGTGGCCTGCAACCCGGCGAGGAAGGTGTCGAACTCGCCAGCCAGCGGACCATCGGTGGCGCGGGCCTGCGCCAAGATACTCGTGATGCGGGTGACCTGGTTGGAATGGATGTGAACGACATCGTCGGCCCAGGAATCCCAGTAGTCGCGCTCGCCGACCTTCTTGACGATCCGCGCGAGGATCGCGTCACGCATCTGGTTTTGGAACAGCATCGGCTGGATGGCAGCCCGCGAGCCGTTGGTGTCGTGACCGGTCTCGGGAGCGGTGCCGCCGAAGACACTGATGCCGATTTTGCCCTTGGTGTCCTTGTCCAGGTCGATGGAGTTGATCATCGCGTTGAACCGGTCGTCATGGGCGCGTAGGGCATTAAGGACGTCCCAGACCACTTTGAATCGTTTGTTGTTGCTCAGGGCTTTCTCAGGTGATTCGCTGGAATCGATCGCAACTGGGAGGATGACGTAGCCGTAGTCCTTGCCGGGGGCCTTGCGCATGCCGCGGCCCACCGACTGCACGACGTCTACCAGGCTGTTGCGCGGTGACAGGAACAATACGGCGTCCAGGGCAGGCACGTCGACGCCCTCCGACAGGCAGCGGGCGTTGGACAGGATGCGGCACTCTCCTTCCGGGATGGGTGCCTTGAGCCAGGCGATTTCGTCACCACGATCGAGGGCGTTCATCGTGCCGTCAACGTGGTGCGACGCCACCTCCAGTGCAGGGGTGTCGAGGCCGCCATCAGCCGAGAGGGCCTCCGTGACCTGCGGGAACGTGGCGGCGAAGGCCTTGGATGCCTTGATGTTTTGGGCAAATGCGACTGCACGCTGCATCGGCACCGGGTGGGGCCCGAAGTCCATATCGGTTGTGCGCTTGGCTAGACCGTTCCAGCAACCGATGATCCGGGCGGCATCGTCCAAACCGATCTCGCCGGTCTCATCAGCAATCTGGGACTGGAAGGTGTCGGCAATTGCCGCGTTCTCTACGCACAGGATCATGACCTTGTAGTCGGCAAGCAGATTACGCTCTACGGCCTCCCCGAAACCCAAGCGGTGGAATTCGGGGCCGTAGAGGGACTCGTCATCCATCGACGCCAGCACGACGGAGTTTTCCTCGGCCTTTTTCTTTGCCTCCTGACCATAGATGCGAGGAGTGGCCGTCATGTACAGCCGCTTGGCGGCTGGCAGATAGGTGTTGTCGTGCACCTTGACGAAAGCGGACTCGTCCTGGCCGCCGACAAGGGAGGCACCGGTGGTGCGATGGGCCTCGTCACACAAGATGAGGTCGAATTGCTCGCCCGAGGTGCGCTGGGCCTGGGCGACGACATCGATGGACTGATAGGTGGAGAACACCACAATCATCTGCTTGCCCCGGCGACCACCGACCGCCATCTGTTCGGCAAGCCGGGCCGCGTCCGTGGTGGGGATGGGGATGTCGTGGGTGGTGATGTCCTCGGCCTTCCTGGAAGCCCGGGTGTCGGAGCAAACCACCATGGGCCGGATAGTCGTCTGGGACTGGGCCATCCATTCCTGCAGGGTCTGAGAAACCAGGGCGATGGAGGGGGCCAGGAAGAGTACCTTGAGCCGACCGCCATTCTCGGCGCACAGCTGTTCTGCGAGCTTCAGTGAGGTGAACGTCTTGCCCGTACCGCAGGCGCTGATCCACTTGCCTCGGTCGTGGGTCTGGAATCCCTCGTGGATCTTGGCGAGGGCCTCCTTCTGGTGGGGACGCAGCCCGTAACGCACAGCTCGTCGTGGCTCGAAGTTCAGGCTGTCGCGGGACTGCTGCATCCAGTCGATGGGTGACTCGGCGATCTCGGTCAGGCCGATGCGCTGGACGGGGATGGACTGATCCTCGAGCGCTTTCTCTGCGTGTGTCGACCACCGATCCGTGGTTGAGATAATGATGCGGTTGGTGAACCACACGTGGTCCCACGCCTTACCCGACGCCGTGAAGAACGAGTCAATGCCTTGCTTCTGTAAAGCGTGGCCAGGGTCGTAGAACTTACACTGGATCGCCGTCCACTCACCAGTGGAGCGATTACGGGCCACTAAGTCGATACCAGAGCCGTGGGTGTTCTCGTTGTGGACCCATTGGGGCCAGGTGCGTACCTCGTCATATTCGGATGACAGCGTCGGGTCCGTCTGGAAGTAAGACACCATGAGGTCCTCGAAGCGCGCCCCCCGCCGCGCCGCCGAAGGCTCTTGCCGGAACTGCTCAATAACATGATGGACAGTAGTTCGAGTAGCCACCCGAGCCTCCTTGTGCAGTCGGCTCCAGCGTCGAAGACCTGAGATCTTGACCATGACAGGCACGATCATAGGCCCCATCGACACGACCAATGGGCCAGTAACCGAATGCGTCCGCTGCCCTGTTTGGGGCACGACACGCACCAATCCCCCATCACCTGCCCAGTTACCGCACAACAACAATTACGTGGTTTCTAGAGTTTTGTCATTCTGAGTAGGAGGTGACTCCGATACTCTCAGAGTACGTAACCTTCCTCATGGTTTGGAGTGTCATGTCATCTCGAGTTTTGGAACTCACGAAGTACTACTCTGAAATCCAGCGGCGATCTAATTTAGTGGACCAGGATTTTACCGCCCAGAAGCCACATATCACCGTCGATCTGACTCAGGTGCGGGAAGGTACCCTTGATGAACGATCCGTAGCCCAATTATTCACCCTTGCGAACTCACGTTCCCGGCGCCAACCGCGCAAGAGTGGCCAGCGCCGCGAGCCAGTTTGCCCCCGCCAGGACGCCCACCCGATCAAGCTCATCATTTCTCTCATCACGTTGAGGCAAAGGCGATCAAGCTCTGGGATCCTCCTTCTCCCTGCGTCATTGACACCCGACGGCACGCTCACTGCCGACCCACAAAACGACGAGCCGTGGATCCCAGTATCCCGGCTGAGAACGCCTGGCATGACCGACCGTGAGGTGATGGTCGGAGACCTCTCATCATTGTGGAAATGGCGTCGCGGCAAGGGCGCTGAGCTTGCCTCCAACGCCGAAACCTGGCAAGACACCCTGGACCTCTGTTTCAATCTCTTTTCCGAGGTTTCCAACAATTTCAAGAATCTCGGCAAGGTCGATGATACCCAGATCATCACCAGCACGTGTTACATCACTCCAGGTGAGGTGATTACGTCCAACCGCGCGATTCTTGATCTTTACAAATATCTGGAGAACGGAGCATATTCCGCTGCTCCAGTATACGCGAACCTATTATCGCGCGATCCACAGCAGCGCCTGGATTCTGACTATATCGATGCCAATGTCGATACCTTGAAAAAGTCAGCAATACTGTCAACGGGTAGCATGAGTGATGAATATCCCCTCACGGAATCCCAGCGTCGAGCTGTGCACGCTTTTCTCTGTGATACATCCGACGAGCCAGCATCTATTACTGCAGTCAGCGGCCCTCCTGGCACCGGAAAGACAACCCTACTGCAATCTGTCATCGCGAGCATGATCGTCACCCATGCCCTTGAAGACAAGCCGGCTCCTTTAATCGTTGGTACGTCGACAAATAATCAAGCCGTCACAAATATCATTGATTCTTTTAGTAAGGTCACCAAGAAGCAACCGGGCGTCCTTGACCAACGGTGGTTGCCTGTGGCTACAGAAGATGGTGCGACCCCAGATGCGTTACACAGCTTGGCCACATATTGCCCGTCCCAGTCCAGGATGGATGAAGCACAACGCCACGGCTACCTCACAGAAAACTTGCATAAGAGCGGTGTCTACACCTATTACTCATCACCCCAGTACATAGCCAGCGCGGCATCATATTTCGCACAACGCTTTACCGAGTATAGTCAAGCTTTCATTGCGTCACCGCCACCCACCATCAAAGATGCATTAGAAATATTACGAAAGGTTCTCGTTAAATATGAGACAGCGCTCCGAGAACTTATCAAAGAACGCGCTCGGGCTGATAGTCATGCCGTCACAAAGCTGACCGAATTCAGGGAGAAGAAAGACACCCTCTCCAGAGAGCTCAAAGTTTACCGGCATCACCTGAATTCATGGACGCGGATTCTCACCGGACTCAGACAACGATCCACAAGCGTCGACCCTGCAGAGGAAGCGCTTGTGATCGACATGAACTACAAAGAAGGCGAACCTGCCCCTCATCTCAGAACTCTTGGCGAATTCGTTCGTTTTTACCAGTCAAGCATCGCCTCATCTCGGAAGCTCCTGAAGCGAATAGAACGGAGGATCAGAAAATCTGAAACTGCCGCAGCGAAAGCTCAAAAGAGATATAAAAAGAAGATTCATAGGTGCTTAACTGAGCTTAAGGGGCTCTTCAGGATCCAGGGTGTAGTCGGGGTCTGAATCCTCCGGTCTCCAGGAGGGATCTGGTGATGTAGTGGGTGAGGTTCCGGAAGCCCAGGGCGATGCCGCGGAGGTGTTCGAGTCTGCCGTTGATGGCCTCACTAGGGCCGTTCGAGGTCCCCGGGTGGTCGAAGTAGGTCAGGATGTCGGCGGCCCGTTTCTTCAAGGTGTGGCCCAGGGTGGCCACTTCGGGCAGTGCGGCGGGGACTTTGGTGGCGATCGCGTCGATCAGGTGGGCCATGATCGCCCGACCCTCGGCACGGTTTTCGGCGCGGTAGGCGGCCACGACCTCCTGGTAGACGGCCCAGGTCACCTGGACCGGGGCGTGGGCGTCATCGGCGAGCACAGCGTCGAGGCGGGCGGCCTGCCGGTCGGTGAGCAGGTCCCGGCCCGTGTGCAGGGTCAGCCTGACCCCGAACAGGGGGTCGCCCCTGCGGCCCCGATGGCCCGTGGTGTCCTGCTGGACGCGTTGGCGGGTGACATCGAGCTGGTCGCCGGCGAGCTGGACGACGTGGAAGGGGTCCATCACCTCGACCGCGGCTGGCAGTTCCTCGGCGGCTGCGGTCTTGAAGCCGGTGAACCCGTCCATGGCCACCACCTCGATGCGGTCGCGCCAGGCCTGGTCACGGCCGGCCAGCCAGGTTTTGAAGACCTTCTTGGAGCGGCCCGCCACCATGTCGAGCAGCCGGGAGGCCCCGGTGCCGTCGCGTAGCGGTGTCAGGTCGATGATCACGGTGACGTACTTGTCGCCGCCTCTGGTGTGGCGCCACACGTGCTCGTCGACCCCGATGACCTCCACGCCGTCGAAGCGGTGCGGGTCGTCGATGAGCCGACGGGTGCCCTCGGCCAGCACCGCATCATTGGCGGTGGTCCAGTCCACGCCCAGGGATGCGGCGATCCTCGAGACCGGCAGATGATCGAGTACCAGGCCCTCCAGTGCCCAGGCCAGCCCACCCCGCGACAGTTTCGCCCTCGCCTGGGCGGCAGCACTGGTGTCCTGGCGCCATACCCGCCCGCAGCCGGTGCACCGGTACCGGCGCACCCGCACAGCCAGGATCGTGGGCCGGTGCCCGAAAGGAGTATGGGCCAGGCGCCTGACCACCGTGTCACGAGGGATCCCCTGGCATCCGCACCGGTGGCACCACTCGTCGGTCTCGACGACCCGGCAGGCCAGGACCGCCTCCTCGGCACTGATCAGCTGACCGGTGACCTCCAGACCGAGTTCATCGAGACGGGCAAATGTGGTCAGGTCAGGAGCGCCGAAGGTAGCGTGGTTCATGGAGGACCTTGCGATTCACGAGGACAGATCTAGACACTCCGATCCTCGCGCAGGGTCCTCCCTCCACGCACCCCAGCCCCACAGGGCAACTACAGCAGACTCTCACACAGTCCAGCCACAACTACACCCTCAATCCTGAAGAGCCGCTTAAGGTCTTCGGATCGCTGCCGGAGAAGCAACTCCAGAAACTCACTGACGCCTCCGATCTGTTAAATCTTGATCAGGTATTAGATACCACCGTCAGATATGTCGAGTTCTGGCTCGCTGTTCATATTTATGAAGCGGAATGGCTGCTTGCCGCGGATGGGGACGACCTCATCCCAGAGCGGGAACGTAACCGCACGTCACCAGAGTACATGGAAAGGTTTTGGACCCAGGTAGCCTCACTGACACCATGCTTTGTGATGACGGCGTATCAACTCCCAAAATATTTCAGACTATGGACAAAACCAGGAGAAAAATCTGAATACGATTTGGGACGGCCTGATCTGATGATTGTGGACGAAGCCGGTCAAGTCGATATGTCTATTGGCGCGGCTGTGTTTGCGATCCCGAAACGAGCGCTTGTCGTCGGTGACGTCTTGCAGCTGTCCCCTATATGGAGCATCGACCCTGAGAGCGACAAGGAGATGACGTCAGTTTTCAACCTCTCCGGCCAGTGGGATGACATGATCAGTCGCGGTATGACGTCGTCTCAGCCCTCATCGGTGATGTCCGCGGCGACGACGGCGAGCCGTTGGCGGTACAGCCAAGATGCCAAGCCTGGACTCTTCTTGGCTGAACACTTTCGTTGCCATCACGACATTATTCAATTCTGCAACGACCTCCTATACAAGGGCCTTCTCAAGCCGTCCCGCCCCCTTGGTTCCTACAAACTCAAAGACATAGTCGAACACCCATTTCTATTCAAGAAGATAGCCAACTCAGAAGATCAACGGAAGGGATCGAGTCGAATAAACTGCCACGAGGCCCAGGAGATTGCGACCTGGATCGCGTCCAACTTCGATTACTTTAGAGCTATCTACAATCCCAATGGCGATCCAGCAAAGGACGCGGAGATCATCGGGGTTGTCACACCATTTGCAGCCCAAGAACACTTAATCAAGAAAGCCCTAGACCCTAGGTTTAGCAAAATAATTACAGTTGGCACTGCACATAAGCTACAAGGAGCAGAGAGAGAAATCGTCTTATTCTCCGCCGTCTACGGAAACAATTCAGACCAAGCGGTCTTCATTGACAAGACCCTAGAACTTATGAACGTTGCCGTGTCTCGCGCGAAAGACCTATTCATTGTCTTTGGTAGCGACCAGCGATGGAACGGCACTGGGCCGGTGTTTAGACTAATACGCAAGCATGCGACACTGAGCGACTGCAACTTTGCTGGATCAAGGAACAACGCTCCTGTGCCACCAGCAGAAAACAGCACTCCAGTGCAGCCAGTAGTACCTGATTTCGAGCCGGTTCTACCTCCCGCTGCCACACCTCAAGCCAAGAGCTACGAGTATTTTACTCCAACGCAGAAATCGTCGACTCCGGAATCCGGCGATGTCAAGTTCGTCGATCGCAGAACCCCCGGATACTGCATTGCCAGGGAACTCCTCGACGCGTGGAAAAAGGAAGGTGTGCTACCCGAAGGTCAGCCAGTGCGTGCTACTCAATTGAATCAAGCTCTGTCTAAGGCCGGCCTGATTACTTACGCCATCAATGAGTGGATGCCGACAGTACATGGCGCGATGATGGGCATCGCACTGTACGAGGGCGAAGACAAGGACGGTCGACGTTATAGGAATCTCATTTACTCGCCACAAGCCCAAGCCGCGCTGACGAATTTGGTCCGCACTCACCAACTCGTCCTCAGATAAACCGAAGCTCTATCGGCTCATCGACGATGACGACACACCACGACGGGTCAACCAGGCTCAGATCTTGACGACAACCGGCACAATCATCGGTCGACGCCGCAATGACCGTGCGACCCACCGGCCAATGGTCCGACGCACCACCTGCTGCAACCGGTGGGCGTCGTCCATGCCACCCTTCATGGCGTTCTCAAGCTCGGTGACGATCTGGTCGGTGATCTCAGCGAAAACTGAGTCGTCCTCAGCGAAACCGCGAGCCTGAATCGCCGGACGGGACACCACAATGGCCGAGCGGGTGTCGACCGCGGTGACGACTGACAAGAATCCCTCCTCCCCGAGGATGCGACGGTCGGTGAGGGTGTCCTCGGTGAGTTCACCCACCCCGGATCCATCGACGAGGATGTAGGAGGCGTCGATCTTGCCCACCACACGCGGTACGCCGTCGACGAGGTCAATAACCCCGCCGTCTTCAACGAGGACGACGTTCTTCTCATCGACTCCGGTGGCCTTGGCCAGGTCGGCGTTGGCGACCAGATGACGCACCTCACCGTGAATCGGCATGACCGCGCGCGGACGCACGATGTTGTAGGCGTACAGCAGCTCACCGGCCGCGGCGTGGCCGGAGACGTGGACCAAGGCATTGCCCTTGTGGACGACGGTCGCACCGAGCTTCGTCAGACCGTTGATGACACGGTAGACGGCGTTCTCATTGCCAGGGATGAGGGAGGAGGCCAACAAGACGGTGTCTCCCTCCCCCACCTCGATGTCGCGGTGCTCACGGTTGGCGATTCGGGCCAGGGCTGACAGTGGCTCCCCCTGGGACCCGGTCGAGACGATGACCACCTCGTTGTCACGGTAATGATCAAGCTCACGCAGCTCGATGACGGTGTTGTCCGGCACGTGGAGGTAACCCAGTTCCTGAGCCACCGCCATGTTTCGGACCATGGATCGACCGACGTAGCAGACCTTACGGTTGTGGCGGACCGCCATGTTGAGCACCTGCTGGACACGATGCACGTGAGAGGCGAAACAGGCGACGATGAGCTTCTTGTTCGCCTTCTCGAAAACCCTCTCGATGGCCGGCTCGATCTCGGTCTCGGACTTCACGAAGCCCGGCACCTCGGCATTGGTGGAATCGACCATGAACAGGTCTACGCCTTCTTCGCCAAGACGTGCGAAGGCACGCAGGTCGGTGATGCGACCGTCCAACGGAAGCTGGTCCATCTTGAAGTCGCCGGTATTGATGAGGGTTCCCGCGTCGGTGCGCACGCACACTGCCAGAGCGTCAGGGATGGAGTGGTTGACGGCAATGAACTCAAGATCGAACTGTTCGCCGACCTCGGCGACGTCTCCCTCGTGAACGACATTGAGCTTGTATCCCCTGATGCGATGCTCACGCAGTTTGGCCTCAACCAGCGCCAAGGTCAGCTTGGACCCGTAGATCGGGATGTCGGGGCGACGTTTGAGCAGGTAGGGCACGGCCCCGATGTGGTCCTCGTGGCCGTGGGTGAGCACCAGCGCCTTCACCTTGGCCAGCTTCTCATCGTCGAGGTAGTCCAGTCCTGGCAGCAGCAGGTCGACGCCGGGGTGGTCATCCTCCGGGAAGAGCACCCCGCAGTCAATGAGGAGCATCTCCCCATTGATCTCGTAGCACGACATGTTGCGTCCGACATCCCCCAAGCCGCCGAGGGGGATGATGCGCAGAACATCCGGTTTCAGATCCGGGGGTGTCGTCAATCCAGTATTAGCCACGGCGTGAAGCCTATCGGGAAACTCCGACAGCTTCGCCCCGATGTGTCCTGACCGCTTCATCAAGGGCCTGGGAGACGAAGTTCTCAGCTCGCTGGCGCAATTCCTCCCTGGCCTGGCATCGTGGCAGGGTCTCATCGGCATACATCGGCGGCCCCACCTTGGCCTCCAGTTGCGGACGACACCACTTGACTCCGAGCTTCCGCCCAGACCGCACCAGTGCCACTGGCACCACCGGGGCACCGGTGCGCACCGCCAGGGCAAAGGCCCCTGGACGGAAGGTCCCTGCGGAGGTCTCGTAACAGGTGATGTCTCCCTCTGGATAAATGACGACGCAGTCACCGTCAGCCAGCGCCTGCGCATTGGCCGAGAAGAAACCTCGTACATCAGAAACGTCAACCGGAATCGTTCCGAAGGCTCGCAGGATGAGCCCTGCCACCGGGATGTCGAAGTTGGAAAGTTGCGAGTTGAACCTCAGACCGGTCGGCCAGAACACCCGCACTAGGGCCAGACAGTCGAAATCGTGGACGTGGTTGCTGACGACGATCGTCCCTGGCTCCAGATGGTGGTGTCCTCGCCGACGAAAAGCGAAGGTCACCCCGGTGAGAATCACCGCAGCTGGGCCGACAATCGTCAGATAGGCCAGTCGCTGGACCTTCTTCATCCGGTCGGCCCCGAAATGGCGGCGTCAAACATCTCGACCAGCAACCGAGCCGACCTGTCCAGGGCGTACTCCTGGCCACAGCGTGCCTGAGCCTTGCCCGCGGTCTCACGCTCCTTCGGGTGCTCCAGCCACCAATCGATGTCAGCCGCCATCCTCTCCGGATCGCGCGGCGGGCACAGACCGTGCTCGGGAACACGACAGAACTGGCTGGTGGCCGACAGCGGGCTGTCGACGATAAGGCAGGGCAACCCGACCGAGGACGCCTCCAGGGCAGCCAAGGACTCGATCTCGACGTCTGCGGGGTGAACGTAAAGGTCGGCGGCTCGCAGTTCAGCGATGAGGTCCTCCGGACGGTCGTGGCTGACGAAGCAGGCGTCAACCCCAGCGCGCTCAGCTCGCCTCTGCAACCATTCTCGCTGCGGCCCTCGACCGGCGACCACCAGACGGATCCGATCGCGATGTCGAGACCGGGCAATGGCGTCGACGAGGACCTCGATCCTCTTCTCCGGTGAGAGCCTGCCGACAGTCATGACGGTGGCAGGGCCAGAGCTGTCCAGAGCCCACGTCTCTCGTGGCGGGCCGGGCCGAAACTCTGGCGGCACCCCATTCGAGATGACGTGAAGGTGCTGGTCGTAACCGTGTCTGCGCAACTGCTCGGCGATGAATTCACTGGGGGCATGGAGGTGGGACACATCGTGGTAGAACGCCCGCCACAACATGCGATAAATGCGGTCGGCAAGGCATCGAGCGTTGGCCAGGTGCACGTTGTAGGTGATGTTCTCAGGCTGGATGTGGAAACCCGAGGTGACGGGAACACCGGCATGCTGCGCCACGTGTTTGGCACAAGCCCCCAATGGCGACGGCATGACGACATGCACGAGGTCAGCCTCGGCTACCGCTGAGGAGACAATGGCCCTGACTGGGCGCGCAAGATCGACGTTCTGAAGGTCAGCCAGGTGGGTGATGAGCGGCAGGTAGAGGACGGGCACACTGACCACGGGAATCCCGCGAGTGCTGGGCACCGGGGTCGACCCGACGCTGAGTAAACGCACCTCGTGACCCTGGTCACGCAATGCGTGGGAAAAACGAAGGGTCGAGGCCGTCGTCCCATTTCCTGGTTGGAGGGCGTCGACCACAAGAAGGATCCTCATGCGGCAGCACCACCGCTGTTCATTGCCTGCATTGACGCCATCCAACCTCGGTCCCGTGATCCTGGTCCGAAAATGCCTGTGGGGCCCGTCCTCGTCGGACGGACCCCAAAACGTGATCTCTCAGAATCTTGGGATGTTACGCATGTTCGAGGTGGCCATCGAGACGGCCTCACCGGCACCACGGTTGAGCACGATCTTGCTCATGGCGGTGGCGAACCCAATCATCTGCTCACCCTTGATCTCAGGAGGCAGGGACAGGGCGTTGGGATCAGTGAGCACCTCGACGAGGGCCGGTCCGTCGAAGTCGAGGGCATCACGAAGAGCACGACGAATATTGCGCGGATCATCAACCCGCTCGGAGTGATACCCGATCGCCTTGGCAACCCCGGCATAGTTCACGTCATGGACGTCAGTCCCGAAATCAGGCAACCCATTGACCAGCATCTCCAGCTTGACCATGCCGAGGGTGGAGTTGTTGAAGACAACCACCTTGATCGGCAAGTTGAGCATACGGGCCGTGACGAGCTCGCCAAGGAGCATCGAGAGGCCGCCGTCGCCGGACACCGAAATGACCTGTCGGCCAGGGTGAGATGCCTGGGCACCGATGGCATGCGGCAAGGCATTGGCCATCGATCCGTGCAGGAAGGATCCGATGAGACGACGGGTACCCAGCGGATCGATGTAACGAGCGGTCCACACATTGCACATGCCGGTGTCAGCAGTGAAGATCGCGTCGCGGTCGGCCAGCTCGTTGAGCAGGTGAGCGACGTACTCAGGGTGGATCGGCTTCATGTGCTCGACATTGCGGGTGTACGAGCCGACCGGAGCCTTCATGATCTTGGCGTGACGCTTGATGGTGGCCTTGAGGAACTTGTCATCATGCTGCTTGAGCAGCGGGGTGACAGCGTTGCACAGGGCCTTGACGTCGGCGTGGATCGGGAAGGAGACGTCGGTACGACGACCCAACTTCTCCGGGCGATTCTCAACCTGAACCGTGAGGGTGCCAGGCAGGAACTGGTTGTAGGGGAAATCGGTTCCCAACAGGATCAGTACGTCGGCATCATTCATGCCCTCGGCTGCGGCACCGTAACCCAGCAGACCGGTCATGCCGACGTCGAAGGGGTTGTCGTACTGGATGAAGTCCTTGCCGCGCAGGGAGTGACCGATCGGGGCCTTAAGCTTGTCGGCCAGGGCCAAGACCTCGTCATGGGCACCCTCGACGCCGGCACCGGCGAAAATGGCAACCTTCTTGACGTCATTGAGAAGCTTAACGAGCTGACGGACGTCCTCCGGGTTCGGCTCGGTGGAGGGACGACGGCTCGGGACGAAGACCGGCGACGGAGCGGCAGCCTTCTTGTCGGTGATGTCGCCCGGGAGGGTCACGACCGAGACGGTGCTGCCCGCGACAGCATGGCGAATGGCCGAGTTGACGACGCGAGGTGCCTGCTCAGGGGTCGAGACCAGCTCGCAGTAGTCAGAGCATTCCACGAAGAGGCGATCCGGGTGGGTCTCCTGGAAGTAGCTCATGCCAATCTGGACGCTGGGGATGTGGGAGGCGATGGCCAGAACCGGGACCTGGGAGCGGTATGCGTCGAACAGACCATTGATGAGATGCAGGTTTCCCGGACCACAGGAGCCTGCGCAGACAGCCAGCTCGCCGGTCAGAGTTGCCTCGGCAGCAGCGGCGAAGGCCGCAGCCTCCTCATGACGAACGTGGACCCAGTCGATACCGCCCTTGACAGAACCGCCGGTCCTGCGAACTGCATCAACGACGGGGTTCAGGGAGTCACCGACGATGCCGTAGATCCGTCGCACCCCCGCATCGAGGAGCTGTTGGACGAGCTGTTCGGCAACATTCATGAAAGGGACCTCCACGGAACTGACGACATCTGATGAGCGGCCAAGGGGCCGCTCATCAGCATACGACTTCTTGGCCTAGCCTCACCTCATCATTCGCGCCAAGCTGATCACTTTCCGGTGAGGTCGGACAATTTCACCTCGGTCCCGACAAGGGAAAACTCCAATCCCTTCGGCGTCGCCTTGAGGGATTCGTAATGCAGATTACCCAGATCGGGGAGGGTGAATCGATCTGTGATGCCTTCCAGAACGGAGTTGAGCAGGATGTCCGGAATCGGAATACCGTCCAAGCTCGCCGATGGGCTCGTCAACGTCACCCGCCGCGATGTGGTCGCGACGCCAGGAACGGCTGAGATACTGACACCCACTCGAGCTCCCAGAACCGACATGTCGCGCACAATGGTCACCTTGCCGTTCTCACCGGCGTCATCGTTGTACGTAATCTTGCCGCCTGCCAGCCGAGACAGCTCGGGCCAGTCGACCCGGCCAGTTGCAGACATCGTCTCGGCGACCGTCCGGGATTCCTCACGGGCATGACGGATCCCATTGGCGTGGATGTTCACGTCATGGAAGGTCACCGTCGTCTCGTCTCGAGCGACGGTCGCCGTCGGTATGGTCGCGTCAAGTCCCTGGAGCTCGTCGGTCAGCAAGACCCCGAGGAAGGGGCGATTGCGGATCGCGACACCGACGCTTGACTCGTCGGCCCCGAATGACTTCGCAATATTGGCCGCGATGGCCTTCTCACTTCTCGCCCGGAAGGTCTGATCGGTGATCACTGCCGCAACCGCGACCAAGGCGATGACGACGATGATGACGAGCCACTTGATGAGGCGGTGGTGACGACAATCACGTTCGACCGTCACCACCGCCCCGGTATCAATCTGAGGCCTGGGCGGCAGCACCTGAGTCGGCTCAGACGGCGTCATCGAGAAATCAGGACGCTCATTCAAGTCCGAGCAACCCTTCGATGCCGATGGTCAGACCCGGACGGTCAAGGACACCGCGCACGCCGGTGAGAACGCCCGACATGAAGGAGACGCGGTCCATCGAGTCATGGCGGATGGTGAGGGTCTCCCCCTCGGCTCCGAAGAGCACTTCCTGGTGGGCGACGAGGCCGCGCAGGCGGACACCGTGGACGTGGACCCCGTCAACGACGGCTCCGCGAGCCCCGTCGAGCTGGCTCTGGGTGGCATCCGGGACCTCTCCCATGCCGACCTTCTGCCGGGCAGCCGCGATCTTGCCAGCGGTCGTGCGGGCGGTGCCTGAGGGGGCATCGACCTTGTTGGGATGGTGCAGCTCGATGACCTCGACCGACTCGTAGAACTTCGCAGCCTCCTCGGCGAAGTGCATCATGAGCACGGCGCCAATGGAGAAATTCGGGGCGACCAGGCAGCCGGTGTTGGGATGGTCGGCGAGCTGGTCGCGCAAGGTCTGGTAGCGGTCTTCGTCAAAACCCGTGGTGCCGACGACGGTGTTGATCTCGTGGTCGATGGCCCAGGCGAGGTTGTCCATGACGGCGTCGGGGGTGGTGAAATCGACGACGACATCGGCTCCCTCAGCGGCTGAACGATCATCGCCACTGTCGATGGCGGCCACGAGCTCGGTGTCCTCGGCTTCCTCGACGGCCTGGCACACCGAAGCTCCCATACGTCCCTTGGCTCCGAATACGGCAACCTTGATCATCTGGACCTTCCTTCCTGACGACGGCACCTGCCCGGCGCCGCGTCCAGACTACCCAGATGCTCTGACGTTCCCGAGGAATGATCCATCCGCGCACAACGAACGGGATGCCCTGGCGAAAGTGCCAGGACATCCCGTTGATGTCAGTCCCTCACAGGATCAACGACTCCAGGATTGATGACTCACTCCTCGGTGTCGTCGTCCTCCTCGTGGGAGGCCAGGACCAGGGAGAACTTGCCCCGGTCGTCGACCTCAGCGATCTCAACCTCGATCTTCTGACCGACCGACAGCACGTCCTCGACGGCCTCGACGCGCTTGCCCTCGTTGAGGTCACGCATCTTGGAGATGTGCAGCAGGCCGTCCTTGCCAGGCAGCAGGGAGACGAAGGCACCGAAGCTCGTCGTCTTGACCACGGTGCCCAGGTAACGCTCACCGACCTCTGGCATCTGCGGGTTGGCGATGGAGTTGATCATCGTGCGGGCAGCGTCGGCGGAATCGCCGTTGTCGGCACCGATGAAAATGGTGCCGTCATCCTCGATGGAGATGTTGGCGCCGGTGTCGTCCTGGATCTGGTTGATCATCTTGCCCTTGGGGCCAATGACCTCACCAATCTTGTCTACCGGGATGTGCACGGTAATGATGCGCGGAGCAGTAGGAGCCATCTCATCGGGAGAGTCGATGGCGTCATTCATGACCTCGAGGATCGTGGTACGAGCCTCCTTGGCCTGCTTGAGGGCACCCGCCAGCACATCGGCAGGGATGCCGTCGAGTTTGGTATCGAGCTGCAGGGCGGTCACGAACTCACTGGTACCAGCGACCTTGAAGTCCATGTCGCCGAGGGCGTCCTCGGCTCCCAGGATGTCGGTCAGCGCAAGGTACTTGGTCTCGCCGTCCTCGTTGGTCTCGCTCATGAGGCCCATCGCGATGCCAGCGACCGAGGCACGCAGCGGCACACCTGCATTGAGCAGGGCCAGGGTCGAGGCGCAGACCGAACCCATCGAGGTGGAACCGTTGGAGCCGATGGCCTCAGAAACCTCACGGATGGCGTAGGGGAACTCCTCGCGGGTCGGCAGCACTGGGATGAGGGCACGCTCAGCGAGGTTGCCGTGACCGATTTCACGGCGCTTCGGGGAGCCAACACGGCCAGTCTCACCGGTGGAGTACGGCGGCATGTTGTAGTTGTGCATATAGCGCCGCGTGGTCTCCGGGGACAAGGTGTCGAGCTTCTGCTCCATGTCGAGCATGTTGAGAGTCGACACACCCAGGATCTGCGTCTCGCCGCGCTGGAAGAGGGCGGATCCGTGAACGCGAGGAATGATGCCGACCTCAGCTGAAAGGGCGCGGATATCGCGAGGTCCGCGACCATCGATACGCACACCTTCATCGAGGACGCGCTTACGCACGATCTTCTTCATGACGGCCTTAAAGGCGCCAGAGATCTCAGCCTCACGCTCCGGGAAGGTCTCGGCGAGCTCAGCCTTGATACGAGCCTTGAGCTCGGACTCGGCGTCCTGACGCTCCAGCTTGGCAGCGATCTGCTCGATGCGGGAGAGCTCGTCGGCAGCCTTCTCCTCAACGGCAGCGTAGACGTCGTCCTCGTAATCCTTGAAGACCGGGAAGTCGTAGGTTTCCTTGGGAAGCTTGGAGGCCAGGGCCACCTGGGCGTCACACAGCACCTTGATAAAGGGCTTGGCGGCCTCCAACCCGGTGGCGACGACCTCTTCAGTCGGGGCAGTCCGTCCGCCGTGGACGAGGTCCCAGGTAGCCGGGGTGGACTCGGCCTCAACCATCATGATAGCGACGTCACCGTCGGCGAGAACGCGACCAGCGACGACCATGTCGAAGGTCGACTCCTTGCGCTGTTCCACAGAGGGGAAGCACACCCACTGGTCGTCGATGAGAGCCATACGCACGCCCCCGATCGGACCGGAGAACGGCAGACCGGCGAGCTGGGTGGACATCGAGGCAGCGTTGATGGCGACGACGTCATAGTAGACGGCCGGGTTGAGGGCCATGACGGTCACGACGACCTGAACCTCGTTGCGCAGACCCTTGACGAATGAGGGGCGCAGAGGGCGATCGATGAGACGGCAGGCGAGGATGGCACCTTCAGACGGGCGTCCCTCACGACGGAAGAAAGAGCCGGGGATGCGTCCGGCGGCGTACATGCGCTCCTCGACGTCAACCGTCAGCGGGAAGAAGTCAATGGAATCGCGGGGTGTTTTGGCCGCAGTAGTGGCCGACAGCAACATGGTGTCACCATCGAGATAGACGGCAGCCGATCCGTCCGCCTGCTGGGCGAGCAATCCCGCCTCAAAGCGGACGACGTGCTTGCCGAATTTTCCGTTGTCGATGATGGCCTCGGTGAATTCGAGTCCGGGTCCCTCCACAGGGATGTCCTTTCGCAGGGCCGACCGCCGCCCGCTGGCGCTCCAGAAGGCGCCTCTTGTAGAACCACACCGGTCTTCGATCGAAGCCGCCGGGACCGTGCCCCGGTGACCACTACCGAGGACCCATGTGTCATGGGGAGGCAGTCGACGGTTACAGTAATTCTGATTGTGACGTTGAGTCTACGGCATCCGCGGGCAATCCCACGAATCTCCGATACCTGCCCGGTCGTCGCCGCAGGATTCGCACACGATTCCCCAGACATGATCCGGCCCCAGTCAGCCGGGACGCGCTGAACCCAGCTGCGCCACGGACGTGCAGTTGCGCCGGTATTGCGCGGCGCAACTGCTCAGTCACGGCGCAACTGGTGCGAAACCGCCCTGATCAACAGAGTCAGGAGATGCGAAACGGGGCGCCCCCGAAGGGACACCCCGTCAATTCGTGCGATCCGCGGCGCTCAGCGACGCAGACCGAGACGAGCGATGAGCTCGCGGTAGTGCTCGATGTCGTTCTTCGCGATGTAGTTGAGAAGACGACGACGCTGGCCAACCATGAGCATCAAGCCACGACGGGAGTGGTGGTCACCCTTGTGGACCTTCAGGTGCTCGGTGAGCTCAGCGATGCGCTTGGTGAGGATGGCGACCTGGACGTCCGGGGAACCGGTGTCTCCGGGGTGGGTCGCGTACTCTTCGATGATCTTCTTCTTCTCGGCAGCATCCATCTCGGTGGGTTCCTTCCTGTCCGCTGCGCGGCGTCCCCGACGCTCTTACTGCAGGGGACTCTTCCAAGGCCGCGGCCGATCTGACGGCAACTGGGTGAGAGTATCAGCTCTTCCCTGTCGAGTGCGAATTCGCATGTGCCGGACAGCAGCCGGGCATTCCCATGCAGAAGGCGTATCCGACCTGGCGAAGGTTCCGCGGCACAGCACTTCCTCGAAGATCGCGGCACCGATGGTCATGACGATGTACCCACCGACAGCCATGGGGAGTGGGCGAAGCGAGGTGGCCCGTCACAACTCCACCGAGGCACAGGGACAGGATACCGAGAGCGGCAACAACGACGGCGGTGACGCGGGGATGGCTCGCGACCAGGGATCGGCAACTGGCCACGACTGGACGACCTTTCGATACATGGTCAACGGCAACATGGCCTACTGGGTATCCCCACGGCGTTCACACCCGCACCGCCCCCGAACTGCCGGACGTGATTGCCAGCCTCAGGCCAGGATCTTCCGTGCCGCGTCGACGTCGTCGGTCATCTGCGAGATCAGCGGCTCGATACCGTCGAACTTGATCTGCCCACGCAGTCGCTCGGCAAAGGTGACCTTGACGTCGACTCCATAGAGCTCGAGATCATCGCGATCGATGACGTAGGTCTCGACTCGACGCTCGACACCGTCGAAGGTCGGGTTGGTCCCCACCGAGATCGCAGAGGGAAGTCGGCGACCGGCGTCCGGACCGCTACCAGGCTCCAACCATCCGGCATACACCCCGTCAGCCGGAACGGCACGCCCTTCCGGCAGGACGAGGTTGGCCGTCGGGAATCCCAGCTCGCGTCCGCGCTGGTCCCCCATGACGACGACCCCACCGACCTCGAAGGGGCGTCCGAGCAACTCGGCGGCCTCGGCGACATCGCCGGCTGCCACCACCTCGCGAGCCCGGGTCGACGACACCGTGACACCGGAAATGGCGACGAGATCCATGGCATGAACCTCAAAGCGGCCACAGCCAATCTCCGACAGGGCCTGCGGAGTGCCCACGGCGTGACGTCCGAAGCGGAAGTTCTGGCCCACCAAGACATGCTCGGGTTGCAAAGGGCTGATCATTCGCTCGACAAAGGCCGCCGGGGACCAATTCGCGATCTCCGGAGTGAAATTGACCACGCGCACCTCGCTGGCACCGGCCTCCTTCAACCAGTCAATGCGTCGCTCCAGCGGGCACAGCAGGGCCGGGGCCTGGTCAGGGGCCAGGACGGTCAGCGGATGGGGCCAGAAGGTGACGACGACAACGTAACCGTCCGGGTCAAGCCTCTTGGCCTGCTGGACAAGGGCCTGGTGGCCACGGTGCACACCATCGAAGTTTCCGATGACGACGGTTGACGATTCCTCGGGAACAGACACGCCCGGCAGTCTATGGGGACAACCGCCCATGGCCCGAATCCGAAAATCATCACTAGGCATCGTCATCGCGGAATTGGCAGGCGTCCCACCGCGTCAGGACGCGAGCCGGGCCGCCCACCTGGGCGGCCCGTCCTGCCGATCAGCTCTCGGCGAGTTCGCCGGACTTGAGCTTGTCGACCCACGCCTTGTTGCGCGAGATCCACTCCGCCACGGCCTTCTCCTGGTTCTTGCCTCCGTAGTTCTCCGCGGAGAACATGGTGTTCTCGAGGCTCGAGAGGGTGTTGTCGTCGAAGACCATGTTGCGCACCAGCTGTGCGGCCTTGGGATGATCCTTCTCGAACCCGGGCCTGCCGAAGCTGTAGAGCACCTCAGCCTCGCCCATGGCCTTCTTGGGGTCTTTGAGATCGCGGACCGGGAAAGCGCCGTAGGCCCAGTGCGGACGCCACAATGTCACCGCGATGTCCTGGCCGGCGTCGGTGGACTTCTTGAGCTGGGCCAGCATCGCCGGGGTCGACGAGATCTTGAAGTTGATGTTCTTCAAGCCGTACTTCGGAATGGCGGAATCCTTGGTGGCCTTCGTCAGTCCGGCGCCCGCCTCAATGCCGTACAGGGTGTTGTCGTACTCGTCCCCCATGGTCTTGAGGTCGCCAATGGTGCGCGCCTTGGAGTCCTTGTTGACGGCGATGGTGAGTTTGGCGTTGTCATACCAGCAGCCAAGGTTCTCCATCTTGTCGCCGTAGCGCTTGACGTAGTCGGCGTGAGTCAGGGGAAGCCAGCTGTCAGTGATGAGGTCGATGTCACCGGCGACGAGGCCGGCATAGCCCGGGCCGGCGTCGAATCCTTTGATCTTCACCTTGTAACCGTCCTTCTCCAGGACGTTCTTGATGATTCCGGCGGTGGCGAAGGACTCATCCCAGCCGTTGAAGGCACCGATGGTGATCTTGTTGTCATCATCAGTCTTCATGGACGTGGTGTCCTTGGATCCGGTCCCCGGGGTGCAGTCGGCCCACTTCGTGTTGACGTTGTCGGAGCCCGTGTCGGAGCTGCCGGACTCTCCGTTTCCGCTGTTGGTGGCACCGCATCCGGACAGGGCCAGAGCCCCAATCGTCAGGGTGGAGGCCGCGGCGATGACCTTGCGTCGAACCATACTTGTGCTCATCGTTACTCCCTCGTGTTCACGTACGTTCATGTTCTGCATGGGACTCAGTCGCCCCTGCTGTGTTCAGCTATCCTGTTGCGCTCAGTTGGCGCGCTGTGCCCGGGCGAGCGGGGTGCGATTGGCCAGTCCGTTGGTGATGCGGTCCAGGTAAACGGCCACGACCACCACTGCCAGTCCAGCCTCCATACCCAGACCGATGTCGACCTGAGACAGGGCCGCAACGACGTCGCCGCCAAGACCACCGGCACCGACCATGCCCGACAGCACGACCATGGACAGAGCCAACATGATGACCTGGTTGACGCCGGCCATCACCGTCGGCATGGCCAACGGCATCTGGATACGCCACAGAATGTGACGCGGGCTGGCACCGAAGGCTGCGCCGGCCTCTACCGTCTCGGTGTCGACACCACGGATGCCCAACTCAGTGAACCGCACGCCAGGTGGCAGGGCGAAGATGATCGTCGCGATGGCCCCAGGAACCTGACCGATACCGAAGAGGACGATGACCGGGACCAGGTACGCCAGCGACGGCATCGTCTGCATGAAGTCGAGAATCGGCTTGATGATGGCCGAGAATCGCTTCGACTTGGCAGCCCAGATCCCCAGTGGAATCGCCAGGATGAGGGCCAGGACCACGGCCACCACGACCAGGGACAAGGTTTGCATGGTGTTGTTCCACTGATCCATGGCCCGGACCAGGTAGAAGCCGATGAGCGCGAAGAGGCCCACCTTCCAGTTGGCACAGGCCCAGCCGATGGCGGCGAGGACGACCATCATGACCAGGTACAGCGGCTTGGACAGGACGAGGTTGAGCCCGTCGTACATACCGCCGATGACGACGTTGGTGAAGGTGATGAGCCAGTCAAAGGCGTGCTGGAACCAATCGAAGAAGGTCTCGATCCAGCTTCCCAGCGGAATACGGGGGTTGGCGAAATTGAAGCTCATCTCGATCAGGCCTCCTTCTCGGTGGTCGGGGCGGATGCGACCGTCGCGGTCGTCGTCTGGTCAGCAGGCGGGAGACCGACGGGATCTCCGACATCCTTGATGACAGGCAACTTCCCAGTGTCTTCCAGGGACATCACGGATCCTTCGGACACCTTGTCCTGGGACCTCGACATGGAGTCGAGCAGAGCGACTCGGGAAATGACGCCCATGAGGTGGAAGTCCTCGTCGACGACGGCGAGAGGCACTCGCGCATCCTTCGACGGAGCGAACAACTCGGACAGCGGGGTGTCAGTGCGAACGGTGAGGATGCCGCTGGTCTCGACGACTGCCGCGATGCTGCGGTCGCCACGGCGAGCAGCCTCGATGACCTCCTGGTCCCCAACCATGCCGAGCAGACGACGGTGCTCGTCGACGACGAAGACGCCAGCCCAATCACGCTGATCCATGATGCGCTGGACACGGCGGGGATCTGCCGACCTGGAGACGACGGCCTCGGTGGGTCGCATGACAGCCGACGCCGTCAGAACCCGAGTGCGATCGACATCCTGGACGAAGTCAGCGACGTAGTCGTCGGCCGGCTGGGTGAGGATCTCGTCAGAGGTACCGATCTGAGCAACACGACCATTGCGCATGACCGCGATGTGATCGCCGAGGTACATGGCCTCGTTGAGGTCGTGGGTGATGAAGATGATCGTCTTGTTGAGGGTGCCCTGCAGCTCGAGGAGCTGATCCTGCATCTCACGACGGATGAGCGGGTCAAGAGCGGAGAAGGCCTCGTCCATGAGAAGGATGTCGGTCTCCGCGGCGAGGGCACGAGCCAACCCGACACGCTGCTGCATACCACCTGAGAGCTGATGGGGGTACTTGCCACCCCAGCCGTTGAGACCCACGGTCCGCAGCCACTCATCGGCCTTCTCGAGGCGGTCCTTCGGCTTGAGCTTACCCTGCAACTTCAGCCCGTAAGCCGCGTTCTCGCGAACAGTCAGATGAGGAAGAAGGGCGAAATGCTGGAATACCATCGACACATGGTCGCGACGAAGCTCCCGCAATTGGGAGTCGTTCATGTCAGAGACAACTTTTCCGGCCACCTCGACGGTGCCCTCGGAGGGCGCCCACAACCCGTTGATCATCCGGATGAGGGTGGACTTTCCGGACCCTGAGAGGCCCATGACGACGAAGGTCTCTCCCTTGGCGACCTCCAAGCTGACATCGATGACAGCCGCCGTACCGAGAGAGGCAAGATCTTCTCGAGACTCCCCTGCTTTGAGTCTTTCGATCACTTCTCGTTCGTGTTTACCGAAAACCTTGTACAGATGGGATGCTCGAACCAAATCCACGTCGTACGGCACCTTTCACATGGGCGATGGAGTCAAAAAGGGGTAGTTGAAAACAACTCATGCGGATCACGAGGGCACCACGACCTCGCGTCACGGTGCCGTGAACCGCCTAAAAATCACGTCTCCCCCAGCGCAAAATAGCTATTTGAAGCTATCACGTCATATTTACACCTGCAACCAGAAGGAATTGTCGCCGTGACTAAATTAATTTCAATGAATACTTGGTAATATCCTGCTTCAGCAGCATGAGTACCAAATAATTCAAACTCATGTGGGATATTTCACGCCACATGATGGTGTCAGTCTGACCGCATCCTGACAGGCTCACACGCACCTGTGACTGTACTGTGGTCAAACCAGCACACAGATTGCGCGACTCCGTTCCTTTTTCTCGCCATCTGGCCGATAAAGGGCCAACATCTCTCCGGTTCGGGCGACCATCGCGGTCACGTCAGCGGGGACGGTCAGGTCCAGACGTCGTCCGACCCGAATGGCAGCTTCCTGGTCATCGGTGACCTCGACGACGGGGAAGCTCAGCCCGGCAGCCTCAGCCATCGTCATCGGGGTCGGGGCGACCTCATCATCGGCAAAGATGTCAGGGCAAGCCGCGGTGAGGTCGAAAGGTCCGATCCGGGTTCGCCGCAACGCAGTGAGGTGACCCCCCACTCCAAGATCGGCACCCACGTCACGGGCCAGGGCCCTCACATAGGTGCCGGAAGAACAGGTGACCTCGACGTCGACGTCGATCACCTCCCCATGGCGTCGTATCTCAGTGGCCTCGAATCGGGAGACGGTCACCGCACGCGGTTTCAGGACGACGTCTTCCCCGGCACGCACCTTGGCGTAGGCGCGCTGACCGTTGATCTTGATCGCGCTGACGGCGGTGGGAACCTGCAGGATCTCACCGGTCTGGCGTGCCATCGCGGCGAGGATGGCGTCGTCATCGATCCCAGATGCGTCGGTGATGGCAGTGACATCGCCCTCGGCGTCGTCGGTGACGGTGCTCACCCCCAACCTCATCGTGGCGGTGTAGTCCTTGTCGTGCAGGGACAGATGGCCGAGGAGTCGGGTGGCGCGATTGATCCCGATGACCAGAACTCCGGTGGCCATCGGGTCCAGGGTTCCGGCATGCCCGACCTTGCGGGTGCCCATGAGGCGACGCACCCGTCCGACGACCTGGTGCGAGGTGACGCCGGCGGGTTTGTCAACGACGAGGACGCCAGAGGGAACGTCAGGATTGCCCTTCATCGGCCAACCTCAAGACGCGCCGAAAGCACGGTCGTCACTCGGCCTCGTCCTCGTCGCGGTGACGGTAGGGGTCAGCCTCACCGGCAGGCATGGCACCTTGGGAGCGTCGAGCGATCTCGGCATCAGAAGCGGCAGCTCGTGCCAGGGCGTCCTCGATCGACTTGGCGGTCTCAGGAGTGGCATCACGCACGAAGGTCAGGGTCGGGGCGTAGCGCAGCTTGAGCCTCTTGCCGACGGTGGAGCGCAGCATGCCCTTGGCCGACTCGAGAGCGGCAGCCGTGCCGGCGATCTCCTTGTCGGCGCCCATCGCGGTCCAGAACAGGGTGGCGTCACGGGAGTCCCCGGTCAGACGCACATCGGTGATCGTCACGAAGCCCAGGCGGGGATCCTTGACACGGCGCTCAAGGGTCTCGGCCACCACGACTCGGATCTGATCGGCTAACTTGGCGACACGCGGATTCGGTGTGTTCATGATCTCTCCTCGCCATCGGTGTCCTGAGCGGATCAACCATTTTTGCACACCGTCCCCACCGACGCACGCGGCAGCCAGTGTCAACGCGGGGGTCCGGGGGTACTCCACTGCAGCACCATCCCGACGACGACCAACGCGGCCGAAACGGCCAGGCTCAGGGGGGCGAGAGGGCTCTGGTTCAACAGCGCCCACCAGTAGGGAGTCGCCGCGGAATCCTTGGTACCCAGGATCCAGCACGACAGGACGAAGATGGTTCCCGGCAGCCACGCCCAGGCCACCGACAGTACGACGCTGGCGACCATCGCCAGTCCCACCAGCAGGACATGGTTGCGCGCAAACCACAGCACCCACCACTGAGAAATGGGTTGGTCACCGTTGAACAGGACGGCCCATGCCACTGGCCACACCAGAACGATGACGGCCCACACCACCCTCATGGTGCGAATGGGACGGTCGGGGAAGGCCTGCTCCCGTTGTGGGTCCGGGGAGGAGAACAGTACGGAGGCGAGGATGCCACTCAGGCTCGAAGGCCCCAGCCCCACATCAACCGACCTGCTGCCGGCAAACGGGACGGTGACGAGGTCGCCGCCAAGGTGATGGGCACAGACCATTCCCACCGTCAGATAGGCCACTACGGCCACCAGACCGCGACTGCGCAGGAACCATCCGAAGCAGGAGAGCCGACCCGTCATGGACAAGCCCTCACCTGTGCCACCATGGATCGCAGCGAGTCCCGGGCGAGGGGTTGACCGTCCATGACCGACACCAGTGCGTCGTCAAGGATTTCGACCGTCCCGTCACACTGTGAGGACGTGGAATCCTCGACTCCCAACAGGTTGTCACCCAGCAGGGGTGCGTTGAGATCCCCGGCCCATTCTCTCGCTGTGGAGGAGGTCGACACGTGCGTCCGCACCGGCAGGTAACCGGCCTTCCCTGGCCCTCCCTCGGGGGCGTAGACAATGCGTCTCTGGACCCCGCTGGCCATCAACAGGTCATCGACGCGGCCCATCGCCGTCGCGTACTCCTCCAGCCGCCAGGACAGGTCACCGGAGACGCATGCCATGGATCCGTGCTTGCCGACCTCACGACACCGCCAATCATCCGTGGATTCCCACACCTCCTCCAACCGAATCGTCGCTGCGGCGTCAACGATGACCGCTGCCACCAGAATCGTCGCCGTGAGCCACCGCCACCAAGGCCCACCACCGGGTGTCGTGATCACGGCCACGAGCACCAAGGAGACGACGATGGCGGCACAATCGAGTCCAGCCCACAACGCGATGGCGTGCCAGGTGAGATGCGAAGGGGCGCCGTCGATGGCCGCAGGACCAGACCATCCGATGAGCAGGTCATAGGCCTCAGGAACGGCCCCCGCCACCAAGTAGACCGCGATGGCAGCGACAGCGGCGAGCAGATAGGAACCAGCCGCCACTCCAAGGACGGCCCCCAGGGCCAGGAATGCCGTGGCGGCCATGGCGGTGAGGACCGAACCCATCACGAGTCGCGGATCGGCGTCACCGGAAGCCACCAATGCGAGGATTGCGGTCGTTACCCCCACAGCCAGAAGCAGAACGGCTCCGACACCCATCAGCCAGGTGGTGACGATGGCGGCGGTGGCGCTGCGCGGCCAGGCTCGGGATGTACGCGTGACCCCGGTGCGGCGAAGACGGGCGCCGTACGCCACCCCGACTCCGCAGCACACTGGAGACAGGATGACCGTGTCCACCGAGACACTCCCCGTCGTCAAGGCGAAGGACTTCCACACGCGGGGATACATGTGCATCAGGCCAACGCTCGTGGCGACCCACAACACGGCAAGCCCCAGCCCAGACCAGACGGCCTGCCGAAGACAGGCTTTCATCGGTCCCCCTCAAGGAGCTCGGATTCTGCGCGACCTTGCATCAGGTGCAGGTAACCTTGCTCAGCCACTGACACGTGGTCCTGTGAATCAGATTCTCCTGCTGCAGCCATCAATTCGGGCAGCGTGCCGCTCCAGGTAATGTGTCCCCCATCGACCAGATGCACCTGGTCTGCGGACAAGGCGACGTCATCCATGAGATGGGTGGACAGCACGACGACCCGTGAGGCCGCCTGCTCGACGACGTGGCGGCGAAACGAGATCCGCTCCCCCGGATCCAGGCCCACGGTCGGCTCATCAAGAATGAGCACCTCGGGGTCGTGAACCAGTGCCGCCGCGAGGAAGACCCGACGCTTTTGACCGCCCGACAGAGTACCGATGGGCTGGTGGGCGAATTGACCGACGTTCAGATCGGACATGACGCCTTGGCACCTGTGCCTGACCTGCGTGGACGGTACTCGATACATGCGCGCACAGAAGGCGAGAAAGTCTTCGACCGGCCACGACGGTGACCAGGTGCATTCCTGCGGAACGTACCCGATGTGGGCCCGGTACCCAGAGCCCTCCCGTCGTCTCCTCACGGGTTGCCCGTCACGACGTAGCGTCCCGGCCCTCGGTCGTTTGATTCCGGTGAGCACAGCAAGCATCGTCGTCTTGCCCGCACCATTGGGGCCGACAAGGGCACTCACCCCCACCGGAAAGGTGGCCGATACCGGCCCCAGTTGCCAACCCGACCGGTATCGAACGACCACCTCGTCAAGTTCAATCGTGTCAGAACTCACCAATTCAACCCATCGCTGCACTTATCACGTCGAGCCACTAGGTCGATACAAATCTTAGAAGAACGTTGCCAACCGCCTCTTTGATTACGACCAAGGCGGATCTTGGCGTCAGCATCCCATCTGTACGCCTTTCCACCAACCAAACGCCCAGTGCTGCCTGATGCCCCGGTTCTTAAGACTTTCGGTATACAGTTTCCACCCGGCATGGGCTGGCATTTGTAATAAAGAACGGATGCGTCGACCTTTCCGTAACCGCCCCTGTCAGTTTTCTTGTGACCCGCGACAGTGAAAATGTAATTAGCCTGAGAATGCCAGACACCATCTGATGACATGTAGGCTTTCTTATGTCCTTGGGTTTTTCCTGATGCTTTCGCCGATCCTCCTGTGACAGAAAGACTCTTCCACGATGTCACAGGAGTCGCTCTGATAGTATCAGCAAGTCCCGGCGCAGCAGAACACAAGCCAAAGACAGACTCGGCAAATGCAAACATAACTACAATTCGGCTCTTTTTGTACATTCATCAACCATCCATCCAAAAGAATACGCAAGAGGGCAAGGCCAGCCTCTTTGCCGACCGAGCAGGGGAATTTTATCATTCGGGTGACGATGGGTCAAGTAGTCGGGAACACACGAACGGGGCGACCACGCTTCCACGTGGACGCCCCGTTCAGGACAGTGACCAAGCTCAGTCGCGAGGCTTCTCCACCATCTCGTAGCACTGGACCTCGTCGCCGACGCGGATGTCGGAGTAGTTGGTCAGGGTCAGACCACACTCGTAACCCTCACGCACCTCGGTGACGGCATCCTTCTCGCGCTGCAGCGTGTTGATCTCGGTCTCCTGGATCACCACGCCGTCGCGGACGAGACGGGCCTTGGCATGACGACGGATGGTGCCGTCGGTGATCATGCAGCCCGCGATCGTTCCAACCTTCGAGGAGCGGAAGATCTGGCGGATCTCCGCGGTGCCCATTGCCTTCTCCTCGTAGATCGGCTTGAGCATGCCTCGCAGGGCGGCCTCGATCTCGTCGATGGCGTCGTAGATGACCGAGTAGTACCGAATGTCGACGTTCTCCTCGTCGGCCATGCGCTGGGCATGAGCGGTCGGGCGAACGTTGAAGCCCACGATGACGGCGTTGGAGGCGGCAGCCAGCGAGACGTTGGTCTCGGTGATGGCACCGACACCACGGTCGATGACGCGCAGGTCGACCTCGTCGCCCACGTCGATCTTGGCCAGGGCATCCTCCAACGCCTCGACCGAGCCGGCGCCGTCACCCTTGAGGATGAGCAGCAGCTCCTCGGTCTCGCCCTTCTCGAGCTGCTCGAACAGCTGGTCGAGGGTCTTGCGACGCGACGACTTGGCCTGCTGGGCAGCACGCATCCGAGCCTCACGCTTCTCGGCGATCTGGCGAGCCATCCGGTCATCGTCGACGACCAGGAAGTTGTCGCCGGCGCCCGGCACCGAGGTGAGGCCGAGCACCTGCACCGGGGCGGCCGGCGCAGCCTCGTCGACGCTCTCGCCCTGATCGTTGATCATGGCGCGCACACGTCCGTAGGCAGACCCGGCAACGATGGAATCACCGATGTGCAGGGTTCCGCGCTGGATGAGGGCGGTGGCCACCGGGCCACGACCCTTGTCAAGGTGGGCCTCGATGGCAACACCCTGAGCAGCCATGTCCGGGTTGGCACGCAGGTCCAGCGCCGCGTCAGCGGTCAGGACGATGGCCTCGAGGAGGTCGTCAAGACCCTCGTGGGTACGAGCGGAGACGTTGACGAACATCGTGTCACCGCCGTACTCCTCAGGAACCAAGCCGTACTCGGTGAGCTGTCCGCGCACCTTGTCCGGATCGGATTCCGGCTTGTCGATCTTGTTGACGGCCACGACGATCGGCACATCGGCAGCCTTGGCGTGGTTCAACGCCTCAACGGTCTGCGGCATGACGCCGTCATCAGCAGCAACAACCAGCACCGCGATGTCGGTGGACTTGGCGCCACGAGCACGCATGGCCGTGAAGGCCTCGTGACCCGGGGTGTCGATGAAGGTGATGGCGCGCTCGACGTCGTCGACCTCGGTCTCGACCTGGTAAGCACCGATGGCCTGGGTGATGCCACCGGCCTCGCCCTCCACCACATGAGTGTGACGCAGGGCGTCCAGCAGCTTCGTCTTGCCGTGGTCGACGTGGCCCATCACGGTGACGACCGGTGGACGTGCGACGAGATCCTCCTCATCGCCCTCGTTCTCGCCGAACTCAAGGTCGAAGGACTCCAGCAGCTCGCGATCCTCGTCCTCCGGGGACACGACCTGAATGTCATAGTTGAGCTCGCCGCCCAGGATCTCCAGGGTGTCGTCGGACACCGACTGGGTGGCAGTCACCATCTCGCCAAGGTTGAACAGCACCTGCACGAGCTGCGCCGGCTCGGCATTGACCTTCTCGGCGAGATCGGTCAGCGAGGCACCACGACGCAGTCGGATGGTCTCACCATTGCCCTTGCGGACGCGCACACCGCCGACCAGCGGCGCCTGCATCTCGTCGAACTCTTGCCTGCGCTGCTTGCGGGACTTGCGACCACGACGGGAACCACCACGGCCAAAGGCACCCTGGGTGCCGCGACCACCGCGACCACCGCGACCACCGCCGACGGGACCGCGAGGTCCTCCGCCGAAGCCACCGCCGAAACCGCCGCCACGGGATCCACCGCGACCACGGCCACCGCCGCGTCCACCACGACCAGTACTTGCCTGACCAATCTGGGAGGACTGGTGCTTCGGCATCATGGCCGGGTTCGGACGAGGCATACCGGAACCGCCACGCGATCCCTGGCTGCCGCCCGGACGCGGCATACGCTCGCCCTGACCTGAACGAGGAGCTCCACCGGAGCGCCGCCCGCCCTCAGGGCGATGACGGGACTGGCCCATTCCCTGGCTGGAGGCGAACGGGTTGTTCCCGGGACGCGGGGTTCCGGTACGACGACCAGCACCCGGACGCGGACCGAGGCGAGCACCCGACGGCAGCCCGCCGGATCCCCCCGGGCGCGGGCCCGGACGGGCACCCGGCTTCGGGGTGGCAGGCTTGGCCGACCCACCAGGCTTGGGGCCGGGGGTCGGTGCATGGGGCTTGGCGGCGTTCTGACCAGGCTTGGGAGCCGGCTTGGCGTCGCTCTTCGGTGCCGGGGTCTCCTGCTTCTTGGAGCCACCGGAAGACTTCATGAGACCCGGACGCGGAGTCGCACTGGTGCGAGCTGCAGAGCTGCGCCCAGGCTTCGGGCCTCCGCTGGAACCGGGACGGGGACCAGGCGCCGGCTTCGGCGCGGGGCCCGGCTTGGGACCGGGAGTCGGCTTGGCCGACGGGGTCTCCTTGGACTTTCCCTTGGATGCTGCCTGCGACTTGCGAGCCGCAGGCTTCGCGGGCTTGGCGTCGCCAGTCGGTTCAGCCGAACCGATCTGGTCACGCAGTCGCCGCACAACTGGTGCCTCAATGGTTGAGGAAGCCGAACGGACGAACTCGCCCATGTCGTTGAGCTTCCCCAGAAGCTGCTTGCTTGACAGTCCGAGCTCCTTCGCGAGCTCATAGACGCGGACCTTGGCCACTACTCTCCTTCGGGCCCGGCCGCGGTGGACCTGGGCCTAGTTGTTGTGAATCCTCATTGGTGCGAACTCATCGAGTGTTCATGAGCTTGTGCCCACTTCCTATTCAGTCCCTTCGAGCCAGAATGACCGACCGTCCAGGGACACGATTCGGTGAGGCCGCCGGACCTCCCGGCGGACATGCAGGAACAACTTTACCGAAACTGTCCTGTTGAGCCCAATTCACCGCGTTGGTCACTTGCACCCACCAATCTGGTCGACGGTCACCCGCTGACGAAAGGATCGCGCGAATCCCCCGGCCACGGCGCGCTTCCAGCACTCATCGTCAAGATGGACGTGAGCTCCCCTTCCAGCTGCACTGCCAGTCAGGTCTGCCACGACGACCCCGTCAATCAGCACATAACGCCTCATGTGGGCTGGATCGTCGACGCGTCGGCATCCGACGCAGGTGCGTTGGGGTCGTCTGATCACCCGACAACCCTAGGCCAGAGGGAGGGACAAAGGCACGACGCCCGACCTTCGCGGGGAAGGTCGGACGTCGTCGGCTACCTCAAGCGGTCTCAGACCTGGTTGTCAGGACGGATGTCAATACGCCACCCGGTGAGACGAGCTGCCAGACGGGCGTTCTGGCCCTCACGTCCAATGGCCAGGGAGAGCTGGTAGTCCGGGACAACGGCCCTGGCAGCCTTGGCCTTGGGATCGATGACCGTCACCGACGCCACCTTGGCAGGCGAGAGAGCCGCACCCACGAACTCGCCGGGATCCTCCGACCAGTCGATGATGTCGATCTTCTCCTCGCCCAACTCATGCATGACGGCGCGCACTCGCTGACCCATCGGTCCGATGCAGGCGCCCTTGGCCGAGACGTCGGGATTGTGGGAAACGACGGCGATCTTGGAGCGGTGACCGGCCTCACGAGCCAGGGCCTTGATCTCGACGACACCCTGTTCGATCTCCGGTACCTCCATGGCGAAGAGCTTGCGCACCAGGTTCGGGTGGGTGCGTGAGACGATCACCTGCGGGCCGCGGGCCTCCTTCCGCACTGCCACGACGTAGACACGAATACGACGGCCATGCGAGTAGTCCTCACCGGGAACCTGCTCAGCCGGGGGCATGATGCCCTCGAGGGCGCCCAGATCGACGCGAACCGTGCGGGTGTCGCGGTAGGACTGCTGGACCACGCCAGTGATGACGTCACCCTCGACCGCCGCAAAATGGCCGTACTTCTGCTCGTCCTCGGCCTCGCGCAGACGCTGGAAGATCACCTGGCGAGCCGTCGAGGCAGCCACGCGCCCGAAGTCATCGGGGGTGCCGTCGTACCAGCCGACGATCTCCCCCTCCTCGTCCTTCTCCGGGATCATGACGGCGACGTTCCCGGTCTTGCGGTCGAGCTGGACCTTGGCACCCTTCGCAGGAGCATCCGTCTTGTCGTAGGCATTGAGGAGAGCATCCTCCAAGGTCGTCAGCAGGTAATCGAGCGGGATGTCCTTGTCCCGCTCGATCATGCGCAGGGTCGACAGGTCGATGTCCATCTCAGTTCTCCTCCTCCGACGCCTGTGCGTCGCGACGATTGAGCTCCACCTGCACGATGGCCTTCGCCACGTCAGCCAGCTGGACCTCGCGGGTGGTGTACACGGGCTTGTGAGGCTTCGAGTTCTCTGCCTCGACCTCGAGGGTGACCTTCTCCTCCGTGGCCGCGATGATGCGGCCATCGAAGGTCTCCCCGGATTTCTGCCCCTCGCCTGGGTTGAGGGTGAACCGCACCAAGCGTCCGACGTTGCGTCGGTAGTGACGTGGCTGGGTCAACGGAGTGGAGACACCACGCGAAGACACCTCGAGGGTGTACGGCGACTCCCCCATGGCATCGGCATCATCGAGGCAGCGGGAAATCTCGGCAGTGGCCTCGGAGATCTCGTCAAGGCTGGGTCCGTGGCCGTCAGGGCCATCCCCGTCGACCGTCACTCGTACCAGGCGACGTCGTCCGGCAGGCACGGCCTCGACGCGATCGAGTTCGAGCCCGAGCTGGGACACGACCGGTTCCAGCAGGCTGGTGAGCCTCTCTGCATTCATCTGTGTCTCATCCTGTTGTCGTTGCAAATTGTCCGCACCGAGTCTAGCCGCTCAGTCCTGTCACCTGGATGTCATCGCCTCCCCACCTGGGTGATCCCTGGTGTCAGGTCGGAGGTATAGCTTCAGTATGGATAGGGTGAGCACATGATCGCTCGGAGAACCCTTCTTGCCAGTGGAGCCAGTCTCGTCGCCGTCGGGCTGGCAGGTTGCGATCATGAGTCCGGCAAGAGGACGATCCCGGTGCGCTCAACCATTGCCAGCGCAGCCCCACAACGTCGCGATGCCGTGTCCCAGGAAGCCCTTCTGGCGCAGTTGGCGACGAAAGCCGCGAGTACCGTCGGTGGCAGCCGGAAGGTGATGTACCAGCGCGTCGCCGCTGCCCATCATCGGCATTGTCAGGTGCTGAGCCAGACTGACCCCTTCTCCGGAAACACAGGCTCTCCATCCCCCTCGGTCTCACCTTCACCGTTGACCGCCGGACAGGGATCGCCAGTTGCCTTGCTGCAGCGTCACGAAAAGGCTGCCGCTACCCAATATCTGTCGAATTGCCGAGCCGCAGGTGACCCCTCGGAATCCCTGGTGTGGGCCAGTCTCTCGGTGTTCTGCTCAGCTTTCGACCCCGACGCCCCCGCTCCACGTCCCACGCCCAAGGTTGTCCCGGTCTCCGTCGGACAGGAACCTCTCGTCAATGCCCAGCAGGCGCTCCTGACCCATCTCAATGCCCTCGTGGCAGGCCTGGAATGGGGTATCGGTCGCCTTGCCGAGGGAGACCCGCTTCGCGCCTGGGGATGGCGGCGACGCGACCAGGTCATCGCCCAGCGCGCCGAGGTCCGTCGGGGAATCCGCGATGCCTCTGCCACCCCGACCCCTGATCTGCCTGGCTACCCCATGTCGACACCTCCTGCCAATGCGGCAGCGACCCGTTCACTGTGGTCCGACTTGGAAGACAACGTGCTGTCTGGCTGGGGCCGGGTGACAGCCGCGAGCCCGGCGCCAGCACGTCCGCACGCCGTCGCCGCTATGGCCAGCCAGACTGAGGTCCTTGCCCATCTGGGCACTGGGGTGACGACCTGGCCCGGCTGGGTGTGAGCAGGAAGCCGCGACCCGGCGGCAACACGACTCAGACTCCCCAGATCAGCTGAACCAGCATCCGTACTGCCAGCACGCTGGTGATGATGAGGAACATCGTCCGGACGAAACCATTGCCATGTTTCATGGCGGTCCGAGCGCCGATGAACCCACCAACGACGTTGGCGATGACGAGCGGCCAGGCGACGTGCCACCAGACGTGACCGTGAATGGCCAGCGTCGTGATCGTGACGAGGTTCGTCACCGTGTTGCAGATCTTGGCCATCCCGGAGGCCTTGAGGAAGGAATAGCCGCCCACGGCGACATAGGTGAGTACCCAGAAGGTCCCGACCCCCGGTCCGATGGCCCCGTCGTAACACCCCAGGAAGAGGCCGATGATCGGAACCAGAAGGGGGTGTTTCCCGCCCTCTCCGTGCGAGCTCACGCCCAGGGCTGGTCGTCTCCAGGTGTAAATCCCTATGACCACGAGGACGATGAGCAGGATGGGCGTGTAGACCGCTCGGGACATGTAAGTGACGATCCGAGCCCCGATCACCGCGCCGATGACGGCCATGCCGGCCGCTGAGAGAAACATCCGCCAGTCCGGTCGTTGCTTGCGCAAGTACCCCACTCCAGCGGTGAGGTTCCCGACGACTTGGGCCGTCTTATTCGTCCCGACGATCGTCGCCACCGGCGTCTCGGTCGGCAAGCCAACCAACAAGGACGGCAGCATGATGAGTCCGCCCCCACCCACGACGGCGTTGACCCACCCTGCCATGAAGGCGGCGAGGACAAGACCAGCAAAGACCCACGACGTCACGTGTCAACCTTCCGTATGACACCAACAAATTAGGGGCCCCACCTCCTGAAAAGGCGGGGCCCGACACGTTCTCGGTCTGGAGGTGCCTCAGGCCCACGGATGCGCCAGTAGCAACTCCGTGTTGTGATCGACCGATGTACCAAGCCTACGTGCCATCGTATGGATGTCGTTTGCCCCGAACTCTCGGTACAGACTGGCCAGACCATCCGGGTCCGTGGTGTCGTAGTCGGCCTGATAAGGAGCATTGGACTCGATCAAGGTCGTGAAGATGCTCACGGTACCGTCGTGATTGTCGGCAAGCTCGATGACACGGGCCATCTGGGGAAAGTCGACGTGCGACGCCGTGTTGATCTCCCACCAGCTACGGCGGGCGTCGAGAGCGTGCCGGTGAGCGGTGATGTTGTTGGCATGCACATGGCCGTTGACCCACGCGACCACATTCGGGTAGTGCGAGAGCAGGGACACCAGTTCAGGGCCGAGATGACGAATACCGGTGCCGTCACCGGGGAGGACGGGGTTGTTCATCGTCTTCGAGTCATGGTGGCTGAAAAGGACGAACATGGTGTCGCTGGCGTCGTGATGATGCCGCACACCCAGATCGTCGTAGTACACACTGCTACCGGCGCGCAGCACGGACTTCAACCACTTCCACTGACGGTCGTCGATGGAACCATTGGTGTAGCCGGCCCGGTTGGTGGAGTCCAGGCTGATACCGGTCACGCCTTCTGCGATCGGGAAGGTGTAGTAACCGCGTACCGCGTTGAGGTCATTTTCGCTGAAACCGTGACCATGCGGACCCGCACCATCAGCACCCTCACGCAAGTGAGCCTGGATGAACTCAAAAGGAGTGAAGGGTACGCGCCGCTCATCCGCAGTGACCCGCCGAGTCAGCGAGACGGCATCATTGGACAGCGCGACCGGTCCGCCGCCTTGGGCTGCCTGGACGTAAGCCTTGGCGTCCCTGTCACTGGCGAAACCGGTGATCTTTCGATCGCTGGTGTACATCGCCTTCAGAAATTCCCAATCAGCAGGCAGCGTGCCTTGGACTGAGTCGTCGTGGTTTCCGAACACCGCATACCACGGGATCTTCACACCCGAGGACGACACCGGGGCCATGACGCGACGGAAGTAGCCGTCGATCTGAGGAAAGCCGGCACGTTTGTACATGTCGTCGTGATGCGCTTCAGGATTGTAAAACAGCGGATCCCCGAAGGTTTGCACACTCTCCCAGCGATCACGAGCACCAGTATTCGGGACGATCGTTCCCCCGGCCAACAAGGTGAGGTACCAGTCGAGTTCGACGTGCTCATGGTTGTCGGTGTTGTCACCCGTGCTGACGAGAGCGTCGAAAGCCCGTCCGGTGGCCGGACCGCCCCGGAGGGAATTGACGCGACGCACCAAGGAGGCCGTGGCAAGTGGGCCCAAGGCCTCGTGCGGGCGGAAGGCCGGGCCAGCTAGCAGGTGCAGGAACTCGACCCGCATCGGCGACTGCACATCGGTCACGTGCAGGTCAGTGAGCTGAACGACCGACGCCAAGCCGTGGCGTCGGTCGTCACGCCCGCTCTTGCCCCTGGCAAGTTCCTCGCGCACAACGAGCGGGTACCCGCGCTGTGCCTTGAGTCTGCGGTATCCGCTGCCCGGATCCCGCAGGCCCACCTGCTCGAGGGTGGTTCCGGCCGTAGAATGGAGACGCTTCGACGCATGAGCCAATGCCGGGGCCGTGCCGGTCACCGCTGCCGCAGCAACCAGGGTCATACCGCCGAGAAAGCTCCGTCGTCCCAGCGTGTTCCGGGCCACGTTGTCGTCAATTCTGGTCAATTTGTCTTCGTCCTCTGGCATCAATTTACCTTTCGCAAGGTCGAGGGGCCATTCGGCCCGACGTACGAAACCCATTGTCATAGGGGCATTGGGTCACTTGCGCGCCAGATTTCGAGAACAGTTGACGACGATACAGCCACGTGCGGATGTCGGCCGGTTAAACGATCACCTCCGAATCAGCGCTCAGCCGCGCACTTCCTCAAGGACGGCGGATACCGCCTCGGCCACACTGACCTCACGATTCTCACCCGTGGCACGATCGCGAACTTCAACGAGCCCGTCCTTGAGCCCCCGACCGACGACCACCGAGGTCGGCATACCGAGGATCTCACTGTCGGCGAATTTCACGCCCGGGGACGCCTTGCGGTCGTCCAGGAGCACATCGAGTCCGGCCTCGGCCAGCTCACTGGCAATCCTGGTCGCCTCCTCGAGAACCTCAGCACCCTTGCCGGTGGCGAGCACCTGGACGTCAAAGGGAGCGACCTCGCGAGGCCAGGCCAGACCCTTGTCGTCACAGGTACTCTCGGCGATGGCGGCCACCGCGCGCGAAACACCCAGACCGTAGGAACCCATGGTGACGGTCACGAGCTTGCCATTCTGGTCGAGCACCTTGAGCCCCAGGGCGTCGGCGTACTTCTTGCCGAGCTGGAAGATATGGCCAATCTCGATACCGCGGGACAGGTGCAGCTCACCACTGCCGTCGGGAGCGGGATCGCCCTCACGGATCTCGGCGACGTCGATGACTCCGTCGGGGGTGAAGTCTCGTCCTGCCACCATGTTGAAGACGTGACGATCCGTCTGGTCGGCACCGGTGATCCAGGACGTGCCGGTGACGACACGGGGATCGACGAGATAGCGCACCTTTGAGGAGTTCTCCTCGCCCAGGGACCCCGGGCCGATGTACCCCTTGACCAACTGTGGGTTGGCAGCGAAGTCCTCTTCCGTGAAGGGCTCAGCCACGGCCGGCTCGAGGGCGGCCTCGAGCCGCTTCTCGTCGACCTCGCGATCTCCTGGCAGACCGATGGCCAGTGGCTCACGCTTGCCGTCAGGATGGGTCACCATGAAGACGATGTTCTTGAGGGTGTCAGCCCCGGTCCAAGGACGATCCTCGCGAGGACGCACCTCGTTGGCCATCCGGACCAGGGACTCGATGGTGGGAACCTCGGGGGTGTCGACGACCTCCGCATCCGGCAATCCCTCGATCGACAGCGGGTCCGGGGCAGTCATCCGGACCGCCTCGACATTGGCCGCATAGCCACCGGGAGAACGCACGAAGGTGTCCTCACCATTGGCGGCAATGGCCAGGAACTCCTCGGAGCGGGAACCACCCATCGGACCGGACATCGCCTTGACGATGGCATAGTCGAGACCGAGACGGTTGAAGATGCGGATGTAGGCGTCGCGCTGGGCCTGGTAGGCCTCGTCGAGGCCCACCGGGGCGACGTCGAAGGAGTAAGCGTCCATCATGACGAACTCGCGGCCACGCAGGATGCCAGCGCGCGGACGAGCCTCGTCTCGGTACTTGTTCTGGATCTGGTAGAGACACAGTGGCAGGTCCTTGTACGAGGAGTACAGGTCCTTGACCATGAGGGTGAACATCTCCTCGTGGGTCGGGCCAAGCAACATCTCCGCCCCCTTGCGATCCTTGAGACGGAAGAGGTTGTCGCCGTACTCAACCCAGCGACCAGTCTCCTTGTAAGGATCGGAGGCGAGGAGTGCGGGGAAGCACACCTCCTGAGCTCCAATTCCAGCCATCTCCTCGCGACAGATGGCCTCGATCTTGCGCATCACCCGGAGGCCCAGTGGCAGCCATGAGTAGATGCCGGGAGCAACCCGACGGATGTACCCGGCCCGCACCAGCCAACGATGGCTGGGAACCTCGGCGTCGGCCGGATCCTCTCGCAGGGTTCGGACGAAGAGCTGTGACATGCGCGTCAACACGACGTGTACCTTCCCGGCCGCGCTCGACCCTCCGCCGCCCTTCGACGTGACCGGCCACGACCACGTTGAATCCTAGCGGCAGGGAGGATGGTGGCCGACTTCGCCAGCTCACCCTCGACAGTCCGTCGGACTCTCAACAGGTCACGCGCAGCGCGTGTATCGACTCCGACCGATCCCTCTACGCAAGTAATCTCGTGCGGCCTCAGAATGCAGCCAGGTGTGATCTCCATGGCCCCGATTCGCGCCGTCGATCCATGACCTATACCACGGCCAGGGTCACCAGCAAGCAAACACGACCCCGGTGGGGAGTGTTAAACATCACATTTCACAGCCACATGAAGCCAAGGAGGGCTCATCGGCAAGATGAATTCTTGACGTCGACAACCCGAGGATTGCCTGTCGCAACACGGTTCTCTATCAAGAACCCATATCAGGCCCCGGTAGCGGTGATAACTGTTCTCATTATACAGTTAGTCGGAAATCACAGGAAGACAATGGAGGCCACCGTGAAACGGTTCGCATCGCTCCTTGCCGTCCTGCTGACGTTCCTGATGATCAACCCATCCTCAGCGAACGCAGCAGCGCCGAGCCGGGAGCTCCTGCACAACGGCCTTGTCGACACCGCCCACGTCGAGTGGGGTACGGGCAGCGACAGGCCGATCATCAAGGGTCTCTGGGGCAGTGATGACCTCAGGGATCCCAACAACGTCTACGCCCAAGTTGGATCGGATGCCGACCCGGGTAGCGACAAGCCTATGGTCCTCGACCATGGTCACACTGACATCTTCCGCGTCGGATCGACCGACAATGGCGGACTCGACCTCAAGCTCAAAGAGGACGTGACCGGAGAGGGCATCCTGCACGCCCCGGAGAACGTGCTTCTCAAGATCAAGGACGCTGCGCTCATGGACATCCCGGCAGGTCTGCCGGGAGTTCCCAGGGGATATGTCCTCCCCCTCACCCAGAACCCGGAGGTTCTGTGGCCGGGTTGGGAGACCTTCGACGTCAAGCGCAATGACTTCAGCGCCGTCAAGATCAACATCAGCAACGTCAAGGGACCGGGCAAGGTCAACCTGTTCTCGCAGGGGTCCTTCGGAGACCTTCAGGCACTGCTCGACGGTGGCTCCAACACCCTGCCGGGCACGATCACGGTTCATCATCCGTCCCACGTGCATGCCAACTGGGTGTTCAGCAAGCCAGGTCTCTACACCATGACCGTCCAGGCCTTGGCCGAGAAGTCCGGAAAGACCTTCCAGACCAAGCCACACACCTATACCTGGGTGGTTGGCGACCAGACGGCCCTTCCGGCCCCGTGGGGCAAGCCGACCCCCATGCCGACACCTACCCCGTCCGTGACGCCGACCCCGAAGCCCTCGGCCACCCCGAAGTCGTCTGTGACCCCGGCCCCGAAACCGAGCAACGGCAAGGAGCCCTGCCACAAGAAGCTCGTTCTTGACCACGGTCATTCCGACGTCTTCCGCGTCGGCTCGGCCGCCAAGAACGGTCTTGACCTGCAGATCAAGGAGGACGTGACCGGCGAGGGCGTGCTTCACACCCCGGAGAACGTCCTGCTTGCCGTCAAGGACTCTGCCCTGACCACCATCCCGAGCGGGTACCCCGGTGCCCCCAGGGGTTACCTGCTGCCCATCACGCAGAACCAGGATCTGCTGTGGCCAGGCTGGGAGACCTTTGACGTCAATCGCAATGGCTTCAACGAGGTCAAGATCAACGTCCGCAACGTCAAGGGCCCCGGCCAAGTGCACCTGTTCTCGCAGAGCTCCTTCGGCGGAGTCAAGGCCCTTCTCGACGGTGGCTCCAAGACCCTCCCGGGCACCATCACCGTCAAGCAGCCGTCTCACGTGCACGCCAACTGGGTGTTCACCAAGCCCGGCCGCTACCAGATGACTGTTGACGCCACCGCCGTTCGCAATGGCAAGACCGTCAGCACCGGAGCCCACACCTACACCTGGATGGTCGGTTCCAAGGCCATCGCCGCTGCCAACACCTGCCCCACCGGTGACCACGGCAATGACAGCACCAAGGGCGGTTCCGACAAGCCCTTCGATGATCTCGGTATTGTCGGCACCACGCCGACCAACGAGGTTGGCGGAAACTCCGACTCGAACGGATCGACCGAGGGAACTGCTACCAGCGGCGCCTCGGCCCAGAAGGAGATCTGCCGTCCGGTGAAGATCCCCAACAAGGCTGCCGCTGCCGTGAAGAAGACGGCTCAGCCTGCCACCCATCCTGCGTCCATCGCCACCGAGGGGCACTTCGACTGGGGCGTCCAGCTGCAGTCCGGCAAGCTCATCTCCACTCTCAAGGACGACCGCTCCGCTCCGGCGAAGTGGGTTGCGCCGTCAAGCATCGTGATGGCTGTCGGTGACAAGGCCAACACCACCGCTCCCGCCGGCATGGAGTTCATTGCCAAGGGCGGCAGCAAGGTGTGGCACATCGGTGCGACCCAGGTTCCCGGCGTGCCGTGGCTCGGCGTCAACACCATGCACGAGTCCATCGTCAACGGCACCACCGGCCCGGTCCAGATGCACCTGGACAAGGTCAGCGGCCCCGGCAAAATGGCCGTGTTCATGTCCGGCACCTTCGGTGGTGGAGTGGGCCAGCGGGTCTTTGACAACGTCGGCGGACCCACCAGCTACACCGTCCCGGCCAACACCCATGCTCACCCGAACTGGGTGTTCACCGCCCCCGGCCACTACGCCGTGACCGTCACCCAGACGGCCACCACCAAGGCCGGCAAGAAGGTCAGCGCCACCGGCACCCTCCACTTCGCAGTGGGTATCGATCCCAAGTCGGTCGCCGCCTCCATCGGCAAGGTGTCGGCCTCCACCGGTGCCGACCAGAACACCGAGCCGAGTTACACCATCGTGGGCCGCACCCCCGATGGCAAGCCCTGCGATCTCAACGGGCTGCCACGCTCCGGTGAGAACGGCACCTTCGGCGATTCCGGTATCGCCTCCCAGACCAACCAGGGTCTGGTGGCCGGAGCCCTCGCGGTTATCGGTCTGACCGGCGCTCTCCTCGTGGCGAGGAGACGACGCGGGTGAGAAAACGCCTGGTGTGCGTCGTGGCCGCACTCAGCCTTCTGGCTGGGTGCGGCCACGCGCCCGCTTCCCAGAACGACAAGCTTTCCGTGGTGACGACCACGCCCATCCTCGCTGACCTGACGCGCAACGTCGCCGGCGATCGTGCCACCGTCACCTCGATGGTGCCCTCCGGCGCAGACCCCCACACCTACGAGCCGTCGCTGCGTGATGTCCGGACCGTCGTGTACTCGAAGGTCGCGCTGTCGAACTACCTCATGCTCGAACCCCATTCGGTCATCAAGACCATCGACGCCTCCCTGCCTGCCGGATCGATCAACGTCTCTCTGGCTGAGGAGGCACAGAAGTATGGCGCTGAGGTCATCCCGCTCGTCGAGAATGCCAACCTGGACACCGTCTGGCTGGGCCTGCGGGTCATCGGCAAGGGCACTGCTCGAGGGGCCGACCGTTCGTCCTCGGTCCATCTCCAATTGAAATCCGTCGACGGTCCTGGCGATCTCACCGCCTACATCACCGGCACCTTTGGTCGTCCGCAGATCTACTACTCGACGACTGACGGCGTCGACGAGCGTGATGACGTCGAGCTTCCCGCTGACGCCCACACCCACATGTCGTGGGCGTTCAGCAAGCCTGGCATCTACAAGGCGACCTTCGCGGCCACCCTGTCCACGGCCAAGGGAAACACCCCCATCGGCACCCAGACCCTGACGATTGCCGTCGGAGCTGATCCACGCACGATCCCCGGACTCGCCAATCGGACGGTCATCGACAAGGGCCACGCGGACCTCTCCGCTGACATCGACGAGGGCAAGATGATCATCCTGTCCGATCCGACTGGCGGTGGCGTCCGCACCCAGAAGCGTCTGAGCCCCGACAAGTCCGTGGTGTGGGTGCCCCCGAAGGCACTCACCGAAATCCCACCGACTCCGGCGTTTCGATTCCTGGGCCACCCTGGTGACTCGATCCACCAGCTGCCCCAGGCCGTTCTAGGCGCGCACGTTCATGGTGAGATCGACCCCCATCTGTGGATGAGCATCAAGAACACCAAGGCCTACGTGCAGGTCATCCGTGACGCTCTCATCAAGGCCGACCCCGACGGCGCCCAGCCCTACCGAGAGAACGCCAAGACATACCTGGCGAGGCTGGAAGAGACCTCGCACTACGTCGATCGCAAGATCGCCAACATTCCCAAGGGGCGGCGTCAGCTCATCACGAGCCACGACGCCTACGGCTACCTCGCTCAGGCCCACGGCATGCACGTGGCCGGATTCGTGACCGCCAATCCCGGTGTCGAGCCGTCCATGGCACAACGACGCAAACTCAACCAGACCATCGCCGACCTCAAGGTGCCGGCCGTGTTCCTGGAACCCAATGTGCTGCGTGGCTCCTCAGTGCTCGCGGCCATTGCCACCGAGAACGGTGTCCAGGTGTGCCCCATTTACGGCGACACCTTCGACGACCGAGTCACGAACTACATCGACCTTATGAAATTCGACGCCGACTCCCTGGCCAAGTGCCTGGGATGAGGCTCCTGCGGAGGAATCCATGATTACGAAACACCGTCGGTTGGCATCCCTGTCTGCCATGTTCATCGCGCTCAGTACTGGTTTCGCACTCTCGCAGCCAGCTCATGCCTCCCCTACCCCGCCACCAGATCCTGCCCTCAAGCAGACGGTGACCGACAACGAGAAGGTGGCCAAGGAACCCGCCGAGATCAGGCGAGGACACGTCGACGTCGGCCCTCGCATCGTTGACGGCAAGTTCACCCTCATGGCCCGCGACGACACCGCCAACCCGCCGGTGTGGCGCAGCACCGATGACGCCGTGCTACGCGTGGTCGATGCGTCCCGTATCGATGTGCCGAACGACGAGACCTACTCTTTCCTCGGCGACATGCGTGGCAAGAAGGCATATGTCATTCCGCAGACCCAGGACCAGAAGGTCGTGTGGCTCGGTTGGAACACCCAGGCCCCGGAGATCGTCAAGAACTTCCCTCGTGGCGCCGAACTCGTCTTCACCGGGCACGAGGGCCCAGGCCAGGCCCACATGTTCATCGAGAACGGTTTCGACGCCCCGACACCGCTGTATGGCTCCACCAAGTCCGGTGAGCAGTTAGTGCACATGGAGACCAACACCCATGTGCACGCCAACTGGGTGTTCTCCGATCCGGGAGCGCAGACCATCTCCGTCGATGTCCGCGGCACCGACGCCAAGGGCGCCAAGCACTCCTACTCGACCAAGCTGAGATTCGTCGTCGGTGACAAGGGCTCGGCCGACGAGGCTCGAACCATGGGGGCCTCTGCCTCGGCATCCTCCCAGGCTGCCACGGCATCGGATCCCTCGGCGTCCGGCATGGCCTCAACGAGCGGCTCCGCCGCTGCCTCGGCCCCTGCGAAGGCATCCCCGTCAACAGCTACCACCAACTCCACTGATAATTCCGACCATGGCACCCCGTGGGGAATGATCATCGCGATCATCGCCGGAGTCGTCATCATCGCCCTCATCATCGCTGCTCTGGTGGGACGCTCGAAGATCAGGAAGATGCACGACGAGGTGTGGAAGGACGAGGGTACCGACGCAACATCGGCCAAGACCTCCGACAGCGGAACGAGTTCACATGAGTGACCTCGGATCCATCAAGATCACTGACATGGCCGTCAACCTGGGCGGCCTCCGCGTGCTCCACGACGTCAACCTGTCAGCCAGCAGGGGTGACCTGCTGGCACTTCTGGGCCCCAACGGCGCCGGCAAGACGACCATTCTGCGCAGCATGCTCGGCTTGGTGAAACCGGCCAAGGGCAGTGTTGAGGTCGCTGGGTCCGCTCCCGGCAAGGGATGGCGTCACATCGGTTACGTCCCCCAGCGTCACGAATTTGCCTGGGACTTCCCCATCAGCGTCGCCGACGTCGTCATGAGCGGACGAACCCGCCACATCGGGTGGCTGCGTCGTCCTGGCAAGGATGACCACATCGCGGTGCGCGACGCCCTGCGGATCGCCGGCATGGCGGACTTAGCAAATCGCACCGTGGGAGAACTCTCCGGCGGTCAGCGTCAGCGTGTTCTCATTGCCCGAGCCCTGGCCACGCGTCCCTCCGTGCTGCTTCTGGACGAGCCGTTCACCGGGGTCGACATGCCGACCCAAGAGATGCTCACCGAGCTGTTCTGCCGCTTGGCAGCCGACGGCACCACACTGGTCATGACGACCCACGACCTCGCCCAGGCCATGGCCACCGCTGACCGGGTGTGCCTCATCAACCGCACCGTCATCGCCGACTCCACCCCGGAGGAACTGCGTGATCCGGCGATGTGGATGAAGGCCTTCGGGGTCACCGCGAACTCCCCGCTGCTGACCATGGTCGGGGCTGCTGAACCCGTCCACACCCCCGTCTGACAAGGAACCATCAATGCTCACTCCATGGGAGTTCTTCACTGATCTCACCAATCCCCTGCTGGTCTTCCTACCGAAGGCCCTGCTCGTTGCCGTGGTCTGCTCGATGGTTGCCGGCGTCATCGGTTCCCATGTCGTGCTGAGAGGCATGGCCTTCATCGGCGACGCGGTGGCCCACTCGGTCTTCCCCGGTTTGGCGGTGGCCTTCCTACTCCAGGGATCGCTGCTCGTCGGTGGTGCTGTGGCCGGTCTCGTCACTGCCGTCCTGGTGGCCATCGTCTCCCAGAACCGACGCCTCAAGGAGGACTCCGTCATCGGAATCCTCTTTGCGGGTGCCTTCGCGTTGGGAATCGTCATCATCTCCAGAGCTCCTGGGTACTCGGGTTCCCTGCAACAGTTCCTCTTCGGATCCATCACGGGTATCACCAACGACGACATCGTCGTCGTGTGCGTGGCCGGGGCCATCGTGCTGCTCCTGGAACGCGCCGTCCACAAGGAGCTGGTGACCGTCGGCCTGGACCGGGAGACTGCGCGGGCCTCCAACCTTCCGGTCTTCGCCCTCGACCTGCTGCTCTACGTGCTGGTGACGATGACCGTCGTCATCTCTGTGCAGGTCATCGGCAACGTCCTCGTCCTGGCCCTGTTGGTGACCCCGGCCGCCACCGCCCGCCTGTTCACCGATCGGCTGGGTCGAATGATGGTCCTGGCGCCGGTGATCGGCGGCCTCAGTGCCCTGGTGGGCCTGTACCTGTCGTGGTCGATCGACCTTCCGGCCGGCGGGACGATCGTCCTCGTCGCGACGGCGGTGTTCCTCCTGTGCTGGGTCCTCGCGCCACGCGGGCTGCTCGGGGGGATGCGGCGCCGGGTCGCCTGAGGCGGTCCTGTTTCCTCCCTATCCCGCCCCCTGCCGTACACCGCTCACCATGTGGAGCCGATCATTCCGGCACCTCCGATTGGTCTGTTGGAGCACCGTGGAGTTCCATGGAATCAGAGCCGACGGTCTCCGGAAAACACATCACTGCCGACGATTCAAGATCTGGGGCGCCACTAGAACCGTGAGCGTGCATACCCATTGGAAGGATCCATTTCTCCTTCTCGGGCTCAAAGGCACGCGTGACAGCGCATCTCTGAGCGAAACGAGGGATCGATGGGTTCAGGTGAACAAAATTCCCGACAGCGGAAATCGCCCAGCTGAAGCACCCATGTACGTCCTTGGTAAGCGACCATGTGCCCCGGGTTACTCACCACCGATGGCATTGTCACACACCGATCTCCAGAGACAGCGTCGAAAGGCCCCGCTGTTGAGAGCGTTCACTTGGTGTCTGCGACGCGGGGCACGGTCACTGACATGAACGCTGACCCTGTTCATCCGCTTTTACACCCTGGTAGCAGCGGGCCCTCAGTAAAGCACGGTGGCCATTTCTCCCACCTGACGGAAACCGACGGTGTCATACATCGCCAGGGCTCGGATGTTGAAGTCATTGACGTAGAGGGACACCGACTCGTAGCGTCGCTGGCACAGGTGTGCCACGGCAGTCATGGCAGCATCCGCAAGGCCCTTGCCTCGCCACGCCGGATCCAGCCAGACTCCCTGAATCTGACAGTGCGACCGCCAGCCAACGCCGATGTCCGACTTCCATCGCACGGTTCCGTCGTCATCGACAATGGCAAAGCAGTGTCCCTTCTGGACGAGAGCGCGCATGTGTCGCATGTACCCGCCGGAGCTTTCGATCGGACTGACGCCGACCTCCTCGGTGTACATCGCCACCGCAGCCTGGAAATAGGCCTGGAAATGACCCATCGTCGCAGCCGTGACACGGGGATCTGGAGCGACGCGGGACGGTTCCTGCAGCTCCAACAACGGCTGGCTGGCACGGACCTCGCGGGGTCTCCCCCAGGCGCGCGGGTAGCGCTGCGACAGGATGCGTTGCAGAGCCATCACCGGAGCGGAACGGCCCATCATGGACGAGGACGTCCGCCACGGACCAACTTTGGAGGACAGCTCCTCGATCGTTGACTCGTCGGAGGCCACCGGTACGACGTTGGCGCCCAGATGGAGCACCCCCTGCAATTCTCGGGAATGCACCACCCCGACGACAGGGCACCCGAGCCTGCCGCGATCCAAGCCGTTGGCCTGGATGCGCGACAAGAGAAAAAGATTTCCCACCGGGTCCTGCTGCAGGAATTCAGTGACCTGACCAACGTCGGTGTCGTCGAGGACCCTGATCCTGGTGAACACGTCAGGAGACCGCGACTTCCGGTTCCCCGGTCTCGTTCATGGTCTCGGCCATCCGGTTCGCCTCGTCGACGAGGGTCTGGACGATCTCGCTCTCGGGGACGGTACGGATGACCTCGCCGTGCTTGAAGATCTTGCCCTTGCCATTGCCGGCAGCAACACCAAGGTCGGCCTCACGACCCTCGCCCAGACCGTTGACGACACATCCCATGACGGCCACGCGCAGCGGGGCGTCGATTCCCTCGAGAGCGTCAGTGACGTCGTTGGCCAGGGACAGGACATCGACCTGGCAGCGTCCGCAGGAGGGGCAGGAGACGATCTCCAGGCCGCGGGGGCGCAGGTTGAGGGACTCCAGGATCTTGATGCCGACCTTGACCTCCTCGACCGGGTCGGCCGACAGCGAGACGCGGATGGTGTCACCGATGCCCTCGGCGAGCAGGTGCCCGAAGGCGACCGCGGACTTGATGGTGCCCTGGAAGGCGGGTCCGGCTTCGGTGACCCCCAGGTGCAGCGGGTAGTCGCACTTCTCGGCGAGCTGTTGATAGGCGCGGATCATGACGACAGGGTCGTGGTGCTTGACCGAGATCTTGAAGTCGCGGAACCCGTACTGCTCGAAGAGGCTCGCCTCCCACAGCGCCGATTCCACCATGGCCTCGGCAGTCGGGGCGCCGTACTTGTCGAGCAGACGCTTGTCGAGGGAGCCAGCATTGACGCCGATGCGGATGCTGGTGCCGTGCTCGGTGGCAGACTTGCAGATCGCCTCGATCTGGTCGTCGAACTTGCGAATGTTGCCCGGGTTGACGCGCACCGCACCGCAGCCGGCCTCAATCGCCTGGAAGACGTACTTGGGCTGGAAGTGGATGTCGGCGATCACCGGGATCTGGGATTGCTTGGCGATGATCGGCAGCGCCTCGGCGTCCTTGTCGGTCGGGCAGGCGACGCGGACGATGTCGCAGCCGGCCGCGGTCAGGGCGGCGATCTGCTGCAGGGTGGCACCGATGTCATGAGTCTTGGTTGTCGTCATGGACTGCACCGAAATGGGTGCATCCCCACCGACCAGCACATCTCCCACCTTGATCTGGTGCGTCTTGCGACGCGGCGCCAGGGTCGGAACGGGAGGGGTGGGCATACCCAGGTTCACGGTCATTGACGTGTCACTCCTGAAATCGTGGATTGTCATTTCCATTGTGTCACCTACGTCCACCAGTGTGGTGACGCTGACAGCGAGCACCCGCCCCGTCGTGGTGACGGGGCGGGTGCTGCGAGGGTTCGTCAGACTCCGGTGTGAGGCAGACCGGGGCGGGGTCCCGGCACATACTCGGGAGCCGGGGCGACCGTCGTGCTGGGGGCAGTGGTCGGTGCCGGGACGGTCACCGACGGAGTCGCCGTCGGGACAGTCGTCACAGGGGCAGTCGTCGGCGTCATCGACGGAGTCGGGGACGGAGCCTGCATCGAGAAGCCGACCAGTGCCGGGGAATGGTCCGAGGCACCGAACTGGCTGGTGGTGTAGAAGTCAGTCACGTTGTAGTTACGACGCGAGTACTGCATGGCCACCGACTCGGAGCCATTGATGTCCCAGATACCGGCACCGGAGACCAGCTCATGGGCCTTGGCATTGGTGAAGATGTGGTCGAGCGAACCAACACGGCCGGAGTACTGGTAGCTGGCAGCACCCGGATCGTGTTCCTCGACGACCTCGCTGAATCCGGCGTCCTTGATGGCGCGAATCGGATCTTCCATGGCGTAGGCGTTGAAATCACCGAGCATGAAGACCGGGTCATCCTTGAAGGTCGCGTTCACCCATTCTGTCAGAGCCTTGGCCTGGGAGACGCGGCTGGGGTTCGACTTGCCCTGGCCGGTGCCGTCGTCCTCACCCGAGCCCTTGGACTTGAAGTGGTTGACGACCGCCACGAAGGTTCGCCTGGAACCCTCCGGCTGGAAGCGCTGGGCCAGCGGCTGACGGGCATTGGCGAAGGCCGGGTCGGTCAAGATCTGCGAGGCGCCAACCGGGGAGACCTTGCCGATCTTGTAGATGAAGGCCGAGCGGATGACGTCCTCGTTCGGCGGAACGACGGTCGGGCTGGGCACGAAGGCCCACACCTTCTCACCGGCGGCCTTGTTGAGGGCGGCAACAAGATTGGCCAGGGAGGCGTCGCGGGACTGTCCCGGATGCCAGGTGATCTGAGCGGAGTTCTCGACCTCCTCGAGGGAGACGACATCGGCACCCAGACCGTTGATCGCGGTGACAATCTTGGCCTGCTGGTCGGCGAAGGTCTTCGGGGTGTAGGCGCCACGCACCAGGCAGTAGTTTGCCGAGACCGGGTTGCCGTCACGATCAACATAGGCCTTGCAGTTCGGCTCGTCCTGGCCCAGGTCGGTGAAGTAGCTCAGTACGTTGAAGCTGGCCAGCTTGACGTTGCCGCCGACCGCCGGCGGGGTGGTCGGGCGGTTGTTGCCGACCTTGATCGGGGAGAGCTTGGAGTCCGCGCCGACGACCTGACCGGTGGGCTGGAAGTTCCAGCCGAACCGCTGGTCCATGATGACCAGCGAGGTGAAGTCGACGTGGGTGCCGGTGCGTATCGGGGTGTCCTGGGACAGGTATGGCAGCGGGGAGTTCTTGGCGTCGGCGTTCGTCATGAAGTTCCATGACGAACCGTCGTCAAGGTTGATGTACTTGTCCTTGTTGGCAGCCTCGACGGCCTCGGCATGCTTGCCCGGAAGGGCAATCTCGGTGCCTTGGTAGAGGGGCTTGTCGCCATCGGCCAGGCCAATCTGGCCGTACTGATTGAGGCCGTAATTGTTGGTGACGGTGTAGCCGCTGGTGGGCTTGACGAGCATGCCCTCGTAGGCTTCCCGGTCAGCGTCAGTGGCCGGCAGGGAGGTCAGCTCAGTGGCCTTGACGGGGGCGCAACCGGACTTGCGGTCGACTCGGGTGCTGCCACCGATCTCGGTGAGGTCGTTGTACTCCATGACGGTGCCCTTGACGGTCACGCAGTCGCCGACCTTGACGTTGGCGGCGGCCCACTTCGAGTACACGAAGACACCGTCCGAGGCGTCCGTGGCCTTCTTCGGGGTGCCACCGGTTCCCGGGGTCTGGATGTAGATGCCGTTGAATCCGCCGGTCGGATAGGCAGCGGTGACGACGCCCACCGTGGTGACGGTCTTGTCGACCAGTGGGCTGGCCGGGCCATTGCCCTGGATCGTGGAAATCGGGGTCTCGGTCGGGTCCGGGACGGGAGTCGGGGTGGGCGTCGGCGCCGGGGTGGGTGCCGGGGCCGGGGTGGGTGCCGGGGCCGAACCAGAATTCGTCGGAGTAGGATCTCCGACCTCGAAGTCAACCGAGTTGTCGTCGGTGTCGGCACCATGACGACGCTCGATCGAGGTGGTGTTCGACGGAGCGGGAGCTGCCTTCTTCTCAGCCACCGATGCAGCACCATAACCAACCAGGTCAACGGTGGCCCCAGATGCGTCAGTAATACGTACCGAACCCTTGGTGGCACTCATGAATGCCGAGCACTCGGCGTCGGGAGTCGGGAGGGCCTTGCTGCCGCTGTCTCCCCTGGCCTCCTGGACCAGGAAGTGGCCACCAGCCTTGACGGTGCCGGTCAGGCTGCAGGTGTTGGCCACCTTGCCCTTGCCAGTGAGGTATTCCAGCTTCCACCCCTTGACGGAGACGTCCGTGGAGGTGGGGTTGAGCAATTCGACGAAGTCGTGGGTCCAGGTGGCACCGGAGTTACCGCCACCTCCGTAGACCTCATTGATGACGACGTGGCTGGCTGCTGTCGGATCGGCATGGGCCGGCTGGACCGCGACGACAGTGGCGGCGCCGCACGACAATGCAGAGAGGCCTGCCAGGACGCGTCTGGACATTGTGGTCATGAGAAATCCCATCTCGTGGCAGGGAACGTTCGCGCGCCACCTTGCCACGGTAGATACGACGGCAGAAACGGTTGTCACCGACAATTCACCGAACTTTCCCCCATCATTCCGTGGCAACCCGGCATCTCACGGCTAATTCACAGGATTGCCGGAGAGTCAGAAGATCTTGACTGGGGAAACGACGTCAGCGACGACGAGGATGAGCCCCATGGCAAGCATGAGGACGCCGATGACCCATGCCACGGGCAGCATCATCGCGGTATCGGCCGGGCCCGGATCAGGCTTTCCCGCAAGCCGGAAGATCCGCCGTTTGCACGCCTCGTAGATGGCTCCGGCGATATGTCCGCCATCCATGGGTGGCAGGGGCACCACGTTGAACCAGAAGAGGAAGAGATTGAGGCCACCGAGCAAGCTCGTTCCCGAGGCAACCTTGTCCCCGAAAGTCAGTTGCCCATTGCCTGCGATGTCTCCGGCAACTCGCGACGCTCCCACGATGCTCATCGGGCTGTTGACATCACGAGTCTTGCCGGTGACCATGTCGGAGGCGACATTCCAGGTCAGCACGGGGAGTCTGGCCAGGGCGCTCAACGACTGCTGCGACATCACCCACATCTGGGAGACGGTGTCCCCCGGCCCGGAATGAACGATCACCATCGTCGGGCTGAATCCCAGATATCCCACCTTGACGCTGCGGCCAGGGTTGTTGATGTCTGGCATCTCATTGAGGATGGTCCGAGTCGGTTTCAGAGCCACCGGGTGACCGTCCCGCTCCACCTCCAGACGGACTCCCCCGTCCCCGTTGTCACGGATGAGTTCTTGCAACTGGGACCAGGACTCGACCTGTTCGCCGTTGAAGGAGACAATGCGGTCCCCCGGCTGCAGCCCGGCTCTCGCTGCCGGGGCCGGCGGGTCGTCCGACGAGCACTCCTGTGTCCTGGCCATCTGGACACACGGAGTCACCGCGGCCACCGTGGTCGTCTCGGCGGGCCGGCCGTAGATGCCGAACACTCCCCAGAACAACAGGAAGGCCAGCAGCAGGTTGGTGAGGATTCCGCCACTCATGATGATGAGACGCTGCCAGACGGGCTTGTCGCTGAAGAGACGTCCGCAGTCCGCGTCAGTGATCTCCTCGGCCTCGGCCGCCCTGGCCTCGTCGGCCAGCTTCGTCAGCTTGTTGGCATGACGGTGATGCACCTCGGCGGGATACATCCCGACCAGGCGCACGTAGCCGCCGAGCGGTATCCACTTGAACCCGTACTCGGTCTCGCCGCGTTCGACCGACCACATCTTGGGCCCGAATCCGGCGAAGAACTCGGTGACCTTGACCCCGAAGATCTTGGCCGGGATGAAGTGGCCACACTCGTGCAGCAGAACCGAAAGGATGATGAGGGCGAAGAAGAGGATCCCCGCCAGCACCTCGACCAGTACGGTCACTGGCCGCGTCCCCGTGCGCACAGCTCGGCGGCGCGGCGGCGGCCCCACGAGTCGGCCGCCAGCACGGCGTCGAGGCTGAGGGCTTCGTCACCGATGTGACGAGCGCCAGGCGCGCCATTGCCGTCACCGGACAGATGCTCGTCGAGGACGGTGGCGATGGTGTCAGTGATGTCGAGGAATCCGATGCGGCCCTCGCAGAAGGCGTCGACACAGGACTCGTTGGCGGCATTGAAGACGGCCGGAGCGGTGCCGGACGCCTTACCCGAGCAACGCGCCAGTTCGACAGCCCCGAAGGTCTCGTTGTCCAGCGGCTCAAAGGTCCACTGGGTGGCCGTCGACCAGTCACAACCAGCCGCGGCGTCAGGGATGCGATCGGGCCACGACAGACCCAGGGCGATCGGCAGCCTCATGTCGGGTGGAGATGCCTGGGCGATGGTGGCACCGTCCCAGAACTCCACCATGGAGTGGACGACGGACTGGGGATGGACGACGACGGTGATGTCGTCGAGGTCGACGTCATAGAGCAGGGCGGCCTCGAGCAGTTCCAAGCCCTTGTTGACCAAGGTCGAGGAGTTGATCGTGATGACGCGGCCCATGTTCCAGGTGGGGTGCTTCATGGCGTCGGAGGCGGTGACGTCAGCCAGGGACTCCCTGTCACGGCCGCGGAACGGACCACCGGAGGCCGTCAGGACGAGACGGCGCACCTCATTGCGTCCACCTCCGCGCAGACACTGGGCAAAGGCGGAGTGCTCCGAGTCGACCGCGACGATCTGTCCGGGAGCGGCCGCCTGAGTGACGAGCCTGCCACCGATGACCAGGGACTCCTTGTTGGCCAGGGCCAGGGTCGTCCCGGCAGCAAGGGTTGCCAGGGTCGGGCGCAGACCGGCAGCTCCGGTGATGGCATTGCAGACGACGTCAGCGGGCATCCCGGCCAGCTGAGTCGAAGCCTCCGGACCAGCCAGGATCTGAGGATCGGGCACCGGGACATCGCGGGACCCGGCCTGGACAGCCAGTGCTCTCATGAGTTCCTCGGCTGCGTCCTCCCGTGCGATCGCCACCACGGGAATGGAGAAGTCGAGTACCTGCTGGGCCAGCAGGCCAACGTCTGAACCACCTGCCGATATGCCGGCGACCTCGAATTGGTCACGGCGTGACGCAATGACCTCCAGGGTCTGCGTTCCGATCGATCCAGTGGAGCCGAGAATGATGACCTTCTTCACCCTGCCAGTCTGTCACGACCATTCCGAAGGGCCGATTCGAGGGAGAATCCGTTCAATCGTCGTCTCAATGCCCTGGTCAGCGGCCCTACAGTGGATTCATGATCGACAGTGTCCTCGACATCACCGCGGATGCCCTCGAAGAAGCCGGGGCCCACCCCCATCGACTCATCGTCCGTCAGCACGGACAGGTCGTCGGGCGGCGTCGCTGGGCACCCTGGAGCCCCGACGTCCCCGGCCTCGTCTATTCCTGCTCGAAGACCTTCACCTCTGCTGCCGTCGGCATCGCAGTGGACCGTGGCGCCTTCGGGTACGACGACACCCTGGCCAACCTGTTGCCCACCTCCTGCACCGGTGAGACCGGCCCGATAGCCAGATCCATCAGGGTCCGTGACGTCCTGGCGATGGCGAGTGGCCACTCCCCCGAACAACTCACCGAGCCTCCCCTGGGCGTACTGCGAATTCCCAGCACCGAGACCGCTCAGCTGTGGTTGGCGACCGAACCTGCCGGACGTCCCGGGGCCGACTTCGCCTACAACAATCTCGGCACCTGGCTGCTCTCTCGGATCGTGCGTCGACACACCGGGGTGGATGTCGACGCCATCATCACCCGAGAGGTACTGGAACCGCTGGGTTGTGGGCCACACAGCTGGGCCGGCGACATGGATGGCATTCCGTTGGGGTTCAGTGGCCTGCACATCGACGCCGAGGACATGGGTCGGTTCGCCCAGCTCCTCCTCGACGACGGCATCCATGACGGCAAGCGTCTGCTCCCCCGGGAATGGATCGAGCAGCACCGCGTCAAGCATGTCGGATCCGATGGCCTCACCGGCCCCGAGTGGGGACTGGGTTATGGCTGGCAGACCTGGATCTCGAGCCACGGCTACCGTCTTGACGGCGCCTTCGGCCAGTTCGCCCTCGTCATCCCCGAGGTCGACGCTGTCGTCGTCATGACCAATGAGGTCGGCGAGGGCCCCGGGGACAAACAGGCGATTCTGCAGATCGTCTGGGATCATCTCGTTCCGGCGCTGGTGGAGGGGATCGATCCCAAGCCCGAGGAAATTGTCCGCACCCTGCCCACGGTCTCCGGGAAGTTCGACCCGGCGCGCTCGGTGCAGGGAATCGTCGATGGTTCTCACATTGTCGTGTCCCCTCGCGGTGACGGTGACGGCTGGGCGATGTCCTGGCACTGCGCCCAACCCCAGTTCGGCATCTTCGACGCCGCCCTCGACCTCGTCGTCGGCCATGACGAGTGGCTGACGTGTCACTGCCGTGTCGGTGAGGGTTCCATAGACATCGCGGCAAGCGGTGGTTGGCAGGGCGAGACCTTCATCGCGAAACTTGACGTCATCTCCAGTCCCCACGGCCTGACTGTGCGGATGTCGCCGGGTTCCACGACGATCCAGTGGGATTGTGTCCCCCTCGATCCCCGCGGTCTGTTTGGTTTGGTCCACCCAGAGCCGCATCGATGAGCCCGTCCCACATCGAGATCGAGATGGTCGAGCAGCCGGAGCAGACAGCACCGGATCCGTCCGGACTCGTGAAGGGGCCAATCTGACCGAGTGTGCCACCCTTGCTGACGTCCATCATCTCGCTGCCACCGGCGGCGGACCAGGTGGGATGGAGGAGCTCAGACGACACCCATCGCGATGACGGCGTCCGCCACCTTGGTGAATCCGGCGATGTTGGCACCCATGACATAGTCGCCTGGGTGGCCATAGGCGTCAGCTGTCTCAATGCAGCGATCATGGATGTCAGCCATGATCTGCTGCAGGCGGGCCTCTGTGGCGTCGAAGTCCCAGGAGTCGCGCGCGGCATTTTGCTGCATCTCCAGGGCCGAGGTGGCCACACCACCAGCATTGGAGGCCTTGCCGGGAGCGAAGAGGACACCGGCGTCATGGAAGGCGTGCACAGCCTCGGGGGTACATGGCATGTTGGCACCTTCGGCCACGGCAACCACACCATTCCGGATGAGCGTGGCGGCCGCCTGACCGTTGAGCTCGTTCTGGGTCGCGCAGGGCAGGGCTACGTCAACCGTGGTGTCCCAGATCGAGCCGTCCGTGCGGAAGGTGGCCGAGTCGCGGCGAGCGGCGTACTCGCTGATGCGTGCCCGCTCGACCTCCTTGACCTGCTTGAGCAGGGCGACGTCAATCCCCTTCTCATCCACGACGTACCCGTTGGAGTCCGAGCACGCGACGACGGTCGCACCGAGGTCCTGGGCCTTCTCGATGGCGTATATGGCGACGTTGCCCGACCCGGAGACGGTGACTCGCAGGCCGTCCAAGGACCTCCCATTGGTCGCCAGCATGCGCTGGACGAAGAAGACCGCACCGTAGCCGGTGGCCTCGGTGCGCACCAAGGAACCACCCCAGGTGAGTCCCTTTCCGGTGAGAACCCCGGACTCGTGACGGTTGGTGATCCGCTTGTACTGGCCGAAGAGGAAACCAATCTCACGGCCACCAACGCCGATGTCACCGGCAGGGACGTCGGTGTGCTCACCGAGATGGCGGTAGAGCTCGGTCATGAACGACTGGCAGAACCTCATGACCTCACCTTCGGAGGCGTCGTGCGGATCGAAGTCCGAGCCGCCCTTGGCACCACCAATCGGCATACCGGTCAGCGCATTCTTGAAGACCTGCTCGAAACCGAGGAACTTGATGGTTCCCAGGTACACCGAGGGGTGGAATCGCAGTCCGCCCTTGTACGGCCCCAGTACCGACGAGTACTCGACACGGAAGCCACGGTTGATGCGCACCTTGCCCTTGTCATCGACCCACGGGACCCGGAAGATGATCTGACGCTCCGGTTCGCAGATACGCGACAGGACTGCTGCCTCGACGTACTGCGGGTTCTTCTCGAGCACCGGGCCGAGGGACTCGAAGATCTCCCGCACGGCCTGGTGGAACTCGGCCTCTCCCGAATTGCGCTTCAGCACTGCCTCGTAGGCGTCCTCGAGCTGGCTGTCCATCCAGCGACCTCCTTCATGTGCAGACGTCCTTCGGATGATTTTCGCACCACATCGCCCCGAGCCATCCCCCTGGCTCGCCCAATGGACTAGTTGCCCAAACCTTCCGAGCGTCCCACAGCAGCCAACTGACCACATGCGCCATCAATTTCGGAGCCTCGGGTGTCGCGCACCGTGACCGGAATCTTCCAGCGCTCCAGGGTCTCGACAAAGGCGTCCTGATCCTCCGGGCGTGACGCCGTCCAGCGCGAACCCGGGGTCGGGTTGAGCGGGATGAGGTTGACGTGAGCCCAGGTCCAGTCGCCACGACGACGGATCTGGCGAGCCAGCACGGCGGCCCGGTCAGCCTGGTCGTTGATGTCCTTCATGAGGGCGTACTCGATCGAGACCCGACGCTTGGTCTTCTCGGCGTACTGCCAGGCTGCATCGAGGAGCTCGTCGACCTTCCAACGACGGTTGACCGGGATGAGTTCATCACGCAACTCATCGTCGGGGGCATGCAGGGAGACGGCCAGGGTGACGGGTATCCCCTCCTCAGTCAGCGCCTTGATACGCGGCACGAGACCAACGGTAGAGATCGTCAGGGCCCGGGCACTCATGCCAACCCCGTCGGGCCCCTCAGCGGTCAAGGTGCGAATCGCAGTGAGCACCGAACGGTAATTGGCCATCGGCTCGCCCATACCCATGAAGACGATGTTGTGAACCCGGCCGCTGGCCCCGGGAACCTCTCCAGCCTCGATGAGACGGTTGGCCGCCAGCACCTGGCTCACGATCTCAGCGGTGGACATGTTGCGCTGGATACCGCCCTGCCCGGTCGCGCAGAACGGGCAGGCCATGCCGCAGCCGGCCTGGGAGGAGATGCACAAGGTGGTGCGAGCCGCAGAATGACGGGTGGCTGGGTAATGCATGAGAACCGACTCCACCAGCGCCCCGCCATGTAGCCGCCACAGAGTCTTCACGGTCATGCCACGGTCGCAGGACTGCCGGGAGACCTGGGTCAACAGGGTCGGGAACCAGGCGTCGGCGACTTCCTGACGGGCTGACTTGGGCAGGTCGGTCCACTCGGTGGGGTCAACCTCCCAACGGTCGAAGACGTGGGTGGAAATCTGGCGCGCGCGGAAGGCCGGCAGACCGAGATCCTTGACTGCCTGCACCCTCTCCTCGACGCTCAGATCGATCCAGTGAAGAGGAGGTTTCGCACGACTCGGGGTATTCACCACGAGTGGCACTTCCTTGCCCGGCTCGGCGAGCGGCGTGGAGGGGAGAACAAGACCTGACGTGCTGACGGGACTTCCGGTCGATGACATCATGCCCCCATTATCCCCAGCTCCCACCATCCGACCACACGAGTCGACGTCTGCTAAGTACGGTTCCGCGACGTCATCTCGGCGAACAGTTCTGCACCAGCTCGTAGCAGGCCGGATCACCGGGCAGGAGGAAGTGGAATCCCTCAAGAAAGACGATCATGGCGAGGTTCGCCACGACGATGAGGGCAAATAGCCACATGATGACAGCGGATATGGCGTGGGCCTTGACACCACGAGGGGTAAGCCACGGAGCGAAGATCATCATGACGCCACAGAATGTTATGACGATGGCAAAGGTGATGAAGGCCCAAGTGTAGGTGCTCAACCCGAAAGCTTTGGAACCATACCCAGGATCCCCGGGCTGAATATGCAACAGGATGTGACGTGCCGATTCCGCTGCGCCAAGGACCGCCGAGAGGATCGATACGCCATAGCCCAGGCAAAAATCAGCCATCATCACGGACCCGCGCCGAGTGCGTACAATGATGTAAAGAGGCCCCAAAGAAGCAAGCATCATCGAATACCTCTGAAGCATGCACAGTGGACATGGGTATTCATGCAACCCGAATTGCACGATGAATCCACCCGCTAGAACCCCAATGTAGGCCAGCAGGAAGAGGTTCGCTCCCCAGAAGCCCACGGTAGGAAACACCCGCCCTGCTCCAGTCGGGATTCGTTCCGCATCTGACACCGTTTGACTTTCGACTTCGATGTCGTCGTTCCTTACCATGACAGCCCCAGATCACTCGTCGCATGCAGCGACAACAGAATCACGCAAAGCGCTGCGATGACCATGACGGAAACAATGAATACCGACTTCCTGACACCACGTAGTATCATTGTCAGCACCAACACGGCGATGAGGACCATGATAATAATGTCCATCTCCGCCCCCATCTATATCTAATAGCTACTACTCAGTAAATAGTACATCATCGGACCTTGGTCAAGCTCATAGCGGAGTGACCCCGCGACTACGGTCACAGCACCAGGGACATGACGAGCCATGCGAAGGGTGCTGAGAACAGCACCGAGTCCAGCCGGTCCATCACTCCACCGTGGCCGGGCAGAAAGTTCGACATGTCCTTGATACCGGCATCGCGTTTGATCATCGACTCGACGAGATCTCCCGCAGTCCCAGTGAACGCGAGAACCACGCCGAGGAGCAAACCGGCCCATGCCGGAGCTGAGAGCAGGCCGCCCAGACAGGCCCATCCGACGAGGGCCGCCGTGATGACGGATCCGGCGAATCCCTCCCAGCTCTTCTTGGGGCTGATCATCGGGGCCATCTTATGCTTGCCGAAAAGCACCCCGATGGCATAGCCGCCAGTGTCGGAGGCGACGACACTGAGGATCCAGGTGGCGATGCGCCGACTGCCTCCGTCGTCTCCCATCATGAGTGGGACGAAGCAGCCCAACAGCGGCAGGTAGGCGATGGTGAACAGACTCGCTGCGACATCCTCGACGAATCCGTCGGAACCGCGCGGCAGACGCCATGCCATCGCCGCGACCGTCGTCGCCCCGAGGGTGGCAATGAGGAAGGTGTTGGGCAGGATGTGGAGGTCCATCGTCGAGGCCGCGTAGGCCCCGACGACCATCATCACGGTGCCAACACAGATCGGCACAACTGCAGAATCCATGCCCAGCCGAGCCATTGCTCGATGAAGCTCGATGGCTCCGGCCACCAGAGCAAGGGCCATCAGCAGGACGAACCCCCAGTGCCACCACCCGACGGTGCCGATGACGGCCCCGCACAGCACCACACCCGTGGTGATGGCGGCAGGAAGATCACGGCCAGCACGTGGGGTACGTGTGGCCGTGGCCTTCTGCTGCGAGTTGTCCATCCTGAATCCGATCAGATCTCGAGGAGCTCGCTCTCCTTGGACTTCAGGAGCTCGTCGATCTGTTCGACGTACTTGCGTGTGACCTGGTCGAGCTCCTTCTCCAGACGAGTCATCTCGTCCTCGGAGATCTCCTTGTCCTTCTCCTGCTTCTTGACGATGTCGTTGCTTGCGCGACGGACGTTGCGGACGGCGATACGGCCTTCCTCAGCCTTCGCCTTGGCCATCTTGATGTATTCCTTGCGGCGCTCCTCGGTGAGGGCCGGCAGGACACAACGCACGACGTTGCCGTCGTTGGAGGGGTTGACCCCCAGATCCGAGTCGCGGACGGCCTTCTCGACCTCGTTGACGCAGCTCTTGTCGAACGGGGCGATGAGGACGGTGCGAGCCTCCGGAACCTGGAAGCTGGCGAGCTGCTGCAGGGGGGTGGGGGCGCCGTAGTAATCGACCATGATCTTGTTGAACATGGCGGGATTGGCACGTCCGGTGCGAATGGCCGCGAACTCCTCGCGGGCATGGTCGACCGCTGACCCCATCTTCTTCTCGGCGTCCTTGATGATGTCGCTCACTGTGTAGTCCTTCCTTGGTATGTCTTCGATGGTTCAGCGATGGACGGTGGTGCCGATCTCCTCACCATTGATGACACGGGCGATGTTGCCCGGGGTCTCGAGGTTGAAGAAGATCATCGTCAGATCGTTGTCCCTGGCCATGGCGACGGCGGTGGCGTCGGCGACCTTGAGGTCACGTGACAGGAACTCGTCGTAGGTCAGTTCATCGAACTTGTGGGCGTTCGGGTTGGTCTTGGGATCGCTGTCATAGACGCCGTCCACCCCCTGCTTGCCCATGAGCAGGGCATCCGCGCCGATCTCGAGGGCTCGCTGGGCGGCAACGGTGTCGGTCGAGAAGTACGGCATCCCAGACCCAGCGCCGAAGATGACAACTCGTCCCTTCTCCATGTGACGCTCAGCCTTGCGGGGAATGTACGGTTCGGCGACCTGGCCCATGGTGATGGCGGTCTGGACGCGGGTGTCGACTCCGGCCTTCTCACAGAAATCCTGCAGGGCGAGGCAGTTCATGACAGTGCCGAGCATGCCCATGTAATCAGCGCGGTCACGCTGCATGCCGCGTTGCTGAAGCTCAGCTCCACGGAAGAAGTTCCCACCTCCGACGACGACGGCCACCTGGACGCCGCTGTTGGCGATATCGGCGATCTCGCGGGCCTTGGCGGCCACGACATCGGCGTCGACACCGATTCCTCCCCCTCCGAAAACCTCTCCGGACAATTTGAGAAGAACTCGGTTGTAGCGCTCTGGCATCATCTCTCCTGGTCGGCGGACATTGACGCGGGATGCGTCACTTCAGCTTAGCCCGAGGATGGCTACCGCCGCAGTTCACCGTGGTCTTGACCGGCATTCACTACCCGGGGATCCCGTCATGGATGGCCCGGGACCCCTGAACTCCAGCGAACCCTCGAGTCCGAGAACGACGAACGGTCCCACCACGTGGTGGGACCGTTCGTGTCAGTCATCCCCGGTTCACACCGGGAAGGAGTCACTCTCCAGCGGAGAAGCGCACGAAGCGCTTGATGGTGACGTCAGCGGCCTCAAGGGTCTGGGCGACGGACATCTTGTCGTCGGAGATGGCCGGCTGGTCGAGCAGGCAGTTCTCCTTGTAGAAGCCGTTGAGACGACCTTCGACGATGCGGTCGATGATCTTCTCGGGCTTGCCCTCCTCGCGGGCGATGTCACCGGCGACGGTGCGCTCGTGCTCGACGACGTCGGCGGGGACCTCGTCACGAGACAGCCAGCGCGGGTTCATGGCGGCGATCTGCAGGCAGACGCCGTGCACGGCCTCCTTGTCGTCACCCTCGTACTCGACCATCACGCCGACCTGCGGGGGCAGGTCCTGGGAACGACGGTGAAGGTAGACGTGGGCGTTGCCGTCGACGTGGGCGGCGTTGGCGAGCTCGATCTTCTCGCCGATCTTGGCGGCGAGCTCACCGAGCTTGTCGGCGATGGTGGTGCCGTCGTCCAGGGTGGCGGCGTTGGCCGCGTCCTTGGAGTCGGCTCCAGCCTTCTCGACGGCCTCGGCGATCTCCTTGGCAGTGGCGATGAACTCCTCGTTCTTGGCGACGAAGTCGGTCTCGGAGCCGATGTGCACCAGAGAAGTACCGGCAGCGGCGACCAGGCCGTTGCTGGCCTCGCGGTCGGAACGCTTGGCAGCCTTGGCGGCGCCGGAAACGCGCAGGATGTCAACGGCCTTGTCGAAGTCGCCGTCGGCCTCCGTGAGTGCCTTCTTGGCGTCCATCATGCCGGCGCCGGTGACGTCGCGCAGCTTCTTGACCTCAGCAGCAGTGATAGCCATGGGTAATCTCAGTCCTGTCTAGACGTGGGCGAACTTCAGTTGGACTTCTCGGCCTCGTCGGCCTTGGGGGCGTCGGCCTTCGGCTCCTCGGCCTTGGCCTCGGTCTTGTTCTCAGCCTTGGCGTCGCCCCCCTGGAGGAGCTCACGCTCCCAGTCAGGCATGGGCTCAGCCTCGGCAGCCTGGTCACCGGACTTGCCGGAGGAGCGAGCCATGAGGCCCTCGGCGACGGCGTCGGCGATGATGCGGGTCAGCAGGGACACCGAACGGATGGCGTCGTCATTGCCCGGGATCGGGTAGTCGACCTCGTCCGGGTCGCAGTTCGTGTCGAGGATGGCGACAACCGGGATCTTGAGCTTGCGAGCCTCGTCGATGGCGAGGTGCTCCTTCTTGGTGTCGACAACCCAGATAGCCTGAGGAGTCTTCGGCATGTCGCGGATGCCACCGAGGTCCTTGGCCAGCTTGTCCTTCTCACGGGAGAGCATGAGCAGCTCCTTCTTCGTCAGACCGGAGCCGGAGACCTTGTCGAAGTCCATGGCCTCGAGCTCCTTGAGTCGGGCGATGCGCTTCGAGATGGTCTGGAAGTTAGTGAGCATTCCGCCGAGCCAACGCTGGTTGACGTAGGGCATGCCAACGCGGCTGGCCTGCTCGACGATGGACTCCTGAGCCTGCTTCTTGGTGCCGACGAAGAGAATCTGGCCACCCTTGGCGACAGTCTCCTTGACGAAGGCGTAAGCCTTGTCGATGTAGGTCAACGACTGGTGCAGGTCGATGATGTAGATGCCGTTGCGCTCGGTGAAGATGAAACGCTTCATCTTCGGGTTCCAGCGACGGGTCTGGTGTCCGAAGTGAACGCCGCTCTCGAGGAGCTGGCGAGTGGTGACGACGGCCATGACCGTGTCCTTCCTCATCAGGGCACACCACGGGTGTGCCAAACGGTTGTGCGGCGACGCGGGATTGCGTCACCTCCTGATGCATCACCGTTCGCCCGCCTGCCGTGGCAGGACCGTGGACGTCCGGTGTCGATGACGTCGATGCATGCGAAGTCAGCCCGAAAGAGTCCGGACTGCCCGGCCAGTTTATGACATGAAGTGGTGATCAAGCCAATCGCCGGCGTCCTCCTCGTAGCTGTGCTCCTCCCTCTCAGATCACCATTCCTCTCCGCGTGTCCACCTCGCCATCCCGACAGCGGCAGGCCACAGTGGGAAGGATGAATCCTCGCCCTGACTCCCCGCGCCTTCCGAGTGCGCTCTCGGTGCCCATCGAGGACTTCTCCGATCATCTCGCAACCCTGCATCGCTCCCCCAACACCATTCGTGGCTACCGAGCTGACCTCACCGACCTCATGGAGCACGTGCACGACCACGGCGTCAACTCGATCGGACACATCGATACAGCCCGCGTGCGGGCCTGGCTGGCCGACACCAGGCTGGCTGGCGCAACGGCGGCCACCATGCAGCGCCGCTGGTCAGCGGCGCGGGTCTTCTTCCGATGGGCATCCAACGAGGGGCTCATCGACGGAGACCCGACGGCCGCCCTGTCCTCGGCCAAGGTTCCAAAACGTCTGCCGGCCACCCTTAGCGTCGAACAGGCGCGCCACATTCTTGACGATGCGATTGCCAAGGCGCGCAGCGATGAGTCACCGCAGGGTGCCCGTGATGCCGCCATCCTGGAAGTGCTCTACGGAGGTGGCCTGCGCGTCGGTGAGCTGTGTGGCCTGGACTTGGGTGACGTCGACCACTCTCGCCAGACAGTACGAGTGACCGGCAAGGGAAACAAGCAACGCACCGTGCCGATGGGAGGGCCCGCGCTGCGCGCTGTCGACGAATGGCTGGGGCGTCGTCAGGAATGGGTCTGCCCCACCTCTGGAAGAGCACTCTTCCTCGGCACCCGTGGTGGTCGGATCGACCAACGAGTGGTGAGACGCATCGTTCACACCCATCTGCGAGCCGAGCCGGACTCCCCCGACCTGGGGCCCCACGGACTGCGTCACGCCATGGCGACGCACCTTCTGGAGGGCGGAGCTGACCTACGAACCGTCCAGGACATGCTGGGACATGAGTCACTGGCCACCACTCAGATCTACACACACGTGTCCACCGAGAGACTACGGACGGCTTTTCGTCAGGCTCACCCCAGGGCGTGACCCCTTCCGGGCCACGGCCCGAGCCACCTGCTCGTCGACGAGGATCACCCCATCACGACCGGCTCCCAGCCATGGCGGCATCAACGTGCCGGCAGACCTCATACGAGGTTTCGCGCCGGGAAGCTCCAAGGGATGGCGAAGGCCCCGTCTGACCGACACCACCCGAGCTCGCCCCTGCATTGGCAGGAGACGTACCCCGGTGTCCAACAGGGTCATCGGATTCTGATACTCGGTTCCTTTCTTGAGTCCCCAGTGCAGACAAGTCCGGGAACATGGCGGTCCCACGCCCACCAGCCCAATGACCTGACCGGGAATGACGACGTCACCGACTGCCACGACAGGAACCACCGGCATGTGGGTGGTCCGCCGTCCGTCGGGCAACATGATGCTGACCGCCCCAGTGCCGGCGACCTGTCCGGCGAAGACGACGACCCCAGCGGTGACGGTCCTCACCGGCTCCCCCGGCGATGCCGCGAACTCCACCCCACGGCTACCGGGCAACCACGGCTTGGCCGGAGGATCGAACCCCTTGACGACGCGACCGGGCACGGGAGGACGCCTCCGGGCCGGCACGCCAAGGTCACCCATCGGTCGGGCTCGCCACGACAGAGCTTTCGCGGACGGCGCCGCAACGCTGCGCGTAGGGGCAGGAAAAACCAACAGGCACGTCCCGATGACGATGATCAACACACTGATACAGACAGATCTCCTCACATCTTCAGTTGTCGTCCGAGCCCGCGAAATCCGCCATCATTTTCTGTCCTGTGGACAACCACATGACATTGGATGTCATTGCTTGTGGATAATCCCCGTCCTGCATCATGTGGCCTTGTGGAAGGCTCATCGTGAGTAGGCTGCCAATCATGGCTGTCACCCCAGTTCTTGCCTGCCATCGCACCACCGATGTCTCGGTCGGAGGTATCACCGCGTGGCAGCTGACCGATGATTCCGACGGGATCCACACCGAGATCGTCGGTAGCTGCCAGCTCGGGGACGCGTCCTGGGCGACACCGCTGTACAACGTGGTCGCCGTGCTCTGCGAACGTGACAACACCCTGTGGCTCGTCCACCCCGGACGCCAGTTCCAGGTTGTCGGAACCATCGAGCTGGAAGGCCAATCGCCCTGTCACGGTGCCGTCGATCCCACCGGTCGACTCATGGCGATCGCCGACTACGCCTCCGGCCAGGTTGAGTTCGTGGATCTGTCGGACCTGACCCGGCCGATGGTTCGTCACGTCCTGGATCTGGGCAAGGACCGCACCTTCCCCGGCCCGCTGCCTGACCGTCAGGAAGGGCCTCACGCCCACCAGGTGACCTGGTTGGATCGCGCTCACCTCGCCGTCACCGACCTGGGGGCCGACCGTGTCTGTTTCCTGCGCTGGAGCGAGGCTGGTCCTGAGATCATTGGCTCTCTCAAGACCCCTGCCGGTATGGGCCCTCGTCACCTCACCCTCACCGAGAACGGCCGCAAGCAGATCCTGACCGTCGCCGGAGAATTGTCCGGAACGGTCAGCACTTGGTCCCGGCCCACCGGACACGACATGTGGGCTCGAGAATGGCGATTCGTCACCGAGACGCCGTCATCGCGCTGGTCAAAGGTTCCTACTCGGAGAGGCCATCTCTCCCAAGCACCTGCCCAGCCGTCTGCAATCGTGTCCTCCCCGGATGGCCAACACTTCGTCGCCAACCGTCTGGTGGGAAGTGTCGGGGTGTTGGAAGGCCGGTTCGGACGACTCGAACTGGTTGACGAATTCGACAGCACTGGGGCCAATCCGCGTGACATCACCGTGACTACGCAAAGCGGCACCCGAGTCTGGGCCGCACTGCCGGAAGAGGGCCACATCGCGGTTCATTGCCGCGACGACCAGACCGGCGAGTGGCAGGTCGAAACCACCATTGACCAACCCGGGGTCATGCGGGTGCTCGTTGGCCCAACCATCGGGTGATCACGGGCACCTGCCCACTCGTGAGACAATCACCCCCGGACATTCATCAACCTCAGGAGATCAGCCATGCGCAAGCACACCCCCAATGACGACCCCCGTTGGGAGGATCTGTTCAAAGGTGGGTCCCTGCGCCGGGTCACCCGGTGGGGGGAGCCTGTTCTCCACGCCCAGACCCGCTCCGTCACCGAGTTCGACGAGGACCTGACGACCCTCATTCGTGACATGTTCACCACCATGGACGCCGCCGACGGTGTGGGTCTGGCCGCAACCCAGGTGGGGGTTGACCTGTCTCTGTTCGTCTACATCTGCCCGGACTCCGACAGCATCGTCCACCACGGTGCCTTCTGCAACCCGGTCGTCACCCTGCCGGAGGGACGCGATCGTCGCCTCGAGGCTGCTGACGAAGGCTGCCTCTCCTGGCCCGGCGGATTCCAGTCCCTGGCCCGCCCCGACCTGGCCACCTGTACCGGCCAGGATCCCTGGGGCAACGACATCACCGTCACCGGAACCGGTTTCTTCGCCCGCTGTCTGCAGCACGAGACCGACCACTGCAACGGCGTCGTCTTCGGGGATCGGCTGTCCAAGCGTTCACGTCGCAAGCTCGACGAGCAGCACGACAAGGTGGCCCATCTCTACCCCGACGACTGGCCGCTCACCCCGAAGGGTTGATTCGTGAGGGCGTGACGTCCCGCAACTCGTAGCAAGCCACCGCTGCGGCTGCTGCGACGTTGAGGGAGTCAACTCCTCCGGCCATCGGGATACGCACCACGACGTCGGCCTGACTGATCCAGTGAGCCGACAGACCCGCCCCCTCGGTGCCCATGAGCAGGGCAACCTTCCGAGGTTTGGCTCGCAGGTCCGCGGAGAATCCGTCCAGGGTGACCGAGTCGTCACTCAGGGCCATTGCCGCCACCGTGAAGCCATGGTTTCGCAGCTCGTCGAGACCACCTGACCAGTCCTCGAGCCTGGCCCAGGGCAGCTGGAAGACGGTTCCCATCGACGTCTTGATGGCTCGACGGTAGAGCGGATCGGCGGCGCGGGGGGCCAACAGGACACCGTCCCACCCGATGCCTGCGGCGCACCGGATGATCGCGCCGACATTGGTGTGGTCCACGATGTCCTCGCACACCACCAACCGGCGAGCATCCGTGAGATCGGCGGCGCTCCAGCGGGTCTGTCGACACATCGACGCCAGAGCACCACGGTGGACGTGGAAACCGGTCACCTGCTCGGCCAGGGCCTCGGAGACGACGTAGACCTCGACGTCAAGGTCGTCGAAGAGATCGCGCAGACCGTCGATCCAGCGAGGAGCCAGCAGGAATGATCTGGGCGGGTACCCCGCCTCACAAGCGCGCCGGATGACCTTGGCCCCCTCCGCGATGAAGAGCCCTTGCTCAGCCTCCAAGGACTTTCGCAAGTTGACGTCGCGCAAGCTGACGTAGTCGGCCAGGCGCGAATCGGCCGGATCGTCGATGTCTATGAACGTTGCCACCGCTCCAACCTACCGGTGGCTATCGTGGGCAGGTGAGTTCCGCCAAGCCACGCCGCAAGCTGCCCATCGACGGATTCGTCATCGCCATCGTCGTGACGGCCATCATTGGGTCGATCCTTCCTGCCACGGGGCCGGCTGTACTCGTCGTCGATCACGGCGTCACTGTCCTTATCTTTATCCTGTTCTTCCTCTATGGTGCCCGGCTGGAACCCCGCGAAACTCTCGACGGTCTCAAGAATTGGAAGTTACAGGGAGCGATCCTGGTCGCTACCTTCGTCGTCTTTCCGCTCGTCGGACTGGCAATGCACGGCCTAGTGCCTTGGGCGATACCCAAAACCCTGTACGTCGGCATGTTGTGGATTTGCCTGGTGCCCTCGACGGTGCAGTCGTCGATCAACTTCACCTCGATCGCCCACGGCAACGTCGCAGGGGCCATCGTTGCAGCAACCACGTCGAATCTCTTGGGGACCTTCCTCACCCCCGTCCTGGCCCTCCTCATGATGTCGACGAGCGGTGGGCTGACGATTCAGGCGTCGAGCTTTCTTGATGTCATCATTCAACTGCTGCTGCCGTTTGTGTTGGGCCAGCTGTCACGTCGGTGGACCGCAGATTTCGTCACGAGGCAACGTAAGCCACTCAAATTTGTCGACCAGGGGTCAATCATCCTCGTCGTCTATTCGGCATTTTCAGAAGGTATGCGCGAACACATGTGGGCCTTGGTATCACCCGCATCGATGATCGTCCTGACCCTCATATGCCTGGTCCTGTTGTTCTTCATGCTGTGGTTGACCTGGGCAGGAGCCGGATGGCTCGGCTTCGACCGTGACGACCGCATCGCCATACAGTTTTGCGGCACCAAGAAATCGCTGGCCACCGGTCTACCGATGGCGACGGTGCTGTTCGCGGGACAGCCGGTCGGTCTCATCGTGCTGCCTCTCATGATCTTCCACCTGGCCCAGCTCATCGCTTGCGGGGTGCTGGCGGGACGTTATGCCCGCCAGTGGGAAACCACACGATGACGCGTCATGTCGACATGCGAATTCGCACAAGCTGAAGCAGGAACGCAACAATGACCGGGAGTGCGGCGACACATGCCAAACTTTCACCGACGAGACCTTGGTCAACCAGGGCCGCACCAGCCATCGATCCAATCGCCGATCCCAAATAATTTGCCGACGCGTTTGCGGCAACAGCAGTTGTACCATCATGGGGATTGTCCGCCATAAGGGTGTGCTGCTGAGGGGCAAGTGAAGCCCACCCCAACATCCCCCAGCACAAAATGCTCATGACCACAACAATGACCGATGGATTCCAGGCCAGCATCAGGAATGAGAGTAGGAGCAATGCGGTGATCATGGCCGTCACGACAGTCGAACGTTGCACCGCGTCAACCACGCGACCTACAAACAATGCACCTATGGCACCACCAATCCCCCACACCCATATCAGCCATACACGGGCCGAACTCAGGCCCAGGCCATCAAGCAGAGGTATGAAATAGGTGTACAACCCCAGCGAAGCGATCCCGGTACATAGAGTCACCAGCATGGTAACCACGTTTGACCCCTTGCCGAGAGTCGCAAAGCGTGCACCCGCAGAGGGGGTTTCCACATTCGCTATCCGGCCACGACCAAGCAGACCTATTCCCAGCATCGCGCATAGCCCGACCCCGACGATGAGGCCAAAGGTCCACCTCCACGAGGCCCAGTCAGCCACCATCAGCCCAAGAGGAACCCCAAACACAGTGCCGCATGCCAAACCCGCAAGGATAGGACAACGCGCGTCCCCTCCGGTCAGCCGAAACACTGTGTGCGGCCACCGCAGACGACAGTGGAGAGTAAACACCGGCCGCAACACCTGCGAGAAGAGGCCCGGATATCGCGTAGGCAGCTGTGAAGGCAGCAACACCCAGCCCGACCGTGCCCGGACCGCTGCCGAGATCCGATGCGATCTCGGGCAACATGCCTGCAATGACATAAGCATCGAGACCGAGGGCGACGGTTCCCACAAAATAAGGCCACAACCTGCCAATCACGAGGCTGAGTCCTCACGGGAGGCGTCGGCCACCAAGCCAGCAAGGACCGAGTCGAGTAAACCTGGAAAACGGTCTTCGAGGTCTCGGGCACGCAGCGAAATCAGGCAAGACCTGCCTTGAGAGCGGGTAAAGGTGATCCCGTTCTCCCGAAGGATACGGGTGTGATACGTCAAGGTTGAGCGCGGCAGATCATCCGCCAAGTCAAGACTGTCTGCCTCCTCGACCAGCGACAGGCGGCGCACCATCTCAAGACGAATCGGATCACTCAACGCATAGAGAACCCGAGGAAGGAGAATCTCCGACGCGTCAGGATGGACATATGTTCGAGAGGGGGACATAGGGACTCCTCAACACGGATACGACAACTGTGCATGTTTTCCTGCACGATAATCATGCAAGAAAACATGCACGGTGTCAATGGACCCCATCGTCGTAGCGTGCCGCGTATCGGCGCCCCGTCCGCTGATAGCAGAGAGGCCGAGGCCATCATGGCCCCGGCCCAACTACCTCACTGATCCTGTGAAGGCCGCTGCCCTCCAAAGTGCTGATCACCGACGTACTGGGTGTTGGCCGGTTGATCAACCTGGTCTCCAGGAGCTCCCTGTCGCCCCTGATCAGCAGCAGTCGACTCGGACTGAGCTTCAACCTGGACAGGGGCCGAGGCGCCAAGAACCTGGCTCGGCTCCTTGTGACGTTTGCCTGACAGCCCCGGATTCTCCAGCTTGGCAGCTTCCTGAATGGCCTGTTGGACGGTGGCCTCGGAAGCCTCCTTCTCCTCAGCCTTCTGAGCCTCAATCTCGGCGAAGACGTCAACCTTCTCCGGCGCGGTGAACCGGCTCGGATCGGCGACCGAGAACCCGCCCTCGTCGGACCCCTGAGGTGCACCGCCGGCCATCGATCCCAACCCCTTGAGGGCGTCATTGAGCTCGGACGGTACGACCCAGACCTTGTTGGAGTCGCCGCGAGCCAGGGTCGGCAGCATCTGCATGTACTGGTAGGCCAACAGACCTTGGTCGGGCTGGCCGGCATGGATGGCATTGAACACCGTCGTGATGGCCTGGGCCTCGCCCTCGGCCCGCAGCATCTGGGCCTGACGGTCGGCCTGGGCTCGCAGCACGGCAGCCTCGCGATCACCCTGGGCACGCAGGATGGCAGACTCCCGGTCACCACCGGCCGACAGGATCTGAGACTGACGCTGGCCTTCCGCCAACAGAATGGCGGCCCGCTTGTCACGCTCGGCCCGCGCACCCTTCTCCATCGCGTCGCGGATGGTGGGCGGTGGCTCGATAGCCCGCAACTCCACGCGATTGACCTTGATACCCCACTTTCCGGTGGCCTCATCGAGGACCGACCGAAGCTTCTGGTTGATCTCCTCGCGGCTGGTGAGGGCGGCCTCCATGTCCATGCCACCGATGATGTTTCGCAGCGTCGTCATGGTGAGCTGCTCGATGGCTGTCTTGTAGGACTGGGCCTCGTAAGCGGCGCGCTCGGGGTCAACGATCTGGAAGTAGATGACCGAGTCGATGTTCACCATCAGGTTGTCCTCGGTGATGACTCCCTGCGGCGGGAAGGGGACGACCTGCTCACGCATGTCGAGGTTGTACTGCACGCGATCGATGATGGGGATGACCAGGTGGGGGCCGGGGGTGAGTCGTCGGTTGAACTTTCCGAGCCGCTCGACCAAGCCAATCTTCTGCTGGTGGATGATCTTGATGCTCGAGGCCAGGAAGGCGACGAGCAGCGCAATGACCACCAGAACCACGATGAACTGGGGCATGGAAACTCCTGCAAGGGATCTTGGACCGTGCCGGTCACAACCCGGCACCGTCTACATCATCCCAGATCAGGGGCAAATCTCCAGATCACGGACCGAGGCTCTTGAAAACTGGATATACGACGAGGGTCGTCCCGTCCACTTCGAAGACCTCGACCTTCTCGCCTGAGGCAATTGTCATGCCGGGCTCGACCGACCGAGCCGACCACTCCTCCCCGTCAACCTTGACCTGTCCGTGCCCATCGGTGATCTCACTGGTCGCGACGCCGTTGGAGCCAACCAACTTGTCCAAGGACGAACGGTATCCGGGAGCCTCTCGCACCCGTCGCAACAGGGTGGGACGCAGCACCGCCAGCATGAGGATAGCGACGGCCACGGCCACGATCGCCTGGACCAGGATCATCCCCGGCAGGAAGAAAGCTGTGAAGGCACCAGCAACCGCTCCACCAGCCAACATGAGCAGGGTGAAATCACCGGTGAGCATCTCAGTGCAGGCCAGCACCGCCGAGCCGACCAGCCAGACCAGCCACGGCCAGTCCTCGAAGGGCTCCATCACGGCGTTCTCCCGTCGTCAGATATCAGTGAGCGGCGCGAGCATTCCATCGGCCATCGACATGGCTGACGGTCAGCGGCATTCCGAAGGCACCCGAGAGAACCTCGGAGGTCAGGGTCGTCTCAACCGGCCCAGCAGCCACGATGCGGCCGTCAGCCATGATCAGGGCATGGGTGACGCCAGCCGGGATCTCCTCCAGGTGATGGGTGACGAGCACTGAGGCAGGAGCATCAGGATCGGTGAAGACGGACGAGAGCACGTCAACCAACTGCTCACGACCGGCGAGATCGAGGCCCGCCGCGGGCTCGTCCAGGAGCAGCAGCTCAGGATCAGTCATGAGTGCTCGGGCAATCTCGACCCGCTTACGCTCCCCCTCGCTGAGGGTGCCCCAGGTGCGATCAACCATGCCGACTAGACCCATACGCTCCAGCAGATCATCGGCGCGGGTGACATCCTGCTCGTCATAGGCTTCACGCCAGCGTCCGACGACAGCCCAGGCAGCCGAGACAACGATGTTCCCGACCTTCTCCTGGGCCGGGATGCGGTGTGCCAGGGCCGAGGAGGCCATGCCGATACGTGGGCGCAGCTCAAAGACATCGACGGCTCCAAGGATCTCGTCGAGGATTTCGACCAATCCCTCAGTGGGATGAAGCTCAGCTCCCAAGACCTGCAGAAGGGTCGTCTTTCCCGCCCCATTGGGACCAACCAGCACCCAACGCTGGCCTTCTTCGACGTCGAGGTCGACATTGTCGAGGATCCATCGCTCCCCGCGTCGGACTCCCACGCCTGCCAACTGCGCCACTGCACTCATGAGTATGAACTTACCTTGTGTCGGCGACATTCACTGGCTGGCGCGACGAGGTCGGCGTGGTGTTGCCGGGAACTGCGGCCTTCGATGTCATCTCAGGGCGTCTAATCTGGGCAGGTGCTCGAGATCTGCTGCCGTCTCACCTGTCTGCTCAACGAGCTGTGTACCGGTCGCACGACCGCTCCCCATGCCGAGGCGGAGCTGTTGGGGATGGCGGCGGCCCACCACGTTCATGATCCTGAGGAAGTCCTCGGCCTGTCCGAGCACGATCCGCTGTCCTCGGTCCCGATACGGATGGCCCTGGCCCGGATCTCCCACGCCCCCCACGACTCCCCGGTGTTCTGGGGCCTCCTGTTGCCCGCTCCCGGCCAGCTCGCCGGTCTGCGCGGTCCAGCTCGGGTCAATCACGCGGCTCTCGACGCCGGGGCTGTCATCATCTGTCATCAAGGCTCAGCTGCCGTGCCCGCCGGTACGGCGTGGATCCCCCAGCCTGTCGGTTCTGCCATGCAGTGGGCTATCGCTCGAGCAGTAGCTCCGCCGCCCCCGTTAACTCCCACCGATGCGGCTCCCCTGCTTCGTTCAGCGATGACGGCCACGGCATCCCGGCTCAGTGATCTGGGCATGGTTGCCGGGGAACGTCCTGAAGCCATTGCCCCTCATCTAACCGGTCACCGCCCCTCCGACCAGAGGCTCCTCGACTCGGCATGGACCGTGTTGACCGCCTGTGACGCCGGACTCGCCTCCACCCACCAGCTGATCACGGCCCACAGCGCGCACACGCGGGAGGCGGCGTTGCGCCAGTTGCGCAACGCCGCCTCCCAAGCGATCACAGCAGCCACCTCGTGGCCGCTGACCTGATCAGGCTCCGGTCGAACCCATGCCTCCGTCGACGTGGATCATCTCGCCGGTGGTGGCGGGGAACCAGTCGGACAGCAGGGCAACGATCCCCTTGGCGGCAGGAGTGGTGTCCTTGGTGTCCCAGCCGAGCGGGGCACGCTCTCCCCACAGGTCGTTGAAGGCGTCGGCGCCGGGAATGGCCGTCTTGGCCATGGTGTCCAACGGGCCGGCCGAGACGAGGTTACAGCGCACTCCCTTGGGACCCATGTAGCGAGCCAGGTAACGGTTGGCTGACTCCAGCCCAGCCTTGGCAACTCCCATCCAGTCATAGAAGGGCCAGGAGACGGTGGCGTCGAAGGTCAGACCGACGACGGAGGCATTCTCGGCGAGCATCCCGTCGAGGGCGGTGATGAGGGAGACGTAGGAGTAGGTGGAAGTGTGCACCGCTACCGAGACGTCCTCCCACTCGGTCTCGAGGAACTTGCCGCCCAGGGCCGTCTTCGGGTTGGCGAAGGCGATGGCATGGACGACGCCGTCGAGCTTCTCCACCCCGAGGTCGCGCAGTTGCTGGGGCAGGGCGGCGAGCTGGTCGTCGTCGGTGACGTCAAGCTCCAGCACCTCCGGCACCGGATCGAGCTTGCGCACTGCGCGACGAGTGACCCCGACCGCCCGAGGCAGGTTGGAGACGATGACCCGTGCACCCTGCTCCTGGGCGATCTGAGCCACCTTGAACGCAATCGAGGTGTGCATCGTCACGCCGGTGACGAGGATGGTGCGTCCTTCAAGAAGCCCCATGGTGATGTCCTTCCAGTCGATGGGGATGGATGTACGTGGTGTCAGTGGCCCATGCCGAGCCCGCCGTCGACGGGGATCACAGCACCAGAGATGTACCCGGCGGGGTCGGAGACGAGGAACCGGACAGCGGCGACGACATCGTCAACCGTTCCCAACCGCTTGGCCGGGATACGCTCCAGATAGTCGTCGACGACCTTCTCGGGCAGTTCGTCAGTCATGTCGGTGGAGATGAAACCGGGAGCGACGAGGTTGCAGGTGATGCCACGGGAACCGAGCTCGCGGGTTACGGACCGGGCGATACCGACCATGCCGGCCTTCGACGCGGCATAGTTGACCTGGCCAGGCGAACCGAGCAGGCCGACCACTGAGGAGGTCAGGACGATGCGCCCGAACCGGGCGCGAGTCATCGCCCTGGCGGCGCGACGAATGACGCGGTAGGTACCAGTGAGATTGGTGTCGAGAACGTCGGTGAAGTCCTCTTCCTTCATACGGGCGAGGAGTCCGTCCCGAGTGATGCCTGCGTTGGCGATGAGCACCTCAACCGGGCCGAACTCCTTCTCCACCTGGCTGAATGCTGCGTCGACAGAGTCCGCGTCGGTGACATCGCAGGCGACCGGCAGCACCCCCTCAGGTGCGGTGGCCGAGCGACTCGTGGCAGCCACTCGGTATCCCTGTGCGTGCAGATCTGCGGCGATCGCAGCACCGATACCGCGCGATCCACCTGTGACGAGGGCAACGCGGCCCGGGGTGTCTGGACTCATGGAATGAACCTATCGCAGGCCACCACCAAGAGCTCGGACGGTTCGACCTGATTGGCGTCACAGACCTAGGCTGGACGGGTGAGTGACGCTGCACGTGTTCGGTGGCACAGGGGGAACCATGACTCCCGGCACTCCATCACGTCCGCCAAGAGATCTGCCAGCCAGGACCTGGAGATGCGTCAGCGTCGCTATCTGTGGTCAATGCTGGTGCGAACCTTGTGCTTCATCGGGCTCGTCATCACCCCTAGCCCCTGGCGGTGGACCTTCCTGCTGGGGGCTGCCGTCATCCCTGCCATCGCTGTCGTCCTCGGCAATGCGGCGGACCGACGCACCACTGACACCTTGCCCTCCCAGCACGCTGAGGAAACTCGCGGGGAGCTGAACCCGGCCGTGACGATCCATGGAGAGGTCGACGAGAACTGAATCCTGGGCATGGATCGGATGCCTGAGACCTGTTGGCAGCCAACGTGGCAGGACCAACTAGGCTCGAGGACGTGAAGAAGCTGTGGGTTCGATGGGTGGCCCTGACCCTCCTGGTCATTGTGCTGGGCCTGGTCATGGTACGCCTCGGCGAATGGCAACTGCACCGACTGTCGGGCCGCCGCGAAGCCAATGAGATCATCCGTACCAACGAGAACAAGCGACCGGTCGAGTGGTCGACCCTCATGGGTCAGCACCCGGTGACCGCGCAGGAACAGTGGCGCCCGGCCACCATCACCGGCACCTTCGACACGGCTCACGAGCTTCAGGTGCGTTATCGCAGCAATGGCGATGACGAAGGGTCCGAGGTCGTCACCCCCATCGTCACCAAGGATGGTCAGCACGTTCTCATCGATCGCGGCTTCCTCAAGCGATCCTCCACCACCGGTGACAATCAGGCCTTGCCACCAGCGCCTTCTGGAACCGTGACGATCACCGGGCGGGTCAAGGGCAATGAACACGGCAAGCCCACCGCCACCGACCCGGTACGGGGCAAGGTCAGGCTCATCAACTCCGACGCCATCGGCAAGGCGCAGGGGATTACCTACGTCAACGGTTACATCACGGCCACCTCGATGGCGCCGGCCCAGAGGGGTCTGGTTCCCCTGGAACTTCCAGAACTCGATGATGGCCCGCACCTGTCCTATGCCATCCAGTGGTTCTGCTTCACCGCCATCGCGGTGATCGGTCTCTTCGTGCTCATCCGAGGTGATGTCAAGGATCGTCAGAAGCGCCGGGCCAAGGCCAACAGGATCTCGGCGCCCAAGGAGTCCGAGACTACCGAGACGAGGACGACCACCAAGTGACGCCGACCTTGTCCCTGGCCCTGCCGTGGCTGGTGTGCCCGACCTGTCAACGCCGTGGCCACGAAAGACCCATGGACCTCGATGGGAGGTCCCTGCGCTGCGAGGAAGGCCATTGTCTCGACATCGCCAAACAGGGCCATGTGACGATGACGACCTCCCCAGCCGGGGCGAACGCTGACACCTCCGCGATGCTCACGTCACGTCAGCGGGTACTTGACGCCGGTCTCTTCCACGACCTCGACGGGCGTCTCACCGAGATCCTCGCCGAACGCAGGAGCATCGTCGAGGTCGGGGCTGGAACGGGACATCATCTGGCACAGGTCCTCGAAGGTCACGCAACTGCCCACGGTCTGGCCACCGATGTCTCATCAGCAGCCATTCGCAAGGCAGCGAGAGCCCATCCTCGGATGGCAGCTGTCGTCGCCGACACCTGGGCCGGTCTACCGATCCGCACCGGGTGCATGGACGCCGTGTTGTGCGTTTTCGCGCCGCGCAACCGCGACGAGTTCAAGCGCATACTGCGTCCCGACGGCCTCCTCGTCGTCGTCACTCCCCTGCCCAAGCATCTGCACCAGTTGCGCGAGACAACCGGGATGATCGGTATCCAGCCCCACAAGCATGACGAACTCGTGGCCGGTCTGGAATCACAGTTCGAGGTCGCCGGACATGAGGAGATCAGCACCGTCGTCGGCCTCGACGGGCCGACGGCCTCAGACGTCGTCGCGATGGGGCCCAGCGCCCACCACGTCCAGGACATTCATGTGGATGCGGTGGAAGTCACCTCAGCGGTGGAGATCACCACCCTGGTCCCGCGCTGATCACGGTCGACGCGTACGACCCTCAGAACTGACGAGGCTCTGCTGCGTGTTCGACCTCGTCGAGGCGACGACGAGCCTTGCGCACCTTGCGGTCGGCCTTCTCGGCCTTGGCACGATGCTTGTTGAGGGTCGCCTTGGCCGCCTTGCGGCGGGACTTCCCGGCTCCCTTGCGACGCAGTTTGCGCAATGCCTTCTCAGCCTTGCGTGCCTTGCGGTCGGCCTTCTCCGCACGGGCCACTGCGGTCTCGACGGCCAGGCGGAGGGCCTCGACGTCGGGCTGATCATCTGCCTGTTCCTGCTGCACGGTCTCACGCTCGGCCTTGGTCTCAGGCGACGCCGGGTCCGCACCACCACGAGGACGAAACTCAACCCCAGCTTCCCGCAAGAGCTTCTGCACCAGTCCGTAGGACCGTCCGGACTCGCGTGCCAGCGACCGGATGGACGCACCTTGGTTGTATCGACCCGCCAATTCCTCGGCCATCGCCTGTCTGGCCTCTCCAACCAGTCTGGGCGCACGTGTGACCATCAACCCTCCTCGACAACGTCCTGTGCGCCCTCATGCTACGGCATGTCATGGTCGTCAGGACTGCAATATCAGGCCAGACTGATGAGCTCGGCGTAGTCAGCGCTCCACATGTCCTCAGTGCCGTCGGGCAACACAAGCACCCGATCAGGGTCGAGGGCATGGACGGCTCCCTCGTCGTGGGTGACGAGAATGATCGCCCCACCGAAGTGGCCAATGGCGTCGAGGACCTGCTCTCGGCTGGCCGGGTCAAGGTTGTTGGTCGGCTCGTCGAGCAGCAGCACATTGGCCGAGGAGACGACGAGGGTGGCCAGGGCAAGACGGGTCTTCTCGCCGCCGGAGAGCACCCCAGCCGGTTTGTGGACGTCGTCGCCAGTGAAGAGGAAGGAGCCCAGCACTTTGCGCATCTCGGTCTCGTCGAGATCAGCCGCTGCGCTGGCCATGTTCTCCAGCACAGTGCGATCCATGTCCAGCAGGTCGTGCTCCTGGGCGAAATAGCCCAGTTTGAGGCCATGCCCGGCGATGACCTCGCCGGTGTCGGGGGTCTCCTTGCCGGCCAGGATCCGAAGCAGGGTTGTCTTTCCGGCACCATTGAGCCCCAGGACGACGACCTGGGATCCCCGGTCAATGGCCAGGTCCACCCCAGTGAAGACCTCCAGGGAACCGTAGGTCTTGGTGAGGTTGCGGGCCATCAGAGGCGTCTTGCCACAGGGGGCCGGGTCGGGGAAGCGGATGGCGGCCACCTTGTCGACAGCTCTCTCTCCCTCTACCCCGGCAAGCAGCTTCTCGGCGCGCCGGGCCATCTGCTGGGCGGCAACGGCCTTCGTCGCCTTGGCATGCAGCTTGTCAGCCTGAACCTGCAGGGCAGCAGCCTTGCGCTCGGCGTTGATCCTCTCCTTGTGACGACGCTTCTCGTCAGCAGCCCGCTGCTCCAGATAGAGCTTCCACCCCATGGAGTAGATGTCGAGGGTGGCGCGGTTGGCGTCGAGGTGGAAGACCTTGTTGACGGTGGCCTCCACCAGACCGGTGTCGTGGGAGATCATGAGAACCCCGCCCGAGTAGGACTGCAGAAAGCTGCGCAGCCAGACGATGGAGTCGGCGTCCAGGTGGTTGGTCGGCTCGTCCAGGAGGAGGGTGTCTGCCCCGGAAAACAGGATGCGCGCCAGCTCGACTCGACGACGCTGACCACCAGAAAGGTTCTTGAGTGGCTGGGACAGCACGCGATCGTCAAGTCCCAGGTTCGACGCGATCCGAGCAGCCTCGGCAGAGGCTCCGTAACCGCCAGCGGCGATGAGACGGTCCTCCGCCTTGGAGTACTTGTCCATCGCGACCGCCCGCTCCTCGTCGGAGCCGTTGGCCATCTGGTGCTCCAGGGTACGCATCCGTTCGAGCATGTGGTCCAGGCCACGGGCCGAGAGGATTCGTGCTCGGGCGATGGTCTCCATGTCAGGATCGCGGGGGTCCTGAGGCAGGTAGCCGAGTTCCCCGGTACGTCTCACCGAACCTGCGGCGGGTAGCCCCTCACCCGCCAGGATGCGGGTCAGGGTCGTCTTGCCGGCACCGTTTCGACCCACCAAACCGATCTTGTCCCCAGCGGTGACCTGGAAACTCACTGGGTTGAGCAGGAGTCTGGCTCCGACTCGCACCTCCACATCCTTGACCTGCAGCACCGGCCCATCTTCCCCCGTCCTGACGCCTTGGACCAAATGGGGAGTCTGGAGGAATCAGCGTCCCAAGGTCATGGGGACGTGATCGATACCTGCCTCGTCGAAGTGCGGCCCGGTGACGACGAAACCGAAATCGCCGTACCAGTTCTCCAGGTACGACTGAGCGTGCAAGGTGATCTCCTTGTCGGCTGCGCGCGCAAGTTCAAGGGCCAGATCCATCATGCGCCGGCCAATATGGAGGCCGCGGTGGTCGTCGTCGACGACGACTCGCCCGATGACGATGTGGTCGTCGTCAAGGATGCGCAGGGTTCCAACTGGATGCCCATCGACCGAGGCCCACACCAGGACCGTGGTGGGTTCGAGTTCTCGTCCGTCCAGGTCCGGCTCAGTGCACTGTTGCTCCCCGTTGAACACTGCGCTGCGCAGCCACAGACATTCGTAGAGGGTGGTGGCGTCCATCCGCGTGGCGTGATCGTGATGAAGGGTGACAACGCCTTTTCCAGGGTCTTTCCGGGCGACGTTGGGTTCATTTCCCCGCGCGAAAGGAGACATCATGCCCCACATCTTGACAGAATGTCAGACATGAGTACGCCACGCCGAGCAGCACCAGAGGATGACGACGACCTTGAGGACGTCGTCCGTTCATGGCGCCGGTACCTGATTCTCGTCATCTGCGGTGTTGTCGTCGCCGTGCTTGGATTGGGGATATTCGGATATCTCGCGTGGTGGTCCCTCTGCGACCAGGCCGCCGACGTGTGCCAGCGTGGTGAACCCGTCACCTACTGGTGCTCGGTGGTCGCCCTGGGCGTTCTTGGCCTCATCATTGGCGTCCTGACGCAGATCTGGTTGGAGAAACGGTGGTGGCACCTGTTGGCCATCGTCATTCCAGCCGTGCTGGTCGTCGCTGGCGTCATCTGCTGGTTCGCCGTCTGAAACGGGGCGTCATGGATTTCAAGGACGACGCAGGTATTGATCCCGGTTCCATCGGCTCCCCCAGTGGCGGTGGCGGCGGTGGACGTGTCGCCATCGGAGGAGGTGCCGGGGTCGTCGTCCTTCTCATTGCGGTTTTGCTGGGCGTCAATCCTGGCGATCTGCTCGGTCAGAACGATCAATCACAAACCGTCCCGGCCAACTCGACGGCCGCGGTGTCGCACTGCCGCAGCGGAGCCGACGTCAAAAGGGACCCCAACTGCCGCTGGGCGGCCTACGCCACCAGCATCAACGAGTACTGGGAAACCCAGATCGAGGGCTACACCAAGGCCAAAACGACTCCGTTCAGCCGTTCGGCGCGCACCGGGTGTGGTCACGCCGACGCCCAGACTGGGCCCTTCTACTGCCCGCCGGACAAGATGGTCTACCTTGACACGAACTTCCTCGACACCTTGTTGCAGCAGCTTGGTACTCAGTCCTCCACCGCTGCCGAGGCCTACATCATGGCCCACGAGTACGGTCATCACGCCCAGGACCTGCTGGGGACATTGTCCGAGGCTCACGCATCGGGTAACCAGACCGGCCCGAAGTCGGCGTCAGTACGCCTGGAGTTGCAGGCCGACTGCTATGCCGGCACCTATCTCAAGTGGACCTCGAAGAACAAGGCCGACGTCATCGACAATGTCACCCGTGACGACCTGGCCAAGGTCGTCGAGGCCGCTCGAGCAGTCGGTGATGACCACATCCAGCGTCAGTACGGTGGCGGCGTGCAGCCCGACAAGTGGACCCACGGCTCGTCGGGGATGCGAGTCCACTGGGCCCAGCGCGGCTTCGACACCGGCGACCCGGCCCAGTGCGACACCTTCTCCACCAATGACCTGGGGTGACGTGTGAGCCGTCGGCTCACACGACCTGACCTACAGCCCCCGACGCGGCGTCTGAATGGATTCAGACGCCGCGTTCGCATCCAGCGAATACAATAGGGACGCACACGGCATCCAATTCAGTGCGTCATCGATGACGCCGGCCGGGGGAGGTTGTTGTGAGCGAGATCCATCGAATTCTGTTCGAGCCGACGACCATCGGCTCCATCCACGTCAAGAACCGCTACGCCATGGGCCCGATGGGCCCACTGGGCATGTCCACCGCTGAGGGCGGCTGGAACCAACGAGGAATCGACTACTACGTCCGGCGAGCTGCCGGCGGTATCGGCCTCATCATCACCGGCGTCTGCCAGGTGACGAACCCGATCGAACACCTGCCCAGCGGCACGTTGCCCAATCCGACACTGTCTCCTGCCTGCTTCCTGCGGACATCACGGGAGATGACGGAACGGGTCCACGCCCATGACTCCCGCATCGTCCTGCAGGTCGGCGCCGGGTTCGGACGAGTCATCATGCCTGTCGTGCTGCGTCCCGGTGAGAAGCCGGCCGCCCCGTCGGAAATCCCCTACATGTGGAATCCGAGGATCACCTGCCGCGAGATCACCAAGGACGAGATCCACCAGATCGTCGCCCAGTTCCGGATCGCCGCGAAGGTTGCCTATGAAGCTGGCTTCGACGGCATCCAGGTGCATGCCTGCCATGAGGGCTACCTCATTGACCAGTTCGCCATCGAGAGGTTCAACCACCGCACCGACGAATACGGCGGCTCGCTGGAGAACCGATTGAGGTTCCCGCGCGAGATCGTCGAGGCCATCCACGAGCCGGTCGGGGACGATTTCCCGGTCCAGATCCGCTTCTCGCCGAAGTCCATGATGAAGGACTGGAACGTCGGTGCCCTTCCCGACGAGGAGTTCGAGGAAGTCGGTCGTGACATGCCTGAGGGCATCGAGGCCGCTCGCCTGCTGCACTCCTATGGATACGAGGCCCTCGACATCGACGTCGGCTGCTACGACGCCTGGTTCTGGAACCATCCGCCGATGTACCAGGAGAAGGGGCTCTACCTGCCCTATGCCTCTGAACTCAAGGAGGCTCTGCCGGACATCCCGCTCATCGTCGCAGGGCGGATGGACGATCCTGACCTTGCCGCCAATGCGGTCTCCGACGGGATCGTCGACATGGTGTCCTTGGCCCGACCAACCCTGGCGGACCCGGACATCGTCATCAAGTTGCAGACCGACCATCCGGAACGAGTACGTCCCTGCATCTCCTGCCAGGAGGGCTGCATCGGTCGTATCGGCAAGTTCACCGTGCTGAACTGCTCGGTGAACCCGGAGGCCGGACGCGAGGCCGACACCCATCTGCATCCGGTGTTGCCGCACCACGCCAAGAGGGTGCTCATCATCGGTGCTGGTCTGGCGGGCATGGAGGCAGCGCGAGTCCTCAGCGAACGCGGACATGAGGCCGTCATCGTCGAGGCCAGCGACCACATCGGCGGTGTCGTACTCGCTGGTGGCCAACCCTCCTTCAAGGAGGACGACCTGGCCCTGCTCGACTGGTACCGAACGACCCTGGAGGAGCTGGGCGTGGAGATCCGTCTCAACACCTCGGCAACCGCCGACCTCATCGCGTCCTTCCGGGCCGATCACATCATCCTGGCCACCGGGTCGACACCACGTCGACTCGATCTGGGTGATGACACCACGGTCGTCGACGCCACCGACGCCCTGCTCCATCGTGACTCACTGGGTAAGAGGATCGTCATCATCGGCGGCGGCCTGACGGGTTGCGAGCTGGCTCTGGCAATGCGGGAAGCCGAGGCCGAGGTGACGATCGTCGAGGCCGAACCCGACATTCTCACCCGAAATGCCCCGCTGTGCGCTGCCAATGAGGACATGCTGCGTCGCCTGGTTCCCTTCCGTGGGATCGAGGTGATGGCTGATGCCAAGGCCCTGCACACCACGCCGAAGGGGCTCATGGTCGAGGTCAACGGCCACGAGAAGGAACTGCCCGCCGACTCGGTCGTCGCCGCCATCGGCTACCTGCCCGAGCAGGACCTGCGTGGCGCCGTCGAGGCGACCGGATTGCCGTTCAACATCATCGGGGACGCCCGCAAGCCTGCCAATATCATGTACGCGATCTGGGACGCCTACGAGGTGGCCTCCAGTATTTGAGTGCCCGGGGAGGGGCTGGGTCTTCCCCGGCCCCTCCCGTCAGTCCCTGCGGGCACAGGGGCGTGACGACAGACTCAGACGTTGAAGCCGATCGCCTGGAGCTGCGCCCGGCCATCATCGGTGATGCGCTCCAGACCCCACGGCGGCAGCCACACCCAGTTGATCGTCGCGGACTTGACGATCCCCTCCAGCACCGTCTGGGTGTCGTACTCCAGCCGATCCGTCAGCGGGCAGGTGGGGCTGGTCAGCGTCATGTCGATGGTGACATTGCCCTCGTCGTCGATGTTGACCCCGTAGACGAGGCCGAGGTCAACGACGTTGACCATGAGTTCGGGGTCGATGACGTCCTTCATCGCCTCAATGACGTCGTCGACGGTCGGCATGGCCGTCAGCGTCACTTCCTGGGCGGGCACGGCGTTGTCATCGCTCATCAGCCCTCCTCCTTCGTCTCGTTCTTCTCAGCGATCGCGTCGGCAGTGGCCGGAGCCTTCTCGGTCGCCTTGAGCAGACCGTCCTCCAGTGCTGACCAGCCGAGCATCGCGCACTTGACTCGCGCCATGAGCTTGGCGACTCCCTCGAAGGCAATGGCGTCCTCGTAGGTGTCCTCGTCGAGCTCGATGGTGCCGCGAGAGCGCATCATCTCCTGGAAGCCGCGGTAGAGCTCCTGGGCCTCGTCGATGGTCTTGCCGATGACGAGATCGGTCATGACCGAGGTCGACGCCTGGGAGATGGAGCACCCCACCGCGTCATAGGACACGTCGGAGATGACGTCGCCATCCAGGTGAACCCGCAGCAGCAACTCGTCGCCACAGGACGGGTTGACCTGGGTCACCTCGGCGTCGTAGTCCTCGCGCAGACCACTGTGGTGCTTCTCCCGGTAGTGATCCAGGATGATCTGCTGATACATCTCCTCGACGTTCATGCGACACCTCCGGCAAAGAAGCTCCGAGCGTACTCGACGGACTCGACGAGCCGATCCACCTCGTCCGCGGTGGAATACAGGTATGACGACGCACGAAGGGACGACTGTATTCCCAGCCACTCGTGCAACGGCCTGGCACAGTGGTGGCCACCGCGCACCGCGACCCCGTGACCGTCCATGAGGCTCATGGCGTCGTGCGGATGTACTCCCTCGATGGTGAAGGACACCGTGCCGGTACGGGCGGTGGCGTCGATCGGTCCGAGGATGTGCACCCCCTTGACGGTCTGCAGACCCTCGAGCATCCGGGCAGCGAGCTCGTGCTCGTGCTCGGCAATGGCCTCCATCCCGATGCCATCCAGATAGTCAGCGGCCACGCCGAGGGCGGCGAGCTGAGCGATCGGCGGGGTGCCGGCCTCGAAACGATGCGGGGGCTCGGCGTAGGTCGATCCCTCCATGCGCACGACCTCGATCATCTCGCCACCGCCGAGGAAGGGCGGGAGCTCGGCGAGTAGGTCGTAGCGCCCCCAGAGAATGCCAATACCGGTCGGGCCGCACATCTTGTGGCCGGTGAAGGCCACCAGGTCAGCTCCCAGGGCCGACACATCAACAGGCATCTGTGGGACGGCCTGGGATGCGTCGACCACCATGACGGCACCGACGGCATGGGCCTGCTCGGCGATCATCCCGATTGGGTTGATCGTGCCGAGCACGTTGGAGGCCAAGGTCAGGGAGACGACCTTGGTGTGCTCGTTGATGAGGCCCTCCGCCTCGGCCTTCTCGAGGTCGAGACGGCCCTCATCGGTGATGTCGAACCACCGCAGGGTGGCTCCAGTGCGCTGACACACGAGCTGCCATGGCACCAGGTTGGAGTGATGCTCCATCACCGAGATGACGACCTCGTCGCCGGGTCCGAGACGCTCACCCAAGGTGTGGGCACACAGGTTGAGAGCCTCCGAGGCGTTCGACAGGGCCACCACTTCCTCGGGACGAGACGCCCCGATGAACCGCGCGATGCGTTCACGCCCGCCCTCGTATGCCTGGGTGGACTCCAACCCGAGCTGGTGCATGGCCCGAGCAACGTTGGCGTTGTGTCGGGCGTAGTGCTCACTCAGGGCGTCGATGACGACCTGCGGTTTCTGGGAGGTGTTGGCCGAGTCGAGGTACGTCAGCGGGTACTCCCCCACCCTGGTGGACAGGATGGGGAAATCCTTCCTGATCTTCTCGACGTCGTAGCTCATGATCAGGAGTTGGCCTTGACAGCGGACACGTACTTCTCGTAGCCCTCGGCCTCGAGCTCCTCGCCCAGCTCCGGACCACCGGTGGCGGCCACCCGGCCATCGACGTAGACGTGAACCTGGGTGGGCTTAACGTAACGCAGGATTCGGGTGTAGTGGGTGATGAGCATGAGCCCGTGCTCAGGGTCGGTCATGTACCGGTTGACGGTGTTGGCGACGACCTTGAGGGCATCGATGTCCAGGCCGGAGTCGGTCTCGTCGAGGATCGCGAACCTCGGGTGAAGCAGCTCGAGCTGGGCCATCTCGGAACGCTTCTTCTCACCACCGGAGAATCCCTCGTTGACGGACCGCTCGGCGAAGTCGAGGTCGAGCTCCTGACGGGTCAGGGCCTCATTGACCTCCTTGACCCAGGTGCGCAGCTTCGGGGCCTGACCGTCGGTGGCGGTACGAGCGGTACGCAGGAAGTTGGCGACGGAGACGCCGGGCACCTCGACCGGGTACTGCATCGACAGGAACAGACCGGCGCGGGCACGCTCGTCGACGGTCATCGCCAGCAGGTCCTCACCGTCAAGGGTGACGGAACCACCGGTGACGGTGTACTTGGGGTGACCGGCCAGGGTGTAGGCCAGGGTCGACTTGCCGGAACCGTTGGGGCCCATGATGGCGTGGACCTCTCCGGAGTTGATGGTCAGGTCGACTCCCTTGAGGATCTGCTTGGGACCGGCCTCGGTCTCGACGTCGACGTGAAGGTCATTGATCTGCAGGGTTGCCATGGTGGTTCAGGACTCCTTCGTGATGGGGTTGGCGACGTCGACGAGGACGTCGTCGCCGTCGATGGTCACGGGATAGACGGGAAGCGGCTCGGTGGCCGGAAGGTTGCGGGGTTTGCCGGTGCGCAGGTCGAAGATCGACCCGTGCATGTAGCACTCGAGGCCACAGTCCTCGACGTCACCGTCAGCCATCGGCACCTGAGCATGGGTGCAGATGGCTCCGATGGCGTGGACCTCACCCTCGGTGCGTACCAGGACGATCTCGGTGCCGTCGACCTCGAACTCCTGCGGGGAATCCTCCTCGAGGGCCGAGAAACTGGTGACGACCGGCATCAGCCCTCCTCCACCGTGGTGGAGGCGCCGAGGTTTTCGACGAGCTCGGCCTCGATGCGGGCGACGAGCTCTTCGGAGATCTCTGGCACGCCGATCCTGCGGACGATGTCGGTGAAGAAGCCATGCACGACGAGACGACGGGCCTCGGCCTCCTCGACGCCACGCGACTGCAGGTAGAACAGCTGCTCGGCGTCGAAGCGTCCGGTGGAGGCGGAGTGTCCGGCGCCACGGATATTGCCGGTCTGGATCTCCAGGTTCGGCACGGCGTCGGCACGGCAGCCCTCGGTGAGGACGAGGTTCTTGTTGGACTCGTAGGTCTCAATGTCCTCGGCCACCGGACGGATGAGGACGTCACCGATCCACACCGAGTGCGCGTCCTTGCCCTGCAGACAACCACGGAAGTCCACGTGGGACTCGGTGCTGGGGGCATTGTGGTCGACGAACAGGCGGTGCTCGATGTGCTGGCCGGCATCGGCGAAGTAGGCACCGAGCTGGGTCAGGTTGCCACCGGGACCGTTGTAGGAGGCGGTCTGGGAAATGCGCACGGCCTTGCCGCCAAAGCTGGCCTGGGCAGTGCGGACGGTGGCGTCACGACCGATCTCGAAGGAGATCTGGGCACCGTGAATGGCGGTGTCGTCCCACTCCTGGACGAAGAGGACGGTCACCTGGGCACCGTCACCGACGCGGAAGGTCCAGTTCTCACCGAGACGGGCCACACCACGGTGACGAACGATGACGGTGGCCTGGGCATGGTTGCCGATCTCGACGACCACGTTGTGGTGGCAGGAGATCTCGTCGTTGTGACCATTGACGGTGATCTCGACCGGGACCTTGAGCTCGGCCTCGGCCGGGATGACCAGACGATGGTTGACGGCGTGCGGGTCGGCTGCGGCCAGAGCCGACAGACGGTCCTGCGGGGTCTCGGCCAGGCCATTCAGCTCGCTGGCGGCCAGGTCGGTGACGGTGATGCCCTCGGCCCCCCTGACGTCGACGTCGATGACGCCGGCCTCCTGGCTCGACTCGAGAGCGAGCTCGGAAAGGATCGGGGTGAAGGTCTTGATCGGAGTGAACCGCCAGATCTCCTCACGCCCGGTGGGCATGGGGTGATCGGCGACCTCCCACGACGGGGTGGGGTGCAGATGGGATTCGACGTCGTTCTCGATGGCGACGTTGTGGCCCTTTCGGGGCGCAGCGGCTGGTGCGCTCAACGCGGTGTCTCTCTTTCTGGGAAAAGTGGGGTTCGTCGGGGCGGGGCCGGATCAGCCGACCGCACCTTCCATCTGCAGCTCGATGAGCCGGTTGAGCTCCAGGGCGTACTCCATCGGCAACTCCTTGGCGATCGGCTCAATGAATCCGCGCACGATCATGGCCATGGCCTCCTCCTCGGTCAGACCACGCTGCATGAGGTAGAACAGCTGGTCCTCACTGACCTTGGAGACGGTGGCCTCGTGGGCCATGGACACCTCATCGGTACGGATGTCGTTGTAGGGGTAGGTGTCCGAGCGGGAGATGTCGTCGACCAGCAGAGCGTCACAGCGCACTGCCGAGGAGGAGTGATGGGCATCCTTGCCGACGGCGACGAGGCCGCGGTAAGCCGAGCGTCCGCCACCCTGGGAGATCGACTTGGAGACGATCGTCGAGGACGTGTACGGGGCGTTGTGGACCATCTTCGCGCCGGTGTCCTGGTGCTGTCCCTCGGCGGCGAAAGCGACCGACAGTGCCTCGCCCTTGGCGTGCGGGCCCATAAGGTAGCAGGCCGGGTACTTCATGTTGGCCTTGGAACCGATGTTGCCGTCGATCCACTCCATCGTGCCGCCCTCTTCGACGTAAGCACGCTGGGTGACGAGGTTGTACACGTTGTTCGACCAGTTCTGGATGGTCGTGTAACGGCAACGGGCGTTCTTCTTGACGATGATCTCGACGACGGCCGCGTGCAGCGAGTCCGACTTGTAGATCGGGGCGGTGCAGCCCTCGACGTAGTGCACGTAGGCACCCTCGTCGACGATGATCAGGGTCCGCTCGAACTGGCCGAGGTTCTCGGTGTTCATGCGGAAGTATGCCTGCAGCGGGATGGTGCAGTGGACGCCCTTCGGTACGTAGATGAAGGAACCACCGGACCACACGGCGGAGTTCAGCGCGGAGAACTTGTTGTCGCCGAGCGGGACGGCGCTGGCGAAGTGCTCACGGAAGAGCTCGGGCTCCTCCCTGAGGGCGGTGTCGGTGTCGAGGAACAGCACTCCCTGCTTGCCGAGCTCCTCGTTGATCTTGTGATAGACGACCTCGGACTCGTACTGGGCGGCCACACCGGCAACCAGACGATCCTTCTCGGCCTCCGGGATGCCCAGACGGTCGTAGGTGTTTTTGATGTCGGTCGGAAGGTCCTCCCAGGACTGGGCCTGACGCTCCTGAGCGCGCACGAAGTACTTGATCTGGTCGAAGTCGATCGTGCTGATGTCGACGCCCCAGGTCGGCATCGGCTTGCGCCCGAAGAGCTTGAGGGCCTTGAGACGCATGTCAAGCATCCACTGCGGCTCGTGCTTCATGGCCGAGATGCCGCGCACGACATCCTCGGACAGTCCGCGCTGAGAAGCTGCTGCGTAGGCATCGGAGTCGTGCCAGCCATATTTGTAGCCGCTGAGGGCAGCCAGGTGTTCGTCCTGGCTGGCGCCGGTGCCCGGGAGGCTTGTGGGGGTGTCAACCTGGGTCATGAGTGATCCTTTCGGATGGATGGACGCTTGGACGGCTCGGAGAGTGCCCGACGGGTGATCTCGACGTCGACGGGAATGTGGGTGGTGCACACCCCGTCACCGTGAGCGATCGTTGCCAACCGCTGGACGTGCGACCCGAGGAGTTCGGAGAACAACTGGGTCTCGACCTCGCACAGCTGCGGAAAGACCTTGGCCACCTCGGCAACCGGGCAGTTGTGCTGGCAGATCTGCTGCCCGGCACCCGCCGGCTGAGTGGTCGCCACGTACCCGTCTGCCGACAGGGCCTCGGCCAACAACTGGGCAGGAACCTCGTCGGGACATTTCTCCCGCAGGGCGCGATACCGCGACTCAATGTCATCGACTCGGGCCTTGGCCACCGCATCGAGTGCCGACGGTCCGACGGCGTCGGCAAGTTGCCGTAGAGCCGAGATCGCCAGGTCGTCATAGGCGGTGTAGTAATCAGCCCTCCCATGATCAGTGAGGAAGAAGACGCGCGAGGGACGGCCTCGCCCCCTGGCCCCGAAGATCCTCTTCTCACGGGAATCGACGAGGCCCTCATTGACGAGGGAACTGAGATGGCGGCGCACTGCCGCTGCTGTCAGACCGAGACGATCAGCCAACTCGCTGGCCGTCGACGGGCCATTGTGCAGGATGGACGACATCACACGATCCCTCGTGGAGCTGTCCATGTTCCCCTGCTTGTGCTCGCCGACGACGTCGCGACCTGCGGCGGCCATCTCGGTGTCGGTCGAATTTTTCACAACTTCATTGTTGCCTAAAGATACTCCGACGCAACTTAGGACACCCTACGTTATCCCGGGGTCACCATGAGCGGGCCGCTCCCCGCCCGCGGCAACCGCACGATCCTGTGAAAAAGGTCACAAACCCGGCCGCGCCACTGGGCAGCGATGAAAAACTTTGCAAGAATTGCAGCAGCTTGCAAGGGAATGACAACGAGATGTCCTCCCGATGCGCAACCCATGCTCGACGATGAGCGTCGAGCTGCCCCGAAAGGTGTGACCCCATGTCCAACATCAGCCGTCGCTCAATGCTTCTTGGAAGCCTCGGCGTTACCGCCGTCGGCGTCCTGTCCGCATGTGGCGCCAATGATGACTCCGCCGAGAAGTCGTCGCCCTCTGCCGCCGGCAAGTCCTCCCCTGCCGCTGCCGCCGGCTCCATCCTCGTGTGGACCGACTCCAACCGTGAGCCCGTCATTCGGAAGGTCGCCGAGCAGTTCAAGAACGACACCGGCGTCACCGTCAACCTGGCCGTCAAGGACATCGCCAAGATTCCCGACGACTTCATCACTCAGGTTCCGACCGGAAAGGGTCCGGACGCCGCCATCGCAGCCCACGACGGCACCGGCCGCATGGTCCAGAACGGTGTCGTCGCCCCGCTGGAGCTCGGTGACACCTCTGCTTACCAGGATGTCGCCATCCAGGCCTTCACCGTCAACGGCAAGATCTACGGCGTTCCATACGCCACCGAGAACATTGCCCTGGTTCGAAACACCAAGTTCGTCAAGGACGCCCCGAAGACCTTCGACGAGATGATCGAGATGGGCAAGAAGTCCGGTGCGAAGTACCCCTTCCTCGTCGGCCTTGATCCCAAGCAGGCCGATCCGTACCACCTGTACCCGTTCCAAGCTTCCTTCGGCGCCCCCGTCTTCGAACTCAAGGACAACGGCTTCGACGCCAGCAAGGTCACCATGGGCGGTGCCAACGGCGAGAAATTCGCTGCCTGGTTGGCCGAGCAGGGCAAGGCGAAGAACCTCAACCTCAACATTTCCCAGGACATCTCCAAGGACCTGTTCGGTAAGGGACAGGCTGCTTTCATCCTCACCGGGCCGTGGAGCCTCGGCGGCTTCAAGAAGGCTGGCATCAAGTACGACATCAGCGAGGTTCCCTCCGCTGGTGACCAGCCCGCCACCCCGTTCGTCGGTGTGCAGGGATTCTGGATGAGCGCCAAGACCAAGAACGCCGTCGCTACCCAGAAGTTCCTTGTCGAGTACGTCGGCAACCCGGACGTGCAGGCCGAGCTGTTCAAGGTCGGCAACCGACCGCCGGCCAACAAGCAAGCCTTCGAGAAGGCCAACGCCGACAAGGACGTCGCTGCATTCGGTACCGTCGGCCAGAAGGCCGTCCCAATGCCGAACGTCCCCGCCATGGGCTCGGTGTGGGCTGACTGGGGTGTCGCCGAGGCTCAGATCATCAGCGGCAAGGCCTCTGACTCCAAGGCCACCTGGGACAAGGCCGTCAAATCCATCAACGACAAGATCAAGAAGGGCTGATTTCAGCCTTCAGGTGGGGCGCACGAGGTCGTGCGCCCCACCCCCCACAACGCCAATGATGGCGTTTCCTCCCTGACCGCATTGAACCGGAGAACCCCACATCATGTCGTCATCGTCAACCACCGATCACGAGGCACGAGAAAAGCGTGTCGCCGCAGCCAGCGGCAAATACTCCAGGTCGCTGTGGGCCTGGATCATCAAGATCGCACTTCTGGGCGTCCTCGACGCGATCGCCATCTACGGCGTCATGACCGCCATCGCCCACGGATCGACCTTGATGGCCATCGGCGTCGGTGCCATTGCCGTCATCATCACCCTCATCTACCTGCCGCCCAACCGGATGCTGCCGGCCAAGTACCTTGCTCCGGGCATCGTCTTCATGCTCATCTTCTCGGTGGGCGTGATGGCTTACACGATCTACGTGGGTTTCACAAACTACGGTGACGGGCACAACGGCAGTCGCGACGACGCCGTCGCAGCCATCCAGCGCAACAACCAGGAACGCGTCCCCAACGCCCCGGTCTACGACTCCGCCGTTGCGGAGCAGGACGGTACGCTCGCCCTCATCGTCATCGATCCGCAGACCAAGCAGGTGCGGGCCGGCACCTCCGACCAGGCACTGGAGCCGGTAGAGGGAGCTGAACTCAACTCTCTGGGCAAGATCACATCCCTGCCTGGCTACCGCGTCCTTCCCTTCTCCGAGGTCTCCCAGCGCAGCGATGAGATTTCCAAGCTGCAAGTCCCCGTCTCCAAGGATTCGTCCGCAGGGTTCATTCGCACCACCACCGGCTCCCAGGCTTTCGAGTTCACCTCGACGATGACCTACGACAAGAAGACCGGGACGATGACCGACAAGAAGGGCACCGTCTACAAGGATGACGGTCACGGCAATTTCGTCTCGGCCTCAGGAAAAGCGTTGGAGCCCGGATGGAAGGTCACCGTCGGATTCGAGAACTTCAAGAAGGCTCTCACCGACCAGGACGTCCGCGGGCCGTTCCTACGAGTAACAGCATGGACCTTCGCCTTCGCAGTGCTGTCGGTGCTCACGACTTTCGCCCTCGGTCTGGCCCTTGCCCTGTTGTTCAACGACACGTCCATGAAGGGCCAGAAGCTCTATCGAATCCTCATGCTCCTGCCTTACGCCTTCCCAGGGTTCCTGTCCGCCTTGGTGTGGTCGGGCATGTTCAACCAGGAATTCGGCTTCATCAACCAGGTGCTGTTGGGCGGGGCGTCCATCCCGTGGTTGACGGACCCGTGGATCGCCAAGGCGGCCGTCCTCATCGTCAACCTGTGGCTGGGGTTCCCCTACATGTTCATCGTCTCGACGGGCGCTCTGCAGTCCATCCCGGGCGACATCCTGGAGGCCTCTCGAATCGACGGCGCGAGCGCTTGGCGGACCTTCACGAAGATCAAGCTGCCGCTACTCATGGTGCCGTTGGCGCCGTTGCTCATCAGCTCCTTCGCCTTCAACTTCAACAACTTCGTCCTCATCTACATGCTGACCCTCGGTGGCCCTCGCTTCACCGACACCAGCCTCGACGTCGGCGCCACCGACATCCTCATCTCGATGGTCTACAAGGTCGCCTTCTCCGGTGCCGGACGTGATTACGGTCTGGCCAGCGCCTTCTCCGTCATCATCTTCATCATCGTCGGCGTGATCTCCTGGCTCGGATTCCGCCAGACCAAGGCCCTCGAGGAGGTCAACTGATGAGCACCGAAACAGTGTCCTCTGCCATCAAGGAAGCCAACCGTCGCACCCCGTTTTCCAAGCGGTTCAAGTCTCAGTGGTGGCGTCACCTCCTGGGCATCATCGCCGTCGTCTTCGCAGCCTTCCCACTGGTCTACGTCCTCTCGGCATCCCTGTCGCCATCTGGCACCCTGACGGGATCCAACCAACTGTTCTCGAAGGTGGACTTTTCGAACTACACCAAGCTGATGAGCGATCCGGTGCGTCCATACGGCCAGTGGTACCTCAACACCATCATCATCGCCGCGCTCACCGCGATCTTCACCGTCTTCCTGGGAGCGCTGGCTGCCTACAGCTTCTCCCGTATGCGATTCAAGGGACGTCGCGGCGGCCTGCTGGCCCTCATGCTGGTGCAGATGTTCCCCCAGCTCCTGACGGTGGTCGCCATCTTCCTGCTGCTGACGTGGCTCGGTGACGTCTACCCCGCCCTGGGGATCGGATCCCGGTTGGCCCTCATCATGGTCTACCTGGGCGGAGCCCTGGGAGCGAACACCTACCTCATGTACGGCTTCTTCAACACCGTACCCCAATCCCTCGACGAGGCTGCCAGGGTGGACGGCGCCGGCCACGCCCGCATCTTCTTCACCCTCATCCTGCCGCTGGTGGCCCCAATCCTGGCGGTCGTCGGTCTACTGAGTTTCATCGGCTCTTTCACCGAGTACGTGGTGGCATCAGTCATCCTCGGAGCTGACCCGCGCACCTCGACCTTGGCCATCGGCCTGTACCAGTACGTGTCCACCGAGACCAGCTCCAACTGGGGAGTCTTCGCGGCCGGCGCCGTGCTCGCCGCCCTTCCCCCGATGGTGCTGTTCCTCTGGCTGCAGAAGTACATCGTCTCCGGCCTGACCGGCGGCGCGGTGAAGTGACGTGACACACTGCCGGGAGGAGGAGAGATGAACGGACCAACCCTTGCGGAGATCGCTGACCAGGCAGGTGTCAGTCAAGCCACCGTCTCCCGGGTCCTCAATGACAAGCCCGGGGTCTCGGACTCCACCCGACAGTGCGTACTCACCGCCCTCGACGTCCTGGGTTACCAGCGGCCCATGCATCTCAAACCCGTGACGGCCGGTCTCGTCGGGCTCATCGTCCCGGAGCTGACCAACCCCATATTCGCCAGCCACGCCCAGGCAATCGAGACCCTGCTGGCCAAGGAAGGGTATGCAACTGCGGTGTGTACCCAGGCCCCCGGCGGCATGCGCGAGGACGACTACATCCGGGTGCTGAGGTCTCGTCAGGTCTCCGGAATCGTCGTCATCTCCGGATCTCACGCCGACACCACGGCAGACATGGCGATCTACCGGGAACTGGTCGACGTCGGGCTGCCCTTGGTGCTTGTCAATGGATATGCCCCCGACATCGCTACCCCGCAGATCAGTGACGACGACATGTCAGCCATGGATCAAGCGGTCGCCCACCTCGTCGCTCTGGGCCATGAGCACATCGGCCTCGCGGTGGGTCCGCGACGTTACGTCCCGGTGCAGCGCAAGGAGCAAGGCATACGCGCAGCCATGGCTCGTCGTCTCGCGGGGCGTGGCAAGGTGACCGTCAGCAACACCGTCTTCTCCGTCGATGGCGGGGCTCGCGCCGCGGTCAACCTGCTCGATCAAGGGGTCAGTGCCATCATCTGCGGCTCCGACCTCATGGCCCTGGGAGCGATCCGCGCCGCCCGCGCCCAGGGGTTGACGGTCCCGCACGACGTCTCGGTGATCGGTAGCGATGACTCGGCGCTGATGCGGTACACCAATCCTCCACTGACCAGCCTGCGTCAGGATGTCGGGCTCATCTCGACGATGGCCGTGCAGTCCCTCATGGGTCTGATACGCGGTGATGCCACTTTCCTCGGAGAGAGACTGGTGCGTCCCGAACTGGTGAAGCGCGGTACGACGGGCCCGATCCGGCTCGCGCCGGCAGCCTGAGACTCGTCGACGGGCTCACGAGTCGGCGCCGAACCAACCGACGATGTCGCAAGTCCGCCGTTGCGGAGTGGCAGCCGGGTGCGACGGTGCGACCCTGCGACCTCCGGCACAGTCCATCAACCTTCACCTCGATGTGCTTCTCGGCCTTGGCGTGGTGCATCCGCACAACCGGCGTGCTCCTGCCCCGACGACGTCGTCGCATTACGCATCTCGCGATATCCGCACAGATCATCGACGTCCGATCTGTCGTCGTGAGGAGCCTCGGGGGGACATGCCCTGAGCACCCATCGAGGATGCTGTTTTCGGCGCCGTCTCGCCCGGGCATGCCGAGCCGCGCTGTACCCGTGAGCGATACTTGCCCGGCGCGGTGACATTCTGCACATCTGGGACCCCGAGTGCTGACAATGCCGTGAACAAGTCATACGGTTAGAAACAAGGCCTGCACTGACGCAGGTGCACGAGAGTTCTCAGGGAAGAGACAGGATCGTGAACACGATTGACAAGGGGTCCTCCCCCATGAAGCGGCTATTTGGCTGCACACTACCCGTACTTCTCACGACCCTCGCTCTAGCCGGATGCGGCTCCAGCGGGGAGGCCAAGGAAGGAGGTGGCGGTGAGGCCAATCTGAAACTGCCCCCTCTCAATGAGCAAGTCGGAAACGTCTCCGGAACGGCACTGCTGTGGATCGGACTGGTGATCTGCCTGTTCGGTCTGGTGTTCGGTCTGGTGACGTACTCCAAACTGCAGAAATTGCCCGTCCACGAGGCGATGCACGAAGTTTCCGAGCTCATCTACGAAACTTGTAAGACCTACCTCAAGCAGCAGGCCAAGTTCCTCATGCTGCTGTGGGCGTTCATCGCGGCGGTCATCGTCGTGTACTTCCTCCTCCTGGAGCACATGGGCGCCAAGGTGCTCATCATCCTGCTGTTCAGCCTCGTCGGCATGGCGGGGTCGTTCGGAGTCGCCTGGTACGGCATTCGCGTCAACACCTTCGCCAACTCCCGTACCGCCCACGCCTCCCTGCGTGGCTCGCCCTGGGAGACCTTCGACATCCCGATGCGCTCCGGCATGAGCATCGGCATGGTCCTCATCAGCGTCGAGCTGACCCTCATGCTCTTCATCATGCTGGTGCTGCCCGGTGATCTCGCTGGTCCGTGCTTCATCGGATTCGCCATCGGCGAGTCCCTCGGCGCGGCCTGCCTGCGTATCGCTGGCGGTATTTTCACCAAGATCGCCGACGTCGGCGCCGACCTCATGAAGATCGCCTTCCACATCAAGGAGGACGACGCCCGTAACCCCGGCGTCATTGCTGACTGCACCGGTGACAACGCGGGTGACTCGGTTGGCCCCTCCGCTGACGGATTCGAGACCTACGGCGTCACCGGCGTCGCCCTCATCACCTTCGTACTGGGAGCCGTCCCGGACCAGACCGAGCAAGTTCAGTTGCTGGTGTGGATCTTCGTGGTTCGCGTCGTCATGCTGATTGCCTCCTTCGTGTCGTACCTCATCAACAACGCGGTCGCCAAGGCGCGTTACGGCAAGGTCACCGAGATGGACTTCGAGAAGCCGCTGAGCTCCTTGGTCTGGATCACCTCGGTCATGTCGATCCTGCTGACCGTCATCACCACTTGGTGGATGCTCGGCTCGATGGGCGACGGGACGATGTGGTGGAAGTTGTCCATCATTATTTCCTGCGGCACCCTGGCCGGCGCCCTCATCCCAGAGCTCGTCAAGGCCTTCACCTCGACGAATTCCCGTCACGTGCGTGAGGTCGTCACGAGTGCGCGCGAAGGCGGCGCCTCCCTGGACATCCTGTCCGGTCTGGTTGCCGGTAACTTCTCCGGATTCTGGCTGGGCATCATCATCGTCGCTCTCATGGGTGTCTCCTTCCTCGTCTCCGGCACCGGATCCGGTCTGGGCGACATGGGAGCCATGAGCGAGGTCAAGTGGGCTGTCTTCGCCTTCGGCTTGGTGGCCTTCGGCTTCCTTGGCATGGGCGCGGTGACGATCGCCGTCGACTCCTACGGCCCGGTCACTGACAACGCCCAGAGCGTCTACGAGTTGTCGACCATCGAGGAGATCCCGAACGTCTCCGAGGACATCGAGAAGCAGTACGGATTCACCCCCAGGTGGGATGTCGCCAAGCACATCTTGGAGGCTCAGGACGGCGCTGGTAACACCTTCAAGGCCACGGCCAAGCCGGTTCTCATCGGTACCGCCGTCGTTGGCGCCACCACGATGATCTTCTCGATCATCATGATGCTGACCGACGGTCTGTCGAATGCTGCTGAGGTCAACAAGCTCGGTCTGACCCACGCTCCGTTCCTGCTCGGCATGATCGCCGGCGGTGCCATCATCTACTGGTTCTCCGGAGCCTCGATGCAGGCCGTGACGACCGGCGCCTACCGAGCCGCTGAATTCATCAAGAACAACATGCAACTCGATGAGAACGCCACGAAGGCCTCCACCGAGGATTCCAAGAAGGTCGTCCAGATCTGCACCGAGTACGCCCAGAAGGGCATGCTCAACATCTTCCTGGGCGTATTCTTCGCAGCCTTGGGATTCGCCTTCGTCGATCCGTACTTCTTCATCGGGTATCTGATCTCGATCGCTATCTTCGGCCTGTACCAAGCCATCTTCATGGCCAACGCAGGCGGTGCTTGGGACAACGCGAAGAAGATCGTCGAGGTTGACCTGGACGCCAAGGGCACCGAGTTGCATGATGCCTCCGTGGTTGGTGACACCGTCGGTGACCCGTTCAAGGACACCTCCTCGGTGGCCCTGAACCCGGTCATCAAGTTCACAACCCTTTTCGGTCTGCTGGCCGTCGAGCTGGCAGTGTCGATCGGTGCCGGACCGCTCACCTACATCCTCGCTGCGGTGTTCTTCCTCGTCGCCTGCTTCTTCGTCTACCGCTCCTTCTACGGCATGCGGATTGACTCAGCTGGCGGCAACGACGAGTACGGCGCCGTCGCCAAGGAGGCTGGCAGCGGGCTGTGACTGGTGGAAGGGTTCTACACTGGCCGTCGTGCCAGGAACCCCTTTGACCCCGAGTGGTGACCCTCACGCTCCGAGAGAAGCTCTGATTCTCGAGGACGTGAGGGTCACCTTTGGTCGTGTCACGGCCCTCGACGGGCTGAGTCTGTCCGCCGCCACCGGCGCCATCACCGCTGTGCTGGGCCCCAATGGTGCGGGCAAGACGACGATGATGCGCTGCTGCACCTCTCTCGTCTCCCCCGACTCCGGGCGTATCGACGTCCTCGGCCATGCCCCGGGCAGCCCCGAGGCCACCGCCGCCACTGGTCTCATGCCGCAAAGCGCGGGCGCCTGGAGCGGTATTCGGGCCGGTGAGCTGCTGCAGTACATGGCAGGTCTGCATGCCGACCCGATCGATCCCGATCTCCTCATCGACGCCCTGGCGATCACGCCCTTCGTACGCACCACATACCGACGTCTCTCCGGTGGTCAGCAGCAGGCGGTCAACCTCGCTGCCGCAATGATAGGACGTCCCCAGCTGGTCTTCCTCGATGAACCGACGTCGGGAATGGATCCCCATGCGCGTCACCACACCTGGGACATCATCGAGCAGATGCGACACGACGGGGTCTCCGTCGTCCTGACCACCCACGCCATGGACGAGGCCCAGCGACTGGCCGACCACGTCTGGATCGTCGACCAAGGAAAGGTCGCCGTCCACGGGACCGTGCCGGAACTCACCGCCGAGGCGAGTCTGGAAGACGTGTTCCTGACACACACCAGCGACCGGGCAGCAGGGAGGCACTGACGTGACGACACTCGATCTTCACCCCGCGCCACAGGCGGCACCGGCGGCTGCGCGAATCCGCAATCATGCCCGCACAGAGATTCGTCTCGTGATGCGCAATGGTGAACAGCTGCTGCTGGCCCTCGTCATCCCCATCGGGATCCTCGTCGCCGGACGATTCCTCGGCGACCGAGTCGGACTGACGATGGACCTCCTGGCCCCATCGATCCTGGCACTGGCCATCTGGTCAACCTGCTTCACGTCCCAAGCCATCATGACCGGGTTCGAACGCAGATACGGAGTGATGGAACGTCTGTCCGCCACTCCCCTTGGACGATCGGGCCTGCTGGCCGGCAAGGCGATGTCCTACTCTGTCATCAGCCTTGCCCAGGTGGTCCTCCTCGTCATCGTCTCCTTGATCCTGGGATGGCGTCCCCACGGTTCGGCCTTGGCCTGGCTGCCAGCCCTCGTGAGCGTCGTCCTTGCCATGTCGGCATTCAGTTTCTTGGCCCTGGCGATGGCTGGTTCCCTCAAGGCCGAGGTCACTCTCGGGCTGGCCAACTTGGTGTACATCGTTGGCCTGGTCGCCGGTGCCATCCTGTGGCCGTTCGCTGACTACCCGGAGGCCATTCGTCCCGTCATCGCCGTCCTCCCGACGACCGCGCTCGGGGAATCCCTGCGAGCCTGGGGCGTCGGACAGACTCTCTGGTGGCCATTGGCAAGTCTGCTGATCTGGGCGCTTCTGCTCGGACTACTGGCACGAAAGGTGTTCAAGTGGATCTCATGACCTCCCGAGATCGCCGTTTGTACGGCTGGTGCATCGCCGCTCTCATCACCAACATGGGCATCATCGTCACCGGTGCGGTGGTGCGCCTGACCGGTTCTGGACTGGGGTGCAACACGTGGCCGCATTGCACCGCCGGGACGTTCACGCCCCACGAGGAGATGGGGATCCACTCCTACGTCGAATTCGGCAACCGCCTGCTGACCTTCGTCCTCGTCGCGGTGGCGATCGGCCTGCTCGTCCGCTGCTACCGAGTTCATGTCACGGCCCAGCTCATGGCTTTGGCGTGGATCAACCTCGTGTCCATCGCTCTGCAGGCGGTCATTGGCGGGATCTCGGTGCTGCTCGAGCTCAACCCGTTTGTCGTAGCCCTGCACCTCTTGCTGTCAGTGGCGATCATCCTTGTCGACGTCAAGATGATCTGGTTGGCCGGTCCTCATTCGAGCGAGGCCGTCGACGGGCTGACGATGGGGCTGGTGCGAGCCACCGTGGCGACGATGTGCGTCGTGATGTGGCTGGGAACAGTGGTAACCGGATCTGGTCCCAACGCCGGAGACTCAGGCTCGGCACGAACCGGGTTCGACATTCAGACCGTCGCTCGTCTGCATGGCATCTCAGTGTGGATCACCGTCGCCCTGACGATCGCATGCCTGGCCATTGCCACCACCCGCGGGCTGGCCATGATGCGCCGCTGGAGCATTGTCTTGATGGCCGTCGAGGTCTACCAGGCCATCGTCGGATACTCCCAGTACTTCACCCACCTCAGCCCATGGCTGGTGATCTGGCACATGGTGGGCGTCGCGCTCTCAGCGGCGGCGGTTGGAGCCTTGTGGTGCAGCGTGCGTCCCACTCCTTCACCGGTGCTCAACCGGAAGTCCTGACGACCTTCCTCACGACGGCGGGCGGGCCAGGGAATCGTTCCCTGGCCCGCCCGCCATGTTTGTCTGTGCGACTACAAGTCTGTGCCCGTCGAACGACCAAGCGTGCTCGGCGTCAGTCCTTCTGCACGCGGCCGCCACTGCGCGGCCTCGTCGGCATCATCGTGGGATCGTAATCCAGGTCGCCCGGATCGATGTTGATTCCCGGCTGGCACAGGGCCGAGACGGTAGCAGCCAGCTCCGTGACAGCGACCTTCTCCCCTGGGCAGCGGTGACCGGTGGCGACGTCTCCACCGCCCTGCGGGACGAAGGCCTTGATGGCCTCGGCGTGCTCGACGCCCAGGAAACGCTCCGGCTTGAAGCGCAGTGGCTCATCCCACTCACTCGGGTCGGTATTCGTGCCCAGAATGTCGATGATGACTCGCTGACCCTCCTTGATCTGGCGACCTTCCCATTCGAAGTCCTCACGGGCGAAGGCCGGCAGCATCGGCACGAAGGGGCTGAGGCGGCGCACCTCCTGGGCGAAAGCGACGGCATGCTCGTTGTCGACGAGGGTCCCCGAGGTCTCCACCTCGCGAGCGATGTCCTCGCGGTACTGGGGGTACAGCACGAGGAACCTGGCTGCGAAGGCGGCAAAACGGCTCACGGCGATGGCGGGACGGGTGGAGTTCTGCAGCTCAATACCGGCCAGCTTGGCGTCAAGGAGTTCGCCGTCCGTGCCGCGGTAGCGAGCCCACTCGCACAGGGCCGTGCCCTCCGGAGCGTTGATCTGGCCACTGCGCTGCTGCTCAATGAGACCTGCGGCCCACTTGTCACAGCGGGCACGGTTCACCCAGGCCAGCGTGTGCCCGGCCGGCATGTGACCGAAGCCCTCGACGATCTGGCCGAGGCGCTTGGCCCACGGGTCAAGATCGGCGTCGCTACCGGGAACTCCGGCCCACTTGAGGACGGCGCGACCGTAGGCCACCACCGTGTCGTCGTAGACGTTGCCCTCTCGACGGCCCCACGTCTGGACCATCTTGCGTATCTCGTCCTCGATGATCGGCTTGAATCGCTCGATCTGAGCATCGTCGTAGACCACCTTGACGAAGTTGGCCTTGCGGGCCAGATGCACGTCGTCGTCGGTGCCGTGAACAGCTCCAGCTCCAAAGAGCGGGCCGCGCACGGGCAGGGGCATGGCTTCCTCGCGCATCATGCGCTTGGTGTCGTAGAAGAGGTCGAGACCTTTGCTGCCACGGACCAAGGTGGCCGGTTTGCCCATGAAGGTGAAATCAATGGGGCTGCCGTCCCCGGCCTGACGACCCTTCGACGCCCGTAGCCTCTCCTGGAACAGGTAGCCGTCGGCAAGCAGCTTGGCCGCCTGGTCGACCTTCGTACCCAGAGTCTATCGAATAGTTGACATGGTGGGCATAAATACTCCTCGGGTCGCGTGTTCACGCGCTGTCACAGCCACGTTGCTTAATCCGACGCTACCGGATGCAGTGGCACGACGGCGCCGAAATATGCTCCTCTCGGTGGTGCCGGAGCGAGGCTCGGACCCTGAGTGGATGCCATCACGCTCCCATGCCACGCCACCGGCCCCGACGGCTCCTGTACTCGTCGATGGCCTCGTGGGGTGGCCAATTGAGGACCTTGACCGTCACAGATGGATGAGCGGATCGATCGCGATGGCCAGGAAGAGCAGGGACAGATAGGTGTTCGACCAGTGGAACAGGCGCATCGGCTTCAACAGAGCGTCACGTAGACCAGCGTTGGCACGACGCAGCAACTGAATGGCCTCGAAGATGAAGACCGCCCCGGCCAGCACTGCGACGCCGCCGTAGACCCACCCCATCTGGGCCACCGGCCACAACACCAGGGAAATCGCAACGGTGGCGACGGTGTAGACGAGGATCTGGACGGCGACCTCGGGCGCTTCCTTGATCACCGGGAGCATCGGCACGCCGGCGGCCTTGTAATCCTCGCGGTAACGGAAGGACAACGCCCAAGTATGCGGCGGAGTCCAGAAGAAGATGATGAGGAACAGAACGAGAGGTTCCCAGCCAACATGTCCGGTGACGGCTGTCCAGCCGATGAGAGGCGGGAAGCATCCAGCGATACCGCCCCAGATCGTGTTCTGCCAGGTACGGCGTTTGAGGAGCATCGAGTAGACGAAGACATAGAAAAGGTTGGCAACCAGAGCCAGGACGGCCGACAACCAGTTCGTACCGAATCCCAACACGAGGGTGGCCACGACACCGAGGACCACTCCGTAGATCAAGGCACTCCGACGCGGCACCTGATGGCGCGGCAGGGGGCGACGCCGAGTCCGGCGCATCTTCTCGTCGATGTCGGCGTCAATGACGCAGTTGAAGACGTTTGCGCTCGCCGCAGCAAGCAAACCACCAAGCATCGTCGCGACAGCCAGCCCGAGCTTGGGCAACCCGTGGGACGCCAGGAACATCACTGGCAGGGTCGTCACCAGAAGCAGCTCAATAATGCGCGGCTTGGTCAAGGAAATGTAAGCACCCACGACGTCGCGGGTCGACAGTCGGGTACGTTCCTGCGTCTGCTCCACCTTCGTCTCGACAGGGTCGGGACGCTGCGAGGCTGGCGCCGTCGCCACGTGCGTCGTCTGGTTGCTCACGGTGTCCTTCGAAATCGGAAGATGTGCTGAGACCGCCTCTGGGCGTGGTACACCCGTGAGACAGGGTGTGCCGCGAAAGGTCGTCCTCACGATTTTAGGCTTTCCTGCCCAGGATGTCCTCATCGTCGAGTGCGGCAACGGGACATATCCGTCCGCCTGTCGCTGAACACGGTAACCAGCCGAACAGCTCGACCGACTACCGTTGGGCTGGTGGAACCTCAGTTCCGCATCATGACAACCGGTTTCGGAAGGACGGGTGAGGTGGCGGGTCGAGACGCTTCAGGAAGCACCACCAGGGCGACCAGTAGGCTGCGCGGCGATCGCATCAATCCGTTACGCGATCCAGCCGACCGCAGGCTGCCCCGCGTGGCGGGCCCGTGCGTCCTGGTGATGTTCGGTGTCACCGGCGACCTCTCACGCAAGAAGCTCATGCCGGCCGTGTACGACCTGGCCAACCGCGGCCTGCTGCCACCAGGGTTCGGGCTGGTGGGATTCGCCCGACGCGACTGGGAGGACGAGGACTTCGCCAAGGTCGTTCATGACGCGGTGGCCGAGCACGCTCGTACCCCCTTCCGCGAGGAGGTGTGGGAACAACTGCTCGAGGGAATCCGGTTCGTTCGCGGCGAATTCGACGACAACCAAGCCTTCGAGCGACTGGCAGGAACGATCCGCGAGCTCGACGAGGAACGCGGAACGGGCGGCAACCATGCCTTCTACCTGTCGATCCCGCCGAAGTCCTTCGAGTCCGTGGTGAGCCAGCTCAAGCGCCACGGCATGACCGGCCACGACTCCTCCCACTGGAGCAGGGTCGTCATCGAGAAGCCCTTCGGCCATGACCTGGAAAGCGCGCGAGATCTCGACGAGATCGCCGGGAGCGCCTTCAGCCCGGAGTCGATCTTCCGCATCGACCATTATTTGGGCAAGGAAACCGTCCAGAACATCATGGCGTTCCGGTTCGCCAACCAGATTTTCGATCCCATCTGGAACAACCATTACGTCTCCCATGTCCAGATCACCATGGCTGAGGACATCGGCATTGCGGGGCGAGCGGGGTACTACGACGGCATCGGGGCTGCCCGTGACGTCATCCAGAACCACCTGCTACAGCTCATGGCCCTGACCGCCATGGAGGAGCCGACGAGCTTCGACGCCGAGCAGCTGTGTGCCGAGAAGACCAAGGTCCTGGCCGCCATCCAGCCCCCTGAGGACATGGCCACCCAGACCTGCCGCGGGCAGTACGTTGCCGGTAGTCAGGGAGGAGAACGGGTACGCGGATACCTCGAGGAGGACGGCGTCGATCCGCACTCCCGCACCGAGACCTACGCAGCCGTCCGGCTGACCATCGACAACCGTCGGTGGGCAGGAGTGCCGTTCTACCTGCGCACCGCCAAGCGGATGCCGAGACGGGTCACCGAGGTGGCCCTCAACCTGCAACGAGCCCCACACCTGCCGTTCTCCGACACTGCGGCCCTGGGCACCAACGCCGTCGTCCTGCGAATTCAGCCCGATGAAGGAGTCACCCTGCGCTTCGGCGCCAAGGTGCCGAGCACCCAGATGGAGATCCGCGACGTCACGATGGACTTCGCCTACGGATCTTCCTTCACGGAGGCAAGCCCAGAGGCTTACGAACGGCTCATCCTCGACGTCCTGCTGGGCGATCCGCCGCTGTTCCCCCAGCACGAGGAGGTCGAATTGGCGTGGAAGATCCTCGATCCGGTGCTCGACTTCTGGGCAGAGTCCGACACTCCCCCGTGCGACTATCCGTCCGGCAGCTGGGGTCCGTCCGAAGCTGACGAGATGATCGCCCGGGGCGGCTTCGTCTGGCGCAGACCCTGAGGAGGAGACATGATCGTCACACTCAACGACACCACCGCGTCGAAGATCGGCGCCGCCATCGTGGAGGCCCGTCGCACCGTCGGGTCCGGTTCCGGATTGGTTCACACCCTCATCTGTGTCTGCGATTCCTCCGACTTCGACGCCGCTTTCGATGCTGCCCGAGACGCTGCTCGTCAGCACCCGTCGCGTCTTCTCATGGTGGTCACGACCCGTTCCCGCAAGGACAAGCTCGACGCCGAGGTACACGCTGGCGAGGGAACTCCCGGAGAGGTCATCGTGCTGCGGTTCTCCGGAGCCATGGCCAAGCGACCGGCCTCGGTCATCCTTCCGCTGCTACTACCGGACTCCCCCGTCATCGCTTGGTGGCCCTTCTCGGGTCCCGACGATCTCGCCGCTGATCCCATCGGAGCCCTGGCTGACCGCCGCATCACTGATTCGGCCGCTGACAAGGATCCCTGCAGGACGTTGGCACGACGTGCCGCCCATCTGTCGCCAGGCGACTCTGACCTCTGCTGGCCTCGCACCACGGGATGGCGAGCGCTGGCTGCCGCTGCTCTGGATCAGCATCCCGCCACCGTCAGGGCTGCCCGGGTGGAATCGGCCGCCGACAACGCACCGGCCATGCTGCTGGCAGCCTGGTTGGGGCTCCAGCTCGGTGTTCCGGTGGAGAGGGTGTCCACGGATGCCCCCGGAATCTCGGCCATCGTCATGTCGACATCCGGCGGCGACATCGAGATTCGACGCCGCAGCGGTCGGTATGCCGTCTACCGGATTCCGGGTGAACCTGCTCGTGGTGTGGCCCTGGACCGCCGTGAGGTTCAGATGCTCATCGGCGAGGAGCTTCGCCGCCTGGATTCCGATGAGGTCTTCACCGCTGTCATGGCCGAGATTCACGACGGAGCTGGCCGTGTCTCGTCGACGAGTGATGGGGATGAATGATGACGAACCGACGACTCATGCGATACCGATCCGCCCAAGGACTGGCTGAAGGCGTTGCCCACCGTCTCGTCCAGACCATCGTCAAGGTGCAGGCCGACCAGGAACGCATCGACCTGTGTCTGACTGGGGGGCGGATCGCCAATACCGTCTATGCCGCGATGGGTGACGTTCCCGAGTGCACCCAGATCCGTCCGGACCAGTTGCACGTGTGGTGGGGTGACGATCGGTTCATCCCCACCGGCCACCCCGACCGTAACTCCCTGCAGGCCCTGCCTCTGCTGTCGGCCGCCATCCGGCTGGACCCCTCGAAGACCCACGTCATGCCGGCCGCCGATGGCAAGGCCGATCCCGACGAGGCCGCCTACTCCTACGCCCAGGAACTCAGCGACGTGGTCTTCGACATCTGTCTGCTCGGAATGGGCCCGGACGGCCACGTCGCATCACTCTTCCCGGGCCATCCTTCCTTCAATCCCACGACGACCGCACTGGCTGTCGGCGTCACGGATGCTCCGAAGCCCCCGCCGGACCGTCTCTCGGTGACGATGCCGGTCATCAATCGGTCGAAGCGGGTGTGGTTCCTCGTCAGCGGGTCGGAGAAGGCAGACGCCGTCGAGAAGGTCTTCGCCGGGGATGACTCCCTGCCGGCCACCTGGGCCAACGGCACGATCGAGACGAGTTGGATGGTCGACCACGACGCCTCGATCGGGTTGCCGCGGTACAACTGCTCGCTCTGACGCCGACGCCCACCTGGCTGGCCCCGCCCGGGGACGATCCCGACAGCCGCTGGGAGCGGTGGCTACCATCGAGGGTGTCAGCTGGCCATGTGTGAGAGGACCCCCGGACCGATGACGAACAAGAAGACCCCGACAAGTACTTCGAGACGCGCTGCGCTGCGAGCCCAGCAGGAAGCTCAGGCAGCTGCCCAGAAGCGTCGACGGATCATCGCCGTCATCGTCGGGGTCGTCGTCGTGGCAGCCATCATTCTCGCTGTCATCCTCGGCATCAACCACAAGTCCGACGGCAGCGCCTCGTCAACACAGATCACCCCACCCTCGGCCACCAAGACCGGCGTGTACACCCTCAACCCGGACAAGGTGAAGAAGGGCGCTCCCACCGTGACGGTCTACCAAGACTACCAGTGCCCCAAATGCAAGGCCGTTGAGGACGCGTTGGGCAAGCAGCTCAACGAGCTGTCCACCAGGGGAGAGATCAGGCTCCAATACCACACCATGACCTTCCTCGACCAGAGAATCGAGGGTGAGAACTCTCAGCGCGCTGCGATGGCAGCCGCCGCAGCAGACGTCGTCGGTAAGTACGAGGCCTACCACGATGCCGTCTACTCCCATCAGCCCAAGGAGGAGGGCGTCGGCTACACAGACGACCAGTTGCGCGAGGAATTCGCCTCCGAGGCCGGAATCACCGGTGCGAACCTCACCCGGTTCCAGCACATCTATGACACCCGTCAGACCGAACAATTCGTCAACGAGGCCAATGACAAGGGCCTTCACAAGATGCAAGACCTCGATGTTCCTGGAACTCCAGCCTTCGCGGTTAACGACAAGCTGCGGGAGGGGTGGGAGCAGCTCGGCAACAACACCACTCCCGACGAGCTCCTCAAGGCCATCGACGCGGCCAAGTGACCTTCGGTACCAATGCGGACATCTGATCGCCCACGCCGACGGCAATTCGCCGTCCGCAGGGCGGATGACCCACAGATCGCGGCCAGGGAACCCAACTAGGATGGCAGCCATGGACTCTCAGCCGTCGTCGCGATCCGCCAAGGTCCGTGACTGGGTGGGCTTTCTGGCCCGGATCATCCTCGGTGGCACTCTTCTGGTCGCAGGGATCATCAAGGCGACCGACATCGACTCGACCATCTGGTCAGTTCGCACGTACCAGATCGTTCCGTGGGACTTCGCCCCCGTCGTGGGCTGGGCGATGCCGGTCCTTGAGATCATCGTCGGACTGATGCTCGTGTTCGGCATTGCGACGCGGTGGTCCGGGCTGCTCGGGACCCTGGCCATGGTCGTCTTCATCATCGGTATCTCGTCGGTGTGGGCTCGCCACATCTCCCTGGACTGCGGTTGCTTCGGAAACGGTGGGCCCGTCGAACGCAGCTGGGCCCACACCCAGCGCACCTATGCCCTGGACATCCTGCGTGATCTCGGCCTTGCGCTGTGCGGCGTCTGGCTGGTCGTGCGCCCCCGCACCGCCCTGTGCGTGGACCGCTGGATCAACAGCTGATACGCGAGCGGGATACGGCGGTGGTTGGCCGACCGGCTACCATCATGTGCGACACATCATTGATTGCATGAGGGGACCTCAACCGATGGCTGACAAGAAGTCAACCGCCAGCACCTCGAAGCGGGATGCCCTGCGCGCCCAGCAAGAGGCCCAGGAATCAGCGAAGAAACGTCGTCGGATCATCGGCGTCATTGCTGGAGTCGTCATTGTGGCGGCCGTAGTCGTCGCTGTCGTCCTTGGGCTCAACCACAAGTCCGACGACGTGCCGACCACCGGCCAGATCACTCCTCCCTCAGCCACCAAGGACGGCGTCTACACCTTGAACAAGGACAAGGCGAAGGACGGCGTTCCGACGGTGACGGTCTTCCAGGACTACCAGTGCCCGGCCTGCAAGGGAGCCGAGGATCTGCTCGGCAAGCCGCTCAATGATCTGTCCTCCAAGGGCGAGATCAAGCTGCAGTACCACACCCTGACCTTCCTGGATCGCAACCTGCGCAACGACTCCTCGTCCCGCGCCGCGATGGCGGCGGCTGCGGCCGATGTCGTCGGTAAGTACGAGGCCTACCACGACGTCGTCTACTCCCATCAGCCCAAGGAGGAGGGCGTCGGCTACACCGACGAGCAGCTGCGCAAGGAGTTCGCCTCCGAGGCCGGAATCACCGGCAAGGATCTGACGACCTTCCAGCGGGTCTACGACAACAAGCAGACCGAGCAATTCGTCAAGAATGGCAGTGACCAGGGCCTTCAGGAGCTGCAGAAGTTCGGCAGCGCTGGTACCCCGACCTTCCTCGTTGACGGCAAGCCGTGGGAGAGCTGGGGAGTTTTCCAGGCCGTCCCCTCTGCCGACGAACTCCTCAAGGCCATCAAGAAGGCCCACTGATTGTGACCGGCCGCTGGCTCCCGGCGGCCGGTTGACCAGCCCAAATCCAGGCGGGTGGCGAACGCCGCTCGCCTGGCAACCTGTCCGAGTCGAACATTAGAGTTTGGAACATGACCTCACAGACCTCTGCGCCCTCATCCGCTACGTCCCCGACGCGTGGCGTCGTACCTGACAAGCCGGTCCTCGAGGGCCTCGAGAACAAGTGGGGTCAGGTCTGGGAGGACCAGCAGCTTTACGCCTTCGACGCCACCGCGGTGGACTCCCGTGACCAGGTGTTCTCGATCGACACCCCACCTCCCACCGTCTCCGGACACCTGCACCCGGGTCACGTCTTCTCCTACACCCACACCGACACCGTCGCCCGCTACCAGCGGATGCGCGGCAAGAAGGTCTTCTACCCGATGGGTTGGGACGACAACGGTCTTCCGACCGAGCGACGCGTACAGAACTACTACGGTGTGCGCTGCGATCCCTCGCTCCCCTATGACCCGGACTTCACTCCGCCGGCCAAGCCCGACCCCAAGCATCAGGTCGCAATCAGCCGTCGGAACTTCGTCGAGCTGTGCGTCGAGCTGACTGCCGTCGACGAGAAGACCTTCCAGGACCTGTGGCGTTCGGTCGGTCTGTCGGTGGACTGGAACCAGCTCTACACGACGATTTCCCCGGAGTCCCAGCGGATCGCCCAGCTGGCCTTCCTGCGCAATCTGTCGCGCGGCGAGGCGTACATGAACGACGCCCCGACCCTGTGGGACGTCACCTTCTCCACGGCCGTCGCCCAGGCCGAGCTCGAGGCCCGCGACTACCCCGGCGCCTACCACCGGCTGGCCTTCCACCGCACCGACGGTCACGGTGACGTCTTCATCGAGACCACCCGACCCGAGCTGCTCGCCGCCTGTTGTGCCCTCATCGCCCACCCCGATGACGAGCGCTACCAGCACCTCTTCGGCACCACCGTCACCACTCCGCTGTACGGGGTCGAGGTCCCGGTCCTGGCTCACACCGCCGCCGAGATGGACAAGGGCGCCGGTATCGCCATGTGCTGTACCTTCGGTGACCTCACTGACGTCCAGTGGTGGCGTGAGCTGCAGCTGCCGACTCGTACCATCATTGGTCGCGACGGACGTGTCCTCGGTGAGACCCCGCAGTGGATCATCGACGCCGGCTCCGCCGACAGGTACGAGGCCATTGCCGGCAAGACCACCTTCACCGCCCGCAAGCTCGTCGTCGAGGCCCTGGTGGAGTCTGGCGAGATGGACGGTGAGCCCAAGCCCACCCAGCGCAAGGCGAACTTCTACGAGAAGGGCGACAAGCCGCTGGAGATCATCGGCACCCGTCAGTGGTACATCCGCAACGGCGGACGTGACGTCGGCCTGCGCGAGGCGCTGCTGGAGCGTGGCCGGGAACTCGAATGGGTGCCCGAGCACATGCGTCACCGGTACGAGAACTGGGTCGAGGGCCTCAACGGCGACTGGCTCATCAGCCGTCAGCGTTTCTTCGGTGTTCCTTTCCCGGTCTGGTACCCGCTGAACGCCGACGGCGAGCCCGATTACGACCACCCGCTGTTGCCCGAGGAGTCGGCCCTGCCAGTCGACCCGGCCTCCCAGGCACCGGCCGGCTACGAGGAGTCCCAGCGTGGCGTTGCTGGCGGCTTCATCGGAGACCCGGACGTCATGGACACCTGGGCCACCTCCTCCCTGACCCCCCAGATCGTCACTGGCTGGGAGCGCGACGCCGACCTGTTCGCCAAGACCTTCCCGATGGACTTCGCGCCCGAGGCTCACGACATCATTCGTACCTGGGTGTTCTCGCGGGTGGTGCGCGCGCATCTGGAGAACGGCGTCCTGCCGTGGAAGCGTGCCGCTATCTCTGGCTTCGTCACCGACCCTGACCGCAAGAAGATGTCGAAGTCGAAGGGCAACACCGTCGTCCCGACCGAGATCATCGAGGAGTTCGGTGCCGACGCCGTGCGCTGGCGTGCTGCCATGGCCCGGCCCGGTATGGACTCCCCCTTCGACAAGGCCCAGATGAAGGTCGGTCGCCGTCTAGCCATGAAGATCCTCAACGCTTCAAAGTTCGTCCTCGGATTCGGTGAGGGCGGTCAGGTCTCCGACATCACCAACCCGGCCGACCTGTCGATGCTCGCCGGGCTGCGCCAACTCGTCGTGGAGGCCACTGATGCCTTCGACAAGTTCAACTACACCGCCGCCCTTGAGGTGTCCGAGCAGTTCTTCTGGACCTTCTGCGACGACTACCTCGAGCTGGTCAAGGAGCGCGCCTACGACTCCGAAGGGACCGACGAGGCCGGTGCCCTGAGCGCCCGGACGGCCCTGCGTCTGGCACTCGACGTCATGCTGCGTCTGTTCGCCCCGTTCCTGCCCTTCGTCACCGAGGAGGTCTGGAGCTGGTGGAAGGACGGATCGGTGCACACTTCGTCCTGGCCGACCGCCGACGAGGTGCCGGCTGACGGTGACGTCGACCTCATGACTGACGTCTCGGCCGCCTTGATCGAGCTGCGCGGTGTGAAGTCCACCCACAAGGTGCCGATGCGCACCCCGATCCTCTCGGCCCGAATCAGCGCCCCGGCGTCGGTCATCGCCAACCTCGAAGCCGTCAAATCGGATCTGGCCAAGGTGTCCAAGACTGAGTCCTTCACCTTCGTCGAGGGCGGCGAAGAGTTGAGTCTCGACGCTGAGCTGGGTGAGCCCCCGGCCAAGCGCAAGAAGTGATCCCATGGACGATCGCCGGTGCCATCTTGGCGCCGGCGATCGTCGTTTTTGCGTCTCAGGGCCACACTGGCGCCTCGGCCCCAGAATCTGCCGGTGCGCCGTCATGGCCTGCGCCGCGACGCCATGGAACAGCACCCCGGCTTCCGATGCCGAACCTCATCACGGCCGTGGTGCTCTCGCATGGTCTGGCCCCGATCGTCACCCGGACGGCCTCCTCGGGCGCGAATGTGCGCAAGAGCCGCGTCGACCGGCAGACCCGAACCTGTCCTGATCCTGGCATGCGGTCCGCCACCGCCTCCCCTGACCTGTTCCTCCGGTCATCGCGGGTGTCGGAATCCGAACGCGGTAACTACGGGAGGTTTGCCGCGAGTTCCCTTACTGGCCGCACGCACCGCCTGTTCGCACGCCTGGAGCACGACTCGGCCCCCGCACCTGCTCAAGTGCGGGGGCCGAAGTGCGTTGAGATGATCAGCCGAAGACCGGTCCGGGGAACTCGGGCGGCGTCGAAGCCGGCTTCTCGTCGAGTTGCCGCAGACACTCGGCAATGGCCGCGTCGAGTTGGACGTCCTTCTCGGACTCCCAATCCTCCGGGGAGACGGTCACGACGATGTCGGGGTCGACGCCGTGGTTCTCCACTCCCCAGCCGTAGTTGCCGTACCAGCCGGCGTACCTGGGCTGAGTGACACCGGTACCGTCGACCAGATCGAACCGGCCGTCGATTCCAATGACGCCTCCCCACGACCTCTCACCAATGACCTTGGCGTATCCCATGGTCTGGGTCGCGGCAGAGACGATGTCACCGTCGGACCCGGCCCACTGGTTGGTGACCATGACGATCGGTCCGCGCACCGCGTTCTGCGGATAAGTGGTAGGGCTCTCGCACCAACGGCTGAAGTCCCATCCGACGACCTTGCGAGCCAACCTCTCGACGACCAGCTGGGAGGTGTGACCACCGTGGTTGAACCTCACGTCGGTGATGACGCCCTCATGGCTGGTCGCCTCGTTGATCTGACGGTGCAGCTCGGCCCAGCCGTCGGACACCATGTCCGGCACGTGCAGGTAGCCGAGTCGTCCGCCCGAGCGCTCCTCGACATAGCGCCGACGAGACGCCACCCAGTCGTGGTAGCGCAGCGGGGCCTCGTCGGCCATCGGCACGACGGCGACCTGCCGCTGATCCTCACCCCGGCGTACCATCAGCTCGACGACCCGTCCGGCGGATCCCTCCAGGAGCTCGCCAAGGGTGCCGTCAACGCCAACCTTGCGGCCATCCACCGCGACGACGACGTCACCGTCGGCCACTGCGACCCCAGCTGCCCGCAACGGGGACCAGGCGCGCGGGTCCGAGGACTCGCCGGGAACGACGCGGACGACCCTGGCCCCATCGCCCTCGCTGCTGACGTCCGCGCCCAGCAGACCCGCACGCATGTCGGGATCACCGGAAGCCCCCGCTGCAGAGACGTAGGAGTGCGAGGTGTTGAGCTCCGCGACGGTCTCCCACAGGATGTCGTGGAGGTCGTCGACGGCATGGCACAGATCAACGAGCGGACGGTACCGATTCAGCACGCCGGCCCAGTCGACGCCGTTCATGTCCTCACGCCAGTAGTGGCTGGCCATCAGGCGGCCATTCTCGTCGAACATCTGACGCCACTCGGCACGCGGATCAATGGTTCGACGCAGCCGGGACAGGTCGACGCGAATGTACGCCGGGTCGTCGTCGTCCACCTTGTGGGAGGAGGGAACGACGATGACGTCATCCTTGTAATGCACCACCAGACGCTCCCCGTCGCCGGAGACCGAGTAGGAGTCGACGTGCTCGCAGAGTTTGTCGAGGTGACGGTTGACGAGGTTGTAGTGCCACAACACGTCGCTGGGGACTTCCCCGCTGACACCAGCACGAGTAGCTCCGAGTTCGCCACCGCTATCGGCGATCTCGATCCAGACCAGGCCATCCTTGACCGCCGCCAGTCCGCGGTAGGAGCCCGAGGGCACCGGGAAGGGCACCATCCTCTCCTCGAAGCCATCAGCGGTGAGGTTGCAGACGACCTCGGGAGTCTTGTCGTCGTCATTGCCAGCCTCAGCGGTGGCCTTGGCCTTGGCGTCCTGGACCTCGCTGATCTGCCATCCCTGGGAGGACGGACCGAAGGGGGACACCTCGGTGGCGCTCAGCGGAACCAACCACGGACGCTGGGTGTGTCCGAAGGACAGGTCAAAGGTCTGGCCGTCGTAGTTCGGGTCAAAGGTGCGCGCCGAGAGCATGACGAGGTACTTGCCGTCGGCGGTGAAGACCGGGCATGAGTCGTCGAATGCACCGCGAGTGAGGGCGAAGGACTCCCCCATCCCCTGTTCGTCCCAGCAACGAATCTGACCGATCATGGCGTCTCCGGAGGCAACCGGTGAACGCCACACCAGATAGCGCGAGTCCGGGGACCACACCAGACCGCTGGCCTCGCCCTCCGGGGAATTCGCAATCTGGCGGACGGCATCGTCGGCCATGGTGACGATGAGGATGCGACCGTCATGGCTGACGAGGGCGACCTTCGTACCATCGGGGGCTGGTGCCATGTGCAGTACACGACCGATCTGTCCCTGCGCCACACGATGGACATCGCCGGTGCCGTCGAGATTGGCGATCTCGAGGCAGTCCTCTCCCTCGACGTCGCTGGCCCACACCCCCTGACCAGTCTGGCCAAGAACGCGCGGCTCACGGATCCTGACCCCGTCTGCTGCCGAAAGGGCTCGAGCCGGGCCGGAACGGTGGGTGAGGAAGTAGGCAGCTCCCCGCCACTCCAGCAGGGATCCGTCGCCGCCGTGGTCGGAGACGACGGCCTCCAGACGGTCGGTGGGGTCCAGTGGAACACGCTGGGGCGCTCCGACACCAAGATCGATCTCGAGACGCTGAGGCTCGGCGTCGAGGCCGGTCATTGCCCAGAGCGCACCGTGAGCGTGGTAGACGATCGTCCTTCCATCAGTACGAGGGTCGCGAACGTAACCCTGATCCTCGCTGTGATGGGTGTGCTGACGCAGGTCATGGCCCCGACCGTCGACCGACCAGATCTGGGCCTGGGAGCGCGGGCAGTCGTCTTCACTCATGTCGGAACTGAAGAGGAGTCGACCGTCGACCCAGCCAACTCCGTAACGTCCAGCGGCGGCGTAGCGACCGTCGTGGTCGTCGTTGCCGTCCCGCAGCACGCGCAGGAAGCTGCCCGCCCCGGCAGGACGCAGCCAGATCTGGGCGGCAGTGCCACCGCGATAGCGCTTCCAGCGCGAGCAGTCTCCGGAGTTCGGGGTGACGACGGCGACGGCACCGTCCGAGTTCACGGCCAGGTCCATTCCTGGCCCGTATCCAAGACGCTCGACGTGGCCGTTCAGGGAGACCGTGTACAGCCAGGACAGACCGATGTCATTGGTCTGATGCGGAGACGAGAACACCACGTGCTCGTCGTCCTGCCATCCCACCACGAGGTTGCGAGCAGCTCCCAGCCAGGTCAGCCGGCGCTGATCGCCCGTGGCCAGGTCGATGACGAAGACTTCGGGTCGCTGACCCAGGTAAGAGGTCCACGCAATCTTCGTGCCATTCGGACTGAAACGAGGATTACGGACCATGACGTGATCGCTGGTGAGCCGACTTGCCCGTCCTCCAAGGACGGGGACCAACCACAAGTCGTTGTCAGCAGTGAAAACCACGAGGTCACCGTGGACATCGGGGTATCGCAGATATCCGGTTGCCATAGGTGTCAGGGTACCGTTTTGTCAGGAAAGCAACAGGAGGAGTAACCCCCGTGGCAGGTACGCGAAAGTCCGCGAAGTCGAAGCTCGTCAAGACGGCCATAGCCGCCGGAACACCGCTGGCCAAGGATCTGTGGGATTCCATCAACACGGACGGCCGTGCCGAGGCATGGGCGAAATCAGGCTACGACAAGGCCCGTAAGTCGGCGACCTCGAAGACGGCGCTGGGACGGGTACAGCTCACCGTGGATCGCGTGCTGGAGTATGCCGACCGCTCGCCCAGCTCCAAGGCCCAGGAATGGCGCGACGAGGCCAACGACATCGCGTCCCGCATTCCGCTGGTCAAGGTGCAACGCGGCAAGGAACGCCGCAAGTCCGTCTCGAACCTGCAAAAACGGGCTGACAAGCTGCTTGCCGAGGTTCTCGACGAGCACTGAGGTCAGGCCGACAACCGTCCTCGCCCGTGCGCCAAGCTCGGTGCGGACAGGTACTGGCACTTCCCCTCCCCCGTGACGGCCTCGCGGGTCACGACAACGCGAGCGACGTCATCACGGGAGGGTACGTCGAACATGACGTCCATGAGGGTCTCCTCGATGATGGCCCGCAGACCGCGAGCACCGGTCCCCCGGGCCACGGCCTTGTCGGCTATCGCTTCCAGGGCGCTGTCGGTGAAGGTCAACTCGACGCCGTCGAGTTCGAAGAGCTTCTCGAACTGACGGGTCAGGGCGTTGCGCGGTTCGGTGAGGATACGCACCAAGGCGTGGCGATCCAGCGGATGAACGGCCGTGACCATGGGCAGCCGACCGATGAACTCCGGGATGAGCCCGAACTCGTGAAGGTCCTCCGGGCGGACCAGGCTCAAGGCCTCCGGCCCTTCGATGACGTCGCGAACTCCTGGATCGTTGTTGAACCCGAGCGGACGGGTGCCGATCCGCTTCGTGATGATGTCTTCCAGACCAGCGAAGGCGCCGCCCACGATGAAGAGGATGTTGGTGGTGTCGATCTGGATGAAGTCCTGCTGGGGATGCTTGCGTCCGCCTTGAGGAGGCACCGAGGCGACCGTCCCCTCGAGGATCTTCAGCAGAGCCTGCTGGACCCCCTCACCAGAGACGTCACGAGTGATCGACGGATTCTCCGACTTGCGAGCCACCTTGTCGATCTCGTCGATGTAGATGATTCCCCGCTCGGCACGCTTGACGTCGAAGTCAGCGGCCTGGAGCAGTTTGAGCAGGATGTTCTCGACGTCCTCACCGACGTAGCCGGCCTCGGTCAGAGCCGTGGCATCAGCCATCGCGAAGGGAACGTTGAGCTGACGAGCCATCGTCTGGGCGAGATAGGTCTTGCCGCAACCCGTCGGCCCGAGCATGAGGATATTCGACTTGCCGAGCTCCACCCCATCGTCCTCGGCGCGGCGGGCGTGCGGCACGTCGACCTCGGACTGAATTCGCTTGTAGTGGTTGTAGACAGCCACCGAGAGGGTGCGCTTGGCCTCCTCCTGCCCGATCACCCACGCGTCAAGGAACTCACACAGTTCACGAGGACGGGGCAGCTCGTCGAGGCCACCGACCTCCTCAGAGGAGGAGAACTCCTCCTCGATGATCTCGTTGCACAGATCGATGCACTCGTCACAGATGTAAACCCCGGGGCCAGCGATGAGCTTCTTGACCTGCTTCTGGCTCTTTCCGCAGAAGGAACACTTGAAGAGGTCCCCGCTCTCACCAATCCGCGCCATCCGGCTCTCCTCCTTGTCGGCAGGCCAACATCGTCACGCCCCTCCGGGCGTTCGTTCCCCGAGCTGTGCGCCGTCCACCATAGCCGTGGACGGTATCTACCCCGTCGTTGTCGCCTCCCCGTGTTGGGTGACGACAACGAACCCTGCAGTGGCCCTCGAGACTCGAGGGCCACCACGCGCCGGACGAGAACTCGTCCGGCAACCTCACAGAGAGGTGAGAACGTCGTCGATCAGGCCGTACTCCTTGGCGCCCTGGGCGGTCAGGTACTTGTCGCGGTCGATGTCCTTGGACACCTGCTCAACGCTCTGACCGGTCGCATCAGCCAACATGCCCTCCATGAGCTTGCGGATGCGCTGAATCTCGTCGTCCAGGATCTCGATGTCGGTGGCCTGGCCATAGGTGGCCTGACCCATCGCCGGCTGATGGATGAGAATGGTCGAGTTCGGCAGGGACAGACGCTGTCCCTTCGCCCCGGCCGCCAGCAACACGGCCGCAGCCGAGGCCGCCATACCCAGACAGATCGTCTGAACATCGGGACGCACGTAGTTCATGGTGTCGTAGATCGCCGTCATCGCGGTGAAGGAGCCACCGGGCGAGTTGATGTACATGCTGATCTGGCGATCGGCATCCATCGACTGCAGGCACAGCAGCTGAGCCATCACGGCATTGGCGATGTCGTCGGTCACCGGGGTGCCGAGGAAGATGATGCGGTCCTCGAACAGCTTGGTGTATGGGTCGACACGACGCACGCCGTAAGAGGTGCGCTCCTCCCACTGCGGGATGTAGTAGTCGTTGCGCGGACCTGCCGGGGCCAGCCCACCGGGAGCAGCCTGCTCGGCCTGCTCGGCGTTCAAGGCGGCCAGCCGACTCCTGTCAAAGGCGTTGAATCCCATGGTCACCTCACTGATTGGGGGCGTCGCCGCGGAGCTGCGACGCGTTGCTGTAGACGTGGTCGATGAGCCCGTACTCAAGAGCCTCCTGAGCGGTGAACCAGTGGTCACGGTCGGAGTCCTCGAGGATTTGCTCCAGGGTGTGGCCGGAGTGATCGGCATTGAGCTGGGAGAGCTCCCGCTTGGTGTCCTTGAGCATCTTGGCGTTGATGGCGATCTCCGTGGCGGTACCGCCGACGCCACCCAACGGCTGATGCATGAGGATCTTGGCATGCGGCAGGGCGTACCTCTTGCCGGGGGTACCGGCAGTCAGCAGGAACTGGCCCATCGAGGCAGCCATACCCATCGTCACCGTGGCGACATCGTTGGAGATCCACTGCATGGTGTCGTAGATCGCCATTCCGCCGGTGACCGAGCCACCCGGGGAGTTGATGTACAGGTAGATGTCAGCCTCGGGATCCTCGGCGTTGAGCAGCAACATCTGGGCGCACAGCGCGTTGGCATTCTCGTCCTTGACCTCGGACCCAAGGAAGACGATGCGGTTGCGCAGCAGCGACTGGTAGACGTTGTCGGTCATCCCGGCACCGCCGGTCTCGGGGCCGGCCATGGCGGGCATGCCCTGGGAAGTGATCGAAGTGTTGTGATTCACGATTCTGAACCTACCTTGTGGGAACGACAGTTCCAGGGGCTTTCGCGTTCAGCGGTCCTCGACGAGGTCGGCATGCTCCTCGTCCGGGTTGTCCTCAAGACCCTCAGTAGGTCGGGAGGAGATGAGGGCATTGGCCCACCGGGCGCCCGGGTCGTGGTCGATGAGGGTCGCCTTGACGAGCAGCGAACACGGTAGAGCGATGAGGGTTCCCAGCGCACCGAAGACCCAGCCCCACAACAACAGGGAGACGAAGGACATCGTCGGAGTCAGGCCGACGGCGTCACCCGCGAACTTCGGCTGAATGATGGACTGGATGACGAAGTTGAGCACGGAGTAAGCGATGATCACAGCAAGTGCCGCAACCCAACCGTCGCCGAAGAGAGCCAGCAGGGCCGGCGGGATGACACCGATGATGAAGCCGATGTTCGGGATGTAGTTCGTCAGGAAGCTGAACAACGCCCACACCCCGGCAAGAGGGACACCGATGATGAGCAGGGCCGCCCAGTCGAAGAGCGCAACGATGAGACCGAACACCGTCGTGACGAGCCAGTACTTGCGAATACCGCTGGCAAAGGACTCGAGGGCGATGACGACGTCGGGTTTCCGCTTACCAGCCAGACGAAGACGATCGTGCATCTGCGGGGTGTCCATGACCATGAAGATCACGCCCGTCAGGATGACGACGATCATCGTCACCACACTCGTGGTGTCCGAGGCCAAGGATGTCACGACCGACATCACCTGCTGAGGATCAATCTTCTTGAGTTTCTCGGTGATGACCTCTTGGGAGTAGCCGAGCTGCGTCGACCAGTTCAACAGCTGGGTGTAGGTCTTCTCCATCTGCGGGATGTAGCTCTGCAACTGGTTGATCATGGCCGCGACCGACCACACCATTCCAGCCAATCCCGCTGCCAACACGATGACGACGACGGTGCCGGCTGATGTGGCGGAAATCCACCTCGGGCACTTGTGCTTCACGAGCCAGGTGTGGATCGGGTAGGCCGTGATGAGCAGGTTCAGAGCGAAGAACAGCGGCGCAATGACGCTGGAGAGTTCGTGGAGGAAGCTCAGTCCTAGCCACGCTGCAGCCAGGGTGAGAAGGACGATCGTGACCTTGGGCAAACCGTGCTTGCTGGACGCAGCCTTGGCCTTCTCCTCGTCCTTGGGCTGAGGCTGAAGACCGGACTCAGCCGCCATCTTGGCGCTCGTCGCGCCATGGGTCGGCTGCTCCTCGAGCGTTGCTTCGTCGGTCTCGACCTCGCCGCGCTCGACAGCACGGGCCACCGCGATGTCGTCGGCCACCATCTGGCGCACATTGCGCAACTGACGGGTGGCGGGAGCAACGGAGATCCGGCGTCGAGGCCGTGGGGTGCGTGAGGGGCGTTTGCTCATCGGACTTCCTCAGGTTGACGTGAAGCCGGCGCCGCGCGGAAAACCCGCACGACGCCGGTCATCAACGGATCATGTCGATCCTAGGGGACTGCCGTCCCGGATCGTCACTCAGACTTGTCCTCCTTGGCCGCCGACTTGGTCGACTTGGCCGCAGTCGACTTCTTGGCGGCCGACTTCTTGGCAGCAGGCTTCTCGTCAGCCTTGTCCTTATCGGCGGGCTTCTTGGAGGTCGTCTTCTTGGCAGCGGGCTTCTTGGCCGGAGCCTTCTTCGCAGTGGGCTTCTTGGCAGCGGACTTCTTCTCGGCCTTGGCCTCCTCAGCGGAAGCCTCAGCCTTACCTTCGGCCTCCTCGTCGGAGTTCTCGGTCTCCGCCGGCTTGTCGGCAATGGTGCCGTCGGGCTGGATGCGGTCGAGCTCGAGGGCCTCACCCTTCGAGTCCTTGACGGTGGCAGTACCGACCATCGAGGCCAGAGCCTTGCCACGACGGATCTCCTGCATCCAATCGGGCAGGTGGTTGTGCTGCATCATGTGCTGGGCCTCCTCCTCAGGGGAGGTTCCGTTCTGCTGAGCCTTGCGGAAGAGCAGTTCGGTCAGCTCATTCTGCTCGACGCCGATCTCGTCGTCGTCAGCCATCTTGTCGAGGACGACCTGAGCCTTGAGGGCGTCGAGGGAGCGCTTCTCGATCTCAGCCCAGAAGTCGTCGGCGTTGTCGGCCTCCTCCTCGGACTCCTCGAGATACTCCTCGACCGTCATACCAGCCTGGGTCAGCTGCTGGCTGACCTGCTGACGACGGGCCTCAAGCTCGGCGTCGACGAGGGCGGTCGGCAGCTCGATGTCAATCTTGGAGATGACCTCCTCGAGGACCTTGTCGCGAGCGTCGGCAGCCTGATCCAGACGGGCCATATTCTCGAGGGCGGTGCGCAGATCGGCACGCATCTCATCGACGGTGTCGAACTGGCTGACGAGCTGGGCGAAGTCATCGTCAACGACCGGGAGCTCCTGCTCGCAGATCTTGGTGACGGTGACCTTGATGTCGGCCTCCTGACCGCGCAGCGGGCCACCGACGAGAGTGGAGTGGAAGTCAGCGGACTCGCCGGCCTTCAGACCGGTGACCGCCTCGTCGAGTCCCTCGAGCATGCCCTCGGAGCCGACCTTGTAAGTGACGCCGGAAGCGGTGGCGTCCTCCAGGGCCTCACCGTCGCGGGTGCCGGCCAGGTCGATGGTGACGAGGTCATCCTTGGCGGCAGCGCGCTCGACCTCAGTGTTGGTGGCGAAACGCTGGCGCAGGGTCTCGACGCGCTCGTCGACGTCCTCGTCAGGCACCTCGACGGCGGGCACCTCGACGGAGATGGCGGAGAGATCAGGCAGGTCGAACTCAGGACGGACGTCCACCTCTGCGGTGAACTCGACGACCTCGCCGTCCTCCAGCTTGGTCACCTCGATCTCGGGCTGACCAAGGGGAACGACCTTGTTCTCCTCGACGGCCTTGCCGTAAGCGGCAGGCAGCGCGTCGTTGATGGCCTCCTGAAGGACGACTCCGCGGCCGAAACGCTGGTCGATGACCGGAGCTGGCACCTTTCCCTTGCGGAAGCCGGGGACATTCACCTGGGCGGCAATGTCCTTGTAGGCCTTGTCAAGGCTGGGCTTCAGTTCATCGAAGGGCATCTCGATCGTGAGCTTCACACGGTTGGTGCTGAGCTTCTCAAGGGTGCTGGGCACGAAGTTTCTCCTGTGGTTCCGATTCTGTCGTCCCCGTTTCAGGGAACACACATTCCATCCGATTCTAGCGATGTGGTGGCATGCGAGCCAATGAGACGCCTTCGAGTTGATCTGATGGTCCGCTACCCGCGTTTTTCCAGTGTCACCACGCCCATGCCGACTATTCCCCTCGGCCGCACGCAGATTCTGGAATGATCCCGATGATGATTCGTCCGTGCATTCGTCCATGAGAGGAAGCCCGCCGTGACCACTGCATCCATCGAACTCCAGGACGCTCTCGCCACTCGTTTCCTGCGCTACAGCGCAATATCCAGTCAGAGTGACGCCTCCGCCACCGTCGTTCCCTCATCGCCGGGGCAGTGGGAGTTTGCGCGGTTGCTGGCCGTGGAACTCGAGGATGCCGGGGTCGAGAACATTCATCTCAGCGACACCTGCGTGCTGACGGCACGGATCCCATCAACCCTGCCTGATGGCACGAAGGCGCCGACAATCGGCTTTTGCACCCACCTCGACACCGCCGACTCCGGCCTCAGCCCAGACGTCCACGCCCGGATCATCGAACACACCGGTGGGGACATCCACCTGGGTGGTGACCAGTGGATCCGCCGTGAGGAACACCCAGAGATCGACGCCTACGTGGGCCAACGCATCCTGGTGACCGACGGAACCAGCGTGCTGGGGGCCGACGACAAGGCTGGTGTGGCGTCGGTGATGGAGGCTGTCGTCACATTGATGGCCGATCCGCGGCCCCATCCGGAGGTGTACCTCTCCTTCGTACCCGATGAGGAGATCGGACTGCGCGGAGTACGGACGATGGACCTCGAGCGATTCCCGGTCGACTGGGCGTACACCCTGGACTGCTGCGAGCTCGGTGAGGTGGTCGAGGCCACCTTCAACGCCGCCTACGCGACGGTGGTGATCGAGGGAGTTGCAGCCCATCCGATGAGCGCATTTGGCGTTCTGGTCAATCCCATCCTCGTTGCCCACGACCTCATCGGGAGGTTCGACCCGGCCCAGACTCCGGAGTGCACCAAGGACCGCGAGGGCTACATCTGGGTCGACGCCATCCACGGCGACCAGTCGGCGACGACAGTTGATCTGAACATCCGTGACCACGACCGCGCCCGTTTCGAGGAGCGCAAGGACGGGATTCGACATGTCGTCGAGCAGGTGCGCGCAGCTCATCCTCGGGCGCGGATCGACGTCACCTTCGAGGACGTCTATGCCAATCTCGAGGACTCCAAGACCCCCGACAACGCGATCGCTGCCCAACGATTGCTCGAAGCCATGTCGACCGTGGGAGTCGAGCCCATCCACCGGTCAATGCGTGGTGGGACCGACGGCTCCTGGCTGTCCACCCAAGGCATCTTCACCCCGAATTTCTTCACCGGCGCCCACAATTTCCATTCCCGATGCGAATTCCTGCCGCTGCCGAGTCTGGAATGCAGCCATCAGGTCGTCATGGAGCTGATGCGGGGAGCCTCGTGCTGACAAAAGAAATTTGCCCCGAGCCAGACAGCTCGGGGCGATCAGCGAGCGGATGACGGGAATCGAACCCGCGTAGCCAGTTTGGAAGACTGGGGCTCTACCATTGAGCTACATCCGCATGTCCCCAACGGGACCCCGACAGCATACATGGATTGACCGTTGACGTCACATCCGTCGTGGCACGGTAGGTCGGAACGTCCTGAACTCGTCCGCTCGTCACCCAGATATCAACCTTTCGGACCATGTCCACAGCTGATTCCCATGATGTGATGGCCTCATGACACCGTTGAAGAAGCTTGCAACCTGCGCGGCGACCTGGTTGGTCATTGGCCTGGTCGGCGGAGTGTTCTACCGCGAGTTCACCAAGGCCCACGATTTCACCGGCTGGACCCAGCTCAAGGTGGTGCACACCCACAGCCTGGCGCTGGGCTTCATACTGACCCTCATCGTGCTGCTCCTGGAGCGAGCTTTCACCCTGTCGGCACACCGGGGCGCCTTCGCCACCTATTTCTGGGGATTCAACCTCGGTCTCCTGCTGACCATCGCGATGCTCGTGGTGCACGGCATCATGCAGGTCAATGGCAGCACTGACGTCTCCCCTGCCATCTCCGGCATGGCCGGCCTCGGGCACATTGGCCTTTCTGTCGGCCTCGTCGGGCTCATGGTGGCCCTGTTCAAATCGATTTCAGCTACCAACCGTCATGTTGATCAGCAGGCCTGATCTCTCCACGTCTCCACGGCGACGGCGCATTCCTCGGGGTGCGCCGTTTGTCGTGGGGCCGATCGTGAACCGTTCTGTCGGGTCTTCAACGCGCCAGCCCGAACTGTTCCGTACCGAGTCCGTCAAGACATTCGCTCAGTCGAGCAGATCTCCCCTTGTCACAGCGGCCGTGGAGAAATCACCAGAGCCGTTCATCGTGCTCTGGATAAGGCCATACCCACTGCACAAAACGTTGTGACAAGGGTGAACAGGGTCGGGGCGACAGGACTCGAACCTGCGGTCTCCTGCTCCCAAAGCAGGCGCGCTAGCCACTACGCTACGCCCCGTCTCATCACGTCCATCGCAACGAGAACGTCGACAGCTTAGTGGAACACCCCGTCACTCGGCCAATGAGACACCTCTCCAACGCCAATTCCGTCACTTCGACACCGATCGGATGGCGTCGGCGATGACTTCAGGGCGATCCAACATCATGAGGTGATGGGAGTTCTCAACGACGACCAACTTCGCGCCGAGCATCGGGGCCAGACGTTCGTGAAGCTCCAGCTCCTGTTCCTGACCCGAATACACCGCTGACAGCAGCACCGTGGGCAGCCCCGGCCATGGATGGTCTGAACGAACGGCCATGAGGTCCCACGCCTGCCGGTCGTAGCCAATCCACTCAGCTACCGCCATCGCCATGGCGTCAGGACTTCCGTAAACCCGGTACAGCCGATGCTCGTGGAATTGGTGCCACACCAACTTCCCGGACCTCATCGTCTGTGCCACCACGCCAACGGCAAAAGCGGCGCGGCCCAACGAACCCACTACCGAATCCATCACTTTGTGGACGGCCTTGGGTAGCGCAATGCTGTGTTCGCGCGGAGGATGAGTCGGCCATTCCACCGACGGGTCCACGAGTATGATTCCGGCGACGACGTCAGGATGGATACGGGTGAAGGCCTCGGCATGGAAAGCCGCCATGGAGTGGGCGACGAGAATGACCTTCCGTGGTTCCTTGGTGTCCCAATGCCCTTGAATGACCCCGACCAAGTCCCTCAGGCTGGCGACCTCTTCGTCGAGGTCCGGATAGCGTCCGGGCCATAGCGTTCCACCGAGCCCTGGTCTGTCATAGGTGATGACGTCGAGGTCCTGCAGACGATCTACCACCGGTTTCCAGAAGTCGCTCGACGCCGCGGCGCCAGCCATGAGGAGGATGACCGGGTCGTCGACGTTGTGATCGGGCCCTTCACCATCGTCGTAGACAACTCGAATTGGCCGTCCGCCCAGCTCCCGAACCGACGTCAAGGCGTCGTGGGCAGAGTCAAGAACCTTGTGACCGCACCCGTTGGAACAGCTGGCCTCAGCATTCTCACTCATGACAATCCCCTGTCTCACACCACACTTGTCTGGACCCTCACGAGATGCGCGGACGCACCAGTGGAAAGGCAATCGTCTCGCGAATTGATGCATTCGTCAGCATCATCACCAAACGGTCCAGGCCCATGCCCATCCCGCCCGATGGCGGCATGGCGTATTCGAGAGCCTCCAGGAAGTCCTCGTCGAGTTCCATGGCCTCCGGATCACCACCGGCTGCCAGCAATGACTGGGCGGTGAACCGCTCGCGCTGGATCACGGGATCGACGAGCTCGGTGTAGGCGGTACCCACCTCAGACCCGAAGATGATGAGGTCCCACTTCTCGGCCAGGCGCGGATCGTCACGATGCTGACGGGTCAGCGGGGAGACATCGGTCGGGAAGTCACAGAAGAAGGTCGGCTCGACGGTGACGTGCTCGCTCAGGTGTTCGTGCAGCTCGAGGACGACGTCACCGCGGCTCCACTTCGGCATCGTCGCAATACCAAGCTTGTTGGCGTATTCGAGGAGTTTCTCCTTGGGGGTGTCGGCGGTGACCTCCTCCCCCAGTCCTCGCGAGATTCCCTCGTTGACGGTGATGACGTGCCAGTCGTCTGCCAGGTCGATTTCGTGCTCAACGCCTTTGCGGTCGCACCCCCGAATCACGGTGCCACCGATGGCGTTGCGCGCCGCTGCCAGGATCATCGCGCGCGTGAGATGACGCATTTGCACGTAGTCGCCATAGGCCTGATAGGCCTCCAACATCGTGAACTCGGGGTTGTGCGTGGCGTCAGCTCCCTCGTTACGGAAGTTCCGGCCGATCTCAAAGACTCGTCCAGCTCCGCCAACCATGAGCCTCTTGAGGTACAGCTCCGGGGCAATGCGCAGGTAAAGGTCCAGATCGTAAGCGTTGATGTGGGTGCGGAACGGCCGGGCATTCGCGCCACCATGGATCGTCTGCAGAATCGGGGTCTCGACCTCGATGTAATCGTGACTCAGCAGGGTTTCTCGCACCGCACGAATGGCGTTCGAGCGAGCTCTCAACTGATCACGAGCGCCCGGGTTGACGAGGAGATCGAGGTAACGCTGTCGAACCTTCGCCTCAGGGTCGTTGAATCCTGACCGCCGCGACGGCAATGGTCGCAGGGACTTCGCCGCCAACTGCCACGACGCCGTCTCCAAACTCAGCGTTCCATTGCGGGAAGCCCCCACGGTCCCGGATGCCACGAGGTGGTCTCCCAGAGACACCGCATGCCGGAATTCCCGAAGCCTGTCGGCTCCCAGCGAGTCACGCTCCATCACCAACTGGCAGGACCCGGTCCAGTCGAACAGATCGACGAAGATGACACCGCCGTGATCGCGGCAGGCATCGATCCGCCCGGAGACCGTCATCTCCTGACCGGTCAGCTCGACGATGACGTCGCCAGGACGGTGATCGGGCTTGCAGTCGGGAGGGTATGCCTCCACCCCGGACTCGAGGAGCCGCTCACGCGTGGCCATTCGGACACGAACCTGCTCCGGGAGCCGCCGCTGAAGAAGGGCGGGGGTGCGTTCCTCAGCCAGAAATTCCGCGATCTCGGGGTGACCACTAATCGAGTAAATTGGCTGCGGCGGCGGCTCCACCGGGTAGATCCAACTCGGAATGTCGAGCTGGCCCTCGGCAATACCCATCGCCAGACCGACCTGCGCCAGGTCAGAGGTATCGGTGAAGTTGAGGTAGCGGGTCTGCCAGCTCGGCTTGTACTTGACGTTGGAGCGGTAGAGCTGCTCGATCTGGAACCACTTCGACGCAACGAGCACGAGCCAGCGGTTGAGACGACGCACCGGGGAGGCACCGACGCGGGCCCCCTCCTCGATCGCCTCGCGAAAGACCGCGAAGTTCATCGACACACGCCTGATACCAATCTCCGGTCCGGCAGCCATGAGACCGGCGACCATGAGCTCGGTGACTCCGTTGTCGGCTCCGTCCAGGTCACGACGCATGACGTCCAGGGACAATCCGTCATTGCCCCAAGGAGTGAAGGAGAGAATTCCTGCCGTCTGGCCAGCACGTGGACCACCGTCGGGGTACAGCGCCTCCACCATGACGCATCGCCCGTCGAGCGGATCTCCCAGACGGGAAAGAGCCATTGAAAACCCTCGCTCGTCACCATTCTGACGCCATTTGTCAGTGAGGTCGATGAGCCCCTGAAGCTCCTGCGGGTCGATGTCCTCATGACGACGCACTCGGGTGGTGTACCCCATTGCGCGCAACTTGGTGACGGTATGGCGGACCGGCTTGAGGTCGGGATCATCGAGGCTGAACGCGGCGGGAGAGATAATGGCCTCGTCGCCGATGCGCATGGCCTTGAGTCCGGCCTGAGTCCATGCCGTCGCACCTTCCTCAGAAGTGCCGATGACGGCCGGAACCCAACCATAGGTGTGAGCGACGTCAAGGAATGCCTCAATGGCACCGGGCCACTGATCCACTGGGCCGACGGGATCTCCCGAGGCCAGTGCGACCCCTGCTTCGGTTCGATAGCACACTGCCGCATGGCTGTTTCGCGAGAACACGACGGCCTTGTCACGGCGCAGTGCGAAATAGCCGAGGGAGTCCGCCGGATTTTCCTCGAGGAGCCGACGCAGGCGCAGCTCATCGGACAGGCTCATCATGGCGATATTGCGCTGAGATCGCAGCATGACGACAAGGGCGGCCACCAGCACGAGGGCGAGAAGGAAGGAGATCACTTCCTGCACCCAGTGCGGGGATGTGGGAGCAGGTGCAACTTCGACACCATTTCCGCGAATGATCCGACCGACAATGCGCACCAACCGGTTACGAGGCCGTCCGACACCGCCGGTCAGGGAGACCAGCAACCAGCCAATGAAGCCGGTCGCCAACAGCCCGCCAATGAGGACGGCGATGGCCTTGCCGAGATTGGTCCGAACTGTGTGTGCCGCAAAGTCCTTTCGATGAGTCAGCAGGGCGACGAGGATCCAGCCGACTGAGAAGACGTTGAACAGATACCCCGCGAGATCGAGATCATTGAAGGTGTCCGTCGGGCCACCCATGATGACCTCGGTAACAACAACGACGAAAAACGCGGCCGCAACGAGCCACATCAGCCCGAAGAGGATGATGCTCACCCACCAGGCGAATCTCTTGCGCCTCGACAGCGCATCCGCCAGCACCACCAGGACGACGGCCCCCGCCCATCCGAAGCCGTCGATCGGGAAGATGAACACCGAGAACAGGTTGTTCGCGACTCCAACCCACGTCGTGCGGCTGAATACCAGGCGCAGCACGATGAGGAGGACGGCAACATTCATCAATCGCGGTATGACGACAACCGGCATCGACCTCGGATTTGGGGTCGACTGCGAACCGGATCGCGTCCGGGCTGTCGTTGCTGCTCGCGTCTCAGGTACGAAATGGGACGAAGTCACGTCCCAACTGTGCCACGTGCCGCGGACACAACCAGAACCTCACTCGCTGCACAGCCGTTCTTGCCTACTGAAAATGGCACAACCGAGGCAAAATGAGACTTTTCCAACGGATTCATGATCCTGACAAATCTCGTTTCGGCGACATCACCATGTCAGGAGAGCCAGATCCTCGTCGTCCAGATGCTCGCTGACGAGGAGGCGTCGCAACGTCCGCTGGCGCAATTCCCCCACCCGGGGCGAACCGAACGAACTCGTCAGCTCCTCTGGCCACACCGTCGTCATGGCATGGGCGAGCGCGGCCCGGCGTCTGGAGACGCGGTGGCCCTGCGCGTAAAGAGGCCCGCCAGGAACGGTCGGGAGGAAAGCTCCCAGCTCCCACACGGCCTCGTCGGCATCCCGGCTCGCGCACCTGCCGGTCCAAATGGCCCTCTCGGCACGTACCAGCGGGTCTTCTCCCTCGCCAGAGACGACATTGACCCACACGTGTTCGGGCACCAACGTCGCCAGCTCGGCCGAGGCGATACAGCGGGACATGAACGTACCCGGTTCGTCCAATGACAATTCCCACAACCGGCGCAATCCCTCGTCGCGCAGTTCGGGATCACTCATGCGATGTCCCAGCCTGAATGCTGCACAGCAGGTGAGAAGCCGAGCAACGTGGTCATCGGCAGAACCGAACGGCCGTGACAAGACATTCTCGAGGCCCTCGGCAGCCATCTCCAGAGCGGAAAATGGCGCGGCCCTCATACCAACTGCGCTCATGAGGAGCCACATCTGTGGTCCAGTGACGGTACGTGGGTCAAAACCGGAAAGAATCTCGTCGACCCGTGCGCCCACAGCCGTAGCCAGATCGGGTGACCAACCGATCAACACTCGGGTGGCTCCCCTGGACTCATGAATTGCCAGGTCGTGCGCCCCCACCGGCAGCGGGCCAATCGTCTCGCTGGTGTGTTCGGCACCATCGACGAGAATGCCCGCATCGGGGGTGTGACACTCCATCTCTTCGGGCTGATCGACGATGGTCTCGGCTGGCAACCACGCAGGAAGGGAGCTCAGCGCCTCCCCGATGTCGTCCGTGAGCCGACCACGCCACAACGCCATCCGGGAATTGCCCGGGGTCAGGGCAATCTCGCTGCCAAGCAGGCTGACACCCTCGTCCACCGCGCATGAATCACCCATGTCTTGCCGCCAAACCATGAGTGCCGGATGTTCGTCGCGGCATGTTCTGGTGACGACGAGGCCGTGAGCCCCAGCCGCCCACACAGCAGCAGGGAGCGGATCATCAGGGATCCAGATCGGACCGGGAACCGTCATTTCCGCAGTGTCGACGCCAGGAGGCATGGTGATTCCGGCAACGAGCTCGACCTCGTCGGATTGGCGTAGCCGGGCGGACAGCACCGCCCCGCACGGGTGGGTCCACATCCACGAAGAATCGTCGGCGGACTCCTGGCATGACACCAGGGTCCACGGCTGACCGACGCTGATGTGGCTCATACTGACCTCCAGACCTGACTCAACCGTCAGTGATGCCGACGTTGGCACCGTGGGCACCAGAACAGGTGACGCCCTCCCTGTGCGACCATCTTCACCGGCGTGTTGCACACCAGACATGGCTGGTTCTCTCGTCGGTAGACGTAGACCTCGCCACCGTGGCGATCAACACGGGGCGGTCGCCCCATCGCCTCCGGGGTGTGCTCTGGCTGGACGGTATCAATGCGTCCTGCCTCGACCCCGGCGCGCATGAGCATGACCAGATCATCCCACATTGCCCGCCATGTCGAGTGGGAAATCTGCTTGCCAGGGGTCGCCGGATCGATCCGATGCCGGAAGAGGACCTCGGCTCGGTAGATGTTGCCAACCCCCGCTGCAATCTTCTGGTCCAATAACAGGTCGCTGATCCGGCGGGAGGACCGTCGCACCTTGTGCCAGGCAATCTCGGGGTCTGCGTCGTCACGAATGGGGTCTGGGCCGATCGTGGCCGCGACCGCCGCCCAGTCATCGTCATTGATGAGTTCGCAGGTCTGGGGCCCGCGCAGGTTCGCAGCCGTGACGCCGTCGGTAATGCGCAATCTGACTTGTCCGACCACCGGAACTGATGGTCCCACCGCAAGCTTCCCGATGAGCCCCAGGTGGATGTGGAGCAGGTGGTCGTCACGATGATTGTCGAAATCGATGACGAGATGCTTGCCCCATGCCTGGGCCGACGCCAGTACCGTTCCGTCGATCATGGCTGCGGACTCGGCAAAACGGCCTTGTGGCGAGGTGACCTCGACCGGTTCTCCGGCGAAGGCGGTACCGATGGCGTTGGCAAGACGATGGATGACGTGGCCTTCGGGCACAGACGGTTGTCCTCTCGAGGTCGATGAGATGACGCGGTAATCGCGGAAGTCGTGGATTGATGAGTACGGCGACGAGTATTTGAGGCAGGATGGTTACATGAATGCCCCTGGCCACGGCAAACACCGACGTACCCACGACCACGAACGCAGCCGCGGACCCATTCTCGATGGAGACCGCGCCATGAGGGCGCGCGAACTCGCTGAGCAATCAGAACCAGCCGCCGGCTCCCAGATGCCCGATCCGGGTCAGGAATGGCCAACCGTGCTGGCGGATCTTCGTCGTCGAGCCACCGCCAGTACAGTCAAGAAGTCTGATGAGGTCGGCTCAACCCAGTGAGCCCTCGTCCTCCCAACGCGTGAGCTTGTCAATACGACGCTGGTGACGAGCCTCATGGGAAAAGTCCGTCGTCAGGAAGGTCTCGACGATCTTCCAGGCCTCCTCGTGGGTCTGCATCCGGCCTCCCAAGGAGACGACGTTGGCGTCATTGTGAAGACGGGCCAGCTCGGCAATCTCGACGGTGTAGGCCAGCGCAGCACGAATTCCCTTGACCTTGTTAGCCGCGATCTGCTCGCCGTTTCCCGAGCCGCCCAGAACGACGCCCAGGGAACCAGGCTCAGCCACCACGGCCTGAGCGCACGGAATGCAGTAGTCCGGGTAGTCGTCGAGGGAATCGTAGGTCGACGCGCCGTGGTCGACGACCTGATATCCGGCCTCGGTCAGCTTGCCAACGAGGAACTCCTTGAGCTCGAAGGCCGCGTGATCAGTACCAATATGAACGTGTGAAGGCTTGAAGGTCATGGTTCAATCATGGCACCAACCTCCAGCCCGTTGGCTCCTCAGGAGGGATCAACTCCGCTAGCGTGAAGGGTATGGCTGAAAGCACCTCATCCGTTCAGGTCCCCGCCCCCTACCGCTTGGAGCTCGTCACCAGCGACGGTTCCCGCAGTGACGAGGTCGACAATGTGGTACGCGCCGTGGCGCTGGGTTTCCACCTGGCACAACCATCCGACGCCGAGCTCGAGCACTATGCCACCTGTGTCGAGGGTGAACGGTTGTGGACGATTCGGCAGCCTGACCCCGATCCGGAGTTCCCGGGTCTCCCGGTCGCCACGATGGCCGCGTACCCCAGCACCATCAACACCGGACATGGTCATCTCGAACCGGCCACCTTCATCACCGACGTGACCGTGCGTGCCAGCCACCGCCGCCGCGGGCTGCTTCGCACCCTTATGACGAATGCCCTCACCCGGTCCAAGGAGGAGGGCCTGCCTTTCGCCGCACTGACGGCCACCGAGGGAAGCATCTACGGACGCTTTGGCTACGGCATCTCCACTCGAGCTCAGAACGTCGAGATCATCGCGGATGGTCGGTTCAAGCTCAACCACGAACCGAGCGGGACTGTGTCGATGGCCGATCCGTTGGCCATCGATGATCTGCGTCTCAAGGTGTTCTCTGAGTTCCATCAGGCCCATCGTGGTTCCCACAACCGCCAACCCTGGCATGTCGATTTCTCCTCCGGGCGCTGGAGTTCCCAGAAGGGCGGTCCCAACCGTCGAATCCGTTCGATCGTCCACCGCAATGACGAGGGAGAGCCTGATGGCGTCGTGTCTTACGAGATCGACAAGGACTTCGGCTCACAGATCACCGTCGTTGACATGGTGGCAACCACCCCGAACGCCGAGGTGGCTCTGTGGGAGTTCCTGGCCTCCGTCGACCTCATCGAGACGATCAAGGCACCGCAGGTTGATCCCGCCACGCCGCTGCCGTGGGCGGTCGAGGACCCGAGGGTGGTCACGTTCACCCGTCACACTGATCTCGGGTGGCTGCGAATCCTTGACGTCGACCGGGCGATGGCAGTGCGAGGTTGGGATCACCAGGGCTCGGTGACCTTCCACGTCACCGACTCGATGGGCTACGCCGAGGGTACGTGGCGTGTCGACGTCGACGCCCCGGGGACACCGGCCACGGTGACTCGGATCGACGATTCCACCGATGCTGCAACCCTCGATGTGGCTGCCCTCGGATCGCTGTACTTCGGCATGGGACGTGGGTTCTCGCTGGCCGCCGCCCACCGCATCACCGGTACTGACGAGCAGATCGCGGCGATCGACCGGATGTTCTCAACCGTCGACGTGGCTCACAACATCTCGGAGTTCTGAGCCCTCATCTCGACGACGTGGGCCGGGCGCTCATGCCCGGCCCACATATATGTCCTACCAGCTGTGGCCTTCCCGCGTGGCGACCCGGGAAGATCGACCATCATGCGACGGTTGTTATTCCCTGTGGGCCGTTTTCGAGCAGGTATTGGAACCCCGCCTCGTCAAGAATCGGACGACCCAGCTCACGTGCCTTCGTCTCCTTGGACCCGGCGTTCTCTCCCACCACGACGTAGTCAGTCTTCTTCGACACTGATCCGGCGGCCTTGCCCCCTCGGGAAACGATGGCTTCCTTGGCCTCGTCACGGGTGAATCCCTCCAGACCTCCCGTGACAACCACAGTCAGCCCTTCCAGGGTCTGCTCAGGTGCCTCGTCGCGATCGTCGGCCATTCGCACCCCAGCCGCAGCCCACCGGCTGACGATTTCCTGATGCCAGTCGACCTCGAACCACTGCTGGACCGATTCCGCAATGATCTCGCCGACCCCGTCGACCCCGGCGAGCTCGTCCAAGGATGATTCTCGAATGGCCGGGATCGAACCGAAATGGGTGGCCAGAGCCCGAGCCGCCGTCGGACCGACGTGACGGATCGACAGCGCCACCAGCACCCGCCACAAGGGCTGGGACTTGGCCTTGGCCAACTCGTCGAACATCTTCTTGGTCGTGGCAGTCGGAACGGAGGGCTTCTTCGTTGTCGGCTTCGTGAAGAAGTAAGGCTCGAGCTGCCAGGGCCCCAACTTCCCGCGCACCTTCCGACGACGCCACACCTTGACCTCGGCCAGGTCGTCGGGCTGCAGGTCGAAGAGCCCTGCTTCTGAATTGAGCACCGGGACCTGCCTGCCCGGAAGTCCCTCGGCAACCTCACCCTCATCCGGTCGCTGATTCTCCGGGTCGACCAGAGCGATGGCGGCTTCCCATCCGAGCGCCTCGACATCGAGGGCGCCGCGCGACGCCAGCCCGAAAACACGCTCTCGCAGCTGAGAAGGGCATTCCTTGGCGTTCGGGCAGCGAAGATCCTTGTCACCGTCCTTTTCGTACGCCAACTCAGCGCCGCAGCTGGGGCAGTGATCGGGCATAACGAACTCCCGCTCCGAACCATTACGCAACTCGACAACCGGACCCAAGATCTCGGGAATGACGTCGCCGGCTTTCCGCAATACCACGGTGTCTCCGATGAGGATTCCCTTGCGTTTGACCTCGAAGGCGTTGTGGAGGGTGGCCATCTCGACAGTCGATCCCGCAACGGTCACCGGCCTCATGACCCCGTACGGCGTTACGCGGCCCGTTCTTCCGACATTGACACGAATGTCGAGAAGCTCGGTGTTGACCTCTTCCGGCGGATACTTGTACGCGATGGCCCACCGGGGAGCTCGAGAAGTTGCGCCAAGCTTGCGTTGCAGAGAGACGTCATCGACCTTGACCACCACACCGTCGATCTGATGGGAGGCCTCGTCACGCGATTCTCCCCAGGAGGTGACGAACTCATGCACCTGCTCGGCGTTCTCAACGATCTTGAGGTACGGCGACACCGGCAAGCCCCATTCGGCGAGCTTGTCGTACGCGTGTCCCTGGCTGGGAAACTCATGCCCTTCAACGGCACCAATCCCGTGAACGATCATCGACAGGGGACGTGAGGCCGTCACCCGCGAATCTTTCTGTCGCAACGATCCCGCGGCCGCGTTACGAGGATTGGCGAAGGGATTCTTGCCAGCCTCGACGAGAGCGGCGTTGAGGTCGGCAAAGTCGGCGACCGGGAAGAAGACCTCACCTCGTACCTCGAGCAGGCTTGGGACGTCGTCACCAGCCAGCTTCTGCGGGATCGCCTTGATGGTGCGGACGTTCGCAGTGACGTCCTCACCAATGCGACCGTCGCCACGGGTGGCCCCCGAGACGAGTTCACCATCGCGATACACGAGATCGACGGCAAGACCATCGATCTTGAGCTCGCACAGGAAATCCGGAACTTTTCCGACGGACGTGGCGACCCTGTTCATCCACTCCGAGAGCTCGTCACGGGTGAAGACGTTGTCCAGGCTCAACAGACGCTCCAGATGCTCCACCGGGGCGAAGTCGGTCACCCGCTGCGGAGCTCCAACTCGCTGGGTGGGCGAATCCAGACTCTTCAACTCAGGGTGATCGTCCTCGAGCTTTTTCAGCTCAATCATGAGCTGGTCGTACTCGGCGTCGGAGATCGTCGGGGCGTCGTTGGCATAGTAAGCGTCCTGGGCGTCCAGGATGCGTTCGGTCAGCTCAGTCCAGCGATGGCGCGCCTCGGACTCGGACTCGCTCGCCTCCAACTCGTCGCCTCGGGTGGGATCGTCAACCATGGTCCCATCCTTGCGCAGTTCCCATACCTGTGCATTCGGGTATCAGCCGACCGGCCTCCCACAACGAGGTGTGGTGGCCGCGGAAGCCCCGCGGCTACCCGTCCCCACAGTGGTTTTTCAGACGCCGGTGGCCGGAAGTGCCCCGGTGAAGCCTCCTGGCCTGCTCGGTGTCACGGTCGGAGCGGTGGAGGACGGAGCCGGCGTGGTCGGGGTCGACGGCCCGTCACCGGACGGCTTCACCAACCAACCACCATCAGCAATGGATGCGCCGGTCAGGCAATGTTTGAGCTCGTCGACAGTGTAGAAGAATGAGTTCACCGAGATCGGACGGCAGCCACGTCCGAAAGTGGCCTGCTGCTCGTTGAGGAGCATCCGGACGACCTTCTGCCCTGACCCCGACTCGAAGACGTCCCACTGCACGTTGGAGGCCAGCGGAGCCACCTTGGCACCCCGCCAATCCGTGACCTGCCAGAAATTGGTGTCCTGCGGGCTGATCTGGGTACGAGATCCGGGTGCGCCGATGAGCGCCTCGAAGGGAACGAGGGTCTCAGCGTGGGCGAACCGCAAGGTCGCCGATCCCTTGGGATGGTCTTCGGTCTGCTGGTCGATCTGGGCCAGGAAATCGTCAAGAAGAGGGCGGGCATTGCGATGGGCGATGTCCGATCCCTTGAAGCCGGGGCCCTTCTCGGCGTAGTCCTCAGCGTCGAGGGACATCGCGAAGACATTGGCCTGGTCCCTCGTGAAGTACTTGGCGAAGTCGACCTTGGTCTCAGCAGCCATCGAGGGAGCGATGATGTACAGGTTGTACAGGTTGAGAGCCGCGTCGACGTCGTTCTTGGCCTTCTTGCCCTCGGGGGTCTTGAAGGTCCACTCCCCTGCTGCCAGTCGGTCGACGAAGTCCTTCGTATAGATCTTTTCCAGAACCTCACGGGCGGCCTTGCGAACCTCCGGACGCGAATTCACCGCATCGACGTAATCAGAGAGTTCCTTGCTGTCCTGGTACTCCTTGTAAGCCTTGTAGTCCGGGTTCGACTTGTCCTTGTGGAAGTACAGCGTCTTGGTGTCGGCCTTGATGGCGCGTGACATATGTCCGCTCATCTGCGGGGCACCATGGAGCAATCCAGTGACAAAGTCGTATCCGGACTCCGCAGCACGCGGTTCTCCCGAGGACTCCACGACGACCGTGTTGTCCTCCCCGTTGAAGATCTCGGGCATCCGGTGGGCCAGACGCTCACCCAGTTGACGATGCTGATCAGCTCCCACCTCAGTGAGGTTGCCGTACCCCCTCTCGAGCTTGTTGCCCTTGCTGAGCTCAACTCCGTCGGCCTCCATGTGGGCCCAGGTGTCCTCGTTGCCGAGATTCTCATTGGCTTCATGAAGTTTCATGGCCTGGGCGTGAACATCCTGGCCGAGGGGAGTCACAGCTCCCAACTCATTGGCCTTTTCCCAGATCGCCATCGTCAGGGCGTCGTACTTGAAGCTCGACAGGCCACGAGAGCCGTGACGGGCAACGACCTGGGTGTTGACGGGGCGGAATCCGACGGGCGGGGCCTGCAAGGTGCCACCGGAATAGCGATACGGAGTCTTCGTCGACAGCGAGTCGTCGGTGTCAGCATGGGCAATTGGCGCACAGGTGCTGGCCAGACACGCGACGGCCATGGCGCCAAGAACACGGAAAGGTCTGGAAGGCATGGTGTGCTCCCGAGAGGATCGATTGGTTTGGCCATACCCTCGCTGATTCGGGCGTCACCTCCATGTACGGCAGATGACGCCCGATCAACACTTCAATGATCTCCCGGGGACAGCTCCAGAGGGGGATCAGTCCAAGATCGGTCCGACGGTACGGGTCCGCTTCAGCTCGAAGAACCCGGGGTAGGCCGTCACCTTCTCGAACCCGTCGAAGAGCTCACCGGCCTCCTCCCCCTTGGGAGCCGGCGACATCACCGGACCGAAGAGCGCCATGCCGTTGATATGGAGAACAGGGGTACCGACATCCTGTCCGACCGGATCCATGCCTTTGTGATGCGAAGCGCGCATGGCCTCGTCGAACTCGCCCTTGTCAGCACGATCCGCGATGGACTCGTCGTAGCCGCTCTCCACCAGCGCTGCCTTGACGGTCTCGATGCTGCGCTCCTCCTTGCCAAGGTGGTAGCGGGTTCCAAGGGCGGTGTAGAAATCACGAACAGCCTCCTGTCCATGCACCTCGACAACACCAGTGGCAGCCTGAGCGCCGATCCACGCCTTGTCCATCTCGGCACGATAGTCGTCCGGCAGATCACGTCCTTCATTGAGGACGGCCAGGCTCATGACGTGGAAGACGGTATGGACGTCACGAACCTTCTCCACCTCGAGCATCCAGCGCGACGTCATCCACGCCCAGGGGCAGGACGGGTCAAACCAAAAATCAACTGTTGTGGTCATGACACCAGCCAACCGCACGCGCCCGCGCACGCAAAGACCGACCCTGTCATTGTTCGCGTAAGGCGCAGTAATGACGCGCGATACAGTTCCCGCTTAACGAGACAGCGAAAGGCAAGAACCGATAGAGTTTCATGGGAATTGTTGGGTGCTTTTGTGCGCCCTTAACTAACACATGTTCCACGGAGGCATGATGAGTTCGGTCAACATCACTCGTGCGGAGGCGCAGCAGCGCTCCCAGGTCATCACGGCGCACAACTCCAAGGTGCTCGTTGATCTTTCTGGACGTGACCCCAACGGCGATTCGCTCGCCGAGCCGACCGAAACCTTCGTCTCCTCGTCAACCATCGAGTTTTCGTCGACCGGCGGCGAGAGCCATCTTGACCTCATTGCTGACGGTGTCTACGCCGCAGATCTCGACGGCACCCCGCTGGATCCGGCCGCATTCTCGAATAATCGTTTCCCGTTTACCACGGAAGCGGGAACTCACGAAATCACGGTTACGGCGCTGTGCCGCTACTCCCATTCGGGTGAAGGCCTGCACCGTTTCGTCGACCCTGCTGACGGCAAGGTTTACCTCTATACCCAGTTCGAGATTGCTGATGCCAGGCGTATGTACGCCGATTTCGAGCAGCCCGATCAAAAGATGACATTCGAACTGCAGGTCATCGCTCCGACTGGTTGGACCGTCGTCTCGAACTCCCCGACCCCAGAGCCGACGGAAGGCCCCTGGGAAGGGATGTCACGGTGGTCTTTTGAGCCCACCCTTCCAATTTCGACATATCTGACAGCCCTTGTCGCCGGCGAGTACTACATCGATCGCGGAACCATTCACACATTGTCTGGCGAAATGGACGCCGACATTCTGTGCCGTCAGTCGATGAAGGAACACCTCGACGCCGACCGAATCCGCACCACCACACAACGTGGATTTGAGGTTTACGAGTCCGAATTCGGCTACCCGTACCCATTCGGCAAGTACACCCAGTCCTTCGTGCCGGAATTCAACGCCGGAGCCATGGAGAACGCTGCCTGCGTCACCCACCGTGACGACCTGCTGTTCCGTTCCCGCGTCACCTCGGCCGCCTACGAGAACCGCGACAACACCATCCTTCACGAGCTCGCTCACATGTGGTTCGGCGATCTCGTCACCATGAAGTGGTGGGACGACCTCTGGCTCAACGAGTCCTTCGCCGAGTGGGCGTCGCATCACTGCCAGGAGAAGATCGCCGAGAAGCACGGCGGCATTGACCCATGGGTCTCCTTCGCGAACCAGCGCAAGACGTGGGGTTACACCCAGGACCAGCTGCCGACTACCCATCCGATCGCCGCTGACATGATCGATCTCGACACCGTCGAGCAGAACTTCGACGGCATCACCTACGCCAAGGGTGCCTCCACCCTGAAGCAGCTGGTTGCCTTCGTTGGAGAGGCCGAGTTCCTGGCCGGTGTGCGCACGTATTTCGCCCAGAACGCCTTCTCGAACACTGAGCTCAAGGATCTCCTCCATCAGCTCCAGGTGGCGTCGGGACGCGATCTGTCGTCCTTCACCGAGCAGTGGCTGCGCATCCCAGGGGTCAACACCGTCCGTCCGGACTACGATGTCGACGAGGACGGCAACTTCACCCGCTTCGACATCGTCCAGACGGCGATCGAGAAGTACCCCACCCTGCGGACCCATCGTCTGGGCATCGGCATCTACACACTGACCGAAGGCAAACTCGTCCGGACTGAACGCCTCGACGTTGACATCCATGACGAGCGCACCCCGATTGCCGCCCTCGTCGAACATTCCCGCGGTGATCTGGTCCTGCTGAACGACGGTGACCTGACCTACGCGAAGGTCCGTCTGGATGATCACTCGATGGCCACCCTCATTGAGCACATCGACGCCCTGTCCGATCCGCTGGCCCGCGCATTGTGCTGGAGTTCTGCCTGGGACATGTGCCGCGACGCCGAAATGAAGGCCCAGGACTACGTCACCCTGGTTGGCAAGGGGCTTCCCAGCGAGACAGACCTGACGGCCGTCACCTCTCTCATTCGCCAGGCCACCACCGCCGCGATCTCATACACCACTCGTGAGGATCGTCAGGATGTGCGCGATCGTCTCATTGCGATCTCGGCGACGGGACTGCGTGACGCCGCGCCCGGTTCTGACCATCAGGTGGCCTACGCCAACGGTCTGGCCGCTGCTGCCACGAAGGACACAGCCGACCTGCTCGAGGGGTGGTTGAACGGCGAAGAGGTGCCTGAGGGTCTCGACATCGACCAGGGAATGCGTTGGCGTCTTCTCATCGCCCTGGCCGGTATGGGCCGAGTCGGCGAGCCGGAGATCACTGCCGAATTGCAGCGTGACAACACCATCTCGGGATCGGAGCAGGCAACTGGCGCTCGCGCCGCGATGCCCACGGCTGAGGCAAAGCAGGCTGCTTGGCAGCGCGCCACCACCGACGACTCAGTGCCCAACGCGACCTACCGGCAGCTCGTCAGCCAGTTCATTCAACCTGATCAAGCCGAGGCGCTCTCACAGTACGTCGATCCCTACCTCGAGCTGTGCAAGTCCATCGACTCCCGCGACGGCCAGTGGGCCAAGGCCGGTCACGCCCAGGTCCAGAACGCCCTGATGTGGCTCTTCCCGAGCACCGAGGTCATCGACGAGGCTTGGCTCGACAAGCTCGATGGCTGGGTTTCCGACAACAACCCGGGCAGCACTGTGCGACGCGTTCTTGCCGAGCGCGCCGACAACGCTCGCCGCACCCTGCGTTGCCAGGAGGCCAGCCGTCACTGAGCTGTGACGCATGAATGCGGCCCCGAACCAGCTGGTTCGGGGCCGCATTCATCTTCATGTTCAGCACTCACGCTGCGTGACAAGGATCAGTCAGAGTTCTTACCGCCGCGTCCCTTGGTGAAATGGACTCCCCAACCAATGAGGGTGAACAGGACAGCCGTGGCGATCGGCCACACGACACACAACATGAGTAGGTGCACGGAGCTGAATTCGGCTTCGGGCCAGCCGGGCAGGGTTTTCATGGGCACAAGGGCCAGCGCATCGATCATGGGCTCAGCGTAGCGTCTTCGCACCAGTTTTGGACCGACCTTGGGGGAGAGATTTCACGGGAAGTACGTTGGCAAACACGGACATATGGCGCGTCGCGAACTCTTCCCGATCATGGACGGTCCGTCTTTCCTGAGTTACCACGCCGGATAAGGGCAACCCGAAACCTTGGGATCTCTCTCATCGTCATGGAGGACGGTGGGCTTCCTTGGTGGCTGTGCCGTGAATTCCTTTCCAGTCGGATCCCAGGACCCCATTCCTCGAAGTTATCCACAACCTTCTCGGTGGTTCTCCCGACGATGTCCACAGATCTTGATTTGGCTGACGGATTCTCTGATGTCCCGCCGATAAATGGTGGTGTGAACGAACTTGAACTGGACATGAGGGACTGCGGCGGTGTCGTGCGGATACATCGCTTCAGCAGAACTCGCGGGCAGGCTGACCGCGCCGTGAAAGCCGGCCGCGCAATACGCATGCTCCCGGGAGTCGTTGCGGATGCCGGGCGGGCTGACGATTCTCGAGTGAAGATGCAGGCGATACACATGTGGCATCGAGACGCGGTCATCATTGGCAAAGCCGCCCTCGTCGCGCAAGGAATGATTCCCCCGGGAAGCCGGACGCGAGATTTCAGCGCCGTCCACGAGGTGGAGGCGTTTTCACGGACGAGGGGCATCAAGCGAGAGGGAATCCTCGTACACCGATGGCGAGTTCCGCGCCGGTACGCCACCCAATACCGCGATGTCCCCATGGCAATTCCTGAGGCATCCGTCCTCCTTCTGGCCGTTCGGGGAGAATGGGAATGGGTCTGCGAGGCGCTGAGACAAAAACTCGTCACCCCGCGTTCCTGCAGGTCGGCTCGTTCCTGCCTGTCCTGGAAGTTCGGCCGTCACCGCATCACAGCAGCCCTGGCCGACATTTCCTTCAATCCATGGTCGGTGCCGGAATTGTGGTTGTCCCGGGCGCTCCGCGCGGTCGGGTTCACCGGGTGGCACTCCAACACGCGGGTGGACACCGCCGAAGGAGCCTTCACCCTCGACCAAGCCTTCGATGCGGAACGCGTTGGGGTTGAGGTCGACGGCCGCTGCGTGCACGGCACACCCGAAGGTTACGAAGCGACCATGATGAGATCAGCGAGTTTGGATCGACATGGCTGGCGGATGCTGCACATCACTCCGACGATGCTCAGGCAACGGCCACGATTCGTGCTGGAGTGGCTGGCACAGCGGATCCACAAGCGGCATCGTCCAAAGGTCATGATGTCAGACCACGAGCTTTCGCGGATCATGCTTGGTCTGACCCCGACCTGATCGTTGCCTGGGCGCCTTCATTGAACCTCTCTGAGGAGAATTCGCCGTCGTCAACCGTCACTGCACCTGGCACCACTGCGTCTCTGGTCACGATGTGTCATCAGCCCGGGTACGGCCACGCCCGTCGTGGTGATCTCGGAAACACCGCAGGGTTCCGTCACCAAAGCTTCTATCATCCTCGCCGTCTCACGTCATCCCCACCCATCCGCGCCTGCACCACGCGGAAATGCCTGGAAGGATGGAAGCGAGACATCTAGGAGGAATCGCATGAGTGACACTGCGCCGCAGACCGCCGAGGTCGGCGTCATCGGGATGGCCGTGATGGGGTCCAACTTGGCCCGCAACATGGCCCACAAGGGTTTCCGGGTCGCCGTTTACAACCGCACAGCTTCGCGCACCGACGAGGTCATGGCCGAGCACGGGGACGAGGGAACCTTCCTGCCGTTCCATGATCTGGCTGGCTTTGTCGCAAGCCTCGAGCGCCCGCGCCGCATCGTCATGATGGTCAAGGCCGGTCGTGGCACGGATGCCGTCATCAAAGAGATCACTCCCCTGCTCCAGCCGGGTGACGTTCTCGTCGACGGCGGCAACGCCTACTTCGGCGACACTCGACGTCGGGAGGAAGAAATCCGCCCGACCGGCATCCATTACGTCGGCACCGGCATTTCCGGTGGCGAGGTCGGAGCGTTGGAGGGACCGTCAATCATGCCGGGGGGCTCCCCGGAGTCGTACGAAGCCATCGGTCCGGTTCTGGAGAAGATCTCGGCACAGGTCGACGGCGAGCCCTGCTGCGCATGGATGGGCACCGATGGCGCCGGACACTTCGTCAAGATGGTCCACAACGGCATCGAGTACGCCGACATGCAGTTCATCGGTGAGGCCCACGCCCTGTTGCGCGCTGCCGGTCTGACGAACGCCGAGGCCGGAGACGTCTTCGAGTCCTGGAACCATGGTGATCTCGACTCCTACCTCGTCGAAATCACCTCCCGGGTGCTGCGTGCCAAGGATCCTCGCGACCCTGCCACCGACCTCCTTGACGCCATCCGCGACGAGGCAGGGATGAAGGGAACGGGCACCTGGACCGTGCAGACGGCTCTCGAGCTCGGAGTTGACGTCTCCACCATCAGTGAGGCCGTCTTTGCTCGCTCAGTCTCCAGCGCCCTGCCGCTGCGTACGGTGGGCCAGCAGACCCTCGAGGGGCCGGACCGCACCATCTCGGTCGATGACCGTCAGGCCTTCATCGACGACGTTCGTGACGCTCTGTGGTCTGCAAAGGTCGTCGCCTACGCCCAAGGGCTCGACGAGATCCGCACCGCGGCGGTCGAGTACGACTGGGAGGTCGACATGGGCCAGGTCGCCTCCATCTGGCGCGATGGCTGCATCATCCGAGCCCGCCTCCTTCAGCGCATCAAGGACGAGTACGCGGCCGGAGACCTCACCACCCTTCTGGAGGCACCTTCCGTCAAGGCCGAGCTCGCTCGCTGCCAGCAGGCATGGCGTCGCGTCGTCGCCCGAGCGGTCGAGGCCGGAGTGCCAGTTCCGGGATTCTCCTCAGCCCTGGGCTATTACGACCAGGTTCGCGCGCCACGTCTCAACGCCGCCCTCACCCAGGGCCTGCGCGACCTCTTCGGCGCCCACACCTACCGCCGTGTCGACGACGAGGGTTCCTGGCATGTCAACTGGTCCGGCGATGGACGAGAGGTCCGTGCAGACTGACCCTCTAACAGCTCCGCGGCGGCGGCCATCGTCGGTCACCGCCGCGGGCCCGCCCCGCCCCTGACGACCCTCACAACCCTTCAAGGACCCCCATGACCACTATTCCCACGACCCACGACTGGTGGAAGTCCGCCGTTGTCTACCAGGTGTACCCGCGTAGTTTCGCCGACTCGAACGGCGACGGCATCGGCGACGTCCGCGGCATCATCGAACACCTTGACCATCTCGTCGCTCTGGGCGTCGATGCCCTCTGGATCTCACCGTGGTACCCCTCCCCGCTGGCCGATGGCGGCTACGACGTCAGCGACTACTGTGCCATCAATCCTGACTTCGGCACTCTCGGCGACGCTGACGCACTCGTGGCACGGGCCCACGAATTGGGCCTGCGAGTCATCATCGACCTCGTCCCCAACCACTCTTCCGAGGAGCATCCGTGGTTCAAGGATGCCCTCGCAGCTGCCCCCGGTTCGCCTGAGCGCGACCGCTACATCTTCCGAAATGGCCGCGGAGAAAACGGCGAACTCCCTCCGAACAACTGGCCATCGGTGTTCGGAGGTGGTGCATGGCAACGCATCACTGAGCCCGACGGCACCCCTGGGCAGTGGTACCTGCACTTCTTCGACGTCTCACAGCCCGACTGGAACTGGGAAAACCCCGAAGTCGTCGAGGAGTTTGACCGCGTTCTGAGGTTCTGGTTCGACCGCGGTGTCGATGGTTTCCGCATTGACGTCGCCAACTCGATGGTCAAGGAATCCGGTCTCCCCGACCTCCCTGAGAACGAGGAGATAGGCGAACTCGTGGGAGACAGCCCGATGTGGGATCAGCCTGGATTGGCGCCCATCCAGCGCCGTTGGCGGGCCATCGCGAACGAATACGCCAACACTCCTGAGGGTCCGCGCATGTTCGTCGCCGAGGCGTATCTCCCCCATGACCGTCTGGTGCGCTACCTCGAATCGGACAGGCTGCACACCTCGTTCAACTTTGAGTTCCTCATCTCGGCGTGGTCGGCCCGTTCGCTTCGCACCACCATCACCGAATCCCTGGCGGCCCACGAGTCAGTGGGCGCAAGTGCCACCTGGGTGCTGGGCAACCACGACAACTTCCGCCCCGTCTCCCGCTACGGCAAGGAGATCTCGGGTCTGGACTTCTCGGATCCCGCTGCTCCCCATGCCACGTTCCACGGCACACCGACCGATGTTCCTCTGGGACGGCGTCGCGCCCGCGCGGCAGTCATGCTCGAACTCGCCCTTCCTGGTGGCGCCTACGTCTACCAGGGCGAGGAGCTCGGTCTGCCAGAGGTGGAAGATCTTCCCGATGACGTCCTGCAGGATCCCACCTGGGAGCGTTCTGAACACACGGACCGCGGACGTGACGGCTGCCGCGTCCCGATTCCGTGGAGCGGTTCCGAGGCCCCTTACGGATGGTCGCCAACGAGCGACACCTGGCTTCCGATGCCGCACGACTGGGCTGATTGGACGGTCGAGGCCGAGCAGGACGATCCGTCGTCCTTCCTGACCCTCTACCGCACTCTGCTGGCTGAGCGGCGGGACAACCCCGCCCTGGGAGCCGGGACGATGACGTGGAACGAGTCGTCCGACGATGTCCTCGACTTCTCCCGCGAGCCCGGCTTCCGTTGCGTTGTGAACTTCGGTGACGACCCAGTGACCGTGGACACAGACAAGATCATCGTCACCTCGACCTCGCTGAAGACCCACGACGGACTCGCCTCCGTCGGCCGTGACCAAGCCGTGTGGCTGCGAGCCTGAACGTCGATCAGACCGCGACGAGGTGGGCTGCCAACGCCTCCCTCGTCCGGTCGTCGATCGGGACCGAAGCTCCGGTGTCCGGATCGACGCAGACGAGCACGGTTGCGGCATCGAGGGCAGATCCCTCGTCTGTGGCAATCGACCCGGCGAGGATCATTGACGAGGTCCCCAGCCGCGTGAGCGCTGTATGCACCTTGCATGACCGCTGAGACGGTAGAACCTGGCGTCGATAACGGATGTCCTGACGCACGACGACCCACAGGTGGTCCCCGGCCCGCCTCATCCCTGGCGACCACGACGTCGTCGCGAGGATCCTGGCCTCCTGGAGGTAACCAGCCATGCTGACGTTGTTGACGTGGCCCTGCCGATCGACGTCAGACCACCGGACAGGTACATCGACGATGTCGCCGATCCCGGAGACGTCGACGACTTTGATCGGCTTCCACGGAGTCTCCTCGACCTTCATGGCCTCGAAGGCGCCTCGCTCGCCGTCGGTGAGCCGGCGCGGCCGTCCTGCGTCGAAATCGAAGGGGCAGATGATCCCGCGTGCCCGAGCGACCTCAACATCATGGTGCCAAGCGCGGTAATCCAGAATGGTTCGTGCCGCTCCGACCTTGGAGCAGCCGACCTCGACCCGCAGCGGACTCCCATCCACGACGAACGGGGCCAAGAACTCGACATCCTGAGTGACGACGACGATCCCGGTCTCGAGCATCTCCTGGGCGCCGTTCGTGTAGAACGCCTGATTTCGAGATTCCTGAACCAGCTCGCTGATGCGAACGTTGTTGACGTGTCCCTGCGCATCCATGTCGGACCACCGCAGTGGAATGTCGACGACGACAGCGCCCGTCACGACGCGTCGTCTCCCCTGGCCACACTCGATTGTTCATTCTCGTCGGCAAACATCTCGTCAACGATGTCGGAATACTTCTCGGCCACGACGCCGCGACGCACCTTAAGGCTGGTCGTCACCGAATGGGAGTCCTCGGTCAGCTCGTGGTCGAGAATCGCGAACTTCTTGACGGTCTCCCAGCGCTCGAGGCGGGAGTTTGCGCGATCGACATACCGCTGGATGCTGCGCCGCACGTCCGGGTCTGCCGTGAGCTCGGCGTAACTGGCGTCGGGACGTCCATGCCGGCGTCCCCACGTCATGAGAGCGCCCTTCTCGAGGGTGAGGAGGGCCACTGCATACTTGTGTCCCTCCCCCAGAACCACCGCGTTGGACAGGTACGGGCAGTTGGCCATCAGGGTGGCCTCGACCTTCTGTGGGGCGACATATTTTCCGCCCGAGGTCTTAAACAGGTCGCGCTTGCGGTCGGTGATGCGCAGGTAGTTCATCTCATCGAATTCGCCGATGTCGCCGGTGTGGAACCAGCCGTCGGTGAACGCCTTGGCCGTCTTCTCGGGCATGCCGTGGTAGCCACGAGCAACGATCGGTCCGGAGACCAGAATCTCACCATCCTCAGCAATCCGCGCGAGGCAACCAGGAGCGACCGGCCCCACTGTGCCAGGCCGAATGGCATCAGGCCCACTGAAGAACGCGACTGCCCCGACCTCGGTCGCCCCATACCCCTCGACGATGGGGATCCCCGCAGAGGAGAACCACTGCTGAACCTGCTCCGACAACTTGGCACCGCCGCAGATCATGAACTCGATGCCGCCAAGCTTGCGACGCAGGGTCGAGAAGACCAGCGCATCAGCGATCTTCCGCTTGGCCTCGAGCACGGTCGGTACCCGATCACCAGCGTTGCGGTAGCGCTGGGCGTCGCGTCCGGTTGCGAAGGCCCACCGCGAGACACGACTTGCCAGACGTCCTTGTGGGTATGCCGTCATGACACCGGCACGGATCTTCTCGAAGATGCGCGGCACACCACACATGACGCGTGGCTTCACCTCGCCCAGGCTGCGGGCCAACCGCGAGATACGGGGCTCAACAGCCTGGGTGATCCCGATCTCGACGCAAATGGCGATGAGACACTTCCCGAAGGCATGGGACAACGGCAACCACAACATGTGGACGTCCCCACCACGGAACATGTCGAGGTTCTTCCACGCCTGGCCCATGTACGTCCACGCCCGGTGGGTCAGCTCCACTCCCTTGGGCGTGCCCGTCGTGCCAGAAGTGTAGATGAGGGTGCACAGGTCGTCGGGTTCGACGGAATCGATCATGCGACGCACGAGATCCGGCTCGACGGCCAGGCGCCGACGTCCATTCGCAATGATCTTGGCCATGGTGGTGAGCCGGTCATCTCGGACGCCGGTCTCCTCGGAATCGTCGGCAAAGCTGATGATATGCCGAACCACCGCATCGACCTCGGGCCTGCCCTGGATCTTGGCAACCTGGGCAGTGGAATCGACGAAAAGTATGGACGACTCGGAGTCCACCAGGATGAAACTTGCCTCGTCCGGCCCGGAATTCGGGTAGATCGTCGTCGTCGCGCCACCGGCGGAGGAGATGGCCATGTCGGCAATAATCCACTCGGTGCGCGTTCCGGACAGCAGGGCGACGCGGCCCTCCCGAGGAAGCCCCAACTCCATCAGCCCAGCGGCCACCTCGTGGGCCTGACGACGGAATTCAGCAAAGGTCATGGGGAGCCAGGCGTTGGGCTCATCGTCAGCGCCGGAAGGAGTGAGAAAAGCGATGCGATTCGGATGGGCATCGGCCTGTCGATCAAGCATCGCCGCGAAGTTCTTGGCCGAGGACGCAATGAGTTTGTGCTGCAGAGCAAGGGACTCCTCGTCACTGGTACGCCTCATCAACTCACCCTCTCCTCGGTCAAAAATGACTTCTGCCACGCTATTGCATGGCGTACTGGCCGGTCCCCACAGTTCCCGACGACACTCATAGGTAGGTGTCTACAGGGGCGGGCAGGAGAACGTTCCCCGCACCACGGGTACGATATTGATCATGTCACAGGGCGGTTCCAGGCGCAGCATCCATGATGGCGATGCCTCGAATACGCCATCGATGGCGTCTTTTGACAATGTCGGGCCTGAGGTAGAGCGGTCGGCGGCTGCCCCTTGGCTGAGCATCGAGCAGCAACGAATCTGGCGAGCTTGGCTCCTCGGATCAGCTCGTATCACGGCGCATCTTTCGGAGGATCTGCGACGCCATGGCCTCGAGCTGTGCGAGTACGAGATCCTCGTCAGTCTTTCGGAAGCCCCCGATCACGCAGTTCGGATGTCTGTTCTTGCCATCGAGGTGCATCAGTCACGGTCACGACTCACTCACGCCATCGAACGGCTCGAGGCACGCGGGCTTGTCGTGCGCGAGCCTGACGTGCGGGATCGTCGCGGAGTGGTCGCAAGGCTGAGCTCTGACGGCATGGACCTGCTGCGGCAGGCTGCCCCCGACCATGTCCGTGCGGTCCGCCACGTTTTCGTTGACCCGGTCGATCCGGAGGATTTCGCGGCCTTGGGACGGGCCATGGCGGCTGTGCTTTCCGTGTCAGACTGAGCCCATGACGGCCACCACGGACATTCTCCAGGACTTTCAATCAGCTCTGAGGGGTCTGGACGCCTCTGCCGTGGGAATCCTGGACGATTCCCGGCTGGCGCGCGCCCTGTACTCCTCCGATGCCTCGATCTACCGCGTTGTCCCTGCCGCAGTTGCCCATCCACGAAGTACTGATGAGCTCTGTGCCCTGGTCACGGCAGCCAGTCACGTCGGACTACCCGTGACAACCCGAGGCGCCGGTACGACATGTGCTGGCAATGCCGTTGGAACCGGACTCATCATCAATACCTCGGCGCACCTCAACCACATCCTTTCCCTCGATCCCGAATCGGCTACCGCAGTCATCGAGCCGGGTGTGGTCCAGGACTGGCTTCAGCATGCCGGAGCTCCCCATCAATTGCGGTTTGGCCCAGACCCCTCCACATCAACTCGCTGCACCATCGGCGGGATGATCGGAAACAACGCCTGCGGGCCGCGGGCCTTGGGGTACGGACGTACCGGGGACAACGTCGTCGACCTTGACCTCCTCACTGCTGACGGCCACGTCACGACCCTCCGCCCCGGGGACCTCACGACTCCTTTCGCGGAACGCCTGGGTGATCTGGCAGACGCGAACCTCGCGACCATCCGGACCGAATTCGCGACCTTCTCCCGCCAAGTTTCCGGGTACTCCATGGAGTGGCTGCTGCCCGAGCGTGGTCGCAATTTGCCAGCCTTCATCGCGGGCACGGAAGCCACCCTGGGCATCGTCACGAAGGCGACGGTCCGGCTCGTCCGCGAAGCTCCCTACGGATTGACGGCGGCGCTGGGCTACCCATCAATGCCCGAGGCCGCCGATGCCGTCACGGCCTTGTTGCCCTTCTCCCCCGTCGCTTGCGAAGGATTCGGGCGACGGATCGTCGACGTGGTCTCCCGGGCAGGACGCCCGGTTCCCGATCTCCCGCGTGGCGACGGCTGGATGTTCGTGGAGCTTCGCGGCGATGACGAGGCCGAGGTGGCATCGCGAGCCAAGGACATGGTCGCTGCCAGCGGATGCCTCGATGGCCGGGTGGTCTCCGATCCAGTGCAGGCCGCGGCCCTCTGGAAGATCCGTGCTGACGGAGCAGGGCTGGCAGGCGTCAGCCTCGACAAGCCAGCCTGGGCCGGGTGGGAGGATTCGGCCGTTCCCGCTGCCGACCTCGGCGCCTACCTCCGCGACTTCGAGTCCTTGTTGGATGACCACGGCCTCCATGGCCTGCCCTACGGCCACTTCGGTGAGGGATGCCTGCACTGCCGCATCGACTTCCCTCTCGATCAGTCCGACGGACCCCAGCGCTACCGCTCCTTCGTCACCGAGGCGGCGAAACTGGTCGCACGGCATGGCGGGTCAGTCTCCGGGGAGCACGGCGACGGCCGAGCACGCTCGGCCCTGTTGAACACGATGTACTCCCCCGATGCCCTGAGCCTCTTCGGCAAGGTCAAGGCGATCCTCGACCCGGACAACGTGTTCAACCCGGGGATTCTCGTCGATCCCGCACCGCTCGAGACCAATATCCGAACCCACGAGTCAGCTCTTTCCGCGATCACCATTTCCCATCCTGAATTCGCCGTCGACGTCCATCGCTGCACCGGAGTCGGAAAGTGCGTCGCCCACACTGCCCCAGGCGCGGTGATGTGCCCCTCGTACCAGGCTTCCGGGCTCGAGGTGGACTCCACCCGAGGCCGCGCCAGCGTCCTCAAGGAGATGGTCAATGGCACCCTCATCGAGGGTTGGGACTCCCCCGAGGTGGAACGCGCCCTCGACCTCTGTATGGCATGCAAGGGATGTGCCCGCGACTGCCCTACCGGAATCGACATGGCCAGCTACCGCAGCACGGTCCTCAACGAGAAGTACCGCCACCGGCTTCGCCCCCGCTCCCACGTGACCATGGGCCTGCTCCCTCTCTGGGAACGCCTCCTCAACCGCATCCCGGGAGCGCCTGCCCTGGCCAACAAGGTACTGGCGTTCTCGCCCTTCGCCCACCTGGCCCGATGGACGGCCGGCGTCGATCAGCGCCGTCCGCTTCCCCGGTTCCAGCCCTCGTCCAGACTGGCCAGCAAGCAGGCGACCTCAGCCCGAACCATCGTGGCGGATCAGGAAATTCCGACCTCGCCTGCTACCGAAACCCCCTCAACCGGATCGATCTCACCGACTCGCCGCAGCGGGGACAAGGGAGACGTCGTCATCTGGGTGGATTCCTTCTCCGACATGTTGGAAGGTTCGGACCTCTCCTCCGTCGTCACGGTACTGGCCGACGCCGGCTACCGCCCCAGGGTCCTTTCCGATGACGTCTGCTGTGGGTTGACCTGGATCACCACTGGCCAGCTCAACGGCGCTCGTCGTCGGCTGCGCGCAGGACTGGCGGTGCTGGCCCCCCTGGCCGACGCCAACGTCCCGGTCGTTGGGTTGGAACCGTCCTGCACGACCGTTTGGCGCGACGACGCCCTACGCCTCCTTCCGGACGATCCACGGGTTGGTCGCGTCGCCCGGAACATGCACACCGTCGCTGAAATGCTGGAGGCAGCGAACTGGGTCCCGCCCTCCCTAGCCGGCCACACCGTTGTCGCCCAGCCCCACTGCCACCATGCGTCGATCCTCGGATTTGGCCCGGACAAGCGCCTGCTCGAAGCTGCGGGGGCGAAGGTCACGGTGGTCGGCGGTTGCTGCGGTTACGCCGGAAACTTCGGCGTCGAGAACGGTCATTACGACTTCTCGGTGAAGGTTGCCCAGCACGACCTCCTCCCGGCCATCGAGGACGCCGGCCAGCAGGCCATCATCGTGGCCGACGGATTCTCCTGCCGGCGCCAGACCTCTGACCTAACGGGACGTCGGGCCCTCACCTTCTCAGAACTGTTTGCGTCGCATCTGCCGTCGTACCCGGGTCGCTGACCGTCTACGCCACGGCAGAGGTCGACACCGCTTCGGTGGTTCCCTCGGCGGCGGCCTTTTGCATGCGCGCCACGACATTTCGACGCAGCTCGTGCTACTGGGCGGCAAGCTGCCCTGCAATGACGTCGAGTTGCTGATCGACCAGGCGAAGACGCGAAGGGTCTTCTCAACTGTTGCCGCTGCAGCGGCGGGCGTGCTCAGGTCACGTTACGTCAATCCATCGAGCATCCTGTGAGGCCCATACACACCCGGAAGGAAAGGCGGTGCCGACGGCGGGCATAGACGCGGCGCGGCCCATAGCTATGGGCCGCGCCGTGAAGAACGTCACCAAGAAGAGGTCGTTGACTCTTCCTTGGGACGTCACCGCTCAGTCACGAGTGAGTCGACGATGCTTCGAGGCATGCGGACGAGCCGCCTCCGGCCCGAGACGCTCGATCTTGTTGACCTCGTAGTCGGCGAAGTTGCCCTCGAACCAGAACCAGCGCGGCACACCGTCCTCGTCCTCGCCCTCCCAGGCCAGGATGTGGGTGGCGATGCGGTCGAGGAACCAGCGATCGTGGGAGACGACCACGGCACATCCCGGGAACTCCAGGAGGGCGTCCTCAAGACTCGACAGGGTCTCGACGTCCAGGTCGTTGGTCGGCTCGTCGAGCAGGAGGACGTTGCCGCCCTGCTTGAGTGTCAGGGCCAGGTTCAGGCGGTTGCGCTCACCGCCGGAGAGCACACCGGACTTCTTCTGCTGGTCCGGTCCCTTGAAGCCGAAGCTCGCCACATAAGCCCGCGAGGGTTCCTCGAAGTTGGCGACCTTGATGTAGTCCAGTCCGTCGGAGACGACCTCCCAGACGTTCTTCTCCGGGTCGATGCCAGTACGGTTCTGGTCGACGTAGGAGAAGTTGACCGTCTCGCCGACCTTGAGGTCGCCGGAATCGGCCTTCTCCAATCCGACGATGGTCTTGAACAGGGTCGTCTTGCCGACACCGTTCGGGCCGATGACGCCGACGATGCCGGCTCGCGGCAGCGTGAAGGACAGGTCCTTGATGAGGACACGGTCGCCGAACCCCTTGGTGAGGTGGTTTGCCTCCAGCACGACGTTGCCAAGGCGCGGGCCCGGCGGGATGTTGATCTCGGCGGTGTCGATCTTGCGGTTGCGCTCGGCCTCGGCAGCCAGCTCCTCGTAACGGGCCAGACGGGCCTTGTTCTTGGCCTGCCGAGCCTTCGGCGAGGAGCGCACCCAGTCCAGCTCCTTCTCGAGGATCTTGGCGCGCTTGGCGTCCTTCTTGCCCTCGATCTGGAGACGCTTGCGCTTGGTGTCCAGGTAGGTCGAGTAGTTCCCCTCGTAGGGGTGCAGCTGACCGCGGTCGACCTCACAGATCCACTCGGCCACGTGGTCAAGGAAGTAGCGGTCGTGGGTGACGGCCAGGACAGCGCCTGGGTAGGACTTGAGGTGGCCCTCCAGCCAGTTGACGGACTCGGCGTCCAGGTGGTTGGTGGGCTCGTCGAGGAGCAGCAGGTCAGGCTGCTCGATGAGGAGCTTGCACAGGGCGACGCGACGACGTTCACCACCGGAGAGCACGTCGACCGGGGTGTCACCGGGAGGGCACTGCAAGGCGTCCATCGCCTGCTCGAGGCGGGTGTCGATGTCCCAGGCGTTGGCGTTGTCGAGCTCGGTCTGCAGCTCGCCCATCTCGGCCATGAGGGCGTCGAAGTCGGCGTCCGGGTTGGCCATCTCGGCCGAAACCTCCTCGAACCGTGCGAGCTTCGCCTTGATGTCGCCGACGGCCTCCTCGACGTTCTCGCGAACCGTCTTGTCCTCGGTGAGCGGGGGCTCCTGGAGCAGGATTCCGACCGTGGCTCCCTTGGCGAGGTTGGCGTCACCGTTGTTCGGCTTGTCGAGCCCAGCCATCAGCTTGAGCATCGTCGACTTACCAGCGCCGTTCGGTCCGACAACACCAATCTTGGCGCCCGGGAAGAACGACAGCGTGACATTGTCGAGAATGACCTTGTCACCCACCGCCTTTCGGACGTTGTGCATGGTGTAGATGAACTCGGCCATCGGCACTCCTCCAGAATCTGCGGGAACGGGGCGGCCGGCACTTCACCGACCGTTGCACAGTATGCCAGTTGGCATAACCGTTCCCGTCACAAAGTCATTCCCGATGGATGACCTCAGGCCTCAGGAACCGACCAATTCGACGTCGTCATCAACCATCTCGGCGTCCCCGTCGTCGCCAATCGCATCGTGCGGTTCCTGGTATCGCAGCACGTGATCGTCTCCCAGCGGCGCCTCGACCCGTTTCTCGGGACGGCGGCACACCGCCGACACTCGAGACAGATCCGGTCCGACATTGCTTGCGACGATGATGAGTTGCTCGTGGGAGCCCTCGTCGTCAATCCAATTCCGGGTACGCAGCCGACCGGTAACCATGACCGGATCCCCCTTGTGCAAGGATGCGGCGCAGTTGTCCGCGAGACGCCCGTAGACGTGCACCGACAGCCACGTCGTCGTCCCGTCGACCCACTCCCCCTGCCTCATGACGCGAGGAGTGTGAGCAACCCGGAATCGGGCTCCACGCCAACCCTCACCAATCTTCATCTCGACATCAGTCCCGAGATTTCCGGTGAATGACACGTTTGCGTCCATCTGTGAGCTCCTTTCCACTCACAGACAGTTATCGTCGTGGACCAGCGAAACCCGTCAGGCAATTTCAGATCTGTGGACAACTCCAAATTCAGCGCCGACGACCCTGTGGACAACCCTGCACCTGTGGCAAAGCCATTTACCCACGTCAGGACGCCTTCGCCAGGATCTTGACGACCTCGTCGTGGTGATCGAGCTCCACATTGACCGGATCGACGACCGATTGCCATGCCACCTCGGTGAGGTTGGCCCGCAATTCAGACCTGGCATGATGCGCAGCTGACCGCGCCCCCACCTGCACACCGACCTGGCACAGCAGAGAAACCACGATGCCCACGACGGCTCCCCCCGCCACGATGAGGGGCGGCACCGGGAAGTCGTGCCATCTCACCGGTGAAACTCGGAACTGGAAATAGGCCGTCAAGCCATCCGCCAACCACCACGCCGCCCCGGCCAGGACGATGACAATGAGAATCCACTGCACCACCGTCACCACCTTCCACCAGCCGGTACCCCGATGCACTCCCAAATCCGTGGAGGCGACAGCCCGATCGATATCGTCGGGTAGAACTTTGCGATTCGACAGTGATGCTGCCCGCACCGAGTCGGCCCACGGCCGGGGCAGCCCCTCGGAGGCCTCCGACGCCAGAGCACGCACTGCCGTGTCCACCTTGGCCCCTGCGACACCGACGCGTGCCGTCATCGCGCTTCGCTGCACATCGGTGGGTTCTGTCCCGCGCGACAACTCCTTCTTGCGCCTCGAGCCCAGGTCCAAGTGCAACCGGTGCAACGGATCCTGCCGAAGTTTCGACAACCACGACGTCACCGGCCAACCTGTGGCGTAGTGGCCTCTCTTGCGGTAAGCCTCCCGGGTCGCCTCGACAACTGGATCGACGCCACCAGCAGTGCACAACGCCTCGATCAATCGGTCGACGGAGTCCTGACTCACCTGACCTGCCTCGGCACCAGTCGCCTCCAACAATTGCTGAGCAACGCTGTCGAGGTCAGCATGGAGACGGGCTGCCTGCGCCTTCTTGGCGCGCACGGCACGAGCCAATGCGACGCGCATGTCTTCCACGCCTTCACCGGTGGTCGCCGAGATTGCCATAATCTTGGCCTTGTCCAGGCGCTCTGAGTCCAGGAGACGACGCAGATCGCGCAAACAGTTCTTACGCTGCTCCTTGTCGAGACGATCAATCTGGTTGAGAACGACCGTCATGACCTCGGAATGAGTCGCCAGTGGCGCCAGATAACGAGTGTGGAGAGCAGCGTCGGCATATTTCTGTGGATCGACGACCCACACGATCATGTCGACCATCTCGACGAGTCGATCCACCTCCAGCCGATGCTCGATGCGCACCGAGTCGTGGTCGGGCAGGTCGAGCAGCACCAAGCCGTCGAGAGCCCCGTCTCCGCCCATGTGGTGACGACGAGGAACGTCGAGCCAGTCCAGCAAGGACTCGGCTGACTCGCTCCCCCACACCGCTGACGTGGCTTTCGAGGTCGTCGGACGACGCACGCCCGGATCCGCGAGGTCCGCACCTGCGAGTGCGTTGAAGGTCGATGACTTCCCCGAGCCTGTGGCGCCAGCAAGGGCAATGACGGTGTGATCCCCACCGATTCGGCACCGTTGGTCAGCACGATCCAGCACTGCGCGCGCGCGGTCGACCACTTCATCGGGGATACGCCCCGCCGACAGATCCACTGCCTTGCTCAGCATCTCAATGCGTTCGGCAAGGTTGATGCGTCGTCTCCTCATCGTTCCTCCTGACGAGGCTCAGGCTCCAAAACCACCGATGGTTCGACGATCTCGGCATCGAGGACGGGCATGTCGGCCCTCATCTGCCCGAGCTCGGGTGTTCCGGACGCCTCCGCTTCCCGCGTCTGCGGACGGGTTCGGATCGTCACCTGGCCATCGCGGGGCTCCGCCGCTTCCTGAGCCTGCCGCACCTGCTCGATCGAGGTGCGGATCCGAGCTGGCAACTCTTCATCGACTCCCAGCGCTCCGAGCACGTTCTGGTAGCGCGCCACCTCAGTGGCGAGCAGCCCCTCGACCCTGGCGTCGAGCTGTTCCTTGGCAACCTTCGCCAGACGTCGCACCGCGTCGTCGCCAAAGAGGGCCTCGAGAAGCCGCTGCGCGACGATGGCCGAGCCGCCGGCGATTCCGGCCTCCGCCCCGGACAGTCCGCCAGTGTGGGCGAACACGACGAGCATCAGTGCGACGGAAACCCCGTTGACTCCGAAAGCCATGAATCGGGCCTTCGACCGCTTGTCCATGCCTTCCCCGGCAACCAACTCCATGACGTCGCCCTGCCAGCCCCTCACCATGCGAGAGACGGACTCCTCAAAACCTCGTGACGGACGAGCCAGATCCTCGTCCGAACGTTCCAGGACACTGCGACCGGCTGGGTCGGCCTGCCAGACGGCCTCAATCCGCTCACACCCAGCCTGTGTTTCAGCGATGATGAGGTTTTCCAGGCCAGACTCCACCGCGACGCTGACCTTCTCGACTTCCGGAGGCGCTCCCTTGAAGGTCTGGACGACGCGGTCTCGGAACCACGACACCTTCGCCTCCATGGCCCGCATGAATTCGCCAGTTCCCACGAATTCGTGCCACCGGGCCAGCACCTCGCCACGCAGCAGGGTACCGTCGGCAGACTGCGCAGCAATCGATTGCGACTCCTCGGCCATGATCGACTGAGCATCCTCAGCCAGCCTGGACGTGGCAACCGCCTGGGCTTCCAGGCCAGCGGCGATGTAGGACGACCGTTCGCACACCGAGCCGATGGCCCCGGACAGGGTGGACGCGATGACCTCACGTCGCTTCTGCTGGTCCTGAGCCAGACTCGACAGGAAAAAACGCAACGGCGCAACGGCCTGATCCGGAAGCATGCCATCGGCATTGGTCCTGGTCTCCGGCACAGCGAAGAGAGGGGAATCCGCCAGGCCACGCTCTGTCATGAGCCGGCCAAGGTCCGGGGGAACCTCCCTCATGGCCTCCGGCGGGACGCGGTCACACACCACCGCAACCGAGGCATGTCGCTCCTGAGCCTCGTTGAGGAAATCCCAGGGCACGGCGTCGGCGTAGCGGGCGGCTGACGTGACGAAGACCCACAGATCCGCAGCCTGCAACAGCTGGGCGGCCAGGTCGCGATTCCGCGCCACCACGGAATCGATGTCGGGGGCATCCAAAATGGCCAAGCCCTTCGGGATCCCAGGCTCAGCGACCAGTTGGAGGCTCGAGGCGTCATTGCTGGCAACCCGGGAGCGCACCAGCGTGGGCAGCACCCGGTCACCGTCGAACCACACTGCGTCGTCAGGGTGGTGGACGAGAACCGGAGAGGTCGTGGTGGGACGAATGACGCCGGGCCGTGTCACCACTCGTCCAACCAGCGAATTGACCAGGGTGGACTTTCCGGCACCTGTCGACCCACCGACCACGGCGAGCAGCGGTGCGTCGACGGTCTCCAGCCGAGGAAGGACGTAGTCGTTGAGCTGGTTGGAAATTCGACGAGCCAAACCTGCCTGGGTGATGGCCTCGGGCAGGTCAAGGGGAAACTCAGCCTGACGCAGGTCGTGCCGCAGATCCGTGAGCGACAGCAGCATCTGCTCGGTGTTCATGGTGATCCTTCCTGCTCACTCGTCAGGCCTGTGGCGGTGCCCACTGCAACTCGTTGTTAACCGGCTGGTTCCGACGTCGTCTGAGGAATGCGGGCAGTCTCGGTTTGGACAGTTTCGCACCTCGGGCCACGGTGACAGCCATGGGACGCAGCGAGTTCATGTGATTGATGAGTTGGATCTGACGCGTTCCCGGGTCATCGTCGAGTCCTCGCACAACGGCGTCACGCAGATAGGCTAGATCAGTGCCGGTGCGCAGGAACTCCAGCGTGTGCCACCACCGACGCGGGCCCTGGCTGAGAGCGACCAAACCCGCCCACTGACGACGCCGCAGCGCCGAGAGGGTGTCGGCGTCGGATTCCGGCAACCACCCGGCCTTGACATAGTCCTCAAGACGATTGCGGACCATCTTGCCTTCACGCATCATGCGAATGGCCACGAAGATCACGACGGAGGCGACGATCGCAAGGGCCACGTACCAAAGGTTCTTCAAGGCGGCCATCGGCAACACCGAGGAGAATCCGTTGAACAGCATGTGACCAGTCACAGCCATGACGAAACCGGTCGTCGGAGCCAAGATCCTCACAAGCCTGCTGCGTGATCGCAGTCCCAGAGCCAGGCCGATACCCGTCATGCTGGTGAACAGGGGATGCCCGAACGATGTGTAGACGCCTCGCAGCCTGACCATCTCCATGACAGCCTTTTTCGGGTCGCCAGCAGCGGCAGTCACGCGGGCGTAATTGTCAGCTCGGGCGTAATACATGATGTTCTCGACGAAGGCGAAACCGATCGCCGAGAGTCCGGCCATGCTCACCGTCTGGACCACGGAGGTCATGCGTCTCCCCATGACCACGGCCAGCCCAAAAAGCACCATGGCCTTGCACGATTCCTCGACGAATGGAGCCGAATACACCGCAGGACCTGCACCCGAAGCCGGATCGACCCCGCCTGTCACCGAGAGCATCCCCGCCATCCAGGTATTGACGTGCAGGCTGATCCAGGTCGCTATGCACGCTCCCCAGCAGAAGCAGAGGAACCACACGTGAAGATGCCGGGTCCTGAAACGGTCGATGAGGATGAAGATCGCCGACCAGACCGCTGCCGTCGGCCATGCGTAGTGGAAGGCAAGCTTGAACGACTGATTGGTGATGCCGGGAACGACGCCCTTCTGGCCGTCGCGCTCCACCTCGGTGTCCGCATGCATGTTCACGTAGGTGTGAATCACACAAGCAGCTGACACCAGCACCAGGACGAGCAGCACCCAGAACCACGGATTACGCAACAGACGTTGCCACCAGGGACGGCGCACAATGGGCGCGGGGGCAACGTAGGACATGGTTGAAAGACTACCGGGCACCTGGGACAGTTTCCGCTGTGCCAATTCCTCGTCCCGCGGAAGGCGGAAGGATGATGGCGGCCCGGGTGGGAATCGAACCCACGCGCGACAGATTAGAAGGCTGCTGCTCTATCCGCTGAGCTACCGGGCCATGGTTGACATCCTAACGGGATCCGGCCACCAGCACCCAGCCCGCCCCAATCAGGTGACGAGCAAGGCTGCACCCATTTGTTCGCCGTCCTAACCTTTCTCCGTGATTGATTCGACGCGCACCGAGTCCCCGGCCCCACCGGTGAAGTGGTCGTCAATCATCGTCTCCGCCTACCTGCCGACATTGATGTCGTCCCTGGGATACGGTGCGGTGATCCCGCTCATTCCGCTCACCGCGGTCCACAACGGCGCATCCGCTGCCCTCGCTGCCGCGATCGCCGCTCTCGTCGGTATCGGCCAGATCATCGGTGACGTCCCTGCAGGGTGGCTGGTCACGAAGATCGGCGAGAAGTGGTCCTTGGTCATCGCCATGCTCATCGACGCGATGGCCTTGGGGCCCATGGGGCTGGCCCATCACCTTGGACTGCTCGCCATCGCGGTACTCGTCAATGGCATGGCCGGTGCCGTCTACGGCATCGCTCGACAGAACTACCTGACGGTCGCCATCCCTTACCGATACCGGGCGCGCGCCCTGTCCACCCTGGGAGGGGTATTCCGGGTGGGTTGGTTCGTCGGCCCCATGGCGGGGTCATGGATCCTCCGGGAATCCTCCATGGCATGGGCATATGGATTTGCATCCGTCGCAAGTGTGCTCGCAGCCGCCGTGACCACGGTCATGCCCGACCTGCCACCGGTTGACATCTCAGAAACCGCCAACGACGAGGCACCCGCCAAAATTTCGACTTGGACGATCGCCAAACAGAACTCGAAGGTGCTTTGGACGACAGGTCTGGGAGTGACGGCATTCATGCTTGTTCGCTCGGCCCGACGCTCTTTGCTACCGCTGTGGTGCCATGCGAACGGACTCACCCCGGCCACCACGGATCTCATCTACGCCTGGTCGATGGCTGCCGACGTCCTGCTCTTCCTGCCCGGCGGTGCTCTCATGGACAGGTTCGGGCGCTGGTGGGTGGCAGTGCCGTCGATCTTCATCCAGGCCGTCGCACTGTTGACCCTGCCGCTGGCCCACACTGCGACGCCGATTGGCATCGTCGCCCTCATCATCGGCATCGGAAATGGCGCCAGCTCCGGCATCGTCATGACCCTGGGGTCCGACGCGTCCCCCGCCATCGGACGACCTCAGTTCCTGGCCGCATGGCGACTGCTCTCGGACACCGGCTCGGCGATGGGACCGATCGTCGTCACCCTCGTCACCCTGGTCTGGCCACTGTCGGCAGCCAGCATCGTGATGGCGATCATCGGTCTGGCCGGCAGCTACTGGATGGGCCGCTGGGTGCCGCGCGGTAAACGGTAAGGGCCCCTTCCGCGTCAACCGCTCAAAAGTGGCATGTCGTCACCACCAACTAGTCTGTTGTGACGTGAAAGACATGTTGGTGTGGATCGATTGCGAGATGACCGGGCTCGACCTGGCCCACGACGGACTCATCGAGGTGGCCGCCCTAGTCACCGATGGGCAGCTCAACGTCCAGGGCGAGGGTGTGGACGTCATCATCAAGCCCGAGCCCGAATGGCTCGAGCACATGAATGACTTCGTGCGCGACATGCACACCAAATCTGGACTCCTCGAGGAGCTCGACAAGGGACTGACGATGTCCGAGGCCCAGGAACAGGTGCTCGATTACATCCGCACCTACGTCCCGCAGGCAGGAAAAGCCCCGTTGGCCGGAAACACCATCGGCACCGACCGTTCTTTCTTGGCCAAGGACATGCCGGAGCTGGAGTCCTACGTGCACTACCGCAACGTTGACGTCTCCTCCATCAAGGAGCTGGCACGACGCTGGTACCCGCGCGCCTTCGGCCACACCCCGGAGAAGCAGGGCAACCACCGCGCTCTCGCCGACATCCAGGAGTCCATCGAGGAATTGATGTACTGGCGCGAGGCACTCATGGTTCCCTCCCCCGGCCCGGACGCGGACCGTTGCGACGAGATCGCGGCGAAGTACCAAGGTTTCCTCACCGGAGCGGGAAAGGACTAAACCGGACGACGGGGGGCGGGAATACCAAGTTGCATTCCCGCTCCGGAACCCGGTACTCTTCTCGGGTTGCCTGACGCAGGCACATGGTGGCTATAGCTCAGTCGGTAGAGCACCTGGTTGTGGTCCAGGGGGTCGCGGGTTCAAGTCCCGTTAGCCACCCCAGATGGGTCAGGTTTGAACTTTCGACCAAGGGACCACCCTTGGTCGTGGTTTCAGCCTGGCCCTTTTTGCGTGCCCCGGTGGCTTCGGCGTGGGCTTCTGCTTGGGCGTGCGCCTGGTCGGCCCAGGTGAGGGCGTCGGCCTGGAGGTCGGTGTTGGACAGTCCGTCGAACGGGGTGCGGTAGCCCACGCGGATGTCGTTGTCCTCGTCGATGTAGATGGCCTTGAACAGGGCCTGGTTGCACAGGCGCCGGTTCGCGTCGTCGGCGTTGGCGTAGATGTCAGCCATGTTGGACATCAACACGAGCGAGTCGTCGAGGTTCGCCCGAGCATCGGCGTACTCGCCGTTGTGGGCCTGGATGCGGAACTCGATGGTCTCCAGGGAGGCGTTGATGCGGTCCTGTTCCCTCTTGAGCAGGTCCAACGGGATCGCGCCCGCGTAGTGGGCCTGGAGCAGCTTGGTCTGCTCGCCCTCCAATTCGGTGCGACGGGTGGCGAGTTCAGCCAGTTCGGCAGCACCCTCACTCATCATCTGGTCGAACTTGGCGTGGATCATCTCCGAGAGCGCTTGCCGGGTTGCGGCGGGGATCTGGACTCGGGTGTAGAAGCGTTCGATGAGGCGCTCCACGTCTTCGATGAGCATGGCTTGGCGGGTGCAGTTGTTGCGTCCGGCGTGGCGGGAGGAGCACACGAAATACGGGTAGATAGTGCCCTGACTGGACTTCGCGTTGCACACGATGAGCCGGGACCCGCATTGCCCGCAGAAGACACTGCCCTTGAGGTAGTGGTCGTGGATCTGGGTGGCATCGGCTGCGGACTTGTGGGTGCCCAGCACGATCTGGACCTGCTCCCAGACTTCCACGGGGACGATCGGGTCGTGGGCTCCGCGGTAGGTGACGCCCTGGTACACGATGGCTCCCTTGTAGTACGGGTTCGTCAGCATGCGATGCACGGTGGACTTGGCGATCGGCTTGGACGGGCGCCTCGGGGTCGGCAACGTGGTGAGCCCGCGGGCGACGAGTTCCTGGTGGAGCTGGCTGGTGGTCCAGTCCCCCGAGGCGAAGACCTGAAAGGCCCAGCGCACCAGCCCCGCGCGTTCCTCGTCGACCTCCACGGTGCGAACCTCGCGCCCCATGTCGTCACGGATGCCGACGTTGCGGTAGCCGATCGGCGCCTTCGTGACCGTGCCACCCTGGGCGGCCTTCTGCGAGAGGCCCTTGACGACCTCGGTAGCGAGGTTGCGCGAGTAGAACTCGGCGATCGAGGACATGATGCCGTGTAGCAGCATGCCCGAAGGGGTCTCGTCGATGTTCTCGGTGGCGGAGACCAGGGTGACACCCGCATCCTTCAAAGCCAGATGGATGGTGACGTCGTCGGCGCGGTTGCGGGCCAGGCGGTCGACTTTGTGGACGATGCAGTAGTTCGTCTTGTGGGTGGCGACGTACTTGATCATCCGCATGAGTTCGGGCCGGTCGGCCTTGCGGGCAGACTCGCCCGCGTCGACGAACTCCTCCACGATGGTGGCGCCCAGCTGGTCGGCTTTGCGCTGGTTGGCCTCACGCTGGGCGGGGATCGAGAATCCCTCCGCGTTGCCGCCCTTCTCCGCCTGCTCCTTGGTGGAGACGCGCAGGTAGGACACGGCGATGGCGCCCGCGAATGGGGTGGGGGTGACAAGACTGTCGATGGCTGCTTCGTCCGCGTGCTCGGATGTCATGGCTCTTCTCCGCTACTACTGGTCCCGTGATCCGACGCGGCCTGTTTCGCGGTGGGTGTTGATCGTGAGAAGAGCCCGAAGGCTGTAGGACTAGGTCAAGAAGACCACGTTTGCGTTGCCTCGCTTGCGCGAGGCGCTAGGACCACAACACCCGCCACCGCGGCGGATGCCCCTATTCTACGGCGTTGGCTGGGTCTGCGCACTGGCCCGTTCGGTGCGAGGCGCCGCGTGGTTCGGCGAGGTTGGGGTGGACCGCCGGAGGGACATTCGGATCAGCAGCTCGCAGAGCTTGTCCAGATCGGGCGGATCGTTGAACTCCGCACGGATGCTGAGATCGCGCTCTTCCTGGGGTCGCTGCCCCGTCTTCTTCGCGTACCGGCGTCCCATGGCGCTCACGCCTCGCTGGCGTCGGTGTCGGTGTCGAGTGAGGCGTAGAACGCGTCTTCAGCTTTCTCGCGTGCCTCAACCTGGTCGAGAACGTACTGGACGAAGTCAGTGTCCCGATCAGTGATCACGGTCTCCTCGGCGTGTTCCTCAGACCCTTCGCCGGGCCAGGTGGTCTGCCGTGTGGGGCGGTCGCGGTCGAGGCGGGTGCCAGAGGCGGTCACCCAATCGCGCAGTCTCTGGCGGGCGTCGGCGAAGTCGCGGTGCCATCCGAGCGGCGCGGAACCGTTCTGGTCATGGTCGTAGGCGCACAGCCAGTGCAGGTGGAGGGCGGAGAGTTCCCAGAGCAGTTCGGGGTGGCGGTGCCAGTAGGGCGGGATGACGGAGGCCGGGAGCCCGTAGGTGTGTCGCAGCCAGTCGACCCACCGGTTCAGTTCCAGCAGTTCCTGCTCCAGATCGTTGGCGGTCAACAGATTCCAGTTGATCGGATGCGGAGGTTCAGGGATGTCGACGTTCGGGATGGCGCCGTCATCGAGTGGTCCGTCGTCGGGTACTTGGTGGCGCAGATCGTCGTTCATCGCTCGCTGCCTCACATTCCCATGGCGGGGGCGGCCGATGAGACGCGCCGCTGCTGGGGCTCAAAGGCGGCGGCGTCGCGCGTGGGCCGGGACCGCTGACTGCGGTCCACCTCGTAGCGAGTGCGCGCCAGGTCATGGCCGATCCGGGTGGCGATGAACTCCTCGCCCTCGCGCAGCTGGCCGTTTCGTTCGTAGGAGTATTCCCGGACGTGGCCGTCGGCGATGATGTTGTCGCCTTTGGCCAGCCGCTCGGCTCCCTGTTCGGCGGCCCCGCGGAAGGCGATGAGGTCGTGGAAGGTGGTCTCCAGCTGGGTGTAGCTGTTGTCGTCTTCCCTGCGGTAGTGCTCGATGCCGAGCTTGAGGTACAGGCGAGCATCGCCCCGCTCGGTGTGAGTGAGCTGCGGGTCGGACGCAACGAAGCCGGACACGGACTGATGGGTGCGGATAGCCATGACGGCCACCTCCTGGAGTCGGGGCGGTCACTCGGTGGTGACCGCTGTGCCAGGCAGGTGCACGTGGCTTCCCAGCGTTCGGCTACTCGATGCTGGGTGGTCGTTGAAGGAGGGCTTCGATGCTCGCGCGGTCACGCGTGAGTTGGGTGGCGTCGCTGCGCTTCGGCCAGGGATGCAGGTCGGTGATGATCGGTGGAGTGGATCGCAGGAGGATGACGCCGGTGCCGAATGGGAGGGTGCGGATGCGGTCGGGTGGCAGGATCGGCACCCGACGCACGGAACGCTGGTTTGAGCGGGTGCCGTGGTCGCCGAGGGTGATGGAATCGGTGTACTCGTCACGTTCGCCGATGAGGGTGGCGAGGTCTTGGAGGTCGCGACTGTTGGAGGCGCCGCCGAGGATGATCTTGACGATGCTGGCGTCCCAGATGGCTCCGGCCTGGTTCTCGCTCCACTTGTCCCTGGCCTGGGCGAGGGACTGGAGGACGGGCATGGTCGTGATCCCGGTGCCTCCACCTTCAGCCATCAGAGTCGGCAGGGATGGGAGCGGTGCCAGGTTGCCGATCTCGTCCAGGCCGAGCAGGAGTGGTGGGTCGAGCCGTGCGCCCGGGCCGCGGGCGGCCATCCGACGGGCGGTTTCTACGAGGTCTTCCACGAACGCGGCGACGAGGGCGGCACTGTTGCCTGCCCCGGCACCGGTGGCAAGCAGGTAGAGGGTGCCCTTGTCGCGGATGAAGGCTTCGGGATCGAATTGCTCACCGGGCCCGGGACTGACGGCATCGAGGACGCGGGGATCTGCGAGAGCTGCCAGTGCCAGGGAGACGCCTTGCCAGATGGAGTCTCGGGTGCGGGGGTCGGCGTCGATCATGGCTTCCAGGGATTCGGCCCAGCCTGTCGCTGCGTGGAGCGAACCGGTGAGGATGGCGACGGCGTCAGCCGCGGCGGAGGGGTCGAGGGTCCAGCGGAACAGTTCGGCGGGTGTGCGGTGATCCAATGCAGCCGCATGCAGGAGGGTTTGAAGGGCGACTCGGGTCTTGCCTTCCCAGAATCCGCCTCCGTCGACCCCGCCGTCGGCCAGCCCGGTCGCGGCGGCGAGCCCAGTGGCCCGGATCATGGCGGTGAGTGGGTCGTCGCAGCCGCGGATGGGCGACCAGCGCAGCCCTGCGGGAACGCCCTCAGCCAAGTGCTGGGGGTCGAATACGGCGACGGGCCCAATCTTCTGCCGGGCCTTGAGCGTGGCGGTGAGATTGTCGGGCCGGGTGCTCGTGGTGACCACGGCGCCGGGCGCGTCGAGGATCGCGGGGATGACGATATGTAGGCCCTTACCGGAGCGGGGCGGCCCGATGAGGAGGATGGAGTCCTCGACGCTGGCCCACACCTGTTTGCCCTTCGACTGGCCCAGCAGAAACCCCACATCGTGCGGTTCTGGCGTATCGAGGGACGGGCGGAGTGTCCCGGCTCGGCGGACGAGTGCTTTCGCTGAGGCTGCGGTGGCGACTTCGTGGCCGGTGGCCGTACCCGCCAATCGGTGTGGGTCCACATCGACCGCTCGGGAGTGGCGTCGCCACTTGATCCACCCCCAGGTCCCGCCAGCCCCGAGGAGGCCGAGCACGAGCGTCAGGGTGATCCAGTAGGCGATGGGGTTGAGTCCGTCGGCGTGGAGCGCGCCTGCCGGATCACCAGGATTGAACAGGACCGCCAGGCCACCGGCGATGCCTGTCTGTGGTTGCTCGGCGCCGGTCACGAATGCAGCGACGGACCCTGCGCCGCGGATGGCGAGGATGAGGCCGAAGAGTGCGACGAGCCCGACCATGAGGATGTTCGTCAGCTCGTCACCCATCGAGCCGGACTGGCGCTGCGTGTTCATGGCACCCGCCGAGTCATGACCCGCGCCGAGCTGGCGCCAACCAATAGCACGACTGCGCCATCCGTGGGTAGTTCTCCGAGATTCAGTGTCACGCGGACGGTCCCAGCTGCGGTCGCTTCAGCAGTGCTCCGGACGAGGGCGATGGTGACGTCTTCGCCCGGTTGGAACCCGGCCCCGGTCACCTCGATGGTTTCTGGTGCGTGGCGGTGCCGGGCCCGACGAGGCGCGGGCGACTCATCGGTCGAGTCGGGATGTGGGGTCCGGGCTGCGCGGATGATGTCGGTGAACGTGCTGCCGTCGACCTCATGGATCTCGACGCGGATGGTCCGCGTGCGGTCCGCGGTGAGGACGTCGAGAAGTTCCCCGAACCGGCCTTTCGTCCACGGTGCCGTTGGCGAAGGTGGCGGGTAGTCGGCGCCGTCCAAGCTGACGGTAAGGACCCCGTAGGTGTCGACCGTGATGATGGCCAGCGGCAGGCTGACCGGTGTCTCGTCGGGGTTGGCAGAGCGACTGTGATGAATACTCATGCCGATCAGGTGCACCGGGCGTCCCTGACGTCAGCTGGTCATACGAGTCGTGGTGTCGAAGAGGGCGAGTTCGTCGGGGTGGAGCTGGTGCTGGCAGACGAAGGAGCGGTCCTTGATGCGCCAGAGGCCTTGCCCGACGCCGAGGCCGGGCAAAAGTTTCTGCTCCGTGCCGGTCAGCACGAGGGTTTGGGCGGTGGTGCCGAGCTGGTCGGATTCTTGCCGGTAGATGATCCTGGTCTCCGCATTGGCCAGGAGGCTGTTGGCGAGAGAGCGCATGGCGGAGCCTTGGTCGCCGACGTTTTCCAGGTCGGTGAGTTTGTGGAAGATCAGCATGTTGGCGATGCCGTAGTGGCGGGCCAGTCGCCAGTGCGCATCCATCCGTTTCAAGAGGGCGGGGTGCGACATGAGGCGCCAGGCCTCGTCGTAAATGCACCACCGCTGCCCACCTGCCGGGTCCAGCAGGGCCGACTCCATCCACGCGCTGGAGCAGGTCATCAGCACGGAGATCAACGTGGAGTTCTCAGCGACCCGGGACAGGTCGAGGGAGATCATCGGCAGCGTCGGGTCGAAAGTGACGGTCGAGGGGCCGTCGAAGAGCCCGGCCAGGTCACCTGCCACCAGTCGGCGTAGGGCGTGGCCGACGAGGCGCCCGTCCTCGGCAAGCCTCCCGTCCGGGTCCGCCGATGTGCTGGGTTTGAGGACGTGGTCGACGACCATGGGCAGGATCAGCACATCATTGCCGCGCACCGTTTCGGTCAAGGCGGTATCGATGGCGGTGTGCTCCAACGGCGACAGTGGCCTAGTGAGGACGGTTTCGGCCAGTGCGCCGATGAGGTCGCGGCGTCGGGACGCGATGGTGGAGGCCCACTCTTGATCGTCCATCCCTGCGGGCCGGTATCCCTCATCCAACGGGTTGAGGCGGGTCGACATGCCGTGGCCGAGGACGATCGCCCGGCCACCAACTGCTTCGGCGACAGCGGTGTGTTCACCTTTCGGGTCCCCGGGCACGTACACGCGCCGCCCGAATGGCAGTGAGCGGGTATAGAGGCTCTTGGCCAGTGACGACTTCCCGGAGCCGACAATCCCCGCGAGGACCAGGTTGGGTGCGGTGATGACGCCGCCGGCGTAGAGCACCCACGGGTCGTACACGAAGCTGCCACCCGAGTAGAGGTCCTGCCCCACGAAGACCCCATCGGAACCCAGCCCTCCCTCGGCAAGAAACGGGTAGGCCCCGGCCAGGGTTGCGGAGGTGTCCTGATGGCGCGGGAGCCGAAACCGGCCAGGTGAACGCAGCTGCGCGGGTCCGGGCTCACCGGCGGCAGGCAGATACGTGATCGCTTTCCGCTCGGCGCGCTCCGCTTCGTTCTTCGCACGGGCCGCCTCGCGTTCGGCGGCGCGTTGTTCGCCCTGGAGTCGGGCCGCAGCCTGACGGCGCTGCTTGCGCAGACGTCGTCGTTCCTTGGCTGGGGCGACGAGCACTGCCGTGTGGAGGGTCTCTGGTTCTTCGCCGGTCACAGTCCCAGCCCCCGCGACTGCTTGACCGCGACGACACCCGGATGCTCAAACCACGATCCGTCGGACACCACCCTCATTACTTCAGCATGAGCCAAGGCCGGACGTGCGCGTTCGTCGTCGAGCACGTCGCCCGGTTCGATGGTGTGGAGGCGGTAGAGGCCGACGTGGCCGAAAGAGTGGTTGTAGGTCATCTGGTAGTCCCCGTCGCGGACTTCCCGATCGAGCACGCCTGCGGGTGGCAGGTCGTAGACGTGGCCGTCTTCCATTGCTGCGTCGGTCGTCTCGTCCCCAGAGTCCCAATTCTTCAAGTAGGTCATCGCGGCATCAGGGCCGTCGCGGTCGATCATGTCGAGGACCTCGTCCGCTTCGGAATCCTGGAGGAACACCACGGATACCCAGCGCCGGACCGGTACCTGTTCGGTTGAGGGTTCGGTGTGCCAGGCGATCCGCCCAGCCGCCGACATCGCCACGTTGAGCCGGTCTTCCGCCTGGTCGATCAAGGTCGCGGTCTGGTGGAGTTCGTCAGCTGCGGCCAGAGCATCGGAAGACCCCGACGCGTGATCCCCGTAGTCGTCGAACGCCAGTTCCCGGCTGCTGGCATGAGCCGACGCGAGCTGGTCGAGAACCTGCCGCAGCGACCTCACTCCCGACAGCAGGTCACCGAGCACCGAGTACATGTCCCGCGGATGCTCAATGGTCCCGGTAGCGTGCGCGAGCCCGCGCAGCGCCTCGGAAGCTTCCCCGGCGTCCGCGCCGGGATCGTAAAACGTGGGCATGACAGCCTCCCTCATAGTCGTGTGGGAAACAGGTGCGCCACGGACCCCGTCACAATGTCGGTACCCATCCGTACGCTTGAGCTATGACTTTCCCAGCCAACGTGCTTCGCGTCGCCATCGCATCGCCCTCCGACACCATCGATGCTCGTGACGCCGTCGAGAAGGCGCTTCACAACTGGAACGACGCCAACACCGTCTCGAAGCAGATCATTCTCCTGCCCTGGCGGTGGGAGACATCCTCAGTACCGTTGCTCGGAGGACACCCGCAGGCCCAGATTAACGAGCAAGGCGTCGACGGTGCCGACATCGTGATCGCCCTCTTCGGCAGCCGCCTGGGTTCTCCAACACCTGATGCGGTTTCGGGAACAGTTGAGGAAATCGAGCGATCTGTTGCCACTGGAAAGCCTGTCCACCTCTACTTCTCCACGGCACCGCTTCCACACGATGTAGACACTTCGCAACTCGAAGGCTTGCGACAGTTCAGAGAGCAGATCAGCCAGAGAGGCCTCCTAGGCGAGTTTGCCAACCCAGGCCAACTGGAGCACGAGGTCTGGAAGGCGATCGAGTTCGACATCGCCAAGCTCAACCTCGGAGTACCCACGCTCCAGCAAGAGCCAGCAGGTGTTCGCATTCGCGTCCAGTCGCAGCAGGAACAGGAAGCCACCGGGCTGGATAAGCGCGGCAAGATGGGCTACAAGACGAAGCGATGGTTCGAGGTTTTCAACGACGGCAGTGAGGACGCCGTAGACGTCACCTTCGATGCCGAGGCCGACTCCGGACTCATGCGGATCATCCCCCCGTCGGCCCCGGTCACTCTCCAAGCGGGAACCTCGTGGCGCTTGCCGGTCGTGTACTCCATGGGTACTGACGGTCCGAAGTTGAAGGTGGCATGGCTGGAAGACGGCGAACACCGTGAAAGGACCTTCGACGTCCAGTAGATCTCACACGATCCGGCACAGTGGAAGCCCTGCTGCGGTGAAGGCTCGGGCTTGCTGGCCGACGAGGAGCCGGGTTTCGCAGGAGGCTTGGATGGCGGCTTGTTCGATGGCGGCGACCGCAGCGTCGAGGTCGTCGCTGGTGGTGGCGGAGACGCTGATGAGGCCGGTGTAGCGCAGGACGCCGTGGCCTGCGGTGAGGTCGGCTTCCTGCTGGAGGACGTCGTGGTATTCGGCTGTCTGGGCGGCGTCCTCGATCTGCCCGATCTTCTGGCGCTGCGCGGCGTCGGAGATGTATTCGGTCTTCTTCTTCCGAATGTCGCGGGCGGCCTGGTCGGAGCGCATCGGCGTGCACAGAAGCGAGAAGGAGCGTTGGATTCCGGTGGAGAGCAGGATGGGCGCGAGGAAGCCCGGGTAGACCATGGAGCGCGGCCACTCACTGATCCAGAGCACGGCGTGGTGGGCGGAGTCGGTGCGGAGCCGGTTCCAGGACTCGTTGACGGCGACGGGCCCTGCGGTGGCGAGGTTCTGGCCGAGTTCCCCGTGACGTTCCAGGGTGGCGGCGACGGCGGGGTCGTAGGCGGAGCGCAGGATGACGGCGATCTGCCCGCAGGTCAGCCACGCCGACGGCGCCAGATCGGCGGAGCGCAGGGCGGCGACGAGCGTGTTCATCTCTTGACGCAGGACAGCGGCGCCGCCGCGGATGCCGCCGCCTGCGGTGCGGATCTGCCGGGCCGCTGCCTTCATGTCCAAGGACAGCGACAGTGTGGTGGCGTGGCGTTCTCCTGCGGGCCCGGCCCGGTCGATCAGCTCACTGTAGGTGGTGGATGCCCACGACGAGTCGTGGGTTCCGTGGGTGGCCCACCATTCGGCAAGGCCCGTGCCTGAATCCGGCAGGGTGCGTTCGAGGACTTGCAACATGGCTACTCGCCCGGAGCGGCATACGGTGGCCAGGACCCGGCTCCAGGAGGTGACGCGGCGTTCCTGTTCGCCGGGGTCCAGGAGGACGAAAGCCGGGTGGGTGACCGAGATGACGGCAGTGAGCGTGGCAGCTGTGGGGTCGTGGATCATTCCTGCCCCAGTGACGGGGTCGCGGTATTCGCGCAGCCGCGCGGTGTCCCCGGGCAGGGCGAGGGTGCCCTCGGGGCGGGGCCGGATAATGCGGCGGCGGTAGAGCAGCTGCCCGCCGGTGGTTTTCCAGAGCCACCAGAAGCCGACGGGGACCCATTCGACGATGGGCCGCCCGGCGAAGGGTATCCATGTGAGGGCTGCGGCAAGGAGCCAGATGGGTGCGGTCAGCGCGATGAGGATGCCGCCGCCTGCGTAGAACGCCCACACGAGGGACACCACCCCGACAGCCAGCGTCACGAGCTGTGAGGCGGAGAGGCCAAGGAGGATGCCGCGGCGGGTCAGCCGGGAGAACTTCACCGGCACCAGCTCCGTGCCGGGAGTACTGGTTGACGTCATGACGGGTCACTCCTTGGGTGGCTGGCGTGCGGGCGGATCAGCGGGCGGCTTCGGGTCGGCCGGTGGCGGTGCGGGGTCACTGGATGGCGGATTCGGCTGCGGCGTCGACGGCGGCGGCGCGCTGGGACTGCCGTGTTCGGGTGGCGTGGGGCTTCCTGCCTCGTTGGCGGCGTCAGCGGCGGACTCGGCTTGGTCGCCGACCTCGTGGCCGAGTTTGGGTCCGGCTTCGGCTGCGTCTTTGACGACCTCGGCGGCGACGATGACTGCGGCGGCGGGTCCTGCCGCAGCCGCGCCGCCTCCTCCGGCCCCGGCGGTCTCGGTGGTGGCTGCGGTCGACCCTGTTGTGGGCGCCGTGGTCGTGGGTGGCGGGCCTCCGGTGGGCGGCGCAGAACCACCACCCGGGCCTTCGCTGTCGCCGCCGTCGAGGATCTTCTTCACCCCGTCAGATTTCGGTTTGGAGGGGACGGGGATGGGCTGGTTGAGGGCGTTCTTGGCTTCCTGCTCGGTGCCCATCGCGTGGTAGAGGTCGAAGCCGAGGAAGGAGATGAACCGGTAGACCATGTAGGGGGCGAACGCGGCGATGAACAGCAGCACGATCCCCGAGATCGGTTCGGTCACCGCCGACAGGTCCGCCTCGATGGGGGTGGCGACCTGGATGATGGCGATGAGAAACACAACAACAAGGACGAGTTTGGAGACGATCAACGCCACCACGAACGCCGCCCACTTGCCGATCCAGGAGCGGGTGACATCCCAAGCAGCCCCGGCGAACGCGACCGGTGCCAGGACGATCGCCACCAGCAGCAGGGCCTTGCGGATCAGCAGGGAGAACCACACGATGGCGACTGCGCAGATCATGAGCCCGGCGAGGAAGACCGTCACGATCGCCCCCACCCCGGGGGCGGCGATGTTGATCCCAGTGAGGCCCGCGGTGAGCAGCGCGATCTTGTCCCCCATGGTCCCGGTGGTCTCTCCCGCGGCTTGGACGATGCCAATGCACAGTTGGTCGACGATCTCCAGGGCTGTGGCGGTCAGGGTGATGACGAGGAACGAGCCGAGGACGGCTTTGCCCGCCCCCAGGGCTGCCCTCGACAACGCGGAGGGTTCTCGGCGGATGAGGCCGAGGATGAGTTGGAAGCAGAAGAAGAGCAGGACGATGAGCACGCCGATGCCGAAGAGCAGGTTGTACACGTCCAGGTAGCCCTTGGCGGTGACGTCGACGAGGGTGGTGGAGTCGAAGACTTTCCACATGGCCTCGATGAGCCACCCGGCGGCTTGCCCCATGGTGGAGGCCAGCCAGTCGAACGGGGCGGAGACGAGGGTGGCGGCGGCTTCTCCGGCGGCGTCGCACACCGATGAGATGACGGGAACATCGCAGACACCCATCACAAACCTCCAAGATGTGAGTGGATGGGGTTAGACCTGTTGGCCGACGTTCCAGAAGAAGTTGATGAGCGTGACGGCGGCACCGCAGATCACGGCCGCGCCGCAGGAGACGAGGACGCCGATCTTGCCGCGCCCGGCCAGGTGTGGGTTGGAGGAGTTGGCGCCGAAGCCCCACACGATCGCCGAGATGATGAGTGCGAGGACGGACAGGATGAGCCCGATGGTCATGACGGCGCCGACGATGGTGCGCAGCTGGGAGATGCCGGGCAGGCCGGAATCGTTGGGGCTGATGTTGATGTCCAACGGCACCAATGTGGGCAGGTGGAGCAGGGCGGATGCGAGGTCGATCATGAGGAACTCCCGGATGGTCGGCCACCACGCGGGGTGGCACAAGAATTGCGGTCGACCAGCAGGTGCACCCGTCTCACCAGGACAGCAAGAAGCCCGCCTCGGAAACGATCCGAGACGGGTTGAGGTGGTCTGTTCAGGGTTGCCGGTCGACGTGGACAAGCCAGTCGATCCAGGCGACTCAACCAAACCTTCAGCAGACCCCTACTCAACGCATTGGGATGGGCCGTTCAGTCTCCGTGTCTGGTCCGCAGTTTGGTGTCCAGTCGTGCCATGAGCTGGGAAGCAGGACTCTTCCCCTTCGGGGCGGGAGGGTAGCGACGCAGGACATCGACAACTATCGAAGGCGCGTCGCCGCAGACCATGTCCAGTTGAACAGCGGCGGCCTCAGGATTCCCATCGGCGTCGATCTGAGCGATGAGTGCGAGGTTTGCTTGAGCCCGCAGAATGTGGCCAACCTGGGTGGCCTTCGCGATGGGATGCAGGTACGCCGCCGATGCGGCATCACCGGCGGCTTGTGCGGCGAGACGGGAGACGTCGTCTGGTGCTTCCATCGCGGCCCGGTGAGCATCCAAGGAGGTGACACGCTGACGCTTCGAGCGTGCGGCACCGTCGATGAACTCCCGTGCCGCGGCAATTGCGGACTGAGGGCGGGGATCGTCCGGGACGGCATCCTTGAAGCGCGGCAGAACGCTCTCCGCGGCTTCTGTGACGAAGCGGGCGACCGCGCGTAGCTCATCCATGCTCAGGTCGAAATCACCGCTCACCGTGGTCACTGGCCAATCATCTCACTCTGATCGGCTATCGCCATAGGACTCAGAGCTGCTGGCCGAGGTGGATGAGCCAGTTGATCCAGGCGACTCCGGCCCCGGCGAGGACTGCTGCGCCCAGGGCAACGAGGACGCCTGCGCGGGCTTTTGTAGCGACGCTGGTGTTGCCGGTTCCTGTGGCGATGGCCCAGATGATGGCGGAGACGATGATCATGAGGACTGCGATGACCAGGACGATGGTGAGGACGGCGCCGATGACGGTTTTGAGGTCGCCGATGCCCGAGAGGCCGTCGAAGTTGGGGAACACGTTCATGACAGGGCTCCTTCTTTGACGGTGATGTGGAGATGGTCGTAATGCCCGCCGGTGATGTCGGTTGGGTCGTGCATGCCGCCGCCGTTGTAGGGGCGCCAGCCCTCAGAGTCCCGGTCGATGTTCCAGATGGTGCCCTGCCAGATGAGGTACTGGACGCCGAGCGTCTTGGCGTGGTCTTTGACCCAGTTGGTCACCTCCCACCCGGCCGCCAGCTGAGCTGGGGTGGGGCGCTTCCCGATGGGGTTGCCGAAGGTGATGTCGCAGGCCCGCCCGAGTGGGTGCTCGGACTTGGTGCCGGTGCGCGGTGAGTAGCAGGACCACGAGGTGTCGGGGAAGGCCTGCTTCGTCTGGGCCATGACGTAGGCCATGCGCGCGGTGATCTGCCCATCCGTGGTCGGATCGTCCACGAGCGTGTCGGGGTTGCCTCCGGGGAAGGCGGCGGGGTCGCCCGCGGTGCTGGAGGTCGAGCAGCCGTGGCTGTCGGTGCCGCCGGTGGCTTCGGGCAGGTCGGCGGCGTGGTGCTGGTTGAGCCAGGGGGCGGGGTCGATGGCCTCACTATTGGTGCCGCCGGGGCGGACCTCGAAGTGCAGGTGTGGCCTGGTGGAGTGCCCGGACGATCCGACGTCGCCGATGTGCTGGCCTGCGGTCACCTTCTGTCCTGCGGTGACGTGGATGCCGGTCTGCCACATGTGGATGTAGGCGGTGGCCAGGGTGGTGCCGTCGATGTGGTGTTCGATGACGATGGTCCCGCCGCCCGCCTCGGTGTAGCGGGCGACGGTGACGGTCCCGTCGGCGGCAGCCATGATGGGCGTGCCCTGTGGTGCGGCGAGATCAACGCCGGAGTGGATGCGGGATTCCCCGTTGATCGGATCGACCCGGGGCCCGAACTGCGAGGTCTGCACCCAGGTGCCCTCCGGAAGCGGGAACACGACCCGCGACGACTCACCCGTCACCACCGGCTTCGCGCCGGAGCCAGAGCCGTGCCCGCCACTGGTGAGAGTGGTGAGGATCTTCTCGGCGACGGGCGCATAGTTGTCGTACCGGTCGGGGTAGGCGGAGACTTCCACGGCCTGGGCGGCCTCTCCTTTGCCCATCTGCTCCCAGCCGGGAATGTCCAACAGGCCGCGCGGCGAGGGGTAGTTGGGGCCTTTGGGGCCGCCGAAGAACGCCTGCACCTGGTAGGTGGGGTCCATGAGCTGCTTGACGGTGCCCCAGCCAGATTGGGGACGCATCTGGAACAGGCCGAGACTGTCGTGGTCGGAGCCGTTCCCGTCGTTCGGATAGTCCCCGGATTCGGGGTAGGTGCCGGTATTGGCGAGCATCCGCAGCGTGGACTCGGTGAGCGTGGCCATGAGGGCGATCTTCAGCCCGTCCCGGGTGACGCCGTCGATTGTGGAGCCTTCAGTGATGATGGTCGCGGCGTGGGTGAGCTGCTGGTGGTTGAGCGTGAATGTCTCCCCGGCCGCGGTGGTCACCTCCAGCGAATCCGGGACGTTTCCGACCGCGACTCCCGGGCTGCCGGTGGTGGTGCAGGCGGCGTTGGCGGCCGGGTTCATGACCAGGGCGACGCCGACAAGGCCGAGGGTGGGCACGAGGAACATAAGGGCTGCGGCGAGGATGGCGAGCTTCTTCAACATGACGTTGCCCCTTTTCAGTTCAGGGGGTTGTCGAGCCCGGACAGGCGCAGCAGATAGCAGTCCTTACCGACAGGGCAGGCGATGAACACCGTGAACGCGACGTCCCGTTCGGCCGAGGTCCGTTTCCCGTTCCACGTGCCGTCGCGGTGCCGGGTGCCGTGGATCGTGTAGGCCGTAGCGCCTTCGGGGAGCTGGCCGGGATGCGCCTGCTGGACGGCCTGCGCCCACGAGTCCGGAACCCGGATCGAGTCGATGGTGAGAGTCTGAGTTGTCGCGTAGGGGCGCAGCTTGGCCCAGGCCTCACGGGTGGGCAGGTAGGTGGCGATGTCGGCGGCGAGTCCTGCCTGCTCGGTGCCGGTGGGGTCGCCGACGTCGAGGAGGGCGGCCGTGTAGTCCAGGGGCATGAGCCCGGTGGTGGTGTCCCAGGTGAACAGGGCGTGGGTGGCATTGCCCGCGAACGTCTCCGGGTCCCGGCTGGCCCGCACCGGCGGCACCACCGGGCGCGACGGGGTCGGTGAGACGCCAGGCGATGGCGCCGGGGAGGCCGGTGCTGCCGGTGTCGGGGCCGCGTTCTCCGTCGGGGCCTGGTTGGGGCCGGTGAGAAGTCCGTAGACGCCGAACACCACCAGCACCACCAGGGCGGTGCCGGTGGCGATGACGGCGATGAGTCGGCGGCGGGCTCGCGTGTCAGCAGGAGTCTTCATGACCGGCAGGTGCGCCGTGCACCCCGACGCGTCAGATGGCCGTGAGCCGGGGCCGCTGTTCGACGTCTGCGGGGCTGGTGAGGGCGGTGCGGATCTGGTCCGCGAAGGCCGTGGCCTCGTCGACGAAGGTGAAGAACTCGTCGATCTCGGTGCGAGTGAGCTTGTCGACCAGGGCGGCGACGTCGAAGTGGTCCCACCAGCCAGGTGTGAAGGACTGCCAGGTGTGGACGAACGTGCGCGGCGGCCACGCCTCCCGATCCTCAACGACGGGCGCCTTCGGCTTGGTCTTGGCCGAACGCTTCTTGCCTGCGCGCTGTTCGGCCTGGAGCTTGGTGAGCGCCTCGGCGGCCAGGCGTGCCGCGTCCTGTGAGCGGGAGGTGGCGGCAGTGGTGGCGAGGTCGCGGACGCGCTGCCAGGCCGGATGTACGGGCGCGCCCTGCTCGATGTGCTCCAGCTCGTCGGCGGCTTGGCGGCGGACGTGCTCAGGCTGGTCGGGATCGTTGGCGGCGTCTTGGAGCCAGGTGACCTTGTCCAGGGTGGCGTAGGAGGCGCCGCCGGGGATCATGTCGGCGGCCTGCTTCCTGCGCTCCCCAGAAGAGTCTGACGGTCCCGCAAATTTTGCGGGACCGTCGTTCCCGGGCTGATGCTCACGGGAGAACCGGGTCGCTTCTTGGCGTCGTTCGGCGTCCTCGCGCAGCAGGTCGGTGATCTCCCGGTAGAGGGCGGCCTGCTCCAGCTGGGTCAGCGACTTGTGGAGCACGTTGTCGTCCTGCTCGGCCAACAGGTGTGCGAGCGGGTCCGAGATACCTGAGCGCACCCACACTCGGACGGTGTCCCACCCGAGCTTCCTGATCGCGGCCAGTCGTCTGGCTCCGCAGACGAGGATGCCGTCGGGGGTGATGGTGATCGGCTGGAGCAGCCCGTACTTCTGGATCGAGGCCGCGAGGGCGTCGAGGTCTCCGAGATCGTGGCGGTGGCGTGCCCCGATCTGGATCGAACTCACGGTCCGTTCCAGTTCGATGTGCCCGTCGGTGGCGCCCATGACATCTCACCTGGCCCTGCCCGGGGCTGCCAGCGCGATGGACAGGACGAGGTCATCATCGTGAAGGATCGAGCAGACAGGTTCCCCGATGACCAGGCGCATGAGAATCCCGCGCCCGGCGGGCGTGGCCTGCAAGGCGGGGTGCGGATTCCCGAGCAGGGCGTGGAGCAGGACCGCCCAGGTGTCGCGCGAAAGGTCCAGGAACGCCAGGGCGTGCTTGTCGTGGCGAAGCGCCTCGTAGGCCGACATCCGCGAGCGAGTCCTGGACAGGGCTGTGGTCACGTAGTGGATCGCGGTGCGGGCCGTGTCGGGTGGCCAGCCGAGCCCGGTGAACAACGCGACGCACTCATCGACCGCGCTCAGGGTCGACAACTCCCGGGCCTGGGGCTCCGTGCCGTCACGGTTATCGTCGGTGTCGGGGTCGTCGATGTGGTCGTAGACGTGGAAGGACGGGTGATAGTCCGACAGTGGAGTCTCCCGGTCCGACATCCGCTCAGGGTCGTGGACATCCTCGTACTTGCGGCGCCGGGCCTGATGCGTCGAGCACAGCAGGCCCTGGCCGCGCTCCTCGGCAACGCAAGTGATCTGCACGGCGCGGGTGACCACAGCCCAGGGGTCGCGCGCCGTGCGGGTGGAAGCGTTGCGCATCGCTTCGAAGGCGGCACTGGCGGCCTCCCACGGGTCGAGCCCATGCTTGCGGGCCAGCCCCGCATACTTGTCGGCCGCGAAGGTGACGAGGCTGGCGGCCGTGGGGTCGTGCTCCCAGCTGGCAGGTCCCGCCGCGTGGAGCCGGACGAGGACGTGGCGCAGGCCCTCACTGGTCGTGAAGTCCTCGCCCTGTACCGGGTTCTTGATCGTGGTGGTCATGGTTGCTGGCACCTCCTTGACCCGTAAGTGCGCACCAGCTCCCACACCTCCAGGAGGGTGGGGCAACGGGCGCCCTTGCGGGTCGGGCCGGTCGGGGTCAGGGGATGCCGACCGCGTCACGGGTGGTCGCGCGGTCCGCGTGCCCGCGGCCGAACGCGGAGACCGGCGGGAGCCTGCGCGCCCGCAGGGCCAGGGCGCGTGTGCTCGTGGTGGCGGCGTGGCGGGATCGTCGGGCCATGTCGGCCTGGAAGTCGATCCCCGCGCCCGCCATGCGCGAGCCGGTGCGGGCCATCAGGTCGGTGGGGCGCACCCACTCCACCCCGCGCCCCACACGGTGCTCTCGGTTGAGCGCCGGGTCGACGGCGGGATCGGCCTTGCGGGTGGTGTGGCTGGCTTCGATGGCGTCTGGTGTTCCAGCGGCGCCTGCGATGTCCCCGACCATGGGGTCGGGGGTCTGCTCGTCAGTACTCATGACTTCTCCTCGTGGTTGGTGGCCTGATCAATCAGGCCTTCGGATGTGCTGGTCGTGTCCATCTCGTCGGCAGACACGTCGTCTGGGGCGGCTGTGTCGGTGTGGGCGGTGAGCCAGCGGCCGATCGTGGAGGGGTGGACGTCAAGCTGGCGGGCGATCTGCTTGTTCGACCACCCCAAATCGCGCAGGGCCGCCGCGTGCTCTCGTCGATCCGCCGAGGGCTCCAAGCCAAGGCCGTCACCGCCGGGCGGGGGTGCGCTGCCGGGCTCGTCGGACGCTGGCTCTGGTGACAGCAGGGCTTAGGGAAGCACCGGATCGGCCGATGTCGCGTCGTCGACGTCGCGCCACGTGCGGACAGCATCGGGAGGCTCCGCTGTGGCGTGAGGTTCGGGTGGTCGGGTGAGGATGACGGTCAGGTGGGTGATGGCCAGGAGCACGACGGGAGGGACCGCGGCAACGGCGCCCGCGAGGATGCTGGGGACGTCGGCGTCGGCGGCGATGACGGCGTGAATCGCGTTGGCCGTCACCGAGACGCTGGCCCCGCCGATCAGCAGGGCCCAGGGATACCAGGAGGTGCGGGTTCCGGCCAGGGCGACAACCGCGACCGTGGCGACAACGATGATGCCGTCCACGATCAGCGGCCACGCCCACGCCTGCCCCGCCCCGATTCCCGAGCGTCGCGCCAGGTCGGCGAGCGAGGTGAAGGAGAGCCAGAAGGCGCCCGCGGCGATGAACACAGTCGCTGCGACCGCCGTCATCACCGCCCAGCGGTGCCCGGGCAGCGTGTTCATGGCAGGCTCCGCGCCGGGATTGCCGTCCTGGGTGGCGAGTGCTCCAACGCCGCCGACGCACTGGGGCTGGCGGGTGTGGCGGTGACAGTGCGGTAGGCCGAACGCACCGTCACTGTCACTTCACGCACGGAGAGTCCCGCCTGGCCACCAGCAGTGGTGAGGACATCGAGTGTTTGCCCCGGCGGGACGTGGTGTTCGGCCATGGTGCAGGCTGCCCAGAACAATCCGTGGTTGCGTTCCCCCTCTTGAAGACGCCCCACCCAGGCGGCGAGACGTTCAACATCCACCCCGCGATCCATCACCTGCGACTGCGAGCCGTGCGTCGGCGGTGGTGGTGGATCGAGGAATCGGCGCAGCCGCCCCGCATCCAGGGGCTGAGGCTGGTCGCGGGTCACCTGCTCCAGCCGGTAGACGCAGCGCTCGCCGTCGATGATTCGGCTGGATGGCGGGACGATGATGTAGCCGCCGTCCCCGCGGAAGTCGATGCCTGCCCGTGCGACTTGCCACGACCGCTGCTCGGTGCCCGGCGTGGCCGGGTAGTAGGCGTGGAGCCCCTCCGAAGGGGTGCGCACGAGTGCTTCCCACCCGTCCAGCAGTCCGGCACGATCGGCGCGGTCCAGGGCGACGTAGCCGTTGGCAGGCCCGTGGACATCGACGTCGACGACAACGAGACCTGAGGCGGCACCGGTCGGCATCCCAATATTTGCCCCGGGAGTCGCGGACCACCACCGGCGGATCTGAGCGAGGTTCGTGGTGGCGTCGTGGAAGCCGTGCCGGGTCACCGGCTGCTTCCCAGCCACCGCGACCGGGAACACGGGGATACCAGCAGATGCCAGCGCCAACGCCGCCTCACCCGTCGAAGCTTCCGGCGGCATGTGCATCAGCGTCTGCGTGAACGCGGACAGGCCAGCCATCACAGGCTCCTGGCCTCAGCGAGCACGGGCTCACGCGGCACCGGTGCCGCGTGGTCGGCAGCCACCGTCTGCCGTACGGCATCACGGGTGGGGGTGTCGCGTTCGAGTCCGGGCGGGGTGCCAGTGCCGACCTGCGCGGTGTCGAGTTGGTCGAGGATCTTCAACGCGACCGACCGGACCCGCTCTCCGGTCGCTTTGACGACCTCGGCAGGCTCGCGTCCGTCCACCTGAGCGGCCCAGGTGGAGACGTATGGGATCGTGTAGCTCGTCGTGTCCATGCCGTGAGCCGCGCCCACCATGAGGGCGACGGATTCAGCTTCGACCTCGCCGATGCCACGGTGCTGGCGAGCCTCCTGATTGTCCGGGTCGTGCATGAGGACGTGCCCCAACTCGTGGGCCAGCGTCTTGACCCGGGCCGCGGCATCCATGTCCGCCCGGACGGTCACGGTGTGGGCGAGGTAGTCGGTGACCCCATTCGCCCCATGAATCTCCGAGGCCGACGCGGCCTCGGCCAGAGTGAACCCGGCGGCCTTCACCTGCGCGGCGAGCCCCTCCCACAAGCCGTTGGGGGCTTCACCTTCCAGCAGGTGCGGGCGGATCGGGCTGGGGATGTCGTCGCCTGCGGTCTGGGAGGCGTCCCATACGTAGGCCGGGCGCACCCCGACCATCTTTGAGCGCACCGTCTCACCGGGCCGGGGCTTCTCGAACTTGCCGAGCCTGCGCCACGACTCGGCATCCTGCGGGTTCGCCGAGGCGAAACGTCCCGTGACCGGAGCGATGATTTGGTAGCCGGGCTGGCCCTTTTGGACTTGGCGGCCCAGGCCCTGCCACTGCTTGTACCCGGCCACATACGACGGTGTCGGCTCCGGGACCAGGCCTCGCTCGAATGCGGCGGCGTGCTGGGCCCAGATCAGCAGCGTGTTGTTGAAACTGCGCGAGCGGAAGTTCGCGGCGAACGCCAGCGCTCGCTTCCAGTCCTCACCGGACACCAGCTGGTCGACGGCCGCGGTGAGTTTGTCGTGCAACTCGTCGAGGCGTGCCTCACGGGCCGCCTGCTGGTCCTCTCCTCGTGACGTCATCTCGCGCTCCTCCCGCCTCAGGGCCTGTGCCCCGGGGTGGGGCTGTGGCCATGAGGTGCGCCGAGGAGTCCTGCGAGATGGTGACGGTCAGTACAGTTGTGAAACGGGTGCCCAGCGCTGGGGGTCGCTGGCGGGGTTGGCCGTCAGGGACCCGGCGTGACACCTGACGCATCCTTCACTCATAGCAACGCGATACTGGGTTCTACGAGGGGGCGGGGGTGTTCTCGTCCGTTTCCGGTCCAGGTGTGGCCAGATCCAGACCATGAGCCCGCCGCCGGTACTCATCGGGCGAGAGCCCGAGTTCGCGGACGAACTGGTGGCGGGCATGCGAGCGGCCCTCCCAGCCGACCTGGCGGCCCACCGCTTCCACCGACCATCCTGGCTCTTCACGCAGCAGACGCGCCATCTCCTTGGCGCGAAGAGCCGCCAGGAACTGCACCGGCGGCAGCCCGTAGGACTCGTTGAACACGCGGGCCAGGTGCCGCCCGGAAATGTGGGCGACCTGCGCCATGTCGGTCAGCGACCACCTGCGGGACAGATCGGCTTGTATGGCGTCCCCTACGGCGACGATCTCAGGCCGAAGCGGGGGGAACCTCCCGCCCACTCCGTCCCCCGCCAGGGACACGACCGGCTCGCCGGGCAGCTCCCGGTACGGCATCAGCGGCACCAGGTCGGCCAGGAACCCGGCGAAGACCGCCTCGATGTCGTAGAAGCCACCCCCGGCGTTCTGGATGGCCTCGGTGCGGTCCAGCAGGTCCAGCATGTCGGACGTCGCCTGCGCGGGCGGGGTGGTGGCCCACATGTTGTGGCGGAACGCCTTGGCGGCGATCAGCTCGGCCTCGTGACGATCCCGCAGCAGCCCGTTCAGCCGCCACGTGAGCTGGTCCAGCAGGTAGTCCAAGTTCACGAACGCGGTGGTCACCGTGGCGCTGGGCTCGGGGATCGCCCCACACAGCGTTCCGGCGCACACAATCACCAACATCGCAGGCCGGGCGTGAGCGGTCCCGTGGCGCGAGTGCACGAACAGGCGGCCCTCCCGCACTAGCATGAACCGCAGGCACGTGTACGCCACCGGCTCCACCACCCGGGTAGACGACTCCGTCTCGACATGGATCGGCCCGGGCGCTCGCTGCCGGACAGCTCCTGCGCTGCCCGGGAAGATCCTCTCCGTACCCCCATTGTCTCGCACTCACACCCCATTCGACGGGGATCGAACACGGTTGATTCCCGTTCAAACCCGATCTGAAACGGTCCGATCGGCTAGACTGGGCCCGGTTGGAGCTGTGCTGCCCCTACCGATCCAAGGAGGCACCTCGTGAGCGAGCCCTGGCTGTCCACAGACGAGATCGCGGCCCACCTCGGCGTCACCAAAGACACCGTGTACGCGTGGATCGCCGACAAGGGCATGCCCGCCCACAAGATCGGGCGCCTGTGGAAGTGCCAAGCCACCGAGGTCGACGAGTGGGTGCGCACCGGCGCCGCAGCCAGCGACAGCCCGCACACACATGACGGTGGTGGCCCCTACCCTGAGCAGGCAGGCACCCGGCCGAAACGGAAGGAGGGGCGATGAGCGCCAGCGAGACCGAACGCTTGGTCAAGTCCAAGCAGCGCGTCGCCGACCACGGCGAAGTCTTCACCCCCTCCTGGATGGTCGAGGACATGCTCAACCTCGTCCAGGAAGAATCCGAACGCATCGACTCCCGGGTCCTCGAACCGGCCTGCGGGTCGGGGAACTTCCTCGTCCCCGTCCTGACCCGCAAACTCCTGACCGTGGCCGCCAAGCACGGCAAGAGCGAGTTCGAGAAGCGCCACTACGCTCTGTTCGCGTTGATGTGCACGTACGGTATTGAACTCCTGCCCGACAACGCCGCCGAGTGCCGCAGTAACCTCGCCACACTGTTCAACGCGTTCCTCGGCATCGACGAGGACGACGACTGGGCCCGCGCCGCCCGAGCCGTCCTCGCGGTGAACATCGTTCAAGGTGACGCCCTGACCATGACCACCCCCGAGGGTGGTCCGATCACGTTCGCCGAATGGGGGTACCTGGGCAAGGGGAAGTTCCAGCGCCGCGACTTCCGCTACGACGAGTTGACCCAGCGCTCCGCATGGGAGGCCGAGGGCTCCCTGTTCGCTGACATGGGCGCCGACCTCTTCGCCCCCCAGACGACGTACCCGACGATGACGGTGACGGACCTGGCCGGGCAGGTGAACGCCGCATGAGTATCACCCAGGCCCCGTTCGCGCTGCGCGGCCACAATCCCGACGTGCTCACCTGCATCGCGAATCTCTCGAACGACGAAGTGTTCACCCCGCCCGAGATGGCCAACGCCATGCTTGACCTGCTCGCTCAGCGGTGGGCCGACGCCCACGATGGCGCCGCCATCTGGGCCGACCCGAACGTCACGTTCCTGGACCCGTTCACCAAGTCCGGTGTGTTCCTGCGGGAGATCACCCGACGCCTCACCGACGGCCTGGCCTCAGTTTTTCCGGATCGGGCGGAGCGGGTCGACCACATCCTGACCCGGCAGGTCTACGGCATCGGCATCACCCAGCTCACCGCACTGCTGGCCCGCCGGTCCGTGTACTGCTCCAAGTACGCCAACGGCCCCCACTCGATCGCCACATCGTTCGACAGCGAGGACGGGAACATCTGGTTCCAGCGCACCGAACACACCTGGGCTGGCGGGCAACGCGAATACCGCACCGACCCACTCACCGGAGACGAGAAGGTCGTCTACACCCACCGCAAGTGCCGCTACTGCGGCGCAGGCGAGGACGACTACGGGCGCGGCGACGAGCTGGAGACCCACGCCTACGCCTTCATCCACACCGACGACATCAAAGCCCGCACCCGCGAGCTGTTCGGAGACACCATGCAGTTCGACGTCATCATCGGCAACCCGCCCTACCAGCTCTCCGACGGCGGTGGCAACGGGTCGAGCGCAACCCCCATCTACCAGCACTTCGTCGAGCAGGCGAAAGCGCTGGATCCGAGATTCTTGCTCATGATCACCCCTTCACGATGGTTCACTGGCGGCAAGGGACTCGACGAGTTCCGAGAAACCATGCTCGGGGACGGTCGAATTCGCCGTATTTCTGACTGGCCGATTTCTGCTGAGGTATTTCCCCAGAATGGTCCGAAGGGTGGCGTATCAATCTTCCTCTGGGACCGCGATAGCAGCGGCAGCTGTGAAGTTGTCACACATTTCAAGGGTGATACGTCGAGATCAATTCGCCCGCTACTTGAGCGCGGGTCTGACGTGTTCGTTCGTTTCAATCAAGGCGTGGCCGTTCTCAAGAAGATTTCTGAAGTTGAGCTGCAAGGTACGCACATCCTTGGAGCTTCAGATGCAGGCAGTTTCCGCAATGTCGTCAGCGTGCGCAAGCCTTTTGGGTTCGCATCAACATACCGGGGTCACGCAAGAAACCTCGGCCCGCACAGCCGCGTCCGGCGTCTTGGCGGCCGAGCTGCTCATCGGTGACCGCATGGCCCGCCGCGTCGCGATCATCGGTGCGGGCCTCATCGCTCGCCAGGTCGTCGACTTCCTCCGCGATTTGCGTTGGCACGTGGAGGAGGTCGTGGTCCACGACCTGGACCCGAGTCGGGCCGTGGCCCTCGCCGAGCGCATGCGATCCACCACCCTCGTCGGAGCGGCACCGGTCCGGCCGAGCGACCCGGGGCCGTCGGTGTTCCCTGGCGGTTCTGCCTACTCCGCGACCGGTCATCATGGGTGGTCAAGGGACCACATCGCTAAGTTAGATAGGAGCTAAGTCCATGGCGATCGACACCCCACCGGGCATCGTCCTGGAGATTGCCCGCGACGATCTACCCGAAGATCTGTTCCCGGACGAGCGCGCTTACGTTATGCGCTGCGTGCCCCGCCGTGTCAATGAGTTCGTCACGGTCCGCGCGTGCGCGCGGGCTGCCTTGGCGCAACTCGGGTACCACAGACCGCCCCTCTTGTCGCTGGATGGACATGGCCCCGTCTGGCCACGTGGAACGGTGGGCTCGATGACCCACTGTGAGGGATTCCGCGCAGCAGCTGTGGGCTTGAGCGAGCAGTGGTTGACTCTCGGCATTGATGCGGAGCCAAACGAGCCCCTGCCCCCCGGGGTGCTGGGCGCGGTGGCAAATGCCGAAGAGCGCCGGCACATCGCCCTCCTTCTGTCCGCATTTCCGACCGTCGCTTGGGATCGGCTGCTGTTCAGCGGGAAGGAGGCCCTCTACAAGGCGTGGTCTCCCCTCATGCATTCGTGGCTTGACTTCGACGAGGCATCGATTCGATTCGATGCTGGAAGGGGTACATTTCTGGCGCGCCTATCCTCGGATCGAGGCGCAGATTGCCCGAGCCTAAGGCGGGCCATGGGCCGGTGGTCCGTCGATGGCGAGCATCTCTTCACTTCCGTGGCCGTTGTCCGGCAACCGAACCGGGCAGCGCTGCGGGCGCGGGCGGGGCGGAACGGCGGAGGAGGACTCCTCGCCGACGAGCCGACCTCTCAAGCGCCCTGAAAAGATCCCCTGTTCGGAAGTCGGTGAACACCAATCCCATCCCGGCGGAACACACTACCAAGTAGTTCGCGGGTGAATGTTGAATGACCTCGATTCCTGCGAGGCTCGGCTGATTCCGGCTGCGCGCCAAGCGCGCACCGGCGTCGTCATAGGCGAATTCCAAGGGAACAGCAGTAGCTGAGGAGTTCCAGCCCGCCAGAACCAGCCGGTCTGACCGTTCCCGCAGGCCGCGTAGCAATCCGCGCTGAACACTGTCTGGGCTTGCGCCCTCGGGGGCGATATCGATCGCAATGGAGCCCATGGCCAGACCAGGTACACCATACAGTTCACCCAAGACGTCTCTGAAAGACATCGGAACCAAGATCTTGTCACCGGCAGCCACTCCAAGATCCGCCAAAGAATCGCAGAGGCACGCGAACCAGAAGTTGAATGCGCCTTGTGATTGGATCACCTGCTGTCCGGGCGCCTCCACGGACATTTCCGCCGAGTCACACACTTGCTTTCCAGCGGCATGACGGACACGGACACGGCAAAGGTCTTCCTCAGGTCCGTGCCCTTCGCCCGTTTCGGCAGCCACCCGGGCAAGGAACCTCTGGTAGGACTGTGAGTCCGTCCACCCCTTCCCCCGCTTGAGCAAGTCGATGGTGAAACTGTCGACGATCGCGTGATGGAGCCAGAGCCGAGCTTCTTGGCTGCAGGGATCCCACACGTAGATGCTGGGGTGGGTGAACGAATCCGCATGGGGGGCGGCGTGCTCGTGCGGCGCGATGAACATCCTAGTCGCGCAGTCATCGACCTTCGCGAGCCGCTGATACATCTGATGACCGATGCGCAGAAACTCGGTTCGCAGGTTGGGAAACCGCAGCAGAAGCTCGCCCCAGTTTGCGGCAGCCTGCGCACTCGTCGTCACGCCGCCCGCCACTGTTATAACAACATAGCCCTCCGTCTCGTCGTCCAACATCTTCGCGGCGACGAGGTGCGGGGCTTGTAGCCGGTTGACGGGCAGCGTATGGAGAGGAAAGCCTGACAGGCCAATCCCCCAATCCCCGGTGCTCGTTACGGGCATTCGTCCCCCATGGGCGATGAGTAAGGCCTGGTGTCACGGAGCCGTGCGACGAGACGGACCTCGGATGAAAACCTGTCTCCGGCGACCGAAGCGAGCCACGCTTGGTCGGTCGAAGGAAGGGCTTCCGTCAGCCGCAGCATATGGACGTCCGCGTCCCGAATGCGGGTCACCAGCCGTTCCACGGACGCTGGGATGGCCGCATCAATCAGCTGCGGTTTCTCCGTGTCCGAGACGCGCCAGTAGAACTGGGACGGTAGACCGGTCGCCACCCGCCACTCGCAAAAGGCCTCCCATCGGGGGACTCGGACGCGCTGTGAGAGCCAATTGCAGGTTCCGATCGGGATGGACCACTGTCGCCTTGATAGCACGAACCCATCCAGCTCCACGCGATCCAGAGTGGCCTCCTCCGGAAGGAGGGTGAACGTGCCGGCGAGAATCATGGACAGCATGTCGGCGAAGACCATCATCAGAGGCACGCGAACATTTGGGCCGACAACCTCGAGCGAGCGATCCGATGCGGATCGCTTAACGATCAGATCCGAGGCGTCCACCCGCGGTCGGCTGAGAGAGGGAAGGGTTCTACCCCATGTCCAAGACACCCAGCTGGGATGTGTGAAGGCTCCAGGTGGGGACAGGCGTGACGATACGAGTCTCGAGGAGCGCGGGGGGATCATCCGCACCCTTCCGCAGGGGTAAGCGTCGAACTCTTCGTGGATCATTCTGTCGAGATGGGGTGCAAACCTGAGGAAAGCTGGCTGCTCCAAGCTGTTGATCGCCACGTGGATTTCCCCGAGAACCGCTTGCACCCCCCCGCCCGGTAGGTCGCTCAGCCAACAGCTGGATGTCTGGTGAGTGGGTGTGGGCACCCGGCCACGGCTCGGCCCCCGCTGGGAACAGCTGTTCGGCGAATGCGAGGAGGTTGTCGGTGGCGTTTAACTCGGACGCGCGTCGCGAAATCAGCGCCCATCGCTCCTGCAGCTCCCGTTGGCAGGTGGCTACGAAGCTCGGGACCTCGCGAACTCCATAGGCCAGCTGGTCGGCAAGGAGGAAGAAGAGCCGTTCCAAGGAAAGCTGCTGAACGCCAGCATCTGCCGTCGCCTTGGTAAACGCCTCATCGGCGACTCTCTCGAACGCGCGACCCGACAGGTCGACGTACCAATCGGCTGCACGGAGCATGATGGCCAATGGCCCGTCCCAGACGTTGAGGTAGTCCTCGCCAATGGAGAACTCCACGTTGCGTGTCGAGTCTTCGTACACCAAGCCCCTGCCAGCGTATTGCTCGCCTGGTCGGCGCCACGCGTCAGACCTTGTCAGTTCACTGAACTTGTCCGCGAGCATTCCCTGCAGCCGGGCCACAGCGTCGGCGTCGCCTCGCGCGTGTTCGAGTTCTGCGCGCAAGGCCGTGAACGGTTCCAGCAACCACTGACCACGCCGGCGGACGTCGGTATCAGGAACCTGCTCCAGCCATTCCTCTAGGCGGCGGAGGCCGTCCTCGTTGATGTCCGGGGTGGGGACGCAGGTCATGAGTCCCCGTGACACCAGCCCGGCAATGGTGAGGGCGACGTCTTCGAAATCGTGACCACCGTCCTCTCGTAGGTGACGGGCAAGCTCGCCGATGGAGCCGAAGGCTCCTTGAAGGGTCAAGATTCTTGCCTCGAGACCGTTCGGATCACAGCCATCGGGCGGCGAATCGTTCGAGGTTGTTCCGTGCGACACGAGGGGCAGGTAAGGGAAGATGCCGGGAACGGAGGCCAAGGCGCGGGCTAGCTCGTCGACCGCCCAAGACTCGAAGTAGATCTCACGCTGCCCCACGGCAGGCTCTTGGGCCACGAAGGACGTGCGCGTCGACTGATCGATGGTGCCCCAGCAAAGGGGGCCAAAGAATCCGATGGTGTCGTTCTTGGCCACGTAGCGCGAGATATAGGCAAACAGGGCGTCTGCCCGGCGCCGGTTCTTGCTGTTGTTGACCGGTTCGAGGGTTGTCAGATTGTTCCGCAGGATGCCCGGGTTTTGCCACGCCAACGCCTCCCCGACAGGAGTCTCTCGGCAAATTCGCGCAACCTGCTCGATGAACAGTTCGTCGAGGTCTTGAGCCTTAGTGGAGGACTTAGGCACGTTGGCGGCCGGTTGCCTGCGCAGAGCATGCAACGTTGCCACCGGGAATCCAGCGCTGCGCAGCAGACAGTCGCTTCGGTACTGCACACGCCGTGGAGCTGGAGGCGCTGACGTTGCTCCGGCCAAATTCGGGATTTCAGTGATCACGTCGGAATTCCGTCATGTGTTGCACCTTTCGGATCGGGGAGACGAGGATCCAGAGGGCGGACAGGCAGGCAATCAGGCCTGACGCGACCAAGGAACCGCGGATCCCGAAGAGCGCCATGGATGAGCCGGCGAGCAAACTTCCCAAGGGGGCCGTTCCCCACACGATCACGCGGCTCGAGGCGCTGACCCGACCTAGGATGTCCGGCGATGTGCTGGCCTGACGCAGCGTGAAGACAGTGATGTTGTATACGGTGACCGAAACCGACAGGACCGCTTGTAGAAGCCCTCCCACAACGAGAGCGGTGCGCGGGCTGAGTGACGCCAGGGCCGCGATACTGCATCCCGCGATGAGCGCCGGCACCCAGATGGCGGCACCAATCCCGATCCTTGCAACCACCCTTTCGGCGAAGACGGCAGACAGCACAGAGCCAAGGCCGCCCATCGCGAGAATTAATCCGACAATGCCCTCACTGACATTAAGTTCCCGGAGCAGAAAAAGATAGAACAGAGGCTGCAGCATCCCGTAGGCAAAGTTGAATGTCGCCGTACAGGCGATGGTGCTTCGCAGCTCACGCTGGTGCCAGACCTCCCTGAATCCCCCCTTAAGCTCCCGCAAAAGGTTCCGCTGCTCGACGGGGGCTTCCGTGCCGGGGAGTCTGGCGGCGTCGATCTTCCTGCAACTAATCAGCGGGGCGGCCGCCAGGAAGTAACCGATGGACGTCACGCCAGCTGTGACTTGGCTACCTAGCCATTGGATCATCGCTCCTGCGAGCGCAGGGGCCCCGATTTGGGTCGCCGAGTCCACGGCGTGCAGCTGGGCGTTGCGCGCCAACAATTCTTCCTCTGAAGCGATGGTGGGGGTCAACGCTTGTGCCGCGGTGTCGGCGAAGATGCCGAACGCACCCGCGATGACTCCCAGAATGATGAGCATAGGAATGCTCACTACGTGAAAGAGTCCCCCTATCGGCAGCACGAGGAACGCCACGGCGCGCAGCACGTTGGCGGTCGTGATGATGGATACCCGATTGTACCGATCGGCAACTACGCCCGCGAAGAGCCCGAAAAATACCAATCCCACTGACTCGGCGGCGGTCACGGCGCTCGCCTGCCATCCAGTTGCGCCAAGAGCGCCCACCGCGATGAGTGGCAGGGCAACGTCGGCCACCCCCTGCGCGAGCTCTCCGAGGCCGGACGTTGCGGCTACTCGCCAAAACACATTTTTCGGGATTCGTGGTGTGGTAGTCATACAGTTTTCTTAACTAACTTACGGTCCGTCATGGATGGGATCGAATGATTTTTCACGCGCCGAGCTCCATCTCGACGAAGTCGTATTCGCCGCCGTTGGTCGACTGCTTGAAGTGGCGAATAACTTTGAACCCACTAGCCTCATACACCTTAATGCCCCGCAGATTAAATGACGCGACCGACAGGCGAATCTCCACGCCCGGGTATTCCTGACGGATCCACTCCAAATTGCGCCTCATGAAGGTGCGCCCCAAACCGGCGCCGGTAAGGTCGGGTCGCATCCCTAGCCCGATCTCCAAACCATCGCCCCCTTCCGGAAAATCACCGGAAAGGAAACCGATAAGTCGACCGCCTTGCCGCACTTGGAGGAAGAATTCCGGCCACAGTTCGGGGGTAACGAATTCCCGATAGTCCTCAGGATCCGCCGTCATGTCGTAGAAATCGTAGGGCGCCGGGTATTTCCAATCATCCGCAATCTCTCGTGCGGTCGCCGGGTCCATGGGCATGTATACCAAGTCTTGATTGGCCTGATCACGTGCCGCTAGGGGTGAACCTTGGCTCATTTTCTCTCCTGTGAGGACGAAGGGAACAAATCCATCATGAGGCTAAATGGCTGCAGGAAACAACGCTGATCGCTGCGTAGTCTCGCTGCAGCAGGACTTCGATATCGGCGGAACACGACCCGTCGGGCGATGGAGGGGATATGGATGCCATCTCGGTGGCGAGGAGCCGGATCCAAGGAATCCGGGGATCAGCCTCCACCACCGAGAGGTGGACGACTGGACTCTCGTCGGCCCACTCGGTCGGGCTCGACCGGCGCAGCTGAGCCGATCCGACGTCGAAGGTCCAGTTCTCGACACGGTGGCGATCACCGCCCTCGCAACGAGCCCGTAGGTCGCCATGCACATGCTTGACAACAGGCAACGTCCTCACGTTATGTGCCTTGCCCCAGCGCTGCAAATGCTCGGCGAGCCGCTCGTACAACATCTCTGGCGGACACGAGAACTCCAGCCGCCACCCGCCGGGGGCCACGGTTGCTCGGTCCGCCGCTTGAAATGAGGACGAGGCCACGAGGGCGCCCACGCCAGCATCCTGTGACGACGCCTCTCCAAACCCCGCAGCACTGAGCTCTAGGAAGTCGGTCTCGAGCTCGTAAAGGACATCTTGGTCGTACAGGATGTGGTCCAGCACCAAGAAGGTGATACCGAGACGGGGCACTCTCACGATGATCGCCAAGGCTCGATGGGGGCTGAACTCCGACCGCACAGCCTCCCAGTCGTCCACCCCGAGGGCTTGCAGTTGACAGATTCGCGGTGTGCCGTCTCCCACTGTCCAGTGGTGATTCTTGATCGTGCGCGCGAGCCAAGCGTGGTTTGACCAGAATTCACCAAGCAGATGGTCCGCTCGCTGCTGCGTTGAACCCGCTGGTATCCACAGGGGCACGATGCTGAGGTCTGGCCCCCAGTGTTCGAACCTCTTCAGGTGGGCCAGGTCTCTCTCGCTCAGATCGGCTGGGAAGACTCTTGGCATGTGCGACGCGGCGGGCTCGGCTGAGGTGACCTCCGACCTCTGGACGATTGCCGCGCAGATGGTGGTGATCGTGCGCGTCGGGCCCAACTCTTCCAGCGGCACGTCGCACCCCAACGCATCCATGAGCGCCCTCCGCAGGGCGAACACGCGAAGGGAGTCCAACCCCATGTGGGCCAAGGCTTCCGACGAACTCGTTACCGCGCAGCCCATGGCCGTCAACGAATCGCGCACTACCCGCTCCACCTCGGTCACATCCACGAGCGTGCTCACGGTTGTGTTGTGGCGCTCGGTCGCGGCGGATACCTCGTCGAACCAACGCCGGTGGGTGTCGAACATGGGCGAGTCCAGGTGCAGGTTCAGGGACAACCGCAGAATTGCGCCCGGTTCATAGTCCACATCGAGCGCGTCGGCACGACCCGGATTCTCGAATGCCAGCATCTGGCGGACACCGTGCTGCCGCGCCACCTCGTCTTGGAGGGCTGATCCGCGGTCAAACGTGTAGAGGAGGGTCCCGACGGCCCCGGCAGGAGCGGGTGCCTCCACCCCTGGTCGTTCAGTGGGGTAGAGGCAAGCCCGAGCCGTTTCCAGCGCCTGGTCCCTGCCCTCGACTTGTGCCTTGGCGACGCGACGCGCACCTGATCAACGCTGCCCTCGACCTGCATGCCGAAGACCCCGGGCTGGGCTATCGATTGATCACCGATGACCTGCCCGAGCTGGGCATCACCGCTGGTGGGAACCGGGTCCATCGCCTGTGCAAGCTGCAGCGGATCCGGTCGTTCCACTCGGTCAAGAACGGCTCGTGGAAACAGCCGGGCCCGCCGGTCCACGATGATCTGGTGCGGCGCCAGTTTCGTGCCGAGGGCCCCAACCAGTTGTGGTTGACCGACATCACCGAGCATCACACCACTTGGGTTCTAGTCATCGTCGCAACGGTGCTTGTGAGGGCTCCAGTAAAGCAGCCAGCCGCTCGGCTGGGGTCTGGAGTGAGTGATGTTTCTCGGACTCTTGGAAAAGACCAGAGTTTAGGGAATCAGGTAGAATCACATCATGTCAGGATCTAAATGGAGCCCCGAGTTCAAGACTCAGGTGGTGCTCGAGGTCGTGGAGAAGCACCGGACCATCAAGGAGGTCGCCGAATCGTATGACCGGGTGGCCCAGACCGTCGGAGAATGGGTCAAGAAGTACAGGAACGAGCATCTGGAGCCGGGAACCGAGGACCTCACAGGGGATGAGGCGAAGGAACTCGAACGGCTGAAGAAGGAACTCCGCGAGGTCAAACTGGAGAACGAGTTCCTAAAAAAGCGGCGGCGGATTCAATCGGTGGTCGCAACACCGGGATCCTGGGTTGAGGATATCTGTTCGGCGAAGACTTCCGCGGGGGTTCTCCAGTCCAGGACTTTGCGGGGCCGATTGTTGAGGGTGTGGGCGACCGCTTCCAGGTCATCCGCCGACCATCGTGAGAGATCGGTGCCCTTGGGGAAGTACTGGCGGCTCAGCCCGTTGGTGTTCTCATTGGTGGGCCGCTGCCATGGTGAGTGAGGATCGGCGAAGAACACCCTGGTGCCGGTGGCGGCAGTGAATCCGACGTGGGCTGAGAGTTCCTTGCCCCGATCCCAGGTGATCGTCTTGCGCAACCCGGCGGGGATCGTGGTGACCGTGGCTGCCAGCGCGGCAGCCATGGCCTGGGCACCGTATCCGGCCAGTGCGGGCCGGTTCCTGGCACGTGGCTGCTGCCCGTAGCCCTCCTGGCGTGGCAGGTGCACCAGAAGGGTGGTGCGGCTACGACGCTCGACGAGGGTGCCGATCGCCGACCGGTTGGTCCCGATGATCAAATCCCCTTCCCAATGCCCGGCCACGGCCCGGTCCGCGGCCTCGGCGGGGCGCTGGTCGATGACGACATCGGCGGTCACGTGGCCCTGGGGCTTGTTGCGGGAGCGCGCCCGAGGCTTGCGCAGTGACCGGCCGGTACGCAGTGTGGCGACCAGATCGCGCTCCAGGGCCCCGCGTCCGGCGATGTACAGGGACTGGTAGATCGCCTCGTGGCTGATCCGCATCGACTCGTCGTCGGGGAAGTCGATCCTCAAACGATGCGAGATCTGCTGGGGGCTCCAACCTGTGACCCACCGGCGGTCCCCGCGGCGTGGCTTGTTGCGCCCCGACCACGGCCCGGCTGCCGGCCCGTCGATGACCGTGCCATCCGGCGCTGTCACCTTCCCGGCCAAGCGGTCCTGGACGTAGGTGCGCAGGACCGGGCTGGCCACGAGCTTCGCCGTCTTGGGCCGCCGGGCCATCAACTCGGCCTTCCACTGTGCCACCGAGGCCCGGTACTCGAGCTTGCCGCCGCGCGTGGCCACGTTGCGTCTGAGCTCCCGTGAGATCGTCGACGGGTCACGGCCCAGCAGCCGTGCGATCCCCCGCACGCCGACGCCACGCTCATGCAGGATCGCGATCTCCTCACGCTCGGCAAACGACAGGTACCGGCCGACCGGGGCGGCGAGGGCGATCGTGGCCATGCCGCCACCCTGCCGGAACCAGCGATTTCCCACCACTGGTGACACCCCGACCAGCTCGGCCGCGTCTTCCGACGAGGCGCCCTCAGCGATCCGCCTCCAGAACTCCCGTTCGATACCGCGTCTGGTCCTCGGAGCCCCGGGCGAGATCATGGCCGAGCGTCCCGTCAGCTGCTTCAACCATCCAGGTGGGCGTCCCATCAACTCTCCTTCGAACAGGGTGTTGCGACGACCACTTGAATCCGCCCGCGTAGACTTGAGGAAGACGGATTTCTCCTTCACTCTGGGCCGCTTGCGGCAGGCTTCCGAGCCCCTCTCCACGCACCGTCACCGCCGAAGCACGTGCGTGAGAGGAGAACACCGTGTTCCGTCTATTTTGGATCGCCAGCATCCACACCCGGACCTTGTTGCGCCGGTACCTGCCCAGCAACATCATCCCCGACCGTGTCCGCACGCGCCGAGGCCTGAAGTGGGGACCGCTCGCCATGCTGGTAGCTGTCCCCTACATCGTCGTGTCGTATTGGCTCACCGTGCTCATCGAGGCGGGTAGCCCAAGATGGCTCTACCTCTTCGTCTTCATCTGCCTGTGGAGCGCGTTCAAGATGCTCTGGATCGGGCCGGTCAGCCTGATTCTCTTGGCGCGTACGCGTCTCATTGAACGGAAGGCATGTCAGCGCCAGGACTCCATTGTTCCCAGCATGAGCAGTGTTGCGTCCGCACATCGTTAGACAGCCGCAAGCTGGACGTCAGTGATCACCCCGGCCTCCACGAGCGCCACGCGTACGGCCTTGCGGTCCACTCCCATCCGGCGTCCGATGGCTCGCATCGACATGCCCCCGCGTGACAGACGCACCGCCTCGGCTTGTTCCTGCTCTTTGAGCCCCGGACGTCGCCTCGGGACCTCTCGACGCTGGAGGTGCGCGAAGACCGTGGCGCGGTGGATGCCGTATTTCTCCGCAAGCTCCTGGACGCCAGATCCGGCCTCGTAGTCGGCGACCAGCTGGTCGACCTCGGAGGGTGTGAGAAAAGTTTGAGCCATCCCGACAGTCCTGACAACGGGGCCACGGTGGTCCATCGGAGCAGTGTTCTGGGGCCGGTTACAGACCCGGTAGACCCCACGGTTCAGTCGCCTGACCAGCGTATTCGCCTTCGGGGAAAAGTTGCCGAACGTGCTACGCAGGCACCCCAGTTCCTTCCAAAGGGGAAGCCGACTCCCCTTGAACGCCGCCAGCGAAGGCGCGCTGCCAGGCCCCGCAGGAGCCAGCAGCCGCACCGCGTGCTCAACTGCCCCCCGCATGACGACCTGCCTGGCCGCGTCACCCATCTATTCGCCTCACCGCCGACGTCGTCACCGGCGCAAGGTGTCGAGCAGTTCGTCGATCTCGCCGAACCTCTCCACCGCCGGGCTGTCAATGACGCTTCCCCTGACGACAACCGTCTCAACTCCCTCAAGTGCCTTGAGATCGTCAAGAGGATTGGCTCCCAGCACCAACAGATCGGCCGACAGACCCGGCTCCACCGCACCCGTCACGGATTCCAGACCGAGCATCTTGGCGTTGACCCGGGTCACGGCTTCTAGGGCCCGCGCCGTGGACAACCCAGCGCGCGACACCACGAGGTCGAGCTCACGCCACATGGCGTAGTGGGGAGTAAAGGTCATCGAGGAATCCAAACCGGATCCGAGCACCACATCGCTCGTGATCGCATCGCGAATCCCCTGAACCATCGAGTCCAGCACGATCCGGGCATTCTCCTTGACGACCTCGCTGGCGCCGGTGATCTCCGTGTCGATCTCGACCAGCGGAGCAGCGGCCAACAGGGTCGCGTCGAAAGCCGACCAACCTCGCAGAGACTTGGGATTGTCGTGGAATAGTTCGACGATCTCGTCGGTCATGGCCGATCCATGCTCGATGGTGTCGACGCCCGCCTTGAGGGACCTCAGCACCCCTTCAGGGCTCTGGGCATGCGCAGCGACAAGCACGCCAGCTGAGTGAGCCTCCTCGCAGATCGCCGTCATTTCCTCGGTCGTCATCTGCGGACGCCCGGCCTCCCCGACGACCTTCGCATCGGTGACCCCGCCGGTCGCGGCAATCTTGATGGACGTAGCCCCCAGACGCAGGTTCTGACGCACCGCCTTGCGTCCCTCCCAGGGAGCATCGACAATCCGGGCGACGCCCAGCTCCGCGCCATGGCCTCCCGTGATGGCCAACAGTGGGCCTGACGCCATGATGCGAGGGCCGAGCCACTGTCCGGACTCGCTCTCACGGCCCAAAACAACGGCCTCGTTGTCATACTCACCGAGGCCACGGAGGGTGGTCACACCCGAGTTGAGCTCAACGTCCGCAAATCCCCTCGCACGTTCGCGCAGCATGGGACTCCCCAACGGAGTTTTCCAGAACCCCACGATCCCCCGCGCGAGCGCCGGGTTCGTCAACGCTTTGGGCAGAGGACGTCCGTCAGCCATGAGGTGAGCATGGGCATTGATGAGCCCCGGCATGACCCATTTGCCCGCGCAGTCAATACGACGCTGAGCCGTCCTTGCTCGATCAGCGAGCTGCTGGGCGCGCCCGACGGCCTCGATCGAACCGTCTTCGCCAACGAGCACGGTGTGATCGGCCAGCACGGTTCCATCTCGGTCGCATGTCAGGACACTGGCCCCGGTCAGAGCTACGGTCGTGGTCATCGTCATCATCTCCTCGCAGAACGACGCTCACTCCAGCATTCCCCGGAATGCCGAAGATCGGACAGTAGTCGCACAATGCGAGATGACACGCTGTACTTGGCCCCTTCTCGCGTAACAATCCTCCCCATGAACCGCGAGAACAACGATGTGGCTGGAGACATGCAGCACCTGCGCCGCAGCCTGAGCAACCGCCACATTCAGCTGATCGCCATCGGTGGCGCCATCGGAACCGGCCTGTTCATGGGGTCCGGAAAGTCCATCAACACCTCGGGCCCGAGCATCGTGGTTGCCTATCTCGTGATCGGCACGATGCTCTTCTTCGTCATGAGGGCCATGGGCGAGCTGTTGCTGCACAACCTGCAGTGGAAGTCCTTCCAGGATTTCGCGGCTGATCTCCTGGGCCCTTGGGCGGGATTCTTCCTCGGCTGGTCGTACTGGTTGTGTTGGGTCGTCACGGGTATGGCTGACGTCATCGCCATCACCTCATATTGGGGTTACTGGACCCACGACCGAATGTGGGCCTTCATCCTCACCGCGGCCACCTTGCTTCTCCTGCTGGTCCTCAACCTGCTCACGGTGAAGCTCTTTGGTGAGCTTGAATTCTGGTTTGCGCTCATCAAGATTGTCGCGATCGGCATCCTCATCGTCGTGGCTGTGGTGCTCATCATCATGGGGTTCACCTCGCCGGGCGGATACAAGGCCTCGGTGTCGAACCTGTGGACCCATGGCGGATTCGCGCCGAAGGGCTGGAGCGGATTCTTCGGCGGCTTCCAGATTGCTGTTTTCGCCTACGTGGGCATCGAGTTGGTCGGTACTACCTCCGCGGAAACCCGTGATCCCCGCAAGACCATGCCCAAGGCCATCAATGCCGTCCCCGTGCGCGTCCTGGTGTTCTATGTGGTTGCCCTGCTCGCCATGATGTGTGTCATCCCGTGGAATCTCATCGAGAAGGACTCCTCGCCGTTCGTCCAGATGTTCGGACTCGTCGGTTTCACCGCGGCTGCCGGCATCATGAACTTCGTCGTTCTCACGTCTGCCGCATCCAGCGCCAACTCCGGGGTCTATTCGACCTCTCGGATGCTCTACGGACTGGCCCACAAGGGCATGGCGACGAGGGCCTTCGGCAAACTCACCCGCAATGGCGTCCCCGGTTGGGGCCTGGTGTGCACCGTCATCCTCATTGGTTCGGCCCTCATTCTTGCCGCGAAAGACACCGTGATGGGGGCCTTCACCCTGGTGACGACGGTCTCCGCCGTGCTGTTCATCTTCGTGTGGAGCATGATCCTCGTCAGCTACATCGTGCACGTGCGCCGTAACCCGCAGGCCCATGCCGAGTCGATCTACCCGATGCCTGGGGCCCATTTCATGCCGTGGGTTGTCCTGGCCTTCTTCGTCTTTGTCGTCGTCCTTCTGGCTGGGGCTGACGACACCCGCCAGGCTCTCCTTGCCACCCCCGTGTGGTTCATCGTGCTCGGCATCGCCTGGGTGATCGTGCGTCGTCGGTCCCACAGTGACGACTTGGAAGACGTCACCGACTGAGGGCCACTATGTCCTCGGCCGTGCCGTGGTCGCTACAGTGAGAGTGGTTGCCGAGCGATCATTAAAGGGGTGAATCATGTCCGAGGAGGACGCCACCGGCGGGTCGACAGTACGTCAAATTGGCAGCCATTACATCCTCGACGAGGTGCTCGGCCAAGGCTCGATGGGAACGGTTTGGCGTGGGCATGATCTCAACGACGGGTCACCTCGAGCCATCAAGGTCCTCAAACCCGAACTGACGAATGACAAAGGCGCGACGAGGCGCTTCATCCAGGAGCGCGACATCCTGATGACCGTCGCCGACGACGCGGTCGTCCGGGTGACTGACATGGTCGTCGAGTCCTCCACCTTCGCCATCATCATGGAATTGGTTGACGGCCCCGACCTTGCGCACGTGCTGGAGTCCATGCCCGACCACCGCCTCGAGCCAGCCACGGCGGTCTGCCTGGGAATCGAAGTGTGCCAGGCCCTTACCGCGATTCACCGGGTCGGCATTCGTCACCTCGACATCAAACCGGCAAATATCCTCATCGAGGACCGAGAGGAGGTCCGTGGGGCACGAATCACAGATTTCGGCGTCTCGGAAATGGTCGCTTCAGGCAATCCGCACGAAATCGTCGGGACTCCCTACTATCAGGCTCCAGAAGTAGCTGCAGGACGAACGCCGTTGGCGGCAAGCGACCTCTATTCCTTCGGCGTCACCTTGTACCAATTGCTGGCCGGCCGCGTTCCGTTCCAGGCAGATTCAGCTGGAAATATTCTGCGTGACCAACCCCCGGACCACATTCCCGGGGTTGATCCACGACTGTGGAACACCATCATGACGTGTCTGGCGCCTGATCCGGCCGGACGCCCTGCCAGTGCGGAGTTACTGGCATCTGAGCTGCGCTCATGGCTCGACGGCGGACCGCCGGTCCAGCTCGTTGTACCTCGTCCGCTACCGCCTCCTCCAACGCCGCCAGCCCCGATTGCGCCGCCACGACCGGTTCCACCGTACTCGGCGCCCTCGGCGACGCGGCCTCCGTCAGCGGTGAGCATGGCAACCCCGGCTCCGTCCGCGCCAGCAGCACATGCGGCGACAAACCAGCGCGGCAGCGACGCTGGATGGTTCATCGCTCTGTTGGCTTTGCTTCTGTTGGTCGGAGCCGAAGCGTTCGTCTATCTCAAAGGGATGCCCGGATCTCATTCCGAGGCCACCGCTCAGCCAATTCATACCGCGACCCCGGCACCCAGCCAGACGCCTGAGGTCAGACCGATGCGAACAGTAACGGCCCATGCCACAGTAACGACCACCGCTGCACCGCCCCCGGCTCCCGCCCAGGTCAGCGTCCCCGCCCACGTCGACCTCCCCGCCGGGGCCTCCGAGTGTGGTCCGGGCACATGGGTCGCCAACACGCGTACGGATTGCTCCTTGGCTCTGAACCTCGCTCAGTTAGTGCCGCCGAATCATCCGTCGAACTTCTTTGTCAGTACGCGAAACCCGCAAACTGGGCGCTCTCACAAGTTCTTCTGCAATGTTGTCGGCGAATACCTCGACTGTAGTAACATCGATTTGGAGGTGTACCTCGTCATTCCGAGGTAACCTTCTTGGTCACTGTCAACAATGGAAAAGCTGTGGAATACTGCGACCATGAGACGCCGAACAATCATCACAGCCGCTTTGAGCGCACCATTGGCTGGCTGCGTTTCAAAAGCCGAGCCCCCAGCCGAATCACCCTCGCCTGCACCCGTGACGTCGTCGTCTCCGTCTGACACGCCAACTCCCAGCCCGTCCTCAGCCACCCCCACCCCTACCCCGAGCTCTACCTCGACGCCGACGGCGACGGAGAAGGTGACCCCAATCCCGATGGATCCACGGGCCGCCCATATCGTGGCGGATATGTCGCTCGAAGAGCGTGCTGGTCAGTGCATTCTCGTCGGGGTGGTTCCCTCAGATTCTCCGGAGTACATCGCCAACCTCATTGACTCCAAGTGCCTTGCCGGCATCTTCATCTTGGGTCATTGGACCAAGAAGTCGAAGCTCGAGGCCATGCTTGACGCCGTCAACAGTGTCAGCCCGCACGGCATCAAGCCCATCGTCGCGAGCGACCATGAGGGCGGCGAGGTTCAGAACATCCGGATTCCGGGAGTCGACCGGCTGCCGAGCCAGGAAGCTCTGGCCCGGATGCCCCCGGCCAAAGCTCAGTCGGTGGTGACGAGAGGTGCCCGCCAACTCGCCGACCTCGGCGTCCACATGATCTTCTCCCCCGTCGCTGACGTCATCGATCCTGAACTTGGCGTCAAGAACAAGCCGATCGCCAAGCACCATCGTGGGTTCGGCACCGATCCTCAGACGTGTGGCCGGTACGCGGCCTCCGTTATTGCGGGGCATCGCAAGGCCGGGATCATCCCGACGGCCAAGCATTTCCCCGGAATTGGGCGCATCATCGAGGACACGGATTTCAAAGCTGACGGAATTACCGACCACAAGACAATTCGCCATGACCCGTATCTCGAATCGTTCCGAATGGCATTCAATGCTGGGTCTGAAGCGGTCATGATCGCCTCCGCGACCTACTCGAAGATCGATCCAGGAACTCTCGCGTTATTCTCGTCGAAGGTTATGACCGACATGCTTCGCGGCGACTTCGGATACCAGGGCCTCATCGTTTCAGATGACCTGGGTAGCTCAGTGTCGGTGTTCTCGGTCGACGGTGGACGCCGTGCAAGCAGATTCGTGTCTGCTGGCGGTGACCTGGCGATTACTGCCGATCCTGGCCTGGCAGGCCCCATGATTCAGGCGTTGACGTCGATGGCGGCGTCCTCGTCAGGCAAGAAGCGTCTCAGTGACGCTGCTCGCCATGTCATCAACGTCAAACTGGCGCATTCACTGACACGCTGAGAGGGAGAATGAATCGTGGCTGACGATGGATTCGACAAGGGGAACCACCCCGACGATTCGCACTCTGACGACAATGAGACAGAGCTGATCTCTGAGCAGTCCGATTCAGGCTCTGCTGAGGGGCAGAGTCATGAACCCACCCAGGAGCTGCCAGAGAACAACGACGCGACACAACAGATCTCTGCCGAGCCGGACGGTTCGCAAACCCCCTACGCCGATCAGCAGTATCCGCAGCAGGGTGACTTCCCGAACGGCCAGTACCCGCAGGACTGGAACCAGTATCCGCAGGGCGGTAACGCGCCAGAGTGGAATCCTCAGACAGGTCAGTATGACGGCTGGAACGCCCAGTACCCGCAGCAAGGTTGGGAACAGCAGCCCAGTCAGGAAAGCTGGGAAGGCCAACCCGCCCAACAGGCCACCGAGTACCTGCCTGACGGGTCCGCAGGACTGGCGGGTACGACTGCCGCTGATCGCCCAGACGTTAATGAGTCGATAGGCGGCATCCCCTTCAGCGATGAGCCCCAGCCGAAACGTAAGAGCCAGTACTGGATCATTGCCGTCGCCGCAGTCCTCGTCGTGGCTCTGGGAGTTGGCCTCTTCTACTTCCTCAAGCCCAAGAATGATGATGCGACGAAGGCAGTCCCCGCGCCGGCCTCCAAGCCTGCCGCGTCAGCCTCCCACACCCCGACCCCAGAGGTGACGGTTACCTCGACGTCGACGGCGACCGCTTCATCGACAGCATCAACACCAGCCGCACCGAAGCCGAGCGTTCCGAACAATGCCTCGGTCACGCCGACGCCGGACCTCGTGCGACAGCTCTTCAACGCGCCCGACGCCCAGGTCCAGTGGGTCTCCTTGGCCGCCGACGGCCAGAACGCCGCTGTGGCGTATGCACCCAACTTCAACATCAACGGCAAGTCGGCCGGCCCCAATGGCGGCCACCTCGTCATGAGGAAGAACGGAGGGCATTGGGAGCCTCTCCCCCAAGGCGGGGTCATCGCTGACGACAATGACTGCGATGCCATGCTCAAAGTGTTGGGAGACAAGGCTGCTGTCGCTGCCAGCCAGGTCATGAGCAGCAAGCAGTGCGATGCGGCAATCGTCTACGACATGGCGAAGAAGGGCTCAATCCGACTCGGCGATATGGCAGGTGTCGGACCTCTTAACCTAGACAAGTCCACCGCGGAACTCGCCGGTACGATCCATGTCATCCCGGACGGCGTCAGCGGAGTATGTACCCGCAACACCCCGGTGTATGCGCGTTACAACGGCTTCCTCGGCGGAGTATGGACGAGCGGAGACGATGTCGAGGCCTACCTGTTCGTTGGTGGTACTAACGCCAGCTCTAACGGTGCGCGGATCGGCATCACCGAGGCACAGCTGCGGTCCGACTACTCCAAGCTCAAGCTGACCGACGTCACCTCGGACTTCCATGGAATGGGATACGAGAAGGCCCTTGCGTTCTCCAGCGATGGCAAGGAAGTCGACTACCTATTCAACGGCGGCAGGGTCGTTGCCTACATCATCAGGAACTCCAGCTTCATCCCGACTACCTGCTGACGACCTCCTCCAAAACTGACGTGGCCCTTCTCACAGAGAAGGGCCACGTTTTGTATCCTCACTTTCTCGTCGGGACATTCCTGCCCCAGGCTCTGGACCTCAGCCGCCACCCATGCATTTGCCACTCTCGGCTTCTCCGCACCTCACGAGTGGGGCGATGTGCCGGTACGCGAGCGTGGTGAGGACGCGAGTCCAGGTCCCGGTTGCCAGGGGAAGGAGGCACTGCGGCCATTTTCCCCCGAGGATGCATGTCGCCTTCAAGGCCCATGTTCTTGAGTTCGACTCAGCGTTGCTACCGCCTCAGCCGAGAGACCCTGACCCCGTGTTTTGAAGGCAGAAAGCCCGCTTCTGGAGGAAACGGCATCAATTACGGGAGGCCATCTTGAGGATGAACAATCGCCTGACGATGCTTCGAGTCGACGGTAACCCAGCGATCTCCCAACCGTGCTGAGGCCTAAGCCACCTATCTGACGTTTGGGGGCTGTCGTTGGTGTGGGTGGTTGTGGGTAGACGGCACGGGGCCGGGGGGTTGATTGGTGTCACCCCGCCGGCTGTCGGGTGTGCGGGTGTAAAAAAGCGTGTGGAGACAAGGATCAACCTCGTCTCCACACGCACACACAAAAATATAATTCCGGCAGCGTCCTACTCTCCCACACGATCCCTCGTGCAGTACCATCGGCGCTGGAAGGCTTAACTACCGGGTTCGGTATGGGACCGGGTGTTTCCCTTCCGCTATGGCCACCGGAAAATATGGGGGGCCTGTGAAGGCCTGTATGTTGTGCTCCTCGGGTGGGGGTTGGGAGCCATATAGTGGATGCGAGTCAATACGAAAACGCTTTTGTGTACGCGTGCGAATGTTGTGTAAGTCCTCGGTCTATTAGTACCAGTCAGCTCCACACCTTACGATGCGTCCACGCCTGGCCTATCAACCCGGTCGTCTACCGGAGACCTTACCAGATTCATCTGCAGGAACCCTCATCTTGAAGCGTGCTTCCCGCTTAGATGCTTTCAGCGGTTATCACAACCCGACGTAGCCAACCAGCCATGCCCTTGGCAGAACAACTGGCACACCAGAGGTCAGTCCGTCCCGGTCCTCTCGTACTAAGGACAGCCCTTCTCAAGATTCCTCCGCGCGCAGCGGATAGGGACCGAACTGTCTCACGACGTTCTGAACCCAGCTCGCGTGCCGCTTTAATGGGCGAACAGCCCAACCCTTGGGACCGACTCCAGCCCCAGGATGCGACGAGCCGACATCGAGGTGCCAAACCATGCCGTCGCTATGAGCGCTCGGGCAAGATCAGCCTGTTATCCCCGGGGTACCTTTTATCCGTTGAGTGACGGCGCGTCCACAAGCCACCGTCAGATCACTAGTCCCGACTTTCGTCCCTGCTCGACCTGTCAGTCTCACAGTCAAGCCCCCTTGTGCACTTACACTCAACACCTGATTACCAACCAGGATGAGGGAACCTTTGGGCGCCTCCGTTACCTTTTAGGAGGCGACCGCCCCAGTCAAACTACCCATCAGGCACTGTCCCTGAACCGGATCACGGCCCAAAGTTAGATAACCAGAACGACCAGAGTGGTATTTCAACAATGACTCCACAACCACTAGCGTGGCCACTTCACAGTCTCCCACCTATCCTACACAAGTCGTCCCAATCACCAATACCAAACTATAGTAAAGGTCCCGGGGTCTTTCCGTCCTGCTGCGCGTAACGAGCATCTTTACTCGTACTGCAATTTCACCGAGTTCATGGTGGAGACAGTAGGGAAATCGTTACTCCATTCGTGCAGGTCGGAACTTACCCGACAAGGAATTTCGCTACCTTAGGATGGTTATAGTTACCACCGCCGTTTACTGGGGCTTAAGTTCACCGCTTCGCCAACGCTAACAGTTCCCCTTAACCTTCCAGCACCGGGCAGGAGTCAGTCCGTATACATCGTCTTACGACTTCGCACGGACCTGTGTTTTTGGTAAACAGTCGTTTCCCCCTGGTCTCTGCGCCCCTCACTGCTACCAGCCGTACAGGCCTTGACAGTTCAGGTCCCCCTTATCCCGAAGTTACGGGGGCATTTTGCCGAGTTCCTTCACCATGATGATCTCGATCGCCTCGGTATACTCTACCTATCCACCAGTGTCGGTTTAGGGTACGGGCGGACCAGCCACCTCGCTCACGAAGATTTTCTCGACAGTACAGGATCACTCACTCACCCACACACGTGGGCTCGCCATCATGCCTCAACCATATGCCCAGCGGATTTACCTACCAGACGGTCCACACATTTAGCCCCGGACAACCATCGCCGGGGATGAGCTACCTCCCTGCGTCCCTCCGCAGCTTGCCTACTACATGATCGGTTCACACACTCACCACACCACCACAACATCAAAGACATCACAATGGCAGGCTCGCACGCTTAGCATCACACACCTCGACACGGACGGTGACAAGCCGGTACCAGAATATCAACTGGTTATCCATCGACTACGCCTGTCGGCCTCGCCTTAGGCCCCGACTCACCCAGGGCAGATTAACTTGACCCTGGAACCCTTGGATAATCGGCGGACGGGTTTTTCACCCGTCATTCGCTACTCATGCCTGCATTCTCACTCCCGCACAATCCACCACACGGTCACCCGGCAGCTTCACCTCACACAGGACGCTCCCCTACCCAAACCCGCAAAACGGGTTTGCCACAGCTTCGGCGGATAACTTAAGCCCCGCTACATTGTCGGCGCGGAATCACTTGACCAGTGAGCTATTACGCACTCTTTCAAGGATGGCTGCTTCCAAGCCAACCTCCTGGCTGTCTGCGCAACTCCACATCCTTTTCCACTGAGCTACCACTTAGGGGCCTTAGCTGATGATCTGGGCTGTTTCCCTCTCGACGACGAAGCTTATCCCCCGCCGTCTCACTGCCACGCTCCACTTGCCGGCATTCGGAGTTTGGCTGATTTCGGTAAGCTGATAGGCCCCCTAGACCATCCAGTGCTCTACCTCCGACAAGAACCACGCAACGCTGCACCTAAATGCATTTCGGGGAGAACCAGCTATCACGGTGTTTGATTGGCCTTTCACCCCTATCCACAGCTCATCCCCTCCATTTTCAACTGAAGTGGGTTCGGACCTCCACGACGTCTTACCGACGCTTCATCCTGGCCATGGATAGATCACACCGCTTCGGGTCTAGAACACGCGACTCACGCCCTTATCAGACTCGCTTTCGCTACGACTCCCCCACACAGGTTAACCTCGCCACGCATCACTAACTCGCAGGCTCATTCTTCAAAAGGCACGCCATCACCCCACAAGGCTCTGACGGCTTGTATGCGACCGGTTTCAGGTACTATTTCACTCCCCTCCCGGGGTACTTTTCACCATTCCCTCACGGTACTAATCCACTATCGGTCACCAAGGAGTATTTAGGCTTGACGGGTGGTCCCGCCAGATTCACGCGAAATTCCACGAGTTCCACGCTACTTGGGGCAACCCTCACCAGTGCCACGCTTACAGTTACGGGACTCTCACCCACTCCGGTACGCCTTCCCAGACGCTTCACCTTCACGCAACATTTATCACTGGCCAATCCTGCGGCAGCAGAACCAAAAGGCCCCCACAACCCCGCACATGCAACACCTGCCGGCTTGAACACACACACGGTTTAGCCTCATCCACTTTCGCTCGCCACTACTCACGGAATCACGGTTGTTTTCTCTTCCTACGGGTACTAAGATGTTTCACTTCCCCGCGTTACCTCCCACACCCCTATACATTCAGGGCAGGGTCACCGGACACTACTCCGGACATTCCAGGTTTCCCCATTCGGACACCCCCGGATCACAGCTCGTTTACCAACTCCCCAGGGCTTATCGCAGGTTACAACGTCCTTCATCGGCTCTTGGTGCCAAGGCATCCACCGATCGCACTTAACAACTTGCACAACGCACAAGACACAAAAAATTAAGATGCTCGCATCCACTATACAGTTCTCAACCACCACACGAATCAACACACCACCGTCCACAACAGACAGATGACGCATCACCGCACCAGGCCACCACACACAGTGTGATACCCCAGAACCCCAACAGCATGCCCCCAACCCCATCACAACAACAGGACGCCAATGTTCCACAAGAAGCACGACACCATTACCATCACCCCACACGGGACGACTCGAACAATGCCACAACCAAAACTTGCTCCTTAGAAAGGAGGTGATCCAGCCGCACCTTCCGGTACGGCTACCTTGTTACGACTTAGTCCTAATTACCAGTCCCACCTTCGACGGCTCCCCCACACAGGTTAGGCCACCGGCTTCGGGTGTTACCGACTTTCATGACTTGACGGGCGGTGTGTACAAGCCCCGGGAACGTATTCACCGCAGCGTTGCTGATCTGCGATTACTAGCGACTCCGACTTCATGGGGTCGAGTTGCAGACCCCAATCCGAACTGAGACCGGCTTTCCGAGATTCGCTCACCCTCACAGGCTCGCAACTCTTTGTACCGGCCATTGTAGCATGCGTGAAGCCCTGGACATAAGGGGCATGATGACTTGACGTCATCCCCACCTTCCTCCGAGTTGACCCCGGCGGTCTCCACTGAGTCCCCACCATAACGTGCTGGCAACAGTGAACGAGGGTTGCGCTCGTTGCGGGACTTAACCCAACATCTCACGACACGAGCTGACGACAGCCATGCACCACCTGTGAACCAGCCCCACAAGGAGGCATACCCATCTCTGAGCACTCCCAGTCCATGTCAAACCCAGGTAAGGTTCTTCGCGTTGCATCGAATTAATCCGCATGCTCCGCCGCTTGTGCGGGGCCCCGTCAATTCCTTTGAGTTTTAGCCTTGCGGCCGTACTCCCCAGGCGGGGTACTTAATGCGTTAGCTACGGCACGGAATCCGTGGAATGGACCCCACACCTAGTACCCACCGTTTACAGCGTGGACTACCAGGGTATCTAAGCCTGTTCGCTCCCCACGCTTTCGCTCCTCAGCGTCAGGAAAGGTCCAGAGAACCGCCTTCGCCACTGGTGTTCCTCCTGATATCTGCGCATTCCACCGCTCCACCAGGAATTCCATTCTCCCCTACCTTCCTCAAGTCAACCCGTATCGAAAGCACGCTCAGGGTTAAGCCCCAAGTTTTCACTTCCGACGCAATCAACCACCTACGAGCTCTTTACGCCCAATAAATCCGGACAACGCTCGCACCCTACGTATCACCGCGGCTGCTGGCACGTAGTTAGCCGGTGCTTCTTCTGCAGGTACCGTCACCACAAGCTTCGCCCCTGCTGAAAGCGGTTTACAACCCGAAGGCCGTCATCCCGCACGCGGCGTTGCTGCATCAGGCTTCCGCCCATTGTGCAATATTCCCCACTGCTGCCTCCCGTAGGAGTCTGGGCCGTATCTCAGTCCCAATGTGGCCGGTCGCCCTCTCAGGCCGGCTACCCGTCAAAGCCTTGGTAAGCCACTACCCCACCAACAAGCTGATAAGCCGCGAGTCCATCCAAAACCGCCGAAGCTTTCCAACCCCCACCATGCAGCAAGGATTCCTATCCGGTATTAGCCCCAGTTTCCTGAAGTTATCCCGAAGTCAAGGGCAGGTTACTCACGTGTTACTCACCCGTTCGCCACTCGAGTACCCCCAAAGGGGCCTTTCCGTTCGACTTGCATGTGTTAAGCACGCCGCCAGCGTTCGTCCTGAGCCAGGATCAAACTCTCCAATGAAAAAATATCACCCACCCACACACAACAATGCAGGCAAACGATGTCACAAGAGAATCCAAAACACTAACCCCAAACACTGACCAAAAAAATCAGTCCATGTCCAGAATCACAAAGGAATTCATAAACAAATCCGACACATCCATAAATGCATCAAAAATCATTGACTATCAAAGACACACTGTTGAGTTCTCAAGCATCACACCCACCAGAACAACCCCACCCATCACAAGCAGGACCACCCCAAGGCGACCCGACCAACCCTACCACACCAACCCCAACCCCGCAAAAACCCGCAGAATCAGAACCAGCCAGCAAAACCAGCCGAAAACCAAACCACCACCCGAAAGCAGCGACCCGATCAACCTTACCAGATCAACCCCGACTATCAAATCTATCGGACTGAGATCCAGTTCGGCTGCCATCTAGGAGCCGCTTCAAGCAGCCCCTGACAGCTCGGAAAACATTACACATGGATGAACGATGACGCAAATTAGGTTGCCGCTGTCGGCATATCCCCTTGCCAGAGGCTGTTCAGTGGAAGTCACGGGATCTCGTAGGTACTGATAAATCGAGAGCTTCCAACCGATCTGCTTGCAAACTCGTCACTCCCCCGTCGCTTCTTTCCAAGATCCCCCGCACCACCAAAGCTCGCGACGTCCGGGCCACACGTCGGTGATGCTTCCATGCACCCGGAGTGACGATGACGTTGAGCAGGCCTGTTTCGTCCTCCACGTTGAGGAAGGTCACTCCCCCCGCTGTCCCAGGTCTCTGTCTGTGGGTGACGACTCCAGCAACTTCTATACGCCGTCCAGCCTCGACGTCGCCCAGCCGATCAACTCGGACCACACCTCGTCGATCAAGGACGCTCCGGACGTGGCGAACAGGATGGTCTGCTGTGCTGATTCCGGTGGCACGGATATCGTCACCTAGGAGATCCAGCTGAGTGGGTTCGGGAAGCAAAGGCGGTTGGGTCGCCACCTGAACATCCAGCTGGCCCGGTGCCACACCGTCGATCTGACCGATTTGCCACAGAGCACCGCGTCTGGAACCCACCAGGTCGTCGAAAGCACCGGCCAGGGCGAGGGCCTCCACCTCTTCCTCACTCAGTTCAACCCGACGAGCGAGATCGTCGAGGCTGGTGAAAGGTTCGCGGTCCCGCTCTTCAATAATCCGGGTGGCTGTCTCGGCACTGATGCCGGAGACGTCAGAGAGGCCGAGCCGCACCGCGAAGTAGGTGTCTCGACGATGGCCACCGTCATCACGTCTGGGATCAAAAGGACCGATCTCGGACTCCTCGTGGTCATGAAGGCAGTCGTCCGTCCCCGTCTCGACACCACCGTCACGGGAACCCAGCAGTTCCATGTCAGCTCCTACTGACGACTTCGTCAGATCTGGACGTCGAGTCACCACACCATGTCGTCGAGCATCAGCCACCAGAGTCGCCGGGGAATAGAACCCCATCGGTTGGCTGCGCAGCAGGGCCGCAAGATAAGCCGCTGGGTAATGCAGCTTGACCCAGGCTGAGGTATAGACCAGTCCGGCGAAGCTCAAGGCATGAGACTCGGCAAATCCAAAATTTGCGAAAGACTCGATGCGGGCATAAATGTCCTGGGCAGTGACGTCGTCAATCCCATTGGCTGCCATCCCCTCGAAGAGCTTGGCACGCAGGGAGTCAATGCGCTCCACCCCACGTTTGGACCCCATCGCTCGACGCAGCAGGTCAGCGTCAGCAGCCGTGCAATTGCCGACTGTCGTGGCCATTTGCATGAGCTGCTCCTGGAAGAGCGGGATCCCCAGGGTGCGCTTGAGCACTGGTTCAAGCAGAGGGTGGGGATAAGTGATCGGTTCAGCACCCGTGCGTCGTCTGATGTAGGGATGCACTGCCCCTCCCTGCACCGGGCCAGGGCGGATGAGTCCGATCTCCACGGCCAAGTCATAGAAACACCGTGGCTTGAGCCGAGGCAAGGTGCCGATCTGGGCCCGGCTCTCCACCTGGAAGATACCGATGCTGTCACCGCGGCACAACATGTCGTAGATCCCGGGCTCATTACGCGGGATCGACGCCAGGGTCCAAGAGCGTCCGCAGTGCCGGGAGATGAGATCGAAGGAAATACTCAGTGCCGAGAGCATTCCCAACCCCAGCAGGTCGAACTTCACCAACCCCATCCAGGCACAGTCCTCCTTATCCCACTGCAGCACCGTGCGACCAGGCATCCGGGCTGGCTCGATCGGACAGATGCGTTCCACTGGTTCCTGGGTCAGCACCATTCCGGCCGAGTGGATGCCCAGGTGCCGCGGTAGCCCCATCACCTGCTGGGCGAGGGCGACGACGTCGTCAGGAATCTCGGGACCGTCAGAGTCCTGGGAGAGGGATGATACCGATCCTCTCTCCACCTGACGGGACCACGCGTCCTGCTGTCCTTGGGAATAGCCGAGAGCTTTGGCCATGTCACGGATGGCGCTGCGCGGCCGATAGGTGAAGACGCCGGCCACCTGAGCGGCATTGCGCCGTCCATACTTGGCATAGACGTACTGGATGACCTCCTCGCGACGTCGGGCGTCGAAGTCGACGTCGATGTCGGGCTCCTCCTCGCGCAGCACCGACAGGAACCGCTCGAAAGGCAGCCCGTAAAACACCGGGTCGACAACGGTGATGCCCAACACGTAACAAACTGCCGAGGCCGCCGCTGATCCACGTCCTTGACACAAGATCCCCTGGGAGCGGGCGAACTTCACGATGTCGGAGACGATGAGGAAGTAGCCGGCAAAGTCTCGGGCTTCGATGAGATCGAGTTCCGTGGCCAGTCGGTCCTTGGCCGCCGGATCGTCCCCATAGCAGCCCTGACGCCCCTCCTCCACCAGATGACGCAGCCAACTGATGGGAGTGTGACCTTCGGGCACCTTCTGATCGGGCAGACCCGGACGCACCGACCTCAGTTGAAAAGCCGTCCTCTCAGCCACCGCCACAGTGTTGTCCACCGCATCTCGATGACGGCTGAACAGATCTGCCATCTCCACCCCGCTACGCAGCCTCGCCACCGGGCCAGGAGGAAGCCAGCCGTCCATCTCGTCAAGACTGCGTCGAGCTCGCACCGCTGACAGAGCGCAGGCCAGCTCGAACTGTTCAGCACTGGCGTAGTGGGCAGCTGTCGTCGCCACTGTTGTCAGGCCGTGACGACCCGCCAGCTCAGCGAGGACGTCGTTGTCACGGGAATTGGTGGGAGCGCGATGATCGGTCAGCTCGACCAGGACGTTGTCAGTGCCGAAGAGATCAATCAGGTGATGAAGCTCGGCCTCGGCCTGCGGCACTCCCCTGGCCAGCCCTTGTCTCACTGCTCCTTTGCGACACCCGGTGAGGACAGTCCAGTGCCCGTCGGCCACCTCGGCCAGATGATTAAGATCATGGACCGGATGACCTTTCTGCCCTCCCTCGGCCAGATAGGCGTCGGTGAGGGCGCCTGCCAAGCGGCGATACCCCTCCGGACCGTTGGCCAACACGAGCAGATGACTGCCCACCGGATCGGCGACCCCGTTCTGAGGTCCCGGCACCCCGATGGACAACTCCGACCCGATGATGGTGGGAAGGCCACAGGTTTCAGCCGCTTCAGCCATCCTGACGACTCCGTAGAGGCCGTCATGATCGGTCAGGGCCAGCCCTGACAACCCCAACTCCACCGCCCGGGTGACGAGGTCCTCCGGGCTGGAGGCACCGTCAAGAAAGCTGTAGGAGGAGTGACAGTGCAGCTCGGCATAGGGCACCACCGGCCCCTCGGGTCGGAGGGGATGACGGTCAAAGGGTTTACGGACGCGGCGATAACCGGTCTGATCAGCATGGCTGTCCTGATGACCATTGGGAGGACGCCGTCCCGAGATGCGTCTTTCCAACTCTCGCCACGGAATCGGAGGATTGTGGTAACTCACCCCGATCACGCCTCGTCGTAACGAGCCTCGACCCACCAACGGTCAGCCGATCCCGCTAACACCCACGCCTGTTGGTCCTCGGTGACCAGCTGCACTCGCTCAACGGAGACGGCCGGGGTGCTCCACCACCTCTGGTGCACCGGCCATGGCCCGGCCCACGCGATGACACGCCGTCGCGACGTGCCGTCATGAAACCATCCAGGGCTGATCGACGGTAGGTCGGACGACGTCGTCAGTGGCATACCGTCAGTCGTCTCCAACCGAGCTGGCAGCGGACGGGAATACACGATCCCGGGAGCAGGGCCGTCGAGGTGGCCCGGCCAGGGGCGATCCACCGGACGCGCGTCCTCGGCAACCGTCCCGAAAGGAATCAGTCGGCGTCGGTCCCTGAGCATCCGGCCACCATCGACTTTCCCCATCAGAACCCCCTCGGGGCCCAGCTTCTCCTGCAACTGGGAGATGATGTGGACGAGATGCTCGGCGGGCCTGGCACCAAACAATCCCTCGGCAGCCTCACCCGCACGATGGATGGTGGGAACGATCCGCACCGCCTCAACACCGGACTGGCAGAACTCATCAGCACCGAACTCGCCAATGCCCCGGGAAAGGTCGTCGAGCTGACGGGACAGTCGAGCCAACAGATCATCACCGCTGAATTGCCACGGTTGACGCCAGGTGCGCTCAGACAACCCAGCAGTGGCCCGGATGAGAATGCGAGCTTGGGAACAAACCCGGCCGTCGGCTGCCAAATTTGCCATGAACTCCTCCACCACAGGACGCACCACGGTCACCACCTGTGCGCCGAAAGGTTCCGGATCGTCAAGGACGACTTCCATGGCATCGTCGTCCTCGGGCCGGTGTGCCGACAGCACCGTGACATCCATGCCACGTGCCCAGTCGTGGGCGCGCTGACCGGCCTCTGCGAACCGCTGGACGACATGTTGACGGTCCAGACCGGCGAAGGAGCCAACAGTCGTCAGACCGAGCTGGCGCAAGGTCCGAACCAATGCCTCATCGGCTTGTCCGGTACGCGCCAGAACCGAGACGTCGCGGGGAGCCAGGAAGTCCCTGGACGTCCTGGGACTGAGGATCCTCGGGTCATGACTCTCGGGGCCGGCCACATCGGTGGCAGCCACCTCTGCTGCGAACAGTCCGTCCGCCACCGAAATTCCCGCATCCGCGTACCCGATCCGAGTCAGCACCTCGGACATGCGCTGCGCAGCGGCGCGTTCCCCACCATAGAAACGAGCAACTCCGCGAGCAGCCACCGCGGCCACCCCTGGTCGCACCACGTGGACCGAAGGCGCCACTGACCTCTCAATCTCGCGAACCACCTCGTCGAAGAGGATCTCCTCAGAGGCAGGATCGTGAGACACGACAACGGCGTCTGGACAGCGCAGCTGGGCAGCTCTCACTCGCAAACCAGGGACCACTCCTTCCTCGGCTGCCCGGGAACAGCAGTCGACGACGACCCCGCGATCGACGACCAGAAGAGGGGCATCCCCAGACTGACGTCGAGACGCCGCCACGATTCGCCACCCGGGAATCACTGCCATGAGGACACGAACCGGGGCTGCACTGAGCCGTTCAGCAAACATCAGTCACCTCCTCGGCAGGATGCACCCCGGTACCGGTACGAACGAGCCGCACGGAATGGTTGTGGTGATGCCTCACCACCGTCACCTCAAGTTCCTGAGCCGACAAACAGCCATACCCCTGGCCGAGCCCTTGCCACCCCATGGTGCGGACGTCAATTCGAGCAGCAGGGTTGGGCCACGGTCCCAGCACCACCAAGGTCGAGCCCCGAGAACGCAGCCTGGCCGTCAATCGTCTGCTGGCCGTCATCGGCAATGGTGGTGGGGCCGCGGCGAGAACGACGTCAAGGCCCTCGACGAGGGTGGCCACCGTCTCAAGCCAGTTCCCCGGATGGGGCACGAGCACCAACCGCGACAATTCAACCCCCCACTGCCGAGCCGCCTCGACACTGAGCTCGGGAAGTCCGACCACCCCACACCAGCCATGGGTGAGAAGCCCCAGCCCGACTGAGGACGCACCATCCAGCCGGTACACCGCGGGCATGAGTCCACCGGGGAAAAGAGGCTGAAGCAACGGGTGGATGGCATGTCCGTTGGGAACCTCCAGACCATCGACACCACGGCTCACCAACTCCTCGATGTCAACCATCACGCACCCCCTCGTCCGGCACTCGTCAGCCCCTCGTAGCTGACGGAAATTACCGTGACACGCGTGCCCGACAGGTTTCCCGACACCCATCTGGAACAACAACGAACAACCTTGTCAACCAGTTTTTGGAGACCGTAGAAACCTCCTCGTCGTCGGCAGATCACACCAGGACCGTCCCCCCTTCCTGCCATGATTGGGACCATGACCTCGTCACCTGGAAGACACCGCACCTCCCCGCGGCTGCAACTGGCCCTGCTGGCCGGGAGGACAGCTGCAACAGCCTCTCGCCTGGCCGGGAGGGGCTCAGGAGCATCAATCCGTGGTCGGGTGACGATGACGTTGGCTCCCCGCGCCTTGCCCGAGCTGCTGGCAGACCGTCGCGTCGCCAGTGTCACCGGCACCAACGGCAAGACCACGACGACCCATTTCCTCACCGCCGCGGTGAAAGCTGGGACTCCTGACGGCCAACGAAACGTCGTCACCAATGCCGATGGGGCCAACCTGCATCACGGCATCGTCTCGGCCCTGGGAGAAGCCCCTGACGCCACCATCGCCGTGTTGGAGACCGACGAGAGAGTCGTCGCCGACGTCGTCGCGATGGGCAACCCGGAAGTACTGGTCCTGCTCAACTTCAGCCGTGACCAGCTCGACCGTAACCACGAACTGACCTTCCTGGGACGCGACTGGCGCGCTGCCCTGGAGGGGGCCGCCGAGCATGGCCCGACAGTGGTCGCCAATGCCTGCGACCCACTCATCGTGTGGGTGTGCCAGAAGGCTCGTCAGGTCATCTGGGTGGACACCAAGCCTCGCTGGACCGCTGACTCGACGCTGTGTCCCAACTGCGACGCCGTTCTCACCCATGGCGAGGACGGATGGGATTGCCCCGGATGTGAGCTGAGTCAGCCTGCTGCCGACTGGTGGGTAGAGGACCACGACGCCGTCGAGGCCTCCGGGAGACGATTCCACCTCGATGTCCAGGTGCCCGGTTCCTTCAACCTCACCAACGCCACCTGTGCCCTTGCCGCGGCCATCCACATGAGCATCCAGCCCGAGGACGCGCTGCGCGGGATCGCCACGGTGGAGTCCCCCGCCGGCCGCTATGCCACCTGCACCATCAGCGGCACCCATTGCCGCCTACTGCTGTCGAAGAATCCCGCCGGCTGGACCGAATCCCTGCCGCTGACGACCTCCGATCCGCTGATCCTTGCCATCGATGCGGTGGCTGCCGACGGCAAGGACGTCTCCTGGCTGTGGGACGTTGATTACGAGCAGCTGGTCGGACGAACCGTCATCTGCACCGGCCCGCGTGCCCTCGACCTGGCCGTAAGGCTGCAATACGCCGGTGTGAAGCACGTCGTCATCGAGGGTCTCGCCCAGGCCCTCAGCTCCCCACTGCTGGCCGGCAAATGGGACTCTGACCATCCCATCGACGTGCTGTCGACCTACACCCCCTTCCAGAAACTGCGCCGACTCGGAGGACTGGCATGAACACCGACCGTCCCAAGATCATCCTGCTGTACCAGTCCCTGCTGGGTATTTACGGCGACCACGGCAATGCCGTCGTCCTCACCAAGAGGCTGCAATGGCGCGGTATCGACGCCGAGCTCGTCACCGTCGAGCCCGGCCAGAAGGTGCCCACTGACGGGGCCATCTATCTGCTAGGAGGCGGCGAGGACACCGCCCAGATCACCGCTGTCCGAGAACTCAAGGCCGATGGCGGACTGTTCACCGCCCTCGACGACGGCGCAATGCTCTTCGCGGTGTGCGCCGGCTACCAGATCTGTGGCAAGTCCTTCACCATCGGAGCCCGTGACGAGGTCATTGCGGGGCTCGGGCTTCTCGACGCCGAGACCCGACGCGGCCCGGAGCGTGCCGTCGGGGAGGTTCTACACATCTGGACCCAGCCCGACGGGAACACCTGCCCGATCACCGGTTTCGAGAACCACGGCGGCTGGACAGAACTTGGTTCTGACGCCAAGCCGCTGGCTGCTGTCGAGGTTGGTTGGGGCAACGGCAACCGTCGCGACGAAGGAGCCGTGCAGGATCGTGTCATCGGCACCTACCCGCACGGACCGGTTCTCGCACGCAACCCTCAACTCGCCGACCATGTGCTCGAAATAGCTCTAGGACACCATTTGGAGCCCCTCGACCTGCCCGAGATCACGGCGTTGAGACAGCGTCGAATCGATGCCGCACGCACCGGCCGGCCATGAACTCGTCACCTCGGTTTTGCATCTTGGCCGAAGTCCGCTAGTGTTTTTTCTCGCCGGCGCTGCTAGCTCAATTGGCAGAGCAGCTGACTCTTAATCAGCGGGTTCAGGGTTCGAGTCCCTGGCGGCGCACCGGAACGGAAGCCGTTTCATCCTGGAGACAGGGTGGAACGGCTTCCTTCATGTTCACATTCTGTGCCCCTAGTCTACCTTCTCCCGATGTCAGAGATTGTCCAGCCACCAGCAAACGGCAATCCCAGGACACCGCTCGGATCGGAGCAATACCCTCCTTCCACAACGATTCAGACTGATCCAGTCATCTACCAACACCGCTCTGGCCACCCCGGTGGAGGGAACGCCCCTCAATCCCACTTGTCGTGCACAATCATTCAGGTTCATCACAAAACGACGTGCACACATACCGGACAGTCGGTGTAATATCCTGTCTGAGGTTGTGACCTATCGCACCTGCAGGAAATCGCTGATGCGTACGTGATGTCGCTGTCGACATCGCCCAGTTCAAGGAGGAAGAAGTCACATGACGCACTACACACACTCCCGCCGGGCCTTCATCCAGGGCTCCGTCGGAGCACTGGCGCTCGGTGCCTTGGCAGCTTGTTCCAACGGAGACTCGAAGGACTCCGGATCCAACAAGCCCGCAGCCAAGGGGGCAGACTTCACTGGTGAGGGCCCCATCAGCTGGGTGCAGGGCAAGGACTTCTCCGGTGGAATGGTCCAGAAGCGCATTGATGAGTGGAACAAGAAGTACCCCAAGGAGAAGGTCACTCTCATCGAGCTGTCCTCGGAGGCCGACCAGCAGCGTCAGTCCTTCATCAACGCCGCTCAGACGAACTCTGCCGCCTACGACGTCATTGGCCTCGACCTGGTGTGGGTTGCCGAGTTCGCGGCCAACCGATGGATCGTGGAGATCCCGCAGGACATGAAGCCCGAAGGCGTCATTGACTCGGTGTGGGAGACCGGTTCGTACCGCGGCAAGCAGTTCGCCGTTCCGTATGTCACTGACGCCTCGATCATGTACTACCGCAAGGACTTCCTCGAGAAGGCCAAGGTCGAGGTTCCCAAGACCTGGGAAGACGTCAAGAAGGCCACCGAGACCGTCCGCAAGCTCCCCGGCATGCAGGACATCGGTGGGTTCGGCGGCCAGTGGGCCAAGTACGAGGGCCTCACCTGCAACATCTCTGAATTCATCAACACCTGTGGTGGTGCGATCGTCGACGACTCCGGAAAGGTGACCGTCGACTCCCCCGAGTCCATCAAGGGCATCCAGACCGCCGTCGACGCCTTCAAGTCCAAGCTCATCCCGACCGCAGCCCTGGAGTGGAAGGAGGAGGACAGCCGTAACGGCTTCGAGTCCGGCAAGGTCCTCTTCCTGCGCAACTGGCCTTACCAGTACGGCAACGACATGAAGGAGCTCGGACCCGACAAGTTCGGCGTCGCCCCGCTGCCCTCCATCGACGGCAAGGACTACATGCCGACCCTGGGCGGCCACAACTGCGCCATCACCACCAACTGCAAGAACAAGGCCACGGCCCTCAAGTTCGTCAAGTGGTGGACCAACCAGGAGTCCGAGCAGTACAACCTCGAGAAGCAGTCCAACGCACCGATCTACGGCGAGTTGTACACCAAGGACGAGAACGTCAAGAAGCTCCCGTACCTGCCAACCCTGAAGGCCTCTCTGGACAGCGCCAAGGGCCGTCCGCATGCCGTCGCCTACGGTGATGTCACCGCGGCCATCCAGGACGCCATCTACCCAGCTCTCCAGGGCAAGACGGACGCCGAAAGTGCTGCCAAGCAGCTGGCCGACAAGCTGAAGACGATCATCAAGAATTGATCGTCACGCAGAACTAACCGCATGAGTACGGCGGGGCGGGTCACTCACCCCGCCGTATCCATGACATCGCTCGCACCACCCGGCGGACAACGCCGGGGACAAGGAGCTTCACATGACCACTGCAGCAGTGGAGAAGACCAACAACCGGTCTTCTCGGGCCAGGGCCCAGGAACACCTGGCCTTGGCTCTCATCACGCCAACCCTCATCGCTCTGACGATCGTCATCGTCATCCCAGTCATCCAATCGGTGAAGCAGGCCCTCTATGGCCAGCCCGGTCTGGATCCCGAAACTGGATTCGTCAACGACACCGAGCCGTTCGTCGGGATGAAGAACTTCACCGACATCTTCACCGGCTCCGGAGATCGATTCTGGAACGCGTTCTGGAACACCACCCTCTTCGGTGTCGTCACGGTCGTTCTCGAGACCGTCCTGGGCGTCATCATGGCGCTCATCATGCATCGGGCGATCGCTGGACGAGGCGTCGTCCGAGCCGCCATCCTCGTCCCCTGGGCCATCCCTACAGCGGTCTCCGCCATTTTGTGGGGATGGATCTTCAACCAGAACGGTGTCGCCAACGCCATCCTCGGTCAGCACATCATGTGGGCCTCGGGCAACTGGACGGCCAAGTGGTCGATCATCATCGCCGACGTCTGGAAGACCGCCCCGTACATCGGTCTGTTGACACTGGCAGGTCTCCAGGTAATTCCCACCGAGGTCTACGAGGCCGCCAAGGTCGATGGCGCCAATGCCTGGAAGAGATTTGTCTCGATCACCTTGCCATTGGTCAAACCGGCCTTGGTCGTCGCCGTGCTGTTCCGGACCCTCGATGCCCTGCGCATGTTCGACCTGCCGTTCATCCTCGTCGGCCCGCGCAGGAAGTCGGTCGAGACGCTGTCGATGCTGGTCCAGGACGAGGCCTCGAACCTGAGGTACGGCGCGGCCGCAGCGTACGCGATCATCCTGTTCCTCTACGTGTTCATCATCGCATTTGCCTTCATCAAGATCCTCGGCGCCGATCTCGTCGGTGACGAGCACAAGCGCAAGAAGATGAAGGCCACCACCTTCGTCAATGGCGGACGCCCTGGTGGACGTCGTGCCCGGGAGAAGGCCAACGCTGCACAAGCCGCAGCTTCGAGTGGCAAGGAGGTGTCGTCATGAGCACCGCTACTGCAACTGCACCGGGAGCCATCGATCAGGAGACCCACCACAAGAACGCCTGGGTCAAGGTACTGCCGGTCATCGGCATCGTCCTCATCGTCGTCTACTGCCTGGCACCCTTCTACTGGATGGTCGTGTCCTCGCTGCGTCCTGACAACGAGATCTTCGACAACACGTGGTGGCCAGCTCACCCGTCGCTGGAAAACTACCAGGCCGTCTTCCAGCCAAACAACAACTTCCTGCGCGGGCTGGGGAACTCGCTCATCGTCTCGATCTCGGTGACGATCATTGCCCTGCTCATCGCCACCTTCGCCTCCTACGCCCTCGCACGGCTGGACTTTCGTGGCAAGGGCGGATTCCTCATCCTCATCATTGCGACGTCGATGTTCCCACTGGTGGCCATCATCGTCCCGTTGCTGAAGAACTTCTCGGCATGGCACTGGATCAACACCTACCAAGCCATGATCATCCCCGATCTGTCCTTCTCACTGCCTCTGGCCGTGTGGAACCTGACGACGTTCTTCAAGCAGATGCCCGACGAGCTGGAGCAAGCCGCGATGATCGATGGCTGCTCCCCCGCCCAGGCATTCCGCAAAATCATCCTGCCGCTGGCTGCCCCCGGCATCTTCACCACGGCGATCATCGTCTTCATCGGTGCGTGGAACGAGTTCCTCGTCGCCGTCACGATGATCAACGACCCGAAGATGGAACCTGCCACGGTGCTGCTGTCGAAGTTCACCGGTGCTTCCCAGTTCAACACCCCGTTCGGTTCCCAGATGGCCGCCGGCGTCATCATGACGGTGCCGCTAGTCATCATGGTGCTGGTCTTCCAGCGCCGGATCGTCGCTGGTCTGGCTGCCGGTGGTCTCAAGTGATACCTGCCGGACACAACATAGTTCGGCCCCGGTCCACGACGGACCGGGGCCGAATTGATACTGGATCGGTGCGGTCGATCAGCTCATGCCGAACCGATCGATCAGGCAGCACCCTCCTCACGCTCGGCAGCGGCCTGTGCACGCAGCACGGCAGCCTGCTTCAGCATCTTCTCCGCAAGGTTACTCACCGACGAGTCATCGGTGTCGAGCTTGCCGTACTTCTTGGCATTCTTCTTACCGAGCTTGGCGTTCTTCTTGGCAGCCTTGGCATCGTCCTTGCGACGCTGCTTGGCCTCCTTGCGAACCCGCTTGGCCTCGGAGAGCTGCAACTTCTCGAGCTTGCGGCGAGCAGTGGTTCCGGTGGCGCGACCGACGATCGCGCGCAGCACGATGATGCCGACGATGCCGGCAGCGAGCGCACCCCCGGCAATGCCGATACGATCCATCCGCCAGCCGTGCTCGCCCTTGACCTGGCCCTTGACCTGCTCGAATTCGCCCTGCACGTAGTCACGGGCGCGATCGGTGGCCTCGCGCTTGAGGGTGGCCGGATGCACCTCCTCCACGAGGCCCTCCACCCCGGCCGCCAGACGAGCACGAGTCGCTGCAATGTCCCGCCTGATCTCATCAGCGGAGCGCTCGTCCTTCGCCTTCGACTTGCTATCAGCCATGTGACCCCTCCTGGTGCCGTGTCTGCGCTTTGCGCCGACGTAGGCGCGGCGCTGGTCTGGCAACAGCCTATATCGTTGAGGCCATGAGCACCCGTCTTGAGCCCGGTAATGCGGCCCCTGATTTCACTCTGCCCGCCGCTGACGGCAATCAGATCACCCTTTCCGACTTCGCTGGCAAGCAAGTCATCGTGTACTTCTACCCCGCAGCCATGACGCCTGGGTGTACCACTCAGGCCGTCGATTTCACGACTCATCTGGACGACTTCGAGGGCGCCGGCTACGAGATACTGGGCATCTCGCCCGACCCGGTTGCCAAGCTCCAGAAATTCGTCGCCAAGGAGTCCTTGACGCTGACCCTGCTCTCCGACGAGGACAAGGACGTCATGAAGGCTTACGGCGCTTACGGACCCAAGAACGTCTATGGTAAGGAGATTGTTGGGGTCATCCGTTCCACCTTCGTCGTCGATGTCGGTGCGGACGGTTCGTGCAGGATCATTGAAGCCCAGTACAATGTTCGGGCCAAGGGCCATGTCGACAAGCTCTGCAGGGAGCTCAAGATCGACTGCTGATTCGGGAAGACCGAGGGCCTGCGGTGGCCCGGGGGCCGCGACGCCCCCTATGCCGGAGTGGTGGAATTGGTAGACACGCAGGATTTAGGTTCCTGTACCTTGTGGTGTGAGGGTTCGAGTCCCTTCTCCGGCACCGTGTGACGAACATCGTCGTCGTCACCACGGCAGAGACGTACCGGCGTCTCGTTGGCAGGGGCGAAAGTAACCGTCGATTCATTCCACCAGGGCTGAGACAGCCCATGGACCTCCCACGTCGGCCAGCGCAACGCACCAATGACGACGAACCGCATGCCCCCATCCCGTCATCGTTGTAAAATAACTTTCAACCCCAGCTAGTTATTAAAGGTGGCAAACAATGGCGTTCGGAGCCTTCGACAACCAGATCACCCGCCGTGGCTACGTCACAGCCCAGATGGACGAGATCTGGTCAGAACGATCGACAGTGCAGAGCTGGTATGACGTCGAGGCTGCACTGGCTCGAGTCCAGACCGCGATCGGCATGATCCCGGAGGGAACCGGGGCTCGTATCACCGAGCAAGCTCAGGCCACCGATGCCGCCATGGAGCAGATCTTCGGCGGGGGGACGGGCAATCCCTTCGCTCTTGGCCTCGACGCGCTGCGCTCCGCCCTTGACGACGACCGCCGTCCCTGGGTCCACTACGGTGCCACCACCCAGGACATCCTTGACACTGCCCGCGGCCTCCAGATCCGGGACTCCCTGGACCTCATCGACGACTGCGCCGACAAGCTCCTGGCGCGTATCCGTGACCTTGCCAGCGTCCATGCCAAGACCCTCATGGTGGCACGCACCAATGGTCAGCATGCCGTCCCCACCACCCTCGGAATGCGGTTCGCCCGCTGGGCCGCCGATCTCGAACGTTCCCGTGATCGTCTCACCGAAACCCGGCAACGTTGTCTCCTGGTGCAGTTCTCGGGAGCTGCTGGAACCTATGCCTCGATGGGGGAACACGGCACCACCGTCGCCATGGGAGTCGCAAAGGAGCTGGGTCTGGTGTGCGAGCTCATCGCCTGGCACTCTTCCCGCGACGGACTCACCGAGCTGGCATGTAACCTTGCCATCCACGCCCAGACCCTCGCGAAGATCGCCGAGGACCTCTACGACATGCAGCGCACCGACTTCCAGGAAGCCGCTGAGGCCCTCGACCCCCATCTGTCCGGGTCGAGCACCATGCCGCAGAAGCGCAACCCTTTCTCCACGATGAAAATCACGGCAGCCGCTCGTATGGCTGCTGGTGCCGCCGCGACCGTCCTCACCAACCCCCCTGGCGACTTTGAGCGAGACCATCGTCAGCTCGAGGTCGAACGCGACGCCATCCCCCGCATCCTCGCGGCGGTCGACGGAGCAGGACAGAAGCTCCTCGAACTCCTCGACGTGCTCGAGTTCAACGCCGGCCAGCTCGACGTCAATGCCCGTCGCGAAGGAGTTCTGCTCGTCAGCGAGGGAATCATGATGGAGCTTGCATCGCGGTTGGGTCACGAAGGAGCACACGACCTCCTCCAGGAATTCTCAGCCGCTTATCGAGCTGCCGGAACCAGCCTGCGCGAGTTCGTCGAGGCCCGACCGGAGATCGCCGAAAAACTTGATGGCATCGACCTTGACGAGTTGTCCGACCCGTCGTCGTACACCGGTCTGTCTGCGGAACTGTCACGGCGTGTTGCTGCTGGTCAGCCGCACACTGGAACCGGTGTCACGGAGTGATGAAGACTCCCAGCTCGTCGAAGAGCTCCTGCATCCTCTCGACCCGCGAGCGTTCCATCTCTGGGTCTGCAGGGGCCAAGGCGGCCACCAGCGACTCCAACAGGATGAGATAGCAGGCCCGGGAGCGGAAGGCCGTCGAGGATTCCGATGCGACCAGCAGGACATGATCTGCGTAACGACGCATCGGGGTCGACGAACGGTTCGTCAGCAGGATCGTCGTCATGTCACGCTGATGGAACATCCGCAGGACCGACTCAACCATCCGCGAATGCCGGTCAAATACCGAGGCCAGCAGGATGGCGTCGTCGGGAAGATCGATGAGCTGATGGGCCATCCGATCCGTCGATTCCAACAGGACGACCTCGCGACGGTAGTAACGCACCAACATCTGGAAGTAATCGAGCAGCGGATGGCCGCTGGCAGCCGCAACGAGGTAGAGCGGGCGTGAATCGTCGCGAAGTACCTCGACGACGCGATCGAAAGCTTCCCCGTCCATGGAATTGAGGCCGACGTCGATGCTGCGACGAGCAGCATCCATCTTGGAGCGCCACATCGCCCCGGGCTCATTGATGGTGGGGCCATTCGTGGTGCGATCGCTGGGAAGATCGAAATTGACGGCCACTTCGTCGCGGAGGCTGCGTGAGAAGTCACGGAAACTGGCGTACCCGAGTTTGCGAACAAAACGGGTCACGGACGCAGTTGACGCACCTGTCGCAGCACTGATCTCGTCGAGGTTCTCCAGAGCCAGATGGGGAAATGAATCTTCAAAATACTGAGCAATGACAGCATCAGTCGGCGTCATCGCCTGCAACTCCCCCAACCGGGCGTACAGGCCGTCGCACGCCGAGCCCGTCGACTCAGCCATCGTCATCTCCTCCGCGGTTGAGAGCATGCTAGGACCGCCGACGCAGCCCTAGCAGCCATGAATATTACCCGTGGATCAGATGAGGATGAGACTTGAGGCCATCATGACGATGAAACCGACGAGCGTCGGGAGCGCAGTCCGCCTCACGACGGCCATCGGGGAGATCCCGGCAGCTCCAGCCACCGTGATGACCACACCCGAGATGGGCGACACCGAGCGGAACAAGCCACCGGCGAACTGCATCGGTGTCACGAGGTTCGTCGCGTTGCCTGACAAGCCGCTGGCGATACCGGAAGCCAGCGATGCGAAGGACGTGAAGGACCCGACGCCAGAACCCGTCAGGAAGGTCACCAGACCGACGACCAGGGTGAACAAGATCGCCATTCCCCACAACGGCAGACCGATCCCCTCGGCCCCACTGACGAGCAACTTGATGACGCCGGCCTGCTTGAGGCCCTCGGCGAAGAGCTGCGCCGTGATGATGAGGGACACCACCTTGGCGAACATGTTGCCCATGCCGACGAACATGGTGTTCGCGTCGGTCAGCACTGCAGAACGGTCATGGTTACGAATGAGCTCGACGATGACGGCAAGCACCCACACCAGCAGGAACGCTGACACCGTCGAGAGCTGGATGGATTTGACAGCAAGCGGACTGAAGACGACCAACAGGATGATCGGCAGGAGCAGGAAGAGGGCGTACCACGTCGGCGCCACGCGGCCCGAGGACTTGTGCTCATCACTGCGTTCTCCGGCCTCGTCCTCACCCTTGCGATCCAGACGGCGCTGGACGAAGAAATGGGTGATGGCAACCGCGATGATTGTCGGAATTGCCACGGGCAGCTGATGCTTGACGAAGTACACCGCAGGAGAGAGACCGACTGTGTGGGCGGCCAGGATCTCGGTTCCAGTGGCCGGTCCGATGGGCATGGCACTCGTCGTCGCAATGACGGCGGCACCGGCCGCCGGGCTCACGCCAGCCGCAACAATGATCGGCATCATGACGACAACCAGCAGCATGGCCAGACCGGCGGCGCTCGGAATGACCATGAACAAGAGCTGTCCGATGACGTAGGCCAGCACGAGGATGAGGTAGGGCTGCTTCAGCTTGGTGATCGGGGTGATGACGAGTCGGACAAGCGCTTCCGTGGCCCCCACCCGATTCATGTATGCCGAGAAACCACCGGCAGCCATGATGATGAGTCCAACGCCAGTGAGCTGATCCTTCGCGATGGATTCGATCATCCCGACGATGTCGAACCAGACGCTGCCAGAACTCTCCTTGCCTTCCAGCAGCGGAACCGAAGGCCTGAGAATCACCCTGATGAGCAGCAGCAACAGTCCGGCTCCAAGCAAAACCAGCACTGGCTTGTATCTCTTGACCAGCAACCAACCGGCCGCAACCGTCACGAGCAGTGCACACACCGCCAGCACAGCTGTCATGATGACTCCTTCGTCAACCCATCACCGTTATGAAACTTTAACTACGTCATCGACGTTGACAGAAACAATACTAACATTGCCTCAGCTGGTGACGCCGCTTTCGATGGCACTGCCGCCTCCTGTGCAGTCCGTGCCCACAGGAACCAACAACAAGGAGCAATGATGCACTCAGCAACCGCGATGCGACGATCACGATCAGCGGTACATGTCCTTATCTGTCTCCTACTCATCGTGGTTGGAGCTGTCGGATCAAGCCTCGTCCAGACTGGCGGCGGCCACATCAGTGTCCAAGGCCTCATGATCCCCGGTAAGGACGGAGCAGTGGCCAGTGCCGATCTTTTCCGACCCGACACCGCAACAGCAGAGCGCAAGGCCCCTCTCATCATCGTGACACCAGGGTTCCAGCGCACCCCGGATTCACCTGGTCACGATGTGTTGGGAGATATTGGATCCATGATGTGTTTTCGTCGAGTTCACACAAACTCTTGCGCTTCCGCGATATCTCGTACCGTCATCGCGTTGGCCACTGTGATGGCCTGCTGGATACCGGCTCCGGCTGCCTTCGGACAACCAACTCCGTCAGCTTCAGCGCCAACGACGGCGGCCGACTGCACCGCTCACAATGGAGTGTGGGTGGTCGTGGACATGCCCGACGAACCCCTCACTGCGGGGTGCGCGCAGCGACCCTCCGACGGCATGGATGCCCTGCACCAGATCGGCGTCGATGTTCGCCAGCCGCCATCCCAGCCCGGCCTCGTCTGCGAGCTCCAGGGCCGTCCCGAGGACGCCTGCTCGCATGGCGGCTATGACAAGTCCACTCGTCAATTCTGGTCGTACTGGCACGCCACCTCCCCCTCGGATCGGTGGACGTTCTCCTCGAAGGGGGCAGCGCAGTATCACCCTGTCGCAGGCTCCGTCGAGGGGTGGAGATGGGGCACCGGGAAAGGGGTCCCTCCTCGACAGATCACCACCGCTCGCAAACCACCCGCCATGCCTCCCGAACGGGGGCACGGATCGGGTCCTCTCACCACCATCGGCGTGATCGTGGCGGTCATCGCCTTGGGTGCAGGGGTGTGGTGGGCACGCCGGAGGCAACCCCGCCAAGACACAGAATGAGTCTGATGAGCACCGTTCAAGAGAAGGGGCTACGCTCTGGCGACGCCGCAGATCTCACCAACCCTTTCTATCGGGGACTCCACCGGCCGTCCGGGGCGTGGACGCGCTCGGAGCATGCTGGGGCGATCCGTTCTGGTCCTGGCTGCTACGGCGTTGCTCGTTGAGAGCCTGCTGGTTCCTTGCGAACAGACGTTTCTGCCGTTGCTGCTCGGAATCCTTCGTCTTGGGTGGCTCTTTTTCCTGGGACCGTGAGCCCTGCTGTGCCTGATCCATTTCCTGGTCAAGGCGTTTCATGGTGGTGGACTGCTCGGTCTTCTGATCAGCTGAGGTCTGCCGCACGTGCGACTGGGGCGCAGTGGTTCTGCCATGGCACCTGAGACGCTGTGTGATGGCTCTGGCTTCCTTCAATGTGCTGACGGTCGCCATGGGAGACCCCCGATTAAGGCCTTGCATCGTGGTCGACTCCTCCATGGTCCACACCAAGTTCATACCCACCCGGCACCTCTGCCCTTCCGGTGCCAGCTCGAGGGCGGTACGGAGATCCTTCTCGGCGTCGGCGTATTTGCTCTCAGCAGCCCGGCTCGTTCCGCGGTCGTAGCTGGCGATCCACGGTTCGGTGACGTTGAACCTCATGTTCGCCCCGAAATAGCGCTCGGCCTGGTCGTACTGCTGGGAGGTGAAGGCCCCGCTGCCGAGCCGGTCACACACCAAGGTGGCGGCGAGTCGGCACGCGGTGAGCACGAGAACGGCGACGAGCAGCGCCGTCACCCCGACGGTGAGCCGGCGTGCCCGGCGAGCCCGGCTCTGGCTCATCACCTCTCGCCAGGAGCGTCGCGGATCGGTCTGACGTGTGTGGCGAGGGCCTCTCATGGGATGTCCTTTCGTGCCCGGCGCAGTTGGCGAGCGCTCATGGTCAGCTGGACGGCGACGTCGGCCGCAGCGACGAGGCCGAGGATCCACGCCAGGTCCGTACCCGCGTTCACCTGCTCCTCATGGGTGGTGCGGTTCAGCGATATCTGGGGCGGGGTGAGCGTCCTGCCGGGTGACCGAGCGGCGAACGACAGACCCGCCTGACGAGCGGCGCTGGTCAGCGTGGTGTGGTCGGCGTGGGAGATGGCCTTGCGACCGTGGTAGGTGACGTCGTTGGAGTCGAAGGCCGAGCGGGCCATCGGTGCCCCCTTGGCGGTGCCGTAGCCGTAGACGGCACCGTTGGTCACCAGAGGTTTGAGTGCTGCGAAGGAGCCGGGGGCCTTGGTAGCCGTCTGTTCCCCGTCGCCCAGGTAGAAGACCATCCTGGTGGCCTGAGGCGCCGATTCTCGGGCCTTCCGCAGGGCGTCGACGGCGGTGGGCACCCCCACACCGATGTCGGTGCCGGTGCCCTTGGTGTCCTCACGCCAGGTGAGGGAGTTCGCTGCGGAGACGATCGTGCCGGTGTCGGTGGTCGAGGCCACCGCCACCCGGGCCTCGTTGTCGAAGGTGACGAGGGTGAACCGGGCACCCCTGAAGACCGAGGCGAGCTGCGCGATGTCGCGAATGGCCCCGGAGAGACGCGTCTTGTTCCCGTTGTCGCGGGCCGCCATCGAGGTAGTTGTGTCGACCATAATGACGATGTCGGCGTCCACGCTTGAACTTTGACGACCGGACTCGCCCACCACCGGGTGCAGGCCGATGAGCCCGACGAGCACGGCCAGCAGGATGTCCAGGATCGTGGTGGCGGTCCTGCCGCGAGTGTGGCGGCCCTGCACACCGAACCACACGGCGACGATGAGCATGATGGCAGCGAGTGCCACCGCGATGGGGTGAGGATGCCAGCTCATCGTTCCTCCCGTCGTCGAGCGATCATGGCCCCCAGTCCCCCAACGCCGATCATGAGGGCCCCGGGCCAGGGCATGTCGTAGGAGCGATGGCTGGCCATGGCCATGACTGCTTTCTTGGCCTGGGCCTGGATGCGGTGGGCAACGTCTGCCGTGTCGGCCTGCCCATCGGAGGGGATCGTCAAGGTCTGGCCGTGGGTACGCAACGCCTGCTGGTGCAGCTCGTCACGAGCCGCCCGGTAGCCGGGATCGTCACTGGCGGGCACGATGCCGAAAACCATGATGTGGCGTTTCACAGCCAAGTCGACAGCCTGGGGCACGGTGTAGACCGAAGACCCGGCAACCATGTTGTCGGTGGCGAGCACGATGCTTCGAGAACGGGGCTGGTCAAGCTGGTCGAATCTGCTGATGCAGGAAGCCAGGCCGTCGCCGACCAGCGAGCCGCCTGGGCCGTATCGCACCCCCGGATCAAGATCTGCCCGACCGAGCCGTTCTCCGGCCTGTTCCAGCCCGGCCTTGACACTGTCACGGTCATGGGTGAGGGGGAACACCGTCACCGACGAGGAATCGAACATGACGAATCCGATCCGGTCATCGCTGATGTGGTCGGCCAGCTGGATGTAGGTGTTGATGACCTGACGGTCCACCCCCTCCATCGAGCCGGACACGTCAAGGCACAGCATGACGTCACGGGTGCGTATCTGACGATCATCATCGTCGATCCCCTGCAATCTGGCGGCCACCAGGCCGGCTCCGCAGACGGCCACTCCCCAACACACCACCGCTATCACCAGACATCGCACTCGCCGCCGGGCGTGGTCCCGGTAAGCAGGAAGGGCACGAAGTCGGTCGGCATGCGCCACTGCAAGCCGCTCGACGCCCTCGTGACGGCGCAGCACCAACCCGATGAGGACCGTCGCAGCGGCCGCGACGACGACGATCGGCCACATCCACCACCACATCAGGTCCATGAGCGCACCGTCCTCACGGCATCGGCCAGCAATTCGTCAGTATCGACGCCGTGGCCCCTCGGGTCGAACTCCACCGCATAGCACCGTTCAACGACCTCGACGACCGGATCGAGCCGCGGATCCTCCTCGGCATGACGGGAGAGTTCGTCCAACCCCTCGTAGTCCAGGTCGCTGCCACAGGCGAGCGCGGCGAACCTGCGCAGGGCCATGCTGATGCCTCGACACACGGTACGGTCTGGCTCGCCACGTCGGTAGGCGCCCTCGGCGGCATCAAGGTCTCGCAATGCGGTGGCACGGATCGTCTCCAGCGTTGCCGGTCCCTCTGCCATGGCTGCGACGTCGATTCTCGTCAGGACGCGGCGACACCCCCACAGCACGGCTGCGACCGCGACCAGGCAACCGAGGACCACCCACCACCATCTCGAGTCGTGGGAGACGGGCGGGTACAGGTCCAGGACGGGCAACGATCCTGGCGAGGCACTAGTGACGGGAGGCATGACGCATCCTCTCGAGGAGTCGGACGATCGCGGCAACCGAGTCGTCCACGTCGGCAACGGACTCGTGGATGATGCCGAGCCGATCCAGGGTGTGGCCGCGGCGCCTGGCTCGCTCCTGCTGGGCGGCCACGGCCTGCTCACGCACCTGCCGGTCCCGGGCCACGAATCCCGGTATGGGTCGGCCGGTTGCCTGGTCACGGGTTGGCACGGTGGCCAGGGCCGGATCGGTGAGGTCGAGGTCGGACACCTCGATGGCGAGCACCTCGTGGCGGGCGCACAGACTCGCCAGGGCATCCACGTCTGCAGGACGGGGATCCCAGTCGTCCAGCACGACAACGACGATGCAACGACGGCGCAGCCCCGAGGCGGTCAGGTCGAGCAGCTCCACCAGATCGGGATCGGGTGTCTCCAGGCGGCATCCGGCGTCGAGTCCGGCGAGCATGTGCTCGATCTGTGTGTCCCGGTACGACGGTCGCGCCACGCTCGGACCGTCCTTGCCCGGGGCGATGACCGTGACGTAGTCGCCCTGGTGGCACGCCACCCATGCCAGCACCCCGATGGTGGCAAGCACCACGTCGATCTTGGAGTGCGTGAGTGTAGCGGCACTGGCCAGTGATCCACCGCTCGGCACGACGAACGCGAGGGTGTGCCTGCGCTCGGCCCGGTAACTCTTGATGAGCAGCTCCCCGGCACGTGCCGAGGACTTCCAGTCGATGTCCTTGACGTCGTCACCGGGCACGTAGGAGCGCAGGTCGTCGAAGTCCATGCTGCGCCCGGTGGTCATCGACGCGTACTGGCCGTCGAGCAGACCCATGACCAGACGCCTCGGGTACAGTCCCAGGCGCCCTTGGACAGCTGTGAGGTACGCCACGGTCAGGGAGTGGGCACGGCACCGAAGATGCCGTCGATGATCTCCTCGACGGGCACCTGGGTGGCGACGGCCTCGAAGGTGAGGATAAGTCGGTGACGAAGGATCATGTGGCGCATCGCCCGCACGTCGTCGGGGATCACGTGGTCACGTCCGTGCATGAGTGCGTGGGCACAGGCTGCCTCGACGAATGCGATCGTGGCACGTGGGCTGGCACCATACTCCAGGTAGCGGGCCTGCTCCTGGGGAAGGTAGTCGCCGGCGTGCCGGGTCGCATGGACGATCTGGACGATGTAGTGCAGCAGGGACTCGTCCACGTGGACACGTCGCGACAGACCCTGCAGCCACAGCACGTCGTCGCGACTCACCACTGCCGACACGGTGCGTGACTCGAGTGCGCCGGACTTGAGGCGGCGCAGCATCTCCACCTCGTCGGCGGGCAAGGGGTAGTCGACGATCACCTTGAGCAGGAAACGGTCCATCTGCGCCTGGGGCAGGACGTAGGTGCCCTCCTCGTCGATGGGGTTCTGGGTCGCCAGCACCAGGAACGGGTCGGGCATGGGGTACGTCTTGCCCCCGATCGTCGCCTGCCTCTCCTGCATGGCCTCGAGCATGGCGGCCTGCGTCTTGGCGCTGGATCTGTTGATCTCGTCCAGCAGCACGACGTTGGCATGCACCGGGCCCAGCTCGGTGGTGAACGTGCTGCTGCCGGGGTTGAACACCTGGGTGCCGATGATGTCGCTGGGCAGCAGGTCGGGGGTGCACTGCACGCGCGAGAAGCTGGCATCGACGGTGGAGGCCAGGGTGGAGGCTGCCAGCGTCTTGGCCAGGCCCGGCACCGATTCCAGCAGCACGTGACCCCCGCCGATGAGTCCAACGAGCAGTGCCGTGCGCAATGCCTCCTGACCCACGACCTTGGAGTCGAAGGCTCGCGAGATCGTCTTGACGAGACGACGTGCCCGGTCCACCTCTGCAGGGTCGATCCTCGACCCCGTCGTGCTGGACTCGCCCCTCGCGACGGGCGTGCCGTTTCCTCCGAGCCCACCGTGTCCGCCGAACTCGCCACGTCTGTCAGGTTCGCTGCGGCGGGGACGGTTTCCTGCCGTCCAGCCCGCCTTCGCCATGTTTCTGGTCGTCTCTGCGCTCACGCTGTGTCCTCCTGGTTCGTGAACCATGCCTTCGTCCTTGTCCTTGCCTGTTCTCGTCGCTCGACTGCCTCGGAACTGATCGGTGTGCTGCGGCTTGTCGGGGCCTCGTCGGTGCGCCGGTCGGGACTGCCCCAGGCGGTGCGCAGCGCCCGGATCGTCGGCAGGCCGATGATGATGACGCCGAGCAGGGTGCACACGCCACGGGTGAGGTCGATCCCCATTGAGGTGCGCACCGAGTAGCGCACGAGCCGTTGGATCGTCTGCGTGCTCGACAGGCCGGTCACGAAGGCGTCGGACCTGTCCTGCCCGACGGTACCGGCCTCGTCGGTGGGCCAGCCGATGAGGTTGAGCATCACGCCCAGCACGGGGCCGCACAGCACGGCGAGTGGCCACGAGACCAGCCATGCCGGTCTGGTCGGCACCCGCACCAGCACCGAGCCGATGAGCCCGGTGAGCCCCCACGCCAGCATCTGTCCGGGCAGCGGCGCGTCAACCGTGCCCACCAGCATGCTGGAGACCAGACATGATCCGGCTCCCACGAGGAATCCTGCCGACGGCCCTGCGGACACCCCGACCAGGAAGGGCAGGATGAACACCGGCTCCACACCGAACACCCGCGGCGACATCGTCACCCGCACCAGCGAATTCACCACGACGAGGCACACCAGCAGCCCGACCCGCCAGACCCGACGGCCGTCATCGATCCATCGACACACCGCCAGCAGCACGAGACCGGCCGTGAGGAACACGGTCATCGCCTGGGCCTCGACGGTGGCCTGCTGTCGAGTCCCCGCTCGCATCGAGTCGATGAGCGGGATGGCGAGCCACATCCCGGTCGTCACGGCCAGTATCGCCGTGACGACTCCACTACACCAGTTGCGCATGGGCCCGACCTCCCTCCGCAACGGCATCGGCCCCCGGGACCAGGGTCAGATCGGTCGCCCTGACGACGTGACAGCCGGGGAACACCTGGGCCACCTGGGGTGGGCACGGAAGATCGTCCACCACGGAGCCGGGGCGTCCGTCGGCGACGACCTCGTGCTCATCGACGACCAGCACCCGATCGCACCATCGGGCCACCAGGTCGACGTCCCGACACGCCATGATCACGGTCGCCCCCCGCTGCCGCACCGCCTTCACCAGACGATCACCGCTGGCGGCGTCGACCGCCCATCCCGGGTCGATCCACAGCACGACCTCACCACCTGCGCACGCCAACACGTCGGCCAGCAGACGTTGCTGGCCCTCGCCGTGCTCGACACCGCGACGCGCACCCACCGGCCCCAGCACCTCGTCGGCCAGCTCCATGCTCGCCCCGACCGAGCGATCGGATCGACGGTCGACCAGCTCGCAGGCCCGCCGCACACTCGTCTGACGCAGCAGGGTGTGCAACAGACGATCGCCGGGACCAGACGGGTTCACCGTGGCAGCCAGACGACGTGCCACCCGATGCGCCTGGACCGGGTCGTGGGACACGACCCCCAGCACCTGACCGGCACGCACGTCAACCAATCTGCCGGACAGCCGCAGGCCCGCCGGGTCCACGCGGGTGAGTATCGGCCCCTCGGACTGTTGCGGGTGGGCACAAGACATCGCGGTGACCGCCTCCGCGGCGAGAAGATCGCGGGCCTGGGCCGGATCGGTGAAGAACTGCTCACCCGATCGGGCAGCAATCTGCTGCAGGGGCGTCGGGGGCAGCTGGCTGGACGACCACGACGGGGCAGCCGTCTGCTGGACGTGCCCGTCGACGATCTCCACGACGCTGTCGGCGACTCCCAGGGCGTGTTCCAGGGCATGCTCGGCCCACACGACGATCCGACCCGCCCGGGCTGCACGGGCGATGCAGGAGGCGGCACGAGACCGCCACACCGACGTCATGGGTGCCAACACCTGGTCCAGCAGCAGCACCGGTGCCTCGGAGGCGATGCCCTCGACCAGTGCCATGCGGGCCGCCACGCAGGCCGGCATCCGTGCCGCTGGTGTGTCGCACCACTGGGTGAGTCCCAGCTCCTCAATGGTGCTGCGCAGCTCGGCGTCATGGGTTCCGAGGTTCGCGGGATCTATCCTCCCTCCCAGCGGACGGTGCCCCACCATCGTCAGGAGGGGACGCAGCTCGGCACGACTCATCTGGTCGATCCGCCGCCCAGACAGTCGGACCACGCCCCGTCGGCGCACCACCTGCCGATCCCGGTACCCTGCGACGAGACGCAACAGGGTCGTCGATCCGCAGCCACTGCGGCCCGTGACGAGGGTGACTCCCTGCCCTGCCCACACACTGACGTCGTCCAGGATCCGGCCGACCCGGGAGACGTCCACACACATCGAGTCAACCTCGAGCACGTCGGCCTCCAGCGTTGAAGGTGACCGTCACGGCGACCGCACCGAGCACCACGGCGGCACACAGCACGACGGGCATCCCGCTGGGCGTCGTCAACGCAGCAGCATCCCCCGTCCACCCCCGAACCAGCCATGCCACGACCGTTGCGATGGCCGCGAGGACGAGGGCGACGTCCACCAGTCGCAGTCGTCCCACCCCGGGCAGCCCGTACACCATGAGCACCACCAAACCAGCCAGCGCCCACAAACCGGCAACAGTCATCAGGGCACGGTCCCAGTATGGGTCCACGGCGGCAACCTGCCACAGCGTCCAACCCGTCATGGTCTGACGGACACACGCCAGCAGCACGACGAGTGTGCCGGCCACCCCCAGCACCCGACACCAGGACCGTGGCGATCTCACAAGCCGGGCCTCCTCCCATCGATCCTCGATCTCGCGACCACGATCGATGCCGTCGACCAGAGCCTGCAGACGCGAGGTGCGCAGGCCGCCGCGGCGCAGCCGGACCCGATCGGCCACCGCCACCGAGACGCCCTCTGCCATGCACATCCCTGGTGCCATCACCCGCGCTCCCCGGCCCAGCCAGCACATGGCCAGGTCGAGCCAGTCGTGGGCGGGGCGCAACTGCACCAGCACCGCCCCGGCAACCACTGCCACACACGCCTGCACGGCATGATTGGCGGCGTTCAGCGTCGGGCCGACGTGTACGACACCTCCGATCTGCTGGCTGCCGATCAGGATGGACGGCAACGTCACCACGATGCCGCCGGTGGTCGTCACATGACCCAGCACACCGGCCAGGAGCAGTGCCCAGATGACGACCAGCACCACGCAGATCTCGCGGACAGGCCGCCACACGGCTCGTCGGGGACCACCTGCCACCGCCGCGACCACGCACAGCGCCACCAGAGCCGTCAGTGACACCACGAGTTGATCTGCCATCCACGCCACGGCCACCAGCGAGACGACCCACAGCAGGGCCGTCAGGGGATGCACGCGTTTCATGCTCGTCCTCTCATGATTCGGCGTCCTCGCCATCCGGCACCGGCCATCGCCGCTGCGGCCACCACGGCTCCTGCACCAACGGCCCCCTGCACGATTCGGTTGCTCGGATGCCTCTCCTCGGCTCCTGCCAGACTCGACGCGCCCCTGTGGCGCGGTTCGCGGAACGTGCCCTTGTAGGGGGCCTGCACGGGGTGGTCCGAGGGAACGACGTCCCAGCTGTGGACCACGATCAACCCGTCACCGCCATAGGAGGTCATCCGCATCTTGTAGCGGTGATGCTTCATCCCGCGTGGCAGCTGGTAGCCGATGTCGACCGGCTTGGAGGGGTCGTCTGTCCACACCTGGGCCGTGTCGGAGGAATCCCCTACCATAGTCACCGGGAGTTCACCGCTGACCAACTTGTCCGTCTCCGGTTTCGGGGCCTTGGTCACGTTCACCCAGTGTCCCGCATCGTCCTGGTACTCGATCTGGTACTGCCCCGTCATCATCGACCCGACGGTGCGTATCCCAATCGTCTGACCCACGGGTTTCTCCAGGCCCCAGCCGTCCCCCAGCACGGTGGGTTTCAACGTTCCGTATGGCACGAAGCTGCCTGCCGCCGTGTCGAGGTTGTCCAAGGTCACGTCATCGGGCCCCACGAAGATCCATGCGCTGGGTATCTTCGCCGGATCATCCTGAATGGTGGGGAATCCCAACCTGGTGCCCACGATTCCGGTGTCCCCGACGGCCACCGGCTTGTCAGCCACGGCGAAGCGTTCCAGCTTGGTCAGCTTGCCGTGGTCGTCGGTGCGCACGTAGTAGGCCGCCAACCGCACCCGGGTGCCCGGCTTCCCGGTCACGTCGACCCCCGAATAGGACACCTCCCGTGCATCACGTCCATCCATGCTCACGGTGCACTCATAGTTCGGATCCGAACACAATTGGGCCGAGACACCATCGCCGGCCTGGGCCACCACCGGCCATGAAACCACGCCGACAATCACCACGGCAGCTGCCAGGCACATCGTCCTGCGAACCTTCATGATCCATCCCCCCCGTAGTCCTCCAGTCGCACAAGCTTGGGCATGACGCAGGGGATCGGCGAGACCCCCAGACCTCGCCGATCCCCTTCCGCTACTCACTTACTTCTTGACAGGAGGGTCGATCGACGGAATTTCCTTTCCGCCCAAGGTCACGCCCACCCACGTGTTCTTACCCGGTGTCGGCACCATCATGTTCCACTTCCCGCCAGGCTTGGAGGCCATGGAATACATCCAGTACTTTCCCAAATCCTCATTGTCCTTGACACCGTTGACCGTGTCGATGAGACTCACACCGTCCTTCGGGGCATACGTGATCCCCACCGCCTTGAGCGGCTCGGTCCGGCCATCACCATCGGAATTGGCCCACTGGCCACCCACATTGCACCGCACCAGAATCCCCGGCTTGGCCTTCCAATTGTCCGGGATGATCGGCTTCTGGCTCTTGGGGTCGTCTCGGTGGTCCACGACGACCGTCTGCCCCTCATTGGCAGCGCAGGCTCCGTCATGCCATCCCGGCCCGGAGGCTGGCCCAGCTGCCTGGGCCGCCCCCGTTCCGGTCACGGCACCAGCGGCAAGCAGCACCGCGACCAGCAGGCCGGCGATCCGTCGGCTCATCGTCGACATTCCCATCTTCTTCTCTGTCATCATTGCATCTCTTCCTTTCACAACAGATGACACGTTTACGGGTGTCCCACCCACCGTCGTCTGGTCAGGCTCCGGTGGCGGGCAGTGCTGGGGTAGTCGTTGACCCGCCATCTGTCCCCGGGGCGGCACCGTGACCATCTCGGTCTTCCGTTGGCTGCACCGTCGAGTTGGTGGGGTCCACGGAGGCATTCGGGGTGGGCAGCGGTGTCAGGGTCGGTGTTGTCGTGGGAGTCTGGGTCGGCTCGGACGTCGGGGTGCCGGTCGGGGACACCGTGGGCGTAGGGCTCACCGTCGGAGTCGGTACCACAGTCGGAGTTGGCTCGGGGATCGGTGCGGGAGCGTCAGCGTACTGGGGCCGGTGCTCGGGCCGGTTCGGGTTGTCGCCAGCGAAATATAACTCCTTGTCAGGATCATTCGGATCATCCGCATACCCATCAGGGTAAAGAGCAATGGCCACAGCCATTCCTTTAACAGGCTTTTCCGGCAACGGGCGCCAACCCACATCCGCCGGCTTGCCCGGATAATCCTCATCATTGTGAACCTTCTCCGGCCATAACGGCAGCTTGCCATCTTTACCAGGCACCACCGTCACACCCGAGGCCGTAATCCCATCACCAGACGAGGTCTTATCACTGTAGAAATTGATCCCCAAGAAACTGGCCCACCCATTCGGATCCACCGTCCCGGGAATACCCACACTCGCCGCCCAGTTCGCCGGCTCCATCTCAAAGTTGAAATCACGACCCTTGGCGTACTTGACCGGCTCCAAACCCTTGTGACAGCGCACAAACCAGCCATCCTTGACATGCGCATCGGTGTACGTGGTCGTGGCCGGATTCAAATCCCCCCGGTCCTTCGGATCCAACGCCGCGAAATCGATGAGAACCGAGTACCCCTCCTCACCCTTGGCACACCACCCCGGATGCCACTGATCCGCCGACGCCGTCGGAATCTGCTCCACATCATCATCGGCCCATGCCGGCACGACGAGACCGCCAGCCGCCATCACAGCAGCCAGACCCCCCGTCACCCACCTCATCATCGTCTTGCCCATTGATTCACCTTTCTCACCCACACATGTCCTTCACGTGTGGCAACCTTCATCGAACAACAAAACACACATGCGCCCCGCCGTGCGGATGTCTCACTCGAACAGGTCGGTACCCACCTCGTCGTCCTCACGGTCACGGCGCCTACCCCGCGTCACCCACCACGCCACGACACCGGCAGCCAGCAACACACCCGCACCGGCGCCCCACGCCCAGCCAGGTACCCGACGACGAGCACCATCCGAGGCCGAGGGACCCTGCTGCTCAGAACCCCACACCCGACCATCACCAGGAGACGGCGACACCACCACCCCAGCCGAAACCGACGGAGACGGTGTGGCGGATGGAGACACCGAGGGCGACGGGGACGCGGACACCGACGGTGTGGCAGACGTGGGCGGAGGAGCCGATGGGGACGGTGTACGCGCAGCCTTGCGCACCTGCGAGCTCACCCGGTCACCCGCATGCATCTCCCCACGCCGGACAACACCACCATGACCAGCCCTAGCCGAACCACCACGACCGTTCGAACCATCATGGTGCTGGCCAGGATGCGGCCTGGCGGGAGGAGTCGGCCTACGAGTATGCCGCGGCCTGTGCGGATGCGGCCCGTTCCCCGACCCCGGATCCCGCGTGGGACCAGCCGTGGGAGCAGAAGGTTGCGGCCGCGGATCCTCACTCGGCGTCGGAGCAGGCTTGGGCTCATCCACACCATACTGAGGAATCAGTGTTCGTTCCGGATGCCCCGGATACATCCTCGGATGCCGCGCCGCCTCACCCAAACACACATAATCAATTCGCTCTGAAACGTCAATGTCGGGTTGCCCTCGAAAACAGTCCTTATCTTCATGACCATATTCTATGTATACAACGGCGCCATCCACGACATCACTCTTCTGTAAATCACCACTGGCGTCCAAGGGAAGGACTCTGTTACCGGCACCAGCCGAGGGCCACGGATCGTCCACTGCGGAACCATCCGGCGGCCACCCACCCGACAAATCACCAGAGGCGTCCGGCCGAATCCCGAAAGCAAAATTCCATCTATATATATCATATATATCGCGGGTCAAACACCGCGTTCGCACATGCATAATCTCGAACACAGGAACACCCCCCCTACATCCAGTCGTAAGGTCATCCTGGGAGAAGACTCGATGGCCTTCAAGCCCCACCGACTCGGCTACATCAAGCCAGTCCATCCCCGTGTATGGTGATGACGATTTCGCTCCGTACGGGCCCTCGTGACAGCGTACGATCCAGCCATCGGCCACCGTGGGGCCAAACTTCTTGACATGCTCAAGGGTGGGCGTCAAGTCACCACGATAATCCTCCGGGGCACCAGAAACGTCAACGACGACCGAATACCCCTCACCCCTGCGGCACCAGCCATCACGCCATCGCCCACCCTTGTCGAGGAACGTCTGCCGCGAGGGGCCATGATCCGGATACACCCCCAACTCCCCATTCGACGGCCGAGAATCCTCATCACCGGACGCCACTGCACCCGGCACTCCAACCCCACACAACGCACCTATCATCGCGACAGCAACAGCCGACACCAACGCCCACCAGCGCCGCCGATTCATCAAGCCTCCCATGCCAACAACTCAAATCCACCAGCCCCGTGACCGAAGAAGAATGAACCGTGTGGGGGAGGGTAGTGGGACTACCCTCCCCCACACGCATCCGGTCACAGATGACCTGGACCATCACCGATCAGTGGACCTGCACCATCTTGGCCTGATTGGCACCCACCGTGTCGTAAGAGGCCAGCTGACGTAGTGCCGGAACCGCCTGCGTCGTCGCCATCATCTTCCCTGCGGGAGTCTTCACGGACCCCGTGAACGAGCCGTCGGTCTGCTGCTGCTTCACGAGCCACTTCTGGCCGGCCACAGCCTGCGCCTTGTGATCCGCATCTCCAGCCCGGTCCAGACCAGCAGCCACCCACGCGGTGGTGTTCACATTCGGGCCCTTGCCCTTGGAGCCCCAGGCACCATCCTGCTTGTCGGCGTCGAGACGCTTGACAAGACTCGTGACAGCCTTCTGCTTGTCCGGAGACTCCACATGAGACAGGGCCGTGAGCGTGAGACCATCGGTGTCCGGGTCATCCCACTGGGGAGTCGTGGTCGCATACTTGGTCACCTTGTCCAACAGCGCCTTGGGGATCGGTTTGCCCAACCGCTCCAGGGCAATCATGTCGAGCGCCTGATTCGTCGCATACTCATTGAACTTCGACGCCGAGGTCACCGGATTGGCATAGTCGAATCCGCCATAGGTGGTCGACTCACCAAGAGCCAGCAGAGTGATCGTCACCTTCGCACACCCACCCACATTCGTCGTAGTGCAGTAACTCGGCCCCTGGGTCTTGATGTTGTCCTTGACCGCATTGAGGGTGGGCGAATCCTTCCTGCCAGCCGCCACCAACGCCAGAGCCCCATCCAACTGCGGACCCAACTTGCCCTTGGTCAGATCGGCCTGGTGACTATCGATGTAGTCGGCCGCCTGCTGGGCTTGGGAGGCATAATCGGCGGGCCCAGACGTCTGAGCTGCCTGGGCGGGGGCCGCCGTCACCCCCACTGCGCCTACCATCAGTGCGGCAGCCACCACCGGGCCCACCACACGCTTGCACGTCGTCGTTGCTTCTACTGCCATGGCCACTCCTTGATCGTGGAGCGTTCCGAGGGGAGCCACGGGGCAGCACAGGCGTAGCATGCGTCGGTGTCGATCCGTAACCCTCGACGGAACCAGAAACCAATCCCCGCGGTGATCTGGTACTCCGACTTCCACACCTTGCGGCATGGTCACGGTTGCGGGACAGCGCCGGATTCCCACCGACTTCCCCACATCACCTGGGTATCAACCCATCCATTGGGCTGACAGAGAAAAAGATACACTCGTCCCGACAGATGCCATACCCACCCCCCAAAAAACGCTCACCAAACGCTCATCGACACAGGCATCCACCACGGGAGTCGGGCTTGTGGGCATCCACCCCGCGAGATCACTGGGAAGGCTCATCCTCCGATGAGGGCCTCTCCCGGTCCTCCGGCTGCCATGCCAGACCCAGAGGGTGTGCCGGGTGCAGAGCCGCGTCGTCCTCGGGAACCGACCGCACCCTGCCGATCGGGCTGCCCCGGAACTCGAACCGGCACGTCACGACCCCGTGCCCCGATCCCCACACCCAGCCGCGGCCGTACTCATCGTGAACCACGTCGGCGCCCGGCGGCCAACGCCTGCCGTCGAAGGATCGCCGCCGGCCGAAGGGCCCGGGTTGGACAGGCGTGACATCCTCGGTCACCTCGGGTTCATCGAGCAGATGTCCGTCGTCGTCGATGATGAAGAGTTCTTCCTGGGCTGAGGTCGTGAAGTTGGAGACACCGACTCCCAGCAACCGAACCCCCTCACGCAGGTCGAGGGAATCGAGCATCCGCACTGCCAGATGGGTAATCCTCTCGGGCGAGTCAGTGGCGCCAGTCAGGGTCACCGACCGCGACCACACCTGGAAGTCCGCCATCTTCGCCTTGAGAGTGACGGTGCGGGCGAAATGCCCGGACTTTTTGAGTCGCCCGCACACCAGGACGGCATGGCGCTCGACGATATGGCGACACTCCTCGCGATTGGTGAGATCGTGCTCGAAGGTGTCCTCCACCGAGATCGACTTGGCGATCCGGCTCGCGACCACCGGCCGGTCATCCCAGGCCCGTGACAAGGCAACAAGGCTCGTCCCCGACGCATGGCCCAACTCATGGACGAGCTCCGACTCCCGAGCAGCACGGACATCAGCGATGGTGCGCAGGCCGAGCTTGTCCAGCCTTTCCGCAGTGACTGGTCCGACTCCGGGAATCGCCCGCACTGGTAGGGGAGCAATGATGTCGACCTCGGTCCCGGGGGCGACGAGGGCGATCTGGTCACTGTGACCGCGCTTCGGCTTGGCCATCTCGGAGGCAACCTTGGCCATGAACTTGCTCGAGCCGATCCCCACCGAGCAACTCAGTCCCTCGGTGCGCTCGAAGACTCGGGCGCGGAGATCGACAGCAACCTGGTGCAGCGCGTCAAGATCCTCGACGTCGATCCCTCCCGACTCCAGATCGACGAAGGCCTCATCGAGGCTCAGCGGCTCGACGAGGGGCGACAGTTCTCGCAGGGTTGCCATAACGACCTTGGAGGACTCCCGGTATGCCTGGAATCGTCCCGAGAGAAAGGCAGCATGGGGAGCCAGACGTCGAGCCTGTGTCCCTGCCATGGCGGAGTGGACGCCGAATTTACGGGCCTCGTAGGAGGCCGTCGCCACGACTCCCCTACCACCGACCCCACCGACGATCACGGCCTTGCCGACCAGGGAGGGCTTGTCCCGTTGCTCCACCGAGGCGAAGAAGGCATCCATGTCCAGGTGGAGGATCGACGCCATCGATCTCATGCCCGGTGCCGATACCCGACGAAGTCGAACCCGTCACGGGGCTCACGTCGGGTCTCGACCCACACCCGCCGATCGATGTGGGGGAATCGTGCCGAACCCTCCGGTCTCTGGTGGACCTCGGTGATGTCGAGCTCGTCGCACAGGTCGAGGGCATCGGCGTAGATCTGGCCGCCACCGGCGATGTAGCAGATCGTCTCACCGGCGTCACGAGCCATCTCGACGGCTTCACGCGGGCTGGCGGCGGCGTCGACGCCATCGGCAGACCACTGCCGGTCGCGGGTGCAGATGATGTGATGCCGTCCCGGGAGCTTGCCGATCTGTTCAAAGGTGCACCGCCCGAACACCAGGGTGTGGCCCATCGTCACCCTCTTGAAGCGGCGGAAGTCCTCGCTGATGTGCCAGAGCATGTCCTGGCCGGACCCGATGACGCCGTTGTCGGCGACCGCTGCGATGGCGACGACCTTCATCATCCCTCCTGGTACTTCGAATCCTGCAATCCGGCCGTGCTCAGACGGCAATCGGGGCGGGAAGGGCCGGACAGGGGTCGTACCCGGTCAAGGTGATGTCCGACAGCTCGAACCCGTCGATGTCACGAATCTCCGGATTGACGGTCAGCTGAGGAAGCTGTCGCGGCTCACGCTCGAGCTGCTCGTGCACCTGATCGAGGTGATTGAGATAGAGGTGGGCGTCACCCAAGGTGTGGACGAACTTCAGCGGCTTCAATCCCGTCACCGATGCCACCAGACGGGTGAGCAGTGCGTAGGACGCAATGTTGAACGGCACACCGAGGAAGGTGTCACCGGAACGCTGATACAGCTGGCAGCTCAGCCATTCCGGATCCCCGTTCTCGTCAGGAGTGACATAGAACTGGAACAAGGTGTGACAGGGCGGCAGGGCCATCTCGTCGACCTCGGCCACATTCCACGCCGAGACGATGTGCCGACGCGACCACGGGTTAGTGCGGATCTGCTCGATGACCTTGGCGATCTGGTCGATCGTGCCGCCGTCGGCGTCGGGCCAGGAACGCCACTGGTGACCGTAAACCGGTCCCAGGTCGCCATTCTCGTCGGCCCATTCATCCCAGATATGGATGTTGTTCTCGTGCAGCCAGCCGATATTGGTGTCCCCGCGCAGGAACCACAACAGCTCCCCGAACACGCTACGGGTGTAGATCTTCTTCGTCGTCACCAGCGGGAAACCCTCACACAGGTCGAAGGCCATCTGATGGCCGAAGACACTCAGGGTCCCGGTGCCGGTACGGTCCTCACGACGCACACCCTCGTCGAGGATCCGTCGCAACAGGTCGAGGTAAACCTGCACGTCAGCGCCCTTCCAGGTGAGCGACAACTGCCGGGACGATGGCACGAACGGCCTGCCCACGATGGCTGATGGCGTCCTTGACCTCAGCGGACATCTCAGCGCTGGTGAGGTCACCGGGCTGAGCATCAGGCACGAACATCGGATCGTAACCGAACCCGTTCTCCCCGCGCGCCTCGGAGATGATCCGCCCCTCCATCGTGGCGACCTTGGTGATCTCGGTGCCATCAGGGTCGACGAACGCCATCGCGCACACGAACCGACCACGACGACGCTCGTGGGGAAGGTCGAAGGTCTGGTCGAGCAGCAACTGGAGGTTGCGCGCGTCGGTCGCCTCGCGTCCCGACCAGCGTGCCGAACGGATGCCCGGCATCCGATTGAGGGCGTCAACCTCGAGACCGGAATCGTCGGCCAGCGCCGGCAGATCGGTGTCATGGGCAGCAGCTCGGGCCTTGATGAGGGCGTTCTCGACGAAGGTGGTGCCGGTCTCCTCGGGAGCCGCAGCATCACTGACCTCCGACAGACCGACGATCTCGACGTCAGTCCCGGCCGCCTCGAAGGTACGCCGCAGTTCGACCAGTTTCTTGGCATTGTTGGACGCCAGCACAACCCTGCTCACAGCGTCACCCCGAGGGCCTCAGACTGTGCAGCCTTGAGCGAGGCGCAGCCGCCGGCAGCCAGATCGAGCAGGTCATTGAGGAGGCCACGGTTGAAGGGAGCCCCCTCCGCGGTCCCTTGGATCTCGACGAAGTCCCCGTCGCCGCTCATGACGACATTCATGTCGGTGTCAGCTCGGGAGTCCTCCTCGTAGGCAAGGTCGAGCATCGGGGTGCCACCGACGACTCCCACCGAGATGGCCTGCACCGATCCGGTGATGGGTTCCCCGGCCAGACTGCCGCGCTCTCGCAGCCAGTTGACGGCGTCGACCAAGGCGACGTAGGCACCGGTGATGGAGGCAGTGCGCGTACCTCCGTCGGCCTGCAGCACGTCGCAGTCGAGGATGATGGTGTTCTCACCCAGCGCCTTGTCGTCGACGACGGCGCGCAGGGACCGTCCGACCAGCCGGGAGATCTCGTGGGTGCGCCCGCCGACCTTGCCCTTGCGGGACTCCCGAGCGGAGCGCTCGTTGGTGGCGCGCGGCAGCATCTCGTACTCCGCCGTCACCCAGCCCAGGCCCGATCCCTTGCGCCAGCGCGGCACCCCCTCGGTGACCGACGCATTGCACAGCACGGTGGTGCGACCGAAACTCACCAGCACCGATCCCTCGGCCTGGGTCAACCAGCCGCGTTCGATCCTGACGTCTCGCAACTGGTCCAGGCGGCGTCCATCACTTCGAGAAGTCTCACTCACGCTGCCAAGGGTAGTGGGAGGGACTGACACGAATCAGGGCTATGACACGGTACGCTCCCCAGGTCGCTCAGCGGCGTCACTCAGTCGCGCACGACGCACGGTCCCCGAGAGGATTCCGGTCAGCGTGCACCGACTGCACGTCGTGGACGAAACCCTCCATGAGCCGTCGTCCCAATCTCTCGAATCGCTCTGCATTGCCCGTCGTCAGGAAGTAGCGGATGGACTCCCGAGGCTCGGAGTGCAGCAACCCCGAGTCCGCCATCAAGGAATAGGAGGCCCGCGCACACTGGTGGGAGGAGGAGATGAGGGTGACGTCGTCGCCCAGGACATAGGAAATGAGCCCAGCCAGCAGCGGGTAGTGGGTACAGCCCAGGATGAGGGTGTCGCAACCGGCCTCGCGGATCGGCTCCAGGTAGTCCCGCGCGATGGCCTCCAACTCCGGCCCGCTGGTGACCCCCTCCTCGACGTAGGGGACGAATTTCGGACAGGCCTGGGTCGTCAGGGTGATGCCGGGCACCGCAGCCAGGGCGTCCTCGTACGACAAGGATCGAGCCGTGGCGTCGGTGCAGATGACGCCGATACGACCGTTCCGGGTGGCTGAACTGGCTCGGCGAGCGGCCGGCATGATGACGTCAATGACCGGGACGTCGTAGCGCTCCCGGGCATCCCTCAGCACTGCCGACGACGCCGTATTACAGGCGATGAGGAGGGCTTTCACGCCCTGGGCGACGAGACGGTCGAGGCATTGCAGGGCGTAGCGACGCACCTCGGCAATCGTCTTCTCGCCGTAGGGAGCGCGGTCCGTGTCACCCAGATAGACGATGTCCTCGTTGGGCATGAGGTCGACGACGGATCGCGCCACCGTCAGCCCTCCGAATCCAGAGTCGAAGATGCCGATCGGGGCGTCGACAACGTCGAGGTCAGGTTCGGTCACGGCTGGCAAGACTACCGCGCCCTCGCCGGAAACCGGCCATGCGCACGGTTTTGCTGACGCTGGCATGACGAAAACGACCCCCAGTGATGACAATGAGGTAAGGCTTGGCTATTCTCTAATCGTGCGTCGGGATTCCGGCGTCGCCATGACCATCGAGGAGGAGCACCATGACGAGGCACATGAACCGCAGCATCGCGAACAACGCCGTCGTCGTACCGCTCAGTTCACTGCCGACTGGGCAGAGCGCGACTATCGAGGACATCGCCACCGACTGCGCCGATCACATCTCACACCGACTCCGCATGCTCGGTTTCGGACGAGGCCGTGAGATCACCAAGGTCCGTCAAGCACCCTTCGGCGGCCCCATGGTCTTCCACGTCTGCGACGTCCAGATGTGCCTGCGACGCGCCCAGGCCGACATGATCATGGTCCGCCCGATACCCCAGCCGCAGCCGACTGCTCAGCCGTGCGTCGCCGCTGTCGCCGCGTGACCTTCCCCATTCATCTTGCGCACCTCAGCGTGCGTCCATTCGAGGTTTCCTGATGCCCACACCCACCGCAACGTCCTGCCACGCCGCCCCGACAGCGGAGCCAACGAAGGGCTCCCCGAGCCTGTACCTGGTCGGCTCACCCAACGGCGGCAAGACGTCGATCTTCAACCAACTCACCGGCCTGCACGCCAAAACTGGCAACTACCCCGGGGTCACCGTCGCTCGCACTACCGGCGTCTGCCGGATCGGCAACGTTGAATACGGCATCGAGGACCTCCCCGGCGCCTATTCCCTCAACCCCATCTCCCCTGACGAGGCCGTTGTCGCCGAAGCCTTGGACTCCTCCCTCGAAGGCGTGCAATCGCCCGACGGCGTCCTCGTCGTGACCGACGCGACGGCATTGCGGCGCTCGCTGCTGCTCCTCGCCGAAACTCTGCAACGCAATCTGCCCACCGCCGTCGTCGTCACCATGACTGACGAGCTGCGACGCCGTGGCGGCAGCCTCGACACCACCGCCCTGTCCCAGGCATTGGGCGTGCCGGTGGTGTCCGTGGTCGCCAATCGTGGCATCGGCATCGGGGAACTGCGCCACCTCATCAGCGAGTGGCAGACCTGGAGCCGTCCCCCCGTCCTGCCGCCCACCGACGCCGAGGAACTGGCCGGCTGGGTCGATTCCATCCTGGCCAGCATCGGCTACCAGGACCCCCACCCTGACTCCCGAACCGAGCGCATTGACAAGGTGCTGCTGCACCCGGTGTGGGGAACGATCATCTTCTTCCTGGTGATGTTCATGTTCTTCCAGGCGCTGTTCACGTGGGCAGCCCCCTTCCAGGACGCCATCGACGAGTTCTTCGGGTGGCTCGGTGGTGAAGTCGACACCCACGTCTCCAACCCCATCCTCGCCGGTCTGCTGGGAGACGGAATCATCGGCGGCGTCGGTTCGGTGCTGGTCTTCGTGCCACAGATCCTGCTGATGTTCCTGCTGTTGGCCCTGCTCGACGCGGTGGGCTACATGTCGCGGGCGGCGTTCCTCATGGACAAGGTCATGAGCCGTGCCGGGTTGGAAGGACGAGCCTTCGTGGCGATGTTGTCCTCCTTCGCCTGCGCCATTCCAGGCATCATGGCCACGAGGACCATTCCCTCGGCCAAGGACCGTATCGCGACGATGCTCGGCGTCCCGCTGGCCACGTGCTCAGCGCGCCTGCCTGTCTACGTGCTCCTCGTGGGCATGCTCGTCCCCGAGGCCACCCGAATGGGCCCGTTCTCCGGTCGAGGCGTGGCCATGTTCCTGCTCTACCTCCTCGGCGCGGTCTCGGCGATGGCGGCGGCGTGGGTCGTCAAGAAGATCACCGACCGGTCGGGCGTCCTGCTGCCCTTCTACATGGAGATGCCGCCCTACCGGATTCCCACCCTGCGCTCGGTGGGCATCGCGATGTGGGAGCCGACCAAGGCCTTCCTGCGCAAGGCCGGCACCATCATCATGCTGACGACCATCGTCATCTGGGCACTGACGACCTTCCCGATGCGCTCTGACGCCGAGCTGTCCAAGGCCGGCGTCGATCCGCGCGACGACGTCGCGGTGGCGGCCTACACCATGGACCACTCCATCGCTGCTGGTGTCGGCAAGGCCGTCGAACCTGTCTTCGAACCGCTGGGATTCGACTGGCGCATTGACGTCTCCCTCATCGGCTCGCTGGCTGCCCGCGAGGTGGCCGTCTCCACCCTGGGCCAGATGGCCTCGGCCACTGATCCCGAGGACGACGTCGAGGTGGCCGAGCAACTCGACCGCTGGACGTGGACGCACGGTGAGCACCAAGGTGAGAAGGTCTTCACCTCGGCGACCGTCGTCGCTCTCCTCCTCTTCTTCGCCTACGCCCTGCAGTGCATGTCGACGGTGGCGATCATGAAACGGGAGACCGGAGGCTGGAAGTGGCCGTCGATCGCCTTCGGATACATGTTCGCACTGGCGTGGATCATGGCCTTCATCGGGCGTCTCGTGACGAATCTGGTGATCTGATGAATCTTGCGTCCCGACCTTCCATGGCCGTCCACCCGGAGGCAACGGCTGACCCCGCGACCCTGCGTTGGATGATCTCTGGTGTGAGCCTGCCCTTCGCCGGCGAACTGGTGAGTGCGCCAGGTCTGGACGAGTTCCTGGATCGAGTGCGCGTCGAGGTGACGGTTGGCGCCGTCATCGCGACCGCCCTCGACGGCGATTGGGGGCGCATCGGCGCCGGCTTCCGGACGGGGCTGACCGTCGCCCTCGAACGAACTGACGACTGGGTCGGTGGGCCTGACGCCCAGGCCCTTGACGAGGTACTGACCCTGAGACGGTGCGCCGACGAACTCATCGCAGGTCCCGTCGGTGCCGTGGCCACCATGCACGGTGGGTCGATCGAGTTGGTCGACGTCACGGTCCACCGCGGACAGCGCACTGTCGACGTGGCCATGAAAGGTGCCTGCCGGGGTTGTCCGGCAGCTGTCATCACCTTGCACCAGAGGTTGGAACGTCAGCTCAGCCTGAGGTTGCGCGAGCCGGTGAGTGTCCGAGAGGTGTGACCCCTATTCCGACAGCTCCACCTCGACGAGCACCTCGACAATGAAGCCGAGCCATTCGTAAACGCACTCCTCCTCGGCCTCCAGCTCCTCCCGAGCGGCCCGGGCGACCTCCTCAGCGGTGATCTGGTCAGTGATACCCAACCTGGCCGCCATCATCCCCCGCAGCACATTGACAGTACGAAGCCACCGCTGCGTCGTCTCCGGATTCATGGAGATACGGCCAGTTCGGTGCAAGGTCTCCAGATCAGTCCGCAATGCCTGGGCATCTCCCCAACGCGCGGCGACCTCCTCGGCGTCATGGCTGGCGTGGAACTGGGCGTCAGCAGCGTCATCGTCGCGATAGGCGCTCGGCAGGATGGCCCGACGCACCTCGTCGTCCTCCTGGGGACCGGAGAACTGGCTCTCCCAGAAGACGAACGGATCTCCGCCCGAGGTGCGATGGGCGGGAGCGGTGCGTAACCGCGACAAGGCCTCGACGTAGTGGCCCAGGGCGATCTCGATGCCGATGGTCTCGCGACGCTCCAAGTACCAGACCCACCGATCCCGGGTGCCCTCGATCCTCATTCCTGTCCGCCCTTTTCGACCGAGGCCTGCAGTCCGTAGCCGTGCATGGCGTGCACCGCGATCTCCATCTCCTCCTTTGACCCCTCGGACACTGTGGCCCGGCCATGGTTGTGGACCTGGATCATGAGCTGCTCGGCCTTCTCGCGGGGGTAGCCGAAATACCTCATGAACACCATCGTCACGTAGTCCATGAGGTTCACCGGATCGTCCCAGACGACCGTCGTCCACGTCGATTCCTCATCGGTGAGACGGTCGGTCCGTGCAATGGGTTCCACGGTGGCTGCAGACATGTGCCCATTCTGTCACCAGGCGAGGACACACAACCCCACCGACGAGGGCGCCCCATCCCCCTAAACTGTGGCCCATGTCGACCGCAATGTTCACCGACCATTACGAGCTGACCATGGTCGAGGCTGCCATGGCATCGGGAACCGCTGACCGCCGCTGCGTCTTCGAACTGTTCCCACGGCGTCTCCCCGAGGGCCGCCGCTACGGCGTCGTCGCCGGCACTGGGCGTGTCCTCGATGCGGTGGAAGACTTCCACTTCACCGACGAAGAAGTCTCCTTCCTGGAGAAGACCGGGGTCGTCGGCCCGCACATGGCCGAGTGGCTGTCGAACTACCGTTTCACCGGATCCATCCATGGTTACGCTGAGGGCGATCTTTACTTCCCGGGATCGCCGCTCCTCACCGTCGAGGGCACCTTTGCCGAGGCCTGTGTTCTCGAGACACTGCTGCTGAGCATCTACAACCATGACTCCGCGATCGCATCGGCGGCCTCCCGCATGGTCATGATGGCCGAGGGCCGCTCCATCATCGAGATGGGCTCTCGTCGTACCCATGAGGAATCCGCCGTCACCGCTGCTCGCGCTGCCTGGATCGCTGGATTCGGCCCGACCTCGAACCTCGCTGCCGGCATCCGCTACGGCGTCCCCACCTCCGGCACCGCCGCCCACGCCTTCACCCTTCTCCACGACACCGAGGAGGACGCCTTCCGTGCCCAGCTGGCCGCCTACGGAGAGAAGACCACCCTGCTGGTCGACACCTACGACATCGAGAACGCCGTGCGCACGGCCGTCCGCCTCACCGAAGGACGCCTCGGCGCGGTCCGCATCGACTCCGGCGACCTGTCCATCGCCGCCCGCCAGGTCCGCGATCTGCTCGATGACCTCGGTGCCACCAACACCCGCGTCATCGTCACCAGCGACCTTGACGAGTGGCAGATTGCCGCCCTGCGTGGCGCCCCCGTCGATGGCTTCGGCGTCGGAACCTCCCTCGTGACAGGCTCGGGAGCGCCGACCTGCTCCTTCGTCTACAAGCTGGTCGCCCGTGCCATCTCGAACGGCCCTGACGCCGAGCTGTTGCCGGTGGCCAAGAAGTCGTCTCACAAGAACACCGTGGGAGGACGCAAGTTCGCGGTGCGACGCATCGGTTCGGGCGGCATTGCCACCGCCGAGGTCGTCGGAGTGGGCCAGCAGCCGACCGCCGACGCTGACGACCGGAACCTCATCGTCCCCCTCATCGTCGACGGCGAAGTCGTGGGACGTGAGCCGCTGGAGGCCGCACGCAAGCGTCACCAGGCTGCCATCGCCGAGCTGCCCATCTCCGGACGACGCATTTCCCGCGGCGACCAGGCCATCCCGACCATCATGGTGAAGCAGGGAGATGACGGCGCCGATACCGTTCTCGGCGCCTCGTTGTCCTGAGTATTCCGGCACTGGCTCAACCGGCCGCTCCAACTACTCGAAATGTGACAACCGGGTAAACACTGGTCCGAAATGGGTGGAAAACCCGCTGTTGAAGCGCATCTGGGCTTGACTGAGGAGCGACACCCGCTAGGGTCCTTGATTAGGGAAACGGCAAGAAGCCGAAAACCGAACACAGTCCACCTTAGGAGACCCCATGACCAAGTCCGAGCTCATCAAGGCTGTCGCCAAGCAGGCCTCGCTCACCGAGGCCCAGACCAACGAGGCCGTCAAGGCTCTCACCGACGTCATCACCGGCGCCCTGGCCAAGGGCGAGAAGGTGCAGCTTCCCGGTCTGTTCACCGCCGAGGCCGTCGAGCGTCCCGCTCGCAATGGCCGCAACCCCCGCACCGGCGAGTCCATGACCATCCCCGCTCACAAGGCCGTCAAGATCTCGGCCTCCAGCACCCTCAAGAAGGCCGTTGCCGACTGAGCGACTGGCACGGGTTGTCGACCCGTGATCAAGCATTCGGGGTCCGATGCCAACAGGCATCGGACCCCGGTTTCACATCTCCTACGACCAAAGTCAGCCGATCACTTCTCGTTCATGACCCTAGACAGTCGCGCGGCCCTCTCATCGGTGAAGACCTCCTCGAGCCACATCGGCGAGCCGTCCGGATGGCTGAGAGGCACCCGCCAGTTCGGGTACTCATTGGTAGTGCCGGGAAGGTTCTGGGTACGTCGATCCCCCACGGCATCGGTGAGGGTGGCGTTGAGGACCTTAGCCGGCGTCTGGGTGAGCATGCGGTGCATCGCCACCACGATCTCTTCCTCCGAGGGATCGTCCCCCTCCAACACTCCACGCGCCCGCAGGATGCCGATCCAGGTCTCCGTCTGACGGGCTGCCTCGGCCCGCTCGTGCTCCAAGGACTCTGTGAGCAGTCCGAGCTCGTTACGCACCTCGACATGGTCACCAGCGAGGTAGCCGGTGGTGGGCGGGAGGTCATGAGTGGTCACCGAACTCATGGCGTACTCACGCCACTGCTCGGGAGCCAGCGGATGGCCGTCCTCGCCATTCTCGAACCACAGCACCGAGGTACCCATGATCCCCCGCTCACGCAGATACGTGCGCACCCACGGCTCGACGGTGCCCAGGTCCTCGCCCACGACGAGGGCGCCGGCACGGTAGGCCTCCAGGGCCAGGATACCGACCATGGCCTCGTGGTCGTACCGGATGTACGTTCCCATGCACGGGCCAAGACCGGCTGGGACCCACCACAGCCGGAACAGGCCAAGGATGTGGTCGATACGGATACCGCCCGCATGTCGCAGGGCCGCCCGCACCATCTCACGGAAGGGCTGGTAGGCCATGTCGGCCAACATGTCCGGACGCATCGGCGGCTGACCCCACTCCTGACCGGCCTGGTTGAAGGCATCAGGCGGGGAGCCGACGGAGACACCGTCGGCAAAGAGTTTCCCGAGCATCCACGCATCTGCTCCGGCACCCGAGACGCCGACGGCCAGGTCACAGATGAGGCCCAGGGACATCCCGGCGTCACGTCCGGCCGACTGGGCGGCCGAGAGCTGCTGGTCAGCAATCCACTGCAGCCACATGAAGAAGTCGACGCGATCCTCGTGAGCGCGCACGAACTCCGAGACGGCTCGGTTGCTGGGACGTTGGAACCCTTCGGGCCATTCATGCCAGTCGTTGCCGTAGACCTCGGTCAGCGCACACCAGGTGGCCAGATCGACCAGACGGGTGCCGCGCAGCCTGCGGAAGGCCTGGTAGGACAGCTCTCGCGACCCTTCCAGACCGAGGGCGTGGACGGCCTCGAGGACCGGCAGCTTGGAATCCCAGGAACGGTCACGGTCGATCGTCTCAGTGGTCGCGGCCGCATGAGCCTGGGCGGAGCGGGCCTTGGAACACTCGTAGGAGTCGAGGTCTGCGAACTCAGGAATGATCTCAGGGCGCACGTACAGCGGGTTGAGGAAGAGACGGCTGCAGGGCAGATACGGTGAGGGCTCGATCGGGGAGACAACCTGGCTGGCATGCAATGGGTTGACGAGCATGTAGTCCGCACCCTGGGTTGCCGCCCAGGTGGACAGATCCGCCAGATCCGCTAGATCGCCCATTCCCCACGACCCCCGAGACCGCGTGGAGTACAGCTGCACCGCATGGCCCCAGACCCGGGACGAACCCATTGACCTCGGCAGACCGAGCCAGTTCGGGGAAACCACCAGGGTCGACGTGGCGCGGTGATCAGCCGTCGTCGCGACGATGGTGTGGTAACCCAGCGGAAGGTCAGCCGGGATGCCGAAGGTGGCCTCACCGATCCAGCGCCCCTCGACCTGGCGATCCGGGGTCCAGTTGTCGACCTGCCAACACTCGCGATGATGACCGTCCTCACAGATGATGTGAACATCGACCCACTCCCCGGCATTGACGTGGACGTCGACGCGTCCTTCCTGGCCCTCGCGCAGCACGACGATTCCGGGCAGGACACGACGCCAGGTGCGGTTGGCGACCTCTCGGCATGCCTGTTCGGCCAGCTCCGGGGTCGACGCATCGATCCCGAGCCCGGCAAGGACGGCGATGACGGTCGCCTCCTCAACCTCGATGTACTGGCCCTTCCAGTCGTGGTAGTCACGAGCGATGCCGAAGTAATCGGCCAGGGTCGTCAAGTGGGGATCTGTCAAGGACATGACGGCCTTTCGGTGCCCCAGCGTGGGGGCGGGATCAATGCGGACGGAATGTGGGGACGACATCGTCGCCCCGTCTGGACAAAACTCACTCGGCGTCGAGCTGGCGAACCGGACGAACCACCTGAGTGCCGGCAATGGCGTCGTGGATGGTCTGGCGAGACCGCTGCCACAGCGGCATGAGATAACTGAACGGAGTCAACAACACAATGACCTGGTTACCAATCTCCACACAAGCCCAGGCCGTGGCACGGACAAGAGCACGCCACCACACCAGTCGGCGATGGTCCTGGCCCTGATTGGTGGTCACGACGCGCAGCCCGCAGACAAGCTGGCCAACCGAACCGGCGCAGGTCGCCAGCATGATGAACTGGTAGATCGCCTGGGCGATGATGACGGCACCAACAAGACTCGTCATGTCGTAGACGAACCCTGCATCACTCAGCGACTGCGTGGTGATGACGTCAGACGGACTCGCCCCCGCGCTGATCCTGCGCATCGATTCGTCGAGGAACGCCTGGTAGCTGGCCATGATGCTGGCGATCTTCTCGTGCATGGTGACGCCGACAACGGCCCACACCAGGACGAAATCGATGACGGTCGACAAGGCTCGCCACCACCACCCGGCCAGGGGCACACCGTCAGCGGTGGTGCCCCACTCGCTGCGCGGCGCCGCCACGTCTCCGTGCCGCGGCGCAGTGGTCGTCTGACGCGGGGACGAGGGCACCCGTGAGACCGGGGCCAGCGTCTCAGGCACATGACCGGTGACATGACGCGGTTCGGGTTCGGGCGGATTCCGCAGATTGCGGGTCCATCGTTCGCCGTCCCAATACCGCTCCTGATCACTTCCGGCAGGGTCGGGGTACCAGCCCATGGGGGGAGGAGTCGCATTCGTCACCGGTCCATTCTCCCACGATGGGCCCATGATGCTAATTACGTCCGCTGCCAGCTGGACTCGTCGTCCTCCGTGGTCAGGCATGATGTCTGCCACGTACACTGGTCCACCATGAGCACACAGGTGGCACCAGGTTCCAGTACGGCGGTCGAGGAGAAGACTCGTCTATCCTTTGATGACGGTGACGCCGAGCGCTTCTCCCACTACGTCCCGAAGGCCAAGCTCACCGACGCCATGGTCAACGGGACCCCTGTCGTCGCCCTGTGCGGCAAGGTGTGGGTACCCTCCCGCAATCCGGACAAATTCCCCGTCTGCCCGGAGTGCAAGGAGATCTTCGAGTCGATGAAACGCTGAGTCCCCCGCACCATCGTCACACAGGTTCGGTCACGTCGGAGAGAGCGAGTCGGCGTCAGACCGTCGCCAACCAGGCGAGGGCCAACTCGTAGCCCTTCAGCCCGAGGCCGGCAATCGTCCCGGTGACATGCGCCGAGACCACGCTGTGGTGACGGAACTCCTCCCGGGTGGCGATGTTCGAAATGTGCACCTCGATGCAGGGTGCCTCCACCTGGGCCAGGGCATCAGCAATTGCGATGTTGTAGTGGCTCCAGGCAGCCGGATTGATGACGACCGGGATGCGATCGTCAGCAGCTTGATGTATCCACCCGATCATCCGCTCCTCGGAGTCGGTCTGACGCACCTCGACGTCGAGCCCGAGCTCGCGGCCGTACTCGATCAGCCGGGCCGCCAGGTCACCGTGAGTCGTCGTCCCATAGATCTGGGGTTCACGGCGACCCAATCGTCCCAGGTTCGGGCCGTTGAGCACCAGGACAGGCTTGCTCATACCTGATCCTCCGGACGCTTCTCGTCCTCCCCGATGCGACGATCGCCGTACCGAATGTCAGGTTCGAGGAAGAGCGGGCCGACAAGCGGTTCCGCAGCACGGACGGCCACCTCCGCATTGTCGATGATGCGTGCCACCTCGAGTGCGGAGTCGCCCGGGTCGACGGCGATCTTGGCAGCCAGCAGGATGGTGTCTGGACCCAAGTGGACCGTCTTCATGTAGATGACCGAGTCGACGCCGTCAGTGCCCACGAGCGCGTCGTGAATGGCCTTGCGTGACTCCGGAGTTGCCGACTCCCCTTCCAGCAGGGACTTCATCTCTCGCGAGAGAATGGCTGCGACGACGATCAACAGGACGCCAATACACGCTGAGCCGATGCCGTCGAAGATCGGGTTGTGCGTCAGGATCGTGAGGCCGACACCGAGGAATGCGAAGAGCAGACCGAGAACGGCAGCCGCGTCCTCCATCATGACCACTGGCAGCTCCGGGGCCTTGGCCTTGCGGATGTACTGCAGGATCGTCATGCCATCGCGATCTGGCTTGCTCTCCTTGAGAGCGGTGTGCAGGCTGGCTCCCTCAGCACATGCCGAGATGATGGTCACGACCAGCGGCACCCACCACCACTGGGAGTCGAGCAGCTCTTCAGGCTTGCCGGCGAGGGTGTCGCTGATCTTCTGGTACGACGAGTACAGGGCGAACAGTCCACCGACGCTGAAGATGACCACGGCGACGATGAAGCCGGACAGGTAACGGGCCCTCTCGTAACCGAATGGGTGGTCCTCGTCGGCCTTCTTGTGGGCAGCCTTGCCTCCGACCATGAGGACGACCTGGTTAGTGGTGTCGGCCACCGAATGAATGGCCTCGGCAAGCATCGAGGATGCGCCAGTCAGGGCCCATGCGAGGGCCTTCGTCACCGCGATCGCGAGGTTGGCAGAGGCAGCGGCAATGATTGCCTTGCGACCTCCGCCCTCCTTCTCCGGCTTCTCGGCCTCGTCCGGCCCCCCAGCCACGTGGGACTGACTCATGACATCTCCTCCAGACGGTCCAGCCCAAGGGCCAGGTAAACGGTGGCGAAACTTCCCTGCAGCAGGAGGGCAACGTAACGGTCCATCGAGGAGGACCTCTCATCAATACCCAACGGCAGGGTGACGCTGCGCACCCTCACGTCGTGGATGGCACACAGTTGCTCCAACTTCCGACGAGTGACCTCGTGCTCGGTCTCGGCGTCATCCATGACGACAAGTACCGGTCGACGCGATTCACCATCGAGGTCAGGATCGGAAAAGGGATCTCGTCTGGGAGCGGATTCAATGATGGGACGCAGCGCGGCGGCGTCAGCCGACAGCGCGATTCGACCCGTGGCCCGACGCATCAACTCGGCCAGGCGACGAGAAGCGCGTGCGGCCAGCACCGATCCGCCCCAGGTCAGAGGTTCGGCGTCAGCCAGGGCACAGGCCAGGTCCTTGGCCTGGTTGACCGCCAGATCGCGATGCGGTGAGGCCGATTCGGCCACCATGTCTGCCACCCGAGCGACCTGGCCGGGATCGACGGCAGGACCGAGCCCCAGATCGCCCAGCACTGCCAGTGCGGAAACTGCGGCTGAGATGGGATCCTCAGAGACCATCTGAATACGGGCAGTGCCATGGTTACCGGCAGCGCGCCAGGATTCGCTGTCCCCGGTGGAGGCCAGGATGATGGCGCTACCGCGACGGCGCGCCTCTGCCACCTGGATCGCGCATCGTCCATCGGCGTCGAGGACGGCCACGAGATCCAGGGGACCCACCCATGCCGGTAAACGACGGAACGGCCACGCGACGAGGGGGACCGGGCACACCGGCTCCAGAACTGAGCGCACCAGACGGGCTTCCGGACCGACGACGAGAACCCCCCTGGGCTGTCCCCATTCACCGACGGTTCGACGCACCTCGTCGAGGCTGGCCGAGTCGCGACGGACACGTGCACCGGTACTCGCCAGATGTCGCAAGACCCCCTCGGTCAGAGGGTCGAGCGGCGCGTCGAGACGTGAGTCGTCGAAAGTCACCGAGGTCTCAGCTCATGACGACGGGTGGGCTCGAAGGCCTCGGCGTCCTGCGCGTCAGCGGTCCTCGTCGCCCCGCGCTGACGGGCGGCGTCAAGGCGAAGATCAGGCACACCGTCGCGCACCAGGAAGGCCAGCCCGCAGGACGGCGAGGAACAGACCAGCTCCCCACTGTCGAAGTCGAGTGCGAACCGGGAGTGGCACGCCGGGCAGGCTGCCACCTCCAGGAATGCCGGTGAGAGGTCGAGTGCCTCAGGGGCCAGCGGTAGATCAGGCATGACCGTCATCCTAATGGCTTCGCACGTCGTGGCTGGCGTCCGTGATCACCGACAGGTGACCACGACGACCCAGGACATGGACCGAGGCGGGGTCTGGCTCGGGGACAACCTCGTCTTCCAGCATTCCCACCTCGCGAACAGCCGCAGCAAGGGCCATGAGGTCGTCCACCGGCGGTGCCGGCGCAGGATCATCGATGCCCGGGAGTCGGATGACTTCCCATCCCACCGGGGCTGAGAGGGCTTCGGCGTGCTCCGCGCACATGTCGTAGGCGCCGGGCTCACGGCTGGGTCCCAAAGGGCCGAGGACCGCAGTGCGCTCGGCATACACGTAGGTCAGCGTCGCGACTGCCGGTCGGGAACATCCGGGTCGAATGCACTCTCTCACCCAGGGCACGGTACGCCACAGTCCTGTTTTCCCTGTGGTGCCACGCGGGTACCGACACATACGGTCGGGGCTGCGCGAGCGTGTGTGCACCAGGGACATGTGACCTGCACCTGCGGAGGGGGTGGCCCGGACTCGTCTGATCGCACCATTGGTACATCCGCAATACAGTGGTGTCATGTCCAAGCGTCGAAACCGTCATGGTCGTGGGCAGCGTGGGCCAGTCGTCCTGCCGCGTGCCTATGGCGGGCGTATCGACCGCATCGACCCCAACGATGCTGAGTTCTTCACGGCCTGCCTGGCCGAAGCCGTCCGCCAGGTGCAGCGGTCGTGTCCGGGGATTCTCGACAACGTCGTCGTAGGGGCGGAGGACGTCCCCACGATGCCGGACTGGACCGAGGAACGGGTTCCGCTGTCGTCGGCGGTCGACGGCAGTGACGACTCCCCTGCCCGGGTCGTCATCTACCGACGTCCCCTCGAACTGAGGACTGCCAGTCGGCGTGGACTGGCCATCCTCGTCCATCGCACCTTGGTCGAGCAGTTGTCGGCCTTGACCGGCCTTCCGGTGGAGAAGATCGACCCGGATATCGACGGCTGAGGCCAACTGTTGTCAGCGCAGCAGCGGGTCGACGGTGGCGCGGCGTCCGTTCGTCGACGTGGCGATGGCGTCCAACGGCAAGACGGCCAGGCCGCTGCCAGACACCACACCGCCGACGAGTGGAGCCGACCCGACGACGTGCAGGTGACCTGCTGCTGGAACCTTCCCTGACCAGGTGGATCCTGCCGGAACCGTCCCATTGACCGCGGTCTTCTTCCCGCCGTCAGCTGTCAGAGTGCCTGTGAACGTCACGGCTTCCCCACCAGGGTTCGACAGCTCGAGGGTGCCACCGGCGCCAAGGGTCTGTTCGAGCACCTTGCTGGACGAGCCGGGTCCGACGAGGGCGTAATCGGTGGTACCGTGCTTTCCCTGCACGAGCAACCTGGCCACCAGCGGATCATGGGCCGACAGCTTGAGGCCGACGGCTTCTCCCGCCAACGCCTTTGACAGATCGACCTGAATCGTCGAACGCGGATCGATGTCGATCTCGTCAGCACCGTCAGGGGTGAACGGACCGTGCCCCGCCAGTGCCGTCACGGACACACCCAACCGGGTCGTGCCGGGGTTGGAGATGACGAGGGTTGCGGTGGACACCTTCGCCGGGACCGCTGGCAAGTAGACAGTCTTGGAGGCTGGGGCCATCGCGATCGTCTCGCGGCCCTTGGGAGCCCAGGTACGGGCGCCGACGACGACTCTCCCCTCCCTGGAGCCGATCAACGCGGTGACAGGGGTGGTGTCGTTGTTCCACACTGACAGTGGCAGCACCTTGGTCTGGCCGGGAGACACCCGAATGCCACGCATGCCGGCGGTGTCAATTTCTCCCTTGGAACCCAACAAGGTGACGTCGACAGTCGCCACCCGAGTATCCGCGTTGACGACCACGAGATCGGAGGCAGACGGATTGGTGAGGCTCACCGCACCATCGGTGGCAGTCCCTACGCAAGGAACCCACGTCGTCATGCCATGGTCGGCAGACAGGACCGATCCCGTCGGAGGATGCTGCCCTGCCATGGAACGAACGAATCCAGCCGAGTTGTCGATCTTCGTCACGGCAGGAACCGAGGTCTCGGACAGCTTGTCCGCGGACGTGCCGACGTGCAGACTGCCGCCCACGGAGCCAGCGGCGAGACTGGCCTTCCCCTGGGAGGGCGGGCACACGAGGGTTCGCCCGGACGAGACGAACTGAGCCGCCGGAGCCGTGCGTCGGGACTCCGGAATCGCCGTCGTCAACAATGAGATTGCCACGGCTGCCACGGCCAAGGTCACCACCCAGACCGGACCCTTCCAGTGGTGTCCTGCCTTGTCGTCAATGGTCGGCCTCTCAACCGCTGATGCTGTCGACGGATCGCCGTCGGTTCCGTCAAGGTCGTCCTCATCCGGAGTGGCGACGTCGTCAGGATCCATGGCCCGGGCAGCACGAACCACCGGCTGGTCGCCGGCATCCTCAGCATCCACAGCTCGTCGGGCAGGACCAGCCTCGCCGGGCTCGGCCTCGAAGATCTCCTCGGGCTCCTCGTCATCGGTGAGGGCGCGGCGTGGACGATCGCTCATGATTCCTCCTGACGATGGTTACGGCGCGCCTTCCGGCGACGGGCAGGGACGGAACGGCGCGGGGCGGCGACACGGTTGCGCTGGGCGTACTGGGGGCCGGCGACGAGCATCAACACGACCAGAGCCACCACCTCAATCGCGCAGGCCCATCCCTGGGTCGGCATCGACCAGGTCAGGTCGCCACGAGCCGAGCCGACCTGGTAGGACACCCCGATCTCGTGCTGAGCAGCCGGCTGAAGCTTCGTGCCACCCACCTCGACCTTCCAGCGGTCGTCACGGGGTTCGAGGATCGTCAGGGTGCCTGACGTGGTGACCTTCCCGACCACTGGCTCCTGGTCTCCCCCGGGCGCGCCGACGACGGCCCTGGACGGCTGCCCATCCACCGTCCAGACGGTCGTCGTCGGATCAGTGATAGCGGCTGTCAGACCAGCCGTATTGCCTACCTGGGCCACAACGTCGGCTCCTGCCCCACGCAGCCACAGATGGCCAATTCCCAGTGCGGACAGCCGGCTTGCGAGGTCGTCAGGGACAGCACCTGTCGCCACTGCCAGAGCAAGGTCAGAAGCTGGATTGGCGATCCGGCTGTCCGAGGAAATGGCGGGGCGCTCGCCACTTCCCCAGCTCGGGTTCTCGGCATCGACGAGGTCCCAGCGGGCATCGCTGCCATGCACATTCACCATGAGGGTGCGAGTCTGGCGCGGCGAGCCCTCCACCGCAGTGACATAGGCGGGACGCATCTCGTCAGTGGTGGACATCGGGCCACGAGCGCCACCGACCAACCACCAGACGCCACCTGCGGCGACGGAGACTGCCATCACCCAGGGCAACCACCGGTTACCAATACCGACGAGGAGCTCTCCCAAGGTCGGCGACTCGTCAGCGGGATGATGATCAACCTCAGCCCGCTTGAGCAGGGCGGACTGGCGTGCTGCTGCGATGAGCATGAGCAGGACGCCGACGCCTACGAGCTGCCACGGCTCAATGGCCGGATGAACCTGCACACCCCAGACGTCAACCAGGACGCGCGATCCGACACCGGCAAGGGTGAGGCACACCAAATAGACGAGGATGAGGGCAAGCACCCGGCCACTCGGATGTCCGGTAAGGGATCCGATGGAGGCCGACCGGTCGATGACGAGGCGCCACACCGCCCACAACGCGGCGATCCACAACGGGATCATAGCGATCAGGGTGAACGCGGTAGGAGCCGTGCCCGGGACGATCGAGCGTCCGACCAACAGCCACAACCCGGCCCGCGTCTCGACGACGGGGCTCAACAGCGGCTCGGCCCCAGTCACCATCCGTCCGGGCTCGCTGAACAGCCGTGGAATCCACGGCGAGATGACCAGGAGCGGCCCCACCGCGACGATAGCTGCCAGCAGCGGACGGCGCGGCCGGGTCATGAGGATGCCTACAGCAACCGCCAGCGGGTAGATCCACAGCGCCGGGACCAAACTGATCGCCAGAGCTGACCACAGGGCCAGGCCACCTGCGGAAGAGACGCCCCCAACCTGACGGGTACCGATACCAGCACCACGCAGCTCGGCGACGTCAATCGTCTCGGAGTTCACCAGACGCCAAGTATGCAATGCCATGTGGGGAAGGATGACGCCCAGTGCCACGGCCGTCACCGAACCGCGTGCCAGACCTCCGGTGAGAATCGGCAACAGTCCCCAGAAGCTGGAGAGCAGCACGGTCGTCACGCCGACGCCCATGACGCGACGGAAGAGACGATGTGCCGACACCGCTGTGAGCAGCGGCGCCAGGACGAGCAGGATGCGGACGAGGACTTCTGGCTCGCCAATCGTCAGGACCGAGCCGAAGGCCGGCCAGGCAAGCCACGGGGCATTCGCTCCCCTCACGCCCGGAACAGCGGTGAGCCACCGGTGCCAGGCACCGGACAGCCCATGCGGAGCCGGAGCCAACCACGTCGAGGTCACACTGCCCGGCCCATAGAGGCCCCGGCAGGCGATGAGCCCGCAGAGCACCATGAGCCCGACCATCACGGTGTACGGGTTGACGACGAAGCGATGGTCACGGGCGGTGAAATCGTCGCCGGTGAGATCGTCGATCGTCGTTCCGTCCTCGTTTCGCCACGGATGCATCCGGTCGGAGAGATCCCCGGCGTAACGGTCGACGGCTCGAGCCCACACACTGCGTCGGCTGGGCAGTAGACGATTGGTGTTCTCCAGATCGTCGGGGTCACACTGAGCATGGAATTCCTGCAACCGCTGCGACATCTCGCGGGTGACTGAACGGGTCTTCCACAGCTGCCAGCCGGCTCGCCACTCGTCGGCAGCACGGGAAGGGGCCTTGCCGACCAGCAGAACGATGAATCGCCACACGCTGGCCAGCAACAAGGCGAAACTGGTGCGGGTCGGGTGACCGGTACGGGCCGCGACCATGCGCATGCCGGCGAGACGGTCGGTGACGTCCGGGCGAGGGGCCAGATTCGACTCACGTTGCCACCCTCGACCGGCCTGACGGTGATGGATGGTGCAGGTCGGCGCAGTGCGCACCACCATGCCTGCCTCGTTGGCACGCCATCCGAAGTCGACGCCGTCACGGAAGAGCGGAAGGGCAGGATCAAATCCGTGGAGCCGACTCCACGCCTCCAGCCGGACGAACATCCCAGCCGTCGATCCCCCCAGGACGGGGCCGGGGTCAGCCTGCTTCTGGTCAATGTCACCGCGGTCAACGACGGGAAGAACCCGAGTACCGCCAGTACTGACGCTCTGGCCCTGCTCGTCAATGAACTCGGGGTAATTGTGCCGAGCCGGCTTGAGCAAGGTCGGGTACAGGACGTCAGGGTGAGGCTTGCGAGAAGCCTCATGGAGCAGTGAACTCAAGGAGTCCCGACCCACCTCCACGTCGTCATGCAAGATCCAAACGTGAGTGACATCGTCGGGAAGACGATCAAGGGCGAGGTTGACGCCCTGACCAGGCGTGGTGTCGGCGCTGGCCGTGACACATTCTTCCAGCAGCCCCTCACCGACAGCCTCCTCCAACAAGTTCGTGGATTCATCGGTGGAACCAAGGTCAACCGCGATCTGGACCGCAGCCCTCTCGTCGCTGCGACGCAAGGCGTTGAGAGTTCGCGACAACCAATCTGCCGCTTGGTGAACGAGCAGGATGACGGCGACTTCGTCAGCGGTGATGTCAGGGACGGCAGGCTCACGACGTTCATGCGCCCATGCCCAGTCCCCCGGATCGACACGCACCGATGGGATGACGGGAATCGTCCAGTCCGTGAGCCCCTCCGCAGTGCGTGGAGCATCGCCGAGGTCAGGCCGACGCCCCTCGTCGGGCTCGGTCTCCGCAGAGTACTTCTCGTCACTCACCTGGCAGGCCACCTGTTCGTCGACGTCATGGAGCTCGGCGTGCACGTCATATGTACACGACTGATCATCACACATACCAATCGCGCCGACGACACCTCCGCGCAGACCGGAAATTCTAACGGGCCGTCATCCCCACCGTGGTGTGCCGCCAGGATGGTCACGCCCGCTTGCGCAGTCGACGCCTCTCCATCTCGGACAACCCGCCCCAGATTCCAAATCTCTCGTCGTTCTCGAGGGCGTACTCCAAGCACTCCTGACGCACCTCGCAGGACTCGCAGATGCGCTTGGCTTCACGGGTGGATCCGCCCTTTTCAGGGAAGAATGCCTCCGGATCAGTCTGAGCGCACAAGGCCTTGTCGTGCCATTCCGGCTCGTCGTCACCGCCTCCGGCAAACAAAGTCAGAATCTCGTCCATGGGGGAAGCTCCTCGAGATCAGACGCGGCGGATTCCGCGCCGATGCACAAATTACACGTGTGAGATTCAGCGCGCGACTCTGTCTCGGGAAAACCCCACAACTACTGGCGTGTCGCGCCGGGGATCAAGGCAGACCTGTGGTTGATTCTCAGCGCCGTTCGCAGTCGTTCGACCATTGGTGGTCTTCCGAGTTTCCTCCGGTCTGCTGAGATGTCGAATCGCTCGCCCAATTCTGAGCGTTTCTGGTCTGCGCCGGATCCCATGCGGATGCGCCTGCTCCACTCGCGGCATCACCGGCCCTCGTCCAGACCGCACCGACCCCCTCGGGCCAGCTGAACTCCTCCTGAGCGGGAGTGTCAGCTTCCTGGGTGGCCACAAGCTGACTTGCGGGTTCCGGCTCCGAATCCTCCGGCTCGGGCTCCTCGTCGGAGTTCTCGACACCGTCGGAGGTGGATGCCTCCGGCCGCGTCAAGACCAGCAGTACCCACGCGGCCAGAACCTTGATGGCAATGGCCAGAAGGTCACCGAAGAGCCCCAGGGACGCTCCCAGGAATCCCCCAGGACCATGAATGGGAGCGAGCAGGGCAAGGATGAGGTCAAATCCGGCCGCGATGGCCACGATGAGAGCAGACACCTTGCCGAGCAATTCGGCATGAGGAGTCGCCGGACGAATGAACCGGCACACCAAGACTGCGGCCACCAGCAGCAGGATCATGCCGATGCCCAGCGAGCTTCCCGACAAGCTACGAGCCATTCCGAAAAGCCCACTGTGCTCGTGGGTCATCATCGTGACAGCCCGCACCAGAACGGCTACGAGGAATCCGATACTGATGACGATGACAGTCCATGCGATGGGCTCGCGAATTTCCCGGGCGTTCTTCACGCGAATCGCCCTCCCGCCTGGGCGGCCACCTCGGCCACCAGAGCCTTGACCTGCTGGGACTGGGACAACGGCACCACCAGAGTGGCGCGATCGGTGCTCACCACGGCCATGTTGTGCAGACCTGCCACTGCGAGGACGGCGTCAGGGCGGTCGTTGATGAGCAGGTTCCCGTCCGAGTCGACGGTGACGGTCAGACCCGTCACGTGGTTGCCCTCGCCGTCATCAGGCAGGTGAGGGGCCAACGCCTCGTAGGAGCCGACGTCGTACCACTGGATCTCCAGCGGAATCGCAGCGACACGTACTCCGCATCCACCGCGGGAAGCCGGTTCCATCACCGCGACGTCGACGGAGATCTTCTCCATGAGTGGGTAGACCTCTGCGATCCGGGAGGGATCGGCGACGAGCTCGTCGACCTGGCGCCGGGTCTGCGGCTTGAGATGGGACAAGCAGTCCAACAGGGTCGAGGCCCGCCAGACAAACATGCCGGAGTTCCACCAGTACTCGCCTGAATCGAGGTATTCGCGGGCAAGCTCCGGGCTGGGCTTCTCGACGAACTCGAGAACCTTGTGAGCACGCGGATACGACTCCAGCGGGCCGCCCCGGTGGAGGTAACCGAAACCGGTGTTCGGCTCGGTGGGAACAACTCCGAAGGTCACCAGTGCGGCAGGGTCTCCCGTGGCGAGATCGAATCCGTGCTGCAGAGCGGCACGGAAGTCGTCAGCGGGACGGATGATGTGGTCAGCCGTGACGACAGCCATGACGCCATCAGGATCGCGGTCAGCGATGATGCCGGCCGGCCATGCCACGGCATTGAGGGAGTCACGCCCCACCGGTTCACCGAGGATGTTCTCGGCCGGAATCTCCGGCAACAACTTGGCCACCGTGTCGGCATACGAGGCTCCGGTGCACACCACGATGTTGGTGTCCGGGACCAGACCGGCCACCCGCTCGTATGCCATCCGCAGCAGGCTCATCCCGTCGATGAGTTCCAACAGCTGTTTGGGCTCTCCTTGATGAGACAGCGGCCACAGGCGCGTGCCAGACCCGCCGGCCAGGATAAGTACGTGTTGCATGTCGACAGAGTATCTGGCCACACCGACGCAACCGTGTTGGACGCACCACAGCGTTTCACCCTTCACAATGGTTGTCATGGTTTCCCTGGCCCGACCAACCATCTCCCGCAGTTCTGACCCGCTGACCGCCCTGTGGCGTCGCAGCAAGGAGGCCGGTGCGCTGCCAATCCTGACCTGGTACGACGGCGCGGATCGCGGCGAATTATCTGCCCGCACCCTGCTGACCTGGGTGACCAAATCGGTTCACCTGCTCGACTCCGAGGGAATCGCGGCAGGAGACGTCGCGAGGTTGTCGGTCTTCGGGCAGCGCCCTGGCCACTGGACCAGTTGTGTGTGGCTGCTGTCCTCCTGGTGGGCCGGTCTGCGGGCTGACCTCACCGGGCTGGACGAAGCCACAGTGGAAGTGATCGGCCCGGACACCGACCCTGTTGACTCCCCCGAGGTCCTCGTCCAGTGCAGCCTCACGCCACTGGCAACCCCGTGCCAGAACCTCGTTCCGGGGGCCATCGACAACGCTGACGTGCTGGCTGGCCCCGACGACCTCGTCACTGCACGACCCGCCACGTCCGGGTCAGTGTGGCTCAAGGGATGCCAGGAATGGACCGGCGAGCAGCTGTGCGGCGTCGTGCCGTTGGACCGACCGGTGCTGCTCTCCCCGGAACGGATTCGGGTCGGTGGCGGGGAACTCGTCGCCACGACCCTCGTCAGCTGCCTGCTCGGCGGCGGGTCACTCGTCCTGGTCGAGTCGAGCGACGATGTCGCTGCCATCACCACTCAAGAGGGCGCCGTCGAGGTGTGAGATCAGTCCTCGGAACGCTCGCCGAGACCGACGAGGAATCCGACTCCCCAACTCATGTGCATGATCGCCAACACCACGGGCAGTCGAGCCCGGACGCCCGGATCCATGTCGCGTTTCATCGCGGCCGATCCAATCCCGATGATGCTTCCATAGCCCAGCGGAGCCGCCCATCCGATGAGCGGCCAACGCTTCAGCCACGGCTTGCCTCTGGCTGCCTCGACGATTCCGACGATTCCGAGGGCCGTTCCCGTCACCACTCCGGTGACCGCAATGGGAGCGGCCAGATAGCGCAGGCTCACCGAGTCGCGATGGCGACGCATGACCTCACGACGCCACTGGCCGGTGCGGAAGAACTGCCGGGCCAACGCCTTGACGGTGGAACGGGGTCGGTAGGTCACCCGGAGATCGGGGCTGAACCACACTTCTCGTCCGGACTGCCGCAGACGGTAGTTGAGCTCCCAGTCCTGAGCCCGATCGAATTCGGGGCAGAAGCCGCCGACGGCCTCAAGATCCGCCTTGCGGAACACCCCGAGGAAGACCGTTTCCGCTGGCCCTTCAGGGGCATTTCCCTGGTGGAAGGCGCTGCTACCCAGGCCGAGCTTCGACGTGTAGGCGACGGCGACGGCCTGCTCGAAGGGGGTACGACCCTTGGCGTCCATGACTCCACCGACATTGGCCGCCCCGGTTCGCTCCAACAACTCGACAGCCGTCGCGATGTACTCCGGGCCGAGCTCACCGTGAGCGTCGACGCGCACGATGATCTCGTACTGAGAAGCGGCCACACCGAGGTTAAGGGCCTTGGGGGTGGTGCCGCCGGGATTGTCGATGACCCGAATGCGATCGTCCCGGGCAGCCAGCTCCTGAGCGATCTCAGCGGTGCGGTCAGCGCTGGGAGCGATGGCGAGGATGACCTCCATCTGTCCCGGGTAGCCCTGATTGAGGACACCGGCCACCGATTCCTCGAGATACCGTTCCTCGTTCCTCACCGGTATGACAACACTGACCGGGGGCGCGAGGTATGACGACATGAACGACATTGTGCCAGTTCGGGAGAAACTGTGAATCCTGAGGCACACGGGACTCGCCCAATAAGCTTCACCAATCTGCATTGCCCTGCGACTACCGTGGAATCCATGCCTAATCGGGACACTGGGCGCGGTCCCCGCGACAAGCGATCTCGTCAGTCCGACCTGGACTGGCTATACGGAGTTGACGCCAATGACGCCACCCGTATCGATCCGATAAATGCACCGCACAGCGAATCGGGCCGACCCCACAGTGGGGCGGGTCGATCGCAAGGTGGTCGCCGTCCGCAATCCCGACAGGGTGCCGACCGATCCGCCCGACCGCGCCCACGGTCGACGTCATCCCCACGGCCCACTGGTGATCCGTACCGGCTGGGTGCCCAACCGGCCCGTCGCCCCCCGCGTCAAGCCCCTCCTCCTCGGCCGCGGCAGCCTGCGAGTCGTCCCGCACCGCGCCCTCGCAAGCGTCGGCACCCTTTCAAGGTCATCATGGTGCTGTTGTTGGCGTGGTTGGTGTGGCTTGTCGCCGTACCGTCCTATGCGTTGAGTCGGACCGGAACCGTCGATGCCACTCCCGACGGTCCGCGGGGTGCAAGCCATCCCGGTACCCTCGTGCTCCTCGTCGGCACCGACGAGAGGCAAAACCTCACGACGAAACAGCAGAAGGAGTTGGGTACCGGCACCGAGAGCGGTCTTCGCACCGACACCATGCTGCTGCTCTACATGCCGCCGGAGGGAAAGAACGTCCTGATCTCCCTGCCGCGCGACTCGTACCTGCCCATCCCGGGGCACCATCACAACAAGCTCAACGCCGCATACTCGATTGGTGGCGCCAAGCTACTGGTCCAAACGATCGAAAAGGCCACTGACCTGCGTGTCAACGGCTACGTCGAGATCGGGTTCGGTGGCTTCGTGGAAATGGTCGATGCGGTCGGCGGAGTCAAGGTGACCCTCGACAATCCGATGGTCGACAAGGATTCCCACACCAACCTTCCTGCCGGCACCCAGACCCTCGACGGGGTTCAGGCCCTGGGATATGTCCGCATGCGAAAGGCCGATCCCGAGGGTGACCTGGGGCGCGTCAAGAGGCAGCAGAAGGTGGCTTCCCAGGTCGCGACGAAGGCTCTCAGCCCGTGGACCTTCATCAATCCGGTGCGATATTGGAACCTCAACATGGCGGCCTCGGATGCGGTGAAGCTCGGCACCGACACCTCGACCTTGATCGCACTCAAGACCGCTCGCGGTCTCATGAAGGTTTCCGGCAACGACGGCATCAAGATGACGGTCCCGGTGTCGACGGTCTCGGCCAACACCTCGGCCGGTTCCTCGGTGCTGTGGAATGACAGGAAGGCTGCCCAGCTGTGGGACGAGCTGAGGAGCGGTGACACCTCAAGGGTGACCGAGCTGTCCTGATCTGACGTTGAAACGCCGAGGTCGGTGTCTCCATCAACTCTCCTCTCGGTCGCACTACCACGGCCTGGCTCGCCCGTCACAGCCCTGATCACGCGGACAGGCCGTGGTAGCTCCGGAAAACCGTGGCGGTACTGCCATCCCACCTGCTTGTGCGACACGCATCTTCCGGGACCACCACGGCATCATCAGCCTGCCGAGCGAGACCACACCTCGAATCACCTCAGCGCTCACCCTCTGACATCGCGGTGTACACGTTTTCATCATCAGGTTCTATGGTGGTGTCCATGGTTGCCAATGCCGACACCGCTCCGGGGATCGACGCCGCCCTGACGAACCTCGTCCCGTGGCAGGGGCCTGTGGCCCCACGGGCTCACCTGCACACCGATGCCCCGACCCTCGACCTGTCTGGAACGTGGCGTTTCCAGCTCGTCGACTCCCCCTTTGACGCACCGGAAGGTTTCTTCGACCCTGGATTCGACGACACCGACTTCGTCAACCTCGCCGTTCCCTCGATGTGGCAGATGACCGACCCGGCGGGCGAAGCACCGTTCGGGCGCCCCGCCTATCTCAACGTCAACTACCCGATTCCGGTTCCGGCTTCCGACGAAGACATCGTCGTTCCCAATGAGAACCCGACCGGGTGCTACCGCCACACCTTCCAGGTCAGTGAGACGTTCACCAATGCTGACCGGGTGCTGCTGCGTTTCGAGGGAGTCGACTCCTTCGCCCGCGTCTGGCTCAACGGAGTCGAACTGGGTTGGACCAAGGGTTCGCGTCTCACCAGTGAGTTCGACGTCACTGCGCAACTGCGCCCCGGCCGCAATGTGCTGGCAGTAGCCGTCAGTCAATGGTCCGACGGCACCTTCCTGGAGGACCAGGACATGTGGCGGATGTCGGGGATCTTCCGCAAGGTCACGCTGCTGGCACGCCCGCAGGGCGGCATCGACGACCTCTTCGTCCATGCATCCTGGGAGGACGGCGCCGCCAAGATCACCATTGACGGACCCGACGGCGCCACCGTCGCCATCCCGGAACTCGGCGTCACCACCACCTGCAACACCGAGGTGACCGTCCCCGACGCGCAGCCCTGGACAGCTGAGACCCCCAGGCTCTACGACACCACCGTCTCAACGGGCTCCGAGACCGTCTCCCTGCGGATCGGATTCCGCACCGTCGCCATCGACGGGGACGTCATCATCGTCAACGGACACAAGGTCGTCTTCCGCGGCGTAAACCGCCACGAGTGGGATCCGCACACCGGACGCACCCTCGACGAGGAGACCATGCGCGCCGACCTCGAACTCATGAAGCGTCACGGCGTCAATGCCATCCGCACCTCACACTACCCACCGGACGCCCGCTTCCTCGACCTGTGCGACGAGTACGGCGTCTGGGTGCTTCTGGAGTGCGACCTGGAGACCCACGGCTTCGAGTGGGGCGGCTGGGACGGAAACCCCACTGGCGACGACCGCTGGTACGACTGCCTGCTCAACCGCGTCCAGCGCACCGTGGAACGGGACAAGAATCACCCCTCGATCATCGGATGGTCGATGGGCAACGAGTCCCACTGCGGTGAGGGCATCCGCCTCATGAACGACTGGGTCAAGCATCGCGACCCGTCCCGGTTCACCCATTACGAGGGCGACCATGCCCACACCATCTCCGACGTGTGGACCGTCATGTACCCGAGGATGGAGTGGGTCGAGGCCGTCCGCGACCGTACTGTCATGCCGGGCGCCGAGCCTGTTCCGCAGACCGGCCGCGAGCTCGGGCTGCCCTTCTTCATGTGCGAGTTCGCCCACGCCATGGGCAATGGCCCTGGTGAGCTCGCTGACTACGAGGAACGTTGTTTCGACCCGCATTTCCACCGCGATCGTATGCACGGCGGATTCATCTGGGAGTGGATCGACCACGGCATCGACACCGGACGCGGATATGCCTATGGCGGCGACTTCGGCGAGGTGCTGCACGATCGAAACTTCGTCTGCGACGGGCTCGTCATGCCCGATCGCACCCCCTCGCCTGGCCTGCTGGAGTTCACGGCGACGATGGGTGCGGTGCGCATCGAGGTCGACGGGTCACGTTTGCGCGCCGGCGACGGCATCACCGTCATCAACCGCCTCGACTTCGCCGATCTGTCCGATCTCGAATTCGTCTGGCAACTCGTCGACGACGGCAAGGTCACCGACGAAGGTGTTCTGGACATCGGAGCACTGCCCGCTCATCAGTCCTGGACCGGATCCGTGCCGGTTCCCGACGAGATCTCCGACCGGATGGTCGTCGTCGTCGAGGCCAGGTTAGTCGAGGACACCATCTGGGCTCAGGCGGGCCACGTGGTGACACGGGCGTCGGGCCTGCTGATCCCCGAGCCTCTCCCCCGTCCGTGTCCTCCGGCATCGTCCCATCCGCGTCGCGACGGTAGCGGCTGGGTTCTCGGACCTGCTCGCTTCGACCGTCGTGGTCGTCTCGTGGAGTTGGGCGGGAACGGCATCGTTACACCGGTTCTCGATCTCTTCCGCGCCCTGATCGACAACGACCGGGCCAGCAGCCTGGCTCGTAACAACATTGGTGGCTCCGCATTGGCTGCCGGTCTCGACCGGCTCGTCCACACCACGGTCTCGGTGCGCGAGGAGGGAGATGACCTGGTCGTCGTCACTCGTAGTGCCGCAGCAGCTGCTCGAGATTCCATGACGACGACGTGGAGTTGGCAAGCCGTCCAGGTCGACGAGGGATCCGAAGGGATCCATCTCGACCTCCACGTCGAACCGCACGGGCACTGGCCAGCAATGCTGGGGCGCATCGGCGTGACCATGGGGCTGCCGGATGAGTGGAGCACCGTGTCCTGGTTCGGACTCGGCCCGACGGAGAACTACCCGGATTCCCAGCACGCCGCCACCTGGGGACGCTGGAACTCCGACGTCGCCAGCCTCCAGACGCCTTACGTCATGCCTCAGGAGAACGGTCTTCGTCAGGGCGTCCACGAGCTTACGATCACCGGCCCCGACGGTGGTCTGCACGTCGCCGCTGATGGCGGCTGGCCGGCATTCGCGGTTCGCCCGTGGACGTCCAAGGCCCTGTTCAGCGCCGACCATACCTGGGATCTGGAGCCCGACGGGCACACCTGGCTGACCTTGGACGCCCTCTCGGCCCCACTGGGATCGACCTCCTGCGGTCCGATGCCGATCATGTCCCACCGGTTGTACGCCCACCCGGTTGATCTGTCGCTGACCCTGTCCCTGATCTGACCAAGGGTCTGGAGGCAGCGAACTGGCCCCGGGCCGCAACGGTTCGGGGCCATCCGCGTATCGATGACTCGCTCAGGGGCGCGAGTGGGTGCGCACCTTCTCCCCCTTGGCGGCCGCCATGTCGTGCAGCTCGGTCTGGTACTTAACCATGGCGTCGCACAGCTCGGGATTCGATGCGGCAAGAATCCTCACGGCCAGCAGACCGGCGTTCTTGGCATTACCGACGCCGACCGTCGCCACCGGTACACCACCAGGCATCTGGACGATGGACAGCAGGGAGTCCATGCCGTCGAGATGGGCCAGCGGAACCGGCACTCCGATGACCGGCAGCGGGGTCAACGCGGCGACCATGCCGGGCAGATGGGCAGCACCACCGGCACCGGCGATGATGATCTTGATACCGCGCTCGTGGGCGCCACGGCCGAACTCGACCATGTCCTCGGGCATCCGGTGAGCCGAGACGACCTCCGCCTCGAATCCCACGTTGAAGTCGGTGAGCACCTGGGCGGCGGGCTCCATCGTCGGCCAGTCGGAGTCCGAACCCATGATGATCGACACCTGCGGGCCCGTGGCGTCACCAGCCAACCGGCATGCGGCTCCGGCCGCTGTCTCGACCTTCTTGCCGCGACGCGGCTTGCGGCTGTTGGCGGTGGTCTCAGGCATCGTGTTCTCCCATGAGGTAGGCGGCGGCGTGGCGCGCCCGGCGGCGAGTCGTCTCGACGTCGTCACCGAGGCAGGTGACGTGACCGACCTTGCGGCCGGGTCGCACGGACTTCCCGTACAACTCGACGCGCAGTTCCGGGTCACGAGCGAAACAGTGTTGCAGAGCCCCGGTCAGGTCTTCCTCAGACCCGCCGAGGACATTGGCCATGACGACAACGGGGGCTGTCAGGGCCGGTGAGCCGAGCGGAAGGTTGAGCACGGCTCGCATGTGGTTCTCGAACTGGCTCGTCTCGGCACCGTCGATGGTCCAATGGGCGGTGTTGTGGGGGCGGGTCGCCAGCTCATTGACGATGACGGAACCGTCCTCGCGCTCCATGAGCTCAACGGCGAGGACACCGACGACGTCGAGACGCCCAGCAATGTCCAGGGCCATGGTCTGCAACTCCACCTGGCGGTCCGAGGACATCTTCGGCGCCGGGCTGATGGTCTCGGCGCAGACCCCGTGACGCTGGATGGTCTCCGTGACCGGATAGGCGGCTCCCTGACCCGACGGGGAGCGGACGACAACGGCAGAGAGCTCGCGTCGGAAATCGACGAACTCCTCGACGAGGATACGAATCGGTTGTTTGCCGTCGGCCAGTCCGCCGGCAGCCTCGAAGGGTTCCCCGGCACCGTCAGGTCCGTCGATCTTGAAGACTCCCTTGCCGTCATATCCGCCGCGAGACGTCTTGGCGATGACGGGCCAGCCGTGGTCCGCACCGAAGGCGACGAGATCGTCGGGGGTGTCACAGACCTTCCAGGCCGGGTTCGGGAATCCCTCCTTCGCCATGAATTCACGCATGACGACCTTGTCCTGAGCATGGACCATCGCGGCCGATCCGGGGCGGACGGCACACCCTGCCTGCTCCATCTCCTCGACGAGGACGGTCGGCACGTGCTCGTGATCGAAGGTCACGACGTCACACCCAGCTGCGAAGTCCATGACGGCGTCGTGGTCGAGATGGGAGCCGACGACGACATCAGACATCACCTGGGCCGCGGACTCGTCAGGGTCGGAGGCCAGCAGACGGGTGCGCACCCCCAATCCGATCGCAGCCTGGTGCATCATGCGGGCAAGCTGCCCGCCGCCAATGATTCCAATGGTGTAGGAGGTCACGACCTTCATCGTAACGGCCACCGGACACAGAACCGCGGAAGAGCTGTTCTCCCGGATCTTCCACCCGTGGATTTCCCTGTCGAATCGTCTTCACGTCGGCTTCCCATCCGGACACCGGCCGAGGGTTATCAGCGATCGCCCGTGGAACGGCCGAAAAGATGAAGGGCTGCTGCCATCTCATCAAGCAGAGCGCAGCCGTCTTTCCGGGTTCTCCACGAGTGTTGCAGGGACAGCTGGCCGCAGCCGCCCTCACCAACCAGGTGAGGGCCCCAGGACGGCTGGGTCAAGGCCGGTGCGGACACTCTCGAACATGACGTGGACACGCAGGAGGACTGTCTGGGACACAGACCGCACGCGTAAGGGCATGGCACTCACTCGTACCTCATGCCTAGCCACTGACCGCACGTCACGCGTTCACATTGCGGGGTCGTCCATACTGGAAACATGGTGCGAGTCGGACAGCCACTGCGGCGCAATCGTGACGAGACGGTGCTGGTGCACTCCCGCCGTCACGCGAAAGCACTGTTCTGGCCTGTCGTCATGGGGTTCGTCGCAGTCATCGGGGCTGCCGCGCTGCTCGGACTCATGACGCTCGAGATACGAGCCCAGTACTGGCCAATCGTCGCGATCGTCGCAGTCGCGCTCATCATCGTCGGTACCATCATCCCGTGGATGAAGTGGTTCACCACCACCATGACGATCACCGACCGACGTGTGATGCTGCGTCATGGCGTCATCGTCAGACGGGGTCACGACGTCATGATTGACAGCCTCGTCGACGTGTCCTGGCAGGCCGACGTCGTCGATCGAATGATGGGCTGTGGAAAGCTCATCCTCACCACACCGTCAGACCAGTTGGTCCTCGATGACGTCCCGGGCGCCCGCCGAGTGGCAGACCTCTTCGCGGACCTGACCGACGGGCGTTATGACGGCGACGAGGACCTCGACGACTATCAGCAACCGTGGAATGTCACAGCACGGTGACGTCGAGCTCCTCGCGCAGGATTCCCGACGAGGTCGGCTCCTCGGATGCGGAGAACCTCGAGACCGTGGCCTCCTCACGCTCAGCAACGGCGACGGAGAACTCACCGTCGACGAAGTGGATTGCGGCTCCGTCATCGACTGCGTAACCAGCGGGGAGAACCCCATTGGCAACCGACTGTGCGTAGATCGGGGCGCGCTCCGACTCGCCGTCGAAGTGGGGGCAGAACGACCCGTCGAGCAGACCCATTCCACCTCGCCACGCACGCAGGTCACCGAATGCGTCCGTGAGACAGCCGGAGAACCAGCACGCCGCACCGGCTGCGACCCCGGCGAGCACGACGTCGTCCGCCGAGGACGTCATCCGCCGGATGACGTGGTCAACCCCGTGCATCCGCCAGAGCGCCATGAGGTTGGCCGCCGAGCCGGCACCCGACACGATGACGTCAGCCTGGGAAAGACGCTCCACCGACTCCGCAGCCCCCTGCCACAGGGTCAGCACCATGGTCCGCACACCCAGCGCCGAGTAGGCGGCCAGAAAACGATTGACGTAAACCGGGTCATCGGCTGCCGCGGTGGGGGCAAAACACACCAGGGGTGAGGACTTTCCGGACAGGTCAAGGATGTGACGGTCGAGAGCGGTGGGCTCACCACGGTTCGACATCGAGAAACCGCCGCCACCAAGGGCCAGGATGTGGGTCGTCATGGTCAGCAGTCTAGGTGGTCGGGACGTTCAGGGTGCCGTGGTGAAACTCACCTGGTGCGCAGATGGTTGACGTCTCCGGCGTTGAAGGTGCGACGTCCTTCCGAGGTTTCCACCACGATGGCACCGTCGACATCCACGTCGACGCCGACACCGTCGACGGCCTCGTCACCGCCACCGATGGTCTCCGGGTCGAAGGTCAGTCGTACCGGGGCACCGACGGTGTCACACCGCGCCACGTACTGATCTCGCACGGTTCCGGTCGCCAGCCACACCGTCAGCAATTCGTCGAGGTGGACCAGCAGGCTGGCCAACAGCTCGTTCTTGTCGTGATTCAACCCGCACAACGCCAGGGAGGTCGCCGTCGGGACGGGCAGTTCGTCGGTCCCCATCGACACGTTGATCCCGATCCCGATGACGGCGTGAGGACCAGCAGGTCCGTCGACGCGCTCCGACAGGATCCCGCTCACCTTGCCACCATGGTCGGTGCCAAGATCCACCAGGACGTCATTGGGCCACTTCAACGTCACCCGCGAGCGATCAGCCCCGCCAACCTCCTCGATGGCCTCGACGACGGCGAGTCCGGCCACCATCGAGAGCCAGCCCCAGTCCTGGGCGGGACGATCATTGGGCACCAGGGCAGAGATCGCCAGATTCGTTCCCGGGACGTCGTGCCAACTGCGTGAGAAACGTCCTCGTCCGCCTTCCTGGTGATCAGCAACGAGGAGGCGGAACGAGGTTCCCCCGGCGCGGACGAAGGACACCATGTCAGCGTTGGTCGAGCCGGTGGAGTCGACACAGGCAATCCCCCCTCCGCACGGCCCGGTGAACATCGTGTTCCCGGCAAGCTCGATGACGCGATCAGCAATGGCAGCAGGCGTGGAAGGCACCCGTCCAGACTATCCGTAAGCCATCGAGCAGCGCAGCAGCTCATCCCTGGCCCAGACGACCAGCCAGTCACCGGCCCGATGATGCCGTGGAACTTCCGGAAGCTCGTGACAGCCACGGTCCGCATGGCCGCCATCCATCCCGGAAAGCGGCCCGACGCCACGCTTGTCGCCTGTGACGGATAGTCTCAACTCATGGAGATCGACATCCACACCACGGCAGGAAAGATCGCCGACCTCGGTCGGAGGATCGACGAGGCCGTCAATGCCGCATCCCCCTCGGCCATCGAAAAGCAGCACGCCGCCGGAAAGATGACCGCCAGGGAGCGCATCCTGCGGCTGCTGGACGAGGATTCCTTCACCGAGCTCGATGAGTTCTCTCGCCACCGCTCGACGAACTTCGGCATGGAACGCAAGCGTCCCTACACCGACGGCGTCATCACCGGTGTCGGTGCGATCCATGGTCGTCCGGTCTGTGTGTTCAGCCAGGACGTCACGATCTTCGGTGGGTCCTTGGGTGAGGTCTACGGCGAGAAGATCTGCAAGATCATTGACTTCGCCGTCAAGACAGGCTGCCCCCTCATCGGCATCAACGAGGGCGGCGGCGCTCGTATTCAGGAAGGCGTGGCCTCCCTGGCCCGGTTCGGTGACATCTTCCGCCGCAACACCAGGGCTTCCGGCGTCATCCCCCAGATCTCCATCATCATGGGCGCCGCAGCTGGCGGTCACGTCTATTCCCCCGCCCTCACCGACTTCATCGTCATGGTCGACCAGACCTCCCAGATGTTCATCACCGGCCCGGCCGTCGTCAAGCAGGTCACCGGCGAGGACGTCTCCCTCGAGGAGTTGGGCGGCGCTCGTACCCATTCCACGAAGTCGGGCAACTCCCACTACCTGGCCAATGACGAGGACGACGCCCTGGAGTTCGTCCGCGACCTGGTCAGCTACCTGCCACAAAACAACTTGGAGGATCCGCCGTTCTACGACGACGGTGAGGCCGACCTGACGATCACCGATCACGACCGCAAGCTCGACGTCCTCATTCCGGACTCCGCGAACCATCCGTACGACATGCACGAGATCATCACGACCGTGCTCGACGAGGACACCTTCCTGGAGATCCACGAGCTCTTCGCCCCGAACGTCATCTGCGGATTCGGACGCATCGAGGGCCGCGTCATCGGCATCGTCGCCAACCAGCCAATGGTCAACGCCGGCACCCTCGACATCAATGCCTCCGAGAAGGCTGCCCGGTTCGTCCGGACCTGCGACTCCTTCAACATCCCGGTACTCACCTTCGTCGACACCCCTGGATTCCTGCCCGGCGTCGAGCAGGAGCACGAGGGCATCATCCGTCGTGGCGCCAAGCTCATCTACGCCTACGCCGAGGCCACCGTGCCGCTGCTGACCGTCGTCACCCGCAAGGCCTACGGCGGCGCCTACATCGTCATGGGGTCCAAGACCCTCGGAGCCGACGTCAACCTCGCCTGGCCCACAGCCCAGATCGCCGTCATGGGTGCTGAAGGAGCCGTCAGCATCCTGCACCGCCGCACCTTGGCCACCGATCCCGATCCGGAGGTCAAGCGCAGGGAGCTCATCGACGAGTACGAGACGACCCTGTCGAACCCGTACCAGGCAGCTGAGCGAGGATGGATCGACCAGGTCATCCACCCGCACGAGACCCGCGCCTCGGTCATCCGTACCCTGCGTCTGTTGCGCACCAAGCGCGAGGCGCTGCCTCCCAAGAAGCACGGGAACATCCCGCTGTGAGTGAGCACACCATGGACGACGATCCGATCAAGGTCACCAGGGGAAATCTCACCGACGAGGAGCTTGGCGCCCTCGTCGCGGTGCTGACCGAGCTCACCCGTCCGGGCCCGGACGCCTACGTGCCGGACGACCGACCGATCGCCTTCGGCTGGAAGTCCTACTGGCGCACCATCCGTGAACCCTTCATGCCCGGCCAGGCGGCCTGGCGGGGATCTCTGCGGCGCTACTGACATGACGACCCGTTTCGTTCTCGCATCGAAATCGCCCGCCCGACTGCGTATGTTGCGCTCAGCCGGCATCGAACCCGTCGTCATCGCCTCGGGAGCTGACGAGAGCCGCCTTCCTGGGGAGGACGCTGCCACCATGACGGCCCGGCTGTGCCGCCTCAAGGCCCACTCGGTCATCGGCTCCGGGGCCCTTGACGAACACCCCGCCGACCGGACGATCGTGGTGGCCTGCGACTCCGTACTCAATCTCGACGGACGTGTCCTCGGCAAGCCCCACACCGCTGACCGTGCCCGGCAGTGGTGGCGCCGGATGAGAGGTCACCAGGGCGTCCTCGTCAGCGGACACCACATCGCCGTCATCGAGAACGGTCAGATCCGCGAGCAGACCCGCGTCGGCCAAACCGTCGTCACCTTCGCAGATCTCACTGACGCCGAGATCGATGCCTACGTCAGCAGCGGCGAGCCGGCCAAGGTGGCTGGTGCCTTCACCATCGACGGCCTGGGCGGCGCCTTCATCACCCGTATCAATGGCGACCCCCACAACGTCACCGGCATCTCCCTGCCATTGGTGCGTCAGATGCTCATGGACCTTGACGTCGAATGGTCCTCGCTGTGGAACGGGCCCAGGGGCGGGCACCTGTCCTGAGCCAGGGTATGCGCGGCACTGACCCGCGCGGGACCGACGCTCAGCGGTGCCGGAGGGTCAGCCCAGCAGCCTCATCGGAGCTCGTGAACGCCCCGGTCCAGCCCGTGGTGTCGGGGCTGTTCGAGGTGAATGTCAATGACCCATTGCCATCCCCGGTCACCGTGAACCCCGACGCAGGCAGGTTCTGTGCCAGGAAGTCATGCATCTTTCCGGAAGTGTCGGGCTGGGTGAGCAGGGTGATGTTGTTGACGTGATCGACCCGCATCGTGACGTCAAGCCCCTGGGGTAGACGGAAGTTCCGCGGACCATATTCGAACCCCAGGCTCGCCAGGGTCTCCTCCCCAGCCGGTGCCGGGGTCGGTGAACCGATGGCCGGGGTGGGCACGGCTCCCTCGTGCGAGGGAGCGCACCCTGCCACGACGAGCAGTGCCGTCGCTACGACCGCTGCTCTGGACCTCATGCCGGTGATGCTATCGCGATGTCACCTCACAGCTCGTCGCGCAGCACCGGGCACGACATGCACCGTGGGCCACCACGTCCTGACCCCAGCTCCGAGCTCGGAATCGTCAGTACCTCGATGCCGGCGGCCTCCAGACGAGCATTGGTGTTCGTGTTGCGCTCATAGGCCACCACCACGCGTGGCGCCAGGGCGAGGGTGTTGTTGCCGTCATCCCACTGCTCACGCTCGGCGGTCACGGGGTCGAGGCCAGTGTCGATGACGCGCATTCGCTCGATCCCCAGAGCGTCGGCGGCGGCCGTCAGGAACGGTGTCGGCTCACCGATACGAATGTCGTCACCGACAGGAGTGAGCGGAACAGCCGTCAGACTGTCGGCAATCTGCGGGTACATGACGACGGCGTCGACGTCGACCATGGTGCACACGGTGTCCAGGTGCATGGTGGCGCGCTGCTGATGGATCGGCACGGCCAGCACGGTGTGCGCCACTCCCAGCTCGAAGGCGGTACGCGCCAGACGCTCGGCCCCCGACGGAGTGGTGCGCTCCCCTACACCGATCGCCATGACCTGCTCACCCAGATGCATGACGTCCCCACCTTCCAGGTTCTCCAGCCGCCAGCCGTAACAGTCACCGTGCCCCCGGAACCTCGGATGGTGACGATAGATGAGGTCAGTCAGTTGGGTTTCGCGGCGCCGTGCTGGCATCGTCAGGGATGTCACGGCCGGGTGGTTACCCACCCAGACGCTGGAGTCGCGGGTGAAGAGCAGGTTCGGAAGCGGGTCGATGATGAAGTCCTCGGGAGCCAGCAGGCTCGTCACCAGGCTGCGGGGTGCAGCGGGTTCAACGGTGGCCAGTTCACCATTGGACAGACCAGCCATGAGCACCTTCGTCAACATCTCGCTGGACAGCTCTGACAGACGCTGACGCAGGTATCTGCGCAGCCCGTCGCCATATCTCAAATCGGTGAGCAGATCGTCAAGGGCCTGCTGCCGAGCAACCTCGTCGTCAAGGGTTTCGCACAGGAGCTCTCCGAGCAGGAGGACCTCGACGCCGCGGTCCTCAAGGATCGAGGCGAAAATGTCGTGGTCACGCTGGGCCTGGTCGACCCACGGCATTGCATCGAAGAGGAGCTTGTCGTTGTTGCGAGGGGTCAGTCTGCGCAATTCGTCGCCGGGGCGATGCAGGATGGCTGTCCGCAACCGCCCGACTTCGGATCTGACATCGCACGTGCTTTCTGCCATGACGGTAGCCAACCACAACCCGGAATTGCTCGCTGGCAAGACGAGTACGGTTGCGTCATGGAAACCCCCACGACGTCGGAAACTTCACACAACGACCAGCACACCAAGAAAGTCCTCGTGACCGGGGCGACGCGCGGCATCGGACGGGCGATCGCCGAGGAACTGGGGCGAGACCACCACATCATCGTGGGAGGACGCCGCCGCGAGGCCGTCGAGAAGGTGGTCTCTGAACTGCCTGACGCCTCCCCCTTCGTCGTCGATCTGGCTGACGAGGAGGCCACCGCGGCAGCCGTGTCTCAGCTGGACAGTCTCGATGTTCTCGTCAACAGCGCCGGGGTGAGCGCCGCGTCTCCCGGCGAGATCGCAGCCCAGACCCGCGAGGAGTGGCGTCGAGTGCTGGAGATCAATGTTGTCGCCGTCGCCGACCTCACTCGCCTCGTGCTGCCCCTGCTGAGGACCAGCCATGGCGACATCGTCATGATTAATTCCGGATCTGGTTTCTTGCGGACCCCGGCTGGCGGTGGGGTTTACGCGGCCTCGAAGTACGCCCTGCGAGCCCTCACAAATGCCCTGCGCGAGGAGGAGCGTGGTGTCGTACGGGTGACGTCAATCCACCCCGGTCGTGTCGACACCGACATGCAGGTGGAACTGCAGGCCCAAGCCGGACGTCCCTACGACGCCTCCGAGCACCTGCGGCCACAGTCCGTCGCCGTCACCGTTCGCGCGGCCCTGGAGGCCAGCCCCGAGGCCATGATCGAGGAGCTGTCGGTGCGTCCGGTCTTCCGACGCTGACCCCAACTTCTGTGATCATGACGGACCGAGACATGACTTGACCCCGGCGGATGTCCGCCGGGGTCAAGTCATGAATGATCAGGCCCGGTAATTGCCTTGGTAGACGCAGTCGAACGGGGCGTTGCCGTGCATCCGGTTCTCGATGGCCGAGACGACGACCTGCTTGGCGGCGCGGGCGGCGTCCAGCGGACTGGCTCCCTTGGCGATCTCCGCGGTGATCGCGGCGGCCAGCGTGCAGCCAGCACCGGAGACGCGCTCCTGACCGACGGCGGGAACCTCGAGGACCTCGCAGTCGTGGCCGTCGTAGTAGACGTCCAGGGCGGTGCCGGTGTTCAACAGGGTGCCGGCCTTGGCGATGACGACCGGAACTCCCTGGTCACCGATCTTCTTGGCAGCATCCTTGAGGGCCTCGACCGAGGTGATCTCGTCCACGCCGGCGAGGGTCTGCGTCTCGAAGAGGTTCGGCGTGATGACGTCGGCATGCGGCAGGATCTGCTCACGCAGGGCGTTGTCGGTGTCGAGGGCGGCACCCGTCTCCTGGCCCTTGCAGATGAGGACGGGGTCGAGGATGACCTTGGGGAACTTGTAGGTCTCCAAGGCCTCGGCGACGACGCCGATGGTCGTCGGGGTACCGAGCATGCCGATCTTGACGGCGTCGATCTGGCCGTGGACGGCGACGGCGGCCTCGATCTGATCATGAATGACCTGAGGATCGACCGGCACGAATCGATGTCCCCAGTCGTTGTCGGGGTCGAAGGAGACGATGCAGGTCAGGGACGTGCATCCGAACACCCCGAGCTGGTGGAAGGTCTTGAGGTCGGTCTGGGCTCCGGCGCCACCGGAGGCCTCGGACCCGGCAATGGCTAGTGCAATCTTCGTCACGTCGGCCAGTTTAGGAGTCTTGCCCGGTGATGTCGGGAGTTGCCGGGGAGCGACCACGACACCGTCTGAAATTGACGGAACCGCCCATGGCGGCGTCAGGAGGTCCCTTCTTGGGTCGTCCGCGGTCCTTTCCGGTAAGCGGCAGGGCCAGGAAAGCACTCCGCTGCACAATTCGATGACGATGGACAGAGACGACCCGAGGTCAATCTGGCGCAGCACGATCTGTCCAGCCGCGGGGTGTCTCACATGTGCCGGTACGGCATGCAGTCTTACCTAATTGATGCAATCTGAGGACGAGAGTTCTGCACTGTCAGACGCCTATTGGTCTCCTCAGATCCAGTCTTCCTTACGGAAAACCAGGTACAGCACGAGGCTCGACACGATGATGAGCCCGACGGAGATCCACAACCCCAACGGTCGGCCATCACCCAGGAAGGGAACGTTCTGTCCGAACCACCCCGTGATGAGGGTTGGGACGGCGATGATGGCAGCCCACCCGGCCAACTTCTTCATGACGGTGTTGAGTTTGGCGTCCTGGATGGACAGATTCGTCTCGAAGATCGTCGCGACGAGGTCCCGCAGGGAATCGGACCATTCCGAGACGCGCATGGAGTGGTCGTACAGATCGTTGAAGTACGGCTCGAGGACCCGGGGAACAGCCATGGCTTCCCTGCTCGGACGGCTGATTGTCGAGACGATCTCGCGCATCGGGAGCACGACTCGACGAAACTGCACCAACTCCTTGCGCAGCCGATACACCCGCAACTGCACTTTCTGGGTGTCAATCGAGTCGTCGAAGAGTTGATCCTCGACGAGCTCCACGACGTCGTCCAGGTGCTGGACGACGTCGAAATGACCGTCGACGAGGACGTCGAGAATGGCATGGACGATGCCCATCGGGCCGTTCGAGACCAGATCGGGGTTGGCGTCGAGGCGGTTGAGCATCTCCTTGACCTCGGGCAGGTCGTCGCGATGGACACTGACGACGCCATGTTCGAACACCCACACCGAGACCCGTGACACGATGAGGCGACTGTTGGGGTCATTCGTCTCGCCGATCGTCGCGGCATAGGTCGTCAGGAAGAGATGGTCGGGATAGCGGGTGACCTTCGGACGCTCGCCGGGGGCCTCGGCATCCTCGACGGTGTGGAACTCCAGATCGAGTTCGTCGGCAAGGGTGTCGATGGCCTCGCGATCGGGAGCGGTGAGGTCATACCAGCTCAGTGTCTGATCATCGGCGAGTTCGTCGCTCAGAGTTTCCAGGGGGACTGATTCGGCAACGACCTTCCCGTGCTGCCACACCCGGGAGGAGAGGTGGGAAAGACTCATGGGGTCTCCTCACGTAGAGCGCCGTCGTCATCCCCATCCGAGCTGAAGATGACGTGGTCAGACGAGTGCAGCGCGGTCTCGATGCGACGGCGATGACGCGGGGCCATCTCGGGCAGGTCGTCGACGTCGAAGAAACCGGTCTGGCTGGACTCGTCGTCACCCACTCGCGGCTGCCCGCTGATCCATCGGCACAGGAAGTCGTGATCGAGGAACTGGCAGCGGTCGCCATTGGGGTAGGTGATGGGGGCCGCGACATTGACACGGACCAGGCGGACGATCTCCGCCGTCACCCCGGTCTCTTCCCGAATCTCTCGAAGGATGGCCTCGTCAGGTCTCTCCCCCGGCTCGATGATTCCGCAGACCGGTGTCCATGCTCCGGTGTCGGCACGTTTGACGAGCAGAACCTGGGGTCCGCGTGGCCCCTGGCGCAGCACGACCGCGCTACTACCGGACAGCCACAACGGGTCATGACCGATGTGACGTCTGAGGTCCACGATGAACTGCGGTGTCGCCATGACCGTCAGGCTAGCGGCCGAGTGAGCCGTCACGACGGCCTCGCGGCGCATTCGCGATGGCAATCCCGGTAATCCGAGCAGGAGCTGCCACCACACCGGGCAGTTGCCATCGGATCTTCCGGGTGTACCACGCGACGTCGATACGGCACTTTCGGAACCAGAAGGCGTGGACAGTGACCATGGACGAACGCTGACCCTTTAGACTCGCCGTGAGGGGCACCCGCCCCGAGAGCCGATCGGAGGAACCGTGGACAGGACCATCAAACGGGTACTCGTCGCAAACCGTGGCGAGATCGCGGTGCGCGTCATCCGTGCCGCCGAGGACGCCGGTATTACGAGCGTGGCTGTCTATGCGGATTCGGACTCCGAGGGCTTGTTCGTCAAGCTTGCCGACGAGGCCTTCGCCCTCAACGGCGTGACCCCTGCTCAGACCTACCTTGACGTGGACAAGATCCTCGACATTGCCCGTCGGGCCGAGGTCGACGCGATCCACCCCGGGTACGGGTTCCTCTCCGAGAACGCCGACTTCGCCCAGGCTGTCATCGACGCCGGGTTCATCTGGATCGGCCCGCCGCCGGAGGCCATTCGGGCTCTCGGCGACAAGGTTCAGGCCCGTCACATCGCCCAGAAGGTCGGCGCCCCGCTCGTTCCCGGCACCGCCGACCCGGTCAACGGCCCGGAGGAGGTCGTCGAGTTCGCCAAGGAACACGGCCTGCCGATCGCTATCAAGGCCGCCTTCGGAGGCGGCGGTCGCGGCCTCAAGGTCGCTCGCTCGATGGACGAGGTCATCCATCTCTACGAGTCTGCGGTGCGCGAGGCCGTCACTGCTTTCGGACGCGGCGAGTGTTTCGTGGAGCGCTACCTCGACAAGCCGCGTCACGTCGAGACCCAGTGCGTCGCCGACCAGTACGGCACCGTGCAGATCATCTCGACCCGTGACTGCTCCCTGCAGCGTCGTCACCAGAAGCTCGTCGAGGAGGCCCCGGCGCCGTTCCTCAGTGACGAGCAGCTGACCCGTCTCTACGAGTCCTCCCGAGCCATCCTCAAGGAGGCCGGATATGTCGGTGCCGGAACCTGCGAGTTCCTCGTCGGCCTGGACGGGACCATCAGCTTCCTCGAGGTCAACACCCGTCTGCAGGTGGAGCACCCGGTCTCCGAGGAGGTTGCCGGGGTCGACCTGGTGCAGATGATGTTCCACGTGGCCCAGGGCGGCCACCTCGAGCCCGAGGATCCGAAACTGCGCGGCCACTCCTTCGAGTTCCGCATCAACGCCGAGGATCCCGGCATGGGGTTCATGCCTGCGCCTGGCACCCTGACCTCGTGGCAGCCGCCGTGTGGCCCCGGTATCCGCGTTGACGAGGGCTACCACTCCGGCATGACTGTTCCGGGAGCCTTCGACTCCCTCGTCGGAAAGCTCATCGTCACGGGGGACTCCCGAGAGCAGGCTCTGGCCCGCGCCGCCCGGGCCCTCGACGAGATCGTCATCGACGGTATGCCGACTGTCGTCCCCTTCCACCGTGCGGTCGTCAAGGACCCTGCCTTCACCGCAACCGACGGTCACTTCGGCGTCTTCACCGACTGGATCGAGACCGAGTTCGACAACAAGATCGAGCCCTACACCGGTTCCTTGGGCGAGTCCGCCGACACCGAGCCCCCTCGCGAGGTTGTCGTGGAGGTCAACGGCAAGCGGGTCGAGGTGCGCATCCCGGCATCCCTGCACGGCGCCCGTCAGGCCCCCAGCACGAAGTCTCGTCGCCCCACCCGTCGCAACCGCGCGGGACGTCACACCGCGGCGACCGGCACATCGGTGGCATCCCCGATGCAGGGAACCATCGTCAAGGTCAATGTCGTCGAGGGCGAGCAGGTCAACGAGGGCGACCAGATCGTCGTCATGGAGGCCATGAAGATGGAGCAGCCTCTGGCCGCCCACCGCTCGGGCGTCATCCGTGACCTCAATGCCACGGTCGGCTCGACGGTCGCCTCGGGCGAGGTCATCTGTGAGATCGTCGATGAGTGAGGTTTGCAGCGTGATTTTTCTTGTGAGTGTCCATTTCAGAGAGCATTCTGGTGATCATGTCCGGTGACCTCCTGCTCTTCCTGCTGTTCTTCGTGGGACTTGTGGCAACGACGGCATCACTGATGCGTGCCCAGCGTCAGTCCCGCGAGGTGGAGGCCCGACGCGCCAAAGCCATCGAGGCCAAGGTCTCGCAGATGCGCCAGGAGACCGAGGAGGACGTCACCACCTTTGGCGAGGCCCTGCGCGATCTCGACATGGAGATGATCGGCAAGGAGGTGTCGGCCGAGGGCCGCAAGGACTGGAACACGGCCTTGGACTGCTACGACCGCGCCAAGACACTCATGGCCCAGGACAAGGGCACCCGCTCTATCCCGCTCGTCACTGAGACCCTCGAGGAGGGCCGTCACTCCATCGCCTGCGTGCAGGCCCGCGCCAATGGCGAGCCGATTCCTGAGGTGCGTCCGCCGTGCTTCTTCGACCCGGCTCATGGCCCGTCGACCACTGACGTCATGTACTCCCCCGACGGCGGAGTCGCGCGCAAGGTTCCGGCCTGCGCCGCCGACGCCCAGCGCATCCAACAGGGGCGCTCCCCGTGGATCCGCACCGTCGACGTCAATGGCGCCCAGCTGCCCTACTGGCAGGCTGGCCCGGACTACGCGCCGTGGGTGCAGGGCTACTACCGCCGGTATGAGTCCGACCCAGTCATCAGCGGACTGGCCGTCGGTGGTCTCGGCCTTGTTGGTCTGGGGCTCTTCTCAGCCCTCTTTGACGACTTCTGATCCTTTGTCGATCCTCAGAAGGACCCCTCGGCGATTCGTCGAGGGGTCCTTCTCACGGTGTGTCTCGTGGCAGGTTCACACCACGACGTCACTCCACAAAGTTCTGCAACCGTCGGGCAGCCTCTGACACCGATCCCGACAGGGATGGGTAGACGGTGAAGTCGTGCTGGAAGGCGTCGACGGGGATCCGCTCGGCCACCGCGACCGAGATCGGATGGATGAGTTCGCTGGCCCGCGGGGAGACGACGACGCCACCAATGATGTTGCCGGTGGCAGGACGGCAGAAGAGTTTGACGAAACCGTCTTGGATTCCCTGCATCTTGGCCCTCGGGTTGGTCGATAGGTCGAGTCGGGTGGATCGGGCCTGGACCTTTCCGGAGTCGACGTCGGTCTGCGTCACACCCACCGTGGCGATCTCGGGAGAGGTGAAGACATTCGAGCACACCAAGGACAGGTCGAGGGGTTGGAGGGCCTGGCCCAGGGCGTGCCACACGGCGATGCGCCCCTGCATGGCTGCCACGGATGCCAGGGCGAAGACGCCGGTGCAGTCTCCGGCAGCATAGATGCCCGGCACGCTGGTGCGCGAGACCTTGTCAACGGTGATGTGGCCACGCGGACCGACGGCAACACCGACCTCCTCCAAGCCGAGGTCCGAGCTGTTCGGCGTTGATCCGACGGCCATCAAGACGTGGGATCCGCGCACGGTCCGGCCGTCCTCGAGACCGACGACGACGCCATCACCGTCACGCACCGCAGAGACCGCGCGAGAGCGGGACAGGATCTGCATGCCGCGAGATTCGAAGACCTGCTGCAGCACACGAGCTGCATCGGGGTCCTCGCCGGGGAGCACTTGCTCACGCGAGGACACCAGGGTCACCCGACATCCCAGTGAGTCGTAGGCCGACGCGAACTCAGCACCTGTCACACCCGATCCCACCACGACGAGGTGTTCGGGGATCTCCGTCATCGAGTACACCTGCTTCCAGGTGAGGATGCGGTCCCCGTCGCAGCGAGCCTCCGGGAGCTCACGCGGGGTCGTGCCGGTGGCGAGCAGAACGATGCCGGCGTCGATGATCTCGTCATCATTGATGATGACCCGGTGCAGGTGGCCCGGAGCGCCCGCGGCCAGACGGGCACGACCACTGACGATGCGCACCCCCTTGCGCTCCAGGCCGCGGCCAATGTCGTCGGACTGGGCCTGGGCCAGACGGCGTACACGGGAATTGACGGCGTCGAGATCGACCTCGAACTTGTGGGTCTGGCGAAGGCCGAGCTCGGGTGCGCGCCGCAGGGTCGCGGTGGCCTCGGCAGTGGCAATGAGGGTTTTCGAGGGAACACAGTCGGTGAGGACGGCAGCTCCTCCGATGCCGGTTTCTTCCACGACGGTGACGTCAACGCCACCTGCCGCCGCGACGTTGGCGGCCTCATAGCCCCCGGGCCCAGCTCCAATGATCACCATGGACGTCATGACCGCATTCTTTCAGCCATGGCGAGATTTCTGTTGACATCGAGAGAAATTGCTTACCCCGACAATGAGGTTGCTCCAACACACGTATCGACGCTGCTCCTCCGGACTCGGAAGACGGCTGCGAATGGGCCGGGGGTTCGCGCGCCCGGATCGGCGAAAACCTCTAGGGTTGACCCCATGACGACACCGGATTTCACCGATCCCCAGGCCATCGCCCGCGATGCTGCCGATGCCATCCGTTCCCGCCTCTCGCTCACCAGCGTCGATGTGGGCCTCGTGCTCGGCTCGGGCTGGTCCGCCGGGGTTGATCACCTTGGCGAGACGATTGGACGGATCCCGCTCGGCGAACTGCCTGGATTCTCGACACCGGTCGTTGCCGGGCACGGCGGCGACCTGGTTGCTGTCAAGCTGCCCACCGGCAGGACCGCCGTCGTTCTGACCGGACGCACCCACTTCTACGAGGGACGTGGAGTCGAACCGGTTGTCCATGGAGTGCGCACCGCCGCGGCTCTTGGCGCCAGCACGATGATCCTCACCAATGGCTGCGGGGGCCTCGACCCGTCCTGGGGTCCGGGAACCGTCGTCGCCATTCGCGACCACATCAACCTCACAGGTGCCACCCCGCTGCGTGGCGCCACCTTCATCGACATGTCGAGGGCATGGACCCCGGCACTGCTCGAGGTCGTCGAGAAGGTCTCCCCGGGCACCCCGACCGGCGTCTACGCCCAGTTCCGCGGCCCCCAGTATGAGACCCCTGCCGAGGTCCGCATGGCTCGCACCATCGGCGCCGACCTCGTCGGCATGTCGACCGCGCTTGAGGCCATCGCCGCCCGGGAAGCCGGACTCGACCTGCTCGGCCTGTCCCTGGTCACCAATCACGCCGCTGGTGCCACCGACGCCCCGCTGGACCACGCCGAGGTCATTGCCGCTGGCAAGGAGGCCGCTCCCCGGCTGGCGGGTCTGCTCGCTGACATCACGGCTGCCATCTGATCCACTCCCACACCCATCGAGGAACCATGACCACCACACAACCCGAGAGGCTGTCCCCCGAACTCGTCACCCAGGTTCAGTCCTGGCTCGACCAGGACCCTGATGAGGCCACCCGCACCGAACTGTCCGACCTGCTCACCCGTGCCCAGCGCGGTGACTCCGAGGCCGTCGCGGCCGTTGAGTCGGCCTTCTCCGGCCCGTTGACCTTCGGTACCGCTGGCCTGCGTGCCGCTCTCGGACCCGGACCGTCCCGGATGAACAGAGTCGTCGTCCAGCGTGCGGCTGCCGGATTCGCGGCCTGGCTGCGTGCCCACGGCGAGAAGGAGGGGTCGGTGGTCATCGGTTTCGATGCCCGGCACAACTCTGACGTCTTCGCCCGGGACACCGCCGAGATCATGGCGGGGGCCGGGTTCCACGCCTTGCTGGCCGACTCCCCCATCCCGACCCCGGTGACCGCTTTCGCCATCAAGCATTACGGCGCAGTTGCCGGCGTCATGGTGACCGCCTCCCACAACCCGCCGGCCGACAACGGCTACAAGGTGTACCTGGGTGACGGCTCCCAGATCGTGCCTCCGACCGACACCGAGATCGCCCACGAGATCGAGGTCGTGTCGGCCGATCCTGTCGGGGCGATCCCGCGTGGTGACGACATCGAGCTCATCGGCGACGAACTCATCGACGCCTACGTCGCCCGTGCTGCCGAACTGACCACGGCCAACCCGGACGTCACCTGGGTCTACACCGCCATGCACGGTGTCGGAACCCGCGTCGTGCGTCACCTCGTCGAGACGGCCGGTCTGCCGGAGTTCGTCGGTGTCGCTGAGCAGCTCGACCCGGACCCGGACTTCCCCACCGTGGCCTTCCCGAACCCCGAGGAGCCGGGCGCCATCGACCTGGCCATCGCCCAGGCTCGCAGGCATGACGCTGACGTCGTCATCGCCTCTGACCCAGACGCCGACCGTTGTGCCGTTGCCGCCGTCATCGACGGTGACTGGCGGATGCTCACCGGTGACGAGCTCGGAACCCTGCTGGGTGACGACGCCCTGCGTCGTGGTCTGGACGGGGTCTACGCCAATTCGGTGGTCTCGTCGACCTGTCTGGGACGCATGGCCAAGGCAGCAGGACGCGAGCACCGGATGACCCTGACCGGTTTCAAGTGGATTGGCCGCGTTCCCGGCCTCGTCTTCGGTTATGAGGAGGCCATCGGCTACTGTTGCGACCCCTCCCATGTGCCGGACAAGGACGGCATCACGGCCCTGGCGACGATCATGCGTCTGGTGGGTGAGCTCAAGGCATCCGGCACCACGATCTCGGAGCGACTCGACGAGATCTGGGCCACCCATGGTCTGCACCGCACCAGCCAGCTGGCCGTGCGCGTCACCGACATGTCGATCATCTCCGACGCCATGGACCGTCTGCGCAGCCAGCCTCCGGCCACCCTGCTGGGCGACCCCGTCGACGTCTGCGACCTCGACGACCCCAGCAATGGGTCCGGGCTGCCCCAGCAGAACGCCATCGAGCTGGCTGGACCTCGCGTCCACGTCGTTGCTCGTCCCTCCGGCACCGAGCCCAAGCTCAAGTGTTACCTCGAGGTGCGGGCAACTCCTGAGGAGTCGTCGGCCGACCTGCCGGCTGCCAAGTCCACGCTGGACGCCGAGATGATCACTCTGCGCGAGGAGATGGCCAAGGCGCTCGGGATCTGACGCGATTCTGACAAGGAATTCCGACACAATGTCGCCGCCCCGGACTCGATCCGGGTCGGCGTGTTCCTTCTCACCGGTCGGGGTCATGGGCAGCTGGTCGACGACGATGGACTCGGCAACATGAGAGGGGGATTCCACCTGGGCGGGGAACGAGGTTCTCGCCGACGCTGATGATCATCTCGTCCTTGTGTCCGGCTAGCCATGGCGGCCTCGCCGATCCGGGTGCCGTCCTGGGGCGGCCTCCCCGTCCGGATCAGCCATCGCCGGGCGGTCGAAGGGGCACAGGCCGGTGTCCCAGAAGGTATTCAGCGGTACCGTAACCATTGGGGATGCTCGACGTATGAGCGCAGTGGCTCCGGATCAGAACCCATGAAAAGGGTCCTTCCACGTAAGCCGTAATAGCCACCGGTAGATTCCCCTTTCTCACCGTGTGAGGTCACTTGTACGCGGCGAATGAACCCTTTGCTCCTACATCGTCGATCATGCGACATCCCCGGTGTGCCGTGATAGCTCTCCTTCCTACCGACCGTCTGCCCCCGATGACCCATTCCGTCGAGCTGTCACGCATCACCGAATATGACGCCGGTACCGTTCTCGACGCTGGTGGGGATGCCCAGGTCAATCTCGACGAGGATGCTTCCGGGGGACCACGGGAAATGGTCATCAGGTCAGCGGCACCACCGTCACCTGGGAGACGAAAAACATCTCGGATAGCGATCCCCAAGTCCACTCACTGACCACCACTCCTCTTCAGAAAGGGTGTCGGTCGAATTGGGGTGCCTTACACTGATTCCATGCGACGTACCCCATTCGCCGTATTAACAGCATTCCTGCTGACGCTTTTTGTCGCCGTGGTACCGGCCGTTCCGGCCCAGGCCCAGGGCGACGAACGCATCACGGCTTACAACGTCAACGCCACCCTTGATCGAGACGGCGACGCTCGAGTCACCCTTGACCTCACCTACGACTTCGCCGACGCGGACAGACACGGGCCTTACCTGACCTTCGTCACGAGACAGTCACTCACCGATAATCCCGGCCACGTCCGCCATGTCACCTACAGTGACATTCATGCCTCGAGCCCGTCGGGAGCTCCGGCCAACCTCCACGAGGAGAATGGCGGCGCACTACAGCTGCGCATTGGGTCTAAGGACCGGACCGTCACCGGTACGCAGAAATACCGGATCACCTACATGGTTCACGGTCTCATCGGTCGGGACAACAAGGAATCTCACCTCGACGAGATCAACTGGCGCATCTTCACCAATGTGGACGTTCCCGTCGACAACTCCAAGGTGACCATCACGGCACCCGCCAATGTGACGAGGGTCTATTGTGAGGTCGAGCACGGCGAGTGCGACACCTCCTCAACGGGCACGAAAACCGTTACCTTCTCGGCCCGCAAGATTGATGCCAACACGACCTGGCGGGTGGTGGCCGGTGTCCCTGCCGGTACCTTCACCTCCGCTGCTGACGCCACGGTGACCGAGGAGAGCGAGGTCACATCGGGCTCTCGGGCCGACCTCCCGCAGTACCTCACCGTCATCCCCTACATTGTCGCCGTCGTTGCACTAGGCCTCATCGGCCTCGGGGCGTCCCTGTTCCGCAAGCGCGACATGGAGTTTGCCGACGAAGCCCCTGGGTTCATTCCGGCACCTGATTTGCAGCAGGTCCGGCGTCGACGCGGAAAGGTCGAGGGGCCCATCCTCGTCCATCCGCCGGCTGGCATCACCCCGGCACAAGCAGGAGCCCTCCTCGACGGCAATGCCGACACCAATACCGTCACCGCCGGCATGCTCGACCTTGTCGCTCGGCACCATCTGTCAATTAACCAGGAAGAGCCTTCCGGCCTGGTGTTCAAGAAGCCCGAGTGGCGGTTCAACTGGCTGCGCGGGGAGGACTCGTTGGCGCCTTGGGAAGCTCGTCTCCTCGGTTCCCTCATCGGCAGCGGCAACAGCATCACCACCAGAGAACTGCGTCGCCAGAATGGCAACATTGCGCTGCCGAATGCCAAGAAGGACCTCGACGAGCTCAACGACCAGGCCGGCTACTTCACGAAGTCCCATCGCCAGGCACGGCTCGGGATCGTCGCCATCGGGGTCGCCCTGATCATCCTCGGCATACTCGGGTTCGTCTCCGGATTCCCCTTCCTGCTCGGAGGCGGAAGCGCCATTGTCTACTTCGTCCTGACCTTCGTCACGTTCGTGGCCGGCATCCTCTTCCTCGGCCTGTCCCGGAAAGTCCGACCACCTCGCAGCGCTCTGGGCACCGCGATGACCGATCAGGTGCGGGGATTCCGCGACTACTTGGCCACCATCGAGGCGGAGCAGATCCAGATCGAGGAGGACCTCGACATCTTCTCGGCCTACCTTTCTTGGGCCGCGGCCTTCGGCATCGTCGACCGCTGGGTCACCCTGTTCGAACAGCTCGAGGCTGAGGGACGCTGGTCCCCCGACCCGATGTGGTACCCGCTGTACGGCTACGGCTACGGATATCACCACAACCAATCCTTCGCCTCGGCCTTCAACGACATGACCGAAGCGATGTCGTCGTCCATGACGGCAGCAGCGTCGTCCAGCACCTCGAGCTCCAGCTCCGGATTCTCCTCGGTATCCTCCGGCGGCTTCGGCGGTGGGGGCGGTGGAAGCTGGTGACACCCTGGACTCCCATGGTGGTCGAGGGCGACGACACCGTGCCACCGGGATCAGCGAATTCGCCAGGAAACTGAGCCACGCCATGCGGTTGGCGGCAAGAGCCCTGCGAGACCAATCCCTGAGGCGGTGCTGCCCCTTCCATCGTCGGCAGATTCGTGGGCGCTCCATGGTCATGATGGGCCTGCCGATAGACTGATCAGCCGTGGCGCGCACGATCATCCTGTTGGCAGGACCCTCAGGGGCCGGGAAATCCCGTCTGACCCATATGGCTGAGCTGCCTGAACTGCGCCTTGACGACTTCTACCACGATCATGACGAGCCCGGCCTCCCCCGGGTACGCGGCATGGTCGACTGGGACGACGTCGCCTCCTGGAACCTTCCAGCGGCTGTGGAAGCCCTCGGTGAGCTCGCGGCCGACGGGCAGACCGTCGTTCCCCGCTACGACATCTCGAGGTCTCGGGCCGATGGCACCCACGTCGTCGATGTGGGAGATGCGACAGCCGTCGTCGCCGAGGGGATCTTCGCCCTCGACCTGCTCGATCCGTGCCTGCGAGCCGGCATGGAGGTCCTGCCCATCTGGTTGGATCGTCCCCGCTGGTTCAACTTCGCCCGTCGTCTCATCCGCGATCTGCGACAGCACCGCAAGTCCCCACCCGTGCTAATTCGTCGCGGTCTGGCCCTGTGCCAGGCAGAGCCTGCGCTGCGATCACGGGCCATTGTCATGGGGTTCCAGCCGATGAGTATGAGACGGGCGAGTGCCACCGTCGCGGCCCTCATGGACTAGTCACAGTCACCATGGACTGAGTGCCGGAGGGTTTTTCAACCTTTTGATCGATGCCGAGGAGCCTTGTGCTCCGTAGTGTCGGTGGGGTCGAAAGGAATGCCGTGACAGACAGCACCTCCGCCGCCACCGCGGCCCAACCCGTCCCCGGACGCTGGAAGGCCCTCGCCGTCCTCGCCGCCGGGCTCTCACTCATCATCCTGGACGGGACGATTGTCGGTGTCGCCCTGCCGACGATGATCTCGGCCCTCAACCTGAACCTCACTGATGCACAGTGGGTCAACGCCATCTACAACGTCATCTTCGCCGCTCTGCTGCTTGGCGCCGGGCGTCTCGGTGACCGGGTTGGCCGTCGTACCACCTTCGCCGCCGGTGTCGTGCTCTTCATCGGAGGCTCCTTGCTCGCCGCGATGGCGTCCGGTTCTGGTTCACTCATCGCCTCGCGCGCCGTCCAGGGTGTTGGTGGTGCGCTGGTGCTGCCGTCCACCCTGTCCTCGGTGAACTCGCTGTTCCAGGGCAAGGACCGCGCCGCGGCTTTCGGCATCTGGGGCGCCGTCATGAGCGGTATGGCCGCTCTCGGCCCGCTGCTCGGTGGAGTCCTGACCGAGTACGCCTCCTGGCGCTGGATCTTCTGGGTCAACCTGCCCTTGGGTCTGCTCGTGCTGGCGGGAATCGCCGCATGGGTGCCACAGACTCGTGGCAAGCAGGCCGAGAAGGGCGTTGACGTCGACGGTCTGCTCACCTCGGCCCTCGGCTTCGGCCTGCTCGTCTTCGGCCTCATCGAGGCCACCTCGCTCGGCTGGTGGACCAAGAAGGAGACCCTCAAGGTCTTCGGCTGGTCGTGGCCGGAGAGCTGGTCGATGTCCCCGGTGCCGTGGGCGATCGCCATCGGTCTGGTCTTCATCGCACTGTTTATCGGGTGGGAGAACCACCGCGCCAAGGTCGGCCGCGACGCCCTGATCGACCTCACCCTGTTCCGTGTCGGCACCTTCTCCTGGGGCAACCTGACCGCCGCGACGGTGGCCATTGGTGAGTTCTCGCTGATGTTCGTACTGCCCCTGTTCCTGGTGAACTCAGTCGGTCTGTCGACGGTGCGCACTGGTGTCGTGCTGGCCGCGATGGCCCTGGGTGCCTTCTTCTCCGGGGCCTCGGCCCGTCACCTGGCAGCCCGTGTGGGAGCTCCTGGCGTCGTCGTCCTCGGACTGACCCTGGAGGTCGTCGGCGTCGGACTGCTGGCCTGGACGGTCGGCGCCCAGGCATCGACGTGGTTCGTCATGCTGACCCTGGTGGTCTACGGCATTGGCCTCGGCCTGGCATCGGCTCAGCTCACCTCGACGGTGTTGCATGACATTCCCCAGGAGCACTCGGGAGCGGGCTCGGCCACCCAATCGACGGTGCGTCAGCTCGGCTCGGCCTTCGGTGCCGCGATCGCCGGGTCCGCCCTTGGCTCTGCGATGAGCCACACCATCCCTGACGAGGTGTCCTCGATCAGCGGTGTGCCGACCAAGGTGCTCGACAAGCTGGTCCGGGCCACCCAGGACTCGGCTGGATCCGCCATCACCGGGCTGCGCAACGCCTCTCCTGACAGCCCGTTCATTCGTTTACGGGGTGACGCCCGGGACGCCGTCATCCACGGCCTCGAGACTGGTTTTGCACACGCGGCGGCATGGTCGATCGGGTTCTCCGCACTCTTCCTGATGCTCGGTCTGCTCGGATCCTTCATGGTCATGCGTCAGGCTCACAAGCAGGAGGCGTGACAACTCACGGGGACGCTGTCGGCCCCGAGGAATACCCTGAGCGGAATCCTTGGTCGTACCTGACCGGTGATGGTTTCTGGAAGGGCGTTCAGCATGGCATCGAGCATGACAGTGCCGCAGTGGCTGCGCAGGCTGTTGCGTCATCCCGAGCGTGCGACACCGAAAGACCTTCGCGATCTCTCCGCGATGGTGGACGACTCCGACCGAATTGTCCCGATGTACCGAGGCCGAGACAATGGCCGGTGGCGTCAGGAGATCGCGGCCCTCAAGCGTGAGGGTGACTACGAACAGGCGTTGGTCCTGGCATCCGGATGCATGTTCTCGATGTTCTCGATGGCGCAGGAGGCCCCTGACACCGCCGACGAGTCCTGGGTCATCGAGGTGGCGAAGATCCTCCGCCGAATGAGGTACTACCCCGAGGAGGCGCGGACGATCGAGTTCTGGCTCAACCTGGGTATCGAGTCCTCCCGGATCGACGAACACCTAGACCTGTGGAAACGTCGGGCCAGGGCCCAGGAACTGTGGGCCAAGGTGGAGGGCCGCGACGCCACGGAATATCACGAGGAATGGAGACGTCTGGTGGAAGCCGGCAGACGGACGAAGGACACCATGTCCTTGGACTGGACCGTCGTCAGTCAACCCCCGGCGCCGCACGCCGTGGCCCCCATCCGGAAGGGCCGCGCGACACGGACGCCCCGACATTCCAAACTGATTCCCTCACCGGAACAGATGGCCTGCGGCACCTTCGTCGCCGTGGACTTCGAGACGGCCAACCGGCAGGGCGGGGTGTCCGCATGTCAGCTCGCCATGGTCAGGGTGAGTGAAGGCCGAATCGTCGACCGATTCAACTCCCTGCTGCGTCCTCCTCCCGGATGGGACGCTTTCCAGTTCACCTACCTGCACGGCATCTCCGCGGCAGATGTCCAGCACTCCCCGATGTGGCCTGAGATAGCCGACGAGATCTCGGAATTTGTCGCCGACTCCCCCGTCTACGCCCACAATGCCATGTTCGACTCCCGGGTGTGGCGCCAGCTCGACGAGTACTTCGGCACTGTCACCCTGCCGTCCCCGTTCTTCTGCTCCTACCGGACGGCCCAACGCCTCATCCGTGGTCTGCCCAATTACAAGCTTCCGACGGTGCTTCAGGCCTGTGAACCGAATTACCACCTGAATCACCACCGGGCGGACTCCGACGCCGAGGCGTGCGCCCTCATCGTCTGCCAATTGCAGCGACTGGCCAGCCAACTCTGACCTCTCGCCCCCAGCCGGTACCCGCCGGGTACTACACGGAGCTGCCAGAAACTGCCCGGAACCGACGATGGTGACGTTGCCATCGTCGGTTTTTGGCAGATCCGTGTATCAGGACTGCGGGTTGACCGGGGCCCATTCCGGACCAGTCTCGGCAAGCTTGGCGTCCAGCTTGCGGAAGATCGGGCTGGGCTTGGCCAGCAGGGTTCCGACCGCGATCTCGCGACGCCCCCACGAAGCCTTCTCCGAAGCGTAGTCACCCATGAGGATGGGGGCAGCACCGTCGGTCTCGACGAGCTCGGGCTGGGCCGCCCACACGCCTTCGCCCCCCAGCGCCTCGTATATCTTCTGGGCCGAGTGCGGCATGAACGGGGTGAGCATGGTGTTGACGTCACTGACGACCTGAAGAGCCACGTGCAGCACGGTGTCGCGGCGCTCCGGGTTGTCCTTGAGCTTCCAGGGCTCTTGGGCGGAGATGTAGGCGTTGGCCAGTCCGACAATCCTCATAGCCTCGGTGATGGCGGCCTTGAACTTGGCGTGGGCCAGCAGGTCCCCGACGGTCTCGAATCCGCCAGCCGAGGCGTCCAGCAGTTCGCGATCGGCGTCGGTCAGCTCGCCGGCAGCCGGGATCTCGCCACAGTTCTTGAAGGCCATCGAGATGGACCGGTTGACGAGGTTGCCCCACTCATTGGCCAGCTCGAAGTTCACCCGTCGGACGAACTCCTCCCAGGTGAAGTCGGTGTCCTGATTCTCCGGGCCGGCCACCGCGATGAAGTAACGCAGGGCGTCTGGTCCGAACTCACGCAGGAAGTCCCCGACGAAGATGGTGGCACCACGCGAGTTCGAGACCTTCGAACCACTCATGGTGAGGAACTCACTGGAGACGATCTCGGTCGGCAGGTCGAGGATGCCGAGCTCCGCGGAGGGCTCGCCTCCCTTGTCACCACGTCCGTTGGTGCCCAGCAGGATGCCGGGCCAGATGACGGAGTGAAAGACGATGTTGTCCTTGCCCATGAAGTAGTAAGAGCGGGCGTCATCGTCGTTCCAGAACTCGCGCCAGGCATCTGGCTTGCCGATGCGCCGGGCCCACTCGATGGAGGACGACAGGTAGCCGATGACGGCGTCAAACCACACGTAAATGCGCTTCATGGGCTCGTTCTCCCAGCCCTCGACCGGCACCTTGACGCCCCAGTCGAGATCACGGGTGATGGCGCGCGGACGCAGCTCCTCGAGGAGGTTGTGGGAGAACTTGAGAACGTTGGGACGCCAATCGGTGCGGGTGTCGATCCAAGCCGTCAAGGACTCGGCGAGGGCGGGGAGATCGAGGAAGAAGTGCTCGGTCTCGCGGAACTCGGGAGTGGCCCCGGTGGTCTTGGAACGCGGATTCAGCAGATCGGCCGGGTCGAGCTGACGACCACAGTCGTCACACTGGTCACCGCGGGCGTCGTCGTACCCGCAGATCGGGCAGGCGCCCTCGATGTAACGGTCCGGCAGGGTGCGACCGGTGGACGGCTCGAAAGCACCCATCTCGGCCTTCTTGACGACGTAGCCGTTCTCGTGGAGGCGGGTGAAGATCTCCTGGGTGACGTGAGCGTGGTTGTCCGTCATCGTCGAGGTGTACAGGTCGTAGGACAGGCCAAGGCCCTGCAGGTCAGAGGCGATGATGCGGTGATACTTCTCGGCGCACTCCTGGGCCGTGAGACCCTCCTGATCAGCCTTGACCGAGATGGCGGTGCCGTGGCAGTCCGAGCCGGAGACCATGAGAACTCGGTGGCCCGACATTCGCATGTACCGGGCAAAGACGTCAGAGGGGACACCGAATCCGGACACATGGCCGATATGTCGAGGCCCATTGGCGTAGGGCCACGCGACGGCGGCAAGAATGTTGGCACACATGGTGCGAAGTCTATCGGAACGCACCCTCGCGGCCGCATCGTCCCGCGGCCGGCGTCACCGCGACGTCACAGGCGTCGGTGGGCCGTCACAAGTGGTGGTGGCCCCACTTGGCCAGCCGGTGATGGTGGTCGAAGACCTTGTCGACGTCGAAGAAGTCCCGGTAGATGTGGGGGGTGTGACGCATCCCGTATCCGTCGACGTGCAGTCTGCTCTGCACGACGAGGCCGAGGTCGGGCCGCTGGTTCACCGTCGTGCCGTCGGACACGTCGCAGATGACGTCGAAACCAGTCTCGCGGATGACCTTCATGAGGGGGCCGTCCAAGGCGGCCAGAGAACCGAACGGGGTGATGTACAGGGACGTGGGGCCCAGGAGTTCGCCGACCTCCCGCTTCCATTTGGCGGTGCCATCGGCAACCCACTCCCGGGTCATCCGTTTCGAACCCAGGTCAATGTGTCCGTAGGAGTGACTGGCGAAGGTCCACCCCCGTTTCCTCATGAGGGCGATGATGGGCTTGACGGCCTCCTGTTGGGCGGCCCGGTTGCGCTCGTGACGGTCAGTCCGGTAACCCAGGATGCCTTCGTACCCAGTGAGCCCCAGGGTCGCGGCCGCCCCGTTGAGACTGAATTCAGGATGGGCACGCAGGTACCCGTCGAGCAGTCCGACGATGCAGTTCGTGGGCTCCTCGAACTGCCTGCCGGTCGACGGGTCCTTGCCGATACTCGACAGGTGCCCGGTCGAGTCGATGATGATCCGGTCCATGAACCCCTTGCCCAGGAGGAAACGGTTGAAGCTGAGGTCGTCGATCGACAGGACGAGGGGCTTGTGACCGCGAGGCACGCGCAGCTCGGGGTTGGGCACCACGGCGTGACCGCGACGCACGAAGCAGTCGGCCAGCGAGACGAGGACGTAGTGACGGGCGCGCAGCTCGTCGATCAGGGCGATGGCCTCCGACCGGGTGATGTACCAGTCGTCGAAGTCCTGCCCCTCCTCGCTGGCGAACGCCATGCGGGGGAAGGGGATGATCTGGTGGATGAACAGATGCTGGACGGTGCCGTGGAAGGGTTCCAGATCGGGCTCGGCCCAGTGCTCGCGCACCGGTTGCCAGTCGTCGACACGGGTGGGAGAGGTCACGGAGGTCGGCGAGGTCGTGGGAGTCGGTGACCCGGGAGCCGCCCCTCGGCGGGTCGGCGTCCCACTCGGGGCGGTCGACGCCCCGGACTCCTCGCCGGACGAGCCGCTCGAGACCCTCTCGCCGGATTTCTCCGCGCATCCGGTGAGAGCCATGAGGGTGGCCCCCATGAACCAGTCACGCCTCGAGAACCGCTTGTGCACCATGCCCACGCTCCCCGATCAAAGATAGGACGGTCACCTCATGGTGTCAGATGTGTGTATTACCGATATCCCCCACCATCGCGTACGACCGTACCCTGATGGAAAATCAGCTTCCACCCATGGGGACCGCGCCGCCACAGCGACGCGCGTAACGACTCCCGCGCCCCGGACCTGTGGCGCCAGCGCAGCAGGACGGTCTGCTCGGACAGCCTCACCACGCCCAGCGCCTCGATGCCGACACGGCTTCCGAGTGTCTGGCTTCGGGCCTCGGCCAGCACACGGCCCCTCGTCCAGATCCTCCCGCTCACCCCGTGTTCGACGAAGTCCTCGTCGAGCAGCTCGGTCAACGCCCTCTGACGCCGGTAGGGGTCGGGGTCGACGAGTCGGCGCTCCAAGGCGACGAGTTCGACAGTGAGCACCTGGTCGGGATTGGCGGGGGCAGGCGGAAGGTCGAACAGCTCCGACTGGGCCTCGACGGCCTCCTGAGACCGGTCCGATCCGGCCGAGAGGGAATCGTCGGCAACTGTCATCCCCGGTCCGTGGTCGACCGGGGTGCCGTCCCGGAAAGCGGTGGCAGCGGCCCGAGCTCGCACGTCCGCCGCCTCGTTGAGGGCATGGCCCGCATGCCCCTTGACCCACTCGAAGGTGACGTCACGCCCACGCAGCTGGACGTCGATCTGCTCGAGCAGGTCACGGTTGAGGACGGGTTTTCCGTCGGCCTTGCGCCACCCCTTGCGCTTCCATCCTGGCATCCACTTGGTGCAGCAATTGATGGCGTACTGGGAGTCACACAGGATTGTCAACGGCTCACCGAGGCCGCCGGTGGAACGCAGCAGGTCGAGGACGGCCATGAGCTCGCCCATGTTGTTCGTGCCGCGCGGCCAACCGCCCGCAGCCCAGGTGTCGTCGTCGATGTACCAGGCCCAGCCGGCTGGTCCCGGGTTGTCGAGGGAAGACCCGTCGGCGGCGGCCACGATCATGACTTCTCCTGTTGGTTGGTTACTCGGTCCAGGTCGTCGATGCCGAATGCCTGCGGGAGCACCTCGGCCATCGTCTGCACCCCTGCCGGGGTGTCGATGAGCATCGTCGGACCGCCATGTTCCCACATCAGCTGACGACACCGTCCGCACGGCATGATCGTCGTCCCCATCGCATCGACGCAACAGAAGGCGAGGAGATGTCCCCCTCCCCCGGCCACCAGGTCGCTGATCAACCCGCACTCGGCACACAGGGTGACACCGTAGCCAGCGTTCTCGACATTGCACCCGACGACGACGCGACCATCCTCGGCAAGTCCGGCCGCGCCCACCGGGAAGTGGGAGTACGGCGCATAGGCACGCTTGGTCAGTTCACGGGCGCGACGGCGCAGCGCCTCCCAGTTGACGTCCACGTCACTCCTTGATGTACGGGGTGCCGTCGGCTGCTGGCGACCTCACCTTGCCCACCAGCCCGGCGACGGCGACGATCGTCGCGATGTACGGCAGGATGAGCAGGAACTGCGAGGGCATCGGGGCGCTGATCGTCGACAGCTCAGTGGACAGCTGTGTCACGAAGCTGAAGAACAGTGCCATGACGGCAGCCAGGCCCGGACGCCAGCGGCCCATGATGAGGGCCGCCAGGGCGATGAAACCATTACCCACCGTGATGTCCTTCGAGAAGGATCCGACGGTACCGATGGTGAAGTAGGCACCGCCCAAACCGGCGAAGATGCCACCGACGAGCACGGCCGACCAACGAACACCGGCGACGGAGATACCGACGGTGTCGGCAGCCTCGGGATGCTCACCCACGGAACGCACCCGCAGACCCCATTTGGTGCGCCACAGCAGGAACCACACCAGCGGGATGCAGAGGAAGCCGATGTACACCAAGATCGTCTGGTCGAAGAAGATGGGGCCGAAGAACGGGATCTTGGACAGCACCGGAATCGGCACCGCCTCCATGATCGGCGCGGTGTTGTACTTCTCGGCCTCGGGCGAGAGCAGCTGAGTGTAGAGGAAACCTGTTAGGCCGGATGCGAAGAGGTTCACCACCACGCCCATGACGACCTGGTCGACGACGTACTTGATGGTGAAGACGGCGAGCAGGGCGGCAGTCAGCACCGAAGCGATGATCGCCGCGACGATGGCTGCGAAGACCGAGTGGGTCATCGATCCGACCAGGGCTGCAGCGAAGGCTGCAGTGAGCATCTGACCCTCGATGGCAACATTGACGACACCGGCACGCTCGCACATGACACCGCAGAGGGCGCCGAGGACCAGCGGGGTGGCCACCGACAAGGTGCCCTGCAACTGACCTGCCACCTGGAAGGGCAGTTCACGGCCGGCGGCCGCCCAACTCAGGAATCCGATGATGATCGCGACACCGGCCACCACACCGGCGGTGACGGTGAGGGTGTGACGGCTACGGCCCATGAAGAAGGCAGCGGATGCCAACAGACACGCGATGGCACTCACGAGGACGATCGGGAAACCGGAGACGGTCAGGGTTCCCAGTTCCTTGCCGGCCAGGGCATCCGTGAAGGCGAAGTGGGCCTTGCCGGAGGTCTTGCTCAGCAGGAAGAACAGGATCACCGCCATGATGGCGATGAGCACGCCCGTCGACAGACGGCGGGTACGACCCTCGCGGGACTCCACCCGCTCGAACTCCAGCTCCTTGTCGAGGCTCTCGCTAGCCTCGGGGGGCAGCTCCACGCCTGTCTTGGTGATGTCGGACGTGGTGGGACGAGGAAAACGCGATGCCGGGCTCATGCCAGGGCCCCCTTCGTGGTGGTGTCGGCCGAGACCGGACCGCGGTCACGCTTCCTGCCTCGCTTTTCCTTGCGCGTCTTGAGGAAGGGCAGGATCGTCTTGACCAGCATCGGCGCTGCCACGAACATGACGATGACGGCCTGGATCACTCGGACGAGGTCTAGAGAGGTCTGGGTCATGGCCTGCATGCGCAGACCACCCTGATTCATGGCCCCCCAGAACAGACCGGCCAGCACGATACCGAACGGCTTGGAGCGGCCCAGCAGGGCCACCGTGATGGCGTCGAAGCCGATGGTTCCGACCAGGCCGATGGACAGCTGGGTCGGGGTGGCTCCCGAGATCGGCCCCAGGGCGACCTCGACACCGGCCATACCCGCCAGACCACCGGAGACGACCATGGTCCAGGCGATGATCGAGTTGGTGTTCATACCGGCAGTGGCCGAGGCATTCGGGTTGGCCCCGACCGCGCGGATCTGGAAGCCCAGATGGGTGCGATCCAACAGCCACCAGGTGCCCACGGCCAGCAGCAGGGCCAGGAAGAATCCCAGGTGCAACTGGGACCCGGCCAGCCGTGGGAAGGTGGCGTTCCAGTCGACGATCGGGGCGATCGGGTCGGTACGACCAGGCATCTGGAAGGCCTTCGTCGTCAACAACCACGCCAACAGACCACTGGCGATGTAGTTGAGCATGATCGTCACGATGACCTCGTTGGCGCCAGCGTGGGCCTTGAGGACGCCGGCGATGGCACCCCAGATGACTCCGCCCACGAAACCGGCGATCACGGCGAACAGCAGGTGGATGGGCAGCGGCAGGGAGTGGAAGTTGAATCCCACCCAGGCAGCCAGCGTCGCTCCGGCAATGGCCTGGCCCTGACCACCGATGTTAAATAGGCCAGCCTTAAAGCCCAGACCGATGGCAAGACCACCACAGATGAGCGGCGCGGACTGGGCCGTCGTCGCGGTGAGGGCCTGCCAGGACCCGAAGGCTCCCTGGAACAGGGCGGCATAGGCCGAGGAGACCTGAGCCCAGGAATCGGTCAGGGCGTCAGGACGGGAGAAGAGATAGCTCCACTCCTTGTTGATCTTCGGATCCGCAGCGACCATGACGATGGCCGAGACGATGAAGGCCAGCACGAACGCGGCAATCGTCACCCACAGGTCATTCCACCGGAAGGAGCGAGGCGGCTTAGGCTCCACCTTGGTCGCGGCAGGCGCCGTCGTCTCCTTCGACGGGGTGGGCTTCGGGGATTCGGTACTCATTCCGAGACCTCCTTGTGTCCCTTGGCGACGCTGTCACACGCCTCGTCATAACTGAATCCGGCCATCATGAGACCGAGGACGTCGCGGGGAGTTCCCGTCGGGGCGATGCCGACGATACGACCGCGGTACATCACCGCGATGCGGTCCGACAACGCCTCGATCTCGTCGAGCTCGGTGGAAACGATGAGCACGGCGGTGCCGTTGTCCCGTTCCTCGACGATCCGCTGGTGCAGGAACTCGATGGCGCCGACGTCCACACCACGGGTCGGCTGTGATGCCACGAGCACACTCAGCGGACGCGACAGCTCGCGAGCCAGGACGACCTTCTGCTGGTTACCACCCGACAGGGAAGACACCGGAAGCGATGCCGAGGGAGTACGGATGTCGAACTCCTCGACGCGGTCGCGGGCGTTGTCAGCGATACGCCTGAGCTGAAGGTTGCCGTGCTTGGAGTAGGCACCCACCTGGTTCAGGATGAGGTTCTCCGCGATGGAGAACTCCCCGACGAAACCGTCACGCTGACGGTCCTCGGGCACGAATCCCAGGCCAGCTCCGATGGTCTTGATCGGGGCCGCGCCGGTGGTGTCCTTGCCGTCGATGCGGATGGACCCTGAGGTCGGCTTGATGAGACCGAGCAGAGACGACGCAAGTTCGGGCTGGCCGTTGCCCTGCACACCGGCGACGCCAAGGATCTCCCCGCCCTCGACGGTGAGAGAGACATTGTCGACGACGACAGATCCGAGGTCATCGGCCACCGTGAGGTTCTCGACCTCGAGACGCGGCCCGGTCGGCTTGGCCTCGTCCTTGTCGACGACCAGCTTGACGGCTCGACCCACCATCATCTCAGCGAGCTCGGCCTCGGACTGATCGGCAGAGGCCTCGCCGACGATCTTGCCGCGACGAACCACCGTGATGTCGTCAGCAATGGCACGGACCTCGCGCAGCTTGTGGGTGATGAAGACGATGGCTCGACCCTCGTCGCGCAGGGTCTTCATGACGGCCATGAGCTCGTCGATCTCCTGCGGAGTGAGCACGGCGGTGGGCTCGTCCAAGATGAGGTACTTGGCGTCATTGGCCAGGGACTTGAGGATCTCGACGCGCTGCTGGACGCCGACCGGCAAGTTCTCGATCACCGAGTCCGGGTTGACGTCGAAGTGATAGCGATCAGACAGCTCGCGCACCTTCGCGCGAGCTCGTCCCATCGACAGCACACCGGCAGTCGATTCCTCTCGTCCGAGCACGATGTTCTCGGCCACCGTGAACACGTTGACGAGCATGAAATGCTGGTGGACCATCCCGATACCGGCCGCCATGGCCTGCTTGGGATTGTCGAAGTGCTGCTCCACACCATCGATGTAGACCGATCCCTCGTCCGAGGGCAGCAGCCCGTACAGGATGTTCATGAGGGTCGACTTGCCGGCACCGTTCTCACCGAGCAGGCAATGGATGCGCCCGGGGACGATGTCGAGGTCGATGTGGTCGTTGGCCGTAAGCGTCCCGAATCTCTTCGTGACTCCGCGCAGACTCAGTCCTTCCTTGACTGGAGCGCGGTCGCCGGGTGGGGCAGCGGTGGTGTTCGTTGTCACGGGGCAGATCCTTCCACGTCTGTTCCCTGATGTCGTGTGAACCGACGACGACGCGCCGACCTCCCGGGGAGATCGGCGCGTCGTCGGCTCACGTGGCTGGCAGCTCAGCAGCTGCGCAAACCGAGTTCACGCTTCAAGCTCACTTGGGCTGAGCCTTCGAGGTGATCTTGATCTTGCCGGAGGTGATGTCAGCCTTGATCGTCTTCAGCTCGTCCTTGACGTCAGCGGGGACCTTGGAGTCGAACATGTGGAACGGAGACAGGCCGGTGCCGTCATCCTCGAGGGAGCCGATGTACGGCTTGTTGTCGAAGTTTCCGTCCTTGGCAGCCTTGATGGCGTCGAAGACGGCGACATCCATGCCCTTGTAGACCGAGGTGATGATGTTCGGGCAGTACGAAGGCTGGGTCTTGCAACCGTCGCCGTCAACCCAGATGGCATTGGCCTTGCCGCCGGAGGACTTCACGGCCTGGAGAGCGCCGTTGCCGGCATTACCGGCGACCGGGAGGATGATGTCCGCGCCCTGATTGAGGAGGGCCTGGGCAGTCGTCTTACCACCGGAGACGTTCTGGAACGGGTTGGGCTGCGGGACGAACTGGCCGTCCTGCTTCTCGGCGTTCCAGCCGATGACCTGCACCGACTTGTTCTTCTGCTTGTTGTAGTAATCGACGCCCTGGGCGAAGCCGTCCATGAAGATGGTCACGGTCGGGATCTTCATGCCGCCGAAGGTGGCGACCTTACCGGTCTTGGTCAGCGAGGCAGCCAGGTAGCGGGCCTCGAAGGAGGACTGCGCGGTGTTGAAGATCAGCGGCTTGAGGTTCGACGGGGCACCCTCCGGGTTGTCGTCGACGATGGCGAACTTGACGTTCGGGTTCGCCTTGGCAGCGGCCATGGTGGGCTTCTCGAGCAGGAAGCCGACGGAGACGACGATCGAGCACTTGGCGTCGACCATGGACTGCAAGTTGGTCGCGTAGTCCTTGTCGTCCTTCGACTCGACCTTGGCAGTCTTGACGCCGAGGTCGCTGGCGGCCTTGTTGAGGCCCTGCAGAGAGGTCTCGTTGAAAGACTTGTCGTTGAAGCCAGCGGAGTCCGAGACCATGCAGGCCTTGAACTCACCGGAGTTCGAGTTGTCCTTGGCGGCGGACGAGGTGCCGGTGGAGCTCGACGAGGAGCCCGAGAACGCATCCGGAGCCTGTGCACATGCCGACAGCGACAGGGCTGCGGCTGCAAAAACAGCGGGAATGGCGAGGTGTGACTTCTTCACGGACTGCCTCCTGGAGCAGACGATGATCCAATGAATGGGAAGCCCGTGTGGCAAGTTTCACCGGCCGGGCCATCAAACTGTAACCCTTTCGTGGCGGAATCGACACCACTATGGTCAAACTGAGCCCAGGAAGTGGCAGGATGCCGTGGCGGCCCTTGTGACTACGCCCAATTCATGGGACGAATGAGGGTTCATGCCACCTGATTGATCAAGGCTTCCGCCGCGTCGATGATCGACAGCGTCTCAGCACCCCAGTTGGCTTCCTGGCTGCGATACGGCCCAGTCGCAAGGGATATCGCGACCGCCGCAGAGCGCAATCTCAGCTCCACCGGATCGACTCGGGTGTCAAAGACCGGCACCCATCCCGCCAGGATCTGTCGCATCCGATCAGCCTGCGAGGAATTCATGTGCTGCACCGTTGACAGATGGGCAACCAAGCAGGCGAGATCGTCGGCACGACGGCCCGGGCCAATGGTGTCGACGTCGAGGATGCCGCACACCTGACCATTCCAGACGTGGATCTGGCCTTCGTGGAAGTCACCATGGGTGGGCTCGTTGCCCTGGGGCAGACCCGAGAGCCCCTGGGAAATGATGCGCGCCATCCGGTCGAGGCGGTCCTGCTGATCAGGCATGGCGGCAGCAACCATGCGACAGTAATGATCCACCGACTCACTCCACGGCGAGCGTCGGGGCAACTCACAAACCTGCGGAGGCAGTTGATCGAGCAGCCCGACGAGGCTCTCTGCGGTGCAGGGGTTCCCAGGCTCGAAAAGGGCCTTGCTGAGAGGACGCCCTGGCAGTTCGGTCAGGAACAACAAGTTGTCGTCAGTGACCCCTGCCACGCGCGGGCTCGGTACGGACGCGCGGGTGAGCAGATCGTGACGAGCAAGGGTCGCCTGGAAGATGCCGTCGCGCAGCACCTTGACGTAGAAGCGCCGATTGGCGACTTCGACACACAACACCGCGCGACGTCTGGGCCGATACCCGATCATCCGCAGGTTGATCTGATCGGCACTGACGCCACCGTCAACCAAACCCAGATCCGACATGATGGTCGCCATCTGTTCGGGGTAGGCGGCTCGCGACAGCCCGGGCAGGTCAGGGTCGTCGGGGTATCGCCACACGGCGACCTCGCGAGAGCCGTCGACGTAGATGTCGGCGCGCGAATCGGTCATCGCTGGGCCGTTGGCACGAGCGCTCATGCCGAACAGCTCCTGCCGCTCCCCCGTCTGCCATTGCACCCGCGCCTGATACGTCGCGGTGGTGGATTGCCCGGGATTGGCGTCGACGTGGTCCAGACGCCACTCCAGCAGGACCCCACCGGCGTGCTCGACGGCGGCCGTCAGCAGTTCTCCGGCTTCCGGGCCAGTGAGCAGGACCGCCCCGTCGGCGTCCTTCCCGGCGCCGCCGAGCCACGCGGGTCGTCTCACGCGCTTGCCGCCTCCCGCTCGGGACGCGGGGCAGCAGACGCCCCGGCCGTCACGATCGGCACCGCCGGCGCGTCGAGCCTACGGATCCTCAGCCATGCGGCACGCAACCCATCGACCTCGGTCACCGTCAACTCGATGTTGGGAGCGGGCTCCTCGTCCTCATCGTCCTCCTCGGCAACGAAACCGACCGGGTAGAGGTGGACGTCCACCTGGGCTCCTTTGACAGGGACCTGGCCGGTCTGAGCCATGAAGTACCCGGCGACGGTGTCGTAGGGACCCTCGGGCAGCACCAGACCAACCTTCTCGGAGAACTCCTCGATCGTCGTCAGGCCGTCGATGTCACGCTGGCGGACGTGGGCCAGATCGGAGGGTTCAACGGTGTCGTATTCGTCGGTGATGTCGCCGACGATCTCCTCGACGAGGTCCTCCAGGGTGACGATGCCGGCAGTGCCCCCGTACTCGTCCAGGACGATCGCCAGGTGCGCATGGGCGCGACGCATCTCCGTCAGGGCCTTGAGCACCTTGACGGTGTCGGGCAGGGAGACGACGGTGCGCACGAGCTGGGAGACCCGGCTGTTGCGGATCTGGGGATCCAGCTCGAGCAGGTCACGGACGTGCACGAACCCGAGCACTCGGTCGGCCGAGCCATCGATGACGGGGTAGCGCGAGTGGGAACCGTCCCGGACCAGCTGAGCTGCCTGGACAGCCTTCATCGACCCCTGCAGGAAGTCCACCTCGGTTCGGGGGACCATGACCTCACGCAGAGACTTCTCCCCCACGGCAAAGACCTCGTCGAGGATGGTGCGCTCCTCGTCACCCAAGGTGGCCGACGAGACGACCATCGAGCGGATCTCCTCGTCGGTGACCTCCTCGCGGGCAGCTGCGGGGTCACCACCAAGAACCTTGACGACGAAATCGGTCGAGACACCCAGGAACCAGATGATCGGGCGGAACAGGGTCGCAATGCCGTTGACCATCGGGCCCAGCACCAGGGAGAAACCCTCGGCTCGTTGCATGGCCAGCCGCTTGGCTACCAGCTCCCCCAGCACGATCGAGAAATAGGAAATGATGATCGTGATGATGACGAGGGCGACGGTGCCGGCAACGGAGGCCGACATTCCCCAGGACTCAAAAACCGGCGCGAGCTGATTCGCCAGTGTGGCACCACCGAATGCCGAGGCCAGGAAGCCCGACAGGGTGACGCCAATCTGGACAGCAGACAGGAAGCGGTTGGGATCTGATTGCAGCTGCTGGATCGAGCGACCGCGTGATCCACGGGTGGCCGCCAACTGCTTGACCTGGGAATCGCGGAGGCTCACCAGCGCCATCTCAGCAGCCGAGAACACTCCTCCCAGGAGGATGAACAGAAGAATGATGGCGGCGTTCTCAAGGACGTCAGCCACGGACCTTCACCATTCCTCTCGTCATGGAGGCAAGAATGAAGGTGTCGGGACTATCGCCCTCCCGGTCATCGTTGTGCATAGGACCAAGAATAAAGGTTCTGTGTGGCAAAACTCCAAGGAAGAAGCGGTCAGGGCGAAATATTGCCGCTCAGAACGTCCAAGCTCCACCACGTCGAGATCCCCGTCACAGCAAAGACGAAAACCACCTGGACCCATCGCGGACAGCTGGCCAACAGTCTCGCCACCGGCAGAAATGCCGGAAACGCGGGCAGGAGAAACCGAGCCTTCGCATTGAAGAATCCTTGCATGAGCCCCACGAAGACCACGGTGACGAGGACGTAGACCGTCAGCCAGACATTCTCCTGGCGAACCGCCGTGACGAGGCCAAGGAGGAGGTACAGGCACCATGACAGTGCGATGAGACCAAAATACCGCCAGTCACATGGCGGTTGTGACAGCTTCCCCTGAATGAATGTCCAGGTATCGGCTGGGGTACCCATCTCGCTCCCCCATGCCTTCTGGACCAGTAGGTAGCCATTCCACTTGCCAGTTCGACAGGCGACGATGAGGAACCACGTCAGCAATCCGAGTGGGCTGAGCGTCATTCCCACGAAGCGACGCCACCGCTGGTCGCGCTGCACCGTGGAGAACACGCTCGTCAACCATGCCAGTCCGAAGACGATGCACACCGGGGCCACGGATGCCCGAAAAAGCCCTGCGGCTCCGACGCAGGCCCCGGCAAGGATCCACCGTTCCGACAGGATGACCAGCAATCCCAGCCCGACGAGAGCGATGAACCACCCCTCGGTGTACCCCATCGACTCAACAACAGCGCGAGGGGCGGCTCCCCAACACACCACCAGCATGACGGCCACGGTCGGTCCCGCGACGCGTAGACCGATGGCGGTGATGACCCCGGCGGCCAGCAAGAACCCCATCTGTCCGGCGACGAAGACGGCCGGTCGAGCGGACAGACCCGTCGTCAGCATGACGACTCGGCCCAGTGCTGGCAGGCCTGGCAGGAAGGCGAGATCGGACGACCACGGGTCAGTGTGACCGAAGACGGTGTGTGGCCAGTGGTATCCGCCCGCAGCAATGATCGAGTACCATTTCCCGTCCCATCGGGTCAGGTGCGAAATGACCTCACCGTCCGGCGCCAGGGCCGCAACGAGGACGAGGCGTTGGGCCACCCACACGAGAAGACCGACGCCGATGGTGGTGAACCACCGACATCGGTCGACGTCGTCAGGCACGGCCGGAGTCCGGCCAGTGCTCACAGGGAGTCAATGATGGCGTTGAGGGTGGTGCTGGGGCGCATGGCATCCTCCACGAGTTCCTCGTCGGGGTGATAGTAACCGCCCATGTCCACCGGATTGCCCTGGACACCGTTGAGCTCTTCAAGGATCTGGGCCTCGCGGGCGGCCAGCTCGGTGGCCACGTCGGAGAACCGGTCGGCGAGCTCGGGGTCATCCTTCTGGGTAGCCAACTCTCCAGCCCAGTATCGGGCCAGCCAGTAGTGCGAGCCACGGTTGTCGATCTGACCGAGTTTGCGTGCGGGAGAACGGTCGTTCTCCAGAAAGGCACCGATGGCCTTGTCCAGGGTGGCGGCGAGAACTCCGGCCTTGGTGCCATCGGTGGTCTGGTCGATGTGTTCGAGGCAGGCGCCCAGGGCACAGAACTCGCCCAGGGAATCCCAGCGCAGGTAGTCCTCAGCGACGAACTGGGCGACGTGCTTGGGAGCCGAACCGCCAGCACCGGTCTCGAACAGGCCGCCACCGGCCAGCAGCGGGACGACCGAGAGCATCTTGGCGCTGGTGCCGATCTCAAGGATCGGGAAGAGGTCCGTGAGGTAGTCACGCAGCACGTTGCCGGTGACCGAGATGGTGTCCTCTCCGCGACGGATGCGTTCCAGGGTGAACTTCATCGCCTCGGCCGGGGCAAGGATTCGAATGTCCAGACCCTCGGTATCGTGCTCGGGCAGGTATGCCTTGACCTTCTCGATGACCCGGGCATCGTGGGCACGATTCTCGTCGAGCCAGAAGACGGCTGGGGTGTTGGTGATGCGGGCTCGCTCGACGGCCAGACGCACCCAGTCGCGCACCGGGATGTCGCGCACCCGGCTCATGCGCCAGATGTCGCCCGTCTCGACCTGCTGGCTCGTCAGCACCTCGTCTCCGGACCGCACCTCGACGCGGCCGTCGTGGACGACCGTGAAGGTGGTCGGGTGGGAGCCGTACTCCTCGGCCTTCTGGGCCATCAGGCCGACGTTCGGGACATCGCCCATGGTGGCGGGGTCGAGGGCGCCGTTCTGACGGCAGTCGTCCATGATCGCGGCGTACATCGTCGCGTAGCTGCGGTCGGGGATGCAGGCGAGGGTCTCCTGACGCTCACCCTCGGCATTCCACATGCAGCCGGAGTCGCGGACGACGACCGGCATCGAGGCGTCGATGATGACGAGGTTGCCGGCGTGCAGGTTGGTGATGCCGTGGTCGGAATCGACCATGGCCAGGGCCGGACGGGCCTGGAAGGCGGAATCAATGGCAGCCCTGACCTCGGTAGCGCGGTCGGCCGGGAGCTTCTCCAGACGGGCGTAGAGATCGCCCAGGCCGAGATCCGGGTCGACCCCGACGGAGTCGAGGTCATCGCCGTACCTGTCGAAGACGTTGACCAGGAAGGTACGCACCGCGTGTCCGAAGAGGACCGGGTCGGAGACCTTCATCATCGTCGCCTTGAGGTGGACCGACCACAGCAGGTCCTCCTCCTTGGCCAGGGCCAAGGAGGAGGCATAGAACTCATCGAGGGCATCGACCGACATGTAGGTGGCGTCGACGACCTCTCCCTCGAGGGTCTTGATGCCACTGGCGAGGGTGGTCTCGGAGCCGTCGGCCCCGACGAGAACGATGTCGAGGTCCTGGCCCTTGGAGACGAAGGACTCCTCATGGTCGAAGAAGTCCCCATGGTCCATGTGGGCGACGCGAGCCTTGACCTGATCGGACCACTTGCCCATGCGGTGCGGATGGGCCTTGGCATATGCCTTGACGGCGGCGGGGGCGCGACGGTCAGAGTTGCCCTGACGCAGCACCGGGTTGACGGCCGAGCCGAGCACGGCGGCGTAGCGGGCTGCTGTCTCCCTCTCCTCGTCGGTGGAGGGCTTGTCCGGGAAATTCGGCAGGTCGTATCCCTGGGACTGCAGCTCAGCGATCGCGGCCTTGAGCTGTGGGACGGAGGCGGAGATGTTCGGCAGCTTGATGATGTTGGCGTCCGGGGAGCCAGTGAGCTCGCCGAGCTCGGCCAGATGGTCGGCCACCTTCTGGCCCTCGGCCAGACGATCCGGGAACTGAGCCAGGATTCGCCCGGCCAGGGAGATGTCCGAGGTCGTGATGTCGATACCCGATTCGTCGAGGAATCCCTCCACGATGGGCAGCAGGGAATACGACGCGAGGGCGGGGGCCTCGTCGATCTTGGTCCAGACGATGGTGGGCATGCACGAACTCCTGTGGTCGAGGAAACGCCGCGATGCGGCCGTCGAAGGCCTGGTGCGGCACTGTTCTTCACAATAGTGGAGGAAATGGACAAAACAGCCCGAGCAGCGATGGAACATTGCGGAACACCCCGAAAGCCGCAGTCGTCCCCTCAATCCGCTCCTCGAAACTACCCTCGCCTTGAGGTTGGACCGACTACCGTACCGGTCATGTCGGAACCCCACGAGCTCGTCGTCACCTGGACCAGCCCCGATCAGCCAGGACTCGTCCATGCCGTCACCGGGGCATGCGCTCAGGTTGGCGGAAACCTCACCGAATGTCAGCAATTCACCAGCGCCGACACCGGAAACTTCTTCATCCGGTTGCAGGTCGAGTCGGTGAGCAGCCGAGCTGACCTGGAATCCGCTGTGGCAGAACTGGCTCAGCGCTACCACGCGACATTCCACATCGACGAACTGGGACGTCCGGTCCGCACCCTCATCCTCGCGTCCAAGGCACCCCACTGTCTGTCGCACCTGTTGTTCAACCGAGATACCGGCCGGCTGCCCATCGACGTCGTGCAGGTGATGGCCAACCATCCTGATCTCACGAACCTGGCGGAGTTCCACAAGGTGCCGTTCCGGTGGCAGAAGATCGACAAGGAGTCCAAAACAGCCTTCGAGGAGGAGGTACTGCGCACCGTCGACGATCTCGACGTCGAGTTGGTGGTCCTGGCCCGCTACATGCAAATCCTCTCGCCCGAGCTCTGCGAGCAACTGTCGGGCCGATGCATCAACATCCACCACTCGTTCCTGCCCGGCTTCAAGGGGGCCAGCCCCTACCGCCAGGCCCATTCCCGCGGGGTCAAACTCATCGGTGCCACAGCCCATTTCGTCACCGTCGACCTCGACGAGGGGCCCATCATCGAGCAGCGGGTCCAGCGAGTCGATCATTCCCAGACCGTCGTCCAACTGACGGCCGTCGGACAGGACACCGAGTCGGCGACCCTCAACGAGGCCGTGCGCCTCTTCGCCGAACATCGCACCTTCCTGGACGGTATGCGCACCGTCATCCTCAGCTGAGGGGTCCGTCCAGCTACCGGGTGCGCGACGGGAGAATTCTCACCGGCGCCCATCGTTCATGGCGAGAATGACTGCCCCGCCCCACCTCGCGCCCGAGCCGCGAGTACGCTCGGAGGTATCCACGCGTCATCGAGGACTTTCAAGGAGAGAGCCATGACCCAAACCCCAGTCAAGATTGCCGTCACCGGTGCTGCCGGCCAGATTTGCTACAGCCTGCTGTTCCGCATCGCCTCCGGTTCGCTGCTCGGGGACACCCCCATCGAGCTTCGTCTTCTCGAGATCACCCCGGCCCTCAAGGCCCTCGAGGGCGTCGTCATGGAGCTTGACGACTGCGCCTTCGGCAACCTCGTGAACATCGAGATCGGCGACGACCCGAAGAAGGTGTTCGACGGAGTCAACGCCGCCTTCCTCGTCGGCGCCATGCCCCGTAAGGCCGGTATGGAGCGTTCCGATCTGCTCACCAAGAACGGTGCCATCTTCACCGCTCAGGGCAAGGCTCTGAACGAGGTCGCCGCCGACGACGTCCGCGTCCTGGTCACCGGCAACCCGGCCAACACCAACGCCCTCATCGCCGCCACCAACGCGGCCGATATCCCGAACGATCACTTCGCCGCCCTGACCCGTCTGGATCACAACCGCGCCAAGACGCAGCTGGCCCGTAAGACCGGCAAGACCGTCAACGACGTGCGTCACATGACCATTTGGGGCAACCACTCCTCCACCCAGTACCCTGACGTCTTCCACGCCGAGGTCGCCGGCCAGAAGGCCACCGAGCTGGTGGACGAGGCCTGGATCGAGAACGAGTTCATCCCGACCGTCGCCAAGCGCGGCGCTGCCATCATCGACGCACGTGGCGCCTCCTCGGCTGCTTCAGCTGCCAACGCCACCGTCGAGTGCATGCGCGACTGGATGGGCTCCACCCCCGAGGGTGACTGGGTCTCCATGGCCATTCCGTCCGACGGCTCCTACGGAGTGCCCGAGGGCCTCATCTCCTCCTTCCCCGTGACCGTCAAGGACGGCAAGGTCGAGATCGTCCAGGGCCTCGAGATCGACGACTTCTCGCGCGCCAAGATCGACGCCTCCGTCAAGGAGCTCTCCGACGAGCGCGACGCCGTCAAGGAGCTCGGCCTCATCTGATCGACTGATCACTGACGAACGGGCCCGGGAACTTCGGTTCCGGGCCCGTTCTGCGCGTTGTGACGCCATTTTTCGGCATTATGAGCAGGTTGTCGTCCGTCTGGGGAGATGCACCACACCCCTGCACGAACGTGCAGTGATTCAAACCACCGAGACTGCTCGCAATGATGCTTGTCATCCTGTTACAACAGGATTTGACGAGGTTCTACCGCCTTCGGAGAACAGTGGCAAAGGCCACAACTGATTCTTCCTTTGAAATGCACATCAGTGCACACACAGGTTTGCCTCCGCTGCACCTCGGACCCGTTCTTGGTTTAGCTCTGGACGAACGAGATTGGCCATTCTTATGGTCGAGGCATCAGATGTCCTGGTGTCCACCGCAAGGAGGCGGATCTCCCCAGGACTCCACACCCGAAGGAGCCAGCAGCCATGACCATCACAGCCGAACGTCCCGTCACTGAACCCAGCGTCGAGGACCTCGCCGGAGTCTTCAACGATGTCAATTCTGCAGTGGGCGCCGCCCGCAGGGCCTTCGTCGCCTTCTCGGAGTGCTCCCTGGCCCAGCGCCGCGCCTTCGTCGATGCCGTCCGTGAGGCCGCGACCCAGCAGGACCGCCTGGAGTACATGGCCAGCGCAGCCGTCCAGGAGACCAGGATGGGCAACGCCCATCACAAGGTGCTCAAGAACCGCTACGCTGCGACTCGCACTCCTGGTGTGGAGGACCTCGTCATGGAGGCCCATCAGGGTGATGACGGACTCACCACCCTCGAGTACAGCCCCTACGGGGTCATCGGCGCCATCACTCCGACGACCAACCCCACCGAAACCATCATCTGCAACACCATCGGCATGCTCTCGGCAGGTAACACCGTCGTCTTCAGCCCCCACCCGAGGGCCCGTCATCTCAGTGCCTGGCTGGTCGACGTCCTCAACCGCGCGATGATGGCAGCCGGCGCCCCCGCCAACCTCATCACCCTCATCGCGAACCCGACCCCGGAGACCACCAAGAAGCTCATCAGCCACCCGGACATCACGATGTTGGTGGCGACCGGTGGGCCGCAGATCGTCAATATGGTGCTCTCGAGCGGCAAGAAGGCCATCGGTGCCGGGTCGGGCAACCCGCCCGTCGTCGTCGACGAGACCGCCAATATTGCCAAGGCCGCCGCTGACATCGTCCAGGGGGCCAGCTTCGACAACAACCTGCCGTGCACTGCCGAGAAGGAGATGATCGTCGTCGCCTCGGTGCTGCCAGAGTTCATGGCCGCGCTGCAGGCCAATGGCGCCCAGATCATCAGCGATCGCGAGGATCTCGTCAAGCTGCGGTCCTTGCTGCTCGATCCCTCAGGCACCAAGCCCAACACCACGTGGGTGGGCCAGGATGCTCAGAAGATCCTGCGCGCAGCAGGCATCGAGCCCGAGCAGGACACCCGACTCATCACCATGATCACCGACCCGCTGGACCCCTTCGTCCAGGTCGAGATGCTCATGCCGGTCGTCCCGGTGGTGCCCGCCACCGATTATCTCGCCGCCATCGACCTGGCCGTGGAACTGGAGCACGGCAACCGCCACACCGCGATCATGCACTCCAAGGACGTGTCGCGGCTCGACCTCATGGCCCGACGCATCCAGACGACGATCTTCGTCAAGAACGGGCCGTCCTACGCCGGCATCGGCATCAACGGCGAGGGATTTGCGACCTTCACCATCGCCGGACCGACCGGTGAGGGATTGACGTCGGCCCGCAGTTTCGCCCGGCGGCGGCGTTGCGTGCTCGACGCACATTGAGTTCAGCGTCCTTGACGCACATTAAGCGGAGCTCCGGCTACCTGCGCCACTTCTGTCTCACCTGCGCCACCATTTCCCGGCGCAGGTGAGACAGAAGTGGCGCAGCTGCCATCAGGCGGGCCGGGAGAATGGCGTCCGACACAGCGCACAGGCCAACCGCAGGCGCCGGCAACCGTAACGCCCGCGCAGCCGTCACCTCGTCAGGATGACGACCACCATCAGCGACCCCAGCACGAGCAACGACACCGCGTCAGCCCAGCGGCCCCGCACCGCCAGCAGACCTGCCTGTTCCTCGGGCAGCACCGCACGCAGCACACCCGCGAGCAGCACCGAGGCCGCAAAGACCATTGCCCCGCGTCGCCAATGTCCCGTCCCCATGACAAGCGCCGACGCGGCGACCCCGAGCAGGCACACAGTCAGCGCCCACCACGATTCAAGGTGCCCCTTCGACGCGGCACAGCGGTCACTGCGTCGCAGGCGTCGGGTGGCTCCCCCGGTGGGCGCCTCAGCCGTCTGTTGGCTCATGAAGGATCCGCAGCGAGCCGTTCGGCCCTGTCGACGACATTCGACAGCAGCATGGCGCGGGTCATCGGACCAACTCCACCCGGGTTCGGCGACACCCATGCAGCCTTCTCCCACACGTCGGGAGCAAAGTCACCCTGGATCTTTCCCTCCGCCGACCGCGACACACCGACGTCAACGAGCACGGCTCCCTCGCGGATCATGCTCGCGTCAATGAGCCCTGGGGATCCGGCCGCACCGATGATGATGTCGGCCTGACGAGTGTGATCGACAAGGTTTCGGGTACCGGTGTGGCACAAGGTGACGGTGCAGTTCTCGCTGCGACGGGTCAGCAGCAATCCCAGCGGGCGACCGACCGTCGTGCCACGGCCGACCACGCAGACGTTGGCTCCCGGCAGCTCAATCCCGTGCCGGGTCAACAGCTCGACGATGCCACGTGGGGTGCACGGCAGCGGAGCCGGTTCGTTGAGCACCAGACGCCCCAGGGAGGCGGGGGTCAGACCGTCGGCGTCCTTGTCGGGATCAATGAGGTTTAGGGCCCAGTTGGTGTCAATGTGGCGAGGCAGCGGCAGCTGGACGATGTACCCGGTGCAGCGCGGATTGGCGTTGAGCCCACGAATCTCCTGAGCAAGATCCTCCGCCGTGACATCTCCCGGTAGGTCGACCCGAATCGACTCAATGCCCACCTGGGCACAGTCACGATGCTTGCCGGCAACGTATTGGTGCGACGCCGGATCGTCCCCGACGAGCACCGTTCCCAGCCCCGGGACAACTCCCTTGTCGCGTAGGACTGCCACAGTTTCGGCAAGCTCGGACTTGATGGCGGCGGCGGTGGCCTTGCCGTCGAGTTTCTGAGCGGTCATGGATCCTCCTTGTGTCACGGCCTCAACAGGCCACCATCTTTCCACGAGACACGGTCCCTCACCGATCGACGACCGCGGTGACAACGTCAATGACCCGATCAATGGTGTTCACGTCCATGACCGGCGGCAGGCTGACGAGATCGTCCGGCCACTCGACGTCCAGGTGACGCGGGCGATCCCAGTGCAACGGGCCGACGACACCGACACCTCGCAATCTGTCAGCGATTTCCCCGGCATCCGGATGCTGAAGGACGACTGAACATGAAGCTCCCGGATTGACCACGCGGATCGCCCCCGTCCTGGACAGCCCGGCCACCACGTCGTCCCTGGTTCTTTCGACGAGCCGGGCGTACCCAGTCAGATCACACGCCTCGAACTCTCGACGTGCGTCGTCATTGGGTGGTACTGGGGCCCAGCGCTCGTCAGCCAGGTCCTCCGCCGCCTCAAAGGTGACCAGTCCCCGTCGGGCCAGGAACTGTCGTCGTGCGGCCGTGAGAAGCTCATCCCCCTCATCGCGTGCTCCCACCAGACCCGACAGGTCATGATCGGCTTTGACCCACGCCGTCTCGGGCAGGGGCAGGAGCTTCCGGATGCTGACGACGTCGACGTCAGCCGGTGACGACGATGGCCCCAGGAAGGAGTGGGTGCGATCGACGACCACGGGAATGCGGTTCCGTCGGGTTTCTTCGAGGACATCAGTCAAGGCCGAACCGGGCTGGATGCCAAAGGTCTCGCAGCTCAGCACCACCGGGTGTTCACGTCGTTGTCGACATGACGCGATGGTTGCGGCGACGGAGTCAGCGTCGGCCAGGAAATCGTCCCCGATCTCCACCCGTCGCACCCGGTACCCCTCCAATTGCCACGGAGTGACCATCGTCTGACAGCAGAACCATGGCACGACGAGGGTGTCCGCAGGAATCCAGCGGAACGGTGCGCCACCGAGACAGTAACCGTCACGAAGCCATCTGGCGGCCACGGCAGAGGCTTGACGCCCCAGTGCCACCCACGTCGTCACCGGCATGTCATCACCACACATTCACCAGCACTTCCCTCGCTGTTCACCGGCTACTCTCTCATCCTCCGACTCCTGCAGGTAGACCGGTGCCATGCACACATCGCATTCTCGCCTCACCCGATTGGTGAGCGCCTCAGTTGCTGCCGGCATGGCTGCCTTCGGGTTCGTCGCGCCGATCGCAAGCCATGCCCAGCCCGACAACAAGCCCACACCTGGCGCATCCAGCAGCGCCAAGAAACACACCACCATCACCTCGACGAACGTTGCCAGCGGCAAGATCAAGCACGTCTGGCTCATCATCCTGGAGAACAAGTCCTACGACGCCACCTTCTCCGGGCTCAACCAGAACTCCTACCTGTGGAAGGAGCTGCCGAAGCAGGGCGCTCTGCTCCCCCACTACTTCGGCACCGGCCACTACTCGCAGGACAACTACACCTCGATGGTCTCCGGACAGTCCGCCGAGATGGACCTCCAGTCCGACTGCGACGTCGCCAACACCAGTTTCGGCTCGAACGCGTCGATCATCGACCGTCACACCGGCAAGGAGTTCGGGCGCGACGACAACTACGGTCAGGTTCTCTCGTTGGCCGGTCCGAACGCAGCCGACGGCAAGAACGGTTGCACCTACCCCAAGGACGTCCCCACCCTCTTCAACCAGTTCGATGCCGCCGGCGTCACGTGGAAGGGATACGCCCAGGACCTGCGCAACCACTCCGGACGCGAGGACGGCCTGGCTGGCTCCCCCGGCACCCTGGAGAACACCCCGGACAAGAACCCCAAGGCCATGAAGCCGACCGAGGAGGACAAGGCCAAGGGCATCACCTCCTTCACCGGCGCTCAGCCTGACGACCAATACGTCGCCAAACACTTCCCCTTCCCGTGGTTCCACTCCATCATTGGCAATGACGGCACTGGCAAGGACTCCTTGACCAGGCCGGCCGACGGTGGCATTCCGTCGGACTCCAAGCACATTGCCAACGCCGACGACCCGTCCAACGGACTTCTCGCCGATCTGGCCAAGCCCGCGGACGAGGTGCCGGCCTTCAGCTGGATCACCCCGAACAACTGCTCGGACGCCCACGACGCCACCTGTAAGGGCAACAACCTTTCCGGTCTCTTCGACGCCGACGGCAAGCCGGACTACTCCAAGCCGCTGAGCACCCCGCCGAAGAACCACACCGGTGGCCTCTACGCCGCTGATCTGTGGCTGCGCTACTACATTCCGCTCATCGAGAAGTCGGATGCCTTCAAGGACGGTGGACTCATCGACGTCACCTTCGACGAGGCCAACCCACCCTTCACGAACATGTCGTTCAACAACGCCACCGATGACACCGACGTCGCGAAGGCCGCTCGCAAGGAGGAGCTGTACAACTACTCCCCGCAGACCATCAAGGATCTCGCGGAGGGGTACAAGAAGTACGATGCCAACACCTTCCCGAAGCCGTCCAAGATGTCGAAGAACTACGTCAAGGCCGACCTCGCCGGACAGAACATCAACGGTGAGAACGTCGACTGGGAGCCGACCGGCCCGAACTCGACCCTCGAGACCGACGAGCACGGCAACCAGTTGTTCCCGGGACCGGGTGACAACGGTTACATCACCCGCCCGCCGTCCTGTGAGCAGGACACCGATCTGGTGAACGCCGACAAGTCCAACTGCGTGCACGGTGCCAAGAACACCGGTGCCGGCTGGGGCTACTCCAAGGCCAAGACGATTGACGTCAGCAACACTGCTGGCACCTCCAAGCTGACCGGCAAGGTCACCGTCACCGATCTGGGTCGCAAGGTCACCGGCGAGGGCATCCCCGACGGTGCCCACGTCGGCAAGGTCGCCAACCAGGGCCCGAACATGGTCGCCGATCCCAAGGATGGTGTGACGAACTCCTCCTTCGTCATCGTCGATGCCAACGACAAGCCTCTGAAGACCACCACCGACGTCACCTCGGTGACCTTGTCGGCAACTGGTGTCCCCGGCCATCTGGCTGACGACGAGTCCCCGCTGGCCACCTTCAACGCCCAGGACGCCACCCCTGGCGGCGGCGCCACCGGTTCAGTGCTCATCTCCCCGTACATCAAGCCGGGAACCGTCTCGAACACCTACTACAACCACTTCTCATGGCTGCGCACCATGGAGGATCTCTTCGAGGTCTCCAAGGGCAATGACACCCGCGAGCTCGAGGCTGGCACTGTCTCCACCGGTCTCGATGGAGACGGCCACCTCGGTTTCGCTGCTCAGGCTGGTCTGGGGACCTTCGGCAAGGACGTCTTCAACAACCTGCCGACTGAGCCGAACCCGTCCGCCTCGGCCAGTGCATCCACGACCCCGTCCACTGTCCCGACTGCCACCGCCACCAGGAGCACTGCCCCCGGCGCTGCTCCTGGTGACGACGGCAACGGTTCGCGCCCCAGCCTGCCGCGCACCGGTAATGGCGAGGTTTCCGACCCGGCTGCCACGGAGTCCGCAATTGCCGGTCTGGTCGTTGTCGGTGCCGCCGTCTCCGCCTGGGCCATCCGCCGCAAACGACGCTGAGAGGTCGGGAATGAGTAATCGTCACGCAATCGCCACGGACCTTCGCAGGGCTGTCGTCGTCGGTCTGTGCTCAGGTGTCGTCTTGATCTCGGGATGCTCGGCGTCTGGTCACGACGCTCCTTCGCCCGCGCCGTCGACCTCGGCCGAGGCTGGCAGCCCCGCCGAGCAGCTGGCTACCCAGTCCATGCCTTCCTGGTTGCCCTCGCAGAGCGTCCCGGGAACCGTCGTCGGAACCGTCCAGAAGCCGGCCCTCTCCTATCAGGGAGTCGAGGTCAAGGTGAACCTTGACCGTGGCAACTCGGTGGTCATGAACGTCAACGGTCCCACTGCCCCGCCTGGAACGAAGGTTGGCGCGGAGGAAGCAGACCTCACGTGGACGGTGACGGTCTCCGAGGCGATCGGGACGGTTCCGCTGTCGGTCAAGCAGTTCAACGTCCAGGACGAAGCCGGTGAGTACCACTGGGCACAGCCGGTCAAGGGATCGACGATTCCCACCAAGATCGACAAGGGACAGAAGGTGACCTTCAAGATCCACACCATTGCCTCCTCGGGCGAGGGCATGGTTCGCTGGGCACCTGACGGCAAGCGCGTCGTCGCCCTGTGGGATTACATCGCTGAGCTCGACTGACCTTCCCGAAGAACCACGCGGGGCCCGGACCATCATGGTCCGGGCCCCTTCACGTGTCGTTGGTCCTCGAGCTGACCCTTACACCGAGATGTCTGTCTCGGTGTAAGGGTCAGCTCGAGGAGCCGGGATCAGTGGAAGAAGTGCCTCGTTCCAGTGAGGTAGAGAGCGACGCCAGCCTTACGGCAGGCCTCGATGGTCTCGTCGTCACGAATCGATCCGCCCGGCTCGACGATGGCCTTGGCATTGGCATCGATGAGGACCTGAGGACCGTCGGCAAAGGGGAAGAAGGCGTCGGATGCGGCCACCGATCCGGCGGCGCGATCACCGGCCCGCTCCACGGCCAGACGGCATGAGTCGACGCGGTTGACCTGACCCATGCCGACGCCGACCGAGGCTCCGCCATGGGCCAGGAGGATGGCGTTGGACTTCACCGAGCGGCAGGCCTTCCACGCGAAGAGCAGATCGGCCAGGGTGGCATCGTCGACGGCCTCACCAGCCGCGAGGGTCCACTGGCTCGGGTCGTCACCCTCGGCCTGGAAGACATCCGCCTCCATGGCCAGCAGCCCACCGTCGATCTGGCGCAGCTCCCAGCCGGCCACCTCGGGCGCGGGTGCCTCCAGCAGGCGGATGTTCTTCTTGCGGGACAGGATCTCCACGGCCCCGTCCTCGTATCCGGGAGCGACGACAACCTCGGTGAAGATCTCGGCGACCTGCTCGGCCATCGCGACACTGACTGGGCGGTTGGTGGCGATGACGCCGCCGAAGGCGCTCAGCGAGTCACAGGCGTGGGCCTTGCGATGGGCCTCGGCAATGTCCGAACCGGTGGCGATGCCGCACGGATTGGAGTGCTTGATGACGGCGACGCACGGCTCCTCGAAGTCGAAGGCAGCGCGACGGGCCGAGTTGGTGTCAACGTAGTTGTTGTAGCTCATGGCCTTGCCATGCAGCTGCCGAGCTCCGGCCAGACCGGGCTCGCCGGGGCTCTGGTAGACCGCAGCAGCTTGGTGGGAGTTCTCGCCGTAGCGCAGCGGATGGATAAGCTCACCAGTCATGCCGACGAAGGCCGGCACTCCCTCGCCGGAGACCCCGTTGCGAGTGGCGAACCAGGTGGCCACCGCGACGTCGTAGGCAGCGGTGTGGGCGAATGCTCGGGCTGCCAGGACGCGACGCTCCTCGCCGGTGTAGCCGCCCTCGGACAGGGCTCGGGCGAGGTCCTCGTACTGGTCAGGGTTGGTGACGACGGCAACGCTCGCGTGATTCTTGGCGGCCGCGCGGACCATCGACGGGCCACCGATGTCGATCTTCTCGATGCACTCGTCGAAATCTCCCCCGCGCGCCACGGTCTCGGAGAAGGGGTAGAGGTTGCACACCACGAGGTCGAAAGGTTTGACGTCGAGCTCGGCCAGCTGATCACGATGGGACTCCAGTCGGCGATCAGCAAGGATGCCGGCGTGAATCTTCGGGTGGAGGGTCTTGACGCGACCGTCGAGGCACTCCGGGAATCCGGTGACCTCACTGACCTCGGTCACCGTCACCCCGTGGGAGGCCAGCTCCTTGGCGGTCGAGCCGGTCGAGACGACCTCGACCTTGGCGTCGATGAGGGCCTTGGCCAACTGGCCAAGGCCAGACTTGTCATAGACGGAGACGAGGGCTCGACGGATGGGTTGACGTTCACTCACTGTGGATCCTTCCGGGACGGTTCGGTGCCGAGTTCTTGCGTACCGGGGCGAGCCCCGGCAAGTTCTGTGACGACTTCGACGAGCATCTCTCGTTCCTCCACCTTGATACGTTCATGGAGGGACTCGACGGTGTCGTCGGCCCGGACGGGCACGGCCCGCTGGGCAAGGATCCGACCGGTGTCGACCCCGGCGTCGACTACGAAGACGGTGGCACCGGTGATCTTGACTCCGTAGTCCAGAGCATCGCGGGGACCGTGGATCCCGGGGAAGGACGGCAGCAAGGCCGGATGGGAATTGATGGTGCGTCCCCCGAAACGATCCAGGAAGGTCGTCCCGAGCAGCTTCATGAAGCCAGCACAGACGACCAGGTCAGGATCGAACCGGGAGACGTCGTCGGTCAGTCGCGCGTCCCAGGCCTCCCTCATGGTGACCCGCTGGTCGGCGTCGGCCCTGGGGAGGGGTTCGGCAAAGGTGGGGATGCCGGCCTTCTCGGCTCGTTGCAGGGCGACGGCGCCAGGCTGGTCGGAGCCGACGGCGACGATGGTCACCTCTTCGGGCAGGTTGTCGATGAGGGATTGCAACAGGGTTCCGGTGCCCGAGACGAGCACGACAACACGAACGGTCACGCCCCCACCCTAAGCCCTCAAGGCCTGTGTGGGGCGCGAGGCTGTGACGGCGGACAGGGCCGTGAAGGTGGCGACTGCGGCTTGAGCGGCCTCATGTCCCTTGTCCTCGTGGGATCCTTCCAGCCCCGCGCGGTCGAGAGCCTGGGCATCGTCATCGCAGGTCAGGACGCCAAATCCGATGGGGGTCCTGGTGCGTACGGCGACATCCGTGATGCCCCGCGTGGCGGCGTCGCAGACGTAGTCGAAGTGCGGGGTTCCTCCCCGAATGACCACGCCGAGGGCAACGAGGGCGTCGAAGTGGTCGGCGAGGGCGGCACAGGCCACCGGGAGTTCGAAGGATCCCGGCACTCTGACGACGACGGGATCGTCCACCCCTGCGTCGGCCAGGCCACGCAGGGCACCGGCAAGCAGGCCATTCATGACCTTGTCATGCCATTGCGATGCGACGACGGCGACCTGAAGGCCACTGCCGTCGAGGTTGCTGAGGTCAGGGGCAGCAGGTCCCACATTGGTACGAGAGCTCATGATCATTCTCCTTGGGTGCTCCGGGCGGGTTCAGGATGGTTCAGGTCGGGCGTGGTGATCTCGGGCATGTCGTGGTCGAGTGCCAGCAGATGTCCCATCCGATCGCGTTTCGTACGCAGGTACCGCTCGTCCTCGGGACGGGCCGGAATCTCGAGAGGCGACATCGTCACCTCAAGTCCTCCTTCACGCAGAGCATCCACCTTGGCAGGGTTGTTCGTGAGCAGGCGGACGGCAGAAACACCGGCATCAGCCAGGATCGCCACCGCCGCGCCGTACTCACGTGCGTCGATGGGTAGACCGAGATGAGTCTGGGCGTCGACGGTGTCGAGCCCACCATCCTGAGCCCGGTAGGCCGCAATCTTGTTGAGCAGACCAGTCGCCCGTCCCTCGTGGCCACGAAGCAGGATGATGGCCCCGCCGTGCTCGTTGACGTGAGCCTGGGCAGCCGCCAGCTGGTCCCCGCAATCGCAGCGCAGGGATCCCAGGGCGTCGCCGGTGAGGCATTCCGAGTGCACCCTCACCCAGGCTGGGCCACCGTCGTCGGCGTAGATCCCCTTGTCAGACATGAGCAGGACGTGTTCGGCCCCGGTGAGGTTGTCCCGGTAACCGGTCATCGTGAATTGGCCGTGCCGGGTCGGCAATTCCGCGCTGGCAAGGGCCGTCACGCGAGGTGCCGCAGTGGTGTCAGCCGGATCATGGGAGAGCCGCCACTGCGCCAGTTGATCGATGGTGACGAAGGCCAGATCCTCGGTGCGGGCCAGCTCGGCTATGGAGTCGGTACGCAGACACATACCGTCATCCCCCACGAGTTCACCAATGAGACCGACGGGTTCCAAGCCGGCCAGCCGGGCGAGGTCGACGGCGGCCTCGGTGTGACCGCGCCTCTCCAGCACTCCCCCGGCGCGGGCCCGTAGCGGCAGGACGTGGCCGGGACGGACGAGGTCAGCGGAGGTCGAGGTGGCGCTTGCGAGAACTCGAGCGGTGCGGGCACGCTGGGCGGCATCGATACCGGTCGTTATCCCGGATGCCGCGTCGACGGCGACGGTGTAGCGGGTTCGCAGCGGGTCCTGGTTGGCGGGCCACATGAGGGGCAGACCGAGTTGGTCAGCGTGCTCGTCGGTCATGGGTGCGCACAGGTACCCGGAAGTGTGGCGGACCATCCATCCGACCCAGCGTGGATCAGCCAGCTCAGCGGCGAGGATGGCGTCTCCCTCGTTCTCCCGGTCGGCGTCGTCGGCAACCAGCACCGGACGTCCGACGCGCAGCTCGGCCAGCGCCTCCTCGATGGTGTTCAGCATGACTTCTCCTTGTTCACGAGGGATTCCAGGTATTTCGCGATGACGTCGACCTCGATGTTCACGGGTTCGCCAGGTTCGAGACCACCGAGGACCGTGCCGGTGAGGGTGGTCGGGATGAGGCTCACCTCGAACCACTCGGAACTGACCTCGCAGACCGTCAGGGATGTGCCGTTGATCGCGATCGACCCCTTCTCGACGACGTACCTGGCCAGCGTGGTGGGAAGGCTGAATCGGAAGACCTCCCAGTGGTCGCCGGGAGTACGGGAGACGAGTTCGGTGACCCCATCGACATGCCCCTGGACGATGTGTCCACCGAGGCGTCCCGCCACGGCCACCGGGCGCTCCAGATTGACCCTGCTCCCCGGGGCCAACCACCCCAGGGCAGTGCGGTTGAGGGTCTCGGCCATGACGTCACAGCCGAAGGTCACCTCGTCAAGGTCGGTGACCGTCAGGCAGGTGCCGTTGACGGCGATGGACGCACCGAGCCGGGCGTCGGAACAGACCACGGGTCCGCGGATGGACAGCCGAGCCGACTCCTGTCCCTTGTCGATGGCGACGACCTCGCCAATCTCCTCGATGATTCCGGTGAACATGGGTCTCCTCACTCGTGGTGTGCGCGGATTTGGATGTCAGGACCCAGCCGGCACACGTCGTCGACGACGAAGTGGTGGGCCAAGGCCAAGGTGGTGACGGTGGGATCGATGACGGCTGCCCGACCGTCTCCCAACACCGTCGGTGCGATGTGGGCGATGACCTCGTCAACGAGGTCGGCGGCCAGGAATGCTCCGGCCAGGCGTGGACCGCCCTCGAGCCAGACCCGGTGGATGCCGCGATGCCACAACACGTCAAGCACCTCGACGGGGTCGTGGCTGAGAATCTGCAAGGTCTCGGCGGAATCGTCGTGGAGATGGCAACCGGCAGGCAGGTCCCTCATCCCCACCACGACGCGCAGCGGCTGACAGGTGGCTTCGGACAGCCGGACCGTCAGTCGAGGATCGTCAGCCAGAGCTGTTCCGGTACCGACGACGATCGCCCCGCACCGGGAGCGGCCGATCTGCACTTGGTGACGCGCCTCTTCCCCGGTGATCCACTGACTTGTGCCGTCGGGAGCGGCGCTGCGTCCGTCGAGGGTGGCGGCGTACTTCCAGCACACCCGGGGGCGTCGGTGGGTCTGGCTGAACGTCCAGTCGGCGTTGAGAGCCATGGCAGCCTCGGAAAGAACACCCGTGATGACTTCGACCCCGTTGGTGCGCAGGAACTGTTCTCCCCCAACTGCCACCGGGTTGGGGTCGGACTGAGCGATGACGACGCGGGAAACCCCGGCCTCGCGCAGGGCATGGCTGCATGGACCGGTGCGTCCGGTGTGATTGCACGGTTCCAGGGTGACGACGGCAGTTGCTCCCCGGGCAGCGTCGCCAGCCTGATGCAGTGCCTCCACCTCGGCGTGTGAGGTTCCCGCCCCGTGATGCCATCCCTGCCCGACAACCTGACCATCGGCGACGATGACGCAGCCGACACGCGGATTCGGGTCAGGGCATGGCGAGTTCGCTGCCAAGTTCAGGGCGAGCGTCATGGCGTCGCCCCACCGCTGGTCCATCTGTCCTCCCGGGCCGTTGCGACTCCGGGGTGCGCAAGGACGACACACGGGGCTGACGACGCCAGCCACCTGCCGTGCTGCCTCCCATCCGGACTTTAACCGTCGGTACCGGAATTCCACCGGTTCAACCTCACCGTCACGAGGACGGCTCGGGTCGCGGACTGTCACCGCCGGTTCGGACTTTCACCGACCCCGGAGCACGTGTGCTTGCGGACAAGTATGCACCCATTTGCCACGGCGTGTGACGTCACCCCAGGAGTTCACGCCGGCAGGGGGCACGACGTCACCCCTGAAGGCGATCTCGCCCGGCTCAGGAATGGTGGGTGGTGTCCCCGTTGTCGGGGTTCCCGTGATCGTTCTGAATGGAGTCGTAGATGCCGTGGCCGATGATCTCTTCCTCGACCGCCTTGATGTCCTTGGACGCAGCCGTGGGACGGGTGATCCTCCTCGACCCGGTGTCCTTCCACGACGACTCATTCTCGACCGAGGTCGCACCCTCACCAGCATCTAGGTCCTCGGCCTGAACGGCGCGGGTCTCCTCCGCGTCAGCCGCTTCCGCAGCAGCTTTCTTCTCGGCCTTAGCCTGTTTCCTGGCAGCCCGGCTCCGGGCCCGCTCCTCGGACTTGGCTGCGTGGGCTTCCTTGTGTGCCTCGCGACGCTCTGCACGCCCCTGACGCGACTCCTCGGATTGCAGCTGGCGAGTCATACCGACGGCGAACCCGCACAGCATCGTCACCAGGGTGAGGATGCCGACCGCGCATCCAGCCATGGCCGGCATGATCGTGCCGACCTCACTGAGGCGTCCGTCGCCCAGGCTGCCACGACTCAGCAGGCCCAGGATGGCCAACACGAGCCCGGACAGCAGACCAGAAAGAGCACCGATACCCGCTCCGATCTCGAACCCGGCCTCCGGCAGGGACTTCATGACAAGAATGCCACCGACGATTCCGGCAGTCACCGGGACGGCAAACCAGGCACAGGCAGCCGGGCTCAACGGACCGTTGGAGGGCAAGGCCCCAAGCACTGGCAACGCCGGGACGATCCCGAGGTGTGTTCCGAGCGGGGAGACGAAGGTCTCAGTTCCAAGGGCAAACCCCGGGCCGACCGTCCATGCGGTTCCCCACAGTGCCATGGTGGGCAGCCAGGCCAGTTGCAGCAGGATGAGGCAGACTCCCCCCCATCCGGTGGCCCCGATCTGTTGGTGCAGGTGGACCACGTTGCTCGCGTGCACGAGCAGGGCGACGGCTAGTGCGGCTGATCCGCCTGCCAGGCAGATGGCAACGGTCGACCCAACAGCTTTCGGCAGTCCACGAGCCCAGCGGGGCAAGCCGCCAAACGGGTTGACGCGTGCACCGCGACTAGCCCCGACGAGACCTGAGCACAGTCCAATGAGAAGGGCACCAACCATGGCCGTCACCCAGTGGGACGTTCCGGCGGCAGCCGTCATGATGATTGCCGCGAGAAGCTCGATGGTGGTGTGGAGGGCAATCGCCTCACCGACATGTCGACGTGGCGGGTGTCCGTCGTGGCGATGCCACAGGACGCGGGTGCCATAGCGGCAGGCTTCCTCACCGAGCAGCAGGCTGACGCAGGTGAGCCCCAGCGGGATGAGGCCGACGTGGATCCCGATGATGTCGATGGGCACACCGTGGCCACTCAGCCAGAGGCTCGACGCCGCAACGAGCATGCTCGGGAAGGACCGACCGTTACTGGACAACCACTCCGGGACGATGATCCCGGCCAGGGCGAGCCATTGGGCCAGGATGGCCGCTGCTGCGGCCGCCAGGACGACGACCGGCCATGGCCACGGGACGCGAGGCTCACGAGGCTCGTCGGCCTCGGAGGACTCAACGACGAACCTCGCCGAGGTCGATGTCGAGCCAGATGTGCCCATGTGGGAGTCCTGTTCGGTTCGGGGAAGAAGATCATCTGGAACCCTACCTTCCACCGGCGACGATTCTGAGTCACCACACCTGGGAGCACGACGCAACGCACGGAACCCGGCTCCACAAGGGGGCCGGGTTCCGTGCGAACACAGGATCAGGGCGTCACTTCTTGAGTGAGTCCATCGCCTCGTGAGCCAGCTTGGCGGTCTCGGTCGGGGTCTTGCCGACGCGAACGCCAACAGCCTCGAGAGCCTCCTTCTTGGCAGCCGCGGTGCCCGAGGAACCGGACACGATGGCGCCGGCGTGACCCATCGTCTTTCCTTCAGGAGCGGTGAAGCCAGCCACGTAAGCCACAACCGGCTTCGTGACATGCTCAGAGATGTACTTAGCTGCGCGCTCCTCTGCGTCGCCACCGATCTCACCGATCATGACGATGATGTCGGTCTCCGGGTCGTCCTCGAAGGCCTGCAGGGCATCGATGTGGGTGGTCCCGATGATCGGGTCGCCGCCGATGCCGATGGCCGTCGAGATGCCCAGGTCACGCACCTCGTACATGAGCTGGTAGGTCAGGGTGCCGGACTTGGAGACCAGGCCCACGCGTCCCGGACCGGAGATGTCGGCGGGAATGATGCCGGCGTTGGACTTCCCGGGGCTGATGATGCCCGGGCAGTTCGGGCCGATGATGCGGGTCTTGCCGGAACGCTGGGCGGCGGTGAAGAACTCCGCGGTGTCCTTGACGGCGACACCCTCGGTGATGCAGACAACCAGCGGGACCTCGGCCTCGATGGCCTCCATGACGGCCGACTTGGTGAACTTGGCCGGGACGAAGATCACGGACACGTTGGCGCCGGTGGCCTCGACGGCCTCCTTGACGCTGCCGTAGACCGGGACGGTGATGCCACCGTTGAAGGACACGGTGGTGCCCGCCTTGCGCGGGTTGACGCCACCGACGACGGCGGTGCCGGAGTCGAGCATGCGCTGGGTGTGCTTCATGCCCTCCGAGCCGGTCATGCCCTGGACGATGATCTTGGAGTTCTGGTCGAGAATGATCGCCATGTCTCAGGCCTCCTTGGATGCGAGCTCGGCGGCCTTGCTGGCGGCCTCGTCCATGGTCGGGACCATGGTCACGAGCGGGTGGTTGAATTCCTCGAGAATCTTGCGGCCCTCGGCCACGTTGTTGCCGTCAAGACGGACGACGAGCGGCTTGGAGGCCTTCTCGCCCAGCTTCTCGAGAGCGCCCTTGATTCCCAGCGCCACCTGGTCGCAGGCGGTGATGCCGCCGAAGACGTTGACGAAGACGGAACGGACCTGCTCGTCGCCCATGATGAGGTCAAGGCCGTTGGCCATGATCTCGGCCGAGGCGCCACCGCCGATGTCGAGGAAGTTGGCAGGCTTCGGGGATCCCGGGAACTCCTCGCCGGCGTAGGCGACGCAGTCCAGGGTGCTCATAACGAGGCCGGCGCCGTTTCCGATGACGCCGACATTGCCGTCGAGCTTGACGTAGTTGAGGCCGAGCTCACCGGCGCGCAGCTCCAACGGGTCGGTGGTGGCGCGGTCCACCAGGGCTGCATGCTCGGGCTGACGGAAGGAAGCGTTGTTGTCGACGGTCATCTTGCCGTCGATGGCGAGGATGCGTCCGTCACCGGTCTTGATCATCGGGTTGACCTCGACGAGGGTGGCGTCCTCGTCCCGGTAGGTCTCCCACAGCTTGACGACAGCCGGGACGATGGCGTCCTGCTCGCCCTCGGGGAAGCCAGCCTCGGTGAGGATCTCACGAGCCTTGGCCTCGTCGATGCCGTCGATCGGGTCGACCGGCACCTTGGCCAGGGCCTCGGGCCGCTCCTTGGCGAGGGTCTCGATGTCCATGCCGCCCTCACGAGAGCACATCGCCAGGTAGCGACGCTCACCACGGTCGAGCAGGATCGAGAAGTAGTACTCCTCGGCAATGTCAGCTCCCTCGGCGATCATCACCTTGTGAACGGCGTGACCCTTGATGTCCATGCCCAGGATGGCCTTGGCGTGCTCGGCCGCCTCCTGAGGGGACTTGGCGATCTTCACGCCGCCAGCCTTGCCACGGCCACCCACCTTGACCTGCGCCTTGACGGCGACGACGGGGGTGCCGAGCTTCACTGCGGCCTCGGACGCCTGCTCGGGAATCTCCGCGACGACGCCTCGAAGCACAGGCACACCGTGCTTCTCAAACAGGTCGCGGGCTTGGTATTCGTACAGGTCCACAATCTCTCCACTCTGCGAGTCGACCGGCCGTTGCCGGGCCGGGAACGGGGCTGACGGCAACCTGCCATCTCGAACACAAGAATGTTCACAATGAGGTCGACGCGGTTGGTCGTTTGCCCACCGAGAACAGATTAACAACCCCGACGGTCCAGTGCCCACCCGGTGTCACGACGTCGAGCGATCTGACGTGGGAAAACCCCTGAGGCCGTGCTCACAGCTTCTCGAGCGGAGCGAATTTCAGCGCCAATCTCTTGAGACCAGCCGACCCGAAATCGACGTCAGCCTTGGCGTTCTCACCCTGACCAGAAGTGGCTTTGACGGTGCCGAGTCCGAAGGTAGAGTGCAGCACCTTGTCCCCCACGGACAGCGAGAGGGACTTGCTCCTGGGAGCATTCGCAGGTCCCCGTCCGGACCCGAAGGCAGGGGAGCCGTCATGCAAGGATCCGCGTGCCGAATGTGAGCGACCACTCGCGGAGGTCGACCATCCCACCGAGACCTGGCCGAGCCTCTCCCACTCGATGAGGCGCTCGGGGATCTCGTCGACGAATCGGCTCGGCGGGTTGTACTGGGCCTGCCCCCACATCGTCCGTACCGCCGCCCGGGACAGGAACAACTGTTTGCGAGCACGGGTGATGCCCACATAGGCCAGCCGTCTCTCCTCCGCCAGTTCGGTGGCGTCTGCCAGGGACCTCATGTGGGGGAAGACGCCGTCCTCGAATCCAGTGATGAAGACGGTGTCGAACTCCAAGCCCTTGGCGGTGTGCAGGGTCATCAGGGTGACGACCCCGTCGGAACCAGTCGGCAACTGGTCCGAATCGGCGACCAGGGCGATCTGTTCCAGGAAGGCCGGCAGGGAGTCGTCGGCCGACAACTCGAGGTCCTCGACATCGCCTTCCGCTGCGGCATCGATGTCGATGGCGTGGACCCTGGCCACGAATTCCTGGGCCACCGAGACCAGCTCGACGAGGTTCTCCAGCCTCGTCTCGTCCTGGGGGTCCTTGGAGTTCTCGAGCTCGGCGATGTAGCCGGATTCCTTGAGGATGGAGCTGGTGATCTCATCAGCTCGCCTGCCCTGCTCGACCATCGCGACGTGGTCCTCCATCAAGCTGACGAAGGCTCGGATCTGGTTGACCGATCTCGTTGCCAGTCCATTGATCTCGTCGATCCGCCTGAGGGCCTCCCAGAAGCTGATCCGTCGAGCAGTGGCGAACATCTCGACGGCGGCCTCGGCCCGCGCGCCGATTCCGCGACGTGGGGTGTTGAGGATGCGTCGCAGCGAGACGTCGTCGGAGGGGTTGGCGATGGTGCGCAGGTAACTCACCGCGTCGCGAACCTCCTTACGCTCGTAGAACTTCACGCCTCCGACGACCCGGTACGGCAGACCGGTGCGAATGAAGACATCCTCAAAAGCTCGCGACTGGGCGTTGGTGCGGTAGAACACCGCGACCTGTCCGTAACTGGTGCGTCCCTCGTCCACGAGCTCGTCGGTGCGTCGCGCCACCCAAGCCGCTTCGTCATGTTCGGTGTCAGCGACATATCCGACGATCTTGTCGCCGTCACCCTGATCGGTCCACAGATTCTTGGCCGGACGGTTCGGGTTGACCTTGATGAGATTGTTCGCGGCGGTGAGAATCGTCTGCGTGGAGCGGTAATTCTGTTCCAACAGGATCGTCCGAGCGCCGGGGAAATCCTTCTCGAAATCAAGGATGTTACGAATTGTCGCGCCACGGAAGGCGTAAATCGACTGATCCGAGTCACCCACGACCATGAGCTCGGGCGAATCGACGCTGCGCGCTCCGTCAGCCAATGACACCGGATCATCCCCGCACAGCTCCCGGATGAACTGATACTGAGCAGTGTTGGTGTCCTGGTACTCATCGACGAGGACGTGGCGGAAACGGCGGCGATACTGCTCACGCACGTCCGGGAACTGCCTCAGCAGGGTGACGGTGCACATGATGAGGTCGTCGAAGTCCAGGGCGTTCGCAGCACGAAGGCGACGCTGGTACTCGGCATAGACCTCAGCATTCGTTCGATCGTTTCCGCTACTGGCATTCTCGAGAGCCTGATCGGGAGTGATGAGCTCGTTCTTCTGGTTCGAGATCCAGTTCATGATCGCCCGTGGCTGGAACTTCTTCGGGTCCAGATTCTGATCGCGGGCCACCAGGGTGATGAGTCGTTTCGCGTCGGTGTCGTCATAAATGGAGAAATTGCGCGAGATGTCCAGGCGATCAATGTCGGTCCGCAGCATTCTCACCGCAGCGGAATGGAAGGTCGACACCCACATCGGCTTGGCCCGGTTACCTACCAGATCGACGACGCGCGCCTTCATCTCAGCCGCAGCCTTGTTGGTGAAGGTGATGGCCAGAATGGAACCGGGATGGACACCGCGCTCCCCCACCAGGTGCGCGATACGACGGGTCAGGACACGGGTCTTGCCCGAACCAGCACCGGCCACCACGAGGACCGGGGCCCCCGCATGCAGGACGGCCTCACGCTGGGGCTCGTTGAGGTCGGCCAGCAGATCGGCGGAAGAGACTCCTGCCGTAGTCATCGCGGCATGCGTCGGCAAGACCCCCGGCTCGACCGGGTGGCGCCTCTCATTGGTCGACTCGAAGAACGAAAACAGATCCGGTGTCGTCATGGCGGCTCACAGCTTACCGGCCCGTCAGGGCCCTCCACAGGGCGCTGATCCCATGACTCACTGGCGTTAACCCAGTGAAACAGGCGCTCACGTATTGACAGCATCGGATGAATGGCCGTAAATTCTGGGAAAGCTCGGCCCGGTCAGGGCCGCCACCAGAATTCAGGAGCACTGCTATGACTGCGGCCTTCAGCCACACCATCGACGCCGACCTTCGCGCGGCCTCGATGATGATGTGCCGCTCGTGCTACCTGCGAATGCTCGGCACCTGCTGACGGCGGACTAATTCCGCCGGCAGGACTTCCGGCCCCTCTCTCCCACTGATTCATGCCAGTGGTCGATCTATGCCCACATCTGCACACTCACGCAGACCGACGTGCCGTACCCGATCGCATCTTCACCCGAATCCACTCAAGACATATCCAGGAGACCAACTCATGAGCGCATCCACCCCCTCGGCGTCGACCCCCGAGGCTCTTCCCGAAAAGCCCGGTGGCCACCACACCGGCCTCATCGTCGGCATCATCATCGTCGTGCTGGCGATCATCGCCGGCATCATCTTCGCGGTGAACAAGAACAAGGGTGACGACTCAGCAGCTGGCGGCACGACGACCGTCAAGATCGGCACCACCGAGGCCGCCAACGACTACTGGAAGGTCCTCAAGAAGAAGGCCTCCGCCGAGGGCATCAACATTGAGGTCGTCAACTTCAACGATTACACCCAGCCCAACGTCGCCCTGTCCCAGGGGCAGGTCGACCTCAACGTCTTCCAGCACCTGCTCTTCCTGGCTGACTACAACGTCAAGAACCACGACAACCTCACCGCGATCTCCGCGACCTACGTCGTCCCGTTGAACATCTACTCCAAGAAGTACCAGCAGGTCTCCCAACTTCCGGCCGGGGTCACCGTTGCCATTCCGAACGACGCCACCAATCAGGGACGTGCCCTTCTCGTGCTGCAGAAGGCCGGATTGCTCAAGCTACGCAACGGCGGGTCGGCCCTGTCGACCCCTGCCGACGTCATCGCCAACCAGTCCAAGGTGAAGGTCAAGGCCATTGACGCCGCCCAGACGGCTGCCTCCCTCGACGGTGTCGATGCTGCGGTCATCAACAACAACTTCGCCGCCGACGCCGGCCTGGATCTCAACAAGGTTCTCTACAAGGACAACGCCACCGGCAAGTCGGCCGACCCCTACGTCAACATCATTGCTGCCAAGGCCGCTGACAAGAACAACGAGACCTACAAGAAGGTCGCCAAGCTGTGGTCGGACCCCGAGGTTCAGAAGTCGATCATCAAGCAGTCGGGCGGCACTGCCAAGGTCGTTTCTGATCGTTCCCAGGCCGATCTCGACAAGATCTTGGGCGATCTGACCACCGAAATCAAGAAGTCGAATTCCTGATCTCTATCCGATTTTCCAGCGAGGCTCCCCATGGCAACAGATGTCGCGCCTGCTTCGGCGCCGCAGTGTCCTGACCACATCGTCTTCGAACACGTCACCAAGGACTTCCAGACCCGTACCGGGTCGGTGCGAGCCTTGGACGACGTGAGCCTGGCGATCAAGAAAGGTTCCATCTCAGCGGTCATCGGACATTCCGGCGCTGGAAAATCCACCCTGGTGCGCCTCATCAACGGGTTGGAATCCCCGACGAGCGGGCGGGTGCTGGTTGACGGCACCGACGTCTCCCAGCTCTCCGACAAGGCGATGCGCCCGCTGCGGACCGACATCGGGATGATCTTCCAGCAGTTCAACCTGTTCGGGTCCCGGACCATCTACGACAACGTCGCCTACCCACTCAAGCTGGCTCGCTGGAAGAAGGCCCAGGAGAAGGAGCGCGTCACCGAGCTGCTGAGCTTCGTCGGGCTGACGAGCAAGGCATGGGATCATCCCAACCAGCTCTCCGGCGGACAGATGCAGCGAGTCGGAATCGCCAGGGCGCTGGCCACCAAGCCGTCGATCCTGTTGGCTGACGAATCCACCTCCGCCCTCGACCCGGAGACGACGGCTGACGTCCTCTCCCTGCTCAAGCGGGTCAACGAGGTTCTCGGGGTGACGGTTGTCGTCATCACCCACGAGATGGAGGTCGTCCGTTCCATCGCTCAGCAGGTCTCGGTGCTGGAAGCCGGACACCTCGTCGAGACCGGGAGCGCCCGACAGGTCTTCGCCCATCCACAGTCCGAGACCACCCAGCGCTTCCTCTCGACGATCATCGGTCAGCATCCCAGTGGGGAGGAAGAGGCCCGGCTGCGCTCGGAGAACCCTGGCACTCGCCTGGTCGACGTCAGCTCGGTGTCCAGTGACGCCTTCGGGGACGCGCTGGCTCGTATCGGCCAGACCGGGGCTTCCTTCCGGATCGTCCACGGTGGGGTCATCGAGGTCCACGGCGGCTCGCTGGGCAATTACACCGTGGCCTTGTCGGGCTCCGACGAGGCCGTCGAGAAGGCTGCCCGGATCCTGACCGACGCCTCCGACACGGCTGCCACCACGACCACCAGTCAGGAGGACCACTGATGAGTGATTACCTGCGTCCGATATATCTGCAGTCCATCTGGGAGACCCTCTTCATGGCCCTGATCACCCTGGTGATCGGTGGTATCTGTGGACTGGTGATGGGCATCCTGCTCTACGCCACCCGTCGCGGTGGGCTGCTCGCCAACAAGGTCGTCCACACCATTCTCAACGTCATCGTCAACATCATCCGGCCGATACCGTTCATCATCTTCATGACGGCGATCGCTCCACTGACACTCAAGGTCGTCGGAACGACGATCGGCGTTCGTGCCGCCACCTTCCCACTGTGCATCGCGGCCACCTTCGCGATCTCCCGAATCGTCGAGCAGAACCTCGTCACCGTCGAGCCCGGTGTCATCGAGGCTGCGCGCGCCATGGGCGCCGGTCCGTGGCGGATCCTCTTCGACGTCGTGGCCCGTGAGGCCCTGGGCCCGCTGATTCTCGGATACACCTACATCCTCATCGCGATCGTCGACATGACGGCCATCGCCGGTGCTCTGGGCGGTGGCGGCCTGGGCCAGTTCGCCATCACTTACGGTTATCAGCGGTACGACTGGACGGTAACGGCCGTTGCCGTCGTGACGATCATCATCGTCGTCCAGCTGGCCCAGTTCCTGGGCAATTGGTTGGCGCGACGGGCACTGCGCCGGTAATCAACCAGTCGTCATGACACAGCGCTTCCGGGCCCTCGACGCCGACTGCCTCGCAGCCGGTGTTCGGGGGCCGGTACCCTGAGCACATGACCCGGGCCCCTCGCCAGAAAACCACCCTTCGCCGCGTCCTGCACTGGGTAGCGGGCGGAACGGTTGCCGCCCAGATGGCCACGATGGCAGGACTCGTCGTCTTCAACGGCGTCAGGAGACGGGGTCGCCGCCCCTACCGCTTCCCCACCGCCCCGGTGGAATCCCTCGAGGTGGGCGATCACCAGGTCGAGATCTTCACCTTCGGACGTGACCTCTACGCTGCGATGATCGCCGACATCGAGGCGGCTCAGCACACCATTTATCTCGAAACCTTCATCTGGAAGAACGACGAGGTCGGGCGACAGTTCCGCCAGGCCCTCGTCACCGCCGCTGCCCGAGGCGTCGAGGTCTATGCGATGTGGGACACCTTCGCCAACCTCGTCGTCGATCCGCGCTTCTTCCGCGAGCTGCACGGCGTCCATGTGCGCGCCCAACCGCTCGTCACCCCGTCATGGATGCCAACCATCCGCAACATGGGCCGCGACCACCGCAAGCTCCTCGTCGTCGACTCCGGCGTCGCCTACATCGGTGGGTACAACATCGGGTCCCTCTACGCGGATCGGTGGCGTGACACCCACGCCCGTATCACCGGCCCGGCCGTCGGGGAATTGGAGAACACCTTCGTCGACATGTGGAACCAGCGCCCCAAGGGGGCGCTGGTCTCGCGACGCAATCAGCCGGTGCTGCCCTCCCCCGGGGTGCGCTACTGGGACACCCCCTTCGCGGTACACCGCAACTCCCCGCGGATGGCCGTCTATCCCATTCGAAACATGTACCTCGAGGCCATTGACCGCGCCAGTGAGCGGATCTGGATGACCCAGGGTTATCTCATTCCGGACGACGACGTCGTCGCTGCCCTTCACCAGGCGACCTCCCGCGGGGTTGACGTGCGTATCGTCATTCCCGCCGAGTCGAATCACGTCATCGCCGACTGGCTGAGCCGTGGCTACTACGACCGGCTCCTTCATCAGGGAGTACGACTCTTTCTCTACCAGGGGGCCATGGTGCATGCCAAGACCTGCACCATTGACGGCATCTGGTCGACGATCGGCACGGCCAACCTCGACAGGTTGTCCCTCCAGGGCAACTATGAGGTCAACGTCGCCATCACTGATCCCACTGTCGCCGAGCGGATGGCTGAAATATTCGAGATCGACATGGCGAACTGCGTGGAGCTCACCCTCGACGAATGGCAGTCGCGATCCAACGTCGCAAAATTCACCGAGGCGCTGTTGTCCCCATGGCGACCATTTTTCTAAGATTCCGTCGCCAGCGTAAAAAATGACGTATTGCCTAGCCAGGCAAATGTTGTCGCTGGTAACAATACGTACTTTTGGTTAAGTACTCGGCTACGATTCATGATCGTTACTGGACGTTTTGACCCATCGTCAACGACACTAGACGCATGGGATTCTTTGCATGGATTGTTCTCGGGCTCATCGCCGGCGCCATCGCCAAGGCCATCATGCCGGGCAAGCAGGGCGGCGGCATCCTCGTCACCCTCCTTCTCGGCGTCGTGGGCGCGGTTCTTGGTGGCTGGCTCGGCTCCCTCATCTTCAACAAGCCCCTTGGCGACTTCTGGAACCTCTGGACCTGGCTCATCTCAATCGTCGGTGCCCTCATCGTCCTGTGGATCTGGGGTGCCATCACCAAGAAGAAGAGCCAGTGACCTACTGATCTCTCATCCTCTCTCCAGCGAGGCCCCGTCCTTGGACGGGGCCTCGCTGCATGTATGGGCACCTCCGGGACACCCCGTGCTCATTGATGTCTCTCGTGCGCCTCACAGACACATGGCACGATGGATGTAAGCCACTAGTCAGGAGGACCGACCTATGGCCACCAAGATCACCCGGCCCGAGGAGGGCCGCATCGTCGGCGGCGTCTGCCAAGGCATTGCCAACGCCTTCGATCTGGACCCGACCATTGTCCGCATCGTCGCAGCGGTCTTGATTCTCGCTGCCGGCTCGGGACCACTCATCTACCTCGTGTTGTGGGTAATCATCCCGGATGAGCGCAGCGGCGCGAGCATGGCTGGTGATGCCGCCCGAAAGGCACGGGACAAGCAGGAATCGCGTCGCTCAGGAAATACCTGGAACTTCAATCAGACGACAGCTCCCCATCGTCCCGACGAGACCTTCAACCCGTACAAGGAGGACTGACCTTCAACCACATGACAGGGCCCGTACCGATCGATCGGTACGGGCCCTGTCATGTCATGGAGCCGTATCACTCCCACTCAATGGTGGCCGGCGGCTTCGAGGTGATGTCGAGAACCACCCGGTTGATCTGCGGGCAGGCGTTGGTGATCCGGGTGGAGATCCTCTCCAGCACGTCATAAGGAATGCGGGCCCAGTCAGCGGTCATGGCGTCCTCACTGGTCACCGGGCGCAGCACAATCGGCGAGCCGTAGGTACGTCCATCACCCTGCACACCCACCGAGTGGACGTCACCGAGCAGGACCACCGGGCACTGCCAGACCTTGCGGTCCAGACCAGCCGCGCTCATCTCCTCGCGAGTGATGGCATCGGCGGTACGCAGCACCTCGAGACGCTCCTTGGTCACCTCGCCGATGACGCGAATACCCAGGCCCGGGCCTGGGAAGGGCTGACGCCACACGATGTCCTCGGGCAGGCCCAGCTCCAGGCCGACGGCTCGCACCTCGTCCTTGAAGAGGGTGCGCAGCGGCTCGACGAGGCTGAACTGCAGATCGTCGGGAAGGCCTCCGACATTGTGGTGGCTCTTGATGTTGGCGGCTCCCTCGCCACCGCCGGACTCGACGACGTCGGGGTAAAGGGTCCCCTGCACCAGGAAGTCGATCGTCTGATCGGCGTTGAGCCGTTTGGCGACGTCCTCGAAGGTGCGAATGAACTCACGACCAATGATCTTGCGCTTGGCCTCGGGATCGGTGACTCCGGCCAGGGCGTCCAGGAAGCGCTGGGACTCGTCTGCCACCACGAGGTCGGCGCCAGTGGCCTCGACGAAGTCGTGCTTGACCTGCTCGGCCTCTCCCTGGCGCAGCAGACCGTGATCGACGAAGACGCAAGTGAGCTGGTCGCCGACGGCGCGCTGCACCAGAGCGGCCGCGACCGCGGAGTCGACGCCGCCAGACAGTCCACAGATGACACGACGGTCACCGACCTGGCCGCGGATCTGAGCGATCTGGTCGCCGACGATCGAGCTGGCGTTCCAGTCCGGACGACATCCGGCGATGTCAAAGAGGAAGTGCTCCAGAACCGTCTGACCGGATTCGGAGTGCTGTACCTCCGGATGCCACTGCACACCGACGAGCTTGCGCTCTACGTTCTCAAAGGCGGCCACCGGGGCACCTGCGGTACGAGCGAGGGTCGAGAACCCCTCCGGAGCACGGGAGACGGAGTCACCGTGACTCATCCACACGCTGATGGTGTGCGGGATGCGGGAGAGCAGCTGACCTGGGGAGGTGATGCACAGGCTGGTGCGTCCGTACTCAGAGGCTCCGGTGTGGGCGACCTGACCACCGAGGGCCTGAGCCATGGCCTGGAAGCCGTAACAGATACCCATCACCGGCACACCGGCGTTGAACAGGGCCGGGTCGACGCTCGGTGCCCCATCCACGTAGACCGAGGCCGGACCTCCGGAAAGGATGATCGCGGCTGGTTCCTTGGCGAGCATCTCGCGGACTGGCATGTTGTGCGGGACGATTTCGGAGTAAACGTTCACCTCACGCACCCGGCGGGCAATGAGCTGGGCATACTGCGCCCCGAAGTCGACCACCAGAACGACGTCGTGGAGTTGTTCCATGAGGCCGAGTCTATGGCCCAGAGCCCCCTGTCGCGCCACTCGACCGGTCCCCGACTGCGCGAACATCCGCCGATGAGCGTCGAAATGTCGTCAGATGACGACGAAGTGGAACTCCGCCCGCCCTTTCCATTGGTCGACAGGTCTGGGCTCGATATGGTTCATGCACCGGTACCACTCACTGCAGCAGAACTGAGGTTGGCCATGACGAATGAGACGACGGAACTCCTCCAGACCCTCAAGCGATGGAAGGAACGCGCCATGGAGGACCTCGACGCCGCCATGCGTGAGGACCCCGCCGCCACGTCGAAACTCATGGTCGCCATCGCATACCAGGGCGTCCATGCCATCTGGGCACACCGTCTCGCCCATGCCATCTGGGTGAAGTATCCGGCGCTGCGCCCACTGGCTCGTCTGCTGTCCCAGATCTCCCGCAATCTCACCGGAATCGAGATCCATCCGGGAGCGACGATCGGGCGTCGGTTCTTCATTGACCACGGCATGGGGGTGGTCATCGGGGAGACAGCGGTCGTGGGTGACGACGTGCTGATGTACCACCAGGTCACCCTCGGCGGACGCGCGCGCGGGCACTTCAAGCGTCACCCCACGATTGGCAATCGTGTCCTCATCGGCGCCGGTGCCAAGATCATTGGTGACATCACCGTCGGTGACGACTGCAAGATCGGCGCCAACGCGCTGGTCATCAAGGACGTCGCCCCCGGAACGGTCGTCGTCGGTATCCCGTCGAAGGTTCACCAGGGCGACGTCATCGCCTGACCCATCAGTTGTCGAATGCCTCCGAGGTGGACGCATCCGTTTCGGGGGTGCTCGCAGGGTCGTCCTGGGACTCGTCGGCAATGGCCTCGTGGTGACGCACCACCTCGGCAACGATGAAGGTGATGACCTTCTGGGCGAACTCGGGATCAAGGTTCGACTCGACGGCGAGCTGACGCAACCGTGCGATCTGCTCAGCCTCACGGGCCGGATCTGCCGGCGGCAGGCCGCGCTCAGCCTTGAGGCGGCCCACCTGGCGGGTGATCCGGAACCTCTCGGCGAGCAGATGGATGAGGGCGGCGTCCATGTTGTCAATCGCGCCGCGCAACACGACCAATTCTTCGGGCACTTCGCTCATGCCCGAAGGTTAGCCAGCCATCCCGCTCGCCGGGACGGTGTCCTGATTGATGGGACGATCAGCGAATCGTCAGCTCGATGCGCTGGAACTCCTTGACCTCCGAATAGCCGGTGGTGGCCATGGCCTGACGCAGCCCACCGACGAGGTTCATGGTGCCATCCGGGACGCGCGAAGGCCCGCTGAGCACCTCCGCGAGGGTACCCACCGGCTCGAAGTGCACCCGAGAACCACGCGGCAGATCAGCGTGCCATGCCTCGGCACCCCAGTGCCATCCCCGGCCAGGGGCCTCGGTGGCCCGGGCCAGTGGGGATCCGACCATGACTGCGTCAGCGCCGCAAGCGATGGCCTTGGCGATGTCGCCGGAATGTCCCACCGAGCCATCGGCGATGACGTGGACGTAGCGTCCCCCCGACTCGTCCATGTAGTCGCGACGGGCCTCGGCGACGTCAGCGATCGCTGACGCCATCGACACCTCGATGCCAAGGACCTGACGGGTGGTGTGGGCCGCTCCCCCACCGAAGCCGACGAGCACGCCAGCCGCGCCGGTCCGCATGAGGTGCAGGGCCGTCTGGTAGGTCGCGCATCCACCGACGATGACCGGGACGTCGAGCTCGTAGATGAACTTGCGCAAGTCGAGGACGTCGTCCCCACTACCGACATGCTCAGCCGACACCGTCGTGCCACGAATGACGAAGAAATCAGCCCCGGTGTTGACGACGGTCTCGGAGAACCGAGACGCATTCTTCGGCGACAAGGACCCGGCCACCGGCACTCCGGCGGCCCGAATCTCGGCCATCCTGGCGGTGATGAGCTCGGCCTTGATCGGCTCGGAGTAGATCTCCTGCATGCGGCGGGTGGTGGCGACGTCGTCACCCAGCCCGGCCAGCTCCTCGAGGTACGGCGTGGGATCCTCGTAACGGGTCCACAATCCCTCGAGGTTGAGCACACCGAGGCCACCCAAGCGCCCGAACTCGATGGCCGTCGCCGGGCTCATCACCGAGTCCATCGGGGCGGCCATGATCGGGAAGTCGAAGGTGAGAGCGTCGATGCGCCACTCCAGGTTCACCATCTCGGTGCCGCGGGTGCGCCGGGAAGGGATGAGAGCGATGTCATCCAGGCTGTACGCCCGGGTGGCACGCTTGCTGCGTCCGATGTCGTACATAATTCCTTTCCTGCCGGATTCTCCGGCCCGCCCGTCAGTGGGCTGAGTAGTTGGGGGCCTCGACCGTCATCTGAATGTCGTGCGGATGAGACTCCCGCAGACCAGCCGAGGTGATGCGCACGAAACGACCACGCTCGTGCAGCTGGCCGATGGTGCGGGCGCCGGTGTAGAACATCGACTGACGCAGACCGCCAACAAGCTGGTAGGCCACCGCGCCCAGCGGGCCACGGTAGGCAACCTGACCCTCAATGCCTTCCGGGATGATCTTGTCATTCGTGGTGACGTCACCTTGGAAGTAGCGGTCCTTGGAGTAGGACAGCTTCTCGCCACGCGCTGACATGGCACCCATCGATCCCATGCCACGGTAGGTCTTGAACTGCTTGCCGTTGATGAAGGCGAGCTCACCCGGGGACTCCTCGCAACCGGCCAGCAGGGATCCGAGCATGACGGAATCGGCACCGGCGACCATGGCCTTGGCGATGTCGCCGGAGTATTGCAGGCCACCGTCCCCGATGACCGGCACGCCGTACTGGCGAGCAGCGCGGGATGCCTCGAAGATGGCAGTCACCTGGGGGACGCCGACACCGGCAACCACGCGAGTGGTGCAGATCGAGCCCGGCCCGATGCCGACCTTGATGCCGTCGGCTCCGGCCTCGCAGAGCGCCTTGGCGGCCTCGTAGGTGGCGATGTTGCCGCCGACGACGTCTACCCCCTTGGCAGCAGGCTCGGCCTTGAGCTTGGCGATCATGTCGAGAACGCCCTGGGTGTGGCCGTGAGCGGTGTCGACGATGATGAGATCGACCCCCTCCTCCACCAGTGCCATGGCGCGTTCCCACGAGTTGCCGAAGAAACCGATGGCAGCACCCACGCGCAGACGTCCCTGAGGATCCTTGGTGGCGTTGGGGTACTTGTCGGCCTTGACGAAGTCCTTGAGGGTAAACAGGCCGCGCAGCTTGCCGTCGGCATCGATCAACGGCAGCTTCTCGATCTTGTGCGCGGCCAGCAGGGAAAGGGCGTCGGACGGACTGGTGCCCACCGGAGCCGTGACCAGCGGGGCCGGGGTCATGACCTCGCGGATGAGGCGCCGCGGGTTCTCCTCGAAGCGCATGTCGCGGTTGGTGATGATGCCGACGAGGTTCTCCTCCTCGTCCACGACCGGAACACCGGAGATGCGGTAAGTGTGGCAGAGCTCCTCGGCATCGGCCAGGGTGGCGTCCGGGGAGATGGTGATGGGTTCGTCGACCATGCCGGCCTCCGAGCGCTTCACCTGATCGACCATCGCGGCCTGGTCCTCGATGGACAGGTTGCGGTGCAGGATGCCGAGGCCACCCTCACGGGCCATCGCCACTGCCATCCGAGTCTCCGTGACGGTGTCCATCGCTGCGCTGACAAGCGGGATTGCGATGTCGATGTTGCGGGAAACCTTGGTCGTCGTGTCGACCTGGGAGGGGATGACGTTGCTCTCAACAGGCTGGAGCAGGACGTCGTCAAAAGTGAGGGCCAGTGGTGCCAGCTCCTCAATCGTGGTCGGGCGGGAATCCGAGGTCATGAGCCACCTTTCGCCGGGATAAACGTCATCCTATCGCCGCGGGCGTCGAGGTCGCCCAGCCGATCGCCCCGAGCTGGCCGGGAACGCTGGTCGTCGTCAGGTCGTGGCCGTCACGAAGGCCCACGCCCTCGGGATCCGCCGGACGATGAGACATCCGACGATGACCAGCGGCAGGCACACGTAAGGCGACCAGTACCACTGCAGATGGGCCAGGATACTGATGGCCACCACTCCGACGATGACGATGTCGCGGTGGGTGCGACGCAATGGAATCGAGGCGACCAGGGCAAGCGGCCCAATGAGGTACCAGGGTTGCAGGGAAGCTCCGAAGACGGCGAAGGCGATCATGACCCCGGTCTGCAGTCGCAGCGGACTGCCCAGCTGGCCGATGGAGTCGTCCAGGCGTCGCAAGGATGGTACAGGGCCCCATCGGGCCCAGCACCACACCATCGCGACCAAGGTGAGGACCAGGCTGACGATGATGGCCGGGCCGACCAGCTTGTCCAGCGGGATTCCACCACTTCCCCGCAGGATCTGAACCACCAGGGCGATCGGTGAGTCGCTCGTCACGGAGACGGGACTGCCTGCCGTCGGGTTGAGCCATCCCAGTCCCAGACCACGGATGGCGGAGATCCCGCCGAAGACCGCCAGAGCCGGAATGGCTCCAGCAGCGGTGCGGGCGAGGAGGGCCGACCAGCAATTCCGGTTCGTCCAGCGGTGGCTGCCATGACGCACCGCATGGGCATGAGCCAGGGTGACGACGCCTACCCCGGCCAGCACGCCCGGCTGCTTGATGGTGCCGGCCAGACCGACGATCGCCCCACCAGCGACGAGTCCCAACCATCCACGTCCGGACAAGACCAGGTGGATCGCCACGATCAGCGCCGCAAGGGACAGGCCGATCTGGAGCCCGTCATTGTGCATGCCGCCGATGATGCTCAGGGTCGTCAGGGGGCAGCAAACCCCCAGCCAGAGGGCATGATCGGGGTCGGCGCCGGCATACCGCGCCAGCTGCGGCATCGCCCAGAACATCAGAGCGATGCCGATGATGGCCGGCACGCGCATCAGCAGCACCGACCACAACGGATCGGCGTGAGCGATCGTCACCATCGCTGCCTGGATCCACAGCGATCCCGGCGGATACACCGCCGTCGTACCCCCCCATGGAGTGCCGACGGCCTGACCAAGCACGCCTGCCAAACCCTGGGGAACCACGTAGGGGTCCAGGCCCTGAGCCAGGATCCACCCCTGAGCGGCATAGGCCCAACCATCCCGGCTGAGCAGCGGCGGACCGAACAACAGCGGTAGCGACCACGTGACGAGGGCGAGGAGGCGAGTGCCGACAAGTTTCCGGGAACGCAACCACGCGATGATCATGGCGCTCAGGCCGACGACACTGCTAGCAACCACGGCCACCCCGATGGGACGCACCTGCTCCGGCATTCCGGCATGGGGGGAACCCCATCCCCACACCACCATCATGACGGAGCCGACAAATCCCATCACGAGCACCTCGACGAGGCGGCGTCGATCGGGATGGGAATGGGCCAGCGCAGGCTGACGATCATGGAAGTGGGTCGTCGTGGTCATCAGCATTCAGCGTAGGGGAACCACACAGCCAGACGATGCGAGAAGGCACCGGTGTCGAGCGTTTCGGGCCAATTGTCACCCCCCACCCGCTAAGGTGCATGAGGCGGTTGTGCTCCGCCACAGGTGCGGCCCTGCCCCCTGACACGGGAGTGTGGTGTGGTCGTGCCCACCGGGTCTCTGGTCCCTGTGCGTGTTGAGATCGGTCGAGAAAAGACCGGTACCGCACTGCGGTGTCGCCGGGCTCGGTGTCCAACGTCGTCAACGGATAGGACCGTTCGTGCCACCTGGCATCATGTCATCGCCCGTTTCCGCAATTCTCGAGGCCCCGATTCCAGCTCCGCTGAGCTTGGACCAGGCCATCGACAAATTCTTCTCCCCCATCGCCACCGCCATTTCTGACGCGGTGTTCTGGGCCATCCCGTTGCCCGGAGGCAATGAATTCCCGCTCATCCTCGCGTGGCTGTTGGCAGCTGGAGTCTTCTTCACGATCCACCTGGGCTTCCAACAATTGCGCCCAGCCTCAATTCGCCATTCCAGCCATGTGGTGCGAGGACACTTCTCCCGTCACACCGATCCTGGTGACGTCACCAGCTTCCAGGCCCTTGCCACCGAGTTGTCGGGCACCGTCGGCCTGGGAAACATCGCCGGTGTCGCCATCGCCATCGCAACTGGCGGACCAGGCGCATCCTTCTGGATCGCTGTTGCCGGTCTGGTCGGCATGAGCGTCAAGATGTCCGAGGCGACCCTCGGCGTGAAATTCCGCGTCGTCAATGAGGACGGAACCACCTCCGGCGGTCCGATGTACTACCTCCGGGACGGCCTGGCCTCGATCGACAAGCCCAAGCTCGGTCGCGTCCTCGCCACCCTATTCGCCGTCTGCACCGCCTTCGGCGTCATCGGCGCGGGCAACATGTTCCAGTCCAACCAGGCCGCCTACCAGCTGGCGATGTTCGCCGGTGGCAAGGACTCCTGGATCGGCACCCACATGTGGGTTGTCGGACTGGTGTTCGCGATCCTCGTCGGCGTCGTCATCGTCGGCGGTGCCTCCAAGATTGGCGCTGCCACCTCCAAGATCGTCCCCTTCATGGGCATCCTCTACGTCATCATGTGTCTGGCCGTGATCGGCGCGAACATCACCGAAGTTGGTGACGCCTTCAAGGCCATCTGGTCGGGCGCCTTCACCGGCCATGGCATTGCCGGAGGCGTCCTCGGCGTGCTCATCGTCGGCGTTCAGCGCGCTGCCTTCTCGAACGCCGCCGGTGTCGGTACCGCGGGCATCGCCCACTCTGCCGTGAAGACCCGTCGCCCGGCCCAGGAGGGCTTCGTAGCGATGTGGGAGCCGTTCATCGACTCCGTCGTCATCTGCACCATGACGGCCATCACCATCATCATCACCGGTGTCTACAAGGATCACGACGCCGATGGTGTTCAGATGACCGCTCACGCACTCAAGACGGTTGCCCCGTGGTTCAGCTCCCTGCTGACCCTGGCCGTCGTCCTCTTCGCTTTCTCGACGATGCTGTCGTACTCCTTCTACGGCAAGAAGGCTGTTGGCTTCCTGTTCGGGAACTCGGCCACCGCCGAGCGCATCTACAACGGTATCTTCCTGCTCCTGCTGGTTGTCGGTGCGGCCACGAACATGGCCTCGATCCTCGCTCTGGCCGACGCCATGCTCTTCCTCATGGCTGTTCCGAACGTGATCGGCATGTACTTCCTCGCTCGGGTCGTGGCTCGCGAGATCAAGGGTCATCGGGAGCGTGTGGACGCCGGCGTCATTCCTCAGGTACCTGAGGATGCCCAGGCCGGCATGATCGTCGCCAACGAGGCCACTCCTGAGCAGCTCGAGACTGCTGACGAGGAGTACGCCCTGCGTGCGGCAGCCATGGACGCTCGTAGTGAAGAGCTCGATCTGGGACACACAGCCCCAGACACCGAGCGTGACTACCTGGATCACCTGCCCGAGGACCATGAGTTGTTCAACACCATGGACCGTGACGGCAAGCCGCTCAAGGACTGACGCCATCGCGTCGTGAGTGCACGGGGCCCGGGGAATGCTCCCCGGGCCATCACGAAGACCGACCGGTCACCGGCACGGACACATAGCAACGGGCCCCGGAACCAAACGGTTCCGGGGCCCGCAGTGATCAGCGAGGATCAGTGACTCACTTGTCGTCGTCCTCGTCCTCCGGCTTGTCCACCACGAGGGTCTCGGTGGTGAGCAGCAGAGCGGCGATGGAGGCGGCGTTGGCCAGCGCGGAGCGGGTCACCTTGACAGGGTCGATGACACCGTCGGCGATGAGGTCCACGTACTGACCAGTCTTGCCGTTGTAGCCGTGTCCGGGCTCCATCTCGGCAACCTTGGAGACGATGACATAGCCGGGCTCGCCACCGTTCTCGGCAATCCAGCGCAGCGGCTCGCGAACGGCCTTGGCGACGATCTGGACACCGGCCTTCTCGTCACCCTCGAGGTGAAGGTTCCCGTCAAGCACGTGCGCGGCATGGATGAGGGCGGAGCCACCACCGGCGACGATGCCCTCCTCGATCGCTGCACGAGTCGCGGAGACAGCATCCTCGATGCGGTGCTTCTTCTCGTTGAGCTCGACCTCGGTGGCCGCACCCACGCGAATGACACACACACCGCCGGCGAGCTTGGCAATACGCTCCTGGAGCTTCTCGCGGTCCCACTCGGAGTCGGAGTTATCGTACTCAGCACGCAGCTGGGCGACGCGTCCCTCAACGTCGGCCTTGGAGCCGGCGCCGTCGACGATGGTGGTGTTGTCCTTGGTGACGACAACCTTCTTGGCGCGACCCAGGACCTCGAGGCCCACCTGGTCGAGCTTGAGCCCGACCTCGGGAGCGACGACCTGACCACCGGTGAGGGTGGCGATGTCCTGCAGCATGGCCTTGCGGCGGTCACCGAAGGCCGGAGCTTTGACGGCCACCGAGTTGAAGGTGCCGCGGATCTTGTTGACGACGAGGGTGCTCAGAGCCTCCCCGTCGACGTCCTCGGCCACGATGAACAGGCTTCCGTGGGCGGCGATGACCTTCTCCAACAGCGGGAGCAGGTCGTTCATCGACGAGATCTTGCCGGAGTGGACGAGGATGTAAGGATCCTCGATCACGGCCTCCATGCGGTCCTGGTCGGTGACCATGTAGGGCGACAGGTAACCCTTGTCGAACTGCATGCCCTCGGTGAAGTCGAGCTCGGTGCCGAAGGTCTGGGACTCGTCGACGGTGATGACGCCGTCCTTGCCAACCTTGTCGAAAGCCTCGGCGATGAGCTCACCGATCTTCTCGTCACGGCTGGAGATGGTGGCGACGCTAGCCATGTCCGAGGTGGTGTCGATGGCGCGCGAGATAGAGCGAAGCTCCTCCACGACGGCGTCGACGGCCTTCTCGATACCGTGCTTGAGACCGACCGGGTTGCCCCCGGAGGCCACGGCGCGCAGTCCCTCGTGAACGAGGGCCTGGGCGAGCACGGTGGCGGTGGTGGTTCCATCACCGGCCACGTCGTTGGTCTTGGTGGCGACCTCCTTGGCGAGCTGGGCGCCGAGGTTCTCGTAAGGATCGGTGAGATCGACCTCCTTGGCGACGGTCACGCCGTCGTTGGTGATGGTCGGGGCTCCCCACTTCTTGTCGAGAACGACATAGCGCCCCTTCGGGCCGAGGGTCACCTTGACGGTGTTGGCGAGGGTGTCGACGCCGCGCTCGAGGGAGCGACGGGCCTCCTCGTCGAACTGAAGCTGCTTGGCTGCCATGTATCAGCGCCTCACTTCTCGACGACGGCGAGGATGTCGCGAGCGTTGAGGAGCAGGTACTCCTGGCCATCGTACTTGACGTCGGTGCCGCCATACTTGGAGAAGATGACGACGTCACCCTCCTTGACATCCATGGGAATGCGGGTGCCCTTGTCGTCAACACGACCGGGGCCGGCGGAGACGATCCTGCCCTCCTGCGGCTTCTCCTTGGCGGTGTCTGGAATGACGAGTCCGGAAGCGGTGGTCTGCTCGGCCTCGAGAGGCTGGACGAGGACGCGGTCCTCGAGCGGCTTGATCGTGGTTGCCACGTCAAGACCCCTTTCTACTGAAGACGGATTGTGTCGTTGTCTCTCGCCAGGGGTTGCGAGCCCCGAGCGCGACGGACCGTCGGCGTCGCGGGTGCTTCAGGTCCGTTGGCACACTCACCACGAGAGTGCCAACCACGAAAGTACACCCGTGGTTGGCACTCAGGCAACGGGAGTGCCAGAAACGGCCCTCCAAATATCGACACCAATCAGTTGGATCCGTGGTTCTTCCAGAAGTCATCAGGGTTTGAGGGCGGCTGCTGATCAGGCCGAGGAGCCCCGGTCGCATTCCCCGGGAGGTGCCCCCATGGCTGACCTGGCTGACTCTGGCTCGGGTTCTGGTAGGGCGACTGTTGTGCCTGGGGATTGCCCCGGTCGGGTTGACTGCCCCACTGTGGGGTCTGGCTGTTCCCCTGCTGAGGCTGTTGCCCCTGCGGTTGCCCCGGATATTGCATCGCCCACGGGGCATCACCGTTCTCCGGCTCGCTCGCCTTCGGACCCTTCTTCTTGAGCACGACAGCCACGACAATCCCGATGATCGCCAAGGCTGCCACCGCGACGACGATCCAGACCCACGCCGGCACACCATCGTTGCGCTCACCGGTGGCGCTGAGCCCCTCGCTCGAGAACACGTCCTTGGGATCGGTCCAGGTGACGGTGTTCCCGTCGACCTTGCTCGATCCCGAGTTGCTCAACACCTTGCCGGGGAAGATGATGGAGACCTTGAAGTCGCTGAGCATGCTCGCATCGAGGGACTCGGTGGAACCACCTGCGTCATTGAAATAACCCGCATTCATCTTGAAGGTCACCTTGTCCTTGTCGAAGGTGATCTTGCTGCCGTCATCCTTCTTGTTGTACTCGGCTGCCGTGATGTCGCCCGAATAGGTGCAACCGATGTACTGATCGTCCTCGAACTTTTCGCCCTTCGCGCTCGAGGCCCCGCCACCCATGCCCTTGACGTCACTGCAGTTGGAGAATTGGGAGGTGAGATCCTCCCCCGACATGTTGGCCATCGACTTGGAGATACCAACCGTGGCCTTGACGTGGATGTGATCCTCGTCCTTGATCTCCATTGCCGTATCGAATTTGACGCACCCGGCGAGCAACAACAGGGGCGCCAGAAGCAAGACCAGATGGCGTCTCATATGGTGCGAAACACTCAGCATGCCCACATGGAATCACAGGCATGGGGCCTGGCGGTAGGCCCACATGTGCAACCAATGAAACGGAGCCCTGGAAACCATATGGTTTCCAGGCCTCGTACGAGCTCGCGGTCAGTGTGAGTTTGGACCAAGCTCAACGCCAGGAGCATGGGGTGGCCGACGGCCTCCCTGGGCAGCCTTCCTCTTGTCCACGACCACGGCTGCGATGGCACCACCAATGGCGACGACGACCACCGCGAGAACCACCCATGTCCAGCCGGGTAATCCACCTCCGCGCTCGCCTGAGGCCTCCAGGCCCGAATACGATTCGAGGTCCTCGATGTCAGTCCAGGTCACGGTCTTGCCGTCGACCTTGCTCGCCCCCGAGTGACTGAGGACCTTGCCGGGGAAGGTCACAGAGACCTTGAAATCAAAGCCCTTGGCTGAGCCACCCAGTTCCGAGGGGCCAAACCCAGAGATGGCGTCCTGGAGACCAGAACCATCAAGACGGAACCGGACCTTGTCGTTATCAAAGGCGATGAAGATAGGACCGTCGCCCGCAAAACCCTTCGAAGGTGTGGTCGACGGTTTCGCACTACTCGAGGACGAGGATGACTGGCCCGTCAGCTCAGCGACCGTCATCGTGCCGGTCACCGTGCAGCCCAAATACTTGTCGTCGTCAAAGGGTTTGACCGTCATCTTGTCGGCAGCGTTCTCATCCAACTCATAGGATTTCTTGAGTTCTGAGCAATCGCGAAGCTCTTTCGCGACTTCCTCGGCCTCACTTCCCGCGAACTCGTCGAGGACCGACTTGAGAACTCCGACGGTCAAGGTTGCATCAACATGGTTTTCGTCCTTGATGACGAAACCAGCGTTGAACTTTCCGCACCCCGACAGTAGGAGGAGTGGAGTCAACAGCAGTGCAGTGAGGTATCTTGCCGAGTGCCGAGTGGCCACCATGAGCACATGACATCACAGATAGGCTGATTCTGGATACGGCTGGAGGATCAGCGCATTCGATCGCACACCAAAATCTTGGCGTTTTGCCTTGTCGGAGTGCAAATGAGAGTGACGGGACGTGGTCCAGAGGGCTTGAGCTTTCGTCGCCACGCGACGGGATCGACGTCAACACCGCGCTTCTTGATCTCGAGGGTTCCGACGCGGTGATCACGCACCCAGGAACGCAGCGTCTTGACGTCGAGAGGGAGTACCTCCTTGACGGCAAACCACGTCAACCACGGAGAATTCACCGGGGCGTCCGCAGTGAGGTAGGCGATGCCGTCAGACACCGTGTGCAGCGAGTCGTCAATCGCCGAGAGACTGCCTGCCCGAATGGCTGCCGGGTGAGGCTCAGCCACGAAGGGGCCCAGATCACCAACGTCCGGATCAGGTAGTGCACCGGGCAGCTCAAGGGTCGTCTCGGGGCTGACGAGAATGGCACGATCCCCTGACCAAAGGTCGCCAAACCCGGACCACAACGTCGCCTCAACCAGATCCCCACGATGACCCACGTAGGTGACGGGCAGGTCAGGCAGTCGAGAACGATCGACGCCTGGCCCGAGCTTGACGACACTAGGCGTCAGGGCAATCACCTTTTCGACGAAGGACCATGGCGGCTGCACGTCCGCCAGGCGCCAGGTCCGCCCTCGACCAGTGCGTCGAGCAGGGTCGAGCATGACGACCGTCGAGTCTGACGCGTCCTTGAGCAGGTCATCAACGACATCTGCGGCATCGGCGCACAGCACGTTGACTCCGGGCAGATTGTGACGGGCCAGTTCAGCGGTCGCCGGGTCGATCTCGACGGCCGTCACCCTCAACCCGGCATCGAGGTAAGCCCGGGAGTCTGCACCACATGCGCAGCCCAGGTCCACGACGTCCGTGAAACCTGCCGAGACCAGGCATTTTGCACGCCACCGAGAGACGTCGCCACGGGTGGCCTGCTCGAGTCCGTCACGGGTCCACAACATGTCTGCCCCGACCGGACCGACCTTGCTGACGGCTCGACGTCTCAGACTGATTTGGTCAAGGGCTGCGGCTGCCAGATCGGCATCCATGTGACGACGCAATCTGGTCGCGGCGGACAGCGAATCTGGATCAGACTCGGCGCCGGCGAGGCCGAGGGCGTCGATCCCTTCATCGCTGGCCAGACGGCGTGCCACGGTGAGATCCACGTTGCCACCATAGAGGTACTTTCGAACCGTTTGGGTACAATCTTCGGTCGAGACATCGCTCTGCACTGTTTTCCGTACGAGGAGCAATCAGTACCGTCGTGGCCATCACCACTTACGAGAATCGATCGAGATTCACCCAGCGCCTACAATCCTGGGGGTCCAGGAACGTGACCCCTGAGGACGATCCTTCGCGCCGTTCTGCAGGGTGGTACGTCCATCACTTCATCGGTTCAGCCTTCCAGCTCGGAGCCATGGCGACGACCTACTATGCGTCGCGCACGGAACCCCTCAGCATGGATGCCCACACCAATGTCAGCTGGGCGCTGCTCTTCGTGGCAGTCATCGTGATTCCCGGTCTGCTGACCTTTGCGGAGTCCTTCGTGAAGCCGGACGGCAGTGGCCAGGACTCCGTCACTGCAGCGACCCTCATGCTGGCCCCCTGCGGCATCATCGCCATGGGCATTCTGGCTGCGACACGGATCGTGACGACGCCAATCGCCTTCTCGATTCTGCTGCCAGTGAGCTTGGTACTGACGATCATCGCCCCCTACAGCCTGCCGGGCGGCAATCCGCGTGCTGACAGCATGTTCGCCGAGACCCACTACGGAGCGTGGAGCTCCCGCTGGGTCGCCCCGGTCATCTGCCTCATCCTGTGGATCGTCGGGCTGGCTGGCTGATTTCTCACCGTAGCGGCGTCATCACAGGGTCGAGTAGGACCACCCCGTGGGGCGACCACTGGCGTACGGCAAACAGCCATGGAACTGCGTGACCTCGGGGTCGAAGACCAACGGCAGGAAGTAGCGGTCCCCCTCCCACATCGGTAGCTCGTCGAGGGAGTCGATGCTCTCCCAGGTGAGCGGACCTTCCTCGTTCGCGTCAGGGATGGCGTCGGAAATGGGATGCCATGCGTCGACGACGAAGATGAAACCGAAATGGTCCTCTCCGTGACGACCGAACCCTGGCCACGAGACAGTGCCACGTAGGCGCATGGCATCAACCTCAATCGCAGCCTCCTCGCGCAATTCGCGCTTCATGCCAGCGACGACATCCTCCCCCGGTTCCACCTTGCCTCCCAGCCCGTTGTACTTGCCGAGCTGCTCGTCGCCAGGACGTGCGATGCGATGCACCATGAGAACGCGCTCTCCGTCAGGGTGCATGACGAAGCCAAGGGTGGTGAGGATCGGGGTCATCATGGGGCCATCCTCTCAGGGCGCAGGACAGGACGCTAAGTGGGACGCAGGGCCGCCACGATCCGACGTGCTCGCTGCGAGAATCGACATTTTGCAGCCCCGGGCAGTACGGATCCTCCCCGTCGCCTTCGACGCAGGATGACGACCCCCGGTGAATCTCGCGGAATCCTCACGTTGTTCGTGCGCATCTGTGAGCACTCCCACCGCTCGCCCGTGGTACTCCCGGTAAAACAGCACCGCCCTACCACCACAGATGGTAGCCGTTCCCTGAGTTAACGGATTCCGCACGCGCGGTAAGAGTGCTCATACGCTGAGCTGCCCAGGACGGTAAGAGGCTCACACGCAGAGCTGCCCGTCCGCAGAAAAGCGGACGGGCAGATCCGTGTCGGCAGGGGACTCACATCATGTCGTACTGTGGCAGGACGATCGGCTCCTGGTCGCACGCCTCGGCAATCTCCTCGGACACCCGGGAGCGAGGCACGATGACGTTGTAGACGTACTCGTCGAACCACGAGTCGTTCATCGTGAAGAACCCCTTGCGGCCCACCTCGTCACCCCAGGAGTTCTCAACTCGCCAGCGCACCGGGACACCGTCAACGAGGTCCACACCGACAACGGTCATGGCGTGGGTGCCACCAGACTCGCGCAAGCGCAACCTCTCGGCCTTGGACATTTCCATGTCGATGCCGTAGAGGGCCTCGTAGTCATGCAGCTTCGCATCCCAGACGCCCAGGTCCTTGTCGAACTGCTTCTTGACGTCGCAGGCGAACCAGACCGGCTCGCCTGCTGCGATGGAGTCGATGACCGCCTTCTTCATGACGTCCAGCTCCACCGACAGGTGCCAGTAAGGGGTGCCACCCTCCATGTACGGGGTGTGCTCGTAGACGTAGGTGCGACCGACCGGGTGCTCCTCGCGCGGGTCATGGGCCAGACTGATCCACGGCTCGAAGGCCTGCGGCACGATCTCATGGGCGAACTCCAGCGGGGTGTAGGTGCCCTTGCGGTGGAAGTTCTTGTCCTTGTCGCGGTACTGCCAGGTGAAGCTGGTGGGCGGGGTACCCAGGTGAATCGCGAGGATCCGCCACACGGCGCTCAGGGCCTCGCTTCGGGCTGCCTCCATCTGAGCGGCTCCCCCAGCCACGTCAGAATTGGTCGCGGCGTCACGGATCCTTCCGATGCCTCGACGCAGCACCGTCGACAGGGCACGGTTCATCTGCAAGGTGTTGCCGGCCGACTCGGTGTCGGGCATGGTCCATGAGGGCACCACGCCGTACTTGGCGACAAGGTCGGTGAACTCCATCCACCATCCGCCGTCCTCGGCCGGGTAGTCCATGATGGCGCGCACCTCTTCCTCATCAGCGTCACGCGATGCCGTGGCGATGGCGCGAGCAAGGGTGTGGTTGGCCTTCTCGAGCTTGTCGAAGAAGGCGATGTAATTCTGCGAGAACTCGAGGTCGTCGACCTTGAGCTCGTCGATGACTTTGGCACGCAGGACGTTGAGCCCCGCGAATTCCCAGCACCGTCCGGAGTGCTTCTGGTCGGTCACCTTCCAGGAATCCAACCGCTCGGAAGTCGTCTCGTCGATGCCGTTGACCAAGGTGCGATCCAGGCTGACGGTGTCGGCTCCGGTGCCGGTCACCGCATTCTGAACCAGCCGCCCGGTGACGTCGTTGGCGAAGGACTCGGCGCGAAAGGCGCTGAAACTGGCATCGAGAACGAAGGGTTCACTCATTCCTCATCCATTCCTGTCGATTACTGATGCCCCACAGAATGGCACAGCGGGGCAAACGACGAGCAGGTTCTGACCAGCAGTATTCAAGCGGCTTCGCGTTCACGTCCCCAGAAGACCGCCGACATCCACCACCTCAGACAATCACCTTTTCAATGGGCAGCCCGGAATCAGCGGAGATGTCCATCGACGACGGTGACAGGCCAGCCTTGACGACCTGCACACCGAGGGCAGCGATCATCGCGCCATTGTCGGTGCACAGCCCCGGACGCGGGCGTCGCAGCTCGACTCCAGCAGCCTCCATCCGCTCGGCGAGCAGGGTGCGCAGCCGCGAGTTGGCCGCCACTCCCCCACCGATGAGGAAGTGCTTGAGGTCGTACTCCTGGCACATGTCGACGGCCTTGGCGGTCAGCACGTCGGCAACGGCCTCCTGGAAGCTGGCGGCGACGTCCTCCACCCGGAACGCGACCCCGTCACGCTGCTGGGTCTCGACCCAACGACTCACCGCCGTCTTGAGGCCGGAGAAGGAGTAGTCGAAGCGGTGCTCGACCATGTCGTGACGGGCCGTCAGTCCGCGCGGGAACCGGATGGCCCTGGGATCTCCCTTGGCAGCGGCCTTGTCGATGACCGGACCTCCCGGGTACGGCAGGCCGAGCACTCGCGCAACCTTGTCGTAGGCCTCGCCAGCGGCGTCGTCAATCGTCGAACCCACCTCGACGACGTCGGTCGCGATGCCATTGACCCGCAACAGGCTGGTGTGGCCGCCCGAGACCAGCAGAGCGCCACAGGGCATCGGCAGGTCCCCGTGCTCGAGAAGGTCGACGGCGACGTGTCCGGCCAGGTGGTTGACGCCGTAGAACGGCTTGTTGAGCCAGCTTGCCAGCGCCTTGGCAGCCGACAGACCGACGACCAGAGCCCCGGCCAGACCTGGACCAGCCGTCACTGCGATGCCGTCGAGCTCGGACAGGTCCACCCCCGCGGTGTCAGTGGCCTTCTCCAGCACCGGGACGATCGCCTCCAGGTGAGCCCGTGACGCCACCTCAGGGACGACCCCGCCGAAGCGCACGTGCTGCTCCATCGAGGAAGCGACCTCGTTGGCGAGCAGGTCATTGCCACAGACGATGCCGACTCCGGTCTCGTCGCAGGACGACTCGATGCCCAGGATGAGCGGTTCAGACATGGTTCTCCTCGGTTGTGGTCACGGACATGACGAGGGCGTCAACCCCGCCGCCGTAGTAGTTGGGTCGCTGGGAAATCGTCTCGAATCCGAAGCGTCGGTACAGGGAGATGGCCGGGTCATTGTCGCGGCGCACCTCGAGCATCATGGTGTGGCATCCCCGGGAGCGTGCCCAGTCGATGCCACGGGAGAGCAGTTCGACGGCCAGTCCATGCCCTCGTGCCGCGGGCGTGACCATGATCCGGTCCAAGTCGGCGACGTCGAAGCCGTGAAAGGTGGCGACGGCCGCGACCTCGTCCTCCCCGGCGACCAGCGTGAGGCGGTGGTCGGCCGGCGATATCTCCTCGGCCCAGGAGGTCCGGGACCACTGCCGGGACGTGTCGAAGCTGGCCTGCTCAACGGCCATGACGGCATCGAGATCGGCCGGGCTGGCGACTCTGGTCATCGCTTGATGCCGGGCAGGGTCAGGCGAGTCGGGGTCAGGGTGGCCTTGCGCGTCGTCGGGACGGTGGCGTCGGGGTCGCGCAGGTAGAGCGGCTCCAGACCGACGTCGGGCATGGTCTGCCAGGACGCGGCGAGCACCCCGGCGTCCAGACGCTCCGGGGATCCGGGGGTGGGCGTCAGACCGCGAACCGGGCATCCCGGACCGCCGACCGGAATACCCTCGGGCAGTTCCTCGGGCCGGGTGACGTTGGGGCCGTCGAGACGGTTGCCGGAGGCGTCGTAACGAGCCCAGTACAGCTCGTGGCGACGGGCGTCGGTGCACACCAAGAACTCGCCGTCGACGCCGTCGTCAGCCCACTGGCGGGCCAGGACGTCGAGGGAGCAGACCGGGTGCGGGGTGAGGTCGGCCAGGTGGGCGAGTACCCGCCCGGTGGCCACCCCGACGCGCAGTCCGGTGTAGGGGCCGGGGCCGACCCCAATGACCACTTCGCCGATGTCTGTCAGGGCGATCCCGGCCTGATCGCAGGCCTGATGGATGTGCGGCATGAGCTGTTCGGCATGGGCGCGGGGGTCGTCGTGGTGCAGGCTGACGAGCACCTCGGACCCGCGCGCCAGACCGACGCTGACGGCCGTCGAGGTGTCGATTCCCAGAACGATTGTGTTCATCAGTTGTTGTCTCCGGTCTCGTCGGGGGTGGCGCCAAGGAGAAGTTCGGACAGTGGCGACAGGTCGACGTCCTGCCAGCGGGGGCCGAAACCTTCCAGGTAGACCACGCGGGTCTCGTCGGCGGGATCCCCGCTGCGACGAATGTCGATGTCGAGGTGAGAGCCGCCGAGGTCCTCGGCGATACCGGCTCCCCACTCGATCAAGGTGACGGTCCGGTCCATGGTCTCGTCGAGGTCCAGGTCAACCAGTTCTGCCGCCGAACCGAGTCGGTAGGCGTCAACGTGGACAAGTCCCGGGCGCCCGTCGACTCCGGCGTGGCGTCGGGCCAGCACGAAGGTCGGGGAAATGACCGGACCCTCCACCCCTAGGCCCAGACCGATTCCCTGGGCCAGGGTGGTCTTGCCGGCTCCAAGGTCTCCGGAGGCCAACACGATGTCACCGGCGTGGAGCTCGGTGGCCAGCGTGGCTCCGAGGGAGTGCATGGCCTCGGCGGTGGAGACGACGAGGCGGGTGGGCAGCACACGCACCCAGTCGTCACCGTCACGCTGATAGGCGGGGCTGGGAGCGGACTGCATGCAGGAGACGACGAGGATGCGCGACTCCAGGTCGGTGGCGATCTGCTCGGCTCCCTGGACGAGGGCCGCGGCGATGTCGTCGTCGGGAACGGCCAGGACGAGATCAGCGACCTCGGCATGACCACCGTCGTCGACGAGATGGGCCAGGCCGGCGGTCGCGGCGCCACGGCGTGCCGTAATTCCGATGCCCCGGGTCAACCAGGTGGACACGGTCGTCTCGTCAAGGTCGAGGGCGCGCGCCAGGTCAGCGGCTTCCTCGGGAGCTGCGACCGCGAGTTCCGGGGTCACGTCCTGCGGGCTCGTCTGTTCATCCACAAGGGATCAGGATAGTCCCCGAAACGCGCTCGGTCTTCGTCGTCCCAGCGCCGCTCCACAGGCGTGGCAAACGTGTTCGCCTCAACCCTTCTGCCGAGTCTGTGGTCGGGAGTACTGTCAGGCCCCGTCCCTTGGTGGGAGTGGGGCGGCTGTCGGGATTGCGAGGGTGATGACATGGCGACGCGGACTCGTCGACGGTGGGAGTGGTTGGTGCTGATCATCGTCGCATCGTTGGCCCTCATCGGCGTCTATCGCCGGGCCGCTCCTCACGAGGGATCGACGGCCTACGGACAGGCAGCCGAAGTTCTCGGACAGCTTCCCGTCAAAGGGCGCGCGCCCATGACGGGGTACTCCCGCGAACAGTTCGGACAGGCATGGAGCGACAGCTCCGACCCCGTCCTGACGAGCCCGTGGGGGCACAACGGCTGCGGCACCCGGGATGACGCCCTGGCCCGCGACCTCGTCGGGGCGAAGCTGAAATCCGGCAGCCGGTGCCGCGTGGTCTCCGGGGAATTGCACGATCCCTACACCGGCCGGACGATCAGGTGGAAACGTGGGCGCGAAACATCGGCCGTCGTACAGATCGACCATGTCGTCGCACTGGGAAACGCCTGGGTCACCGGGGCCCAACAGTTGCCGATGGACCGACGTCAGGCGCTGGCGAACGACCCCCTCAACCTGCTGGCCGTCGAGGGAGGGGCCAACCAGCAGAAAGGAGCCGGGGATGCGGCGACGTGGCTACCGCCGAACAAGTCCTACCGCTGTGACTACGTGTCTCGTCAGATCGCGGTGAAGAAGAAGTATCGCCTGTGGGTCACCTCGGCGGAACGCAACGCGATGGTTCGGGCACTGTCGACGTGCCCGAACCAGCCGTTGCCCGCGAGGTGATTCCGCCTCGACTCGCCAGGCGTCGGATCACCAGGTGTCGTTGCCGGAGCGGCCGTACCTGGTCTCGATGTCGCGACGACGTCCGTCATGTCCACGGGAATTGTGACCGCGAGAATCGTGTCCACGATCATGGCCGTGACCACGACGATCCCGGTCGTAACCGCGACCACCGCGGTTGCGTCCGCCCTTGCCGCGGCCGGGCTTGCCGTCACGGGACTTCTTGCCGCGCTGCTGCTTGGGGGCGACGAGGGCCTCGTAGTCCTTCTCGTCGATCGGCGCGCCCAGGGTCGGGCTGCAACCGGCGACCTCGGCGACGTGGTCGTCACCAATCATGACCTGGGCCTCGACCGGCTTGACACCGGCCTGACGGTACAGACGCGACATGCTGCGGCGCTGATGCGGCAGGATGAGCGAGACGACGGCGCCGTCGTGCCCGGCGCGAGCAGTACGACCGGAACGGTGCAGGTAGTCCTTGGAGTTCATCGGCGGGTCAACCTGCAGCACCAGGGTGACGTCGTCGACGTCAATCCCTCGAGCCGCGACGTCAGTGGCGACCAGGACCGGCAGGGAGCCGTCCTTGAAGGCCGCCAGCACGCGGGCACGGGCCCCCTGGGTCAGACCACCGTGCAGGGCACCGGCCATGACGCCGGCCTCACGCATCTGCTCGGCCATCCGGGATGCGCCCCGCTGAGTGCGGGCGAAGACGATGGTGTGACCGTCGCGGTTGGTGATCTCGCACATGAGCCCAACCTTCTCGTGCGGCTTGATCTGGAAGGCGTGGTGGGTCATCGTCGAGACCGATCCCTTGTCGGGGTCGATCTCATGGGTGACCGGGTCGTGCATGTAGCGCTTGACCAGCTTGTTGACGGCGCCGTCGAGGGTTGCCGAGAAGAGAAGGCGCTGCCCCTCTGCGGGGACGGCATCGAGGATCGCCCCGACGGCCTCCATGAATCCCAGGTCGGCCATGTGATCGGCCTCGTCGAGGACCGTCACGGTGACGCCGGACAGGTCAGCGTCGCCGGTCTCGAGCAGGTCTACGAGGCGACCCGGGGTGGCGACGACGAGGTCAACACCCTTCTTGAAGGCCTTGGTCTGCGGGCCGTAGCTCATGCCACCGGCGATGAGGATGGTTGACAGACCCATTGACGAGGCCAGCGGCGACAGCACGTCGGCGATCTGCATGGCCAGCTCGCGGGTGGGCGAGAGGATGAGGGCGCGCGGACGCTTGTCCTCGCGCGGCTCGGTGGACAGACGCGACAGCAGCGGAACACCGAAGGCCAGGGTCTTGCCCGAACCCGTCGACGCACGACCCAGCACGTCACGCCCGGCGATGGCGTCCGGGATGGCGGCAATCTGGATCCGGAAGGGCTCGGTGATGCCCGTGGCGGCCAGGGCGGCGACGATCTCGTCAGGAACACCGAGGGCCGAGAATCCACCCTCGTGATCGATACCGGAGACGTCCAGATCGGTCAGCTCAGTGGCCTTCCAGTTCATGTTGTCGGCGTCGTCGTGATCGGCGTGCCAGTCGCTGCGGTCCTCGCGACGACGATCGTCACGGCGATCGGACCAGCGGTCGTCGCGGCGACGGTCCTTGCGGAAGTCGCGGTTCTTCTGGAAGTCCCGACGGTCACGGTCGCTGCGGTAGCCGCGATCATCGCGCTTTCCGTGATCCCCACGGTCATCGCGACGACGGTCGTCGCGCCAGTCATTGCGATCTTCTCGCCAATCCCGGGACTCGCGACGATCGAAGTCACGGCTGCCATCACGGCGATCCCAGCGGTCGTTGCGACGCTGACCACGACGGTCATCGCGCCAGTCGTCACGATCCCACTTCGAGCCGCGACGATCGTCACGCTTCCAGTCACGGCTGGCGTGGTTGTTGGGGCGACGGGACTTGTGGGGGCGGAACTCGCCATCGTCAGACCACCGACGGTCATCGCGACGATCCCAGCGGTCGTCACGACGTCGGTCCCCGTCCCGACGGTCGTAGCGGCGGTCGTCACGACGATCGGACCACTCGCCACGGCCGCGTCGATCCTGGGAGTAGCGACGGTCCTTGCCAGCCCCACCCTCGTCACGACGCGAGTTCTCCCGGGGAGTCCACGCCTCGAAGTTGCGGCCTTGCGAATCGGTGCGACCGTCCCGGGCCCCTCCCCTGGTGCGCGGCTTGTGGCCGCGAGCGGCGCGCTCGGCGGCCGTCCAGCGACGCTTCGGGGTGCCGTCGGCCTTGAACGACTTGGGGTTGTGTTTCTTGTTGCTCAATGGGGTCATCCCTCACGATGGGTGGACTCCTCGGGCGCGGGCGGCCCACGTCACCGCGCATGAAGGCGCGGCGTCACTGCACGGGGTCGCGGGATCTGGCCACGACGCACCGGACCCAGCGGGTCTCGGTGATGGAATCCTGGGTTTCTTGTCTGTCTCGATGGCCGGGCGAATAGCTGCTGTGCAGGTGAATGCAGTGAGTCAATCCCGGAGCCGATGGCTCCGCCGTGCCCGGGGGGCACATCGAGCAACTGAAACGCATCATGGGCCCAAGCGAGTCGGGCCGTTGCCAACACGCGCACTCTACCCGAGATCGCCACGGTGACGAAAATCGAGATGGGAACGCCGTCACCTCTTGTTCACCACCTCGACAACGCGGCCCTGCTGACTCGTCACATACCCCGGTTACTATTGATTTGTGCGCGTTGCGATCATCACGGAGTCATTCCTGCCCCTCGTCAATGGAGTGACGAACTCGGTCTTGCGAGTCCTGGAGCACCTGCGCGACAACGGCCACGACGCCCTCGTGCTTGCTCCTGGCGATGCTCAGACCCCCCGCGAGTACGCCGGATTCCCCGTCATTCCGCTGGCCTCCCTGCACTGGCCGGGCTACCAGGACGTCCGCGTCTCCACCAGCCCCCAGTGGGCCATGGAGCGCTACCTCGCCGAGTTCGAGCCTGACGTCGTCCACCTGGCCGGCCCCTTCATGATCGGATACAAGGGCGCACTCGCTGCAGCCTCCCTCGGCGTCCCTGTCGTGGCGATCTACCAGACCGACATCCCCTCCTACGCCGGACGTTATGGCCTCGGCAAGCTGGAGTTCTACGGTTGGTACCGCGTCCGTCAGATCCACTCCTTGGCCGTGGCGACCTACGCCCCGTCCACTTTCTCCCGCGATCAACTCGTCAGGCACGGGGTGCCGCGAGTCGGCATCTGGGGTCGTGGGGTCGACAAGGTGCGTTTCAACCCATCCAAGCGCTCCCAGGAACTCCATGACGAGTGGGCCCCCAACGGTGAGGTCGTCGTCGGATACATGGGGCGGCTCGCCGCCGAGAAGCGCGTCGCCGACATGGCTCACCTCGCGGACATCCCCAACACCAAACTCGTCATCGTCGGAAATGGTCCCGCCCGATCCGAGCTGGAGAAGCAACTTCCCGACGCCATCTTCACCGGTGGTCTGGGGGGAGAGGATCTTCCACGCGCGGTCGCCAGCATGGACGTTTTCTGCTCCACCGGAGAGCTGGAAACCTTCTGCCAGGCCGTCCAGGAGGCCAAGGCTTGCGGCGTCCCGGTCATCAGCCCCCGCAAGGGCGGGCCGATCGACCTCATTGACCCGTCACATACCGGATGGCTCTACGAACCCGGCGACATGGCCGACTTCCGCTCTCGAGTCGTCGACCTCGTTGGTGACGACTACAAGAGGCGCGCCATGGGTGTGGCCGCCCGAGCCTCGATCGAGAACCGCACCTGGGAGAACCTGTGCAGCGAACTCGTCGAGCACTATGAGGACGCCATCCGGCTGTCCGGACACTCCACGAGAGCTCGCGCCGCCCTCTGAGAAGAGATCCTGCCCGGAGGAGTCCAGCGCCCTGGAACTCCTCGGGGAGTTGCCCGCACAGCGCGTCTGGTCAGCGGCCCACGACTGTCGTCACGACGCCAGGGAGCAACTCGGCAATCTGGTCGGGAGCGTACGGGCCAGGCATGGAAATCGCCGTGGCAGCCTGCATCCCGGCAGCGCACACAGCCGCGTCGGCAGCACTCAGCCCCGCAGCCAAGAGAGTGCCGCACATCCCTGCCAGCACGTCACCGGAACCTGCCTGAGCCGTCCATGCCGGGCCCGGTAGCGCAGCCCGGACGGCCCCGTCGGGATGCGCGACCCACTGGATCGAACCCTTCAACAGGACCGTGGCACCGAAACGCTGAGCCGCGCGGACGGCTGCCGCCTGCGGGTCAGCCTCCACCTGGCTGCGCTCAATCCGCAGCATCCGGGCCAGTTCACAGGCGTGCGGGGTGAGCAGACATCCTTCCGGCAATTCAGCAGGCAACAGGCCCAGGGCGTCGGCGTCGATGACCATGGGAACGCCGTCGGAGGCTCGTTGGATGAACCGGTCGGCGTTGCCGTCGTCGGGGCCCCAGCCAGAGCCCAGCACCCAGGCCTGGACGCGCCCTTCCCCAACGACGACCGACGGGGCCCGACTGAGGATGAAGGCCATGATCGCGGCCGGTCCGGCGAATCGCACCATCCCCGGGCCACTGCGCAGCGCTCCGAGGACGCCCAGCACCGCCGCCCCGGGGAACCGTTCGGAACCGGTGTCGACACCGACGACTCCGCGGGAGTACTTGTCGTCGAGGGCACCTGGCACCGGCCAGAGCACGGCCATCTCGGCCAGATCGCAGTACTCGTCGACCCCGTTGAGTGTCTTTCCCTCGTCATCGACGAGATCCAGACCGATGCCATGAACCTCCAACTCACCGCAGAACTTCGCGGCCGGATACGCGATGTGACACCACTTGAGGCTGGAGAAGGTCAGGGTGTGAGTGGCGTGGACACAGGACTCCACCTCGCCGGAGTTGGCATCCAGGCCTGACGGGAGGTCAACCGCAAGCACCGGGACCTGACGCTCGCGGAGCCAGCCGTCGATCCTCTCCAGGGACTGCGGGATGCCGGGGCGTCCACCGATTCCGAGGACGGCGTCAATGGCGAGATCGTAGGAGTGACTGGTGACCTCCCCGAGCGGAGTACGAATACAACCAGCGGCGAGAGCGGCTTCCATGCCGGCTTCATGAGGGCGGCCCATGACCTGGGCCAATTCGACCCGCCAGCCTCGCTGGGCCAGCGCAGCGGCCGCAAAGAGTCCGTCACCGCCGTTGTTTCCCCCGCCGACGAGCACGAGGACACACTGTGTCGCCGCCCAGTCCGGTACGACGTCACCGACGGCTCCACCCAGGAGCAGTTCTTGGGCCTTGTGTGCGACGGCGTGGGCGGCGACGTTCATGAGGTCCTGTCCGGGGTGGGCGTCGAACCACCTCTGCTCAGCGGCTCGGATGGCCTCGGCGGTGCAGACAATTGCCATGACGATCCCTCCAACCCCGATGGGGTTCTCGCTGCGGACTGACTCTCATTCAACCACGGTGGGACGGCTGAGCCGACAAGGCGCATCCGGGAGGTCGCACGTTGCGACGCAGAGACCGCTGGGACAGCGACCGGGACCCCACCGAACTCAGGTGGTCGCGGATGCACGGCCGCCCCTCTCACCCCTCGCAGACCACCATGGCCACTGCAACCCCAGCGTCGTGACTGAGAGAAAGGTGCACCTGCGCCACCCCGTGTTCCGAGGCCCGTCGCGCCAAGGATCCGCGCAATTCAAACCGTGGGACCCCGCTATCGGAGACCACTTCGCAGTCTTGCCAGGACAGCCCGTCCCTCCCGCCCAATGCCTTGTACAAGGCTTCCTTGGCGGCAAATCGGGCAGCTTGGGAGCGTGACGGCGTCGCAGCTTCGGCCTCGCTCAAAACCTTGCGAGCCATCCCCGGATGACGCCGAACGGCGGCCTCCCACCTGGAGACATCACAGACGTCGACCCCGATTCCCTTGATCACCCGTCAAGGGTATGCGTTCCACGCTGCACACCGTTGCATCGAACAGCTTCTGACGCTGAACCATGGTCCGCGTGTTCTCAGTGTTTGAGACGCCATATCGCCATAGAAGACACTTTCAAAAAATTCCCTAAGGCCACCAGGACCCAGATTTTGGCTTCGCGGCGCGCTCATACGCAAACTTCACGCCGTAAACAACGACGGCGTCACCCGAGACCGATGTGATATTCCAAGCACAGAGGACACATCAACAACAGGAGATTCCCATGTCCCGCATCACGCGTCACGGCCGGGCCACGAGCCCGCGCATCGCTCTCAGGTCCCGCACCAAGGCAGTCGTCGCTGCCATGCTCTGCGGACTGATGACCGTAAGCGCCACTGCCGGGTGTGGATCCCCCGACGTGGGAGGCGACTCCGGAGGTTCCGCAGAGACCGCAAGCAACGTCGGCACTCGCACCCCCGAGCAGATCAAGAAGGACGGCACCATTCACATCGGCACCTTCGCCGACAAGGCTCCCTTCGGATCCCTCACCGGCAAGAACAGCTACAAGGGCTACGACATCACCTACGGTGAGCGTCTCGCCAAGGACATGGGCGTCAAGCTCGAATGGGTGCCCGTCGACGCCGCATCCCGGGTCGAGTTCGTCGAGTCGGGCAAGGTCGACATCATCCTTGCCAACTTCACCGTCACCAAGGACCGCGCCAAGAAGGTCGACTTCGCAAACCCGTACATGCAGGTGGCTTTCGGCGCCGTCTCCCCGACGGACCATCCAGTCAAGAAGGTCTCCGACCTCGACCACGCCAAGATCCTCGTCGTCAAGGGCACCAGCCAGGACGCCTGGATCCAGGAGCACCATCCCGAGTGGAAGGTGACGAAGTTCGAGGAATACGCCGAGGTCACCAGCGCCCTGGCCGACGGTCGCGGCGACGTTTGGATCACCGACAACACCGAGGCCGTGGCGTTCACGCGCCAGAACAAGAAGTTCATCACCGGAATCACCTCCTTCGGTGACAAGGCGACCATCGCTCCTGCCGTCCACAAGGGCAATGACCCGCTGCGCACCTGGATCAACGACGACCTCGTCAAGCTTGGCAAGGAAGACTTCTTCCACCAGAACTTCAGGAAAACCCTGGAACCGGTCTACGGCGACACCATCAAGCCCGACCAGCTCGTCATCGAAGGTGGAAGGAAGTAGGGCTCACCCCTACGTCAGATCGCATGGATTTCGACGTCATCGGACGGTCGCTTCCGCTCTACGCGGAGGCGGCCGCCCTCACTGCTCGCATCGGCATCATCGGTGTCCTCGCGTCACTCGTCCTCGGCGCACTCTGCGCGGCTGTGCAGTACTTCCGTATCCCGGTGGTACGCCAGATCGTCACCGGGTACGTCGAGTTGTCGCGCAACACCCCACTGCTGGTCCAGTTGTTCTTCCTGTTCTACGGCCTGCCCAAGGTCGGCGTCATCATGTCCGGCGAAACCTGCGCCATCATCGGGCTGACCTTCCTGGACGGTTCCTACATGGCGGAGGCGCTGCGCTCCGGGCTCGACGAGATTGCCCAGATCCATCGCATGAGCGCCGCAGCCCTCGGACTGAACCGTCGCCAGACCTTCATCCACGTCCTGGTCCCCCAGGGCGTGGCCACCGCGATGCCGGCTCTCACCGCCAACACCATCTTTCTCATCAAGGAGACCTCGATGGTGTCCGTCGTCGCCCTACCCGACCTCGTTTATCGAGCCAAGGAACAGATCGGCAACTCCTACACGACGACCGAGGCGCTCTTCCTCCTCGTCGTGTTCTACCTGCTCATCCTCATTCCTATCGCCTTGCTGGGCCGATACCTCGAAAGGAGGACGCGTCGTCATGCAGCCACTGCTTGATCCCCAGAACTGGATCCTGCTGCTGCAGGGACTGTGGGTCTCGGTACGTATCGCCCTCGTCTCGATGGTGTTGTCCATCGTGCTCGCGATCCCACTCGGCCTCGTCATGGACTCCCGGCGTCTGTGGGTGCGAATTCTGACTCGCGGTTACGTCGAGACGTTGAGACTTCTTCCACAACTCGTGCTGCTCTTCGTCGTCTACTTTGACATGGCGCAAGTGGCCGGCCTCGATGTCAGTGGCGAGGCAGCTGCGATCATCGTCTTCACCCTGTGGGGCACTGCGGAGATGGGAGACCTCGTGCGTGGAGCCATCGCGGCCGTACCCCACCACCAGATCGTCAGTGCCCAGGCCCTGGGCATGTCCGACCGTGCGGTACGACGACACATCGTCATGCCGCTGGCACTTCGCCAGCTCGTGCCACTGACGGTCAATCTCGTCACCCGCATGATCAAGACGACCGCCCTCGTCTCCCTCATCGGTGTCGTCGAGATCCTCAAGGTGGCCCAGGCGATCATCGACCGCAATCGCTTCGACCACCCGGACGCCGCGCTGTGGATCTACGGGACGGTCTTCTGCCTGTACTTCATCGTCTGCTTCGTCATTTCCCTGTACTCCCGTCACCTCGAAAGGAGGATGACGCTGTCATGACAGATCATCACCTGACCCTCGAGGGGGTCACCAAGACCTATCCCAACGGTGTGACGGCCCTGCGCGATGTCTCCCTCAACGTCGCCCGGTCCGAGGTCGTCGTGATCGTCGGCCCTTCTGGCTGTGGCAAGTCCACCCTGCTGCGTACCATCAACGGCCTCGAGACGATCGACTCGGGCACCATCACCTTCGACGGCAAGGCCCTCGAGTACACCCCGTCAGGACTGCGCCAGATCCGCGAACGAATCGGCATGGTCTTCCAGAATTACGAACTGTTCCCGCATCTGAGCGTCGAGGACAACCTGCTGCTGGCCCCGCGGCTCGTCAAGCACGAACCCAACGAGGTCTCGCGGGAACGCGCCCGTCGACTACTTGACCGCGTCGGGCTGCTCAACCGAGCTTCCACCCTGCCCCGTCAGCTCTCGGGCGGCCAGAAGCAGCGCGCGGCCATCGTGCGAGCACTCATGATGGAGCCAGAAGTCGTCCTTCTCGATGAGGTGACGGCATCCCTCGATCCCGAGATGGTCCGTGAAGTCCTCGACGTCGTCCTCGAGCTCGCCCGGGACGGCATGACCCTCGTCCTCGTCACCCACGAGATGGATTTCGCACGGGCGATCGCCGACCGGATCGTCTTCATGGACGCCGGACAGATCGTCGAGATCTCGGAACCGGACCAGTTCTTCACGAACCCGACGAGCGAGCGCGCCAAGACCTTCCTGCAGATCTTCAACTTCGACGAGGTCGATCACCAACAGCAGTCATCCCACTGACCCCTGACGCCGAACGCGCATCGCCCCCGGAATCCTCGGATTCCGGGGGCGAAATCGTGCAGAAATCACTCCACCGTGACGGACTTGGCCAGATTGCGCGGCTGGTCGACGTCGTGACCCTTGGCGGTGGCCAGCTCACAGGCGAAGGCCTGCAGCGGGACCGCTGCCACCAGGGGCTGCAGCAGGGTCGAGCACGGCGGCAGACCGATGAAGGTGTCGGCGAACGGCCTGACGTCCTCGTCCCCCCTCTCGGCCAACACGATCGTCTTGGCGCCACGAGCGCGGATCTCCTGAATGTTGGAAACCACCTTGTCGTGGAGCTGATCGCGACCCTTCGGAGGCACGACGACGAAGACCGGGGTGTCCTCCTCGATGACGGCAATCGGGCCGTGCTTGAGCTCGCCGGCGGCGAAGCCCTCGGCGTGCATGTAGGCGATCTCCTTGAGCTTGAGGGCACCCTCCAGGGCCACCGGGTAACCGACGTGGCGTCCGAGGAAGAAAACGGCTTCCTCCTCCTTGGCCATGACTCGCGCCAACTCGTAGACCGGCTCGATCTCGTCGAGGACCTCCTGGATCTTGCTCGGCATCTGATCCAGCTCGGACATGACACTACGGATCTCGTCGCCGTACTTCATGCCACGCACCTGGGCCAGGTAGAGGCCCAGCAGGTAGCAGGCGACGACCTGGGTGAGGAATCCCTTGGTCGACGCGACGCCGATCTCCGGGCCGGCATGGGTGTAGATGACGGCGTCGGACTCGCGCGGAATCGTCGCACCATTGGTGTTGCAAATCGCGATGACCTTGGCGTGCTGCTCCCGGGCGTGCCGAATGGCCATGAGGGTGTCGGCGGTCTCGCCGGACTGGGAGATCGTCACGATCAGGGTCGTCGGGTCGATGATCGGGTCGCGGTAGCGGAACTCGCTGGCCAGATCGACCTCGCAGGCCACTCGGGTCCAGTGCTCGATGGCGTACTTGGCGACCATCCCGGCGTAGTAGGACGATCCACAGGCCACTACGACGATCTTGGTGATGCGTCGCAGGTCTTCCGGGGAGATGCGAATCTCGTCGAGGACCAATTCTCCACGGTCGGACCAGCGACCCAACAGGGTGTCGGCGACCGCACGCGGCTGCTCGAAGATCTCCTTGCGCATGAACCAGTCGTGGCCCTGTTTCTCGGCCGCCGACAGGTCCCAGTCGACGTGGTACGGGCGAGCCTGGCTGGGGTTGCCCTCGAAGTCGGTGACGGTGACGTCCTCGGACGTCAGCACGACGACCTGGTCCTGACCCAGCTCGAGGGCCTCACGGGTGTGCTCGATGAAAGCGGCGACGTCGGAGGCGAGGAAGTTCTCCCCCTGCCCCAGGCCGACGACCAGCGGGGAGTTACGACGAGCTGCCACGACGGTGTCAGGGGCGTCGGCGCTGACGGCCACGAGGGTGAAGGCGCCCTCGAGACGAGAGGCAACGGCACCCATGGCCTCGGCCAACGAGGAACCCTGCTGCATCTGCAAGGCAAGCATGTGAGCGGCAGTCTCGCTGTCCGTCTCCGAGGCGAAGGTGACGCCATGTCCCTCGAGCTCGGCGCGCAGGGAGGCGAAGTTCTCGATGATGCCATTGTGGACGACCGCGACCCGGCCGTCGAAGGACAGGTGGGGGTGGGCGTTCTCGTCGGTCGGGGCACCGTGGGTCGCCCAGCGGGTGTGGCCGATGCCCTGGTTGGACTCAGGGAGCGGATGAGCAGCGAGCTCCTCCTCAAGATTGGTCAACTTGCCTGATTTCTTGGCCCGATGCAGGCTTCCATCCGCCATGACCGCCAGTCCAGCTGAGTCATATCCTCGGTACTCAAGACGTCGCAGCCCGTCGATGATGACACGTTCAGCCTGCCGATGGCCGCAATACCCAACAATTCCGCACATGACAAGAAACGTACATGAATCATGAGCGTTCTAGCGAACCGAAACGCCTGACCATTTGAACACTCAACGACAATGCCACCTGCACGAAAGGCCTGATTTCACGGATGTACAGCCCATCATGACCCTGCCGATTCATAGATTCTCTCACATCATGCACCGACGTCAAGATTGAGGAAAAGCATGAGATCAAAAAAGTTCGCAGCAGTCCTGACCTCCCTGACCACCGTCGTGGCCACTGCCTTCGCGGCCATTTCGGCTGCCCCGGCACATGCCGTCGAAACCGATACCTCGGTTCCACCCGAGATCACCATGCCCGGCAGCCCGGATGGCATTCCGTCTGCTGGCGACGGACCCCGCAAGCTGTTCACCTACCCGGCCTCCATCTACGCCCTGGCCCACCCTGGTACCAATCCCCAGGGAGCCAACAACTTCAGCTGCAAACCGCGTGAGGGGCATAACCCCGTCGTCCTGCTGCCCGGCACGAACTCCGACGCCTACGCATCCTGGTCGATGTACTCCCCGAAGCTCACCAAGGCCGGGTACTGCGTCTTCTCCCCGAACTTCAACGGGCTGAAGCTGCTGCCGAACTTCGCCTACACCGGTGACATCCGAGTCTCCGCCAAGGCCGTCTCCGGCTTCGTCGACCGCGTCCTCACAGCCACCGGATCCAAGAAGGTCGACCTCATCGGGTGGTCCCAGGGTGGCGGCCCACTGCCGAACTACTACATCACCAAGCTCGGCGGGGACAAGAAGGTCGACAAACTCATCGCCCTCGCCCCCTCGAACCACGGCGTCGGTCCGAAGGCCGTCTCCAAGTTCGTCAACAAGGCCGTTGACGAGGCCACTCACGAGCAGATCGAGGATGCCTTCAACAAGGCCCACATCGCCAGCTACGAGCAACAGCTCGGTTCCTCCCGCTTCATCAAGGAGTTGTACGGCAACGGCCCGGTGACCCGCCCCGGCGTCAAGTACACAGTCATCGAAGGCCGCTACGACGACGTCGTGGTGCCGTTCACCAACGCCTTCCTGTACGAGCCCGGTGTCAAGAACATCCTCGTTCAGAACATCTGCCACTCTGACCACGCCAGCCATGTCAACTTCACCTACGACACCAACGTGTACCAGATGGCCGTCAACGCCCTGGATCCTGACCAGGCGAAGCCAGTGGTCTGCGTCCCCCAGCCCTTCCTCGGCTAATCGTGTCCGTCCTCAACGCTGACGGCGCGGCCCTGCGGGGCTGCGCCGTCAGCGCATTCAGCTGTGCAGGGTGCCCTCAGATGAGTACAGTCATTCGACGTCATGTACAGCCACGATGAGGTGTCCACCGTGAATCTCACCCCGCCCGCCCCCGCAGACGACGACAACACCGAACCCGGTCCGTTCATCGAGTTATCGCGGGAGTCCTGGGCCGCCCTTGCCGATTCCACCGAGATCGACATTGATGAGGCCACCCTGGATCGCATCCGTGGTCTCGGCGACCCCACGAGCCACCGTGACGTCGTCGAGGTGTACCGGCCGCTGACTCAGCTCATCCATCTGTACTGCATGCACACCGGCGCCCTTTTCGACGCCTCCTACAACTTCCTACAGCTCACCCGCCATGGCATGCGACGTACCCCGTTCATCATCGGGATCGCGGGGTCGGTTGCGGTAGGCAAGTCGACCGTGGCCCGTCTGCTGCAGGAATTGATGGGGCGCTCCCCCCGTCGCCCGGTCGTCGATCTGGTGACGACCGACGGGTTCCTCTACCCCAACAAGATCCTCGAAGAGCGTGGTTTACTGTCGCGAAAGGGGTTCCCGGAGTCCTACGACCGCAAGGCGCTGCTGAAATTCGTCGTCGACGTGAAGTCCGGGATGCCCGAGGTCACTGCCCCGGTGTACTCCCATGTCACCTATGACATCGTCCCTGGCCAGCAGCTCGTCGTCCGCCAGCCTGACGTCCTCATCATCGAGGGCCTCAACGTCCTGCAGCCACCACGTCGCCGCAGCAGCGGGACGATGGGGCTGGCGCTGAGCGACTTCTTCGACTTCTCGGTGTACGTCGACGCCGAGGAGACCGACATCATTCGGTGGTACATCAACAGGTTCCTGACCCTACGTCAGACCGCATTCACCGATCCGGATTCCTTCTTCGGCGACTACGCGCGCATGCCCGACGACGAGGCCATCTCCGTGGCCACGGAGATCTGGGACACCATCAACGGCCCGAACCTGGTGCAGAACGTGCTGCCCACCCGCGGGCGCGCCACCGCGATCCTCCACAAGGGCCCCGACCACGAGGTCCGCAACGTGTGGATTCGGAAGGTCTGAGCAACACCGCGTGGCCACGGTCCACCGGAACGACTGTTCAGCCGATGCGCCAGGCGAAGGGGTCTGCGACCCGTGACGGCGACAAGGCACAATCCAGCTCGTGTGCGTGGCCGATCGCCGACACGAAGACCTTGTCCGGGGACTCAATCCCGACGAGGACGTCATTTCCCACTTCATCGACGATGGGCTGCCCCAACCCCGGCACGAGAGGCCAGGAGGACACCAGCCAGGACGACCCTTTGACGGTGACGAGGTTCCCCTCACGGGTGACGTCGAGACCGTCGGCCAATACGGTCGCCAACCTCTCCGAGCCGCGACGGTAAGCGGCGTCCAGATCGTCAATCTCAGCCAGAGCCGCGTCGTTGAGAAGCTCGACCTCGTCGTCCAACCACGCCAGGGCGACGACAAGTCCGGGGATAGGAGACCCCGTCGCGGTGGACACCAAGGGACGCGCGTAGTCGAAACTGCGTCCGGCTCGCTCCCGGTCACCCAGGATCCTCACGACGACGTGGCCAGCGAGGGTGGCGTCGGTCAGACGGGTCGCCCCGTCGAGGAGGGAGCGCACCATGCGGGTGACGAGCTCGTCGACGACCAGCTGCCAGTCCCCGCGATCATGACCGTCGAGCTCGTCGACCATGGGAACCAGGAGGATGTCACCAACAGAGGTCACGGCATGATCACCCTCGACCCTCGCGTCGATTCCCATGGCCGACAAGGACTCCTCGACCATGCCACGCAGACGGCTCGCCGCCCCGACGTCCAGACCGGGTAGGTCGGCATCAGGGCGGCGACGGAACAACGCCATGATCAGAGCCTCACAGGGCCAGGCAGCTCTTGACGGTCTCGGCCAGTTCGGAGCAGATCTGGTCAGCCTCCTCCTGGGTGGCGGCCTCGACCATGACGCGCACGACTGGCTCGGTGCCCGACGGGCGCAGCACGACGCGCCCGGTGTCACCGAGCTTCTGGTTGGCATCGGCAACCGCCTTGTTGACGTCAGGGTCGATACCGGCACGCAACTTGTCGACCCCGCGCACGTTGACGAGGGCCTGCGGCAGACGAGTCATCACCGAGGCGAGCTCCTTGAGGGTCTTGCCGGTGCGGGCGACGCGGGCTGCCAGATGCAGACCAGTGAGGACGCCGTCACCAGTGGTGGCGAACTCGCTCATGATGACGTGACCGGACTGCTCGCCGCCAAGCGAGAACCCGTTCGCATTCATCGACTCAAGGACGTAGCGGTCACCGACCTTGGTCTGGTCGACGTGAATGTCGTGCTCACGCATCGCCAGGATGAGGCCGAGGTTGCTCATGATCGTCGCGACGACGGTGTTGGAGGCCAAGCGATGGTCCTCCTGCAGAGCCAGGGCGAGGATGGCGATGATGTGGTCGCCGTCGATGATGTTGCCATCGTGGTCGACGGCCAGGCAGCGGTCGGCATCGCCGTCGAAGGCCAGGCCCATATCGGCCCCGACCTCGACAACCTTGGCCTGCAACTTCTCCGGGTGAGTGGAACCGCAGCGCTCGTTGATATTGAGGCCGTCAGGCTGGTCGTGGATCGCGACGACCTCCGCACTCTGGGCCTTGAAGGCGGCCGAGGCGGTGTAGTAGGAGGCACCGTTGGCGGTGTCGAGGACGATCTTCAGACCCTTGAGGGTGTCCTGCTGTCTCAGGGAACGCACCAAGTGGTCGACGTAGGTGTCGACGGCTTGCGGGGTGTAACGGATGCGTCCGACCTTGTCGCCGACGGGTCGGGCCCACGGCTCCCCCATGCGCTGCTCGATGGCGTCCTCGAGATCATCGGGGAGCTTCACACCGCCGCGGGAGAAGAACTTGATGCCGTTGTCAGGCATCGGGTTGTGAGAGGCCGACAGCATGACGCCGAGGTCGGTGCGGTACTCGTTGACGAGGTAGGCCGCGGCCGGGGTCGGGATGACGCCCACGCGCAGGACGTCGACTCCTGCACTTGCCAGACCAGCGCACACTGCCGCCTCGAGGAACTCGCCCGAGGCGCGAGGGTCACGTGCCACCAACGCGGTGGGTTGGCGGTGCCCGAAAGCACCAGCCTCGCCCAGGACGTGGGCAGCCGCAACCGAGAGGTCGAGGGCCAGTTCGGCGGTGAGGTCCTGGTTGGCCACACCGCGCACTCCGTCAGTTCCAAAAAGTCGTGCCACGAAATGCCACTCTACCCACCGCTCACACCAAGTGAACGAAATACCCGCTGAGCCCACCGGGATCGGGCTGATTCGATAACCGGCGTCGGGTGTGTCTTCGAGGGGTTTTCAGATCATCCGTGGAGTTACCGATGAACACCTCGGGTGCTGCTACGAGAGATGACAGCGGGTTGGCGACTTCCCGGGCAAACCACGCGCGTTACAGAAACCCCCTCTCGTCGGCAACTGGAAGTGGGCCAAGAAACACCTCGGGGCGGCCCTCCCGCAGTGGGAGGGCCGCCCCGAGTTCCGGGAAAGGACCAGATCAGCGCTTCGAGTACTGCGGGGCCTTGCGGGCCTTCTTGAGTCCAGCCTTCTTGCGCTCCTTGACGCGGGCGTCACGGGTCAGCATGCCGGCCTTCTTGAGGGCCGGACGGGAGGCCTCGGCGTCAACGTTGTTGAGCGCGCGGGCGATACCCAGACGCAGCGCACCAGCCTGGCCGGTAATGCCGCCACCGCCGATGCGGGCGATGACATCGTAGGCACCCTCAACACCAGCGGTGGTGAAGGGCTCGGTCACGATCTGCTGGTGGACCTTGTTCGGGAAGTAGTCCTCCAGGGTGCGGCCGTTGATCTTCCACTGGCCAGAGCCGGGGACGATGCGGACGCGGGCGATGGCCTCCTTGCGGCGGCCGGTGGCAGCACCGGCGGCGATCATGGCGGGGCGATTGGAGTCGCCAGCGGCCACGGTCGGGTTGGAGTCGGTGCGATAGGCGATCTCACGGTCGCCCTCGGTGAACGGGGTGACCTCGGTGTTCTCGAGGTTCTCGGTTGCGGTGTCAGTCACTGTCACAATCCTTCGTGGGCGATCACTGGGCGATCTGGGTGATCTCGTAAGGCTGCGGGTTCTGCGCAGCGTGCGGGTGCTCAGGGCCGCCGTAGACCTTCAGCTTCTTGAGCTGCTGACGCGACAGCTTGTTCTTGGGCATCATGCCCCACACCGCGCGCTCGACAGCGCGGCGCGGGTCCTTCTCGAGCATCTCGCCGACGCTGGTGACGCGCAGACCACCCGGGCGACCGGAGTGGTCGTAACGCAGCGAGTCAGTGGCCTTCTTGCCGGTCAACGCAATCTTGGAGGCGTTAATGACGACGACGAAGTCACCGGTGTCGATGTGGGGGGCGTACTGCGGCTTGTGCTTGCCGCGCAGGAGGTTGGCAGCGGTGGTGGCCAGACGACCCAGGACGATGTCCTCGGCGTCGATGACGTACCAATTGCGCTGCACCTCGCCGGCCTTGGGGCTGTAGGTGGTCACAGGTACCTTCTCGAACTCGGTCCCATGCGTGAAGTGACGCACAGGGATCTTGCAACGTGGTGGTGCTCTGCGGGCAATTCCTCCACTCGACGGCGTGACACGCCGGAGACCGGAACCGCATCACGACATCGCTGTGTCGGACAGACGGAGCGACCGCGGTGGCCAACTCCCGTTTGCTCGAAGGCAACAGCAGAAGCGTACACGAGCTGCAGGCCGAGGTTCAAATCAGAGACGGTACGGCGTGAGCCCCCTGGTCGCCGAGGTGACGACCGTGCCCCAACCTCGCGACTCCAGGTGTATTCAGCCCCGGTCCCATGCCCCTCCCCGATCCTGACCGCGAGGCCATGTCGTGAGGTCGCCGCCCGACTGCCACCTGTGACAGCAGCGAGAAGCACCCATCAGGAGTTGTCCACAGCGGCCTTGGAGTGCTCCCATCCAGTTGTCCACAGATTTCAAAGTGGGTGACGAATTTCGGAGCCGCAGACGACAACTGAGGGTATGAACGAACTCGATTTCGAATGGCGTGCGAATGGCGGAGTGGCCCGTATCCATCGATTCAGTCACCTGCGAGGGCAAGCAGACCGAGCGGTGGCCGCCGGAAAAGCGGTGCGGATACTTCCCGGTGTTGTGTCCCCGACATCAGTTGCGAATGACCCGAGGGTGCGGATCAAAGCGGTGCACATGTGGCACCGGGACGCCGTACTCATCGGCAAGGCCGCCCTTGTCATGCAGGGGTTGAAACCACCTGGCCAGCACCTCCACGACCTCGATGCCGTGAAGGAGGTCGAGGCCTATTCACGTACCCGTTCAATTGAACGGGAGGGGATCCGTGTTCACCGATGGCGAGTCCCCCGTCGGTACGTGACGGAGAGATATGGCATGTGGGTCGTGGAGCCCGAGGTGTCAGTGCTCCTCCTGGCGCTCGACGGGGACTGGGCGTGGGTCTGCGAAGCACTCCGGCAGGGGTTGGTGAGCCCGGAGTCGTGTCGAGCCTCGCGATCCAGTTTGTCCTGGCGATTCAGCCGACGCCAGATCAGTTCCGCCCTCGCCGACATCAACCTCAGATCCTGGTCAATTCCGGAACTGGAATTTGGACGACTGATGCGAGCTGTCGGCATCACCGGCGTGAAACCAAATCAGGCCGTGCGAGCCGGAAACCGTCGATACATCCTCGACAAGGCCTTCGAGGCCGAGAAGGTCGCGGTCGAGATTGACGGCCGAGCGATCCACGGAACGATTGACGGCTATGAGAACACGATGATGCGTTCAGCGAACCTTGATCGCTCCGGATGGAAGATCCTCCATACTACTCCGACCATGATTCGGCAACATCCACAGTTCGTGCTGGATTGGCTTGCCTCCCACCTTCACCGACGACACCGCCCCCGGACAACGTTTCCTGAACACATCCTGCGCCAAACCATGGCCGGGATCGTTCCCGCCTGACACTCACCTTTCTCACCGAGAGCCACTGCACCGAGCCCCTGCACCTACCCTTACCGCGGCCACTCATGCTGCCCGGCTCGTGGAATTACCGATAAGACCGAATGTCGCTGCCACTCCAGGTGGCACGAGGCCCTTTGCTTATCGGCATCACCACGGGACCTTTCAGCAATCCGACCCTGGCCTATCCCCCACAGCCTCATCATGTTAGATTAGGCTCGCCTAAGAGGAAGGGGTGTGACAATGACTGCCACCGGAAACACCAACGACGGCATGGCCTCGGATCCGACGACCCGCATCGCATCGACCTTGTCACAACGCAGTTCTTCGCTCGCCCGCCGCATACTCGGCGGTGCCGGCATGCCCACAATGGTCGCCCACGCGATGATCTCGGCCGACGGAGACCTCGATGAATGGACGTGCGATCTGCAGGCTCACGGAGTCACGGCATCAGGACGATTCGTCGTCGCCCTACGTTCCCACCCGACCCAGGCACTCTGCCAGATTCCTGCCGGCCTACCGACCGATGTTCGCCTGGAGATTTCCAAGGATTCCCCAGAACCGGGAATCCGACTGCTGGCGGCGACCCTCCACATCCTAGGAACCGTGACCTGGCTGAGCGCCAACCAGATCGATTACCTGCTGACAACTGACGTGTTGCCGAGTGAAGTCTCGATGATCACCGGATTCGACGATGGCCTCATCGGCGTCATTGACCCGCGTCAGGCCATCCTGCACGACGCCATGGGAAGCGCAGAGATCGACATCCCCACCCTCATCGCCGATATGCCGAATGACGAAGTCTTCCCATCGATCGATGACGAGTTCTCAGCCCTCGACGTCGTCGCTTCCCTTGGCGACTTTCACCTGTCGCAGCTGTGCGACGCGGTGAGACAGGAAAAACTACCGGGCTGCAATTGCTGGTCGCGCGCCACCCACCACGCATGTCCCCACACCGTGGGACGGGTGTTCTGCGCGGACATTGATCGCACCGGGCTGACGCTCATGTACGTCAACCCCGATCAAACGGGCGCGGTGTTCATACCTCTGGACCGGGAGGCATCGTCCCTCCCTGAGCTCGAGGCCGCCATAGCCCAGCTCCCCCTGAACTCGGGTCCGGTACGCCCTACGCGTGTCTGACAGCCGGAACCGGGACAGCGTGGGCCTCCTCTCCCCCGAGGGGGCCCACGCCTGAACCACAACGATCAGTTGCGTCAGGGGTGCGACACCTCACGGCGCCATGTCGAACAGGCAGGATGCCTACGACTGGTTTACCGGCCCGGTAAGCCGTGCAAGCCACAGTGCCACTGATGGCGACCTCGTTGGCGGCGCTCAGGAGCCTGTCGTCACGGATGCGACGACATGCGCCAACGCGTCCGGCAGCCGAGCTGAGGCCGGCGCGAGCACCAAGATGGGCAATGGTTACATGGGTGGGCTTTCCGACGGTTCCCCGGCAGCCACCGCGAAGGCGGTGCAGCCAGAATCATTGAAGGCCCAATCAGTGCAGTTTCGGGAAACAACGAAAGCCGCGGTAGGCATGTCGAAACCTTTCATACGTAACCACCGCACGTCTGGCATGGTCAATGACAGACACTGAAAACAGCATCCACCAGAGAGGCAATTCTCATCCCATAGTTACATCTGACAAGGTGGAATGAACCTTGACTTAGCAAACAAACTAATTTTAGATCGACTTTCTAATACCCAGGTGATCGCGTTTTCTTAAACACATGGAATTGAGAACCACTGGGTTTCGGAAACTCGTCGACGCACACTGTCGGCACCATCGCCTAGCATGTGTGCTCATGACCGACGACCTCGACGCTGCCTCCGGGTGTGACTCCCCCACCCCGCTACCCAATACCGCGGAGTACTCCGACGACCACTCAGCCGGCGCACATCGCTCGGGTGACCGCGTTCGGCGCGGCGTCGTATCCTTCGTCCGTCGGTCCCCCCGCATGAACGTCTCCCAGCAGCGAGCCATGGATACCCTGGCCAGCACGTACATGATTGACGTCCCGCGCGACGCCACCAGCACGTCCGTGGCCCCTGACGCCCATCTGGACCTGTCCCGGATCTTCGGACGCACCGCCCCACTCACCCTCGAGATCGGGGCCGGATCCGGCGACGTCCTGGCCACCCTCGCCGCAGCCCACCCCGAGCGCGATTTCATCGGGTTCGAGGTATATCTGCCCTCGGTCGCCAGCGCTCTCACCAAGCTCCATGCCGCTGGCGCAACGAACGCTCGCATCATTCTCGCTGACGCCGCCGCCGGTCTGGACCACCTCGTCGATCCCGGTCAGGTCGACGAGATCTGGACCTTCTTCGCTGACCCCTGGCACAAGAAGCGTCACCACAAGCGCCGCATCGTCAACCCCGACATGGCCCGCCTGGTGGCGTCACGACTGCGCCCGGGAGGGTTGTGGCGTCTGGCCACCGACTGGGACGACTACGCGACCTGGATGGTCGAGGTGCTGTCGGCCGAGCCACTGCTCGAGCCGGTCAATGCGGGTCCTAACGGTTTCAGCCCGCGCTGGGACGAACGCCCGGTGACTCGCTACGAGAAGAAGGGGCTCGCAGCTGGGCGAACCGTCCACGACCTCACCTGGCGTCGTGTGGACGAGTCATGAACCGCTGGCGTATGGACATCGCCTACGACGGGGCGAATTTCTCGGGGTGGGCGGCACAGCCGGATCGTCGCACCGTTCAGGGAGAGTTGGAGACATGGATTCCCCGGGTGCTCCGGCTCGGCGAGCCAACCCCACTGACGGTGGCTGGGCGAACTGACGCCGGGGTCCATGCCCGCGGCCAGGTGGCCCACGTCGACCTTCCCGACGACATCGACACCTCCTCGATGCTGCGCCGGTTGGCGCGGGTCCTCAATCCCGACGTCGTCGTCAGGTCCATCCGCCCTGTCCCCGGCGAGTTCGACGCCCGCTTCTCGGCCTTGTGGCGTCGTTACGTCTACCGGCTGTGGGACGAATCCTCCCGACCCGATCCGCTGACGCGATTCCACGTGGCATCCGTACGAGGGCACCTCGATCTTGACCGCCTCAATATGGCCGGCGATTCCCTTCTCGGACTGCACGACTTCGCCGCCTTCTGCAAGTACCGCGAGGGCGCGACAACTATCCGCACCCTCTTGGACTGCCACGCCGAACGTCTCGACGACCCATGCGGGACCATCGAGGTGACCGTCCGGGCCGATGCCTTCTGCCACTCCATGGTGAGGTCCCTCATCGGAGCTCTGACGGCCGTCGCCTCCGGCCGCCGCGACCAGCACTGGCTCGACGAGGTCGCCGCCAGCACGTCGCGGGCCTCGTCGGTGCTCGTCATGCCAGCCTGCGGACTCACCCTGGAGGAGGTTGGCTACCCAGCCGACGAGGACCTTGCCGAGCGTGCCGCCCGAGCGCGTTCCCGTCGAAGCCACGACGAACTCTGCGACACCTGTTGGGAGGACTGATGAGCCGATCCCGCCGCGATGACCACGCGCCCAGCCATTACTTCACGACCCCCGAGGGGCCGGTGCAGACCCGCACCATCACCGTCAACGTCTGGAACGACTCCATGATAATGACGACCGCCGGTGGAGTGTTCTCCGGCGCACGTCTCGACCCGGGAACCGCCGTCCTCATGCGCGAGGTCACTCCCCCGCCCTCCGACGGCACCTTCCTCGACCTGGGTTGCGGGTACGGACCCATCGCCTGTGCCTTGGCGCGGGCCTGCCGCGGTTCAAAGGTCGTCGCCGTGGACGTCAACGACCTCGCCATCGACCTCACCAATCGCAACGCCAAGGCCCTCGGGATCGGCGACCGCGTCCACGCCTGCCGTCCCGAGGAGGTCGATTCGGACCTGCGCTTCGACGAGATCTGGTCCAACCCGCCGATCCGCGTCGGCAAGCCGATCCTGCACGAGATGCTGACGACCTGGCTGGCGCGGCTGACCGACGAGGGAGTCGCGCACCTCGTCGTCGGGAAGAACCTCGGCGCAGACTCCCTCACACGCTGGCTGTGCGGCCAGGGATTCGACGCCGCCCGGGTTGCCTCCGCAAAAGGATTCCGGGTCATCGACGTCAACGCCTGAGCTCGTCGTAAGCTGACGTGGTGCCGATAGGAAGGGAGGCCATGCCTCATGACGACTGGAACTGGCGCTGAGCTGTGTCAAGACTGGTGACGAGGACGGCCGACCCGGTCGTCGAGAATCCTTCTGCCCCGACGCACGACAGCACCCGGACAGTCCACCCATGGTCATGGTGGGGCTGGGCGGCCGGCTGCGGAATCGCCATCAGCCTCACCAACAATCCCCTTCTCGTCGTGCTCATCACGGCGGCCGTAACACTCGTCGTCACCCTGCGTCGCACCGACGAGCCCTGGGCTCGTTCTGCCGGTGTCTACGCCAGTATGGCCCTGACGGTCGTCGTCATCCGGGTGTTCTTCCAGGTTTTGATAGGAGGAGACGGGACAGGAACCGTCCTCTTCCGGCTACCCGAGGTGGCCCTGCCCGACTGGGCAGCCGGGATCCGGCTCGGTGGACCGGTCACCGCTGAGGGCCTGGCTGCCACCGGTTACGACGCCCTTCGGCTGGCCGGCATGCTGATCTGCTTCGGCGCCGCAAACTCCCTGGCCAACCCACGACGAGTCCTCAAGTCGGTCCCGGCCGCCCTCCACGACGTCTCGGTGGCCATCGTCATCGCCCTGGCGGTCTTTCCCCAACTCATCGCGTCAGTGCAACGAGTCAGACGGGCCCGACGGCTGCGTGGTGACACCAGGAAGGGAATGAGGGCCCTCGTCGCAGTGCTCGTCCCCGTGCTCGAGGACTCGGTGGAGACCTCGATGTCCCTGGCCCGTGGAATGGAGTCGCGTGGGTACGGTCGAACCCGCGACGACCGACGGATCCGCCCCGGGACACGAATTCTGCTCGTCCTCTCGGTGATGGGGCTGACCCTGGGCTGCTACGGGATCCTGGCCAACCCGACCGGATCGTTCAGCGCTGACCCGTCGACCTGCGCCCCTGGCAGCCTGTGCTCGTGGTTCCTGGCCGACCGGATGGGCCAACACGTCGGCATCGTGCTCATCGTCGTCGGCGTCATCGGGTCGATCATCGGTCTGCGGACCTCGGGACGTCGTCTCGGGGTGAGCCGATACCGTCCCGATCCCTGGACCTGGCAGGCCACCGCGTCATGCCTGTGCGGCGCCGTCGCGATGATTGCCATGATCTGGCTGTCCCAGGCCAATCCGAAGGCCATCACCGTCCCCACCTCGCCGGTGGTCTGGCCATCGTTGGAACCGGCCATGCTCATCGTCGTCGTGGCGGCCGCCCTACCCGGGGTGCTCACCCCGGCGCCTCAACGATCCGCGTCAGCCGACCCGGAGCAGGCAGCCTCGTGGAAACCCCGGAAAGATCAGGTGAGCGAGTCATGACCGATGTCATCACCCTGTCGAACGTGTCGATCACCCACCCCGGTGCCACGGCCCCGACCCTCAGGAACATTAACCTGACCGTACAGGAGGGTGACCTGGCGCTGGTCGTCGGGCGTACCGGCACCGGCAAGTCGACCTTGTTGGGGGCGCTGAACGGAATCGTCCCCCATTTCACCGGTGGGCGTCTCGACGGCACCGTGACGGTGGCCGGACGTGACACCCGCACGCATCGTCCCCGCGATCTGGCTGACGTCGTCGGAGTCGTTGGGCAGAACCCGGTCAACGGATTCGTCACCGACACCGTCGAGGACGAGATCGCTTACGGCATGGAACAGCTAGGCATCTCCCCGTCGGTGATGCGCAAGAGGGTCGAGGAAACCCTGGACCTCATGGGGATCGCCGACCTGCGACGTCGGGCCCTGCTGAGCCTGTCAGGCGGCCAACAACAGCGGGTGGCCATCGCCGCTGTACTTGCAGCCCAGCCTCGCATCCTCGTCCTCGACGAACCCACCAGCGCGCTGGATCCCACCGCAGCCCAGGACGTTCTTGCCTCCATCACCACGCTCGTCCATGACGTCGGACTGACGGTGGTGCTGGCCGAACACCGACTGGAACGCGTCATGCACGCCGCCGACACCGCCTGGTGGCTTCCCGGTGACGGGTCCATCGTGCAGGGTCGCCCGGAGGAAGTCCTGGCTCACGCTGACATCATCCCACCCTTGGCCGCACTGGGCCGGGCCATGGGATGGCCGACCGTCCCACTGTCAGTGCGCGAGGCCCGCCGTCGTGTCGGTACGCGCCCCGACCTCCCGAAAGCACCACAACCCTCCGAGACCATGACCTGGCAGGGCCACGGTGACGAGGTGCTGCGGCTGGAGAAAGTCGGTGTCGATTACGGCACGGTCCACGCCGTCGACGCCATGACGACGACCCTGGGGCTCGGAACCGTCACCTGCCTCATGGGGCGAAATGGGTCGGGCAAGTCATCGCTGATGTGGGCCGTCCAGGGGGCGACGAGGTCCTCGGGAAAGGTCCTTGTCAACCATGACGGATCCTGGACCGACCCGCGCAAGGCGAACGCCGAAACCGCGCGGAAGATGGTGAGCCTGGTTCCCCAATCCGCCGCTGACTTGCTCTACCTGCCGACGGTGGCCGAGGAGTGCGCCCAGGCTGACAAGGAGTCCGACGTCCCCAGGGGAACCACGCGAGCCATCCTCTCCCAGTTGGGCGTGGAACTACCGGAAGATCGCAACCCTCGTGACATGTCGGAGGGGCAGCGGCTGGCCCTCGTGCTCGCGATCCAGTTGTCCAGCCGCCCTGACGTCCTCCTCCTGGACGAGCCCACCCGCGGCCTCGACTACGCCATGAAGAACGAGCTGGCGAGAATCGTCAAGGACATCGCCGCCGGTGCCACCGGAGCTCCTGCGGCCGTCCTGCTGGCCACCCATGACGTGGAATTCGCAGCAGCAACGACCGACCGCACCATTGTCATGGCAACCGGCCACGTTGTGGCCGACGGATCCACACGCTCGGTGTGCACCTCCTCACCGGCCTTCAGCCCACAGATCGCCAAGGTCTTCCACCCGGCCGACGTCATGACGATCGCCGATGTCAAGAGGCTCGTGGGAAACCCGGGAGGTGCGGGCCGATGAGCAACCGACAGAAGCAGAACGTCGCCGTCCGCACGTCAACGACATCGCGGGTGCTGCTCGTCGTCACCGCGCTCATGGGGCTGCTGGCCTTCTGCTGGCCGCTGTTCCTCGACCCCGGCAGCTCGACCGACTACGAGACGCGTACCCCCTTCCTCTTCGCAGCCATCCTGCCGGTGGTGCTTGCCGTAGTGGTGTCCCAGCTCAGTTCTGACGGTATCGACGTCAAGGCCATCGCCATGATCGGCGTCCTCACCGCCTGTGGGGCAGCGCTACGAACCCTCAGCCCGTCGATGGCCGGCATCTCCTTCGTCTTCATCCTCATGATTCTCGGCGCGAGGGTGTTCGGCGCAGGTTTTGGATTCGTCCTCGGTACGACGACGATGTTCGCGTCCGCCCTGCTCACGGCAGGCTTCGGACCGTGGCTGCCCTACCAGATGATCGCCTCGGGCTTCGTCGGGCTGGGAGCAGGCCTCCTCCCTCGCGCCAGGGGAAAAGCCGAAATAGCGTGGCTGTGCGGCTGGGGATTTATCTCCGCCTTCATCTACGGCTGGCTGATGGATTTCGCCTTCTGGCCGTTCAACCTGGGTACCAGCACCCAGCTCTCCTTCGACCCACACGCGTCTCCGCTGACCAACCTGTGGCACTTCGTGCTGTTCAACGTCGCAACGTCCATGGGCTGGAACCTCGGACGCGCGCTCACCAACGTCATCTGCCTGGCGCTGCTGGGCGGTCCGATACTACAGGTGCTGCGCCGAGCCTCCCGACGTGCTCAATTCGGCGCGTCAACGGCAGAATCTGCACCACAGCTCACGACACCGGAGTGACCTTCTTCAGCACCTTATCCCAGCTGCGATCAAGCTTCCGCCCGCCCACGATGATCCCAACATGCAGTATCAGGAGGGACCACGCCAGCCCGACGACGAAGGTCAGGAGGATGCTCCACCACGAGTTGTCGGTCATCCCCACCAGCATCACGAGCAGGCCGATCGGGATGGCGGTGATGACACCTGCCACCATGCCGATGAGGGCCCCCAGGCAGCCAGCACCCGTCGACGACCCGGAACCGGAGTTGAACCCGCTCCCCTTGCGGTTGTCAGCCACCCGCATCGGATTGACGACACCCATCCACGAGCCGATCCCCGTCGAGAGCAGGAGGGCACTCCAGGCTTCGGCGACCACCACCGGCAACAGTTCCCACTGACCATAACGCCACACCATGACGAGGGCCAGCAGCAAACCAACCGGCATCGTGACGATGAGGTAAGCAATCGCGCGACCGCGTCGATCCTCCGCACCAGCGACCGACGCCTCAATGTGATGCCACAAGGCCGTCCCGTCGTAGCTGATGAGTGAACCCGCGTAGAGCGGCACCGCGCACAGCATGACCATGAAGGGGAGCGCGGTAAAAACGAGAGCTGACGTCGTGCCGCTCACCTCGTCCCCGCCATTGATGAACATCGGGACCAGAGCAAAAACCGGGATGAGGAAGGTGTTGAGCAGCAGAGACACCATTCGGGGATCGCGCTTCATGTAGCGCAGGGTGCGTCCGGCAATAGCCCCGGTCGGGGTGACCGGAAACATGCGATCAATCCGGCTTTCAGCCTTGATCTTCTCGGCACCGCCGCCGTCTCCAGCTGGCGAGACGAGGCGACGGTCAACGATGGCCTGCCAGGCCCACACCATGAGTGCAAGACCAGCGATGCTGAGGACGAGCTTGACGATGAGTGCCAGCCACGTGCTGCTGACAGCTTCCCAGGGCATCGACCAGGCCCATCCCAGCGGGGTCCAACCGACGATCCGTCCGACGTTGACCGGAATCGCGTCGGTCGTCGCATCAGCCCTTGTCACGAACTGCATCCCGACGCCCAGTCCGCAGCACAGGAGTACGAGGAAGACCATCATGGTCTCGCGGAATCGACGCTTGGCCAGCACCGCCGACATCGCGGCCAGCAGGAGATTCGATGCGATCATGGCGCCGGACCACCCCAGTAGGACACCGAGTACGGCCGCAACGACCGCGATCGCGCCCGCACTAGACCATGCGACAACATGTGAGGCTGCCGCAACCAGGGTGACAATTCCTCCCATACCCAACAGACCGGCTGTCACGAACGCAAGCATCAGTTCCCGAGGACGCCTGGGGAACATGGCGTATCGCGAGGGGTCGGTGTAGATCGGTTGAGCACCGAAAAGTACCGGCAGCACGATCCAGAAGACCATGAGGGAGGCCCCTGCGGCCACGGTGGTGGCCCCGCGAGGATCGACGCCAAGTTGACCGGTCGAGGACACGTAGGAGAAGTAATTCCCACCGAGGAACAGGGCCATCAGGATGAGGAAGATCAGCCCGACCGTCTCACCGGCCTTGGCGCCCCTACGGCACGGGGCAAGAGTAGTTCGCCACTGGTATTTCAAGACTTGCGCAACCACGTGAGCCCCTCCCCAGTGTTGGCATTTCCGCCGACGAGCTCGACGAACCTGTCCTGCAGGGACTTGCCCTGACGGACCTCGTCGATGGTCCCGATGGCGTGAAGCTGTCCCTTCGCGATGACGGCCACCGAGTCGCAGAGAGACTCGACAAGCTCCATGACGTGGCTGGAGATCACGACCGTCCCGCCGCCGTCGACGAAGTGACGCAGGATTGCGCGGATCGTCTGACCGGAAACCGGGTCGACGGACTCGAAGGGTTCATCGAGGACGAGCAGGGCCGGGTCGGCGATGAGGGCGCAGGCCAGACCGATCTTCTTCGTCATGCCGGCGGAGTAGTCGCACACCAGGGTGTTGGCAGATTCCGTCAGGCCAAGGGCGTCGAGAAGACCGTCGGTGCGCTCATTGACGGTGGCCTCGTCGAGACGATGCAGCGTCCCACAAAAATGGAGCAGCTCTCGGCCAGAAAGCCGGTCGAAGGTCTTCATCCCGTCGGGGAGCACGCCCATCTGGGCCTTGGCCGCAGCCGGATCTGCCCAGACATCATGGCCAAGCACCTCGATTCGGCCGCTGTCAGGACGCAGCAACCCAGTGGCCATCGAGAGCGTCGTCGTCTTGCCGGCCCCGTTGGGGCCGACAAAGCCGAACATGGAGCCGCGCGGAACCCACATCGTCAGGTTGTCGACGGCAATCTTGGCGTCGAACCTCTTGGTGAGGCCGTCGATTCTGACGGCTGGGTCACTCGTCGACGGAGCCGCCAGAGGCGTGGACACGTCGGTCTGAGGGATGGGCCAGGATCCTGTGGGGTCAGTCACATCATTCATCAAATCACATTGTCAGACCACACCCAAGGAACCGATCAGCGTTGCAGCCACGGCCAGATCGTCTGTTCCGTCCGCGTATGACCGCCTGTTCCGAAGGTCCCTCCCGGTGCTGGTCACATTCATGTGGATGCGCCAGATCAGGTAAAGCTCAGCGCCGACCCGGGCGACAGGGAAGGTGTGGCAGCCACCGCCGGTATTGGCGATGAATCCCGCAGCCATCGCAACGACGAAGGCCAGCATCAGCAATAGGGGAAGGGGGCTTGGCACGCATCTAGCTGCTCCTGTCTGGTGTGACCGGCCGCGTCAGCGGTCAGGCCTCATGTCAGAGATATGTACGTGAAGGTGCGTCAGGACGGGGCTTCGTCGCCGTCGCTGAAGGCTGAAGAGCTCTAGCCAGGACCAATTCCGGCACATTTCGTGAAAAATCTCGCAGTTGTGGGAATGATGGAGACAGTTCCGGTGTTGTACCGAACAAGCGGCCCCGCCAAGGGCCACGTCATGACGGAAGCCATGGCGCATCTCGTTCCACAGGAGGAAGAATGGCTGTTTACACCCTTCCCGATCTCAACTACGACTACGGCGCACTGGAGCCCCACATCTCGGGCAAGATCATGGAGCTCCACCACGACAAGCACCACAACACCTACGTGCAGGGTGCCAACACCGCCCTGGAGAAGCTGGCCGAGGCCCGCGAGAAGGGCGACTTCGGAGCCATCAACAAGCTCGAGAAGGACCTGGCCTTCAACCTCGGTGGACACATCAACCACTCCGTCTTCTGGAAGAACATGTCCCCCAACGGCGGCGGCCGTCCCGAGGACAACGAGCTCGCCGCCGCCATTGACGAGTTCTTCGGATCCTTCGACGGCTTCAAGAAGCAGTTCGAGGAGGCCGCCAAGGGCGTTCAAGGCTCCGGCTGGGGCATGCTCGTCTGGGATGTCCTGGGCCAGCGCCTCAACACCATGCAGCTGTTCGACCAGCAGGGCAACCTGCCGTCCGGACAGATCCCGGTCGTGCAGCTCGACATGTGGGAGCACGCCTACTACCTGCAGTACCAGAACGTTAAGGCCGACTACATCAGCGCTTGGTGGAACGTCGTGAACTGGGCCGACGCCCAGGCTCGCTTCGATCGCGCCCGTTCCCAGACCCCTGGCCTCATCTGAGAGACCGTCTGAACCCACGAGGGGCTCGTCTTCATGACGAGCCCCTCGTCGTGTGTCTGGGGCCGCACTCCCCCGAGGAGCCGTTGCCCTGATCGGCTTGCCCCCACCTCGACCCACCAACTGGTGGTAATCCCGAAAACCCATTCACCAGCTGCCACGTGCGATGACAGCCCCACCCCATCCTTTCGATATATGCACGGGACTTACGAATCTCGGCGAGGCGACCCCCTCCACGGCTAAATTTCAACAGGGCCGAAACCGTAACTAACGGCCCACCAGCCACGAAAACGGTGAGTCGATTGACTTACAGATCCGCTCGGTATCGTCTCGTGGTGCATTGTCCGCCACCGGAAGGGGCTGCCACGATGGCCGCCAACACGCTGCCCACCAGTTCGGTGCCCAATACTGAGATAGCGTCAACACGCATCTCCCCGGAATCCAGACGCTTCCTGCGCCATGTCACCGCTGCCACGGCGTTCGGAGGCGGACTCGACGGATTCGACCTCGGATCAGCGTCGTCATCCTGCACATCAATCATGACCTGGGTCTCTCCCCCGCAATGGAAGGTCTGGTCGGCGCCGCAAGCCTGCTCGGTATTTTCATCGGCGCTCCACTCTTCGGCTACCTCACCGACAAGTTCGGCCGCCAGAAGATGTTCATGGTCGACATCATTTCCTTCATCGTCATTGGTGTCGCCCAGGCCTTCGTCACCGGCGGGGCGTCCCTGGCCATCCTCCGATTCCTGCTGGGCATGGCCATCGGCGCCGAGTACTCGATCGGTGCCCCGATGCTGTCGGAATTCGCCCCGGCCCGGGAGCGTGGATCGAAGCTGGCCTTCCTTGAGTTGTGTTGGCGTATCGGTTTCCTCATCGCTGTTCTGCTGGGCTACGCGCTGTTGTGGCTCGGGGTCTCGTGGAAGTGGATCCTGGCGACCTCGGCGATTCCTGCTCTCGTCGTGTTGGGCCTGCGGATCGGTCTGCCAGAATCCCCACGCTGGCTGCTTCGTCACGGCCGTGAGGCCGAGGCTCGTGAGATCGTCGAGAAACACATGGGTCCGGAGTTCTTCGAGGCCGAGGAGTTCGCCGCGGAGTCGGTCGGCGAGGACGGGTACCGCAAGCTCTTCCGCAAGGGTCAGCTGCGACGCACCGTCTTCGTCTGCATCTTCTGGACGTGCATCGTCACCCCGTACTTCGCCATCTTCACCTACGCCCCGAAGGTGCTGGAGTCCCTCAATGTGAAGTCCCAGGCGACCGGCACGATCCTCTCGAACACCGTCGGCGCGGTCGGTGCCCTCATCGGCCTGCTGGCCATCGACCGGATCGGTCGCCGCCGCATGCTCATTGGCCCGTTCTGGGTACAAATGGTGGTCCTGCTGGTCGTCGGCCTGTGGACGAACGCGCCGTCGTGGGTGCTGGTGCTCGGTCTGGCGGTCTTTGCCCTGGTCAACTCCTACAGTGACATCCTCACCGCCGTGTACCCGTCAGAGATCTTCGACACCGACATTCGCTCCAGCGGCGTCGGACTCGGGTCGGCGATGAGCCGTATCGGCGCCTTCCTCGGCACCTACCTGCTGCCCATCGGCATGGGGACGATCGGCATCAAGTGGTGCATGGTCATTGCGGCAGGATTGTGTGTCATTGGCGCGGTGACGGGCCAGTTCATGGCCCCGGAGACCATGAACCGCTCCCTCACCAGGACGTCCACCGGCGAGCTCATGGACACCTGAGCACTTGGGGCCTGGGATCTCGCCCGATCCCGGGCCGGCCAGGTCAGGCGGATACCCCGAATGGCCGGTATATCCACCTCTGGATTCCCGACCCCGTCAGCCAGGACTTCCAGACACTGACGACGGTGATCGGCGCCAGGGCGACGGTGGTGTCGATGCTGTTGAGCTTGGTGCGGTCCAATACGTCGGTGATGGGGACGAAGGCGACGTCTCCGGCTGTGTTGCCCGGACGTGATGCGCAGACGTCGAGCTCCTTGCCCTCGTACGTGACGCGCAGCCAGCTGTGGCCGGTGTGGTACCAGGGGTGGTGCTCCAACCGGACGCGTGCAGCATGGACCGGCTTCACCTGGAATCCGAGTTCCTCGAGCACTCGCCCGAGGACGATGTTGTATTGCCCCGAGTGGCCGTGACCAGCCGCGAGAGATGCCTCCGGGCTGAGCCACAGATGCCAGCAGGAGTAATGGGTGTACATCCGGTGGACGAGCTGGGTGGCCTCATCGACGAGGGCCCAGCCGGTCTTGCCCGTCGCTCGGCAGGCCGCGACGACGTCGTCAAAGGTACGCAGTGGTTCGTCGCCGGGCCCCTCAGGCAGGGCTGGTTCTGGTTTCGGCGCCGCCACGACGACCGGGACGACGATGGCTGCCACACCGGCCAGCACGAGTGGGATCTTCTTCATCTGCGCTCCTGATGATCGTCGATCTGCTGGTCGTCTGTCTGCGGGGCGAGTGGGTCGTCGACGCCGCTTAGGACGTCGTGCCGGTCCTTGAGTTTTTGCTTCCAGTAGGGCTTCCTACCAGGACGTGCGGCAATCTCGGAATGAACAGCCAGCATCTTCTCGACACTGGCTTCCCAGGTGAACTGCTCGGCTCGCCGTCGAGCGGCCTCTCGCAGGTCGGGTCCTAGTCGGTCGGCCAGACGCACGGTTGCATCCGCCAAACCGTCGGCGTCGGGACTGCCAGCCTCTCCGCTGGTGGCATCGACGATCTCGTGTGCGCCTCCTCGGTTGGCGGTGACAACCGGGGTTCCGCAGGCGAGAGCTTCCAAGGATGCCAACCCGAAGGTCTCCGCCGGGCACACTGACATGGAGAGGTCTGCCGCCGCAAAACGACGGGCAACTTCGTCGCGCCCTTCCACGAAACCGTTGAAGAAGACCGGGGCGTCGCCGGCCTGCTCCTTCAGGGTGTCAGCATCGGGACCGACACCGTACATATCCAGTCGCAGCGGGACACCGCGGCGATGCAATTCGACGGCGGCAGCGACGGCCAACTGCGGGCTCTTCTCGTGACTCATCCGGCCGACGTAGCACAGCCTGAGGAGCCCGTCGGGGCGCGGGGTGGGAAGCCCGGGCTCGCGCTTGTCCGGATGGAAAGTCTCAAGGTCGACACCGAGAGGAACCTTGACGAGGCGAGCTCCAGTGTCGGCGAACTCACCCGCGGAGTAGTCCGAGGTGATGACGACCACGTCGAAGGACTTGGAGAGACGGCGATTCAGGGCGCCGACAGCAGCGGCGACGCCGAACTGACGACGCACCCACATCGTCAGCATGTCGTCGAGGCGTTCGTGGCTGAACAGGACCGAACCGATGCCGCGTCGAGTCGCCCAGCCGGCAGCTGGGGTGAGGGTCCACTTGTCGGAGGACTCGATGGACGTGGGCCGGAAGCGATCAAGGATGTCGAGAGCACGCCAAGGCGTGGCGATCATGCGGTAACCGGCCGAAACTCGTGGTGCCGCGATCTCGACCGTGATGCCGGACTCCGACTCCGTGATGCGGTCCCTCGGTCCTGGAATGACGAGGATACGCTCGTGCCCTGCAGCGACGTATCCCCTGCCGAGGGCGTCGATGGCCACCTTCATGCCACCCGAAACAGGGCCGACGAAGTTGGCGAGCTGAGCGATACGGAGGGTCGTCACTCCTTCAGCCTATGTGGTGATGACGCATGACGGTGTCCGGGGTTGGGTCGAGTTCGCAGAAACCACGAGCGCCGGCCCCTGGGGGACCGGCGCTCGGGTGTTTGAAGGAGGATGGATCAGGCCTGAGTCTTCTCCTCGGCCTCAACGGCGTCCTGCTCGGCGGCCACGGGGGCGTCAGCAGCGGCGTTCTCGGCCAGGGTGTTGTGCTCGATGGCGGCGTCACCCTCGGTCTTCTCGGGGGCGACCTCCTTGACCTCCGGCTCCTTGGCGTCAGCCGCCTCGGTAGCGGTGTTGATCTGCGCCTTGGCGTCAGCAGCGCTGGCCGGAGCCTTGGAGGACACCTTCTCGGTGACGACCTCGATGACGGCCATGGGGGCGTTGTCGCCCTTGCGGTTGCCGATGCGGGTGATGCGGGTGTAACCGCCGTCGCGACCTTCCATGAGGGGGCCGATCTCGGTGAAGAGGATGTGCACGACGCCGCGGTCGGTGATCGTGCGGTTGACGATGCGACGGTTGGCGACGGTGTCGGTCTTGGCTCGGTTGATGAGCTTCTCGGCGAGCGGGCGGACGCGCTTGGCCTTGGTGACGGTGGTCACGACATGGCCGTGCTCGAAGAGCTGGCTGGCCAGGTTGCGCAAGATGATCCGCTCGTGGGCCGGGGACCCGCCAAGACGGGGACCCTTAGTGGGCTTCGGCATTCTTTTTCTCCTCGTGTGTCGGTGTGGCGGGCAGGTGGACCCGCCGCGATCCGGCTGAGGGAGGACGGTTGCCCTCCCCTCCCCTTCCCCGTCAAGCGACGGGTGGGGGTGTGGCCAGGGTCCACCCCCCTGGCCTCCCCTCCGAAGAGAGGAAATCTTTGGTTGTCACAGCGACTCGACCCACTACTCAACCACAAACCAACTCGCGATCACCCGGCAGAGTCGAGCCACTCGGGGGATGCAAGGGGGTCGCCCCCCTTGCACCAATAAATCAGTACTGCTCGGTCTCCGCGTAATCATCGTCGTCACTGGCCTCGTCGTAAGCCTCGGCGGCGGCGAGCGGATCAAAGCCCGGGGCGGAGTCCTTGAGAGCCAGGCCGAGCTCGGTCAGCTTCTCCTTGACCTCGTCGATGGACTTGGATCCGAAGTTGCGGATGGCGAGCAGATCCTGCTCGGAGCGGGAGACGAGCTCTCCGACGGTGTGGATGCCCTCGCGCTTGAGGCAGTTGTAGGAACGGACGGTGAGGTTGAGCTCCTCGACCGGGGTTCCGAGGCTCTCGGCGTACTCCTCGTCAACCGGGCCGGCACCGATCTCGATGCCCTCGGCGTCGGCATTGAGCTCACGCGTCAGACCGAACAGCTCGACAAGGGTCTTACCGGCAGAGGCGACGGCGTCGCGCGGCTGAATGCTCGGCTTGGTCTCGACGTCGACGACGAGCTTGTCGAAGTCGGTGCGCTGCTCGACTCGGGTGGCCTCGACCTTGTAGGTGACCTTGAGGACCGGGGAGTAGATGGAGTCGACGGCGATCCGACCGATCTCGGAGTTCGGGTCGTCGTTGAGGGCGCTGGACACGTAGCCGCGTCCACGCTCGACGATGAGCTCCATCTCGAAGCGGCCATCGTCGTTGAGGGTGGCGATGTGCAGGTCCGGGTTGTGGATGGTCACACCGGCCGGCGGGTTGATGTCGGCAGCGGTGATCTCGCCGGCGCCGGACTTGCGCAGGTACATGGCGACGGGCTCGTCCTCCTCGGAGGAGAGGACCAGGCCCTTGAGGTTCAGGATGATCTCGGTGACGTCCTCGACACAGCCCTCGATGGTGGAGAACTCGTGCTGGACTCCCTCGATCTTGATGCTCGTCACGGAGGCGCCCGGGATGGACGACAACAGGGTGCGACGCAGCGAGTTGCCGATGGTGTAGCCGAAGCCGGGCTCCAGGGGCTCGATGATGAACTTCGAGCGGAACTCGGAGATGGACTCCTCGGTGAGGGTGGGACGCTGTGCGATGAGCATGTTTTCTACCTTTCGCGCCGACCGCTATATGAAGGCGCAGAGGGGAACAGGATGACGGGAACTCCCCGCCGCGAGGTTATTCAGTTGTTGCATCCCCGGGTCGACCGAAGTCGACCCGGGGAAAGCTGGGCTGCAAGGGGTCGCCCCTCATCAGCTTCCAGGTGGCCTCAGAGCAATGCGCAACCACCGAGTCGGTGAAAATACGCAGTGACTTGGCTCACTCGGGGATCCAGGGGGTGGCCCCTCGGATCACTTGGAGTAGAGCTCGACGATGGCCTGCTCGTTGACGTCGACGACGATCTGCTCACGGGTGGGCAGCTGGTGGATCAGGATGCGCCCCTTGTTCGGACGCACCTCCAGCCAGGCCGGAACGTCGCGGGTCTCGAAGGTCTCGCGGGCGACGACGATCGGGTGGAGGTCCTTGGACTTCTCGCGAACGTCAATGATGTCGTGGGTGCTCACGCGGTAGGAAGGAATGTTGACCTTCTTGCCGTTGACCAGGAAGTGGCCGTGGCTGACCATCTGGCGAGCCTGACGACGGGTGGCAGCAAGTCCGGCGCGGTACACGACGTTGTCGAGACGCGACTCGAGGATCTGCAGCAGGACGTCACCAGTCTTACCCTGGGCGCGATCCGCCTCCTCGTAGTAACGACGGAACTGCTTCTCCAGGACGCCGTAGGCGTAACGAGCCTTCTGCTTCTCGCGCAGCTGCAGCGAGTACTCGGAGTCCTTGGTACGACCGCGGCCGTGGACACCCGGAGGGTACGGACGACGCTCGAAGGACTTGTCGTTGCCGACAAGGTCAGTCCCGAGGCGACGGGACTTCTTGGTGAGGGGGCCGGTGTAACGGGCCATTGTGTATCAGTCCTTTGCTCTCGGAGTGGGTCAGACGCGGCGGCGCTTCGGCGGGCGGCATCCGTTGTGCGGAACGGGGGTGACGTCGGAGATCGGGCCGATCTCCAGGCCGACGGCCCCGAGGGAACGGATGGCGGTCTCACGGCCGGAGCCGGGACCCTTGACGAAGACGTCAACCCGCTTCATGCCATGCTCCATGGCGCGACGTCCAGCGGCCTCGGCGGCCATCTGAGCGGCGAATGGGGTGGACTTACGAGAGCCCTTGAAGCCGACGGTGCCGGCAGAGGCCCACGAGATCACCGCACCGGAAGGATCGGTGATGGCGATGATGGTGTTGTTGAACGTGCTCTTGATGTGCGCCTGTCCGGCGACGACGTTCTTCTTCTCCTTGCGGCGCACCTTGGTCTTGGGTGCAGCCTTGCGGCCTGCAGTAGCCATGTGATGTCTCTCCTGAAATCAGTGTGATCTGCGCATCGATGAAGGTTGGTGAGTGCCCGATGGGCAGTGACTCACTTGGCCTTCTTCTTGCCGGCGACGGCCTTCTTCTTGCCCTTGCGGGTACGGGCGTTGGTGCGGGTGCGCTGACCACGGACCGGGAGTCCGCTGCGGTGACGACGGCCCTGGTAGGTGCCGATCTCGATCTTGCGGCGGATGTCAGCGGCCACCTCACGACGAAGGTCACCTTCGACGTGGTAGTTGGCCTCAATGTGGTCACGCAGAGCCACGAGCTGATCGTCGGTCAGCTCGTGGACGCGCAGGTCACCGCTGATTTCGGTGGCCTTCAGGGTCTCGGTGGCACGGGTGCGGCCGATTCCGTAAATGTAGGTCAGGGCGACCTCGAGGCGCTTGTCGCGCGGCAGGTCAACTCCGATGAGGCGTGCCATGTGGCATCCCTTTCTTGTTCGTTCGACCCGAACGAAGTCGAGCCGCGAAGGTGTCCGGCGTGGAGCGTCCTCGTCATTCCTGGGAACGATGGGCGGTGTCTGACCGTCCGACGAGGCCCCGGCCTTCGTCCGGGGGTGGTGGCCCAGATCCGTGCTCGATGGTTTCGAGCGGGGCTCCGGGACGTGCTTCCACGGTGTCCCGGGCAATGCCCGGGAGGTCTGCACCAGCGTGTGCAACCGGTGCGTTTTCTGTTGTGCAGTTCAATTGTTCACCGCTCCCACCTGGCGGGTGGGCCTGACGGTGGACCTCAGGGGCCGAACCCCTGCATTCCTGCTGACCGTCGCGTGGACGATCTGCGATCCCGTCGCGGCGTGGGCTCAGCCCTGACGCTGCTTGTGGCGCGGGTTGTCGCAGATGACCATCACGCGGCCGTGGCGACGGATGACCTTGCACTTGTCGCAGATCTTCTTGACGCTCGGCTGAACCTTCATGAGATTCTCTTTCGCGTAACGGTCCCCCTGGCGGGAACCTGGGTGGTGCGCCGTTAAGCGCTTGGCAATGAGCCGCAGCTCACTTGTGGCGGTAGACGATCCGACCGCGAGTGAGGTCATAGGGCGACAGCTCGACGACGACACGATCCGACGGCAGGATTCGGATGTAGTGCTGACGCATCTTGCCGCTGATCGTGGCAAGAACGCGGTGCCCGTTCTTGAGTTCGACACGGAACATGGCATTGGGCAAAGCCTCAACGACAGTTCCCTCCAGTTCGAGTGCTCCCTCTTTCTTGGCCATTACGTCCCATCTGTCCGCTGGCCGTACCCCCTGCGGGCACGGCTGTTGGCTCCGCACAGACGGAGCCATCAGCTAACGATACCTTCTCGATGCCGTCGCCCCAAATTGGCGACGGCGTCACCACCAGGCCGTGCCGGCAGAGAACCGAGACGAGGTCAGAACCGCGGTGTCAGGCCGGTGAACTCAGCGATGAAGGCGAGTTTGTCAGCGGACGCATTGACGCGGGAAGCACGGGGACGCCCGGCACCATGACCCACCGACTGGTCGATGCGGGTGAGGATCGGGGCGTCCCCTCCCTGGGCTCGCTGCAGGGTGGCGGTGAACTTGTGGCTGTGGGCCGGCACGACGCGATCGTCGTGGTCACCGGTCATGACGAGGGTCGCCGGGTAGTGGCGTCCCTCCCTCACGTTGTGCAGCGGCGAGTAGGCCAGCTCGACCTCGAAGTCGTGGGCGTCCTCCGGGTTGCCGTAGTCCGACATCCATGCAGCCCCCGAGGAGAACTTGTGGAACCTCAGCAAGTCGAGCACTCCGACCTCGGGAACTGCCGCAGCCAGCAGGTCAGGACACTGGGTGAGCACGGCACCGACCATCAGACCACCATTGGAACCACCACTGATTGCCAGGGTGTCTGGGTTCGCCAGTCCGGCATCGACGAGGTCAAGGAGAACGGCGATGTGGTCGTCGAAGACGTGCTGCTTGTTGTCGAGAACACCGTCGCGGTACCACTCGGCTCCGAACTCGCCACCGCCACGAGCGTTGACCAGGGCGACCGCACCGCCGGCCTCCATCCACGCCTGCCACAGAGGGGAATGGGTGTTGGTGATGGTGATGTCAAATCCGCCATATCCGTAGACGATGGTCGGCAGGGGCCCGGTCGCGTCGTTGGACTCGTCGCGCATGTACCAGTAGGGCACCTGGGTGCCGTCGACACTCGTGGCATGACGACGCTCCACACCGGCATGGAACTGGCCAACCTCGGCGGACTGAATCTTCTCCAACTCACCGGATGCTGCGTCGAGGTGGTAAACGACGTTCGGGCTGCTCGGGCCCGTGGCGTGAATGAACACGTCGGGTTGGTGCTCGTCGGGAGCGGTGAGATGGACGTCACCAGCCTCGATGTCGATGTCACCGAGATGTTCCCCCGAAGTAGACCATCGGCTGATGCGCGGCGAGACGTCAACCATGTACACGGCGACGAGGATCTCCCCGGCCAGGACCACCGTCGACAACGGGTACTCCGAGGACTCAATGACCTCGCTCGGAGTTGGTTCGTCCGCCGCAAGGTCGATGGCGACGAGTCGGTAGGTCGGGGTGGTGTCGTCGGTGAGGACGAAGAACGTTGAGCCGACGATGCCGACGGGATGATGACTCGCGTCAGCCTCGGCAATGCGACGCCCTTTCTCGACCACGGAGTGTCCGTCGACGAGGTGATGACGGAAGACCGTCAGTCCGCTGTTGTGGGAGGTGCCGATGATGTCGCTGATGACCACCCAGCCCTCCCCGGTGCGGTTGCCGTTCTCGTCGGTTTCGTGACTGATCCCACCCCAGTAAAAGGTCCCCTCCGGGCCAGCCGGAAGCACCTCGGTCCGCTCACCAGTGTCGGTGCGGACCATGACGAGACGTGGGTCGCCCGCGGCCTTGGTGACCGCGGTCTCGCCGGTCTCCTTGTCCGGGAAGTCCAGGACGAGCAGGCTCACTGAATCCGGGAACCAGCTGACCGTACTGAACTTGGTATGGATTCCGGGGTCGCGCTCCTCGCCGGTGGCCAGGTTGCGGAGGGTGAAGGAGGTCCAGTCCGAGCCGGCCGCCGAGCTCGCCCACGCCAGGGTCGAGCCGTCGGGGCTGATGGCCGCATCCTTGAGGGAGGTCGTGCCGTCCTCGGACCAATCGTTGGGATCGAGGAGAGTGATGGGACGATCGAACAGGTCGCGCCAGTCCCCGGCCGCCTGCACCACTGGCTGGGCGGCATCACCGTCGTCGTGCCACATGAGATAGCGACCGCCACAGTGCTTGTCGATCGTGTCGCCAGGAAGGGAGTACAGCTCAGCGAGTCGGTTGCGAAACGCCTCCCGAGTTCTCAGCATGGCGAGGGCTTCCTCAGTAAAGGCCCGCTGTCGTTCCACCCAGTCGACGGTGTCAGGGGAATCGGCGTCCTCGAGCCAGCGGTACGGGTCCTCGATGGTGTGCCCGTGGAGGATCTCGACAACGTCGTCACGGCGAGTCTGTGGGACAGGGCCTGTGGCAAAGCTCATGGCAGGCATACAACCACCCTCGTCAACCCCTGTTGTCAGGCTGCCCGGACACGACCCAGGTGGTCACCGGCACCGACGATCTCCAGAATGTGCTGCTCGACGCGCTCCCAGTCGTACATGACCTGGTGCCAGGTGATCCGGACGACGAGATAGCCGCGGGAGACGAGTTCAAGATCACGACGACGATCGTTGGAATATGCGGAGGCATCCGTGTGGTGTGCCACCGAATCGACTTCGATGACGAGCCGGCTCCCCACCAGCATGTCGACTCTCCCCACGCCATCGATGCTGGCCTGAGTTCTCACTGGGAGACTGAGGCGGCGTAACCGGCATCGGACCAGGGACTCGGCACCTGAGTCGGCCCAGCCGAGGTCGGGAAGGATGCGCCGACCCGCCGGAATCGGCGAAAGACACTCCTCAAGCCGTTCGCAAGTGAGTATCCCTTTCCGCAGCACAGAGTCGAGGACCGCCACGGCTTCATCATGATCGAGGCAGCGCACGACTGACTGCACGGCAATGTCGGGCGGATCGACCGCCATGATGGGGGCAGCGCGGCGAGGCGCGGGACAGGAACGAACAGCCGGGGACAATGGTTCGCGGTGACCCCGGCAATGGATCTGCGAATCGAGCGGCGACCAGACCCCGATCATCTTCAGAGCACTGACACACCCCAGGACGCCTCCTGCCCTCACCGCGGTGACGACGTCGTGGTCGGCATCCGGTAGGGCCCACCAACCCATTCTCAGCCAGCTGAGTTCACCCCTCTTCTTCGCTGACCGGATCGCTTCACGATCGAGGCCGAAGCACGAAAGCACACCTGTGGACACCACACCGCCAGGGCAGAGCTCGGATGGCACACCATGGCTCACAACATCAGAAGTTCTCACATTGACAGTTATCGTCAGCGCAAGCCGGATCCTTCACTTGTCCACAGGTATTTTTTGGTGCGGCGGTTGGCTGTTACGTGGGGACAACTACACGGAGCTGCCAAAAATTAGGGCAAACACACGATGTTCACGTTGCCAAGCGCAGTTTTTGGCAGCTCCGTGTAGTAACGACGAGTTCCGAACCTGGTTGAGCCGCAGAGAATGCCAGATACGGCGTGTCGACCCTCTACCCCCACAAAACAGTGGTCGCCGGGACCAACGTCCCGGCGACCACCACAAGAACTCAATCTCAGTCAAGAGGCCCGTACGGCACTCCGCGCTTCTCGAGTTCGGCCTTGCCGCCGTCGGGTTCGGACAACACCCACAGACCCTTGCTGGTCACGGCAACGGTGTTCTCCCAGTGGCTGGCCCATGAGCCGTCCACCGTGACAACCGTCCACTCGTCGTCCAGGGTGGCAGTGTCCTCCATGCCGAGAGTCGCCATCGGCTCGATGCACAGCACCATGCCTTCGACGATCTTCGGGCCACGTCCAGCTCGGCCCCAGTTGGGGACGTCCGGATCCATGTGCATCTCGGTGCCAATCCCGTGGCCGGTGTACTCACGGATGATCCCGTAATCACGGTCGTGGGACTCCAGGGAGGCCTGTACAGCAGCGGAGACGTCACCGATGCGAGCACCGGCCGCGACCTTGGCAATGCCAGCCCACATGGACTCACGGGTCACCTCGGACAAGGTCCGGGCCTCCTCGCTGACGTCTCCCACCAGAACCGTTCGGGCAGCATCACCGTGCCACCCGTCGACGATGGCTCCGTAGTCGATGGAGACGATGTCGCCGTCCTTGAGCTCGCGATCACCGGGGATGCCGTGGACAATGGTCTCGTTCGGGCTCACACATGCCACGCCCGGATAGGGCGGCAGGCCCCAATCTCCCCCGTAATTGAGAAAGTTAGACCCCGCGTTGTGACGCTCGAGCACCTCGCGACCGGCCCGGTCGATGTCGGCGGTGGTGGCCCCAGGCACGGCAACCGCTCTCATGGCCTCCAAGCCCTCGGCGACGACCAGCCCCGCCCGACGCATCTTGCAGATCTGGTCGGGTGTCTTGATCTGGAATCGATTGCGGCCCAGCACGTCAGTTCTTCGAGTCGAGAGCAGCGAAGATGCGCTGGCGCACCTCGTCGATCTCACCGACGCCGTCAACCGGAACGAGAATGCCGGCCGAGCGGTAATGCTCCAGGAGCGGCTCGGTCTGGGAGGAGTAGACCTTCATACGGTTGCGAATGGTCTCCTCGTTGTCGTCGGTACGTCCCTCGATCTCAGCACGCTTCAGCAGACGCTGGGTGAGCAGCTCGGGGTCGACGTCGAGGCTGATGACTGCGTCGAGCTCCTGACCGTGCTCCTTGAGATAAGCGTCGAGGGCCGCGACCTGATGCATGTTGCGGGGGTAGCCGTCGAGCAGGAAGCCGTTGGCGGCGTCGTCCTGGTGGAGGCGATCGACGACGATGGCGTCGGTCAGCTCGTCGGGGACGAGGTCGCCGGCATCCATGATGGCCTTGACCTTCTTGCCCAACTCAGTGCCGTTCTTGATGTTGGCACGGAACATGTCGCCGGTGGAGATCGCGGGCACGGAGCAGTGCTCAGCGATAGCGGTGGCCTGAGTTCCCTTGCCTGCGCCCGGGGCGCCCATGATCAGCAGTCTCATGATGACAGGAATCCTTCGTAGTGTCGTTGCTGCAACTTGCTTTCGACCTGTTTGACGGTGTCCAGCGCCACACCCACGATGATGAGGATGCTCGTACCTCCGAACGGGAAGTTCTGGTTCGCCTTGAGGTACACGAACGCGAGCGTCGGGATCATCGAAATGAGGCCCAAGTACAAGGACCCAGGTGCTGTCAGCCTCGACAACACATAGGCCAAGTAGTCCTCGGTGGGCTTCCCGGCCCGGATGCCGGGAATGAATCCACCATACTTCTTCATGTTGTCACTCATCTCGACGGGATCGAAAGTGATGGCCACGTAGAAGTAGCAGAAGAAGATGATCAGCAGGAAATAGACGATGTTGTAAATCGGGTGGTCACCACGTGTGAAGTAGTGACCAATCCACTTTGCCGCGTCGGTCTGCGGTCGGAAGGTGGCGTAAAGCACCGGAAGGTACAGAATCGACGAGGCGAAGATGACCGGGATGACGCCGGACTGGTTCACCTTCAGCGGAATGTAGGTCGTCGAGCCGCCGAGCATCCGGCGCCCGACCATCCTCTTCGCATACTGCACCGGGATGCGTCGCTGGCCCTGCTCGATGAAGACAACGGCTGCCATGACGAGCAGGCCGATGACGATCACCAGGATGAACACGAACCAGGCGTGGGCCTGGCCGGCACCGTTACGGGCAACTTTGATGGCCCACAGGGAGTCAGGAAAGCGAGCAGCGATCTGGGTGAAGATCATGATCGACATGCCGTTGCCGATACCGTGCTCGGTGACGAGCTCACCCATCCACATGACGATCGTCGTGCCTGCCGTCATCGTCAGGATCATGACGATGATCTCGAAGATCGAGGTGGAGTACACGACCGGCAGGGCGCAGCCGGTGAACAAACGCCCCGAGGTTGCCAGGGTGACGAAGGCCGTCGCCTGCAACAGGCCGAGCACCAGGGTGAGGTAACGGGTGTACTGGGTGATCTTGTTCTGGCCGGACGCACCCTCCTTCTTGAGGGTCTCCAGCTTCGGGATGACGACCGTCAGCAGCTGCAGGATGATCGACGCCGTGATGTAGGGCAAGATGCCGAGCGCGAAGATCGCCAACTTCAGCAGGGCGCCACCCGAGAACAGGCTGATCATCGAGTACAGACCGGCAGAGGATCCGGAACTCGCCTGGCTGACGCACGTGTTGATGTTAGACACGTTGACGTTCGGGACGGGGATGACGGACCCGAGCCTGAAAACCGCCAGGATGAAGAGCGTGAACAGGATCTTGCGGCGAAGATCCGGCGTTCTGAAGGCATTGGCGAAGGCGGAAAGCATCCGGGCCCTCTCCCATCTCGTGGACTACTGACTACGCAGATTCAACCCCCATGACGCGCTGCAGGCAAATGTCTGGGAGCATGGACACAGCGGGGGTAGCCTATCAACTCACGACGGTAATACCCACGTCGCCGCACACCACCACTTGTCTGACCCCCGTCTGGAGCGCCATGAGACCGCCGATCATCATCTCCTCGCATCGAGGACGAATCGGCGTCGGGATCGTCCTCGCGGTGATCATCGTGCTGACGATTCTCGACCTCATTCGATCCGGTCTGGCTGGATTGACGAACCTGCCCGCCCTGCTGCTTTTCGTGTGGCTGACGTGGATCATTTGGGGAGTTGCCGAAATTCGGATCAATGACGATGGGGTGACCGTCGTCAATCAATTCCGAATTTGGGACGTTCCCTGGCGTCGAATTACCGAAGTCACCGGGCGTTGGGGGCTGGCGCTGACGGCCGAGCGCCGCCCTGACGCCGAAGGGATGCGCAAGCCGCGCACGATCTCGGCGTGGGCTGCGCCGGCACGCGGCACGGCCACCGCAATGAAGGGCAATGTCGACCACGTCCCGCAGGTCATCGTCGGTTCCGAGCTTCCGATGAGGTGGTCGCTGGATTCCCACTCGACGGCTCGTCTCATCGAGATGGAGAGGATCGAGCGTCGTCCCATGGTCAGGGCGACGGCTGCGACGCAGACCAAACAGGGGCAGGACCAGAAGAAGCCCAAGGACGGGATGTCTCGTGACGGAGAAATTCAGGTTCACCCGAACTGGATGACGATCTGCATCACGGTTGTGCTCGTCGCTGCCGTCATCATCATCTGACGGGGTCCTTCCCCGACCGTCCCTCGGATCGTCCGACAGCCCTGCCCCATACCGGCGTCTGAGACAATCAATCGAACGAATACTCCCCACTGCGGCATGATCGTCATGTGAGTATTCCTGAAACCGACAACCGGCGAGCACTCCCGACCATAGTGGGAGTGCTCGCCGCTCTATTGTTTGCGACCCTGGCCATCGTCTTCCCGGTCCCCGCACACGCCGCTCCCTCACCGAGCGCCGAAACTGGGCAGGCGAAAGCCATTGACGACTGCCTCAGCGCCAACAACGTCTGGGTTTTCGTCATCACAGATGACCAGAAAGTGCTGTCCAACCAGTGCGTCGACTCGCCATCCACCGGCGCCGACGCCCTCAAGAAGGCCGGAATTACCGTCGGCAAGAACAAATCCAGTCTCATCTGCACGATGAACAACCATCCCGAAACCTGCCCCAAGACCTTCAACGGTCAGTACTGGGCGTATTACCACGCCTCCGGCGCCGGGGCTGCGTGGGATTACTCGGAGAAAGGTGCCGACCAGTACAAGCCGACCCCCGGATCGATCGAAGGCTGGTGCTACAACAAGCCAAAGACCAAGTCCTGCACTCCCCCCAAGTTGGCCGCCGGGAGCGCCGATGGCGCCTCTTTCCAGCTGACCGGCGACAACACCAAGAAGACCCAGAACGCCGACACGTCGTCAGACAATGGCTCCAAGTCCGGGCCTGTTGCCACGATCGTCGTCATTGCCGTCGTGGTCATCGCCCTCATCGTCGCACTCGTCGTGCGTCGCCGTCGTCAGTCCTGACACATACCGCGACAAACCACGGTGACAGCGGGGCCGGGGAATCCGTCCCCGGCCCCGCTCTCATACGTGAGAGCTCATCGTCACTTCTGGAAACCGATGTTCTCTGCGTGCACGGTCTGGAAGGTCGCAGCACCGTAGTTCGCCAGGTTCTTCGGAACCGCGGTGAAGGAGATGCGACGGTACAGCGGAAGGGTCATGACGTTGTCCCAGATGATCCTGTCGGCCTGGTTGGTCAGCTCACGACGCTTCGAGACATCCGACTCGGCGTCAATGCTGGGAATGCGCTTCTCGATCTCAGGATCGATCAGCTGGGAGAAGTTGGACTGCGACGGCTTCTTGGAGCCCTCGGCGGAGGCGCCGTAGATCTGACGGACGTTGGCCATCGGGTACGGGGTGCCGTTCCAGGCAAAGGCAATCACGTCGAAGGAGTGGCTGCTCAGCGTCTGGGTGAAGGAGTCACTCGGGGTATTGACGAGGTTGACCTTGACGCCGATCTTCGCCATGTCCTGCTTGAACAGCGCACCCTCGTTCTCGGAGGTGGGCACACCGGTCAGCTGGGCATAGTTGATCATCAGGGTCTTGCCGTCCTTGACGCGGTAGTCACCCTGCTTCTTCCAACCGGCATCCTCGAGCTGCTTCTCGGCAGCCTTCGGGTCGTACTTGTAGTCCCCGGAGTTGTCCTTGTAGCCAGCCTGACCGGGCATGAAGAAGTGGTTGCCGAGCATGAGGGTGTCCGGGTTGACGGGTATGCCTGCAAGGTCGGACTTGGCGATGGCTGGGCGGTTGATACCCTTGACGATGGCCTGACGCACCTTCTTGTCAGACAGCATGGTCGACTTGGTGTTGAAGGTGAAGTGACGCCACTGCAACGACCCGGCCTGACGCATCTCGGCGTCGGGACGCTTCTTCGCCGTCTGGTAGCCGTCCTTCGTGATGATGCCCGACGCGGCGTCGATCTCCCTGTTGGCGAAAGCCTTGGTCTGAGTGGCGTTGTTCATCGCCTTGAAGGTGACGGTGTCAAGCTTCGACTTGTCGCCCCACCACTTGTCATTACGCTTGACGGTCAGGGTCTTCGAGGCCTGGTCAGCCTTCGTCGGAATGAACGGTCCGGCGAACCAATCCGGGTTCAGCTTTTTCCATCCCTCGTTGAAGGTAGCGGCGTCCTTCGCCCCTTCCTTGGGCAGAACGCTGCTCAGGGTCGCCGTCCAGTCGGGATAGGTACCCTTGAAGGTGATGACGACGTCGGTGTCCTTGTCGCCCTTCTCCACCGAGGTGATCTGGTTGAAACCATCGGTGCTGGCCGGCAGGAAGCCGGGCTCAGAACCGTTGTTGGCCTTCCAAGTGGCTTGGTAATCCGAGTAATCGATGGTACGACCGGAATTCCACTTGGCCTTCGGGTTGAGGTGCAGGGTCACGACCTGTTTGCCGCCCTTGGTCTCCACATCGGTCGAGGAGATGTAGTTCGGGTTCGGCTTTGGAGTGCCGTCCTCAGCAATGTCAAAGTTCTGGACGCCGACAAAGTTCCAGATCGTCGTTGAGAGGTCAACAGTGTTGCCATTGACGTTCATGGGATTCCATCCCGTCGGAAGCTGCTCAATGGCCAGGCGCAACGTGCCACCGTCCTTGAGCTGGCTCCGGTCAGCCACGTTGAGCTGGGCCATCGGGGCCGACTCCGACGTCACCCCTGACTGCTTGCTTCCGCCGGACTGGTTCTTCTGTCCGCACCCGGTGAGTGCCATGGCCGACACGGCCAGCAGCGCCACAGGGGCCACGATCGTCTTGCGCAAGATGTCCTCCAGTGAAGTGAATGGCAGGACGCTCCTGCCACGATCCGGCTTCTTCGTCGGAAACCGAACATCACACCTTACGAAACCACCATTGGAGCCGCGAAACCACCCCCGGCCATGCGATTCTCCGAAATCGCCTGTGCAAGACATGAGAAGGGCCCGACAACTACCATTGCCGGGCCCTTTCCGGGTCAATAACCCATCAAGCTCACTTGACGTAACCGATGTCCTCGCCACGGGTGCTCTGGAAGGTCGCGGAACCATAGTTCGCCAGGTTCTTCGGGGCGCCGGAGAACATGATGCGCCGGTACAACGGCAGCACCATCACATCGTCCCAAATGTGCTTGTCGGCCTCATTGGTGAGTTCGCGTCGCTTGTTGACATCCATCTCAGTGTCGATCTGCGGGATGAGCTTCTCAACCTCGGGATCGATGATCTGGGTGTAGTTCGACTGCGACGGCTTCTTGGAGCCCTCAGCAGCAGCGCCATAGATCTGACGGACGTTGGCCATCGGGTACGGGGTGCCCTGCCAAGTGAACGCGATGACGTCGAAGGAGTGGTTCGTCAGCACCTTCTGCATATCGCTGGACGGAGTGTTGACAAGGTTGACCTTAACCCCGATCTTCGCCATGTCCTGCTTGAACAGCGCACCCTCATTCTCGGAGGTGGGCACACCGGTCAGCTGAGCGTAATTGACGGTGAGGGTCTTGCCGTCCTTGACGCGGTAGTCACCCTGCTTCTTCCAGCCGGCCTCATCAAGTTGCTTCTCAGCAGCTTTCGGGTCGTACTTGAAGTCTCCGGAGTTGTCCTTGTAACCAGGCTGGCCCGGCATGAAGAAGTGGTTGCCGAGCATCACCGAGTCGGCCTGAACTGGCAATCCCGCAAGATCGGACTTGGCGATGGCCGGACGGTTGATGCCCTTGACGATGGCCTGACGAACCTCTTTGTCCGAGAGGCTCGCCGACTTGGCGTTGAAGGTGAAGTGGCGCCACTGCAGCGAACCGGCAGCACGCATGTCGGCGTCATCACGCTTCTTGGCCGTCTCATAGCCATCCTTGGTGATGATGGTGTCGGCGACGTCAATCTCCTTGTTGGCGAAAGCCTTCGTCTTGGCAGCGTCCTCCATCGCCTTGAAGGTGACGGTGTCAAGCTTCGCCTTGTCGCCCCACCACTTGTCATTACGCTTGACGGTCAGGGTCTTGGAGGCCTGGTCGACCTTGGTGGGGGTGAATGGGCCAGTGAACCAGTCAGGGTTCAGGGTCTTCCAGCCGGAATTGAAGGTATTGGGGTCAGAGATCCCTTCCTTCGGCAACACACTGCTCCATGTCGCTGTCCAGTCGGGATAAGTCGCCTTGTACTTGATGACGACGTCGGTGTCCTTGGCACCCTTCTCAACCGACGTCACCTGGTTGAAGCCGTCGGTGGTGGCGGGAAGGAACTTGTCGTTCTCGCCGTTGGAGGATTTCCAGGTGGCCTGGTAGTCCGTATAATCGATAGTGCGACCCGAATTCCACTTCGCCTTCGGGTTGAGGTGCAACGTGACAACCTGCTTGCCATCCTTGGTGTCCATCTTGACCGACTCGATGTAGTTCGGATTCGGCTTCGGAGTGCCATCCTCGGCAATATCGAAGTTGTTGACACCGATGAACTGCCAGATAGTTGGCTGCAGGTCAACTGAGTTGTTGTCGACCTGCATCGGGTTCCAGCCCGTCGGCAAGGTGGTAATGGTCAGGCGAAGGGTGCCACCGTCCTTGATCTGGTCACGGGGCTTGATGTTCAGGGCAGCCAGCGGCGCACTCGCCGACGTGGCCTTGTCGCTCTTGTTCTGGTCGCCGCCGGACTGGTTCTTCTGTCCGCAGCCAGTCAGGGCAAGCGAGCCCACTGCCAGAGCAGCCACTGCGGTCGTCAAGGTCTTACGCACGGTAAACCTCCGGAAAGTTGAGGATCCTGGGTGGATCGGGATGGCATGAGCTTGGCACTCATGACCCGGACCGACCAGCGCAAACGGCCCCAGAATGCGGTTTCGTTATGAAATCTTGACCTTTCCTTGATCCAACCGTGATTTTCGTCAAGGTCACACCCGCCCATCGGTCAAGGCGCCGATGAGACCACCAGGTGGGCCCTGAACATGACGCATGGGGTGGCGTCGTCGCAACGGCACCACCCCATGTCAGGGACTCACTGCAGAGTCTCAGAACACCCGGATCTCCTCAGGGAAGTGACATGCCGTGCGCCGGTCGATGTCCGGCTGCGGGTAGAACAGCTCGGGACGCTCCCCCATGCACGTGGCCTGGGATGCCTCGTCGAGCTCCTTAAACTTTGGGCAGCGAGTGTGGAATGGACACCCAGGCGGCGGCGCGGCCGGTGACGGCAGGTCGCCCTCCAGCAAGATGCGGTGGCGGTTGTGCTCCTTGGACGGGTCGGGCACCGGGATGGCCGACAACAAGCCCTGGGTGTACGGGTGCATCGGGTGGTCGAAGACCTCCGAGACCTCGCCCAGCTCGACGATACGCCCCAGGTACATGACGGCAACACGGTTAGCGATGTGGCGAACCACCGACAGGTCGTGGGCGACGAAGAGATAGGACAACTCCAGCTTCTCGCGCAGGTCCTCCAACAGGTTCAACACACCAGCCTGAATCGACACGTCGAGCGCCGAGACCGGCTCGTCGAGCACCAGCAACTTCGGGTTGAGGGCCAGTGCACGGGCAATACCGACACGCTGTTTCTGGCCACCGGAGAAGTTCCGCGGGTAGCGGTTGGCGTGGGCGGGCTCCAGGCCGACCAGGGCCATCAGCTCGTCGACCCGCTCCGCGATCTTGTTCTTCGGGTAACCGTTGTACTTCAGCGGCTCGGCGATGATGTCGGCAATCGGAAGACGCGGATCCAGGGATGCCATCGGATCCTGGAAGACCACCTGGAGGTCCTGACGGGTCTCCTTGCGATCCTTCGCATTCATCCTGGCCGCGTCACGGCCCAGGACGACGACGGTACCCGCCTCCGGCTTGGCCAGCTCGAGAATCGACATGATTGTCGTGGTCTTGCCACAGCCGGACTCACCCACCAGGCCGAGGGTCTCGCCCTTCTTGATCCGGAAGGAGATGCCGTCAACGGCATGAACGGTGCCAACGCGCCTCTTGAAGACCGCACCCTTCATGAGCGGGTAGGTCTTGACCAGGTCCTTGACCTCCAGGACGTCCTCGAGGGCCTCGCGGTCGGAGGTCCCTAGCGCTGCCTTGAAGCGGCTCTTGTGCTCCCCGACCTGCGGGTAGATCTCCGCGTACGTGCGGTCGATGAGCTCGGCGTGCCGTATGCAAGCGGCCTCGTGCTTGTCCAGGTCGGTGGGCGTCAGCTCGGGCTCGGCCTGACGACAGGCATCGATCGCCATCGGGCAGCGTGGCGCGAAGGGACAGCCCGGCGGCAGGTTCAGCAGGGAGGGCGGGTTGCCCTCGACCGGGGTCAGCGGCTCGTCCTTGTCGAGGTCAGGACGAGGCAGGGATCCCAGCAGACCGATGGTGTACGGGTGACGGGAGCGGTAGAACAGCTCGTCGACGTTGGCCCGCTCGACGATGCGACCGGCGTACATGACGGCCACCCGGTCGGCCAGACCAGCAACGACACCGAGGTCATGGGTGATCATGACGACACCGGCGTGGGTCTCACGCTGGGCCACCCGCAGCAGATCGAGAATCTGCGCCTGGATGGTCACGTCGAGAGCCGTCGTCGGCTCGTCGGCGATGATGAGGTCGGGGTCGTTGGCGATCGCCATGGCGATGACGACGCGCTGACGCATACCACCGGAGAACTCGTGCGGGAAGGCCTTAGCACGAACTTCCGGATTGGGGATGCCGACCATGTCGAGCAGCTCGAGGGCTCGGGCCCAGGCGTCCTTGTCGGACATGTTCGAGTGGACCTGAAGAGCCTCGACGATCTGGTCACCGATCGTGTACACGGGGGTCAGGGCGCTCAGCGGGTCCTGGAAGATCATGGCGACCTTCTTGCCTCGCACGTCCGACATCCAGTTGTCGTCACGTCCCAGCAGCTCGGTGCCGTGAAGCTTGATGGACCCCTCGACGCTGGCACCCTCGTCCAGCAGGCCCATCACCGACATCGAGGTGACGGACTTACCGGAACCGGACTCACCCACCAGGCCGACGACCTCGCCGGCATGAACGGTCAGGTTGACTCCACGCACGGCGTGGACGACGCCGTCCTCGGAGGGGAAGCGGACGTTGAGGTCCTTGATCTGCAGGACCGGCACACCCTCCTGACGTTCGGGAAGGGCGTCGGACAGGTTGGCCGCAGTGGCAGTTTTCTTGCTCATGCCTTACCACCAGACTTGGAGGAGGGATCGACGGCGTCACGCAGGCCGTCACCGATGAAGTTGACGCTCAGCAGCAGGATCACCAGCACACCGGCCGGGAACATGAACAGCCACGGTGAGGTCGTGACCGCCGTCATGCCGTCACCCAGCAGAGTGCCCAGGGAGGTCTCCGGCTTCTGCACGCCGAAACCGAAGAAGGAGAGCACCGTCTCGCTCATGATGGCCGCGACCACACCGAGGGTCAGGTCGATGATGAGGTAGCTGGCGATGTTCGGGATGACGTGCTTGACGATGATCGTGAACGGCGGCACCGACATGAAACGAGCGGCCGTGACGTAGTCGAGATTGACCACCGACAGGGTCATGGCGCGGACCACACGGGCCGACAGCATCCAGCTGAATGCCGACAGCAGAACGATCAGCAGGGCCGTCGAGGTGCTCTTGCCCGAGGTGTGCTGGCTCAGGATGGCGATGACGAGGAAGGACGGGATCACCAACAGCAGGTCGATGAACCACAGGATGATCTTCTCCGCCACCTTGCCGAAGTAGGCCGCGGCCGAACCGATGAGGGCGGCCAGGGTCTCGACGATGAGTGCGACGCAGAAACCGATGATGAGCGACTTGCGCAGACCCTCGACCGTCATGGCGAACAGGTCGAAGCCACCCTGGCTTGTACCGAACCAGTGGTACTGGTCCGGCGGCGCGAGGAAGGCGTTGTCATCAACCACCCAGTAGTCCCAGTTGGCGATGTACGGGCCGATGAGGGCCAGGAGGACGACGAGGGCGAGTCCGATGACACCGATCTTGGAGCCAACCGGACGCCAGAAACGGCGCAGGATCAGACGGCGACGCGACATGTGCTTGCCGTCACGCTCATTGCGTCCCGGCTTGTGCTTCTCGTTGCGCTCGGCAGCACTCAAGGCATCGGGACCTTTGATGGGGGCGCACGGACCCGTCTTCGGGGTGTTGAGCTCAACGCTGGAGTTATTGGTGGGTTCAGACATGACGGCTCCTCCTCATCGAGCCCGGACACGCGGATCGATGACCGCAATGAGGATGTCGGACAGAAGGGCACCCGTCAGGGTGCAGAGGCCGGAGAAGGCGACGACCGCGACCGAACCGTTGATGTCGTTCTGCTGAATCGACATCACGGAGTAGGAACCGACACCGTTCCAGGCGTAGACCTGCTCGGAAATGGTAGCACCGACGAAGATGTTGGCCACGCCGAAGGCGAAATAGGTGGCCATCGGGATGATGGCGTTGCGCAGCGCATGGTGACGGATGGCGCGTCCCTTGCGAAGACCCTTGGCACGTGCGGTACGGACGTAGTCAGCACCGAGGGTGTCGAGCATCAGGTTGCGCTGGTACCGCGAGTAGCTCGCCAGGCTCAACGCCGACAGGGAGATCGTCGGCAACAGCAGGTGCTGCATACGGCTGAGCAGCTCGGCCCCGAAGTAATTGCCGTGAGATCCGACCTCACCGATGAACTGGAAGAATTGCGTTCCGGTCGCCTGGTTGATGTGAATGGCACCGAGTTGCAGCAGGACCGCCAACACCATCGTCGGGGTCGAGATGAGCAGCAGACACAGGAAGGACACGATTCGGTCAGCGGCCGAGTACTGGCGGACGGCCGACCAGGCACCGACGGCGACACCGCCGACCATGCCGATAATCGTTCCACAGATCACGAGACGGACGGACACACCGATGCGGGTGCCAATCAGCGAGTTGATCGCGTCACCATGTGGGGTCCAGCCCCAGTTCCAATGCAGGAACACCATCTTCAACCACCGTTCGTACCGCACCCAGATGCTGGTGTCGGGGTTGATGTTGTAGTTGGTCAGTGACTGGTTGATCGCCGTCCAGTTGAGCTTCGGATTCGTCTGGTCGAAAGCGTTGCGCGGGTCCAGGGCGTACGAGGCGAGCAGGTATGCGAAGGAAACCGCAATGAACAACAGCACGACGTAATTGATGAGGCGACGCACCACGTATCTGAGCACGATCGTCCTTTCTCACAGTGTGCAGACCTGCCGGGAGGGCAGGTGGGCCGCCGGCGAGTGTGGCTGGGGAGTGACCCTGTCGGTAGTTTCTACCGCTGCACACGATTCGGCATGGGGTCATCTCGGCACGCGGGCCGTTTTGGTGCGTGTGATCTTACACACACCAAACCCCTGGGTTTGTCTGTTGAGACCAAAAGGGCAACGCATTTCGTCATTGCAAATGCACTGCACGGGCATATGACAGGAGGGACGGGAAACTGTGATGTTTCCCGTCCCTCACACGTCATTCGGTCGTGTTCACGACGTCACTTGATACTTGCAGGTTGACCTCAGCGCTTGGTGACGCTGCCGCCGGCCTTCTCGATCTTCTCCTGGGCCGACTTGGACCAGGCGTCGACGACGAGGTCGACCTTGACGGTCAGCTCGCCGGTTCCGAGAACCTTGACGAGCTCGTTGTCACGGACGGCACCGACGGCGACGAGGTCGTCGACGGTGATCTTGCCGCCCTTGGGGAACAGGGCCTCGACCTTGTCCAGGTTCACGACCTGGTACTCGGTGCGGAACGGGTTGTGGAACCCGCCCAGCTTCGGGGCCTGCATGTGAATCGGCATCTGGCCGCCAGCGAAGAACTCGGGCACGTTCTTGCGTGCGCCGGTGCCCTTCGTACCGCGACCAGCGGTCTTGCCCTTGGAACCCTCACCACGGCCAACACGGGTCTTGGCCTTGTGGGCACCAGGAGCGGGCTTGAGGTCATGGAGCTCAATAGCCATGTCAGTCCACCTCTTCCATGGTGACGAGGTGACGAACGGTCTGGACCATGCCGCGGAACTCCGGGCGGTCCTCCTTGATGACCGTGTCACCGATGCGCTTCAGCCCGAGGCTGCGCAGGGTCTCGCGATGATTCGGCTTCGTGGAGATGCCGGACTTGATCTGGGTGATCTTCAGCTTGCTCATCAGTTGACCCCTGCCTTCTCCTCCATGCGGGCAGCAGCAGCGGCCTCGTCGGCCTCCTTACGGGCACGAAGCATGGCTGCCGGGGCGACGTCCTCAACGGACTTGCCACGGCGACGGGCAACCTCTTCGGGCTCCTCGAGCTGCTGCAGCGCGGCAACGGTGGCGTGAACCACGTTGATCGCGTTGGAGGAGCCAAGAGACTTGGCGAGCACGTCCTGCACGCCGGCGCACTCGAGAACGGCGCGGGCCGAACCGCCGGCGATGACACCGGTACCGGGGGAAGCCGGACGCAGCAGGACGACGCCGGCAGCCTTCTCACCAATCACCGGGTGGGTGATGGTACGACCGACCAGCGGCACCTTGAAAAAGTGCTTCTTGGCCTCCTCGACGCCCTTGGCGATGGCCGCGGGCACCTCCTTGGCCTTGCCGTAGCCGACGCCCACGGTGCCCTCGCCATCGCCCACGACGACCAGCGCCGTGAAGCTGAAGCGACGGCCACCCTGGACCACCTTGGCGACGCGGTTGATCGCCACGACGCGCTCGAGATATTCATTCTGATTGCGGTTGCGATCGTTCTGGCCACGACGGTTGTCACGGCCACGACGCTCACCACCTGCACCGCCACCGCGGCGCTGGGTTCCACTCATCGTTGCTCACTTGCCTTTCGTGGGTCAGAAGTCGAGACCGGCCTCGCGGGCCGCATCGGCCAGCGCGGCGATCCGCCCGTGGTACTGGTTCCCGGCCTTGTCGAAGACGACCTTGTCGATGCCAGCGGCCTTGGCGCGCTCACCGATGATGGTGCCAACGCGGGCAGCCTTGGCGGTCTTGTCCCCGGACATCTCGCGCAGCACAGCCTCCATGGTGGAAGCCGACACGAGGGTGTTTCCGGCAACATCGTCGATGACCTGGACGAAGACGTGCTTCGACGAACGGGTCACGACCATGCGGGGACGCTCGACGGTCCCGAAGATCTTCTTGCGACCACGGGCCTGGCGACGAGCACGTGCCTTGGCGCGGTCGGACAGGCTCTTGCGAACAGTCAGGGTGCTTGCCATGTCACTTACCTGCCTTTCCAACCTTGCGACGGACGTTCTCGCCCTCGTAACGCACACCCTTGCCCTTGTAGGGCTCCGGCTTGCGAATCTTGCGGATGTTGGCCGCGGTCTCGCCGACGACCTGCTTGTCGATGCCCTGGACCGAGAACTTGGTGGGGTTCTCGACGGCGAAGGTGATTCCCTCCGGGGCGTCGACGATCACCGGGTGCGAGAAGCCGAGGTTGAACTCGAGCTGCTTGGGACCCTTGGACATCACGCGGTAACCCACGCCCTGGATCTCCAACTTCTTCTCGTAGCCCTCGGTCACACCGATGACCATGTTGTTGATGAGAGTACGGGTGAGGCCGTGCAGCGAGCGGTTCTCACGCTCGTCGTCCGGACGCTCAACGAGGATCTCTCCTTCATCATTCTTGCTCACGGTGATGGGCTCGCGAACGGTGAAGTTCAGGGTTCCCTTCGGACCCTTCACCTCCACGTCCTGCCCATCAAGCTTCACCTCGACACCGGACGGGACGGCGATGGGAAGCCTGCCAATGCGCGACATTGATTACTCCTATCTGTCTCGTCGACGGTCACCACACGTAGGCGAGGACTTCCCCGCCCACGGACTTCTCGTGGGCCTGCTTGTCAGTGAGCAGCCCTTGAGAGGTGGAGATGATGGCAATGCCCAGGCCGCCGAGCACCTTCGGCAGGGCGGTGGACTTGGCGTAGACGCGAAGTCCGGGCTTGCTGATACGGCGAACGCCAGCGATGGAACGCTCACGGCTCTCGCCATACTTGAGGGTGAGGGTCAGGGTCTTGGCGACCTCGCCCTCCTTGGGTTCGTTGACCTTGTAGTCGGCGATGTAGCCCTCCGACTTGAGGATCTCGGCGATTCCGGCCTTGATCTTCGAGTGAGGCATCGACGTCTGGTCGTGGTACGCCTGGTTGGCGTTACGCAGACGGGTCAGCATGTCTGCGATCGGGTCAGTCATGGTCATGGCTGGTTTGGCCTCTTTCTCACAACGGTTTCCCTGCTGCCGTCCTCCCCTGGGGCGTCCGGCTCGGGGACCTTCTGTGTTGTTCAGGTGTTTGTGGGGCGGGTTACCAACCCGCCGGGGCCTGGTAGGGCCCGTGGATCTGCATCCTTGACGGACGCGCGCTGGTCACCAGGAGGACTTGGTGACACCCGGGAGCTGACCGGCGTGGGCCATCTCGCGCAGGCAGATTCGGCACAGGCCGAACTTGCGGTACACCGAGTGCGGACGACCGCAGCGCTGGCAACGGGTGTAAGCACGGACACCGAACTTGGGCTTGCGGGCCGCCTTGACCTTCAGAGCTGTCTTGGCCATCAGATCCTCACTTCTTTTTCTTCTTGGCGTAGTAGGCGGGACCGCGCTTGGTCTTCGCCTTCTTCGGGTCATCCTTCGCCTTGAACGGGAATCCCAGGTGCTTGAGCAGGGCCTTGCCCTCCTCGTTCGTCTGCGCGGTGGTCACGAAGGTGATGTCCATGCCACGGACGCGGTCGATCTTGTCCTGGTCGATCTCGAGGAACATGACCTGCTCGGACAGGCCGAACGTGTAGTTGCCCTTGCCGTCGAACTGGTTCGCGTTGAGTCCGCGGAAGTCACGGATACGGGGCAGGGCCAGGGTCAGCAGGCGGTCAGCGAACTCCCACATGCGGTCACCACGAAGGGTGACGTGGCAACCGATGGGCTGTCCCTCACGCAGCTTGAACTGAGCGATGGACTTGCGGGCCTTGGTGACCTGCGGCTTCTGGCCGGTGATGGCGGTGATGTCGCGAACGGCACCGTCCATGACCTTGGAGTCGTGAGCGGCGTCACCAACACCCATGTTCACCACGATCTTCTCGAGACCGGGGATGAGCATGGGGTTCTTGTAGTCGAACTCCTCCTGCATGGCAGGACGGATCTGCTCGCGGTACTGCTTCTTCAGACGAGGCATCTCGTGCGCGAAGGTGTCGGTGCTCACTTGGCCTCCTCCTTCTTGAGGTAGCGGACGCTGCGCTGAGCGGCGTACTCGGAGCCGTCAGGACGACGCTTGGTGACGTCCTCACGACGGTAGCCGACACGGGTCACGACGTCCTTGCCGTCGATCTTCGTCACGAGCTGGACGTTCGAGACGTGGATCGGGGCCTCGGACTGGATGATTCCGCCCTTGGTGGTGCCGCCCTGCGGGGTGGGCATGTCACGACGATGGTGCTTACGAATGTTCACACCCTCGACGACGACGCGCTCACGGGCCGGGTCCACCGAGAGAACCTCACCGATGGTGCCCTTGTCGTTTCCGGCGATGACCTTGACACGGTCACCCTTCTTGATGTTGAGGGACTTCACTCAGATCACCTCCGGGGCGAGCGAGACGATGCGCATGAACTTCTTCTCGCGCAGCTCGCGGGCGATGGGGCCGAAGATACGGGTGCCACGAGGCTCCCCGTCGTTCTTGAGAAGCACGGCGGCGTTCTCGTCGAACTTGATGTAGGACCCGTCGGGACGGCGGTGCGACTTCACGGTGCGAACGACGACGGCCTTGACGACCTCGCCCTTCTTCACGTTTCCGCCGGGGATGGCGTCCTTGACGGTGCACACGATGGTGTCACCGAGGTAGGCGTAGCGACGCTTCGATCCACCGAGAACACGGATGCAAAGGAGCTCCTTCGCACCAGTGTTGTCGGCGACCTTGAGTCGCGTCTCCTGCTGGATCATGTCTTCTCCTTTGTCCCACTGGTTCCCTCCCGGGCCTGGTAGGACTGTTGAACACGAACCCCCTGGATTTTGCCAGGGGGCAACCCGTACCTCAGGGGATACGCGGTTGTCGTCCGCGAGAGGTCCCGCCACCCTCGGGCGGCGCACGATGGCCTCCGTCTCCGTGGAGTCGGAGGCTCCGTACTGTGCTTGAAGGTGGGCACAGTCGCAAGACAACTTGAGCAGTCTAACTCTCTTCGGCCGGGATAGCGAATTGACGGCGACCTGGTGTAACGGCGGTGTTCTGGCTCCCCCGCCGGATGGCAGCGTGCGCGGGATGGCAAGGCGCCGGATGTCCGGTCCTCAGACGGCCTCCTTGGGGGCCCGCAGCGCCTGGTTCCTGGCTTCCTCCAGTTGCGCCACCTTTGCTCACCTGCGCCTCGGCTCCCTCCTGGACCTGCGCCATTGTTACGCAGTTGCGCCAGACAAACACGGCGCAACTGCACGCCAGAGGCGCAACTAGCTGGTGACATGACGCTGCACGGACAGACCTGCCGCCGACGTGCCTGACGTGGCAGTTATCCACAGACCGGAGCCCCACTCGGCTATTTGGCGCAGGATTTCCATGGCATTCCTGCAATGACCGCGACAATCCCGAGGTTGTCCACAGATTCGCAATTCGCCCCTCCCCTTTTCGTCGCCGCCGGGGCTGACTGCCTCCATGACGACCAATCGCAGAATTCACACCGTGACCTCACTCACCGCATCAGGGACATCGCGACGAGCAATCGCCCGAGAGGTGAACGAAGGACGGTTAATCCCACTACGCCCCGGAGTATGGGCCAACGCGGGCGAGACGACGGCACGACAACACCAGTTGGACCTCGTCACGGCAGCCTCCTTCCTCGCGCCAACCTCGGTCCTCAGCCACGTGACGGCGTCCGCGGTTCACGCCCTCCCCTTGCCCTCGAAGGGCCTTGACCACCTCTGGGTGACGAACCCGCGCCCCGGCGGCGGCCACCGACGACGCCTCATGACGACGATCGGCCGAATGCTCCCACCGGAGCACGTCGTCGTCATCGACGGGCACCGGACAACGACCCTTGAACGGACCGTCATCGACATGGCCACGGAATTCGGCTTTGACACCGGACTGATGACGGCCGATGCGGCACTACGTTTCGGCGCGGATCCGCAAGTACTCGCTGAGGTGTTGGAAACATGCGGTCGGCCTCGCGGGTTGGGCCATGCGCGTCAAGCTGTGGCGCTTGCCGATGGCAGGATCGAGAGCCCCGGGGAATCACTCATACGCGCGAAATGGCACTGCGCAGGCGTGCCGCAACCAGTACCGCAGTTCGTGATCCGGAACTCAACCGGCCAGTTCTTGGGCCGAGGAGACTTCGCATGGCCGGACGAACACGTCCTGGCTGAATATGACGGTCGGACGAAGTACGGCTCTCTGTTGAAACCTGGCCAGAGCGTCCAGGACGTCATCATCGCCGAGAAGAAGCGGGAGGCTGGGATCGTCGACGCCGGTTGGACGGTACTTCGTTTTACCGTCGAGGACCTCGCCACTACCGATGGTTCGGCGCAGCGCATTCTTCGTGTCCTGGACCGCGCGCGGCGTGCTGCTGGGCCGCAGGCGGGGTGAAACAACGGCTACCGGGGGCCATCGGAGCCGGTCGTCCTGACGACGTCATCGCACCAGTCCACGCCACCTGCGCCTTGGACGTGCAGTTGCGCCGTCTTTGCCCGGCGCAGGTGCGCGACAGTGGCGCCACTGATGTCCTGACGTCGGCAACTGCCCCGACCGGACGCACAACGGAGGCGCAACTGCTCACCAACGGCGCAGGTCGAAAAGGGAGCCGAGGCGCAGGTGCGCGACAGTGGCGCAGATGATCGGAGGCGGCGCAACGGGACGCCGGTCACTGACGCTACAGAAGACCAAGCCGTCACCCGCCTGTCGCAAGTGAACAGGAATGGCGCAGGTGGTCAACCGCGGCGCAACTGGGCACAGGTGGCGCAGGTAAACAACGACGGCGCAAAAGGCCAGAGGTGGCGCAACTGCGCATACCTGGCGCAACTGGCTCGGGGCTTCATGGAGAACTGGCTCACGTCAGTCACGTGACGCGCATCCGTGCCGCGGCCGCACTCCCACACGCGCCCACTCCCCGGCGACCACAAACACAACAAGGCGACCCACCCTCTCGGATGGGTCGCCTTGCAGCAAAACCTGGTGATCAGCTCACCAGTGGGTCACTTGGCCTTCTCGACGATCTCGAGCAGACGCCAGCGCTTGGTGGCGGACAGCGGACGGGTCTCCATGATCCGCACGCGGTCTCCCATGCCGGCTTCGTTCTTCTCGTCGTGGGCCTTGAGGCGCACAGACTTGGTCATGACCTTGCCGTACAGCGGGTGCTTGACACGGTCCTCGACCAGGACGGTGATCGTCTTGTCCATCTTGTCGGACACGACCAGTCCCTCACGGACCTTGCGGCGGGTCGTCCGCTCAGCGGTGTTCTCGCTCATGCTCAGGCCTCCTTATCGTTCTCGGGATTGGCAGCGTCGGGATCATCGACGATGTTGAGGTTGCGCTCCTGGAGCACGGTGTAGACGCGGGCGATGTCCTTGCGGACCTCACGCAGGCGAGCCGTGTTCTCGAGCTGGCCGGTCGCCGACTGGAAACGCAGCCCGAACAGCTCCTCCTTGAGTTCGCGAACCTTGTTGCGCAACTCTTCACCCGAAAGCTGGCGCAGCTCAGCAGCAGAAAGCTTGGGCATCAGTTGTCACCGCCTTCACGGGAGATGAAACGAGCCTTCATCGGCAGCTTGTGGATGGCCAGACGCATGGCCTCGCGGGCCACGTCCTCCGGCACACCCGACAGCTCGAAGAGAACTCGTCCGGGCTTGATGTTGGCGATCCACCACTCAGGCGTGCCCTTACCGGAACCCATACGGGACTCGGCGGGGTGTTTGGTCATCGGGCGGTCCGGGTAGACATTGATCCACACCTTTCCACCACGCTTGATGTAGCGGGTCATGGCGATACGAGCGGCCTCGATCTGACGGTTGGTCAGGTACCCACCCTCGGTGGCCTGGATGCCGTAGTCACCAAAGGCCAGCTGGGTGCCGCCCTTGGCAGCGCCAGTCCGCTTGGGATGGTGCTGCTTGCGGTACTTCACTCGACGAGGAATCAACATGTCAGGCTCCTGCGTTCTCGGTCTGCGGGGCCGGGGTCTCGGCGGACTGCTGCTTGGCGGCCTCGGCGCGACGACGTCCACCGCGACGGTCGGGACGATCGCCCCGACCACGGCGGTTGCCACCGCGTCCACCGCGACCGCCCTGGGCGGCCTGGCGAGCAGCCTTCTGGGCAGCGCGCTCGGCACGGGTGCCGGTGACGTCGCCCTTGTAGATCCACACCTTGACACCGATGCGGCCGAAGGTGGTGCGGGCCTCGAAGAAGCCATAGTCGATGTCAGCGCGCAGGGTGTGCAGCGGCACACGGCCTTCGCGGTAACCCTCGGAACGGCTCATCTCGGCACCGCCCAGACGACCGGAGCACTTGATACGGATACCAAGCGCGCCTGCGTTCATGGCGGACTGCTGAGCCTTGCGCATGGCGCGACGGAAGGCGACACGAGCAGCGAGCTGCTCGGCGATTCCCTGGGCGACCAGCTGGGCATCGGTCTCGGGGTTCTTGACCTCGAGGATGTTCAGCTGAATCTGCTTGCCGGTGAGCTTCTCCAGCTCACCGCGCACGCGCTCGGCCTCGGCGCCATTGCGCCCGATGACGATGCCCGGGCGGGCGGCGTAGAGGAAGATGGTCACGCGCTCGGAGCGACGCTCGATCTCGATGGACGAAATACCGGCGCGCTCCAGGTTCTTGTGGAGCCACTCCCGGATCTTGACGTCCTCACCCACGAGCTCGGCGTACTGCTTCTCGGCGTACCAGCGGGTCTTGTGATCGGTCGTCACACCGAGACGAAAACCATGGGGGTTGATTTTCTGGCCCATGTCAGGCTCCCTTCTCGGTCTCGGACTTGGCTGCAGCCGCCGGGCGACCCTTCTTGGCCTTCTTGGGGGCCGGACGGGCGTCCTTGGGCTCGACAACCACGGTGATGTGGGCGGAGCGCTTCAGGATTCGGCTGGCGGATCCCTTGGCGCGGGGACGGATGCGGCGCATGGTGACGCCCTCGTCGACGAAGGCCTGCGAGATGTACAGGTCTTCGGCGCGCAGACCCTCGGTCTGCTCGGCGTTGGCCATGGCCGAGGCGATGACCTTGCGAACCGGCTCAGCCGCGGCCTGCGGCTGGAACTTCAGCATGGCCACCGCATCAGCGGCGTCCATCCCGCGAACCAGGTCGACGACGCGACGACACTTGCTGGCGCTCATCCGGACGTGACGCGCGATGGCGTACGAGCCGGGGCGATCGCCGAGCAGGGCGGCGCGACGGCTGGGCCTCTCAGTGTTGCTCATGAATCAGATCCCTCTCGTCAGCGCCTGCGCGCCTTCTTGTCGTCCTTCACGTGACCCTTGAAGGTTCTGGTCGGGGCGAACTCTCCGAACTTGTGCCCGACCATCGACTCGGTCACGAAAACCGGGACGTGCTTGCGACCGTCGTGCACGCCGATGGTGTGCCCGATCATGTCGGGGGTAACCATCGATCGACGCGACCAGGTCTTGATGACGTTGTGCGTGCCCGCCTCGTTCTGGGCAGTGACCTTCTTGGCCAGATGCTCGTCGACGAAGGGGCCCTTCTTCAGACTGCGTGGCATGTCTCAGACTCCCAATCAGCGCTTCTTGCCGGACTTGCGGCGACGCACGATGAGACGGCTGCTCGCCTTGTTCTTGTTACGGGTACGACCCTCGGGCTTGCCCCAGGGGCTCACCGGGTGACGACCACCAGAGGTACGACCCTCGCCACCACCATGCGGGTGGTCGATCGGGTTCATGACCACACCACGGACGGTCGGGCGGATGCCCTTCCAGCGGTTACGGCCGGCCTTGCCCCAGTTGATGTTGGTCTGCTCGGCGTTGCCGACCTCGCCGATGGTGGCGCGGCAACGGATGTCCACCATGCGCATCTCACCAGAGGGGAGGCGCAGGGTGGCGTACTTGCCTTCGCGGGCGACCAGCTGCACCGACGCACCGGCTGAGCGACCCATCTTGGCGCCACCACCCGGACGCAGCTCCACGGCGTGAACCGTGGTACCGACCGGGATGTTGCGCAGCGGCAGGTTGTTGCCCGGCTTGATGTCGGCCTCGGGGCCGGACACCACGACGGTTCCCTGGCTGACGCCATCGGGGGCGATGATGTAACGCTTCTCACCGTCGGCGTAATGGAGCAGGGCAATGCGAGCAGTGCGGTTCGGGTCGTACTCGATGTGAGCGACCTTGGCCGGCACGCCGTCCTTGTCGTAACGCTTGAAGTCGATGATGCGGTAGGCCTGCTTGTGTCCACCGCCGATGTGGCGGGTGGTGATGCGGCCAGTGTTGTTGCGTCCACCGGTCTTGGGCTTGGCAACGAGCAGGGACTTCTCAGGGGTCGAGCGGGTGAGCTCGACGAAGTCCGACACGCTCGAGCCGCGACGGCCCGGAGTGGTGGGCTTGTGCTTGCGGATACCCATTGGTACTTCGTTCCTTCTCTCGCGGCTCAGGCGACCGGGCCGGTGAAGATGTCGATGCGATCACCCTCGGCGACGGTCACGATGGCGCGCTTGGTGTCGGGACGCTTGCCCATGCCGAAGCGGGTACGGCGTGCCTTGCCCTTGCGGTTCATCGTGTTAACCGAGGTGACCTTCACACCGAAGATCTGCTCGATCGCGATCTTGATCTCGGTCTTGTTGGCAGTCGGCTTGACCAGGAACGTGTAGGTGTTCTGGTCGAGCAGGCTGTAACTCTTCTCGGAGACGACCGGGGCGAGGATGATGTCCCGGGGATCTCGGATCTTCAGCTCGCTCACTTGGCGTCCTCCTTGTCGGAGTCAGACTTGACGGCGTTGACGAAGCCAGCGGCCTCAGCAGCCTCGGCGGAACGGAACCACACCTCAGCGATGGTGCGTCCGTACCAGGGCGACGTCGGGGCGTGGAACTTCTTGGAGTCCTCATTGCCCTTGATGTCGAATCCGGCCGGCGGGTTGTCTCCGCGGAAGGAGTCCTCACCGTAGGGATGCTGGTCCGCAACGTTGGTCTCCGGGACCTCTGGCTCAGCGGCCAGGGCCTGGGTGCTGGCGCTGCGAGCACCGACGAAGGCGTCAAGTCCGGCCTGGCTGAACACGATGGTCCGCGCGTTGACGACGTCGTAGGTGTTGAGCTGATCGGCGGCCAGGACGTGGACCCCGTTGAGGTTGCGCACGGACAGCCAGGCGACCTCCTCGCTGCGATCCAAGACGACGAGCACCTTGCGGAGCTCGGCGAGACCGGAGAGGACGGCCTTGGCCTGCTTGGTCGAGGGCTTGTCACCGTCAACCAGGGAGGTCACGACGAAGATGCGATTGTCGCGAGCCATGTCGGACAGAGCGCCACGCAGAGCAGCAGCCACCATCTTCTTGGGGGTGCGCTGAGCGTAGGAGCGCGGCTGCGGACCGTGAACGGTGCCGCCACCGACCCACTGTGGTGCACGGGTCGAACCCTGACGGGCACGACCGGTGCCCTTCTGGCGCCACGGCTTCTTGCCACCACCGGAGACCAGGCCACGAGTCTTCGTGGCGTGGGTGCCCTGACGAGCAGCCGCGAGCTGGGCGATGACGACCTGATGGATCAGCGGAATGTTGGTGTTCGCGTCGAAGACGTCACCGGGAAGCTCAGCCGATCCGGCCTTCTTGCCCTTGACGTCAAGGACGTCGATGGTCTTGGTCTCATTCATGCGGCATCCCCATTCTTGGCGGCCTTCTTGGCGGCGCTGCGGACGACGAGCAGGGACCCCTTCGGGCCGGGAACGGCGCCACGGACCAGCATGATCCCACGCTCGGCGTCGACGGAGTGAACCTGCAGGTTCTGGACAGTCACACGCTCGGCACCCATGCGGCCAGCCATGCGGAGGCCCTTGATGACCTTGCCTGGCGTCGAGCAGCCGCCGATGGAGCCCGGCGAGCGGTGCTTGCGGTGCACACCGTGGGTGGCACGCAGGCCGCCGAAGCCGTGACGCTTCATGACGCCAGCGGTGCCCTTGCCCTTGCTGGTGCCGGTGACGTCGACGAAATCGGACTCGGAGAACACGTCAGCGGTGATCTCCTGGCCCAGGGTGTACTCAGAGGCATCGGCGGTACGCAACTCGACGAGGTGACGTCGAGGGGTCACGCCGGCCTTCTCGAAGTGGCCGGCCTCCGGCTTGGTGACCTTCTTGGCCTTGACGGCTCCGATGCCAAGCTGGACGGCGGAGTAGCCATCGGTCTCGGGGGTGCGCACCTGGGTGACGACACACGGCCCGGCCTGGATGACGGTCACAGGAACGAGCTTGTTGTGCTCGTCCCACAGCTGGGTCATGCCGAGCTTGGTGCCCAGCACGCCCTTGACAGTGCGTTCATTGGTCATGGTGCTCAACCTCACGGAAGCTTGATCTCGATGTCGACACCGGCCGGCAGATCGAGACGCATAAGCGAATCGACCGTCTTCGGGGTCGGCTCGAGAATGTCGATGAGCCGCTTGTGGGTGCGCATCTCAAAGTGCTCGCGGCTGTCCTTGTACTTGTGGGGCGAACGGATCACACAGAAAACGTTCTTCTCGGTCGGCAGCGGCACCGGGCCGGCGACCTTGGCACCCGTGCGGGTCACCGTGTCGACGATCTTGCGCGCCGACGAGTCGATGACCTCGTGGTCGTAGGCCCGCAGCCTGATGCGGATCTTTTGTCCCGCCACAGTTGTTCCTTCTACTCGTCTCTGCCGCGTCCAAGATTCCCTGACATGGGAGTCCGGTACGCCCAGAGGGTTCCGGCGTGAGGAGCGAACTCCTCATTGGTCCCAACCTGACGGTTTCCAACTGGTGTGAAAACCGGGAGGTCACATCACCCCTCCCCGACCCACGCGCTCGGGCGTGTCGCGCATCACAAGCCGCAGGACGCCCACCGCTCACCAGTCATCAAGGACCCCGTGAACACTGTGGATTTGTCTGCCGGCTTCCGATGCTGACCCGCTCCCGTGGGCCCGGCAGCGGACTCACCTTGGTGGTGACACCTCTGCCGTCGGACTTCAGTGGCCGGGCTCGACCTCAGGGGTCACGAGCGTGACGCACTGCAGCCCCGTTCGGAGCAACTTGTACAGTGTGTCACCGATGAACCAGCAAGGCAAATCGGAATGACGGCCCTCTCCGGACCCCGGGAATTGAATGGTGTTCAATATTGAGCGGTCGCCAACGCCGAGGAGTCATCATGTCAGATCCATCGCAAACACCTACTGCCACGCCTTGGTGGAGTGTGCGGATGCGCGCGACCGGAGTCCTCGACGGGGAGCCGTACCACGTCAGCGGAGCCGAGTCGCTGGTGTCTCCGAACATGATCGGGCAGACGTTGACGGGGCTCACCCATCGCGCGCTCTCCCCTGGTCACACCGTCGAGGCTCGGCAGGTGCGACTCAGCCTGGATCAGCTCGACGTCGATCCCGCTGTCATCCCTATCCTGCCCGCAGACATCAACGAATGTATCGACATCGACTCCGCACATCACCACTTCCTTGACGTCTTGTCCCGATTCGTGCCCAACCCGGAGCAGGTCATGCGCATTCTCACCGCCGGACCAACGATGCGTGGGGCCGCCATGGTCGAGGTGGGCAGCGGACGACGGTTGGAAACCGATCCCTTACGTGGCGTTCGTGTGACTCGATTCGGGGATCTCACGGAATCTACCCCGGGAACATCCTTGGCTCACAAGAGGCACCACCATGAAGCGGTCCTCCTCGCGAGCAAGGTTGCTGCTGCACCCGGAGTCCTCGCGGAACTCTGCATCTCCGACGATCCCCATTACACCCGTGGCTATGTCTGCGCCGACGGGGTGTACACAACGGTGACGAACGTCAAGGCCGATGGTGACCCCAACGGGGGGCGCGTCATTCTTGTCGACACCTCGTACGCAGATCCCGCCATGATCACGGACTGGTTGGAGAATCACCCCGTTCTCATCGGACCTGCCACCCACTCTCCCAGTACTCGCACCACCGCGTCCTGGCATGACCACATTCGATCCCGTCTCGACTCGTGGCGGGCTTCCGGACTCGAGCGCCATCCACGCACCTTCTCGTCGTCTCAGCTTCCTGACGCCGTTACCACCGACGGTCCTGCCCTGCTGTTCTCGTCCTCTGATTACCTCGGCATGTCCACGGAGCCGGCCGTCCAGGAGGCCATGATCAACGTCGTCAGTGAGCTGGGATGCAGTTCTGGTGGCTCACGCCTCACGACAGGAACCTCGGTGGCACACCACCATGCTGAACATGAGATCGCCACCTGGTTGGGGTATCCCCAGGCAGTCCTCATGGCCAGCGGCTACCAGGCAAATGTCGCGACCATGCAGCTGGTGGCAGGTCCTGACGTCACCGTCGTCTCCGATGCGGACAACCATGCCAGTCTCATCGACGGGTGTCGGTTGGCTCGGGCGCGCACGGTCGTCATCCCTCATGCGGACCTCGATGCCATCGACCATGCCCTTGATCACGTCACCACCGAAAGAGCCATCGTGCTCACGGAGGGGGTCTACTCCATGGGAGGTGACGTCGCTCCCATTGCTGACCTCGTCCGGATCGCACATCGTCACGGCGCCTTGACCATCGTTGACGACGCCCACGGGATAGGCACTGTCGGGCCCACCGGGCGTGGCGTCACCGAAGGTCTGCCCCAGGAACTGCGACCGGACGTCCTGCTGGGAACGGCCAGCAAGGCCCTGGGCGTCGAGGGCGGTTTCGTCTGCGTCTACGAGACCTTGGCAACGCTGATTCGAAACTGCGCACGAGGATACGTGTTCTCCAGCGCCCCCTCCCCCGCCGTCGTAGCTGCCGTGGCGGCATCCGTGCATCAGCTACGAACCGATGTCTCTCCCGTCCAGAGGCTCCAGACCACTGTGGCCCGCGCACGCCGTGCACTCTTCGGGGCCGGGCTCATTCCCGCCCCTACAGCCAATGATCTCGGTCCGATCATCAGGGTTCCGGTGGGTCCCGAGGATCGTGCCGTCGCGGCGCAAGAGGAGTTGGCACGACGGGGTCTCATGGTCGTTGCGGTCCGTTACCCCGCCGTCGCGAAAGGCGACGCAATCCTACGTATCTGCCTGACGGCACGTCACACAGACGAGCACATCAGGATTCTCGTCGCGTCCCTCAGCGAGGTCCTCGACAGCACTCTCAACGACGCACCGCGGTGACGTTCTTCGGGAGGTCATAATACTGATGCAGGCCATCGACGACGGATCCACGCTGTCCCGCGTAGTCGGGCAACCAGTCCGGGGCAGGTAACGCCTTCGGGACGACGACCGTGTCGCGCTCCCCGCGACGCACCAGGTCTACCTGGGCATTTACCTGTCGCCAGACACTGCCGTTGATCGTCGCTCCCTGGAGCATCCCCCACGCTCCCTGCAGGCCGGTGCCCAGGCATGCCGCCGTAGCGATGGTAACCAGAACCATAGCGAGCTGCGACCCCGGTGTCGCAGCCGCGAGTCGTCCACCAGATTCCATGGATGAGGCACCGCCGTCAACCTGGTTCGTGCCTCTCTGCGCCAATCCGACAGCAGCCCATGTCCACACCAACGCACTCATGGTGAAGACCACCAGACTTAAAAAGGACGTTCGTCCCCCTGGGGACCCTTGAATCATCGGGAGCGCGTAATAACCAAACGCCGCGCCCGTCGAAACCCCCACCATGCCGCATCCCGGTATGCGAGCAACCATCACAGTGAGCACCACAAGGATCACCATCACGACGCTAAAGCACACTCCAACCAACAGCCCGGTGGCCGAAAGGTACAGTCGAATATCTCCAACGAGCTTTCGTCGCGCGAGCACCGTAACGACTCGCAGGCTGGTCGCGGCCAGCCCGACAGATGCCACACAGAACAGTGCGAGGAGGATACCGATGGCGCGGCGATGGAATCCGCGTTTCATAACCACCAGGCACATGACGATGACTGACAGCATGATCGCAAAGAACACGACCGGGTAATTTGTGAGCGAATGGCTGACGGAGTGGACGACGAACGACACCCGTTTGGGAATCTCGCCAGTTATTTTCGGGTACGGGTACGGCCCCCAAGTCGACGGCTACGTGCCCATAAACCGGGCATTCCCATTCTCGCAGTATTTCCCGCGACCACCATGACCAGCGCCACCGCCACCCACAAAACCCAGCCGTGGTCAACGTTCGGCCCCCGCTGGGACCACAGCAGGAGGATGGATACGATCCCGAGCGCTAAGCCCCACATGTAGCCGATGTTCGCAGCTATGAACATGATCGTGTCCCCACCCATGTTTGGCTCGATACCAATCAGGGTCATCGGCACGAGAAATGCACCTACACCTGCCAACAAGTCAACACCGGGAGACACCACTCCCCGTAGATCCCGGATGAGGGCCCGCATCATGAGCCACAGTGCCAGCGACGTTGACAGGGATGAGAGCACAAGGGGAACACGAATCCATCCACCCATCGCCATGACGAGTTGCACCATCATGTCCGAGAAACGGCCATTACGCTCACCCAGATCGTATACGGTGAGCCGTGCAAAATCCGCCCAGTCGATACGACCGCTGGGAGTGCCAGATCGGGTGGCGAAATACAGATCATCGATATCCCACACAGGTGTCCGCCACACCAACGCCCAATAACAGGTGACGAGCACCCAGAACCACACTATTGGGCGTCGCAGAGCCCGGGCCTCGTCTCATCGTGTTCAATCACTACTCTGCTCCATCTCAGCCTCAAACCGCTCCATACGACGAAGAGTCGACCCCTTGCCGAGAATCTCCATGGCCTCGAACAGTGGCGGGGACACCCGCGAACCGGTGACGGCGACGCGGATCGGGGCGAAGGCGAGACGCGGCTTGATACCCATCTCGTCGCAGAGCTTGGTGCGCAGCGCCACCTGGATGGCATCGGCAGAGAAATCGTCAAGCCCCTTGAGGACCTCGGTGGACGCCTGCTGGATCTCGTCGGCTCCTGTCTTGAGCTTGGCCACGGAATCCCCATCGAAGACCAGGGCGTCGTCGTCGATCAGCAGGAATGCCAGCTTCGGCAGTGCCTCCGACAGCAGCACCAGACGCTCACGAATGAGTGGCATCGCGGCATGGATGATCTCACGGTCCTCACACGCCAGATCACGGCCGAGCACCTCCTGGGGCTGACCGGTGCGATCGGCGTACTCGAGCACGCGATCGGTGAGATCCTCGGCGTCAAGACTGCGGATGTACTGGCCGTTGAGCCAGTCAAGTTTGGTGACGTCGAAGACCGGCCCGCCAGCGGAGACGTTCGCCCAGTCGAAGCGGGACACGAAGGAGTCGAGGTCCTCCATCTCCTGACCCTCGGCGATCGTCGGGTATGCCAGCAGCTGCAGGAAGTTGCGCAGCGCCTCGGGCAGATAACCCTGCTCACGGAACCACATCAACCGAGCAGCCGGGTTCTTGCGCTTGGAGATCTTGGACTTGTCGGTGTTGCGCAGCAGCGGCATGTGCGCGAACCTCGGCACCTCCCAGCCCAGCCACTTGTAGAGCAACAGGTGCTTCGGCGTCGAGGAGATCCACTCCTCACCACGAACGACCGTGTCGATGCCCATGAGATGGTCGTCGACAACGACGGCCATGTGGTACGTCGGAAATCCGTCGGCCTTGAGGATGACCTGGTCATCGGGACGTGGGGCGTGGACCTTGCCGCGAATGAGATCGTCGAACTCCAGCTCGACGTCCTCAGGGATGAGCATGCGCACGACGGGTGTCTCGGTGAAACCCGGCAGCTTGGCCCGCTCCTCCTTGGACATGCCCAGACACATGCGGTCGTAACCGGTGTCCGGGGACTTCGCGGCCGCACGCTCCTCGCGCAGTGCCTTGAGCCTCTCCCGGGAGCACCAGCAGCGGTAGGCGTGACCAGACTCGATGAGCTTGTCGACGAGCGGCTTGTAGGTGTCCAAACGCTCAGACTGCCGGTACGGTTCGTACGGTCCACCGACCCGCGGCGACTCATCGGGGGACAGGCCCAGCCAGTCAAGGGTCTCGTAGATCTGTTCCTCCGAACCCTCCACCAGACGGTTGCGGTCGGTGTCCTCGATGCGCAGCACGAACTGGCCGCCGGTGCGCTGTGCCCAAGCCTTGTCGAACAACGCCATGTAGGCCGTACCGACGTGAGGGTCTCCGGTGGGCGAGGGGGCGACGCGTGTGCGCGCGGGATGCAACTCAGTCATGATGCCTCGGAGTCTATCGGGAAGTACCGACAGACTCCGGTAAGGTTCCCGCCATGGCAGAACCCACTGGAACCCCGACTCCCGCCGCCCCGGCCGAGTCCGGCTCGGACTTCATTCATCAGGTCGTTCGCGCGGACAACGAACAGGGCACCTATGGAGGACGGGTCCAGACCCGGTTCCCACCCGAGCCCAATGGCTACCTGCACATTGGCCACGCCAAGGCCATCGTCACTGACTTCGGCGTCGCGGAGGACTTCGGCGGCATCTGCAACCTGCGTCTGGACGACACCAACCCGGGCACCGAGGAGGTTGAGTACGTCCAGTCGATCATCGAGGACATCGAGTGGCTCGGGTACTCCCCCGCCCACGTCGTCCACGCCTCCGACTACTTCGACAAACTGTACGAGTGGGCCCAGTACCTCATCCGCGAGGACCTGGCCTACGTCGACGACCAGTCCCCCGAGACGATCCGCGAGCAGAAGGGCGGCTACGGCAAGCCGGGTATCGAGAGCCCCTACCGCGACCGTCCCGCAGCGGAATCACTCGACCTGCTCGAGCGGATGCGCAACGGCGAGTTCCCCGACGGCTCCCGCTGTCTGCGCGCCAAGATCGACATGCAGGCGGAGAACATGTGGCTGCGTGACCCGGTCATGTACCGCATCCGCCACCAGGCCCATCACTCGACTGCCACCACGTGGTGCATCTACCCCACCTATGACTGGGCCCACGGTCAGTCCGACGCCATAGAGGGTGTGACCCATTCGCTGTGCTCCCTGGAGTTCAACAGCCACCGCCCCCTCTACGACTGGTTCCTCGCCCATGTGCCGCTCGACGCCCCGGCCCCCAAGCAGCGCGAGTTCGCCCGTCTCGAACTGACCCACACCATCACCTCGAAGCGTCGCCTCAGGTCCCTTGTGACCGACGGCGTCGTCGACGGTTGGGACGACCCCCGCATGCCCACCCTGCGCGGTATGCGTCGTCGCGGCTACCCGGCTGCTGCCATCCGTGCCTTCTGCCAGGCCGTCGGTACCACCAAGAACAACTCCGTGAAGGCCATCGAGGAGTTCGAGTCCTTCGTGCGCCGCGAGCTCAACGCCACCACGCAGCGCCGCATGGCCGTCCTGCACCCGCTCAAACTGGTCCTGGACGGCTGGCCTACTGACGAGAACGGCAACCCGGTCGTCGAATGGTTCGAGCTCGTCAACAACCCGGAGAATCCTGATGACGGCACCCGGTGCGTCCCCTTCACCGGTGAGCTGTGGATCGAGGCCGACGACTTCCGCGAGGACCCGCCCCGCAAGTTCTTCCGCCTCTCCCCCGGTCGTGAGGTGCGTCTGCGTGGTGCCTACCTGGTGACGGCCACTGACGTCGTCAAGGACCCAGACGGCACCATCAAAGAGGTTCACGCCAGCTATGACCCGGAGTCCCGCGGCGGCACCGCCCCCGACGGTCGCAAGGTGAAGTCGACGATGCACTGGGTGTCCGCCGCCCATGCCGTGCCGGTGACCGCGAACCTCTATGACCGTCTCTTCACCGCCGAGATTCCCGGATCGGAGAGCGGCGAGGCCCTCGACGACCTCAACCCGAACTCGCGCGAGACCCTCACCAACGTCATGGCCGAACCGGCCTTGGCCGAGGTGGCTCCCGGCGAGGTGGTGCAGTTCGAGCGGCTGGGGTATTTCGCGGCGGATCAGGACACCACGGTGTTCCACCGCACCGTTGGTCTGCGTGACGAATGGGCCCAGCTGCAGAGGCGTCAGGGCTGACCAGGTGTTGTTGACGGTGGCAATCATCAAATTGTCACCCGTCCGTCACTTCATTCGGCAAGGATGGTACCGCTTTCCCATCCCGTTGGAAGGACACCATCCATGCATGACAACCCACTTGGTACGAACCTGTCGCGTCGCGCCGTGCTGGTCGGCACCCTGGGGACAGGGCTCGCGATGACTGCTGTCGGGAATTCCTTCGCGTCGCCGTCGACGTCTTCCGCTCCCGCCACCGCAGGCTCTGCTGCCGGTGCCGCAACGCTGACGGTGCTCGCTACCACCGACATCCACGGTCACGTCTACGACTGGGACTACTTCGCCGACGCTCCCTACCCGCCGTCGGACAAGGGTCGGTCCTCGGCTCCGTTGGGCGTGAGTCGGGTGGCCACCATCGTCAAGCAGCTCCGCGCCGAGAAGGGTGCCGACTCCGTCGTCACGCTCGACAACGGTGACACCATCCAGGGCACCCCGCTGACCTACCTCTCTGCCAAGCAGCCCGAGAAACTTGGCCGCACCGAGGTCATGGCCCGCGCATTCAACCTCGTTGGTTATGACGCGGCCAACATCGGCAACCACGAGTTCAACTACGGACTCAAGGAACTCAACCGCTACAAGAACGACCTCGACGCCCCACTGCTGTGCGCCAACGTCATCGACCTCAAGACCGGCAAGCCGCTGACCCAGGGCACTCTCATGCTCACCAAGACCGTCGACGGCCACCAGGTCAAGGTCGGCGTCGTCGCCGTCACCACCCCTGGCTCGATGGTCTGGGACAAGGCGAACCTCACTGGCAAGGTCGACATCGCTGACCCGGTCAAGACCGCTGCGAAGTGCTCGGTCACGCTGCGCAAAGAAGGGGCTGACGTCGTTGTCGTCCTCGTCCACGCCGGACTGTCGGAGGACCAGGCCACCCCGGTCTACAAGGGTCTGCCGGAGAACAATGCCACCGTCCTGGCCAAGTCCGTTCCCGAGGTCGACCTCGTCGTCATCGGTCACACCCACCAGGACGACCCGGTCGAGATCGTCGACGGCATCTCGGGCCACAAGGTCGTCATCACCCAGCCCGACTATTGGGCCCGTTCAGTCTCCCAGGTGACGATCCCGCTCGACTTCTCCGACGGCAAGGCCTCCGTGCTCCACGACAGGGTCACCGTGAAGCCGCGTTACACCCGTGACGTCGAGGAGGACAAGGAGTTCGCCTCTGACTCCGAGCTGCAGGCCGGCCACAAGGCCACCGTCAAGTACGTCAACTCCGTCGTCGCCACCTCGACGACGAAGCTGACCACCGAGCGCTCGATGGTTGAGGACACCCCGATCCTCGACTTCATCGGCAAGGTCGAGGCCGACACCGTCGCCAAGGCGATCAAGGGTGGCAAGTACGACGGTATTCCGGTCATCGCCCAGGTCTCGCCGTTCTCACGCACCGCTGCCTTCCCGAAGGGCGATGTCAAGATCAAGGACATCGCTGGCCTGTACGTCTTCGACAACACACTGGCGAGCATCCTGCTCACCGGCAAACAACTCAAGGACTACCTGGAGTACTCCGCGAAGTACTTCAAGCAGGTCAAGAAGGGCGCCATCGTCAACCCGGCTCCGGCCAGCGAGGGCGGCGACACCCAGGCTGACTACCAGGGCAAGCCGGTGTGGGACTACAACTACGACGCCGTCACCGGTGTCAAGTACTCCATCGACGTCTCCAAGCCGGTGGGCAAGCGCATCCTGGGCCTGTCCTGGCAGGGCCAGCCGGTCGCCGACGACCAGAAGTTCGTCCTGGCCATCAACAACTACCGCATGAGCGGTGGCGGCGCCTACCCGCACGTCGCGGAGGCCCCGGTCGTCTGGGACGAGATCCTCGAGATCCGTCAGCTGCTCATCGACACCGCCTCGAAGATGAAGACCATCGATCCGAAGGACTTCTTCGATCGCAACTGGTTCCTCACCACGACTGGGGAGACCTGGCCGGCCACGGGCAAGCCCGGCGACGACACCAAGCCCGGCAACGGCTTCAAGCCCGGTTCCGGCGATCGTCCGACCACGTTGCCGCGCACCGGCGTCTGACCGGTTCCGACAACAGTTGAGCCTCGGCCCACCCGACTTGGTGGGCCGAGGCCCTTCTTGTCCTCACGACGTGGAAGAGTGTCCCGTGGCATCTGGCGAGGGCAACCTTCACCACTGACAATGAAAGGACGCAGCGCTGACAACCCAAATCGTTCCACGGGATCCCAGGCATGGACTCCCGGCTCGGCTGGGCAACCGACGTTGGCCGGCAAGGGTGCTGCGCCGTGCCAGCATTGCTGGCCTCGTCTTCGCCCTTTTCGGTCTGTGGACCGCCCTGACACCGTCCTTGGTCCCCCGGACCTGGTGGATGGTGGCCGTCAACGTGTGGTTGTCGACCCTTCTCGCCTATGGGGTCGGAGGGCTCATCGGGCGGATTTCCCGGTGGCTAGCTGAGATCACGCGCTTGCAGGTGATGATCTCAACTCACGCGGTCCGGGGCATCCGACGTAGCTGGTACGCCATTCTCGCCCTGATATCGCTGTGGATGTTCATGTGGTGCACGAGACAGCAGAAGCACGTCTCAGAGGAAGTCGGTCTGCCACGGAAGGTCTGGGTCGCGCAGACCGTTGGCGTGTTCACGGGGCTGATCCTCTTCACCGCGACGGTACTGCTCATCCGCCTCATCGCTCATGGCATCCGAAATCTGTACACCGGCGTACACCGTCTCATCGCCCAGCCGGTACTGGCAATTGTCGTCGTGGTGCTGAGCATCTCACTCCTGCTCTGGGCCACGAACAACGTCATCGTCAGGACGACGGCCAACGGTGTTGCCCACGTCATGGCTGAGACCAATGCGCAGACGGCCGCCGGACGGAAACCCCCGACGTCGCCCCTTCGGTCCGGGTCCCCCGCCTCACTTCAGACCTGGGACAGCCTGGGCCGGGAGGGCAAGGACGCCGTCACTGACGGCCCCGACGCCGCCATGATCGGAAAGGTCACCGGTCAGTCGGCCAAGGAGCCCATCCGCGTCTACGCCGGGCTCAATTCCCGTCGCGACTACGTCGCCGAGGCGAATGGCGTTCTCGCCGAGCTCATCCGTACCGGGGCGTTCCATCGCAAGGTGCTCGTCGTCCAGAACGGCACCGGGTCCGGCTGGATCGAGGAGTGGTCGGTGTCGGCCGTGGAGTATCTCACCGGCGGTGACTGCGCGACGGCCACGATGCAGTACTCGTACCTGGGCAGCGTCGGGGCCTTCCTCCTGGACCCCGAATCTCCCAAGGAAGGTGCCCAGGCCCTGTTCAGCGTCATCCACGACTACTGGGCCACCCTGGCCCCCGAAACTCGTCCGAAGCTCTACACGAGCGGTGTGTCCCTGGGCTCTTACGGTGGTCAGTCCGCCTTCCCATCCATCGACGACATGATCGCCAAGGTTGACGGCGCCGTGTGGGTCGGAACCCCCGGGTTCACGCCGATCTGGAAGAATTTGGAGGCGAACCGACGAGAGGGTTCCCCCGCCATCGTCCCCGTGATCGACGGTGGCCGAATCGTGAGGTTCATGGGTAGTCCCGGCGAGATCTACCACGATCATTGGGGAGCCGCCTATCCTCCTTGGTCAGCCCACACACGCATCGCCTATGTACAGCACCCGTCCGATCCGGTGACGTGGTGGTCCCCCGAGATGATCTGGTCAGAGCCCGACTGGATGCGCGAGCGCGCTGGAGACGACGTCAATCCCCACATTCAGTGGACGCCATGGTCGAGTTTCTGGCAGGTCACGGCCGACATGGCCTTGTCGACGACTCCGCCTGGTGGGCATGGGCACAACTACCACAGCGAATTCATCCCCATTTGGTCGGCAGTCCTCGGCATTCACTGCGATCGTCACACCATGGATGCCATCGCGAAGGCGATCCCCAAGACCTCAGCTCCTCGGTGATCGCCGCGTCTGTCGGGGCTGGTGCCGCGCTCCATCCCCTCGCAGCTGGTTGGTTGCCATGAATGTGCCCGATCTCCTCCACCCATACCCTAGACATGCAACTACCCTAAACATGCAACGAGGTCCGCCCCCTGTGGGGACGGACCTCGTCAAAATCTCAGATCACATCACTTGATGATCTTGGTGACACGACCGGCACCAACGGTGCGACCGCCCTCACGGATGGCGAACTTGAGCTGCTCCTCCATGGCGATCGGGTGGATCAGGTGGACGGTCATGTCGGTGTTGTCACCAGGCATAACCATCTCGGTGCCCTCGGGGAGCTCAACAGTGCCAGTCACGTCCGTGGTGCGGAAGTAGAACTGGGGGCTGTAGTGCGAGAAGAACGGCTTGTGACGGCCACCCTCATCCTTCTTCAGAACGTAGACCTGGCCCTCGAAGTCGGTGTGCGGGGTGGTGGAACCGGGCTTGCAGAGGACCATGCCGCGAACGACATCCTCCTTCTTGGTGCCACGGAGCAGAATGCCGACGTTCTCACCAGCGCGACCCTCGTCGAGGATCTTGCGGAACATCTCGACGCCGGTGACGGTGGTCTTCTGAATCTTGTCGTGGATACCGACGATCTCGACCTCCTCGCTGGTCTTGACGACGCCGCGCTCAACACGACCGGTGACAACGGTGCCACGACCGGTGATGGTGAAGACGTCCTCAATCGGCATGAGGAAGGGCTTGTCGAGGTCACGCTCAGGCTGCGGGACGTACTCATCCACGGCGTCCATGAGGTCGAGGATCGACTGAGTCCACTTCTCGTCACCCTGAAGGGCCTGGAAGGCGGAGATGCGAACGATCGGGCAGTTGTCGCCGTCGAAGTCCTGCGAGGTCAGCAGCTCGCGAACCTCCATCTCGACGAGCTCGATGAGCTCCTCGTCGTCGACCATGTCGCACTTGTTGAGGGCGACGACGATGGCCGGCACGCCCACCTGGCGGGCGAGCAGGACGTGCTCACGAGTCTGGGGCATCGGGCCGTCGGTGGCGGCGACCACGAGGATGGCGCCGTCCATCTGGGCAGCACCAGTGATCATGTTCTTGACGTAGTCAGCGTGACCGGGGCAGTCAACGTGAGCATAGTGACGTTTCTCGGTCTGGTACTCGATGTGAGCGATCGAGATCGTGATGCCGCGCTGACGCTCCTCGGGAGCCTTGTCGATCTGGTCGAACGGCGACTCCTCGTTCAGCTCCGGGTACTTGTCGTGCAGCACCTTGGAGATCGCCGCGGTGAGGGTCGTCTTGCCGTGGTCGATGTGTCCGATGGTGCCGATGTTGCAGTGCGGCTTGGTCCGCTCGAACTTGGCCTTTGCCACTGGGGCTCCTTCTGGAATGTCGCCCGCTTGTGCACGGGACGCGTCATGTGGATATTCCTGGGAGGTTCCCAGGAACGTTTCTGGACGGGCCCCCGACCAGAGGTCAGGGAACTTGTCTTATTGTTCTGCAGTAGTCCGTGATAGTCAAACCAAGGGCGGCACGAGGCCCTAACTCCCTCGCCGTATCCATGAACAACAGCGGTGTGTCGAGCCAACTGACTCGGCGCACCGCCAACCAGAACCGCCACGAGCTACCCAATCCGTCAACTCGGAGCACGTACCGATTGATTCATATTTCATTCTTCGTCGCTTGCAGCAGCAGGTTCGCATAGGCGAAGCCGACGAACTCGGCCTAGGCCAGCGCTGCTCATCCCCAGAGCATTGGGGGTCGCAAGATCAAAGGCACGTGAGGGATGACCACGCCGTGTCGTCTTGAGCATCCGTTCCACCGCACCAAACCGATTGGGGCGTCCATCTGCCATGGCCACGCCGCCGAGCCTGGCCCGGGACCGTAAGTACAGCGCCACCGTTCCACGGAGTTCCGGGCTGTGGAAAGGGCTTCGAACTATCCTGTGGACCACCCTGGAGCCCGGCGCCAGAGGCGCCTGGGGCGGGTAGGAGGCGAGCTCGGAAGCTGAGGGGATTGACTCCGCAGGGTCATTCACGACAATCGGCCCGGTTCCACATATGTGGAACCGGGCCGATTCGTCAATCAGCTATAGCAGCAAGCTCACTTGCCTCCGTTGGCCGTGGCGATGATCTCGTCAGCAACGGTGGACGGGCACTCGCCGTAGGAGTCGAACTCCATCGAGTAGGTCGCCTGTCCGGAGGTCTTCGAGCGAAGGTCACCGACGTATCCGAACATCTCGGACAGCGGGACCAGGGCGCGCACGACCTTGTTTCCGTGCTCCTCGACCATTTCCTGGATCTGGCCACGACGGGAGTTGAGGTCGCCGATGACGGTACCGAGGTAGTCCTCGGGGGTGGTCACCTCAACGGCCATCAGCGGCTCGAGCAGACCCGGGTTCGCCTTGCGAGCGGCCTCCTTGAAGGCCATCGAACCGGCGATCTTGAAGGCCATCTCGGAGGAATCGACCTCGTGGTAGGCGCCGTCGAGCAGGGTGACCTTGACATCCTCGACCGGGTAGCCGGCGAGAACACCGAACTGCATCGACTCCTGGACACCGGCATCGACCGACGGGATGTACTCCTTGGGGACGCGACCGCCGGTAACGGCGTTGACGAACTCGTAGCCGAAGCCAGGCTCCTGGGGCTCGATCGCGATGATAACGCGGGCGAACTGACCAGAACCACCGGTCTGCTTCTTGTGCGTGTACTCGTACTTCTCGACCGGCTTGCGCAGGGTCTCGCGGTAGGCCACCTGCGGCTTGCCGATATTGGCCTCCACGTGGAACTCACGCTTCATGCGGTCGATGAAGACGTCCAGGTGGAGCTCGCCCATACCGGCGACGATGGTCTGTCCGGTCTCCTCGTCGGTGTGGACGCGGAAGGTCGGATCCTCCTCGACGAGACGCTGAATGGCGTTCGACAGCTTCTCCTGATCGGCCTTCGACTTCGGCTCGATGGCCTGCTCGATCACGGGAGCCGGGAAGGTCATCGACTCAAGGATGATCGGGTTGCTCGGGTCGCAGAGAGTCTCACCAGTGGTGGTGTCCTTGAGGCCCATGACGGCGCAGATCATGCCAGCACCGATGCTCTCGATCTCCTCACGCTTATTGGCGTGCATCTGGTAGATCTTGCCGATGCGCTCCTTCTTGCCCTTGGTGCCGTTGAGCACCTGGTCGCCAGCGTGCATGACGCCGGAGTAGACGCGCACGAAGGTCAGCTTGCCCAGGTGCGGGTCAGAGGCAATCTTGAAGGCCAGGATCGACAGCGGCTCGTCGTCGGAGGGACGACGCTGCAGTTCGACGGACTCGTCACCAGGCTTGAAGCCGGAGATGGCCGGGACGTCGAGCGGGGAAGGCAGGTAGTCGACGATGGCGTCGAGCAGCGGCTGCACACCCTTGTTCTTGAACGAGGTGCCACAGGTGACTGCAGTGAAGGCGGAAGCCAGCACACCGCGACGAATGGCGGCCTTGAGCTGGTCGATGGTCACCGAGTCCGGATCCTCGAGGTAGAGCTCCATGAACTCCTCGTCGTTCTCGGCGACGGTCTCGAGCATCTCGGCACGAGCGGCCTCCGCCTCGTCCTTCATGTCGGCCGGGATCTCCTCGGTCTCATAATGAGCCCCGAGCTCAGTCTCGCCACGCCAGGTCTTGGCGTTCATCTCGACGAGGTCAACGATGCCCATGAACTTGTCCTCGGCACCGATCGGCAGCTGCAACAGAACCGGGATGGCGTGCAGACGATCCTTGATGGTCTGCACACAGTGATCGAAGGAAGCACCGGTGCGGTCAAGCTTGTTGACGTAGCAGATGCGCGGAACGCCGTACTTGGCGGCCTGACGCCACACAGTCATTGACTGCGGCTCGACGCCGGCGACACCGTCGAACACGGCGACAGCACCGTCAAGAACACGCAGGGAGCGCTCCACCTCAACGGTGAAGTCCACGTGTCCGGGGGTGTCAATGATGTTGATCTGGGTGTCGTGCCAGAAGGTGGTGGTCGCGGCGGAGGTAATGGTGATGCCGCGCTCCTGCTCCTGCTCCATCCAGTCCATGGTGGCGGCACCGTCGTGGACCTCACCGATCTTGTACGACTTACCGGTGTAGTAGAGGATGCGCTCGGTCGTCGTCGTCTTGCCGGCATCGATGTGGGCCATGATGCCGATGTTGCGAACCTTGCTCAGGTCAATTTTGGCCACTGTTCTTGACCTCGAATCTTGGAGTTAGTGGTCTTCGTATGATGCTCGACGCAGATGAACCTGCGGTGAACCGCGAGGTTTTCTGGGCTGGACGTGATGGTGCCCCCTTCCCGACGGAAAGGGGGCCAACAATCACCAGCGGTAGTGGGCGAAGGCGCGGTTGGCCTCAGCCATCTTGTGGGTGTCCTCACGGCGCTTCACGGAAGCACCGAGGCCGTTGGAGGCATCGAGGATCTCGTTCATGAGACGCTCAGCCATGGTCTTCTCACGACGCTCACGGGAGAAGGCAACCAGCCAACGCATGGCCAGGGTGGTCTGGCGAGCGGGCTTGACCTCGACCGGCACCTGGTAGGTGGCACCGCCGACACGGCGGGACTTGACCTCCAGGGAGGGCTTGATGTTGTCGAGCGCGCGCTTGAGGGTCTGCACCGGATCGGTGTTGGTCTTGGCGCGGCAACCCTCGAGGGCGGTGTAAACGATGTTCTGGGCGACAGTCTTCTTGCCGTCGAGAAGGATCTTGCTCACGAGCTGGGAGACGAGAGGAGATCCGTAGACGGGATCGACCATCACTGGGCGCTTCGGCGCGGGTCCCTTACGAGGCATGGATCACTTCTCCTTCTTGGCGCCGTAACGGCTACGGGCCTGCTTGCGGCCCTTGACACCCTGGGTGTCAAGGGAGCCGCGGACGATCTTGTAACGCACACCCGGGAGGTCCTTCACACGACCGCCACGCACGAGCACCATCGAGTGCTCCTGGAGGTTGTGTCCGACACCGGGAATGTAGGCCGTGACCTCGATGCCCGACGACAGGCGCACACGGGCGACCTTTCGCAGAGCCGAGTTCGGCTTCTTCGGCGTCGTGGTGTACACACGGGTGCACACGCCACGACGTTGCGGCGAGCCCTTGAGGGCAGGCGTGTTGTTCTTGCTGATCTTGTCAGTGCGGCCCTTGCGGACCAGCTGCTGGATTGTAGGCACCGGCTGGTATCTCTTTCCGTCTGGTGGGTTCGGAATTCCCTGGCTGTGCACCCCTCCATCGCTGCGTCGGGATCACCGCTGCCCCTCGCTGCAGATTGGGAGTGCCGTGCGAACTCCGCACGGGCAGACCTTCTCGCAGCAACTCGAGTGGTCGTTTGTCGCCATGCCAGGGCACGCACAAGTATCCGGTCGAACCGGACACGCGTTAACAGGGTATCTCCCGGGTTTCAGGGGGTCAAACTCAGCGGCGCTGCGAGGAGGCGCGCGGAGGGGCGCCACGAAACCCCATGGAGGTCAAACTCCACGGGTGAAAAGCGCTACGTCCGCAGCTCCTCAGGCGCCCGTTCGAGGAAGGGCCGCCGGGCGAGACACAGGAGCACCCACGCCGCCCGCAGCCAGGAAGTTGCCATAACCCTTGCCGTTGACCTGCCCCCTGATCGTTCCGTTGACGCGGAGGCTGCCCATGGCATGCATGGAGGGGAAGACGATCGGCGGGATGCTCACCGTCCCACCTTCAATCTTCGGCAGGACGATGGGACGTCCACTGACGTCGGGAAGGGTGATCGTTCCGCCCTTGATGGTCGGCAGGATGATGGGGCCAGCACTGACGTTCGGCAGGTAAACGGTGCCGCCACGAATCTCCGGAGGCACGATGCGGCGATGGTGAGGCGGCAGGCTGACGCCGACACTCACATGCACCGATGCACGATGAGTCGGGCGGGCGTCCGTAGTGACCCGGGACGTCGGAACGGGAACGGGAGCAACCTGGTGCGCACTTGCCCCCGGAGCCATCCCTACAAAAACGGCCAGTCCCAAGCATGCTGCAACCATCCCCGTCAGAACTGTTCGCTTCATCCCGCTATCCCCTCGTAACACAGCAAGCACCTTAGCAGGCGTACCACCGCAGTCTACGCCTCCAATCACACCTCGCCTGTCCGCCGTAGTACCGCACCGATCCGGCCGGTGTTCCAGACGGCTGATCAGTAAACCCGGCGGCAGCCTGGCTCCTCGACGCCCCTGCCGCCTGATCACCATGTTGGTCACCGACAGCCCAGGTGTAAGTCACAGGTTCAGAAACGACGGCCTCACCAGCAGAGATCGCAGCTTGCCGATCCCCTGCATGAACATGTAGACCCTTCCTGACCCCTTCACCTCGACAAAGTCGAGATCAATAGCACCGAAGTCAAGGGCAACGCCATTGGTGTCCCACCCCGAAGACAGCATGTCCTGTTGGTGTGCAGTACCCAGCAATCCTTACTTGAGCAGGGGTTGACGAACGCTACATATATGCGCATAGTTATGTACATGCCTAGTAGAAACGTGTACGTGTCGGAAGACGACGTGAGTCTATTCACCGAAGCCAGTGAGATCGCTGGCGGCCTATCAGCGGCCGTCGCGGAGGCGCTCCGCGACTACGTGAAGAAGCATCAGCGAGCGGCTGAGGGCTATGAGGAGATCGAGCTCGCGCTGCGCACTGACGGCGTCGACCACCGGGCGACCTTCATGGGACGGCGTCTGGTTCGCGTCAGGCAACCAGTTCCAGAAGGGACCCGCATCGACACCGTCTATCAGACGGCCAAGAACCAGCTGGCTGTCGCCACCAAGATTCAAAGGAAGCTACCCGACTGGACCGCAAGCCAGGAGAACATCTGGCCACACCCCGAGACCTGGGACCGCGACTTCTGGACCACTGGAGACAAGACGCTGGTCGTATACCCCGATACCGAGCGCCTGCGTCAGGCACACGCTGTTTTGGCTGAACGCGTTGAATCAGCCCTCTCCATCCCCCCTCTCGAAGTTCTGGACATATGACATGCTTTCTCCCGGAAGAGCCCCTTTGACAACCTCACACCTGTCATCGGCATGGACGGTGCCGAGCTTGACGTTCTCATTCTCCTCGAGAGAGTTACCAACGAGGACCATCGCGCCTGGACCAGTAATCGCAGTGAAATCAACCGGTAAGGCATTGAATCCGTTCTCTTTTAAAGCCCGAGGCGTTCCAACCTGGTTCGAACCATTCACCAGCTTCCTCACTGCCGGTTTAGTAGCCCTCGGGATACGATTCGCTCACTCCGGTAGGCTTTGTACTTTCCGTACATATCGGACTGGATCTGAAATTCGACATCGTTAGGGTCATACATCCGCGAGTGAAGCCGTCGTCCACACTTAACGACGGGGCTCCGGTATCGGTGGTGACATAGAACTCGTCCGTGTGATCTTTGCTTAAGGCAATCTTTGCGGCTGCCGCTCATGCCATCGGTGCGAGCACCGTGGCTGGCAGGGCTATGAAGACGGCCAGCACCACTGGCGCCAGCTGCTTCTTCTTAGTCCGCATACCACTTCTTTCCAACGAGATGGACAGCTCAGCCCGCAGGCGACTCCTGGTATCACTGCGCACCTCCGACGGACAAACCGCGAGGACACTGCATGGCAGTGGGGGCATCACGCTTCCTCCGCGTGAAGCGTCAAGGACAACGACACACCATGACCGACGTTCAGGCTTCATACAAAAGCCTCTCCTCCCCACATGGGGAGGAGAGGCTTTCGCAGCCGGGTCCCAGCCTCAGCTCAAATCACCCAGATCCAGATCGTCGAGCGGAACAGCCACGCCCGACCCCGAACCGAAGTCGTAGTCGAACGGGTCGTAGTTCATCGTGAACGCAGCAGCCTTGGCTTCGGCGGTCGGCTCCACCCGCATGTTGCGGTAGACCTCCAGGCCCGTACCGGCCGGGATGAGCTTACCGAGGATGACGTTCTCCTTGAGACCGACCAAGGTGTCCGTCTTGCCGTTGATGGCGGCATCGGTGAGTACCTTCGTCGTCTCCTGGAAGGAGGCAGCCGACAGCCAGGACTCGGTGGCCAGCGAGGCCTTCGTGATGCCCATGAGCACCGGACGACCCTCAGCCGGGCGACCGCCCTCGGCGACAGCCTTGCGGTTGGCGTTCTCGTAGGAGTTACGGTCCACCAGCTCTCCGGGCATCATCTGGGTGTCACCGGACTCGATGACGGTGATGCGGCGAAGCATCTGGCGAATGACGATCTCGATGTGCTTCTCGTGGATGCCAGCGCCCTGGGTGTTGTAGACCTTCTGAACCTCCTTGACGAGGTACTCCTGCACCCGGCGAACACCGGAGATGCGCAGGACGTCCTGCGGGTCGGCGGTACCACCCATGAGCTGCTCACCTGCGGCAACCCGCACTCCGTCACGAATGACACGGTGAGTGCCGTCGAGGTCGAACTCGAGACGGGCACGGCGCGGCAGCACGTACTCCACGTCCTCCTCGCCGTCGTCACGTACCAGGATGAGCTTGCGACGGTTGTCGGACTCGTCGATGCGGATGACACCAGCGGCCTCGGCCAGCGGCGACTTGCCCTTCGGGCTACGGGCCTCGAAGAGCTCGACGACACGGGGAAGACCCTGGGTGATGTCGTCACCAGCGACACCACCGGTGTGGAAGGTACGCATCGTCAGCTGGGTACCAGGCTCACCAATCGACTGAGCAGCGATGATGCCGACGGCCTCACCGACGTCAACCAGGTGACCGGTCGACAGTGAACGTCCGTAGCAACGAGCGCAGCAGCCCTGGGCTGCAGTGCAGGTGAGCACCGAACGCACCTTGATCTGCGAGATACCAGCAGCGATGAGCTTGGAGATCTCCTCGTCACCGAGATCGGAGTTGGCCGCCACCACGACATTGCCATTGGCGTCGAGGGCGTCGGCAGCCAGGCATCGGGCGTACACCGCGGTGTCCAGCCCCTCGGCGCGCACCAAGTTGCCGTTGCCTGCGTCGACAGCAATGGTCTTGGGCATGCCACGGGTGGTGCCGCAGTCCTCCTCGCGGACGATGACGTCCTGGGACACGTCGACCAGACGACGAGTCAGGTAACCGGAGTCAGCGGTACGCAGAGCGGTGTCAGCCTGTCCCTTACGACCACCGTGAGTGGAGATGAAGTACTCCAGAACCGTCAGGCCCTCGCGGAAGTTGGACTTGATCGGGCGAGGAATGATGTCACCCTTCGGGTCAGCCACCAGACCGCGCATGGCGGCGATCTGGCGCATCTGGGTCATACTGCCTCGAGCGCCCGAGTCGACCATCATGTGAACCGGGTTGGTCTGGGTGAAGTTGGCCTCCATGGCGGCGGTCAACTCGGCAGTGGCCTCGGTCCAGATCTGGATGAGGTCCTGACGACGCTCCTCCTCGGTCACGGCACCACGGTCGTATTCTCGGTCGACCTTGGCGGCGCGAGCTTCGTACCCGGCCAGAATCTCCGGCTTGGTCGGCGGGGTCTGGACGTCGCCGATGGAGACGGTCACGCCGGACAGCGAACCCCACTTGTAACCGATGTTCTTGAGGTTGTCGAGGACGTGGGCCACCTCGAGCTGGGTCATCCGCTCGCTGAGATCGTTGACGATCTTGCCAATCTGCTTCTTGCCGACGAGGTAGTCGACGTACGGGTAGTCGTCCGGCAGCACCTCGTTGAACAGGGCCTGTCCCAGGGTGGTGTCGAGGATGACGGAGCCGTCAGCGCGAACCGTCTCGCCGTGCGGCGGCACGACGCCCTTGAGACGCAGCTTGATCTTGGCGCCGATCTCGAGCTCGCCAAGATCATGGGCCATGATTGCCTCGGCCACCGAGGAGAAAGCACGTCCCTCACCCTTGAGGCCGTCGAGGGCCATCGTCAGGTAGTAAGCGCCGATGATCATCTCGTGCGAGGGCAGGGCGACCGGGCGACCGTCAGCCGGTTTGAGGATGTTGTTCGTCGACAGCATCAGGACGCGGGCCTCGGCCTGGGCCTCAGGGCTCAGCGGCAGGTGCACGGCCATCTGGTCACCGTCGAAGTCAGCGTTGAAGGCCGAGCAGACGAGCGGGTGAAGCTGGATGGCCTTGCCCTCGATGAGCTGGGGCTCGAAGGCCTGGATACCCAGACGGTGCAGGGTAGGTGCACGGTTCAGCAGAACCGGGTGCTCCTTGATGACCTCCTCGAGGACGTCCCACACCACGGGACGCTGGCGTTCGACCATGCGCTTGGCGGACTTGACGTTCTGGGCGTGCTCGAGGTCGGCGAGACGCTTCATGACGAAGGGCTTGAACAGCTCCAGGGCCATGGCCTTCGGCAGGCCACACTGGTGCATCTTGAGCTGCGGGCCGACGACGATGACCGAACGGCCGGAGTAATCGACTCGCTTACCGAGCAGGTTCTGACGGAAACGACCCTGCTTGCCCTTGAGCATGTCGGACAGCGACTTGAGCGGACGGTTGCCCGGGCCACTCACCGGGCGCCCACGGCGACCGTTGTCGAACAGTGAGTCGACGGACTCCTGGAGCATGCGCTTCTCGTTGTTGACGATGATCTCCGGGGCGCCGAGGTCAACCAGCCTCTTGAGGCGGTTGTTTCGGTTGATGACGCGACGGTAGAGGTCGTTCAAGTCCGAGGTGGCGAAGCGGCCACCGTCGAGCTGCACCATCGGGCGCAGATCCGGCGGGATGACCGGGACGCAGTCCAGGACCATGCCCTCCGGCGAGTTGCCGGACTCGAGGAAGGCCTGCACGACCTTGAGGCGCTTGAGGGCGCGGGTCTTTTTCTGGCCGCGGCCGGTCTTGATGATCTCGCGCAGCTTCTCGGACTCGGCAGCGAGGTCGAAGTCGTGGAGACGACGCTTGATCGCCTCGGCGCCCATCGAACCCTCGAAGTACTTACCGAAGCGCGACTTCATCTCGCGGTAGAGGATCTCGTCACCCTCGAGGTCCTGGACCTTGAGGTTCTTGAAGCGATCCCACACGGCGTCGAGACGATCGATCTGGCGCTGGGCGCGAGTCTCGATGTGCTTGAGCTCCTTCTCCGCGCCGTCCTTGACCTTGCGGCGGGTGTCAGCCTTGGCACCGTCGGCCTCGAGCTGAGCCATGTCCTCCTCGAGCTTGACCCGGCGGGCCTCCATCTCGGAGTCACGACGCTGCTCCATGCGGGAGCGCTCGGTCTGCACTTTGGCCTCCAGCGACGGCAGGTCGCGGTGGCGAGCCTCCTCGTCGACGGCGGTGATCATGTAAGCCGCGAAGTAGATGACCTTCTCGAGGTCCTTCGGGGCAATGTCGAGCAGGTAACCCAGGCGGGAGGGAACTCCCTTGAAGTACCAGATGTGGGTCACTGGGGCGACCAGCTCGATGTGTCCCATGCGCTCACGACGCACGTTGGAACGGGTCACCTCGACGCCACAGCGCTCACAGATGATGCCCTTGAAGCGGACGCGCTTGTACTTGCCGCAGTAGCACTCCCAGTCACGGGTCGGGCCGAAGATCTTCTCGCAGAAGAGGCCGTCACGCTCGGGCTTGAGGGTGCGGTAGTTGATGGTCTCGGGCTTCTTGACCTCGCCGTGGCTCCACGCACGGATCTGGTCGGCCGTGGCCAGGCCGATCTGCAACCGGTCGTAGTAGTTGGTGTCCAGCACGATTGTTCTCTTTCCCCCACCTGGGTGGGTGGTAGCCCCTCCTCGTCAGGAGAGGTTCCAGTCGGGGTGTCTGTGTGGGGCGGGTTGTCCGGGCCCGTCCCCACCCCCGTCAAACGGACTGTGTTCAGGGGGCCGGGGCGACGTCGCCGCCCCGGCAGAATGGGCAGGTCAGTCGGCCATGGCGTTGTCGGCACCGGGGCGACGCCCGATGTCGATACCCAGACCGGACCGGGTGTCCTCGTCGGAGGTGCGCAGATCGATCTCCTGGCCCTCCGAGTTGAGCACCTCCACGTTCAGGCAGAGCGACTTCATCTCCTTGACGAGTACCTTGAAGGACTCGGGGATGCCCGGCTCCGGGATGCTCTCGCCCTTGACGATCGCCTCGTAGACCTTGACACGGCCCGGAACGTCATCGGACTTGATGGTGAGCAGCTCCTGCAGCGCCCAGGCGGCGCCGTAGGCCTCCATGGCCCACACCTCCATCTCGCCGAATCGCTGACCACCGAACTGAGCCTTACCACCAAGGGGCTGCTGGGTGATCATCGAGTACGGACCGGTGGAACGGGCGTGGATCTTGTCGTCGACCAAGTGGTGCAGCTTCAGCATGTACATGTAGCCGACACCCACCTTGGACGGGAAGGGGTCGCCGGTACGGCCGTCGAAGAGGGTGGCCTTGCCGTCGGCGTCGACGAGCATGTCGCCGTCGCGGGTCGGGTGACCGTACTGCAACAGACCGGTGATCTCCTCCTCCGTGGCGCCGTCGAAGACCGGGGTGGCCAGACGGGACTCCTCGGGGACGTCGATGAGACCGACCTCGCGCAGAAGCTCGGCCCAGTCGCCCTCGGCCTGGGTGATGTCCCAGCCGGAGTGGGCGATCCAACCGAGGTGCATCTCGAGCACCTGACCGACGTTCATGCGGGAAGGCACACCCAGTGGGTTGAGGATGATGTCAACCGGGGTGCCGTCCGGCAGGAACGGCATATCCTCGACGGGCAGGATCTTCGAGATGACACCCTTGTTACCGTGACGTCCGGCGAGCTTGTCACCGATCGAGATCTTGCGCTTCTGGGCGACGTAGACGCGAACCATCTGGTTGACTCCGGGGGCCAGCTCGTCACCGTTCTCGGCGTCGAACACGCGCACGCCGATGACGGTGCCCTCCTCGCCGTGGGGGACCTTGAGGGAGGTGTCGCGGACCTCGCGGGCCTTCTCACCGAAGATGGCGCGCAGCAGACGCTCCTCAGGAGTCAGCTCGGTCTCGCCCTTCGGGGTGACCTTGCCGACGAGGATGTCGCCGGTACCGACCTCGGCTCCGATGCGCACGATGCCGTTCTCGTCCAGGTTGGCCAGCATGTCCTCGGAGACGTTCGGGATGTCCCGCGTGATCTCCTCGGCGCCCAACTTGGTGTCACGGGCGTCGACCTCGTGCTCCTCGATGTGGATCGAGGTGAGGACGTCGTCGGAGACGATGCGCTGAGACAGGATGATGGCGTCCTCGTAGTTGAGGCCCTGCCACGGCATGAAGGCAGCCAGCATGTTGCGGCCGAGGGCGAGCTCGCCCTTGTCCGTCGACGGACCGTCAGCAAGCGGGGTACCGACCTCGACGCGCTGCCCCACCGTGACCAGCGGACGCTGGTTGATACAGGTACCGGCGTTGGAACGGCGGAACTTCTCCAGCTTATAGGTCTGGTAGGTGCCGTCGTCGCAGGCGATGTCGATGAGGTCAGCGCTCACCGACAGGACCGAACCTGCCTTCTCGGCAAGGGTGACGTCACCGACGTCAACCGCACAGCGGTACTCCATACCGGTTCCGACGAACGGAGCCTCGGTACGCACCAGCGGCACGGCCTGACGCTGCATGTTGGCGCCCATGAGGGCTCGGGAGGCATCGTCGTGCTCGAGGAACGGGATGAGGGCGGACGCCACCGACACCATCTGGCGCGGGGAGACGTCCATGTAGTCGACCTCGGAGTTCGGGACCTCGTCGGCCTCGCCGTGACGCTGACGCACCAGGACGCGATCGTTGACGAAACGGCCGTCGTCATCGACCTTGGCGTTGGCCTGGGCGATGACGTGACGATCCTCCTCGTCCGCGGTCAGGTAGACGACCTGGTCGGTGACCTGACCGTCGATGACCTTACGGTACGGGGTCTCGATGAAGCCGAAGGCGTTGACGCGGGCGAAGGAGGCCAGCGAACCAATCAGACCGATGTTCGGACCCTCAGGGGTCTCAATCGGGCACATACGACCGTAGTGCGACGGGTGAACGTCTCGAACCTCCATGCCGGCGCGGTCACGGGACAGACCACCGGGTCCCAGGGCCGACAGACGACGCTTGTGGGTCATCTCGGCCAGCGGGTTGTTCTGGTCCATGAACTGCGACAGCTGGGAGGTTCCGAAGAATTCCTTGATCGCGGCCGTCACCGGACGGATGTTGATCAGGGTCTGCGGGGTGATGGCCTCGATGTCCTGGGTGGTCATGCGGTCACGCACGACACGCTCCATCCGACCAAGACCGGTACGCAGCTGATTCTGGATGAGCTCACCGACGGTGCGCAGACGACGGTTGCCGAAGTGGTCGATGTCGTCGGCCTCGACGACGATGTCGTCGCGTCCCTCGCGCGGGAGCATCTCGGTGCCCTCGTGCAGGGCGCACACGTAGTGGATCGCCGCGACGATGTCGTCGATCGTCAGCACCTGTTGGTCGAACGGCAGGGACAGACCGAGTTTCTTATTGATCTTGTAACGACCAACCTTGGCCAGGTCGTAGCGCTTCGGGTTGAAGTAGTAGTTCTCGAGCAGCTGCTGGGCGGCGTCACGGGACGGCGGCTCGCCAGGACGCAGCTTCTTGTAGATGTCCAGCAGCGCCTGATCCTGGGTTTCGACACCGTGATCCTTCTCGAGGGTCTGACGGATCGACTCGTAGTCGCCGAACTCCTCGAGGATGCGGTCAGCGGTCCAGCCGAGGGCCTTGAGGAAAACGGTGACGTTCTGCTTGCGCTTACGGTCCAGACGAACTCCGACGGTGTCGCGTTTGTCGATCTCGAACTCGAGCCAAGCGCCACGCGACGGAATCACCTTGCACGTGAAGATGTCCTTGTCGGAGGTCTTGTCGGCCGTCTTCTCGAAGTAGACACCCGGGGAACGCACCAGCTGGGAGACGACGACACGCTCGGTGCCGTTGATGATGAAGGTGCCCTTCGAGGTCATGAGCGGGAAGTCACCGATGAAGACCGTCTGGGACTTGATCTCCTCGGTCTCGTTGTTCATGAACTCTGCGGTCACGAACAGCGGGGCCGCGTAGGTGGTGTCGCGATCCTTGCACTCGTCGACGCTGTGCTTGGGATCCTCGAAACGGTGATCCCGGAAAGACAAGGACATCGTCTGGGAGTAGTCCTCGATCGGGGAGATCTCCTCGAAGATCTCCTCGAGGCCTGACTTGGTGTTGATATCGGTGCGTCCCTCTGCAAGGGCGGCGTCCACATGGGACTGCCATATCTCGTTGCCAACAAGCCAGTTGAACGACTCAACCTGCAGGTCGAGAAGGTTGGGAACCTCCAACGGCTCGTGAATCTTGGCGAATGAGATTCGTCCCGACTGGGGCGAAATGGCGTTGGTGTTCTTCGACGCAGTGCGCGTGGCGGCCAATGTGCGGTCCTTCCGAGAACTCCTACAACCGACCCGTCGGCCGGCCTGGGGGCATGACGAACCGCCCATGTCAAGCATGGGCGATCGCTGGCTATGGTGCAAGGAATGATTTTACGTCACCGTTAACGTATCTTGCAAATCGGCGCCAATGCTGCACCCAAACTGTGCCCGATAGCGGCCAGGGACGCAACCCAACGCGCCAGGCGTCACGATGCAGAGCCGCACGGGTACGACCCCACTCCCCCATGACAACGAAGATCCGCGTGACAACGAAGATCCGCGCCAACCCCAGGGGTTGACGCGGATCTCCTGAACTGTCGAGACAGTCGCTACGCGAGGATCGTCACTTGAGGGTGACGGTGGCGCCGGCGGCCTCGAGAGCCTCCTTGGCCTTCTCGGCGTCCTCCTTCTTGGCCTTCTCGAGGACGGGCTTCGGAGCGCCCTCGACGAGGTCCTTGGCGTCCTTCAGACCCAGGCTGGTGAGGCCACGGACCTCCTTGATGACCTGGATCTTCTTGTCGCCGGCCGACTCGAGGATGACGTCGAACTCGTCCTTCCCGTCCTCAGCGGCAGCGGCCTCGCCACCGGCAGCCGGAGCACCGGCAGCAGCGGCGACAGCCACGGGGGCGGCAGCGGAGACGTCGAAGGTCTCCTCGAACTGCTTCACGAACTCGGAGAGCTCGATGAGGGTCATCTCCTTGAAAGCGTCAAGGAGCTCTTCGTTGCTGAGCTTCGCCATGATGGGCGTCCTTTCACTCGTTGGTGTTGTCCTGGGCGGCGGACGCCTCAGGGGTCTCGGTTGTCTTGGGCTCCTGGTCGGAAGCCTCTCCAGCTCCACCGATCACGGACGGATCAGCAGCAGCCTTCTCCTGCAGGGCGCCGAGGCCGCGGGCGGCCTTGGACGGCAGGGCGTTGAAGACCACAGCGGCCTTCGTGAGGTTGGCCTTGAGGCCACCGGCGAGCTTGGCGAGGAGGACCTCACGGGACTCGAGATCGGCAAGCTTCTTGACCTGGTCGGCGTCGAGGACGTTGCCGTCCATCACGCCGCCCTTGATGACCAGGAGCGGGTTGTCCTTTGCGAAGTTCTTCAAACCCTTGGCCACGGAGGCCACGTCACCGTTGATGAAGGCGAGGGCGGTGGGGCCGACGAGCTGCTCGTCAAGTCCCTCAATACCCGCCTCCTTGGCGGCAATGCGGGTCAGGGTGTTCTTCGCAACGGCATAGGTGGCGTCACTCCCCAGTGAACGGCGCAGATCCTTGAGCGCCGACACGGAGAGACCGCGGTACTCGGTCAGCACGGTGGCGTCGGCCGAGGAGAACTTCTCCTTCAGCTCAGCGACCGCGGCGACCTTGTCAGGCCTAGCCATTGGGTCTCCTTCCCACTTCTCGTACGTCATGCTGGCAGCTGGGCTGTCAGCACCGGAGCCGCAGGGAGGACAAAAGAAAACCCCGGTGCACAGGCGCACGACGGGGTAGCAAAGCATCTCGGCGTTCACCTGCGCGGGCCATCCGTCACTCCGGGTGCTTGGCGGGAAACCCGGCCAGCGGTCTACGGCAACTTGTACAGCGTAACTGACGGAGAGCGGTGGACCAAATTGAGCGGAAGGCCCCCGTTGCCCGCCCCAGCGGCACGGGCCGACCACTCTCGGCATCACCCATGCCGTGTGGGAGAAGGCCTCGTCCACGTCACGGACGCCGACGTACCAGTCAGCCCCGAAGACGGAGTTGACGCGGATGTTGTCCGTATCTGGTCCTTTGCATGATCCCGCCCCCCGACATCACAGAACGGCCCCCGCAGCACCATGGCTGCAGGGGCCGTCGTCAGTCAGTACGTCACTCAGCGACGCGAGCGGAGGCAGGATCGATCTGCACGCCCGGACCCATCGTCGAGGAGACGGTCACCTTGCGCAGGTAACGACCCTTGGCGGAGTTCGGCTTGAGACGCAGGATCTCGTCGAGAGCGGCGTAGTAGTTCTCAACCAGCTTCTCCGGCCCGAAGGACACCTTCCCGATGAGGAAGTGGAGGTTGGCGTAACGATCGGTACGGAACTCGATCTTGCCACCCTTGATGTCAGAGACGGCCTTGGCGACGTCCATGGTGACGGTGCCGGTCTTGGGGTTCGGCATCAGGCCGCGGGGACCGAGGACGCGGCCCAGACGACCGACCTTGCCCATCATGTCCGGGGTGGCGACCACGGAGTCGAAGTCCAGGTATCCGCCCTGGACCTTGGCGATGAGGTCGTCGTCACCGACCTCGTCGGCGCCCGCAGCACGGGCGGCCTCGGCCTTCTCACCGGTGGCGAAGACGAGGACCCGTGCCGTCTTGCCAGTGCCGTTGGGAAGGTTGACAGTACCGCGAACCATCTGGTCGGCCTTCTTGGGGTCGACGCTGAGACGGATGGCCACGTCGACGGTCTCGTCGAACTTGGCCGACGCACCGGATGCGACCAGGGCCAGACCCTCCTCCGGGGAGTAGAGCTGGTCGAAGTTCACCTTCTCAGCGGCTGCGCGATATGCCTTACTGCGCTTCATGTCTGGTTCCTTTCACCAGGTGTGGTGAGGGCAGCGCGTGCCCCTCCACAAGAACTGTCTGTGGGTTGTGAGCTTCAGGCCTCGACCTCGACGCCCATAGAGCGGGCGGTGCCGGCCACGATCTTCATGGCGGCCTCGACGTCGTTGGCATTGAGGTCAGGCATCTTGGTCTCGGCGATCTCGCGGACCTGATCCTTGGTGATCTTGCCGACCTTGTGGGTGAGCGGGTTCTCGGTGCCCTTCTTAATTCCGGCAGCCTTCTTGATGAGCTCAGCAGCCGGCGGGGTCTTGAGGACGAAGCTGAAGGTGCGGTCCTCGTAGATGGTGATCTCAACCGGGACGACGTTTCCGCGCTGCCCCTCGGTCTGAGCGTTGTAGGCCTTGCAGAACTCCATGATGTTGACACCATGGGGACCAAGAGCGGTACCGACTGGCGGGGCCGGGGTGGCCTGTCCAGCCTGGAGAGCGACCTTGACGAGAGCCGCTACTTTCTTCTTAGCAGGCATTGATGGGTCCTTCTTTCGGTCGTGACGGCATCGGTTGATGCCGCCAGTGCGAGTCCGGGCGTGACGAGCATCCGGACACAGACGCACCGATCAAGTCTAAGCGACTCGGCCGGTGGGTCCAAAATCAAGGGGTCGACGGTATGACCAGCAGGCATCACACCGGGGCTCGGTCGGCCTGGACGACGCGAGCCGAACCCATCACGGTCCGGCTCGCGTAGAGAATCGAAAAATTCTCAGATCTTCTCGATCTGGTTGAACTCGAGATCCACCGGGGTGGAACGTCCGAGGATCTCGACCAAGGCCTTGACACGCTGATTGTTGGTGTTGATCTCGGTGATCTGAGCCGGGACGCCGGCGAAGGGGCCATCGGTGATCTGCACCGACTCGCCGACCTCATAATCAGCAACCTCGACCTTCGGCTTGGCCTTGGGCGAGGGGGCCTTGTCAGCATTCTCGTGGGCGACCTTGGCGACGACCGACGGCGTCAGCATCGTGACGACCTCGTCAAAGGTCAGTGGGATCGGGGTGGTCGACTGACCGACGAACCCGGTCACCGACGGGGTGTGACGCGCAATGCCCCACGAGTCATCGGTCAGGTCCATGCGCACCAGCACATAACCGGGCAGGTACACCCTGGTGATCGTGCGGCGAGTGCCGTTACGGATCTCGACGACCTCCTCGGTGGGGACGACCGTCTCGAAGATGTAGTCCTCCATGTTGAAGTTCTGCACGCGGGCATCGAGGTTCTGCTTCACCTTGTTCTCCATGCCGGAGTAAGTGTGGAGCACGTACCACTCACCGAACTTCGAGGACAGCTCGTCGCGCAACTCCTCAATGGCGGCGTCGACGGCGTCCTGGTTTCCGGCATCGGCTGGCTCGTCCTCGTCGGACTTCTCCTCGCCGTCGGCAGCCTGGCCGATGCCGAGGTTACGGGCGATGTCGTCATCCGACGCTTCCTCGGACTTGTCGTCACCGAAGTCGAGGTTAATCTCAGGCTCCTTGGCGGAGTCCTCCTCGCCGAGGTCTCCGAGGTCAATGTCGACCTGGTCGTCCTTCTTCTCGGTCTCGTCAGGGGTTAACACGTCGAGGTTGATCTCGACGTCGTCGTTCTCGCTGAAATGGGGGCTGTCAGTCACAGATCAATTCTCCAATGTGATCGTCAGTTGCCAAAGAGCTTGATGATGATCCATCCGAAGAGGACGTCCAAGCCACTGACGTAAGCGATGATGAGCAGAACGAAAACGAGGACGACGAGGAAGTACTGACCCAGCTCGTCGCCGGTGGGCCACTTGACCTTGCGCAGCTCGGCAACCGACTGTTTCGTGAAGGTCACCGGGCCGGTGCGATGGCTGCCCTGTTCGGCAGCCTCCTGCTTGCTGCTCTGCTTGCGGACGGGAGCCTTGGTCAACTCGCGCTTCGGCCCAGGGCCAGCAGGCTTGGCAGCAGAAGCAGCTGCGGGCTTCCCATCCACGGCGTCAGCTTCCTTGGTACCCTTGCGCACCGGCTTGCCACGCCGAGCCGGCTTGCCAGCGGCTTCTTTCTTGCGAACCGGACGGCTGGAACGAGCGGAGACTGCAGCCTTCTCGGCTTCCTCGAGCTGCTCGGGATCGTCGACCACCATGTCTTCGGGGTCGGCCTTGTCAGGAGTCTTGTCGACGACATCGTCAGGAGTCGTCAACTCCTCAGCCTCGGGATCGACGACGTCGTACTCCTCAGCCTCCGTAAGGTTGCGGGATGCGAGATCCTCCCCTCTCGGAGACAGCTCGCCCTCGACGGAAGGATCGTCTCCGTCACTGAGGTTTCGCTTCTCGTCGGTCACGCTGTTCCTTCGGGTCCTGCCTGACGGTTGGTGCCGTGGACCAGGACTTCGCCACGGCTGCGCACCAGGGATACGCCCCGCACATGCGTCTCGCAGGGCACGAGGGACTTGAACCCCCAACCTGCGGTTTTGGAGACCGCTGCTCTGCCAATTGAGCTAGTGCCCTTCGGCGCTGCCTGGTTGGCAACGCCAGCACAGGGAGTATAGGAGAGGATTCGGTCTCACGTCGAATCAGACTCGCAGGTCCTCTCCAAAACTCCCCGCCGGTCATCCATCACGCAGGGTGTCTGGCCGCGTACTGATCCATGGTGTCAGTCCTCATCGCTTGTGCCAACTCCTGCATACCGGCCTCGTCGACGATGTCGTACTGCTGGCCGTCTTTCGACCTACCAAACCCCTTGATGGGAGCCTGCACGGAGACGATGTCGGCCCCGGAATCGAACTTGAGGCTGGTCGCCAACTTCCACACCTCCTTGTTGGTGAGCGCGTCGTCAACCGTCATGGTCGAGCCGACGTCAGAGACCACCTCGGAGAACTTCTTCGGATTCGTCAGTGTGCCGGCCGAGAAGATCTTGTCAATCATCGTGGTGAGGACGGCTCGTTCGTTGGCAGCACGATCCAGGTCGCCGTGCTTGAGGCTCTTGCGCTCGTGGACGTACGCCAAGGCAGCATCCCCCTCGAGGGTCACGTTGCCCTTGTCGAAGTGATGACCCATGCTGTCGAACTCCTGCGGGTTGTAGACCTGGATGCCACCAAGGTCGCTGCTGAGCTGCTTGAACCCGTTGAAGTCGATGACGGCACCATGGTTCATCTTGACGTTGGTCAGCCCCTCCAGCACCTTGATCGTCAAAGGCATGCCACCCCACGAGTAGGCGGCGTTGATCTTGGCCTTGGAATCCTTCTTGACGACGTCATTAGCCGGGATCGTCACCCACATGTCACGCAGGAAGCTGATGAGGTAGAGCTTCTCGCGATTGGCGGGCAGGTAGGCAACGATGAGGGTGTCCGAACGGCCACGATCCCATCCGCGGGAGTCCGACCCGGCGAGGACGAAGGTCTGCGCACCGGTCTCGACCGACGGCGGACGAGTGCCCTGCACCGCCACCGGGGCGCGATTGACGTTGTTCATGCCGACATTGATCGACCGCAGGTAGTAGGCGATGATGCCGACGACGATGAGCAGCAGCGCCAGGACGATGACGAGGAAGACCTTCGGCCAACGACGCTTGCGCCTGGCCGCCGTTGCCGATGCGGCACGGTCCTCATCATCGTCGTCGGAGCGCTCCTCGAAAAGCTCGTCGACGGTGGCGTCCTCCTCGTCCGGGTCATAACCGCGCCGTCCGGCAGTCGGCTCAGCATCCCCAGCGGGGAATCCACGACGAGGTGTGTCACTGGCGTCAGGCTCGACGCCGTTCTCGCCCTCGAAATCGTCCGGGTCATCGAACAGATTGAGTCCGTCGTCGTGAGCCACGGGTATGCCCCTTCCTGCTGAAACTCAGCGGACCAGTAGGTCTTCAGAATACGCAACGCCAATGGCCCCACACACATCTCGCGCGTGTGGGGCCATAATAAGGGTTTCGCCGAATTGCAGAAAGGCCTCTTTCAGTTGGCGAGAAGCTTCTCAGCGGCTGCCAGCAGGACGCAGGTCGAGACACCCTCCATGGCCTCTCGCAGCTCGTCCATGCCAGGGAAGGACGGCGCCAGACGGATGGTGCGATCGTGCGGGTCATCGTGGAGCGGATGAGACGCCCCGGCCGGGGTGAGGGCAATGCCGGCTTCCTTGGCCAGGGCCACCACGCGAGAAGCCGTGCCATCCATGACGTCGAGGGTGATGAAGTAACCGCCGGTCGGATGAGTCCACGTGGCGACCTCACGACCACCGAGGCGGTTGGTGAGGATCTCGTCGACGAGGGCGAACTTCGGGGTGAGGATCTCGCGGTGGGCACGCATGAGCTTGCGAACACCCTCGGCGTCACCCAGGTACTTCGCGTGACGCAACTGATTGACCTTGTCAGGGCCGATCGAGCGGATCCCCGCATGTCCCAGGTACCAGTCCAGGTTGGCCTTCGAGGAGGCCAGGAAGGAGATGCCGTCGCCGGCGAAGGTGATCTTGGAGGTCGAGGCGAGCTCGAAGACGCGGTCAGGGTTACCAGCCTCCTCAGCCCACTGCAGCACCGGCAGCGGTGGACGCTCGGTGTCGGTCAGGTGATGCAGGGCGTAGGCATTGTCCCACCACATACGGAAATCGGGGGCGGCAGGCATGGACACCAGGGCACGAACAGTCTCCTCGTCGTAGACGACGCCGTTCGGGTTGGCATACATCGGCACCACCCACATGCCCTTGACGGACGGGTCGGCGGCCAGCTTGGCCACCTCGTCGACGTCAGGGCCGTGCTCCCCCAGTTCCACCGGGATCATCTCGATGCCGAGGTGCTCGCAGATGGCGAAGTGGCGGTCGTAGCCGGGGACTGGGGCGATGAACTTGACGTTCTGGCCGAACCACGGCTTCTCACCCGCGATGCCATGGACGAAGGCGAACATCGCGAGATCGTGCATGATCGACAGGCTGGAGTTGTCGGCAGCGATGATGTGGTCGACGTCGACCCCCAGCAGTTCACCGAAGATGCGGCGGATCTCGGTGAGTCCGCGGTTGCCTCCGTAGTTGCGGACATCCTGGCCATCCTCGGCGTGGGAAGGGACATCAATCGTCAACAGGTCCGCGTTGAGATCAAGCTGCGCCGGGGAAGGCTTGCCGCGGGTGATGTTAAGAGAGACACCACGGGCGACGAGCTCGGCATGCTCATCGCTCAGCTGCTCGTGCAGGGCGGACAGGTCATCGGGGGACAAGTCGGTCAGCGGGGTCGTCATAGGCCAATTCTGGCCCCTGGGCCCACCACAATGACAGGCGACCCTCCACACTCGGCTATACGAGGTTGGCAGGGTCGTCGGTCTGGACGAGTTCCACCGACCTCAGATGGCGCAACCGACGAGGCGTGGTTCGGGCACCAAGGTGATGCCGTACGCGTCGCGAACTCCCTCGATGATGGTGCGCGCCAGAGCAGTGAGGTCATCGGAGCTGGCGCTGCCGCGGTTGGTCAGGGCCAGCACGTGCTTGGTCGACAGGCTGGCCGGGGAGTCCTCGGCCACCATGAACCCCTTGCCGTATCCGGCGTGGTCGATGAGCCATGCGGCGCTGGTCTTCACACGACCATCAGGCTGGACAAAGGCGGGTGCAGCCTCCGGAACCTCGTCGGGAGCCACCAGCGGGTTGGTGAAGAAGGACCCCGCACTCCAGGTGTCGTGGTCATCAGGGTTGAGGACCATACCCTTGCCACCACGCACCTCCAGGACGGTCTCACGGACCTCGGAGGTGTTGGCCCTCTCCCCTGGCTCGACCCCCAGACGACGCGCCAGCTCGGCATAGCGCACCGGCAGCGACCGAGTACCGAGGTTGAACTGCATGGTGACGTCCAGGACGACATAGCGGTCTGGTTCGGCCTTGAACCGGCTGGAGCGGTAGCCGAAGCCACACTGGTCCGCGGTGAAGGTGCACTGGGTGTCATCGACACGATCCCAGGTACGCACCCGGGCGATGAACTCGCAGACCTCCACGCCATAGGCGCCGACGTTCTGGATGGGCGTCGAGCCGACGAGGCCGGGGATGCCGGAGAGGAACTCCGGGCCGATCCACTCCTGCTCGATGGCGTGGACGACGAAATCGTCCCAGACCTGACCGGCGGCAACCGTCACCAGGGCACCACCGCATGAGGACACCTCGGCGGACAGTCCCGAGGTCGCGACGCGCACGACGGTGCCGTCGAATCCGTCGTCGCCGACGAGGACGTTGGAGCCGCCTCCGAGCACAAGGCAGGGCTCGCCGCGTCGATCGCAGTCGCGGACGGTTTGCAGGAGCTCGTCATTGGTCGTGGCTATGACGAGATGACGGGCCGGGCCACCCACTTTGAACGTCGTGAGCGGGGCGAGCAGGACGTCATCCCCTCCGGTGAGGGTGGCCTTCGTGCCGATCGCCTCGTGATGGATGGTGCTGCACGCCTCGGTGAGGTCGTCGTCCTCGTAGGGGCCGATGACAGTGGTACTCACTGCTCCTCCTGCTTGACGACGACCTCGACTCGTCCGAGAACGGACTGCCCGCCGCACTTGACGTCGACACCAAGGGTCGCGGTGTCATCAACAACCCTGCGAACCTTGGCGGCGACCTCGATGGAGGCCCCCTCCTTGGTGTCGGGGACGAGCACCGGGCGGGTGAAGCGAGCTCTCTGGGAGAGTACCTGCTCAGGCCCCCCGACCCACTCGATGACGGCACCCAGAGCCGCCCCCATCGTCCACATGCCGTGGGCAATGACGCCGTCCATGCCGGCCTCCCGGGCAGCACGGTCGCTGTGGTGGATCGGATTGAAGTCCCCTGACGCACCGGCATAGCGGACCAAGGTGGTCCGGGTGACACCGATGGCTCGCGGCCCGAATGTCTGACCTTCCGTCAGCTGCGCGCTCATGCATTCGCCTCCGGACGGGTGTGCCACAAGGTCGAGGTGGCGTTGCCGAGATGCTCGCCATTGACGTGGTCCAAGGAGACGTCGATGCCGATGATGTCGGTGTTGCCCCGGATGCGAACCGAGGTGATCCTCAAGGTCGAGGTGACCTCGTCACCCTTGTGGAGCGGACGGATCCAGTTGAAGGACTGATCGGTGTGAATCATGTGCTCCAGCTGGAGGCCAAGCTGCTCGTCGTCGAACAGTGCCTCCCACGCCCGGGACGCCAACACCATGGCAAATGTGGGCGGAGCAATGGGGTCGTCCCCCCGGTAGGCCGGAGCAGTGTCACCCAAGGCGGTGGCGAGCTCCCGGATCTTCTCCGCGGTAACGAGGTAGGGATCTGTCGTCGGATACGTGCGCCCGACGTCATCAGGACTGATCGGCATGTCGTTCAGGCTATCCCAGACCCCCGACGCCACAGAACCCTTGAGAACGAGCGAAAAGACGAGGAGCCACCCTCAGGTGACCCCTCGTCAAAGGTTCTTGGATTGAAAACCCGGCGTCAGCGGGTCTCGCGATGCGCGGTGTGCTTGTGGCAGCGCGGGCAGAACTTCGCCATCTCCATGCGATCAGGATTGTTACGGCGGTTCTTCTTGGTGATGTAGTTGCGCTCCTTGCACTCGGTGCAGGCGAGCGTGATCTTCGGGCGAACGTCGCCGGACTTCTTGGCCATCTTTCCTACTTTCGAGCCGTGTGGAGTGTGCGCTCCCGAGTTTCCCCGGTTTGTTTTGGTAGCGGAGGCGGGAATCGAACCCGCGACACAGCGATTATGAGCCGCTTGCTCTACCCCTGAGCTACCCCGCCATGTGATCCTCGGCACCCATTCGGGCCCGGCCCACCGGGCGAGTGGGGCCGATTCACACTCAGAGCCCCCAAGCAGAATCGAACTGCTGACCTTCTCCTTACCATGGAGACGCTCTGCCTACTGAGCTATAGGGGCAACGAATGAGAAAGTTACACGAGCTTCCAGTCGTTGGCAAATTGAAACCCGAATCTCCTGACCCCGGAATGAAATCCCCTGTGGGAACCGGTAATCAATCGAACCAGGCCGTTTTCACCTCTACCGTTTCCCCGACCGAACGAGTCGGCCAAGAATCTTGCTTTGGCGAAACCAACCCCCGAATCCATCCGACCCGGGGGTTGCGTGGCAGGTGTTGGATTCGAACCAACGTAGGCGAACCGACGGTTTTACAGACCGCTCCCTTTGGCCACTCGGGCAACCTGCCTTGCTGGCGCGAGCCAGCGATCGAAAATACTAGCAGGCGTGCCGGCGTCGTGACCAATCCGGCCCGTCACCAAGCCCGACGGACCAGCCAGGACCACCGCATGTGGCCTTGTGATGAGGCTCCCCGTCCGCACGCCGAGTTGGACAATGTCGACATGTCAGGACCAACATGTCAGGGTGTCTCCTATGACCATCAGCACCCTCACATCGAAGAATTGATGACCCTGTACAACTCGGTTGGCTGAACCGCCTACACCACCCACCCGTACAAGATGGAAGGGCTGCTCGACCGAGTCGACCAGGTGCGATGCGCCAGGATCGACGATGAACTCATCGGTTTCTCACGAGCCATCTCTGACGGCGTCCAGGTCGCCCTCATTCAGGACCTACTGGTTCATCCGAAGTGGCAGCGGCATGGGATTGGCCGCCACCTGCTGACGTCGATGATGGAGCACTACTCGGGGCTGCGCCAGATCGTCCTGCTCTCCGACGACATCCCCGAGATCGTCGCCTTCTACGAGTCGTGTGGACTCCATGACATCGCCCGCGAGGAGGGAAATGCCTTCGTCGGGTACCTCTACGAGTGATGCCGAACAGCCGTCACGTCACTGCGTCGTCACCCTGTGACAAACTCTCCCCATGCGCATCGCCAGCTTCAACGTCAACGGCATCCGAGCTGCCCTGAAACGGGGATTCTCCGACTGGATGGAGACCCGTGACTGCGACGTCATCGGCCTGCAGGAGGTGCGCTGCCGTCCCGCCGATCTCCCGGAGGGGGCGTTCGGCGATCGTCACGTCTCCTGGGCGCCGGGTTCGTTGGCCGGACGCAATGGCGTCGCCCTGCTCACCCGCACCGCTCCGGCCGAGGTCAGATCCTGGGGCACCCACCTCGTCATGACCCCCGGGGAGACACCCAATCTCGACGAGGTCCGCACCGGAATCACCGATCGACTACCAGCTGAGCTGCTTCCCTTCGCTGACGAGGGGCGCTACATCGAGGTTGATCTCGCCGACGCACCCGTCACCGTCGCCTGCCTGTACCTGCCCAAGGGAGCCACTCCGGACCCCAAGGACGAGAAGTCCATAGCCAAGCAGGACCGCAAGATGACCTTCCTCGCCGGGTTCCGTGAGTACCTGGCGACCCGACGCCAGGAGTGCGCGGCCCAGGGGCGTCATGTCCTTCTCATGGGCGACTTCAACATCGCCCATGAGAACGCCGACCTCAAGAACTGGAAGTCCAACCAACGCAACGAGGGATTCCTGCCCGAGGAGAGGCAGTGGTTCGACACCATCCTGTCTCCCGAGACCCTCGTCGACGTCGTGCGCGCCCAGCACCCTGACGTCAACGGCCCCTATTCCTGGTGGAGCTGGCGTGGCAAGGCCTTCGTCAATGACGCCGGATGGCGTATCGACTATCACCTGGCCTCACCGGAGCTGGCGAGGAAGGCCGTCACAGCCGAGATCGACCGAGACCCCTCCTATGCCGAGCGCACCTCCGACCACGCGGCCGTCGTCGTCGACTACGACCTGTGACTCAGGACGGGTCGAACATCTCCTCGACACGACGCGCGGGGACGTCGGCCAGGCTCTCGTGTGACCAGTGGGGGTTGCGGTCCTTGTCGACCAGCTGAGCCCGCACCCCCTCGCAGAAGTCCGAGTCGCGCATGAAGGAGCGCCCCAAGGCTCGATCAGTCTCCAAAACCTCAGCGAGTCCTGACGCACTCTCAGCCTTGATGACGGCTGCCAGCGCGACGGCCACCGACAACGGGCAGCGGGTTGCGATATGCCCAACGGTCTTGCGTGCGGCTTCCTCCGGGCGATCAGCCAGTCGACGACACACCTCAACCGGGTCGTCGGTGTCGTAGCACTCCTGGATCCACACCGCGTCGCGGGCCAGCTGGCATGCAACTGGATCGACGTCAGCAGGATTGCCGTCGGCGTCAACGACCTCGTCCACCAGACCAGCCCACAGCGCCGAGGCTGCGTCGATGGAGGCTCCTGTCATGGCCAGGTGGCGCCCGACATACCGCGGGGCGCGGGACAGCTCGAAAGACACACCGACGTCGGGCCACAGCCCAATACCCGTCTCCGGCATCGCCAGAACAAGGTCCTCTCGTGCCTCGACCTGCTTGAGGCGAAGGGCCAGACCAAGACCACCGCCCATGGAGATCCCGTGCAGATGCGCGGTTCCGGAGTGGACCGCCGCGATCGCCGCATCGACGTCGTACTCGAAATCCAACCAGTCGCCGGCAGCCTCGGGATCCTCCAGAGCCAGCGACCTGAGCTCACGGATGTCAGCCCCGGAGCAGTAACCGCGCTCTCCCGCGCCTGACAGGTCGATACTGCGCGGCGAATCCTCGACGGCCTTCCCGATGGCCGCCAGCATCTCGCCGGACAACGAATTGATGGCTCGGGGGCGGTCCAGGGTGATCGTCACATCGTCGGTACCGCTGATCTTCACCTCATCCATGACCTCAAGCCTGCCACCTTGCCGAATCACCACCCAGAAAAGCTGGTTGACGAAGGCCTTCGCCGATGGCGAGGACATGTCTCCTGCACCCATCCCACCAGAAACTCACGGTGGCACCCGCCATCCTCACGATGTAGCCTCGCCTTGAACTTAGGTTGACCGAACTTTTAAGTTTCACAACCCCAAGGAGGTCTCCATGCATCGCTCCCTTCACGCCATGGTCATCGGGCTCGTCGCGGCAGTCGCGCTCGCCCTAACTGGCTGCGGCGCTGCCAATCCCCCGAAATCACACAACAAACCCGTCGTCCTCACCACTTTCACCGTGTTGCAGGACATCGCGAGGAACATTGCCGGCGACGACCTGACGGTCGAGTCGATCACCAAGCCCGGCGCCGAGATCCACGACTACGAGCCCACCCCCGACGACATCAAGAAGGCGTCGAAGGCCGATCTCATTCTCGACAACGGGCTGGGCCTGGAGCGCTGGTTCCAGAAGTTCGTGGAATCCGCCGACGTCCCGCACGTCGTCGTCTCCGAGGGCGTCGAACCGATGAACATCGCCGAGGACGAGTACGCCGGCAAGCCGAACCCGCACGCCTGGATGAGCCCGAAGAATGTCCAGATCTACACTGACAACATCGTCAAGGCCTTCAGCAAACTCGACCCCGACCATGCCAAGGACTACAAGTCCAACGGAGACACCTACAAGGAGAAACTCCAGAAGGTCACCGATGACATGACCCACCAGTTGTCCGCCCTGCCGCGCAATGAGCGTGCCCTGGTCAGCTGCGAAGGCGCCTTCTCCTACCTCGCTCGGGACACCGACCTGACCGAGAAGTACCTCTGGGCCGTCAATGCCAATCAGGAGGGCACACCGAAGCAGATCGCCTCGGCGATCGACTTCGTCAGGAAGAACAAGGTTCCGGCCGTGTTCTGCGAATCCACGGTTTCCCTCAAACCCATGAAGCAGGTCGTCAACTCCACCGGGGCGAAGTTCGGCGGCACCCTCTACGTCGATTCCCTCTCCAAGGCCGACGGACCGGTCCCGACCTACCTCGATCTCATCAACTACGACGCCCGCACCATCACCACTGCCCTCACCGGAAAGAAGTCATGACCGGATGTGTTGACGTCGACCATCTCTCAGTGCGCTACGGGGAGGTGGTCGCCTTGTCGGGCGTCACCGTCTCCGTCGAGCCGGGTCGCGTCACCGGTCTCATCGGGATGAACGGGTCAGGCAAGTCCACCCTTTTCAAGGCGATCATGGGGATGGTTCGGCCCGAACATGGCCGGGTCCTCATCGACGGCGACTCCCCCGCCAAGGCTCGTCGTCACGGCATCGTCGGATATGTCCCACAGGCCGAGGACGTCGACTGGTCCTTCCCGGTGTCGGTGCGCGATGTCGTCATGATGGGTCGCTACGGCCAGCAGGGATTCACCCGACGGCCACGCGCCGAGGATCGCGAGGCCGTGGCAGAGGCCTTGGAACGGGTCGAGCTGGCTGACCTGACGGATCGTCAGATCGGCCAGCTGTCGGGCGGCCAACGCAAACGCGCCTTCGTCGCTCGTGGTATTGCCCAGGGAGCTCGCGTCATGCTCCTCGACGAGCCCTTCGCCGGGGTCGACAAACGCAGCGAGGCGACGATCGTCAGACTCCTGCGTGACCTTGCCGACCAGGGAAGAACCCTCATCGTGTCCACCCATGACCTCCACGCCCTGCCCGACCTCGCCGACGACGCGGTCCTGCTGCTGCGCACCATCCTGTTCCACGGACCGGTCGCCGAGGCACTACGTCCAGAAAACCTCGCGTTGACCTTCGGGGTCGACGTCACCGAATCCGGGAGGATGGCATGAATGCCCTCGTGTGGCTCACCGAACCACTGAGTTACCAGTTCATGGTTCGCGCTCTGACGACCAGCGTCGTCGCGGCCGTCGTCTGTGCCCTGCTGTCGTGCTGGCTCGTGCTGGTCGGATGGTCTCTCATGGGGGACGCCGTCTCCCACGCCGTACTACCTGGAGTGGCTCTGGCATACATCCTCGACCTGCCCTTCGCCCTCGGCGCCGTGGTCTTCGGCTTCCTCGCCGTCATCCTGATCGGGGTGGTCCGCGGCACCAGCAGGGTCAAGGAGGACGCCGCGATCGGCATCGTCTTCACGACGATGTTCGCCCTCGGTCTCATCCTGATCTCGACGACCCCGAGCCAGACCGACCTCAATCACATCATCTTCGGCAATGTGCTGGGCATCACGAAGGCCGACATGGTTCAGGTAGCGATCCTGGCCGGGATCAGCCTGCTCGTGCTGCTGCTCAAGCGTCGGGATCTCACCCTCTACGCCTTCGACCCCGTCCATGCCCACGCCATCGGTCTGTCCCCACGCCTCCTCGGGGCTCTCCTGCTCGGGATGCTGGCGCTGACGGCGGTCGTCGCCCTGCAGATCGTCGGGGTCGTTCTCGTCGTGGCGATGCTGATCATTCCGGGAGCAACGGCTTACCTGCTCACCGACCGATTCTCACGGATGCTCGTCATCGCGCCGAGCCTGTCGGCGCTGTGCACGGTGGTCGGCATCTACCTCAGCTACTGGTTCGACGTCTCCCCCGGCGGCCTGGTCGTCGTCGTGCAGGGCGTGGCATTCCTACTCGTCTACCTCTTCAGCCCGCGCCACGGCGTCGTCACGCGGGCACGTCGCCACAGGCGATCTCAGCCCTCGACGCTCACCCAGACGGCGTCGGTCGCTGAACGGCCCAGCGGTATGGCCCGATCGGCCACGGTAACCTCGATCGAATCGGAGTAAGGGGCACCCGGGCGCGGCTCCATCCGGGTACCAACGCCGATGCCGCATTCAGCCAGGAACTGCAGGAGACCAGGGTCACCGTCAGCCACCCTCTCGACGCGCACGACCACCCCGGGGTGGACGGCCGACAGCTGCACCGCCCCGTCCGGATGCTCAATGTCCCCAGCTCGGCTGGGAATCGGGTCGCCGTGGGGATCCTTGGTGGGGTACCCGAGCAACTCGTCGATACGGTCAACCATGAAGTCGGAGACGACGTGCTCGAGGGCCTCGGCCTCCTCATGGACCTGATCCCAGCGGTATCCCAGGGTTTCTGCCAGGAAGGTCTCGATGAGACGGTGGCGGCGCACCATCGCCACGGCGTGCTGGGCGCCTTCCTCGGTCAGGGCAACTGACCCATACCGGGTGTGCTGAAGCATCCCCTGTTCGGTCAGCTTTCGAACGGCCTCGGAGACGGTCGAGAGCCGCACCCCCACCTTGGCAGCCAACATCGAGGTGCCGACGGGGTCGTCAGACCACTCCTGGAGATTCCAGATCGCTTTGAGGTAGGTCTGGGAGCTCGCAGTCAGACTGGTCACAGACATGGCAGCAGAATACCGGTCACGACTGTTCGTGAGCTGTGTGCCGATGCGGAACGTGGACATCCTTGTGCGTCCACCCTTGTCCCAGGCTGCGCTCGTGCCAGACCAGTCGGGCCGCCAGCACCAGGACCAGAGCGACCCCAAGGGCCACCGCACTATTGCGCCACGACAGGTTGACGGCGTCGAAGGACAGCAGGATGACGGTGGTCCACACTGCCGGGCGCACGTACCGGGCGGCTTTGTCGATCAAGGGCAGCAACAGCGCTCCCCACAGCACGTACCAGGAGTGCAGGGCGGGCGCGCACAGTGCGACGGCGAGGAATCCCAGGGCAAGGAAGGACAGCGGCTTGCGGGGCAGCAGACGAATCGCCATGACGACGAGGAGCGCGGCTCCCACGAGCACGCCGATCGCCTGGGCGATGGGGATGACGGCAGCCGCGGCCTGGTGAGCCCCGAAGAGCCCGAGAATCATGCGCACCCCCATGCCGACGAGGGTGAATGGCGAAACCGTCAGCACCATGCCCGGGACGTCGACGGCGTGGTACCAGCCGAATCCCAGACCGGATGCCCATGAAATACCCGCGAACACCGCCACCGAGACAGCGAGCGACCACACCGCTCGCCCCAGGGCTGGGAAGAGGTGACGGGGATGCCACGACTCCATGGGATGACGGATGAATGGCAATGCCACGGCCACCATGAGGGCCGGCTGCTTGACGGCCGCCGCCGCCCCAACGAGGACTGCTCCGAGGAGCCACGACCAGCTCGTCATGCATGCCAGCCACAACCCGATGACGACCAGCCCCATCATGAGGGAGTCGTTGTGGGCTCCGCCAATGAAGTCGACGACGAGGATCGGGTTGAGGGTGGAGAACCATGCGGCAAAGTGCGGGTCCCGGCCGACCCTGCGGGCCACCCGAGACATCAGCAGGCCAATGGCGATGACGCCGAGAACGGCTGGGATCCGCATGAACACCGCGGACCAATATGGGTTGTCACCGGTGAGATGAACGATCAGGTGCTGCACGGCCAGGGCCAACGGGCCATAGGGGGTCTTGGTGTACCGCCATTCCTGGGCCACCTGGTCGGCGAAGGCCCCCGGCAGCAGACCTGGGTACCCCTCATAAGGGCTGATGTCGTTCTCCAGCAGCCACCCCTGCGCAGCGTAGGAGTAGGCGTCGTGACTGAAGATGGGTGGGGCGAGTAGGAAGGGCAGGCCCCATACGCCGAGGACGGCCCACGGGCGCAGCCCGGCGCGGATTCCCGGACGACGCTTGAAGTACCGACGCACATGTTTGGGAAGCGGCTCGGCGCCGAGGTCACGGGGCTCACGGCCGGGACGCAAGCAAAGCCAGGAATCCACCAGCAGACCGACGCCGACAAGGACGAGGAGGGTTCCGACGATGCGCCAGGTCGAGCCACGCAGCCCGGCCTCGTCGAGCCGGGACCACCACGGTGAGTTCAACGGTAGATATGCCGGGGTCAGGGATCCGGCCGTGATGAGAATCGTCCCGACCAGTCCTTCCAGGACTGACCGGGACCGCCAGGCGCGCAGGTAGGCAAACCACTTGAGTTGGATGCGTCGACGCCAGCCAACCGGCTGCTTCACCGGCCACCGTCCGATCCCCACGCGCTGACGAGGTCCGTTCGCGTCTCCGAATCCGGTACCCGCTCGTCATTCCATGACAGGGCGTCAAACGGACACGACTCGATGCACATCCCGCAGTACATGCACAATCCCCAGTCGATGGTGAACTCGTCGAGGACGGCGACGGTGCGAGGACGACGGGCATCCGAGTCGGGAACGGATTCATTGTGGGCGTCGATGGTGATGCACCAGGCCGGGCATGCCCGCGCGCAGATGACGCAGGAGGTGCAGGCGTCAACGTCGAGGTCGATGGCGGAATGCCTCATGCTCGCCTCCCTTGTCCGGCCTGTCCTCGTGTGGCCCGTGTGGCTCCGGCATCTCGTCCGGCGCTCGATCGTGGACGTCGCCCTGACATGGCCGCGACGACCTCGACGTCAGAAATATCCTCACCGTCCTTGATGCGTTGCCAGGTCTCGAGGTCGGGAACACCGGCAGGTAGAGCACGGCGTCGGCTCGCTGACGTCGAGGTGCCCGGGCCGGCCACGCCGGGCCACGTCGTCTCGGCTCGTTGCGCCAGCACGACCTCCTTGCGCAGCGGCGGCTTGGGCGCGTCGCAGATGAGGAGGGCACGATTGTCAGCTCCCGGGCCGACGAAGGTCACCCCAAAGGACTCGTGGATCTCTCGCTGATACCAGGCAGCTCCTGCCACGACGTCGACGACGGAGTCGAGGCTCCCGCCATCGCGTGGCACACGAGTGGAGACGGTGACGTCGTCGCCGTCATGGTTCTCGCATCGACAGACGACGATGATGTCGGGGTCCTGTCCGCGTTCGCCCGCCCCGTCGATGGCCGTCAGATGGACCAGCCACGGGTGGGTGGCGATCGCCTCGGCGACGGCGTCATGCCACCTGTCTGCAGGGACATCGATGGTCGTCATGCTGCCTCCCGGGAGGAGGACAGGAAGCCGGTGAGAGCGTCCGGGGCCGGCGGGCAACCCGGGATCCAGTGATCTGCCTCGACACCGATCGCGGGCAGTCCGTCGACGACTGCCGCCGAGTCCCAATAGGGGCCACCGGCGCAAGCACAGGCCCCGAAGGCCACGACGTCGACCGGATGGTCCTCACGCAAGGTTTCAATGGTCGAGCACACCACCGGCGCCAACACCGTCGAAATGGTTCCCGACACCACCGCGACGACCGGCACCCCCGAGGGGGCGTCCTGACAGGTGGGGGCCGCAGTCGGCACTGCCGCCCCGCTCTCGACCCCGCAACAGGCCAGGGCGAGGTCGACGACGTACACGGACTCGTCGGCGAACCAGTCGATGAACTTCACCGGGCCATCGTACCGACGATGTCGTCCAGCCAGATCTGTGCCGTGGGTAGGCGCTCAACCCAGACGATGGCCAAGTTCGACGAGCAGCGGCGCAATGGTAGCGTTGGGAGCCGGTTCCGAAGCATCCGGACGCGCCTCGCGGGTACGACCATTCGCCACCACGTGACACGTCCCCACCGGAGTCCCGCGACGAGAAAAGAGGTCAGAGTGCCTTCCACCGACACGGCACATCACACCACTGACGAGCGAGAGGTCCAGTCCCTCGACCGAGTCGTCATTCGATTCGCCGGCGATTCCGGCGACGGCATGCAGTTGACCGGTGACCGCTTCACCGCTGAGTCCGCCATCCATGGCAATGACGTCTCCACCCTGCCGAACTTCCCTGCCGAGATTCGTGCTCCCCAAGGCACCATCCCCGGCGTCTCGAGCTTCCAGGTGCATTTCGCCAATTACGACATCGCCACCCCAGGCGACCAGCCCGACGTCCTGGTGACCATGAACCCGGCTGCCCTGGCTGCCAACCTCGGCGATCTTCGCCGCGGCGGCCTCATCGTCCTTGATTCCGCCGAGTTCACCGCGAAGAACTTGAAGAAGGTCGGATACGCCGAGGATCCGCGTCACGACGGCACCCTGGAGTCCTACCAGGTCGTCGAGCTGGACCTCACCGGTCTGGCCGTGGCCGCCGTCGAGCCCTTCAGCCTGGGCCGCAAGAACTCCGAACGAGCCAAGAACATGTTCGCCCTGGGGCTGCTGACCTGGCTGTACGGGCGTCCGCTCGGCCCCTCCGAGAAGTTCCTGGCCGGCAAGTTCGCCTCCAAGCCGGAGATTCGCGATGCCAACATCGCCGCCCTCAAGGCCGGGCATGCCTACGGCGAGACCTGCGAGCTGTTCCGGGTCCGCTACGAGGTGGCCCCGGCACCGATGCCCGAGGGCACCTACCGCCAGATCACCGGCAACCTCGCCACCGCCTACGGCCTCATCACCGGTGCCAACCGGGCCGGGTTGCAGCTCTTCCTGGGCTCATACCCCATCACTCCGGCCTCCGACATCCTGCACGAGCTGTCCAAGCGCAAGTCCCACAACGTCGTCACCTTCCAGGCTGAGGACGAGATCGCTGGTGTCAGCTCCGCCATCGGCGCCTCCTTCTCGGGTTCCCTGGGCGTGACGACGACCTCCGGACCTGGTATGAGCCTCAAGTCCGAGGCCATCGGCCTGGCCGTCATGACCGAGCTGCCGCTCGTCGTCGTCGACGTGCAGCGTGCCGGCCCGTCGACCGGAATGCCGACCAAGCCTGAGCAGGCTGACCTGCTGCAGGCGATGTTCGGCCGCAACGGTGAGTCCCCCGTCCCCGTGCTCGCGGCCAAGTCCCCGTCGGACTGCTTCGACACCGCTCTGGAGGCTTGCCGGGTGGCCGTGACCTACCGCACCCCGGTCATCATGCTGTCCGACGGCTACCTCGGCAACGGCGCGGAGCCGTGGAAGGTGCCGGACCTCGACGAGATCCCGCGCATCGACCCGAACTTTGCCACCGAGCCCAACTCCTCCGCTGCCGACGGCTCACCGCGATTCATGCCGTACCACCGCGACTCGGAGACCCTGGCCCGTCCGTGGGCCTTGCCCGGGACCAAGGGTCTGGAGCATCGCATCGGCGGTCTGGAGAAGTCGGCTCGCACCGGCGCCATCTCCTACGACCCGTCCAACCACGAGGACATGGTCACCACCCGAGCCGCCAAGGTGAAGGGCATCTCCAAGACCATTCCGCCGACCGTCGTCGACGATCCGTCCGGTGACGCTGACGTCCTGGTGCTGGGTTGGGGTTCCACCTACGGTCCGATCACCGCTGCGGTGCGTCGAGTCCGTGCTCGTGGCCTGTCCATCGCTCAGGCCCACGTGCGTCACCTCAACCCACTGCCGGAGGACCTGGGCGACCTGCTGCATCGTTACCGCCGAGTGGTCGTCCCCGAGATGAACACCGGCCAGTTCGCGATGTTGTTGCGTTCGAGGTATCTCGTCGACGTCAAGACGATCTCGCGGGTGCGCGGGCTACCGATCTCCCCGGTCGACCTGTGTGAGGAACTGTGCCAGTACTGCAACGGCGAGACCGAGGAGGCCTGAGATGACTGACATCACCACCGAGGATCGTCCCGCCGGACTTGCCGGTGTGCCGCTGGCGATCGAGCCGCTGAAGCGTCGTGACTTCGCCTCCGACCAGGAGGTGCGCTGGTGCCCCGGCTGTGGCGACTACGCGATTCTGTCCACCTTCCAGGGTGTGCTGCCGGATCTGGGCATCGCCAAGGAGAACGCCGTTGTCATCTCGGGTATCGGTTGCTCCTCGCGCTTCCCGTACTACATGAACACCTATGGCATGCACTCCATCCACGGCCGTGCCCCGGCCATCGCGACGGGGGTGGCAGTGTCTCGCCCGGATCTGGCCGTTTTCGTCATCACTGGGGACGGTGACGCTCTGTCCATCGGCGGCAACCACCTCATCCATGCCATGCGCCGCAACGTCAACCTGACGATCCTCATGTTCAACAACCGAATCTATGGACTGACGAAGGGGCAGTACTCCCCCACCTCGGAGGCTGGGAAGGTCACCAAGTCCTCCCCGATGGGTTCGATTGACGCCCCGTTCAACCCGCTGGCCGTGGCCCTGGGTGCCGGGTGCTCCTTCGTGGCTCGAGCCGTCGACTCCGACCGCAAGCACCTCGCCCAGGTACTCACCGCGGCCGCCAAACACCGCGGTACCTCCTTCGTCGAGATGTATCAGAACTGCCCGATCTTCAACGACGGTGCTTTCGACGACTACAAGGGTCCGGAGGCCAGCCAGCACCTCATCCGTCTGGCCGACGGCGAGCCCGTTCTCGTCGGGGCCGATGGTTCTCGCGGCGTGGTGCGCGACCCCGTCAGTGGCGAGTTGACGGTGGCTGACGTCGCCGAGGTGGGTATGGACCACGTGCTCGTCCACGACTCCCACCGTGCTGACCCGTCGCTGGCCTTCGAACTTGCTCACCTGGATGACGGCGTCATCGTCAGCCAGACCCCGGTCGGAATCTTCCGCGACGTCGAGCGCCCCACCTATGACGACCAGGCTCGTGCCCAAGTGAAGCTGGCTTCCGGGGATGCGACCGACCCTGGCTCCCGTAACGCCGCGCTGCAACAGCTGCTACTCGGCAGCGACACCTGGCAGGTTCAAGGCTGAAACTTCCGAGACCAGAAATGTGTCTTGATCCCAAAGCCTCCTGGCGTCGGCACGTGCTGTGTCGTGTGTGTTCCTAGAGCTTGGGGTGTACTGTGTTCGCCGTCAGCCCAATGGATGGGTTGATGCCCAGGTGATGTGGGGAAGTCGGTGGGAATCCGGCTCTGTCCCGCAACCGTGACCACATCCGGTGTGTGGAAGTCGGAGTACCAGATCACCGTGGAGATTGGTTTCTGGTTCCGTCGAGGGTTACGGATCGTCACCGACGCTTGCTACGCCTGTGCTGCCCGCGGCTCCTCTCGGAACGCTCCAAGATTGAGGAGTAGCCATGGCAGTAGGAGCAAGGACGACGTGCAAGCGTGTGGTGGGCCCGGTGGTGGCCGCTGCACTGATGGTAGGCGCAGTGGGGGTGACGGCGGCCCCCGCCCAGGCAGCTCAGACGTCTGGGCCCGCCGATTATGCCTCCCAAGCCCAGCAGGCGGCCGACTACATCGATAGTCACCAGGCCGATCTGACCAAGGGCAAGTTGGGTCCGCAGTTGGATGGGGCTCTGGCGTTGGTGGCGGCTGGCAGGAAGGATTCGCCTACCATCGCCAAGGTCAAGGACACCATCAAGGCTCAGGGGCCGAGTTACTGCACCGCGAAGAATGTGGGTGGGTGTGCGAAGGTGACGATCACTCTGCTGGCTCTTGGTGAGTCGACCACCTATGGCGGAGTTGACTATGCCAAACCGGTGACCAAGGCGTCCCAGTTCGAGGAGTATGCGACGAATCAGGCGTTGGACATGATTGCCCTGGAGCGGTTGGGCAAACCGATCCCCAAGGCGCTGTTGGACAAGGTGACCAAGTATGCGACCACGACTCCCCAGTGGGATGATCCGGACACCGATGGTCTCACGCTCACGGCCCTGTCTCATGTGGAGTCTCCGGACAAGCAGAAGGCTGTCACGAGTCTTGTCAAGCGTCTCGACGCCGACAAGCAGGATGGTGCCTGGGGCTCCAAGGGCAAGGGCCCGAATGTGAACACCACCGCGTGGGTGGCTGCTGGTCTGGACCGGGCTGGAGATGCGGATCACAAGGCGCAGGCTGTGGCCGGCCAGAAGTGGCTCGTGAAGCAGCAGCAGACCGACGGCTCGTTCACGGGGTCCGTGAAGACTCCCGCAGGGAAGATGATGGCGACGATACAGGCGATACCGGTGTTGCGTGGTCTGCAGTCCTTCGACAACATCGGGACCCATCAGCCCCGTAGGCTGGTGACAATGACCGTCCTGGGCGACTCGTACTCGGCAGGCAACGGAACCCTGAAAGATGGGTATCCAGCCGATGGGTCATATCGCAGCCCCAAGAACTACGGTTCGGTACTCACCGGCATGCTCAACCAGAAAAGCACGGACACAACCTACCAACTCGACGTGAAAGCCTGGAGCGGCGCCCAGATCGCCACCGGAGACCACAACATCATCAGCCAGGCCGATACCATGAATCCCCACACCGGCGTGATCCTCATGACCGCCGGAGGCAACGACCTCAACTTCGCTGACGTCGTCGAAAACTGCTTTGCAGAAATAGCATGGTCAGCAAAAAAGTGCAGCGGGACGGTTGACGCAGCACGCAAGAAGACTGATGCCACGATGACGAACACGGTGACATTGCTGTCACATATCCAGCACCGACTGGCGGATCCGGCTCACACCCGTGTCATCCTGATCGGCTACCCCTACCTCATCCCGGCTGCCGAGGACGTTCCTGGCACGGGCATACCGGCGACCCGTGTCCGGGCCGCCGAGGACGAGTTCCGCGCCCGGCAGGCCGCCACCATCAAGGCCTGGAACACGTCTCATGGCCTCAAAGTGACCTACGCCCCCACCACCAGCCTGTTCAACACCCATGAGCCAGAACCGTCCTTCATTGATCTTGATTTACACAATCCTTATCGCTGGATCAACGAGTTCCATGAGACTGCCGGCGATGAGGGGTGGACCGGGAAGACCTGGTCACTTCCAAGTTGGGATCAGAATAATTGGTATCATCCGAATGTGATTGGCCATGAGCAGATTGCCGGGATGGTGCGTCCCTTGGTCAAACCGCCGAGGATGTATGGCCTGTCTGCCGGTGTCTCGCAGGTGGCGCCGGTGCCTGGGGTGCGGATGCGCGCCGACGTCATCGGGCAAAACCTGGTACGTGCAGGTGAACCCCTCGAATTGGACGCCTCCTCGTCCTACACCTCGATCGGACGCATCCACCGCTGGCAATGGGACCTTGACGGGGACGGCCACTACGAAATCGACAGTGCCACACCTAGGATCACCCGCACCCTAAAGCAGCTGGGAAAGTATCGGGCACACCTACACATCACCGATGGCACGGGCACCAGTGACACCCTCACCTTCCCCATCCACGTCACCCGAGACGGCGACGGCGTGCCCGACAACCAAGACAACTGCCCCACCATCGCCAACCAAGACCAGACCGACACCGACCACAACGGTGTAGGAGACGCCTGCGACCCCCACACCAAGGCACCACGATGACCACCCACAACAACACACCCAAGGACCAGTACCACCGCGCACCCCTCAACGGCCTCATCATCGGCACCATCGTCGGAGCCGTCTGGGCACTCGTGATTTTGGGATTCCTCATAACTCCGCCCCTAGCAAAACAAGACATTAAATCCTTTCCGCCCCAATTCATCATGTCCTTTGTTTTCCCTGTGACGGGGTGGCTCGCCGGACTGTGGGAACAAGCCGCTGTCGACTGCAACGATTCAACGAAGCAAAAGCATAGAGTCAAGGCTACCATCGCTACCATATTCGCCCTCAATGGTGTACTTATGGCTTCCATTGAGCGCTTCTTGTCAACTCTGAGGTTCATTAGCGGCGAAGAAACCATTATATATTACCTCATTCTACTATCGGTGTTCTCCTTGGGAGGATGGACCCTTGGCGCGACAAGAATTACCCTCAGGGAGAATGACAATCACTTTCTTGCCAAGATAATCATAGCCACACTGATCGCACTATACGCATCCTTGGCAGTCTCCTTTTATGTATTCAATATCATAGAGGTGTGTTTTTTCTTTGGGACTTGAATGGTTCATATCATTGCTCTGAAGCGTTAGAAGACGTGACCTGCGGTCATTATCCATCACCGATGACAGTGGAGCTACCCCTAGATAGTCCTCCTATCGCCAAACCACAAATACTAAATTAGGACTTAGACGCCGCCAGCGCCTATAGAAAGGCAACGATGGGCATCCACGACAACACGACCACGAACAAGGATCAGTACCGTCGCGCACCCCTCAACGGCCTCATCATCGGCACCATCGTCGGAGCCGCTTGGGCGATTGAGTTTTTACTACCTTTCTTATTTCCGATGGGCAGGTATTCGCGGAACATCAAAATGGCTTTTATTGCCCTAGCATTACCTGTGCTTGGATGGATAACTGGCTTGTGGGGCAGGACAGCCTACAGTTGCACGACCTCAGTAAAAAAGAAACGTAGAGTCAAGACGACCGGCATCATTATGACAACCACCATCGGGGTACTTATGTCCATCACTTATTACAGTCTTGTTGCGGGCATAGGAATTTTGGAGGTACCAGATCATGCCACTTTCAGTTGCAAAGCTTTTGTTATGTTCCTGGCTCCCTTGATCGTGTTTCCCATTACCGGATGGGGGCTCAGTATTGCTAGAATTAATACTCCAAGTGATCGCCACTCGGTAATCTCAAAAATGAGCGCCTGGGTTGCTCTTGGTCTATATCTTTCTACAGCAGCTTGGTTCGCAATCAGCTTATTTTTAAATACATTATTCTTTTTTGAGTTCTAAATACACTCCCACGACGCGCTACTCGTCTGACGTTAAGGCACCACGATGACCACCCACAAAGACACAACTGAACAGCAGTACCACCGCGCACCTCTCAACGGCCTCATCATCGGCACCACCGTTGGAGCCGCCTGGGATACGGTATTCGTGATGTCCTACGTCAATTCCCAAGAGGCGATCGACCCCAAAGAGTATCCGTCTTTATTTACCATGTCGTTCATTTTCCCTCTGGTTGGGTGGCCCACAGGATTGCGGGAACGGAAGATGTACACGTGCGATAACCCGGAGAAACGGAGGCTCAAAACCAAAATCATAGGTGCTGCCATGGCGACTTTCACTGGCATACTCATGTTCTCGACCGAATTCTTCCTGTTTGCAGATCATATATCTCTTAGCAGTGCAGAAGCAGCAATACACTCACTTTCGTTAGCAGTGTTTCCTTGTGCTGGACTGGCTCTCAGCGATATCGGAATCAGACTCAAGAACAGCGAAGTCCCTTTTATTCTTAGCATGAGCATTGCTTCAGTGGTCACGCTTTTCATAACCGTGGCAGCCTGGGTCTATTTATACTCAGTTATGATGATCTTTTTCTTTGGACTCTGATGGTTTGTACTGTTTGAGTGGCGACATTGGCGAGTGTGGAATTGCTGCCACCCTCCATGCATCCATGTTACGCAACTAGGTCGTCCGTCATCCTTCGTAAATACACGGGGCAACCATGACTATTCACGACAACACGACTAGGGAACAGCACCGCCGCGCGCCCCTCAACGGCCTCGCCATCGGCGCCATCGTTGGAGTGCTCTGGGCGGTTGAGTTTTGACTACCTTTCCTATTTTCGATGGGCGGGTATTCGCGGAACATCAAAATGGCTTTTATTGCCCTGCCGTTACCTGTACTTGGGTGGATAACTGGCTTGTGGGGCAGAACAGCCTGCAATAGCACAACTCCGGCGAAAAAGAAACGCAGAGTCAAGACGGCCGGCATCGCCATGGCAACCACCATCTCTGGACCATTGACATCCACCCCACAAGCGCAACTGGCAAGACTCGTTGACAGCGCAAACGCATCACCTACCAATGATGGCAACGCTGCACTGGCAGCTCTCCTTACCGGAACCGACACCTGGCAGGCCCAGGGATGACACCCAGTTGATGTCCTAGTCACGTACGACCAACATCTACAATCGGCGGGCTACATTGAGACGATGGCCGTACCACCGTCGTGAAGCCTTATAGGCTGGGCCCCATGACCGCCACCTTCGAGGACCGTGATCCTTCCGTCCGTCCAGCCGACGACCTCTTCCGCCACGTCAACGGCACCTGGATATCCCAGGCCGTCATCCCCGACGACCGCTCCGGTGACGGCCCATTCTACCAGCTCGACGACGAGTCCCGCGAGGCCGTCCACCGGATCCTCGAGGACCTGTCGTCCGGGAAGGGCGAGGACATCCGCGACAAGGCCACCGCGCACGAGGTGGAGGTCGCCGTCGAGCTCTACCGCCGTTACATGGACGTCGACGTCGTCGAGAAGGCTGGTGCCGAGCCACTGCGTCCCTTCTTCGAGGAAATCGACGGCATATCCAGCGTCGTCGACCTGGTGACCTTCCTCGGCAAGGCCGAACGCCGGGGCATTACGGGACTCTTCGACGTCGCCGACGAGTCCGACCCCGGCGACCCCACCCGCGAGGTGCTGTGGATCGGCCAGGGTGGCATCGGTCTGCCTGACGAGGCCTACTACCGCGACGAGGACAAGGCCGAGATCCGCGACGCCTATGTGCGTCACGTCCAGGCTTCCTTCGAGCTGGCCGGCATTCCTGACGGCGAGCAGGCTGCCCGCACCGTCATGGACTTGGAGACCGAAATCGCTTCCCACCACTGGGATCGAGTGCGCTGCCGCGACCTGCAAGCATCCTACAACCCGACCACCTTCGCCGACCTCGACGAGGCCCACCCAGGTCTGCACCTGGAGGTCTGGCGCAGCAACGCCGACATCCCGATGAAGGTCGTCACGAACCTCATCAACTCCGAGCCGTCTTTCTTCGACGGCGTCGAGACCCTACTCACCGACGAGCGCATCGACCAGTGGCGCACCTGGGCCAAGTGGCAGGTCATTCGCTCCTACTCCGAGGTCCTCAGCTCTGATTTCGTCGAGCGCGACTTCGACTTCTACGACCGCACCCTCAACGGCACTCCGACCCTGCGTCCGCGTTGGAAGCGGGCGGTCGACTTCGTGCAGTCGGCGATGGGGGAAGCCATCGGCAAGATGTACGTAGCCCGCTACTTCCCGCCGGCCTCTAAGCAGCGGATGGACGAGCTTGTCACCAACATCCTGGCCGCCTATCGACAGTCCATCACCCAGCTGGATTGGATGGGTGAGGACACCCGCAAGGAGGCTTTAGAAAAACTCGCGAACTTCCGCACGAAAATCGGCTACCCCGATTCGTGGCGTGACTTCTCCGGTCTGCAAGTTGGCCCGGGCAACCTCGTCGACGCCGTCCAAGAGGTCATCTCCTTCGTCGTCGACCACACCGTCGAGAAGCTCGGCAAGCCGGTTGACCCCGACGAATGGATGATGTTCCCGCAGACGGTCAACGCCTACTATCACCCGTTGCGCAACGAGATCGTCTTCCCGGCGGCGATACTGCAGCCGCCGTTTTTCAACCCGGATGTCGACGACGCCGTCAACTACGGCGGTATCGGCACCGTCATTGGTCACGAGATCGGTCACGGTTTCGACGACCAGGGTTCAACCTGCGATGGGAAGGGTCTGCTGCGTGACTGGTGGACTGCTGACGATCGCGCGGCCTTCGAGGAGCGCACCAAAGGTCTCATCGCCCAGTACAACGAATTGGTCCCCAAGCAGCTCGGCCCCGACGGCCCGCATGTCAACGGCGAGTTGACCATCGGAGAGAACATCGGCGACCTCGGCGGCGCCGGCATCGCCTTCAAGGCCCTTCAGATCTCCTTCGACGGGAACGAGCCCGAACCCGTTGCCAGACTGACCTGGCAGCAGAGGTTCTTCCTGTCCTACGCCTCGATCTGGCGCGGGGTCATCCGAGACGAGGCCGCTCGACGTCGGATCGCCACGGACCCCCACTCGCCCAACGAGTTCCGCTGCAACCAGATCGTCCGCAATATCGACGCCTTCCACGAAGCCTTCGGCGTGAGCGAGGATGACCCGATGTGGCTCGATCCCGAGAAGAGAGTCGCCATCTGGTGATGACGATCCCCCCGAGTTCCACGAACCCGGGGGCATTCTTCATGTCGATGCCACTGCTCACGCAGCAACTCACAGGGCTTATGTGACCTCACCGAGGCAATGGTGCGCGGCAGGCACCCAACGGCCAGCCCGGGCCGAATAGTCGAACGGGAATGCCTTGATCACCACGCCCAGTTCCCTGAGTACCTCAACAGGTACGCCGATTCGATACTGCACTTGTCCTTGACCGGCTTTCCATTGCGAATGAGCGCCGGACCAAGGTCCTTCCTCGGACATGGCGCATCCGCGAGACTGTCGCCGATGCGTTGCAACTGGGAACGAGACAATGTAGAGACGGTATTCGCCGCCGACAAGGCCATCGCGATAGTCGTACTCGGGCCACTGTAGGTCTCGAGATGGCGCAAATACCCGTCCGAGATCGACTCCCACCCCCATTTCTCGGCGTCCTTAGCATTGCTGAATAGGTCGGCACTGGCCAGCGCCTGCATCGCCCACCGAGCCTCCTCGGAAGAAGTCGTCTTGACCTTCCACGGTGTGAGGCACAACCCGTCGTTGGACAGGCCGATCTCCCGCCTCATCGTCGCGATGGGCAGATCCGTCATCACCGTCTTTCTCGTGATGCAGCCCTTCGGCAGGCGGGTACGTTTGTCGACCTCTGATCTCTCCTTGTCGGACAACGCGTTGAGGGTTTTCAGGGATGACGCCGCCATGAGTTGGGTGACGTGGGCCTGCCGACTGTCTCCACCATTCACCAAATACGGGCGCAAAGCCGCGACCAGATGATCATGAGCGTAGCCATCGTCGTCGGGTAGATCGTGACCGTCGATGAGCCGGAGGTACTCATATGTGCTCTTGAGCGTCCCGTTGACTGACGAATTCGCCGGCTCGCGAATGAGGGAGTTGGAGGGGCTGAGGACCGTCCCGAGGTTATCGACAACGGGCGCCTGCGCATCATCAGCGCACGCAGTAGGCAGGAGAAGCAAGATGGCTGCCACCCCCGCCAAGAATCGTTGAAAAGACATACTGCGTACAATATGACACAATCGGCTTACCTCGACGATCACGACAGCGTCACCGGTGAACGAGCTTGTCATGCCGACGTTGACACTGGGCTGACAGCTGTGTCCCGATGTGCCGAGGTCAACAGAAAAATCGACACCCCGCAGACTGTGACCCGTTGAGGAGTTATCCTGCGGTCAGCTGCGGCCACGGCAAAACCGCGCGACACGATATTCGGTATCAGGGAAGATCACGTCATGCCAGCAACCGCCACCTATGCGACCCTGGAACTATCCCACCGGTGCTGTGACCTCGCGCTCGCCCGAACCCCGTTTCGTCGCGCCCGTCAACCAATCCTTGCAGTGGTGTTCTTCCTCATCGTCCTCGCATTGTGGCAGTCGATGCCCACCATGCTAGCTGCCATCACCTCCTCCCCAGAACCGTTCACCGTCTGGCCCCTCGTCTTCCACGACATCAATCTGTATTACGGCGCTCCAGCAACCACAGGTTGTTTCCTCGCTCTGATCGTGGTGAGTCTCCTGCCGGTCATGGTCTTGCCGACATCACCGTTAGACATACGGCACCGCTTCGTTATGCTTCCCGTCGTCGGCCTCAATGCGTCCTTCTTCAATACGGCGCCCCAGTTCAGGGCTCTCTTCCGCAGCCGGTACACCGGCTCTTCAGGATCCAGGGTGTAGTCGGGGTCTGAATCCTCCGGTCTCCAGGAGGGATCTGGTGATGTAGTGGGTGAGGTTCCGGAAGCCCAGGGCGATGCCGCGGAGGTGTTCGAGTCTGCCGTTGATGGCCTCACTAGGGCCGTTCGAGGTCCCCGGGTGGTCGAAGTAGGTCAGGATGTCGGCGGCCCGTTTCTTCAAGGTGTGGCCCAGGGTGGCCACTTCGGGCAGTGCGGCGGGGACTTTGGTGGCGATCGCGTCGATCAGGTGGGCCATGATCGCCCGACCCTCGGCACGGTTTTCGGCGCGGTAGGCGGCCACGACCTCCTGGTAGACGGCCCAGGTCACCTGGACCGGGGCGTGGGCGTCATCGGCGAGCACAGCGTCGAGGCGGGCGGCCTGCCGGTCGGTGAGCAGGTCCCGGCCCGTGTGCAGGGTCAGCCTGACCCCGAACAGGGGGTCGCCCCTGCGGCCCCGATGGCCCGTGGTGTCCTGCTGGACGCGTTGGCGGGTGACATCGAGCTGGTCGCCGGCGAGCTGGACGACGTGGAAGGGGTCCATCACCTCGACCGCGGCTGGCAGTTCCTCGGCGGCTGCGGTCTTGAAGCCGGTGAACCCGTCCATGGCCACCACCTCGATGCGGTCGCGCCAGGCCTGGTCACGGCCGGCCAGCCAGGTTTTGAAGACCTTCTTGGAGCGGCCCGCCACCATGTCGAGCAGCCGGGAGGCCCCGGTGCCGTCGCGTAGCGGTGTCAGGTCGATGATCACGGTGACGTACTTGTCGCCGCCTCTGGTGTGGCGCCACACGTGCTCGTCGACCCCGATGACCTCCACGCCGTCGAAGCGGTGCGGGTCGTCGATGAGCCGACGGGTGCCCTCGGCCAGCACCGCATCATTGGCGGTGGTCCAGTCCACGCCCAGGGATGCGGCGATCCTCGAGACCGGCAGATGATCGAGTACCAGGCCCTCCAGTGCCCAGGCCAGCCCACCCCGCGACAGTTTCGCCCTCGCCTGGGCGGCAGCACTGGTGTCCTGGCGCCATACCCGCCCGCAGCCGGTGCACCGGTACCGGCGCACCCGCACAGCCAGGATCGTGGGCCGGTGCCCGAAAGGAGTATGGGCCAGGCGCCTGACCACCGTGTCACGAGGGATCCCCTGGCATCCGCACCGGTGGCACCACTCGTCGGTCTCGACGACCCGGCAGGCCAGGACCGCCTCCTCGGCACTGATCAGCTGACCGGTGACCTCCAGACCGAGTTCATCGAGACGGGCAAATGTGGTCAGGTCAGGAGCGCCGAAGGTAGCGTGGTTCATGGAGGACCTTGCGATTCACGAGGACAGATCTAGACACTCCGATCCTCGCGCAGGGTCCTCCCTCCACGCACCCCAGCCCCACAGGGCAACTACAGCAGACTCTCACACAGTCCAGCCACAACTACACCCTCAATCCTGAAGAGCCCTGAAAATGATCTAACAGGATTGTTTAAATGTGGCGAAGTTAACAGAAATACGCCAAAAAGGCACTCAACCTGTGACCCAGGTACGAGTTAACCTGTGATTAGCTGCGGCCGCGGCGAGAATCAAGAGACGTTTTCGACATCAGAAAAGAGAGTCACGTCATGCTCGAATCACAATCCCTTGCCTTACAGTCAACCTCAGAGATCCTGAAGAACAAGTTCGATTCCGCTCTCATCCGTCACGATGCCTGGTGGCTGGTGTTCATCGCTGTGATCATCGGTCTGGGAGCAACGATTCTCGCCGGTATGGCTGTCTGGTGCGTCGTCAACCAGCACGGCAAGTTCACCGGCCACTGGAAGTGGGTGAAGTCCGGCGTCTCCGTGTCCATGGAGTGTGTACGCTGATGCGTCCATCCCATGATGTTGGCCGGCTCTCCTCCTCGCGAGGGGGGCCGGCCCCCACGGGGGCATCGTTGGCCGAGGAACAATCCTCTTCCCACGGGCCCGCCATCGAGATTGAGAACCTAGATTTTCAATACTCCGATCGCCCGGTTCTCAACAACGTCAATATCTCAGTACCCCAAGGGGCCTGCCTCGCGGTGATCGGCCCGAATGGATCTGGAAAGTCCACGCTGTGCAAGATTCTGCAGGGGATCCTCACTCCCCCGAAGACAGCGACAACCCGAATCCTCGGCCACCCCTGCGGTTCCCAAGAAGCGTGCCGGGCAATCTCTTACTGCGCCGACAACGATCACTTACCGCAGTTCCTCACCGGGGCGGAGTTCATCTCGTACTGTCTGTCCCTGCGATCTCCAGCCCCCCTCAAGAACCGAGACCTACGTGAGGCGACCGCTGATATTTTCGAACGTCTGGGGATGGCTGGCCGTCACAACGACCTCATGGAGAGTTACTCCCACGGCATGCTCAAGAAGGCCCAGATCGCGGCGGCTCTTTTGGCGCACTCACCTGTGATCATCAGTGACGAGTCGCTCAACGGTATTGACATCGAGGCCCAGATGACGATCGAGGATGCCCTCCTCGACCACATCCGGCAAGGTGGCACCCAGATCATCTGCAGCCACGATTTCGCCATGTTGGACCGCTGCGCTACCCATGTCGCCATGCTTGACTACGGAAACCTCGTCGAGTTCTCCACCGTCGACCAATTGCGCGCCCGACATGCCACCATCCGCGATCTCATCGTCGGGTACATGGGGCTGGAAGGCGACGGCGATGGTCGCGACTGACACCGCCAGGGTGGCCCAGGCGGACGAGGCTTCAACGGATCGACCCACCGTCGCACCGGCGCCTCGATCCGGGCTCCGCACGGATCTGTCGCGGACCATGACCCTCGTGCACCTCATGGGGGCCTACCTGGTCCGTGTCGTCGTGGGAAAAGGCATCCTGAAGTCACGTGCTGCCCGTCTCGGCGCCTTAGCCTGCATCGTGCTCTTCCTTCTCACCGCGACCATCCTCTCGGTAGTCCTCACCCATGGGGTGAGAGGTGAGGCCACTACCCGAGACCTCGTCCTGACTGTCAATTCTCTGTCCTCGGTACTGTGGACCGCAATCGGCTTCCTTATCGTCAAGGTGCTTATGGCTGATGCCGGCACCATGATGGCGATCACCCACCACCTTCCGATCACAAACCGGGAACGACAGCGCGCTGTGGGGGTCCTCGACGGAGTCACCACCCTGCTCATTGTCATCATCGGAATGTTCGCCACCAGCATCTCGACCCTGGTGAACTTCGGAATTGGAGCTGTGCCGGGGTTCATCACCTGCATCGTGATGCCGGCAATCGCCACGTACACGGTCCTGGAAATGTCACACCGCGCCTGCGACCTGGCTCTCACCCACACCCCGCTGCGCCCCGCCCGCCAACCGATCCTCGCAGTGTTCCTCTTCCTCGTCGTCTTCGCAGTGTGGCGGGCAATGCCCTCCCTGCTCGCTGACATCACCTCGTCACCAGAACCATTCACCGTCTGGACCCTCGTCTTCCGCGACATCGGCCTGCGCCACGGCTCTCTAGCTGTGATCAGTTGTCTCGTCGTTTTGCTCGTCTTGAGTCTCATGCCAGTTACGGTCTTGCCGACGTCACCGCTGGAGGTGCGGCATCGTTTCGTGATGCTTCCCCTAAGTGGCCTCACCAACCACATGGGCAACGCTGCGCCTCAGTTTCGGGCTCTGTTTCGTAGCCGGTACAGCCTGCAAGCTACCGTGCTCTCGGTGGGATTCGTCGTACTCCTGGCGACCCGTGTCGCCGGTCCTTCAGCAGTGTGGGGGGTGGAACCCATGACGATCGGTGGATTCTTCCAGTACGCCACCCTCGCTCCAACTTTCCTCACCCTCGAGCCCCGGCTACCGGCACCTCGCTTCTACCTGCGAATGGTGGCAGCTCAAGCTGCTTTCATCTGTCCGCTACTTGTAGCCGCAGTATTGATCGACGTGTTCACTGGTCAACCGTCTCCCTCCACAGCTATCGCCGTCGCAGGCGTGTGCGGCTCAGCATTGGTCGCTACAGGGGTCGGGATCCTCGTCCCGGCTCGCGACGACAATCCCCTGTCGATCTTGCTCGGTTGCGCGATCGTGTTGACCATTGGAATGGTGCTCGTTGTCTTCAGCGGCATCCTTCATCTCCCCACCGCGGTTTCCATCGGCCTGGGACTCGTGTGCGCCGTTCTCCTCGTCATCCACAGCATCCTCACCATCTCCGATCACCGAAAGGCAGCCCGATGAAGAATCCCAAGGTCTACCTGACAAGCCTCCTCATCACCATCGTCGTGACGCTGGCGCTGGCTGTCGGGACAATCCTCGTCCTCATGTTTTCGGTACATGAAGAATCGGCTTATCGGACCGGGCTATTCGGGTCGGTCTATTTCAAATCCGCCCCCAACGCTCAAGGCAATGTGGACGCGACGATGGGTGTGGCGTCCTTGCCGCGGCTGGGCATCATCGCAGCCGTGATCTTCGCGTTCACCCTCCTGGTTTCATTCATCTATGTCCGGCTCAAGGCCTATCGTGAGTCGCTCATCCAATGAGGTGGCGCACCCCCGAGACGTGAGCCTGTGGCCGTTGGCTAGGCACCTCGTTCTCACCGGATCCGCCCCTGGCGCTGTCCTCGGCTTCGGTTGGATATTCTGCGCAGTCAATGGAGCCAACGGATCACTCTTCGCGAAGCTCCTGGCGATTCTCGTCGTCGGTGTCCTCGGCTCATTCTTCGTTCACGAGTCCGGCCATTTACTGTCGCTGCGCGCGACGAGTCCCGACGCTGTGGCATGCTGGGAAATCACGCTACTGCGGATCTCCTTACTCGTTCGCAACACGTCAAGTCCCCTGGCTGTATCGCTCAACGCTGCTGCCGGCTCCTTGGGATCGGCTGTTGCGGGATGCGCCATCCTGTTAGCCCAGCGCCTGTTCCCTTCCTCGCTCGCCGGCACAGTGCAGCTCATCGGGTGGTTGTATCTTGCCCACATCCTATTTCTCATACCGCCGTCCACCGACGGTCGAACCGTTCTGTTCGGGTTGAGAAAGCATCGCGAGTTGGGCTGACCTGCCACCAGGTCTGGGGCTCACTCCTGGCCGCGTGCTGCAATCGCCTCGGCCATCGCGAGGGCGCGACGAGCGGTTTCGACGTGAAGGTTCTCGATCATTCGTCCCTGATAGGTGACGACCCCGGACCCGTTACCGTTCTCCCAGGCGTCGATGATGCCTCGCGCCTCCTCGACCTGCTCAGCGTCAGGTGCGAAGACCTCATTGGCCGGAGCCACCTGGCCAGGATGGATAAGCGTCTTGCCATCAAAACCCATGACCCGGGCCTCACGACACTGGGCAGTGAACCCCTCGAGGTCACGAACATCGTTGTAGACCCCATCGAGGATGACAACACCTGCCGCACAAGCAGCCAGAATGCACATCTGAAGAGCCGTCGACACCGGAGCCCGGCCAGGGACGTGAGAGGCACGCAACTCCTTGGTCAGATCATTGGTGCCCATGATAAGTACGGCAAGACGATCAGAGGCCCCGGCAATCTCGCAACAGTCGAGCACAGCCCGCGGAGTCTCAATCATGGCCCACAGCTTCATGCCCTCACCAGCACCGGCAGCCTCCATATCAGCGACGATGGTGCGAACTTGCTCACCCGAGCCAACCTTGGGGACAGCAATGGCGTCAGGACCGGCTGCAACAGCAGCCTCAATGTCATCGCGGTACCACTCAGTGTCCATCCCGTTGACGCGGATCGCGACCTCCCGGTGGCCGTAGGGATGTTCCCTGACAACCTCGGCGGCACGCTCCCGGGCCTCGACCTTGAGGTCGGGGGCCACGGCGTCCTCCAGATCGATGATGATGCCGTCGCAGTCAATGCCGCGGGCCTTCTCCAAGGCCCTGGCGTTGGCGCCGGGCATGAACAGAACGGATCGACGGGGACGCAGTGCACTATCCATGTGCCCCATCCTGCCGCACACACCACGGATGTGGCGCGTCGGGGAGGCAGGTTCAGATCGGAATAAGTCCCATGTCGACCGGGCCGGGGAACGCCCCTCAGCGACGACGCAACAGGTAGGTGTCGAAGACCCACCCCAGACGCTTCTCGGCGTCGGCGCGAGTCGCGAGGATCTCGTCTCGGACCTCGGCCAGGTCACCACTGATGAGGATCTCGTCAGGGGTACCGATGTATGCCGCCCAGTAGATGTCGATACCGGTCGGGTCGATGAAGCTGAAGGTCTGGCGACCGTCCAGCATGACGACGACGTCGTCAACCCCCTCGGGCATCCCGTCGGCCAGCAGGCGGGCAGGGGAGATCTGCAGCGGGCGCCCCTGACGGTTAAGCGGGATCTGATGACGCGAGGCCAGGGACAGGGAGCTGGAGATCCCGGGAATGACGTGGAGTTCGACGGGTACTCCCCCGTCGGCGTCAACCGCTGCGATGAGCTTCTTGACGATGGCCAGGGTCGACTCGAACAGGCCCGGGTCTCCCCACACCAGGAATCCACCCCGCTGACCGTCAGCAAGGTTGTCGGCGACGGCGTGGGTCCACTGGTCGAGTCGCTGGCGACGCCACAGGGCGACAGCTTCCTTGTAATTCTCGGCGGTCTTCCAAGGGCGCGGCGGGTCCTGCAGCTCGACGATCCGCAGGCCGTCGGTGTCGGCCTGCGGACGGTGACGGCGCAATACCTGACGTCGGAACTCGACGAGGTCGTCGACATCATGTTCCTTGAGGACGACGAAGAGGACGTCGAGGTGCTGGATGGCGTCAACGGCGGCCAGAGTCAACCAGTCCGGGTTGCCGGGGCCGATGCCGATGAGGTCGAGGTGGCGAGACACGATGCCTCCTGAAGTTGATGGATTCGGACCTGGCTCTGTCAGGACGATCGGGAGACGACCTCATCGCACAGGGCCATCAGGGCTATCTTGGCATCCCCGTCAGGAAGCGGGGCCAGGTGGGTACGAGCGCGATCGGCGCGACGCTGGATCTCGGCACGAGCCTCCTCGACGACGTGGTTGGCGCGCAGCTTCTCGAGCACGTCGGCCAGCACCGCGTCGTCGGACAGGTCGGCGTCGAGCATCTTCTTCAGCTCATCGTCAGCCGGGTCCTCGGAAGCACGCAGCATGAGGGTCGGCAGGGTCGGAACCTTCTCGCGCAAATCGGTGCCCGGCGTCTTGCCGGTCGCCGTTGAGGTGATGTCGATAAGGTCGTCAGCGAGCTGGAAGACCTCGCCAATGTCCTCCCCGAACTGCTCCAGGGCGGAAATGATCTCGGGAGAAGCGTGGGACACCATGCCACCAAATACTGCCGAGGCTGCGATAAGGGAACCCGTCTTGTCAGCAACCACCTTAAGGTAGTGGGCCAACGGATCCTCCCCCTCAGAGGGGCCACGCGTCTCAGCGATCTGACCCTGCACCAGACGGGAGAAGGTCAGGGCCTGTAGTCGGACGAAATCGACACCAAGCTCAGCCACCGCCAAAGATGCGCGCGAGAAGAGGTAATCGCCGACCATAATGGCCACCGAGTTTCCCCAACGCAGGTTCGCAGAAGGTGCACCGCGCCGCTTGGATGCCTCGTCCATGACATCGTCGTGGTACAGCGAGGCGACATGAGTTAACTCCATGACGACGGCGGCACGCACTAAATCAGTGTCGTCAACCTCGTCAGCGAATTGGGAGCACAGCACCACTAGCAGGGGGCGAAACCGCTTGCCTCCGGCAGAAATGATGTGGTTGGCCGCCTCGGTGACGAAAGGCGTGTCGGCGCCGGCCTGGCGACCCAGCTCATCCTCGATGAGGGCAAGTTTGGCGGTCACCAGATCGGTGAACTCGCTGCTGGCGCTGTACGACACAGTTCTCCTCTTCCGACCGGGCGTGTGCTCGGTGCTCGTCCGGCCGTCGTCTCTCCGTGACACGACCGTGTTCCACATTACTGGTTAGACGGGCCTCGCGTCTTGCCGGGATGCGGTTGGGATGGCCCACAGGTGTGACCAGGCCGGGGGTCGCAACCCTTCTGAACAGCGACCCCGGCCTCATGAACAACTCAGCGCAGGAAGGTGCTCGCCTGGTTGAACAGGTCAATGATCGGCTGCGGGGCAACACCCATGACGATGGTGAAGACCGCGCAAATGATCAGCGTGATCCACCCGGCGATGGACGGCTCTGCGACCTCGACGGGATCGTCCTCATCCTTCGGGTTGCGGAAGAAGACCACGACGATGATGCGCAGGTAGAAGGCCGCCGCTACGAGGGAGAAGAGCACTCCGAGGAGCACCAGCCAGGCATATTCGCCACGCCAACCGGCCAGGAAGACCACCAGCTTGCCAGTGAAGCCGGCCGTCAGCGGGATGCCGGCGAAGCTCAGCACGAAGATGACGACGAGAACACCGAACCACGGGTGTTTGCGACCGAGACCAGCCCACGAGTCGATCTCCGTCGACTCACCACCGGCACGACGCACCATGAGGATGAGGAGCCAGAAACCGATCGAGGACAGACCGTAGGCCGTCATGTAGACCAGCACCGAGGAGACCGAACCGGTATGCCCCGGAGTCATCCCAGTCTGGATCGTCCAGGCACCGACGACGCCCACCAGCACGAAGCCAGCGTGAGCGATCGCGGAGTAGGCCAGCAGACGCTTCATGTCAGTCTGGGCCAGACCGACGACCGCGCCGACAGCCATGGACGCCACGGCGACCACTGCGAGGATGATCTGCCAGTCCCATCTCATGGCGCCCAGACCGACGTAGAGCACACGCATCAGACCGACGAGGGCGACGAGCTTGGTCGCCACCGCCATCCAGCCGCTGACCGGGGTCGGGGCTCCGGTGTAGACGTCAGGAGTCCAGGAGGCAAACGGAACAGCGCCGACCTTGAACAGCAGTCCGACGGCGACCAGCACCATGCCGGCGATGATGAGCCTTGACGAGCCCACCTGGGTGACGCCGACCGCGGCGATGGCGCCCAGCTTGAAGCTGCCTGCGCAGCCGTACAGCAGGACGATGCCGTAGAGGAACAGGGCCGAGGACAGTGCGCCCAGCAGGAAGTACTTCAGTGCGGCTTCCTGGGACAGGAGCCGACGACGACGAGACATCCCCGACAGCAGGTACAGCGGCAGGGAAAAGATCTCCAGGGCGACGAACATCATGATGAGGTCGTCGGAGGCGGCGAAGCACATCATGCCCAGCACCGCGAACATCAGCAGCGGGTAGACCTCGGTGTGCTCACGATGCTCCTGCTCGGCCTTGGCCTCCAGCGGAGATCCAGGCGCCGACGAGGCGCTCGCCACGAAGGCCGTCTGGGTACCACCCACTCGCTCGGCGAAGAGCACCACGGCACCGAGGCTCGTGACGAGCAGGACCATCCAGGTGGCCAGGGTCGGACCGTCGAGGGCCAGGGTTCCCTGACCGGCGACGATCCGGGTGCCCTTGGCGATCGTGGTCAGCGTCGAGGCGATGGCCACGGCGAGGGCGGCTACCGTCAGGATGATCTGGGTCGGACGGCGACCTGAGCGGGGCACGAAGGCCTCCACCAACACTGCCAGGCAGGCGCCAGCCATCAGGGCGAAGACCGGCATCAGCGGTCCGTACTCGATGTGCGGGGCCACGACGTCAAGGGGCGCGAGACACCCGAGCGCGGGAATCAACAGGACGGGATTCACTTGAGGCCCTCCTTGACGACGGGTGCCGGATCGGTGGCGTGAACCTGGGTCATGGTCGCGGTGGCTGCCGGTTCAATGGCGTGCAACATCGGCCGTGGGAAGAAGCCGAACACCAGCAGCAGGATGATGAGCGGCGCGAGCACCAGCTTCTCCCGACCATTGAGGTCGCTGACCTTCTCGGAAACTCCCTGCACCGGACCGGTCATGGTACGTCGGTAGGTCACCAGGACGTAGACGGCAGCCAGCACCATGCCGATGGTGGAGACGGCGACGTAGATCGGGTGACGCGCCCAGGCACCGGCCAGGGCCATGAACTCGCTGACGAAGTTTCCGGTGCCCGGCAGCGACAGGGTGGCCAGCCCGGCGAAAAGGAAGGTCCCGGCGAGCACCGGGGCGACCTTCTGGACGCCACCGTAGGCGTCGACCTTCGCCGTCCTGCCGCGACGTACCAGGAATCCGAGCACCAGGAACAGTGCCGCGGTGGAGAAGCCGTGGTTGAACATGTAGAAGATCGAGCCGGTGATCGAGGTCGTCGTCAGGGCGAAGATGCCGATGACCATGAAGCCGAAGTGGCTCACCGAGGTGTAGGAGACGAACCTCATGAGGTCACTCGAGGTGGCGGCCATCATGGCACCCCATAGCACCGAGATGATCGCCAGGGTGAGCACGAACGGGGTGGCCCAGTCGGAGGCGGCCGGGAACAGGCCCAGGCACAGCCTCAGCATTCCGAAGGTGCCGATCTTGTCGAGCAGACCGACGAGCAGGGCGGACGTTCCGGCGGTCGCCTGTTCGGCGGTGTCAGGCAGCCAGGTGTGCACCGGAACCATCGGGGCCTTGATCGCGAAGGCGATGAAGAAGCCGACGAACAGCTCCTTTCCGATGGCCCCGGAGAAGTCCACCTTGGCCAGGTCGCTCAGCAGGAAGGAACCACCGTGGACACCGACGCCGATGACGGCGAACAGCATCACCAGGCCACCGGCCAGGGAGTACAGCAGGAACTTCATGGCGGCACGGCCTCGTCGCGGACCTCCCCATCCGGCGATGAGGAAGTACATCGGGATGAGGGTGGCCTCGAACATGAGGTAGAACAGCAGGACGTCGGTGGCGGCGAAACAGTAGATCGCCAGTCCCTCGAGCATGAGGGCCAGGCCGAAGAAAGCTCCGGTTGACCAACGCGCCTTACCTTCGTCGTCCACGTGCCACTCGGCGAGCAGCACCACCGGGACGAGGATGACGACCAGCAGGATCATCGTCAGGGACAGCCCGTCGCCACCCAGGGCATACCAGGCGCCGATGGCGCGAATCCAGCGGTGGGTCTCCGACAGATCAGTGCCGTTGACTCCGCGGATGAAGGCGTAGACACCCAGCACCAGAGTGACCAGGGAAAACACCATGCCGGTGGTTCGGGCCGCGGCTCCGCGCATCATCATGGTGATGATGCCGCCGACGATCGGCAGCAGGGCGATCACGGTGAGGATCGGGAAAGACATGTCAGCTCCTCCTGCGCTCAGGCCATCCGGCCCAGGACGACGACGAGTCCGACGACCAGCACGCCGACGACCATCATGAGGCCGTAGCTACGTACATAACCGTTCTGGACCTTGCGGACGATCTGGGAACAGGCCGTGGTCACCGAGCCTGCGCCGTTGACCAGCCCGTCAACGACCGCACGGTCGAAGCCCTCGACCCCACCGGCCAGCCAGCGCCCCGGCTTCACGACGACGACGTCGTTGACATCGTCGCCGTAGAGATCGTGACGACCAGCGATGAGCAGCGGATCGTGGGTGGCGGGTTCCTCGCTCGGCACGTCGTGACGGTTGAGCAGCCAACCGGCCAGGATGCCGAGGATCACCACGACGAGGGTAATGATGCCGATCATGCCCATGTGCCACATGCCGACGTGCTCGACCTCAGCACCGGTGGCCGGGGCCAGCCAGTCGCCGATCCAGTTGTTCATCAAGGCACCTGCGAAGATCGACAGGATGGCCAACACGATGAGCGGGATCGTCATGACGGCCGGGGACTCGTGCGGGTGGACGTCCTCACGCCACCGCTTGGATCCCAGGAAGGTCAGCACCATGAGGCGGGTCATGTAGTAGGCGGTGATGCCGGCACCGATGAGGGCCAGCACACCGAAGACCGCGCCCTTGTCGAAGGCGGCCTCGATGATGTGGTCCTTGGAGAAGTAGCCCGAGGTACCGGGGATGCCGATGATGGCGAGGTAACCGCAGGCGAAGGTCCAGAAGGTGACGGGCATGACCTTCGACAGTGCCCCGAAGTGGTACATGTCGGTGTCGTCGCCCGTACCGTGCATCACCGAGCCGGCTCCCAGGAACATGTTGGCCTTGAAGAAGCCGTGGGTGATGAGGTGGAAGATCGCCAGGGCGGCACCGGCCGGGCCGAGGCCCGCGGCCAGCATCATGTAGCCGATCTGACTCATCGTCGATCCGGCGAGGACCTTCTTGACGTCCTTCTTGGACGAACCGATCCAGGCGCCGAACAGCAGGGTGACGGTACCGACGATCGCGACGGCCAGCGAGGCTGCTCCCGTCTCGGCGTAAATGGCGTGGGACCGCACGACGAGGTAGACGCCGGCGGTGACCATCGTCGCGGCGTGGATAAGGGCCGAGACCGGGGTCGGCCCCTCCATGGCGTCGAGCAGCCAGGCCTGCAGCGGAACCTGGGCCGACTTGCCACAGGCCGCCAGCAGCAGCATGAAGCCGAGCAGGGTGGCCCAGGTTGACGTCATCCCGGAGGCCTTGGCCGAGACGTCGGCGAAACGCACGCTGCCGAACTGGGCGAGCATGGTGAAGATCGCCATCGTCAGACCGAGGTCGCCGATGCGATTCATGATGAAGGCCTTGTTACCTGCGCGAGCGGCGGCCGGACGACCGAACCAGAAGCCGATAAGCAGGTAGGAGGCCAGACCGACGCCTTCCCAGCCGACGAACAGGATGAGGTAGTTGTCGGCCAGCACCAGCGTCAGCATCGCGGCGATGAAGAGGTTGAGGTAGGCGAAGAAACGACGTCGATCGGTGTCGTGGGCCATGTATCCGATCGCGTAGATGTGGATCAGGGAGCCCACGAAGGTGATGAGAAGGACGAACAGGATGGAGAGCTGATCGACCAACAGGTCAACCCTCAGATCCCATGATCCGACGTCGATGAACTGGTAGACCCCCACCTCGACAGCACGGGACGCGGCATCGCGGCCCACCAGGTCGATGAAGAGGACCAACCCGATGACGAAGGAGACGATCGGGGCCACGGTGGCCAACAGATGCCCCCAGGCGTCGCTGCGGCGTCCGAGCACCAGCAGCAGTGCGGAGACGACCAGCGGCACCGCGATCATGAGCCAGGCCACGTTGAACAGGCCGGTTTCCAGGACAGTCACGGTACCTCCCTCAGAACTTCAGCAGGTTGGTGTCGTCCACCGAAGTGGTGCGACGGGAACGGAAAATGGTGACGATGATCGCCAGACCGACGACCACCTCGGCAGCCGCCACGATCATCACGAAGAACGCCCCGACCTGTCCGTCGAGAGAACCGTGGACGTGGGAGAAGGTCACCAGTGCGAGGTTCGCGGCGTTGAGCATCAGCTCCACCGACATGAAGGCCACCAGGGCATTACGCCTCGTCAGGAAGCCCAGGATGCCGATGGCGAAGAGAATCGCCGAGAGCACCAGGTAGTCATTCGGGTTCATTCGAGTTCTCCTTGCGCCTCGTGGCGGGCGGCACTGATCGAGGCGAAGGCCCGATGGGTCGGAGCCTTCAACTCGCCGGCGTCGATGATGGCGCCGCGGGTGGCCAACGTTCCCGAGATCGAATCCTGGGCGACCGTGCCGTCAGGCAGCAGGGCCGGAGCACCGATCTGGTTGGTGCGGGCGTACACACCGGAGTTCGGACGAACGCCGGGGTGAGCACCGTGCTCGGCGTAGGCCGCCATGCGGTCGGTGACCCGCTCACGCTGGGACTTCTTCTTGTCGGCCTCGCCGTGGGCCAGCACCATGGTGCCGACGGCAGCGGTGATGAGCAGGGCCGAGGTGGCCTCGAAGACGATCACATACTTGGTGAACACCAGCTCTGCGATGGACTTGACGTTGTCACCGCCGGCGGCATTGGCCTCTCGCAGGCCGATCGACTGATCGGTGCCGATCACGCCGGTCGTCACAGCGTTGCCGACGGCCAGGATGAGCAGCACCAGGAAGGCCAGCGCGGCGATGATGGCCGCCACCTTGTGTCCCTTGAGGGTCTCCTTGAGGGAATCGGTGGAGTCGACGCCGACGAGCATGACGACGAAGAGGAAGAGCATCAGGATGGCACCGGTGTAGACGATGATCTGCACCACGAAGAGGAATGGCGCCTCCTGACTGGCATACTGAACGGCCAGACAGATCATGACGACGGCCAAGGACAGGGCCGAGTGGACGGGCTTCTTGGCGAAGACCATGACCAGGGCTGCGAGCACCATGATCGGGGCCAACAACCAGAACGCCCACTGGGAAGCCGTCACCATCGGGACGAGCCCACTCAGGGGAGCGGCGAGCAGGGAAGCAGTCATCGGGCTGCCCCCTCGTCGTTGCGCTGGGCCTGATGGGAGCCGGTGGCCGAACCGGTCCGTACGTCGTCCTGCCCAGAGGGAGGAAGACCGTTGAAGTAGTCATCTTCGCCATCACCGAGACGGCGCGGGTGTGGTGGCTGCTCCATGCCCTCCTTGAGGGGAGCCAGCAACTCGTCCTTTGTCCAAATGTGCTTGGCACGCGAGGTGTCGGCCATCTTGAAATCGTTCGTCATCGTCAGGGCACGAGTTGGGCATGCCTCGATGCACATTCCGCACAAAATGCAGCGCAGATAGTTGATCTCGTAAACGCGACCGTAACGCTCACCAGGCGAGTAACGCTCCTCGTCAGTGTTATCTTCCCCCTCGACGTAGATGGCGTCAGCCGGACACGCCCATGCACACAGCTCACAACCCACACACTTTTCCAACCCGTCAGGCCAGCGGTTGAGCTGGTGACGGCCATGCATGCGCGGTGGCATCGGCTTTTCCTTGCCCTTCTCCGGGTATCCCTGGGTGAAGGACTTGCGGAACATCGTCTCGAAGGTGATCCCGAATCCGGACCAGGCTCCCATCACAGACCTCCGTTCTCGTCGTGGTCTCGTCGAGCCACCGTGGTGGCCGTTGCAGCCCCGGCCAATGGGGCCTGCACCTGATGTGGCAATGGCGGTACCGGATAACCACCGGCGAAAGCGTCGAAGGGTTCGTCAGGAGCCTCATCGGCCGTGGAATCGGTCTTACCACCCATGAACGCCCACACGATGAGAGCGACGAGGATGACGCCGACGACCACCAAAAAGACCGGGTTTCGACCCCATCCTTGATTGATGACGGTGCGCCAGGCAGCGACCAGCAGGACCCACCCCAGCGACACCGGGATGAGGACCTTCCAACCCAGATCCATGAAGTGGTCATAACGGAACCTCGGGATCGCGGCACGCACCCACACGAAGAAGAAGATGACGAGCTGGGTCTTGAGGAAGAACCACAACAGACCCCACCAGCCCGAATCGATGACGCCGAAGTAATTCAGCGGCCACGGAGCGCGGTAGCCGCCCAAGAACAACGTGGTACAGACCGCCGACAGGGTCGCCATGTTGATGTACTCCGCCAGGAAGTACATGCCATAGGGGAAACCTGAATACTCGGTGATGTAACCGCTGACGAGCTCCGACTCACACTCCGGTAGGTCGAAGGGCAGACGGTTGGACTCACCGAACATCGTGATGACGTAGATGATGAAGCTCGGGATGAGCAGGAGCCAGTAGTGCCCGGCGATGTGGGTGTCGAATCCGCCGATGACCAGGTGACTGGCCTGGGACTCGACGATCCCGGAGGTCGACATGGACCCCGAGAAGATGAACACCGTCACCAGGGACAGGCCCATGGCGACCTCGTAGGAGATCATCTGGGCACTGGAGCGCAACGAACCGAGCAAGGAATAGGTACCTGCCGACGACCAACCGGCCAGCACCACACCGTAGATGCCGATGGACGCCACCGCAAGGATGAAGAGCACGGCGACCGGCACGTCGGTGATCTGCAGCCTGGTGGTGTGACCGAACATCGACACCTCACCACCGAGCGGGATGACGGACCAGGACGCAAAGCAGGCGATGCCCGCGATCACCGGCGCCAGATTGAAGACGATCTTGTCGGCACCCTTCGGGGTGAGCATCTCCTTGAAGATGAGCTTCAAACCGTCACCGACGGCCTGGAACACACCACCAGCCCACGCCGAGTTCATGATCGGGCCGATGCGGTTCTGCATCTTGGCCAGCACCCGGCGCTCGAACCACACGTTGAAGATGGTCCAGGCCAGCAGGATCACGAAGAGGATGACGACCTTGACGATGATGAGCCACACCGGGTCGATGGTGGCCTCGAGGGGACTCATGCCACACCTGCCTCTCGGGAAGTTTCGGTTTCAACGGCACTCAGCGAGACGAAGGTTCCGGGAGCGTCGGGGACGGTGGTACGGCTCTGCGGGAAGGTCGAGTCGCCACGCAGCGACGGGATCCACACCGCCTCGGCCGACATCGTCGCGTCGATCTTGACCGGGAGTCGCAGGCTGATGGGCCCGGCGACGTCGATGAGCTGCCCGTCTGTCACGCCGAGCTGATCCGCCGTCAGCGGGTTGACGACGACGACGGGAGCCGGTGCGGTCGCCACCAGGGCATCGGCGCCCGTGAGGCTAGCCGATCCCTCCAGCAGCTGACGCCATGTCTCCAGTACGCGACCGACGGATCCCGGCTCGACCATGGGGGCCTGCGGCACGACCGGGGAGGTCGACTCCATCTTCGGATGCCCGCCCTGCCACTGACCGAGATCTCGCCAGGCCTTGTGGGCCTGGGCGACGGTGGCGAGTCCGGAGACCGATCCCAGCTGCGAGCTCAGGGCGTCGAGGACGCGGATCTCGTTCATCGGGGTGGCAGCCTGCTTGTTGACCACGCGCACCCGGCCGGGGCGATGCTCCCAGTCGAGGAAGGTTCCCGAGGTTTCCTCCAACAAGCAGACCGGAAGGACCACGTCGGCCCTCTCGGCCACCTCGGAGAACCGCTGCTCCAGGGAGACCACGAAACCACAGTTCTCAACGGCCTCGCGGGCTCCTGCCGGATCGGGCATGTCAGCCAGTTCCACCCCCGAGACGACGAGGGCCGAGAGATTGCCGCCGCGGGCAGCGGCCAGCATGCCGGCGGTGTCGAGGCCGGGCTTGGTCGGCAGGTTGTCGACTCCCCACGCGACCGCGATGTCCACGCGAGCATCGGCGTCGTCGACGAGACGTCCACCGGGAAGCAGCTGCGGCAGCAGGCCGGCCTCGATCGCGCCGATCTCACCGGCACGACGAGGCACCCAGGCGACCCGGACCTTCGAGTCGAGGGAGGCGATGGCAGAGAGGGTTCCGGGCCGGGTGGCGGCCCTCTCCCCCACCAGCACGATGGTTCCCTCGCTGATCGTGCCGTCTGAGACCAGCTGCTCCACGACCTGGGGCTCCTGACCGGGCAAGCAGCGGGCCAACTCGGCCCCCATCTTCGCCGAGCCATTGGACAAGTGGGTTCCTACCACGGTGATGGCGACCTTCTTGCGACGCCACGCCTTGCGCAGTCGCAAGAAGATCATCGGGCACTCGTCCTCAGGCTCAAGATTCACCAGGACGACCCGCGACGCCTTCTCGAGGTCGGCATAGGTCACCGACTCCGCGAGGCTGCGTCCGGCGACCGTGGCGGCCAGGAAGGAGGCCTCCTCGGCGGAGTGCGGACGAGAACGGAAGTCAACGTTGTTAGTACCGAGCACGACACGCGCGAACCGCGACCAGGACAGGCAGGTCTCCACCGGGAGACGCCCGCCGGTGAGGACGCCGACGCTGGTGCCGGCCTTCTCGAGTCCGGCAGCTGCCGTCTGCAAGGCCTCGGCCCAGGACACCTTCTCCAGGACTCCGTCGTGTCGAACCAGCGGGGTCGTCACTCGGTCGTCGTCACGGCCATAGCGGAAGGCGAAGCGGCCCTTGTCACAGTTCCACTCCTCGTTGACCTCGGGCAGGTTTCCGGCATTGCGACGCTTGACCTCGTAGTGACGGTGGTCGGTGCGCAGCTGGCAACCGGCGGCGCAGTGCTCACAGGTCGTCACCGTCGAGACGAGGTCGAAGGGGCGGGAACGGAAGCGGTACTCGGCGCTGGTGAGGGCTCCCACCGGGCAGATCTGGATGACGTTGCCCGAGAAGTAGGAGTTGAAGTCGTCGCCCTCGTAGGCCCCGATCTGGGAGACGGCCCCGCGCTCCTGCAGGTTGATGAAGGGATCTCCTGCGATCTGGTCGGCGAACCGGGTGCAGCGCTGGCACAACACGCACCGCTCGCGGTCCAGCAGCACCTGGGCCGAGATGTTGATCGGCTTGGGGTAGGTGCGCTTGATTCCGCCATAACGGGACTCACCACGTCCGTTGGCCATGGCCTGGTTCTGCAGCGGACACTCGCCGCCCTTGTCACAGATGGGGCAGTCCAGCGGGTGATTGATGAGGAGGAACTCCAGCATCCCCTCCTGGGCCTTGCGGGCCATCTCGGAGCTGACCTGGGTCTTGACGATCATTCCCTCGGCCACCGGCATGGTGCACGACGGCTGCGGCTTGGGGAAACCACGACCATTTCCGGCGTCGGGAATCTCGACGAGGCACTCGCGGCAGGCACCCGCAGGGTCGAGCAGCGGATGATCGCAGAACCTGGGGATGGCAGTGCCGATGGACTCGGCTGCGCGGATGATGAGGGTTCCCTTGGGGACCCTCACCTGCTGACCGTCGATGGTGCAGGTGACGAGTTCGACGGGCTTGTTCTCGCTCATGCTCCGGCCCCCTCCAGGACTCGGCGATCGGCGTCGGTGAAGATCGAGCTGCGCTCGTAGGGCAGGTACTGCCAGGCGGGGATGCCACGGCAGCCGGCCTCGAACTCCTCGCGGAAGTGGCCGATGGCTCCTCGCAGACAGCCCACGGCACCGTCGGCCAAGGCGCAGAAGGAACGACCGCCGATGTTGTCGGCGATGTCCATCAGCTTGTCGACGTCACCCTCCTGGCCCTCACCGGCCTCGATGCGACGCAGCATCTGGACGACCCACCAGGTTCCCTCACGGCACGGGGTGCACTTGCCGCAGGACTCGTGCTTGTAGAACTCCAGCCACCGCAGCGTGACACGAACCACCGAGGTCGTCTCGTCGAAACACTGCAGGGCCTTGGTGCCCAGCATCGACTTGGCCCCCATCATCCCCTCGTAGTCGAGCGGGGTGTCGAGGTCGTCGGGAGTGAGGAGCGGGGTCGAGGAGCCACCGGGGGTGAAGAACTTCAGCTCGTGACCCTCGCGCATGCCGCCGGAGATCTCGAGCAGCTGACGCAGGGTGATCCCCATGGGGGCCTCGTACTGGCCGGGATGGGCCAGGTGTCCCGACAGCGAGTAAATGGTGAAACCGTCGGACTTCTCGGTGCCCATTGACTTGAACCATTCCTTGCCGTTGCGCAGGACCGACGGCACCGTCGAGATGGACTCGACGTTGTTGATGACCGTCGGGCTGGCGTACAGACCGGCGACAGCGGGGAACGGCGGACGCAGACGGGGCTGACCACGGCGTCCCTCCAAGGAGTCCAGCAGGGCCGTCTCCTCGCCACAGATGTAGGCTCCGGCACCGGCATGGACGACGACGTCGAGGTCATAACCGGAACCAAGGATGTTCTTGCCGATGTATCCGGCCGAGTAGGCCTCACGCACCGCCTGCTGAACGCGTCGGATGACGTGCAGCACCTCGCCACGGATGTAGATGAAGGCCACCTTCGCCTTGATGGCGTAGGCGGCGATGATGACTCCCTCGACGAGGGTGTGCGGGGAGGCCATCATGAGCGGCATGTCCTTGCAGGTGCCCGGCTCGGACTCGTCACCGTTGACGACCAGGTAAGTCGGGTTCGGGTTGTCCTTGGGCACGAAGGACCACTTCATGCCGGTGGGGAATCCGGCGCCACCACGGCCACGCAAATTGGCGTCCTTGACCAGCGAGACGACTTCGTCAGGCTGCATCGTCAAGGCCTTGCGAAGTCCGGCGTAGCCTCCCTGACGCTCATAGTTGAGCAGCTTCCAGCTGCGCTCGTCATCCCAGTTGGCCGACAGGACCGGGGTCAGTGGATCGGTCACTTCTTCTCCTCCTCCACGGGCTCAGCAGGAACGGGCAGATCGTTCGGGTCCGGAGCCTGCCAGCCGTTCTGCTTGGCCAGTCGCACACCCTGCAGGGACGCCTCACCAGCGCTGGGGCCCTCGTCGGCCCGACCGTCGGGGAAGCCGGCGAGCACTCGCTCGGCCTCACGCCAACTGGTGATCCTCGCACCACGGGTGGAGTGAACCTCCTCGTCGCGGGCCAGCGCGTCGAGGATCTCCTCGGCGCGGATCGGGGTCATGTTGTCCATGTACTCCCAGTTGACCATCATGATCGGGGCGAAGTCGCAGGCGGCGTTGCACTCCACACGCTCGAGGGAGAACTTGCCGTCAGGGGTCGTCTCTCCCTCCTTGATGCCGAGCTTCTTCTCGACCCGGGCGAGCACCTCCTCGCCGCCCATGACGGCGCACAGCGCGGTGGTGCAGACACCGATGTGGTGCTGTCCGGCTGGATGCTTCTTGTACATGGTGTAGAAAGTCGCCACCCCGGAGACCTGGGCGGTGGTGATGCCCAGCACCTCAGCTGCGGTCTCGATGCCGACCGGGGAGACGCGTCCATCCACCGACTGCACCAGGTGCAGGATCGGCAGCAGGGCCGAGCGGGGATCGGGGTACCGCGAGGCAATCTGGCGCATTTCCTCGATGGTGTGCTCGTCGATGTTGGTGGAACGGTCGGACTGGTCGACTCCGCCGGTCCCCGAGAAGTCCGAGTGGAAGGACTCGACGTAGGGATATCCCAGGTTGACGGGTTCGCGATCGCTCATCGGTCGACTCCTCCCATGACGGGGTCCAGGGATGCCAGGGACGGCACCACGTCGGAAAGCATTCCGCCCTCACACATGGCGGGCAGGGACTGCACGTTGATGAATCCGGGGTCGCGCAGGTGGGAGCGGTACGGCCGCACCCCGCCGTCCGAGACGAGGTGGCAGCCGAGCTCACCGCCGGCACCCTCGATGGCCTGGTAAACCTGACCGGCAGGCACCCGAAATCCCTCGGTGACGATCTTGAAGTGGTGGATGAGGGCCTCCATCGACTCGCCCATGATGTGGCGAATGTGCTCGTTGGAGTTGCCCTGACCGTCGGGGCCCAGGGCCAGCTCTGCCGGCCACGCGATGTGCGGGTCCTCCACCATGTGACGGTCGCCCTGGGTATCCTCAAGACGCTTGAGGCACTGCTTGAGGATGCGCACCGACTGGTCCATCTCCTCGAGACGAATACGGAAGCGGCCGTAGCAGTCGCAGGTGTCCCACGTAGCGACGTCAAAGTCGTAAGTGTCGTAGTCACAGTAGGGCTGGGTCTTGCGCAGATCCCACGGCAGGCCGGTGGCTCGCAGGGCCGGCCCCGTCACGCCGAGGGCCATGCAGGTGGACAGGTCGGCATAACCGATGCCCGTGGTACGAGCCTTGAAGATTGGGTTCTCGTTGCAGAACAGGCCGATCTCCGGAAGGTACTTTTCCATGCGCTTGATGAGGTCACGCAGCTGGTCCAGCCCGGTCTCCGGCAGGTCACTGGCGACGCCACCAGGACGAATCCAGGCGTTGTTCATGCGCAGACCGGCGACGGCCTGGTTGAACTCCAGGATGATCTCGCGCTCCCTCAGGCCGACCTCGGCCACCGAGGAGGCGCCGAGCTCCAGGCCGCCGGTGCCCACCGCGATGAGGTGGGAGGAGATACGGTTGAGCTCGGTGATCATGACGCGGAGGACCTTGGCCCGCTCCGGGATGTCGTCGGTGACACCCAGCAGCTTCTCGACGGCCAGGCAGTACGCCAGCTCATTGAAGAAGTTCGCGACGTAGTTGCATCGCGTCATGAAGGCCACACCCTGGGTCCAGGTGCGGAACTCCATGTTCTTCTCGATACCGGTGTGGAGGAATCCGATACCGACGCGAAGGTCGGTCACCGACTCACCATCGAGCTCGATGATGAGCCTCATAACGCCGTGGGTGGACGGGTGGGACGGTCCGAAGTTCACGACGACGGTCTCGTCGCCCCTCTCGGCAGCCTCGTCGACGATCTGGACCCAGTCGCCGCCCTGGGACAAGTACTCGTGGTTCTCGCTCATCAGTTGTAGCTCCTGCGCTGGTCCGGCGGTGGCACGACAGCACCCTTGTACTCGATCGGGATGCCGCCGAGCGGGTAGTCCTTGCGCTGCGGGTGGCCGACCCAGTCGTCGGGCATGAGGATGCGGGTGAGGGCCGGGTGGCCGTCGAAGATGACTCCGAACATGTCCCAGGCCTCGCGTTCCTGGAAGTCCACGTGCGGGTAGATCGAGACGATGCTGGGAACGTGGGGCAGGGAGTCGACGTCGCTGTGACCGGTTCGTGCCACGTCCTTCTGGCCGGGATCAGCCAGTGCGACCTCGAGACGGATGCGACGGTTGTGGGTCATCGACAGCAGGCCGTAGACGACGTGCATCTCACGACCCTCCATGTGCGGGTAGTGCACACAGGTCAGACAGGAACAGCTCTCGAAGCGCAGGGCCGCGTCGTCACGCAGCACCTTGACGAGCTCCAGCAGCTTCTCAGGACGGACGAAGAAGGTAATCTCGCCGCGATCGACGAGGGTCAGGCCGTCCGAGAAGTCCGGAACCAGCTCCTCCATCCGATCAGCGACCTCGTCGAACCAGCCACCATAGGGACGCTCGGAACTACCGGGCATCTCGACGGTGCGGACGATACCGCCATAACCGGAGGTGTCACCCGGCCCGGAGGTTGCCCCCCACATGCCCTTACGGGTGTCGATGCGACGATCCTCCTGGGTCCACTGAGTGCCCTTGGCCGGGGTGTGGGCCTGGTCGGGATTGCTGGCATCGAGGAAGTTGCGGCCGTCGGGAATACGGTCCCCGGAGTCCGAGCCGCCGGCGGCACCGCGCGGAGTCGGCTTATCACTCATCGCATGAGCCCCTTCTGCTCGAGGGTGGTCGGGGCCTCGAGGGCCCGCTTCTCCTTGGTCGCTTCGACCTCGGACATGTGACCCATCAGCGGCCAGTGCTGGATCTGCTCACGGATCTTGAACACGGCATCAATGAGCATGTCCGGGCTGGGCGGGCAGCCTGGCAGGTAGACGTCAACCGGGACGATGTGGTCACAGCCCTGAACGACGGCGTAGTTGTTGAAGATGCCACCAGAAGAGGCGCAAGCGCCCATCGAGATGACCCACTTGGGCTCGGGCATCTGGTCGTAGAGCTGACGAACCACCGGAGCCATCTTCTGGCTCACGCGACCCGAGACGATCATGAGATCAGCCTGACGGGGAGAGGCACGAAACACCTCGTGGCCCCAGCGGGCGGCGTCGGCACGCGGACCGCCATAGGAGATCATCTCGATGGCGCAGCAGGCCAGGCCCATCGTCAGGGGCCAGAAGGAGGTCTTGCGCAGCCATCCGACGATGGCCTCCATCGAGGTCATCACGATTCCAGCTGGGACATCGGCGTCGTACTCAGCCATCTCGTGCGTCCTTCCTTTCAGACGTTGACTGACGCGGCAGCGGGCCGCTCGAACGTTGATTGGGCGCGGCCTGCGAGCCGCGACGGGAGATCAGGTCCAGTCCAGGCCGCCACGGCGGCGAATGTAGAGGTAAGGGATGAACACCATCGCGACGAACAGCACCATCTCGACCAGGGCGAAGACGCCGAGATGGTTGAAATCGACGGCCCACGGGTAGAGGAACATGATGTCGATGTCGAAGACGATGTAGAGCATTGCGACGACGAAGAACTTGACGGGGAACTTTCCGCCACCAGCTGGTTGTGGCGTCGGCTCGATGCCGCACTCGTAGATTTCGTGCTTGGCGCGGTTGGGTCGCTTCACCGCAAGAAGGACGTTGACTGCGATCGTCGCGAGTACGAAGACCGCACCCAGGATGATCATCCCCACCAGGGGGGCGTATCCGTTCATCTCACCACCTTTGGTCAGCACCGTTGGCTCAGACCTTACGACGCCCATCTGGCGGTCGGGTACTTTGGGTAACCTAAATTCTGATAATGCGTCGCCAGACGGACACCAGCGGCCACTGAGCTCACACTGACGGGGCAATCCTCGTCAGAACGTTAATGATACGGTCATCAAGGTCTCCGCCCTTGGAATCTGTGAGATTCGCCAACAATTTGTTGACGAACTTCATGATTCGACGACGCGGAAGGCCATAGGTCGTGCAGATCTTCATGACCCGCGGGTCACCGATGAGCCGGACGAAGATCGTCCCGAGTCGGTAGTAGCCGCCGAAGTGCTCCTGCAGGGCGCGCGGATACCCTTGCAGCGCCTTCTCGGCGGCCGGCGTGCCGTGACCCCGGTAATGAGCCTCGGCAATGGCGTCAGCGGCCATTTCTCCAGCCTCCATGGCGTAGTCGATGCCCTCCCCGTTGAAGGGATTGACCATGCCGCCTGCGTCACCCACCAGCAACAGACCATTGAGATAGTGCGGCTGACGATTGAAGGCCATCGGCAGCGCGGCGCCCCGGATCGGCCCCTCACGGTGCTCCTCGTCGAGGGTCCACTCGGCTGGCATGTGGGACAGCCAGCGCTTCATGAGGGAGCGGTAGTCGGTGTGGCCGAAAGCATCAGAAGAATTGAGCATTCCCAGACCGATGTTGACCGTTCCGTCACCCTCGGGAAATGCCCAGCCATATCCAGGCAGCAAGTCTGATTCGTGCGGAGCGCCGTCCCACAACTCCAGCCAGCTCTCCAGGTTGCGCGCCTCGGACAGCGGGGAGCGGTAGTAGGCGCGCACCGCCACACCCATCGGGCGGTCATCGCGCTTGTGAAGTCCCATGGCCAGGCCGAGGCGGGAAGAATTGCCGTCAGCTGCGACGACGACGGGTGCCGAGTACACCCTGCCGTCGGCAGTCCGGACGCCGCGGATACGGTCATTGGGGGCAAGGATCGGCTCGGTGACATTGGCTCCTTCGACGAGGGTGACGCCCTGGGACTCGGCGTGGCGGGCCAGCCGCTCGTCGAGAACGGTGCGACGGCAGACCATGCCGAAGTTCGGGTAATCGGCGAGCTCGGGCCAGGGAAGGACGAAGGAGGCGATGCGTCCACCATGAATCCGCAGCCCCTCGGTGTGCTTCCAGCCGGCCTCCTCGGAGACATCGATCCCCAACCGGATGAGCTGCTTGACGGCACGAGGGGTGAGGCCGTCACCGCAGACCTTGTCGCGTGGGAAGGTCGCCTTCTCCAACAGGGTGACGTGCAGTCCTCTACGGGCAAGGTGCGCAGCTGTGGCCGAGCCACCAGGCCCAGCACCGACGACGACGACGTCGGACTCGATCTGGCTCGTCACGTGGGCCCCTCCTATGAAAACCATGGAATCGTGCCGGGATCCCGGCGATGTGCATCGGTGAGTCTAGACGGTGTGACTCGCGGGAAACTCCGGCCGGGGCCCGAATCCCACCCCTTCTCCATACCGCGGACAGTGAACACACCCCGACCCGCCGTGGACAGCATCTACCACACAGCACACGCTCAGTTATCCTGCGAAGGTGATCCTCAATCCAGGTTCCACGCGTCTACGCGCCCGCACCGTCTCGATTCCGGACCCCGGCCCACTCGAGAACTACATGACACCCAACGACTCGGTGTGTTTCCTGCACCGCAATTACGGCATGGTCGGCCTGGGAGAGATCACCCGGTTCGAGACCGACTCCCCCACTGCCGCCGACGTCTGGTGGGAGGCTCTCTGTGACGATCTCGAGCACGAGACCGAGATGCCAGGGGCCGAGGCGACCGGCCCCGTCGCCTTCGGATCCTTCGCCTTCGATCCCGACCGCTCATCATCACGCTCGGTCATGATCCTGCCCAAAACAATCATCGGCCGTTGGCCTGGCTACTCCTGGCTGACCCAACTGTCCTGGGGATCGATTGACGATGATCCACCTCGTCAGCAAACCGTGCCGCACTCCCCCGGCACCATGACGATGCCAGACGGCGTCGTCACCGCGGAGAGCTGGCGTCGCATCGCCCGGCAGGTCCAGGACATCATGGGCCCTGACGACCTCGAGCAAATCGTTCTCATGCGTGACGTCGAGGCCCACGCGGCCTCACCCATTGATCCTCGATGGATCGTCGAGACCCTCCGCCGTCAGTTCCCCAACTCGTACACCTACCTCGTCGAGGGATCGGTCGGCTCCACCTCGAAACTCACCGTCGGCTTCAGCAAGTCCCTGGTGAGTTCCCGGGTGCTGACCCACTCCCCTGCCACCGACAAGAATCACGAGGCCCTTCTCGCCGCCCTGCAGAACGAGGGACCACTGGCCGCTCACCACGCCGAGATCGTCGCGCGCACCTGCGAGCGCCTGGAACAGTTCTGTGACACCCTCCACATCCCCGACTGTCCGGGAGCGGTGTTCACCGAGGCGTCCAACTACCTCGTCACCGACGTCACCGGCGTCCACTCCCCCGGTCAGGGATCCTGCCTGGCCCTCGTCGATGCCCTGTGCCCACCGGCATTCGTCACCGGCCTGCCGCCGCACCGCGCGAAGTGCGTCGTCGCCGAGGTCGAGCACGTCGATCGTGGTCGTGTCTCCGGACCGACCGGATGGGTCGACTCCTTGGGCAATGGTCAATGGGTGACCGATTGTCGGGGCGGTCAGATCGACGGCACCGACCCGTCCCTGGTCCACATCTTCTCCGGGCACCCCATCGGGCATGACGACGACACCGAGATCCTGTCATCCGAGGCCGAACATCGCCTCAACATCCTGCGAGACATCTTCCCGATCGGGGCGGACAGCCCCACGGAATCCTGAGGGTGGAGGGCGTCTCCATGGTTCTCAACGACGCTTGCGCTCGATGACCTTCTTCTCGACCTTGTCACCACGGGCCTCCTCGCGAGCCTCGGCCAGCTGACGCTGCGATTCCTCACGCATCTCCGCCAGATCCTGCTGGTTCATACCTCCCATGCGGAGGAATCCGAACACAACGACGGCAATGAACACCGACACCCACGGCGACCATCCGAGCACCACCGGAATGGTGATGAGGGCAACCATGTCGAAACCACGGATAAGGTTAAACATCAGCCCCGGGGGCATGGCACCGGCCTGGGTGGCAACCATCGGCGAGGAGTAGTCAGCCGGCTTCGCGCTCACCCAGCGGATGGCACCCGCCAGACCGGCAGCAGCCGTCACCAAGCCGTCCATGATGGCCTGATCCCATGGCCGCGACGTCGTCGAACCGACACCATGAAAGGCCGGGATGACCGCGATCGCCCAAATGACAGCCGCGACCGCAGGCACCACTGACGCAGCTGAGATGACCTGACTCGTCGTGAAGGGCAGGCAGCGCACCAGACCCTTGCTTCGTGTCAGCACGCGCAGGCTGGTGAAGAAGGGAACCAGGGCCGCGACGAGCACCAGGGCCGAGACCGGGACCGTCAACGCCCCGAAACCGAGGGCCGACACCGCGTAGGGCACCACGGCCGTCACGACGAGGGTGAACAACGGCTTGGGGAAACGCATGAGACGCTGCACATCACGCCACACCAGGGAGCTGAGTCCCTCACCACGTCCACGGGTGGGTCGGACCTGACCGCGCTCGATGGCCTCGCGCTCCTGAAGGATGTCGCGAATGAGGGCGAAGTCAAGGGCGAAAGCAGCACCCTGCATGCCCGATGCCAGAGAGCCGCCGGCCATGAGACGAGCCCGTCGGATCCGATTGAGACGCATCCGGGCGATGACGTAGGAGACGACCAGGAGCACCGCTCCGCCACCGGCCACCGCCCAGGCAGATGCGAAGTTGGCGTCACTGGACATCGGTACTGCGTACCAGCCCGACGCCGTCGAGATGACTCCCAACAGGACGGCCAGACCAGCCAAACCAGCGAGGGCCTCGACGACCTTGACCGGCCAGGTGCGCTCGGCTCCTTGCTCGGCGGCCGAGAAGGAGACGACACCAGCCGCTCCGAGCGCCGTCGCGAGGGTCCAGGCGATGACGGCTTTTCCGGACCCACCGGTGAGGGCTGCCACCAGGGCACCCAGGACGGCACCACCAATGACCGAGACGAGCACCGCCGCACGCAGGCGCTTGGCCAGGAACCGCGCCCGGCTGATCGGCGCGTCCATGAGCCAGAAACCCTCGGCTGCCGAGGCGAGTACCGGGCCGAACACTCGGGCAGCGGCCAGGGCGAAGGCCAGGACACCGGACAGTGCAGCCCACGGCAGCAGGCCACGAGCGGTCTGACATCCCGTCGAGGTGCAGCCGGATGCCTGGCCCTGGGCCTGCACGATGAGGCTGATGATCATCGCGAGCACGACGACCAGGGAGAAGACGAGCACATAGGCATCGCCGATCGCCTGCCAGATGTTGCGTGTCGTCCGACCCTTGCGCCAGTCGCCCATGAGGAGGGAGAGCTGACGTTCATCGGCCTGGCCTGCGAAGAACTCGTCGGGACGATGGGTGATGACCAACTCCGGATCGGGGGCGGCCACCGCCTCCGCCATCACGGCCTGCTCCGGCTGCGGATTCCTGGGACGGGGCTTGGAGTGCTTGCTGTTGCGCCGACTCATCCGCGCGGGCCTCCCAGCTCGACGATGCGGGCGCCGAGGGTCTCGACGAGAGCCGGTTCGTGGCTGGCCATGATGATCGCCAGACCGTGGTTCATCTCCTCGCGCAGCCTCTTGCCGAGCCAGGCAACCCCCTCGACGTCCAGCCGGGCCTCCGGCTCGTCGAGAACGAGGAGCTTGCGAGGACGCACCAAGGCCGTAGCCAGGCCGAGACGACGTCGCTGGCCGGACGACAGGGTGCCGGGCAGCTGGCCGGACTGCGGGACGAGCTGCACCTCCTCGAGCACCTCGTCGACGAGGGCGTCGGCGTCAACGAGCCCGTGAGCGCGGGCGAGCAAATCAAGGTGCTCAACCACCGACAGGTCAGGGAAGAAGTCCAGGTCGTCAATGACCGTGGCGACGTTGCGACGAAACTCGGGGTTCGTCTCGGACACCTTCTTGCCGAGCACCTCGATCGTTCCCGAGCTGGGACGATCCGCCCCCACCAGCATCCTCAACACCGTCGACTTGCCAGCGCCGTTGCGGCCGGTGAGTGCGACGGCCTCTCCCGCACGGACGGTGAGGGACAGGTGATCAACGATGGTTCGGTCGCCATAAGACTTCGAAATGTCCTTGGCCACGAGGACGGTGGAGCGAGATGCCATGCTGGCCATTCTCCCGCACCGTCGAGGCCGACCCCAAACCGTGTGGAAGACTGGGCGCGTGTTGACAACCCGAGCCACCCTTGACAAGCACCACGCCGATGTCGCTTCGATGTTTGACGGGGTGGCAAAGCGCTATGACCTCATGAACCAGATCATGACGATGGGGGCGGTCGACACCTGGCGCGACCTCGTCGTCGATGCGGTGGAACCTGAGCCGGGCCAGGTCATCCTCGACCTGGCCGCCGGAACCGGCACCTCCTCGGCCACGTTCGCCGCCCGCGGAGCACAGGTCTACCCCACCGACATCTCCACCGGGATGCTCGTCGTCGGCAAGCAGCGCCAGCCCCATCTGCACTTCGTCGCCGGGGACGCCACCTGCCTGCCCTACGCCGACAACTCCTTCGACGCCGTGACGATCTCCTACGGTCTGCGCAACGTCGAGGACCCACAAAAGGCACTGCACGAGATGCTGCGCGTCACCAAGCCTGGCGGCCGGGTCGTCATCTGCGAGTTCTCCTACCCCACCTGGGCGCCGTTCCGCCACGTCTACACCAAGTACCTGCTGGCGGCGATCCCGGCCATGGCCAAGCTGGCCTCCTCGAACCGGGACGCCTATGACTACCTGGCCGAGTCGATCCTCGCCTGGCCCGATCAGCCTCATCTGGCAGACATGATGGCCGAGGCCGGTTGGCAGGCCATTGCGTGGCGCAATGTCTGTGGCGGCGTCGTCGCCCTGCATCGTGGTTGGAAGGGCAGTGACGAGAAGGAGATAGCCTGAGGTGAAAGGCCCATCCTCCCCGATCCTCCTCGACGCCTGGGCAGCTCGCAGCTGCCCGGTCAAGACCCAGAACGCCTATGACCCCGCCCTGTCAGAGCCGGTCGGCGATCCGCGTGACGACGAGCTCTTCGCGGGAGCCGAGGCCCACCTGACGGTCATCTGTGACGCCTTGGCAGCCGTCACGGACGCCGTCGATCTGCGCTCGGTCACCTTGAGCGTGGCCGGTCGCCGGGTCGCCACCCGCAGGGCCATGGACGCCGGCGCACCCGTCATCGTCTGCCCTGAGTTGCCGTCGTCCCCGCAGGAACACCGCACCGGCTCCCCCGACGCCTTGGTGCTGGCCGGCAAGCGCGCCGACGGCGGTCCTGGATACTTGCCGGTCATCGTCAAGGACTACCTGGTGCTGGAGAGCCACCACACCCTGGCGGAATTCACCTGGGTGTCCCCCCTGAATGATCCGGATCCTCGCCACGCGCGGATGTCACTGGACCAGACCTTCCGCGCCGGCCGGGAACGCGCCCTCATCCAGGCCGCCCATCACTGGAGGCTCCTCGAGGACCTGGGCCTGGTCGCCACCCCTGACGAATGCCCCAGCCATCGACGTCTCGTGGGGCTGGTTGGCCACGACGAGATCGGGATCCTCGACGACGCCCTGGCCGTGTCATGGCTCGATCTCGACCACAAGTTCATTCGCACCTTCTCACGTTCGGCCGCCTCGGGATGGCGTCGCCGCAGCGTGCTGGACCGATACGACCACGAGCACACCTTCCGAGTGTCGGTGGCCGAGCACGCCATCGCCGGCGGCGAGCCGATGGTCGCCCCGATCGTCGTGCGTGAGTGCGAGTCCTGTCAGTGGTGGGCCATCTGTGAGCCACGTCTCGACGATGCCGATCTCTCCCTGCGCATCTCCAAGGCTCCCCTGGACGTCCGGGAGATCTCGACCCTGCGTCGTCTCGGGGTTTCCACCGTCGACGACCTGGCCGACGCCGACCTGGGCGAGCTGCTGCCGGTCTACCTGCCTGAGGTTCAACACCGTCCCCGCCCCGAACAACGACTCCGGGCGGCCGCCCGTCGTGCGCGCCTCATCCGTCAGGGAGTCCAGCTGGAGCGCAACGACGAGGGACCCATCGAGGTGGCCTCGTCCCGACTGGAGCTCGACTTCGACATCGAGACCTCTCCTGATGGCCGGGTCTATCTGTGGGGTTTCGAGGTCAGTGATCCTGAACGCCTGCTCGACTCGACGACCGGCGACGTGCCCTATTACGTCGCCTTCAGCGAGTTCACTGACATGGGTGACGACGACGAGAACGCACTGGCCGCCCGCGCCATCGCCTGGCTCGACGAGATCGTCTCGGCCTACCCGGAGACGATCGTGGTCCACTACTCCGACTACGAGATCGTCCATCTGCGTCATTTCGGCCACGTCTGCCAGGACGTGGAGACTCGTCAAGCGGTGCGTCGGCTGCTGGACTCCGGCTGTTTCGTTGACCTCTTCACCACCGTCAAGGCGCACTTCTTCGGGGTCAACGGGATTGGTCTGAAGGTCGTTGCCAACGCCGGCGCCGGGTTCTCCTGGCGTGACCCGGACCCGGGTGGCCTCAACTCCCAGACCTGGTGGGACCTCGCCGTCCATGACCCCGATCCGCAGGTCCGCGAGGCCTCCAGAACCCGAGTCATGGAATACAACGAGGACGACGTGAAGGCCACCCTCGCTGTTCGCCGTTGGCTTGCCGAGAGGCCCTCCGGGTAATCCTGGGACGCCTGGTCACGACGTTTCGCCGTGACGGGTGTCGCCATCGGCATGAGGTCAGGCAAAGATGATCCTGGCATGGCAAAGGTATACGGTTTTGTTGACACGTCCCTGACGATCCCTATCCGCTCATCTGGAGACCCATGCGTTCCTTGACACGAATCCTTCGATTCACCTCGCAGCTGTGGAAGTTCTACCTCGGGGTCGTCATCTCGGCTGTCATCGTCGCAATCACTCAGCTGGCCGTACCCTTCGTCATCGCCCGGGCCACCGACCTTGCCGTGGCAGGCGTGCGTGGCAACGACCACCACATCCGCGACATCATGCTGCTCGCGGTGGTCATCCTCGTCCTCGACGTCGTCAACTCCCTGCTCACCAACGTCAACGGATGGCTGGGCGACATCATGAGCGCGAAGATGCGCCAGATCCTGTCGACCCGGTACTTCAGCAAGCTGCTGGAACTGCCGCAGTCCTGGTTCGACGAGGAGCTCACCGGATCGATCACCTCCAAGCTCACCCGATCGATCACCAATGTCACCGACTTCGCCAAGGCCTTCTCGAACAACTTCTTCACCCTGCTGCTGACGACGTTCGCCGTCCTCATCATTTCGGCCATCTACTACTGGCCGCTGGCCCTGCTGTTGGCGATCGTCTTCCCGATCTACGTCTGGTTGACGGCCTTGACGTCACGCAACTGGCAGACCCATCAGGACGTCATCAACCACCACATCGACACCGCCGGCGGACGTTTCCAGGAGGTCGTCTCCCAGATTCGCGTCGTCAAGTCCTACGTCACCGAGGCCACCGAGCAGAAACAGTTCAACGACCACTACGACGCCACCGTCGACGCCACCCGCCAGCAGTCCAACCACTGGCACCTCATGGACACCGTGCGGAGGGTGGTCCTCAATGTCATCTTCTTCGGTATCTACGCCATCATCTTCGTCCGAACCGCCAAGGGATACTTCGGCGTCGGGGACATGATCCTGCTCATCCAGCTCATGACGATGGCTCGCCAGCCGGTGCAGATGATGAGCTACATCATCGACGTCGCCCAGCGCGCCGTGGCCGGGTCCAAGGACTACTTCTCCGTCATGGAGACCCGTCCGACCCACGTACCGCAGACCGCCACGACGACCATCCGCGAGCCCGAACCGGGCATCCCGATGATCTCCTTCGACGACACCGTCTTCAGCTACGACGGCACCAATCGGGTCATCGACCATGTCACCTTCGACGTCAGTCCCGGCGAGAAGGTGGCACTTGTGGGCGAATCCGGGGGCGGGAAATCCACCCTGGTGAACCTGTTGCTCGGCCTCTACCCGGTCACCGAGGGCACCATCATGGTGGCCGGCAACGACATCTCCCAGGTGACCCCGGATGCCTTGCGACGCCGTATCGGAGTGGTCTTCCAGGATCCGGCACTGTTCTCCGGATCGATCCGGGAGAACATCGCCTACGGCACCGAGGCCACCGACGCGCAGATCCGCGACGCTGCTCACCGCGCCTACGCCGACCGCTTCATCGAGCGGTTCTCCCAGCAGTACGACACCCTCGTCGGGGAGCGCGGTATCAAGCTCTCCGGTGGCCAGAAGCAGCGCATCTCGATTGCCAGGGCCCTGCTCAAGGACGCCCCGATCCTCGTTCTCGACGAGGCCACCTCAGCCCTGGACACCAAGTCCGAGCGGTGGGTGCAGGCCGGTCTGGAATCCCTCATGGCCAACCGCACCAGCCTCATCATCGCCCACCGCCTCTCGACGATCTCCAGCGTCGACCGGATCGTCACCCTGGACGCCGGTCGCGTTGACGAGATCGGCACCCCGGCCGAGCTGGCCGCCTCCGGAGGTATCTACGCCGAGTTGTTGGCCCTGCAGGCATCCAGTTCGAAGGCCGACCGCAAGAGGCTGGAGCGATTCGGCATCAAGCTGTAACTCCCCTGAGGGCCGGATCGCAGATCAGGTAGCTCTCATGTCGAAGTGGTAACGGCGATGGATGGCGGCCCCCAGCAAGGATCCACCGAACATCCCGGCGGCCAACGCACCAAAGACCCACCACGCGGCCCCAAGCAGGTCCAAGGCTCCCGACAGGACCCTGCCCGTGAGCCACACCGCGACAACCGAGGAGATCACCCCGCATATCAGGGCGGCCAGCATTGTGGTGGCCACCTCCACAAGGATGACCTGGTCCACCCAACGCCTGCCCAATCCGATGCGTTTGAGGCTGGTCACCAGATCACTATTGGCGGCTCTCTCCTCCTTCGCCAATAGGCCCGCCATGATGGCCGACAACACGATGAAGGTGACGGTTGCGACGATGGTGATCGTTGGCAGCGGGACATCACCGAGGATTCGGGGGGCCATGACATAAAATTCCCCCAACCCGTGCGCCTGCGCCCACTCGTTGGTCAGTCGATCCTGATCGGGGGTCAGCCCTGTGAACAGAATCGCCGATCCAGCACCTCGTGGTATTCCTGCTTTCGGACGCACGGAGATGCGCTTGACCCAGCTCAGATCCTCCGTCAGCCCGACGGTGTGTGCCGGGTCGGCTCTGGAGGGATCATTGGTCAAGTACCCGCCTGATACAAGGACGTCACGTTGGGCGTCGTCAAGCTTTGTGACGACCGCAACATCGTCAATCTTGGAGAAATACCACCATGATCCGCTGATCTTGGCGTCATCGACCTGGTGGACGGTGATGTTTTTGGCGCCTTCCAGGGCATCGGAAAACTGCTTGACCTGAGCCGGCTCCAGGGCGGGCACACCCTCCATCGAGACATGGAGCAAGGCCATCCCCGGGGGCATACCGGTGCTCGTCTGCGCGTTGGCCTGGGAGAACAACGCTGAAACGATGAGGAGCCCGGTAGCGGTTGCGGTGACCAGACCCGCCGCCACACCTGCAAAGACGCAATGCCACCCGCCGCGGCTGGAAAGAGCTCGATGAGCAGCAAGAGCCCGGCCTACGGGGCGATGTGTCCGAACCAGACGAGAGAGCACGAAGGGTGCCCCCAAACCACCGGCCACTGCACACATCCCAGCGACCACAGCGACCGCGGTGAAGGTTGCGTCAGCCCCCAGGAGACCCCACAGGCACACTGCGCAGCCCAGTACCAGAGTCGCCCACCCCAGCCGACGAGCCGTGTTCATGTTGATCCCTCGCCGCTTCACGGTCTTACGACGGGAAGGAACCATGTTCACCATGGCCGCAGGAAGTACCCCGATGACCAATGCCATCACCAACGGGACCGTGGGGAATCGCCAAGGCCCCAACGGAGCAGAAGCCCTGGGGACCATGTACCACCTCGCCACAGCGACCACCGCCTGACCCAGGGCAACAGACATCAGCGAGACGGTTTCTGCAACGAGGAAGGCCACCGTCTTACTCATGGCTGATACCGATCGACGGCGTACCCCGATAGCCAGAAGGGGGGATGCGATGCGTCTGAGTAGGGCCGTCAGTGCCGCGCCGGACACGACTGCCCCCAGCAGGCCAAACACCAGCCATGCCAGGTTCTGATCCACGAATGCCTTCGGCGTCAGCCCGTGAGCTTCGCTGGCAGAACGGGTCTGTGTGGTATCGCAGTCGCCTGCAAGCTTCAGGGTCTCGGCGAGGAGACTGCATACGTCACCGGGCTCCTGGGAGGTGAACCCAATTTGCCCATTGCCCCTGATACCGGCACGTCCAGCGTCATCGCGGGAAATCCGCCATGACTGCCATGTGCCTGGAGCCGCAAGAACCAAGGTCGCAGCCCGATCGTAGACGGCTTCGACATGGCCGGTGACCGTGAGGTGGAGATCACCTGCCTTGGCAGACAACCGCGATCCATCATCAGCGCCAAGAGTACTGGTGGCCAGAACCTCCCCGGCCTTCGCCGGCCAGCGACCCGAGGTCAGCCGATAGCGACCTTGCGTGGCCGAACCGGCCATGGGCATCTCTTGGTAGGCGACGTCATCGTACTGTACGAGGTTGATATTGCTGTAGAGCTGGGGAAAGGGTGACGATGCCTGCAACGTGTTATTACGGGGTATCGGTACGGGGGTACCTGGAGGCACGTCTTCCTGCAGCGAGAAGAGACCGCTGGTGGAGCCGTAGCTCGCGATGTTCTTCTGTTCATCGGACAGTTGCCGAGCATTGGTGATGCCGCTGGAGACAGTCAGAGCTACAACGACCAGAGCCAGCGGAATGACGCGAAGCCACGTCCGCCAGTTCGACACGACGAGCCGGGTGACGTGGACGACCCACATCTCATACCTCCTCGAGAACCCCGTCCTCCATGTCGAGAACCCGGTCGACATAGTCGCAGGCTCGCGGATCATGGGAGGACAGCAGGACTGCACGATCAGCACCGTCGGTGACGATGTGACGCAAGACCTTGAAGATCATGTCAGTATTGGCCCGGTCGAGCTGGCCAGTCGGTTCATCGGCGAGCACGATTCGATGACCGCCAGCAATCGCACGGGCGATCCCCACCCGCTGAGCCTGCCCACCAGACATCTCTGCGGGGCGACGATCTGCCAATTCAGCGACCCCCACCTCTTCGAGGGCACCCATGGCAATGGCCGCAGAATTCTTAATCTCACGCGCCCGCAGAACAAGCTCGATATTCTCCCGGGCCGTAAAATCGGGGACGAGCCCATGATGCTGAAAAACCATCCCCATTTCATGAAGACGAATGGCGTCTCGCTGTGATTCTGACACTTTCGTGATATCCACTCCGTTGATGCACACCGTCCCACGCGATGGAGACAAAAGCCCAGAGAGCACATTGAGCAGGGTTGTCTTTCCAGAACCACTCACTCCGCGAACGAGTATCAGCTCACCGGTGTGGAGCACAAGGTCGGCACCGTTGAGTACCTCGTCACCCTTAACATAGGAAAGGTGAAGATCATTGGCCTTGAGGGGGTGAGCCACCCCCTCAAGGTCTTGCCGTTTCGATGTCAGCACCGATGACCCAATCCATAAGATGAGGCTTCATCATGATCTTTCCACCAAAACGACGAATCATTCGTCCACGGCTTATAATCCCAGCAATGCCCCTTCTGGCTTACATCATACCAAAATGCGGCACCATAAGGAGTCTGATTTTTTATAGAACTGAGAGAATCATTCTGATTTTTGTTAAAGTTATAGTAACCTACCTTAGTCTGTTTCGCAATGAGACCATGGAAATTCGAGTCAACATACATTTCCAACGCAGCCTTCGACGGCGCCGGCGCTGCCGCCAAAACAGTGGCACCCATACACGCCGCCACGACCCCCCAAACTATTTTCCTATTAACGGACATGGCTAAAACTTCTATTCTTGATCGCCCGCTGCTCTGCGGCGCATGATACTTAAGTTAACCTAACCTAAGACAGCCTGTCAAGAGTGGGTCACAACGGCCGATCCAGCATCGCCCCGACCAGAAATCCCACAGCGCACACCAACTCGGCCAGCCCGGTGTTCTTGAGGACCGGTACCAGGGCCATTCCGGTGGCCTTGGTGACCATGGCCTTCACCGGGGAGACGAGCAAAACGATCATGAGCAGGCCCAGCAGGACCCACCAGGTCGTCAGGGCCGCGACGACGATGACACCGACGCCGGCCAGGAACACCAAAGCGAGGTAGCAGACGCGGGTCCCCTGGTGCCCCAGTTTGGTGGCCAGGGTGTGCTTGCCACTGGTCCGGTCACCGTCGATGTCACGCAGGTTGTTGGCCACCAGTACCGCGCACGCCAGGAAACCAATGAGGCTGGCCGTCACCCACCCCGCGGCACCAACGTGATCGGTCTGAACGTAGATCGTGCCGCCGACGGCCACCAGTCCGAAGAAGACGAAGACGAAGATCTCCCCCAGCCCGGCGTAGCCGTAGGGGTGTGAACCACCGGTGTAGAACCAGGCCGCGAGGATGCAGACCAGGCCCACGATGATGAACCACCAGTGTCCGGTAAGGATGGTGATGACGAGACCAGCCACCGCCGAGACACCGAAACACCCGAAGGCTGCTGCCTTGACGTGGGAGGGCTCAGCCACTCCGGACCCGACCAGCCGCAACGGGCCGACGCGGTCCTGTCCGTCGGACCCGCGGATGCCGTCGGAGTAGTCGTTGGCGAAGTTCACCCCGATGACCAGCCCCAGGGCGACCACCAGGCACAGCACCGCGAGCTCCCAGCGCGCACCGCCGTCGGCGATGGCAATCGCGGTTCCGGCGAGCACCGGTGCGATCGCAGTGGGAAGGGTGCGCGGACGAGCCCCCTCGAGCCATTCGGCTGCTGTGGCCATGGACAAACTCCTGGAATAGACGGTGAAGACGTGAAATTCACGTCATGACGGTGCTGAACCGCAGATCTTCCCGGGACATGCACCACGGGCGACCATATCGCCGCTGCACATTCAGCCCCGCATCAGCAGAAGCTACGGAAGCGGTACATAATCTCTCTTACCCCACAATCCCATCGAGTTTGGCAGGAGTCCCCGTGAGAACCATGTTCGCCAGCCTGACGGTTCCGAACTATCGGATCTACTTCTCGGGCACCCTCATGACGAACATGGGACAGTGGATGGCCCGTACCGCCCAGTCATGGCTGGTGCTCATCATCCTCACCCACGGCAATGCGGCCATGCTGGGCTGGGTGATGGCGGTGAACTTCGCCCCCATCCTCCTCATCACCCCCTGGGCCGGTGCCCTGGCTGACCGGATGTCCAAGCGCCGCATCATGGTGACCGCCCAGATCGTCATGGCCATCGACGCCGCGATACTGTCCACCCTCGTGCTGACCGGGGCGGTGCAGCTGTGGATGGTCTTCGTCATCTCGGCCATGGACGGCATCGCCGGCGCGTTCTACAGCCCTGCCACCCAGGCCTTCGTCTCCGAGCTCGTCCCGCTGAAGAACCTGCCCAACGCCGTGAGCCTCAACTCGGCCTCCTTCAACGGAGCCCGGCTGTTCGGACCTGGCCTCGGCGGTCTGCTCATCGCCACCGTAGGAGTCGGCTGGGTGATGGCCATCAACGTCCTCTGCTTCATCGGGTTCATCACAACCCTGTTGCTCATCAAGGCTGACCGTCTTCACATGTCCCCACCATCGTCCGAGAAGGCACGAGTGCGCGACGGCGTCCGGTACGTCAAGCGTCGCCCCGACCTCGTCATCCTGCTGGCGATCGGGTTCATGATGGGAACCTTCGGTTTCAACTTCAACATCTCCGATGCGGTCATGGCGACTCAGGCCTTCGGCAAGGGATCTGGCGAGTACGGTCTGCTCGGTTCCCTCATGGGTATCGGCTCAATGGCCGCCGCACTGGGAGCGGCTCGACGCAAGCCGCGGCTGCGTTGGGTCGAGCTGGCCCTGCTCGTCTACAGCGTCAGCATGGGTCTGTCGGCCCTGGCCCCGAATTACGGCATCTTCGCCGTGCTCAAGATCTTCGTCGGCTGGGGAGCCATCTCGACCCTCATCACCGCCAACGCCATGGTGCAGACCTCGGTCACCCCGCAGATGCGCGGACGTGTCATGAGCCTGTGGGCCACCCTGGTGATGGGCGGCACCCCGTTCGTCTCCCCCATCGTCGGATGGATCGGCAACGCCATCGGCCCGCGCTCCACCGTCGCATGGGGAGCCATCAGCCTGGGCATCACGTTCGTCGTCATCACCGCCGTCATCATGCACAACGACAAGATCCGGGTGGTCTTCGATCCCTCCAAGCGGGCGCCCTGGCTGCGTCAGGTACGTGGCACGGTGACGATCGACTACGTCCAGCAGACGAAGTGAGCCGTTCAGTGATGCAACCACAGGTGAACGCAGTCCACCTTTCCCTCGAGCCCCTCTGGAAATTCAGGGTCAAGATGGTTCACTGGTCCCATGAAGAAACTCATCAACGCTGTTGAGGACGTCGTCGTTGATTCCCTGCGTGGCGTGGCAGCCGCCCACCCCGATTCCCTGAAGGTCGATCTCGAACATCGCATCGTGCTACGCGCCGACGGCCCGGTCAGCGGGAAGGTTGGCCTGGTCTCCGGTGGCGGATCCGGCCACGAACCGCTGCACTCCGGCTACGTCGGTCGCGGAATGCTCGACGCCGCCTGCTGCGGCGAGGTGTTCACCTCCCCCGTTCCCGACCAGATCACCGAGGCCACCAAGGCCGTTGACGGTGGCGCCGGGGTGCTCCACATCGTCAAGAACTACACCGGTGACGTCATGAACTTCGACATGGCTGCCGAGCTGGCCTCGATGGAGGCCGGCACCCGTGTCGAGTCCGTCGTCATCGCCGACGACGTCGCCGTGCAGGACTCCCTGTACACCGCCGGTCGTCGTGGTGTGGGCCTGACGGTCCTGGCCGAGAAGATTCTCGGTGCCGCTGCCGAGGAGAAGCGTGATCTCGACGCCCTGCTCGAGCTCGCCAAGCACATCAATGACGGTGGCCGCTCCTTCGGCGTCGCCCTCACCTCCTGCACCGTGCCGGCAGCCGGCAAGCCCACCTTCGACCTCGGTGACGACGAGATGGAGTCCGGGGTCGGCATCCACGGCGAGCCCGGTCGCGAGACCGTCAAGCTGGGGACGGCCAGCCAGGTCGCTGCCCAGATCGTCGAGCCCATTCTGGCCGACCGTGACTTCACCGGAGCTCCCGTCATCGCCATGCTCAACGGCATGGGTGGAACCCCGCTCATCGAGCAATACTTGGTGTGGGGAGGGATCGCCAAAATCCTGGAGGGCAAGGGTGTCAAGGTTGCCCGCACCTTGGTCGGCAACCACATCACGAGTCTGGAGATGGCAGGATGTTCCTTGACCTTGCTCTCCGCTGACGACGATCTCCTGACGCTGTGGGATGCCCCGGTGGAGACTCCTGGACTTCGATGGGGATGCTGATGTCTGAAATTTCTGCCGCGACCGTTTCCGAGTGGCTCAAGGATTACTCGGAGGTCATCTCGGAGCACGCGAATGAGCTCACTGACCTGGATCGCCAGATCGGTGACGCCGACCACGGTTCGAACATGGCCCGCGGAATGACCGCAGTTGCCGCCCTTGACCCGAAGTCCTTCGCCTCTGCCGCCGAATTGCTCAAGAAGGCGGGGATGACGCTGGTGAGCACCGTTGGTGGTGCTTCCGGCCCGCTGTACGGCACCTTCTTCCTACGCCTGTCGACGGTCATCAAGACTGACGGCGAGCCCACTGCTCAGCTGCTTGCCGATGCCCTCGATGCTGGCCTGGCCGGCATCGTGGCTCGCGGTAAGGCTGAGGTTGGCGACAAGACCCTGGTTGATGCGCTGTCCCCCGCCGTTGATGCTGCCAAGAAGGTCGCCGCCGACGGTGGTTCTGCCGCCGACGCCCTTGCCAAGGCGGCGGAAGCCGCCAATGAGGGCCGCGATGCGACCATCGAGATGGTGGCTCGTCGCGGCAGGGCGTCCTATCTTGGAGAACGAAGTAGGGGACACCAGGACCCAGGAGCCACCTCAATGGCCATGCTCGTGGGGTCTGCCGCACACTGCCTGTCAGGAGCTGAATCATGAGTGAATCGAACCAGGGCGTTGGAATCGTCATCGTCTCCCACAGCCGACCGCTGGGACGTGCTGCGGCCGATCTGGCATCCCAGATGCTGCCCGGTCCGGATACTCCGCCCATCGAGGTTGCCGCCGGTCTCGACGACACCACCTTGGGCACCGATGCGACTGCCGTGAGCGCTGCCATCGAGAAGATTGGTAGTTGTGACGGGATCCTTGTACTGGTGGATCTGGGATCGGCGATTCTGTCGGCCGAGATGGCCTTGGAATTCCTCGATCCCGAGATCGCCAGCAAGGTGAAGATCTCCACCGCCCCGCTGGTCGAGGGGGCTGTCGTCGCGGCCGTCATGGCGTCAACGGGGGCCGAGTTGGAGGTCGTCGCCGCCGAGGCGGAGAAGGCATTGGAGCCGAAGATCTCCCAGATTTCCAACGACTGAGTCCGTTCTCAGAGCAACGGTGGTGTTCGGTTCGTCCGGACACCACCGTCTCGCATTTCTTGAGAGCTTTTCGATTCTTGAGAGCACAACGCCCTGGCGGGGCCAGCGCGGCCACGACGCCGTCACAGCTCCCAGTTGACGAGCCCGTCCTGGTCGAGCTCACCGTCCGGCCACACCGCCCTCACCACGCCCGCAGCCGCGAGCGCCTTTCGGCATCCTGGGCATGGCTTGTCGGTGACATAGGCCGTCGCCCCGGCGGTGTCGCGGGTGGCGAAGAGCAGTGCATTGACCTCGGCATGGATGGCGATGCAGAACCCCGGGGAACCGGGAACGTCATAGTCGGAGAAGGCAGGAACCTCCCCGTACCCCAGCCGACCGCGCGGGCAGGCACCCTCCAGACAGTCCGGACGACCGGGAGCGGCACCGTTGTAGCCCGTGGCGATGATGCGGTGTTCGTGGACGAGGAGGGCACCAACGCGACGACGGGTGCACTTGGCCCGGGCCGCGACGGCCTCAGCTATGCCCAGGAAGTACTCGTCCCAATCGGGCACCGTCACGACCTCGCCGTTGACCTCGGCCATCTCGGACTCCTCTCATTCGTCCGTCGTTCCGCGTCTAGCAGACGCTTCTCCGGTGAACCACCATGACCGACCCTAGTCATGACCGGCCCCATGGAATCAGACGTCCATGTCCTCATAGGAGCGGGGGTCCTCGATCGGTTCCAGGTGGCCGCTGACCCGCATCTCAGGCCACTCATCGAGGATTTCGTCAATGAGGTCCTCCATGGCGTCATGACCCTGCTTGACCGTCCAGGATCCCGGCACGAGCATGTGGAACTCGAGGAAACGCCGGTAGCCGGCCTCCCGGGTACGCACCGCGTGGAACTTGACGTGGTCGTTGGAGTGGGCATCCAGGAAGTCCCGAATTGCCTCGTTGTCCTCCTTGGGCAGGGAGACGTCAAGCAGGGCCGTACCGGACTGGCCGACGAGCTTGGCCCCGGTGACGAGGATGTTCACGCCGACTGCGAAGGCGACGATCGGATCAAGCCGCTGCCAGCCGGTCAGCCAGACCAGACCAACTCCTACCAGGACCCCGACCGAGGTCCACACGTCGGTCAGCAGGTGTTTTCCGTCGGCGATGAGGGTCATGGATCGACGCTGCCGACCATTCTTGAGCAGCACCCATGCGACCAACCCGTTGACGACGGAGGCCAGCACCGAGACCAGCAGACCGATGCCGACGTCCTCGATGGGCCGGGGATGGATGAACCGCTGCACGGCGGTGTACATGATGACCGCAGCCGCGATGAAGATCATCATCCCCTCGGCACCAGCGGAGAAGTACTCAGCCTTCGAGTGCCCGAAGTGATGGTTCTTGTCCGGCGGACGGATCGACACCTTGAGGGCGACCAGGGCGATGATCGCAGCAACGAGGTTGACGAGGGATTCCGCAGCGTCCGAGAGGAGCCCGACCGACCCAGTGATACGCCAGGCGAGGGTCTTCAGCAGGATCGTCACAGCGGCCGCAGCGATCGACAGCCATGCGAAACGGCTGAGATCGTCTGGCGGCCGATGCCGCGGCGGTGCCGCGGAGATGTCGGGAATTGTCGTCACTCAGACATTCTCCCAGCCCATCCTGTGTTCTTCGCAAGGAACGGGCATTGGCGAGACGCCGCATCGATGAATCGTTTGAGGTGCATCATGGATGGACATAACGAGGACGATCGAAGGAGTTCGCAATGTCCATCAAGCCACACAAGTTGGGGATCATCGGCGTCGGCCGCGTCGGGGAAGCGGTGCTCTTCGACGCCATGGCAAGTGGGCTGTTCGGTCGCATCGTCCTCATCGATATCAAGGAGGGACTGCCTGAAGGCCAGGCTCTCGACCAGCACCACGCCACCGCAGTCCCCAACATGCCCAACACAACGGTGATTGCCGGCGACCACGACGACCTGACGGACGCCGACGTCATCGTCATCGCGGCTGGACCGTCCATCGATCCGGCCAAGGGTCCTGCCACCGGTGCCGATCGCCGCGAGCTGGCAGCCACGAATGGCCGGATCATCCGCGAGATCATGACCGAGATCACCAAGCGCAACCACGACGTCGCCGTCATCATCTGCTCCAACCCGCTGGACGCCAACGTTCACATCGCCACCACCGAGTTCGACCACCCGCAGGGCCTCGTCATGGGCACCGGCACCCTCCTGGACTCGGCGCGGATGTGCCGTCTCATCGCAGACCACGTCGGTGTGAACCCGGAGTTCGTGCGCGGTTACATGATCGGCGAGCACGGTCCATCGGGATTCCCGCTCGTCAGCGGGGTCAATGTCGGTGGCGTGAGCTTCGACGACCTGCCGCAGGTCTTCGGCGTCACTCAGCTGGATCCCGACGACATCGCCACCCGCACCAACAATGCCGGCACCGACGTCTTCAACCTCAAAGGCTGGACGAATGCTGGAGTCGGTCAGGCCGCGATGACGATCGCGCGAGCCATCGTGCGTGACGAGCGCTCCCTCTACCCGGTCTGCACCACCCTGCACGGCCAGTACGGCCACGACGGCGACGTCTCCATGAGCACCCCGTGCATCATCGGGGCCCACGGCGTCGAGCAGATCATCGAGGTGCCCCTCAGCGAATGGGAGCAGGGACATCTGGCGACGACTGTCAAGGCCATTCAGGACACCGTGGCCATCGCGTCCTGACGCCGCTGAAGCACCACACAGGGGCCACTGCGATCACCGCAACGGGCCAAGCCGTCACGAGATTGAAACCTCCCGGGTGAATGATGGGAGTGTTGGTGCGTATTGCACTTCGCGACGATTTCAGGAGGTATCCATGCCCATCAAGCCACACAAGCTCGGGATCATCGGGGTCGGCCGGGTCGGTGACGCCGTGCTCACCGACGCCATGATGAGCGGCCTCTTCGGTGAGATCTGCGTCATCGACGTCAACGAGGACATGGCTGCCGGGCAGGCTCTCGACCAACACCACGCCACCGCGCTTCCGAATGTCACCAATGTTGACGTCTACGCCGGCGGCTACGACGACCTGGCCGACGCGGACGTCATCATCATCACCGCCGGCCCTTCCATCACTGCTGGAAAGGGCGGTGCCACCAGCGCCGCGCGCCGCGAGCTGGCCGCCACCAACGGCAAGATCATCCGCGCCACCATGGCGGAAATCACCCGCCGCAACCACGACGCGGCCATCATCATCTGCTCCAACCCGCTGGACGCCGTGGTCCACATCGCCAGCACCGAGTTCGACCATCCCCGGGGCCTCGTGCTAGGTACCGGGACAATCCTCGACTCGGCCCGCATGTGTCGAGTCGTCGCCGACCACCTCGGGGTCGATCCTGACTACGTGCGCGGTTACATGATCGGCGAGCACGGGCCTTCGGGCTTCCCGATGTTCTCCGGGGTCAACGTCGGTGGTGTCGGTTTCGACGGCCTGGCGGAGCTCTTCGACGCCGACCCCATGGACCGTGACGAGCTCACCGAACGCATCAACGACGCCGGAACCGACGTGTTCAACCTCAAGGGTTGGACGAGCGCAGGCATCGGTCAGTCGGCACTGACAATCGCCCGGTCCATCCTCCTCGACGAGCACGCCGTCTACCCGGTCTGCACCACCCTGCACGGCCAGTACGGCCACGACGGCGACGTCTCCATGGGCGTGCCCTGCGTCATCGGTGTCAAGGGGGTCGAGAGAATCCTCGAGGTGCCGCTGGATGACTGGGAGCAGGAGCATCTGGACGCTACGATCACAGCCATTCAGGAGACCATCGCAGCTGCCTCCTGAGGGTGACCGTTCGTGCCGTGAATATCGGTTGCGGCCCATAGGATCGAACCATGGAACTCCCCTCATGGCTCGGCATTCCCACTCTCGCTTTCGGGCTCGGAAGCCGGTCCCCCCAGCAGGGGCTCGTCCTTGCTGGGGGCGGGTCCAAGGCCTCCTTCCAGATGGGGGCACTGCGACATCTCTATGACGTCGTCGGCATTGCCCCCACCGCAATGGTGGCGACCTCGGCCGGATCGATCGTGGCCTGCACCCTGGCTCAGTGGACCGATCCCGCCAAGCAGGCGGCTGCACTGCGTCATTTGGAGACGATGTGGTTGGAGATGACCGACCAGTCCGACATGTTCACCCCGCGGGCGTGGTTCGCGAAACTGCTGGAGAAGGGTCCGGAATGGATGACCCTGCTCAATCGTGAGGCCGCCAAGGCCAAGGGCCCGCGCCCATGGATGAGCCTGCCCTTCCACCGAGGTGGGGAGCAGACGAGGGTCCCCGACCCGGCAGAGCCGGTCGCGGGCCGCGACGACGACCGGCTCACCGGCCAGGCGTGGACCCTGGAAATCGCCACCCGTGACGACCCCGTCCCCGCCGACTCCTGGACGCCGGGGGTCATCCTGCAGTTGTTGTCCACCCTGTCGCGGCTGAGCCTGGACGGCGGCGACATTTCCACCATCGTCCGTGGCGCCGAGACCTCCGCGTCGACCTACCGCGCCGGCCCCATCCTCGCCAAGCTTCTCGATCGGGGCTTCTTCAAGTCAGAGTTGCTGGCCACCTCAGGGATGTCGGTCCGCATTGCCACTGTCGCCCTGGAGTCCGGGGAACTGCGCTACATGACCGAGTCCGGAGAGCTCGTCGACCGGGACAACAACCCCATCGGTTCCTCGACCTTCGACGTCTCCCGTGGCGTGCTCGCATCGTGCTCGATTCCTGGGGTGTTCCGTCCGGTCGACCTCGACGGGGAACACTACGTCGACGGCGGTCTACGGGAGAATGTGCCCGCTGAGATGGCCATCGGTCACCTTGGCGTCACAAACCCATATGTCATCACGTGTTCGCCACAGGGAGCGAGCCGGGAGTCTGATTACGGCTCGCGCAACATGCTTGACCTGGTGACCAGGTCGGTCTCGATTCTCACCGACGAGACCGAACGCGACGAGGTCGCTTATGCCCTCAACGCCGGTGCCGTCGTCATCGGCCCGGAAATCTCCGTTCACGACTCCATGACGGTTGATCCTGGTTTGCTACGCATCAACCGGGATTACGGCTGGATGTGCTCGGCCGAGAAGCACGTCAAGGCCAGTTCTGATGACCACGAGCTCATCAAGGATGCGGTTCGCACTCGCGTACGTGGTTGGGAGTTGGAGCAGGCCTGGCTCAAGGAGAAGGCGACCCGCGACGAGATGAACGAGATGCAGCACGTCAAGGACCATCTGCGCGACGTCGCGGCTCGAATGTCCATCGACCTGGCCCCCGAGGGGATCGAGACATGGGGATACGTCCTCGAGGGCCACGGGCACCCGGCAGCTCCGGAGGACGTCGTCATCCCCTGGCAGGTGTGAGGGTGTTCGGCAGGGACGACGCGGCGGCGAACCTGAGGTTCGCCGCCGTCGCAGTGTCAGATGACCAGGTCAGATGAGCTCGTGAAGGTCCGCCACCGAGTCGAGGATGATGTTCGGGCGGTAGGGGTAGTGGTCAACGTCCTCACGCTTGGTGATGCCCGAGAGCACCAAGACCGTCAGCAGACCAGCCTCCATACCGGCAACCATGTCGGTATCCATCCGGTCACCGATCATGGCGGTGGTCTCGGAATGAGCCTCGATGCGGTTCAGGGCAGAGCGGAACATCATCGGGTTCGGCTTTCCGACAATGTACGGCTTGTGTTTCGAGGCAGCCTCGATCATCGACGCGACCGCGCCGGTGGCGGGCAGTGGGCCCTCCTTGGTCGGGCCAGTGGCATCCGGATTGGTGCAGATGAACCGTGCACCGTCGACGATGAACCGGACGGCCTTGGTGATCGCCTCGAAGGAGTAGGTACGGGTCTCTCCGAGGACGACATAGTCGGGGTCGGTGTCGGTGAGAATGAACCCGGCCTCATGCAGAGCCGTCGTCAACCCTGCCTCACCAATGACGTAGAGGCGGGCACCGGGATGCTGGTCAGCCAGGAAATGCGCGGTCGCGAGCGCAGAGGTCCAGATGTTGTCCTCCGGCACCGTCAGGCCCGAAGCCTGCATCCGAGCAGCCAGGTCCCGCGGAGTGAAGATGGAATTGTTGGTCAGAACCAAGAATCGCTTCGAGGTGTCGACCCATCGATTGATGAGATCGCTGGCGCCAGGCACCTCATGGTTCTCGTGGACGAGCACGCCGTCCATGTCGGTCAGCCAGCACTCGATGTCTGCAGGATCTCTCATGAGGCCAAGACTATCGGGGGGAGGGCTTGCACAGGAAGGATGCGTGGTAAAGAGAACCTCTGTGCAGAAAGGCACCATGGGTGCGACACGATGCCCACCACATGGCAGCCATCAGATTCGCTGTGGTCCAGTGCCCCCACTGGGACTCGAACCCAGGACCCGCGGATTAAAAGTCCGCTGCTCTAACCAACTGAGCTACGGGGGCTCCCCTAGTGTAGCGACACGCCCATGTCGGTGCGAGGTGGCCGAGGAACCTGCCGCTGTCCACGGTCTGTCCAACATACCTTCCACGAGGCCTGACGATGCCTACCCACAAGTGTCAACCGTTACTTCAGAGTTGGCAGAAGGTCCTTAGACTCGCCATTCTGACGACGCCGCCTCCCGACACCCTTACTAATGCCAACGGTATCGCCCCTAGTCAATGCAGATTAGAAAACCTTCGGCAGTTCTCTCGAATCCTGAATAACATCTTTGAGATTCTCAGCCCTTCCTCGGCGTGTCGCGTTGACGTGGACATATAAGCCCCCCAACTGAGTGGACGAAACCGTTTTCGCCACCTTGAATGTCCTTGTCACGAGAGGCGTTCCTGACTGGATCGGTGGACGGATCCGGGGAAGAGTCAGGAGCTCCTCGAATGGAGGCGGGTCCACACGCCGAAAGGAGTCAGTTCCATGGGTGTAGTGCGCCCACTTCGGGCCGGGGTCGCGACTCTGGCCACCGCTGGTCTCGCCATCAGCGGAAGTCAGTTCTTCGCCCCCCAGGCACAAGCCTCCAAGACCGCGGTCATGGCCCGTGTGTCGGCTCGCACCGCCGTCAACATCAGGTCCCAGGCAGGCGTCCACGGAAGGATCCTGGGCGTGCTCGAGAGAGGCCAGCAGCTTAATCAAACCGGCACGCCCGTAAATGGGTGGGTCCCGGTCGCCTACCGCGGCCACACGGCTTACGTTGACCATCACTACCTGTCATCGGTCGCCTGGCGCCCTTCGACCCCGAACCCCTCCGCATCCAGCTCTCCGGTTGGGTTCGCCCAGGCGACGACGTACGTCAATGTCCGAGCAGGGCACTCCATGCAGACCACCAAGGTGGGGATACTCTCCCCCGGCGAGAAGGTCGGCCTCACCGGTCGGACCTCCCAGGGATTCAGCGAGGTCGTTTACAACGGCGTCCATCGCTGGGTGGCTTCCCGCTACCTGAGCACCACCACCGTCAAGCCCACCCCCAAACCAACACCCACACCAAAACCAACCCAGACCACGACCGTCTACACGACCGCCAACCTCAACCTGCGCAACGGCGCATCAATGAGCGCCTCGGTCGCCACCTCCGTGACTCGCGGCACCGCCCTCACCACCACCGGACGCACCACTGGCATCTGGACACAGGTCAACTACCACGGCCACAACCTGTGGGCCTCCAACAAGTACCTCACCACCACCGCCAAGCCCACCCCCACACCAACACCCACACCCAGACCCACACCCAGCCCTTCAGTTTCACCCAGTAGCGCCCGGGCCGCCATTGTCAACTACGCCAAGGCGCAGGTGGGTAAGGCCTACATCTGGGGAGGCGAGGGTCCAATCGGCTTCGATTGTTCCGGCCTGGTGTTGAAGGCGTACCAGCAGGCTGGAATCTATCTGCCTCACTACTCAGGGTCGCAGATCGCGCGTGGCCATCGCATTTCCTTGGACGAGATCCAGCCAGGAGACCTCTTTGCCAAGCCAGGCGGCGGTCACGTCGCCATCTACGTCGGTAACGGGCAGATAGTGGAAGCAGCGAACCCACGTGCTGGAGTACACCTCACCTCCATCTACTCCTCGTTGTACCCACTTCGCATTAATTCGAACATCCTCGACTGAACCACCGCAACGCCGGCAACCCTCAAAGGAGTTGTCGGCGTGTGTAATTTCTGGCTTGCCGGAGACCCCGGCGGTCAGAATTTCGAGCCGCCGATTTCTCGCCTGTGATGTGACCTAGATATGATGGTCTAGTTCGGCGGTCGCCATTGGTCCGCATCCGCTGAGTCCCGGTCGTCCAGAGGCCTAGGACACCGCCCTTTCAAGGCGGCAACGCGGGTTCGAATCCCGTCCGGGATACGTCCAGAGCCCTGTACCGAATTCGGTACAGGGCCTTTTCATGCTCTACGGACGCCTTCTCACGTGACCACACTCCCCATCGCACCCCATCCCCCTCGTCTCCTAGAGTGTCGAAGTCCTCGACACCGTCTGGACACTCACTGTTCGAAGTCCATTCCGCACCATCTCCACCCCGAAAGCATCTCATTATGTTCACTCAGAGTGAACAAGACAGCACTGCGGACAGCGTCGTAGAGAGGAAGTAACACCCCTAGTCACAGCGTCTTTGAGCCTCAATTCCGGACTCGATTTCCCTTCCACCCCAAAACCTTGCTATATTTCTCGAGCTGCCTGAGGCAGCGGTCAGGACTCGAAAGAGCCAAGGCCCCGTAGCGCAGTTGGTTAGCGCGCCGCCCTGTCACGGCGGAGGTCGTGGGTTCAAGTCCCATCGGGGTCGCTGAAGCGGTGATGAGTTCATCACCGCTTTCGTGTTCATGAGACCTTTGCATGGACGCGATGGCCGGGTAGCTCAGTTGGTAGCAGCGTTCGCCTGAAAAGTGAAAGGTCACCGGTTCGACCCCGGTCCCGGCCACCCCAAAGAACGTTCTGTAATGCTGCAGACCGCTCAGCTTCCGCCTGGTCCTTCATACAAGTCATATCTTGACTGACTCTGTGGCCTCACGGCTTCCCTGCCAGGATCCTCGGCGCCAATCCCGTCGCGCATTGCGCCCAGCGGGTTCAATATCGTCCACGAAAGCGGCTCAGGAACCTCGACGACGGTGAATCTCATCGGTTCTGTGTAACTACTACGTCGCTCTTCCCCCAGCGTCGTCTCTGACCTCCAGCATTCGAAGTCCTCGGCAGGGTCCGATCCCGAACTCGTGGCCAAGAGCGTCTACCGCTACCGCTTCAGAACCAGCGCTGATGGCCCCATTCAAGGTTCGACAGCCCGGAGAGACCGCGAGTCATGGAACGTGCACGTTCAACAACTCGAAAGGGGCAGGCGACAATCTCGCCTGCCCTTCGTCACATCCCCAGGAGGATGCGTCAGCGAATCACTTCACCGATCCACTCATGAGACCGGACACGAAGTACTTGCCCAGAGCGATGTACACCAGCAGGGTCGGCAGGCAGGCGACGAGCACGCCAGCCATGATCTGCGGGTAGTTCGGGTTCTGCCCGGACGCCAGGGCGTTCAGACCGAAGGTGACCGGACCATTGTTCTGGTTCGTCAGGAACAGCGCGAAGAGGAAGTCATTCCATGCGCTGGTGAACTGCCAGATGAGGGTCACGACGAAGCCGGGAATCGACACCGGAAGGACGATCTTGGCGTAGGTCGAGATCGTGGCAGCACCGTCCACACGAGCCGCCTCAATGATCTCCGAGGGCACTGCGGTGGCGTAGTAGTTGCGGAAGATCAGCGTGCAGATCGGGATGCCGTAGACAACGTGACACAAGATCAGGGTGGGAATACCGGCGAACCACGGAGCTCCCTGCTGAATGTCCAGCATCATGCCCGACAACGGGATCATGATGGCCTGGTAGGGAATGAACATTCCGAACAGGAAGAGCACGAAGATGACGTGGGATCCAGGGAACTTCCACTTCGCGAAGACGTAACCATTCAGGGATCCCAGAATGGCCGAGAGGATGGCTGCCAGCACAGCCATGACGAGGGACCGTCCCATGGCAGGAGCCAGGGCGTCCCAAGCGGCCTGCCAGCCGCCCACGGACCACACTCGAGGCAACCTCCACGCCGTTGACTGATCGTAGCCGGATGGCGTCTTGAAGCTCGTCACGAGCAGGGCGTAGGCGGGAGTGAGAACAAGTACTGCGAAGAACACCAGAAGGACGTAGCGGACCGCACCCATGGTCTTCTGGGCAGGGGTGCGACGGCGACGACGCTTCGGCATGTCGGTCAGGGCGTCACCGGGCAGGGTGGCATTGGGAGGCACGCTGGCCTCGCCCGGAAGCACTGTGGTGGTCATCAGCGTCCTCCCCTCTCAGTGCGGTTGGTGTAGATCAGGTAAGGCACGACGACCACGGCCACGATGACCAACAGGATCGTCGCGTTGGCGGCGGCTGCCGTCGGGTTGTTGAGCTGGAACATCTGGGTCCACATCAAGGTGGCAGGCACCTCAGCCGTGTAGGAGCTCTGGCCGGCAATGGCGTAGATGAGGTCGAACATCTTCATCGACATGTGCCCAACGATGATGAGGGCGCTCAGGGCGATCGGCGAGAGCTGCGGGAACAGCACATTCCAGTAGAGCTTGAACTCGGAGGCTCCGTCGACCCGTGCCGCCTCACGCTGGTCCTCGGAGATGCCACGGAACCCAGCCAGGAAGAGAGCCATGATGTAGCCCGATAGCTGCCAGATCGCTGGGACGGCCATGGCAGCCATGTTGAACTTCCCGGATGAGTACCACGACGACTGCAAGCCGGGCATCCCCAGATGGACGAAGAGCTGGTTGAGACCGGTGGCTTGACCATCTTTGGCCGGGGAGAGCAACCACCGCCAGATGACGCCGGCAGCCACGAATGAGACGGCCATCGGGAACAGGAACACCGACCGGAAGAAGCCCTCACCGGTGACGCCCTTTTCCAACAGGAGAGCCCACAAGAGGCCGAAGACCATGGTTCCGGCAACGAAGACCACCGTCAGGACCAAGAGGTTCCACATGGCGTGCTGGTAGCGACCGTCGGCCAACAACTGGGAGTAGTTCTCCCAGCCACCGGGCGCCTTGATGCGTCCCGACTTGGTCTTGACCCGAACCAGCGAAGTGAAGACGGTCTTTCCGATGAAGCCGTAGACGAAGATACCGACGAGGATGATTGACGGCAGTACGAGGAGAAAGCTTGGAAGCCAGCGTCTCACTCTTTTCATGATGAAATCTCCCGGATTCTGGGGGTGACAACTACGACAAAGTGCCCTGAAGGCGTGCACGAACTCCTGACGCCGTCTCACCACCAGCACGACGAGATGTCAGGAGCAGCGCCTCCGGCGTGGTGTGGGGCCGGCCAGCACGAGCCCCACACCAGTCGCGCCGGAATCAGACGGTCACTTGCCGTACTTGTCGTGTGCGGCCGCCAGCGAGGAGGCCAGGTTGTCGGTGTTCTTGTCCTGGTAGAACTTGCTCATCGCGGTGTTGATCTCGGAGCTCCAGGCCAACGAGACAGCAGCACCGTGGGCGATCGAGGAGACGATCGGCAGGTCCTTGAAGTCCTTCATGGCGTCCTGCTGGTACTTGCTGAATCCGTCCGGCTTGACGTCGGTACGGGCCGGGATGGATCCCTTGATCTTGTTGAAGGACTCCTGGGCCTCGGCGGAACCGACGAAGCGCAACCAGTCCTTGGTGGCCTCGGAGTTCTTGGTGCCGGTCGGCAGGGTGAAGGAGTCGGCCAGGAAGTCGTAGACGATCTCCTTGCCAGGCACCGCGAAGGCGGTGTAGTCGGTGCCGTACTTCTTGCCCTTCATGTCGAACTCGGCGACGGCCCAGTCCCCCATGACGTTGTAGGCCGCCTTCCCAGAAGCAACCATGTCGGTCGCGGCCGGCCAGTCGTCACCGTCGGAGGCGGTGTTGGTGGAGGTGAGGACCTTCTTGTAATCCTCGATGGCGGTTTTGACCTCGGGGCTGTCCCACTTGCCGTCCGGGGTGAACAGCTTGTTGTAGCCGTCGGCACCCAGATCGGCAGCCAGGATGGATTCGAAGAGCTCGGTCTGGGTCCAGGTGCCACCAACGGACAGCGGGGTGGCGACGCCGGAGGCCTTGACCTTCTCCATGTCGGCAATCCAGCCCTTGACGTCCGTCGGGGTCTTGGTGATGCCAGCCTTCTTGAGCAGAACTGAGTTGGCCCACACGACATTGGCGCGATGGATGTCGACCGGCACCGAATAGATGTGGCCGTCAACGGTCAGACGATCGGTGAGGGTCTTCGGAAAGACCGACTCCCCACCGAGCTCCTTGATGATGCCGTCAACAGGCTCGATCTGCTCGTTGTCGATGTAGTCGGTCAGCTCAGCACCGGCGTGGCCCTGGAAGGAGCCCGGAGGGTTGCCGTTCTTGAGGTCGGAAGCCAGCTTGGCCTTGGCGTTCGAGCCAGATCCGCCCGCGACGGCCAGATTCTTGAACTTGTCGTTCGGATACTTCTCGGCGAACATCTTCTCGAGGGCGTCGAGACCCTTCGCCTCGGAGCCGTCGGCCCACCAGGTGAACACGCCGACCTCGCCGCCGGCTCCGCCTGCCTTCGGGGTTGACGAGGACGTCGTCGTCGACTCCTTGCTCCCGCTCTCGTCAGTCGTGGTCGAGCTGCAGCCGGCCAGGACGAGCATCGATGCCGTCGCAAGGGCTGCGATCTTCTTCGCGTACATTCCAAACCTCCGTGTGGTTCGGTCAGACCCCATCCCCCGGCCTCAGTGCCGCGGAGTTGATCTGCACCTGCTGGACGACGGTGCCCAGCAAGGGAAGTTTGACACAAAAATGTTAACGACGCTCAAGAAACTGGTGGATGTGAGATTTCACGCTAAATATGCGCCCACCCACCGCTCCATCTCCGCAAAAACGTTGGCTCGCACTGACGGCGCGGAAAGCACCACGTCGTGCAGCCCACCCCGGACACGGACCAAGGTGAGATGGCGTCCCAGATTGACCGAGGCACGGGCCAACCTCTCGACGTCGAGAACGGTGTCGGCTGACCTCATGGACGGCTTCCAGGTCGCGGACAGGTCGCTGCGATCCGAGATCAGCACCAACATCGGGACGTCTATGTGAAGCCCTTGGGCCACCGCCTGATGGCCGTCAAGAATGGCAGCCAACCAGCCGGCACGAATGACGAATGGCGCCCAGGACGGGTCCTTCACCTCGGGAACATCCCATTCACCGCCAAATTCACGACGGATGGTGCGGCCGAAGTTGTCTCGTGATGGAATGGGCAGCACAGTGGTGGGCTCCGCGATGCGCACTGACCGGGCCAGCGGTCCAGCCAGAGCCCTGGCGAGGAATGACCCCTGCAGATCGATCCACGGGGAGTTGAGGATGACCCCGTCGACACGTCCCGGGTGGCGTGAGACCCACAAAGGTACGGTGAGCCCTCCGGTGGAGTGGCCCATCATCGTCACCGAGTCGTGGTCAGCGCGCAGCAATGACACCGCTGCGTTGATTTCCTCGTCGTACTCGGCGAGATCACGCACCCAACCAGCCATCTGGCCAGGGACAAGGTTCCGTCCATACCGACGCAAGTCGAGACCGAGGAAGTCATATCCCCAGCCCTCCACCGTCTTGGCAAGGTGGGCTTGGTAGAAGCAGTCTGACCAGCCGTGGACGTACAGCATTGCGCGGCCATGACGTGGCTCACGACGACGCACCACACAAGCAGTCAGGAGTCCGTCGGGGTCTCCGACGGACTTGGCTGCGTGTGGGAGCCCGATCCGGGCATATTCAAACCCGTCGATCAGGGGGTCGTTGAGCCACCTCATGGCCGCGTTACCGGCTCAGTCGTCCTCGCCGTAGTGGGCGTACTTCTCAGCAAGATCGGCATACTCGTCAGACAGGCCGTCCTCGTCATGAGGATCTTCCTGCTGACGATTGTCGCCTCTTAGCTCTCGCTCCAGTGACTCGAGATCCATGTTCACCGAGCGATACTTCAGATCGCGGGCAACCTTGGTCTGTTTCGCCTTTGCACGGCCGCGCCCCATGTGGGTCGACCCCCTCGCTTCATCAATAGCGGCTTTGCCGCCCAAAATCATCAACTGTCGTGGGGCACAGGCTACCCGAGCGATGACCCCGGTACCAAAGTGGGCCACCACAAGATTCATTTCCGGGCGAACGGCCTAACTGCGAGAATGGCTCGAAACCAGCACCGCCCCCGGTTCGTCGGGTCCGCCACGACGGGAAACATGACCGCATTGCCATGCGGAAAGACCGCGACCGGCAAGCACCTCGATCGCTTCGGAGATGTTCGCCTCTGGCATGACGACGACCATTCCGACGCCCATGTTGAGAGTTGCCTCGATATCAGGTTGCGAGACGTCGCCCACCTGCTGGACGAGGGTGAAGATCGGAGCAGGAGTCCATGTCGACCGGTCAACAGTCGCGACGAGGTCGTCGGGAAGGACGCGGGCGAGGTTGTTGGCCAGTCCCCCACCTGTGACGTGGCTCATCGCGTGCACCTCGACCTGACGGACGAGGGCCAGCAGGTCGGATGCATAGACGGTGGTGGGCTCCAGCAATTCCTCGCCGAGGGTGCGTCCCAGTTCGTCGACGTGACGATCAAGGGTCCAACCGGCGTCAGCCAGCAACACCTTGCGGACCAGCGAGTAGCCGTTGGAGTGCAGCCCCGAGGAGGCCACCGCCAGCAGGGCGTCACCCTCCTGGACCCGCTGCGGGCCGAGGATCTCGTCGTACTCGACGGCCCCGGTGGTGGCACCTGCGACGTCGTACTCCTCGGGGGCCAGCAGGCCGGGATGCTCGGCCGTCTCGCCGCCGAGCAGTGAGCAGCCCGCCTTGGCGCAAGCAGCAGCGATGCCCTTGACGACATTCGCGATCCGGTTCGGATCGACGCGACCACAGGCGATGTAGTCGGTGACGAACCACGGCTCCGCGCCCACCACGACGAGATCGTCGACGAGCATGCCGACCAGGTCGAAGCCGATGGTGTCGTGGACGTCCATGGCCTGGGCGATGGCGACCTTGGTACCGACACCGTCGGTGGAGGTGGCCAGCACCGGATGACGGTACTTCCCCAGCGCGGAGGCGTCGAAGAAACCAGCGAAGCCGCCCAGGCCGCCGAGAACCTCCGGACGACGAGTGGCGGCCACGTGGGCCTTCATGAGGTCGACGGCACGCTCACCGGCCTCGATGTCGACGCCGGCACGGGCGTAGGCGGACTCGTTGCTCACTGCTTCTCCTCATCGGGATCGGTATGGGTGGCATCGGCGACGACGTCTCGTGCGGATGCAGGCACCTGCACGGGGTAGACACCGTCGAAACAGGCCCGGCAAAGGTTGTCGGCATCGACGTGGGTGGCTCGGACGAGACCCTCCAGGCTGACATAGCCCAGCGAATCAGCGCCGATGGATCGGCAGATGTCCTCGACTTCCAGACCAGGGGCGATGAGCTGGGCACGAGTGGCGAAGTCGATGCCGTAGAAGCAGGGCCATTCCACCGGTGGGGAGGAGATGCGCACGTGCACCTCGGCAGCTCCCGCCTCGCGCAACATCCGGACGAGCTGTCGCTGGGTGTTACCGCGCACGATGGAGTCGTCGACGACGACGATGCGGCGTCCCTCGATGACGTCACGCAGCGGGTTGAGCTTGAGACGGATGCCAAGGTTGCGCAGGGTCTGGGAGGGCTGGATGAAGGTTCTGCCGACATAGGAGTTCTTGACCAGACCCATGCCGTAGGGGATGCCGGACTCGTCGGCATAGCCGATGGCAGCCGGAGTGCCGGACTCGGGTACCGGGATGACGAGGTCGGCGTCGACGGGGTGTTCCTGGGCCAGGATCTTGCCGATCTTGACGCGGACGTTGTGAATGCGTCGCCCGGCAATGACGGTGTCAGGACGGGCCAGGTAGACGTACTCGAAGATGCAGCCCTTGGGACGGGCCTCGGCGAAGTGACTGGTGCGAAGACCGGCGGCATCGATGGCGATCATCTCGCCGGGCTCGATCTCGCGGACGAAGGTGCCGCCGACGATGTCAATGGCAGCAGTTTCGGAGGCGACCACCCATCCGCTGGAGAGGCGGCCCAGCACGAGCGGCCTGATTCCCTGCGGGTCGCGGGCGGCACACAGGGTGTGGTCATCCATGAAGACGAGGCTGAAGGCCCCCTTGAGGTGAGGCAGCACCTGGGCGGCGACCTCTTCGAGGGTGCCGTCGTAGGTCGTCATGAGAGCGGTGACCAGCGAGGTGTCGTTGCTGGAGTCCATCCGGTCCTTGTGAGGAACATCGGTGTTCGGCGCGCGCTCGACGATGAGGGCCTCGAGGGCGTCGGTGTTGGTGAGGTTACCGTTGTGGGCCAGGGCGAGACCGCCACCACCCTGACGAGAGCGGAAGGTCGGCTGGGCGTTGTCCCAGACGCTCGCACCTGTCGTCGAGTATCGGGTGTGCCCGACGGCCATGTGGCCCCGGAGGGAGTTGAGGGTGGCCTCGTCAAAGACCTGGGAGACCAGTCCCATGTCCTTGAAGACCATCATTCGGCGACCGTCCGACACCGCCATGCCAGCGGATTCCTGGCCTCGGTGTTGCAGGGCGTACATGCCGAAATAGGTGAGTTTGGACACCTCCTCACCAGGGGCATAGATCCCGATGACGCCACAGGCGTCCTGGGGTCCATGGTCGTGGGGATCGAGGTCTGCGGTAAGCCTTCCGTCTGCGCGCGGCACGAGGCCACGGTATCGCACACTGGCCGATGGTGACTGTGGAACAGGTTTCAGGAGCGTCGGGGCAACCCGTCAGAGCAGGACTCAGCCCCTGACCGGGGTCACCCTCCTGGCCACCAGGACGGCCAGCAGGGTCGCCGCGACACCGACACCGAAGGTCACCGCGTAAGCCTGGGTGCCACCTCCCCAGTCGGCGAGGCGTCCGGCCATCGTTGTCCCGAAGGCATAACCGAGGCTGTTCACGGCCGCCATGAGGGTCATGACGGTACCGATCCGTCCGGCGGACGCCGATCGCTCCGCGACGCTGTAGAGGGTGATCATGTACGGTGCCGCAGCCATGCCGAGGACGATCAGGGCCGGGACCAGCGGGCCGAGGTGATGGACGACGAGCAGCGGGGCTGCGAACACCGCCAGCCCCAGGGCGAAGAGCTTCCACCTTGCGACGAGGTCGAGGCGTCTGGCCAACCTCGGCAGGGCCAGACCGGCAGCCGCACTGCCGACCGACAACAGGGCGTGCAGCAGGCCCGCCAGACCAGGCCGCCCCGCCTCCGTGGCAAGACTGGTGGTTCCGGTCTGGACGGACCCGAAGACCATGCCCATGAAGATCATGCCGACGCAGGTGGCCAACACACCAGCAGTGAACAACGGGCCGGGAGCACGACGCCCCGACGGGGTCGAGACTCCCGAACGGTCGGTCCCGCCACGGTGCACCTCGACGAGCTTTGACGTCGGGTCCAGGGCGAACCAACTGCCCAGCACCAACAACATGGAACCGGCGACGAGGAGGCCAGGGACGGGGCCCGCAAGCACCGCGAGGATTCCGACCAAGGCCGGTCCGAGGGCGAAGGCGGCCTCGTCAACGGATCCCTCCCACGCGAAGGAGGTCTCCAGCACCCCCGCCTCGATGTTGGGATTCACCGCTCCCATGGCCCGCCAGCGAACTCTCGCCATGGTGCCGATCTGAGGCATGAAGAATCCCGCGACGCCTCCGATGGTGGCCACGATCGGCCAGGTGGCTCCCATCTCGGCAGCCATTCCTTCGGCGATCAGAGCGAATCCACCGACCACGGACTGCACCAGCAGCACTGTGCGCTGACCGTGACGGTCGGTCAGGGCGCCGAAGATGGGAGAGCCGACGGCGATGGCCAGGGCCACGATGCCCGCGGCCAGACCACCAGGGCCCAGTCGTCCCGCCACCTGCGGGCTGGAGACGAGCAACAGGGTGCCCAACTGGCTCATGGCCAGGGGCAGACGAGCCAGGGCGGAGACGGTGACGAAGGTGCCGCCTGGCAGGGAGAACAGAGTTCGGTAGCTCACGGAGCCGGACGACATGGGCAGGCCTCTCTGTGACGGGAACAACTGGCTGTCCGCGTCTGCCCACCCTTCTGACGCGAGCCCCGGTGACCGTCACTCGGACAAGAGATGGTTCCGTCGGACGCCCCAGGCCCTGCTGACCGGCACAGCCGACAGCAGGGCCATTCTACGCGGGAACGCCTTTCGGTGGAACTCGCGCCAGCTCACTCCGCCAGGCCGGCGAGCATGAGTGCCTCGGTGAGGATGGCCTTGCGGAAGTCACCCAGGTGCAGGGACTCGTCGATGCCATGCATGCGCGACTCCGGATCGGTGACGGCCGTCACGAGGACGGTCGCCTGCGGGAACGCATTCTGCAGATCGGTCACAAGGGGAATGGCGCCGCCGGTACCCATCTCGACGGGTTCCTGACCCCAGGCCAGATTGAAGGCCTCGTTGGCGATCTCGGCCCGCTTCCCGGTGAAAGGAACGATGCCCGGCTGACCGAGCTGACCACGGGTCACCTTGACGTGGGCGCCGAACTCGACGTGGGTCTCCAGATGCTTGACGAGAGCCTCCATGGCCTCGCCGGCGTCCTGGCCAGGGGCGACGCGCAGGCTGATCTTGGCGCGAGCGGTTGCCGGCAGGATATTGATGGCGTCCTTGACCGGGGTGGCGTCGATGGCGACGACGGTGACCGACGGCTTGGTCCACATCTTCTCTACGGCGCGTCCCCGACCGACCCACTGGACTCCGTCCAGCACACCGGTCTCCTCGCGCAGACGATCCTCCGGGTAGTCCAGCTCCGGCCCGGCGAATCCCTTGAGACCGTCGACGGTAACCTCACCAGTCTCGTCATGCATGGTCGCGATGAGACGGCACAGGGTCGTCAGGGCGTCGGGGACGATGCCACCGAACTGGCCGGAGTGCAGCGCGTGGTCGAGGGTGGAGACCTCCACGACGCAGTCGACGACGCCACGCAGGGTGGTCGTCAGGGAGGGCACGCCCTGGGTCCAGTTGACCGAGTCGGCGATGACAATGACGTCGGCGGCCAGCTCCTCCTTGTGGCCGGCGATGATCGCCTCCATGGAGGGGGAGCCGATCTCCTCCTCACCCTCGACGAAGAGGATGACGCCGACCGGCGGCTTGCCGTCGAAGGCACGGATGGCAGCCAGGTGGGCAGCGACGCCACCCTTGTCGTCAGCGGTGCCACGCCCGAAGAGACGCTCTCCCCTGGTGGTGGCGACGAAGGGGTCGGTGTGCCACTCGTCGAGGTTGCCGGTTGGCTGGACGTCACCGTGGGAGTACAGCAGAACGGTGGGCTTGCCCTCGGGGGCAGGCCAGTGAGCGATGACAGCCGGCAGCCCGTCATTCTCGGTGATGACGTTGACGTCGGCGGCACCAGCCTCCCTGGCGGCAGCTGCGACGAATTCGGCTCCGGACCTCACATCGTCGGGTTTCTGTGAACTGATCGACTGCACCGCGACGTGACGGGTGAGTTGCGCAACAGCATCGTCGAAACCGGAATCAACCTTGGCAGACAGGTTCTTGAGAGCATGAGAAAGATCCATGATCAAAGTGTAGGGTCGCCTCCGTGCCTCACCGTCGGATTATGAGGCGGTTACATACCCGGCTGCTCCATACCTCGGGCAGTCAGGACCCCCATGGAGGCAGGTGGGACCCGACCGCCCCGAAGGCTGGAGCCCCCATCGGTCAGTTCCCGTGACCCTTGCGAAGGAGGGGGCGAGGATATCCATGGGCAATGGGAACACGACCGTCGAATTCTGATTGGCTCCCAGCTCAAGAGGCATCTGCAGATACCGCAACTGCAGTGAGGTCGGGCTCTTCGAGAGTTCGTCGGCTGCCTGCGGCACCTCGCCGGACGCCTGCATCTCGCCGCGTGCGTTGATGACTTTCGCCCACCGCTCCCTCTCTGCCTCCGCCTTACGGGCCATGGCCCGCTGCATCGCCTCCGGGATCTCCACGTCCTTGATCTCCACAATGGATACATCGACGCCCCACGAGTGCGTCTGCACCTCGATGATCTCACGGAGGTCCGTGTTGAGTTCCTCCCGATGGGCGAGGAAGGTGTCGAGATCCGCCCGGCCTAGGACGCTTCACAACGTCGTCTGAGCAATCTGGCTCCTCGCTATCGCGTAATTCTCCACATTCATGACAGCATCCATGAGGTCCCGTCACGCTGAACGGGACGACGGGGTTGACACAAGCCGGGACATTGTCGCGGGTGATGATCTCCTGAGGCGGGATCGTCAAGGAACATCACCGTCCAGCGAGGCAGGAACGGCGTCGACGACCGCGACTCACGCCGGGCTCCAAGCTGCATGAATCCCCACGCCTCGACCGTGAGGAACGTCAGTGGGATGGCCTTCGCGGCCGAGAAGAAGGTGCCGATGGCCATGTGCGCGCTCGGGGGCACGAGAAGTACAGGTGGTGCATGGTACCGAGCACCCCACCGGCTGAGTAGAGGATGAGGTCCATGTAAGTGACACCCAACGCCACCTCCTCGCGGACGACACCGACCAGACGACCATGTCGGCCGTTGGACGGTTCACCACGATCGGGTCTGCCGGCCAGTTGTTTGTGTACGAATAGCTGTAGCCAGGTCGATCCACGGCCGTCCCAGGCGGTCCACGCGAAAAAGTCGGTCAAGTGCCTAGCTTGTGCCGGGTCCTTGATATTGGCCTGGTGCGGTTGATTCTCTCTAGCTTTGATTCGAGCGTCCAGGGCCAACGTCGCGGAACGACGCAGATAGTCAGCGGTGAGGTCGGGGTCAAGGTACCCACCCTTCGCTGACGACCATCCGTCGGCGACGAGGCTCTTCTGGTTTCTTGCCTTTATCGCCCGGGGCGTAAGCCGATCGTATATTGACGATACAGTCATCATAAATTATGAGCGTGTCCTCCTCCCCCACCACGCCACGATGCCAAGCACGTCTCGGGAAGCGGCCCCTATCCTTGTGCTATTGCTCTTGCACTGCAGCGGATGTCACCGAGGAGGGCCCGTGATCCTGCTGGTCGACAACCACGATTCCTTCACCTTCAACCTGGCACACCTGTTGGCCGAAGTCAGCGGGATCGAGCCAGTGGTGGTCCGCACTGAGGAGGTCGAGCGTGAAGGGATCCTCCGCCGACTGGCTGACGGCGAATTCGACCACGTGGTCATCGGGCCAGGACCTGGCACCCCGCACAACGACAAGGATTTCAAGATCGCCGGCCAGGTGATCGACGCCTCCAACAAACTCCCCCTGCTCGGAGTGTGCCTGGGCCACCAAGGCCTCGGGTTACGTCACGGTGCCCAGTTGCAGACCATTCGGCCCCATCACGGCATCGTCAGCCGAATTCATCACTCCAGGCGCGGAATCTTCGCCGGGTTACCGCAAGATTTCGAGGCGACTCGGTACCACTCGCTGTGCTTGACCACGTTGGGTGATCAGATCGTCGAACACGCTCGCGCTGAGGATGGCGCCATCATGGCGTTCAAGGTTGCCGACCGACCGCATTGGGGTGTGCAATTCCACCCAGAGTCGGTCATGACGCAGGTCGGTTGTCAGTTAGTGACAAACTTCCTGGCGATTGACAGCCAGCCGCGACGCAGCGAGGTGCACGAAAAACGCGAACCGCGCAACATCCAGTCACGAAAGCGTCCCCGAACTACGGCACGGTGGAAAATCCACCACCGCGGGGTCGAAATCGACCTCGACGAAGAAGCCACCTTCAGCCGCCTCGCTGGCGACGGTGACGCCCTCTGGTTGGACTCGGCCGCCACGCGTGGCGACACCGGCCGTTGGAGTGTCATGGGCACGGCGTTAGGTGCGGCGTCCGAACTGGTCAGTTACGACGTCGTCACAAACACATTGACGGCCAACGGGCGATCCCAGTCTGGAGATGTGCTGGACTTCTTGGAACGTCGTCTTGCAGATGGAGTATCACCGGGGGACCCGGAACTGGGCGCCATCCCATTCGCAGGTGGCTATGTCGGTTTCCTGGGCTATGAGTGCAAGGCGCTGACCTTGGGTCCGAATGCGCACTGCAGCGAACTGCCCGATGCCATGTGGCTGCGTCCGGCCAGCTGGATTGCATACGACCGCTACCGGCACCACGCTCACCTCCTGGCCTTGGACGACCGCGACACGCCAGACTGCAGTGAGGCCGCTGATCTGTTGGACGCACTAGCTGTGACACTGGTGGAGCGACCAGATGACAACGAAGGACCCACACCGGCAACCGTGCCCGTGGAAGGGGCGTGGCGACTCAGCCGAGGGGGCTACCAGGACCGTGTCACCGCAATCCAGCAGGCGCTGACGCGCGGTGACTCGTACGAGGCCTGTCTCACCGACACGTGGACCTCCCGGTGCGACGTGGACGGCTGGCAGTTGTACCGCGCACTGCGGCGTCGAAACCCAGCCCCTTACGGGGCGTATCTTCGGTTCACCAGCCCGCGTGTGGAGGTGTGCTCCTCATCCCCGGAACGGTTCCTGCAAGTACGCAACGGCATCGCCGAGTCCAAGCCGATCAAGGGGACGATGGCCCGCTGCGATGATCCGATGGAGGATGCCCAGAGAGTTGTCGATCTACAAACTGACGCGAAAAACCGCGCCGAGAACCTCATGATCGCTGATCTGGTGCGCAACGACCTGTCGCGCGTGTGCCGACCAGGCACGGTGGAGGTACCACGTCTGATGGCGATCGAGTCATATGCAACGGTGCACCAGATGGTGACCACGGTGCGCGGACGATTACGTGAGGACGTCGGATTGGTCGACGTACTGCGAGCGACCTTCCCTGGTGGATCGATGACCGGGGCACCGAAGGAACGGTCCGTGGAGATCCTGGACGCTCTGGAGGTCGGCGCCCGAGGGATCTATTCGGGAATCCTGGGATATCTCGGTTTCGATCGCACCGCCGACCTTAGCATCGTGATACGGACGGTAGTCCGAACGGGGTCGCGGGTAACGGTCGGTGCCGGCGGCGCAATCGTCGCAGCATCCCAGCCCGACGAGGAGTGGCGTGAGAAGAACCTCAAAGCGGCGGCGCCGTTGGCTGCGCTGATGGAGGCAGTGCACGACGTTCCACGAATCTGAAGGTGATCCAGCGACGTGCGCTTTTCGCACGGGAGGTGCGCCATGGCAACGAGAGAACCGTCAAACCTGCTCGATCACAGACTGTGCTGACGCTGTCGGCCGGGCCAGGAAATTCCCGTCACTCTCCCATGGCAGTCGGGATCGGCTTGCGCCAAGTGCGCTCGATCTCGTCGAGGGACAGGCTGAACAGCCCGTTGACCTCGAACTCGCCGTGATCGATGACCTCACCAATGCGAGCGACCGGTACACCGTTCTCCTGGCACAGCTCCTTGAACTCGCGGTAGTCGGCACCGGACAACGAGACGACAGCGCGAGCTGGGGACTCCGAGAAGAGCATCACCGAGGGCTCTCCCTCGGGCAGGGTGACGGAAACCCCGAGTCCGCTCAGCAGACAGCTCTCCACGAGAGCTTGGGCCAGGCCACCGTCGGACAGGTCGTGGGAGCTGGAGAGCAGACCGCGCTTCGCAGCCTCCACCATCACCGCGGCCAGGGACTTCTCGGCGTTGAGGTCGGGCATCGGGGGCATGCCCCCGAGGTGACCGGCGTGGATGACGTCGTCGTACACCGATCCGCCGAACTCGCACTTCGTGGTGCCGAGCAGCAGGAGGGCATCGCCATCGTGGGCGAAGGCCGAGGGGATGCGGGTACGAACGTCGTCAATGACACCGATGACGCCGACGAGCGGGGTGGGCCGGATGGACTCGTCACCGGTGCGGTTGTGCAGGGAGACGTTGCCGCCGGTGACCGGCACACCAAGCTCGCGGCAGCCGTCGACCAGACCGAGGATGGTCTCGTCGAACTGCCACATGACGTCTGGGTCGTACGGGGATCCGTAGTTGAGGCAGTCGGTGACGGCCACCGGGGTCGCGCCGCTGACGGCGACGTTGCGGTAGGCCTCGCACAGAGCCAGCTGGGCACCCAGGTATGGGTTGAGGGTGGTCTGACGACCATTGGCGTCCAGGGACAGCGCGATGCCGAGGTTGGTCTCCTCATCGACGCGGATCATGCCGGCATCGTGGGGCTGGGCCAGCACCGTGTTGCCACGCACGAAGCGGTCGTACTGGTCGGTTATCCAGGAGCGGTCGCACAGGTGAGGAGAACCGACCAGAGCCAGCAGAGCACCTGCCAGGCCCTCTCCTGAGTTGTCGCGCAGAAGGTTGTTGGCGTCATTCCCGTTGAGCTCGTCGATCCACCACGGGCGAGCCGCGGGCATGTCGAGGACCGGACCGTCGTGGGCGACGGTGCGCGGATCGACGTCGACGATCCGCTCGCCGTGCCAGTCGATGTGAAGACGGCCGGTGTCGGTGACCTCGCCGATGACGGTGGCGGCCACTCCCCAGTGCTCGCAGATCTCCATGAACTTGTCGAGCTGGTCCGGACGCACGACGGCGGCCATCCGCTCCTGGGACTCGCTCATGAGGATCTCCTCGGGAGCGAGGCTGGGGTCGCGCAACGGGACGCGGTCGAGCTCGACGTGCATGCCACCATCGCCGGCGCTGGCCAGCTCCGAGGTGGCGCACGAGATACCGGCCGCACCGAAGTCCTGCAGGGCCTCGACGACGCCGGCATTGAACAGGTCGAGGGTGCACTCGATGAGCAGCTTCTCCATGAAGGGGTCGCCCACCTGGACGCTGGGCCGCTTGGACTCCCCCTCGGCGGCGAAGGACTCGGAAGCCAGGATCGACGCACCACCGATGCCGTCACCACCCGTCGCGGCACCGAAGAGGATGACGAGGTTTCCCACACCGGAGGCCTTGGCGAACTGTAGGTCCTCGTGACGCAGCACTCCGACGCACAGCGCGTTGACCAGCGGGTTGCCGTAGTAGGTGGGGTCGAAGAGGGTCTGACCGCCGATCGTCGGCAGGCCGAGGCAGTTTCCGTAGTCGGCGATGCCGGAAACGACGCCGGGCAGTACTCGGGCCGTGTCGGGACGGTCCAAGGGACCGAAGGCCAGGGCATTCATGACGCCGACCGGGCGAGCACCCATGGCCATGATGTCGCGAACGATGCCGCCGACTCCTGTGGCTGCGCCCTGATGGGGCTCGACATAGGACGGGTGGTTGTGGGACTCCGCCTTGAACGTGACGGCCAGTCCGTTGCCGATGTCGACGACGCCGGCGTTGTCACCGATGCCTGCCAGCAGCGGGCCGAGCGGCGTGCGCTGGGGCAGGTCGCCGAAGCGTCGTAGGTACTTCTTGGACGACTTGTACGAGCAGTGCTCCGACCACATCACCGAGTACATGGCGAGCTCGCCGCCGGTCGGGCGGCGTCCCAGGATCTCCCGGATGCGCTGGTACTCGTCGGCGGACAACCCCAACTCGGCCCAGGGCTGTTCGACGTCGGGGGTGCTGACGGCGTTCTCAACTGTGTCTGCCACAGGACAAATCTAGCCGTTGGACGGCGTCATTGCCGCCCCGACCACGTATTGCCGACTCACTCAGCGCGATGTGGGGGCGGAACGTCTTACCATGAGCCACGTGAGTACCACCCCATCGAACCCTCGTCGTCGCGTTGCCATGACATGGGTGGTGTGGATGACCGCGGTCCTCGCATACGGGTTTGCCGTCATGCAGCGAACCTCTCTGGGCGTCATGGGGCTGACGGCAGCCGACCATTTCAACGCCCCGGCGTCCGTCGTCGCCACCTTCATGGTGCTCCAGCTCGCGGTCTACGCCGTTCTGCAGATTCCGGCCGGTGTGGCGGTCGATCGGTTGGGGTCGCGAGTCGTCATCACTGCCGGATCAGTTTTCATGGCCGTGGGACAGGTTGTCATGGCCCTGGCCGGGAACGTGGGAGGAGCCATGCTCGCCCGCATCCTGGTGGGATGCGGCGACGCCTTCATCTTCGGCGCTGCGGTGCGTCTGGTGCCTGCCTGGTTCCCGACTCGTCAGATCCCGCTGGTGACTCAGCTCACTGGCCTGTTGGGCCAGTTCGGACAGGTTGTCTCGGCCGTCGGCCTGGTGGCCATGGTGGAGACCAGCGGGTGGCGCCCGACCTATTTTCTCGCCGCTTCCGGAGCCGTGCTCACTGCGGTGCTGGCTGCCCTTCTCATTCGTGACGCTCCTCCCGGAGTCGAGCCGGAACGCACCGACGCCAACCTCAAGCAACTCCCCCACCAGGTCGTCGAGGTCGTCAAGCATCCCTCGACGAGGCTGGCCTTCTGGGCCCACATGTCGTCGAACTTCGCCGGCATCGTCTTCTCGCTGATGTGGGGGATGCCCTACCTCACCCACGCCGAGGGCCGATCGACGGCCACTGCCTCGACCCTCATGACGGTGTACGTCATCGCCAATGCCATCGCCGGACCAACGGCGGGCATCCTGACCAGCCGACACCCCATTCGTCGTGGCACCCTCATCGAGGCCATGATCGCCGCCTCCACGGTGGCGTGGCTGATCGTCCTCGTGTGGCCAGGGCCCGCCCCGCTGTGGATGCTCTTCCTCCTCGTCATCTGCCTGGGCATCTCTCTGCCTGGCGGAAACGTCGGCTTCGACGTGGCTCGCACCTTCCAGCCCGGAAACCGGTTGGCCACCGCGACCGGTGTAGCGATTACGGGCGGCTTCTTCTTCGGTCTGCTGGAGATCGAGATCATCGGTCTGCTTCTCGACGTGCTGTGTCCCGGGGGGCGCTACACCCTCAATGGCTTCCGATGGGCCATGTCCACCCAGCTCATCTTCTTCGCCATCGGTCTCATCGGCCTGGAGGTCAACCAACGGCGTCTGTACCGGATCATGATCGACAACGGCGTGACGGTGCCGACGTGGCGGGAGGCACTGGTACGCCAGTGGCGGGTCGTCAAGCAACGTCGCCGCTGAACAACCCGCCACTATCAGGCGCGATGGAGCTCCTCACTCAGATGTTGTAATCGTGTTGTAATCGCGGGCCGTCTCCGCACGAGTGGCCGCGTCTCGACGCTCCTTGACCATCCGCGTCAGGCCACCCGAGGCGGATGGGTGGTTCGCCAACCAACGATCGGCGTCCTCGGCGACGTCACCATCCGGGAAGAGTCCGATGACCAGACGCTGGGCCATCTCGATCGGGAACTCCTGCCAGATCTGTTCGAGGTCGTCGAAGTAGGAGCTGTTGAGGCCCGCAAAGGTCTCGGCTCCCAGCGGGGTGCGCAGACCGTCGAGGAGGGCCAGGCAGTGCTCGTTGGACAGCTCGCCGGGGGTGCGCAGGCGTCGGTAGGCATCCTGCTTGGCAGCATCGTCGGGACGGGCCGTCATGGCGGCCATGTGATGGGCGACGCCGGTCTTGGTGCGATCACGCTCCAGCTCGGCGTCGAGGTCCTCGACGCTCGCCTGGCCAAGGGCAGCCAGGGCCATCCATGCCTGCCACCTCAACTCAGGATCGACGACCAGATCCGTGACGTTGCCGTCGAGAAGTCCGCGGACCTGATCAGCCGACTCGGGGTCGGCTGCCGACAGAGCCAGGGCGTGGCGGGCCCAGATGCGCTGCAAGTCGCTGCCGGGCTCGGACTCGTCAAGTCCCTGCCATGCTCGAGCGGCCTCGACTCGACGCGCGCTGTCGCGAGCGGAATCAGGCAGGTAGTTCTCGACCGCCATCCGCAGCTGCTGCAGCACTGTGGTGAGGATGGCCGGTTCAGTCTCCTTGGGGCCGTGCAGGGCGACGGCGTCAAGGTAATCCTGAACCTTGAGCTTGGCGTCGCGAACCGCATTCCACAGCATCGACCAGACCAGCGCGCGGACCAGCGGGTTCGACAGGCCGGACAGGTGGGCCAGCACCGTCTTCGTCCCGGTGGCCCCCAGACGCACCTTGGCGTAGGTGAGGTCGTCATCGTTGATGAGGATGAGATCCGGGGCAGGCTTGCCGACGGCCTCGCGCACCGGAGTACGCGGCGAGGACACGGTCACATCAACGAGGTCAGTGCGCACCAAGTCGTTTCCCTGCAGGGAGTACAGGCCGACGCGCAGGGTGTGCGGACGATTGACGTCTCGGCCGGTACGCACGTCGATGGAGTCACGCACCACGGCGAGCTCCTGGACGACCCCGTCACGAACGGTGAGTTCCGGCAGCAGGACGTCAGGTCCGGTGGTCTTGAGCCAGGCATTCACCCAGGAGCTCAGGTCTCGACCGCATGCCTTCTCGAGGTGACGGATGAGATCGTCGAGAGTGGCTGAGGAGAAGGCCAGTTCACGGAAGTAGTGGCGTGCCGCGCTGAAGAACTTCTCGACGCCGACGTGGGCGACGAGCTGCTTGAGCACCGACGCACCCTTGGCGTAGGTGATGCCGTCGAAGTTCTGACGGGCGGCCTCCAGATCGACGATGTCGGCGACGATCGGGTGCGTCGTCGACTGCTGGTCGGCGGTGTAGGCCCAGGCCTTGCGACCGACGGCGAAGTTCGTCCAGGCCTCGCGGTACTCGGTGGCGTTGACCGAGGCATGGGCTCCCATGTACTCGGCGAACGACTCCTTGAGCCACAGGTCGTCCCACCACTTGGGGGTGACGAGGTCTCCGAACCACATGTGAGCCATCTCGTGGAGGATGGTGTTCGTCCGACCGGCAAGCTCGGAGCGAGTGGCCGGGCCGCGGTGGATGTAGTTCTCGGTGAAGGTCACGAGGCCCGGATTCTCCATGGCGCCGAGGTTGTACTCGGGCACGAAGATCTGGTCGTACTTGCCCCACGGGTAGGGGTAGCCGAAGGCGTCGTGGTAGAAGGCCAGGCCCTGCTTGGTGATCTTGAAGATCTCCTCATGGTCCACGTACTCGGACAAGGATGCGCGAGCGAGAATGCCCAGTGGGATGGACTCCGAGCCGTCGCGGGAGTGCCATTCGTCCTCGAATCGGACGTACGGGCCAGCGGCGATGGCGGTGAGGTAGGTCGACATCCTCGGGGTGAGGGCGAAGTCGTGCAGGATGCCGCCTTCCTCCTCGCGGGTGTCCTCATGGACCTGGTTGGAGATGACGCGCCATCCCTGCGGTGCGAGGACGTCGAAGTCGACGTGGGCCTTGAGGTCGGGCTGCTCGAAGACCGTGTACATACGTCGGGAATCAGCGGCCTCGAAGTGGGTGTAGAGGTACACCTTGCCGTCGGCCGGGTCGACAAAGCGGTGCAGACCCTGGCCGGTGTGTTGATAGGGCAGCTTGGCGGTGACGACGACGAGATTCTTGCGGTGGGTGCGCAGTCCGTGCAGCTGAATACGGGAGCCGTCGTATTCCGGATCGACCTCCTCGTCATTGACGATCACCGACTCGATCTCGGCGTCGAGCAGGTCCAGGAAGGTGTCGGACTCCTCGGAGGAGAAACGTAACCTGGTGCTGGAGGTGAAGTGGGTGGCCCCATCAGCGTCGGCGCCACGCACGTCAACGCGGACGTGGTACCTCTCGACCTTGATGATCTCAGACCGGTGACGGGCTTCCTCGCGGGTCAAATTCGTCGAACTCACACCACCAGAGTATGGCAGTGGCGCGTGCCATGAGCATCCAAACCGAGCAGTTCCTCCGGATGAAGCTGCACCTCGAACCGATCAGGGTGTCTCATGTCCGCTGTTGACGGGTACGAGCCGGCGGGCAAGGGCAGCCGTGTCAGGGTAGGTCATCCAGCGATTCCTTTGGACAATCGACCTGCTGGACGGTCACCCCATGGGCCACGTCATACACCCGACACGCAACCGAGGATGCCGATTTTCCCGCGTCAGGTGGCAGCAGGGAGCCAGACCTCATATGCCTATACAGGTCGACACGAAACCGAGTCCCCCGACGCCAACGCACCACCCAATGGCCGCCAATAGAGATGTCTGTCGGCATGGTCTCGCTGAACCATGTCTGCGCGGCGTCCGCACGCGCAGTAGGAGAGATGAGCCCCCGTGAACCCAGCTCCTTGCGCAGCGCATCGGGCACGGCATAGTCGGCGCATTTCGCGGCATCCTCATCCGTCTCAGACTGGATCGTGCTGCAACCCGCCACACCGAAACAGAGCAACACGCACGAAGTCATGACGGCCACGAACCGAGGACCCCTCATCGGCGCCCCTTCAGTTCTCGCACAGCAGCCGCACGCCGCTCAGGTAAGTAAGCATTTATGGTACCAGCGCCTCCTGAAGCATCCACGTGATCGACCATGTCGAAATGGCTCTGCAACCGTCCCACCTCGGGTGAAGTCGGCCCCTTCGCGAGGTAGATCAAGGACTGGTCAGGCACCTTGAGATGTCCACCCCAGGCCAGGACCCCTCGAGACTCAGCAACGATATCCTCCAGCACAACGATCTCATCGGGGAAAAGATCACCCGTTGACCCGTAGGGAAGAAAGCTCTCACGAAACAGGAAGGCCGTCCCGGACAGAAGGTTGGAGCGTTGCGGTGAGGCAACATTCCGATCATGCTGGAGCCCTGCCACGTCACCGGGACGCAATGAGACAAGTTCGTAGTTGATGCGCCTCAAAGCGTGCAGTAGCACGACCGACGGTGCACCGGTCGTCAGAGTCACGTCGATCCCTGCACCCTCGACCGTCTGCGCAGCAGCAGCGGCACCGATCGGCCAGTCGTTGACGCTGCGCATCCCAGACCATCGTTGCGCGCGGGAAGGCTGGATGGGCGATGCCGGGACCTGTGGCAGGGCAAAGGCTTCGGGTGCCAGAGCGACCGCTAGTCCACTTGCGGCCATACCACCCAGCAGGGCACGACGGGGAATCTTGTGGGAATTGCGTGTCATCGCCGCGCTCCTTTCACGCGCTTTCCGCCAGCTGGCTGACAATTTTGGCGAAACCTTCAAAAAATGGGGACAATTTCTCCGACGGCAGTACTTCCGGCAACAGAGCTTTATCTCTAATCTGCATCTCCACCGCTGCTACTTGCAATTTGTGTAGGACGGAATCGGATGAATCGAAAAACATAGCCCGAGCCGATTTCTCAACAGAATCGGACGACGAGTTGAACCGCAGTTGGTAGAAGTCGCGGAAGCGGGTCGTGATTGCCTGGCCAGTCACGTATTCTCTCAGCACTGTCTTGAAGGGCCTACCGGCCCGGATTGCCCGACCCAGAAGATATCCATCCACATCTTCGATCATGTCCGAGAAACCGAAGGACGACTCGACGCCGCGATGAGCAAGCCGATCCATACAGAACGCATAGCCCGATGCATAACTCCTCTCATTGTTCATCCAGTCAGCGTAGAAGGTCGAGAGATCACCACCCCAGCCCCCGAAATCGCCTCGGTTCGCATTTTTCTCGTCGCCCCAGCCCATAAGCATGACGGCGTTGGCAGTCGCGGCGAGATGATCCATTGATACGGTCTCATTGTAAATAGGATCCGTGAACGTGATCAGAGGCCAGTGGAATTCGCTCGTAGCTGCCGCAAGCCAGTCCTCATCGGGAGCCCCGAGCAAGACTCTCCAACCTCTGTAGAGACGGGTGTACTTCGGGTGTCGAAGGAACTCCAGCACCCGTTTGTTGATAAGGGCGACGTCACTGGTGCCCCCACCGAATTTCGCCGCCATGTCATGGACCTGGTCAACTTTAGCCAAGGTGTCCTCCAACTTTGACGGTGTATGCCCACCCACTCCATCCGGGCCAATCCCCGGATCAATTTTCGTACGGTGCACATCGCGGTCCAAATCAATTTCCTTGTCCAAGTCAGCAGAGTAGCGGATCTCCTGGATCTGGTTAAATGACCAATTGTATGGGAGGGGGAATCCGAGATTACCGGAGTAGCCCCACGACATCCCCGAGACGAAGGAGCTGACCGTGTAGGTCTGCTCTGACACGCGCGAGCAGACATTGCGGCAACCGTAGACGCCGGCGCGATAGGCATGGCCTCGGCTAGCCAAGGCCGCCTGAACTCCCCGAAAATAGGGGATAATGTTGCTGTCAATCTCAGGATCGGTCGCGTCGTAGTCCACCGCGAAGTAGACAATGGCACCTGGGTTGAAACCGTAGTGGACCATACGGTCATGTGCCTTGTTCCCGTGCTCCCACCCAGAGTCGAAAGAGAAATCGATCAGCCGGCGTGAATTGTATTGCCAAATGGGGAACATCCTCATGTTACCAGCGAAGATGGCCTGGAGTTCACCATCTTTAAGTCTCTTGTCTAATTTGCCGCCTGGGGGTTCATCAAGATACCGACCTACCACCGTATAACCCGATTTGACTAGCGAATGCGCAAGCGACTCAGTGATTGTGAATCGCGTATCACATGCATGAGCCGTGCGATTTGGGTCGCCCGTAGATACCAGTAATTGACACCAAGTAGCGTAGTCCACGTGATTAGTAACGGGTAGCAGGCTGAACGCCTGAAATGCCCGGATGTACGATGCCAACTTGTCATCGAACTCATGCTTGAACACCGTATGAACCATGCTGCCTCTACCGCTTGGGACAGCACCGTTGAAGACGCAGGCCGCAGACAGCAACTCAACAAGAACGCCACTATCACCGGGCTTCAAACTATGGGCTGCCAACTGCCGTTGGGTCGCCGGCCCGAAATTCCCATTCACCGAGGCGTCCGCTATCCCAAAAATCAGACTGGAGGGCCTTCATTAGTAATTTCTGAACGTCACGTGAATAATGTCCCTCCGTAGGGATAAGCGTTGCAAAACTACGCCGCCAATAACGGCCATTCAACCACTGCTGGATCTTACGAACTTCCGGATCACCTCCGGCGACTAGGACGTAAGCATCCATTGTGAGCAAGGCCTTGAACAGTTTAGCATTCAGTCTATCCTGCTTCCCAATACCCATGTTGTCGGTCATGGCGTACAAGGAACCCGCCACTGCATCCTGCTGCGGCCCAAGGGGAGGTGAGCTCTTCCAAATCCCATCGAAATTCCCGCCGGGATAGCCCTTGCAGTAGAAGGCGCACTTGATGATATTGACGATGTTCTTGTTCCGCTCGCCTGGCCCGACACCACCACGGGCATCCACCTTGGACATCGTGGTCGGACCGAACGCATGCGACAGTTTCTGGATTCCCAACTCGTGCTGCAAGCCTTCGGTAAGCGAGTACATCGTCGCCCAGTTCGTCTTGCCGTTCTCGGGGCACCGCTCATACCCTGCAACCCCCGAGTAGGTCGTGTTGACCCACCTCTGGGCATCCAGCACCCGCTCGTCCATACATACCCTATCTGTGCTAGCCGTAGGCTACCTAATTTTAATTATTACGATCTTCATGTTTCTAAACCAACCCTCGAACACGGATAGAATACAAACACGCCCTCGTAAATCAGAGTATAGCATCTTTGCCCAGATACGAAGCTAAGATCCCCCATAGTCGAAGCCCTTCCAGACAACTGCGGGATCAAAATCGTCATGGTTACTCGGAACCGAGGATCACCTCGATCCCCGGGGGCACCCGCGATCGCGCGACGCACCGCCATCAACAGGGTACTATCCAGGGCGAGCGTGTCTTGATCGACGACCTCGCCCAGTTCGAGGGCATAAGCGTGATCGGTGTCAATGAATATTGCATGAAGAACACATCATCGTGGACATCACGCCTACCCGACATAGCCTCGCATCATTCTACTGGTCCTTAGCCGTGTGCCTTCACACAATACCGTAGTCAGGCCGGTAATCACAACGGCAACAAGCCAGCCGTGATCATCGACCAAAAGGGACTCACTAAGCCTCACCCAAGCATGAGTCGAACTTGAGCAAGCCGAGTGCCCTGCTGAACCAGCTCACAAAGCATCGTCGGCGCTTTGATGAACCACCGGTCACCAATCGCGTATATACGAAAGGGCAAACCATTAAGAGTCCACGGCCGATGTTCTGTCATCGGATGGGGCAAGGCCTGCAAAACGATCGCCGGACGTCTGGCGGCGGAGGAACGCAAAGACGCCCTCGTCGAGAGATCAGCACAGATGTACGGGGGCAGCTGCATCAACGACGCGTGCGTACCCACCAAGGACCTCATCGACTCGGCATCCAAGCGGGACAGCGCGACCCCATCTCCTACTTCACCTCAGCCGTCGCCGACCGAGACGCCCTCATCGCCGCATTGAACCGCGCCAACCATGCCATGCTGAAAGGCAAAGTACTCCTCCTTGAGGGGGGGTGGCCAGCTTCACCGAGCCTCACGGTGTGAAGGTGTCTGGTGGCAGCTAGCAGATCCCCCGCCACCGAGGACCTCCATCTTGAGGCCGCCGGAGTGGCAACCGACGAGCGCGGTTACATCACCGTCGACGACCAACTACGCACCAATGTCGATGGGGTCTACGCAGTCGGTGACGTCAATGGCGGCCCACAGTTCACCTACGTCTCCCTCGACGACAACCGGGTGCTGTGGGACACCCTTCACGACGGGCCGCGTCGTCGCAATGATCGGGTAGCCGTCCCGACGACGACCTTCCTCGACCCGCCGCTGTCCCAGGTGGGCATGACGATGCGTCAAGCCCGACAATCCGGCCTCAACGTCCTCGTGGCCACCAAGGACGTCGCCACGATCGCTGCCATGCCACGCCCCAAGATCGTCGGACAAACTGAGGGCCTCATCCGAGTTCTCGTCAATGCCGACGACCACACCATCCTGGGAGCGACCCTGTGGTGCATTGATTCGCAGGAACTGGTCAACCTCGTCGGTCTGGCCATGCGGCTGGGAGCCCGCTACGAGACGCTGCGTGACGGCATCTGGACCCACCCGTCGTCGACCGAGGCCTTCAATGAAGTGCTCGGAGTCCTCGAGCCTCTCACCAAAGAAATGATCGAAGTCCAGTCATTTTGACCTTGACTACTCAGTCAAAATGACTGGACTTCGATCGGTTCGACCTCAGGAGGCCTGGGGAGCCGAGACGACCTCAGGTTTGAGGTTTCCGGTCTCGACCTTGACGACGCGACCGGCCTTGTCAACGGTCACCTTGGCACTCATGGCTGCGGCCAGATTGATGCGCTGCCACCCACCCGAGGAGGAGTCGAGGGCATACCCGGCATCGATTTCGGTGGCGGCCAGCACCTGACGGCGCTGGGCATCGGAGAGGGTCGGGAAAGTAGTGTCCAACAGGTTCTCGGCACCAGCCGGGACGACCGGAACGGTAGTGGCGGGGGCCGGGCCACCATAGGCAGAAGCCTTGTAGAAACCGTAGGTCATGCGGGCGCGATAGGCCTTAAGGGCCGAGGCGCGATCGACCACCGGCGTCGTGGACACCGAGTCGGTGAAGGTGTTGTAGTAGCCCTTCTTGTCGTTGGCACCCACGTTTTCGATGCATGCCTGCACAGTGTCGCCATGGCCGTCGGCCTCACAACGGCCAGTGAGGTATGCCGTAAGCTCGGTGCGAGCGGCCTTGAGGGAGGCAACGTACAACCTATTCGCGGTCAGCGCAGCGGACACGTTGCTGTGACCCTCGATTCGCCCACCCATGATGTCCATCGGGTAGTGCACGCCGAGCACGGCGCGATTGTTGCCGGCCTCGGACGCGCGGGTGAGGATCTCCGGACCCAGCTCGGGCAAGATCTCGGCCATCGCCAAACCATAGGCATAGGCAGCAGTGGTGTGGCCCGACGGGAAAGCCTGGCTGACGGTCAGATTGGTGCCCGAGGCCCCGTCCATCAGGTCGTAGCCAGCAGTAAGGAGGGCCCGTCCACCCCTCCTGTGATTCACGTCGATCCGGCTTGGTACCCGCGCAATGGCAAGGCTTTTCTTAAGGCCACGCAAATTGTTCGGATTCCCGGAATCGGCAAAGCTGCGATCAGCAAGGTAGGGGCGCGGGTAATTGAAGTACTTCTTGGCAGGCCCGGTACCCTTCTTCGTCACTTCCTGGAACCCTGTCGACCACAGAAACCGGGCAACGTGGGTGAGGCTGCAGGAGCGAACATTCGCCGGGGTGCACTGGGCGAGCCCCTCGGCAACGTACTTACTGAGCACCGGGCCGAGGGAATCGTTATCTTCTTGCAACGGATCCGTGAACATCGTCGCATCGCGTAGGGCACGCCACTGTTGGGATCTGCCCTGTCGGTCAGCGGCTTGGTTCGCCTCGTCAACCCCGGCCTTGTTGAGCTGCTCAACGCCCTCGTCGTTGCGAGCCAAGATCTTCGAGCCTTGCGGGGTGACGTCACCACGAAAGGCAGTGTCGAAGTTATGCTTGTCGAACGGTTTGGGGGTCCAGTAGCGGTTGTACTCGCTCAAAAGGGCGACGTGCGGATCTGCGGATTCATCGGGTTGGGCCGCCTGGGCGGGACTCACCCCCACACTGCTGACAAGGGCCGTCGCGCAGGCAAGACCCAGGACAGAGGTACGAAGAGCTTTCACCGGATAACTCCTGACGCGGTACATGGCCGTAACGGCTGCAACGAATAGACGGCACAAAAGTTAGAAATCCTGATATGTCGTATCAGGCGCTGTATCCCTTCGGAGGAATGAGCGTGGCCATCTGATCGAAGCTCAGCTTGTAGGTCGGTGTACCGGCAAATCCAGCCGGATCAGCAACCAACACCTCCCGGGTGTCAGGGTTGTAACCGACGATCGTCAGGTAGTGGTAGATCGTGTCACTCGGATAGCCCGGCGGATGATTGTTGGCTGGGGCGACGATGTTGGCGACGATGGCGTAGCCCTTGTCGATGTCCGTCGTGATGTCGTGCCACAACAGATCCTTCTGATCCTGGGTCGGCGGATCATTGGGCATGTACTTGTTCTCGTACCACTGCGGATTGAGGTGGTTGTTGAGCACGCTCGTCACCAGCGAGATGTCGTTGGTGCCGTTCTCGGTGGTTCCGAGCTCGTTGGCCATCTGCTGCTGACTGACATTGACGCCACGAGCTGACAGCGCGATCCGGGTCGAGGCCGGGCCACACCACCAACTGGTGGCCTGGTACTCGAAGTTGATATTGACGGTATGAAATCCGTGCGCGGCGGCATCGGCAATCTGGCCGTTGGCGACATCAGCGGCAGATGCTTGGGCCTGGACGGAAGCGACCTTGGCCACCTGAGGCTGGTTGGCTGGTTGCGAGCCAGCCTGGGCCGTCACCGCAGCGGGGCCAGCCCCGACCGCGAGCACCGCCAGACCGATGACGGCACCGCGCCGTAGCCTGTTGATCGTGGAGATCATAAGATCTTCCCTTCACTTGTGATGTGTCACAGGAGCGGTTTTCGGCGGGGTTCTCCAGCCGAACAGTCGTCACCGAGGGGGCGCCAACCGGTCGCCCCCTCGGTGACGCCGGGGCCTCAGCGGCCGGCGCGGTAATCGTTGAGAAGTTCGACGGACAGGTTGTACCAGTTGTCGTAACGGTCAGGGTATGCGGAACGCTGCACGGCCTGGGCCAGCTGACCGGGGTTCATGGTCTGCCAGCCAGGCTGCTGAATGACACCAGGGTTACTTCCGAAGGAGTTGATTCCATAGAAGGACTGGGCAGCGAAGACCGGGTCCATGATCTGCTCGACGGACCCCCAGCCGGTGGACGGGCGCTGCTGGAACAGACCGACGGAATCGCGGTCACCGTAGTTGAGATTGCGCAGGCTGGACTCCTGCATGGCAGCCATGATCGCGGCGTGAATGGCATTGTCCTTACCAGCAGGATCGATGGCATTGGATTCTTCAGCAACACGAATGATGGTGTAGGCATTCTGACGTTGCTCAGCGGTCAGGCTTGCAGCCGAGACGCTGGATGTGGAGGCTGCAGGAGCTGCCTGAGCCACCGTGGAGGCGGCCACACCGGCTCCCGTCAGCGCCATGGTGAGAGCCGCGGCCGAACCGACCAGTCGTGCCGTTGTTTTCCCGAACATGTCGTCACCTTTCGTCGACGTCAATCAGCACATTACGGTCGCCGGTCTCATCGTCAACGGATCCCCATCAATGAATGACACCATTGTCGTCTTGAAGGCTAGTTCCATTGCCAGAGGAACTTCTAACCATGATCACGACCCATGAGGAATTGGGGAAATGCCACCATGAGATTTCCCCTGTCGCCATGATCATAAAGACATTGCACAATTCAGACAAAGAACTTCACACGGCTACGGATCAGGACATGCCCGAGGATGAGCCGTTCGCCGTGAGTGAACCAACACCTGTCCGAAAGGGCACCTCACTCTGTTCGATCGAACTATGTGATCGTCCCAGTCCCCCGATGGGCATGGTGCCGGCTCTCCCCATACCCTTGACCCCATGAGTGATGCCGCGCGAAGTGATTCCGCCCCCACCGGTCCCGTCCTCGCCGTCGACGCCGGACAATCCAGCACCCGTGTCCGCTGCGAGCCGGGCCCTTGGGGCCCAGGTTGGATGGTCACCTCGTCCGGTGTGCGTACTGCCCTCCCCCTCGCCTCGCAATTTGCGACCGTCATGGCTGACGTCGTGACAGCCCACCCCGAAGTCACCGGATCCGACTGCACGGTGACCATCGGGTCATCGGGAGCCCGCGACGACGAGGATCCCGTTCCCGTCCTGGAGGCACTCAAACCCTACGGTGTCGGTCGGGTACTGCTGGCCCATGACTCCATCACCTCCTACCTGGGCGCCCTGGGCGACCAGCTGGGGGTCGTCACGGCAGCCGGAACCGGCGTCATCACGCTGGCCGTCGGCCACCACGATGTCGCCCGCGTCGACGGCTGGGGTTACGTCATCGGCGATGCCGGATCGGCGTTCTGGCTGGGCCGCCATGCCCTCGACGCCGTCATGCGCGCCCACGACGGTCGTGGCGAACAGACGATCCTCAGCGAGACCATCGGCGGAGATTTCGACGACATCGAGGCCGCCTACCTGGAACTCCACGCCGATCCACTCATGGTCTCGCACATTGCCGCCTACTCCGCCAAGGTGACCGCCGCCGCGGAAGGGGGCGATCACGTCGCCCGTGACATCTGCGTGCGTGCGGCCCACGAGCTGGCTCACTCATCCATCACGGGACTGCGCCAGACCCATCTGACCGACGAGGACAGCCCTGCCATCGGCCTGCTGGGGGGAGTCATGAGGTCCCGCCTCATCCATGCGGCGATCGTCGAGAAGATCTCCGTGGCCATGCCGGGAGCGCGCATCGTCGAACCTCTCGGAGAGGGCCTCGACGGGGCCGCAGCCCTGACGGCCGTCAGCCCTGATTCCCCGCTCGGCCAGCGTATCCACGTCGCGCAGTGACGACAGCGTCCGCGACTGCACAGTTCTGACGACACGACGACGGGGTGACCGCATGAGGACCACCCCGTGACACATGTCCGGGAAACCCGGACACCCCGTCTCCTATAGCTGGGCTGACAAGAAGGTCAGCAGGGAGCGGAAGAATTCCAGCCCGTCGGTGCCAGCCCCGGTGAGATCCTCGACAGAATGCTCCGGGTGAGGCATCAGACCGACGACATTACCCGCCTCATTGGTGATGCCAGCGATGTCGTGAGCCGAACCATTCGGATTGGCGGTGTAGCGGAATACGACCTGGTTGTTGGCCTCCAGAGCTGCCAAGGTCGCATTGTCGGCAACATAGTTGCCCTCGCCATGCTTGGCGGCGATTCGAATGCGCTGGCTGGGACGGAAGGCGCAGGTCCACACGGTGTCAACGCTGGCGACCTGAAGCTGCTGCACCGAGCAGTGGAAACGCCGCTTCTCGTTGCGCATCAGGGCGCCAGGCAGCAGGTGAGACTCGCAGAGCACCTGGAATCCGTTGCAGATGCCGAGCACAGGAAGACCAGCTTCCACCGCTTCACGAATGGAGGACATCACCGGCGAGGCTGCAGCCAGGGCGCCCGAGCGCAGATAGTCGCCGTAGGAGAACCCTCCCGGAAGGACGACGGCGTCAACCCCGGCCAGATCCGTCGAGGCGTACCACAGCGGCACGGGCTCAGCCCCGGCCAGGCGAACAGCCCTTGCGGCATCCTGGTTGTCAAGGGTTCCGGGGAAGGTGACGACTCCGATACGTGTCATCGTCAGTCCTCCACGCGCACGTCGAAGGACTCGATGACGGTGTTGGCCAGCAGCTCGGAGGCGACCTGACGGATCTCGTCGAGACGATCCTCCAGCCCCTCACCGGTGATTTCAAAACGCTTGCCCTGGCGCACCGTCAGGCCGTCATGGCCGAGCCGGGCGAACACCGACGTGATGGCCTTGCCCTGGGGATCGAGGATCTCGGGCTTGGGCATGACCTCCACCACTACACGTGACATGCCACCAATCCTATCGGCACTACGGGGATCCGGCTCGTCGGGGACATCGACTGCGTCAGGAACACTGGCATCGGGAGCAACGACGGGAGTCGACATCGCACCCTGAACAGGCCCGACACCACCTTCCGGCGGAAGCACGGAATCAGACGACTGTTCAGCATCCGAGACGGCGACGACGTCATCCTGGGGCATCTGCCCGCCGGTCAGACGCGCCCACGCCTCCTCATAGCGACGGCTGGTGGCCTCGACGACCTCCGCGGGCAGAGCCGGGGGCTCCTCGTCGCTGGACCGATCCCATCCCGACTCCTTGGTGAGCCAGTCACGCACGTACTGCTTGTCAAAGGAGTCGGCGCTCTTACCGGGCTGCCAGGTCTCCGCGTCCCAAAACCGCGAGGAGTCAGGGGTGAGGACCTCGTCAGCGAGGACGATGGTGCCATCGGCGCGACGGCCGAATTCGAACTTGGTGTCGGCGAGGATGATGCCGCGCTCACGGGCGATCTCCTCGGCTCGCTGGTAGATCCGCAGCGAGAGGTCGTGCAGTTGGGCGGCGACCTCAGGACCAACGAGTTTCACCAGGTGCAGGTAGTCGATGTTCTCGTCATGCTCACCCTGGGGAGCCTTGGCCGCCGGGGTGAAGATGGGCTCCTCGAGCCGGGAACCATCCTGCAGCCCCTCAGGCAGGCGGATTCCGCACACCGCGTGATTGCGCTGGTATTCGGCCCAGCCGGAACCCGTCAGGTAACCACGCACCACGCATTCAACGGGGAACATCTCCAGTTCCTCGACGATCATGGCTCGTCCGGCGACCTCAGTGGGAACATCCAGACTGACGAGATGGTTATCGACGATGTCGGCCAGTTGGTCGAACCACCACAACGACACGTTCGTCAGGATTGCTCCCTTCCCGGGAACCCCCGGGGTCAGGACGTGGTCGTAGGCGCTGATCCGGTCAGTGGCAACCATGAGAAGGCGGCCCGGCTGATCGGGGAGGCGATAAAGGCGACGGACCTTGCCCTCAGCCAGCAACGGGAGTTCGAGGTGCGGAGTGACCATGGGGGCATCATGCCACGGTTGTGGGCCCTGACGACACAGAGAGCCCTGATTCGCCTCTAACATAGGCATTGACTATGGCGAACCTATCAGTGATAGTGTTGAACTATCACTTCGTCGACCAGAGAGGACTCATCATGAGTCTCATCAACACCAAGATCGTCCCCTTCAAGTCCAACGCCTTTCGCAATGGGGACTTCATTGAGGTCTCCGACGCCGACATCAATGGCAAGTGGGCCATCTTCTTCTTCTACCCCGGTGACTTCACCTTCGTCTGCCCGACCGAGCTGGGTGACCTCGCCGACCACTACGAGGAGCTGCAGGCGATGGACGTCGAGGTGTTCTCGGTGTCCACCGACTCGCACTTCGTCCACAAGGCCTGGCACTCCGACTCCGACACCGTCGGCAAGGTCAACTACACGATGATCGGCGACCCGAACCTCCAGCTGACCCGCAACTTCGACGTCGAGCGCGAGGGAGCCGGGCAGGCCGACCGCGCAACCTTCCTCGTCGATCCCGACGGCGTCATCCAGTTCTACGAGCTGACCGCTGAGGGCATCGGACGCAACGCCACCGAGCTGGTCCGCAAGGTCAAGGCCGCCCAGTACGTCTACACCCACCCCGGCGAGGTCTGCCCCGCCAAGTGGGAAGAGGGATCTGACACCCTCGCCCCGTCGATCGACCTCGTCGGCAAGATCTGAGCTCCGACCCGAGCACCTGCCGCAGGGGCGATCGTCCCTGCGACGGATCCCCGGACCGGCACGTCCATATCCCCCTACTTCCCCACCCAGGAGAATCATGCTTGACAACGCCCTGACCACCCAGCTCAAGACCTACCTCGAGATGGTGCGCGAGCCCATCGTCCTGGTGCCCTCTCCCTACCGGGGAGACGACGCCACCAAGGCATCGAAGTCGGCCCAGATGGACGAGTTGCTCGCCGAGATCGCCACCCTGTCGGACAAGGTGAGCGTCGGCGACCCCGTCGACAACGAGCGGACCCCGTCCTTCGCCATCACCTCTCCAAGCTCCCAGAGCGACATCCGCTTCGCCGGTCTGCCGATGGGCCACGAGTTCACCTCCCTGGTGCTGGCCCTGCTCCAGGTCGGTGGCCACCCCGTCAAGGAGGAGCAGTCCCTCATCGACGCGGTGCGGGCAGTCAAGGGGGAACACCACTTCGTCACCTACATGTCGCTGACCTGCCAGAACTGCCCGACGGTGGTTCAGGCCCTCAACGCGATGGCCGTCCTCAACCCGAACATCCATCACACCGCCGTCGAGGGTGGCACCCACACCGACGAGGTGGAGGCCAAGGGCATCGCCTCGGTGCCGGCCATCTACCTGGACGGCGAGGACTGGGGCTCGGGCCGCATGGACATGGCCGAGATCCTCGAACGTCTCGATGCCAACGCCGCTCAGGGAGCCAAGGAGAACCTGTCCGAGCGCGATCCGTACGACGTGCTCGTCGTTGGCGCTGGCCCTGCTGGTGCCGCCGCTGCCGTCTACGCCGCCCGCAAGGGTATTCGCACGGCGATGGTGGGGTCTCGAGTCGGCGGCCAGGTACTCGACACCGAGGCCATCGACAACCTCGTCTCCGTGCCTCACACCACTGGCCCGAAGCTGGCCGACGCCCTGCGGGCCCACGTCAATGGCTACGACATCGACGTCATCGAGCGTCAGACCGCCAGCACCCTGGAGACTGCCGACGGCATGACGACGGTGCGTCTGACTGACGGCGACCTGCGTGCCCGCTCGGTCGTCATCGCGACTGGTGCTCGCTGGCGCAACCTCGGCGTTCCCGGTGAGGAGGAGTACCGCACCAAGGGTGTCACCTACTGCCCGCACTGCGACGGCCCACTGTTCAAGGGCAAGAGGGTCGCCGTCGTCGGTGGTGGAAACTCCGGAATCGAGGCGGCAATCGACCTGGCCGGCGTCGTCGACCACGTCACCGTCGTCGAGTTCCTCGACGTTCTCAAGGCCGACGACGTGCTGCTGCGCACCCTCAAGTCGCTGCCGAACATCGACGTCATCACATCGGCCCGCACCACTCAGATTCTGGGCGACGGCTCCAAGGTGACGGGACTGGAGTACGAGGACCGCACCAGCGGCGAGGTCAAGACCATCGAGCTGGCTGGCGTCTTCGTCCAGATCGGCCTGCTGCCCAACACCGAGTGGCTGGAAGGCGCCGTGGAGCGCACTGGCCGCGGCGAGGTCGTCATCGACGAGCGCGGTGGCACCTCGGTGCCCGGCGTCTTCGCTGCCGGTGACTGCACCACCCAGCCCTACAAGCAGATCATCATCTCGATGGGTGCTGGCGCGACGGCAGCACTCGGGGCCTTCGACTACCTCATTCGTCAGAACCCCGCGCAGAACTGAGTCCGCGTGAACCTTCGTGATCTGAGATATCTCGTCGCCCTAGCCGAAGAACACCACTTCGGTCGGGCGGCGGGGGCGTGCGGCGTCAGTCAACCGACCTTGTCGACCCAGATCCACCGACTCGAGAATGAGCTCGGTGTGCCGCTGGCCGTCAGGGCGGGACGACGCATCGAGATCACCCCAGTGGGCGAGCGTATCGCCCAGACCGCCCGGGAAATGCTGGTGTTGGCTGACGACATCCGGACCCTGGCCCTGGAGGAGTCCGAGCGGACGACCCGCCAGCTCAAGGTCGGGGTCTTCCCCACCCTGGGGCCGTTCCTGCTGCCACGCATCATCGCTCGGTTCGACCAGCACGAACCGGGGGTCAACATCCATGTGGTGGAGAAACGCACTGCCAGGCTGCTGGAGGCCGTCCATCAGGGGGATCTCGACGTCGCCGTGGTGGCTGCCCCGGTCGAGGATGAGACCCTGACGGCAATCCCGGTCTTCCGGGAGGAGTTCCTGTTGGTGACGGGGGTTGACGACGAGTTGGCCCACGAAGAGGGGCCGATCGACCCCCACGACGTCTCGACCGATGGGCTCATCCTGATGTCCGAGGGACACTGTTTGCGTGACCAGGTGCTCGAGGTGTGCAGCCCATCTGGCCCGATGCCACCGAATGGCTTGTCGGCAGGGTCCCTCGCGACCATCCGCGAGCTGGTGTCAGTGGGGGCAGGACGAACGTTGATGCCACGCAGCGCGGTGTCGGCACCCAAGCCGAAGGACCCCCGCATCGTCGTCCGAGAGTTCACCCGACCCCGACCTCACCGAGACATCGTGGTGTGTGGCAGGCCTGCAGCCATGACACGTCCATCAGTCCTGACCCTGATCAACATCCTTCGGGATCTCCCCGGCGACATCGTCGAGCCGCTGGGCGTCGATGGGGCGACGTTATGCTCCCATGGTCTGGGGAACTGAGGGTCCGAACCCAACCCACTCCCCCATTGCCGCTCGTCAACTGCGCCAGATTTTATGGCGTAGGTGAGGCACAACTGGCGCAGATGTGGAAAGGAGGGCCGACTCAGCGAGCCGGCCCTCCCGTAGTACTCAGATCACCGCGTCACAGCACCAGACCAGGCAGGTAGCTGGCAGCCTCGGGGTATTCCCGGACGATGTCCTCGACCTTGGCGCACAGCGCCTCGACCTGGTCCTGAGCCCCACCAGTGAGATCCAGCGGCGATGAGACCAGGCCGCGCAACTGCTCCTTGGTCAGCGGGATCCGCGGGTCGGCAGCCAGACGGGCGAAGAGATCGTTCTCGGTCGTGCCGGTCTCACGCATCTCCAGGGCGACGGCCACGGCGTGCTCCTTGATGGCCTCGTGAGCGTCCTCGCGACCGACGCCAGCGCGGACGCAAGCCATCAGGATCTTCGTCGTCGTCAGGAAGGGCAGGTAACGCTCCAACTCGGCCTCGATGACGGCCGGGAAGGCGCCGAAGTCGCCGAGGATCGTCAGGAAGGTCTCGAAGGCCCCGTCAATGGCGTAGAAGGAATCCGACAGAGCGACGCGACGCACCACGGAGCAGGAGACGTCGCCCTCGTTCCACTGCACACCGGCCAGACCGGTGACCATGGTGAGGTATCCGCGCAGGACGACGAGGAAACCGTTGACGCGCTCGCAGGAGCGGGCATTCATCTTGTGCGGCATCGCCGAGGACCCAACCTGGCCAGGCTTGAACCCCTCGGTGACGAGCTCGTTGCCGGCCATCAGGCGGATTGACGTCGCCAGGTTCGACGGCCCCGACAGCACCTGCACCAGCGTCGAGATGACCTCGAAGTCCAGGGATCTCGGGTAGATCTGGCCGGTCGAGGTCAGCACCTGGTTGAAGCCGAGGTGATCGGCGACCCGATGCTCGAGATCGTCAAGCTTGGAGTCATCCCCACCGAGCAGGTCGAGCATGTCCTGGGAAGTTCCCATCGGCCCCTTGATTCCGCGAGCCGGATACCGCTCGATGAGCTCGTTGACGTGCTCCCACGCCACCAACATCTCGTCGATGGTGGTCGCGAACCTCTTGCCCAGGGTCGTCACCTGGGCAGCAACGTTGTGGGACCGACCAGCGATCGGCTGATCCGAGTACTGGGCAGCCAGTCGGGACAGCTGGTTCAGGGTGGCGACCATCTTGTCGCGCACCAACTTCAGCGACTCCAGCACCTGCATCTGCTCGATGTTCTCGGTGAGGTCGCGGCTCGTCATGCCCTTGTGGATGTGCTCATGACCGGCCAGGGCGTTGAACTCCTCGATCCGAGCCTTGACGTCGTGTCGTGTGACGGCCTCACGCTCGGCGATCGAGTCCAGATCGACGTTGTCGAGAACAGCCTGGTAGTCGGCCAACACCTGCTCGGGATCGTCGCCCCCAAAGCTGACGCCGAGGTCCGCCTGGGCCTCGAGGACGGCCAGCCATAGCCTGCGCTCGGCACGGATCTTGTTCTCCGGCGTCCAGATGGAGCGCATCGCCGAAGAGGCGTAACGGGTGGCAAGGATGTTGGGAACGCTCATGAATTCTCCCCGTCTGTCGGGTTGCTGGGATTGTTCTCGGATTGGGGCGCGAGTTCGTCGGCCATCTCGTCGACGGCCTCGAGCTCAGCTGCGTGAAGGGCAATGTCAGTGCGGTGGAACCCGCCACTCACCTCGAGCTGGTTAACCCTGCTGTAGGCATCAGTACGGGCCCCGGCAAGGGTCTCACCATGGCCAAGCACCACGAGGACGCGGCCACCGCTGGTGACCAGCCCATCCCCCTCGATACGAGTTCCGGCGTGCAGGACGTCCTCGTCATCGACCGGAGCGACAACTCGGCGTCCCTTCACCGGAGATGCAGGATACCCCTCGCTCGCCATGACGACACCGACGGCAGCTCCGCGGCGGAACCGCAGGCCATCTGTTCCGGACACGTCTCCGCGGGCGGCGGCCTGCATGATCTGTGCCAACGGGGACTCCAGCATGCTGAGCAGTGGCTCGGTTTCCGGGTCGCCGAAGCGAACGTTGAACTCGACGACCTTCGGACCGTCAGAGGTCAAGGCCAGCCCCACGTACAGCAGACCGATGAACGGGGTGCCGCGATCTCGCATGGCTGACAGTGTCGGGGAGATCACCGTGTTCGACACTGTCTCGACAAGGTTGTCAGACGCCCATGGCAATGGCGTGTACGCGCCCATTCCGCCAGTGTTGGGACCGACCCCGCCATCACCAACCCGCTTGAAGTCCTGGGCCGGCTGCATGGGGAGAGCACGCTCGCCGTCACAGATCGCGAAAAGGCTCACCTCGGGGCCGTCGAGGTACTCCTCGATGACCACCTGGTGGCCAGAATTGAGGCACTGCTCGGCATGGGCCAGGGCCTCGTCACGGTCCTCGGTGACGACAACTCCCTTGCCACCTGCGAGCCCATCATCCTTGACGACGTGGGGAGCCCCGAATTCGTCGAGGGCTGCACCCACCGAATCGAGGTCACCGCAGGATCGAGATGCGGCGGTGGGAACACCGGCAGAAGCCATGACCTCCTTGGCGAAGGCCTTCGAGCCTTCCAGCCGAGCAGCCTCGGCACTCGGACCGAAGCAATCGATCCCTGCGTCGCGCAGGGCGTCTGCCACCCCCGCGACCAACGGGGCCTCCGGGCCGACGACGACAAGGTCGGCCGCAACCTCGCGGGCAAGGGCGACGACGGCGTCCTTGTCGCACGGGTCGATGGGATGGTTCGTGGCGAAGGATGCCGTTCCGGGGTTACCGGGGGCGGCATGGACGGCAGCGACCTGTGGGTCTCGGTGGCATGCCAGAGCGAGGGCATGCTCGCGACCACCAGATCCGAGGACGATAACAGTCATGCTGGACACGACCTCAAGAGTAGAGGGTGCTCCCGACCGTTTCCCGATCGGTCTTATTCCTCCCCGGCATCGGAGCGGAACACTGCATCGTCAGCTCTCAGTCGATGAGGTCGTTGAGCATGATGGACTGGTCACGACCGGCACCAACACCGATACCGGAGATCCGTGTACCGACGAGCTCCTCGAGACGACGCACGTAGGCCTGGCAGTTGCGCGGCAGATCCTCGAAGGAACGGGCCTTCGAGATATCCTCGCTCCAGCCATCCATGAACTCGTAGACCGGCTTTGCGTGATGCAGGTCGGACTGGGTGACGGGCATGACGTCGGTGCGCTCGCCCTCGACCTCGTAGGCCACACAGACCGGGATGCGATCCCAGCCGGACAGCACGTCGAGCTTGGTGAGGAACAGGTCCGTCACCGAGTTGATCATGACAGCCTGCTGCACCAGCGGGGCGTCGAACCAACCACAGCGACGCGGACGTTTCGTCGTCACGCCGTACTCGCCGCCCTCACGGCGCAGGCGCTCGCCGTCCTCGTCAAACAGCTCGGTCGGGAACGGACCCTCACCAACGCGGGTGGTGTAGGCCTTGGCGATGCCGACGATGCGATCGATGCGCGTCGGCCCGACTCCCGAACCGGTGCAGGCGCCTGCAGCGATGGGGTTGGACGAGGTGACGTACGGGTAGGTGCCGAAGTCGACGTCGAGATGGTGGGCCTGGGCTCCCTCGAAAAGCACGACCTTGCCCTCGTCGAGACCCTTGTTGAGCACGCGCGCGACGTCAACGACATAAGGACGGATGCGCTCGGCATGAGCCAGCAGCCCGTCCGCAACGCGCTCCGGGTCGATGGAGCGGCGGTTGTAGATCTTCACCAGGATCTGGTTCTTCTGATCCAGGGAGGCCTCCACCTTCTGGCGCAGGATCGACTCGTCGAACAGATCCTGGACACGGATGCCCATGCGGTTGATCTTGTCGGAGTAGGCCGGCCCGATGCCACGTCCCGTGGTACCGATGCGACGTTTTCCGAGGAAACGCTCGGTCACCTTGTCAAGGGTCTGGTGGTACGGGGTGATGAGGTGCGCGTTGGCGCTGATGAGCGGGTGCGGGATGTCCACACCACGGCTGCGCAGCGTGTCGATCTCATCAGCCAGCACGTCCAGGTTGAGGACGACACCGTTACCGAGGACCGCAGTGGAGTTCGGGTTGAGGACACCGGACGGCAGCAGGTGCATGAAGAACTTCTCGGCACCGACGACGACGGTGTGTCCAGCATTGTTGCCTCCCGAGTACCGCACGCAGTAGTCAACGCGCTCGGACATCTGGTCGGTGGCCTTGCCCTTGCCCTCGTCACCCCACTGGGTACCCATGACGACGATTCCAGGCATCTGTTCCTCCATTTCCTCGCACCGGTGTGCGGGTTGCCTCCAGTTGCAGGGGCACATGCCGCTCTGCAACCAGGCACACTTTACGTGGTCGCTACGACATCAACGGCGTCAGACCGGGGAGCGAAGGGTTTTTCTCCGCTCCACGTGGCCCTTCGTCGTCAATACGTCACGGTCGATCAGGCGACGGTCGCACCGCCCTCACCAATGGCCCCCTCGCCGACATCGTCGCCGTCATCCGGCAGGACCGGGATCTCCAACAGATCGAGGCTTGCCCCCTCAAGAGGCAGACGCGACGCCAGCGGGCCGAAGTGCGGATCACCACGGTGTCCATCAAAGTTGACGCGCTTGTAACCAGCGTCCTCGGCCCAGCTGATAACCGACGACATCGCCGAGGCGACGGCGGCATCGCCTTCAGGTGTGTCGGCCTGCACGGTCTCTGCCACAACCGTCGGGTTCTCGTCGACGAAGACGAAGGCGACGGCTGCCGGCTGACCGTCGATGAGGGCGACCCGGGTGGCGCCCGCGTCGAGGTCCTCGAGCTCCTGCCGCAGCGCCTCGTGAGCGGCCTCGCTGTCATCAACCGGCGACCATGACTCGTGCATCCACACATAGATCTGTTCCCAGAGCGTCTCGAGCACACCAGGGGCCAGGGTGGAGCCCGAAATGGCACCTCCCGGGCCGACGCTGACCTCTGCGAGGGATTCAATGGCCCGGCCGAAGTGGCGACGCGGCAACTCGAATGGCGGGCAGGAAGCGTAAACCTCACCGCCCAGGGAAAGGATGAAATTCTCGGCGTCCGAGCCGACAATGGCCTTGGTGGCCAGGGGCCGCTTCACCCGCTGCTGAATCTGGCGCACCAGGCGGGTGCCGATACGACGCCCACGGGAATCAGGATGGATCTCCACATCAATGAAACGACGGGTACGATGCACCACGGCGAGCCAGGAAACCGCGTACCCGACGATGCGGTCCTCGTGGAGGGCGACCCGGGCGACGACGTCGGGACGATCAATGCGATCGATCAGTGATCCTGGTTCCCCGAAGGTGATCACCTTGACGTCTTCAGGCCGCATGTCGCGGAAAACAACGTGCTCACTCATGTCGCGCTCCTGACTCTGACGACGACTTTGACGTCGCTGTGTCCCCATTCTGTCGCCTTTTGCGAGCCCGCGTCGACCAGGGAGGTTATCCGGTGCCAAGATCATGCAGGTCATGACATGATTAGCGGCATGTCAGACCCGAAGGATGTCGTCCACCTGGCCGATAACCTCAACCCTGCGGCGCAGCGGATGTTTGAGTGGATTCTCTCCTCGGACCTGACCCCCGGAGATCCCATTCCGATCGAGCAGGATTTGGCGACTCAGTTCGGTATGGCGCGCGGCACTGTTCGTGAGGCGGTGCGGGAATTGCGGGCGCTGGGAATCCTCGAGGTCCGACGCGGCTTGGGCACCTACCTGTCGACAGCCTCCGCGTCGACGATTCGTCCGGGGCTCGTGTATCGCGGCGTCAAGCAGGTCGGCGCCGACACCGCCGGGAACAGGGACCTCACGGGGTTGCGAGAGATGGTGGAGGTCCGCGCATTGCTGGAGTGCTCGTTGGCAGCCGAGGTGACCGGCTCCATCAGCGCAGCGACCGGTCGCGAACTGCACGCTCTGGCAGCACGCATGGACGACCCCAGGGACTCCGCGTCGGCAGATCGCCAATTCCACCGGACGCTCTACGCCGGTGTGGACAATCAGCTGGCTCGCGAGCTCATTGATGTGTTCTGGGACTCCCTCAACCTCGCCGATCTCCGACTGCCGCCAACCAACACCGTCAAGGCCACCCGTGACGCCCACGACCGCATCGCGGACTGCGTCGTCGGCAACGATCCTGAGGTCAGCCGTGACGCCATGTGGCATCACTTCGATGCCATCCGGGAGCGGCTTGGCGGGGCGCCCACCCAGCGGTAACGCCCACGCACCGCCTTGCCCGGAGCGTGACGAGGGGGCCTGCCTACTGGCAAGCCCTCTGTGACGGCCCATTACTTCAGAGCCTCGCGGAACCAGCCCGTGATCGAGGTCGGGTGGGTGATCGCTGTTCCCACGACGACGGCATGGGCGCCCAGATCCATTGCCCGTCGCGCCTGCTCAGGGGTGTGGATGCGTCCTTCAGCAATGACCGGACGACTACCGTCGAGCCCCGTGACGAGAGTCTCGATGACCTCGTAATCAGGACCGTCCGTCCTGGGGCGTTCACCGGTGTAGCCGGACAGCGTCGTACCGATGAGGTCGGCCCCCGCCTCGGCCGCCGCGAAACCGTCGTCAGCCGATCCACAGTCAGCCATGACGACGACGTCGTACTCATCCTTGAGACCTGCGATGGTCTGGGCCAGGCTCAGGCCGTCGGCGCGCTCCCGCCGGGTGCCGTCGAGGGCGACGATGTCAGCCCCGGCAGCGGCCACGCAGCGCGCGTGACGAAGGGTCGGGGTGATGTAGATGCCCTCGTCACCCTCCTTCCAGATGCCGACCACCGGGACGCTGACGCGCCCCTTGACTGCGGCGACGTCGGAGAGCCCCTGGGCTCGCACAGCGACTGCTCCCCCGAGCTCGACAGCAGCGGCCATCTGCGCCATGGTCTCCGGGTGCCGGAGAGGTTCTCCTGGGTAGGCTTGGCACGAGACGACGAGGCCTCCCGCCATCGACGCAATGATCCTGTCGGTGAATGCGCTCATGATCGAGTCCTCCTCGGATTGATACTTGTCCTGGACATGATCACGCGAGCTGGCCGACTCGACGCAGCACTTCCGCGACCCTCTCGACATTCTCACCCGTGAGGGTAGGCAGCGGCACGCACATGGTGTTGGTCTCGATCGTTCCCAACAGCTGCATGGCCGTCTTGAAGGCTCCCACACCAGCAGCCGGACCGACGACTCCCTGCGGAACGAACGCGATCTCCATAAGCTCGGTGGCCTTGTCCTGCTCGGTTCGGACCGTCTCCCAGTCGCCCTCACGATAGGCCTTGTACATCTTCACGTAGTTGGTCGCGTCGACGTTCGCCAAACCCGGGACGACACCGTCGGCACCGGACATGAAAGCTCCGTCGACGACGACCTCGTGGCCGGTGAACAGGGCCAGCGGAGAACCTGCGACACGGTTGGCCAGGGCCAGGCGACGGAAGGAGACATCGTCGGCAGAGGAGTCCTTGCATCCAGCGATGACACCCTCACGACCCAGTTTGATCATGAGATCGACGGGCGCCTTGACGTGCACGCACACCGGGATGTCGTAGACGAAGAGCGGCAGTTCGGTGGCCTCGTGCAGGGCGCGGAAGTGGTTCTCGATCTCGGTCGGACCGGTGATCGCGTAGAACGGCGCGGTGGCGACGACGGCGTCGACCCCGATCTCCTCGGCCTGACGAATATGACGGATGACGCGCAGGGTCTCGGTGTCGATGACCCCGGCGAGCAGCGGTACCCGTCCGTCGATGATCCGTTTGGCCTCTCCCAGGACCCGTCCGCGCATCTCGTCGTCGAAGAAGGCGACCTCGGAGGTGGAACCGAGGATGAACAGGCCGTCAACCCCTTGCTCGATGAGGCGATTGATGAGCTTCTCGTAGGAGACGACGTCGAGATCACCGTCGGTGGTCAACGGGGTGACGACGGGGGGAATGACTCCATGGAAGTGAGTGGTCATGGTGGTGTCCTTCGTGGTGTTCGCGATTGTTGTGGTGAGTGTCATGCCGACGCCATGGCGTCATGGATGGAGGTGATCATGGCCAGTCGCTGCTCGACGGTGGCATCGACGGGGGTCTGGACCTTGATGCCCTGGTAGGACTGCACCCCTCGGGCAGCGGCCATGAAGGAGCCGATGAGATCAGTCGTCAACAGGCTGGTCGGCTCGTCATCTCGAAGGGGAAGATGCGCGTCTCCCCAGGCCGGCCCGTACTGGGTGACTTCCGGACCGGCACCAGAGACCATCACTCCACCGAGCAGGCCGGCATCGGCAAGTCGATCGACCTGGCGAGCCGGCAGATCTGGATCATGGGACTCGACAACGCTTCGTCCCCAGTTGACCGTCAGCCGAACTCCGATACCGGAGAGCGCGGTGATCTCGTCATCCAGGCTGAGAAATTCCTTCTCCCCCGGGCCAACTCCGTCCGAAGCATCGCAGTGCTCAATGACGGGAATGAGCTCGGCATCTGCGAAGAGACCGGAAAGCTCCACCAGGGAAGCCTTGAGCGCGGTTGGCTCGGCGTGGTTGCTGGGTGCCGAATGGAGCTCGACGAAGCGGACAACCGGGTGGCCGACCATCTCGTGCAGGGAACGCACATCGTCGACCAAACCAGCGATCCACGTCATTGCTCGCTGACGACCCTCCTCATCGGATGAGGCGAGCCCGAAGTAAGGATCGTTGGCCAGGTGCCCCATCGTCCCGGGAATAGCCGTGACGACGCACTGGGTGAACCGGCCGCGCAGCTGGTCTGCCAGCCAGCGCGGGTCGGCGTCGACGCCATCACGATACGGGATCTCGATCCCGTCGACCCAGCCACCTGCGGCTAGGCCGCGGTACAGGGCCTCCTGATCCAGAACCTCCTGCGGCATGGCTGCGTAGGCGCCCACGATCGTTGGAATGTTCATGACATGCCTCCATATCAGGATGCCACGACGGCATCGGGGTTATTGGATGCGGCGAACTCCTCGTCCACGTGATCCATCCGGTCAGCGGAACGGACATGATCAGGGCGGAACAACTTCTGCATCCGGTATGGGAAGTTGATGGCAATAAGGATGATGATCACTGCGGTGAAGGCGAAGGACAGGATGAACAGCGTCCACCCCAGACCCCAGCTGGACGGCAGAGCGCCGCCGATGCCGGTCGCCGGATCACCCGCCAGCGCTATACCGAGAACCGGGGCAATGGCACCGCCGAGGGCACCCACGTTGTACGAGAAGCCCAGACCAGCGGCCCGCTTCTCAACCGGGAAGTAGTTGGAGATGAACTTCGGCAGCAACCCGGAGATGCCCTGTCCGAACATCTGCTGGACGAAGATGAAGACCCCCAGCAGGACGACCCACACCGTCGAGGAGTGCACCATGTCACGGCTGACGAGGAAGACCGGCAGCACAAGGAACTCCGAGATGAGCAAAGACGTCCAGTAGGCCTTCCGGGTACCGAACTTGTCACCGATGAACCCTGCCATGATGCAGCCAGCAGCGGCGCCGAAAGAGGTTGCGGTCACGAGGTTCGACGCAGTGTCACTGCCCAGCCCCAGAGTCTGACGGTAGTAGGTCGGCAGCAGGGCCTGCAGCGGCCACGAGTAGAGGAAGGCGACAAACACCGTGATCATCACTGCGACGCCGGTCGGCCAGCGCGGCCCCTCGAACTGCACCATGAAGCTCACCATGACGACTGCAACAATGACCCACAGCAGGGCCAGGACAAACCCCGGAACTCCGCTCTTGAACAGGTAGATCACGATGAGGCATCCGAAGGCGACCAGAGCCAGCACGATGTTGATGATGCTGCGCTTCAGGTTACGGGCGAAGAGCATCGTGAACATGTCCGTCTTCTCGACGACTTCACCAGCCGCAGCTCGGGCAGCCTGCTCCTCTCGCATCTTCGCGAAGTCGGCGGCCTCCGGCAGAGCACGCCGCAGCCATAGCGCCAACACGATCGGAATGATTCCCAGTGCGAAGAGGATTCGCCAGGTGTATGGCTCTGCTGATGTGCCCCGCGTGAGGTGCTCGATCAGGGCGTACACCTGAGCCGTCACACCAGCACCGACCGAGAACCCGGAGATGAGGAATCCTGAAGCCTTGTTGCGCAGGCGGACAGGCCACGACTCAATGACATAAGTGGCCGAGGATCCGTACTCGCCAGCCATGCCCATGCCGATGCAGACACGGGCGACGAAGATAACCCAGAACGCCGGGGCGATGGCACAGACGACCGATCCGCCCGCGTACAGCAGGATCGATATGACCATGGCCTCCTTACGACCCACTCGGTCACCGATGGCTCCCAGCAGCAAACCACCGAACCACCGAGCGATGAAGGCGGCCGAAACCAATGTGGCCGTCGCTGCCGCGCCGACATTGAAGGTGCGCCCAATTTCAGTGAGGACCAGAGTGATCATGACGAAGTCGAATCCGTCCAGCAGATATCCGATCCATGCTGCCCAGAAAGACTTCCACTGCGTGCCGGTCAGCTCGTCACGCCATGATTTCTTGGCCGCCGTGGCCTCGACGTTGCTCATACGCCCATCTCCATTGATTGGTCGGGATAGCCCCGCGCATTACATTGGACATTGGATGTCCTACATCAAGGATGAATGCGGCAGATCACAATGTCAATCTCATGACCTCACCTTGACGGCGAAAGGTCACTCCTGGTGATCGTTCTCCTGATCGCCGTCGGACTCGTCCTCGCCGACCTCGACGTCGACAGCGCCATCGGTGGGCACCTCGTCGCCACGCAGCGCTCGCCAGGCCTCGTCGCTCAACTCGCGCAGCAATGTGTCGGCGTCATCGGACTCGTCACCAAATCCCAGCCTCTCAGCCGCCATTGCGAGGGCGTGGAGACAGCGGAACACCCCCTGGTTCGGCAGGTAGCCCCAGTCAACAACGCCGTCGCCGTCCCAGCCGGCATCTCGCAGCTGCTCCAGGCCGAGATCACGCCCGGTACGTGCATAGGCATAGGCCGCGACATCAGCAGCATCGGTGCCGCACAGCAGGGACCCCTCAGCCAGGAGAGCCCAACACAACGTCGAGGACGGATGTTCCTTGACGACCGACATGAACTCACCGCGTCCCCGCTTGGCAAGCTTGCGGATGGCCGGGTCAGGCGGCAAGTGGACGCCGTGGTCCTGTTCCTCGATCTCTGCGGTCGGATCGGTGTTCTGCTCCTCAGCCATACTCCCAAGCCTAGGGCGAAACGCGCCGAAGCGCTCGCTCAGGCCGCCTGCAAGGGCATGTGACATAAACTTGTTCCAGCCAAATGAAAGGATCACCACCATGTGCCGACCCGTCAGATGTGACGTCTGTGGTAGGACAACCTGGGCCGGATGTGGCCAACACATCGACCAGGTCAAGGCACAGGTGCCACCTTCTCAATGGTGTGACGGCAATCACACTGCCGCCGAGAAATCAGCACACCAGCCACCGCGTCAGCGCTTCGAACTGTGGCGCTGACTCGCTCATTCGTAGCTCAACCCTGCACTGACCTACACTTCACGGTGGCGCGTTTTCGCCCGCCGAAGCCCCGCGGCCTCGTCGCGGTGTCCACATCCTCGATCTGAACCGGAGTTCTGCATGCCCGTACGCAAGGATCTGCGCAACATCGCCATCGTGGCCCACGTTGACCATGGAAAGACCACGTTGGTCGACGCGATGCTGTGGCAGTCGGGAGCCTTCCGTGAGGGCGCCGAGGTCGAGAAACGCGTCATGGACTCGATGGACCTTGAGCGTGAGAAGGGCATCACCATTCTCGCCAAGAACACCGCTGTCAAGCACGTCATGAGCGACGGCGAGGAGATCATCCTCAACATCATCGACACCCCCGGACACGCTGACTTCGGCGGTGAGGTCGAGCGTGGCCTCGAGATGGTCGACGGCGTCATCCTCCTCGTCGACGCCTCCGAGGGCCCCCTCCCCCAGACCCGCTTCGTGCTGCGCAAGGCCTTGGCCAAGAAACTCCCACTCATCCTCGTCCTCAACAAGGTCGACCGCTCCGACGCTCGCATCGACGAGGTCGTCGAGGAGACCTACGACCTCTTCATGGATCTTTCCGAGGACGATGACGTCTCCCTGCTCGACGTCCCGGTCGTCTACGCCTCTGCCAAGGCCGGACGGGCCTCCCTCAACAAGCCCGAGGACGGCGGGATGCCCGATTCCCCCGACCTGCAGCCGCTGTTCGACTGCATCCTCCAGAACATTCCTGCTCCCACCTACGAGGAGGACGGGGTGCTGCGCGCCCACGTCACCAACCTCGACGCCTCCCCCTACCTCGGTCGTCTGGCCCTGTGCCGCGTCGTCTCCGGTGAGATCTCCAAGGGACAGACGGTGGCCTGGTGCAAGCGCGACGGCTCGGTCCAGAACGTCAAGCTGTCCGAGCTGCTCATGACCGAGGCCCTCGAGCGCGTCCCCGCCGAGAAGGCCGGCCCCGGTGACATCGTCGCCATCGCCGGCATTCCTGACATCACCATTGGTGAGACCCTCTCGGATCCTGAGAACCCCGATCCGCTGCCCCTTATCCACGTCGACGAGCCGTCGATGTCGATGACCATCGGCATCAACACCTCGCCGCTGTCTGGCCGTTCCGGTGACAAGCTCACTGCTCGTCTTCTCAAGGCTCGCCTCGACCAGGAACTCATTGGAAATGTGTCCATCAAGGTGACCGACACCGACCGTCCGGACATGTGGGAGGTCCAGGGCCGCGGCGAGCTGCAGCTGGCCGTCCTCGTCGAGCAGATGCGTCGTGAGGGATTCGAGCTCACCGTCGGCAAGCCGCAGGTCGTCACGAAGACCATCGACGGCAAGCTGCACGAGCCCTTCGAGCGCGTCACCATCGATGCCCCCGAGGAATTCATGGGAGCCGTCACACAGATGATGGGCCTGCGGAAGGGCCAGATGATGCACATGGTCAATCACGGCTCCGGCTGGGTGCGCATGGAGTTCGTCGTGCCGGCTCGTGGCCTCATCGGCTTCCGCACCGAGTTCCTGACCCAGACCCGGGGTCAGGGCATCATGAACCAGATCTTCGAGAACTTCCAGCCCTGGGTGGGCGAGTTGCGCACCCGTCAGAGTGGCTCGATGGTCGCCGACCGGCAGGGAGTCGTCACCTCCTACGCCCTGTTCAACCTGCAGGAGCGCGGCACGATGTTCGTCTCCCCCGGTGACGACACCTACGAGGGCATGGTCGTCGGCGAGAATTCCCGCCCCGACGACATGGACGTCAACCCCACCAAGGAGAAGCACCTCACCAACGTGCGTTCCTCCACCGGCGACGAACTGGAGCGCCTCATCCCGGCCACCAAGCTCTCCATGGAACAGCAGCTCGAGTTCTGCCGTGAGGATGAGTGTCTCGAAGTCACCCCGGACGTCGTCCGTATTCGCAAAACCGAGCTGAACGCCCACGAGCGGGCCAAGGCTCGCACCCGCGCGAAGAACAGTTGACGAAAGCCTGACCACATTTCGATGGCGCCCCAGTTTCCCCTTGACTAGGGAAGTTGCGGCGCCATCGTCATGTCATGGCGAAAAACACCGCCGAAGGGGCGACAAAGCGAACAGAAAGCAGCCAGAGTCATCGGTGATATGGCGTACGATCTTCTCGTCCACATCCCCGAAAGGTGTTCGATCCATGCAGTCCTCCCGCGCTGCCGGTCTGGCAGCCGCACTGGCCTTGTCCTTGTCCGCCGGGATCGTCGGTACTGCTCACGCGGAACCCACTGCCCCGCCCACCGCCACGGATTCCTCTCCGCAGTCTGCGTCCTCCACTAACGCATCTGAGACCCCTATTACCCCAGCGACGACTTCCGCTCCTGAGGAGACCTCCTCGACCGAGGCAACTCCCTCTTCCGATGCGACCCCCTCGGCGGCCGCATCGGAAACCCCGAGCTCACCGGCCACCCCGGAGTCCTCCATCGAGTCGACCCCGTACGCGGCGGTCTCCACGGCTGTGCGGGCGGTCCAGATCGAGAAGACAGCATGGATCTACATCGCGACCGATCTGCGCACCGGCGCCAGTAGCAAGTTCCGCTCCATGGGCAAGATCCGGGCCACCACTCAGGTCGTCATCCACGGCGAGGAGCGCAACGGCTGGACCCCGATACGCCATGGAAGCACCAACGCATGGGTCCCCACCAATACCCTGACCACCAACAAGCCACAGACCTTGTGGACCTACATCTCCGCAGACCTGCGCACCGGGGCCTCGTCCAGCTTCCGCTCCATGGGACGCACTGCCCCCACCCACGCCCTGATTCGTCGTGGCCCCAACTACAACGGCTGGGCCCCGGTTCTGTACAAGAACACGCAGGGCTGGGTCCCCGGCAACACGGTGACGACCTGGCATCCCCAGACTCAATGGATCTACGTCGAGACCGAGCTGCGTACTGGCGCGTCGAACTCCTTCCGATCCATGGGACGCACCCATGCCACGACCGTCATGGTCCGCCGTGGGCCGAACCACCATGGCTGGGCCCCAGTCTTCTACAAGGGCAAGCAGGGCTGGCTGCCAGGCAACACCGTCACCTCCACCCGTCCGCAAACCTTCTGGGTGAAGAAGGACCAGACGATGCGCGCTGGCGCCTCGACCTCGTTCCGCTCGATGGGTACGGCCCACCAGGGCACTCGCGTCGTCCGGCGCGGCCCGAATCGCAACGGTTGGATGCCGGTCGTGTTCAACAACATGCAGAGCTGGATCCCGGCCACTGCCGTGTCCTCCCGCCCCGTCGCGGCACCTGTCAGCGTCCCGATGAACAACTCGGGTGCTCATCTCGACCGTCGCTGCATGACGGGAACCGTCATCTGCGCCTCGAAGAAGCAGCGGAAGTTGTGGATGGTCCAGAACGGACGCATCCTCATCACCCTTGACGCTCGTTTCGGACGCTCCAGCGAGCCCACTGCTGAGGGCGTCAACACCGTGTACTGGAAGGACAAGAACCACGTGTCGGGTGTCTACGGGACCCCGATGCCGTACTCGATGTTCTTCCACGGTGGTCAGGCCATCCACTACTCGTCGGACTTCTCCCGTCGTGGGTGGAATGGTGCCTCGCACGGCTGCATCAACATCCGCAACATGTCCGGCCTGAAGTGGCTGTGGAACCACACCCCCACCGGCCGTAAGATGATCGTCTTCAAGTGATCTGAGACACGGACGGCCTGCCTCCTCCTGGAGGCAGGCCGTCCTCGTGCCCTCGGCCAATGACAACCACGAGAACATGGCGGCCACGGAAACATGACAGTGGCACCGCACCTGAAGGTGCGGCGCCACTGTGGTCTGTGCGGGGGATCAGCCCAGAGCCACCAGGCCCTGGCCACCCTGGACGGCGTCACCAACAGCCACCAGGATGCCCTTGACGGTTCCATCCGCCGGGGCATTGATCTCGGTCTCCATCTTCATGGCCTCGAGGGTCAGGAGAACCTGACCAGCCTTGACGGCGTCACCCTCGGCCACGAGGATCTTGGCAACGGTGCCAGCCAACGGAGCGGGAACCTCGCCCTCTCCAGCCTTGCCGGCGCCGCCACCGGACGCCTTCATCGGGCCACCGGAGCCGCCTCCGAAGAGGATCGGCGCCATCGGCGTATTAGGGGTCTTGTCAACGTCAACGTCAACGTCGTAAGCGACGCCATTGACGGTCACCTTGAGCTTCATGTCAGTTTCTCCAGGTCAACGAATCGAATGGTTCTGCTGAGCCCTGCGTCCCTGACGGACCCAGGTCTCACTCGGGGCGAAACGGACGGCCTGAACCTTTCCGTCGTTGCCCAGGTAAGCCGAAACGGCGGCGCAGATGACGGCGAGCACGTCCTCAGGAACGTCCTTGCTCGTCTTCTTGAGCCGGGAAACCTCGGCCTCCAGCGCTGCGAGTCGCTTGTTCAGCGTCTCGATGACGAGTTCATTGTTCTCACTCATCTTGTCCTCCCATCAGCCTTCTTCACTCAGCACGGCATGACGCCGTGCTTCTTGGCCGGACGGGACTGACGCTTGGTGGCGTAGGTCTCCAGAGCGGCGATGATCTTGCGACGGGTGTCGGCGGGATCGATCACGTCATCAACCTGTCCACGAGCAGCAGCCACGTAAGGCGTGTTGAAGGCGTTGCGGTACTCCTCGATCTTCGCGGCGCGAGTGGCTGCGGGATCCTCAGATTCCTTGATCTGGCGACGGAAGATGACGTTGGCTGCGCCATCAGCACCCATCACTGCGATCTCCGCGCTCGGCCAGGCGTAGACGGCGTCGGCACCCAGGTCACGGTTACACATGGCCAGGTAGGAACCGCCGTATGCCTTGCGCAGCACCACGGTGATCTTCGGGACGGTGGCCTCGGAGTAGGCGTACAGCATCTTCGCGCCATGGCGAATGATGCCGCCGTACTCCTGCTGGACACCAGGCAGGAAACCAGGAACGTCAACCAACTGCACCAACGGAATGTTGAAGGAGTCGCAGAAGGTGATGAACTCGGCAGCCTTGTCGGAGGCATTGATGTCGAGGCAGCCCGACATGACCTTCGGCTGGTTGGCCACGATGCCGACGGTACGACCGTTGACACGAGCAAAGGCGGTGACGATGTTGGTCGCCCAGCCAGCCTTCACCTCGAGATAATCGCCCCAGTCGACGATCTTGGCGATGACGTCGCGGACGTCGTAGCCCTTCTTGCCATCCAACGGAACGATCTCGCGCAGCTCGGGCTGCGGGGAGACGTCGTTGTTGGGATTGGAGATCTGGGCGTCCTCGGTGTTGTTCTGCGGCAGGAAGCTCAGCAGCTTCTGCGCGATGAGCACCGCGGCGTCGTCGTCCTCGGCCACGAAGTGGATGTTGCCCGAGGTGGACATGTGCGCGTCGGCACCACCCAGGTCGTCAGCGGTGACCTCCTCGCCAGTGACCGACTTGATGACTCCGGGGCCCGTGATGAACATGTGGGCCTTCTTCGTCATGATGATGAAGTCGGTGAGAGCCGGGGAGTAGGAGGCGCCACCGGCGCAGGGGCCGGCGATGATGGCGATCTGCGGCACGACGCCCGACAGCTTGACGTTCGCGTAGAACATCTTGCCGTAGCCGGACAGCGAGTCAATGCCCTCCTGGATTCGGGCGCCGCCCGAGTCGTAGAAGAACAGGAACGGGGTGCCGGTCAGCAGGGACTGCTCCATCGTCTCGACGACCTTGGTCGACTGGGTCTCACCAGCGGAACCACCCATGACGGTGAAGTCCTGGGAGGCGACGTGCACCGGGCGACCGTGAATGGTCGCGCGACCGGTGACGACGCCGTCGGCGGGAACCTCGGCCTTGTCCATGCCGAAGAGGGTGGTGCGGTGCTTGCGGAACGCACCCACCTCGTCGAAGGAGTAGGCGTCGACGAGGTTGTCGATGCGCTCGCGGGCAGTTTGCTTGCCCTTATCACGCTGCTTCTCGAGTCGAGCTTCGCCGCCTCCGAGCTCCACATTGTGGCGCTCGTCGGCAAGCTGCTCGATTCGGCCGGCCATGGTGTCGGCCAGCTTGATTGGTTTCTTCTCAGCCATGGTTGGCGATCATCCTCACGCAGGCTCGACGGTCACCTGGTGGCTGTTGCCACCGACCGTCACGTTGTAGTTGACCGGTCCGGCGATGCCGGCAGCGCCGGTGCCTTCCTTCTCGGCCTTCAGCTGTGCCTCGGTCATCGCGACGCTCTTCGGGCCCTCCGGACGCTCCTTGAGGAACTTCGGGGCGACTCCCGGGAACAGGGCGTTGGTGAGAACGTCCTCGTCGGTGCCGTCGAAGCCCTCGAGGCCCTTGGCCTGCTCAACCAGCTCATCCCACTCGGGCTCGAGCAGGTCGGCGGGACGGCAGTCGATCGACTCCTTGCCGGTCTGCTTCTTGGCCATCTCGACGATGTCGGGGTTGAGCTCACCAATCGGCTTGCCGTAGTAGCCGAGCATCAGGTCGGCGAACTCGGCGGTGAGGTTCTTGTACTCGCCATTGCCCATGAGGACGTTGAACACGGCCTGGGTTCCGACGATCTGGGAGGACGGGGTGACCAGCGGCGGGTAACCGGCATCCTTGCGGACGCGCGGCACCTCCTTCATGACCTCATCCATGCGGTCGCCAGCCCCCTGCGCCTCGAGCTGGGACTCCATGTTGGAGAGCATTCCGCCCGGGATCTGGGACTGGAAGATGTTGGTGTTGACCAGCGTCTTCGACTCGAACTTCTTGTACTTCGGACGAACCTTCTTGAAGTGGTCACGGATCTTGAGGAGGCGATCCATGTCGAGGTCAGTGGTGTACTCGGTGCCCTCGAGCATTTCGACGAGGGACTCGGTCGGGTTGTGGCCCGGACCGAGCGACATCGAGGAAATGGCGGTGTCAACGACGTCGACGCCAGCCTCGATGGCCTTCTGCAGGGTAACCAGGGTGACACCCGTGGTGGAGTGGCAGTGCAGGTTGATCTGCACGTCGGGGTGGTTCTCCTTGATGCCCTTGATGATGTCAAAGGCGGGCTGCGGCTTGAGGAGGGCCGCCATGTCCTTGAAGGCGATCGAATCGGCACCCATGTCGATCAGGCGATCGGCCTGCTTGATGAAGCTCTCCGGGGTGTGAATCGGGGAGGTGGTGTAGCAGATGGTGCCCTGAGCATGCTTGCCGGTCTTCTTGACGGCAGACATGGCGTGCTCGAGGTTACGCGGGTCGTTGAGGGCGTCGAAGACACGGAAGACGTCCATGCCGTTCTCGGCGGACTTCTCGACGAATTTGTCGACGACCTCGTCGTTGTAGTGACGGTAACCCAGCAGGTTCTGCCCACGCAGCAGCATCTGCAGGCGTGAGTTGGGCATCAGCTTGCGGAAGGTCCGCAGCCTCTCCCACGGGTCTTCGTTGAGGAAACGGATGCAGGAATCGAAGGTAGCTCCGCCCCAGCACTCTACGGACCAGTAGCCGGCAGCATCGATGTCGGCGCAAGCGTCGACCATGTCCTCCATGGACATACGGGTGGCAAGCAGGCTCTGATGCGCGTCGCGGAGCACGAGCTCGGTAACGCCAATCTTTCGCGGACTCATAGCTTCATGATTCCACTTGCCGAGTGCGTTAGGGGCAGGTGGGTCCCTTTTTCACACTTGAACCATGTTCAACTGACCAAATGCCCGCCATGGTGTTACTGGGTGGAATCGGCGGTGACATAATGCAACCATGGCTGAGACCTTGTGCCCCACTCCCGTGGTCAGCCCGAACGCCCTCGCCCAACTGCTTGAAGGCCCCGACGCCGACCGCATCATCGTCGTCGACGTGTCCCCCTGCCGACCCGGGGTGCCACACATCCCGGGCGCCCTTCCCTTCGACCTGGACGGCTCGATGAGCGACCAGTCGACCGGGCTGCCCCACACCATGCTGCCCGCGGACCAGTTCCAGGCACGGCTGCGCGAACTGGGGGTTAACGAGGACTCCCACGTCACGAGGACTCCCACGTCGTTGTCACCGAGGACGAGTTCCTCTTCGCCTCCGCCCGACCCTGGTGGATGATGCACGCTTGCAGTTTCTTCAATGTGTCGATCCTGGAGGGCGGGAACGCTGGCTGGGTGGCTGCCGGCGGACGGCTGACGACCGAGATCACCCCGACCCCCAAACCCGGGAACGTCAGCCTGACTGCCGTCCCCGGCGCCATCCTCGACCAGGAGGAGGTACTACGCATCATCGCCGCCTCGGATGACCCGAACTCTCCTCGCATCGTCGATGCCCGCTCCGCCGAGCGGTTTGCGGGAACGGTCGCGGAGCCCCGCGTCGGGCTGCGTGCCGGTCACATGCCGACGGCAACGAACTTTCCTTACACCCAAGTCATCGACGACGGCCGGATTCGCCCCGTCGAGGACTTGCAACAGCTAGTCAACGATGCCGCGGGCGATCGTCCCATCGTCGCGACGTGCGGCTCCGGTGTGACAGCTTGCGTCATCGCGCTGGCCGCAACCCTGGCCGGACGCAAGGACGTCGGCATCTATGACGGCTCGTGGAGCGAGTGGGCGCGGCCCGGAGACACCCCGGTCGTCACCGAGGGGTGAGTCACCGTCATAGTCACTACGAGCATCACCCCCACCGAGACAACGGCTCAGCCGCAACCACATGCACGGAACGCCACACACTGACGTTCACCATCCGACATCTCATCAGTCGGATAACTCCGATCATTTGCGCTCACGAGTAAACGCACTAGACTCGCATCACACTATCACGACATGTGGCACTTCACTTGACATGAACTCAGCTAATGCCTGGAGAGATCAATGAACATCAAAGCTGTTCTACCGTATCTTGTATGTGCCATCGTGGCTGCTGCTGCCGGGATTGGAGGCACACTTCTGGTGCAGCATCACGATGACGAACTTCAGCCAAGTGATGTCGCCATAGCGGCCTACTTCGCCGAGGCCATATCAACCCCTGACGCTATTGACAACGGCCGCGTTCAGGATCTCGTCGCACCCAATACCGGCTGGGATGGTCATTCCAAGAAAGCCAAAGAGTGGGGCCAAGCTATTTTCAAGGCCTACCACGATGACAAAGCCGCACCAAACGAAGGAATCCTTATTTCTGATGGGCCTCTTCCAACAAGGTCAGCGGACATCTATGCACGTTCGACAGCAGAACCAATCATGACCGTTATCATGACCCCCGTTGATGGAAAGTGGCTCGTCGACTGGAACGCAACAGTGCGGGCCAACGACACTCCACCTCCACCACTGCCATCGCACCGATGAGCCCAAGAATCCCGGCCAATCCTCACCATAGGACTGGCCGGGATTCTGCACAGGCATACTCAGGCGCTCAGCGAGGTTCCCTTCGAACCGAGCTGTTCGCAGGCCTCGACGATCCGGGCAGCCATCCCGGCCTCGGCCTTCTTGCCCCACGCACGGGGGTCGTACATCTTCTTGTTACCGACCTCCCCGTCGATCTTCAGCATGCCGTCGTAGTTCTTGAACATGTGCTCAACGACAGGACGGGAGAACGCGTACTGGGTGTCGGTGTCGACATTCATCTTGATGACTCCGTACGACACCGCATCAGCGATCTCCTGGGCGGTCGATCCCGATCCGCCGTGGAACACCAGGTCGAAGGGCTTGTCCTGGCCATACTTCTTGCCGCACTCGTCCTGGATCTCCTTGAGGATCTCGGGACGCAGCTTGACGAAGCCCGGCTTGTAGGCGCCGTGGACGTTGCCGAAGGTCAGCGCGGTGATATAACGCCCCTTCTCCCCGGTGCCCAACACCTCGAGGGTACGCATGCCGTCGGCGACGGTGGTGTAGAGCTTCTCGTTGATCTCCCCGGTGACGCCGTCCTCCTCGCCACCGACGGCACCGACCTCGATCTCCAGGATGATCTTGGCCTTCGAGGTGCGGGTGAGCAGCTCCTCGGCGATCTGGAGGTTCTCCTCGACCTCGATGGCCGAGCCGTCCCACATGTGGGAGTTGAACAGCGGGTCCTCGCCGCGGTCCACCCGCTCCTGGGAGATGGCGATGAGCGGGTTGACGTACTTGTCGAGCTTCTCCTTCTGGCAGTGGTCAGTGTGGAGAGCGATGTTCACCGGGTAGTCCTTGGCCACGACTCGGGCGTACTCGGCCAGTGCCACGGCACCGGTCACCATCTCCTTGACCTTCTGCCCGGAGGCGTACTCGGCGCCACCGGTGGAGATCTGGACGATGCCGTCGGAGCCGGCCTCGGTGAAGCCCTGGAGGGCCGCATTGAGGGTCTGCGAGGAGGTCACGTTGATGGCCGGGTAGGCGAAGCCCTTCTGCTTCGCACGATCGATCATCTCGCCATAGACCTCGGGTGTTGCGATGGGCATATTGCGCCTTCCTGTATGAACTCGCGATGACGAGAGTTCATTCTTCCGCATCCACCCGGGTGATGTCAGTCCGGAACTCCAGCACGCTCAAAGGTGCTGCGCAACGCACATCAGTCGGCGGTGTCAACCCCTGCCTGCTCGACGCGCACCCGGCCACGCGACGCTGTTGAGACCGCGGCGTCGATGTCTGCTGGCGGACAATCCAGCCAGGACAGCGGGACCTCCCACTGACGGTCATCGTCAGCATGGACGACGAGCCCAGGGCCCGACCCGATGGACGACCCACCCACCTTGATGGACGTCATGTCCTTCCAGCCGATCTCGTCCATGGTCGGTGCGACGGAGTCGTCCTCCCCGGTGCGCAGTATCCGTCGCACGCTCAAACCGTCGGAGTTGACGATGAGAGCTGGCCCTTCCCCGACGTCGAGGAGATCCTTGCGCGCGGCGTGCAGGCGCAGATTCTGAATGACGAAGAGCACCAGGAACAGCACCACCCAGGCACCGAACATCCACATCACGGTGGACAGTTCAAAGGCGTCAGCCGTCAACGCCCACAGCAGGCCACCGATGATGACGACGACGAGGGCTTGCACGGCAAGGCGGAATCTCGTCGCGTGATGGTGGGCAACCCGGGAGGCACTCGGCACTGGATTGAACGCCACCACCAGTCGTACTGGGTCCTCAGCGGGTCGTGTGCTCATGGCACGAGCCTAGGGGGTCGCGGTTTCCCTGTTCAGTCGGTGGGTGGGTTTGGGTCCTCGCACCACCGGGTCGTCCAGGCGTACATGGCGATCGCGGCAGCGGCTCCGGCATTCATCGAACGAGTTGATCCGTACTGGGTGATGGCCACCAACTGGTCGCAGCCTGCGACGACCTCGTCGGTCAGTCCGGAGCCTTCGGAGCCGAAGAGCAAGCAACAGTCCTGCGGGAGTCTTGCCGTTTCCAGCGGCACGGACCCGGGCAGGTTGTCCACGCCGACAGGGGTGACGCCGTGTTCGTCAAGCCACTCCAGGAAGGTGGGGACGTCCGGGTGGTGATAGACGTGCAAGTACCGATCGGTCACCATCGCACCGCGTCGGTTCCAGCGTCGTCGTCCCAGAATGTGCACAGCCGCGACGTTGAAGGCATTTGCGGTGCGCACCACGGAACCGATGTTGAAGTCGTGCTCCCAGTTCTGGATGGCCACGTGCAACCGGGAACGTCGGGTGTCGAGGTCAGCGACGATGGCCTCCATCGTCCAGTATCGATACCGATCGATGACATTGCGTCGATCCCCCGATGCCAACAGTTCCCGATCGAGTCTTGGGTCGTCAGGCCATGGTTCGGGCATCGGCCCGACACCTACGACTGTGGTCGTCTTCTGACTGGGAATCTGCAGTGAGGGAGCCTCTGCGAGGCCGCCATCGGTCGGGGCACACACGAACCAAAGATAGTCTTGGCCCATGCCAAGTCTCCTCATGACCCTCCCCGCCCTGCTCACCCCCGCCTGGATGGACCCACAAGCCATCATCCAGGGCGCCGGTGCTGCAGCCCTGTGGATCGTCGCGCTGATCGTCTTCGTGGAATGCGGCCTGGCCGTGTTCTTCATGCCCGGAGACTCTCTGCTCTTCGCCCTCGGAATGTTTGCTGCCGTGGGCGTCAATTCCTCCGTCCCACTCGTCCATTACGGGCCCCCGGCGACGACCCTCGTCGTCGTCAACCTCGTCCTCATCATCTGCGCCATTTCCGGAAACATCTGCGGTTACTGGATCGGTTACGTGGTGGGTCCCAAGCTCTTCCGGGAGCGAGAGGGGTTCATGGGCAAGGTGTTCTCGCCCAAGCACGTCGACACCACCCACGACTTCTTTCGCAAGCACGGGTCAGTGGCCCTCATCCTCGCCCGATTCGTGCCGATCGTCCGTACCTTCGTCACGATGATTGCTGGCGTGGGCCGGATGAACTTCCGCAAATTCATCACCTACACCGCCATCGGCGGCGTCCTCTGGGTGCTCATCGCCGTGCAGGCCGGTTACTTCCTGGGACAGATTCCCGTCATCCGCAACAACTTCGAGGCGGCTCTGCTCCTCATCATCGTGGTGTCGGTGCTGCCGATGCTCTTCGAGTGGCTCAAGGCCCGCCGCAAGGGCCAGGCCAGCCGGCCTCAGTCGGCGGAGCGTTCCCGCGTCGAGTGACGCTCGGCTCACGATGTGACGCGGGGCTGTCCAGCATCATGCTGACCAGCCCCTCTCTCGCGCTCATCGAACTCGTCTGCCACCCACCGTGGTCTGCCATGGCTGGCCCTGCCCCGGTTCGAGCCACCCTTCCTCCGGCGGGTTGGCAATGACCTTGTCACGTTCCGCGACGGCCTTGACCCACGCGTTGACGGGACCGCTCCAGACCGTCGCCAGCACGGCAGCCACCGTCATGACTCCGATGACGTCAAAGCCTCTCATGAACTCGCTGCCTCGCGAGAGTCTCCACATCCACACCAAGGACAGCACGGTGAACAGGTAACGGTCGATGGCATGACCACGACCCATAGTCACGGTCAGAACACAACCCGCCAGGGGGATGAGCAGGTACTGCACCCAACCTCCCGAATCCATGCCCAAGGCGAACGACGTCAGGACCGGACCAAGTGTCGTCTGGCTCTCGCTGCGCCCGGCTGCCCACATGCCACAGACGACGAGGGCCCACAACGCCGAGAAGCCGATGACGATGACCCGTGCCACGACGATGGCTGACGGCATGTCTGGCAACGAGGGCACATGGCCGTACTTGGGCTTGCTGTCAGGGGCGGAATTGGCCATGCCGCCATCATGTCACCCGAAACCGACGTGGGAGAGAGCCGTCCGGGTGTCTCAGGAGAAGAAGGTCGCTCCGCCAGGAGGGCCGGGAGACGGCTCGACGTCGTCGTCACGAAAGGGCGTGGCACCCGCGAGAAGTTTCGTCAGGGCGTCTCCACTGATCAGTCGGAAGGGGAAAGCGGCCCCGCTGCATCGTCGCGTCAGTTCCTGCTCGTACAGGGGGCCGTTCGAGCCCGCCAGGATGATGTTGCCGTAGCGACGCCCCTTGAGGGTCGACGATTCTGCGGCCAGACAGACGTTGGAAAAGACTTCTTCAGCGGCCCTGACGACCCTCTTGGTCCAGGCCAGAGGGGCCGAGTCAGCCAGGTTCGCCACGACGATGCCGTCAGTGTGCAGGATACGCAGGACGTCGGTGAAGAACTCGACGGTGACCAGGTCAGCGGGCACCCTCGCACCGTCGAAGGCATCCAGGATGACGACGTCAGCGAAGTCCTCGCGCATGGCGGCGATCCCAGAGCGTCCGTCGACGGGCCGCACCTTGATCCCGGAACGAGGCGGAAGTGGGGCCTTGAGCCGCACCTCCTCGGTGAGCTCGGTATCCGGCTCACAGACGATCTGCGGGCTCGTCGGACGGGTGAATGCCACGTACCGTGCCAGACACATTCCTGCCCCGCCGACGTGAATGATGCGCATCCTCTCCCCCGCCGGGCGGTGGACATCGAGATGATCAGCGATGCGTTCCGTGTAGTCGAACTCGAGATGAGTGGGGTCATCCGGGTCAATCCAGGACTGATCAGCCCCGCCGACGCGGACAATCCATGCTCCTGGGGTGTCTGGATCGGGCACGAGACGCTCGTGTCGCTGGTGGGGGTCAGGGGCAAGCACGGGCTCGACCCTATCGGGGCTGTCGACGCTATTCGTCGCTACCCTTTCCCCTGCTGGTCCAGTTGCGACCTGGTCCAGCGTTGCGAGCCCGCCCGGGACGACCCCCCGTCGGGCGCGCACCGACTGTTCGTCCTTTCGTCCACCCGCGTTCACAAACCCGTGGGACCGCCGTCGCACCCGTTTGCTCTGATGAAATGCGCGGCTGTGACGGAGTGTCCGGCCATGAGTGTCGAGGAGTCATACACATGTCGTCGATCAGTCGTCGCCACCTCATCCTGGGCGGGGCCGCCATCACCCTGGCCGGGGTAGCCGTTCACAAGGGCTGGCCAGCCAACGCTGCCCCTTACACCACCACCGGGGTGGTCGAGGATGGGCCCGGTATCCGTGGCTGCATCGCCTTGCTGCCCGACACCCAGTTCTATTCACGATACGGCGTCGCCACCGCCGACCTCTTCACCAAGCAGTACCCCGGACTACCCAACCCGTATGACTGCCAGACGAAGTGGATCGCCGATAACACGAAGACCTACCGGATCGAGATGACTCACCACTTGGGTGACGTCGTCGATCAGTCCGGCGATGGCCACGAGGACCAGTTCGTCGTCGCCTCCCGCGCCATGAAGATCATGGACGACGCCAAGGTGCCGTACTCGATCATCCCCGGCAACCACGACGTCGCTAACGACTTCAAGTACTACCGCACGTGGTTCCCGAAGTCTCGGCAGAAGTCGTCGCCCAGTTTCAAGGCCATGGGCCCCAGCGGACTGTCCAACTGGCACGCATTCTCCGTCGCCGGAGTACCGATGATGGCGGTCAACGTCCCGTGGGGTTCCGACACTGCCGACCTCGACTGGGCCGAGTCGGTGCTCAACGCCCACCCGACGGTGCCGACAATCATCACGACCCACCAGATCATCGACATCTCGCCTGAGGGGACCGCCCTGTCGACCGCCTTCGGCCAGCGCATCTGGGACCGCCTCGTCAAGACCCACAACCAGGTGTTCCTCACCGTCAACGGTCACCACCACGGAGCGACGAACCGCATCCTCACCAATGACGCCGGTCAGCCGGTGTTCCAGCAGCTCCTCGACTACCAGATGGCCTACCAGGGTGGCAACGGACTCATGGCACTCATGGAGTTCGACTTCACCCACAACCAGTTGTCGCAGACGGCCTTCTCACCGTGGGTGCCGCTCAAGGGAGCCAAGGCCAACTCCTTGGACCGCGCCCTGCTGGAGGGCCCCGGCGACACGTGGTCGACGCACTTCGACTTCGCATCCCGGTTCGCCTCCTTCGGCGCTGACTTCCACCCGACCGGCGAGGTTCCCTCGGCCACCAAGGCGCTACGCGACCATCTTCTGAAGACCTTTACCCCGATCGCCGAGCTGCCGCTCGTGCCACCGGTTAACGATCAGGACTACCCCAAGGTTCCCGGCACCGTGGCACACTGGCGGCCGACGTCGGTCGACGGGGAACTCATCGAGAAGGACATCACCGAGAACGGCAACGACATGAAGCTCAGGGTGGCCGGCCTCGCACCGGACTCGGCCGCCCTCGTCGACGATCACATGAACTACTCGTCCGGCATGCAGGCCATCAAGCTCGTACCGGCGTCCAAGGGCAACTTCTCGTACTTCGCCACGAGCAAGGACGCCCCCATCAACAAGGAACGGTTCACGAAGGGCTACACCTTCGAAACCTTCATCAATATCGACAAGGACTACAGCGACCCCAACTACTGGAGCGCCTTCCTGAGCCGAGGCGGCACGCGCAACGACCTGCCGAACTTCAACGTCCCCGGTGCCGACGACAGTGATCTGGACGAGCCGCCGATGGCAGGGGCGATCTCAAGCCTCAAGGAGATCCAGTGGGCGTTCACCGACATCGCCCCCGTCGGCATGGGCTACTCTGACTGGTCCGGCGACGTCGACCTGGGCAAGTGGTACCACATCGCGGTCGTCGACGACCCTGCCGAGGGTTCGGTCGTCATGTACGTCAATGGCGTACCCATGCTGCGCAACCAGTACGGCACCAAGGGGCAGGCCCACGGCATCAACGGCTTCGACGACCTGCCGTGGATCATCGGAGGCAGCATTTACGGCGGCGCCATGGACAAGGGCTTCTTCGGGCTCATCGGTGAGATGCGCTTCATCGACCATCCGACCACGCCTGAGCATTGGCTCACGGCGCGCGCCACCAAGTCTTCTCCCACGCCGTCTTCCTCCACGACGCCGACCTCGACCTCTACCACCACCCCGTCGGGAACGGCATCCTCGACCCCGTCGGCAACGACACCCTCGACGCAATCGCCCGCGGCCCCATCGTCTGGACCCTCGGTGACGGCACCGTCGATCTTCCCGGGCCGCCGCGCCCCGCGTCCGTCGAGGTTGCCGCGCACCGGTCGCTGAGACCGGCACATCGCTGACCCGTCATCGGCTCGTCAGGCCGTCGGAGTCCGCGGCGACGTCGAAGGTGACGATGCCACCGTCCTGCACCTGGCCGGAGAGCACCTTGCGAGCCAACTGGTCCTCAATGGTGGTCTGCACCAGACGACGCAGCGGTCGGGCACCGTAAACCGGATCGAATCCCGTAGTCGCTAGCCACTCCTTCGCAGCATCAGTGGTCTCGACGGTGATCCTGCGATCAGCAAGCCTCGAGTTCAACTTGGCCAGGTTCGTCTCGACGATCCGAGCAAGATCCTCACGGGAGAGCGGGTCGAACATCACGACGTCGTCGAGTCGGTTCAGGAACTCGGGACGGAATGCCGCACGCACCGCATTCATGACGGCTTCGTGCTTGGCCTTGTTGTCGAGGTCAGGATCCGACAGGAACTGGCTGCCGAGGTTGCTCGTCAGTACCAGGATGGTGTTTCGGAAGTCGACCGTACGACCCTGACCGTCGGTGAGACGGCCGTCATCGAGCACCTGCAGCAGGATGTTGAAAACGTCCGGATGGGCCTTCTCCACCTCGTCGAGGAGGATGACCGAGTACGGACGACGCCGCACGGCCTCGGTGAGCTGGCCTCCCTCCTCGTATCCGACGTAGCCCGGAGGGGCACCGACCAGGCGCGAGACGGAGTGTTTCTCCATGTACTCGCTCATGTCGATGCGGACCATGGCGGTCTCGTCGTCGAAGAGGAACTGGGCCAGGGACTTGGCCAGCTCGGTCTTGCCGACGCCGGTCGGTCCGAGGAAGAGGAAAGACCCGGTGGGCCGGTTCGGGTCGGAGATGCCCGCCCGGGAACGACGCACCGCGTCCGACACCGTCTTGACGGCGCGATCCTGACCGATGAGGCGTTCGTGCAGACGCTCCTCCATGTGGAGCAACTTCTCCTGCTCGCCCTGCATCATTCGACCGACGGGGATGCCGGTCCACGAGGACACGACCTCGGCGATGTCGGAGGTGCCGACCTCCTCGGAGACCATCCGGGAGCCGTTCTCCTCGGCCTTGTCAGCCGCCTCAGCCTCCTTCTCCAGGGCCGGGATCTGGCCGTAGAGGATCTCGGAGGCCTTGCCGAAGTCACCCTCACGCTGGTACTTCTCGGCGGCGGTGCGCAACTGATCGATGCGGGTCTTGAGCTCGCCGACCTCATTGAGGCTGGCCTTCTCGGCCTCCCAGCGGGTCTCGAGCCCGCGCAGGGTCTCCTCCTTGCCGGCCATCTCGGCGCGCAGCCTCTGCAGACGCTGCTTGCTGGCCGGGTCCTCCTCCTTCTCGACGGCGAAGATCTCCATCTTCATGCGGTCGACCTCACGACGCAGGGTGTCGATCTCCTCCGGGGAGGAGTCGATCTCCATGCGAAGACGGGAGGCAGCCTCGTCAATCAGGTCAATGGCCTTGTCAGGGAGCTGACGCGCGGTGATGTACCGGTTGGACAGGCTGGCGGCCGCGACGAGGGCACCGTCGGTGATGCGCACCTTGTGATGGGCCTCGTAACGCGCCCGCAGACCACGCAGGATGGCGATGGTGTCCTCCACCGAGGGTTCACCGACGAAGACCTGCTGGAAACGACGTTCCAGGGCGGGGTCCTTCTCGATGTGCTCGCGGTACTCGTCAAGGGTGGTCGCGCCGATCATCCGCAGCTCACCGCGAGCCAGCATGGGCTTGAGCATGTTGCCGGCGTCCATGGCGCCTTCACCAGAAGCTCCGGCACCGACGACGGTGTGCAGCTCGTCGATGAAGGTGATGACGTGCCCCTCGGCCTCCTTGATCTCGTTGAGGACGGCCTTGAGACGTTCCTCGAACTCACCACGGTACTTGGCGCCCGCGACCATCGAGGACAGGTCCAGGGAGACGACCCGGCGACCCTTCAGGGAGTCGGGGACGTCCCCGGCCACCACTCGCTGAGCCAGCCCCTCGACGACGGCGGTCTTGCCGACGCCGGGCTCGCCGATGAGGACTGGGTTGTTCTTGGTGCGTCGCGCCAGCACCTGGACGACGCGACGGATCTCCTGGTCGCGACCGATGACTGGGTCGAGCTTGCCAGAACGAGCGCGCTCGGTGAGATCGACGGAGTACTTGGCCAGGGCGGACTCTCCACCCTCGGACTCCTCGGAGGTGACGCGACGGTCACCACGTCCCTCGTTGAAGGCGGACGCCAGGGAATCGGGCTTGAGGCCGAGACCCGCGAGACCGCTCTGGACGTCGGAGGGAACCGCCGTCAGGGAGATGAGGAGGTGTTCGGTGGCGACGAAGGAGTCACCCATGGCCTCAGCACGGTTCTGTGCGTCGGCAATCACCCGAGCAAGGGCACCCGAGAGCTGTGGCTGGGCGACGGATGCCCCCGAGCTCGATGGCAGGGCGCGCATGGCGGTGGTTGCGACGGCGTCAACCCGTTGCGGATCGATGCCCAGGCCAGCCACCAGAGGGCCGACGGTGTTGTCCGGGATGGTGAGAAGAGCATGGAGAAGATGCGAAGGCTCCACGGACGGATTCCCGTGGGCCAACGCGTGCCGAGTGGCGGCGGTGACCGCGTCACGGCTCATCGTGGTGAGATTGGTGTCCATTACCTGCCTCGCTGAAGTTGAGTTGCTATGACTCAAGTATGGACCTTCATGCTGCACAGTCAAGTGTGGTTGAGTCCCATCGACTCAACTCTGCCGACAGCAGAGGAGCGCACCACGTCACAACCACCAGATCCCCATGTCACCGACACAATATGGCGACGCCGTACCTAACAGCACGGCGTCGCCGATTGTCATCGCTGCGACAGCGGCGGCCTCAGGAGCCGTCGAGACGCGCTCACAGGTGGGGTTTCACCTGAGTGTTGTAGATGTTCTCGAGGGTGGAACGCAGCTTGGTCATGGCCGGCTTCAGCTCGGCACCCTGCTGGATGACCGAGGCGATGGCCTTGGCGATCTCCTGATCGCCACCGGGCAGGAAGACGCGAGCGTAGTCCTGCGGACGGGTGGCGTCGAGCTGCTTGATGGCCTCACCGATGAGCGGGTTCTCCTTGAGCAGCTTGGAGGTGTCGGAATCGTTGCAGACCGGCATGTAACCGGTGGCAGCGGAGAAATCGACGGTGTTCTCGGCATTGGTGAGGAAGCCGATGAACTTGGCGGCGGCCAGCTGCTTCTCCTTGCTGGAGCGAGAGCAGATGGCCACACCGGCACCACCGGTCGGGCAGACCGGCTTCTCGACGGCAGGTCCACCGGGCAGGAACCCGACGCCGACCTCGAACTTGTTGCCGACGGCCTTCTGGACGCCGACGAGCGAGCCGGTGGAACCGATGGTGGCCGAGCAAGCGCCGGCAGCCATGTCGTCGGTGGACTCGTTGGAGGAGACTCCGGCCCACTTCTCCTTGAGGACCGCGTCACGAACGACCGTCAGGGCCTCGATGGACTCGTCGGAGTCACAGATGATGTCGAAGGAGTCCTTCTTGGACCAGCCGCCGCGGTATCCCCACAGGATGTTCTGCAGGGTCCAGCCGGCGTAGTCGGTGACCGACGGGAACTGGTAGGCGTGCTGAGCTCCGGTCTTGGCGTCCTGCAGCTTCTTGGCCCAGGTCCTCCACTCGTCCCAGGTCTTCGGGGCGCGGTCGGGCAGACCGGCAGCCTTGAAATGGTTCTTGTTGTAGTAAAACAGCGGGGTCGAGCGGGAGAAGGGCAGGGCGTACAGGTTGTCCTTGTAGCAGTAGTCGTCGATGAGGCCCTTGCGGTAGACCGAGACGTCAACCTTGGCAGCCTTGAGCAGGTCGTCCAGCGGAGCGATGGCGTCCTGCATGTAGTAGCGGAACCACCAGACGTCGGAACCGATGATGACGTCAGGGGTGTCCTTGCCGGTCAGCGCGGTCTGGAACTTCTGCGCAACCTCCTCGTAGGAGGAGCCGGCCGGGACGATCTTGACCGAGATCCCTTCCTTGGCCCTGAAATCGTCGCAGATCTTCTTGGTGACGTCACCGGATCCCCCGGGATTGTTGGTCCAGAAGGTGATGTCGGTGGCGGGCTTGACGTCGGCGTAGTCAACCTTCTCGGCAGCCTTGGAGGCTCCCTTGCTGGAGGAGCTGACGGCGGAGGGGCCCGAGCACGCGGCCAGGCCGAGGGTTCCGGCCCCGAGGGCCGCCATGGTCAGCAGCCGACGACGGCTGATGGAATTGAGATCGGACACGGTGATGCTCTCCTTGTGGATCGAGTCGAACGTGGAAACGGAGTGGATGGAAACTCGTGCCGGAAGGGAGACCGGCAGCGTCACTGGACCAGCGGACGCAGGTCACTTGACCGCGCCCTGGGTGAGTCCGGCGACGAGGTAACGCTGGAGCAGGACGAAGATGATGAGCACTGGCAGGATGACGAAGACGGCACCGGCCATGAGGATCGGGTAGACGCCGGCGTCGGAGTCGACGGCCTGCAGTGCGGTCAGACCCACCGGGAGCACCATCCGTGAGGTGTCCGAGGTGATGACCAACGGCCAGATGTAGTTGTTCCACTCGTCGACGATCGTCACCAGGGCGACCGTCGCGATGGCGGGAGCTGACATCGGGATGACCATCGTGAACAGCCGGGTCATGTGACCAGCCCCGTCGACCTCAGCGGCCTCCATGACCTCACCCGGCAAGGACAGGAAGTGCTGACGTAACAGGAACGTCCCGAAGGCCGTACCCAGGCCGGGGAAGATGATGCCCCAGTAGGTGTTCACTCCCCCGAGCTGGGAGATGAGGACGTAGTTCGGGACCAGGGAGACCTGGGCGGGAACCATGAGGGCGACGAGAACCAGGATGAAGATGATCTTGCGTCCCGGGAAGTGCAGGAAGGCGAAGGCATAGGCACTGGTACAGGCCAGGACGAGCTTGACCGTCGCGCCAATGGCGGTGACGATCACGGTGTTGAGGAACAGCTGCGGGAAGTCGATGGTCCGGGAGGCCTGACGGTAGGCGTCGAAACTCCAGTGATGGGGCCACCAGACGACGTCCTGGCCGACGATCTCGGACGGGGTCTTGAAGGATCCCAGCACCATCCACAGCAGTGGCAGGACGACGATGAGGGCGGCCAGAATCATCGGCAGGTAGCCCGTGAAGGCCTTGGAAACACCGGACTCGGCCCCCACGACCGACTCGTCGACCTTGTGAGGACGGCGGATGTCGGCGCGACGAACGGCAGCATTCAAGCTCACGAGTAGTGCACCTGCCTTTCGAGGAAGCGCATCTGGATGACGGTGAGGATGAGCAGGATGACGACGAGGACCGTCGACTGAGCGGCCGAGTAACCGGCGCGGTTGTACGTTCCGAAAGCCTGGATGTACGAGGAGTACATGAGGGTCGAGGTGCCCTGACCCAGCGGGGTCATGATCTTGATGATGTCGAAGGCCTGCAGGGAGGACAACATCGTCGTCAGGGCGAGGAAGAAGGTCGTCGGCGACAGCAGCGGCCAGACCACCGAGCGGAAGGTGTGGCGACGGGAGGCGCCGTCGAGTGCTGCCGCCTCGAGCAGATCGCGCGGAATGCCCTGCAGGGCTGCCAGGTAGATGACCGCGCAGTAGCCGAGGTTCTTCCAGACGTAGACGATGATGACCATCACCAGAGCCAGATGCGGGTTGTTGAACCACTGCGGCACCGGAAGGTGCATTCCCCGCAGAATTGCGGAGAGGACGCCGGTGACGGGGTCGAAGATGAACATCCACACCATGCCGATGCCCACACCGGAAAGGACGTACGGTGCGAAGACGACGGCTCGGGCGACATTGCGTCCCACCAGTTGACGGTTGAGGACGACGGCCAGGCCGAGGCCGATGAGCATAGAGAATCCGACGGTGGCGACGGTGAAGATGAGGGTCGTCGTCAGGACGGTGCCGGCGTCGCGAGTGAAGAACTCGACGTAGTTCTGCAGCCCGACCCAAGTGGCATTGGCCGAACCGAGGGTCCAGTCGAGAGCCGAGTAGTAGATGTTCAGGAAGAACGGTCGGTAGACGAACAGTGCAATGAGGATCGCGTTCGGGGCCACGAAAGCCAGGAAGAGCAATGCCTCCCGTCGCATTCTGCGGCTTGGGCGGCGTCTGGGCACTCGATGTGGCGTGGCCGTGGACGTGATTTGTGAGGTGGCCGTCGACCTGGCTTGCGGCACTGGGTCCGACGACGGTGACGTCACCGTTCCAGGCGACGTCACGCCCACCGGCACGGCTTCGTCGACTCCGATGTTCACCCACCCTCCTCGGGGTCTCATTGCCGCTCTCTCACAGGCAGCACCAAGGAAGGACACTAGGAAGCCGAGATGTCATCATCTCGATGATCAGATGACATGGACCAGGCCCCAAGATGAACTCTTATGCCAAATTGTCGGGAAGATCACGAAAATGAACCCCTTTTTCGTGATACACGGGGTCTTCAGGTGGCGTCATGACACCATTTCATGGCAGCCGAAAGGCAGTTTCGTGAAGGTATGAAACTTGTTAGTCAGACAATAATTTTTCGAGTTTGTCAGCCGTGTCCTGCCAATCCGTGACGGCGACGCACGGGATGCCCATGACCTTGACGGGGTAGTCGTTACCGTGCTCGTCAAGGCGATCCCCGTAGAAGAGCACGTCCTCCTTGGACAGGCCCGTCACAGCGAGCAACTTGCCCAACCCAAAGGACTTGTCGCGGCCGACGCGGGTGATGTCGACGGAGGTGGATCCGCCGGCGCGCACCTCGAGGTCCGGAAGCTTCGCCGCCACGACCTCGCGGAGCTTGAGCTTCTTCTCACCGCTGGGATCCCACGCCTTCTTGGCATCGACGGGGGCCTGCTGCCCCAGGGCGGAGAAGGTGATCTGGGACTCTCGATCCTCCAACCTCGGCCCCCAGGTGTGCTCCTCCCACAACCCCAGGTCACGGGCGCAGGTCTCGACGGCATCGATAGCGCGGGACTTCTCGTCCTCGGTCAGCGCCTCGACGTAGATACGCTGCCATTCGCCGTCAACGCAGCGGAAGTACTGGGTGCCGCAGGCGGGCAGCAGGTGGAGACGATCCAGGCGGGAGGCATTGACGTCGTCAAGGGCCTCGACGACCTGAGTACGGAACTGGCCGAACTGACCGCCGGAGATGACACAGACGCTGGTGTGATCCAGCAGCCGCGACATGATGCGCGCCATGGGCTCAGGGAGACGAGTCTTCGAGGGGGCCAGGGTGTCGTCCAGATCGAACGCGACAAGTTTGGGAATCACAGCAGCACTCTACAAGGCGGGCAGGCCTTCACACCACCATTCACCCTGTTCCGAAGCCGTTTGCGTCCAACCGGAGCCACTCTGCGTGACGAGGCGGGGCCATCACCCATGTCACGACAACGGGCCCGCGAGTTTCCTCGCAGGCCCGTCGTACGACGAAGGGTCAGGACACCGAAGCAGCGTAAATCGAATCGATGGAGCTGCGGAGGGTCTCGTCGAACTCCTCCTGGGACTGGCCGTGGCTCAGCCCCTCGGCGAGAGCACGCGAGAAACTCGCGATCAGTCCGTGGTTGCGAGCCAGCTTCTCGTTGGCCTCCTCACGGGAGTAGCCACCGGACAGAGCCACAACACGAAGAACCTTCGGATCCGCGATGAGATCGGTGTACAGGTCATCGGTCGTCGGAATCGTCAGCTTCAGCATGATCCTGGCGTCGAGAGGCAGGGCGTCGATGTGCTCACGGATGAGGTTGTGCAGCCTCTCCTCCGCCTTCTGCTTGTTCGGGGCGTGGATGTCGACCTCGGGCTCGAGGATCGGCACCAAGCCAGCGGCGCGGACCTGTTCACCGAGCTCGAACTGCTGATCGACGATCTTCTTGATGCCGTCCTTGTCGTCATCAAGAATGACCGAGCGCTCCTTGGTGCCAAAGATGTGCTTCTCCTCGACAGCGCGATGAAGGAGCTCGTCAAGACCGGGGATCGGCTTCATGACGCGGACGTGGGACTCCTCGTCGGCCAAGCCCTTGTCGATCTTGAGGAAGGGGACGATGCCCTTCTTCTGCCACAGGAAATCACCGGTGGGAATTCCCTCGATCTCACGATCCATCGTCATCTCGAACAGAATCGCGGCGAGAATGTGGTCGCTGGTGAACGACGGGCTGGTGATGATCCTGGTCCGCATCTCGTGGACGAGATCAAACATCTTGTCCTTGTCGTCGCCGTAGACCTCGGGCTCCACCCCGTACGCCTTGAGAGCCTTCGGTGTGGAGCCTCCGGACTGGTCCAGAGCGGCAATGAATCCGGGCGCAGTTCCCATACGTTCAGTCTGCTGGGCGCACGCATCAGTAGCTGTCATAGCGACATCTCCTTCGACTTCGATGGCGTCTTCCAACGTACCCGAAAAAGCCGGACGGAAAAGCCTAGCGAGGTATTTCGTGCCATCCTCGCGCCATCCTCACCAAGCCGGGAGCGTGACGGTTTCCAATGTCGATCCGATCAACGGTGACGGCGATGAGCGTGGCCGATCCGGTATCGGTCATCACCTGGACGAAACCGTGCAAAACCGGGCCTGGGGTACTCAGTTGCGGCGCTCCCTCAGTGCTGGGTATCCACTCAGTTCCGACGAAGTGGTCCGCACCGGGTACCGCGAACGCATCTGCCAGATCGGTCCGGTCCGCATCAAGCATGTGGACGATGACGCGGGCCCCCTCCTTCAGAGCCGCCAAGGTCGTCGAGCCATTACCCATCGACACCGAGACGACGGCAGGCACGACTGACACCGATGCCAGGGAGGACACCGTCAGCCCCTCCGGACCAGCTGCACCCATCGTCGTCAGGATTGCCACGCCGGCGGGATGTCCGCGGAAAGCGGTCGCCAGCTCAGTGGCCAATTCGTGAGTTAGGCTCGGTGTGGGGTTCGGCGTCGTCACGCCCTGAGTTTGTCATCAATCTCACGAAGGACGCCAGACAGTTTCACTCAGGGATCATTCACCTCATGATCGTCGCGACGACGAGGACGACGTTGAGAGCTGACACCGCGACGACGACCGTCCACGAGATGACGGACATGACGCGGCCATTCGCCCATTGACCCACCAAGCGTCGGTCCCCCGTGAACCGCGCCAGTGGCACGAGGGCCAGCGGCAACCCCATGCTCAGGAGGACCTGGCTGAGGACGAGGGCCCTGGTCGGATTCGCTCCCGACGCCAGGATGATGAGGGCCGGGATGATCGTCACGAGCCGGCGGACGAGCATGGGAACTCTCATGTGGAGCAGCCCTGCCATGATCTCGGCCCCGGCATAAGCACCTACCGACGTCGAGGCCAACCCCGACGCGAATAGTCCGATGGCGAAGATGACCCCGATCGTCGACCCCAAGGAGGAGCTGATGGCCGCGTGGGCCTCGGTGATGCCGTCAATCCCCTCGACTCCCTGCAAGCTCGCCGCTGCCAGCAGCAGCATCGCGATGTTCACCGATCCGGCCAACACCAGGGAGACCGCGACGTCCCATCGCGTCGCCTTGAGAAGTCTGGAGATATGGCCCGGCCGATCATTCACCCCGTGACGATCTCGCACCAGTGAGGAGTGCATGTACACCGCGTGTGGCATGACGGTGGCGCCCAGCATCGATGTGGCCAACATGACCGTTTCGGTGCCTTCGAACCTCGGGATCATGCCGGAGGCAATTCCGCTCCACGACAGGGGCGAGAAGGCCAGTCCTGCCGTGAAGCCAATGGCGACGACCACGAGCATCCCGATGATGACGATCTCGAAAGTACGCTGCCCGTGACGAGACGGGATTGCCAGGATCGCCAGGGACAGCGCCCCAGTGATGAGACCTCCGACGAGCAGTGGTAGGCCGAAGAGCATCTCCAAGGCCACTGCCCCACCAATAACCTCGGCCAGGTCCGTCGCAGCCGCGACCAGCTCGGCCTGGAACCAGAAGGCCAGCCGACTGCTTCGACGTGGTAGAGCGTCCCCGACGAGCTCAGGAAGGGAATGGCCAGTGACCAGTCCCAGCTTGGCCGACAGATATTGCACCAGCATCGCCATGACGTTGGCGACGACCAGCACCCACACCAGCAGGTAGCCATAGCCAGCCCCTGCCGAGAGGTTCGCGGCGACGTTCCCCGGATCGACATACGCCACGGCCGCGACGAAGGCCGGGCCCATCAGGCGTATCAGTCGGGAACGGTTCTGCACACCGCAATCATGGCCCCTCGGCCACGGACCTCCCAGCGGAGCCACAACCAACGGCCAGGTTTTCGGAGAGAGCTGAACGGTCACGGATGGTCGGATCCTCCTTAAATCCACCGACGGAAGGATGTGGCTCATCCCTTCTGGCCGTAGGGTCAGAACGGTGAGCAGCACTTCCGTCCCCACACGTCGTCCCCCGGGACGTCTGCGTCGTGGCTATCGGTGGTTGCGCGCGCACCCCATGATCCTCGACTCGGTGTTCGTCTTCGTCGTCGTTGTGGTCACCGTGATGTCCTGGGCTCAGCAAGACCATGTCACTGCCCATGAAATATGGATGCTCGTGCTGGTCCTCGCGGTTGCAGCCTCCTGGGTGTGGGCCCGCACCAGGCCGGAGATCACGGCGGCAGTACTGGTCGGCTCACACCTCGTCCAGCTTGCGATGACGACCGGCCCGTGGCCGCAGAACGTTCTGGTACCCATCATCCTGTACCAACTCTCGCTGAAGACCGAGAGACCACGGCGCAGCTTCTGGCTCGCACTGTGCTTCGTCGCCCCGATCGCCGCCGCGGTGAGTTGGGGATTCGACCCCAGGTCCGATCTGAACACGCATACGAAGCTGCTGCGCTCCGGCATCATCGCGATCGGGTGCATGGCATGTTGTCTGGCATCCTGGTTCGCCGGAAGTGCGGCTCGGGGTCGTCGCCAGACCATGGAGGCGTTGCGCCAACGCGCCATCGATCTGGAACGCGAACGCGACCAGGGCATCCGTCTTGCCACTCAGGAGGAACGCGCCAAGATCGCCCGGGACATGCACGACATCGTCGCCCACTCCCTGTCGGTCATCGTGGTGCAGGCCGACGGTGGCTCCTACCTCGCCCACCACGAGGAGGTCGGCGACGCCGAGACCCGTCTGGCGGCCAGCGCCCAGGCACTCGACACGATCGCCACGACCGCCCGTCACGCCCTCGACGAGACCCGTCGTCTCGTCGGGGTGCTGCGCGACGACGACTCCGCCCCCGAACTCGCCCCCACCCAGGGCCTTGACGACATTCCTCGTCTGGTCGAGGAGATGAAGGGAGCGCTGTCCATCGACCTCAGGGTCGAGGGCGACCCGGAATGCCACGAACCCCTCTCCCAGGGCGCCCAGCTGGCCTGTTACCGCGTCGTCCAGGAAGCCCTCACCAACGTCCTCAAGCACGGCGGTCCTGCCGCCACCGCCCAGGTCATCGTCAGCCATCACCCCGGCAACGTCACCCTGGAGATCCTCGACGACGGGCGAGGAGCCGGAGTAACTGGCATCGAGCGGGCCGACGGGGCAGGGCATGGCCTGGTGGGGATGCGCGAACGTATGTCCGCTTGGGGTGGCACTCTTGAGGTGGGAAGTCGCCCGGACCACGGGTTCCGAGTCCACGGCGTCATCCCCACCCATCAATCATCAGTAATCGTCAGTCCGAGCCCCGGAGGACCATGCCATGACCGACCCGATCCGACTCCTCCTGGCCGATGACCAGCAGATGGTTCGTGCCGGATTCCGCCTGGTCCTCGACGCCCAGCCCGACATGACCGTCGTCGGGGAGGCCAACACCGGCGCCGAAGCCGTCACCCTCGTCGATGAGCTGTCCCCCGACGTCGTCCTCATGGACATCCGGATGCCCATCCTCGACGGCCTGGGCGCCACCGAGAAGATCATGGTCGCCCACCCTGAGGCCAGGATCCTCGTCCTGACGACCTTCGACCTTGACGAGTACGTCCATGCTGCCCTGCGCGCCGGAGCGTCCGGATTCATGCTCAAGGACGCCGGACCGACGGAACTGCTGGCCGCCATCCGAGCGGTTCGTGACGGCGACTCGGTCGTCGCCCCGTCGGCCACCCGGCGTCTCATCGAACGCTTCATCCCTCGTCAAGGGGAGGGCGCGCCGACAATGACCGACCCCAAGCTCATAGACTCCTTGTCCGACCGGGAGCGCGAGGTGCTCACCTGCGTCGGCGAAGGGCTGACGAACGCCGAGATCGCCGAGCGGCTCTACTTGGCCGAGACGACCGTCAAGACCCACATCGGGCACATCCTGTCCAAACTCAGCCTGCGTGACCGGGTCTCCATGGTCATCACTGCCTACGACGCCGGACTGGTTCGACCCGGTCGCTGACCTTTCGGACATGAGGGCCCTCAGCCCGGTCCTTCCGCCGACGAGCTGGATCCTCCTGCAGTAGGAGAGCAGGAACCGTTCCCGGGACTGATGTGTGACGAGGGACAACGCCCATAGCGTCAAAGGCGTTGTTGCACCTCGACACAGGAGTTCTCATGTCTGCCTCAGCGCCGGCCGCGCCGACCGCATCCTCGACGACCGTCCCCAGCGCGGTCCGCACCCTTGACCTCACCAAGACCTACGGTTCGGGAGCCACCCTTGTGCGGGCGCTGCGCTCCGTGACCCTCGACATCCCGGCCGGGCGCTTCACCGCCATCATGGGGGCGTCGGGTTCGGGCAAGTCGACCCTGCTGCACTGCATGACGGGTCTGGACTCCCCCACCTCTGGACGGGTGTGGATCGGCGACACCGAGATCACTCACCTCGACGACGACGCCCTCACCCGGCTGCGTCGCGACCACGTCGGATTCGTGTTCCAGTCCTTCAACCTCATGCCGACGCTGACGGCCACCGACAACATCATGCTGCCGCTGAGGCTGTCCCACCGCAAGGTCGACAAGGAGTGGTTCGACCACATCACCGGGATGCTCGGCCTCACCGAACGCCTTCGCCACAAGCCGTCGGAGCTGTCGGGCGGCCAGCAGCAGCGCGTTGCCGTCGCCCGTGCCCTGGTGACCCGTCCGGACGTCATCGTCGCCGACGAGCCCACCGGCGCCCTCGATTCGGAGGCCAGCGACGACCTGCTCGACTTCCTGCGCCACTGCGTCGACGACCTCGGCCAGAGCGTCGTCATGGTCACCCACGACCGCGACGCCGCCGCCAGGGCCGACGACATCGTCACCGTCGCTGACGGCCAGGTTTCCACCACTCGTGGGCAGGAGGTGTTGGCATGATTCATGAACGTCGTCGTCTCATTCCCACGATGATCGCCGTCATCATCGGGGTGGCCTTCATGGCCAGCACCCTGATGTTGATGGATTCGATCAAGGCTTCCACGTTGCGGACCCAGGCGGCAGCCGTCGGGGATGCCGCCGTAGTCGTGACTGGCAAGGACAAGACCATTGCCCAGACCACCGTTGACAAGGTCGCCAAGGTCGATGGCGTGACCTCGGTCGAGGCCACCCGCAACGTCTTCCTGCAGCGCACCGACAACGGGCAGTCCGCCTATGTCTCCGGCCACCTCGTACCAGCCCACCCCGACATGGTCGAGGGACGCGCCCCGACGGGGCCGAACGAAGTCGCCGTCAACCAGAGCACTGCGGACAACAAGGCCGCGGTCGGCTCCCGGATCACGGTCAGTGACATGTCTCAGAAGAAGCTGAAGTCCACCAACCTGACCGTGGTGGGCGTGCTCAATCCGAATGCTCGGACCACGAGCACCCCGACCTCTCCGGAGATCTACCTGCCTGCCGCCACCCTGGCCGGCATCAGTGGTCAGGAAGGTGCCGACGTCCTGTACGTCAATTCCGACCGCCCAGCCTCCGAGGTCGTCAAGGATGCCTCCAAGGCCGTCGGCAGTACCGCCACCGTCCGTACCGCAGACGACGAGCGAGCCCACCAGGCCGAGCACGCCTCCGACGGATTCGCGGCCATGACGACCTTCATGGGTGCCTTCGCCGTCATCGCCCTGGCCGTCGCAGCGATGGTGATCGTCAACACCTTCACCATCCTCGTCGCCCAACGCACCCGCACCCTGGCCTTGGCCCGCTGTATCGGTGCCACCCGCAAGCAGGTGCGTCGCTCGGTGGTGGGCGAGGCCCTCACCGCCGGCCTCATCGGATCGGCCGTCGGAACGGCTCTTGGTATTGGCGTCACCCAGCTCATGCTCATGGGGCTCAAGGCTGCGGGCTCCCCGGTCGACGCTTCGGTCAGCGTCACCGTGATGTCATGCATCATCCCACTCATTGTCGGAATCGTCGTGACGACCTTGGCCGCCCTATCACCGGCACGTCGCGCCACCAAGGTCGCCCCGGTCGCTGCTCTGCAGCCCATGACCGAGACGCCCACCCGCAGGATCGGTCGGGTCCGCATCATGCTCGGTGCCCTGCTCTTCATCGCCGGTGCCGCCCTCGTCGTCGTCTCCGCGACCGCTGACATGGAGACCAATGTCGCCGTGCTGTGCGGGGTGGCCGGTGGATTCGTCAGTTTTGCCGGCGTGCTGGTGCTGGCTCCCGTCCTCATCGGCGGGCTGAGCCGAGCCGTCGGCTCAGCCCATCTCGGCGGGGTTCCGGGGGAGTTGGCTGTCGAGAACACTCAGCGCAACCCGCGCCGTACCGCCACGACGACGTCTGCCCTGCTCATCGGCGTCACCCTCATCACCACCGTCGCGACGGGAGCTGCCACCGGACGGGCCTCCATCGACAAGGTCATGAACGGTCACTTCCCCGTCGACGCCACCGTGCGAGCCCAGGGTCCGCTCGACAAGGCGACCATTCAGGACGCCAGGAAGACCGACGGAGTCGCCAAGGTCGCTACTGTGACGACAGCCACCGGAACCATTGAGGGCGGCGGGGATGCCAAGCAGACCACCATCCAGGGCGTCTCATCGGAGTTCTCCCAGGTCGTTCGCAACGATTCCGCCACCAAGGGGCTCGACAGCACCCACGCCGTGGGCTCCGTGCCAGGTGCCTCTGACGGCGACAAGATCACCGTCACCGTCAATGGCAACAAGGTCAACCTGACCCTGGTCGGACATGGTCAGGACACGCAGGGCATCGTCGTCACCCAGGACGTCATGACCAAGCTGGCTCCGAAGGCCGAACCCACCCAGCTGCAGGTCCGCTACAAGGACGGCACCGATCAGTCCAAGACCACCCAGGCCCTGTCCAAGTCCATGTCGGCCCACCAGGGAGTGACGGTCGCCTCGACCGCTGATCAGAAGGCCCAGATGGACAAGGTGATCAACATCCTGCTCGGCATGGTCGTCGGTCTGCTGGTGATTTCGGTCATCATCGCAATGGTCGGCGTCGCAAACACCCTTGGCCTGTCGGTGGTGGAGCGCACCCGCGAGATCGGGTTGCTGCGCGCCCTCGGACTGACGCGGAAACAGGTGCGGTCGATGTTCGGCACGGAGGCGCTCATCCTCTCGGGCATTGCGGCAATCCTCGGTATCGCGCTGGGTATCGGATACGGCATCGCCGGATCCCACGCCCTCTTCAGCTCGATCATGACCGTTCAGGCGTCCGTGCCGTGGGTTCAGATGCTCGTGGTGGCCGTCGTCTCGGTGCTGGCCGGATGGCTGGCCTCCGTGATCCCCGGTCGCCGGGGAGCGAAGATCAAGCCCGCCGTCGCCCTGGCTGAGGAGTGAGCTCAAGGGCTGGCGACACCGTGAGGTTCACAGCAGGCCTCGCTGTTGCAGGGCCGGGATGACCCGGCCGAGCAGCAGCGGGGCCTGTCTCGCGTCATCGTGGCAGTGGTCGAGGTCGGTCCACTCGTACTCGACGATCTCGGAGTCGGGGACGGGCTCGGGCCAGGAGTCCTGCCAGTCACACACATAAACCGCGCAGCGAATGCCGTCGGCGTCACCGTTAGCGGCAGGGGCGTCGAAGGTTCCCAGGTGGGTGAGGTCTGCGGGATCGAGGACCAGACAGGTCTCCTCCCGGGCCTCCCTGATGGCGGCCTCGAGAGGGGTCTCGCCGGGCTCGATCTTGCCACCGGGAAGGATGACGTGACCGGCTCCCCGTTTTCGGACGTTGAGACAGGTTCGCCCTCGCATCAGGCACACGGCGGAGAGGTTGAAGATCACCTGGTCAGGGTATCGATACTCCGGGACCACCCCACGGAGCTGCCAAGAAGTGGCCCGGATCAGGCATGTACACGTTTTCATCTCGATTTTCTGGCAGCTCCGTGGGGTGACCGGCAAGTATCGGCACCTCGGCGTCGTCGTGACCTCTCGCCTGCACGAACGCTCACCCCTCGATCACCGCCGCCTCCTTCTCGGACCCGCCCCTAAACTCACCGGCGTGACCGAACCTGATCAGCAACTGCACCGCAGTCTGAGAAACCGACACATCCAGCTCATCGCCCTGGGTGGCGCCATCGGAACCGGTCTGTTCTATGGAGCTGCCGACTCGATCTCCGCCGCTGGCCCGGCCATCGTCATCAGTTACCTGGTGGGGGGCGCGGTGATCTACCTCATTATGCGTGCCCTCGGCGAGATGAGCGTCCACCACCCGACGTCGGGCGCCTTCAGTGAGTACGCGCACCGATGGTGGGGGGACCTGCCCGGCTTCATCTCCGGCTGGAACTACTGGTTCAACTACATCTTCGTGTCGATGGCGGAGCTCTCGGTGGTCGGAATCTACGTCAACTACTGGTTCCCGGCCGTGCCCCGCTGGCTGTCAGCGGCGGTTCTCCTCGTCATCGTGACCACTGTCAACCTGCTCCACGTGCGCGCCTACGGCGAGGTGGAGTTCTGGTTCGCCATCATCAAGGTCGTCGCCATCGTCGCGATGATCATCCTGGGGCTGTGGATCATCCTCCTCGGATCTCCCCCCACCCCGGCGACCGGATTCAGCAACATGTGGCGCAACGGCGGGTTCATGCCCTACGGCGTCACCGGGATGCTCGCCGGCATCATCATCGTCATGTTCTCCTTCGGCGGCACCGAACTCATCGGCATCACCGCAGGCGAGGCCGAGGACCCGCAGTGTTCCATCCCGAAGGCCATCAACCGGGTCGTCGGGCGGATCCTGATCTTCTACGTCGGCGCCCTCGTCGTCATGCTGGCCATCGTCCCGTGGACCAAGATCGACGGCACCGCCAGCCCCTTCGTCCAGATCTTCGACCTCGTCGGCATCCCGGGAGCGGCCGCCATTCTCAATCTCGTCGTGCTCACCGCAGCGATGTCGGCGTACAACTCCGGCCTCTACGCCAACGGTCGGATGCTGCACGCCTTGGCCCACCAGGGTGACGCCCCCAAGGTTCTCGGCAAGGTCAACAGGGCCGGCTCCCCGTGGGTCGGTGTGCTGGTCTCCAGCGCGGTGACGGCCATCGCGGTGGTCGTCGTCGGGCTGCTGCCGGAACAGGCGTTCATGTACATCATGTCGATCGCCACGATCTCCGCCATCATCAACTGGGCGACGATCATCATCACCCAGATGCTCTTCCGTCGTCGTCTGGCCCCCGAGACCCGCGCAAACCTCAAGTTCCAGATGCCGGGAGCACCGGTGACCAACTGGATCGTCATCGCCTTCCTGGTGCTCATGGTCGTCGTCATGCTGATCATGCCGCCCTTCCGGATCGCCGTGGCGATCGGCCCGATCTGGCTGGCCGTCCTGACTCTGGGGTGGTGGCTGTCTCGTCGCCGCAATCAGTCACGGGGCTGATCAGGTCCCCTCACCGACATGACGGGGGCCGGACGGTTGCACAACCGACCGGCCCCCGTTCCGGAAGAACTCACACCAGGACGATGACCTGCACCAGGAGGATCTTGACGATGGTTCCCAGCGCGAAGAGGGCACCGTAGGCCGACTCGATGCGCTCGTCGTTGACCAAGGAGTTGGCGTAGCTGAGGATGGCCGGCTGGCCCACGAAACCGGCGAAGGCACCGGTGGCGCGCTGGGCCGACAGTTTCATGAACCAGGCCGCAGCAATGACGATCACTCCACCGAGGACCAAGGTGACGGCTGAGACGCCGATGACTGCCAGACCGGTCCAGCTGGCGGCCTGGGACAGGAAGGCGGGACCGGACGCCAGCCCGACGCAGGCCAGGAAAATCATGAGACCGAGCTGACGCAGAATCGCGTTGGTGGCGTGTGGCAGCTGCCACCGCAATGGACCCGTACGATGCACCGACCCCAGGATCATACCCATGACGAGCGGTCCGGCTGCGGTTCCCAGCTCGAAGCGCAAGCCGCCGGGCAGGGCCACCATGAGAGCCCCGAGCAGCAGACCAAGGGCGGCGCCGAGCCCCAGGGACAGGGCGTCGACCTGGGAGACGCGGGCCTCGGAGTCACCGAAGAGGTCGGCGGCGTCGGACAGACGATTCGCCGGCACCACGCACAGCACGCGGTCGCCCGGCTGCAGGACGATGTCATCGCGGGCCAACATGTCGAGGTCGCCACGACGCACCCGAGTCACCTTGCCACTGGTACGGCCGCGCACATCGATGCTGCCGAGGGTGTGCCCGACCAGGGCAGGGTTGGACACCAGGAAGCGGCGGAAGTCAATCTCGTGGCGCTCGTCGGTGAGGGCGCGATCAGAGACGTGGCCCAAGTGCTCGACGGCACGGTTGACGTCGTCAGGGTTGCCGACGACGAGAACCTGGTCGCCGACATGGAGGTCGTCGTCCGGGGTGGCCAGCCGCATCTCGCCGTCGCGCAGCAGGTAGGACATCCGGATCTGGTCGTCGTTGAAACCTGGGGTCTCGCGAATGGAGGTCTCGCGATCGACGACCGTTGACACCGAAGTCAGCCCGGCCTCGGCCATGGAGGTGTTGTCCTTGGTGGCCGGCCAGTGCCGCTTGGCGACGAGGGCGACCATGACGAGCCCGACGACAACGCCGACCGGATACGACAACGCATAGCCAACGAGGGTGTCCCCGGCGCCGTGGGTGGCCGTCGATGCGGCGTCGATGGCCGGTGAGGTGAGGACACCGGCGTACAGGCCGGCGACGTGGGCCGGGCTCAGTCCGAACAATCGTCCCAACCCGAGCCCGGCGGCTGCCATGGCGGCAAGCCCGACGATGCCGGCGAACATGAGGCTCCACTGACGTTTGAGGTCGGACAGGAAGGTCGATCCAGCAGCCAGGCCGACGGTGTAACAGAACAGCACGACGCCGAAGCCCTTGATCATGCCCAGGTCCTGGCCGAAACGTGGGTCGAGGGCACCCACGACGAGCCCCATGAAGAGGGCACCAGCAGCACCGAATCTCAGTGGGCCGAACTTGATCTGGCCCAGCAGGGCACCAGAAGCCAGGACGATGAGGATCGTCAGCAGTTGATGCGTGGCGAGAAAGTCGGTCAGTACTGTCATGAAACTCCTGACGTCGTGCCGGCGTTCCCGCCCCGACGGCGGGATGCGTCGTCGCAGCAGTCCCGGGAGGTCCGGGGTTCAATCCTTGGATTGTAGGACCCCGCTCGGACAGAGACGATCACGCCCGTGGCGTTGCAGGCTCGCACGGCAACGTCCGTGGTCTCATACGTACGAGTGCCGACGAGACGAATCGCGACGGCACCCAGTGTGTGTCGAGCCTGTGCGCTGAACGTGTGCGTTGAGTTGTGTCCGAGGACCTTGCCTCAGGACTGGACGGCGTCAGGGCTTGACGAGGATACGGATCGGGTTGCCCTGATGGGACTCCAGCTCCTCAATGCCGCTCTTGACCTCCGACAGCGGAATGACCTTGGAGATCGACTCCGAGAGGTCGAGGCGGTGGTACGACAGCATCTCGGCCAGCATGGCGATGTCCTGGGACTTGTAACCAAGGTGGCCGAGAACCTGTTTGCGGTGCAGGTTGAAGTCCAGGAACGGGCCGGCGTCGATGTCCTGGGAGGAGAGACCGACGGAGACCGCCTTGCCGTCGACGTCGAGGGAGTCGACGCAAGCGCGCAGGGTGGGCTTGATGCCGACGGCGTCGAAGGCGACGTCGATCATGCGGCCGTTGGTGATGTCCTCGATCTTCTGCATGAGCTCAGGGTCGTCGCTGCGCAGGGTGTGATCGGCACCGAGTCGCTTGGCGCGCTCGAGGACTGCGTCGTTGAGGTCAATGGCGATGACGGGACGCCACCGGCCAGCTTGGCGAGCTGGACGAGGTGGGTCCCGACACCACCGACTCCCCAGACGGCGACGGCGTTGCCCATGTGCACCTTGCCAGTACGGACGACAGCGGCGTAGGGGGTGGAGACGGCATCAGCGAGAAGGGCGGCCTGGTCCATCGGGACGTTGTCCGGGATCTTCGTCATTCCGGAGGCCTGGGCGACGTGGTACTCGGCCCATGCGCCATCGTAGGCGAAGGCCATCAGGTTCAGGCTCAGGCAGTCTGTGAAGGCACCACGACGACACTTGCGGCACTTGAGGCAGGGACGACCAGCGGACGGGATGACGCGGTCACCCTCCTTCCACCCGGTGACGCCGGCGCCGAGCTCGACGATGGTGCCGGAGGCCTCATGGCCCTGGGTCACAACGGGACGACTGGCCGGGAAGGCGCCGCTGATGAGGCTCAGGTCGGAGTGGCAAATACCGCAGTATGCGACCTTGATGAGCACCTCACCGGGCCCCCGGGTGCGGGATCGGGATGTCCTCGAGGGTGATGGACCGATCCGCAGCGTGGAAACGTTCGGCAAGCATGGTTTCTGTCATCTTTGATCCCTTGTCAGCGCGTCGACCTCGGTGCCGACGCTACTTGTTATTCAGGGTAATACGAATAGGACGATCCAGCACCCAAAGATCGGGGTGAGATGTGGGTTGTCTCACACTGACAGGAGATGACGGCAAGGGATGCCCCTTCCCCCTCTGCATGCTCGGTCTTGGCGATCTGGGGGGCAAGGCCCTTCAGTGCCACCTCGGCATGGACGAACCCGGTATTGATCGGCAACCTCGGCCGCAGGTTCGTCCCGACGCACACCACGACGACACGGAACACCGCCGTCAGGGCAGCTCGGCCTCCACAGCCTTGGCCAGCACGGCGTGACCCTTCTGCGACGGATGGTCACCGTCCTCGGCGAGAAGTTCGGTGTCGTCCCGCGTGCCGTCGGCGCCCTTGAACGGAGTGCGCACATCGACATAGACGACCCCGGCCTCATCAGCGATGTCCTCGACCTGGGAGTTGAACACCTTGGTGATCGTGTTGGTGACATGGGCGTAGTCCTTGCCCTGTTCACGCCCTACCTTGCCGTCCATCCCGACATTCCAGTACCCGGTGACGACGACGGTGGCATCGGGCGTCGCCATCCCGGCCTTGATGCGTTCCAGGATGGTGCGCACCCGTCCGGTCACCGCATCGACGTCACCCTCGACGCATGACGCATCGGCGTGGGCACACCTGGCGACGATCTTGTCGACGTCGAAATCGTTGGCCCCGATCGTCACGATGGCAAGATCAGCATTCTTGAGCAAGGTCCTCGTGCCAGGCGACTCGAGCTGGGTGAGGACGTCAGTGGTCTTGTATCCCGACACCGACTCGTTACCCACGGAGGCTCGCACGCTCGCTCGGTGGGCCATGTCTGTGCCGACCCGCTCGATGAAGGTGACGCACTGGCGGCACGCACTTCCCTGCGGAACGGAGTCGCCAAGACCGACAGTGCCGAGGGTTCCGCCATGCCCCGTCAGTCCGGGAGCGGACCGCCCCGCAACAAAGGACGCCGGGGCTGAGGAGGTGGCCACGCTCGGCTTACGATGCCGGTCAAAGGACCACCCATTTGCGTGGTTGACAGGCCGCAATCCGAGGGTAATCCCGACCACGACGGCCGCGACAATCACGACACTGAGAATCCTGAGAATTCCCTTCACGATCTCATCATGCCTCGTCGATGACGGGTTGTCTGCCCCCTCACAGCGGTATTTCGGTCTGCTGTCAGCGGATTCACAGCGGTCAGAATGGACTGCCCGCGCGAGATCGCAACCATCTCAAGGGCTCTCAGCCTCGGTGCGCAGGCAATGCCAATTGGGCGTGGACGACCGTCCTACCCATGTGGACCCGACCGGTGGACTCGGCGGTAAACACCCGCGCGTCCTCACTACCCTGGAACCTGGCAGCCTGCATTCCACGCACGGTGTCGGTGAGCTGATCGACCTGGTCGGACAACTGTTCGATACGACGCTCCATCTCGAGGATGCGCCTGATCCCGTTGAGGTTGATCCCCTCTTCCTGGGACAGGTGCTGAACCATCCGCAGGGCGGCGACATCACGCATGGAGTACCGACGACCCCGTCCACGGGTCCGCTCCGGGATGACCAGCCCGAGCCGGTCATAGGTGCGCAGGGTCTGCGGGTGCATCCCGGCCAACTCGGCGGCCACCGAGATGGGGAAGATGGCGGCGTCCTTGTCGATCACCGCCAGATCGACGGCGTCGGACAGCTTCCTGCTGCTCCGTGCCATCTCACCTCACCTCCCATGGCCGCGGGTTGGGTTGCCGGACGGCGTCACGGAACCCCTCCAAGGCATGTCGCGCGTCGTCGTCAAGCTTCTCGGGGACGACGATCTCGACCGTGGCGAGCAGGTCTCCCTTGTTGCCGTCCGAGCGCGGCACGCCACGACCACGCACCCGGAAGGTCCGGCCGCTGGGCGTCCCTGCGGGAATCCGCAGACGAACGGTACTTCCGGCCAGGGTCGGCACCTCGACCTCGGCGCCGAGAGCAGCCTCCGGGAAGGTCACCGGCACGTCGACGGTGAGGTTGTTGCCGTCACGTCCGAAGACCTTGTGCGGACGCACCGTCACCTTGACGTACAGGTCGCCGGCCCTGCCGCCATTCTCGCCCGGGGAACCCTTGCCTTTGATACGGATGCGCTGGCCGTCCTCCACGCCGGCAGGAATGCGGATCTGCATGGACTTGGTGGACTTCGCGCGACCCGATCCGTGGCACACCTGGCAGGGATCCTCGACAACCATGCCTCGCCCTTGGCAATCCGGGCAGGGCTCAGTCATCTCGAAGACGCCACCCGCCGAGGTCGCGTGCATACCCGATCCCTGACAGGTCGAGCACACTCTCGGCACGGTTCCGGCCCTGGCACCAGTTCCCCGGCACGCCTGGCAGGGGGCCTGGGAGACCATGTCCATGGTGACGGTCGTCCCGGACACGGCGTCGTCGAAGGAAATCGTCGTCTCCCCCTCGACGTCGGCACCACGACGAGCCGCCCTGGTCGTGGTGCGGCGTCCACCGGTGGCCCCGAAGAGATTTCCGAAGAGGTCTCCGAATCCGTCGCCGTTGGAGGCGGTACGAATGAAGTCCTCGACGTTGACGTTCGGTTGAGCGCCACCACGCGGGAACCCGAATCGGCCGGCCGTTCCGAAGAGGCTGCGAGCCTGGTCGTATTCCTTACGCTTCTTGGCATTGGACAGCACGTCGTTGGCCTCGGAGGCCTCCTTGAAACGAGCCTCGGCAGCCTTGTCACCGGGGTGGGAGTCGGGATGGTTGTCCCGGGCGATCTTGCGGAACGCCTTCTTGATCTCCTCGGGCTTCGCGTCCTTGGAGACACCGAGGACCTTGTAGTAGTCCTTCTCGGCCCAGTCCTTGGTACTCATCTGGTTCCTCCCTCCCTGATCATCGCGGGTTCTTCCGGTCTGCGATCATGGCCGCCTTCTTCGATGTGTGTCGTCTCAGTCGCCGTCAGCCTCGGGGGCCTGCTCCCCCGACCCCTCATCCTTCGACTCCCCGGGCTTGGAATTCGGGTCCGGATCGGAGACCGCCACGCGCGCCGGACGCAGGACACGATCACCGAGCTTGTAGCCGGGCTGCATCACCTGGCTGACGGAGGTGACGGTGACCCCCTCCATCGGCATCTGCATGAGAGCCTCGTGGAGATTCGGGTCGAAGGCGTCACCCACCTCACCGAAGCTGCTCAAACCATGGGTGTTGGCCACCTTCTCGAGCTCGTCGACGACGAGCTTGAAGCCGCCCTCGACCTCCCCGTGCTGGCGAGCCATGGCGATCGAGTCCAGGACCGGCATGAGGTCGGTGATGACCTTGTCGACGCCGGACTGTCGCGACAGTGCGCGGTCACGGTCGACGCGCCTCTTGTAGTTCACGTACTCGGCCTGCAGACGCTGCAGATCCTCGGTGCGTTCGGCCAGCAGGGCCTCGAGCTGGGCCTCCCGGGACATCTCCTCAGGAGCCTGCGAGTCAGCGGCCGGCTGGTCGGCGTCGATGTCGACGCCATCGACGATGTCGGCGAAACGCTCCTCGACGTTCTCGCCAGCCTGGTTGTCGTCGGCCTGGTTGTCATCGGGATTGACGTTCTTGTCAGTCATCTGTCTTCCTCCACGTGGGTGCCGACCGCCGGGCCGTCATGATTGGCGACCCGGCGGTCGATGCGGGGTTTGGGGTCAGGCCGTGGCCCCGGTCACTTCTTGTCGTCCTCGTCGTCCACGATCTCCGCGTCCACGACGGTGTCGTCGCCGGACTCAGAGGTGGCCGACTCGGCGCCCTCACCCTGCGAGTTCTGGGCCTGGGCCTGCTGGGCAGCGGCGTAAATCGCCTGGCCCATGGCCGACGCCTTCTGATTCAGGTCGTCCATGGCGGCCTTGACCTCGTCGTCGTTGTCGGTGCCCTTGAGGGTCTCCTTCAACTTGGCGATGGCCTCGGTCACCGGGGTCTTGGTGTCCTCAGGGATCTTGTCACCGTTCTCGTCGAGCAACTTCTCGGTGCGGAAGGCCAGGGCGTCGGCCTCGTTGCGCATCTCGACAGCCTCGCGACGCTTCTTGTCGGCGTCGGCGTTGGCCTCGGCCTCCTTGACCATCCGATCAATCTCGTCCTTGCCCAGGGCGGAGCCGCCGGTGACAGTCATGGACTGCTCCTTGCCGGTGGCCATGTCCTTGGCGTGAACGTGGACGATGCCGTTGGCGTCGATGTCGAAGGACACCTCGATCTGCGGGATGCCGCGCGGGGCGGGCATCAGACCGGTCAGCTCGAAGTTGCCCAGCGGCTTGTTGTCGCGGACGAACTCGCGCTCACCCTGGAAAACCTGGATCATTACCGACGGCTGGTTGTCCTCGGCGGTGGTGAACACCTCGGAACGCTTGGTCGGGATGGTGGTGTTGCGCTCGATGATCTTCGTCATGACACCACCCTTGGTCTCGATACCGAGGCTCAGTGGGGTGACGTCGAGAAGCAGTACGTCCTTGACCTCGCCCTTGAGCACACCGGCTTGCAGGGAGGCACCGAGAGCCACGACCTCATCAGGGTTGACGCCCTTGTGCGGCTCCTTGCCAGCGAGCTCCTTGACGAGCTCGGAGACGGCGGGCATACGAGTCGAACCACCAACGAGGATGACCTCGTCAATCTGCGAGACGTTGAGGCCGGCATCCTTCATGACGGCGTTGAACGGGGTGCGGCAACGCTCGAGGAGATCGGAGGTCAGGCGCTGGAACTCGGCTCGGGTCAGCTTCTCGTCGAGGTGGAGCGGGCCAGCGGCACCAGCGGTGATGTACGGCAGGTTGATGTGGGTCTCGGAGGCCTGCGACAGCTCGATCTTGGCGCGCTCGGCAGCCTCCTGCAGACGCTGCTTGGCCATCTTGTCGGCGCCTAGGTCGATGCCGTTGGCGTTCTTGAACTGGGTGACCAGCCAGTCAACGATGCGCTGGTCCCAGTCGTCACCACCGAGGTGGTTGTCACCGTTGGTGGCCTTCACCTCGAAGACACCGTCGGAGATGTCGAGCAGGGAGACGTCGAAGGTGCCGCCGCCGAGGTCGAAGACCAGGACGGTCTGCTCTTTGTCGGCCTTGTCGAGGCCGTAGGCCAGGGCAGCAGCGGTGGGCTCGTTGACGATGCGGTCAACGGTCAGACCGGCGATCTCGCCAGCCTCCTTGGTGGCCTGCCGCTGGGCGTCGGAGAAGTAGGCCGGGACGGTGATGACAGCGTTGGTAACCGGCTCACCGAGGTAGGCCTCGGCATCCCTCTTCAACTTCTGCAGGATGAAGGCGCTGATCTGCTGCGGCTTGTAGGTCTTGTCGTCGACGCCCATCGTCCAGGACTCGCCCATATGGCGCTTGACGGAACGGACGGTGCGATCAACGTTGGTGACGGCCTGACGCTTGGCGACCTCGCCGACGAGGGTCTCACCCGAATTGGTGAAGGCGACCACCGACGGGGTGGTACGAGCACCCTCGGCGTTCGGGATGACGGCGGGCTCGCCACCCTCGAGGACGGCGACGCACGAGTTGGTGGTTCCGAGGTCGATACCGACTGAACGGGCCATGGTTGATTTCCTCCTGATGGACGAATGTTCTGGGAAAGCATCCCCTTGAGCGACTTCGACTCAACCCTAGACCCTGAGTCGTTGTCACTCAAGTTGATGCTCGCATCATTTTCAATAACGTTGAGTTCACCAGACTCAACCCATGACAGAGCAGATCTATTCCCACCCCGTGAACAATGCGCCGACCACCCCTAGGCACCCCACAACGAACCCGAGCAGCTCCCGGCGACAACGCTCCAGACATGAAAAACACCGGACGGCAAACCGTCCGGCATCCTTCTCCGCACTCGTCAGCGCGGACCAGTGATCAGTGGAAGTACGGAATGAGCAGATAGAGGCCATACAGGACGATGAGCCCTGCGATGACGATGGCCGTCCACCCAAGAGCAACGAGCCCAGCAGCCCCGTCGCCTCCAGCCTCGGTGCGCGCATGAGCACGATCGAGCATCAGTGCGCCGCCCGAGACGACGGAGACGATGAGGACGGTGGTCGCAACCGTGACGATGGACACCAGTCCGAGTGAAGCCCAGTCAATGTTCATGCTGCAGTCCCTCCGGCGATGGCCGAGCCCTTACGGACGCCGACCTGAGTGGAGTCGTTGACGTTGTTGTGGTCAACCTTGTGATGGTTGGCCTGACGGACGATGACGGCGGCCATCACGGCCAGCAGGACGAGGTCGATGACGACACCCCAGGCGCTGGCACCGGCGATGGCCGAGGTGATAGCACCGACGAGAGCGGCAGCCGGCAGGGTGACCAACCAGGCGATGACCATCTTCCCGGCGGTGGCCCAGCGCACCTCGGTGCGGCGGCCGATTCCCGAGCCGAGGATCGAGCCGGAGCAGACGTGAGTGGTCGACAGGGCGAAGCCCAGGTGAGAGGAGGCCAGGATGGCGGCCGTGGACGCTGTCTCGGCTGCGAACCCCTGCGGGGACTCGATGTCACACAGACCCTTGCCCATGGTGCGCATGATGCGCCAGCCACCGGAGTAGGTACCAAGACCAATGGCACAGCCGGCGGCCAGGATGACCCACCATGCCGGGCCGGTGCCCGACGCCTGATAGCCAGCGGCGACGAGAACCAGGGTGATGACGCCCATCGTCTTCTGCCCGTCGGAGGTGCCATGAGCCAGAGCAACCATCGACGCCGAGACGCGCTGGCCATTGAGGAACATCCGCGAGGAGTGATGGGCGGTGTGGTCCGTGATGCGATACGCCAACCAGGTCGCCAGCAGAGCTGCAATTCCGGCGACGAACGGTGCCACCAGGGCCGGCAGGATGATCTTGCTCATGATCTTGCCGGCATGGATGCCGCTCATGCCAGCCTCGACGAGGACGGCACCGATGAGGCCACCGAAGAGAGCATGGGAGGAGCTGGACGGCAGACCGAACAGCCAGGTCGCGAGGTTCCAGATGATCGCGCCGATCAGACCGGCGAAGACCATCGGGGCTGTGACGAGTTGGTCATTGACGATGCCACCGGAGATCGTCTTGGCGACCTCGGTCGACAGGCAGGCACCAATGACGTTGAGGACGGCCGCAATGATGACGGCCACCTTGGGCTTGAGTGCTCCGGTTGCCACCGACGTCGCCATCGCGTTGGCCGAGTCATGGAAGCCGTTGGTGAAGTCGAATGCCAGCGCCGTCACGACGACGATAACCACGATTAACAGAGTCGAACTCATGCAAGATCCTTCGTGCGGGCCGTAGCGCCCCCGGACGGCGAGCTGGGATCCCCCACTCCTCACCGGAGCGGGGCGGACGGCCGACCAGAACCCGGGAGCAGTTCCGGCCGCCCGACACGTTACGCCCAGTGAGCCCACGTTCGCGCGGCAGGATCCCCACAAGCAACGACAAGGTGAACAATTTCACCGTCACTGCGCGCCCACGACAAAGTGTGCTTTCTGTGTACATGCATCCCACCAGGTACCTCGAAACCACACCAGGGCGTCAACGCGCATTCATGTTAACGAAGAGTTCACCCCGCCCTCCATCACACACATGCTCGCACCCCAGGCTTCACACATTCGTCTCCGATACGGCTCACAGGAACAGCACAGCCACAACACACCCGATACGGACTTCCTTCGTGGAACCCTTAATTCATGGCAATCCCACCGCAACCTCCCAGGCTTACTCGAGCTGACGGGTCTCCCATCCGTGTTCTGGCTGTCGACGACGAGCCCAGCCTCACCGAGCTGCTCTCCATGGCCATGCGTTACGAGGGATGGGACGTCACCACCGCTGATTCCGGCGTTCACGCCGTCCGCGAGGCGAAGGCCACGCGCCCCGACGTCATCGTCCTCGACATGATGCTCCCCGACTTCGACGGCCTCGAGGTCATGCGCCGTATTCGCATGGATCAGCCCAACGTCCCGGTCATCTTCCTCACCGCCAAGGACGCCGTCGGCGACCGCATTGCCGGGCTCACCGCTGGCGGCGACGACTACGTCACCAAGCCCTTCTCCCTGGAAGAGGTCATCGCTCGGTTGCGCGCTCTGCTGCGCCGCTCGGGTGCAACCGAGCCCAAGTCCGACTCCACCCTGATCGTCGGCGACCTCACCCTCGACGAGGACTCCCACGAGGTGCGCCGCGCCGGTGAGGAGATCCACCTGACGGCAACTGAGTTCGAGCTGCTGCGTTACCTCATGCGTAATCCCAAACGGGTGCTCTCCAAGGCCCAGATCCTCGATCGGGTGTGGAACTACGACTTCGGTGGACAGGCCAACGTCGTCGAGCTGTACATCTCCTACCTGCGCAAGAAGATCGACAAGGGACGCGATCCCATGATCCACACCATGCGTGGTGCGGGTTACGTTCTCCGGCCTGCTGCGTGACAATGGCCAGGTGACCTCTCCCAGCTCACCCACAGACAGCCATGCGCCGGATCCATGCTGCGACGAGACACCGGAGGTCAGGTCGACAATCCACGACACCTGGCTGGATCATCCCATGGGTCGGCACACGCTAGGGCGTCAGCTCGTCGTCCGAGTGCTCGCCATCATTAGTGCGTTGGCCGTCGTGCTGGGAGGGGTGACGATCTGGGGAACGCATCGGATCCTCACGGATGGCCTTGACGAGCAGGTGATGGCGGCGGCCCACCGCGAGGAGGCGAACCCCATCGGATTGCCTGGCCCGACAGCCGGTGACGTGCTGGGAATCCAGGCGGGCACAATCTTCGCTGTCAAGGCCGATGGCGTCTGCCTCATGACGACCGTGACGGAAGGTGCCGTCCTCACCAAGTACTGCAACGCCGATGCCGGTGAACTGCTCGGCGTGCGTCAGGACAGCCGTCCCCACGACCTCAACGGGAACAATGGCACCGAATACCGCGCACTGGCGGAGACACGTGACAATGTCACCTACGTCGTCGCCCTGCCGCGGACACGACTTCTCAACGCCATCGAGAGGTTGTTGGCCCTCGAGGTCACCATCACTCTCCTGGCATTGGCCGTGGGATTCTTCGCGACGCGAGCCGTCGTCACCAAGTCCCTGCGCCCCCTCAACCAATTGGCCTCGACGGCGACGGTGGTCTCCGAGATGGACCTCGGCAGCGGCGAGGTCGACCTGCCGATCCGAGTCGATCCAGCACTGACTGATCCTCGCAGCGAGGTGGGGCAGGTGGGTCATGCCCTCAACCACATGCTCAACAATGTCGAGGGCGCGTTGGAGTCTCGTCAGCAGTCCGAGGTCAAGGTGCGTCAGTTCGTCGCCGACGCCTCGCACGAGTTGCGCAATCCGTTGGCATCCATCCGTGGCTATGCCGAACTGACGAGACGACGGCGCGGCGAAATGTGCCCCGAGAGCCAGTTCGCGATGGATCGCATCGAGTCCGAGGCGACGAGGATGAGTGCCCTCGTCGAGGACATGCTGCTGCTGGCTCGTCTGGACAATGACCAGAAACTTGAGCTGGCCCCCATCGACCTGGTCGAGGTCGTTCTCAACGCGGTCTCCGATGCCCAGGCAGCCGGGTCGGACCACATCTGGACCCTCGACGTACCCAACGAGGAAATCACGGTGATGGCTGATGCCGACCGACTCATGCAGGTCGTCGTCAATGTGCTGTCGAACGCCCGAAAGCACACACCTGCAGGAGTGACGGTGCACACCACCGTCACTGCCCGCGACGGGCAGGCCGTTGTCGCCATCGCCGACAACGGACCGGGTATTCCGGAATCGGTGCGTCCCCTGATCTTTGAGCGATTCTCCCGGGCAGACGCGTCCCGCACTGCGTCGAAGGAGGGATCAACAGGATTGGGCATGTCCATCGTCGCAGCCGTCATGGCTGCTCATCAGGGCACCGCCAAGGTGGATTCGACGAACAAGGGGACGACGGTCACCCTGATCCTGCCATTGGTCGCCTGAGGACGAGGCGTCCGGGTAAGGTGGATGCACTTGTTCCAGAGAAGGAGTTGGCATGTCCCCTGCCCCGCTGTCTGCCACCAAGCTGGCCGGCATGATCGATCACACCCTGCTGACCCCGGAGGCCACTCACGACGACGTCGCCAAGCTGGTCGGCGAGGCCAAGGAGTACGGTACCTGGTCGGTGTGCGTGTCGCCGTCGATGCTGCCGCTTGACCTCGACATGGGTGACGTGAAGCTGGCTGCGGTGTGTGGGTTCCCGTCGGGCAAACACACCAGCGCGGTGAAGGCGGCCGAAGCCCATGACGTCATTGCCGCCGGCGCCGACGAGGTCGACATGGTCATCAACCTCGGCATGGTGAAGGAGGGACGTTGGGAGGACGTCACCGCTGACATCGCTGCCGTCAAGCAGGCTGTTCCGGATCCGAAGATCCTCAAGGTCATCATCGAGTCGGCCGTGCTGACCGATGACGAGATCGTTCGCGCGTGCAAGGCCGCCGAGGGGGCCGGAGCCGACTTCGTCAAGACCTCGACGGGATTCCACCCGAAGGGCGGTGCGAGTGTCGAAGCCGTTAAGCTCATGGCCGCCACCGTCGGTGGTCGCCTGGGGGTCAAAGCTTCGGGTGGCATCCGCGATTACGAGACGGCCTGCGCGATGGTCGAGGCCGGGGCAACCCGTCTCGGCGTCTCGTCGACCGCCAAGATCCTCGCCGGAGCCCCCAAGGAGTGACGACGCTCGCGGCGTGTTCTCGCTGATGACCGGGACGGGTCGGTGAGATCCGGCCCCTGTCATGCCCGGGACCGTGGAGACGCGGTGTGTCGGCGCTACGGAAGCTGCCAGTTGCGCCCGTTCACCACCCGACCACTCACGCGCTCCAACTGGGTTTCGAGAAGGAATGACGTCGGGAGGAGCGAACGGTGGGAATAACCGCCGGCTTCCTTCTCGTCCGGACTCAGACCGTCTGGGGATCCGGGCTCACCTGTGCAGCGGCCTGCGCAGCAGCCTCGCGACGCTTCCAGTTCAGCAACCAGGACACCTCGTTGCACAACAACTGACGTCGTGACGCCGAGTAGTACGACCTCGACGAGTGACCCAGCCCGTCGTAGACGACGTTGTTGCCCATCACCCAGCACATCGCGTGGAATTCCTCGCCCGTCTCGTGGAAGAGCAGCGGGGTCGCAAGCGGGTTGATGTCCAGGTCGGAGAAACGCTCGTCATAGACGACCACCTGCTCGACGCCGCGCAGGATGGGATGATCCGCAGCCTCGGGTACAGGTTCGAAGACGGCGTAGGAACGCTCCGGGTGCCCGCTGACCCCCAGCACCCACTTGCCCCCGAGAACGGACGGCCACAGGTCCCAGTCACAGAAGGTGTTGCAGGCGGTGTGCAGACCGAGGATCGGCTTGCCAGCTTCGTGGTGCTCCAGAATCTTGTTGTGGGCGCGGGACCATTCGGGAATGTAGTCCCATTCCTCCTCCGGATCGCCGCCACCAGTGTTGACGATGAGCAGATCCGCGTCAGCGAGGTGGTCCAGGGCCTCCGGCTCAGAGCGCCTCACCTCTACCTGGTGACCACGCTCGGTCAAGATCTGGGAGACGGCCTCGGAGGTCGCGTCGAAGTCGTGGATATCGTCGGCGTAACGCCCAGCCCCCGACAAAACGAGAATGTGTCCCATCGGATTTCCTTCCTGATCCTGAGTAGACCCAAAGGATCACACTAGGAGACTAATCCGCCGAGGACGAACTCAGTGACGTCACAGCTTGTTTTCGAAATTGCCTCCATACGCCAGTGCGGTCACGTTCTTGATGATGAGTTCGTCGGCACCCAGGGGACGTCCGCCGGCAGAGTGAGGTGTGATGATGACGTTCCAAACCCCCAGATGAGCACATTGGCGTCCAGCAGGGTCGTCATCGAGCCGCCCGGAGAGGGCCGGGACCGCCCAGGTGACGAGCACCTCAGCATCCAGATGCTCATCCGGAATCGCTGAGCTGGCGTCGTACACCACCGCCTCGACCCCGCCAGGAAGGTGAGGATCCAAGATCATCGAATCGGGAAGAAGGACCTTCATGACGCCATCGCACCTTCCACGCTCAGCTCCCGCTCCGAAACCCTGCATGATGCGCAGGATGAGCAGCATGATCGGTGCCCAGATACCAATGGTGTAGTAGCTGAGGATGAGGCCAATTCAGAAGGTCGCGGTTCCCATCGGGAACAGCATGGCGATCATGACCCATTACGGCCCGTCTGATCGCCAAACCGGGCGAAGAAGACACTTCCAAGCGGACGGGCCTCGAAACCGACGGCGCCGGTCGCCGTCGCGCCTGACCGAGATTTATAACGCGATGACCCGAGTGCTTCCTCCCCTGCTCCCTGCCGGAATGACGGTGTCACGCATGGAATCCGCGGGTTGACCGGGCTTACGCCTTCCTACGGTGCTGACCATGACAAAAGACCCCCGCGGATTGCTCGCGGGGGTCCTGATGGCTAGTGGCTCATTTGTCAGCCTTGATAGGCCTCAATGGTGATGACGACGCCGTCGCCCAGATCGACGGCATCACCGATGGCCAGGTCGATCGTCTCACCACTTTCCAATCGCAACGGATCCTGGCCGATGCGGCGAACGACGGTGCCGTTCGTGGAATGCATGTCAGTGACCTCGATCCCCCACTGCCCCAAAGCGAACTTCACGTGAGTACGGCTGATGTCCTGACCAGGAGACGGAACACGCATGATCTCCTCGCCATTCTCGGCCCGCGGGGCTCGCCCGACGAGAACTGCACCCTTGAGGTGGGTGGCCTCTCCAGTCGTCGAAACCAGGGTGGCAGCCGCGGAATCTGACGGCGAGGACACTCCACGGATCGTCGAGGTCGACGCGACGCGCCAGTCTCCGTCGTACCGAGGGTCGCTCTGAGACTGCTCGGGAGGCACGGGCTGTTCCGACTGCTCTGTCTGCTGAGGCTGCTGGGGTACTGCCCCCGGAGCAAGTGCGGAGACGACGCCCTCCGGCTCGGGCTGCACTCCCACCGGCTGAGTACCGGTGTGTACCTCGTCATCGCCTCCCAGGCCGTCGTCCTGAGCGCGGACTGGCGCAATGTCCTCACGAGCGACCGCGGTCTCGACGGATTCCGGCTCGGCAGCTCGGGCCGGGACGGGGCTCACGGGCTCCTCGACGTCAGGGGCCACCTCGTCACCACCACTCACCACGTCCTCGTCAGGCACGACAGGCTCAGCCGGAATCGGAACTCCGGTCAGTGCGGACTCAGCAACCGGCTCCGGCGCGGCAACCGAGTCGGGAACCTCGCCTGGCGCCGGAACCTCGACGAATCCGGGAGCATCCTCGTCGTCTGGCTGCCACTCCTGACCGGTGAGCTCGCGAGCTTCCTCGGTGGCCTCCGAATCGTTGACCCCCTGCTCCTCAGGCTCCGGGGTCCACGGTTTGAGGGCGTCGTCGGAACTCGCCAACACCCGCGGACGGTGAACTTCGCCGCCCTCCCGAACGACGAAAGGCTCAACCTTGCCGGTCGCGTCGATGATGATCTTGCTCGCCTGGGCAACCCCCAGCAGCAACGGCATGGACAGCCTCTGCTCGGCCTCTTCCATCTCGACGACAACGGTCGATGGGTCGAGCTTCTTCTCGCTCCACGTCAGCAGACCGTCGCCATGATTGACGACCTCACCGGTGGAGGCATCCTTGACGACAACCTGACCGCGGGCCATAGAGTACATCTCGCCGTCGACCCAGAAGAACAAGCCCAGGCTCGGCATCTTCGCCAGCCCGATGATCGACAACGTCTCCACGAGCGACTGGGGATCATCGGCCTCAGCCACCTGCCGCCAGATGGACGACACCAATCCGGAATGGCGCGGCGCAGCCGGCTGCATGATGACGAGGCTGCTCGGCCCGGCCAGCACCACCCAGGAACCAGGGGTGTAGGTGGCACGCCAAGCACCGAAAGTCTGGGACATTGATCCTCCAGAGGTCGAGGCACGATTGTGGCCATTATTCCGCGGACATGGAGTTGAAGTCGACAAAACTCCCCGATCGCACACGGATTGAGGAGTATGCAATGACATATTGCGGCCCCTCCACCGCGGTGGAGGAGCCGCAATTTCACATCAGTGACGTGATGTAGCCCTAGACTCACTTCTCCTTCTGGGAGATGACGGCCTGGGCCGCGGCGAACCGAGCGATCGGCACACGGAACGGCGAGCAGGACACGTAGTCGAGCCCGGTCTTGTTGAAGAAGTGGATCGAGTCAGGATCACCACCGTGCTCACCACAGACACCCACGTTCAACTGCGGGTTGGTCTTGCGACCCTTCTCGACAGCCCCGGCGACGAGCTGGCCGACACCCTCCTGGTCGATCGAGGCGAACGGGTTGTCCTTGAGGACCTTGGTACGCAGGTACTCGGTGAGGAAGCCGTTCTCGGCATCGTCACGGGAGATGCCCAGGGTGGTCTGGGTCAGGTCGTTGGTGCCGAAGCTGAAGAAATCGGCAACCTCGGCGATCTTGTCGGCGACCAGCGCGGCACGCGGCAGCTCGATCATGGTGCCGATCTTGACGTCGACCTTGGTGCCGGCGGCCTCGAACTCCTCGTCAATGGCCTGCTGGACGATGCGGCGATGGGTCTCGAGCTCGATCGGGGTGAAGACCAGCGGGATCATGATGTTGATCTGGACGGTTTCCCCCTCCTTCTTGAGCACCGCCAGGACGGCGCGGATGATGGCGCGAGCCTGCATGTCGGGAATCTCCGGATACAGCATGCCGAGGCGGCAGCCACGGGTACCGAGCATCGGGTTCTGCTCGTGCAGCTTCTTGACCTGGGCGAGCAGACGACGCTCCTTGTCGAGCTCGTTCGGATCAGCGCCCTGATCCTCCAGCTTCTGGACCTTGAGGGACTGCTCGACGAGATTCGGCAGGAATTCGTGAAGCGGCGGATCGAGGAGACGGACGGTGACGGGCAGGCCCTTCATCGCCGTGAAGATGCCCTCGAAGTCATCCTGCTGCATCGGCAGGATCTTGTCGACGGCAGCCTGGCGCTCCTCCGGGGTGTCCGCGGTGATCATTTCGTGCATGGCAGGCAGACGATCGGCACCGAAGAACATGTGCTCGGTACGACACAGGCCGATGCCCTCAGCACCCAGCTCACGAGCCTTGGCTGCGTCGGTGGCGTTGTCGGCGTTGGCCTCGACGCCGAGATGACGGATCTCGTCGGCCCAGGAGAGGACCTCCTCGAAGTCGGCGTTGATCTGCGGCGGGATGAGCGGCAGGCCCGCAGCGAAGACCTCACCGGTCGAGCCGTCGAGGGTGATCATGTCGCCCTCGTGGATGACGGTGTCACCGATCGTCAGGGTGGCGGCCTTGGCATCGATCTTGATGCCGCGAGCACCAGCGACACAGGGCTTGCCCATGCCACGGGCGACCACGGCTGCGTGGGAGGTCATGCCACCGTGGGCGGTCAGGACGCCCTGGCTCACGATGACACCGTGGATGTCATCAGGGGTGGTCTCGAAGCGGATGAGGACGACCTTCTCGCCCTTGGCGCCACGCTCGGCAGCGACGTCGGCGTCGAAGACGGCCTCACCAACGGCGGCACCCGGGGAGGCAGGCAGGCCCTCGGCGACCGGCTGCTCGGTGTGGTTCGGGTCGATGGCCTCGTGCAGCAGCTGATCGAGCTGAGCGGGCTCGATCCGCATGAGGGCCTCTTCCTTGGTGATGACGCCCTCGGCGACGAGGTCGCGGGCCACCTTGAGAGCAGCAGCGGCGGTGCGCTTGCCGTTACGGGTCTGCAGCAGGTACAGCTTGCCGTTCTCGACGGTGAACTCCATGTCCTGCATGTCGCGGTAGTGCGACTCCATCTTCTTCATGGTGTCGATGAGGTCGCGGTATGCCTCCGGCAGCACTTCCTCCATCTCGGCGAGGGAGCGCGGGGTGCGAATGCCGGCGACGACGTCCTCACCCTGAGCGTTGACGAGGAACTCACCGTAGAGCTCCTTGGCGCCGGTGGCGGGGTTACGGGTGAAGCAGACACCGGTGGCGGAGGTGTCACCACGGTTGCCGAACACCATCTGCATGACGTTGACGGCGGTGCCGAGGTCATCCGGAATCTTGTTGGCCTTGCGGTAGACGAAGGCGCGCGGGTTGAGCCAGGAACGGAAGACGGCGTCGACGGCGCGCATCAGCTGCTCGCGCGGATCCGTCGTCCAGTTGCCTCCGAGCTGTTCGTTGGACAGCTTCTTGAAGGTATCGACCAGGCCCTTGAGGTCATCAGCAGTCAGATCCGTGTCGGACTCGACGCCCCTCTCCTCCTTGAGAGCGGTCAGGGCATCCTCGTAGACGTGGGCGTCGATGCCCTCGACGACCTCGCCATACATCTGGATGAAGCGGCGGTAGCAGTCCCAGGCAAAGCGCTCGTTGCCGGCCTCCTTGGCGACGGCCTCGACGGTGTCGTCGGAAATACCGAGGTTGAGGATGGTGTCCATCATGCCGGGCATCGAGATGACGGCGCCGGAGCGAACCGAGACCAGGAGGGGCTTGTCCACGTCGCCCAGGCCACGACCGGTGCGCTCCTCCAAACGCTTGAGTCCGTCCCACACCTGGGAGTCGAGGCCCTCCGGCCACTCTCCCTTCCTCGTCATGGTGTCCACGCAGGCTTCAGTGGTGACGGTGAATCCGTCGGGCACCGGGACGCCGAGACGCGTCATCTCGGCAACTCCTGCGCCCTTGCCGCCGAGCAGCGGCTTCATCTCCGCGCTGCCCTCGGACAAGTCATACACGTAACGGTCAGTCATGACTGATCTCCTTCGATCTGTGTCAGTCTGTTCATCGATTCACGGCGTTCGGACCCGTGCGACTGCGCAATGAGCCCGAGGCCCAGCCCCACCATAGGGCCGGATGTCGTCATTCTCTCACGCTCGCGTCCCATTTTCACGAGTAGGAGCAACCAAGGATGACGAAGTAACTCATGTCTCGTCCGAGCTCGCCGGAGCGGGGCGTGACATATCGCCCACCTTTGCCGCAGATGCCTCCCGGCTGTCTTCCTCGAGCCGCGGATTCTGGTACCCGGCCAGCGACACGATGCCTCCCACGACCGACAAGACCACCATCTAAGACAGACAAGGGGCAACGCCATCCATACCAGTGGAACCGCCACTGTCAGCACCCACTGCTCCGCCGAAGACTGGTGATCAATGACGTGACCTGGGAGCAGACCAAAACCGCTGGCCGTCCCGATCATCCTCGGGTGATCAAGGTCTAGTGCGATAGGACCCTGCCGGCTTGCGCAACCTCGTCCCGGCCGTCTTGGCTCGCTGGTCGACGATGTCGATGACCTTCGTCGCGGACTCTTCCAGGGCCAGGCCCGTGGTGTCGATGATGGGGCAACCCAGTCGTCGCTGGATCCTGCCAACCTCGTCCAGCTCGTCGTAGATCGCGGCGAGGTCGGCGTAACCGTCCTCGTTGCCGAAACCTCCCAACCCGCGGACCCGACGTCCACGGATCTCCAGCAGCCGCTGGGCGTCGATCGTCAGGCCGACGATGCGCCAACGATCGACCGCCGCCAACTCGGCTGGCGGGGCGATCCCGGGGACGAGCGGGACATTGACGGTCTTGTAGCCGAGGTAACCCAGGTAGATCGACAGCGGTGTCTTGCCCGAGCGGCTCACGCCCACCAGACAGATGTCCGCCTCGGTCAGGCGATCGGGGATGGCGCCGTCGTCATTACGAACCGCGAACTCCATGGCGGAGATACGGGTGAAGTAGTCGGCCTCAACGCCCACGGGACGACGTGGGACGGCGTCGGCGTCAAGACCAGAAGCCTCCTCCATCGCGTCGAGCATGGGGCCCATGAGGTTGACCTCGCGGATACCCATCTCCTCGCAGGCATCGGTGACCATATGGCGCATGTCGGGCAGCACGAGGGTGTGCACCACGCACACCCACTGCCCCGCGTCATGGGACTCCTTGACGGCCTCTAGGACCGCAACCATTTCCGGGACGGTGCCGATCATGGGATGGCGCACGATGTGCCAGTGGACCCCCTCGAACTGGCTGCGGGCGGCGCGGGCCAACCGAACGGCGGTCTCACCCGTCGAATCGGCGATGACGTGAATTTCCAGGGGCGACTCTGCCATGTCGCCATCCTAGGGTGGGGCCGGTATCGATCGAGTACTCGGGTTTGATACACGGAGCTGCCAAAAAATGCCCATGTCAACGTCACCATCGCCTGTTTGGACCGTTTTCTGGCAGCTCCGTGTAGTCATTCGCAGGTATGACCATCCTCCGGCACACCTGTTGCGTCGATCTCTCAGCTGTGTCCCGTGCCCGTGGTCTGGGAGACTGCCGCCATGGACACCGCCACCCTGGACCCCGTTGACGAACTCATCGTCGCCGAATCACCGCTGGCCACGGCTGTGTGGGTGCTGGGTCGCCCTTCCTTGGTGCCAGTATCCGGCGAAGACACCACGGCGTGGTCTGACGACTGCCGCGACCTCACCGCAATCCCGGAGAGTCTTCGCCTCAATCCTCTGACGACAAAGGAATGCAGCACCCCGGTGGTGTGGATGGGCCTGCCCTCCAGTCTTGACGAACTCGACGAACTGCTCGGTACTCTCTGGCGACTCCTCGGACCCGATGCCCACATCGTCGCAGGCGGACGCATCAAGCACATGGCCCGGTCCATGAACGACGTCGCTGCCCGCTGGTTCGACGACGTCCACGCCAGCCTCGGAGTGCGCAAGGCCCGCGTGCTGCACTTCTCGTCTCCTCGGGAGCACCCGGCCGTCACTGGGGAATGGCCACGCACCAACACCGTCAACGGCCTGACGATCCGAGCCCACGGCGGCGTCTTCCACACCACCGGCCTCGACGCCGGAACGTCCCTGCTCCTCGATCACCTCGACGCCATCGCGGCCGACGTCAACACCGACGTCGTCGATCTGGGGTGCGGCAACGGCATCATCTCCGCTCACCTGGCACGCAGACTCCCAGACGCCACCGTCAACGCCACCGATGTCTCCTGGCAGGCCGTCGACTCGACTCGTCTCACCGCCAGGGCGAACGGACTCGACATCGTCACCCACTGGTGTGACGGATTGTCCGTCCTGTCCGACCAGAGCGTCGACGTCGTCGTCACCAATCCGCCCTTCCATCGCGGAACCGCCCAGGACCACGCCCCGACCCTGGCCATGCTGGCCGACGCCGCTCGCGTGTTGCGCCCCGGCGGCAGCCTGTGGTGTGTCTACAACAATCACCTGCCGTGGGCATCCCATCTACGGCGCACGGTCGGGCCGACTCGCCAGGTCGCGCGGAATCGTCAGTACACCGTCACGCGGACCGTCCGCGGGTAGACGATCATGCCGAGGAGCGGAACCCTCACCCGACGGGCCGAAACCCACCTACCGTGGTGCCATGATGAGTTCTCGCGTCATCCTCGTCAGTGACGATCGCTCCAGCCTCCGCTCCCCCGGCACCCTTCTTTGGCCCGACTCCGCCTGCATGCGCGGCATCCACACCAATGACTGGGCCGCTCACATCTTCGAGTACGCCATGTCCTTCGAGGGCGACATGACACAGGTACGCGAACTCGCCGCCCAGACCGGCGCCGGAGTCCTGCATCCCCATGGCGCCCTGGCTGTCGAGCCGCCCGGTCTCATTGTCTGTGACGTCGACTCGACGGTCACGCGCACCGAGGCCATCGACCTGCTCGCCGAGTGCGCCGGAAAGGCCGAGGAGGTCAGCGAGATCACGGCCCGGGCGATGGCCGGAGAACTCGACTTCGCCGAATCCCTTCACGAGCGCGTCAAGTGTCTTGAGGGTCTGCACGTCGGGGCCCTCGAGGAGGCGCGCAAGGCGACCGTCGTCACCCCGGGTGCGGCGGAACTGGTGGCCGCGGCGCACGAGGTCGGCGCAGCCGTCGGGTTGGTGTCAGGAGGGTTCACGGCCTTGGTCAATCCGCTTGCTGCGGAGATCGGCGCCGATTTCTCAGCCTCCAACGAGCTCGAGATCGTCGACGACCACCTCACTGGCCGGGTTGTCGGGGACATCGTCGATCGGGCCGCCAAGGCCACCTGGCTGCGTCGTTGGGCCGAGAAGAGCGAGGTAGATCTTGAGCGAACGATCGCGGTGGGAGACGGCGCCAACGACCTCGATATGTTCGCCGCAGCCGGGCTGGCCATCGCCTTCTGCGCCAAGCCCGTCGCCGTCGAGGCTGCACGAAACACCATCCGTTGTGAGCGGATCGACGCACTTCGCGCAGTGTGGGAACGATGACGACGATCATGGGGACATGACCAACCTCCCCGGAACCCTTCACACCGCTCATGACGGCGCATGGCAGGTCGCAGATCACGGCTGCCAGGTGCTGGCGTGGCAGGCCGACGGCAAGCCCGTCATCTGGTTCGACGCCGAGCACGCCGACGAGTCCGACGCGGTCATCCGGGGAGGTGTCCCGTTGTGTGCCCCATGGTTTGGTCACGGACCGAACAATGACCAGGATCCCCAACACGGCCTGGCCCGCCGCACCGACTTCCAGGGGACGGTCGCGGAACCCTTCCGCGTCGTCGGAACCGCTGAGACCGCCTCAATCGGCATTCGCCACGAGGTGGTCATGACCGACACCGCACTGGAGATGACGCTCACTCTCACCAACCACGACGAGAAGCCCCGAGTCGTCGAGGGGATGTGGCACACCTACCTGCGCGTCGGGGACGCCGACCAGGCGCGAGTCCGGGGAGTCCGCGGTGCCGACTGGCACAACTTCGCGACCGGTGACAAGGGATCCTTCGACGCCGACGAGCTCGTCATGGCCCCGGACACCGACACCGTCATCCAGGGAATCGGGCCGGCCCCGACCCTCGTCGATCCGGTCTGGGGACGCGAAATTCACCTGACGACGACGAATTGCCCCAGCGCGGTGATCTGGAACCCACGCTCCTCGTCAGGAATCGGCGACAACCCGACGGCTCAGGCCTGGCGCGACTTCGTGTGCGTCGAGACCGGCGTCTGCAAGGACAATGCCGTCCCCCTCGACCCCGACACCGACCTCGTACTAACGACGACAATCACCGTCACGAGAATGTGAGCATGGTTGCGGTTGGAGAGGCCCGATGCACGTCCAACCGGACTGTCTCAGGCGTGTCATGCACAGTCGTGCGAGCGCGCCAGCCATCATGGACCGACAGTGCCGTTCCGACCCCAAAAGCAGGGGTGCCCCATCCCGCGCCAAGCACCCCCATATACAGTGTTGCCAACGTTTCGGACCGCATTCAACGGGAACGAAACAGTGTTTCTTCGACGGCTCACGGGTAGCGCCGTGCACCGTCACCGACAACCAGCCGCACGGCGGCAGGAGGACAGATGTCAGAGCGGATTGCGAACGCAGCCCTGCGTCAGAAGGTGATGAGCGCGGACGACGCGGCTGCGCTCATCAATGACGGTGACCAGATCGGATTCGGTGGATTCACTGGGTCGGGCTACCCCAAGGCACTTCCGAGCGCACTGGCCAAGCGCATCAAGGAATCCCACGATCGCGGCGAGAAGTTCACCGTCAACGTCTTCACCGGAGCCTCGACCGCTCCCGAACTCGACGGCGCCCTCGCCTCCGTCGATGGCATCGGCTGGCGCATGCCATACCAGTCCGATCCCCAGATGCGAAACAAGATCAACGACGGCACATCCTTCTACACCGACATTCACCTGTCGGAGTCGGGCATGATGGTGCGTCAGGGCTTTTTCGGAAAGGTCGACTACGCCGTCATTGAGGCCACCCGAATCACTGAGGATGGGGACGTCGTCCTCACCTCCTCGGTCGGCAACAACGCCGTGTACTGTGACGTCGCCGACAAGATCATCATCGAGGTGAACTCGTGGCAGTCCGAGGACCTCGAGGGAATGCACGACATCTACGGTGGGTTCGCGCTTCCTCCGAATCGAGTGCCCATCCCGATCACCCACCCCGGTGACCGGATCGGTGACAAGTTCCTCCACGTCCCCCAGAACAAGGTCGCGGCGATCATCGAGACCGATGGCCCCGACCGCAACACCCCGTTCAAGCCGATTGACGACGACTCCCGCAAGATCGCCGGCTACCTTCTGGACTTCTACGACAACGAGGTCAAGCAGGGGCGAATGCCGAAGAACCTGCTGCCGCTGCAGTCCGGTGTCGGCAACATCCCGAACGCCGTTCTCGACGGCCTTCTCCACTCCGACCTCGAGCATTTGACCTCCTACACCGAGGTCATCCAGGACGGCATGATCGACCTCATCGATGCCGGGAAGCTCGACGTCGCCTCGGCCACCGCTTTCTCGCTGTCGCCCGAGTACGCGCACAAGATGAACGAGAACGCGGCCTTCTACCGCGATCACATCATCCTGCGGCCCCAGGAGATCTCGAACCACCCCGAGGTCATTCGCCGCCTCGGTGTCGTCGGCGCCAACGGCATGATCGAGGCCGACATCTACGGCAACATCAACTCGACCCACGTCATGGGCTCGCGAATGATGAACGGCATCGGTGGATCCGGTGACTTCACCCGCAACGCCTACATCTCGGCCTTCGTGTCCCCGTCGACGGCCAAGGGCGGCGCCATCTCGGCGATCGTCCCGATGGTGTCGCACGTCGATCACACCGAGCACGACGCCATGGTCATCATCACCGAGCAGGGCATCGCCGATCTGCGCGGCCTGGCCCCGCGTCAGCGTGCCCCGAAGATCATCGAGAACTGCGCCCACCCGGACTACCGTCCGATGCTGATGGACTACTACGAGCGTGCACTGCGTGACTGCAAGTTCAAGCACACCCCGCATCTGCTCGACGAGGCTTACAACTGGCACACCCGGTTCCTTGAGACCGGCACCATGCAGCAGAACTGAGCTTCACAGCCGCACACAGTTGCCCCCGGATCGCAACCGATCCGGGGGGGCAACTGTGTGTTGGCGCGATTCTCTGCCTCTCCGCCAAACGCAGTGACGATTTTTGTCAGCCCGGGGAAGGTCCAAGCTCCACAGATGTCCGGACCCCACCCCGGCGACAATTTTCGTCAACTCGGGGTGGTGCCGAGCAGTGGGATTGCCCAGGGTCTTCCCGACATGATGGTTTTCGTCAGACACGCACAGGCCCGGTCACCCTGAGGTGGGCGGGCCTGCTACACACGCATCCTTGGTGTAGGTCGGGACATGAGGAGAATCCCCTCACGACACCGCATCAGTCATCGATCACGCTCCTGTCCGGGGCAGGGCGACAGGATGGGGCCCCTCGCCGGTGGAACCGCCAGTAGCGACAGTGCTGGCGGGAGCAGGGGTGGGTGCAACGCTCGGAACGCTGTCGACACGACTGGGAATCGGGGTGGCCGGGACACTCGGGGAAGGTGTGGCCGATCCACTCGGGGACGGGGTCGGAGTCGGGGTCTGGCCCTTCTCGACCACGGTCACGTCGCGAACGACGGTAGCAGTGTTCCCGGCCTTGTCGGTCACGCGGTAGGTCACCTGATACTTGCCGACCTTGGTCGGGTCAACGTTTCCGGACACCTTGATGCTGGCGGAGTCGATGTCACCGTCAAGGTTGTCGGTGGCGCTGACGCCGGCCATCGGGTCGAAGGTGGCATCCTTCTCGATCATGGTGTCCTCGACTCCCCTGAGGGTCGGGGCCTTCCTGTCGACCTGGTAGAGGGTGATCTCGTCAACCTTCTCGACCGGGCCCTCGCTGCGGACAGCCTGTGCGTAGGTGGTGAAGGTGATCTTGTCGTTGTTGACCTTGACCGCAGTGTAGTTCGGAGTCATCGTCTGCCTGTGCACGGCGACGTACTTGTAGACGTCGTCCCAGCTGGTCGGCTTCTCGTCGTAGAACTTGGAACCGGAGCCGGAGTTGGCGGTGAGGTAGAACCCCTCGCCGTCCTGCGGGTGGTACTCGTTGAGGGCCTTCTCGTCGGTGCGATCACCGTCAACAGGGTTCACCTTCGGGTCGATGAGGTGGGCGCGGGTGTAGACGTGATCATGGCCGTTGAGGACGCCGGCGTAGCCGAGTTCGGAGACGACCGGCACCAGCTTGCGCCACTCGGGAATCTCCTTGTCCCGCGAGTGCGAGGCGTTGGAGAACATGTTGTGGTGCTGGATGACGAACTTCCAGCGTACGTCGGAGTCGTTGCCGTGCTCGGCGTCGATCTTCCGCAGATACTCGATGTGGCCGTTGGGGCCGTCATAGTTGAGGTCGTTGGAGTTGATGTTCACGAACAGGATGCCGTTGAACTTGAACCAGTAGTCACCGTTGGCCTGCTCGGAGTTGCCGGCACCGTACTTCTTGTCAACGTTGGGGCGTCCGAAGAAGTTCTCGTAGATCGGCGAGATGTCGTGGTTACCGATCGTCGTCACCAGCGGCTGGGTGCGCAGGATGTCGGGACGGTAGAAGTTCTCGTACTGGGTTCCGAGGACGTCATAGTCGGTGAACCCGTTGATCTGGTCGCCCAGGGACAGCAGCATCGACGAGTTCGGGTAGGCCTTCCCAGCGCGCTCCATGGTCTTGACCCACCAGTCACCGTGGATGTTGGGGTCCTTGGTGTAGCGACCACTGGCACCGATCTGGGGGTCACCGACCATGAGGAAGGTGAAGTCCTTGTTCGGGTCCATCGAGTCGGTGGTGAAGGAGTAGGTCTTGCTCCAGCCACGCTCGGATCCGGCGCGGTAGACGTACTTGGTGTTGGGCTTGAGACCCTTGACGTCGCTGCGATGGAAGACGTAGTCGGAGAACTGCGCCTTGTCGATGGTGGAGGTGGTGGCGGGGACGTCGGCGACAAGCTTGGTCGGGAAGGCGTCGTCCTCCTTGGCCGGGGCGACGGCAAGTTGCAGACGCTCCTGCTCAGCCTCGTTGGAGACCCAGGTGAAGATGCGATCATGCTGGTCGCTGCCGATCTGCATTGACAGTTCCTTGATCTTGGGGACCTGGGCGGCAGGCTGCAGGACGACGTCCTCGTCAACGGAGAACCACACGTCAGAGCTCTCGGCGCGGCCGTTGTGGACCTCGACACCGATGATGTTCTTGCCCTTGACGAAGGGCGAGCCCTTGATGGCGGCCTCAGCCAGGCTGAAGGTCTTGGGGGCGGACTTGTTGGAGCCGCCGTAGGAGTTCCAGCTCTTGACGTCCTCGTCGTCAGCACCAGCAATGCGCTTGCCGTTGACGTAGACGGTGACCGAGTCGTCGTAGCTGAGGACCCCGGACAGGGCGGTGTTCCTGGCCTCGTCAGCGGTCAGGTCGACCTCGGTGCGGAAGAAGAATCCCGGGACGTCGTCCTCGGTGCCGGGCAGGTACTGGTTGAGCAGGACGGTCGGGGCGTGCTCGTCGCTAAGTGGGGCGAGCTTGCCGCGCTTGGCGCCGAACTTGCCGGCGTCCGCCTTCCAGTTGGATCCAGGTTTGAAACCGGTGGTGGCCCAGGCCGCACCGTCGGACGGCTTGGTGCCGTCGTCGAGGTAGGTCCAGGTCGTGTCGGGGGTGAGCAGGGTCTTCGGTTCCGGTACGGCCTGCGAGGCCGGCGCGAAACCGGCCATCGACGCGACGGTGACGGCCGCCGCGAGTAGGAACGCGCCGGCATTCCTGGTACGTGACTGTGACACGAAATCCATGTTTGAATGTCCTCACGGTTGACGTGTGCAGACGGTCCTTGCCTGCTTGATCATCGTCAAGGAGGGGTCTGAACGTGACGGCCACAGCAGGCCACGGTTCGGCAACGAGTGGATGAAACCTTCGTGAACAGCGTCACACCTTACTCGGTAGATCCGCCTGACAAGCGGATTTCGCGACTGTCCGAGGACTGTGGATTGATTGCTGGGTTCACAGCTACCACCTACCATGATCGACCGTGAGGACACGTGAAGTTCCGGTGCGCATCGCTGTCGCAAGCGCGGTCGTCATCGCCATGACCAGCTGTTCGGACGGGGATGCCCCGAGCCAGGCGAGCACTCCGGCAGCAAGCGCGCCGACGTCGTCTGCCCCCTCCCCCGCCAAAACCCCCTCGGTGACGGCCGAGAATGCCTCGGTGACGTATGAGAGCGTCCTCGTCGAGCTCACCGGGACCTTCCGTGATCCTGAGCATCCCTGGCGCCTGGACGACAGCAAGGTCGGGTTCACGCCGTCCGGGTCGAAGTGCGCATACAGGTCCGTGACGTGGACGACTGACGAGGGACTGGAACCTCTGCTCAAGGCCTCGCACTGGGAGGGTGACATCGCCGACTCCGTGCAGGATCGCCTCGACGAGGTGGGATTCTTCGAGCAGCAGGTGGACGGCACGACGGTCCACGCGAGCGACGAGTCCGGAGCCGTATTCACCATGATGTCGACTGGATCGACGACGTCGATGCACGTCACGACGACGGCTTCCACATCGGGCCGGTCGTCATGCAAGGACTTCCCGATCGACGTCCCCGATCCGTGATCATGGTTGCGTCGCCAGGTGCGGTTAGGCTTGGTGCCACACCGTCAGGAGGATCGTGATCGAACAGCCCGCAGACCCGCAGCCCCGCCATGCAGAGCCGGGAGACGCGTCGGCGCGCGTAGAGGAGACTCAGCCGGTGCGTACCAGTGCCGCGACGATCGGCACCCTTCCTCCCCCGGAGGACCTGGAGACTCAGGCGAAAACCTCGGCCACGTTGGGGCACATCGCAGCTGGTCTGTACTACGTCGCAGCCGTGGCTGCTGCAGTTGCCCTCCTGGTGGCGTGGTGGCAGTCGATCCACATGCGCACCTTCATCCAGGCGACCCACCTCATGACGTGGACCCATCCGAGACCGGGATCGTTGGCGTCAGTACTGCTGGCGACCGCGATGATGTGCATCGCCGGGGGCATGGTGGCCATGCCGGGAATCCTCGCGGTCAACACCTGGCTGGGACGTCCCTGGGTGCGCTGGGGCGCCATCGGTGGCGTCGTGGTCGGATGTGCCGCCGTGACCCTGAACTGGGTGGCGTGGATCGGAATGCCGTTCCTCGTCACCGCCGGTGTCATCGTCTGGTTGCCGTCGGTGCGCCGGTGGATGGATTCGCAGCGTCCGAAGCCGCCCGAGACCCGCCGCCTCGATGCCCCGGTCATCTACGGCCGCATTCCGCAGCATTACTGACTGGCCCGGCGGGGTGAGTCGCACTGATCTGACGAAGTACGCTAAGCTATGACGAGTCTCCCTGGGAGACATGCGGGCGTAGCTCAATGGTAGAGCGCCAGCTTCCCAAGCTGGACACGCGGGTTCGATTCCCGTCGCCCGCTCTCTTCATGCCCCTTTTCCGGTGATGACCTCGACGGCGAGGATGGCGACCATGGTGTTGTTGACCACCGGGATGAACTAGTTGAAGGACCTCGCCACCGCGACTGCGATGAGCAGGATGCTGAGATCGCAGCTGCGGATCGGAGGTACTTCACGGTGGAATCCTATGTGACGCATTCACTCCCCGAACTGACGCGCCTTCCCGCCTTGTGTGAGTGCCTGTGCGACCCCGTCCAGCGCGACCTTGACCGTTCCGACCAGCACTCCACCCATGACGACCGGCGCCAGCATTGCTCCGACAACCGCGAGGGGCTGACGGCTCCCGGGACGACGAATCTCTTTGCGGGCAGCCAGATTGGCCATGATGATGACGGTCTGGATCCCCATGGCCTGGGCCGTCGCCGCGATGTCAGCTCCATCCTCCTTCCCGACCCAGCGCGGGTAGAGGGCTGCCGCCGTGGTGGCTCCGGCAGTGATTAGGGTTGCGATCACACCACCCGTATATCGGTTGGGTTTGCCACCGAGGGACCACGACGTCGCCACCCGGTCAGCCTTGACGAATCCGAGTGTCATGCTGCTGGCGAGACCGGCCCCAACCCACGGCGCTGCCACCAGACCACGTCGAAGTTTCTCGGGGACGTATTCGTTGAGGTCGGGTAGGGAGTCGTCGGGGCGGATGAGCCCCAGGCGCACGGCGACGGCGCCCAGATTGAGATCCCATCCGATGCCCACGGCTCGAGGCACCAGCAGGTGCGGGTTCTCAGGTTCGAAACCGCGCAGCGCGATGCGGGAGCCGCTCCCCCACGGCGCACCGATGGGGATGCCGAACAGGCTACGCACGCCATCATCGTCTCGAGTCCAGAGGTTCATGATCTCTCCTTGCCAGAAGTGTTGTGGTTGTCGTTGGTGACACGGTCGACGGCGGCTGCGATGCGCGACCACTCATCGATGAGCTCTGTCAGGTGGCCTCGACCGGCGGCAGTCAGGCGATAGATCTTGCGCGGAGGCCCTGACGGCGACTCCTGCCACTCGGTCGAAACCAGATCACCGCGACGCAGTCGGTTGAGCAACGGGTACAGCGTCCCCTGGGACACGCCCAGATCCGTCTCGTTCTCGAGCCTGTCCACGAGTTCCCCTCCGTAGGACGGTTTGCTCGCCAGCAACCCGAGGACGACGAGTTCGAGCGCGCCCTTGCGCAGTTGTCGTTCCGCCACGCTTTTCCTCCTCAACCAAGTAGCTTGGATAACACTGTACCTTGCATTGCAATGTAGTCCAATGAGGCATCCCGCCTGCTCTTACAAGAGGCCCGTCAGACCGCTCGTTCCAAACGCCACCTGATCTCAGCGTCCGGCGCCCAGCCCCTCCCACAACGTCGAGATAAGGTGCTCAATAAACCGTTCGGCATCGACGTCACACAGCAGGTCGACGTTGGGCTCCTTGCCCCACCGCCCCAACTCGTCACCCACGGTCTGACCACGGGTGAGCGTCCCGGTCAGCTCGACATCGACGGCAAGTGGCCGCGTCGTCGCAAACCTCCCGGTCACCGCGTTGGCGACGACGAGCGGGTCGTGCAAGTATGCACACCATCCCAACCCGTCAGCCTCGTGGAACTCGAAGTAGAACCTCAGCGCGTCGGCCAGGACTTTCACAACCGGATGTTCCCCTAGCTCCTCCACAGCCCGACGATCCCTCTCGTCGAGACGGATGACCTCAGTGGCCTGCAACGCCCCAAGCACCACCCGTTTGGACGCCTTCCCCCATGCCTCGAACACCTCATGGCCGGCCTCCGGGTCCACCGCGATGTTCCACTCGCTCGTCGGGCCGGTGTTGCCACGATGATTGATCGCTCCACCCATGACGTGCAGCCCCCGCAACAACTGCGGCAATTCCGGTTCTTCCCGCAGCGCCAGCGCGAGGTTCGTCAGCGGCCCGGTGACGATGCCGACCAGCTCGCCGGGGTATTTCCGGGCAAGATCCACCCACATTTGCGCACCGCTGCGCCCATCGGGGTCACGTCCGCAGTCCCCCAGCTGGGCATACCCCAAACCGTGGGGTCCATGGGTCTCCTCGGCGGTCATCACCGGCTCGACGAGGGGCGCGTCCGCCCCACGCGCCACCGGGGCATCCATCCCGAGCAGCTCGGTCAGCCCCAGGGCATTGCGCAGCACGTCGTCCTGACCGACATTGCCAGCTGTCGTCACCACCCCGACGGTCTCGACGTCGTCGCGGCACGCCAGGTAGGCCAGCGCGAACGCATCGTCAATCCCGGGGTCGCAATCGATCAGAACCGGCAAGGAACGTGTGGACATGGCGTCAGAATAGAGGCCCTCCACCGCACCACTGACCATTGAGTCGTCCCACCTCACCTTTTGCTGAGGCTGTTCGGGCTGGCCAGAGCGCCTTTACCCCAAGACTCGCGCATCCGCGTCCGCGTGTCCTGCCCCCTTCATTGTCCATCGGGTACATGCCACACATTTCACTGTCCCTTGGCACCGCCCGGCCCGAATCTTGGAAGGATCATGATCGACTGGATGGATCTCATCATCCGTATCGGAACCAGCGTCGGCCTCGGAACCCTCACCGAGATAGGAGGCGACGGATTCGGTGCAACTGATCCCCATGTCCGCTGACATGTCTTGCAGCATCCCCGGTCCGGCCTGGAGCCCTCGGTTTGGTCGTTAGCCTTCCTGGAGGACACTTGGCCTTGTCGGAGCAGGTCGTCAGCCACGTGCGTGACGATGCTGGCGAGCGAGTGTGAGGAAGTCATGACCGTCGAGGAGAAGGAACCGTCCCGCGCTGAGAGGATCCTTGCGGGCACCGTCGCGTTCACGGTCTGCATGGCTGTGGTGTTCGCGATCGTGGCGATCTTCATCGGTTGGCGCTGGTCGCTGAGGATGTTCGTCGGAGTCCTGCTCATCGGAATCCCCGGCGAGATCCTGCTGGAACTGGTTGGCGAGAACCGAATGTTCCCCCGCAGCGGAGGCAAACCGGGCCAGACGCGAGCTGCACGTTTGCTCATCCTGACGCCCATCCTCGCCGCGTGGGCTCTTATCGTCCTCGCCCTCACCGCCCTCGTCCAGCCGTGGTACGGCGCCGTCGGGGAAATGGCGTGGGTCATGGTGATCGGGATCCTCGCGATCCTCATCCAGGGGATCCGGGACACCCGGAAGAAGAAGTCCTAGCCCCTCGCCATGATCACAGCGCCGAGACTCCTCCCTGGCGGCCTTTTGTACCTCTCACGCCAGGTGCTCAGGACGTCGGAGACCGCCGGTTGCTTGTCCGCGAGAACGCCGGGCTGGAACTCGTCGTCGTGGATCTCCATGTCGAAGTGGGCCGGCACAGCACGTACTCTCCTCTGGAGAGGCCTGGATCCCTTAGAATTGTCGAACATGTCGTCAGTTGGGTGGGCAGGATAGTCTGGCCACACTGGCCACATAGGCTGGACCCATCGAGATTGTGAGGCAATGACTGCCTTGCAGATACCAATCCGATCGGCGCGACCGGTCACTGGCCCACACCCGCAGCACGAATCTCACCAGGAAAGGAAGCGTTGGCCATGAAGATCAACGACAACGGCCCCAAACCGAACGCCTTCGACATCGAGACCGCGACGAAGGAGAACACGAACTACCGCACCACCGCCTGGACCGGTAAGTACCTGCAGGTTACGCTCATGTCCATCCCGGTGGGAGAGTCCATCGGCCTGGAGGCCCACCCCGACACCGATCAGTTCCTGCGCCTGGACTCCGGCAAGGGTCGCTGCGTCATGGGACCGGCTGAGGATCAGCTCGACTTCCAGCAGGACGTCAGCGACGGCTGGTCCGTCCAGGTCCCGGCCGGCACCTGGCACGACGTCATCAACACCGGCGACGAGCCGATGCAGGTCTACGCCATCTACGCCCCGGTTCACCACACTCCGGGCATCGTCCAGGAGACCGCCGCCAAGGCTGAGGAGGACGAGAAGTCCGGAGCCGACGTCCCACCGGAGTGGAGCGTCCAACCCGACAAGACCGCTGACGATCTGCACGCCTGAGGAATACCATCCGTCCAGACCGGGCCGTCGTCGCCCTCGACTTGTCGAGGCGGGATCACGGGATGGGGATGCTGCAGGAGGATTCGCGGTCTGGGAATGCGATCACTTCTGTGCGACCGAGCCGGGAAACAGCCCGAGCTCCATGCCGGCGATGATGAACTCAACCTTGAGATCGAGGTTGCCGCGCTCACCCATCGACTGCACCCCGAACACATCCGGATGCCCTGCCGTCATCTCCCCGATCCTCTCGACGCCGGTCCGTCCTCCTTCATCAGCGGTCAGATAGGGCTGGATCGACACAAAGGTCTCCAAGGTGGTGTCCCCGACGAAGTCGAAGGCGAAAGCAGCCCCCTCGACCCCTCCGGGGACACCAAGCTCTGCCAGTCTCTGCACGATCGCCGCGATACGAGGCATCGCTGCCCCGAAGGCCTCTGGCTGAGCCATGAGCACCAGCGGAGCCTCTGGATACCGCTCGCACAACGCCCACTGGCGGTCGACAACCTGACGTAGGGCGTCCTGCCAATTGGAGACGTCGGGATCCGGCTCGATGTCCACCGCGATCTCCGCAATTGCGGCCAACTGCAATTCCTGACGAGAACTGAACTCCCGGTACAGGGCGGTGGCCTTCACCCCGAGACGATCAGCGACAGCCCTCAGGGTGAAGGTCTCGATGCCCTCGGCCAGGGCCGCGTCAATCGCCTGACGTCGCGTGAACGCAGGCTTGCGCCCTGGCCGTTTGCTGATCATTCACGGCCCACGAGCGACCACCCCTCGGCCCGCTCCCGGGCATGCCACAGATCGGCGTAGACACCGCCGCTGGCAATGAGGTCGTCATGGGTTCCCACCTGGCAAACCCTACCGTTGCGGTCGATGACGACGATGCGATCCGCCGAACGGATGGTGTCGAGCTTGTGGGCGATGACGAGGATTGTCGAGGACTCGCGCAGCTGGGCCAGGGCGGCCTCGACGTGGGCCTCGTTCTCGGGATCGAGCGCAGAGGTGGCCTCGTCGAACAGCAGGATCGGGGCGCGTTTCAGCAAGGCGCGAGCCACCGAAACCCGTTGCCGTTCACCGCCCGACAGACGACGACCACCCTCACCGACGCTGGCATCCCATCCACCGGGCAGGCGAGCTGCGATCTCGTCGACCCCGGCCAAGGATCCTGCCTCCCAGACCTGCTCGTCAGTGGCATCCGGGTTACCGATGCGAATGTTCTCCGCCAGGGTGGAGTCGTAGAGGTAGACGTCCTGGAAGACCATGGCGAGCTGACTCATGAGCTGCTCGGTCGTCTGGTCGCGCACGTCCAGTCCGCCGACACGCACCGTCCCCAAGTCGACGTCCCAGAACCGCGCCATGAGCCGGAACAGGGTCGTCTTGCCAGCCCCCGAGGGGCCGACAATGGCCGTCAATCCCCCAGCGGGAGCAGCAAAGGTGACGTCATGGATGACGGGATGATTCTTGTCGTAGCCAAAGGAGACGTCCTCGAGGGACACCTCCCCGGGAGCGGAGAGCTCGACCGGGTGCGCGCGCTTGGGTAGCACCTCCGCCGAGAGGATCTCGTCCACCTCGCTCACCGGCTTGCGCGCAGTCTCGACGGACAGTGCTGCCGAGACGACGTCCTCCAACACCTTGGCGTAGCGCAGCGAGACGCCGACGAAAGCCACCGTCGCGACCGGGGCGAGGGTGCCGTCGTTGCCCATGCGAGCGGCCAGCACGATAAGAACGACCGCGACCACCTGGGCCCCCAGACCCGAGAGGAAGTTCGCCGTCACACCGAGCCCCAGACACTTACGGGCAGCGCGTTCATTGGCTCGACGGGCATCCCGGAGCGGCTCATAGCCCTCGGCTCGTCCGGCAGCCCTCAGCACCGGCTGAGTCTCGCAGAACTCGACGATGCGGGCAGCCAGTTCCTGCTCGGTCGGCTGGACCGCCGACTCGCCGCGCAGCCACAAGGCCCGCGACGCGATCATGATCAGATACATCGCAGGCATCGAGATGAGCAGGGACAGCCCCAACTGCCACGACCAGAACCACGAGAGCACCATCATGACGACGGTCGTCGCGGCACCGCGCACGAGTGGGGCGGTGAAATGTGCCAACCCCTCGCCCAGGTGCATGAGTCCTTGGGTGAGAAGGCGGGACAGGCGGCCGGGGAAATTCGACCGGAACCATCCCAGTGGCAGGCTCGCCACCTGGTCACCGATGCGCACGCTGAGCTTGCCCATGACGTCCATCGCGGCGAGATAACCGATCGTCGACTGGAAGTACGTCACGGCAGCCCCGGCGACGGCCAAGGCCGCGAGCACCCACACCCAGCCCTGCCAGGTCAGTCCCATCGAGGGCCCATCCTCGACGAATGCCGTGATCGTCGGGATGACGGCAAACAGGCCAACCCCCTCGAGGGCTCCCTGAAGACCTGCCAGCCACAGGGAACGACGGAACTTGGCAGCTCCTTCCTCGGTGAGTAGGGGTCGGAAGGTGTCCAGGAGCAGGATGTCGCCCGCCCAAGAAAGGCGGGAATCTGTGGTCGTGGTCATCGGGTGGCTCCTTTCATCACTCGTCCTGCCGACAGACGAGCCCAGTAGGGTTGATCCGCCAATTCCTCGGACGAACCACAAGCTGCGATGCCACCGTTCTCCATGACACAGATGACGTCGGCGCCGGCCACCGACTCGGCGTGGTGACCGATGGCGAGCACGGTGCGGCCCCGGGCCAGCGCGGCCAGGGCCTGCTGGATCTCCGCCTCGCAGTCAGGATCGGTGGCCGCCGTCGCCTCGTCCAGCACGAGGATCGGGGCGTCGGCGAGCACGGCGCGAGCAATGGACAACCGCTGCTTCTGGCCACCCGAGAAATCGGTGTCCTCCCCCAAGACGGTGTCGAAACCCTTCGGCAGGGCGTCAATGTCGTCAAGGATGTGGGCGGCACGAGCAGCCTCGCGCACCTGATCGTCGGTGGCGTCGGGACGAGCCAAGGTGATGACGTCACGAATGGACCGACGCTGCATGTACGGGTCTTGGAGGACGAAGGACACCAACCGGTAGAGGTCATTCTGGGCAAGGTCCTTGAGGTCGACCCCACCGATGCGCACCACTCCGGAATCCGGGTCGCGGAAGCGGGCGAGCATCGTCGCCAAGGTCGACTTGCCGGACCCCGACGGCCCGACCAGAGCCGTGACAGTTCCTGGACGCAGTGTCAGGTTGACATGACTCAGCGCCGGAATGACGCCGTCAGGGGTGAGGTAGGAGGAGCTGACGTCGTCGAAGGTGACCGTCATGTCGTCAGGAATCCGCACGCTGACCTGTGGATGGCTGATCTGCTCGATGGACAGCACGTCCTGCAGACGCAGAGCCGCGTTGCCGGCCTGTTGGTAACCCCATGCCATGTTGCCCAGTACCTCGATGGTGCGCGGCAGGACCAGGGCGATGAGTGAACAGGTGAGGACGTCGGTGACGCCCACCCAGCCGGCCTTGGCCATGAGCAGACCGAATCCCAGGTTGATCGCCATGAGAGCTGCCACCGAGATCACCGACAGAGACAGGGCCGACGCCTTGATGAGCGGGCCACACCAGTCCCAGTAGAACCGGGCGAACTCCTCGCAGGCCTCGGTGAAGCGACGATGGGCCTTGCCGGTCTGTCCGAAATTCTTGACGACGTGGATCCCCTCCGTCAGCTCGATCGCCGAGGACGAGATGTCGGCGAGCTTGTCGTCCATCTCGGCGGTCTTGGTGGCCATGTCTCGCATCGTCACCCACTGCAGCAGGGCGTAGATCGGGAAGGTGGCGATGGAGAGAAGTCCCAGCCGCCAGTCCACCACGAAGGCATAGACGAGCAGTACGACCGGAACTCCCACGGCTGCGGTCTGCTCAACGGGCGCATGGGCGACGAGCATGTGGATCTGGACGGTGTCGTCCTGGATGGCCTTGCGCACCCGACCGGTTGACGACGAGCTGAACCAGGCCAGTGGGGCCTCCGAGATGCGGTCGATGATGCGGTCCTGGAGTATGTTGCGCAGCTTGATGTCGGCGATGTGAGTGATGACGAGGGCCAACACGTAGAGCAGGGCCTGGAGGCAGAAGGCCATCCACAGCACATTGGCGGTGCGGGTGAGCGCCTCGTGGTCGACGTGATCACCCAGCAGGATCGCGCCGAGTTTCGTCAGGGCGACGTACGGGGCAAGGGCGACGATGCAGGACGCAATGACGAGGATCCGCGCGATCAGGACGTACTCGCGGATAGGTTTCATGATCGACGACAGGGCCTTGCCACCGGCACGGTGCTTGGCCTGGTAGTCGCGAATATCTTCCGGTGCGGCAGCGCCGGGGCACACCTGCGGGGACGTGGAGGTCTCGCTCACTTCGTCAGTCCTGCCCGCTGGAAGTGCTTGCGACCCACCTTGATGCCCAACCAGCCACCGGCCAGCCCCAGCAGGAAGACGATGACGGCCCATCCCGCCACCAGGCCAGGTGTGAAGAGTTCCCGCATCTTGTTGGAGTAGTCGGCGCCCATCTGTTCGGTGATCATGGCGTAGTACTCGTCGGCATTCACGAGCATCGGGATGAGCGGCACGATCATCCACAGCACGAACACGGCATACCCGAGCATTGCGCGGCTCGTCGTGAGACGGGTGCTGCGGCCGGCCTTGGTGATGATGAGATCGGAGAGAAATCCGAGCACTATTCCGGCCGGGATCATCCAGATGGTGTGCCCCGGGCTCATACCGAGCCCGACGAGCAGACCAGTGATCGTCATGGTGCCAATTTTCGGCACCCGTGCAACTGACAACATGAGGACGATGCCGCCCAGCAGGATGCCCAGGATCCAACCGACGAACATGAAGGCCGGACCGGCGAGACCGATCATGCCGCAGGCGTAGAAGACGACGAAGAAGATCACCGCGAAGATGGCGATACTCACCAGGTCACGCGTTGTCAGACGGGGTTTCATGATTGTCCTTTCAGAGTGGTGATGTTGATGAGGTAGTCCCCACATCGGGCCATGAGCTCCGGGTCGTGGGTGATGACGATGACGACCTTCCCAGCGGTCGCGAGGTCACTGACGAGGTCGGCGATCGAGGTGAGGTGACGAAAATCGACACCCGATGTGGGCTCGTCGAAGATGACGACCTCCTTGTCCTGGGCGATGGTGGCCGCCACGACGAGGCGCTGGGCCTGCCCACCGGACAGTGACAAGGGGTGACGGTCACGTTGGCCGATCAGATCGAGACGCTCCAGGAGCGCCGGGACGTTGGCGGCATCGCGTTGGCGCGGGTCCAGACCGAGGGTGACTTCCCGCTCCACCGACTCGCTGAACAGCTGGCGGCGGACGTCCTGCATGACCATCCCGCACGATTTCTGCCTCCTGCCGGTGCTCCACGGCTCTCCCATGCCGATACGGGCGCTGGGCGGGGATTTTTCGAGCCCGCAGATCAGTCGGGCCAAGGTCGACTTGCCCGCGCCATTGGGGCCGGTGAGGATCGTCACCGCTCCGGCCGGCAGGAAGAGGGAGTCGACGTCGAGAATCATCGGGCCAGGCCCGTAGGAGAAGGACAGGTGCTCGACCATCAGCCCAGTCGGGAGTTTTGGGCCATCGGTGTTGGAGGAGGCTGCGGCGGTCGGCGGCTCGGGTATGTCCACCGGGAGGACATCGAGGGCGCGGAGGCCACGCTCGGTCCGTTCCATGTCCGTCAGGCTGAAAAGATCATCGCCGGTCATGGTTTCGGCGACTCTGCCGTCAGAAATGCGATGAACGACGTCGACCATCCCACGGAAGAGGTGCAACCGATGCTCGGCGATGACCAGCGTCTTCCCGGAGGCCTTCAGCTGGGCAACGAGGTGGCGAAAATCGTCGATTCCCTCGGCAGAGAGATTCGAGGTCGGCTCGTCGAAGAGGAGCAGATCGACGTCAGTGACCAGGGCACAGGCACACGCGACGCGCTGCAACTCCCCTCCCGAGAGGGTGTCGAGCCGCCTGTCAAGCAGGTGTGCGATGCCGGTCTGGCCGACTGCCCGAGTCATGGCGTCGCGGATCTCGGACGGGTCGACCCCGTAGTTCTCCAGCCCGAAAGCCAGCTCGGTTCGCACGATGGAGGTGAAGAACTGGGTGCGAGGATTCTGAAAGATCATCGCCGAGGTGCGCCCGACGTCGTGGAGTTCAACCCCGGCCAGATCAGTGCCGTCCACCTCCACTCTGCCACGCATGGTGCCCTCGAAAAACTTCGGGACGAGGCCATTCATCGTCCGCAGCAGGGTGGACTTCCCTGATCCTGATCCCCCGACGAGCAGGGTCAGGGTCCCGGACCGGATCGTCATGGTGATGTCCCGGAGCTGGTCCACGACCTCTCGGTCGGGCGTGGGGCCGTCGTCGAACGGGGACCCGTCGAGGTCAGGGACCGGGTAGGAGTAGGAGACGTCGGTCAGGCTGACGCTCATGCGATCACCTCGGTCACGCGCCAGGCAATCAACGCGCCCAAAACCATCAGCACGACGGCGTCACCGACACGGAAACGACTCGGGTCCAGGGTGGACCGGGATTTTTGTGCACCCAGCCCCTTGATGATGGCTGCGGCGGAGAGCTCGTCGGCGATCCGGGCAGCCGAGGCCAGGAAGGGGATGACGACGTATTCTCCCGTACGCAGCGGGTGGCGCATGGTTGAACGGGCGCCGGGTCTCAGGCCTCGCAGGGTCATGGCCTGGACGATCGCCCGCAGCTCGCGCACTGCCATCAGGAAGAACCTCACCACGACCATCACCGGGACCTGCACGACTCGCGGCGCACGCATCTGGGTGAGGACTGAACCAACCCGGGTGACGTCGAGAACCTTGATCGCAGCCACTGCCGAGCCGAAGACTCCTGCGAAGCGGAACATCCAGAAAGCGATGAAGACCAGAAATGCGGAGACAGCCGAGTGCCACAGGGCTGGAAGGGCGAAACAGCAGAAGACCCACACCAGGACGAAGATCAGCCACCCGATCCACGTCGTGGGGCGGGTCGTGAACACGAGTGACACCACGACGACGCCGAGGCAGGCCAGCACCAGAGGCGTCGACCCCGCTCCCATGAGAAGGATGTTGAGGACGATGACGTAGAGGAACAGGGTGCGTGGGTCCACAGCGCCGTGGAGCCCCCGAGTGCGGGGCCGATGGGTGGTGGTCAGCGCGCTTCCGGCCATGGCGCGGGCCATCGGGAGCGGGTGGATGTCACCTTGTCGGGCCACGGTCACCTCGTCACAATTCATAAGGTAACCCTAACTCATTAGTTATCCTCGTTAACAAATAGGGGGTAGTTCATAATCTGACACGGAGGGACACCCATAGGCCAAACGGGCGGTCCTACTGGTGACGCTGGAGGGCACGCCACGTTCGGAGGAATCGCGGCCTCACGCAGGCACGATCACCACGGGTATTGCCCGACACCACCTCAACGCGAACAACCACAGGACTCGCCCTGCCCCCACGGCTACCCTTGAGGTGAGTTGATCGAGAGGAGAGCCTCGTGGGAATCGGAAGCAACATCGGCAAGGCCCTGCTGGCTCAGGCACCCGACATGGCACCCGGCGCGGCCGTCTCGATGCTGCGCAGCATCCTGGGATTCGCCATCGACGGTGCCTCGTCGCTGCCGGGAGCGCGTCAGGCCGCTGGCAAGACCCTCACCAAGCACGACGGTGACGTCGAACAGGCCATCAACTCCCTCGTCAACCAGCACATCGCCATGGCAGGTGCACAGGGATTCGTCTCCAACCTCGGTGGCGTCGTCACCTTGGCCGTGACCATCCCCGCCAACATCTCGGGCGTCGCGATCGTCCAGGCCCGCATGGTGGCTGCCATCGCCCACCTGCGCGGCTATGACCTTGACGACCAGCGCGTCCGGACCGCCATCCTCGCCACCCTCATGGGGCAGCGTGAGGTCGACAGCCTCATTCACGAGGAGAAGCTTCCGACGACCCCAATGGGCATCGCCACCGCCCCGGTGGGTGACGCCGATCTGGAGAAGGTCGTCGCCCGTAACCTCGTCAACGTCCTCATGGGCCAGGTTGCGGGCAAGAAACTGCCGGTCTTCGTCTCCAAGCGCGTGCCTGTATTGGGTGGTGGAGTCGGAGCCACCACCGACGGGTTCACTACCTGGAGCGTCGCTCGTTACGCCCGCAAGCAGTTCCCGACCCGCCGCCCGCGCGGCTGAGGCCAGGATCTGTGTTCGGTCCGGGACGCGTCAGAAGGTTTGCCGACGACGTGCCCCGGGCCGACGTGTGCGGCTGCGACGAAGCAGCCCGACAGCCCGCGCAGCCGTCGTGCCGATGAGCAGACCCAGCGCGATCGAGCCAATGATTCCCGTGGACTCCAACACCGTCGCGCCGGCCACCGAGGTGCCCGCGCCCAGCTGAGTCAGGGACACCAGACCCAGGGATCCCGGCACCAACAACCAGAAGCTCGGCAGGAAGAGCACCAGACGCGGTAGTCGCGGGCGATGCATCTCGATCACCGATGATCCGAAACTCGCCACGGTCGCTCCCAGCAGGCCGCCGCCCCAGGTGACCCCGGCAACCGTCTGGCCGATGATCTGGAAGGCCAGGGTGGTGGCCAACATGAGAGCCACCCACGGGACGAGGTATCTGGGTATCGACTCCATGAGACTCATCCCAGCGGTCAGGAGCAGGACGCCGAGGAATGGCACCCACAACCCTCGCCAGGGGATGATCTGGTTGTTGAGCTGGTCGACGGGGACCTTTGTCAGCCACGCCGCGCCGAGAACACCCGCTGTGAACATGGCCAACTGGGCGGTCCCGAATCCCAGGCGCGACGCACCCGACATCATCGCCCCTGCCGCCAGTTCAGCCACCCCGGTGACGATGAGGGCACCGGGAAGCAGCACCGCGATGGGTGGCAGCAGGCTTCGCAGCGGCCCCTCGATGAGTCCGAGTCGCGCGGCCCAGAAGGCACACAGTGCGACGACGAACGCGGCGAGGAACGGGGTGAGGACGGCCAGAGCCTTCCTCTTGCCGGACAACCACATGAATCCGGCGGTGACCTGACCGGCCAGCACGGAGAACAGCACGCTGGGCCACAACGGCTGCAGTACCAGGGCGATGCCCGAGGCGACGCACACCATGCCACCATGCAGACCCAGGCGCGGGTAACGTGGCGGGATGGAACGCAAGTCCCGCAGTTGCTCGAGGGCCTCGACCGGGCCGATGGTGCCGTCGAGGAGCTGCTGACGGATACGAGCTGTGGTGGCGCTCTGGTCCAGACGGATGGTTCCTTCCACCGATTCGAAGGTTGCGGGGGTGCCACCTCCCAGGTTCACCACGACTCCGGTGGGCCAACCCTGCACCTGGACGTCGGGGCATCCCAGGTACCGACCGACGCTGCGGGTGTCGGCCTCCACCTCGTGCACCGGCTGACCACCGGCGATACCGGCTGCGGCAACGTAAGCCAGCAGTCGGCGGACGTCATTTTCGTCGAGCTCGTCCACTCCAGATCCCATCGTCGATACCGTCGCCAGGATCAATCGTCGCGCACCTTGGGCCCTTCGGCACGCCAGTGGCCGAACATCAATCCACGGGTCAGGGACGTAGGGATTTCACTCCGCCCAGCCCTCGTGTATACCCGACAACCCCGAGGAGGGCACAGACGGCGGCACACACCACGGCCATAACAGACACCCCCCGCACACTTCCCTCGACGGCAGCTGTTTGGCCTGGATAGCCGCCGGGGAGAAACCGCAGGAAGGTGTTTGACTGCGCGACGACCATGATCAGGTAGGCAAGAGGGCCGCACAATGGCCCACTTTTGCGCGACAGCACCCCCGTGGCAAACAATGCGACACCGGTGCACAGCAGGCAGGTGACCGAGAACCCGATGAATGGAGACCACGGCAGCTGAAACCGCGCGGGCATTTCCGGTACTAACACGGAATCACCATCGGGTATTAATTCGACGGGAAGCGACCGCAGTATCCACCCCGTGAGCAGTGGAAGGGCAGCGGCGCACAGGCATATCCACAGCCCCATTGACCCATACCCAATTTCCAGGGAGCGAATCGAAGCTCTCTCGACCCACCCCATGCCCGACGAGACGCACCACATGATGGTGGCGCAACCGACCAGACTGGTCAGCTCGAGACCTGTCACAGGGCGATCCCACACGTCCCCCGATGCCACCGACAGACGCGTCTTCCACAGGAAAAAGGCCACGACAACGGCCGCAACCGGCACGGCAACAAGGGCTACGGCATGGCGCCCTTTCAAGAAAGTCACGATGCTCATCATCGGTGCAGATCGCTGGAGGTCAACGAGCACCCCTCGATCGCCTGACGATGGTGCGTGTACCACTGGCGAAATGCGGTGACATCCATGCCGTCAAGGTCATTTCGTTCCGAACTTGGCGCATCATCATACTGGAATCCAGCCAGCCGAAGAATGGTGCGTTCCACAGAATTAACGCCGTCGAAGGCCTCGATCTGCTGGGATGTCATCTCTGTAGAGAAAGTACATGCGTCTTGACCGGAAAAAGACTGAGCCAGACCCTGAGCCGTCATATCCGATAATTGTTGCGCAGAATCATATACGGTCGCATGTCCGAGATCCATGACGAACTGCTTGCTGCGTGCGTGGTATCCAGGCTCAGCAAGTAGGACGTCGTGAGGTACCGCCGTAGGCGGCATGACGGACACGACGCGCTGAGCGGGTTGCGCGTAGGACAAGGCGAGACTGCGATGTGCCGGCATGACGCACACCCGTACGTCTTCGTGTGACGAACACCCGAAGGCCAGTGGCGCATCGCGGAACAACGGCACTGGCATGACGACCCCCAGGGCAGCGATGATGAGCGGTGGGGCGACCAGGGCCACACATGGCACCACCCGACGCCACGTAAAACCGCCGGAGCGAACCGTGGACCAACGGCTGGCAGCCAGGATGCACGAGACGGAGACGATGCAAAAGAAGATGGTGCGCATGGTCACGGCCGAGGCCGTGGCGGTGTGGTTGCCACTCGGCTCTGCCATGTCCATGGACCACGCGAAGGCCACCGAGCCATACCCGGTGTTGGCAAAGAGATTCTCGTTGACAAGGACCGGTATTCCGACCACAGCGATGCACACAACCGGCGCCACCACCCACACGATGGGGTGGGACACCATCGCGGCTACCAGGTGAGCAACGGCCACCAGAGCCGGGAAGGACAGCAGAACGACGATAAGGTCTGCGACCTCGGGGGCAGTCGGGGATGCGTTGATCCAGGCCTTGACGACCAGGGGCGCCGCAACGACAACGGTCCCGATGAGCAGGGCCGCCGCCTGACGCCAGAACCAGTGCCAGTGGATGCTGAGAATGGACCTTGCCGGAGCAACCCCGACAATCATGTCCGACGGTGCCATGCGGGCCGCCGATCCTGCCACGATGAGGCCGGCCACGATGGCCCACAACATACTGGACTCCCGGATGGTGACGGTGACGTCCTGCACCTGCCACACTCCCCAGGACCATGATCCTCGCAGCGCAATGAGACTGCAGACGGCACCGCTGGCCGTTACGAGAATCGCATACCATGATGCGAAGGGGAATGCCACGCGGTGGAGACCACGCAACGGGCGTATATCCCGGGGCGACACGGACATCAGGCTGCCTCCCCGAGGAGGGTGAGGTACCCAGCCTCAGCATCGTTGGCGTTACGGACTGGATGCTTTTGACCAACAGATTCCAGGTCAGAGTACGAGCCCTCGAAGATCAACTCTCCCTCGGAAAGGACGGCAAGCTGCGACACGAATTCCTGGAGGTCCTCAAGCAGGTGCGTCGAAACGATGACCGTCCGATCCTCGGCAAGTTCACCGAGGAGGGATCGCACCCCGATCCTGGATGCCGGGTCGAGGCCGACTGTCGGCTCATCGAGCAGCAGCACAGCCGGATCTCCGACAATTGCACACGCGATTCCAAGCCGCTGGCGCATTCCACCCGAAAGAGACTGGACGCGATCATCGGCGCGGTCGACAAGCCCCACACGATCAAGGGCCGCACCTGCCCGTACACAGCACTCCCTCGGTTCAACTCCTCGCGCCCATGCCGCATATTCCACGGCCCTCCGGATGCGAAAATGCAACGGGAGGGAAAACCGCTGGGGCAAGAATCCGACCATACTACGAATGGTATTGACGTCATCGCTGACATCGACACCATTCACCCGAAAATGACCGGACTCCGGTTCCCGTAGTGTTGCGAGAATACTGAGAAGTGTCGACTTTCCAGCCCCATTCGGGCCGAGCAACCCCCACAACCCAGAGTCAAACTCACAGGAAATATCGACGAGGCTACGCCGACGACGATACCGGTGCGATATGTGCTCGAGTTCGATCATTCATCCGACCCGAGTGTAACCCGATTTCGTCTGGGCTCCAGTCGAACTATCAACCCTGGTATAGACATCCCAGCCGTGCTTACCATGACCAGTAACGGTCAGGGATGCATTCTTTACATTAGTCCTGCGTGCGGATGCCATACGACTATCCGGCCAATGCGAGATCTGGTGATACTCAGCGACTGCCACGGACCCTACGGTGTCGGCGCAGCTCTGACGCCCACCAGTCCCGGACATCGTCGTGCCATGCTGGACAGGCTTATTTGCAAACAAAGAACAATGGCTTGCGTTAGCCTGCCCGGCGATCATCGTCATCCCAGCGCTCACCGTCATAACACCTAATACGATAGTAGAAACCACCTCCTTGCGAGATCTCATCTCCATCACCATTTTCTCAACTAAAGATGCCACGCGGCTACATAGCCATAATCCATACCTTCAAGGCAGCGGTCATACTATCACGTATCCACCCCTGTGGCCAGTTAACCCGCTGCGACCTGTCGTACCAGTGAAGACACGAGGGCACAGCAGTAGCGCCATGGCGCGTGACGATCACACGCTAAAACAACCTCGTCCGCGGTGAAAACACCGCACTGACATCCTCGACCAGCGGCCAAGGTCGATCAGTACAGCATTGCCGAGGCCGGGTCCGAGAGAATCTCCGCAACGTCATGGAGGAAGGTCGAGCCCTCCTCGCCGTCAATGAGGCGATGGTCGAAGCCGAGGCTCATCGTCGTCACCCACCTGGGCACGACCTCCTCATCGTCACCGGTCCCGACGACCCACGGACGTCGAGCGATCGTCCCGAGAACGAGGATCGCCGATTCGGTGCGGTTGACGACCGGAGTCCCTGCGTCAAGGCCAAACACCCCAACATTGGTGATCGAGAAGGTGCCGTCGGTGTAGTCGGTGGGCTGGAGCTTTCCCTCCTTGGCGATGGCGACGATGCGGGTGATCTCCTCGGCCAGCTCGAGCATCGTCATGTCCTGGGCGTTGCGCACCACGGGCACCATGAGGCCGCGCGGGGTGGCCGCGGCGATGCCGAGGTTGATCTGGTCGCGGAAGACGATCTGGTCGGCGGCGTCGTCCCAGCGGGCGTTGACGACCGGGGTGCGTCCCATCGCCAGGCACACCGCCTTGCACCAGATGGTCAGCGGGGAGACGCGCAGTCCCTTGAACCTGCGGTCGGCACGCAGCCGGTCGACGAGGTCCATCGTCGGAGTGACGTCGCAGGTGAGGAAGGCCGTCACGAGGGCCTTGGTGTCCAGGGAATCCTTCATCGCCTTGGCGGTCACCTTGCGGACGCCGCGCACCGGGACCCTGCGAGTGTGGCCGTCAGGCTCGGTCGGGGCACCGCCGAGGAGACGACGAGACATCACCGACAGGGTCGCGAACTCAGCGTCGCCAGCAGAGGCACCGACGACAGGTGGCTCAGGCGCGGCTTGACGACCGGCCTCCGCTGCCGCCTTGACGTCGCTCCTCGTCACCGCCCCCTGCGGGCCGGTGCCCGTCACCGTCGCGAGGTCGATGCTTAGGTTGGCAGCCAGTCGTCGGGCCGGTGGCTTGGCGAGGACATGCCCGGCGCGGTCCATGCGCGGCGGGTCCTGGCGGCTGGGCTGTGTCGGCTGCGCAGGTTCGGGAACGGGCTCGACATCAGTCTCTGGGCCGGTCTTGAGGGTCGGCGTCTGGGGGGCCTTCTCGGGTGCCCTTTCAGCCGACACCGCAGCTCCCCTGCGCCGACGGCGTCGACGTCCGGACTCCGCGGTCAGGTGACCGACGAGGAACTCCGGCTCCTCCTCGGGTTGGTCGTCGGAACCGTCGTCAATGGTCACCAGTGGCTCTCCCACAGCCACCGTCTCGCCGGGCTCGGCACACAGCTTCGCCACGGTCCCGGCGAAAGGGCTGGGGAGTTCGACGATCGACTTGGCCGTCTCTACCTCGCACAGCACGTCGTTGATCTTGACGGTGTCACCGGGAGACACCCGCCAGGAGACGACCTCTCCCTCGGTGAGCCCTTCGCCCGGGTCGGGCATGCAGTAGTTCTTCACGTGAATACCTCGTGATCGATGTCGGACGGACGGTGGTCAGTAGGCCAGGGAACGGTCGACGGCGTCGAGGATCCGGTCGACGTCGGGGATGTGCTCACCCTCGGCCTTGGCCGGCGGGTACGGGGTCGACCACCCGGTCACACGCAGAACCGGGGCCTCCATGACGTAGTAGAGCTCCTCGCCCAGGCGTGCCGCCATCTCCGCGCCAATGCCCTGGGTGCGCGGCGCCTCCTGGACGACAATCGCCCTCGTCGTGCGCCGTACCGACTCATAGACGGTCTGCATGTCAAGCGGGGAGAGGCTGCGCAGATCGACAACCTCGAGCCGACGTCCCTCCCGGGCAGCTTCCTCGGCAGCGTCCAGGCAGGTTTCTACGAGGGGCCCGAAGCACAGCAGGGTGGCGTCGGCACCGGGACGGACGATACGCGCCTCGTGAAGGCCAAGTTCAGGGGCCTCGGAGACCTCGCCGCGGGTGTAATAGCGACGCTTCGGCTCGAAGAAGATCACCGGGTCGGGGGTCTCGATGGACTGACGCAGCATCCAGTAGGCGTCGTCAGGGTTCGAGCAGCTGACCACCTTGAGGCCCGGGGTGTTCGCGTAGAACCCCTCCGGGGACTCCGAATGGTGTTCCGGAGAGCCGACACCACCGCCGAACGGGATGCGGATCGTCACCGGCAGGGACCACCGTCCGCCCACGCGGGCGCGATACCTGGCCAGCTGGGAGACGATCTGGTCGAAGGCAGGGGCGTTAAAGCCGTCGAACTGCAGCTCGACGCAGGGACGGTAACCACGCATGGCCATGCCGATGGCGGTTCCGACGATGCCCGACTCCGCCAGCGGGGAGTCGATGACCCGACGGCCGCCGAACTGGGTCTTGAGGCCGTCGGTGATGCGGAAGACGCCGCCCAGGGTTCCGACGTCCTCCCCCATGATCACCACGTGGTCATCGGCGGCGAGGGCGTCGACCAGGCCCGCGTTGAGGGCCTTGGCCAGGGTGGTCTCCCCCTGTGGGCGTGCACCGTTGTCGCTCATCAGTTGTCCTCCCCCCACGAGGAGATCTCCTCGGCGTCGGCCAGGACGTCGGGGGTCGGCTCGGCGTAGACGTCCGACATGAGCTCGGCCATGACGGGCGTGGGGTTCTCGTGGACAGCGGCGCGAACCTCGGCCCCGAAGGCCTCCTCGCGCTCAGCCAGACCGTCAAGCCATCCCTGGTCGATGTCCCCACGATCCTGCAGGTAAGTCTGCAGCCTGAGGATGGGGTCGGTCTTTCCCCAGATCGCCTCCTCATCGGCGGTTCGGTATCGGGTGGGGTCGTCGGTGGTGGTGTGAGCACCCATGCGGTAGGTCCACGCCTCGACGAAAACTGGCCCCTTTCCACTGCGGGCATGGTCGAGGGCCGCTCGCAGCACGGCCGTCATGGCGACGACGTCGTTCCCGTCCACCTGCACCGCCGGAATGCCAAAGCCGATCGCGCGGCGGAACAGGGACGTCGGGGACTGCACCGTTGTCGGCTCCGAGATGGCCCATTGATTGTTGACACACACGAAGACCACAGGAGCGTTCATCGAGGCCGCGAAGACATAAGCCTCGTTCGTGTCCCCTTCACTCATCGCCCCGTCACCGTGGAAGTCCAACACGGCAGCCCGAGCGCTTCCGGACTCGACGTCGCGCTGAATACCCATGGCGTAGCCGACGGCATGCAGGGTGCCCGACCCGATCATCACCGGGTAGGCGCTGAAGTGTGTGGCGACGGTGTCCCAGGCGCAGTGCGCCTTGCCACTCCACGAGTCGAGGATGTCGGCGACGCTGACCCCCATCGCGTGGGCAAGCCCCTGCTCGCGGTAGGTCGGGAAGACCTGGTCCCCGTCACCCAGTGCCAGCCACGCACCGGCCTGAGTGGCCTCCTGGCCCATGTGTGGAGGCCAGAGGCCGAGCTCTCCGTGACGCTGCAGAGCAGTGCCCTCGACGTCGAGACGCCGAACCATGACCATCATCTCGAGGGCCTTGACGAGGTCCTCGTCGCTCAACTCGACAGGGAAGTCAGGATGGGGGGTGAGGCGTCCCTGGTCGTCGAGGATCCGCACCATTGCAGGATCCGGACGATTGACGGGATGGTGTGTTGCCGGCGGGACGAATGGGTCCGGATCGCCCTCGTCGGCACTGCTGGTCTCGGTCACATCTTCCTCCTGGTCGAGTGTTCCGTGCTTCATTCTGGACGCCGACTAGCCCAGTTCCAAACAGAACTTACCGTTCCGTAGGGAGCCAACAAGTATGAGGTTACCGTTCCGTAGGTTATCCACGGTTTCGACCCCGGTCGTCGGCTCTCACAAGCTCTTGCGTACTCTCAACTGGTGAGCAAAACAGTGGCGATCATCGGTGCCGGGATGACAGGTCTGGCAGCCGCACACCAGCTGCGGAGCCACGGTTGCCGAGTCGTCGTCCTGGAAGCAGGACCGAGCGTCGGCGGACAGGTCAGTTCCCGTCGGTTTGGGGCCGACATGGTCGAGATGGGAGCCGAGGCCGTACCGCTGCGTGCCCCAGGCGTCTCCGATCTGGTGTCGGAGCTGGGGCTGACGGACTCGATGCGTCATCCCGCCCCCGGACGCACCTTGCTGTCGAGCCGACGCGGGGTCGTGGAGATGCCGGCCGGAGTGACGCCGGTCGGGCCCACGAAACTCCTACCGACGATCACCTCGCGGATCCTCTCTCCCATCGGCCTGCTGCGAGCCGGCCTGGAGCCCTTCACCTCCCGCCCACACCCTGACGACGTCAGCGTCGGCCAGTTCATCTCGGAACGATTTGGCGACGAGGTAGGCCGGGCCGTCGTCGATCCCCTGTTGGGTGGCATTCACGCCGCCGACGTCGACAGCTTCTCCCTCGCGGTCGCGGCTCCGGCCTTGAGGCAGACCGTCAGGAAGGGTGAGTCCATCGTCACGGGGACCCTCAAGCGCAACGCGGTCGCGACATGGTCGCGCATTCGTCATCGTCCTCAGCCCTCCGGACCCCGCACCCCTGCCACCGCGACGTGGGAACGCGGTTTGGTGACGCTGCCGGAGGCGCTGGCTGGAGGCCTCACCGTGCACACGAACACCCGTGCCACAGGAATCCGGCAGGTTGGCCACGAATGGGTCGTCACCGTCACAGGACCGCGAGGAATCGGATCAGTTGCCGCCGATGACGTCATCATCGCCACGCCCGCCAGGGTCGCTGCAGCTCTGCTGTCCACCACACACCCCGATGCCTCGGAGTTGCTGTCCCGGTGTGAGAGCACCACGGTTGCCACGCTCGTGGTGCGGACTGACCAGGTGGATCACCCGATCACCACGGCTCAGACGTGGTTCATCGGCTCGGAATGGTCCCCGTTGGTACGCCAGGTGACGAATCTCTCGACGAAGTGGCATCTCTCCGAGCCCACTCTCCGGATCGCCATGGGTCGTCACGGTGGAACCCCCATCGACGACCTCTCCGACGACGACCTCGTCACCATGACCATGGCTGAACTGGAGCGTCTAGGATTGAGTGTTCACCCTCACGACCACGTCATCGAGCGCCACCGTGGCGCCATGCCGCAGCCAGTCCCCGGCCACCGGGAGCGCATGGCCACACTCGCCACCGTCCTTGACGACACCGGACTCCACGTCGGCGGGGCCGGGATCGACGGCGCCGGAGTCGGCACCGCCATCGTCGCCGGTCGACGTCTTGCCCGTCAGATCACCTCGAAGGAGGAGGAAAAGTGACCACCACCACTGATCATCCCGAGCGGCCAGGGCAGCCCGGACATCCGGGTGCGTCCGCGGGTCATCCTGCCGGGCATCCCGGTGGCCACCCAGGTGGACATCCGGGCGGCCATCCCGGCCACGGCCCGCTCGTCCGCGAGATCAAGCACGACCTCAACGACAAGCCCTTCATCGTCATCTGGGAGGTCACCCGCGCCTGCGCCCTGGTCTGCCAGCACTGCCGCGCCGAAGCCCAGCACCACGCCGCCCCCGGCCAGTTGACGAACGCCCAGGGCCACGAACTCATCGACCAGCTGACGAGCTACGAGCGTCCCTACCCGATGCTCATACTCACCGGTGGTGACTGCTTCGAGCGTCCCGACCTCGTCGACCTCATCGAGTACGGCGTCAGCAAGGGTCTGCACGTGTCGATCTCGCCCTCGGTGACCCCACTGTTCACGCGTGACCGGGTCAAGACCGTGCAGGATGCCGGCGTCTCGATGATGTCGATGTCCCTCGACGGCGGCTCCCCTGCCACCCACGACGCCTTCCGCGGTTTCCCGGGAACCTTCGAGCGCACCGTCGAGGCCTGCCACATGCTCAACGACCTCGGCATGCGCTTCCAGCTCAACACGGTGTTCACCGCCAAGAACATCCATGAGGCACCGCAGATGCTCAAGAACGCCATCGACCTCGGTGCGTTCATGTTCTACACGTTCATGCTCGTTCCGACCGGACGCGGTGCCCAGCTCGACATGCTGTCACCGCTGGAGCGTGAGGACGTCCTGTACTGGCTGCACGACAACTCCACGCGCATCGCCATCAAGACGACCGAGGCGCCTCAGTATCGGCGCATCGCCTTCCAGCGCGAGGCTGTCCGTCAGGGCAAGGAGCGACCGGTTCGCCATGGCGAGCTCTATGAGTGGCTGACCCGCGAGACCAACGAGCTGCTCGGCGACGTCATCGAGGACCCGCGCCCCCCGCGTACTCCGCTGGCCATCAACTCCGGGTCCGGATTCGCGTTCATCGACCACACCGGCGACGTCTACCCGTCGGGATTCCTGCCGATCCACTGCGGGTCGATCAAGGAGAAACCTTTCCCCGAGATCTACCGGACCTCCCCGGTGTTCCAGGGACTTCGCAACCCGAACGGGTTCTCCGGCAAGTGCGGAGCCTGCAACTTCAACCACTTCTGTGGTGGATCTCGTTCGACGGCCTACGCCATGACCGGGGACTATCTGGCCTCCGACCCGTCCTGCGCCTACGTGCCACCGGGCTACCACGGAGAGCTGCCAGAGAGGGTTCCCGCTGACGGACTTCCGAGGGTGTGACGAGGATGTTTCATGGGCCGGACGCCGTGACGACATCGTCACGGCGTCTCGCCATCGTCGGTAATCTCCGACACCGCCAATCAGTACCGCCATTCTTGAAATCGATAACACAAGGTTTGTCTATCCTCAGTACTCCTCACGCCGAGGTGACGGAGACATGAATTCCTCATGGCGAAGTTCCTCCGACCCCTTGCGAGCTCGGCCAGAAATGGGCGACGCTAGCTGTGTATGCCTTTTGGGCACAACATGAGTATTCGGACGAACCCCAGGGAGAATCCATGAATCACCGATGCAGGGCCCGAATTGCCGGCCTGTCGGTGCTGTGCGTGGCCGGTATGGGTGGCAGCTTCATTGCCAACCCGGCCTCTGCCGCACCAAGCGGAAGCGGCACCCCGTCCGCGCCGGCCACATCATGCAACGGCGACAAGAACGTCGAGATCTTCAACTTCAACGACTTCCACGGCCGCATCGCCACGGGTGCCAACCTCTTCACCCCGGTCGTCGAGGCCCGCAAGGCGAATGGAGCCGACAAGGTTCTGCTGCTGAGTGACGGCGACAACGTCGGTGGCTCGACCTTCGAGTCCGGCTCCCTCAATGACGAGCCGACCATCGCCATGCTGAACGCCGCGGGCGTCGAGGCCAATGCCGTCGGCAACCACGAGTTCGACAAGGGCTGGAAGGATCTCGCCGAGCGCATCATGCCGCACACCGAGAGCCCCTACCTGGGTGCCAACGTCTACGAGAAGGGCACCAAGAAGGTTGCCTCTCCCCTCAAGGCGTCGACCGTCATCGTCAAGGATGGTGTCCGTATCGGCATCGTCGGAGCCGTCACTCATGACCTCCCCTCCTTGGTCTCCCCCGCCGGCATCTCCAACCTCACCATCGGTGACCCGGTCAAGGCCGTCAACGCCGAGGCCAAGCGTCTCAAGAGCGAGGGCCTGGCTGACGTCGTCGTCGCCGAGTACCACGATGGCGCTGCTGACGGTTCCGCCGATCCGGCCAGCCAGGGCGGCAACTTCGCCCCGATCTACGCCGACACCTCCGCCGACGTCGACCTGGTCTTCAACGGCCACACCCACCAGGTGTACTCGTGGAAGAACAAGGCCGGCGCCCCACTGCTGCAGGCCGGTTCCTACGGCGCTCACCTGGCCAAGGTGAAGGTGGCCTGGGACTCCGAGCAGAAGAAGCTCTGCTCGACGGACGCCTCGATCACCGATCCGGCCAGCACCCCGGCCGACGACCCGACGATCGCCAAGATCACCTCGATCTACGAGGATGCCAAGGCCAAGTCGGATGAGGTCGGCTCCACAGTCATCGGGCACGAGACCGCTCCGATCACCACCCCGTCGAACGAGACCGACCAGAAGTTCGCCGCCAACGTCCGTAACCGCGAGTCGACGATGACCAACATGGTCGCCGACATGTTCAAGGACACCCTCGGCAAGGACGACCCCGACTTCATCGGTCTGCAGAACCCCGGTGGAACCCGCGCCTCCCTGCTCGAGAAGGACATCACCTACAAGCAGGCCGCCCAGGTGCTCCCCTTCGCGAACACGCTGATGACCACCAGGATCACCGGCGCTCAGTTCAAGAAGACGCTGGAGCAGCAGTGGCAGCGTGATGACAAGGGCGAGGTCCCGTCACGTCCGTACCTGCAGCTCGGCGTCTCCAAGAACGTCACCTACACCTACGACGAGTCCCGCGAGGAAGGTGACCGCATCACCTCCATCCGGATCAATGGCAAGCCGATCGATCCCAGGGGCACCTACACCGTGGGTTCCGGTTCCTTCCTCATCGCCGGTGGTGACAACTTCACCGAACTCGCCAAGGGATCCAAGCCGGTCGACACCGGCAAGATCGACCTGTCCGCCTGGGTTGACTGGATCAAGGCTCAGAAGACCCTCAAGCCTGACTTCGCCAAGCGTGCCGTCTCCCTGACGACCTCCCTCAAGGAGGGCATGTCCAAGGACGCCACCTTCACCATTGGCAAGCCGGCTGACAAGGCAGTTGCCCCCGACACCGTCGACTTCACCTCGAAGGACTCCGTCGTCAACAAGACGATGAAGGCCCAGATCGTTCAGGGTGACAAGACCGTCGACGTCGCCACCACCCCGGTCAAGGACGGCTCATCCTCCGTGACCGTCAAGGTGCCGACCGCCAAGGGGCTGGTCAGCGGTGAGGCCACCATCGTCTTCACCTTCCCGGATTCCGGCACCACGGTGCGCTTCGCCGCCAATCTGTCGGTACCGTCCGGCGATCATCCTGGTGGCGCTGTGGTCCCGACCCCGAAGCCGGGCCAGTCTGGCACCCCGGGCCACGACGTCAACCCGGGAGGAACCCCCGGATCTGACAACAGCTCCAGCAACGGCAAGCCCGGCCTGCCGAAAACTGGCGTCTGATCCAAGGACCGACACAACCTCATACTGAAGAAACCCTGGCCCGAGGAGGAATCCCGGGCCAGGGTTCTTGTGTGTCTGAGTTGGGCAGCAACGGGGTGAGGCCTGCCGACGTGGTGGAAATGCCGGTCATGATGGTGGGTGCTGCCACTTGTCGTAGCAACAACCACCATCAGAATCACGATTGCCCAACATCCCCGGTCGGTACACCTAGAGGTGAACGTGCAGGTAGTCCCCCACACAGACGAAGCGACCACCACGACCTAACCCTGATGGACGACGTGGCAGCGCCACCCGGCACAACGCGGGGACGGCGTGCTGTTCGTTGTCACCACCGTCGTGGTTGGTGGCCACGCCGCGCGGTGCTGGAGAACCCTGACCTGCCATGGCTCATGCAGCATCCGTGGTGGATACGGGCAGGACCCGGGGCCTCCACGTGCAGGAAATCTCTCGTGGGTGGTTCGGATCGAGGGCGTTGAGCACCATCTGGTAGGCGACGGGATCATAGGGTAGGCGGCCGTGGCCATAGGCATCCAGAGGGCAGGCATCCTGCACGGTCATGTTCTTGGCACCCTTGAGGAATGCTTGCGTGTAGGGCGTGATCGTCATGTCGAGTCGGGTGGAGATGACGGTGTAGGCGATGCCCGGGACGGTGTCGCCGTCACGGTAGACCTGTTGCATCAACGCTGATCCCTTGAGTTGCTGGCCGTAGGCCTCCATGTTGTGGTCGTAGCTCCACGTGCTGAGGGAATCCTTCACGGCCTCGGGCAGGCCGTGGACGAGCTTGTCGAGACCGCCGGCAGTGGTGCCGTGGTTGGCGGCCACCAGTCCGATCAGCTTGTCGACCTTGGACGCTCCGCCGTACATCTTGATGTAGGTGTTCGGCAGGATGCCGCCACCCTGCGAATGCCCGACGAGGTCGACCTTCTCGGAGCCCGTCGCTTTCCGGACCCGATCCACAAAGACACCCAGCGCCTGCGCGGAGGCGCGCACATCACCAGTGAAGCCCCAACCCTCGTCGAGGATCCCCACGGGGACATTGGTGGTGAAGGTGTAGACGCAGTACCCCTCATGGGCCAGATGGGGCCCATAGAAGGACCACGTGGCGAACGCATTGCCGCCAGTGCCGGGGATCAGGATGACCGGTCGGTCACCGGGCTTGACCTTGCAGGAGAAGTCGTTCACACCCCGCGGCGCCACGCCCAGGTGCTTCTCGCTGTAGGAACGCGCCATCGACGACGTGTGGAATTCCGGCCCGACGCCGTTACCAGGAATACCGTCGGGGCTGTGGACTGCCGGGACCAAGGGATGGGTATCCCCTGGCGAAGTAACGGCCTGCGCAATCGGCGCGGCAGCCATTAGGACGGCCACGCTCGCGGCCATGACGGCGAATCGTGCTTTGATCTTCATCAGTGACTCCTCAGCGGAACACGGGGAAATTCCGTGAATTAATTTATCCAATTCAAAAAGGGTGAACTACAAAAATTTCATCTCAAGTGGTGACCTGAACGATACATCACATTGAGAATTATCCTCACTCAGCCAGTGAGGTCATTCACCTCCTAAGATAACTTCCGAGAGTTTCAATACAACTTGATAGTAGGGATCAGCGGGGGCGCAGCTCCCCGCCAAGTAGACGCCCCTCGGAGTGTCCTGCGACAGACCTTTGGCGTTCCACATCTGACCTGCGGCAGACCTTTGGTCTTCTAGCCAGACAGGCGCCACGCCTAAGGCCGACTGAAGCCATCCGCATGATCCGACCCCAGTGAGGCTCCATGCAACAAATAACCGCCAACTGTGAACGAAAGTTATCTAATATGGCCGAACGCTATCTTTCGTGAGCCCGTCGGTCATGCTAATTTCGCGACTACTTGGCACGCTATAGCTCCGTGTATCACACTCGTCATCCCGTTGAAGAGCCTTCTTCGTATATGCTGGCGCCTTGCCAGTCATCTCCAGCCCGATTCATCCTGACGGCTGTTGGTAGTTGACATTAGAAGAAGGAATTTCCATGCGCCGAAAATCAGCCCTCGGATTTGTAGCTTTGTCCTTGTTCGCCACAGGGATGGGCATTGCCGCAGCAACACCGGCAACTGCCTCGCCGGCGGATACGGCAGCGCCGGTTCACGTCGACGCTTCACGGTGGACCACCCAGGGGCGTTGGGTGACCGACGCCCAGCACCGCGTGGTCATCACGCAGGGGATCAACGAGGTCGCCAAGAGCGCCCCCTATGCCCCCGATGCCGTCGGTTTCAGTGAGGACGACGCCGCCTTCCTCGAGGCGCAGGGGTTCACCAGCGTCCGACTGGGGGTGCTGTGGGCCGGGGTCGAGCCTCGCCCGGGCGTCTACGACGACGCCTACCTAGCCCGGGTCGAACGCACTGTGCGGATCCTCAACGCCCACGGCATCGCCAGTGTCCTCGACTTCCACCAAGACATGGTCAACGAGAAATACCAGGGGGAGGGGTGGCCTGCCTGGGCCGCGCTCGACCACAACATGCCCAACATCGTCAAGGCGGGCTTCCCTGGCAACTACTTCCTCAACGAGGCCGTCAAATACTCCTTCGACTCCTTCTACGACAATGCCAAGGCCTCCGACGGCGTCGGCGTCGCCGACCACTACGCCAGCGCCTGGCGACATGTGGCCGAGCATTTCCGAGCCGTACCCGGCGTGCAGGGCTATGACCTGATCAACGAGCCGTTCCCGGGCCACCACTACACGCGGTGCCTCACGCAACTCGGTTGCCGCACTGCCGACGCGCGACTGTCGGCCGTCCAGCAGAAGGCTGTCGACGCGATCCGCTCGGTAGACAAGGCCACCACCATCTGGTACGAGCCGATGCAGTTCTTCAACATCGGTGTCGGGACCAACGTTCGGCTCACGGGATCCAACCTGGGGTTGAGCTTCCACGACTACTGCACCAGCCAGGCCACCCTCCACTCCTATGTCGGGTGCACTGCGCCGGACAACCGGGTCTTCAACAACGCAGAGAAGCATTCACGTCAGACCGGGTCGGGGCTGATGCTCACCGAGTTCGGCGCCATCACGACCCCTGCGGTGATCACGTCCCAGATGGACCTGGCAGCTCGCAACCGGGTCGGCGTCCAGTGGTGGGCCTACACTGCCGGTGATCCCACCACAGCCGGCCCTGGCACCGAGCAAGCCATCGTCGACGACCCAGCTCGGCCACCCCAGGGGACCAACGTCGAAAGCGCCAAGCTGGCGCTGATCGCCGTTCCCCACCCGGACCGTGTCGCGGGCACCCCATCCGCGTACCACCACGACCGGTCCCGACGCGTGTTCACCATGACCTGGACCGCCCAGCGGCCCGACGGGTCGCGCGCGGGAGAATCGGACGAGACGACCGTGGTGGTCCCCGCCGTCTCAGCCCCCCACGGGTACGACGTGCAGGCGTCCGGCGCCCACGTCACCTCACACCCGGGCGACCGGGTGGTGCGATTGCACCTCAACCAAGGCAGTGCCACGGCGAAGGTCACGATCACCCTGCGCTAACCCTTCAAGTGTCTTCAGCACCGACCTACAAGTCTCCCAGACACTTTTACGACTGGCCCTCCTCCTTGAGGTGGGCCGGTCCTTTTCGTGTCGCGGGATGCACCTGGCAACACCACCTCCGGCCCCATGGAGAACAGTTGGTATCCTCGCAGGGTATTACGGCCAAAGCATATTTGACGTTCCACGCTTGCCGCTGCCGTCTTAGGGCCATACTGCCGCCACGCGGCTGAGGCGGTGACCAATCAGGGTAACTGGTTGCCGTAGCCCATGTGAGGCCGATGGTAGTCGTAGTGGTGTGCTCTGCCCCCGAACTCACCCCGCCATCCAGTCTCAGAGGTGTGGCAAGCGGACGTAAGCTCAGCCAATCGGTCAAGGCGTGGTGGAATCTCTCGGTCTTCCCATTGACATATATGCGATATATCCGAGTCCACTGGCGTGTGATACTCAGTATCAGCGCCACGAGGACGGTCAGCCACCCCAACGTCACCTGCAGCGCGTGGGCATGGGGGTGGGCAGGGAGTCGAAACGCACGACCACCACAGCGAGGGAAAATTGCCAGAACGAGGAATAGGCACGATGCCGCTACCCCGCCGACGAGAGTCAGCACGTTTGAGGCAGTGAGCAGCTATAGCCCCATGGCAGATACACAATCAGCAGAACTCCCGTAGTCGGCAGGTTCGCGGCCGTGGGAGGTTTCGCGGACGGGGTGCCCGCGACACGGTCCGGGTGGGGAACGGCGATCAGCGCCAGCTTGACGCCTTCGACGTTGATCCCCTGCGTGATGACCACGCGGTGCTGGGCGTCGGTCACCCAACGCCCCTGGGTGGTCCACCGTGAAGCGTCGACGTGAACCGGCGCTGCCGTATCCGCCGGCGAGACAGTTGCCGGTGTTGCTGCGGCAACTGCCCATTCCTCTGGCGAACAACAAATCCGAGAGCTGGCTTTCGGTCAGTTTTAATAACTTTCGTTCACAATCGTGGCGGGGAGGCCAATAACGAGTTCTGATGAGAGAGGAGCTTTGATAGCTTCGGGCCAGCCGCAATGACTATTGCACATCCCTCGAGGAGGATTCCCCCATGAAGCGTTCGGCTCTTATCATCCCAATTTTGGCCGGGGCAGTGCTTGCGCCGGTGGTGCCCGTGGCCGCCGTGGCAGCGCCGGCTCCGGTGAGCCAGTCTGCTGCGCGCCAGCATACCCAGGTCGACGCCGAGCAGGCGCTCGCGCAGGTCAATGCCCGCATCGCCGAGCTGCAGAAGATGCATCAGGCTCAGGTTCCCGCGAGCGACGCCCCGAAGACCAACTACGGTGAGGAGATCCGCAAACTCCTCGACACGGCCTTCGAGCTGCGCACCACGATCGAGTCGATCATTGCCGGCAAGGTGCCGCCAGTGGACCTCTCCACCATCCCGGCTCGTGTCGACCTGCTGACCACCAGCGTGAAGACCATCCAGCAGGCCAACCATGACCTGGTCAACAAGGTGGAGGCCGCCCACGTCGAGCTGGGCTTCTCGATCACCCGTGCCCTGATCCGCACGATCAACCCAACCAGCACCGCGGCGCAGTTGGCCGAGAGCAAGGCCGACGTGCTGGCCACGTACGCGAAGGTCGCAGCCTACCCCGACCTCAAGCCCACCGACACGGCGACCGTGTACGTCAAGGACCGCCTCAACAAGAAGATCTGGCAGACACGGATCAACCGTGACAAGTACCTCCTCGGCAAGAACGCGGAGGGGTACAAGGCGATCAACAAGGCGCTCATTCACGCGACCGGTGTGTGGTTCAATCCCGCTGCCACCGTCCAGCAGGTCGACGACGAGGTGAAGGCTCTGGACCTCGCTTTCCAGGCCGCTCTGGACCGGGGGCCGGCTGACGGGAAGCTGCGTACCAACTGACCCCACCCTCCCGGGACTTCCGTGGAAGGAGACCGGCTCGCCTTGCCCGTGAGTCCGGTCTCCTTCTCGTGTCGGCGTGTCGTTCAGGGCTTGGTCGGCGACGGATTCGCCCCACGGACCGTCCACTTGGTGGATCATTTGTGGCACACGAGAGTTCACAGCCGTGATCGTTCAGGAACGGTCACGGCTGTGAACGCGTCCAGTCGGTGCAGCGTCAAGAGGTGTTCGGCGTCGTTGCCCAGAAGGGTTCGGGCGGTATTGGTTGTAGCGATGGAGCCAGAGTCCAGCACGCTGTGTCGTTCGGTTTCCGAGGTGTAGCAGCGGGCGTTGATGAAGTGGCCACTGGCAGTGGCTTGGCGGGTGACGTCGAGTGCTCCGGTGCGCCAGGGTGCCGCAGCGTCGAAGCCAAGTTGCGTGGCCCAGTCCTGGGAAATGACCCCAACGGGCATGGCCAGCTGAGCCCCTCGTTCGCGGTCGGTCGTGACTCAGGATCTCGTGGTTTGAGGATATTGCAGGTGGGAGTATTCGGTCTGGGATTCAAGTCTCCGTCATCCAAAGCTGCCCAGAAATCTCGCTGTTGACGTTCACATCGCCGAATCGGGGCATTTCCTGGCAGCTCTGTGTAGTTCGCCGCGAGTATGAACCCCGGAAAGACCCTCCCCACACTAGGCAGACTGGACCCACCGACCATGGAAGGAACCCCTGTGAGCAACCAGAACACATCCTCCGTCATCTTCGTGTGCTGGGGAAACATCTGTCGTTCCCCGATGGCTGAATTCGTCGCCAGGAAGGTCTTCGCCGACGAAGGCCTGGAGGCTCGCATCACCAGCGCCGGTGTCAGCGATGAGGAACACGGCGGCCCGATGGATTCGCGAGCCAGGTCCATCCTGAAGTCCCATGGATACCCCTGCTCGGGCCACAACGCTCACCAGATCGACGGGTCCGAGATCATGTCCGCCGACCTCGTCATAGCTGCCGAGCCACGCCACATCCAGATGATGAAGCGGATGGCCCCCGACGCCGACAACCTCCGTCTCATCCGCGACTACGACCCCAACTGCACCCCTGGCACCTCCCTGCCGGACCCCTGGTATGGCCCGGCTGACGGGTTCGAGGACACCCTCGACGCCATCGAGGCCGCAATGCCCGGAATCGTTGACGAGGTGCGCTCCCTGGCCTGATCAGTTCCCTGCCATGGCGCTGGTCCCCCGAGACCAATCGTTGCGGCACTATAGGCTGTCCCCATGAGTTTGTTCTTGGTCGGCGGAGGGTACGACGACTCACTGGTGGAGGTCTATGACGAGTTCGTCTCCCAGGCCCGCCATCACAATGCTGACGCTCCGATTGCGGTGGTCGTGGCCGGTCCGCCCTCCGAGTCCGCCGACCACGCCGCCGAACTGACGCGCATCGTCACCTCCCGGTGGGCTGACGCGAACATCCTCACCATCCACCTCGACGGCCCGGGTACCGCTCCGACGATGGGCGACCCGGCCACCCCGCTGTGGGCAGAGGACGAGTCCTTCCAGCTCCCCGACAATCTCGACGCCCTTGCCGGCATCATCGTCGGCGGCGGTGCCGTCCCCAGTTACATCAACGGTCTTGCACCGGCCGCCGAGCAGCTCTCGATGCTGGTGCGCGGCGGTGCTCCGTGGCTCGGCTTCTCGGCCGGTGCGATGGCCCCGTGCGTCACCGCTCTGGCAGGGGGCTGGAAGCTGCAGGGACGCCAAGTCGGCCAGCAGACAGGTGCTGAGGGCTTCGACGAGGTCACCTTCGTCGAAGGCCTTGGCCTGGTCAGCCTAACCATCTCCACCCACAACGACACCCTTTCCGGCGACGGCCTCATCATCTCGGCCGTCGAGTCCGGCCTGCTTTCCAGCGCCGTTGCCGTCGACGAGGCCACCTGTCTGCGCATCGACGCCTCGACCGGCCACACCGAGGTGATGGGACGTGGCCTGGTTCGCTGGTTCACCCGCGAGGTCAACGGAGTTCTCGTCCGCTCCCAGCGCTCCGTCACCCCGGAACCGGCTCCAGCCCCGCACAAGCCCCGCTTCGACGGTCTGGCAAAGGTGGCGGCGGCGACCCGTGCCGCCCACGACAAGGAGGAACGCGAGAAGGCAGCCCGGGAGCGTGCCGAGGAGAGACGTCGCGCGCGGGGGTCTAAGTCTGCTGATGCCGAGACCAAGTCCTCCGAGGACGCACCTGCCTCCGCAGCCGGCCCCCAGGCCGCCGCGGACCCGACCCCGACGGCAGGCCCGGAACCCGATCCCTGCTCGGATGCCGATCCCACTGCACAGCCCCCGACGGAGGACGTCAAGCCATGAGCATGCACATTCTCGTCGTTGACGACGACCGCGCGGTGCGAGAATCCCTCGCCCGATCCCTGCAGTACAGCGGCTACGAGGTCGACAGTGCTGCTGACGGCGTCGAGGCCCTCGCACACCTGTCCGGCAGCCATCCTGACGCCGTCATCATGGACGTCATGATGCCTCGCCTCGACGGTCTCGAGGCCACCCGGATGCTGCGCAGCAACGGCAACGACGTCCCGATCCTCGTCCTCACCGCCCGCGACGCTGTCGACGACCGCGTGGATGGCCTGGATGCCGGAGCCGACGACTACATGGTCAAGCCCTTCGCCCTGGACGAGCTGCTGGCCCGCCTGCGCGCCCTGACTCGTCGTTCCCGTCCCGAGCCGGAACCCGCTGAGGCCCCCGAGCAGCTGTCCTTCGCCGATCTCACCCTGGACCCAGGCACCCGCGAGGTCGCCCGCGGCAGCCGTCGCATCAGCCTGACGCGCACCGAGTTCGCCCTGCTCACCGTCTTCCTCCAGAACCCGGAGAAGGTGTTGGAACGCTCGTGGCTGCTGCACGAGGTGTGGGGATTCGACTTCCCGACGACCGCCAACTCCCTCGAGGTGTACATCGGCTATCTGCGCCGCAAGACCGAGCATGATGGTGAGCCGCGTCTCATCCACACCGTCCGCGGCGTCGGGTACGTGCTGCGGGAAGCGAATTCGTGATCCGTCGGTGGTGGCGGAAGCTGCTTGATTGGCGTCCACGTCCGCTTCGCATGACGATGGGGCGCCGGGTCAGCCTCCTGGTGTCGATCTCAGTCGTCGTCGCGGTGGCATTGACCTCCCTGTCCGCCTGGCTCATGACGCGCATCTCGCTGTACGACGAGCTGGACGAACAGCTGACACGGATGGCCACCACCATCTCCCCGAGCGTCGCCGCTGACCCTCAGAACCTCGGCGGACTGGAAGCCAGCTCCCTGGCGGCTACGAACACCACACTCATCCTGGTGCGCGCCGATGGCCAGGTTGCCACCGCTCCGGGAGCCGAGGTCACCGTCACCACCGGGGTCCAGGAGCTTGCCGTCGCCCGTACCGGAACCGGTGTCAAGGCTCGCACCGTCATGGACTCCCGTGGAGTTCCGGTACGCATCGTCGCGATCCCGTTCACCTCGGACGGGGTGCACTACGCCCTCGTCGCAGGGCAGAACCTCACCGGCACCAAGGCCACCCTGGGATCACTGTGGATCGTCCTGGTCGGCACCGGCCTGGTCGGCATCGTGCTGACGGCCATTGCCGGATACGTGGCCGGCAACTCTGCCACACGACCGCTGCGTGACCTCTCCCGGGCCGTCCACCGAGTGACGGCGACCGACGAGCTCAGCCCCATCCCGGTCCGCTCCCACGACGAACTGGGAGACCTCACTGTCTCCTTCAATGCCATGCTGTCCTCCCTGTCGAACTCACGGGAACGCCAGAAGCAGCTCATCGCCGACGCCTCCCACGAATTGCGTACCCCGCTGACGTCCATGCGTACCAACGTCGAGCTGCTCATCGCCGACCAGAACAGCCACATGCTCCCCGACCAGGCGCGCAGCGAGATCCTCGACGATGTCGCCGCTCAACTCGGCGAGTTCTCCAGCCTCATCGGCGACCTCGTCCAGCTGTCGCGCGAGGACGCCCCTCCCCCTAGACCTCAGTATTTCGACTTGTCAGATGCTGTTTCGAAGGCCGTCGAGAGAGGACGGCGGCGCGGCCCGAACCTGGAGTTCGACGTTCACCTGGAGTCCCATCCGGTGCTTGGTGACGAGGCAACTCTCGAGAGAGCCGTGACGAACCTGCTCGACAACGCCGTGAAGTTCTCCCCTACCGGGGGTACCGTGACGGTCACGATGGACGGTGACACCGTCGTCGTCAGCGATGAGGGGCCGGGCATCGACGAGGCGGATCTGCCACACATCTTCGACCGGTTCTACCGCTCCGACCAGGCCCGCAACACTCCCGGCACCGGCCTGGGCCTGTCAATCGTGGCGCACACCGTCACCAGTCACCAAGGCTGGATCAAGGCGTCGCGAGCTCCCGGCGGTGGCGCCATGTTCACCATGTACCTGCCGCGGGAGGAACCCCCCGCTGAGGAGTCAACGACATCCTGACGACCTGGCTCGTTTCACCGGCCAACAGATCCCGCACTGCCCAGGCCAGCAGCCAGGAAGCTAGTGACCTGGATCGTTGCTCGTCGAGGTGACGGACAAGGACTTCTGTGACGAGGTCGGCTGCCCTGGTGCCGGCTCCGTCGTCGGTCCGGGTCGTGAAGGGCTGGTTGACGGCGCCTTCCCAGGGGTCGTCGTCGAGACAGAGGACGGTGTGGGAGCACTCGGCTTTCCACTGGGCCTGACCGACGTGGAGCCGGGCTTGGAAGGACTGTTCGACGTGGTCGGACGGCTCGGGGTACCCGACGGGTGCGGGGTGGGCGGCACCGGATCAGGATGGTGCAACTCACCGGCAGGAATGGTCGCTCCCCTGACGGGCTTGAGTTTGTCGAGATTCACGACAGCAGGCTTGCCATTGAGCCACGGCAGCGGGTCGGTGAACTGTCCGTTGACGACGACCTCATAGTGCAGGTGGCATCCCGTTGAGTACCCGGTCGTCCCGGACAAGGCGACGGCCTGGTGGACGTCAACCCTTTGTCCCACCCTTACGCCGATCACCGACAGGTGGTTGTAGGTCGTCGAGACGTGCCTGCCGGCGATCATGCCGTGATCGACCTCGACCCGATTCCCGTACCCGCCCGCAGGGCCCGCGAAGAGGACCTTTCCTGGTGCTGACGAACCTACCGGGGTGCCACACGAAGCTCCGAAATCGACGCCGGTGTGCAGCTTCCAGACGTGGAGGATGGGGTGGAACCTCATGCCGAATGGCGACGTGACCGGGCCGTTGAGAGGTTTCGACAGCAGAACCCCGGTCGGCATGGCGACCTTGGACGGCATGGCGACCTTGGACACTGCCGGACTCGGGGTCGGGGTTGCCGCCTTTACCGGAGCGAGGACCCCAGGGCTGACAGGAGCTGAGGACTAAGTGATGTTCGGGGTCGGTGGGGTCGTGTCAAGCCAGGAAGCCGGCCATGCGGTGGACATCGGCCTGGAGACGAGCTGTTGGTGATCAAGGACGGCTCGCAATCCCGGGTCTGACGGCCATGCGGCATCTACTGACAACCCGACTACGGCCACTCCGACACCGCCGGCGATGACGGTCTTGATGGCCTTGCCCCGCGACACCATGGACAGCCCTCCTCCACGCCGTGAACACTATTGTCACCCTCGTTGGCTCCCTTTTTCCACCCGGCTGGAGCCTTGGTCGCGGCATGTTCACCCACACGTCACCTGCCACGACGAGGGGGTTATCCACAGGAATCCTGTGGATAACCCCCATGGCTGGGGAAAACACATCGATGTCGTTCCACAGCAGGTTCCGAGACCGGTGGACAGACCCTCAACCATCCCGTGAATGCCACCTCGCCGTCTACGCTCTGTGCATGACCAGTCACGTCGTCGATCAGCTCGGCCCCACTCTCGTCATCCACGGTGGCGCAGGCAACGTTCCGCCCCGAACCGGCGAGGATGCCGAGAGGTTCCGGCTGTCCCTACGGCGCGCTTTCGACGCCGGCCAGGCAGTTCTTGACGCTGGTGGGCCAGCCCTTGACGCCGTCACAGCCTCGGTCGTGGCGATGGAGGACGATCCGCTCTTCAATGCCGGACGAGGTGGGGTCCTCACCGCGAAGGGGACGGTTGAGACTGACGCCGCCGTCATGACCGGCCACGGACGTGCCGGGGCGGTGTGCTGTTCACGTCATGCCCGCAACCCGATTCGTCTGGCCCGGGCCATCCTCGCCATGTCACCCCATGTCCTGCTGTGCGACCCTCCTGAGCAGGTCTGCCGAGACTGGGGTCTGGAGGTCGAGCCCCCGGAATACTTCGTGACTGACGCTCGACGGGAACAGCTGGAACGGGTACTTGCCGGACGCCACCAGGCCCCGAGGCATGGCACAGTCGGAGCGGTCGCCCGGGACTACCACGGTCATCTTGCTGCCGCGACGTCTACGGGCGGGATCGTCGCGTCGGCAGTGGGTCGCATCGGTGATTCCCCGGTCGTCGGGGCCGGCACCTTCGCCCGCGATGGGGTCGTGGCCGTCTCCTGCACCGGTGACGGCGAGGCCTTCTTGCAGGGGCTGGTGGCCCACGAGGTGGATGCCCGCATGAGACTGGCAGGCGAACCCGTCAACCACGCAGCCATGGGAGCCCTCACCGACGAGGTCTCGTCACGAGTCACCGACGGCGCACCAGCCACGGGAGGCCTCATCGCCGTCGACGCGTCCGGACGTCTCGTCGTCTGCCATGTGTCGGCGTCCATGCTGGCCGCCTGGCCTGATCACGGCGAGGTGCTGACCTCGGTGTGAGGCTCAGCGCACGACGGGCAGTTCCGGACCGAACTCGAGCATCTGCTCGACCGCCCAGGGGCTCAGCAGGGCCGGCATCGATCGCGCCAGGCCGTACATGTCCTGCCAGCCCACCCAGGTGACCTCTTCGACCTCCTCCGGGTCAGGATTCAGCTCGACGAGTTCCTCGGGAAGGGACAACCGAGCAACGACGACCGGGCACAGCTCGTCCTCGACGATGCCGCCAGCGTCGGTGGCACGATAGGAAAAACCAGGAAGGACGACGCGCATCCGACGCGGATCGAGGTCGAGGCCGAGCTCCTGGTGAGTGCGACGCACCGCCGCGCCGATGATCGTTTCGCCGATCCGCGGATGCCCACAACAGGTGTTCGTCCACACCCCCGGCCAAGCCACCTTCGTCAGGGCTCGTCGGGTCAGCAGAACTCGCCCGCCGACGTCAAGGACGTGGCAGGAAAAGGCCAGATGTCGTGGGGTGTGCTGGCTGTGAACGGTCGCTCGGGGAGCGGTCCCAACCTGGTTGCCGTCGTCGTCGAGCAGGATGACGAGATCGTCGTGGACAGAATCCGCGTCATGGGCAGGCATGCCCCCATCCTCGCCATCGTGATGACTCATGACGTCAAGCTACCAACAACCACGAATTCCGCGAAGTCGAATGCGCTTGGGTCTCCTACGTTGGCTCATCGCCACCTCAAAGGCACCATTGAGATGCTGTATTCGTCACTTCGTCCACCCACCTCCGACGGGAGAGCCATGCCGCACATCCTCGACGTCATCCTCGTGCTGTACCTCGCCATGCGTGCCATGGCCGGGTGGATGCGCGGGGCCGTCGTCGGAGTGGCCAGCCTCATCGGGTTGGTCCTCGGGGTGTGGGCCGGTCTGTGGACCTCCGGCATCGTCGCTGACCAGTTCTTCGACAAGAATTGGACCTGGCTGGCCGCAGGCGCGGTGCGGGTGTGCATCACCCTCGTCATTGCCGAGATCATTCAGGGCATCTGCGTCCACATCGCCCAACGCATCCATCGCGCATTCAACTCGGTGGGGTTGGGCAACGTGGACCGTTTCGGCGGCTCGGTGCTCAGCGTCATCGCAACCGCCCTTGTCGTCACGGTGGCGGCAACAGCCCTCTCCCCCATCCTGCCGCCGTCATGGACCGAGGCCATCGACGAGTCATCCGTCATCACCCAGACCAATCGCGTCATCCCGGACGAGGTCAACGAGGCCGCTGCCCGACTGGTCGGTCGAGCTGCTGACACCTTCCCGAAGGTCTTCGCCGGCGAAGCTCCCCGTCTGCCCGCACCGGCTCCCGACGACGAGGCCGTCACCACTCCTGGAGTGCGGAGCGCAGCTCAATCCATCGTCAAGGTGCGGTCTCGGGCACCACGGTGCGATCGGGCCTCCGAGGGCACCGGATGGGTGAGTTCTCGCCACCGGGTGGTGACGAACGCCCACGTCGTCGCCGGGTCCAACCAGGTCACCGTGCAGGTGGGCGGAACTGGGGCTCGACTGCGAGCCCGCGTCGTCTCCTACGACCCGGACATGGACCTGGCGGTGTTGGCGGTTCCCGACCTTCGTGCCCCAGCCTTGACGATGGCGTCGACTGTCAAGGACGGTGATCCAACGGTCGTCGCCGGATTCCCGCTTGATGGTCCATACACCCTCGAGGCCGCCACCGTGCGTGGGTCGATCATGGCTCACGGTGAGAACATCTACGGCACCGACACCGTCGTCCGCGAGATCCTCTCGCTGCGCGGCACGGTACGTCCGGGCAACTCGGGTGGACCACTACTGACGACGGACGGCAAGGTCGCCGGCACAATCTTCGCCCGGTCCACCGCACAGCCGCAGACCGGGTACGCGCTGTCGAACGACCAGACTCGCAGGTTCATCCGCGCTGGGGCCAACGACACCACCGCGGCTGCGACCGGCTGGTGCACCGTTGGGTGAATTGGTGTCAAAATCTTGAGCGCCCAATGTTCCCGTCGCGGGACGGTTCCGAGCACGTTTGCGGCCCTGATCTCCCGAAACATCATCTGACAAGTACCAACACCGTGCGGTATCCCAGGGCATCCTGTGCCGCACGATGACGCGTCAACGTCCGACACCTTCTCAACGCTTCAGTTCCGGTCCATGTCCCAATAGCATTGGGTCATGGCAGTTTTCATCGTCGAAACCCATTATGATCCCGCCCATTCCGAGGAGCGCATGGCCGCGCGCCCGGCCCATCTGGAGAACCTTGATGTCATGCGCGAGCGTGGCCAGCTCGTCAATGCCGGCCCGCTGGCTGACGGCAGCGGAGCGGTGCTCATCTACACCGTGCCGGACCGCGCCACCCTTGACCATCTGCTGGAGCATGATCCGTACCCGAAGTCGGCGGTTCAGGTGGCGTCCGTGCGCGAGTGGGCTCCGAACTATCACTTCCATCATTGAGGACGCCATGGGTTGAAGCCCGTGATGTCATGGTGACATGACATCGCCGCTGCTCTTCCAACCCTTCACTCTTCGTGGACTGACGGTTCGCAACCGCGTCTGGTTGCCACCGATGTGCCAGTACGCCGTGGACTCCCAGGATGGGATCCCAGGCACGTGGCATCTGGTTCACTACGGCTCGTTCGCTGTGGGTGGCTTCGGCCTCATCGTCGCCGAGGCCACCGCAGTGAGCCCCGAAGGCCGTATCAGCCCTTATGACACCGGGTTGTGGAATGACGACCAGGTAGCAGCCTGGCGCACCGTCACCGACGCCGTTCACAGCCTGGGCGGCAAGATCGCGGTGCAACTGGGCCATGCCGGACGCAAGGCCTCCACCGAGAAGTGGTGGCCGGGATTCCATGGCAGCGTGGTGCCTCCCGAGCACGGCGGCTGGATTCCGGTCGGACCGACCGCCGCGCCGGCGGACGGCAAGCAATACGTCGGCCTGCCCGTCACCACCCTCGACGAGGACGGCATCGCGAAGGTCATTGACAACTTCCGCTCCGCTGCTGCACGTGCCGTGGAAGCTGGGTTCGACGCCGTCGAGATTCACAGCGCCCACGGTTACCTGCTGCATCAGTTCTACTCGCCGCTGTCCAACACCCGCGCCGACGGCTGGGGCGGTGACTTCGACGGACGTGTCCGCCTGCCACTGGAAGTTGCGAAGGCTGTGCGTGACGCCATCCCTGACACCATGCCCTTGTTGGCACGTCTGTCGGTCACCGACTGGCGGGACGACGGCTGGCAGGTGGAGGACTCCGTCGAACTGTCGCGTCGTTTTGCGGAAGTCGGAGTTGACCTCCTCGACGCCTCCTCAGGAGGAAACTCGTCGGCGCCCATCCCCGTCGCCCCGGCCTACCAGGCTGACTTGGCAGCTCGAGTGCGCACCGAGGCGGGCATTCCCACCGCCACCGTCGGCATGATCTGGACCGCAGAGTTGGCCGAGGAGCTGCTCCAGAAGGGCAGTGCCGACGCCATCATGATCGGACGGGCAGCTCTGCGGGACACCAACTGGCCGTTGCGCGCCGCCCACGAGTTGGGAGTTCCCAACGAGGACGCGCCGTGGCATCCGGCGAGATTCCGGGGAGCGTGGCGCTGAGGACGTGGAGTTTCAGCGTTTCTGACGCTCGACGAAGCCCGGTGACGGCGGCGTGTTCGGTGCCACGAATCCGCCGGCCGTCAGGGGGTCGTCACGGTGTGCGTCCATGAGACGCCCAAAACGCTCAATGCCCCTACATCTTGTATTGACTCTTATTGATCAGCGTTCATATAGTGGCGACTGCACATGGTTCCCGTGTTCGCACGGGCCAAGAGGGAATCCGGTGAGAATCCGGAGCTGCCCCGCAGCGGTATACGAGAACGACCGCCGTCATCACGCACTGTGCTTCGGCATGGGAAGCGACGGCCAGTAGGCAACAAGTGCTCGTGAGTCCGAAGACCTGCCAGGTGTGGTCCCGCAACCGCGGGGCCCGGTTCGCGATCTCGCGGGAAGTGTCGCAGCGTTCATGGGGACCAGTGTCCCCGCCGCATTCCGCCCGGTCGCGTGCCTACGGCATCGCACGGAGGAATTGCAATGAGCGCCGACCCCATCTCGACCATCCGCGTCCGCAAGCGCGACGGATCCCTGGCCCCTTACGACGGCAACGAAGTCGCCGCATCCATCATTGACTCAGCCCGTGGGCTCGACGACGCCGTTGCCCGGGCAACCCTGCTGCAGGCCGAGGTGGAGATCACCCTATTCGACGGGATCACCACCGACGCCTTGGACGAGGCCGTCATCCAGGTGGCTCTGGGCAATGCCAAGGACGACCCTGCCTTCGACACCATTGCCAGCCGAATCGCCGTCAAGAAGCTGTACAAGGAGGTGTTCGGCGACACCCACGACGGTCTCGGTGACGCCAGCCCCGAGCGGGTGCGAGACCTCCACCATGCCTACTTCCCGCGCACGATCGACAAGCTCGTCGCCGACGGCCACCTTGACGAGCGACTGGGGCGGCTCTTCGACCTCGACGCCCTCGCCACGGCCCTTGATCCCGCCCGTGACGACCTCATCGGCTTCACCGGCGTGCGCACCATGGTCAACCGTTATCTGCTGCGTACCCCCGACCAGCGAGCGTTGGAAGTACCGCAATACTTCTGGATGCGCGTGGCTATGGGGCTCAGCCTCACCGAGGACGATCCGACCTCCTCTGCCCTCGCCCTCTACGACTCGATGAGCAACCTGCGTCATCTCGCGGCTGGATCCACCCTTGTCAACGCGGGCACCCCGGCTGGCCAGCTGTCCAACTGCTTCGTCATGCGCACCGAGGACGACTTGGAGCACATCGCCCGGACGATCCGTGACGTCATGTGGATCACAAAGGGCACCGGCGGCATCGGGCTGTCGATGTCTGACCTGCGCTGCGAGGGGTCACCTATTCGCTCCGACAACACTGCGTCGACCGGTCCGATCCCCTTCATGCACACCATCGACTCGACGCTGCGAGCCGTCTCCCGAGGAGGCAAGAAGCTCGGCGCTCTGTGCTTCTACATGGAGAACTGGCATATGGACTTCCCCCAGTTCCTCGACCTGCGGCAGAACTCCGGTGACCCGTACCGACGCACCCGTACCGCCGACACTGCGGTGTGGATCTCCGACGAGTTCATGAAGCGCGTCGCCAAGGACGAGGACTGGTACCTCTTCGACCCCGCCGAGACCCCCGATCTCACCGAGCTCACCGGGTCGGCCTTCTCGAAGCGTTACGCCCACTACATCGCCGAGGCCGAGGCCGGCCACATCAGGCGTTTCCACCGCACCACGGCCCGCGAACAATTCCGAGCCATACTGGTGAGCCTGCAGACGACATCCCACCCGTGGTTGACGTGGAAGGACAGCGTCAATACCCGCGCGTTGAACAGCAACACCGGGACGATCCACTCCTCGAATCTGTGCACCGAGATCTGCCTGCCCCAGGACCGCGACCACACCTCGGTGTGCAACCTGGCTTCGGTCAACCTCGCCGGGCACCTCGTCGGGCCGCGCGGGAAGCGTCGCATCGACTGGAACCAACTGGCCGCCACCACTCGGCTGGCGGTGCGCCACCTCGACAACCTCGTCGACATCACCGCTTCGGCGGCGCCTCAGGCCGAGCGATCCAACGTGGAGAACCGGGCCATCGGCCTGGGCGTCATGGGGCTGACGGACATGCTCGAGCAGGTGCGGATTCCCTACGACTCCTCCGAGGCCTGCGAGATCGTCGACCGGATCATTGAATTCATCAGCTGGCACGCCATCGACACCTCCGCTGATCTGGCCACCGAGCGTGGCTCGTACCCGATGTTCGCGGGATCCGGCTGGTCGGAGGGGATGGTCCCGGTCGACACTCTGGCCGTCCTGGAGCGCGACCGTGGCATTCCCGTTGACGTCGACCGGACGACGAGGATGGACTGGGACGGGCTGCGTACCAAGGTGAGTCGCGGGATGCGCAATGCCACTCTGATGGCCATCGCCCCGACGGCGTCGATCGGCCTGGTCGCTGGCACGACGCCGGGTCTGGACCCGCAGTTCTCCCAGATGTTCTCCCGAGCCACCTCGGCCGGGAAGTTCCTCGAGGTCAACCGCAATCTGGTGGCCGACCTCAAGGACCTCGGGCTGTGGGAGAAGGTACGCGAGGAATTGCTGCGCCGCCAGGGGGATCCCAGCGAGATCGAGGCCATCCCGGCCTCCCTACGGCGTCTGTACCGCACCTCCTTCACCCTGGATCCGATGGCCTACCTCAACGTGGCCGCCCGGGCGCAGAAGTGGGTGGACCAGGCCATCAGCCGCAACATCTACCTGGCCTCCCGGTCGGTCGGCGACATGGAGGACCTCTACACCGCGGCATGGCGAATGGGCGTCAAGACGACCTACTACCTCCACATGCTGCCCCGTCACACCGCCGAGCAGTCAACGGTGGCGGTCAACAAGGCTGCCGGACATCGCAACGGTCCTCGTCGTGGGTTCGCCACCGCAGCACGGCGTGACACCAGCACCGCGACCATCGAAAAGCCCCTGACCGAGGTACTCGACGCCGAACCCGTCATGGCCCTCGATCTCGTCGACGGCACCTCCTGCCCGGTGGACCCACAGGAGCGCCTGCAGTGCGAGTCCTGCCAGTGACCGACGACCGTTCCACCCACTGAAAGCGAGAACACCATGATCCTTGGATCCGGAATCCACGAGGGGTTGCTGCTCAAGCCCGTCATCTACCCGTGGGCCTACGACCTCTACAACCAGGCCGTGGCGAACACGTGGTTCCCCAACGAGATCCAGCTCGACGAGGACCTCGCCGACTTCGGCCGGATGACTCCCGACGAGCACCATGCCCTGACCCACCTCATGAGCTACTTCAACCCCAACGAACTGCTGGTCAACAAGGCGTTGGCCTTCGGGGTCTACCCCTACGTCAACGCAGCTGAGTGCCACCTCTACCTGGCCAAGCAGATGTGGGAGGAGGCCAACCACTGCATGGCATTCGAGTATGTCCTCGAGACCTTCCCGATCGACCGCGACGAGGCCTACCGCTCCCACGTCCACGTCCCGTCGATGGCCCGCAAGGAGTCCTTCGAGGTGGCCTTCATCAAGCGGATGACCGAGCAGACCCTCGACATCACCACCGTCGAGGGCAAGCAGGACTTCGTGCGCAACCTGGTGGCTTACAACATCATTCTCGAAGGCATCTGGTTCTACTCCGGGTTCATGGTCGCGCTGTCCTTCCGGCAGCGAAACCTGCTGCGCAATTTCGGCTCCCTCATCGACTGGGTGGTCCGCGACGAGTCCCTCCACCTGAAATTCGGCATGAACCTCATCCTGACGGTGTTGGAGGAGAACCCGGAGGTCGCCACCGAGGAGTTCGCGACCGAGATCCACGACATGATCGTCGAGGGGGTGTCCATGGAGGAGCAGTACAACCGCGACATGCTCCCCCGCGGCATCCTCGGGATGAATGCTGATTACGTCAATGACTACGTCAAGTACCTGGCAGATCGTCGCCTAGAGGAGCTCGGGTTCGAGCCGGAGTACCGCGTCGCCAACCCGGCGAAATGGATGGCCACGGCCAATGACACCCTCCAGCTGGTCAATTTCTTCGAGGCCACCAACACCTCCTACGAGGTCAATGCCCACGCCACCGGTGGTCGGTGAGATCGGGAGCGGACCCCGATCTTCGACGAGTCCCCGTTCGTGGGGTATTCGTCACCCCGTTGGCGAGCGTGCATGAAGTCGCCATGGCATGCACGCGGACGATGTCAGCCCCAAAATATGCTTTGGGACTGACATCGTCCCTTGTTAGGGTCCTATAACGTGGACGAACTCTTCAGCCCTCCCGGAGGCGAATGGCATCCGGTCTCCCCGAAATTCGTGACCGTCAAGAGGCTCATGGTCTGTCTGACCTGGGGTATCCTTACGGTCGCCCTCGCCGTCGTGCTGGGGATCGTCGTCACCTGGTGGGCCGGTGTCATCGCGACGGTCGTCGGTCTGGCCTTCACCGGATGGCGATTCTCGCGGATGCCGGCCGTCGTCGCAGCCATGGGCTGGTGCGAACGCGGAAGCGACCTGTGCATTCGTTCCGGCCCGTGGTTCCGTCGCATGGTCATCGTCCCCTACGGTCGAATGCAAGCCGTCGAGATCAACGCTGGCCCCTTCGATCGACGCTGGGGTGTGGCATCCGTGGAACTCGTCACCGCTGCCATGGCGACCAACGCTTCCATTGACGGCCTGCCCGCTGAGGAGGCCAAAGCCCTGCGTGAACGGATCACGGAAATGGCTGAGGAGAAGGACGCGGCCCTGTGACCCCGGAGGAGCAGCCCCGCGAGGAGGGCCGAACCGACATCGTCATTCCCTCCGCCCCGGTAGCCGAGCAACCTGCCTCCGCGAAGGCCGTGGAGAGGCGCCCCCACTGGGCGACCCCGCTGGTGCGCGGCTGGATGGTCATTGCTGCCGCAGCCTTCATTCTGCTCAAGCAGTTGCTCGAGGACGGCAAGGACTTGATGTCATTGTCCCTCCGCGACCTCGGAATCGGCGGCAGCATCGTCGTCATCGTGGCCATCCTGCAGATCGTTGTCGGCGCCTTCGTGTGGGCGACCACGAGATTCCACATCGACGAGGAGGAGGTGCGCATCGAGCACCGCTTCATCACCCACGAATCCGACCGGCTGGCCTTGTCCAAGATCCAAGGGGTCGACGTCGTCCAGCCCTTCGCCGCCCGGATTGTCGGTCTGGCAAGCCTCAACATTGACGTCGGGGCGTCCAGCTCCAAGAAGATCGAGTTCCTGAAGCGTCACGAAGCCTACGAGCTGCGCGACCTGCTCATTTCTCGGGCCCATCATGACGCTGCCCAGTCCCATGCTGGCAGGGCGGACGACGGCGTCGGCTCTCAGTGGTGGGATCGACGCCGCGATGAGCACGAGATCGTCAGTGTCACGGCCAAGCGAGCCCTCACCGCCGGGTTCCTGTCGATGACCTTCCTCATCCAGCTGCTGGCCCTGATCGTGTCGATCGTCATCAGCGTCGCCAACGACCAGCCGCTTGGTATCGCCGCCATCCTCGCCCTCTTGCTGACGATGATCGGTGTGGTGTGGAAACAGCTGGACGCCGCGTGGAAATTCTCCCTGCTGAGGTCAGGAGGTGCCCTCAAGGCGGTTCACGGTCTCACCAGCCTGACGACGCGCACTGTTCCGGTACGCAGGGTGCAGGCAGTGGAGGTGTCCACGCCCCTGCTGTGGCGTCCGTTGGGAGTCTCCCGCATCACGATGACGGTGCTCGGCGGGGCCGGACTGTCGGACGTCGAGCAGTCGACAGTTCTGCTGCCCATTGGTGACGACGAGCAGGTCCGCGCCGCCCTCGACGCGTTGTGGCCCGGATTCCGGCTGGACTCGGTGCACCTCAACGGAATCCCGAAACGTGCCCGGTGGTTCCGCTGGTTCGACCAGACGGTCATCGCATGGGGGTTCGACGAGGAGGTCGTCGTGACACGGGAGGGGCTGTTCAATCGCACCCTGAGCGTCGTCCCGCACGCCCGATCGCAGTCGGTGCGGCTGGCACAGGGGCCGCTACAGCGTCGGCTCGGACTGGCCGATTTTTACGTGGACACCTCATCGGGCCCGGTGACGGTGTCGTGTTCCAACCTCGACGCCACTGCTGCGCGAACCTTCGCCATTGGCCAGATGGACCGTACCCGTGCTGCCCGGGCCCGGGAGCTGTCACCGATGGACCATCCCGTGACCGACCCTGCCGGTGCTCCTGACCCCGCAGGTATTTCTGACCCCGCAGGTGCTCCTGATGCCGGCGGGCTGGTCGACGCAAGGCCAGGCGAGGCCGAGTCCGCCGCTGACCCCAGAATCTGAACCAGCTGCGCCACTTCTGCGCACCCGCGCCGTCAGGCACGGCGCCGGCGTCGCTACGTCGGGGAATACCTCTGGTACTTGCGCCGTCGTTGCTCACCTGCGCCATGACTGCGCATCTCGACGTCTGATCGGCGATGAAGCTGCGCCATTTTGGTGCACCTGCGCCAGTTTTGACCGTCTACCGCCCTCCTCCACCAGCCTCAAAAACCTAGTTGCGCCAAGATTGTGCAGTTGCGCCGTCCAAACGCGGCGCAACTGCACAGATATGGCGCAGCTAGCGGAAACCTGGCAACGCCCCACCGCTCACCGTTGGCAACCGCCTCGCCCCTCACTTTCTCTCCTCCCTCCGCCGCCACCCGTTACGCTTGTTCACCATGAGCAACGTGCTGGGAATTGACGTCGGCGGCTCCGGGATCAAGGGAGCCCCGGTTGACCTCGACGTCGGAGACTTCGCCGAACCGCGACTTCGCATCCCCACCCCTGAGAAGTCGTCCCCCAAGAACGTCGTCGCCGTGCTGCGCGAGATCGTCGACAACTTCACCCCCACCATTGGCGACGGACCGGTTGGCATCTCCTTCCCCGCCCCGGCACGCCACGGCGTCATCCCCTTCATCGCCAACCTCGACCAGGGGTGGGCTGGCCTGCACGCCGAGGACTACATCAGTGATGCTCTCGGCCGCCCCGTGACCGTCCTCAACGACGCAGACGCCGCTGGCCTGGGTGAGGTCCACTACGGTGCAGCCAGGGGTGTCCCGGGCGTCGTCATCCTCACCACCCTAGGCACTGGCATCGGGTCTGCTGTCATCAACAATGGCATCCTGCTGCCGAACACCGAGCTCGGCCATCTCGAGATCGATGGCCATGACGCCGAGAAGCGCGCCGCCTCCTCGGTCAAGGACCGCAAGAAGATGTCCTACAAGGATTGGGCGACCAAGCGCCTGCAGCGTTACTACGAGGTCGTCGAGATGCTGTTCTCCCCCGACCTCTTCGTCGTCGGCGGCGGTGTCTCCAAGGACCACGAGAAGTTCTTCAAGTACCTCAAGCTGGAGACCCCGATCGTCCCGGCTCAGTTGCTCAACCGAGCCGGCATCATCGGCGCAGCCTGGCAAGCTCGGTGGCGCTTGGAGCACCCCGACGTCACCGAGGGGCAGGTCGTCGAGGCCACCAAGAAGGCCGGGGACGACGACTGACGTCTCAGTAATCCTGCAACACAGTACGATCGCCCATCCTTTCCGGATGGGCGATCGTACTGGCTCCTGCTACCGATACGTCAAACCCGTGTACCACTCGTTTTTGGTACCACAGCACGATGCCTGATGACCCGCTCCACTGGCACGGTGGATGCCATCCCGATCATCACCCCCATGACGAGGAAGGACATCTCATGACCAGCCAACAGCTCATCCTTGGTCTCATTGCCATCGCCATTCTCGTAATCCTCCTTATCCCCACCCTCGTCATCAAAACTCGCAAGGAGCGCAAGCTTCCGGGTGAGCCCAAGCCGGTAACAAAGGGCCGGCGATCCTGCGCCCTGCTCATCGATGTGATTTGCGTAAGCGCCCTCACCGGGATCGGGTGAGGCCTCTTCGTGGGCGGCACCGCGCTGTACGAGATCAGCGATATCGCTCACAAGTCAGCCATCGAGTCGGCCACCAAACCGATCGGCACCGCACTCCTCCTGGCCATCAGTATCGGTTACGTCATCATCTCAGTGGCAGGACGCCTCGGCTCCTCCCCAGGAACCAACGCCATGCGTCTCGCGTGGGTTGACGCGGATGGGCACCCGTCTGGACGAGTTCACACCTCCGTCATCGGTGCGGCCTTCATCCTCTCGGTTCTCGGCAAGACATGGGTTGGCACGTTAGAGTCAATCGGCATCATCATCCTGTTCATTGAGGCCGTCTCGGTGCTGTGGGACGAGCGGGGCATCATCGCCAAGGTCATGCATCTTCATCTCGTCGACACGAAGGCCACCACGACACGCGCGCAATGATGTAGGGACACAGTGATCGCCCGCCTCAGATTGAGACGGGCGATCACTCATTTCCGGCCGTCGCCGGAGGCAGCTGGCACCGTTTCAGCCCTGACGAGCCTTCAACCGCGGGTTCTTCTTGTTGATGACATAAACGCGGCCACGGCGGCGCACCACCTGGGAGCCGGGCTGGTCCTTGAGGGCTCGCAAGGAGTTCCTGACCTTCATAATCTTCCTGTTCGTCGTACTCGAGTCTTTCTGATACTGGTTCTCATTACCATATCAGCCTCGTCAACTCGAGCCCTAGCCCATAACCCATGTCGGACTCGGTTTTCGTCCCGCAGGAGGATGCGCGACGACACCTCGACCTGCAATATTGACCATCGCTCATCATCGGAAGGCCCCATGCTCGAAAAATCACTCATCTCGGTGCTCATTGGCGCAGGCATCAGCGTCGTCACGTTCGTCCCCGTGCTCATCCACCAGTTCAGGCGCTTCGGCGCACCCTCTTTCGGACGGATGGTGCTGATCTTCACCAACTTCGTGTATGTCAGCGCGCTCATCGCCTACACGATCTTCCCAGTGCCGCCACTGTCCGATGAATACTGCGCAGCCCATCCGCGTCACTTCATCCTCGATCCCACCGAGTACTTCCGTGACATGGCCCACCACTTCGCCGGTGCACCCATCATGGAGGTGCTCACCAGCTCCTCGATGATGCAAATGGTGCTCAACGTCGCCCTCTTCGTTCCACTGGGCTTCTACGCAGTCCGACTGCTCCGGATGCGCCCCTGGATCGCGGTGCTGTTCGGCTTCGGAACCTCCCTAGTCATCGAGCTCACCCAGTACACCGGAAACTGGTTCATATCCAACTGCCAATACCGCGTCGCTGACATCAACGACCTCATCACCAACACCCTTGGCGGTATCTTCGGCGTCCTCACCACGACTTTTGCCCCACACTTCTCGCAAACCCCCGAGAAGATGGAGAAGCAAGCCGACGAGTCGCGCGCAGTCACCAAAGGACGGCGGTTCCTCGCACTCCTCATTGACGTCTGGTGGGTCGTCCTCATCGACATCGCAGCCATGGGCATCACAGCCGCGATCGGCATGGTCTTGCTCTACAACAACCCCGAGAACAAGATTGCCGCCGAAGACGCCATGGAAACCTGCGGGACACCGCTTCTCGTGGCTCTCAACCTCGTCTACGTCATCATTGCCATGGCTGGACGCCTCGGCGTCTCTCCCGGGATGGGGACGGCCCACCTGGCCTGGACCACATCCCGTGGACTACCCGCAGGCCGACGTCATAGCCTCGTCATCGGTATGGCCCTCATGTGCTCTCACCTCGCCGACACCAGATTCAGCATCTTGGCAAGCATCGGAACCATCGTCCTGCTCGTCGAACTCATCTCGGTGTTGTTCACTGCGCGTGGCCTGGTCGGAAAGATCATGGGGCTCAACCTCGTCGATGCCCGAACCATCGAGGAACGCCCATAGCTGCCACGAGTGCCGCAGCCAGCCAAGGCTGCGGCACTCGTGCGTGAACTACTCAGTCAAGCTCGACGCCTCCGGGTGAATCGGAAACGATCGCCGTGCCGCAGGTGCCGTCAACAAGACCGCGAATGTCCTCAAGGGAACCAATGACGGCACGTTTCCCGGTCGCCAGGGCGAAGTTGCATGCTGCCCGAACCTTCGGACCCATGGACCCTGCCGCGAACTCCGCGTTAAGGGCATCCTCGGCGCGCATCTCCTTAATGAACGCCTGGCCAGGAGTGCCCCAGCCCTGGTAGACACCATCAACGTCCGTGGCGATGACCAGAAGATCAGCCCCAGCCCGCACCGCCAACTCAGCCGACGCCAAGTCCTTGTCGATAACAGCCTCAACACCATGAAGGCTGCCCTCGTCGTCGAACACGCACGGGACGCCACCGCCACCAGCACACACGACGAGGACACCGGAGTCGACCAGTTGACGGATGGCCTTCTGCTCGACGATGTTGCGAGGCTGCGGCGAAGCCACCACCCGGCGGTAGTACTCACCGTCAGCGGCGATGGACCACCCCTTCTCGACAGCCAACCTCTCTGCGGTCTTCTTGTCGTAGACCGGGCCGATCGGCTTGGTAGGATTGTCGAAGGCAGGATCATCAGCGTCAACGACCGTCATCGTGATCATGGTGACGATCTGCTGCTCCTTGGGCATGACATTACCCAGCTCCTGCTCGATCATGTAGCCGATCATGGCCTGGGACTCAGCCCCCAACACATCCAGCGGATAGATGCCGACTTCCTCGTACGCCGTCGACTGCAAGGCCAGCAGACCCACCTGCGGACCATTACCGTGGGCCACAACAACTTGATGGTCAACGGCGACCTCCTTGATCCGCTCAGCCGCGATCCTCACATTGGCACGCTGATTCCCCGCCGTCATCGGTTGACCGCGTCGCAGCAGAGCGTTGCCGCCCAATGCAACCAAAACTCTCATTGATCTTCCCTCCAGTCACTACCGTCAGGCCAAGGACGCGACCATGACCGCCTTGATGGTGTGCATACGATTCTCAGCCTGATCAAAAGCAATGCACGCCGGGGACTCGAACACCGACTCGGTGACCTCAATACCATTAGCCAACTGCGGGTAGGTCTCGGCGATTTCGGCGCCCACCGTCGTCTCACTGTTATGGAAGGCGGGCAGGCAGTGCATGACCTTGACGCGCGGGTTGTTGGCAGCCGCGACGAGGTCATCGTTGATCTGGAACGGCATGAGGGTGTCGATCCGCTCTCCCCAACTGTCCACCGGCTCGCCCATCGACACCCACACATCCGTGTGAATGAAGTCGACGTCGCGGACGGCTTCCTCAGCAGATGCCGTGACGAGCACCTTGCCGCCAGACTCTTCAGCCCACTTCCGGCACTGCTCGACGAGTTCGGCCTCGGGCTGCAGGCCCTCCGGAGCCCCAATCCTGACGTCCATGCCGAGCTTGGCACCCAGCAACAGCAGGGAACGGCCCATGTTGTTGCGGCCGTCGCCGACGTAGGCGAACGTGATCTGATGGAAGGGCTTGTGAGCGTGCTCCAGCATCGTCAAGGCATCGGCGAGCATCTGAGTAGGGTGGAACTCGTCGGTCAGGCCATTGAAAACCGGGACGCCAGCATACTCGGCCAACTCCTCCACAACCGACTGGTGGAATCCGCGGTACTCGATGCCGTCATACATGCGCCCCAACACTCGAGCAGTGTCCTTCATGGACTCCTTGTGACCGATGTGGGATCCGCTAGGGCCGAGATACGTCACATGCGCACCCTGATCATGGGCCGCCACCTCAAACGCACACCGAGTCCGCGTCGACGCCTTCTCAAAGATCAAAGCAATGTTCCTCCCCTCAAGCATAGGCCGCTCGACCCCGGAATACTTGGCCTCCTTAAGCCGCGCAGCAAGCCGGACAAGGAATTCAATCTCCTCGGTACTGTGATGCGCCAGCGACAACAAATGACGACTCTTCAAATTGAATGCCACGACAATCCATCCTTTCCCAAACTTGTCTGAGCGGTAATTCGTCCAGACGACGACATTGTGTTGATACGTAGTCTGAGCCTCAGTTCCAATCGCATCGCGGACGCTCGGGCAGACTACCCAACAGCCATTGTTGAGTCCGTTCCTCGGTTGGATCGAACGTTTCGGCAACTCCGCACCAACATTGGTCCGGAGCCCATCGGCTTTGACATTGTCATCGTAACGTCAAGCAGCCTCCTTCTCAAGGGCTACAAGGCCTTACAGCCGACCCTACGAGCCTACCGAGAAGCCTGTCCTAGTCCGGAGCCCTCGTCCGGCGTTGTAAACCTCACACGCGACCAGATCCTCTCCCCCGCCAGACTGCCAGGACGAGGTTTCACCCCACGAATGAACCACGTCCAAGAGACTGGCCATGTACCCTGTTCCGCATTCGATAACAGTGCACAGTGTGCCATTTGTCGCCATCCCCACACGTGAATGCCGCAGTCCCAATGGGCCACGGCATTCACATCGACTTGGGGTGCAATGATCACATCCGATCGGGGGCATCAATACCCAGCAGGTCCAGACCGCGACCGAGGACTCGACGGGTGGCCGCGCACAGAGCCAGGCGGGATCCGCGCACCTCGCCGGTACTACGAAGCACCGGGCACTGCTCGTAGAAGACTGAGTAGGCGCCAGCCAGCTCGTAGAGGTAGGTGCACAACTTGTGCGGGGTCAGGTCGTTGGCGACGACCTCGACAACCTCACCGAAGCGAGACAACAGCAGGGCCAGTTGCTGCTCTGCTGGCTCGTCGAGGACGCTGATGCGTCCCCACACCATGGATTCCAGGTCGGCCTCGGGGTCGACGTTCGGGTTCGCCTCGGCGGCAGCCTTGCGCAGGATCTGGGAGACGCGGGCGTGGGCGTACTGCAGGTAGGGGCCGGTGTCGCCGGTGGTCTGCACCATCCGCTCGGCGTCGAAGACGTAGTCCTTCTGCAAACCGTTGGACAGATCAGCGTACTTGATGGCGGCCAGGGCGATGTTCGGCGCGGCGTGGGTCTCCGCCTCGTCGAGAAGACTGGCGAGGGTGACAGTGCCACCCTCGCGGGTCTTGAATGGGCGGCCGTCGGGGCCAAGGACCATGCCATAGCCGACATGCTGGGCCTCGACGTCGTCAGGCAGGAATCCGGCCATCCGGGCGACCTGGAAGAGTATCTCGAAGTGATGGCTCTGGCGGACGTCGGTGACGTAGATGATGCGGTCGGCCTTGAGCTTGCCGACACGACGACGGATGGCGGCGAGGTCGGTGGCGTCGTATCCGAAACCGCCGTCCTTCTTGCGGACGATCATCGGGGCGTCCTGACCCTCGACGAAGACGCACAGGGCACCGTTGTCCTCGACAGCCAGGCCGTCGGCCTCGAGCTCGTCGACGACCTTCGGCAGGTCGTCATTGTAGGTGGACTCACCGGCGAGGTCCTCGTCGGTCAGCAACACCGAAAGGCGAGCGTAGTTGGCGTTGAATCCCTCCAGGGATACGTCAATGAGGGTGCGCCAGATGCGCAGAGTCTCCTCGTCGCCACTCTGCAGCTTGACGACACGACGACGGGCGCGGTCGGCAAACTCCGGGTCGGCGTCGAAGGTCTTCTTGGAGTCCTTGTAGAGCTGCTCGACCTCGGGCAGGTCGAACTCGGAGACGTCCATCCGGTTCTCGACGATGTACTGGACGAGCATGCCGAACTGGGTGCCCCAGTCACCCAGGTGGTTCTGCGGGATGACGGTGTGCCCTTGGGAGCTGAGCACTCGATTGAAGCAGTCGCCGATGATGGTCGAACGCAGGTGACCGACGTGCATCTGCTTGGCGACGTTCGGGGCCGAGTAGTCGATGACGACGCGCTGAGGCTGCTCAACCTGGGCAATACCGACGTTGGGGTCGGTGATGAGGTCGGAGGCGACGCGGGCCAGCACGTCGGAACGCAGGCGCAAGTTGATGAATCCCGGGCCGGCAATGTCGGGGGTCTCGCACAGATCCTCGACATCGAGCTTCGCGACGATGTCGGCGGCAACGTCGCGAGGTGGACGTCCTTCCTCCTTGGCCAGCCTCAGGGCGACATTGGACTGGAAGTGCCCGAACTGTGGCTTCGTGGCGGGACGCAACTGGGGATCGGTACCGGTGACGGCCTGGATCCGGGCAGCAAGCTGAGAAGGAAGAGACGACATGACGGCATTCTGTCACGATGTCCAGCCACCTTCACAGTCGTAGGGCAGCAGCGGCATGCCATCTGGGTGGAAAACTGGGCCGACGTCACCGTCGGGGAACAAATGAGACCGACCTCACGTTGTCCCCCTTGAACGACCAACCACGCGATCACCGATTCGCAAGGAGGATCCATGAGCGTTCCCACCATCGCCCTCAATGACGGCGTCACCATCCCGCAGCTCGGCTTCGGCACCTGGCAGGTACCCGCCGATGAGGCCGAGAAGGCCGTCAGCTCTGCCCTGGAGGCGGGCTTCCGTCACATCGACACTGCCGCCATCTACGGCAACGAGGAGGGCGTCGGACGCGCTCTCGCCGCCTCCGGTCTGGATCGCAAGGACCTCTTCGTCACCACCAAGCTGTGGAATGACGCCCACCACACCGACGACGCCCGCAAGGCCATCGAGACCAGCCTGTCCAAGCTCGGCCTCGATCACGTCGATCTGTACCTCATCCACTGGCCGGCCAACGTCAAGTACGGTGACGCCTACGTGGAGGCCTGGAATGCCCTGCAGGAGTTCAAGTCCGAGGGACTGACCCGTTCCATCGGCGTCTCCAACTTCAAGACCGAGCACCTGGACGCCATCGAGGGAGCCACCCCGAGCGTCGACCAGATCGAGATGCACCCGTCCTTCAACCAGGCGAGCTTCCGCAAGGTGCTGGCTGACCGCGGCATCAACCCAGAGGCGTGGAGTCCGCTCGGCCAGTCGAAGGACCTCGACACCCCGGTGCTCGCCGACATCTCCAGGGCGACCGGCAAGTCCCCGGCTCAGGTCGTCATCCGCTGGCACCTACAGATCGGCAACATCGTGTTCCCGAAGTCGGTGACCCCGTCGCGCATCGTCGAGAACTTCGACGTCTTCGACTTCGAGCTGTCTGACGAGCAGATCGCCGCCATTGACGGCCTGGATCGTGGCAACCGCATTGGCGGGGACCCGGCCACTGCAGACTTCTGACCCGTCACGACGCGCAGCGTGAGGCCGCAGGCAGTATGACGGCGCGGGGACGATGTGTCCCCGCGCCGTTGTCGTTGGGAGTGGGCGGCACCTCAGGATTCCTTGAGGGCTTTGTCCACGCCGTCCTCATGCTCACCCAGGACCGGGTCGCGGTGAGAGACGACGTCGGTGACCATCTTTCCGCGCGCCCCGAACTCACGGACCCAGCCCTTCCACCACACCTTGTCGTGAGGCTGTGAACGGTCCGGGGTGCCAGTGGCGTCCAGACCGGTCATCCGGCACGTCGCGACGGTACGAATCTCGTGGTAGTCCTGCGTCACCATGATGGCCTGATTGACCCCGAAGATGCGTCGAGCCCGAACACAGGTGTCGTAGGTGTCGAGTCCGGCGAGGTCCTCCACGATCTTGGCCTCCGGAATCCCCTTGCTGACAAGGTACTTCTTCATCACCTTGGGCTCGTTGTAATGGGCCTCTCGGTTGTCCCCGGACACCAGGATGACCTTGGCCTTGCCGCTGCGGTACAGATCTGCGGCAACATCGAGACGTCCTCGCAAATAGGGCGACGGAGTGCCCGAAGGCAGCACCTGAGCGCCGAGGACGATGGCGACGTCGCGCGGTTCAGTGTCGGCGACGTCGTGGATACGCCCGGCGCTGAGTCCTCCCGCGAGGGCCCACGGGCCGAGTAGTCCGACGGCGACGACCAGCCCACATGCTCGCACCGTCCCCCGAATGTGTCGCATTGCCATGGCCGCAAGCCTAGGTCATGACCGTGAACGACGGATGACAAGCCACATCGTGCCGGCGACGACCACCGCCACTGCGATCCCGAGCCCGACCCAAGCCCCCGTGTGGCGGCGTGGTTCGACGACCGGCTGGGTCGACGGGACCGCTTGAGCCGGTGTGGGTGTGGTCGACACCGAGGCGTGACGTCTTGGCGACGCAGAAGCCACCGGCCTCTCAAATTCCGCGCGGAACTGCTCAGGCGTGGTGATGAGGACAGTTCCGACGTCAACCGGTTCTCCCCACACTGTTGGCGTCAGGGTGAAGCCAACCGGGGCCTTCGCGTCCTTCCACTCCTTGGACGTGCTGTCGCGGCCCACGACGATGTAGTGCATCCCGGCGATCCCGTAGGACTCGTCAGGCGTGTCGAGGTGCTGGGGCAGGATCGGACGTTCCAACCTGCCATCCGTTCTCGCCCCGATCTCGCTGAGAGTCATCGTCGACTCGCCCCAGCTCAGCGTCTCGCGCAGGGGGTTGAGAGCCACTACCGAGACCCCCGCAAGCGTCGGCTTCTGCCTTTGGCCGTCTCGCGGCAGTTCGGCGCGGACGTCGAGGTTCTGGCCGTAGCGCACCGGCACCTTGAAATAGCGCCTTTCATTGGTGTTGACGTCGTCGCTGATCGTTTCACCAGGCTGCAGCACCGGAGCGTCGTTGAAACTGCTCCCACCCGTGACCGATCGCGGCTCAGCGACGGCAGCCGGGCTGGCGGAACCAGGGTCCGCCGCTGCGTGCAGCCCTGACACGGCCTCCTTGCGCATCGTCACCGTGATCTCGACATCGAGTTCCTGGTCCGCCCATCCCTTTCCGTGCCGGTTGACGCCGACGATCCACCACGGGGAGTTGCCACACTGACTTGCCAAGACGTCCTCGTCCAGATCGGTGATTGACGTCAGGTCGACAGCAGAGGACGTCATCGCGTCCGTCCCCGTCGTTCCCATCGAAGCGCACTTGGCGCCGCCCTCGGAAGCGACCCGGACGACGTCAAGGTGGGCGTCGAGATTCGTCTCCGCATACCTCGTCGTCGTCGGCCGAACCAAGGTTGCGGTCACGATGGTGCGCCACCCCTGCCGATGTGGGACCGAGAAGTATCGACGATTCGGATACGCGACGGTGGTGTCGTCATATGCCCTTCTCATCGGCCCACCGGGCATCCTGGTGACGTACTGGCCCACCTCAAGCCGCTCCGCCGTCGTCTCGGTCGGCCCGCCACGAACCCTCGTTCCGGCGACCTCATACCCTTCCAAGGCGCGATAAGTCTGTGACGTCAGGGCGCGTTGTAACTGGCTGGCGTCATCAGCGTCTGTGTAGGTACCGCCGGTGGCATCGGCAATGCAGCGCAGCATCGAGGTGGCCTTGTCGTTCCCGGCCAACCGGAAGCCAATGGTGTGAACCTTGACGTCGACCCCCTGCGATGCGAGTATCTTCGCCTCGTCGCACGGATCGGGTGGGGTGCAGTTCGCCTCCCCGTCGGAGACGAGGATGATCGAGCGGGGCCCGTCCACTCCCTTCAACTCATCAGCCGCGTGCTTGAGCGCCGGCCCGATGGGGGTGTTCCCGACCGCCTTCAGACCATTGACCTTGGCCGTCAGCGCCTTTGCGTCGAACGGGCCCACCGGGTTGAGGGTCTGGACGTCTCCGCAGGAGGAGTCCCTGGCACCGAACACCATCAATCCGAGGTCAGAGTCCTTGGGAGCCGAACTCAACACCGTGCCCACGGCAGACTTCGCCGCAGCCAAACGTGTCGTCTTGTGGGAGTCGGCGTCGGCCTTGTTCATCGACCCCGAGAAGTCCATCACCACGACGGCTGGTTGCCGGGACTCCGTCGTCCCCTCGCCGCGGGCCTGCGTCGGCACAGCCCCCGCAACGGGCAGAAGGCTGGCCACCATGGCCACGACTCTGATCCTCGTCCTCATGCCTCACCTTCCGATCGGCTGCAGCCGCATCCCTTGCGGCTATTCGCGCCTTGCAGATCAGAACGGTAATGACGGTGATCTTCGCTTGAGAACCCTTGACAAGCATGGTTTTTTGGCAAGTTTTTCGCGACCTCGCCGACCCGCCCCCCCTACCGCGTCCGCTAGCACCCACGCCCCGGGCAACGAAAACGCCTCCCCCGAAGGGGGGGCGTCGTCGTCAGATGACTCAGTTGCGGTGATCGCGGTACCAGGTCACCAGGGAGGCGGTGGAGGAATCCTGGGACTCCAGGGCCTTCTCGTCACCGGAGACGGCCGGGGCGATCTGGAGGGCGAGCTTCTTGCCGAGCTCGACACCCCACTGGTCGAAGGAATCGATGCCCCATACAACGCCCTGCACGAAGGTGATGTGCTCGTACAAAGCGATGAGTTCTCCGAGGATCTTCGGGGAGAGTTCGTCGGCCATGATCGACGTCGTCGGACGGTCTCCGGGGAAGACCCGTGCTGGCACAATGGCCTCGTCGGTGCCCTCGGCGCGCACCTCGTCAGCGGTCTTGCCGAACGCCAACGCAGCGGTCTGGGCGAAGAAGTTGCTGAGGAACAGCTCGTGGACATCGGTCTCGCCGTCCCTGGTCGGGTGGGCCGGGTTGGCCACCGCGATGAAGTCGGCGGGGATGAGGCGGGTGCCCTGGTGGATGAGCTGATAGAAGGCGTGCTGACCGTTGGTGCCCGGCTCGCCCCAGAAGACCTCTCCAGTATCGGTGGTCACCGCCGAGCCGTCCCAACGCACCGACTTGCCGTTGGACTCCATGGTCAGCTGCTGCAGGTAGGCCGGGAAGCGGTGCAGGTACTGGGCGTACGGCAGCACGGCGTGCGAGTCGGCCTTCCAGAAGTTGACGTACCAGATGTTCAACATGCCCATGAGCAGCGGGACGTTCCGCTCCGGTGCGGCAGCGGCGAAGTGCTCGTCGACGGCGTGGAAGCCAGCCAGGAACTCCTCGAATCCCTTCGGGCCGATGGCCACGGCCAGCGAGGTGCCGACGGCCGAGTCGACCGAGTAGCGGCCGCCGACCCAACTCCAGAACCCGAACGCATTGACGGGGTCGATGCCGAACTCCTCGACCTTGTCCAGAGCGGTCGAGACGGCGACGAAGTGCTTGGCGACGGCTCCACGGCGGGCCTCCTCGGTGTCCTCGATGGCACCGGCGGCGACCAGACCGTCAAGCAGCCAGGCACGCACGCACCGGGCGTTGGTCAGGGTCTCGAGGGTGGTGAAGGTCTTGGAGGCGATGATGACCAGGGTGGTCTCGGGGTCGAGATCAGCGGTCTTGACGGCGGCATCCGTCGGATCGATGTTGGAGATGAAACGGCACTCCAGACCCTCCTGGACGTAGGGTTTGAGGGCCTCGTAGGCCATCACGGGGCCGAGATCGGAACCACCGATGCCAACGTTGATGACGGTACGGATCGGCTTGCCCGTGACTCCCTTCCACTCCCCGGAACGGACCTTGTCGGCGAAGTCGTAGACCTTCTTGAGGACCTCGTGGACGTCGACGACGGCGTCCCCACCGTCAACGGTGAGGGAGTCGGACTCCGGGCGACGCAGGGCGGTGTGGAGGACGGCGCGGTCCTCGGTGACGTTGATGTGCTCTCCGGAGTACATGGCGTCGCGACGCTCGGCGACCTTGGTCTGGTCGGCCAGGTCGAGAAGGGCGTCACGAATCTCGTCCGTGAGGAGATTCTTGGACAGGTCGACGTGCAGGTCGGCGACGTCGAGGGTGTAGCGCTCGGCACGCCTCGGATCAGCGTCGAACAAACGGCGCAGCTTGTGCGGTCCGTCGACAAAGGTGGACCTCAGATCAGTGAGCTTTCCCCAAGCGGGAGTCCTCGTGGCATCAATGGGAGTCTGCATGTTCCCAGCCTAGGAGATGGGGTGGAACCCGTGTCATCGGCGCCTGTCATCAGGAGGTCTCGCCTATCATGTTCGCGATCGACCGAAGGAGGACGCGTGACCGCGAAGCATTGTCGGGCTCTGGCCCTGACGTCGGTTCTCGTCGCCTCCATGATGTTGATGCTGACCCCGTCGGCATGTCCGATACAAACACCCTGGTCGACGTCAACGGCCTACGCCGTTCCTCCGGGAGCCACCCCACCCGGCGACCTGTCGATGAGCGCGACGCTCGACCGCTCAGACACCGTGAAGACCAAGGGAACCCTGCGTACCCAGACCGGACAACTTGTTTCAGGTGCTCTCATCAATCTTGCGGTGGATGGGAAGCTGCTCGCCGTCGCGATGACGGACAACAACGGCACCTGGTCCAGTACCTTGCGGCTTCCGTCCTCGGTCCAAGGCGGAGATCATGAGTTGTCCGCGACGTTCGATGGTACTGGAGGGGTCGGGGCAGCATCGGCGCGCGGCACCTTTTCGATCACCCCGCAGGCCACCGTCCTGACAGCGGCTGTGAAACCGACGGTGGCGGCTCCCGGAGCGTTGCTCAACGTCAACGGGACGGTGACCCTTTCACATCGTCATCCCGTCACCGACAGCCAGGTGGCGATCTGGCTCGGCAATGACGGCGATGCCGCTCTCACCACTCCCACCGATCCGCACGGCAACTTCCAGGCCACGATCCAGGTGCCGTTGGATGTGTCGAATGGGCCTTTCACGATCACAGTCAAGCTCGTCGACTCCCGTTATGGGACCTCTCAGAAGACCTTGACGATTCAGGTGAAGGCATCGACGCCCACTCCAACCCCCAGCCCCACTCCAACTCCGACACCGTCATCTGCCTCCCCAACCCCGTCCCCCACACCGGCTCCCACTCCCGACGAGAGCGGGGAGTCGCAGGACGGCCGGATTCCGCAGATGTCCACCAGCCCAGTCCCCGTCGCGCAGCGCAACCTTCTGGATTCCTTCGGCGGGCGCAAGCCACTACTGATCTTCGCAGCGGTTCTCGGCGTCCTGGTACTCGGGGTTCTCGTCGGATCAATCACTCGCCATCACGGCAGACGGGACAAGGGCCGTCCTGAAACCGATGACGATGCCGATTCCCTCTTCGAGGACTGGGATCAGTCAGACCGACGCCGAGTATAAGTGCCGTCTCGGGATTCTCAAGGCGTCAGACGAATCAGGCGTCCGCGTCGGCGACAACCTGCAGAACCGAACGGCAGCGCTCTCGCAGCGCCGAGACGACTCCGTCCTCGCAGGCATCCCCCACGAGGACGTCGTCCAGGCAGACCGCCAGGGCACCAGCTGCCAGCCAGCGACGCATCGCATAGGAGCCGATCCCGCCGCGCGGAATGAGGGCAGCCCCGGGTGCCATCCGGGTGAGGATGTCGCCGTAACTGGCAGAACCCATGTCAGCCGGGGCGACCTGGACGGCGTCGGCTCCGGCAGCCCATGCGGCCCGGACCTCAGTGGGCGTCAGGGCGTCCGGGGCGGCTGGGATGCCAGCTTGACGCAGGGCGTCGAGCAGGTCGGGAGTGGCGGCCACCGGAAGGGCGAAGGCAACCTTGTCATCGACCAGGCCCTGGACGTCGTCGACGGCCATGACGCCATGAACACCAATGACGGCACGACGACGGTAGATCTTGAGCACGGCACGACGGCGGTCTGCGTCGGCGACGGGGAGGGTGAAGACGCGGACCTTCTCCTGAATCATGGCCTCGATCGGGGCCATGAGATCCGATGCCGGAACGTCGGGCAGAACAGCGATGACCTTGGACGACAGCACCTCGCTCGGGAACACCAGCCGACCATCGCTGGGGGCATCGATGGGACCAGACTCGTCAGTCTCTGCGCTCATGGGTCACATCATGCCGCATGTGGGCGTCGGCCCGGTGCCCACCGCCCGACAGGACGCCTGGAGCCCAGGTGTACCGACAGGTTTTCGTCCACTGTGGAATAACTGAAGTTCGGTGACTGTTCCCCACGTGTACGCCGGTGGCCGTCACTCGGTCACCACGAACGAAGGAGATTTCGCATGGCTGACACCGTGAACGTTCCAGCCCCTGCCGGGCAGACCACCACCAAGCTCGAGAACGCCGAGGCCGGCTTCAAGGCCTCCAAGACCCTCTCCGCGAACCTCCAGAAGGTTCTCGTCGACTTCATCGCGCTGGAGCTGGTCGGCAAACATGCCCACTGGAATATCGTCGGGCCGAACTTCCGTGACCTTCACCTGAACCTTGACGAAGTCGTCGGGATCGCCCGCGAGGGTGCCGACGAGGTGGCCGAGCGCATGCGTGCGCTCCACGCTTCCCCGGACGGCCGTCCCGCCGTGGTCGCTGCCAGCACCACCCTTCCTGAGTCCTCCCAGGGAGAGGTTCTGACCCATGACGCAATCAAGGTCATCACCGCTTCAATCGAGGCCGTGACCGGCACCATGCGCGAGGTCCACGACCAGATTGACGAGGAGGATCCCACCTCTGCCGACATCCTGCACGGCTTCATCCAACAGCTCGAGCAGCAGGCCTGGTTCATCAGCGCCGAGACCCGCACCCCGTCCGCTCGCTGATTCGTCGGTTCGCTTCCAGACAATCCATCGTTCAACACACCGCGGGCCCCGAGATCACCTCGGGGCCCGCGGTGATGTGTGTCATGTGGGGGTGTGAATCAGCGGTCCTGGCCATCCATGCGGGTGAGACACAGCTGGCGCAGCTGGGACGACAGCAACAGCCAACCAACCACGGGCGAACACGACCAACACCGGTCACGTCCGAGCCCACCACTACATTGGAAACCGTTCTGGCCGCCCCGATACGAGGAGACACCGTGCACCTGGCCGAAGCCCTTGACGACATGGTCGACGGTCGTGCCCCGGTCACCACCGACCGCGGGGAGCGCCAACCGGGCTGGGACTCCCCCGGCGCCCGTCCTCTCGACGCCGACATGGCCCTGGACCACATCGAGCGAGCCGTCGCCCGGGACGGCATCTCCATGTACGAGCACCAGGAGGAGGCGATCCTCGAGATCCTGTCGGGCAACCACGTCATCGTCACCACCCCGACCGGGTCCGGGAAATCCCTCATCGCCACCGCAGCCCACTTCGCCTGCGTGGCTGCGGGAGGACGCTCCTACTACACCGCCCCCATCAAAGCCCTCGTCAGCGAGAAGTTCTTCAGCCTCTGCGAGATCTTCGGAGCCACCAATGTCGGCATGGTCACCGGCGACGCCTCCGTCAACTCCGATGCCCCCATCATCTGCTGCACCGCCGAGATCCTTGCCAACATCGCCCTGCGCGAGGGTCGCCATGCCAACGTCGACCAGGTCGTCATGGACGAGTTCCACTTCATCGGCGACCCCGACCGGGGCTGGGCCTGGCAGGTGCCGCTGTCCGAACTCCCGCAGGCCCAGCAGATCGTCATGAGCGCCACCCTCGGTGACGTCACCGACCTGTCCGAGGGCCTCACCACCATCACCGGACGCCCCACCAGCGTCATCACCGGAGTCGTCCGCCCCGTCCCGCTGCAGTACTCCTGGTCGATGAAACCCGACCACGAGGCCATCGAGGAGCTCGTCGAGGAGCAGAAGGCCCCGGTCTACATCGTCCATCCCTCCCAGAAGCAGGCTCTGGGACGCGCCCAGTCCATGACGTCGATGAAGTTGGTGAGCACCGAGGAACGTCACGGCATCGCCGCCGAGATCGCCGACTTCCGCTTCTCCAAGGGATTCGGCTCAACGGTGCGCAAGTTCATCACCTCGGGCATCGGGGTCCACCACGCCGGGATGCTTCCGAAGTACCGACGCCTCGTCGAAACCCTCGCCCAACAGGGCAAGCTCAAGGTCATTTGTGGCACCGACACCCTCGGCGTCGGCATCAACGTGCCGATCCGCACCGTCATGTTCACCTCCCTGACGAAGTTCGACGGTCGACGCACCCGAGTCCTGAAGTCCCGAGAGTTCCACCAGATCGCCGGTCGCGCGGGTCGGGCCGGATTCGACACCGTCGGCTACGTCGTCGCCCAGGCACCCGAGCACGTCATCGCCAACGAGAAGGCCCTTGCCAAGGCCGGGGACGGCCCCAAGAAGCGTCGCAAGGTGCAGCGTCACAAGCCACCGGAGGGGTTCGTCAACTACTCCGAGGAGACCTTCACCAAACTCATCGAGTCCGCCCCGGAGACCCTGCACGCTCGGATGAGGATCACCGAGGCGATGCTGCTCAACCTGCTGCAGCGTGACGAGGACACCGCCCGGGCGGTCCAGCACCTCGTCGACTCCTCCACCCCGGTCGTCGCCGAACGACGTCGCCTCTACCGCCGCGCCGTGCAGATCGGGCTGTCCCTGCTGCGCTCCGAGGTCGTCCACCGTCTCGACGAGCCCACCCCCGGTGGCCGCAAGTTCGCGATGAACGAGGCCCTGCAGGACGACTTCGCCCTCAATCAGCCGCTGTCGGCCTTCGCCAGCGAGGCCGTCGCGACCCTCGACCCGGAGTCCCCCACCCACGCCCTCGACGTCGTCAGCGTCATCGAGGCCACCCTCGACAATCCGATGAGCGTCCTCATAGCCCAGCAGCATGCCGCGCGTGGCGAGGCCATCGCGCGCATGAAGGAGGACGGCTACGACTACGAGGATCGGATGGCCGCCGTCGAGGAGATCGAGTGGCCACGCCCGCTCGAGGAGACCCTCGACGCCTTGTTCGAGATCTTCGCCCCAAGCCACCCGTGGATTCCCTCCGACGCCCTGCAGCCCAAGTCGGTCGTGCGCGACATGTACGAACGCGCCATGACCTTCGGCGAGTTCTGCGCCCACTACAAGGTGCAACGCAGCGAGGGTCTGGTGCTGCGCTATCTGACCGATGCCTACCGTGCGCTGCGTCAGACAGTCCCCGAGTCCGAGCGGACCGAGGAGCTTGCCGACGTCATCTCCTGGCTGGGCGAGGTCGTCCGCTCCACCGACTCCTCCCTCATCGACGAGTGGGAGGAACTCACCCATCCCGTCGATGAGGAACCCGAAGAGGTCCGTCCGGTACGGACCTTCACCTCCAACCAGCGGGCCTTCACCGTCATGGTACGCAATGCCTTGTTCCGCAAGGTGATCCTGGCCGCAGACGACGACTTCGAGGCCCTGGGAGCCCTCGAGCCCGACAGTTCTGCCATGACGACCAATGCCTGGGAGGACACCCTGGGCGACTACTGGGACGAGCACGACGAGATCAACGACGGCCCGGACGCCCGCGCCCCCGGTCTGTTCATGATCGAGAAGGAGTCGGGACGCCGCGACGCCCGGGTCTGGTTGGTTCGTCAGATCATCGACGACCCTGCCGGTAACCACGACTGGTCGATCACCGCGACCGTCGACCTCGACGAGTGTGACGAGGCCGAGGACCTGGTACTTCGGACAAGGGCCTTCAGCCGGCTGGACTGACGGATTCCCACTCCACCACTCGCCCCTCGCGCAGGGTCGCGGGGAGGTCGATGATCCGCTGGTTACCGCTTCCCCGCCACGGCAGGGTGAGGGTGCGTCGTGCCAGCTGGAAAGGTCCGTCGACCAGGACGTCCACCTGGTCCAGCATCTCGGCCAGCTCTGGGCTGTGCCGGGCCTGACGCAGCAGGGCGTCCACGGTGAATCCGGACCATGCCCAGACGTCCCACCCCATCTCGTGGGCAGCACGGGCCAACCTCGCGCAATCTCCAGGCTGACGACTCGCCTCACCGCCCGAGAGCGTCAATCCGGACGCCAACACCGACAATCCCATCGCGGTGATGATCTCCTCGACGTCGATCTCCTGGCCACCGCAGGGGTCCCAGGTACCAGGGTTCTGGCACCCGGGACACTTCAGCGGGCATCCCTGCGCGAAGACCGTGAAGCGGATGCCGGGACCATCGACAATCGACTCCGGCTCGATCCCGGCAACCCTCATCCTCGCTCCGGCCTCATCCGTGCTTGACGCGGTCGCGGACCTCGGCCCGCTTGGCGTCGTTGAATCGGTCCAGCCCACCGACGAGGTAGCCGGTGATGCGGCGAATCCGGTCGAAGGACCCGGAATCCTCGTGACGGCCGCACTTGGGGCACTCGTCGTCGATGATCCCGGTGTAGCCGCACTGAGGATCCCGGTCGACCGGGTGGTTGATGGACCCGTACCCGATGCCGCTGGCAGCCATGTACCGCACGAGGGTCTCGAAGGCGTCGACGTTGCGTGCCGGGTCCCCCGACAGCTCGACGTACGAGATGTGACCGCCGTTGGTGAAGGCGTGATAAGGAGCCTCAATGCGGATCTTGTCCGCAGCACCGATGTGGTACCAGACCGGCACGTGGAAGCTGTTGGTGTAGTACTCCCGGTCGGTGACTCCCGGGATCGACCCGTAACGCTGACGATCCATCCGCACGAATCGCCCCGACAGTCCCTCCGCCGGTGTGGCCAGGGCCGAGAAGTTCAACCCGGTGCGCTCGGCCGCCTCGTCCATCCTCTCTCGCAGGTGGCCGACGATCCGTAGGCCGAGTTGCTGGGCCTCCTCCGACTCACCATGGTGGACGCCGACCAAGGCCGTCAGGGTCTCGGCCAGCCCGATGAACCCCACCGACAGGGTCCCGTGCTCGAGCACCTCGGCGACGGCATCGTCAGGCCCCAAGTTCTCCGAACCGATCCAGACCCCCTGCCCCATGAGGAAGGGGAAGTTCCGCACCAGCTTGTGGGACTGGATCTTGAGCCGGTCGAGCAACTGGTCGATGACGAGGTCGATCATCCGGTCGAAGGAGGTGAAGAAAGCATTGACGTCGTGGTTGGCCTCGATCGCCAGCCTCGGCAGGTTGATCGAGGTGAAGGAGAGGTTCCCGCGTCCCCAGGTCTGGGCCCGCGAGGGGTCATGGACGTTCGACATCACCCGGGTGCGGCAGCCCATGTAGGCGATCTCGGTCTCGGGATGGCCGGGCACGTAGTACTCGGCGTTGAACGGGGCGTCCTGGAAGGAGAAGTTCGGGAAGAGGCGCTTGGCACTCACCCGGCAGGCCAGCCGGAACAGGTCGTGGTTGGGGTCGTCGTCGTCGAGATTGACGCCCTTCTGCACCCGGAAGATCTGGATCGGGAAGATCGCGGTCTCCCCGCCGCCCAGACCGGCCTCGGTGGCCTCCAGCAGGCAGTGCATCACCATCCGCGCCTCCGGGCTGGTGTCGGTGCCGTAATTGATCGACGAGAACGGGGTCTGCGCCCCGGCTCGCGAATTCATGGTGTTGAGATTGGCGATGAGGGCCTCCATCGCCTGGTAGGTCTGACGACGCGTCTCCTCGACAGCCTGGCGACGGACTCTGTCGGCGACCCGGTCGGTGTCGTCGATGAGCCCGGCGAACAGTTCCGCCACCTGCTCCTTCTCATGGGCCAGCGCGGCGCCATCCGGCTCCAGCACCCACCCGGAGGCCGCCTCGCGCACCTCGTCGAGATACTCCTCGTCACCACCGAGGACCTCGAAGGTCCTCGTCAGACCGGTTTGGGCGGCCTTGACGAAGGTCTTGGCGACCCCCGGCGCCATGTCTCGGTCAAAGTTCGGCACCGCCTGGCCACCGTGTTGGTCATTCTGGTTGGACTGGATCGCAATGCAGGCCAGGGCCGCATACGACCCGATCGATTGCGGGGCTCGCAGCACGCCGTGGCCGGTGGAGAAGCCGTGCTCGAAGAGATCGGTGAGGTTGATCTGGCAACAGGTGGTCGTCAGGGTGAGGAAGTCGAGGTCGTGGATGTGGATGTCCCCGTCACGATGGGCGGCGGCATGGGTGGGGTCGAGCACCTCGAGCAGGTTGAACTGCTTGGCCGACTCGGTTCCGTAGCGCAGCATCGACCCCATTGCGGAGTTGCCGTCGACGTTGGCGTTCTCCCGCTTGGCGTCAGCCTCCTCGGCGGAGGCGAAGGTGATCTCGCGCAGGGTGCGCATGAGGGCGGACTGCTGGTCGCGGGCGACGGTGCGACGCTGACGGTAGAGGATGTAGGCCTTGGCGACGTCGTCATGTCCCTGATCCATGAGGGCCTTCTCGACGAGATCCTGGATGGCCTCGACATCAGGGGTGTCCTCACCCATCTCGCTCAGTCGGGAGAGCACCTCGAGGGCGACCTCGGAGGCCAGGAGTTCGGGGGCGTCGATGCCGCAGGCGACGAAGGCCTTGCGGACGGCCTCGACGATCTTCGTCGAGTCGAATCCGATGACCCGCCCGTCCCTCTTGAGGATGGATGCTGGTACTGCTCGCTGCTGGCTGATGGACACCGGATGAAGGGTGGTCGACATGCTCTCTCCTCGAAGCAGCGCACGAGTGGAGCAAGTTCGCCCCGGGTCGTCCCGCGCGCCCGTAGTCGTACCGGGTCGCTGACCCGGGCACTGGCAGGTCTTCGGACTTCAGGGCTTTCCGTCGCCAGACGGGTTCCTACCGAGCGACGCTTCCCAGCCGGATGGCCAGTGCGTGTGTCGCCGTCGTTCCCTGTCACCGCTGCGGGGCAGTTCCGGTTTCCCACCGGATTCCCTCTTTCCTCCCATCACCGCCAGATGTCGAGAAACCCCTACATCTGGTGTTCCGTGATGGAAACCAGCACAAGATGAAGGGTATACGCGTCTCGAAGCATCCGCACACCCGCCCCCTCGTCTCGCCGTGGCGGGCGCGCTCCCCCGCGATCAGAGCCAGTTGCCACGCCCTTCGGATCGCACATCAGGCTGGCATCATGGACACACGCCCAGGGAAAGGACACAACCCATGGAGATCACCAGCACGTCCATCAAGGAAGGCCAGCCGATCGCCCTGGCCTACGCCCACACCGATGCGGGCGGCAAGAACGTCAGCCCGCAGCTGAGCTGGACGCTCGGCCCAGAGGGCACCAAGTCCTACGCGATCACCATCTACGACCCCGACGCCCCCACTGGTTCCGGCTTCTGGCACTGGATCCTCGCCGACATCCCGGCCGACGTCACCTCCCTCGACGAAGGCGGCCCGCTGCCCTCCGGCGTGCGCGAGTGGGCCAACGACTACCAGGAGGACGGCTACTCCGGCGCCTGCCCGCCGCCCGGACCGGCCCACCGCTACATCCACACCGTCCATGCCATGCCGAGCGAGCATCTCGACATTCCTGACGACGCCGCCAACGTCCAGGTCCGCTTCGCCATACACACCAGCGAGCTGGACTCCGCGTCGATCACCGGAACCTTCCAGCAGTCCTGACGATAATCAGAGCCGCCGACCACGTGTCGGCGGTTCCTGCTTGACTGGCGTCGTGAAGCTCCGGCAGACATTGCTCACCCTCCTCGTCGCCCTCGGCCTGGTATCGATGCCGTTTTCCGCCAGTGCTGAGTCAGCAACCCCCACACCGACGACCACCAGCACCAGCTATGCCAGCGAATCCGCGGACTCCCCCAAACCTGCCGCGCCCATCACTCCCGGAGCAGGAATGGGCTGGGGCTCAGACCCGGTGTCCTCAGAACAGGCATCCCAGATGGAGTGTGCCTCCGTGATGTTCGTCGGCGTTCGCGGCTCCGGGGAAACCCCTCCCTATGGCGAGACCATCACGTCGATCCGTGACGCTGTGGCCCAGAAGTGGAAGGGCAAGGGAACCGTCCGTCAGGTCTACCTGGACTACCCTGCGGCTGACCCTCACACCCTGCAACAGGCATCGATGAGCAGTCTCCTCTTCGACGCAACCATGCCGTCGACGGAGTACTTCGACTCTGCGGCTCTGGGAGCCAAGAAACTCACCGCCCTCCTCAACGCCGAGAAGAAGCAGTGCCCCAAGGAGTGGGTCATCCTCGCCGGATTCTCCCAAGGTTCCCAGGCCATCACCCAGGCCCTCGCCCAGACCGACACCCCTCAGCGCCTGGCAGGTGCCATCCTGGCCGGGAATCCAGACCACTACCCAGGGCAGAACGTCCAGGAACTCAGTGGAGATGCCGACCGGTCAGCCATCGGAATGGCTGCCATCCTCTACTACTTGCGAGAGCGCGCCCATGCGGCCCCCGGGGCCAACCGTGACACCCAGATGCGGGCCATCATCAAGGCCACCCTCAGTCTGAGTCAGGAATCCCTTGATCAGAAATCTCTGGACGCTGACATGGTCAAGGCCGGGGCGGCGATTCCTCCCGAGGCCTACCCGGAAACCTATTCGGTGTGCTTGAAGGGTGATCCGGTCTGCGACACCGCGCCAGCCCTGACGCGCATCCTCACCTTGCAGTCAACCTGGCAGGACGAGCTCAACCAAGGCCGTCCCGTCCACATGGGGTACACCCGAAGCGTCCTGGAGGCTTCCCTGAATCGCATCGCCCAGCGCGCGAATGCCGTGGGAGCCGCCGAGGCCAAGGGTGCTCCCATCCCTCATGGACAGACGGTGACGGTCGCGACTCGCGAATGGGGCCCGTTGCAGATCGCCGTTGCGGTCGGTGCTGGAGTGCTCGGTCTGGCACTGGGCTGGTTCCTGGGACGAGCCGGACGACGTCGTCAGCGTCATCACCGCTGGCACTGAGACCTCACAGCTCGAAGAACCACTGCCCAGTAGTCAGCACGCCGATGACGTCGGCCAGCAGAAGGCCTCCAAACGCAGCGAGCATCGCTGAGATACCGCGATGAACAGCGACGGCGTGGTCCTCGCGGATGCTCGTCACCATTCGGGTGACGCGGTCAGGCCCACCGATGAGGTAGGCGATGACGAGGACGATGAGCAGGCTGTGACTGCAGACAACCCAGATGAGGGACTCGGTGACGGCCCAGCTGACATGCGGAAGGTGCGCGGCATGGACGAGCATCGCCCAGAATGCCGGGTCGATGAGCGAGGACAGGCCGACCAGGAGTCCGCTGACGGCCAGAGCCCCGGGCGCCGTCGAACGCGGTGCAGCTGAGGTGTCCTCGTCCAGTTCCTTCGTCGCCGCCCCGGGACGCAGTCGCCATGCCGCCCAACCCAGGAAGGCCACGCCAAGGATCGCCACCACCCACACCCAGACCAGGTGCGGAACATGTAGTCCATGAATTCCCAGCCGGGTGAGCAAGGCTCCCAGACCGAGCACTCCGGCAACCCCGAAGATGGCGGAGGTTCCCACCGAGGTGAGCAACACCATGACGACGCCGCGACGTCTGACGCCCAGACCGAGGGCCGCCAACAGCACGAAGGACCCCAGGGGGTCGAAACCGGCGATGCCCAAGGCGAAGGCCGCGGCGAGGAAGGACAGCACGGGGCAAGGCTACTCGGTACTCAAGCGACGCCCTGTCGGCCCCGTCATGACGCAGCGGGACAGTCTCGATTTCACTTCGATTCCCAATCCGTGCTACCGTCTCCGAGTTGGGTCCGCCAGACGGACCCGATGCGCGAGTGGCGGAATGGCAGACGCGCTGGCTTCAGGTGCCAGTGTCCCTTGGGACGTGGAGGTTCAACTCCTCTCTCGCGCACACGGAGAAGTAGCCCGTGACTAGGTTCAACACCTGGTCACGGGCTACTTGTCATTTACGAGGAAGTCCGCACAGGGGGGCATGAATGGGCACGAGACGGGTTTCATTGGGCACGTGGTGGGCACGGACTGACTGCACCAACCGAGGAGGGGCGGAGCATGGGCAAGAGGGAGAGTCACCGGAGGACGTTCGGCAGCACGAGGAAGTTGACGAGTGGGAACTGGCAGGCCCGTTACATCGGTCCTGACGGGCCTTGACCCCGGGTCTTGGACACGTGGAATCCAGCAGTTGCTGGAGGAAGCGAGATGATCAGGACTATGGCCAGGAAGAACTACTCCGATGAGTTCCGTCGGCAGGCCGTCGACTTGTACGAGTCCACTCCCGATGCCACGTTGAAGGGCATCGCCGCCGATCTGGGGGTGTCCCGGGGAACGTTGGCGGACTGGGTGAGGGCGTTCGGGACAGGTTCGACGGCTGCGCCATCAGAACACTCCTCCAGCGACGCGAAGTCGGCCGGTACCGAGTCCGCGGCGGTGAGGATCGCCCGGTTGGAGGCGGAGAACGCCCGGCTACGGGCCGACAAGGTCAAGGTCGAGACCGAGCGGGACATCCTGCGGAAAGCGGCCAAGTATTTCGCTGGGGAGACGAACTGGTGAACCGCTTCCAGTTCGTCGCCGACCACCAGCACGCCTTCGAGGTGAAGCGGTTGTGTCAGGCTGTGGAGGTCTCCCGGTCATCGTTCTACGCCTGGTGCGCCGCCGCACCGGCCCGGGCCGAACGGGTCGTGGCCGATGCCGAGCTCGCCGAACGGATCCGGACCGTCCAGGACCCGAAGACCGGTGGTGACCCCGCCTACGGGGCACCCAGGGTGACCGCTGAACTCAACGACGGCGTGCCGGCCGAGGACCGGGTCAACCACAAGCGGGTCGCCCGGGTGATGCGCCACCACGGGCTGGCCGGGATCCGGCTCCGCCGCCGGGTCCGGACCACGCTGCCCGAGCCAGCCGACCAGAAGTACCCCGACCTGCTCAGGCGGGACTTCACCGCAGAGCGGCCCAACACCATCTACGTCGGCGACATCACCTACCTGCCGCTGCCTGAGGGCCGCAATCTGTACCTGGCCACCGTGATCGACTGTTTCTCCCGCAAACTCGCCGGCTGGGCGATCGCCGACCACATGCGCACCGAACTCGTCGAAGACGCACTCAAGGCTGCCCGCCGTGACCGGGGCAGCCTGGCCGGGGCGGTGTTCCACAGCGATCACGGGTCGGTCTACATCTCGGCTGACTACGCCAAACTCTGCGGCCAACTCGGCGTCACCCAATCCATGGGTGCCGTCGGCACCAGCGCCGACAACGCCCTGGCCAGGTCATTCAACGCCACCCTGAAACGCGAACTCCTCGCTGGCGCCGCCACGTTCACCGACGCCACCAGCTGCCGGCGGGCTGTGTTCCGGTGGGCCACCCGCTACAACACCCGCCGACGCCACTCCTGGTGCGGCCACCAGTCCCCGTCCACCTACGAGGCCCACCGGGCCGCCACGCTGCCAACCGCAGCATAATCAACCAACACCGTGTCCACGATCCGGGGCGAAGGCCCTGTCGGGGCCAAGCTTCAACTTCGCTTCCCCGACCTTGAGGTCGGAATGGACAGGGCTAACGCTGCCGATCAGCAAACGGACCGCCAAGGCGACTTCCAGATAGGGACGACCGCGTTCCACGTCACTGTATCTCCAATGCAAAAGCTCATTGATCGATGCCGAGAGAACATCCGGGACGGGTACCGACCAGTTATCGTTACTTCATCCGACCGCGTCGCGGCGGCTCGCCAACTCGCTGAGGTTGGTGAAATTGGCGATCAGGTTCAAGTCGCGGCCGTCGAAGACTGGGTCGGGACCAATATCGAGGAGATCTCTCAGTACGAAGGTAATCACATTCGTCGTGGAGTGGCTCTTCTGATACGCACCTATAATGTCCGAATCACCGAGATCGAAGTTGACCAATCGCTACGAATAGACGAGCCGGAGTGGGTTAAGACGCTTTTGGATGACCACTGAGCCACAATACTGGAATGGACTGTCGTTGCGATGACAGTCAATTAGACTTGATGAGTTAATCCGGATCAACCAATTGGCGTTGTTCTCCCCTCTTCGCTGCGTCGTTCCGCGTGACGTCGACAGTGCCGTAATCTGTCGTATGGCTATCAATCGCGGCTGTGGGTCATGACTCGAGTGTCTCAATCAACCCAGCGCAAGTCGAATACGGATCGTCGACTCTGGACATCCCGGGTGCCCAACTGTCACGATGGGGCATCGTCCCGCTGTCGAGGAGGCCTTCGTGAGCACCCCGCCGCTTGACCCACTGTCCACGATCCTCAACGCCGGCCTCGAGCTGGCCTGGGCCGAGCACCGGCGCGAGCCTCTCGACGAGGCCGAGCTCGATGCGCTGGATCTGTGCGATGGGATCGGCGAGGTGCGCGGTATCGTCGCGCACGAGGCGCTCCACAGCCGGGGTGAGACCCGACAGGGCATCGAGAACCAGGAACAGGGCGTGAATGGGCACGTACTGGGCATGCCAAGGTCTGTTGCGAGCGTTTCACCTTGTCACGGCGCTGTCTGCCAGAGGTTCAAGTCCTCTCTCGGACACCGCAGAGAAAGCCGCTTCCACAAGGTGAAACATCCTTGTGGGAGCGGCTTTTCGGTGCTCTGGGGCTGGGCCGTCGGTCAGTTCTGGTGTCGCCGGCAGGAGCGGCGCACCCGCAGGGAGGGCCGGATCCGCTGAGGCTCGGGTTCGTGGCCCTCGATCGCCTCGAGGAGCACCTCGACGCAGCGGGCGCCGAGCTCCTCGAAGGGCTGCCGGATCGTCGTCAGCGGCGGCTGGAAGAAGGCCGCACCGTTGGCGTCGTCGTAACCCACCAGGGAGATGTCATCGGGGACCCGGATGCCCAGGTCCGCGAGGCAGGCCAGCAGCCCCAGGGCCATCGTGTCGTTGGAGCAGAAGACCGCATCGGGGAGGCCCTCGTCCAGCAGCCTGCCCCCCATGGCATAGCCCGACTCGGCGCTCCAGTCGCCGACCATCACCTCGGGCACCTCCAGACCGGCGTCCTCCAGGGCCTCGCGCCACCCGATGACCCGCTCCCTGGCGTCGAACCAGTCATCGGGACCGCTGATGTGGGCGATCTGGCGGTGCCCCAGCCCGATGAGGTGCTGGGTCGCCAGCCGGGCGCCGTGGCGCTGATCGACCGAGACCGCGTGCATTCCCTGGCTCACCTCGAAGCCGTCGGCCACGACGACGATCGGGACGCTGCGCGCCACCTTGCGCAGCCCTTCCACGAATCCCAGTTGGGGCGCGATGGCCGTGATCCCCTCGACGCCGTGGTCGGTGAGCATGCCCACCACCGCGGCGAGCTCGCCCGGGCTGCCGTCCCGCAGCGATGCCACGATGGTGGCGTAGCCGCGTCCTCTGGCCGCGGTCTGGATCGCCGAGGAGGTGCTCCCCGGCCCGTAGTAGCCCCCTCTGGCCACCACGACGCCGATCACCCGCGTCCGGTTGGTGACCAGGGCCCTCGCCGACAGGTTGCGTCGGTACCCGAGCTCGTCGATGGCGCGACGCACCTTCTCCCGGGTGGCGGGGCGCACCGAATCGGCATTGTTGAGAACTCTCGACACGGTCTGGTGGGACACCCCGGCGAGACGGGCGACATCCATCATGCCGGGGGGGCGACTCGTCTCGGACATCAGGCTCCTGACTGGGTGAGAGTGGGCCGACGGGACTGTGCCCGTCGGCCCACATATTCTATTGATCAGTCTTGATCAGTGCTGATCGCCTCCCGACCCGCCGTGTGGCGGACCGGGTGCCGGGCTCAGCGACCGCCGTTGAGACGGTGGATCGCCGTCTCCAGCAGACGCTCCTTCGCGAACCCGCGGACGGTGGTGTCCTCGTCGATGAGAGCCAGCTCGATATCGGCGATATCGGCGAGGTCCTCCCACATCTCGCGGTTGGTGTTGGTGGTCATCACCGTGTGATGGGCGCCGCCCGAGGTCAACCAGCACTCGGTGGAGGTCTGGAAGGAGGGGGCGGGCTCCCACACGGCACGGGCCACCGGCAGGTTGGGCAGCGGCTCGTCGGGGCCGACGATCTTGACGATGTTGGCGGTGAGGCGGAACCTCTCGCGCATGTCGGACAGGGCCACCACCAGCCCGTCGGCGGGATCGGCGTCGAAGACCAGGCGCACCGGGTCCTCGCGGTCGCCGATGTCGAGGGGATGGATCTCCAGGGAGGGCTTCTTGCCGGTCAGGGAGGGGCAGATCTCGAGCATGTGGGCGCCGAGGATCTTCTCCTTACCCGGAGTGAACTCGTAGCAGTAGTCCTCCATGAGGGAGGCGCCGCCCTCCAGGCCGTATCCCATGATCTTGGCGATCCGCACCAGGACGGCGGTCTTCCAGTCGCCCTCGGCGCCGAACCCGTAGCCGTCGGCCATCAGCCGCTGGACGGCCAGACCGGGCAGCTGACGCAGCCCACCGAGATCCTCGAAGTTCGTCGAGAAGGCCTCGAAGCCGCCGTCGTCCAGGAACTTGCGCAGCCCCAGCTCGATGCGGGCGCCGTAGCGCAGCGACTCACGGGCGGCGCCACCGGGACGCAGCTCCTCGGCCACCTCGTACTGCGCGTCGTAGGTGGCGACGAGCTCGTCGATCGCGGACTCCTCGACGGCGTCCACCACCTCGACCAGGTCGTTGACCGACCAGGTGTTGACGGAGACCCCGAGCCGCAGTTCGGCCTCGGTCTTGTCGCCCTCGGTGACGGCCACGTTGCGCATGTTGTCGCCGAAGCGGGCGAGCTTCATGTGGTGCAGGGCGTTCCACGCGGTGGCCGCGCGGGCCCAGGTGCCGATCCGGGAGGCGGTGTCGGGGTGGGACGCATGGCCCACCACGATCCGGCGGTTCTTGCCGAGCCGGGTGAGCAGGTAGCCGAACTCGCGGTCGCCGTGGGCCGACTGGTTCAGGTTCATGTAGTCCATGTCGAGAGTCGCGTAGGGCAGCTTCTCGGCGTACTGGGTGTGCAGCTGCAGCAGCGGCTTGGTGAGGGCGTCCATGCCCAGGATCCACATCTTCGCCGGGGAGAAGGTGTGCATCCAGGCGATGACGCCGACACAGGCGTCATCGGCATTGGCCTCGAGGGCAGCGGTGCGGATCGCCTCGCGGTCCTTGAGCACGGGCTTCCAGACGATCTTGACCGGGACCGTTGACGCTCCGTCGATCTGGGCGGCGATCTCCTTGGACTGCGCCGCCACCTGGTCCAGCACCTCGGGACCGTACAGGTCCTGCGAGCCGGTGAAGAACCAGATCTCCTTGCCCTCGAACGGATTGTTGATCATGTCACTCCTTTGTTGTCATGTTCTGAATTGTCACGTTCCGCATTGAGATCGCCTGAGGTTCAGGCGTTCTCGTCATGCTGGCCGTAGACGTTCTGGTACCTGTCGAACAGGTGCGCGACGTCGTCGGCCGGGATCGGCACCGGCTCGCCGAGCTGGCGGGCGAAGTGCACGGTCTTGGCAACCTCCTCGCACATCACCGCGGCCTTGACGGCGTCACGGCCGTCCTTGCCGATGGTGAAGGGGCCGTGATTGGCCATCAGGACGGCCCGCGAGTTCGAGTGGGAGAGGGTCTCGACGATCCCCCGCCCGATCGAGTCGTCCCCGATGAGCGCGAAGGGCCCGACCGGGATCTCCCCGCCGAACTCGTCGCCCATCATGGTCAGCACGCACGGCACCGGCTCGCGGCGCGCGGCCCAGGCCGTCGCGTAGGGCGAGTGGGTGTGGACCACCCCGCCGACCTCCGGCATGTGGCGGTACACGTAGGCGTGGGCCGCGGTGTCGGAGGAGGGCTGCAGATGCTCCGGGGTGCCGTCGTCGATCTTCTTGCCGTCGAGGGTGCAGACCACCATCGCATCGGCGGTGAGCTCGTCATAGGAGACGCCCGAGGGCTTGATGACGAAGAGTTCGGTTCCGGGGATCCGCTGCGACACGTTGCCGGCCGTCCACACGACCAGGTTGTTGCGGGGCAGCTCGGCATGCAGGTCGCTGACGGCCTGGCGGGTCTGGGCCACCAGTGCCCGCGTTCCGGCGTCGAGCTCGGACAGATGGATGGTCATGATTCCACTCCTTGAGGGATCGTTACGTCATGGCTTCTGCCCACCGAGATTACGGTGAGGACGCCTCTGGACACGTTCACGTGCGCCAGATCAGACTGATCCGTCTGTCTCACCGGCCGGTTGTTCATCTTCGTCCAACTCCTCGCTCACATCGTCGGGGCGGTTGCCTTCAACAATTGTGAACGCTAACATAGTGACTGTCAACCCGATGGACGCGGTTGACCCGACCGATCCACGACGATGTGGAATCAGACGTGTTCGGCCGGCATACACATCATGGTGGGCCACTCAGGCCATCCGGCCCGCAGCGATCAGTGGGGTTGGCGACCCCGGGAGTGCTTATGACTTCCACTTCTGACAAGAAGATCTCCAGCAAATTCATCTACTTCTTCGGGTCCTTCGGCGGGATCCTCTTCGGTTACGACATCGGCGTCATGACCGGGGCACTTCCCTTCCTCCAGGTCGACTGGCCGAGCGTGCCGCCGGACAGCTTCGCATCCGGTGCGGCGACCTCCTCGGTGATGTTCGGCGCCATCTTCGGCGGAGCCCTGGCCGGCCAACTGGCCGATCGACTCGGGCGGCGCCGGATGATCCTCATCTCCGCACTGGTCTTCGTGGTCGGCTCGCTCCTGTCGGGAGTCTCGCCCCACAACGGGCTCGCCTTCCTCATCGGCGCCCGCATCATCCTCGGACTCGCGGTGGGCGCCGCCTCCGCACTGGTACCCGCCTACATGTCGGAGATGGCGCCGGCCCGGCTGCGCGGCAGCCTGTCGGGCATCAACCAGACCATGATCGTCTCCGGGATGCTCATCTCCTACGTCGTCGACTTCCTGCTCAAGGACCTGCCTCAGCAGTGGGGCTGGCGCCTGATGCTCGCCCTGGCCGCGGTGCCGGCGCTCATCCTCTTCCTCGGCGTGCTGAACCTTCCCGAGTCGCCCCGCTACCTGGTCCGCCGGGGGCTCATCCCCCAGGCGCGCAAGGTGCTCGGCTACATCCGCAGGCCCGAGGACATCGACTCCGAGATCGCCGACATCCAGAAGACGGCCGAGATCGAGGAACAGGCCGCCGAGAAGACGTCGTGGTCCACCCTGTTCAACTCGAAGTACCGCTACCTGGTGATCGCGGGGGTCGGCGTGGCCGCCTTCCAGCAGTTCCAGGGCGCTAACGCCATCTTCTACTACATCCCCCAGATCGTCGGGAAGGCCGGTAACTCCGCAGCCACCGATGCCCTGTTCTGGCCCATCATCAACGGGATCATCCTGGTGGTGGGATCGCTGGTGTACATCGCCATCGCCGAGAAGTTCAACCGCCGGACCCTGCTGACCGTCGGAGGCACCGTGATGGGGCTCTCCTTCCTGCTGCCCTCGGTGATCCATGCCGTCATGCCCACCGCGCCCGGAATGCTCATCGTCGTCTTCCTGTGCATCTACGTGGCCTTCTACTCCTTCACCTGGGCGCCCCTGACGTGGGTGCTGGTGGGAGAGGTCTTCCCCCTGGCCATCCGTGGCAGGGCCTCCGGCCTGGCGTCCTCCTTCAACTGGATCGGCTCCTTCGCCGTCGGGCTCCTCTTCCCGGTCATGGCGAAGGCGATGCCCCAGGCCGCGGTCTTCGCCATCTTCGGCGTGATCTGCATCCTCGGCGTCCTCTTCGTGCGCTTCAGGGTCCCCGAGACCCGGGGCCACACCCTCGAGGAGATCGAGGCCCAGGGCACCAACCGCGGCGAGAAGGCCGCGGTCTGACTCCGATCCCGACCCCATCGGCCTGACCATGCGCCACGAGGCGTCCGGACCTCTCACGGTCCGGGCGCCTCGGTCGTCTGCGGTCCCCTCATCGCGTGGTCGAGCTCACACCGTCGAGAGGGTCGAGCCGCGCACCACCAGACGGCAGGGGACCTTCTCCACGCCGTGCGACGGGTTCCCTCCGATGGCGTCGAAGAGCAGATTCGCGGCGCGGCGGCCGAGCCCCTGAAGGTTCATGTCGATCGTGGTCAACGGAGGCCGCGAGCCGGTGGAGAGGATCTCCCAGTTGTCATGGCCCACCACAGCGACATCCCCGGGATGCTCCTGCCCTCCTCCCGCAGCGCGTCCACGGCCCCGCGCGCGATCTGGTCCGAGCCGCAGATGACGCCGTCCACGTCGGGATGCTGGTCCAGCAGTGCCCGCGCCGCGCCTCGGCCCCAGCACGATGCGGGTGTGGGTGCCGACCCTGCCGTAGGATTGGCCCAGACCTCCAGACAAGGATGAGCCCCTCCGCGATGAACGAACTCCCTCCCGCCACCGGTACGCCGGGCTCAGGCAGAGCAACGGTGAGGGACGTCGCCGCCCGGGCCGGGGTCTCCCCGAAAACCGTCTCGAATGTCATCACGGGGAAGGTCTATGTGCGCCCCGAGACCCGGCGCCGGGTCGACGCCGCCCTCGCAGAGCTCGACTATGTGCCGAATCTGAGCGCCAGGGGCCTGCGCAACGGCAGGTCCGGGGTCATCGCCCTGGCCCTTCCCGATCTGGCGACGCCGTACTCGGCGGAGGTCGCCCACCACTTCGTCGAGGCGGCCCACTCCCGAGGCTGGGGGGTTCAGATCGAGGAGACCCGTGGACGCCCCGACCGCGAACAGCAACTGGTGTCCCGGGCACTGTCCCGGCTCGTCGACGGGCTCATCCTCAACCCCGTTTTCCCCGACGAGTTGAGTCTGTCCGCCGACGCCCTCCTGCCGCCCACCGTGCTCATCGGGGAGGTGCTCGATCTGCCCTTCGACCAGGTGCGGGTGGACCCGGAGACGGCGGCCTACGACATGACGAGCCATCTCATCGGGCTGGGCCATCGACGCATCGCCCTGCTCGGCTCCCCGGACAGGTCCACGGCGTTCACCGCGACGCTGAGGACCCAGGGGTATCGCAGGGCCCTGGTGGACGCGGGGCTGCGGACCGATCCCCGCCTGGAGATCGCCTGCGACGACTGGACGCCACGAGGAGGCGCCGGGGCCGTCGACTCGTTCATCGACGGCTCCCCCCTGCCGGACGCCATCTTCTGCCTCACCGACTCCCTGGCGCTGGGGGTCATCAGCGCGCTGTGGCGCCGCGGCATCCGGGTGCCAAGGGGGATCTCGGTCGCAGGCTTCGACGACATCGCCGACGGCGAGTTCGCCGCACCGCCCCTCACCACGGTGAGCTTCGACAAGGACGAGTTCGCCGCACGGGCGCTCGACCGTCTCGCCGAACGGATCACCAGGGCCTCCATGCCCGTGCGGACGATACGCGTGCCTCATCGGATCGTCGCCCGCCAGAGCACCGCTGCCCGCGCGACGACCCGATGACACGGGATCGGTCTCAGCCCTTGAGGCCGCTTCCGGCGACCCCCTCGACGATCTGCCGCTGGAAGATGAGGTAGATGATGATCAGTGGCAGCGCGGCCAGCAGCGCCCCGGCCTGGATGTCGGCGTACCTCAGCCCGTAGCTGCCCTGAGTGGTGGCCAGACCCACGGGAATGGTCATCAGCCCCGGGTTGGACAGCACATACAGCGGCAGCAGCAGGTTGTTCCACACTCCGACGAAGGTGAGCACCGTGACGGCCGCGATGACCGGGCGCGACAGGGGCATCACGACACGCGTGTACACCTTCCAGACGCTCGCCCCGTCGATGCGGGCGGCCTCCTCGAAATCCTTCGGGATGCCGTCGAAGAACTGCTTGAAGATGAACACCGCGATCACCGCCGGAACCTGCGGGAAGATCACCGACCAGTAGGTGTTCAGCAGGCCGATGGCGTTCAATTCCTGGAAGGTCGGCACGATGAGCACCTGGGCCGGGATCATGATACCGAGCAGGATCATCGTGAGAACCGCCCTCGATCCTCGGAAGTTCAGCCTCGACAGCGAGAACCCCGCCATCGAGGCGAACACGACGGTGAGGACCGTCGTCAGGACCGAGGTGATGGCGCTCGCCAGGTACCAGTTCCAGATATCCGATCCGCCCAACAGGGTCGAGAAGGAGTGGAGCGTCGGATTCCAGGTCTTGAGGATCTCCCTGGCCCCGAGGGCGGCCACACCGTTGTCGGTCAGCGAGGTCTTGAGGGCGAAAAGGCTGGGAATCAGCCAGATGACGGCGAAGACGATGAGGACGACCAGCGCGATCGCGTTGAAGGTGCGGGTGCCCATCGAGGCCTTGGCCGTCGTCGCCCGTGCCGGTGCGGCGCTCGTGACAGGTGATTTCCTGGGGATGGTCGCAGTGGACAACTCACACCTCGTTCCTGGCCGAGAACCGGCCCGCCAGCTGCCGCACCGCGGCGACGATCATGATGAGGATGAAGACCAGGACACTGGCCGCGGATGCGGCACCCGTCCTGTTGTCGGTGAAGGCCACCCCGGTCACGAGCTGCAGCGCGACCTGTGTCGAGGTGCCCGGCCCGCCGTTCGTCATGAGGTAGACCTGATCGAAGATCTTGAGACTCGCGATGATCTGGAGAAGCAGCACCAGGCCCGTCGTCCTGCCCAGCAGAGGGATCGTGATCCGGCGGATCTGAGACCACTCGCCTGCACCGTCGACCGCGGCCGCCTCGTAGAGCTCACGAGGGATCTCCTGAAGACCGGCCAGGTACAGCACGAAGTTGAATCCCAGCGTCCACCAGACCGTGGCGATCGCGATGCCGATCATCGCTGTGTGCTCGCCCGACAGGATGCCCGTGCCGGGCACCATGCCCAGCAGCTCCTGGACCCACGCCCACAGGCCGGTCGCGGGAGTGAAGATGAACACCCAGATGAGGGAGATCGTCGCCGACGGAAGGATGTAGGGGAGGAAGAACGCCAGCCGGTAGAACCACTGTCCCCGTCTCATCCTGTTGGACAGCACGGCGAAGACGAATGCCAGGATGACCAACGGCGGGGTCGTGTAGATGGTGAAGAGCACGGTATGCCACATGGCATCCCAGAAGTCTGCCCTGCTGAACATCTCGGCGTAGTTCTTGAATCCCACGAATTTCCCCAGGCCGGTTCTCACCGCGGAGGTGTTGAAGAAGCTCATGACGAACATGTAGATCGTGGGCCCGAGCAGGAAGGCCAGGTAGAAGATCCCGAAAGGTGCGAGGAAGAGCCACGCCGCTCTCCCGTCCTTCTTCTCGATGGGGGCGGCGGTACTCCTGCGCCCGGCGCCCGGCCCCGAGCGCTGCGCCCGGGTGTGCTGTGAATTGATCGAAACTGCGGACACGATGAGATACCTTCAAATTCCTGATCAGAGGGGGCTCTCGGTATCGAGGTAGACCCGGAGTTGCTGCTTGATGACGTTGAGTGCCCCTTGAGGAGTCACGGCGAGTTGCTGGGCCAGGGCGAGCTGCGCCCCCACGATGTTCTCGAAGGTGGAGCCCGAACCGCCGTACCAGGTCGGATCGTCGTAGACGGCGATGTCGGCCGCCGAGGCGTAGTTGGCCTGCGGCCTCAACGCTTTGTAGGCGCTGCTGGTCGCGATGGGCTGGTAGGCGGGGATGTGCCCGCCCTCGGCCCAGGTCATGCTCTGCTCGAGCATCTTCTTGATGAACAGCATCACCTGATGGCGCTGCTGGTCGGTCCGCTCCTTGCGCGGGATGATGAAGCAGTGGGAGTCCGCCTGGGCGGCGGGCCTGTCGTAGACGGTGGGGATCTTGGTCATACCGAATGTCAGGCCCTTGATGGACTGCGCGGTCGTGATCTCCCACTCCCCCTGGACGTACATGCCGGCCTTTCCGGTGAACATGTAGGTCTGTGCCGTGGCGTAGTCGAGGCCCTTGTTGAGCCAGCCCTTCCTGACCCAGCTCTGGATCCGCGCCACCGTGTCGAGGAAGAGGTCCTCGTTCACCGTGAGCCTCGTGCCGCCACCCGACAGGAACGGCGTGGCTCCGCTGCGCTGGTTGTACAGCGTCCAGAACAGCCGCCACGGGGTCGCGGTCTCCCCGCCCACGTTGGCGGAGGTGATCGCCGCGCCGCCGGTCACCCTGCTGATCGCCTGCAGTGCGGCCTCGAAGTCCTCGAGCCCCTGGAGCTGCGTGAGGTCGCCGTCAGTGCCCAGGATCCCGGCCTTCCGGCAGACGTCGGAGTTGAAGAAGAGCACGAAGGGATGGGTGTCCAGCGGGATCGCGATGGTGTGGCCGCCGGTGATCTGCGCCTTCCACGGCTTCGCCGCGAAGTCCGAGGAGGACAGCCCCACCGAGGCCAGGTCGGCATCAGTGATGTCCTCGATGATGTCGCCCTCCCTCAGCGGCTTGGCGCGAGTCAGGTGGGACACCGCGACATCCGGCGGCTTGTTGCCGACGGTCGCCAGGGTGACCTTCGTGTAGTAGGGGTTGCCCCAGGCGAAGGTCGTCGCCTGAAGGGAGCCGCGCCCGTACGCCTTCTGATAGCCGGCCTCCATGGCCTGCATCCTCGTTCCGTCTCCCCCGCTGAACAGGTTCCAGAACACCAGGGTCGACGGATCGAGTTGCGAGCCGAACAGGCCGGCCGCCACCGGGCTGGAGCAGCCGGCGAGGGCCGTCGCGGCCACCGCCAACCCTCCCCCGAGAAATCCTCGCCGAGTCATGCCCCGGCCTGTGAAGTGCATCTGGTACGACCTCCTCGTCGTCAGCACGCCGTGCCGCCCTGCACGGCAGATCATTCTATCGTGGTAATGCAGTGGCAGACAGAGCGGCGCTGTTCTGTGTGAACTGATCCTGACACACGGTTGATGAGCCGGTCAAGAGGGTCGCGTCGTGATATTTATCACATTTTTGAGCTGTTCGCTTCAGGCTCGGTACTCCGGTCCGCCCATGAAGCGCCAAAATGACTATAACGATGTAATACTGGCCTGGGCCCACCCGAAGGGCCCGCGCATCCGGTCCGCGCTGACCACCGGGGCGTCACCGATCCTCCAGAGGAGTTCTTCCATGTCCAGGGCCACGATCACTGCCGACCGCGACTTCACGGTCGGGCCGGTTCCCCGCCGCCTGTTCGGATCCTTCGTCGAGCACATGGGCCGGTGCGTCTACTCCGGCATCTACGAGCCCGGCCACCCTGCCGCCGACCGGAACGGCTTCCGCCGTGACATGCTGGAGCTGGTGCGCGAACTCGGCGTGTCGGTCGTGCGCTATCCCGGCGGCAACTTCGTATCCGGATACCGGTGGGAGGACGGCGTCGGGCCGGTCGGCGAGCGTCCCCGTCGTATCGACGGGGCATGGCACAGCATCGAGACGAACGCCTTCGGGCTGCACGAGTTCGTCGACTGGGCCCGGCAGGCCGACGTGGAGATCATGGAGGCGGTCAACCTCGGCACCCGGGGGGTGGAGGCCGCGCGGGCCCTGGTCGAGTACGCGAACCACCCGGGGGGCACCTACCTGTCGGACCTGCGCCGCCGCAACGGAGCGCCCGAACCCTTCGGGATCAAGCTGTGGTGCCTGGGCAACGAGATGGACGGCCCCTGGCAGATCGGCCACAAGACCGCCGATGAGTACGGCCGACTGGCCGCCGAGGCCGGCAAGGCGATGAAGCTCGTCGATCCCTCGATCGAGCTGGTCGCGTGCGGGTCCTCCAACTCGGGGATGCCGACCTTCGGGACCTGGGAGAGCACCGTGCTCGGCCACGCCTACGACGTCGTCGACAACATCTCCCTGCACGCCTACTACGAGGAGGCCGACGGGGATGTCGCCAGCTTCCTGGCCACCGCCCTGGACATGGATCACTTCATCGAGTCGGTCGTCGCGACGGCCGACGCGACCCGCGCGGCCGGCAAGCACCGCAAGCGGATCAACCTGTCCTTCGACGAGTGGAACGTCTGGTACACCAGACGGCCCGGGCAGGACATGCCGGACGCCATCACCGAGCGCGGCGGATGGCACGAGCACCCCCGGATCATCGAGGACGCCTACTCCGTCACCGACGCCGTGGTGGTGGGGACCCTGCTCAACTCCCTGCTGCGCCACGGCGACCGGGTGAGGATCGCCAACCTGGCCCAGCTCGTCAACGTCATCGCACCGATCCGCTCCGAGGAGGGCGGGCCGGCCTGGCGCCAGTCGATCTTCTGGCCCTTCGCCCAGATGGCCAACCGCGCCAAGGGGCAGATCCTCCAGCTGGCCACCTCCGGGGACCGCTACGCGACCGAGAAGTTCGGGGACGCCGACCTGGTCGACGCGACCGCCACCTGGGACGAGGAGACCGGTCGCCTCGCCCTCTTCCTGGCCAATCGCGGTCTGGAGGAGTGCGCCGAGGTGTCGGTGACGCTGCGAGGCCTGGACACCTCCCGGGTCGCGCGGGCCGAGGTGCTCACGGTCCCCGACGACACCGACCGCTTCGCCGTCAACGACGAGCAGCACCCAGACCGCGTCCACCCGGAGCCTCTGGACGGGGTCGTGGTCGACGGTGACACCACCCGGCTGAGGCTGCCCCCGCTGTCCTGGGCGACCGTGGAACTGGACGTCTCGCGAGCCTGAGTCCCCACGATCCCGAGGAGACGACAGGGTGGCCGGGCCCGATCGGGCCCGGCCACGCTGTGTCAGTGGGTCTCAGATGTGAGGATTCCTCAGCTGTTGACCGGCAGCACGGCCTCGGGTGCGACCCGCTGCAGCTCCAGAGCTCGGCGGTAGCGGTCCAGATAGACCGAGAAGCCGTCGACGTCAGCGCGTGCCGGCTCCATGACGCTGGTACTGGTGGTGGCGAACACCTCCTCGTCGAGGAACTGCGCCAGGCTCTTGGAACCGGCCTCATCGAGGTAGGCCGCCAGGAGCGCCATCCCCCAGGGACCGCCCTCCCCCGCGGTCTCGCCGACGGCGACCGGGGCTCCCAGCGCCGCGGCCAGGATCCGCTGGGCGGGGCCCGCGGTGCGGAAGAGCCCGCCGTGGGCGAGCAGCCTGTCGACCTGCACCTTCTCGGCGTCCAGGATCCGCATCCCCAGGCTCAGGGTGGAGAACACCGCATAGACCTGCGTACGCATGAAGTTGGCCAGGGCGAACGAGCTGTCCGGTGCGCGCACCACCATCGGGCGCCCGTCGGGCAGGCCCGCCACGGGCTCGCCGGCGAGGTTGTTGAAGGACAGCAGCCCGCCGCCGTCGGCCTTGCCGGCCAGCGCCTCATTGAGCAGGGCGGCGAAGATGCCGTCCTGGTCGACCCCGGATCCGATGGCCTGGGCGAAGCGCCCGAAGAGGCCGGCCCATGCCGACAGTTCGCTGGCCCCGTTGTTGCAGTGCACCATCGCCACGGCGTCCCCGGCGGGGGTCGTCACGACGTCGATCTCCTCGTGGACCTGCTCCAGCGGGTGCTCCAGGACGACCATCGCGAAGGCGCTGGTGCCGACCGACACGTTGCCGGTCCGCCTGGCGACCGAGTTGGTGGCCACCATCCCGGTGCCGGCGTCGCCCTCCGGCGGGCAGAACGGCACTCCGGCCTTCAGGGCCCCGGTCGGATCGAGCAGTGCGGCACCCTCGGCGGTCAGGTCGCCCGCCGCCGCGCCGGCCGGCAGCACCTCGGGGAGCAGCTTCTCCAGCTTGAGGCCGGGCACCCGGGCGTCGATGAGCGGATCGACGATGGCGAGCATCCGCTGGTCGTAGCCGCCGGTCGCCGGATCGATCGGGAACACTCCCGAGGCGTCGCCGACACCGAGAACCGTCTTGCCGGTGAGCTTCTGGTGGACGTAGCCGGCCAGCGTGTTGAGCGCCGCGATCCGTCCGATGTGCGGCTCCTCGTCGAGTACCGCCTGGTAGAGGTGGGCGATCGACCAGCGCTGCGGGATGTTGAACCCGAGCGCCTCAGTCAGCTCGACCGCGGCCGGGCCGGTCGAGGTGTTGCGCCAGGTCCGGAACGGCACCAGGAGGTCGCCCGCCTCGTCGAAGGCCAGGTATCCGTGCATCATCGCCGAGATGCCGATGGCACGGAAGGACGTCGGGGTGACGTCGTAGAGACGCTGGACGTCGGTGACCAGATCGGCGTAGCAGGCCTGCAGACCCGCCCACACCGCCTCGAGGGAGTAGGTCCACCGCCCATCGACGAATTCGTTCTCCCATGCGTGACTCCCGCTGGCCAGCGGGGTGTAGTCCGGCCCGATGAGACAGGCCTTGATGTTGGTCGATCCGAACTCGATTCCCAGACTGGCGCGTCCGGTCTCGATGACATCCCGGGCACGTCCCGGATCGATGTCAGCTGTGGTCATGGGCTGCCTCCTTGCGGCTCGTTAACGTTCACATCGAACGATACCATCGACTCCCCCGGGCGCATCACCTACGTAGGCGAACCGACCATCGGCCGTCCGCCCCGTAGCTCGCCATGCCCCGGTCCTCGAGCTCTTGGAGGGCCAGCAGGCAGTCCGTGAGACTCACCAGGGCGGCCCGTGCCAGCTCATCGACGCCCAGCGCGCCGCGGGCCGGGAGCGCCTCGTGCACCCGCAGGGTCTCGGGCCCCAGTGCATCGGTCGGATGCTCCGGGACGGGTTCCCTGGGCAGCTCGGGCTGGATGGGACCCAGAGCCTCCCGGACGTCGTCGGCGTCGCGGACGAGTTCGGCGCGCCGATTCCGGATGAGGTCGTGCGGGCCGACCGAGCGGCTCGAGGTCACCGGGCCCGGCACGGCCAGCACCTCCCGGTACATGTCGCCGGCCCAGTTGGCGGTGCTGAGCGCCCCCGATCTGGCGGCGGCCTCGACGATCACCACGCCGCCGGTCAGACCGGCGATGACCCGGTTGCGGGCCAGGAAACCCGGCCTGGTGGGGCGGCATCCGAGACACCCAGGATCCCGGCCAGGTAGGCCACCTGGCCGGGATCACCGAGATCGTGGACGGCGATCCTCGCCTGGGACGGCAGGACCGGGTTGCCCCGGCGGATGGCCAGGGCGAGCTCGGCGGGAACCAGCCGGCCCCGCAGGTCAGCGTCATCGATCTGGGCAAAGACGTCCAGACGGGGGTGTGCCCCGGCACCGCGGTCAGCCCACACAGGGTGAACGCGTTGGACAGCGACTCGATGTCATAGAACCAGAACCCCGAGGTGGCCGCAGTGATCGCGGTGGGCTCGGCGGGAGCCGCCGCGGCCCCGGTAGGAGACTCGGCTGCGGCCTGTGGGGCCAGGGACGAGGTGGTGTGTGTGGCCATCGGCCCTCCTGGGGTCATGGGTGGTCGGATGGGGTGAGTGAGAGCGCTCGATCGCAGTCGCTGTTCTCGGCGCAGTTCAGGTACTTCCGATCAACGAGGCTGGGTATCCGACCCCATGGCTTGGGAGCAGACGTCATATGCAGGAGGTCGAGATCGAGCTCTCCCTCGTCACAGTAGAGCGTGAACTGCCTGGCAACGCTTGCCATCTCCGCACCGATGTGACGACAGCGCTCGAGGAACGAACTGGTTGAACTGGACGGTGTGTAGTAGAAGCTCTTTGCGCCGAACTCGTTGGTGAGGTGCTCGTCGAAGAACCAGGCGATGGCCTTCTCCACCTCGACCCCGTGTCGCTGCAGGAACTCCGTGTACGTCTGTGTGCCGAGAAACGTCATGGCGTCGAGCCGATTGAACATGTGGCCCCTCGGGTAGGTGTCTGCCCCCGAAATGAAGACGCGCTCGATCGCTCTGATCTGCCCCGGGAAGGACGGCATCCTGAGCAGGCCGGCCCAGTCCAAGTAGCCGACCAGCGACGCGTAGTTCGCCAGCACCTGCATCGGCTCCATCGACGACAGGAGGTATTTCTCACCAAACGTCCGCACGAGGGTGATTTCGCCGTCCGTCTTCCCCCATCGATCCGACACCGTTTCGCGCTGCTCGGGATCGATCTTGACGCCATAGCCGTTGTGCGCCAACATGTTTTTCCGGTCGGCGAGGAGCTCCTGCGCCAGAGCTTTGCATCGCTTGCTCGCCTGTAGACGGATTTTCGGCGTGATACCAAGGGCCTCGTTGTCGCGCGTCTGCGCAATGGCCTCTACACAATTGGGGTGGGGCGATTCGCTGTCGATGTATGCGCCCAGGAGCTGCTGCCGCTCCGCCTCGCCGAAGCTGGTGGGGAAAAAGCAGGCGGTGGACGGTGTTCTGACCAACTGGCTGGCGACCAGGAGCTCACCGTTGCGCGGGTCGGCGAGCAGCGCGTCACGAAGCCGTCGGTCATGCTGGCTCACGAACTGCTTGTTGGAGAGCATGACCTGAAGCGGCATGCCTGCTCCGAGAAGAGCGTCGAACAGCGTCTGCCCGCCCACCTTCTCCGCGACGCTGTGCCGGCCAAGGAGCATGAGGAGATCCTCGGCGTACAAGTAGTCGAACCCAGTCAAACAGTCGTCGAGATTCGACGCATCGAGTCCTGAGAAGTAGCTCGCGATCATTCCCCGCAGCGTGCAAGCTGCCACTTTGAGATTGTCTTGCTCGCCCTGTGTGAGATCGATCGGAAGAATGCCGTGCTCTGCGAAGGCGAGCGCGTTGTGAAGCTCAAGAACATCATTCAGGGAGTCGCCAGTGGGCTGCTCCAACTGCCCCCCGGATAACCGCGACGGCTCGCCCTGCGGTCGAGGTGCTCGCGAGGTCCAGCGGACCGTAGAACTTGACCCTGTGGTCCGCTGCCGGGTTCACCATGAACCCAGTGTATTTGGTAGCACCTGCGGTTCTGCACGTAGAGGCACCACACCGCCCGGACCCCAGGTTAGAGTGAGGAGGCCAGCGAGATCCCGGTGTGGGGGATTGTCTGTACCGACTGCGGTGGATCTGGTAACCATCCTCCAGACAGGCCCATCAGATCCGCGCCAGGGGCGCCCGGGAACTCTCCGCCACCATGGTCTGCTGCCCCCGACGGCGTGCACCACATGTCCTCTGAGTGGTCACGGCCGCCACGACGAGCACCGCGAAGGCGACCAGCGGCATGGCACTGTCGGCATACCAGACCAGCAGGATCCACGGATGATTCTCGCCAATGCCACTCACTCGGCAGATCAGGTCATCGGTCGGCTGGACCGCTGGGGCACCGGCGGGGGTGCCGGATCCATCAAGGAACAGCTTCACCCCGCACCACTGACCGTGGCCGGCGACATCCCGGTGCTCTGCCTGGACTCGCGGTACTCCCGCCATCTCAACCGGGAGGGGTTGTACCTCATGGCTTCGGCCCTGCAGCGGGCGGCCACCACCAAGAAGAGCTCATCGCGGAGGAACGACTCGGTGGTGGTGTGACCCCATCACATCCAGGGCGCTGAGAGCTCTGACCGGACCAGTCAGACGATGACGACCCACCGGCATCCGCCGGTGGGTCGTCTTGGGAACTCAGCGCCGATCCGGAAATTCACGAATCCTCGCCTCTCCGATCTGTATGTATCCACTGGCCAAGGTGATCTCCGATCCAGTCCTGCATAGCCACGGACTCTGCCGTAACAGCCAGGTCTGTGTCGTCAATCCTCCCGGCCTGCGGGTCCACATGGGTCGCCGCGGCCTGACGATCAAGTTCGGCAAGATGCTCTTTCATCTCGAGCAGGCTGAATGCAGCCTCTGGCCAGGACACCGTCAGCCCCAGGGCCTCGGCCCGCGTCTCGTACTTTCTGCGGTACTCATCGCAGGGATGGGTCGCCGAGATCATGAGCGTGACCGGGTCCTGCGCGCGGCAGCACAGCAGTCCGTTGCGATATGAGTCGAGGTCCTGATAGATGTCCTGGACGAGCCGAGTCACCTCGGTGGCCCGCCAGGCCGCCAGTTCCTCGGGCACCGCGGTGCCCTCGAGCAGACGGGTGGCGAAGTCGAGGGACACCCCCAGCTCAAGCGCCACGTCGTTGGCGCTCACTCCCTGCTCCGTCAGCTCGACTCGCAGGAGATCCAGAGTGGCGACAAGAGAGTCCTCGGAGGCCTGAAGGGTGGTCGCAGCCGATATGAACAGCCTGGCTCGTAGGGTCATGGTGCCACGTTACAGCTCAGGTTGGTCATGGTCTTCGAGACCACGGCTCGGAACTGAACGCTGTGCACGGTGACTCTCGCGACCACGTCATAGTTGGCTTTTGTGTTCTTCTTGCAGGGATTCGTCGCTACCGCAGTGGCGACCCGCGAATATGGACCGTTCAGTGATGTGTACTCACTGACTTTGTGCATGATACCAAATGATGTAATCTTCGGATTGCCTTGCCGAAGGTCAACATGAATAGAATGCCTATAGAGGTCGTTTGGGGGTGGCTGTAGATTTACAGCTGGACTGAGCGCCCCATTCCAGACGATTCTTGATAATCTGCGGATTGTGGAACTTTCCTGTGCAAATACCGGCATCAAAGTCTGCACTACGCGTGGACGCCCCAGAAGACGAGGAACTGTCATCTGATCCGATGACCCATGAGTGATTGTCCCAGATCATCATGTAGCCATCATGGGACTCCGCACGAGCATTATCAACGTCCACACCAGCACCACGAGCCGCCAAAACGAGTGCGGCCGGAGCAGATTCTATACCCCTAGTGCTAGCAGATGAGTCACTTGACTTCGCGGGTGCTGCTGTCGATGTCGGCGCTGCCGTGAATGCAAACAGCGAGGCAATTGACAGAGATAGTACTGGCACAAACAGGGCCTTTGTTTTCATAAAATCCCCCTTGATCAAGCTGAATCTTAGCCTCAGCGGACAACCCTTGTCCGTCAATTCGAAATGACTAGAGCGCTCCGCGTCAACGTGTCAAGGGGAAAGTGAATCAGACATGTTCACCAGGGCGAGTGCGGCGTGTACCTGTCAGGATCCTGATGTCCCCGTCACAACGAGTGCGATGTACTCGGCCATCTCCGGGCAGAATCTCAGAGCGTAGTCTGTCGTCCAGCGCGGTCCACGTTCCCGATTCCGACCCCCGTCTAGCAGCACTGTCCACGATGCCCGTGGCTCACGAGCGTGTTCCCGGGTCGCCGCTGATTGTGCCAGACCCGCACCGCCCTACAGCTCCGTGGTCTCCTCGGTGTCGAGTTCTCTGGTCATCGGAGCTATGTCCCCCTCTTTTGATTGGTCTCCATCGGCATGCGACCACCCTCCGGAGGCGCTTGTCGAGGAAGAACAATCTGGTGGCGGCCCGTACCGGCGACTGGATACCGGCACAGACGCATCAGCCCACCAGCACATGTGCTGGTGGGCTGATGTCATGTGGGTCATACAGTGCTGATCGTGATGCAGGAACTGAACTCGATGATCAGTTGATCCAGACTGACGTCTTTTGTCGCCACCGACCATATGAGGTGTGCGGCATGGTCCTGACTCATGTCGAGCACTGCTCCGTTGATCTCCAGGAACAGCAGGGCTGACTCCAGAGCCAACCGCTTGTTGCCGTCCTCGAATGCCTGGGCCTCCGCGACACCGAACGCCAGACGAGCGGCCTTCGCCGCCAACGTGGGGAACGCCTCGTGGCCATCGAACACTGCAAATGGAGCAGCCACCGCCGACGAGAGGACATCGGGTCTCAGCAGTGCTCCTGCAGAATGTCCTGCTCGTACAGGTCGCAGCAGTCCTCATACGTCAGTTGTTCGGTCACCGGGCGAGCAGCGCCATGGCTCGCGACCACTGCCTGCTGATCCGAGCACCACGGTGGAGAAGATCGGCACGGTCATGATCGGCCGCCGTGAAGGTGGCCCGGCGTGTGGGTCCCCTGCCCTGTGCGGCCTGGGTGCTGTACTCGCGCATCATCGTCGCCGGATCGATCGGTGTGCTTCCTGGCTCATCAGCGGCGAGTCCCTGGCGGGCCTGTCTCCACGGCTTCTCACCGTGGGTGACTCCACTGAGGTACTTCCCACCGTGATTGCCGTAGTGGCGCAGCACGGCGTCGACGGTGGCCCGCTGCGACTGCGTGAGATCGGTCGGGACGTGGTGACCGAGCGATGTGAGATCCACGTGGCGGATCGACCGGAGTACGGGGCCGTCGTTCCATGCCTCGATCGATTCGTCGAAGACTGGTGATCCGTCCCAGGCCAGGGACCATGCCTGGACGTAGTAGAGCAGCTTCTGCAGCTGCATTTCACCGGTGAGGGTGAATCCCGTCCCGGCAATGTAGTCGGCAACGTCTCGTGGTGTGACCATGATCCCCCCTCTCGAGCGTCGGACTCGTTTCTCAATACCAATTGTATGACGGACCCCTGTCTCACGGACGCGTACTCATCGGCGCGTCAGGCGCAGGGTCAGTGCCGCGGGCGTCACACCGAGCCTGCGGGCCAGGACGTCGAGGTCCATGCCGGTCGACCACAGGGTGGCCACCACCCCGGCCGGCATGAGCAGCGCCGTGGCGAAGTCGTCGGCCCATCTCTCATCGGGATCCGTCGTGGTCACCGGCATCATCGACAGCTCCCGGTGGCGTTCCACGCGGCCGAGCACGGCTTCGCCGGTCCAGGGGCCCTGGTGCTCGCGGACGTGGTGACCGATCTCGTGGGCCAGGACGAACCGGCGACGATCGAGGTCGCAGCGCGAGCTGACGACGGCCCGGAACCGGGTCTGACCCTCGAGCTTGACGAGCAGCCCGTCGACGCCGGGCTCCAGGAGCCTGCGCTCCACCGCCAGACCCAGGCGGCAGGCGACGCGGGTCACGTCGACGGGCACCCGGACCGCCCCTCCGGTAGCGATGGTGGTCTCCAGGATCTGGCGGGCGGCCCTGTCGGGGTCGTCGGTGGTCAGTCCGGTCATGTCATGGGGCGGTCCCCCTTCCTGGTGGACGATGGTGCGCCAGCAGGCGCAGTCCCCCGATCACCCGGACCGGCTGTGCCGGTACACCGACATACCGCAGTCTTCGGGTCCGGCCCGGTCTCACCAGGGCGAGTGCGGGGTGTAGCTCTCGGGGTCGTGCCAGGCCCGCAGGATGAGCTCGATCCGCTCAGTCATGTCTGAGGAGGCCTCCAACCGGATCGGCGTCCCGGTGGTCGGGTGGTAGGCGGTCGCGGCATAGAACCGGATGCCCCCTCTGGTGATCCAGCGGTCCAGCCGGCCGATGATCTGGTCGCCGGCCAGGACCTTCCATGACGCCTTCGACCCCCTGGCGCGCACCGTCATCACCGACATGTGCTCCAGGTGCACACTCTCGGGCAGCGCCACCGTCTCCTCGTCGTCGAACAGCATCACCATGTTGACCAGTCCTCGCCTCACCTTGTCCCTGGGGCACGAACACTAGATGCGGGCACTGACAGGTTCGGTGCGGATGCCTCTCCCCCGGCGGGGCCAGGGGCTCGTCAGGAGCCGGTGATGCCCGATGCCGCCGACCTCACCGGTAGCCGATGACGTCGTGGCTGACCGCCGCGATCGTGTCCGCATCGATGTCGGCGGCCGGCAGCCGGTAGATGGTGTTGAGCCGAGGGTTGAAGATGCCCATGCAGGTGACGATGCCGAAGATGTCCTGACCCGAGTGGTGGCCCATGAGGTAGTACATGAGCAGCTGCAGGGTGTTCTCCTTCGTCGGCGGGTTCTTGGAGACCTTGATGTCCCACAGGGTGTCGGCGGTGGGCAGGTCCCCGTCGCCCTGGGAGACGGTCTCGGTGTAACCGTCGGGATCGAAGTGGAACCCGTCGGCGACCACGGGGCCGACGGAGGCGATAAAGGCCGTGATGCGCCGCACTATCGTGGCGATGCGGTCGAGCGGGTTCATGACCGGGACGCGTTGGGGAGCCCTTCGACCGCACCGGTCTTGAATCCTGCGAAACCGGCGGTGGCGACCACCTCAATCCGCTTCGACCACGACCTGGGACGGGCGGCGAGCCACTGTGTCAGCACCGGCTTCCATTGGTGCGATAGCCGTGGTGTCCTGCTGTCGCACCCGGAGTACTTGTTGTGCCGCACACGGATCAGCAGCGTCGTGCGCCGATGTCCAAACGGCTCGTGCCAGCCGACTCACCACCGAGTCCCGCGTCACGCCCTTCACGCACCCATTGGTCCAGCGTTTCGATACGACACTCAATCACCACCATTCGCGGTTTGAGGCGCTGCCCGACAGCCACAATCCAGAGTTCATCACGACGGCAAAGCTCATCAGATCAGGGGCCGCGAAGGCAGGGTTATACACGTTGAGGCATTCCCGATCAGCGGTGGAGGAATCTTCATCCTCGGAGGGCCTCGACTCCTACGTAAGAACCGACGCGCCGGCTGAGCTCACACCCCATTCATACCCTCGATTGTGATAAACTATCGGGGATCTCTACTCGTGCTCGACGAGGAGAGCGACGACGAGGGTGTGATAGTCCATGGCGAGCACCGAGGCACCCGGGAATCGCCACACATGGGCTTGAATGGGTTCCCCGTCCATGGAGACGACAGTCGTCGCATGTGGCGGAGTGCGATTCCACTGCTCGGCACAGGAGACGTTGTCCCGGTGGAAATAGCGCGCCACTTCGGCGATGACCGCATCATCGCATTCGAGATCAAGCCACTCGAGCAGGCCCTCAATGGTGCCCATGAACTCGTCCCGATCCTGATGCTCATAGGCCGGCGCGGCCAGATCACTGATGGGCCCTAGCGCTGCGATGGCCCACCGGCCCGAGGCGTTGCGCGCCACAGCGGTCATGGCTGGATCACTGTCGGACAACTCGACCGGTCCATCAATCCCTCTGAACCAGAAGATCCGACCCTTGTTCAGGTTCCAGAGCTGGAGCACAGCGTCACCGACTTTCCGTTGCAGACATCCCACCCACGAATACGGTTCGTTTGAGTGACGCCGTCAGTCCACTTGACCGTAAGCGCGAACATTGGATAATTCACTCCAGAACTCCGATTCTCGAAATTCCAGGAGTAATTTTTCCTAGATGTCAGTGCGCCCGACACTCCCGACGCTGACGCACCGTAACGACACGTATGATCAGCGGAAAGGGAGACATTCACACCACAAGAATACCCGTACCGCAATGACCATCGAGGACCTCCGGCCTTGAATGTCGTGGCGACCGTGGTCAGAGTCCATCGCTTTGACGAGCCTCCCTGTATGTTCTCTTGCCACACTGCCTGAACTTCCGAACTAAGCGTGCAGTTTTTGTTCACGCAATGATAGTTGCCGAAGTAAATGTTGGAAGACTTGAATCGATAATTATTGAGCCGCTGCCCAGGTGGGCGATGGTACCCTCCTGGGACGCCAGATGCTGACATGGTTTTAGGGGTCGAGGGATTGAGCGTACTATTGAGACGATTGATTTCAGCCGGAGAGACACTCTCTGGTAATGGTTTCGCGGCAACCGCCGATATCGTGGAGGACTCTGCCACGGGGGACGCGTTGTGAGTAGTTGCGGGCGCGGCTTGTGCGGGAGTGGAATAGATCGATATGGCAACAAGAGATCCGATCGCCATGACCGAGAGTTTACTTGCGTTGTTCACCATGTCATCCTCCATCGGAGGTGTGGCTATCCTCAAGTCCCGTACATCCACTGCACCACTGTCCTCACTGGCTGATCTCGGAGCTCATCACAATCGAGGGCGTGGGCTGGGTTTGACGGCTCTTCGTCATTCCGCGTGGTTTGGTGAGGCTGGCCTGAGTGTCGTGGGGTGGTGAGAGGGGTGTGTCGGTGCTGGTGAGAAGGGTCGGGGCCTTCTTGAATGGGAAGTGCTCAAACGACCCGTTCGAAGAAGACCCCGACCGTGTTCCACACTACCTGCACTCATCCCGGCTACTGCACGCTCGCTGATGCCATCGCTGACCTCCCCGGCTTCCACGTCACGCGTGTGGACCGCTCACCTGCGGGCCTGCGTCTGAACGTCGAGACCGACCCTGGGGGAGTGCTCTGCCCCGCCTGTGGGGTCCAGGCTGTGGCGGATGGTCGCCAACAACGTCTTCTCCACGACATCGGTGTCTTCGGTGTCCCTGTCCTCCTCGTGTGGTCCAGGCGCACCTGGCGGTGCAGGCAACACTCCTGCCCCCAGGTCTCGTGGGGGGGAAGAGACGCAGTTGGCTCCACCCCGCAAGCACTTCACGACCCGAGCCATCACCTGGGCTGTGAACCAGCTTCTCACCCGAGACGTTGTCATCTCCGCCCTGGCCCGGGACCTCCGGGTGGGGTGGCGCACCTTGTAGAAGGCAATCGAGGGACCCCTCCAGGAGCGCCTCAAGGAGATCAGCGACCAGGCCAGCGTGGAAGCCCCGGGCCTCGACGAGCACGTGTGGCGTCATTCCGGGCCCCACAAGAATCGGATGATCACCGGCGTCGTGGACCACACCAGACCGAAGAGAGGCAAGGACGGGAAGACGAAGCCGTTCGCGAGGCTCCTGGATGTCCAGGTCGGGCGCTCGGGAGCGGTCGCTGAGGACTGGTTGGCCTCCCAAGGCAAGGAGTTCGCGAGCAAGATCCGCATCGCTGCCATCGACCCCTACAGGGGCTACGCCAACGCCATCTCAGCGACCCTGAAAGAGGCGGACATGGTCGTCGACATCTTCCACGTGACAAAGCTGGCCAGTCAGGCCCTGGACGAGGTGCGTCGCCGAGCCCAGCAGGACACCCTGGGGCGCAGGGGACACGCCAAAGACCCCTTGTATCGGGCTCGGAGACTCCTCCTCACCGGCGCCAACCACCTCACCGAGAAGATGGCGACCAAGCTGGATGCCCTCCTCCAAGAAGGCGACCCGAACTGGGAGGTGACCATCACTTGGACCGTCTACCAGAAGCTGATCGATGCCTACCAGCAGAGCGACTCCCATGACATGGTCACCCTCATCGATGCTCTCAAGGACTGTCCGATTCCTGAGGTCGCCAGGCTGGGGCGCACCTTGAAAGCCTGGAAGAGGGAGATCCTGGCCTATTGGCACACCGACCGCTCGAACGCGGGCCCCACCGAGGCGATCAACAACGTCATCGAGACCACCCGACGCATCGCCCGCGGCTTCCGCAACTTCGACAACTACCGCCTGCGGATCCTCGCCTCAGCCTCCGGACAACGCCCTTACCGCCAACCCCCGAAACTCGTCAAGCAAGGACAACCAAACCACGCTGAATGACGAAGAGCCCCTTTAATCAAGCTGAATCTTAGCCTCCGTGGACAACCCTTGTCCGTCAATGCGAAATTGACTAGAGCGCTCCGCTTCAGCGTGTCAAGGGGAAAGTGGATCAGACATGTTCACCAGGGCGAGTGCGGGGTACAGCTCTCTGGGTCGTGCCACGCTCGCAGGATGAGCTCGATCCGCTCAGACATGTCCGACGAGGCCTCCAGTCGGATGGGCGTCCCGGTGGTCGGATGGCAAGCGATCGCCGAGTAGAACCGCATACCCCTGGCGGTGATCCAGCGGTCCAGGCGGCCGATGATCTGGTCGCCGGCCAAGACCTTCCATGACGCCTTCGATCCCCTGGCGCGCACCGTCATCACCGAAATGTGCTCCAGGTGCACGCCCTCGGGCAGTGCCACCGTCTCCTCATCGTTGAACAGCATCACCATGCCGCACTTCTGTCCTTGTCCCTGGGGCACAAACACTAGATGTGGGCACTGGCAGGTTCAGTGGGGTGACTCTCCCCTGCTGCAACGGGGACCACTGGAGGAGGTCATGAAGGCGATGTGACATGCCGCTGACGAGTTGGCCGGCGAAGGCGACATCGACCATCCCCGCGGTCCCGATTCGCCGGCCGATCCCGGAGGTCCCTGCTGGGACTTCTGAGGTTCAGGACTTGGCGAGCTCGGTGCGCAGGACGTCGCGGATGACTGCTGAGACGCTCTTGTGCTCGCGGCGGGCCCGGGCGACCAGTGCGACGTCGGTCTGCTCGTCGAGTCAGGTGGCGCGTTCACAGGACTGGCCGGCGCCGGTGGCGTGGTCGGCCCCCACATTGGGCCTGCCGGGCTGGTTCCCCGGTCAGCGTGGGGCTCGAGTCGTCGGTCAGTGGAGCCCGCGACTCAGCCCAGTCGGCCATCTGGTCCCAGTCGGGGGCGGTGGGATCGGTCGCGTTTCCAGCAGTGACGATCCGATGAATGCCATGGTGTGCTCCTTGATGATGATGGTCGGGACGGGTCTCAGCGGGCCACCGGGACCGAGCGCCCGCCGATGACGGCGCGCTCGATGGTGGCGATGCCGGCATCGGTCTGGGCCAGGACTGCCAGCCAGACGGTCGGGGACAGCTCGGCGCGGACGACGTGCTGAGGGATTCTCCCGCCGAGGATGTGCAGGGCGAGGTCAACGGCCTCCAGCTCCGGGTCGCGACGGACCTGGTCCCAGCTGGCAGCGGTGAGGGTGGTGTGGCCAGCAGCGCCAGTAAGGACAGTCATGACGATCGGTGCTCCTGGGACCCCACAGGCACGGCTGTCGGTATACCGCACGATCTCAGACGCGCGTGAGGACTCCTGCGACGAGCAGGCCCTGGACACCTGTCGGCAGAGCGTCGTCGAGCAGGATGTCGGTGGCCACGATGAGCGCGTCGAGTTCAGAGGTGGTCGATGCGGACGGTGCAGTGGAGCTGGTCGTGCGGGTGTCCATGATGGTGATCTCCTGGGATGACAGAACAGAGTGGAACAACACAGAACGGGCTCGGATGAGCGCTGATCCAGTCGTTCTCCCGGATCGGGCTCCCCCGATCCCCCGCTGTGCCCCGCCCGACGTCAGCACCGACGTGGCAGACAGCCGTCACAGTGATGACAGAAAAATGTCATTGAACCGCACCGCACAAGGCATGACGAGTGGATCGTCCCGGGTTTTGTGGAGGGTGAGTAGTCACGCGGCGGCGCTCGCCGGCGTGGTGGTGTGATCGTAGTAGCGGTCCTCAACGGTGGCTGGTGGTAGCTCGTCGGGGTTGGTGCGGTGAGGTCGGGTGTGGTTGTACCACTCGACCCACGAGGCGGTGGCGGCCTCGAGGTCGTCTCGGCCCTTCCATGATCGGGTCCAGACGAGCTCACGCTTGTAGGACTTGTTCAGTGCCTCGGCGGCCGCGTTGTCGTAGGAGGACCCCACAGCGCCGGTGGACGCCTCGATGCCTTCACTCAGGAGGCGGCCGGTGTAGCGAATCGATAGATATTGCGATCCGTGGTCCGAGTGGTGCACCAGCCCGGCCAGGCTGCGCCCGTCACGGTCCTTGCGCTGCCACACGGCGTGCTCGAGAGCTGAGAGGACGAAGTCGGTGTCCATCCGGCTGAAGGTCGACCACCCCACGATCCGGCGGGAGTAGAGGTCCATCACGAAGGCTGTGTAGCAGAACCCCGACCAGGTGCGGACGTAGGTGAAGTCCACGACCCACCGCAGGTTGGGATGCTCGGCGGTGAAGTCCCTGCGGACCAGGTCCGCAGGCTGGCGTGAGCAGGCCGCGGGCCGAGTGGTACGGATCGAGCGTCCCGGCCCGATGCCGACCATCCCGAGGGCCCGCATGCGCCGCTCGACGGTGCAGCGAGCCACTGGGAGAGTCGGCTCGGTGGTGTTGAGGAGGCGCCAGGTCTTGCGCGACCCCAGGGTGGCGTTGAAGGGCTGCTCGCGCAGCGCCTGCAGGCGCTTCTCGACCACCGCGTCCGACACGGCCCTGTGCGAGGGCGGGCGGTTGCGGGCGGCGTAGTAGCCGGACGGGGCGACGTGCAGGCCTGAGCTGGTCAGGACCCTGCAGACCGGTCGACAACCCCGTGGTGCGAAGGCCGTCAATCTGGAAATCTGATCCGTACGCGGCGAGGCGCACATTCTTGGCGCCCGCCCCCGTCATCGCCTTCAAGACAGCAGGATCCGGGTAGCGGGTGGACCGCGGTTGATTGATGACGACGGAGGCGCCACTTGGGCCAAGCTCGCGATCCGCAACCTGAGCACCACTGAGCGCGAAAGACGACACAGCGATGTACAACGCCACGACCGCTGCCATCACAGCCAGCAACGGCACTGCCGCGGTGAAGCGGCTGCGGTTGCGACTCCAAATCCTCAACAGTGCGATGTTCAGACTGTGACTCACTTGATGATCTGCCCATCGCGCAGCACTGTCATTGAGTCGCAGAATCGGCCCGCGATCGGGTCATGGGTGGCAACCACCACACACATTGACCGTTCGTGCGCCAGAGCGGCGAAGAGCTTGAAGAGCTCCTGCGAGTTAGCCGAGTCCAGCGCCCCGGTTGGTTCGTCGGCCAACAGAACTCGTTGCCCCCAGCCAACGCACGGGCGACACGCACGCGCTGGCGCTGACCCCCCGACACCTCTGACGGCCGACGGTCACCCAGTTGGTCAATCCCAAGGCGGGCCAAGGCGTCCTCAGCAGCCCTGCGACCTTGGGCACGGTTTTGGCCACGTGCCCACAGTGGTAAGGCCACATTTTCGATGTTTGTCATCTCCGCGATGAGATTGTTGTCTTGGAAAATGACCGACACATGTTCAAGCCGGTGCCGAGCCCGTGCCGCCTCATCCAATTCGGAGACACGTTTACGGTTCACCTCAATTTCCCCGGCATCGGGGACGTCCAGACCGGCGAGCAGATTGATCAGCGTGCTCTTCCCCGATCCGCTCTCCCCCATGACGGCGTGTAGACCCGACGACGAAAACTCAATATCTACGCTTCGAAGCGCTTCAACCCGACCCGCACCAACACCGAAGGATTTGGACACTCCAACCGCAGCAATCATTCTCGTCCCTTCGAAACCTGTTCAGCAGGAACCGTTCGTGGCTCAGAAATATAGCAGCCAGCCCCAACGCCATGGAGGACGACCTTATCCACCTTCACAATTCTCTCTTTCTAGGGAATCCCATTGATGAGAATGGCCTTCTCCCATACGCAGAGCTTAATAGAACACCCTCACCCTGAAAGTGAGAGATTTTGATATATATCCGAAAATACAACGATATGCGTCCGAAAGTACAGAACAGAGCATGCTTAGCTACTACTGAGCACGACAAAACACATCCTGACGTACGGCCAGGACACATCATTCCAGTTTCATGATCTCTTGTTTCTACAATTTTTTCGGTAGACACGGAATATCGGAAGAATCCATCTTTCCGCCACTGCCACTTGGAGCGAGCGAGACGAGCAGATAGTTGCCGACCCGGATATAGCATGTGAATGATCCCCGGTAGGGCTACTGGGTGATTTTGATCTCCATCCGCGAGCGCACATAGATACTCCTGCAGCGAGGACAAATAGTTAGAGTCGCTCGACAAAACAAGACGAAGTCGCCCGGTGGCGACATCACATTCAACCGATGCTGCGAGATCAGATGATCCATCGACATTCTTGAGTGGTTTTTTGCACACAGCCAACGATTCGAAACGATCCATTCCCCTTTGATACTTGGCAGGAAGGGTGACCTCTGTCCCGTCATGGGCGCCCCCGTATACGTACGTCCCACTTCCAGTCACAACGACCGCCAGCCCCAGGGCACCAATCAGGTCCATCCGGCAACGGTGCGCTGAGGGAAATATGAGCTACATCCTCCGTGGCCTACCCACAACACTCTTTGCCATGAGGGTTCTTCAAACGGGATCAGGGAAGATCGGCCAGAAAGGCACGAAAGGCCTCCAACCCCTCTGGCCGCACCGTGAAATGAGCCCATCGTCCCCGCATTTCCTTGTCGACGAGCCCCGCTTCCACGAGTTTTTTGAGGTGATGGGACAGCGTCGGCTGACTCACCCCGAACAGGCCATCGAGATGGCAGGCGCACACACTGGCGCCACTGTTCGCCGCGATGTGGTGGAAGACGCGCAACCGCACTGGATCCGACAACGCCTTTGCCACGACGGAGAGCTCCTCGGCACGCGAAACCGGCAGAGGTGACGAGTCGGGCTCACACACATCGTCGGCCGACACAACTGGAAGCGTCGTCTTCATGCCGATAATCCTACCGTCGCCATATTGACGCCCATCAATACGACCTCCTACTATCAACATATAGACGCTCATCAATGTGATCGCAGGAGGTCCAGATGCCCACCATCCGTGTCTACGAGCCCGCACTGTGTTGCAACACCGGGGTATGCGGCGCCGATGTCGACCAGGAACTCGTGACCTTCACCGCCGATGTCAACGCCCTCCAGGCACAGGGAATCGACGTGCAGCGAGCCAACCTCGCCACCGACTCAACTCGGTTCACCGAGAACCCAGTCGTCGTCACTTTCCTCCAGACCGCAGGTTCCGAGGCCCTCCCCCTCACCCTCGTCGACGACGTCACCGTCCTCACCGGTCGTCACCCCAGCCGCGACGAGATGCTGCGCTGGGCCGGCCACACTGACACCTCGCCACATGTCGAGCTTCCCGTCATTGAGGACTGCTGCTCAGATCACGGCACATCCACGTCCTGCTGCGGGGACTCTCAGCGGTCCTCCGGTTGCTGCTGACCACACCAGAACGTCAGGAGATCACGATGGTCCAGTTCCTCGACGATGCCCCTCGTCACATCTTCTTCACCGGGAAGGGCGGAGTGGGAAAGACGAGCGTCGCGTGTGCCACCGCGGTCGAACTGACACGCCGGGGCAAACGAGTCCTCATCATCAGCACCGACCCTGCCAGCAATGTCGGTCACGTCTTTGGCCAGACGATCGGCAACCGCATGACCCCGATCGACGCCGTCCCCGGACTCGACGCCCTCGAGATTGATCCGGAGCAAGCGGCCGAGGCCTACCGCAATCGGATCATTGACCCGGTGCGCGCCATCCTTCCCCCCAGCGAGATCGCCACGATCACCGAACAGCTCTCCGGGTCATGCACTGTTGAGATCGCGTCGTTCAACGAGTTCACCAACCTCTTGGCTGATCCGTCTCGTACCGCCGGCTACGACCACGTCATCTTCGACACCGCACCCACCGGCCACACCATTCGCCTCCTCCAGCTACCCGGCGACTGGACCGCCTACCTCGATGCCGGCAGGGGCGATGCCTCCTGCCTGGGCCCGATGTCTGGTCTGGACAAGAGCAAAAACACCTACCGAGCTGCAGTCGAGGCCCTCACGGACCCCGATGTCACCCGCCTCGTTCTCGTGGCACGGGCCCAGCCGTCGAGCCTGCACGAAGTGAACCGCACTCTCACAGAGCTCGCCGAGACCGGCATCCAGGCTTCGCACCTCGTCATCAACGGCCTTCTCCCCCATGCCGACGACGCCGATCCCCTCCACCACGCCATTGAGGAACGCGAACACGCGGCCCTGGAGGCCATGCCAGCCGGTCTCGCTGCCCTTCGACGCGACGACATACCCCTCAAGGCGACGACCATGATCGGCGTCGACGCTCTTTCCCGCATGTTCACCAGCGACGAGGCCCATCGCTCCCCCGACGACGTCATCGTCGACCTGCCCGAGCAGCCTGGTCTCGACGAACTCGTCGACGACCTCGCCAGCCAGGATCACGGCCTCGTCATGACGATGGGCAAGGGCGGTGTCGGAAAGACGACGATCGCTGCCGCCATCGCGACGGAACTGGCTCGTCGTGGGAAGAAGGTCCTTCTCACGACGAGTGATCCAGCAACTCACCTTGCCGCGACACTGGCTGGAGAGATGGCTGGCTTGACGGTTGACTCCATTGACCCCGAAAGGGCGACCCAGGCCTATCGCGAGCGCGTCATGGCAACCCGAGGAAGCAGCCTCGACGAGGAGGGACGAGCCGCACTTGCCGAGGACCTACGCAGCCCCTGCACCGAGGAAATCGCGGTCTTCCAGGAGTTCAGCCACGCTGTCAACACGGCCCGTCATCAGTTCGTCATCATAGACACCGCCCCAACCGGCCACACCCTTCTCCTCATGGACGCCACCGGCTCGTACCACCGGGACGTCCTGCGTCACATGGATTCCGCGCAGCGTCTCCATACGACGACCCCACTCATGTGCCTGCAGGATCCAGAGCACACCAAGATCATTATCGTCACCCTGCCGGACACCACGCCGGTCCTTGAGGCGACGGCACTCGTGACGGACCTTGCCCGCGCCGACATCCACCCCTGGGCATGGGTCGTCAACAACTCGCTGGCAGCCGCCCACCCCACGAGCGCCCTCCTGGGACGTCGGGCCCGCGACGAAGTGACCCAGATTGAGAACGTGACCGCACAGGCCACCCGCTGGGCTGTCGTACCAGCCCTAGCCAACGAACCCATTGGCCAGGCACACCTCGCGGCTCTCGCTTCAGGGACGGAGGATCCTTCCTGACGGCCACTTGTCCAGGTTCCCCATCACAGTGACCATTCGTTTCCTTTCATCAGACGAAAGTGCAACAACCTCGCCGCGCGGTGGACCGACTGGGGCGTGACTTCTTACCTTTTTGTTGTCAGCCGGACTCAGCCGGCACATGCACCCCCACCAGGTGCCGACCAACGCAAGGAGGACACCCATGATCAAGAATCGCCTCGTCGCCGCTAGCGCAGCTGCCGCCCTCGCCACCGGAACCGCTCTCATGGCCGCCCCGGCCCACGCGGCCGACGCCACCCCCGCCCCGACCCTTGCTCCGTCCGTCACCGCCATCGACACCTCGAAGCTGCCGGTCCAGATCGACTTCGACTGCCTCAAGAACAACGCCCACGAGCGTCACCAGACCGAGATCAAGATCGCCAAGATCCTCATCGAGAATGGCACCGCCAAGACCAAGGCCGTGACCGTCGACTCCGCCAAGGAGATCGTCAGCACCGTTCTGAAGAACCCTGCTCTGCTGACCGACAAGACCGCCCTTGTCAAGAAGGTCGTCAAGATCGTCGCCGACAATGCGCGCAAGGCCTTCGGCGACACCTCCGACCTTGGCGACCTGAAGCCGCTGGCTCAGGAGATCGTCGCCAACCTCAAGAAGGCCAAGGTCTGCTTCACCATCAACCTGCCCGGCAAGACCAAGCACGTCGGCCACCTCGGTGACATCCAGACCGCTGCCTGGGTTCCCGCCAACCAGGTGCGCTGAATCCAAACTGTGAATAACTTGAGCCAGGCAACCGTGTGACTCATGTCGCCTGGCATTAATGGGGCTGCAGGATCATCCTGCAGCCCCATCTGGTCGCATCACCACCCGTTGCCATCGACAATATCGTCGCCCCGATCCACCATCCCCGCCCGCCAAGGGCTCAACCGTCCAGCGTCCGCACGGCTGTGCACGAATCACATTTGCTCCGCGACCATCTGACCAATTCCAGACGTGCACACGTTCACAGGTCTGCCGAATGAACCCGCGCCCCCTAGTCTCACGACACGAGCCGCACGGCTAGCCATTTCAGAGCAAAGGAGCTTGGACATGATCTTTATGAAGAAAATGAGCGCATTGGCCATCGCCGGCACCATGGCCATCACCGGGGTCTCCATGACGGCGTCTCCCGCCCTCGCTGCCGACAATGCCTCGACCCCGGTGGCCGCGGTCTCCGCCCAGCCGAAGCTCATCACCGGCTACGTCACCAGCACCGATCACTGGGGTACCAAGCTCTTCTTCCGCAAGAACATCGTCCCGAACGCCAAGGGAGCAGTCGTCATCGTCCATGGCGCCGCTGAGCACTCCGGCCGTTACGACTACCTGGCCAAACGCCTCAATGACGCCGGCTACTCGACCTACCGCTTCGACCACCGCGGACACGGACGCAGCGCTCGTCCCTACGTCGACAACACCATCCCGCGCGGCAACATCGACGACTGGCACAACCTCGTCAATGACGTCCACCAGTTCGTCAGCACTGCCCACCAGGAGAACCAGGGCAAGAAAGTCTTCCTCTTCGGCCACTCGATGGGTGGTTTCGCCGTGCAGTCCTACGGCGCCAAGTACCCGGGCACCGTTGACGGCATCGTGAGCAACGGTGGCGGCATCGCCGTCAACCCGTGGGGCCATGACACCGAGGAGCCCGAGATCATCACGGCTCACGACCTCACCGAGGCTGAGAAGAACGCCGATCCGACCATCAGTCAGAAGCTGCCCATGGAGAAGCTCACCAGCTTCAACGGCATCCTGCTGACCCAGGCCGTGCGCAACCCGAAGGCGATTCACCTGCCCTCGACCGTCGCTGAGGCCTTCATCCAGTTCACGAACCCGCTGTCGAGCGGCGTCTGCACCGACCCGGCCGTTGTCGAGGACTACAAGAAGGATCCGTACAACAACAAGTACATGAGCCTCGGCATGGTCAAGCAGATGGGGGTGGCCCAGACCTACAACGCCTTCAACGCCCCGTCCTTCACCGAGCCGACCCTCATCATGCACGGCGCAAACGACGGCATCGTCCCGGCCTACTTCGACACCAACTGGTACAACGCCATTGGATCCACCGACAAGAAGGTCATCCAGTGGAAGGGCCTGATGCACGAGACCATCAACGAGCCCGTCAAGGATCAGGTCGACGACACGATCATCAACTGGATCGACGCCCACAACAAGTGACCTTCATCCTGTGATTTCCTGACAGCGGTTGGGCCGGAACAAGACCGACCCAACCGCTGTGTCTGTGCAGCCCATAAGTCAGTGACGGATTACCCTCACAGTGGCGTCACAGCGCAGTCTGGTCCTTTTCCCTCGCGACACGGCAAGCCCATTTTCGGGGATCCGAACATACGCTGTAAGGTCTCCCTCATGTTGCTGAAGCCTTCCCTTACTCGGAGAGTCGCTGTCGTCGCACTCACGGCATGCCTGACCCTGAGTGCCTGCTCCTCGAACGATGGGCCCAAGGATTCTGCCCAGTCAGGAGGATCCCCGAGCTCCGGCTCGGTCGACGCCACCTTGACGAAGATCCCCGCAGCACGGGCCGGCGCAACTGACATCACCTTCAAGGCCGCCCCGGAGAAGGTCAGGGCCACCTACCCCCGCTTCGCGAAGGCACGGAACCTCAGCATGGCGGTCGAGGTCATCAAGGGCCGTATGCTGCGCGATTCCTGGCAGCAGGACGCCTCTGACGTCAACGTCACCTCCCAGATCATCGCCTCCAGCGACGCCGTCCTGGGGGTTCTGGTGACCAACACGACGACCGTCAAGGGAAAGAAGCAGACGATCCCGGCAAGCGTCTGGTACTCGACTGGGGCCAAGCAGTCGTACTCCTCCCCGGCACTCGTCAAGGCTGACCAGTGGGCCAACCTGACAACGGCCCTGCAGGAAGCTGGCAAGGACCAGTCCCTCGACGGCGGCAAGATCGCCACGGCCGCCAAGGCCAAGTCCGCCCCGTACGGCAACGGCCCCGCCCTCGGTTTCGACCATGACGGTGACCTCCTGGCCACCTTCGCCTCAGGCGTCCTCAGCGACCATCCCATCACCCTCGTCGTATCGTCTGACAAGGCCAGGGGAATGCTCAGCAGCTTCGGCACCCAGGCCCAGAAGGCATCGACGAATCCCGGCAAGTTCACTGGGACGACGTCGCAGCCAGTCGACGAGTCCCTCAAGTCCACCGACACCTCGACTCGCCCCTCTACGGCCGTCGGTCCGGATTGTCGGGTACTGCACTGCGTCGCCGTCACCTACGACGACGGGCCCAGCGCGATGACCCCGGAACTCCTCGACACCATCAAGAAGTTCAAGCTCTCGATCACCTTCTTCCAGATGGGCAACAGCATCAAGGCATTCCCGGAAACTGCACAAAAGGTGGCCGCCGCAGGCATGGAGATCGGCAACCACACGGTGACCCACCCGAATCTTCCGGTGAAGACCCCCGACCGTATTCGTCGCGAGTTGGAGCACAACTCCCGGCTCATCAAGGAGTTCACGGGTGCCACCCCGCTGCTCTTCCGTCCGCCTTACGGCGCCCACAACGACACCGTCGACGAGGTCGCCAAGGAGAACGGCATGGCGATCATGCAGTGGCAGATCGACAGCGAGGACTGGAAGAACCGTAACCCTGACATGACGTACAAGAATGTCATGACGGCTCTGCCCTACACCGCACCCATCGTCCTCGAGCACGATATCCAGAAGGCATCGATTGACGCCGCCCCGCGGATCTACAAGGATCTGGAGGCCAAGGGCAAGACGATCGTCAGCGTCAGCGAGATCTCCCTCAACACCGGCGGCTACCAGGCTGGCCATGCCTACTGCAACGGCACGGTCAAGGAACAGAGCGGCTACAACTGCAAGGGATGAGAATCCAACCGGGAGCGCGCACGGCTTGGGAGGGCCTCGCCCTGCTGGCCTGTGCCGCGCTCGGATTCCAGCTGCTCATCAGTGGCCGGGTACACCTCTTCGTGGGCACCATCATCACCACGTTGCTGTGGATCGCATGCCCCATCCTGACGATCATGGGTTTGTGGACCCTCGTCCGGGCAGTGCGCCACCCGAACACTGCCGGGCACCACAGAAATCGGATCGGCATGCTCATCGTCGCCCCCGTCGCGCTGGGGATGTTCGTCCCGCTGCAGCCGCTGTCCTTGCTGGGGGCCGCCAGTTACCGTCCGGCAGTCCGCAGTGCCAGCCCATCCCCGGACCAAGATTTCTCGGACTCGTGGAACGACGGACCGCCCAAGGCACCCAAGTCGGTGTCCCCGGTGGCCATCGATCCCAAGACCGGAAAAACCGTCGGCGGATACGACAACGGCGGCGACAACATCGGCTCGGACCGTAACGGCCCGATGGGCCCACCGCCACAGCATTGGCCTGCTCTCAAGGGCAATCCGGCCGAGCTCACCATCTATGACTACGTGCAACGAGCTGACGATTCTCGCGGCATCGCCACTCTCAAGGGCCGCAAGCTGACGATGATCGGCTTCGTCAGCGCCGCACCTGAGGACCCCGACCACGCCTGGGTCCTCGCCCGGCTCAAGATGTGGTGCTGCGTCGCCGACGCCCTGCCCTTCATGACGACGATGGTCGATGCCCCGTCGCGTCCTGCCGGCGGCTCGTGGATCCGCGTCACCGGCACCTATCTGCCCAGTTCTGCCAACGGTGACACCCGTTTCAAGGTGGATCGCTTCGAGAAGATCCCCGTCCCGGAGAACCCCTACATATGAGCGAGCTGCCACCCCAGGCCAATGCCTGGCTCGTCATCTTCGTCGGCATCTGGCTGCAGGCGCTGCCCTTCCTGCTGCTCGGGACGGTCATCTCGTCGACGCTGACGGCCTTCCTCAAACCACACGCCCTGGCCCGTTTCCTGCCACGCCGCACCGCCATGGCCGTTCCGGTCGCTGGTCTCGCCGGTATTGCTCTTCCTGCCTGTGAGTGCGCTTCCGTACCCATGACCAGGTCCCTGGTGAGGGCAGGGGTCCCGACCGCCGCCGCGCTGACCTTCATGGTGGCCTCCCCCGCCATCAACCCAGTCGTCATCACCGCAACCGCGATTGCCTACACCGTCACCCCCAAGATGGCCCTGGCCCGGTTCATGGCCGGGCTGCTCGCTGCCGTCCTCATCGGCCTGGGATGGATCTGGTTGGGACGTCCACTACGCGGAGTCGACGACGGGTCAGCAGGATCAGCTGTGGAGGAAGCCTCCTGCGGAATCCATGGCCATGCCCCGGGACGTCGCACACTGTCGACGATGGCCGAGACCTTCCGCAGCGAGTTGGCCCATGACTTCATCCAGTCGTGCGGATTCCTCGTCATCGGCGCCGCCATCGCCGCCACCGTCAAGGTCTTCGTCCCAACTGCCTGGATGCAGGCCCTGACGAGCAATGTCCTGCTCGAGGCTGCTGTGCTGAGCCTGTTGGCCGTCATCGTCGCACTGTGTTCGGAGGCCGACGCCTTCATGGCCGTCTCCCTGACGAGCTTCTCCCCCACCGCTCAGCTAGCCTTCCTGGCCATCGGGCCGGTCGTCGACGTCAAACTCATGGCGATGGAGGGTGGAGCCTTCGGAGCCGGGTTCCTGAGGCGGTTCGTCCCCCTCGCAGCGTGCTGCTGCTTCCTCTCGGCTCTCCTCATCGGCACAGTGCTTTTCCCCTCCTGAGGGCCTTGCGCTGATGCTCACCGCAGCCTCTTCCGAACGGGACACTGTGCACAAGGAGGCGAGATCAGCTGAGAATCCAAAGAACTCACCTAGAATGTCAGGCACGCCCGGCGTTGTGTTTCTTTCCCGCATGAAGTCCGCCCTAATCTAAGAGCGTGAGTGCCTCCCCGCGCCGCTCGATTCGAGCCCTGGCCATCGCCTTGGTGGCCCTGTTCCCTCTTGGAGCCTGCTCTCACGATGACGGGACACCCGAGTCCTCGCCCTCGGACGTCCGTTCCAGCTTGAGGTCCACCTCAATCGCCACCGGCAACGTGTCGGGGGCGTCAATGACGACGACGTCCTTGGAGAAGCCGTCCGAGATTTCCGTCAAGGTGCCCACCATCACCAAGGCGCGCAATCTCAACCAGGCCATCGAGGTCGTCCGGGAGCGCACCCTGCGCGGATCCGCCTGGCAGTCAGCCTCCAAGGTGACCATGACCGGTCATTTCATCTCGTCGACGACTGATCTGCTCGGAGTGGAACTCCAAGCTGAGATCACCAAGGACAACAAGACCTCCAAGGCAACGACGACTCTGTGGTACGACGCCACGATGAAGCAAACCCTGTCGGCCAGTGCTCTCATCTCCTGGCCCGATTGGCCAAAGTTCAGCCAGCAGGTCGTCAAGGTAGCCAAGGCTGGCGGGCTCGACGCGAAGAAGGCAGAGGCCGCCCTTCAGCAGCCGCAGGCTCCCTACGGGACTGGGCCTGCCCTGTCCTTCGACAGCAGGGGAGACATGCTCGTCCGCTTCCCCGCCGGAGCCCTTGACGCGGTGCAGCGCACCGTCATGATCGACTCCAAGACGATCTCCCCGATGCTCAGCGGGCTCGGCCAGAAGGCGTTGGGAGCATCCCTGCACCCGACTCCCTTCACCGGCACGGCGTCCGCGGACGTGACCTGGGTCGCCAAGCTCAAGACCAGCCCGAAGCCGGCTGATTCTCCCAACACCAAACCTCTTCCGGGCGACCCGGGCACCAAGTCGACCGGGACGCCCACGCATCCTTCGACGGCGATCGGCGTCGACTGCATCGTCGAGAAATGCGTCGCACTGACCTATGACGACGGCCCCGCCGACACCACGGACAAGGTCGCGAACAGCTTGTCGTCAGCGAAGGCGACAGCCACCTTCTTCCAACTGGGAACCAACGTCGACGCGCACCCGGACACCACCAAACTCCTTGCCGGTTCAGGTTTTGAGGTCGGCAGCCACTCGACGAGCAACCAGACCCTGACGAAGCTCGGTCCCAAGGGACGAGCCTCCGAGATCACTGACGCGGCAACCTCCCTCGGCAAGCTCACCGGCCGTCCGACGATGCTCTTTCGTCCTCCGTACGGCGCGCACAACGAGCGGGTCGATGCGACCATGGCCGAGCAGAACCTCGCAATGGTCAACTGGACGGCGGACTCCAACGACTGGAAGGACCGCGACGCGACCAGGATCACCAAGACCGTGACCGAATATGCGACCACGTACACCCAGCCGATCATCGTGCTTCACGACACGTATTCCTCGACGGCTGACGCCACCAGCGGCCTCATCGACGCCCTGCGCAAGAAGGGCATGACCCTCGTCACCGTCTCCGAGCTGACGGTCAACACCGGTGGCCTGGAGGCCGGCAAGACCTACTGCCGAGGCACTGCCGTCAACCAGAGCGGTTTCGGCTGCGCAGCCTCTTAAGGCACAGACCACCATCAACCGCTGGTTTAGGCCATGAATCTCTGAGGCGCGAGTTTTCGGATTCCCTCACAACCCTCTGATCCGCTCAGGCCTTGCGGAGAACCTTGTGCACGACCGGCCTGAGCAGGTCCATGACCTCGTCAATGTGCAGCACCTTCGCCATCCCGAGAACGATGGCGACGAAGAGCACCCCACCAACGAAAGTTCCACCGGCATGGCCAATCCAGGCGCCGTGTCCGGCAGCGTCGATGCCATGGGCGACGAAGTAGGTCGGGATGGCGGCAATGATGGAGGCCAGGGACAGCCTGAGCCACAGTCGGTGAACCTCTCCCATGCCAATCCCGCCAAGCTGACGAGAGGCGACGACGATCCACGCCGTCGCTCCCACGAGGTTGGCGATGGTCTGGGCCGCTGCCACGACGAGCAGGGCTCCCTGCGGCGGGAAGATGAACATCGTCACCAGGATGACGAGCTGGGTGACGGTGGTGACTGTCTGCATGATGAGGTTGAGCTTGCCGTCCTCACGGGCGAAGCAGTAGCGCTGCTGCAGGGTCGTGATACCAAAGGGCAACAGGCCAATACCCATGATCGCCACGGCCCAGGCGAGCGCATCGATCTGGCTGGGTTCCAGGGAGAAGACCGTCTGGATACCGGGGCGAGCCAGCACGACCATCGCCAGGGAACACGGAATGATCGCCAGGGCCGGCATCTCCAATCCCTGTCGCAGCAGCTTCTTCATAGCGGTGTCATTGCCATCGGCATTGGCCCGGCTCATCCGCGGGAACAGAGCGGTGAGAATCGACGTCGTGATGAAGCTCTGCGGCAGCATGAAGATGAGGAAGGCGTTGTCGTAGGCACTGATCGACGACGACACTTCGGGGTGCACCAGGCGCACATGGGACAGCATCTTCTTCATGATGATGCCGGCAAGCTGGGCGATCACCAGTGCTGTGAAGGTCCACACCGTGATACGAGCGGCCGCTCCCAGCCCGTAGCCACGAACACCCCAGCGAGGCCGCCAGCGGAAACCACCGCGGTGCAACGGGATGATGAGGAACAACCCTTGAATGACGATGCCCAGGGTCGTCGTACCAGCCAGCACCCAGACCATCTCCGACGTCCAGGTGGCCGGATCCGGGTGAGCACCAAACTGCACCAGGAACCACACCAGACCAGCGATCTGCACCACATTCGCCAGCACCGGGCTCCACATGAACGCGGCGAACTGGTTTCGCGCGTTGAGGACCTGCCCGAGGATCGCGTAAAGGCCGTAGAAGAAGATCTGCGGCATACAGATGAAGCCGAAGAAGACCGTCAGGTGGCGAGTCGCCCCGCTGGAGGAGAAGTAGAGATCCAGCAGCCACGGCGAGGCCACGGTTGCCAACACCGTGACGACGAGGACCGACGCGAATGACACCGTCAGCAATCGGTCGACGAATTCCTGGCCACCGTCAGGCTGCTTCATGGCCTTGGTGATCTGCGGAATGAGGATGGCGTTGAGAACTCCTGCGCTGAGCAGGATGAACACCACATTCGGCAGTGTGTTGGCGGCCTGGAAGGCGTCAAGAGCCAGTGAGGTGCCAGCGGCGATGACGGTGAGCAGGTAGGTACGCACGAATCCGAGGACTCGCGAGACCATCGTCCCGGCCGCCATCACCATGCTGGCGCGACGCAGCGACCCCTCGGCGGGGACATTGCCGGTGGCAGGTCGAACCTGGGCGTCGATCCGAGGAATGGCTCGAGTGCGATCGACGTCCTCATCGGCGTCCAGATGGGTCAGTACGCGGGTCGAAACATCGGCGCCGAAGGTGACGGCGTCGATGTCGAGACTGTCATAGACGTCGACCGGCGGGGCTGCCTCCGGAAGGTGGAGAAGATCGTAAACGTCGTCGTGGGGTTGGGGCATCGTCGCCTCAGCGGCCGGTCCCGGCATAGACGACGGCTTCACCCTCAGTGTCCAGTCCGAAAGCAGTGTGGGCAACGCGAACGGCCTCGTCGACCTGATCGGCATCGACGACCACCGAGATCCGAATCTCGGAGGTCGAGATCATCTGCAGGTTGATGCCGGAGTCGGCCAAGGCACGGAAGAAGGTCGAGGTGACGCCGGGGTGGGACCTCATGCCCACGCCGACCACGGACACCTTGCCGATCTGGTCGTTGTAGAGGATCTGCTCGTACCCGATCTCGTCCTTGGCAGCCGTCAGCGCATGGACGGCGGTCGGGCCATCACTCATCGGCAGGGTGAACGACAGGTCGGTGCGACCGTTCATCACTCGCGAGGCGTTCTGGACGATCATGTCGATGTTGATGTCGGCGCGCGCGACGATGTCGAAGATCTGGGCAGCCCGACCCACCGCGTCAGGGATCCCGGCGACGGTGATCTTGGCCTCCGATCGGTCGTGGGACACACCCGAGATGATGGCCTCTTCCATGTCAGATCCCTTCGTGATGTCGGCAAGGTCCTTGACCCAGGTGCCGGGTTTGTCGGAGAACGAGGAGCGCACGTGAACCGGTACGTCCTCACGGCGGGCGTACTCGACGCAACGCAGGTGGAGAATCTTCGCGCCACAGGCGGCCATCTCGAGCATCTCCTCGTAGGAGATCTCGGGGATGCGACGAGCCCCCGTGATGATGCGCGGGTCGGCGGTGAACACCCCGTCGACGTCGGAGTAGATCTCGCAGAAATCGGCACCCAGCGAGCTCGCGAGCGCGACCGCGGTGGTGTCGGAGGCTCCACGCCCGAGGGTGGTGACGTCCTTCGTCGTCTGCGAAACACCCTGAAATCCCGCGACGATGACGACGTCACCGGCTTCCAAGGACTTCTCGATGCGTCCAGGAGTGATGTCGATAATGCGGGCATTGCCATGGGCGGCGGTCGTGATGACACCAGCCTGGGAGCCGGTGTACGAGCGGGCCGGGATGCCCAGGTCGGACAGGGCCATGGCCAGCAACGCAGCGGACTGACGCTCACCGGTCGTCAGGAGCATGTCGAGCTCTCGCGGAGCCGGCTGGGGGGAAACCTCAAGGGCCAGATCCATGAGATCGTCAGTGGTGTCACCCATGGCGGAGATGACGACGACGACGTCATTACCAGCCTGCTTGGTTGCGGCAATCCGGCGCGCCACGCGCTTGATCGATGCTGCGTCGGCCACCGAGGACCCACCGAATTTCTGGACGACTCGCGTCATCAACCCTCCTGCCAGGCTCGGCAGACCAAAGTCTAACCGGCGTCAGATAGCGACCCCTCCGTGGTCAGGACGGGAGCGCCCCGGCCTGCTGCTGGACCACCGTGACGAGACCGGGACCGTCAGGCGCGACTGCCACGATAGTAGGAGCACAGGGGTAAACCAGCGAAGGACCGGCCTGTGGAGCGGCATCGAGGCGGCATCGCATCCCAAGCCCCCTCCAATGCAGTCCGCAACGTCACAATTCACAGCCTCACCACATCGTCAACACCACCGCAACGGCCTGTGCCGCTCGGGTATGTCCGGACCCTCACGTATCCTTGGGGCCATGCGCTCAGACAGGCACGGCAAGCTCTACCCCTTAGCCATGTTCGGAATCGTCAGCATCCTGGCCGGATTGCTGATAGCCGGATTCGTCGTGCCCGTCGCTGCTCTGACCGGTGGCACCGCGACGATGGTGGCTGACAGCATGGAGGACCTGCCTGCGGAATTGATGAGTACCCCGCAGGCCCAGAAGTCCCACATCCTCATGGCAGATGGGTCGGTACTGGCCACCTTCTACGACGAGAACCGCGAGTACGTCCCGTTGTCGAAGATCTCCAAGGAGATGCAGACCGCCCAGGTGGCCATTGAGGACAACCGCTTCTTCTCCCATGGCGCGATCGACCTCAAGGGCACCGCGCGAGCCCTGGTGGGCAATGTCTCCGGATCAGCTCGTCAGGGCGGTTCGACCCTGACCCAGCAGTACGTCAAGCAGATCCGCATCGAGGCCGCCGTCGCAGCTGGCAACGAGGCGGGCGCGCAGGCTGCCCAGGAGCCGACGATCACCCGAAAGGTACAGGAACTGCGCTACGCGGTGGCGATGGAGAAGAAGCTCTCCAAGAAGCAAATCCTGGAGCGGTACCTCAACATCGCCTATTACGGTGACGGCGCATACGGCGTCGAGTCCGCGGCCCGTCACTACTTCGGGACGACGGCCGCCAACCTCGATCTCGCACAGTCGGCGATGCTCGCCGGCCTGGTGCAGAACCCAGTCGCCTATGACCCGGTGAACCATCCTGAGGCCGCCATGAACCGCCGGAACATCGTGCTTGGCCGGATGGCTCAGCTCAACCTCATCAGCGCTAACGAGGCCCGGAAGACGGAGGCAGTCGTCTTCGACAAGTCGAAGGTCGTCTACCCGAAGAATGGCTGCATCTCCTCGAAGTACCCGTTCATCTGCGACTACGCCTACCGGAGCCTGCTCCAAATGCCGAGCCTGGGCAAGAACCCGTCCGAACGGGCCAAGATGGTCAAGCGTGGCGGACTGACGATTCAGACGAATATCGACCCAAAGGTCCAAGACGCTGCTCAGAAGGCTGTTTCCGACGTCGTCGGCCCGAAGGATCCAGTACTCGCCGGAACCGCGATCGTCCAGCCTGGCACCGGCTTGCTCCTGGCGATGGCGCAGTCGCGTCCTGTCATGGGCGACAAGTCCGGCCAGACCTATTACAACTACATGGCGCCCGCCTCGATGGGTGGCGCCACTGGTTTCCAGGCAGGTTCGATCTTCAAGGCCTTCACGACAGCCGCAGCCCTCGAGAAGGGCATTGCCATCAACAAGCACTACACCGCGTCGTCCCCCATGGACTTCACGGGAGAGAGGTTCACCAACTGCAAGGGCGCCTTCAAGTCAGGCCCCTTCCGGGTACGCAACTCCACCGGTCACTCGTGGAACATCGGTTTGCGTGAGGCCGCGGCATGGTCGGTGAACACCTACTTCGTCCAGCTGGAGCAGGACGTCGGCATGTGTGAGGTCACCAAGATGACCCAAAACGCAGGAGTCAAGCTCTCCAGCGGCAAGGACATCGTGACCGCCTTCCAGCACGTTCCGTCGTTCACCCTCGGTACTGCGTACGTCTCCCCGCTGTCGATGGCCTCGGCCTACGCAACCTTCGCGTCTCGAGGTGTCCGGTGCGATCCGATCATCCTCAAATCGATCAAGAACCGTAACGGCTCTGCCATCAAGGTGCCGACCGGCAACTGCAAGCGGGTCATGCCGCAGAAAGTCGCCGACGGCGTCAACTCAGTGCTGTCCGGGGTGATGGACGCCACCGGCATGCCTGCCACCATTCCCGGGGGCTACCCGCAGGCCGGTAAGACCGGTACGACCGACGCCCACGAGGCTGCTTGGTTCGACGGTTACACCCCACAGGCCGCTGGTGTGGCGATGATCGCCGCTGACGGCAGCAACCCCTACTTCCGCGGCGACAAGTCTCGTTCCATCAAGGGAATCCGGACCTCCACCGGGGTGTACCTCAATGGTTCCGGTGGTAGCGACGCCGGCAAGATCTATCGCGCCGCTATGGCAGGCGCCCTCAAAGACAAGCCTCCGACGGACTTCGTCTCACCGACGGACGAGATCCGTTATGGCAAGCTCATCCAGATCCCGAACACCGACGGCATGACCTATTCCCAGGCCAAGGCTGCCATTCGCAAGGCTGGATTCCGTACCAAGATGTGGCGTGTCTGGGACGACTCGGAGCCGGGGACCTATCTCGGCTCGGATCCTGAGGGCAAGGCCCATTCCGGAGAAGCCGTCGCGCTGAAGGTGTCGAAGGGTCCCGAGCCCGCACCTGAGCCAGCCTATGCTCCGCCGCCACCGCAACAGAATCAGCCGAACAACCCGGGCGACAACCAGCCCGGAAATCGACAGAACCCGAATCCGCCGCGCGATCAGAACCAGCCCGGAGACAACACCGGTGGCAGCAATGGGCGGGGACATGGCGGCGGTCAGCAGAACCCACCTGGTACGACGAGGCCTCGCTGACATGAAAACCTTCATGAAGGCAGCTGTTGGGGTCCTTGGAGTCGGCGTTGCCGGACTGACCTATGGCGTCATTGAGGCCCGTCGGTTCACGGTACGCCACGTCGAGGTACCGGTGCTCAAGCCCGGCAGCTCGCCGCTGAGGGTGTTACACCTCTCGGACTTCCACATGCTGGCTCACCAGAAGGCCAAGCGGGAGTTCATCCGTGGACTGGCTGACCTCGAGCCGGATCTCGTGATCGACACCGGTGACAATTTCTGTTCGGCTGACTCCCTGCAGCCCCTCCTCGAGGACATGGCAGGGCTGCTGGAACGTCCGGGAGCCTTCGTCTTCGGGTCGAATGACTACTTGATGCCGGCTTTCACGAACCCGTTCTCGTATCTGCTGCTGGGACGTTCACACGCTTCGGAGGGGCCCGTTCCGGAGCTTCCCCACGAGGAGTTGAGGCAGGCGTTCATCTCGGCAGGGTGGCTGGACCTCAACGACAAGTCGGGAACGTTGGAGGTGACTGGTCATCGGCTGGTCTTCCGCGGAACTGACGACGCCCACCACGACCGTGACCATTACGAGGAGGTCGCTGGACCTGCAGATGATGACGCAGACCTCAACATCGGCGTCACCCATGCGCCCTACCTCAAGATCCTCGACGCCATGGTCAGCGATGGCATGGACATCGTGTTCGCAGGCCACACCCATGGTGGCCAGGTGTGCCTTCCCGTTAAGGGCGCCATCATCACCAACTGTGACCTCGACACGGACCGCGTCAAGGGGCTGTCACGGCACAGCAGCGGTGGGCGCACCGGATGGCTTCATGTCTCGGCCGGAGTAGGGTCCTCCCCTTTCGCCCCGTACCGGACATTCTGCCAGCCGGAAGTGACGCTGTTGACGCTTGTCCCCCGGTCCTGACGGGGATCGGCTTGGCGCTTTCGATCAAGCTGCGTTAGAGTATCCGTCGGTCCTCCTGTTGAGGAGGATGACCGTGGTCGCGGGGTGTGGCGCAGCTTGGTAGCGCGCTTCGTTCGGGACGAAGAGGTCGCAGGTTCAAATCCTGTCACCCCGACCATCCGGTTTCTTCCCCTGACAATGATCGTCAGTACGTATCTTCTCCCATCCTCTGATCGTGGGTCACTTTTCACCGTAGCCCAGACGGGTTCCCCCCAGAACGTCCTTTCACATGCCGCAATCCGTGGATTTGCACAACAGTTTTGGGTTGCACGGTTTCCGGTCTCGCATGAACAGATGCCCAGCGCTGAACACCTGCCCGTGACCGTCCCCACGCTCCAGGTCACCGAACCGCCCCAGGGTGGCACGTTTGTTTTCCAACCCCTCGGAATACTTCGGCCCCCGGAGTTGTTCCACCACTGGACGCAACTGAAGGAGGACAAACATGGCTGCACGCGCACTCATTGCCGTCACCGACTTCGGAGTTGAGGAGGCCGAGATCGTCGAGCCCCTCAACGCCCTCAAGAAGGCTGGTATCGAGGTGACCGTCGCCTCCAACAGCGGCGAAGCCATTCAGGCCGTCACCGGCGACAAGGACTGGGCGTCCAAGGTTGACGCCGATTCCAAGCTGGCTGACGCCAAGGCAGCCGACTACGACCTGCTCGTCATCCCTGGTGGCACCGTCAATGCGGACACCCTGCGTGTCGACGAGGACGGTCGTCGCTTGGTCAAGGAGTTCTCATCCGCAGGCAAGCCGGTCGGAGCGATCTGTCACGGGCCGTGGGTTCTCATCGACGCCGGCGTGGCCAAGGGCAAGAAGATGACCTCCTACATCTCCATCCGTCCGGATCTCGAGAATGCCGGGGCCAACTGGGTGGACGAGGAGCTCGTCCGCTGCCCGGGCAACGACTGGGTGCTCATCACCTCGCGCAACCCCAACGATCTCCCGACCTTCACCAAGGCGCTCGTTGACGAGGTCGCCTGATCCTCACATCAGCTTCGTGGCAAGGGCCCTCACCCTCGGGTAGGGCCCTTGCTGCGTCCATTCTGGCGGCACGGCGAGGGAGGAAACCGCGTCAGACAGCGGTCCACAGGCCCCACTCTCGCCGCATCGTGAGACTCGCGTCCACTTATGAGGACGACTCTGCCTATGTTTCAATTTGGTCACGATGTCGTCTCACCGTCATGAGACGAGCGCTGAATGGGTCTCACGGGTGGCATGGTGTCCCGAACAACCTGGGATCGTCGGGTAACTGCCGACGAGACGTGAGAAGGAGGCACCATGCGTCGAATGAGCCCACTCATTGCGCTGTCCCTCGCAGGCTTGATGGCATTGTCAGCTTGTGGCGAGGACGTTGCGGCCAAGGATGACTCGGCCGCTGGTTCGTCGGCGACGGGAGGCAGCAACAACAGCGCCCCCGCCAAGGATGGGGGTTCGATCACCGTTCGCGGCTGCACCCCGCAGAATCCGCTCATTCCGTCCAACACCAACGAGACCTGCGGCGGAAACGTCCTCGACGCCGTCACCGCTCGTCTCATCCACTACAACTCCGACACCGCCAAGCCGGAGATGGACATCGCCGAGTCCATCGAGACCAAGGACAACCAGAACTTCACCGTCAAGATCAAGCCTGGATACAAGTTCTCCGACGGCACCGAGGTCAAGGCCAAGAACTTCGTCGACGGCTGGAACTGGGCTGCCTACGGCCCGAACGCCCAGCAGTCCGGCTACTTCTTCGAGCCGATCGAGGGCTACGCCGACGAGCAGTGTGACGATGAAGCCTGCAAGACCAAGCCGAAGTCCACGACGATGAGCGGCCTCAAGGTCGTCGACGACCACACCTTCACCATCAAGACCACCGAGAGGGTCTCGAACCTCGAGGTGCGTCTGGGCTACACCGCCTTCGCCCCGCTGCCGGATGCCTTCCTCAAGGATCCGACCGCCAAGAAGTGGGAGAAGATGCCGATCGGCGCCGGACCGTACAAGGTCACCGAGAACACGGCCACGGCCATCACCGTCTCGAAGAACGACCACTACGCCGGCAAGTACAAGGGCCACGTCGACAAGGTCACCTTCAAGATCTACAACGACGCCAGCCCGGCCTACAACGACACCGTCGCCAACCACCTCGACGTCAACGACCTCATCCCGACCGACCAGCTCACCAACGACCAGTGGAAGAACGACCTGGCCAACCGTTGGGGCATCCGTCAGTCCGGTGTCACCCAAACCCTGACCTACTCCGGCAAGGACAAGCAGCTGGCCGACAACAAGGACCTCGTCAAGGCCCTTGCCATGGACATCGACCGCGAAACGATCACCAAGCAGATTTTCGCCAGCTCCCGCACCCCCGCCGACGGCTGGGTCTCCCCCGTGGTTGATGGGTACAAGAAGGACCAGTGCGGCGAGATGTGCAAGTACGACAAGGACAAGGCTCTCGAGCTCTACAAGAAGTCCGGCGGGTACAAGGGCGTCCTGACCATTGCGGTCAACGGTGACGGCGACCACAAGGCCTGGTCGCAAGCCATCTGCAACGGGTGGAAGAACGACCTCGGTCTGAAGTGCCAGCTCAAGGTCACCCCGGATTTCAAGACCCTGCGCGACATGGTCAACAAGCGGTCCGTCGACGGCTTCTTCCGTACCGGATGGCAGATGGACTACCCGTCCATCGAGAACTTCCTGACGCCGATGTACGCCACCGGCGCCTCCAGCAATGACAACGACTACTCGAACAAGGCCTTCGACGCCAAGCTCAAGGAAGCCGCTGCCGCTACGGACTCCCAGCAGGCCAACAAGCTCTACCAGGAGGCCGAGAAGATGCTGGCGGACACCCCGCCGACCGTCCCGCTGTGGACGACCTCGATCCCGTTCGCGTGGTCGGACAAGGTCGCCAACGTCAAGCTCACTCCGTTCGGCTCGATTGACCTTCAGTCGGTCAGCGTGAAGTGATCCATCCCTGATGACGCATCCGTCGGTCCGCTGAAGTTGCCCAGCGGACCGACGGTGTCGTGAGGAACACCATGTTCAGATATATCGTCAGACGCACACTTCAGATGATCCCGGTGCTTATCGGGACGACGTTCATCATCTTCTGTCTGGTCTTCGCCTTGCCGGGCGACCCGACGGCCGGTCGATGTGGTGAACGTCCTTGTCCGCCCGCCTATGTCGCGGCCTTCCGAGCCGAGTACAACCTCGACAAGCCACTCCTCGTCCAGTACGGCCTGTACTTGTCGAAGCTGTTGCACGGCGATCTCGGCGTTGACTATTACGGCAACACCGTCGTCTCCGAGCTCGGTGCTCGCTACCCCGTGACGATCAAGCTGGCTCTCATCGCCGTGCTCATCGAGATCATCGTCGGCATCCTGGCCGGTGTGTGGGCCGGTGTGCGACGCGGCAAGTTCGTCGACTACTTCGTCCTCGTGTCCTCCCTGATCGTCATCTCCATCCCGATCTTCGTCATCGGTTCGCTGGCCCAGCTCATCTTCGGCCTGCGACTCGGGTGGTTCCCGGTGACGGCCGGCGACGGATCGTGGGGTGAACTCATCTTGCCGGGCCTGGTGCTGGGAGCGTTGTCGGTGGCCTATGTGGCGCGTCTGACGAGGTCGAACCTGCTGGAGAATCAGCGAGCCGACTACGTGCGCACCGCGAAGGCCAAGGGCATGTCACCGGGCCGCATCGTCAACGTGCACACCTTGCGCAACTCACTCATCCCCGTCATCACGTTCATCGGATATGACTTCGGCGCCCTCATGGGTGGTGCGATCGTCACCGAGCGGATCTTCAACATCAATGGAATCGGCAACTACGTGTATCGATCGATCAACCAGCGCGACGGCGTCTCGGTGGTCGGGTCGGTGACCTGCCTGGTGTTGGTGTATTTGTTCGCAAACCTCCTCGTCGACCTGCTGTACGGGGTGCTCGACCCGAGGATCAGCCATGACTGAACCACGCACGAACCGTCCCGATTCCCCGCTGGGGGCCGACGGCCCAGAGGCCCTGGCCGAGCCGATTGCCGCCCCCCGCGAGAACGACGTCCTCGGCAACTCCAAGCCACGCTCGGTGTGGAATGACGCCTGGGACTCCCTCAAGAGCAATCCGCTGTTCTGGATCTCGGTGACCCTCATCGTCATCTTCTTGTTGATGGCGGCCGTCCCGGCAATCTTCACCTCGAAGAATCCCACCGACTGCAACTTGTCAGCCGCTCGTCACATCCCCTCCGGTGTGCACTGGTTCGGCACTGACATCCAGGGGTGTGACGTCTACGCCCGGACTGTCTACGGAGCCAGATCGTCGATCCTCGTCGGCGTGCTCGCCACCTTGGGGACGACCCTCCTTGGTGCCTTCATCGGCTTGATCGCCGGATTCCGGGGCGGCTGGCTCGACACTCTGCTGAGCCGGACTGGTGACGTCTTCTACGCCATCCCACTGTTGCTCGGCGGCATCATCATTCTGTACACCTTCCCCAATGAGCCGGGCACTCCGTATCTCGTCATGGTGCTCAAAGTGGTGGGAGCCATCGTGATCCTGGGTTGGCCGTCCTTGGCTCGACTCATGAGGTCGTCGGTCTTGCAGGTTCTGCCCCACGATTACATCCAGGCCGCTCGGGCGTTGGGTGCCTCGTCGTGGCGGATCATCCGTCAGCACATCCTGCCCAATGCCATTGCCCCGGTCATCGTGGTGGCCACCATCAACCTGGGCGCCTACATCGCCATCGAGGCGACGCTGAGCTATCTGGGCATCGGTCTGCAGGAACCGGCCATCTCGTGGGGTGTGTCGATTTCCGACGCCTCGGGTCTGGGCTACGTCCGATCGGCGCCCTTCATGCTGCTGTTCCCGTCGCTGTTCCTGTCTCTGGCGGTGCTGGCATTCATCTTCCTCGGCGAGGCGGCACAGGACGCCTTCGACCCCAAACAGCACTGAGGTTTCGACATGGCACGAAAGACACTCACCAGCGCCCGTCTTCACCTGGAGCCGGTCGACGGGCTGCTTCTCAACGTCGACGACTTACACGTGGAGTTCCGCACCCGAGACGGTGTCGCCAAGGCCATCAACGGCACGAGCTTCACCCTGTCCGAACGGGAAACCCTCGCGATTCTCGGCGAGTCCGGGTCGGGCAAGTCCGTGACGGCCCAGGCGATCATGGGAATCCTCGACTCCCCTCCGGCCAAGATCACCGGCGGAAAGATCGAGTACTGCGGGGTTGACCTGCTGACGATGCCCGAAAAGAAGCGTCGTCAGATCCGCGGCGAGCACATCTCGATGATCTTCCAGGACGCCTTGTCGTCACTGAATCCGGTTTTCCCGGTCGGGTGGCAGATCGCCGAGATGTTCCGTATTCACCGCGGTATGAACCGCTCCGACTCGATGTCCGAGGCCATCCGCCTCATGGAGAGGGTGCACATTCCGGCGGCCAAGGAGCGCGCCGACAACTACCCGCACCAATTCTCCGGCGGTATGCGTCAGCGCATCATGATCGCGATGGCCATCGCGCTCAACCCGTGGGTGCTCATCGCCGATGAACCGACGACTGCCCTCGACGTCACCGTCCAGGCACAAATCATGACCCTGCTCAAGGAGCTCCAGGACGAGTCCGGGATGGGTCTGATCCTCATCACTCACGACCTCGGCGTCGTGGCGGACGTGGCTGACGACATCGCGGTGATGTACTGCGGCCGGTTCGTCGAGCATGCTGACGTCCACCGTCTCTATGACAACCCGGCTCACCCGTACACCGTGGGTTTGCTGGACTCGATTCCGCGTCTGGACCAGAGGGGCAGCGAGTTGTATGCCATCGGCGGCCTGCCGCCATCCCTGACGAATCTGCCGTCGGGGTGTTCCTTCCACCCACGTTGCCGCTGGGCCACCGACGAATGCCGCGCAGGCAGTGCACCGAAGTTCGTCGAGGTCGAGCCCGGACGTTGGGCTGCCTGCCACCACACCGAGGAGGTGCTCCACCGTGACCGCTGAGACGACGACCTCGACCAGCGCAACCGCTGCGACGAGGCCAGAACCCATCCTGTCAGTTCGCGACCTCACCAAGCATTACCCGCTGAAGTCCGGGGTGGTGCGTCACACCGTCGGCCATGTCAAGGCCGTCGACGGCGTGAGTTTCGATCTCTACCCCGGCGAGACCCTCGGTGTTGTCGGGGAGTCCGGCTGCGGAAAGTCCACCCTGGGGCGGCTGTTGGTGGCCCTCGAACCACCGACCTCCGGGACGATCACCTTCGAGGGGCGTGACGTCACCCACCTCAGGGGATCGGAGATGCGCAAGCTGCGCCGTGACATCCAGATCGTCTTCCAGGATCCGTACACCTCGTTGGATCCGCGTATGACGGTCGGAGACATCGTCAGCGAGCCCTTCCGCATCCACCCTGACGCCGTTCCGCGCGGCAAGAGGACCGAGAGGGTCAAGGAACTGCTGGACCTCGTCGGCCTCAACCCCGAGCACATCAACCGCTATCCGCACGAGTTCTCCGGGGGCCAGCGTCAACGCATCGGTATTGCCCGCGGCATCGCGCTGCAGCCCAAGGTACTGGTGTGTGACGAGCCAGTGTCGGCTCTGGACGTCTCGGTGCAGGCCCAGGTCGTCAACCTGTTGCAGAAGCTGCAGCGGGAGTTGGGAATGGCCTACATCTTCATCGCCCACGACCTGTCGGTGGTGCGTCACATCTCCGACCGGGTGGCCGTGATGTACCTCGGGCGGATCATGGAGATGGGTGACGAGGAGCAGATTTACGAGCGCTCCACCCATCCGTATACCCAGGCCTTGCTGTCGGCAGTTCCGGTACCCGACCCGTCCTTGCGCGGGCAGCGGCATCAGATCCTGTTGCACGGAGATGTGCCCTCCCCCGCCAATCCGCCGACCGGCTGCCGCTTCCACACGCGGTGCTGGCGGGCTCAGCCGCTGTGTTCGGAGAAAGAGACCTCCTTGAACATGCACGCCGATGGACAAGGGGAACATGCCTGCCGATGCCATTTCGCGGAGATCTTCGAGAAGGCCTCGGACGACGTCAAACCCGGTGACCTGACCGCCTAGTTGTCCGTTGGCTGGGTCAGCCATCCGGGCTACGACACGCAGTTGCCAAGAACTGCCTGGACGTGGCGATGTCCTCGTCGCCATGGGCTTTTCCTGGCGGCCGGAGGACGCCTGCCGCAGAGACGGGGACGGGTAGCGCGCCGCTATCTGCCAGCTGCGTCTGTTCGGTACAGCTGCGCCGGTTTTATGCAGTTGCGCCACCTCTGGCCAGCTGCGCCGGCATATGCCGCCTGCGCCTCAGCCCGCCGTGGCATCCATGCCGCCAGCCGTCTGCCAGTTGCCCTCCGTCCCCCGCCCCACCCCTACGTCGTCTACCTGCGCCATAAGTGTGCAGTTGCGCCGCGCATACACGGCGCAACTGCACAAAACAGGCGCAACTGGCCTTCAGAGGCCGGGGGAACGACGATGACGGCGCCATTTTCTGGCGCAACTGCACGTACATGTCGCAGCTGGACGGCGGCTTTGGGGCGCAGGTGCTCAGGGATGGCGCAGCTGGGCAGCGGTGGCGCAACTAGCAGCGCCGGCTCCCCCACGACGCCCCACGACGCCCCGCGACACCCCGAGACGCCTCGGAACGCCGAGGATCCCCCACCCCCAAAAATCCAGCGAGTTCTGCCAAGGCCTGGCCTCCGAATCCCAACGGCACCGTCACGACGCCGATTCCTTGACAGAGCTCGTCGACGCCTCCGGATATCACCGCCCGGCTAGGCTGTCTGGGTGCTGACCCTCATCTCTCCCGCCAAGTCTCTGGACCTCGAGAGTCCTGTTCCCAGGAGCCAGTCCACCGAGCCTCGCCTGCTCGACGAGACGGCCAGGCTCGCCGAGATCATGGCCGGCAAATCGGTTGCTGACCTGCGCAAACTCATGGGGGTTTCGGAGGACATCGCCACCCTCAACGTCGAGCGCTACCGCGACTTCCAAACCGGCACCCCCGACACCGCGCGTCCCGCCGGCGTCACCTTCGACGGGGCCGTCTACCGAGGCATGGACCCGCAGTCCTTCGACACCCGCGACTGGACCGAGGCCCAGAAATCACTACGTATCCTGTCCGGTCTCTACGGTGTCCTCCGTCCCCTCGACCGCATCCAGCCCTACCGCCTCGAGATGGGCACCGCCCTGCGTACCCGCCGCGGCAACACCCTGGTGAGCTGGTGGGGAGACCAGATCCGTGATCTCGTCTCCGCCGACCTCCAGGAGTCCCCCGGCCCGAAGGTCATCGTCAATCTGGCCTCGGCCGAGTATTTCCAGGCCGTCGCGGGGATCGACGCGAAGATCATCTCCCCGCGCTTCGAGTCCCGGGACCGTCAAGGACGTTGGAAGGTCATCTCCTTCACCGCCAAGGCGGCCCGCGGCCTCATGGCCGGATGGATGATCCGTAACCGTGTGCGCACGGTCAAGGCACTCACTGATTTCCATGACGGCTGGGAGTACTGCGACGAGGTGTCCTCCTCAGACATCCCCGTCTTCCGCAAGTTCGACTGATCCTGGACCCTGGCAGCCTGATCCACCAACCTGCTGACAACGCGCGGCACCCGCCACCCCAAAGATCACCAGGGTGACGGGTGCCGCGTTCAGGGACCGGACGGATGCCAGGGATCAGGCGGCACATCGATCAGCAACGGCACACTCTTCACTGCCGATCGGGTCCAGGTCGACCTGCGTCATCAGCGAGTCAATGAATCACCCCCAGTTCCAACTCGTTGTTCGTCGTTCATTCCGGGATACGCACTGTGCGCGACCCCGCGGTCTCACTTCTTGCCGTAGCGGCGATTGAACTTCTCGACGCGTCCAGCGGTGTCGACGATCTTGGCCTTGCCCGTGTAGAAGGGGTGGCTGGCCGACGTGATGTCGACGTCGATGACCGGGTAGGTGTTCCCGTCCTCCCACTCAATCTCCTTGGAACTGGTGGCGGTGGACCTCGTCAAAAAGGTCATGTTCGCCGAGATGTCCCTGAAGACCACGGGGTGGTAGTCGGGGTGGATGCCTTGTTTCATCGGTTTCCTTCCGGCCTTGGCGCGTGCCTGTCCAAACGACGAGTTCGCATCTCGTCAGCATCAGTATATGATAATGATTCTCACGTGCAAACCATGACAGGAGATACCCATGTCACGACGCTGCCAGGTCCGCGGCACCAAGCCGGGATTCGGTAACAACGTCTCGCACTCCCAACGCCACACGAAGCGCCGCTGGAATCCGAACATCCAGAAGAAGCGCTACTGGGTGCCGTCGTTGGGTAGGCAAGTCACCCTGACCCTGACCCCGAAGGCGATGAAGGAAATCGATCGCCGTGGCGTCGACGTCGTCATCGCCGAAATGCTCGCTCGAGGAGAGAAGATCTGATGGCCAAGAAGTCCAAGATCGCTGCCCAGAAGAAGCGCGAGAAGTTGGTCGCGCAGTACGCCGAACGGCGCGCCGAGCTCAAGGCCATCATCAAGTCTCCGACCGCCTCATTGGACGAACGCATGGAGGCATCGCGTAAACTGTCTACCCTGCCGCGCGATTCATCCCCCGTGCGGCTGCGTAACCGTGACCAAGTCGACGGACGTCCTCGTGGCTATGTCGGCAAGGCCGGTGTGTCCCGTATCCGTTTCCGTGAGATGGCCCACCGCGGCGAACTCCCCGGAATCACGAAGTCAAGCTGGTGAGACCATGGCAGTACCGAAGCGTAAGAAGTCCCGTTCGACCACGCGTCATAGGCGGGCCCAGTGGAAGACCACGCCAACACAGTTGGTTGAGATCCGCGTTGAGGGCAAGGTCCTGCGGGTCCCTCGAAATCTGGTCAAGGCCTACCACTCTGGGTTGATCGACGCCGAGGACTGAATCCTCGCAGCCTGAGCGGTCCAGCGTGGCCCTCGGGTCAGTTGATCACTCGGGAAGCGTTGATCCCGTAGGGTTGTCGTCATGAGCAAGCCCGAAGTGACCCTGCCCGATTCTGCCCCCGACGACCTCACCATCGAGGACATCACGGTGGGCGACGGCCCCGAGGCCTCCGCCGGAAACCTCGTCGAGGTGCATTACGTCGGAGTGGCCCTGAGCAATGGTCGCGAGTTCGATTCCTCGTGGAACCGCGGAGAACCGCTGACCTTCCAGTTGGGAGCCGGCCAGGTGATCCCCGGATGGGATGAAGGCGTTCAGGGCATGAGGGTCGGTGGACGACGCAAGCTCGTCATTCCCCACCACCTCGCCTACGGTCCGCAGGGTATTCCCGGCGTGATCGCTGGCGGTGAGACGCTGGTCTTCGTCTGCGACCTCGTCAACGTCATCTGACGGCGTCATTCGACAGCGCCATCTGACGTGACCCCGGATCAAGCAGTCGCTCGTGCCCGGGCCCTCGTAGGGTCCGGGCATCGTTGCGTGCTCGGACTCTGTGGTGAACCGGGCGCTGGCAAGACGACCCTGTCCCACCTTCTGGGCGAAGAATTGGGCGAGACATGCGCCGTCGTCCCCATGGACGGGTTCCACCTCGCCCAAGCCGAGATCGAACGACTCGGCCGCGCCGACCGCAAGGGAGCTCCCGACACCTTCGACGGGTGGGGATTCCTGTCTTTGGTGCGTCGCTTGGCCACCGCCGACGAACCGGTGGTCTACGCACCGATGTACCAACACGGGTTCGGCGAACCCATCGCCGGAGAGATCCCAGTGGCACGGGAGGTGCCGCTCGTCATCATCGAGGGGAACTACCTCCTCCTCGACGAGGAGCCGTGGTCCCTGCTGGCGCCGATGTTCACCCAGACCTGGTACGTCGACGTCGATCCTCAACTACGGATGGAACGACTCGTCCGACGACACGTCGCCGCAGGAAAACCCCCGGAATACGCCCTGACGTGGGCCAATGGCCCCGACGAACGCAATGCTGCGCTCATCCGTACGACGAGGACCCGTGCCGATGATGTCGTCCTGATGAACTGACGACGACGTCTCACCCTGCGCACCACCCGTGGTGATACCGTCGGTATGTCTCCTTGGCGAGACGGCCCACGGCGATCACACCGACGCGATTCGCCCCAGCCCTGGCAATTGCGCGTGCTCCCTCGCAGGCGTCATCGCGCCATGGCGACACCACATCCGCATGAGTACGCATCTGGGAGCACCACCGATGTACGACAACAGCAGCGCTGCCGCAGCCATGACGATCAAGCTCGACGCCGAGTTCCCACCCGACCCGGTCTTCCATCCCGGCATACGACGAGCACCCTCACGTGGATTCCACCTCACCCCTGATCAGACCAAGATCGCGCTGCGCAATGCCCTGCGTTACCTTCCCCCGGAACTGCACGAGAAGGCCGCACCAGAATTCCTCGAGGAACTTCGCACCTTCGGCCGCATCTACGCCTACCGCTGGCGTCCGGCTGGTCACCTCAAGGGCCGTCCGATCGACGAGTACGAGGGCCGCTGCACCGAGGGCAAGGCCTTCCAAGTGCAGATCGACAACAACCTCGACTTCGACGTCGCCCTCTACCCCTACGAGCTCGTCACCTATGGCGAAACCGGCAGCGTCTGCCAGAACTGGCTGCAGTACCGACTCATCAAGAAATACCTCGCCCAGCTCACCGAGGACACCACCTTGGTCGTCATGAGCGGCCACCCGCTTGGACTGTTTCCCTCCCGCCCGGAGTCACCCCGCGTCATCATCACCAATTCCCTCATGGTCGGCCACTTCGACAACCAGAGGGACTGGGAGATCTGTGAAGAGATGGGAGTCGCCAACTACGGCCAGATGACTGCCGGCGGCTGGATGTACATCGGCCCGCAGGGCATCGTCCACGGCACCTTCAACACCATCCTCAACGCCGGGCGCATCCGTCTCGGGATCCCCGCTGACGGTGACCTCTCAGGAGTGCTCTTCGTGTCGTCGGGACTGGGCGGAATGTCCGGGGCCCAACCCAAGGCTGCCGAGATCGCCCACGCCGTCGGAATCATCGCCGAAGTCGACATGTCGCGCATCCAGACCCGTCTCGACCAGGGCTGGGTGGGTCACGTCTCCGAGGATCTCGACGAGGTGTTCGCCCTGGCCAAGGAGCACATCGACGAGCGCACCCCGATCTCGATCGCCTACCACGGCAACATCGTCGATCTGCTTCAGTACGCCGTTGACAACGACATCGACATCCCGCTGCTGTCCGACCAGACCTCCTGCCATGCCGCCTATGACGGCGGCTACTGCCCGCAGGGCCTGACCTTCGAGGAGCGCACCGAGCTGCTGGCCCGTGACCGTGACGAGTACGCCCGCCGCGTCGACAAGACCCTGCGCAAGCATTTCGAACTCATCCGCACCCTCACCGAGCGTGGCACCTACTTCTTCGACTACGGCAATGCCTTCATGGCGACCGTCTTCGAGTCCGGGGTGACCGAGATCGCCAAGGACGGGGACTCCCGAAATGGGTTCATCTGGCCCTCCTACGTCGAGGACATCATGGGACCCGAGCTCTTCGACTACGGTTACGGCCCCTTCCGCTGGGTCTGTCTTTCCGGCAAGCACGAGGACCTCATCGCCACCGACCATGCCGCCATGGACTGCATCGACCCGAATCGCCGCGGCCAGGATCGCGACAACTACATCTGGATCCGGGACGCCGAGGCCAACGACCTCGTCGTCGGCACCCAGGCGCGCATCCTCTACCAGGACGCCAAGGGCCGTAGGGACATCGCGTTGCGATTCAACGAGATGGTGCGCAACGGCGAGATCGGACCGGTCATGCTCGGGCGGGATCACCATGACGTCTCGGGCACCGACTCCCCCTTCCGCGAGACCGCGAACATCAAGGACGGGTCCAACGTCATGGCGGACATGGCCACCCAGTGCTTCGCTGGCAATGCCGCTCGCGGCATGAGCCTGGTGACCTTGCACAACGGCGGAGGAACCGGCATCGGCAATGCCATCAACGGCGGGTTCGGGCTGGTCCTGGATGGTTCCGAGCGGGTCGACGCCGTCATCCGCAGTTCCTTGCTGTGGGACGTCATGTGCGGTGTGGCCCGACGCGGCTGGGCCCGCAACGACCACTCCATCGAGACGGCCACCGAGTTCAACCAGGAACACGACGACGCCCAGATCACCCTGCCCTACCTGGTCGATGACGCCCTCATCGACGGATTGGTGAAGTGATGACGACCTGGACAGCGGCAGCCCTGCTCGACGAGATCGCCGGGATCGGACGCAACGAAGACGGGTCCTACTCGCGGTTCTGCTTTCGCCCTGACGAGGTGGCCTTGCGGGAATGGTTCGTCGCGAAGGCCACCGAGTTGGCTCTGACGATCGTCACGGACATGAATGCCAACATCTGGGCTTGGTGGGGAACGCCGGGCCCGGAGGCCGTCCTGACGGGGTCCCACCTGGACTCAGTTCCTGGCGGCGGCGCCTATGACGGGCCGCTCGGCGTCGTCTCCCCCCTCGTGGCCGTGGCGAAGATGAAGGAAGCCGGGGTCGAGCCGTCGAAACCCTTTGCCGTCGTCGCCATGGCTGACGAGGAGGGCGCACGATTCGGCATGCCCTGTCTGGGGTCACGCTTGGCCTCGGGCAAGCTCAGCAAGGACGACGCCCGCAGGCTCGTCGCCCGGGACGGACAGAGTCTGCCGGACGCCTGGCGGGAGGCCGGCCTGGATCCTGATCTCATCGAGCCTGACGATGTCCTGCTCGATGCCTCCTGCTTCATCGAGTTGCACGTCGAGCAAGGGCGCGGGCTGGCTGACCTCGGCCACCCGGTCGCGATTGCCACGGCGGTGCGACCGCACGGTCGCTGGCGTGCCGAATTCACCGGGCAGGGGAACCATGCCGGGACCACCCTCATCCCCGATCGCCACGACCCCGTCATCCCAGTGGCCGAAACCATTCTGGCGTCCCGCGAGGCCGCTGAGCGGGAGGGCTGCGTGACGACGGTTGGGCGGATCAACGTCGAGCCAGGCGGGACGAATGTCATCGCCTCGACCACGACGATGTGGCTGGATTGCCGAGCCGAGGACCCCGACACCGTCACCAAGGTCGTCGAGGAGGTTCAGAGGACCTCGGAACAGGCTGCCGACAAGCAGGGATGCCAGGTCGTCTGGGCCCGCGAGTCGTGGACCGACCGCACCGCCTTCGACGACGACCTGCGTCGTCGGATGCTGCAGGTCCTCGGTGAGGAGACCCCGCAACTGTCGACGGGAGCGGGTCACGACGCTGCCACCTTGGCCGCGACGATGCCCACCGGAATGCTCTTCGTCCGTAATCCCACCGGGGCCTCCCATTGCCCGGCCGAATCAGCCAGTGACGAGGACTGCGAGGCCGGTGCCGAGGCTCTGCGGGCCGTGTTGGAGGAGCTGGTCAAGTGAGTGAGTGGTTCTTCCCGAAGGCCCTCGTCGAGGGGCGGGTTGCGCACAATGTGCGCGTTTCGAGTGATGCCGGCGTCATCACCGAAGTCACGGTTGACGCCCAGCAAGATCGCCACAGCTTCAGCGGCGTCGCTGTCCCGGGATTCGCCAATACGCACTCCCACGTCTTCCACCGCGGGCTGCGAGGAGCCGGGGAGGGGGAGGACTTCTGGTCCTGGCGGACCGAGATGTACCGGCTGGCCAACCGCCTCGACCCGGACTCCTACCACCGCCTGGCACGAGCGGCCTTCGCCGAGATGGTGGCTGCCGGGTACACCAGCGTGGGCGAGTTCCACTACGTCCACCACCGGCCCGACGGCACTCCCTACCCGCACCACGACATGGAATTGGCCCTGGTCAACGCCGCCATCGACGTGGGTATCCGGATCACCCTGCTCGACACCTGCTACCTGCACGCCGGACCGGGAGCTCCACTCGGTGAGGACCAGACGAGGTTTGGTGACAGCAGCGTCGAGGGATGGTTGGATCGCTGGCATGCTCTCACTGATGCCCTGCCGGATTCCCCCTTGGTGACGCCGGGAGCGGCCCTGCACTCGGTGCGAGCCGTCAGCCCTGACGAGATGGCCACAGCTGTCTCGGGCTTGCCGGACCGCACCCCGATCCACGTCCATGTCTCCGAGCAGCCCCGTGAGAACGAGGAGTGTCTGGCCGCCCACGGGCTGACGCCCACCGCCGTCCTGGAACGTGCCGGAGTGCTCTCCGATCGCACCACCGTCGTCCATGCCACGCACCTGAGCGACGACGACATCGCCATGATTGCTCGCACGGACACCATCGTCTCGCTGTGCCCGACCACCGAGGCCGATCTGGGTGACGGCATCGCGCCGGTCAAGGATCTGCTCGACGCCGAGGTGCGTCTGACGATCGGCACCGACGAGGACGTCGTCACCGACCCCTTCGCCGAGTTGCGCCTGCTCGAGTCCACCGCTCGGCTGGCCACCGGGACCCGAGGGGTCGTCGGCTGCGACTCCCTGTGGAAGGTCGGTTTTCGATACGGGGTGGAGAGCCTGCGCCCGACAGCGGGACCACGCCCGCACCGGGTTTCCACACCCGCTTCCGACCTCGCCGGGCTGAGCGTGGGTGATCCTGCTGACGTCGTCGTCGTCGATCCGTCGTCGGCTCGCTTGGCCGGGGTGGACCCGACACGCTGGCCGCTGGCGGCAACCGCCGAGGACGTCACCGCCACCATCATCGCGGGTGAGTGGATCCGACGCGACGACGCCACCGCCGAGGATCTGCGCCATGTGCTGGACGAGCTGAGAGGTCGTGACTCGTGAGCGTCGTCATCAACAACATCGGTCTGCTGGTCACCAACGATCCATCCGTCAGCGGTGATGGCCTCGGACAGATCCGTGACGCAGCCGTCGTCATCGACGGAGATCGAATCGTCTGGGTGGGGCGCTGTGCCGAGGCTCCCGCAGCCGATTACCAGGCCGACATGACGGGAGCCTGCATCATCCCCGGTTTCGTCGATTCCCACAGCCATCCGGTCTTCGCGGGGGATCGTAGTGACGAGTTCGACGCGCGGATGAACGGTCAGAAATACGAGGCCGGCGGGATCCTGCGCACCGTTCGACGCACCCGGGAGGCGTCCGTCGGGCTGCTCGATGCTGTCATGACCGGGATCCTCGACGAAATGGCGCTCGGTGGAACGACGACTGTTGAGGCTAAGACGGGGTACGGGCTCGACGTCGAGACGGAGGTCAAGCTGGCGCGAGTGGCCAGTTCTCACACCGACGAGGTGAGCTTCCTGGGCGCCCACGTCGTCGGGCCCGAGTACGAGCCGGACGAGTACGTCCGTCTGGTGTGCGGGGAGATGCTGCAAGCCGTACGTCCCTATGTGTGCTGGATTGACGCCTTCTGCGAGACCGGCGCCTTCGACCCCGACCAAACCATGGAGATCCTGCGCGCAGGCAAGGATGCCGGGTTGGGGCTTCGTCTCCATGCCGCTCAGTTGGGGCCCTCCGAGGTCATTCCGCAGGCCTGCGAGCTGGGTCTGGCTTCAGTAGACCACTGCACGTTTTTGAGCGATGAGGACATCGACGCCATGAAGGCCACCGACACTGTGGCTACCCTGCTCCCGGCCGCCGAGTTCAGCACCAAACAGCCCTACCCCGATGCCAGACGACTTCTCGACGCCGGGGTGACGGTGGCGCTGGCCACCGACTGCAATCCGGGCACCGCCTTCACCTCATCCATGCCGTTCTGCCTTGCCATCGCGGTGCGGGAGATGGGCATGACGCCGGAGCAAGCCCTCTGGTCGGCGACGGCAGGAGGCGCAGCAGCCCTTCACCGTGACGACGTCGGCGTCATCAAGCCGGGAGCCCGTGCGGATCTGGTGGGTTTGGCGGCCCCGTCGTGGCTGCACCTCATGTACCGCCCAGGAGTCCCTCTCATCGACAAGGTCTGCCGGGCCGGACGACTGCTCACGTTGACCCAACCACGGCTGCGACTCGACGGCTGACCGGCACGACCACCGTCACTCCTGACCCCATTCGTGCTCGACACGGGGTCAACCATGGTGACGGCCCAGAAGACATCCCCGAATACACGCGATCGCCACGACACCGTGGCACTCACGACAAGGAAGGACGACCATGAATCCAGCCACCATTGACGTCGGTGCCCCACTCACTCCCCACGACATCATCGCCATCGCCCGGTCAGGGGCCCAGGTGACGGTCGGAGACGACGCGATGGAGCGGGTGAAGCGAGCCTCCGACCTCGTTGAGAGTCTGGCCGACGACCCTGCCCCTCATTACGGGATCTCCACGGGCTTCGGCGCGCTAGCCTCTACCCGAGTACCCCGTGACCATCGCGTGGCCCTGCAACACTCCCTTATCCGTTCCCACGCCGCCTCGACCGGGCCACGGGTGGAGACCGAAGTCATCCGCGCCATGATGACTCTGCGTCTCAAGACCATGGCATCTGGCCACACCGGAGTGCGCCCGGAGGTCGTCACTGCCTACGCTGACCTGCTCAACTCCGGGCTGGTGCCGATCGTCGGGGAATACGGGTCCCTTGGGTGTTCGGGCGACCTCGCCCCGCTGGCCCACTGTGCCCTCGTCCTCACCGGGGAAGGGACTGTCCTGACCCCCGACGGTGGTGAGGTCGACGCCGCCACCGGTCTTGCCCAGGCCGGGCTGACCCCGATCGCGCTGCGTGAGAAGGAGGGGCTGGCCCTCATCAACGGGACCGACGGTATGCTCGGCCAGCTGATCATGGCCCTCGCCGACCTCGACGTCCTCGTCCCGACGGCTGACCTGGCCACCGCCATGACCGTCCAGGCTCTCTGCGGCATCGACCGAGTTTTCGCCCCCGATCTGCAGAGCTTGCGTCCCCACCCCGGACAGGGGGTTTCAGCTGCCAACATCCTCGCCCTGCTGGAGGGGTCCGACCTCATCCAGGCCGGTCGGGAGGGTGCCGTCAAGCGCGTCCAGGATGCCTATTCGCTGCGGTGCGCCCCGCAGGTTCACGGAGCCGTGCGCGACACCATGGCCCACGCCCTTCAGGTGGCGACGGTCGAGTTGGCCTCGGCCGTCGACAACCCGGTCATCACTGACGACATGCGCGTGGAGTCCAACGGTAACTTCCACGGTGCACCGGTGGCATATGTGCTCGATTTCCTGGCAATTGCCGCAGCCGACCTCGCGTCGATGAGCGAGCGCCGCACTGACCGCATGCTCGATCCGGCACGCAACCGCGACCTTCATCCCTTCCTAGCCGAGGATCCCGGTGTCGACTCCGGTCACATGATTGCTCAATACACCCAGGCCGGCATCGTCTCGGAGATGAAGCGGCTGGCCGTCCCGGCGTCGGTGGACTCCATCCCGACGTCGGCCATGCAGGAAGACCACGTCTCGATGGGATGGTCGGCCGCCCGCAAGCTGCGCCGCGGGATTGACGGCCTGGGAGCCGTCATTGGCATCGAGATCCTGACCGCCGCCAAGGCTATTCAGATGCGGGGTGTGGAGCCGTCGAAGCCGGTAGCCGACGTCATTGCTCGGATGCGTCAGACGATCCCTGGCCCCGGACCGGACCGCTTCCTCTCCCCCGAAATCGACGAGGCCCATCGCTTGGTGGCTTCTGGTGAGCTCCTCGAGGTCGTGCGACAGAAGGTGGAGATGGGCTGACTTTTCCCGCGTTTGTGGCCCCGGTAGCGTGAGATGTGCTCTGCCCATGCAGAGGTGAGCCATTGTTCGGTTACGTGACGTCCCTACCGGGGGCATCTTCCCCGCCGCTGCGGGGGTTGACATCGACATGGTTGAAGTGGCTGAAATCTAATTCCTAACTTGTTAGGTTAGGTTCTCGTATGTTAGGTTCATTTTTGCTGATACTATGCATGCCAACACCAAACGCGAGGAAGCGACAATGCTCAACACGTGGTCTCCCCCAGCACGGTCCTGCTGGGGGAAGACGAACGAGGAAGCCGACTGGCTCCCCGTCGTCCAACATCTGGAGGACGCCGCCGGCGTCATGGCCGAGGTGTGGAGACTCCAACCGAGATCCATCAGATCACTGCTGTCGGACAGTCTTGGCGGCGCGGAAGCCGCCCAGGCGTTCGAATGCTTCCTGGCGGGCGTACACGACGTCGGCAAGATCAGCGCCGACTTCGCACACATGGCACGATTTCCCCGCCGCAACGGGACGTCGACGAGCTACCTGTGCGACCGGATGGAACATCAGGGATTCGTCATACCGACGCCCGAGCGCCCGATTCCTCACGGCACGGTGGGCCAGATCCACATCGAGTCCTGGTTGCTCGACCGCTACCGCCACCAGTCACCACGGGCGCGTCGGTGCGCCCGCAACATTGCATCCATCATCGGGGGCCATCACGGGACGAACCCGACGGAGGGCGACATCGAGGAGTTGAGAAGTGGATTGGCCAGGGAGGACGACCTCTGGAGGACCACCCGCGACGAGGTCATCGACACCATGGCCGCACACACGGGAGCCGATCAGTTTCTTGGCGACTGGATGAGCTCTCCCATCCCGATCGAGGTGCAGGTTCTCTCCGAGGGCCTCGTCATCATGGCCGACTGGATCGCCAGCTCGGAATCCCTCTTCCCCTACGACCTCACCGATCCGACGCCGGACCGCGTCCGCAGAGCCATCGCTCGACTCCGTCTGCCTCGGCCCTGGCGGCCAGATACCGGCCCGGACACTGCCGACGACCTCTTCGCGAGGAGCTTTCCCGCACTGGCCCATGGCTCCCCCAATGCCATGCAGCGCGCGGCCGTGGAGGCAGCGGCGAGCATGACCAGCCCCGGGTTGCTCGTCATCGAGGCCCCCATGGGTCAGGGCAAGACCGAGGCCGCGCTCATGTGCGCCCAGGTGCTGGCCCGCAGGTTCGGGCAGGGCGGCATCTTCTTCGGACTACCCACGATGGCGACGTCCAACCCCATGTTCGGACGCGTGCGCGAGTGGCTCGACGCCGTCCCGGCCACCAACCCATCGAGCATCACACTGGCCCACTCGAAGGCCGGGCTCAACGAGGACTACCAGCAGCTCATGCCCTGGAATGCGTCGATGGCTGTCTATGACGAGGGCACCTCACAGCGCGAAGCCTCGGCGATCGTCCACGAGTGGTTCCTCGGCCGAAAACGCGCGATCCTGGCCGATCACGTCATCGGCACCATCGACCAGGCGTTGTTCGCCGGACTCAAGGCCAAGCACGTCGTCCTGCGCCACCTCGGTCTGGCGAGCAAGGTCGTCATCATCGACGAGGTCCACGCCGCTGACGTCTACATGCGCGAGTACCTCAAAGTCGTCCTCGAGTGGCTCGGCGCCTACCGCACGCCCGTCATCCTCATGTCCGCGACCCTACCGCCCGCCCAGCGCGAGGAACTTGCTCTGGCCTACGCCAGAGGACGCCATGGAAAGCGTGCCACCATGGCGCTGCCCACCTCGGACGAGTACCCGCTCATGACCTGCGTCACCGACGACGTCATCCAACGCGGCACATCGGTCACGGCCCCGGCGCGCGGCATCACCATCGAGACGATGACCGACTCCCTTGACGATCTCGCGGCTCGGCTCAAGGAGCAGATGTCCGAGGGCGGTTGTGTCGGGGTCATCCGCGACACCGTCGCACGGGCCCAGGAGACCTTCGACGTACTCCGGCAGCGTCTCGACTGCGAGGTCGTCCTCGTCCATTCCAGGTTCGTCGCGCCACAGCGTGCCCGTCGGGAGTCCGACCTCGTCAGGCGTCTTGGACGCTCTGGCCAGGCCCGTCCTCATCGCATCGTCGTCGTCGGCACCCAGGTGCTCGAGCAGTCCCTCGACGTCGACTTCGATCTGCTCGTCAGCGACATCGCGCCCATGGACCTCCTCCTCCAGCGCATCGGCCGGTTGCATCGACACGACCGCGAGCGTCCGCCCCGACTTCGTGACGCCGTCTGTCTGGTCACCGGAGTCGACAGCTGGGACGACGACGGTCCGAGGTTCGGCCGTGGGATCGACCTTGTCTACGAACCGGACGCCCTCATGCGCACCGCGGCCATCCTCGAGGATCTGCCGTCCGGTGAGATCTCGATCCCGCAGGACATCCCTCGACTCGTCCGACAGGCCTATCAGGAGCCCTTCCCCTGGCCCCACGCCTGGACGGACAGGGGAGAAAAAGCCGCACTCGGTGCCAGGTCGAATCGTCAGTTGGCAGCGACTCGCGCCATGGCCTTCCGTCTGACCGATCCATTCGGCGCATCGAGCCTCATGAAAGGGCTCACCGACATGGCTTCCTCCGATCCCGAGAACACCCGCGGCCACGCGTCGGTGCGCGACTCCGAGGATTCCATCGAGGTCATTGTCGTCCAACAATCCGACTCCGGACATCGGCTGCTCGACGACATCGGGGAATACTCCGGAACAGAGCTGCCGCTGTTCGGTGCCCCTGACGGCGATCTGGCCCGGGCCGTCGCATCGTGCACCGTCACCCTTCCCCGATCACTGTCGAACCCTTGGGACATCGACAGGACCATCGCCGAGCTGGAGGCCGCGCCGATCGACCTCAGCTCATGGCAGACATCCCCGTGGCTTCGGGGACAACTCGTCCTCGTCCTCGATGCCCATGGCAATTCCACATTGTTGGGACATCCACTCCACTACGATCACGATCAGGGGCTCATCGTCGAGCCCCTTCCCCAGAACGGAGCACCGGTATGACGAGCGCCTTCAACCTCATCGACGAGCCATGGATCGCGGTGCGACGTCCGGACAACGTCGTCATCGAGGTGTCGATCCACGACGCCTTCCATCAAGCGAGCAGTCTTCGCGGCTTGGCCGGGGAGATCCCCACCCAGGAGGCCGCCGTCCTGCGCCTCCTCCTCGCCATCGCCATCCGGGCCACCGCCGAGTACCGCAGTGACGACGAAAAGGTGGACGACTGGGCGCAGTGGTGGGAGTCCGGACTACCGCTGCAGCAGATTGACGACTACCTGGGCCGCTGTCACGATCGATTCAACCTCTTTGACGACAAAGCTCCGTTCATGCAAGTCGCCGGTCTGCACACCAGCAAAGGAGGGTATTCAGGCCTGATCAAGATCATCAGCGAAGTCCCCCCGAACGATAAGTTCTTCACGACAAGGGACGGGGCTGGTATTGCGTCATTGAGTTACGCGGAGGCCGCCCGGTGGCTCGTCCACGCCCAGGCCTTCGACATCTCGGGCATCAAATCCGGGGCCGTCGGCGATCCGCGTGTCAACGGTGGCAAGGGGTACCCCATCGGGACGGGCATCAGTGGTCCCATGGGTATCGTCGTCATCGAAGGCACCAGTCTGGCCGAGACGATCCTGCTCAATCTCTTCCTCGAGGACGATCCGCAGACCGATGTCCCGGTCTGGGAGCGTCCACCGCAGACGGCAGCCCCCGACGCCGAGCACCCGGTGCCCACCGGCTGCGCCGATCTCTTCACCTGGCAGAGCCGCCGGGTGCGTCTCATCGCCGAGGCGGACCACGTCGTCGACGTCCTGCTGTGCAACGGCGACAAGGTCGAATGGAAGTACTTGCTGCACAAGGACCCGTCGACCGCGTGGCGCTTCAGCGCACCCCAGACGAAGGCGGCCGGGGAGATCGTCTACATGCCCCGCAGCCACGACTCCTCCAGGGCCATGTGGCGAGGACTGGAGCCTTTACTGGCCCGCGAACCATCACCCGAAGACAGGCGCAGGAAGAAGGCCGGAGAGCCCGACAGGGCGTGGCTACGGCCGGAGATTCTCGAGCAACTCGCAACCCTCACCAGCGATGGCGCCCTGCCTGACGATCATCTCATTCGCATGCGGACCATCGGCATGGAATATGGATCGCAAAGCGCAGTGGTGTCGACGACGATCGACGACTCCCTGCCGACGTCCTTGGCAGTCATCGCCAACGAGCAACTGGGACGGCTCGCCGTCGATTGCGCGCACACCGCCGAGTCCCTGGTGTTCGCCTTGCAGAACCTCGCTTCCGATCTGGCTGCCGCGACCGGCGATGAGTCGGAGGGGGTCCGCCCCCGAGCCGCCGAAGCCGGTTTCTCCGCCCTCGATCCCGCCTACCGAGAGTGGTTCAGTCGCCTCACGAGTACCACCGACGTCGATGCCGCAACTCTGGCATGGCGCCGCACGGCTCGGCGGATCATGTGCGAGGTCGGCCTCCAGCTCTGCCGCGACGCCGGGCCGGCAGCCCTCACCGGACGCATGGTCCCGGTGCCCAACACCGAGCGACACGACCTCATGGACCTCGCCCGCGCCTGGCAGCGATTCCTCTCCCGGATGCGCGCCAGCGCCCCCCTACCTGACGATCCTCAACGCGACACCAAGTCATCCTCGAAGGAGCAGTGATGCCAGAACCATGGAATGACGTCAGCGCGGCGACGCTTGGCGCCGTCAACCACCTGCAGCGGGGCTATCTCGCCACACCGCGCGATCCGTGGGCGGTACGGACTCTGGCAGCCCTGCGCCATGCCGATGCGACCCGCCCGGGAACCGACCCGAATCTCTGGGAGGTGACCCTGGGCCACCTTCCGGACGATCTGGTGGGCCACGGGGCATCGCCGGCGACGTACGCCGAACGAGCCGTCCACGCCGCCGTCGTCCTCTACGCCATCCATCAGCAGTCCCGGCCCGGGCCGATGCACGCCACCGGCATCGGATTGGGCCAGGCGGCTCGGATGCTCTCGGCGCGACGCTCGACGAGCACCGAGTGGGACCCCGGCACGGTCTCCCGGTTCCAGCACCTGTGCCGCGCCCAGCAGTGGGCCATCCGCCTCGAAAACCTCCGAGGGCTCGTCACTCTCATGCGATCCGAGGACGTCCCGCTCGACTACGGCCGACTCGCCGCCGACCTGTGGCGATTGCAGACCTCGGCATCCGACCGCGTCCTCCTGTCCTGGGGACGCCAGCTCCACCACCTCCCATCCGACGCCCCAACCACCACCACCGATAGCACAGACCAAGGAGAATCCCGATGAGTTCGTACTACGTCGACATCCACGTCCTTCAGAGCGTCCCGCCGTCCAACGTCAACCGAGACGACACCGGGTCGCCGAAATCAGCTCTGTACGGCGGGGTCCGTCGGGCGCGGGTCAGCTCACAGGCATGGAAGAAGGCCGTGCGAACGTCCTTCAAGGACTTCCTGCCCGCTTCCCAGACCGGCGCGCGGACACTGCGCGCCGTCGAACTGCTCATGAACCGCCTCACCGCCGATCCCTACCGACTGGCGCAGGAGGATGCTCGACAGAAGGCCCTCGCGGTCGTCAAGGCGCTCGGTCTCAAGGCCGACAAACCTCGAGTGAAGGAAGGCTCGGGCCCCGAGGGCGTCGAGCGCACCCAGTACCTCGTCTTCTACTCCAACCAGCAGCTCGATCGCCTGGCGCAGCTCGCGGCGACCTCGGAGGGCAAGATCTCCAGTTCCGACGCCAAGAAGGCCGCCGATTCCGATCATGGGATCGAGGTCGCGTTGTTCGGTCGCATGGTCGCCGATTCCAGGGGCCTCAACGTCGACTCGGCCGTGCAGGTCGCCCACGCGCTGAGCACCCATGCCGTCGAGATCGAGTCCGATTACTTCACCGCCGTCGACGACTACAAGCTCGATGAGGACGACGCCGGAGCCGGCATGATCGGAACCGTCGAGTTCACCTCCGAGACCCTCTACCGGTTCGCCACGGTGGCTGTTTCGACCCTCGAGGACAACCTGGGAGACGTTGATCTCACCGCCGACGCCGCCGCCGCGTTCGTCCGTGGGTTCGTCGTGTCGATGCCCACCGGCAAGCAGAACACCTTCGCCAACAACACCCTGCCCGACGCCGTCGTCGTCCAGATCCGCAAGGGCAGGTCGGCCAGCTTCGTCGGCGCGTTCGAGGACGCCATCACCTCGACCACAGGTGGTTTCGTCGAGGCATCGTGCAAGGCGCTGGCCAGCTATGCGCACGACTGCGAGGAGGCCTTCCTCGGGGCACCAGTGGCCTCCTTCGTCACCCAGGTCGGCACGCGTACCGAGGCCGTCAGCGACATGGGCACTGCCATGCCCATCGACGAGCTCGTCTCATCGGTGCGAGACCAGGTCGCCACCGTCCTGCGAGCGCAATCGTGACCGTCCTGCTGTTGCGGCTCGCCGGACCCTTGCAGTCCTGGGGAGACTCGAGCCGATTCACGACTCGTGCGACGCGCCGCGAACCGACGAAATCCGGTGTCATCGGGCTGCTGGCGGCGGCGCAGGGGCGACGTCGTACCGATAGCATCGAGGACCTTCTCACGCTTCGGTTCGGCGTACGCACCGACCAGTCCGGCTCGGTCGTCCGTGACTTCCAGACGGCCATGGACTGGGCGCACCCCAAGAAGGACGGCAGCATCCACGCGATGCCTCTGTCGAACCGCTACTACCTGGCCGACGCCGTCTTCGTCGCCGCAGTCGAAGGAGATCGGTCGTTGCTCGAGGCACTCGACGAGGCCATTGGAGAACCGGCGTTCCCCCTGTACCTAGGCCGCCGCGCATGTCCCACGGAGGGACAGGTGTCCTTGGGCATCCATGACGACGAGATGCTGGCTGCCTTGGAGACCGAACCGTGGCATGCCAAGCCCTGGCATCGACGTCGCCTGGGCCGCTCGGTGTACCTGCCCATCTCCTACGACGCCGCCCCCGGCCAGCTCGGCGACACCGTCCGAGACCTTCCGCTGAGCTTCAACCCGGAGCGGCGCGAGTACGGGTGGCGCGACGTCGCCTCGACGGCTGTTGTCGTCGACAACCCCGACGGCAACGACGAGCCCGACTGGTTCGCGGGCCTGGAAGGAGCGTGATGTTTCTCACCCAGTTCGACGTCAACGTCGCCCGCCGCGACGCCGTGCGTCTGTTGGCATCTCCGGAGCGACTCCACGCCGCGGTGCTGAGCTCGTTTCCCCCTGGTCAGTCCGCTTCCGATGACGGCCGAACCCTGTGGCGACTGGATCGCGGGCCGACTCCCCATGAGGCGAAACTCATGATCGTCAGCCCGCTGAGACCTGACCTCACCGTGCTCAACGAGCAGGCTGGATGGTCGACGGGGGTCTCGGGTCGGTCGGCTGACTACGACCCCTTCCTGCAGGGCCTCCGATCCGGCTCAACCTGGCGATTCAGGTGCGCTGTCAACCCGACGACCGCAGTGCGCAGGACGGCCGGGTCACGCGGCCAGCGAGTTGCCGAGGTGACGGCCGAGCAGCAACTGGCCTGGTTCCTCGGCCGTGCCGAACGCCACGGACTGTCCGTGCCCGTCACACCCGACGGGACACCGTCCGCGCGCGTGACCCGTCGGGAGGTCCTGAGATTCCGTCGTCGGGGGTCCATGGTGACACTGGCGGTGACACAGGTGGACGGCGTCATCCATGTGGCTGACGCCGATGCCGCCCGTGTGGCACTGACCTGCGGGATTGGTCCGGCCAAGGGATACGGCTGTGGCCTCATGACTCTGGCACCGGTCGTGAGTTGAGCGATGGGCAAATCGATCCCGGGCGCGAGACCTGCCGAGGTCCAGGAGTTGGCGCGCGCCCAGGATCGGCTCAGCTTCATCTACATGGAGCATTGCATCGTCAACCGCGACTCGAATGCCATCACGGCGTCGAATCAGCAGGGCACCGTGCATGTTCCGGCGTCCATGATCGGAGCGCTGTTGTTGGGCCCGGGAACGAACGTCACCCACCAGGCGATGGTGCTGCTGGCCGAGTCCGGCGCGACGACGCTATGGGTGGGCGAACACGGTGTGCGGTATTACGCCCATGGCCGACCACTGGCCCGGACGACCCGACTGCTCGACCTGCAGGCCGAAGCCGTCACCGACCACACGAAGCGGCTGGCGGTCGCTCGGCGCATGTACGAGATGCGGTTTCCCGACGACGTCGCGACGGGCCTGACCCTGCAACAACTGCGCGGACATGAAGGGGCCCGAGTTCGGCAGGCGTATCGGGACACGGCCGTCAGGTTCGGCGTCGCCTGGGACAAGCGCAGCTACAAAGTCGAGGACTTCGAGTCGTCCGACCCGACGAACCAGGCGCTCACTGCCGCGACGACCTGCCTCTACGGAGTCGTGCACTCCGTCATCGCGGCACTCGGGCTGTCGGCCGGATTGGGATTCGTGCACACGGGCAAGGACCGATCCTTCGTCTACGACGTCGCAGATCTGTACAAGACGTCGCTGGCGGTACCAGTCGCGTTCGAATGTGCAGCGAACGGGGACGTTGACGACATCCCTGGCGCGACACGACGAGCCATGCGCGACGCCATTCATGAGTCGACATTGCTGAGCACGTGTGTGAAGGACATCCACACACTTCTCGACGCCCCCGGAGATCCCGATGACGGATACGGGTGGGATGTTGTCGACCTGTGGGACGACCGCACTGGCACGGTCGCCGGCGGAAGATCGTGGGCATAGCCATGGTCGTGCTCGTCCTCACCGCCTGTCCCGCGGGACTGCGTGGCCACCTCACGAGGTGGTTGCTCGAGATCAGCCCTGGGGTGTTCGTCGGGCATCTGCCTGCACGGATCAGGGATGCCCTGTGGAGCCGAGTCGTTGAAATGTGCCACGACGGGCGGGCGATCCTCGTGTACTCGATGCGCGGCGAGCAGCATTTCGAGTTCCGCGTGCATCGACATGACTGGGACGTCGTCGACTTCGACGGGCTGAAACTCATGCAGAGGCCAAACAATAGGGCACACAACTCGACACTGCGGCCGGGATGGAGCTCGGCTGCGCGGCGACGTAGGACGGCCAAGCGCTAGATCGAGTACACTTGTATCTGGGCAAAGCTCCTGCATCAACCGTAGTCGGTTGGTGTCTTCCCCGCCTACGCGGGGGTGAGCCGAGTGGAAGCCACGGATGGAATCGCACCCGAAGGTCTTCCCCGCCTACGCGGGGGTGAGCCTTATCATAGCACGGGGACCCCTATTCCCCATATGTCTTCCCCGCCTACGCGGGGGTGAGCCGGCTAACGAAAATTATTCTCTAGCCATTCGTAAGTCTTCCCCGCCTACGCGGGGGTGAGCCTTCGGCTAGAGGATTCTCCCACATCGAATCGGTGTCTTCCCCGCCTACGCGGGGGTGAGCCTTATCCTTCCACGTGACCTGAATCCACCCACGCCGTCTTCCCCGCCTACGCGGGGGTGAGCCGATGGTCGGGCTTAGCCAAAACAAGCTGTTCGAGTCTTCCCCGCCTACGCGG